>NZ_FOZV01000019.1 GCF_900116065.1 Brevundimonas viscosa
GGTCGAGGCTGTAGACCAGCTGATACATCAGGAAGAACATCACGACCGTCGAGGTCGCGATCATCGCCGCGAAACGGCCCCAGCTCATTTTCATCGTGACCCTCCTCGGCGTCGGCGTCACCGGGTCAAACGGCGTCGGGAGAACAGGGGTTCCTGGCCGTGGCGCTTGACCTTGCCACGATGGGAAGGTGCACAAGGGGCGATCCCCACGCTGTGGCGACCTGCCGCAAGGGGCTGCGCCGCCGCGATGCGTATTGAACTGACGACCGGATCGACCGACAGGGAACGCCTCTTCCATGCCTACCTTCCGCCCCGATCGCCGAGCCCTCCTCCGGGGCGCCGCCGCCGGCGGCGGCCTGCTGGGCCTGCAAGGGCTGCTCCCGGCCTGGGCGCAGACCGGGTCGGCGGGCCTGCGCGCGGACCTGCCGACGCGGACCGGGCCGAACGTCGACCTCACCGTCGGCCACTCGCCCTTCACCGTCGGCGGCCGCACCGGCCATGCGGTGACCATCAACGGCGTCCTGCCCGCCCCGCTGCTGCGACTGCGCGAAGGTCAGAACGTCCGGCTGTCGGTGACCAACACCCTCGACGAGGACACCTCGATCCACTGGCACGGCCTGCTGGTGCCCTTCCAGATGGATGGCGTGCCGGGGATCAGCTTCCCGGGCATCCGCCCGCGCGAGACCTTCGTCTACGAGTTCCCGATCCGGCAGTCGGGGACCTTCTGGTACCACTCCCACTCCAACCTGCAGGAGGCGATGGGCCACTACGGCCCGATCGTCATCGACCCGGCGGGCGCCGATCCGGTCGCCTACGACCGCGAGCATGTGCTGGTCCTGTCGGACTGGAGTTTCATGCATCCGCACGAAATCCTCGACAAGCTCAAGAAGAGCCCCGGCTATTTCAACCGCCAGCGGACCACCCTGTCGGGGCTGATCTCGGGCGACGACGGCATGAGCCTCGAGGAGCGCCGCATGTGGGGCGCCATGCGCATGGACCCGCGCGACATCCTCGACGTCAACGGCTCGACCTACACCTACCTGATCAACGGCCACGGCCCGCAGGAGAACTGGACCGGCCTGTTCCGGCCGGGCGAGCGGGTGCGGCTGCGGGTCATCAACGCCTCGGCCATGTCGATCTTCAACGTGCGCATCCCGGGCCTGCCGATGACGGTGGTCCAGGCGGACGGCGAGAACGTCCGCCCGGTCGAGGTCGACGAGTTCCAGATCTCGGTGGCGGAGACCTACGACGTCATCGTCCGGCCGCCGGAGGATCGCGCCTACACCGTGGTGGCCGAGGCCATGGACCGCTCCGGCATGGGCCGGGCCACCCTCGCCCCGCGCCCCGGCATGAGCGCTGAAATCCCGCCGCTGCGCGAGGTCCCGACCCTGACCATGCGCGACATGGGCATGGGCGGCATGGACCACGGCGGCGGCGGCACGGACCACGCCGCCATGGGACACGGCGCGACGACGCAGGCCCCGGCGGCGGACGCCCCGGCCATGGATCATGGCGGCATGGCCATGCGCGATCCCG
This sequence comes from Brevundimonas viscosa, assembly GCF_900116065.1. Classification (GTDB taxonomy): domain Bacteria; phylum Pseudomonadota; class Alphaproteobacteria; order Caulobacterales; family Caulobacteraceae; genus Brevundimonas; species Brevundimonas viscosa. The sequence goes on from NZ_FOZV01000019.1 coordinate 1,537, forward strand.
ACAATGCGCCGCCGGACATGGCCGTCGGCGTGGGCGTCGACATGGTCGCGCCCGACCCGGCCAACCGCCTCGGCGATCGCCCGCTCGGCCTCGAGGACGTCCCGCACCGCGTGCTGGTCTACACCGACCTGGTCTCGCTGGCGCCCAACAGGGACCGGCGGCCGCCGTCGCGCACCATGGAGATTCACCTGACCGGCAACATGGAGCGCTTCATGTGGGGCTTCGACGGCCGCAAGTTCAGCGAACTGGTCGAGCCGATCCGCTTCGAGCGCGACGAGCGGGTGCGCGTCACCCTGGTGAACGACACCATGATGGCGCACCCGATCCACCTGCACGGCCACTTCTTCGAACTGGTCACCGGCGGCCCCGCCGGCCACCAGCCGCTCAAGCACACCGTCAACGTCATGCCGGGCGGCAAGGTCACCTTCGATCTCACCGCCGACGCGCCCGGCGACTGGGCCTTCCACTGCCACATGCTGATGCACATGCACGCGGGGATGTTCAACGTCGTCACCGTCCGCCCCATGGATGGAGCCGCCGGATGATCCGCCTCGCCGCCGCCCTTGCGCCGCTGCTGCTCGCCGCCGGCGCCGCCCACGCCCAGGACCCGCACGCGGGCCACGCCCCGCCCGCGCCGGACCCGCACGCCGCCCACCGGACGCCGGCGCCGACAGCCGATCCCCACGCCGGGCACGACATGCGCCGCACGGCTCCGGCTCAAGACCCGCGCGCCGGGCATGCGGCGCCGGCCGCCGCCGACCCTCATGCGGGCCATCAAGCTCCGGCCGCGCCGGATCCCCACGCCGGCCACAATATGAGCGGCGCGGCCCCGACGCAGGATCCCCATGCGGGGCACGCCATGCCTGCCGCCGCCGACCCGCACGCCTCCCACCGGGCTCCGGCGGCGCAGGACCCTCACGCCGGGCACGACATGGGGGCCGCCTCCGGTCCGCCCGACATGCCGACCAGCGCCGACAATCCCGGTCGCCCCCCCGAGGACCCCACGCCGCCCGGCGCACTCAGCGGCCCGAGTCATGCCGCGGACGCCGTCTTCCCGGCCGCCGACATGGCCCGGGCGCGGAACCTGATGCGTCGCGAGAACGGCGACATCCGCACGACCGGCGTCGTCGTCGACCGGCTCGAGGCGGCCTTCGGCGACGGTGAAGACACCTGGCTGTGGGACGTGGCCGGCTGGACCGGCGGCGACATCAACCGCTTCTGGTGGAAGTCCGAAGGCGAGGGCGACTTCGACGGCGGGCTGGAGGAGGTCGAGGTCCAGGCGCTCTACGGCCGGGCGATCACGCCCTTCTGGGACGTGCAGGCCGGCGTGCGGCAGGACTATCGCCGGCACGGCGAGGACACCACCCATCTGGTCCTCGGGGTGCAGGGCCTGGCCCCGCACTGGTGGGAGGTCGATGCGGCCGCCTTCCTCTCGACCGAAGGCGATCTCACCGCCCGGATCGAGGCCGAGTACGACCAGCGCCTCACCCAGCGGCTGATCCTCCAGCCCCGCGTCGAGGTGGACCTGTCGGCGGGCGACATCCCCGAACTCGGCCTCGGCTCGGGCCTGACCTCGGTCGAGGCCGGCCTGCGCCTGCGCTACGAGATCCGCCGCGAGTTCGCCCCCTACCTCGGGGTGGAGTGGAGCCGCGCCCTCGGCGAGACGGCCGACCTGATCGAGGCCGCCGGCGGCGACGCCGGAGACACCCGCCTCATGGTCGGCCTCAGGGCCTGGTTCTGACCGCAGCCTGATCCGCGCCGTCGTCTTCTCCGCCGTCCCGGCCGGTCCGCTGGACCAGAGCCGGTGACGTGACCCCCTGAAACTCCTCCAGGAATAGCTAGAGTCCGCCCCT
>NZ_FOZV01000018.1 GCF_900116065.1 Brevundimonas viscosa
GTCGAGTTCTGCCTCCTAGCTGACGCCTTGGGCCTCGAGCCGGGGCGGCTTCTTCAGCGGATCGCTTCTGAGGTTAGGAGGAGCGCCTGACCCGGCCGCAGGGGCAGTGGTCAGAACGAGTTCCAGCAATCTTGTCCGCCCCCCCTTTCCCGCAGGGAGCCAAAACGCGCTGCAAAATCCAGCCTCGCATGAGAGGGGTCATGCGTGACAGGAACGGCTGCGGTCTGTCGAGTCGCCGGCGGCGATCTTAGATCGCGAGGGGCCTGCGCCTAAGGGATAAAGTCAGTCCCCTTCGCGAGCGGAGCGGCTTCTCGTCGGAACCGGAGCGGTTTTGGCATCAGCCACAACCTCCGAAGACTGCGCTCCCTCGACAGAACCTTGGTCCCGCGCGAGAAGCTGGAGGTATCCCTCCTTCGCTTGCCTAATCGGCTGCTTCCAAAGAAACAGGTAGGTTCTGTATATGAACTCAAACTGGAACGCAGACAAATACACCAACGTAAAAGCCGCGGTTGAAGAGAGAAACGTTCCCCACGTAAGCGCCGTCTCCGTTTGCAGAGAAATAATCGCGAGGAACGCTATCCCTGAAAACAAGAATGATGTGAGATATATCATCAGCAGTGATAAATGAAAACTGAGATAGCTTATTAGCTGGCGTCCGGTCTGGTCATCATCAATAATCGCAGCCGCATAGCCCAACATGAAAGCTTGCTTTCGCGAGCGCTTGCGGTGCCACTTGAGCGGTACGGGTATGAGTCGGAAGGCATACAGGACACCCAGTGCGAGTATACTGCCCGCAGCTCCCAAGATGACAATTCCGGGAACAGTGCTGGTAAGCCACTTCTCCATCGGGAGCCCCCTCCGTCTCTCTTATGCAATGCGGTTCCGCCGCAGTTATTGGGTGTCAAGAATCCTCAGTTTCCCGAACGCCCGATCTCAACTTCGATTGCTTGAGCAAGCGCTCCAAGAGTTGCACGGAGCTCCGCAAGCACGATCCGAATGGGAGCTCCGCGGGCGAGTGCATCGTTGATCCGCTCAGTAACTCGCGAGAGTGGCTCGTTCAGACTCTCTCCGAGGCGGTAGGCAAGGTCGGGGTTAGTCGTTTGGATAATGGTAAGCCAGCGGAATATTCCCGCGACTTCTAGCGCCCCCTCCGAGTATCCCGCCGCTAGCTCTTTGAGCCCCACTTCTGACACCAGCAAGCTGGTGTGTCCTATTCGAAGGGGGGCGTCATAGAATTGAGCCTCAGCGTCCGATGCGTGGCGCTCAATAGCGCGGCTGAGCCTGTTCACAGCGGCGGTGAGCCTCTCGATGTGCGACTCGAGGTGTCCGAGCTGCTCTAGCTGGTGCGGTCGGTGGTTCGCTTTCGTTGCCGGAGCAGGGCTCGGCCAGATCGCCTTGTACGACTGGACTGCACCGAACACGGCGCTAACTGCTCCCAACGCTAGTGAAGCGATCATGAACGGGTCTGGGTCGATCAACCGCGAATCGTACCGACTTTTCACAATCACACCCGTTGTTGCTTACTAACTTAGAATAGAGCGCCGCTAAGAGGCCCTCCCTCCAGACGGCTTCAGCACCGCATTCGACAACCGCCCCTTTTGCCCTAGTCCTAGCCTCTTCGCCATCTGGCTTCGCGCGGCGCTGTAGTTCGGGGCGACCATTGGGTAGTCCGCCGGCAGGCCATGCTTCTCCCGGTATTCAGCCGGGCTGAGGCCCCGCACCGTTAGGTGACGCTTCAGCGTCTTGTAGGGCCGACCATCTTCGAAGCTGATCAGCGCATCCGGCGTGATCGACTTCCGGATTTCGGCCTTGCTCTTGGGCGCGGTGGTCTCCGCGGGCTCCTGTTCCGCCTGAGCGGTGGTCAAGCCGCTGAGTGTCGCGAACGTGTCTCGGATCAGCTTCTGAAAGTCCTCGGGGTCGAGCCGAACGTTCGTATTGGACGCATAGGCAGCCGCAAGTTCGACCGTCATCCCGCGAAGTTCGTTCAGTTCGTCCTCAGCCATATCTCTCTCCAAGACTCACTAGCACCCGACCGTGCGCTTGGTCTTAGAGAGGATCAATGGCTGTTGAACTTCAGCAATCTCGTCAGCCACCCCCTTCCGCAGAGGAGGCTTAGACGCGCTACGAAATCCCACTTCGTGTGGCGAGCCATTGCAAGGATTGCACTGGCGTGGGCGCCTCAGCCAGAAGCGGACGTGCTGAATGTCCCCTGAGGGTGGAAAGCGGTCACTCCTTGCGGTCGACAAGTCCGTAGGCTCGCATGAAGTCGAAGTAGCTTCGGAAGCCCTCCGTGTGATTGGACCGTGGTTGGCACACGGCGTCAGCCTGTGCCGCTCGCTTGGGATCGAGCCAGACGCTTGTGAAAGGTCCGTCCGGTTCATGAGGACCGACTGGGTCCGCTACGCCGCTCCACGTCTGGGAGCGTCGCAGCCGATAGGTGCGGTCGACACACCGGAACGCCAAGAACTCCAGCGTATAAGCCGGGGTCGTCCACCGGCTAGCTGCCGTGCCGTTCCGATGAACGGTGTATGCGGTTGCGAGGACGAAATCCTGACCTTCAGGAACGAAGGCGAACCCGACGTTGATCGCTGTGGCTTCGCGAGCGTCGGCGTGCGTGACGACCCAGAAATCACTTCGATCCTGCGCGGCAAGTAGGCTGAAGGCGATCAAGGCTTCGATCATGTGACGACAAAACATGCCTCGCCCATCGAGCCAAGTTGAACGTCCGCAACGGGTCGGGAGCGGACCGTCGCTTAAGGGTGGGATGCGGACGTTGACGGCCCGCTTCGCCGACCATACGCCGTGGGCATGAAGGCTGCTCTTACCCTGTCCTTGTATTGCGTTGCCGGAACGATGCTGACGCTGTTGTCCACGTTCGTCGGAGAGCGTTCGGCCTCGGCTGTTTATCCGGAAATCATGGGATGTGAGTCAGGGTGCGCCGTCGTCGCAACCGGCTGGCCCCTGATGTTTGTGCGCGACTATCTCGGTATGTCGGTCGTCCGCACCGCCGACATCATGGAGGTTTGGTTTGCCGCTGATCGGTTCGATTGGCCTCCATTCCTGATCAACGCAGTCTTCTGGAGCCTTGCTCTTCTGGCTGCTCATGCCGGTCTCCGTCGATTGCAGGCGGCGCAACGGTAGTCCGATCGGTCTATATCGGTCTAAGACCGCAATGGGTCGGGAGCAGACCCTCGCCTGAGGGCGCTAAGCGGACAGAGCCACCGGTCCCAGATACCGCTGACGCCCTGCTATCGGCCTAGCGCAAAATCGACGTGGACCTGAACCTCGCGCGTATTCACGCCCTGCATCACCACAGGCGGAGGCGCTACCGTCTGAACGGTCACCTCTCGTCCCTGGCGCATGTTGTAGATCGGAGAAACGCTGGTTTCGCCGTCGCGGATCGCCAACACCCGCCTCACCCGAAGATCAGCGGCCTTAGCATACGCATCAGCTCGAAGACGTGCGGCGCGGTAGGCGGCGGCGTAGGCGACGTTGTCAGTCGCGCTCGGGTCCGCCACCCTCAAATCAGGTCCCGAGACAATATTGCCGCCCGCTTCTGTGGCAGCGGCGATAGCGGGACCGGCCTTTGCGACATCCCTGATGCGAACCTCGACCATGTTCGCCGCTTGGTAGCGTCCGCGCTCGGGACCGTAGTCGATGCGGTTCAGCGTGACGGAGCGAGTCTGGATGTTCTCAGGCGTGATGCCGAGAGCCCGCAAGGCGTCGGTGACGCGGCCCATGACCACGCTGTTTTCCGCACTGGCCGCAGCGGCGGTTCCACCGCTCGTGCTGACACCCAGGGTCAGCAACGCTTCGTCGGGTGCGGCTTCAGCCTTACCGGTCGCGCTGACCTGCAACAGGACCTCGTCGTTCGGCAGGCCAAGCGCGCTGACGTGACCCCCGTTTCTCATCCAGCCATAACAAGAGTCCGTAGTTGATCTGAGCTGGGGTTGTTGGGGTTGGCAAGAGGCCGGTCTGCGCAGCCATCAACCAGCGCAGCAGGCCGGCCGATCTTTCCGGTCAAGCGCCTCGGCATAGGCCTTTGGCGTCAGCCAGCCGAGCTTGGAGTGCGGCCGGGCTTCGTTGTAGTCGCGCCGCCAGGATTCCAGCACGATGCGGGCGTGTGGCAGCGACCGGAACAGAGTTTCGTTCAGCAGCTCGTCCCGTAGACGGCCGTTGAAGCTCTCGTTGAAGCCGTTCTGCTGGGGCTTGCCCGGCGCGATGTAGTGCCAGCCGACGTTGGCCTCGTCG
>NZ_FOZV01000017.1 GCF_900116065.1 Brevundimonas viscosa
AAATCGACGCCCTGCGCCGTCTCGACGTCCGCCGTGTGCCAGCCGGCGTCAAGCGCGCCGTACCAGCCGTTCGGCTCGGCAGACGCTGCGCCGGCCGTCAGGGCCAGCGCCCCGGCGGCGGTCGACGCCAGAATAAGAGACTTAACGCGCATTGGTGGATGCCCTCCGCAGCCCAGAATTGGTTGTTCGTGACGGCGCACATGCCGCCGCTAAGCTTTCATAACAGTCCCGCTGGACGAGGTCGAGCCGGGGGCTCGCACAACGATGTTCAGCGTGGCTCCCGGGTGACAGAGGCTCAGCCGCCGCCCGTGCGGGCCGTGGCGCGCCCCGTACCGTCGCAGACCGGACAGGTCTCGCCCGCGGGGCTGGCGCCGACGCCCTGGCATTCCGGACAGAGGGCGGCGTCGATCCGCTGGACCGAGGCCGGACCGGCGGGATCATCCGGGCCAAGGTCGCGATCGTCGATCTCGTGTTCGTTCATCCCGACGGAACGGGCGGCGCGGCCTCCCGGTTTCATGATGACAGGCGGGGAGCTTGGCATTAGGGACCGCGCGATGGACGACACCGAACCGCGACCGGGGGACCCCGGCTGGGCCACCGCGAGGACGCTGGCCGAGGCCCTGCCCTACATCCAGATCTATGATCGCGAGACCGTGGTCATCAAGTACGGCGGCCACGCCATGGGCGACAGCGCCGTGGCGAAGCAGTTCGCCGCCGACGTGGTGCTGCTGAAGCTGATGGGCGTGAACCCCGTTGTGGTCCACGGCGGCGGCCCGCAGATCAGCGCCATGCTGGACAAGGCGGGGGTGAAGTCGGCCTTCGTGGATGGCCTCAGGGTCACCGACGCCGACACAATGCAGGTGGCCGAGATGGTCCTGTCCGGCGCGGTCAACAAGGAGATCGCCCACTGGATCACCATGGCCGGCAAGGAGGCCGACGTGCGCGGCGTCGGCCTGTCGGGCAAGGACGCCGGCCTGCTGACCGTGGAGAAGACCCGGCGCACCCGGCGCGATCCGGACAGCATGATCGAACACGAGGTCGATCTCGGCTTCGTGGGCGAGCCCACCAAGGTCGATCCCAAGCTGATCGCGGGCCTGATCGCGTCCGAGACGGAGGACTGGGTGCCGGTCATCGCCCCCATCGGCGTGGCCGAGGACGGCCAGACCTACAACGTCAACGCCGATACCGTGGCGGGAGCCGTGGCCGGCGCGCTCGGCGCCAAGCGCATGTTGCTGCTCACCGACGTGCCGGGGGTCAGGGGCGCGGACGGAGAGATCATCCGTCAGATGACCCTCAGCGAGGCGCAGGCGCTGATCGACGACGGCGTGGCCACCGGCGGCATGATCCCCAAGCTGGAGACGGCCATGGCCGCCGTGCGCGACGGCGTCGAGGCGGTGGTCATCCTCGACGGTCGCCGCCCCCACGCCATGCTGGTGGAGCTGTTCACCGAGCATGGGGCGGGCACCCTGGTGCAGGCCGGATGACGGCGCAGCCGATCGAACCGACCGAGATCGGCGCCGACCTGCGCCATGTGGGCAGCTGGGTGTTCGACCTCGACGACACCCTCTATCCGCCCGAGAAGCAGGTCCTGCGCCTCGTCGCCGACCGCATCGGCCAGTTCATGATCCGCGCCACCGGCCTGCCGCCGGACGAGGCCCGGGCGCTGCAGAAGCGCTATCTGCTGGACCACGGGGCCGCCCTCGGCGGCCTGATGCAGGACTACACGGTCGATCCGCACGCCTTCCTCGCCGAGGTGCACGACGTGCCGCTGGACGCGCTGGAGCCGAGCGAGGGCCTCCGCGCCGGGCTGCAGCGGCTGGAAGGCCCGCGCTACGTCTTCACCAACGGCTCCCAGCGGCATGGAGAGCGGGTGCTGGAGAAGCTGGGCATCGACGACCTGTTCGACGGCCTGTTCGCGCTGGAGCACGCCGAGCTCCGCCCCAAGCCGCACCCGCGCACCTTCGAGCGGATGCTGGACCGGTTCGCACTCGACCCGAAGAGCGCCGCCTTCTTCGAGGACACCGAGCGCAACCTCGACTACGCCAAGGCCCTGGGCATGACCACGGTGCTGGTCGGGCCGCACGCGCTGGACTCGGTGGTGCATTTCGTCGACCACCGCGCCGCCGCCCTGCCGCCCTTCCTCGCCACCGCCGTCCTCGCCGGAGACCCGAAATGACCGACCGCGCCTATCTGGAATCCGTGATCGAGGCGGCGTGGGAAGATCGCGCCGGCGTCACCGCCGCCACCCACGGCGAGGTGCGGCACGCCGTCGAGCAGGCGCTGGCCATGCTCGACGCGGGCGAGGCGCGCGTCGCCTCGCGCGGCGCGGACGGAATATGGACCACGCACCAGTGGCTGAAGAAGGCGGTGCTGCTGTCGTTCCGGCTGAACGACAACGAGCTGCTGCGCGCCGGCGACCGCGGCCCCGCCTCGGGCGCGCCCGGCGTCGGCCCGTGGTGGGACAAGGTGCCCAACAAGTTCGGCGACTGGACCGCCAACCACTACCGCGAGGCGGGTTTCCGCTCGGTCCCCGGCGCCATCGTGCGGCAGGGCGCCTACGTCGCCCGCAACGTGGTGCTGATGCCCAGCTTCGTGAACATCGGCGCCTTCGTGGACGAGGGTTCGATGGTCGACGCCTGGGCCACGGTCGGCAGCTGCGCCCAGATCGGCAGGAACGTGCACCTGTCGGGCGGGGCCGGCATCGGCGGGGTGCTGGAGCCGCTGCAGGCCAACCCGACCATCATCGAGGACGGCTGCTTCATCGGCGCCCGCGCCGAGGTGGCGGAGGGCGTCATCGTCCGCGAGGGCGCGGTGCTGGCCATGGGCGTCTACCTGTCGGCCTCGACCAGGATCGTCGACCGCGCGACGGGCGAGGTGTTCCGCGGCGAGGTGCCGGCGTACTCGGTGGTCGTGCCGGGCAGCCTGCCTGACCCGAACGGCGGGCCCTCGCTCTACTGCGCGGTGATCGTCAAGCGCGTGGACGCGCAGACGCGAGCCAAGACGGCGGTCAACGAGCTGCTGCGCGACTGACCCGCCGGGCGGGAGCTGCGGGGCATGGTCTCCCGTCAGGGGCGAAAAAGTGCACGCGATAAAAAAACGGGTGCACATCGTGCACAATTCGCGGGCCGCCGCGCGGATTCAGCTGTCGAAGACCCGCAGCGGCCAGACTGACAGGTGGGTGCGCCAGATCCGGTCGCAAGAGGGCGCAGCCTGCGCCGCCCTACTCCGCCGCCAACCGGACCAGCTTGCCGTTCTGCTCGTCGGTGATCGCCCAGACCGCCCCGTCGGGGCCGACCGCCACGTCGCGGACGCGCTCGCCGAGGTCGGTGAGCAGCCGCTCCTCGCCGACCACCCGGCTGTTCTCCAGCACCAGCCGGGCGATGTGCTTCTCCTTCAGCGCCGCCACCAGCAGGTCGCCGCGCCAGCCGGGGAACATGGCCCCGTCGTAGAAGGTCATGCCGCCCGGGGCGATCACCGGATCCCAGTAGTAGACCGGCTGCTCGGTCCCCTCGCGGGCGGTGACGCCTTCGTTGATCGGTCCGCCGCGGTACTCGACGCCGTAGGCCACGTCCGGCCAGCCGTAGTTGAGCCCGGGCCGCTCGAGATTCAGCTCGTCGCCGCCGCGGGTCCCGTGCTCGATCGTCCACACTGCGCCGTCGGGGGCGACGGCGACGCCCTGGACGTTGCGGTGGCCCAGCGACCAGATCTCCGGCAGCGCCCCGTCGCGCCCGACGAAGGGGTTGTCCTGCGGAACCGAGCCGTCGGCGTTGATGCGGATGGTCTTGCCCATGTGCGAGCCGAGGTCCTGGGCCTGCGGCCGCATCGGCGCGTCCGAACGCTCGCCGAGGGTCACGAACAGCTTGCCGTCGGGCGCGAAGGCCAGCGAGGAGCCGTAGTGCTTGTCGCCGTCGTAGACCGGCAGGGCGCGGAAGATGACCTGCACATTCTCGACCCGGCTTCCGTCGTCCGACAGGCGGCCGCGCGCCACCGAGGTGGCGTTGCCGCCATCCCGCGGCTCGGCGTAGCTCCACCAGATCATCCGGTCCCGGGCGAAGTCGGGGCCGATGATCACGTCGAGCAGGCCGCCCTGGCCGCGGGCGTCCACCGCCGGCAGACCGGCCACCGGATCGCTCATGGCGCCCTCGGCGCTGACGATCCGCAGGCGGCCCGGCCGTTCGGTGACCAGCCAGCGGCCGTCCGGCATCAGGGCCAGGCCCCAGGGCTCGACCAGGCCCGAGGCCACCACCGTGTGCGAAAGGGCGCGTTCGGTGCGCACGCCCGGCGCCCGGGTCTGGCCGGGGAAGGCCGGCTGCTGGTCGGGGGCGTTGGCGGGCCGGGTCTCCAGCGGGCCGGCCGCACCGGCGCCCGGCGCGGCCCCGTCCTGGGCGCCGCAGGCGGTGGCGAGCGAGAGCACGGAGGCGGCGGCGGCGAAGGCGAGCAGGCGCATGGTCGGGTCCCCTGGGGTGGTCGGGAAAGAGCTCCCGACTGATTACCTTTCCTTACGCACGGCGTCACGCGAGCGGATGTCGCGCGGCGGCGCGCAACGTCTTGAATCCGCCTCGCGGCGCCTCTATAGGCACGCCTCTTCCGGCGGTCAGACCAGTTCCCGCCGGACCCTCGCGACGGGCTCGTCAAACGGGGCTGGGTAGCTCAGCTGGTTAGAGCGGTGGATTCATAACCCACAGGTCGGCGGTTCGAGCCCGCCCCCAGCCACCACCACCAAACAAGTCGCCCTAGCGCTCAAGCGGCGGCCATTCCGCAGTGTCGTGATCCGGATGCTGGTAAGAAACGATGCTGGCCAGATGCGCGGCTGCGCCGGGCTCATCCGTCGGGTGCACCGGCAGATGGGCGAGATCCTCGAAGCAGGGCACTCGCTCTGGCGAGGCGAGCTGCTCGACCATCCTCACGTCTGCCGGGCGATCGAGCGCGCCGACCGCGAGGCCGATGTGCCTGTCGCCATATTCGAAGGTCAGCGGCGTGCCGCAGTCACCGCAAAACCTGACGTGACCCCCGTTTCTCATCCAGCCATAACAAGAGTCCGTAGTTGATCTGAGCTGGGGTTGTTGGGGTTGGCAAGAGGCCGGTCTGCGCAGCCATCAACCAGCGCAGCAGGCCGGCCGATCTTTCCGGTCAAGCGCCTCGGCATAGGCCTTTGGCGTCAGCCAGCCGAGCTTGGAGTGCGGCCGGGCTTCGTTGTAGTCGCGCCGCCAGGATTCCAGCACGATGCGGGCGTGTGGCAGCGACCGGAACAGAGTTTCGTTCAGCAGCTCGTCCCGTAGACGGCCGTTGAAGCTCTCGTTGAAGCCGTTCTGCTGGGGCTTG
>NZ_FOZV01000016.1 GCF_900116065.1 Brevundimonas viscosa
GTTGAACGAGCCGGCCTGGGCCGCGGCCGAGTTCGGGGCCGAGCCGTTGAAGGCGACGGCGACCGAGTAGGGCAGCTTGTTGGTGAACTGGGCCGGGTCGTAGCCCGAGGTCGACGGGTTGCTCATGCCGTCCGGGTTGCCCTTGGTCACGCGGACCAGGTTGCGGGTGTTGCAGCCCGCCACGTTGGTCTGGATCTGGGCGGTGGCCGGGGCGGTCATGTCGAAGGCCGAGGCCGGACCGACGTTGTCACGCGCTTCGATGCCGATGGTGCCGAAGTCGATCGTGGTGTTGACGTTGCCCACGAAGAACGAGCAGTCCGGGTTCACATCGCCCGTCAGGGTGAAGGTGTTCGACGTGCTGGTCTGAGCCGTGCCGTTGTCGCCTTCCGACGAGCCCGACAGCGTGATCAGCGAGATGTTGGAGTTGACGCCGTTGGACTGGATCGCCGGGATGACGGTGTTTTCTGCAAAGCCCTGCAGGAGGGGACCAAACAGCCAGACGCCGCCGACCTGGGTGTTGTTCACGGTGCCCGAGATATTGAAGCTGCCGGGCCCGGGCGGGTTGATGTTGATGCTCCCGGCCATGGACCAGTTGTAGACATCGTCCGCAGCGGCGGCGCTGGCCGAGAACAGCGAGGCGATTGCGACGCCCGCGATCAGAACTTTTTTCATCATGATTCTCCTTCGAGGGCGTTTTTGTGTTGAGCCCCACCTAGTGTTGGATCGGATTTACTCTACGCTTACTAACTAGGCTTTCGGCGCTATTTGAAGCGCCGGAACAGATCCGCTTACGTTCGAGGTGCAAGCGTGATCGTCACGGTTTCCGAGTACCGGCCCGCAAGCAGTCCAGCGCCAGGCGCGGTCTCGAAGAACATGCGGATGCGCGCCGGGCCGTCGGAGATCCCGTTGAGGCTCGAAACGACGGCGCCGGCGCGCATCTGATCTGAAGTGAAGGCGCTGCTGACGGTGCGTCTGGTGGGCTGGCGCACCGGCAGGTCGACCTGCATCTGGTAGCCGAGACGACCCGCGTATGGTCCCTGCCCGAGCGGCATGGTGGTGTGGGCGAGCCCGCCGTTGGCGGAGGCGAAGGTGAGCGCGAAGGGCACGTTGCAGTCCAGCGCCAGTTCGGTGCGCAAGGTCATGCCGCCGCCGTCGATCGAGCCAAGATGCCGGTCCTGGATGGAACCCATCCCGCAGCGCGGCGTGATGTAGCCGGACACTTCGATATCCAGGCGCTCAACGCCGGCGAGCGGCGCGTCCGGGTCGCTGGCGAGCGCCCCGGCGGGTGCAAGAGCCGTCAGGCTCGCCGCTGCAGACGCAACAATGATTCGACGCCAGCCCCTCATCCCCCAAGCCCCTCTGAAACTCGGAGGACTTATCCACACCCCCGGCTCGACGAGAACTTGATCGTTAAGAAAAGGTTAAGCGTCTCCCAAATTGGATAGGGACAACCGCAACCGGCTGACGAAAGCTGATTGTGGCGCCGGTTAACCACATCTGGCCCCGGAATCGCTGACGAATCGCCTGTGGGGCGAACTCCGGACGAGAAAGTAATTTTTTATTGCAACGCTTTGTCGGGAGGCCCGAATGGCGGCTAGCTCAGCCGAAACGGCGCCAGTGCGCGAAAAAATTCCCCTCGGGTCGAAACGCCGAGTTTGCCGTAAAGCCGTTTGATGTGGGTCCGCACCGTGCCGATCCCGACGTTCGACATGGCCGCCAGTTCATCGGAACTGTGGCCTTCGAGCAGCCCCGTCGCCATGCGGTTCTCAGCTGGGGTGAGACCGAAGGCCTGGGCGAAGTCCGCCCATCTCGCGACGTAGTCAGGGCCTGTGGAATGAAAGACGAGGCCGACGATCGTTTCCGGCTCGGTTGCGAGCCTCCAGGCCCTCAGCAGCAGCCCGCCCTCGCCCGACGGCCGGCGATAGAACCAGGCGGACATTTCCGATGAGGCGCTAGCCAGAAAAGCGTCGAAGGCGGCGCACTGATGCGGGTCGGCGACCCGGACCTGCTCGCGCGTGGCGTGGAAGTCCACGCCGCCATTGAGGTACCTGTCCGCCCCACGGTTCGACCAGACAAGGCGACCAGCGCCGGTCAGGATCATTCTGTTGCGGCCGTCGACCAGCAGCCAGCTGGAGACCAGGCCCGCCACGTCGAACCGTTCCCGATCGCTCAGCCGAGGCCGGCGTACTTGTAAGACGTCCCCCAACGTCGCCCCCGAAATATCCATGGAGTCCATAATCGACACGAAACCCTAACGCAATGCAACTTACGCTCGCGGCTCACGAGAATCGGGTTGCATGGGTTCGGCGGAGGCGGCATCGCTGACGCACTGGAACCGTGGGGGACGAGCTGGATGCGCAGACAGGCAGGGAGATTTGCCACAGGGGCCCTGATCGCAGCATTGGCGCTGGCCCCGGCGGCCGAAGCCCAGGATCCCGCGGCGGGAGCCGGCTCGGTGGAGATCGCCACGGGGGTGCAGGTCCAGAACCGGGAAGACGAGCTCGGCGATCTGCGTCGTTATGTTAGCGAAACGACCACCTCCACCACTTTGGTGGATGGCCGCGCTCACGAGCGTTCCAACCGCCAGGCGTTCGAACTCTCGACCATGGCCGTCACCGCGCGGGGCCTGCTCTTGAGGTTCACGCTGCGGGAAGCGCAAGCGCGGGACCCCGAGCAGCCTTACCTCGACGCGCTGCTTAAGGGCTGGGTCGACATTCCGCTGGAGGTCATGACCAACCGCTCAGGCGCGCCTGAGCGCATCGTGAACTGGCCGCGCGCCCGCGAGGCCTACTCTGCGGCCCTGGCTCGGCTCGCCCCGGAGCATGGCGACATCGCCAGCGGCGTTGTTGCGGCTCTGGATGGCATGGAAGACGGGCCGCGAGCGGCTGCGGTCCTGGCTGACCTGGTCCTCCTGGCGGCGGCCCAGCCCCGGCAGCCCGTCCGCGAGGGGCGGGTGGAGGTCGCGCCTGAGACCCTGACCGCTTCATCGGGCGCCAGCATGGTCGTGACCCGCTTCGCCGAGTTCGGATCGGTGGAGGCCGACGCCTGCACCGCCGTCTACCAGTCGGGCACGACGATGGCGGCCGGGGCCGACGCCTCGACGGCCGAAGCCCTTCGCGCCACCTTGTCCACCTGGGACGGCTGGGTGATCGGGCTTGAGCAGACCTCGGAAACGACGGCGCCGGCCGGGCGGATGATGAAGACCGTGACGATCCGCCGCGACCCTCCCGGCTGCGGCGCGCCGCAGAGCTGAACCTGGAGTCTCGGGCCGAGTGGGCGCAGCCGTCAATGCGCCCACCCGGCCCCGATCCGGACGGTCGGCTTCCCTGGTGGAGCCTTCACTGGGCAAAGACTCCGGCAATCGCAGGGACAGGACCGCGCTTGACGTCAACAGCTTCACCACAGGAGGTCGGGAGCAGGCGAGCCTGCATCTCCGCGGCTGTGCGTGCGATCGGCGCCATGGGGCTCATCTGGCGCGAGACCGGTCCGGACCCCCTTGGCGCCGACGGCGAGATCGGCTTCGTCGACATCAGCGGAGAGGCGACGGGGCGGCGGATACTGGTCCGGGCGGAGCCACAGGCCGGACCGGACGCCAGTGGGCGCCCCGCGCTCGACGAGCGTGCGCAGCGGTACCTTTCTGCGCACCCCTTGCCCCTCATCTGCGTGTCGCATGATCCCGCCAGCGGCGCCTGCTACTGGGGCGAGGCGTCCGCAGGAGTTGAAGAGAGCGAGCCGCAGCTCCTTGCACCCGACGCGGTCACGGCTCTCTCACAACTCTCCGGGCGTGCCGGCGGCGCCTGGCAGGACGACCTGCCGGAAGTGCTCGGGCGAATGCTTGAGCGACGCGGCAGCGGGCACTTCCCGGTCAGTCACTTTGATCTCTTCGTCCATGGACTGACCGACATCGCCCGTTCCCTCTACTTTGGAACGGATCTGGCGCTGCTTGTCGCCGAGCAGAATCTCGCGGCGACCGAGCCCGCCCTGGAACTCCGTGCGGGCCATCGGGAGCACGCCTTCCTGTTCGACTTCGTCCGGTTCCTGGTGGCGCAGGACCTTGCGGCGGTCGATTTCCCCCGGCGTCTCGTCGATTGGGTCGATCACGGCCGCCAGGCCCAGTTCGTCGCTCCACTGACCCGGCGCGGCCGAGAGCTGGTCCAGCTCATACAGTCGCTTGAACGGCGACTGGTGTTGACCGGCGAGCTCGCCGACGCGGGTTATGCGCAGGTCGCCCAGGAGGCCTTCTTCGGAATGGCGCCGAAGTCGCTCGGGCCACGTCCGGCACGGATCAGGCGATTCCAAATGGCGCTGCAGCGCCGCACGACCTGCTGACGATAATCGCTCACGAACCTGTCCTTAAGTCGGGCGTGTCGAATACATCGCCCCTGACCCATGGCGCGCCCGGCCTCATGCATGCTGGCGTGCTGAGCGGTATCGCGTCGGCCATTCCGCGTCGTCGGGCCTCAACCGGTCATCCCTACCCGCCCTGGCTGAAGCAGCTGGCAGGTGACGTGACGCGAAACCCGCCGCCCCGAGGGACGGCGGGCCTGATCGAGGCATTGCATGAAGGTGACCATTGATGGTCGAACACCACTACGGCGAAGGTCGCCCCAAGTGTCAAGATGTTTAACGCCCACACCCGGCGACCGTGGTCCCCGGGGCGCCCGTCTGGGCACGCCACATCACACCCGGGGTTTGCGACTTGCCGTCAGCGTAGGCTTCGTGCGTGTTGACTTCGGGCGCGCCCGAAGGGTGGTCGGTGCGGCCGCGTCGACAACCGGGTTGCTCCCGGCTGGCTCTCTCACGCCTTGGCTGGCTCTCTCACCGGGTTGGAACGGCGGCCGACACGGAGTGGAAACCGACCTTGAGTCTACTGATCGACTTCCAGCGTCTTCCGCGGGATGGTCATCTGGCAGTACAGCCCGTCGGGATGATAGGCCATGATCACGTCCGCTCGCAGGGCCATGGCGGCGACGTGTTTAATAAGGCGCGTGCCGAAACCTTCGCGTGTGGGCGTCTCCACAGGCGGGCCCCCTTCTTCGCGCCAATGGATTCCGAGCGCCCCCCCGCTCTCATTATCCACAAACGCAAATCTCACCGCCACCTGCCCGCCGACGCGGCTGAGCGCACCGTACTTGGCCGAGTTGGTTGCGAGCTCGTGCGCAATCATCGCGAGGATCTGAGCGGCCTTCGGTCCGAGGGAGACCGGCGGGCCCAACACAGTCACGTTTGTGCCCTGCTGCGTGCGATACTGGGCCAGCTCCTTTCGCAGAAGTTCGCCCAGGTCTGCGCTGGTCCCTCCACCTGCCCGAAGGATGTACTGGCTTGCGGCCAGGGCGGTCAATCTGTCCGCGAGCACCGCCCGGAACTCTTCTACGCTCGATGCGCTGGCGGCGCTGATCGAGACGATAGAGCTGACGACCGACAACTGGTTCCTCATCCGGTGTTCAAGCTCGCGCGAAGTCGCCTCCCGCAACTCCTCCAGTTCCTTTCTTTCGGTAATGTCCCGATGGACCACTGTGAGGATCACCCTGCCATCGATCGTCTGGCGAGACACCATCGCTTCGGAGGGAAATTCTTCCCCATTCTTCCGCCGCCCCCGAACCTCCCGGCTGCGGCCCATCAAACGCGTCGTGACGCCCTCGCCGGAAGCGAACCCGCGCAAATGACGGTGATGATCAGTCCGGTCGCGGAGGGGAAGCAGCATATGAACTGAGTGGCCGATCACTTCGCTCGCGCTGTATCCAAATGACCGCTCGGCCGCGGGATTGAACGTCAATATGCGTCCGTCAGCGTCGGTGCAGATTACGGCGTCCGCAACAAGCGCCAGTGTTTCCGCGTTCAGAGCGGGTTTTGTCCCGGGGGAATCCGGGGGGCCGACGCTCTTCATCCGCTCCCCCTGAAAAATATCCGCCTTACGCTGAAATATTGAGACGATGGCGCCCGGATTCGCAACGTTCTTTGTCTACTTTCTGTAAGCCAGTCCGGCACTCTCTCCCACATCAATATCGCTAACCGCGATTGGGCTACTCAGCGCTGGGTTGATGAATAGAATGAGCACCGTCCAAGGGGTCGGTCATGATCGACACAGACGAAACTGGCCGGCTTTCGACCATGCCGGACCTCGTCTGGACACCGGGCCCTCCGCCGTGTTCGCGGGGCTTGTTAGCGGTCTCCCCGGCCGATCGCGTGAGCGCGCCGCCGCCATCTCCTCGCCACCTTCAGCTGCTGCCGAATGGCCAATTTGTGCTTCGGCTTTAGCGGCGCCTTGGGCCCGATCAGACGGCCGGCATTCCAAGGGCGCTCGGGTTGAATGAACAGGTCAGACCGGCGCATGGGCAACCCCCATTGAGGTCGCCTGCCTGACTGTCGCCATTCTACGCTTTCAGCTTCTCTTCAGCGCCAGCGGACTGCGCATCACCCGCCGAAATGCGACACCCCAACCGGGCAGCGCGCTGCGGCGTCAGCGCCGTTTTGCCCCTCCAGGATCGCGCTGTATTGTCCGCGAATGACCGACGCTCACCGAATTGAAGCCCTTCTCAACATCGTGGACGAGACGCGGAGTGAGAACCGCGATGAGAGCGAGAAGCTCGTCGTGCTCGGCCTCGCAGAACGCCGAGGAAAGAGCGGATTCTGGCCGACGAATGCAGGGTGGAACCTGATGGGCGACCGCGGGCGTCCCTACGACAATACCTAGGCTTGCGCGATATGAGCTGCCTGACGTCGACTCAGCGCCAACAACGGAGATCGCCTGATACCCCGGAAGTAGACGTCGACTGCTCGGCGAGCCTACTGCTGATCGGCGGGGCTTCGCGCCGCTATGGAGGCAGCCTTCAGCCCGGGGGGTTCCGACCTCAGGCGATGATGAGTTCCGACAACGCCTCGAAGCCATCAACCAAATAATCCGGAGCGGCGATCTTCAGCGCCTGGGACGTTGCGTACCCCCAGGTGACGGCGGCGCTGGTGAAGCCGGCCTTCCGCGCGGCCTCGACGTCGCGGGTCTCGTCGCCGACGCAGACGACCCGGCCGGGGGCCACGCCCAGTTCCTGCTGTACGCGCGTGAACAGAGGCGCCTTGCCGAACAGACCGGCTCCGCAACGAAACCGGCTGATCCGGGCCATGCTGTCCGCCCCGAGGATCTCGCGGACGGCCGCCTCGGAGTTGGAGCTCACCAGGGCCAGCCGTACGCCGGCCTCGTGCAGGCCGTCGAGGAAGCCTTGAGCGCCCGGAAACAGCGGGATCGTCGGGGCCTCGGCGAGAAACATGCCCCGCATGTCGCGCGCGATGGCCGGCAGCTTCCAGAAGGGAATCCGCAACTCCTTCAGGATCTGGCGGTTCGACAGGCCTCGCAGACGCTCGAGCATGGCGTCGTCGGGCCGACGCAATCCGTGTCGTTGGCAGAGGCCTGCGATGTTCGCCAGCATCCATGGCGCGCTGTCGGCCAGCACGCCGTCGAAGTCGAGGATGACGAGGTCGAACTTCCTGACTTTGAGTCGCACAGGGCGAGGCTTGCGCATCTTCCAGACGTCAACGGCGAGCCCGTGGAACATTGTCCGCGACAGGCCGTCGAAATGAAATCCGAGCCTCTCGTAAAGGCGGCGGGCTGCCGGGTTGCTGGTGAAGACGGAGAGCGTGATGTCTCCCGGGACGGTCTCTTCCGCCGCGCGGATCAGCGCCGAGCCGATCCCGCGACCCTGGTAGGCGGGATCCACGAACAGGTTGGAGACATGAGTTCCGACAAGCTCCAGGAAGCCGACCGGCTCGTCGCGCAGGGTAGCGACCAGTCGCACCTCCGCGGGCTCCAGCGGGGCCTCGGACGTGAACGCGAAGCTGTGCGCGGGCATGAGTCGGCCGTAGGAGCTCATCGCTGCCTCCGCCGCGATCCGCTGACAGTTCTTGCGATCTGAAGACTGGAACCAGCGGATGGCGACGGGGTCCAGCGTTTGCAAGGCAGCCGCTGCGGCAGCCATCACAGGACCCCGATAGTGGCCGCATCGCGGACAAAGGGCGCAAGCGAGTTCGTAAGAAGGTCGGCGATCTCAGAGCGCGCAGTTCGCAGCGAACCGCCCGCGATCGGCGGCTCCGGATCGTATTCCGCCATCAGGACCGCCGCCTCGGCCATCGGCCGTCCCCGCAGCTCCGCGACCAGGGCGGACCCGAAATCCAGGCCGGCCGAGACGCCGGCCCCGGTGATCAGCGGGCCGTCGCGGACGATCCGGGCGCGTTCGGGGGTCGCGCCGAATTGGCTCAACAGCGGTACAACCGACCAGTGCGATGTGGCGCGCCGCCCTCGGAGAACGCCTGCGGCGCCAAGGACCAGCGAGCCCGTGCAGACGCTGGTGACGTATTTCGCGCGCCCGGCGCGGTCGCGGACGAAGTCCACCGTTGGCCGGTCCCGGGCCGCAGCGACGGTGCCGCTGGTCCCGCCCGGCACGAACAGGACGGTCAGGTCGGCCGGGCAGTCCTCGAGCGTCACGGTCGGCTGAACCGCGAGGCCCGTATCGCTCGTCACGGGCCTCAGGTCCGCCTGGTTGCTCACCAGGTGCACCTGGCTGCCGAACAGGCCCGCGAGGAAGTGGTGGGGGCCGATCAAGTCCAGCGCGGTGAAGCCCGGATAGAGCAGCATTCCAATCTGCTCGTCGCCCAGCAGCCTCACCCCAAGGTCGTTCGCCATCGTCCGGGGGTCGCGCCGGTCAGGGGCGGCGGCGGCCGGAGCAGCGGCTGTGGCGGCGACGGCCGCGGCGGCCGCCATGATCGAGCGTCGGGTCATCATCAGGATCTCCCTGGCCCTGCGGGGGGCCTTTGGCGGAGCGCTTGACTAACGCCGTAACGTCGCGTCCTGAAGGACACAGATCCGTCGTTTCAGGACATTCCATGCACAGGGTCACCCTGCTCGCTTATGACGGCTTCCAGGTTCTCGACGCGACGGGACCCGCGGCGGTTTTCGAGGTCGCCGGAGAGTTCGGAGGCGGCTACGTCCTCACCCTGGCCTCGTCGAACGGCGGCCCGGTCCGAAGCTCGTCCGGCCTGGTCCTGCAGACGGCGCCGCTCGCCGAAGTCGGTCCCGGCGACACCCTCCTCGTGCCCGGCGCGGAGTCGCTGAGGGCGGCGATCGAGGACGAGGCGTTGATTTCTGGCGTCAGGGCCGCCGCCGCGGACGGCCGGCGCGTCGCCAGCGTCTGCTCGGGCGCCTTCGTTCTCGCCGCAGCCGGTCTCCTCGACGGGCGACGCGCCGCGACCCACTGGGCCGCCGTGGCCGAGCTCAAACGCCGACACCCGAAGATCCGCGTCGACGGCGAGAGCATCTTCGTAGAGGATCGGGGCGTCTGGACATCGGCCGGAGTGACGGCTGGGATCGATCTCGCCCTGGCGATGGTCGGGAGGGATTGCGGAGACGAACTCGCGAGGAAGGTCGCCCGCAAGCTGGTAGTTTACCATCGGCGACCCGGCTCGCAGTCACAGCATTCGGCGCTGCTGGAAATGGTCACCCCGGATAATCGCTTCGCGCCTCTCCTCGCCTGGGCGCGGTCGCGGCTGGGCGAGCCGCTGCCGGTCGAGCGTCTTGCGGACCAGGCGGCGCTCAGCGTGCGCCAGTTCACCCGGGCTTTCACGAAATCCACAGGGCTGGCCCCCGCCAAAGCAGTCGAACGGTTGCGGGTGGAAGCCGCAAGGGCGGCGATCGAAGCCGGCGCCCCGTCGCTGCAGATGGTGGCGCTCAGCACCGGGTTCCGTGGGCCAGACCGGATGCGTCGCGCCTTTGTCAGGCATACTGGCCTCCCACCAAGCGCGTGCCGCGGTGAAAGGACGCTGTCGGGCTCGACTGAGGCGGGTCCCGTCCCCGACGAGACTAGCGTGTGACAGAGGCCGCAGAGCGCCAGCTCCGGCACCCCGTTCGCTGGAACGGTAACCCCGGCGGCGAGCCAATCGTCGTCGCATTATCGACCCGCCAGATCAAACTCCACCTGCTCCTGACCGCGCATGAGCACCAGACGGTTCAGCTCGCCCCCTGCCTTTCGCCATTCTAAGCGCTCTGCATCTCTTCAGCGCCAAGACCGGACATTGGCGCAGGTGCGGAATGCGGACATTCGTGACGGGACCGGCGGAGCGTCCGCTTCCGACCCGTTGTGGACCTTAGGCGGGGCGACATCTGTCAGCAAAATCGAGCCAGATCGGGCACTCGCCTTTAGCCAGATGGTAACGTGCGATGACCTCGTCAGTTACGAACCCGCCCAGCACCGCGACGACCACCATGATGATCAAAAGCGTTGCATACTGACGCTTTGCCGTGGGTTCGGAGTGCCAGCGGAAGAGAGCTCGGCCCGGACCCACAACAGCCGCCATGAGGCCCGTCAACCCGAAGAGAAGGCCCGCGGATTGGCGAGTAATGATCCCGAACACCACCCAGAAAACAAAGGCAAAGAAGCCCCCAGAAAGGAAAGACCGGTAAGGGACAAGATTTTCCTTAGCGTATGGATACACCAGCATCCCTCAGTTCTCGGCTGACTCAGTGGAGGACTGCTTACCACGAAAGCGACTGTCCGATTGACCCGTGGCGGGCGTTCAGGCGGCCCGCATCAAGGCCGGGGCGGTTTGTAGTTATCTATCCTTGGCCCGACCCTATCGAAGGGCGACTTCGGCACAGGACCCCACCGGTTCGCCATGGGGTCGCCGGGCCTCGCTCCCAACTCTATCGCCATCCAGCCGAAGGCCACGAACGGTGAGGCCCATATCCATGAGAGGTTGAAAGGCAGTGTGACTCCCGAGGAGACAATGGCGAGGCTGATCGCGAAGGTCGCCACGCAAGTTGCGGCGTAGACCCAGAAAGCGATTGGTCTGACATCCCGATCGCGCGCTCGCCTTACCGAGGCATGGTGTTGAACGGCCAAAGCTACCCCCAAGATGACCGCTTGGGCGACGCCTAGAAGAACCGTGGGGTGGACGGACACGCCAGATAGGAATTCACCGTCCCGCGGCATGCTCCGGGCAAAGAACTCCATAGCTTGGAGATAGAGGAAATACGTCACGGCAAACGTCCCCCACCACTCCAGCCGTCCGACCCTCGAGTTCATGTGCTGTCCTCCCGACCATCTCGCTACCCGCAAGCTGAGGGTGTCAGAGACAACGTCCGCCTTCCACCACCCTTACCGGACATTCCTGAGAGGGGTAGCAAGGGCAATGCTTGAACAAGTCCGAGATGCGATCCACAGCGTGCCGGGTGCGCTTGTGGTGCTTGCAGCGCCGCCTGCGCTATGGATGAAGCTGACTTGGGCATCTCCCTATTTGAAGACCTATCGTCACGGCACGTCAGGCGCGCTTTCCGTGCTGGCTGGCGTCCTTCTTTCGGCTTCGCCCCTCGTTGACCTCCCAGGACTGCCGATTGTGTTTGCTGCGGGAATGATCTGCCTGTTGGCAATGGCTGCAACGACGCTGTGGCCCCCGAAGGGATTGGATGACGAACAGAAGGTCCGCTAACCACCCATCGCGGACGTTCGGGCGTACGGCACGCCCTTGTCGGCACCGCGCCATTTCCGGACATTGGCGCTGCGGCAAGAACCGGACCTTCCGAGCGGGGCCCGCCGAAGGACCGCTCCCGAACCGTTGCGGGCTTTCCAGGTACGAGGGTACGCTCAACAGCGTCGTGGAGCGCGTGGTTGAAATACCAAGAGATCAGAATTCGAGACGCAGGACGGCTGGCCCTGATAGCGAGCCTCTGCACTTGCGGTGCGGCCATCGGCCTCCTTTTCCCTGCTGCGACAGCGCGAATGCTCGAGCCCTTACCCCTGTCGAGGCATGGGGAGGACTTGCGGGTGTTCCTAGGCGTGACGGCGCTCATGGCGCTGATATGCTGGTGGTTCGTGGCCAAGTACCTTTTCAGCTCGCCAGCGGACGATGCTCGGATGGTTACTGCAAGGATCGCCCAAGGGAAACCGCTCCCAGCGAAGTTCAACGCCTCGCTACTCGATGCAAACGATCCTGCCTTCTCCGTCCCTACCTGGCGTTATGCTTTGTCGAGATGGCGGGAAGGTCAGTAGTCCGCTGCCCAGCCCCTGTCGGAAGTTCAGGGCACGCGCGGGTCCGGCGTCGGCGATGCGCCAGCACCGGACGTTGCCACGGCGGCGGAAACCGGACCTTTAGATCCCGCCTTGCTGGAAGGATCGCTTCCGACCCGTTGACGGGACGGGGTGCCTGGAAATGCGACATTATGGGCCGCGCGTCTGCTGCGAAGGCAACGACAAGGATGGGCGACCCTCGTCTAGTGCTGGACTTGTTCGATCCAATAACATCTCACCGCTGGTGGGGCGTGATCCTGACTGAGAAGGCATCCGGCTTCTCGCAGCCAGCGAAGCGCGCTTTTCCGATCGCCAGGCTCAGCATTGCCCTTTCCAAGAAGTGGTCATTTTGCAGGGTCGTCCTCACGGCTGCAGAAGTCCATCGCAAGATGGCGGAGAACAACTCGGGGGACACCAAGCTCATCCTCTCTTGAAATCGCTGAGATAAAGTAGCTCGGCCAGTCTCTTTGGGTTTGCTTGGTTCCCGAGCAGGAGGGCGCGAGAAGGTTCAGTCTCGAGCATCCAAGGCAAATCGCGTCCGAGCGGGGTCCTAGTGATCGGCTCTTCGGTAAGCCGTATCCGAATACGGATCGGACTCAGTGAACCCGAATTCTCCGGATCGACCCACTCTACAGAACTCCCGTCTGTCGGGTCTCGGAACCGGACAAGAAGTGGCATTTCCGAGTACAGGAGGTCTACCCAGGCGCTTGACGGCGGCAGGTCCAGCACCGAACGCCACCGCGAGAAGCGGTCAAGGTTCCGCCCGGCTTCGGGGAGGAA
>NZ_FOZV01000013.1 GCF_900116065.1 Brevundimonas viscosa
CGGAAGAGCGTGGCGACGACGCCGCCGGAACTAAGGCGGATAGTCGCAGTTCGTCCTTCCGGTCCGTAGAGGGCAGTAGTGGGCTCGACGATCCCGCCCTTGTCTTCCTGAAAGACGAACCGCTGCACTACTGAAGAGGCTAGGCGTCTACCTGCGTCGCTGAGGCTGACTTCCATCTCGTAGCGACGGCCGATCGGCCGGCTGCCGCAACCGGTGAGCCCCGCCAAACCAGCCAAGGCTCCCGAGGCAAGCAGAAGCCTTCGATCCATCGTTGGCCCTTGCATCGCTCCCTCTCCTGTTCGGCCCGAGCGTGCGGGCGCTTGGGCTGGCGTGGCAAGCGGAAAGCGTCTGCCAAGAAGGAAACGGAGCGGTCTCGTCGGCACGCTCAAGAGCGGACCTATCTGACCGCCGCTTTGAGTCAGCTAAGGACATCACGGCAAGCAGTCACGTCCTGACCAGTGGGGTCAGCACTGACCACAATGCTGCAGCCAACTCATCGAAGGGCGATGTCGATGCGACGGGGTTACCGGTCTCCTTCGTGAGCCCGGCACTCCCGCGCCGTGCGAGCGCGGCGGCCGGCCGCCAGCGCGAGATAACAGTCGATGACGCTGGCCACGTAGTCCCGCGTTTCGTCGATGTCCGGAACCCGTCCCAGCCGCGCGACCCGGCCTGGACCCGCGTTGTAGGCGGCCAGGGCGAGCCTCAGATCTCCGAACCGCAGCAGCTGCCGCGCGAGGTAGTCCGCGCCGCCGGAGAGGTTCTCCTCGACGTCAAAACGGTCCCGCACCCCGAGGTCTGCCGCCGTCGCGGGCATCAGCTGCGTAAGTCCGGCCGCTCCCGCCAACGAGACAGCGTCCCGCCTGTACGCGGACTCGACGATGACCAGGGCGTGGAGCAGCTTGGGATCCAGGCCGTGGCGGTGGGCGGCGCGCTCGACGTCTTGCGCGAAGGGCTGGACGGGGGCGCCGAGGACCGCAGGCTCCGCCTCGGGGGGCGCGCCCGGTTCGTCGACGGGCGCAGGGGTGGGCTCTTCTACGAAGAGCTCTCCGCCGGCGCGGGCCCAGTCGACCGGCGGCGTGCGAACCGCCGCAGGATCCAGGGCGAGGGCGATGAGCGCCAGCCGGCCGAGGCTCACCATGTCAGCACCCGACGGTAGACGCCGCGGAGCCTGGAGCGCTTGACCGGCCCGAAATAGCGGCTGTCGTAGCTCAGGTCGCTGTCGCCGAGCAGGAAGACCTCGTCCGGCGTCAGGAGGCGACATTCCCGCCAGGGCGGCGGCGCGAGCTGGTCCAGGGCGGGCGTGAAGACCGGCCGCAAGGGTGTGAGCACCTGGCGGCCATGGGCGCAGGCGGGCTGGCCCGGCAGGGCGGCCACCCGCTTGAGGAGGGCAATGTCGGCGTCCACACCCAGACTCGATAGATAGCGGCGCACCTCGGGCGGCGGCTCGGCGGCGACCACGGCTCCGAGCGACAGGGTTTGACCAGGCTGGCGCAGATACAGTCCCGGCGGCAGGCTGCGGCTTTCGTTGATCAGGACGATCGGCGCCACGAGCCGCGCGCCGAGCGCAAGGATGGAAAGTCCAGCCAGGGGCGCGGCCAGCCAGACGATGAAGCGCTTCAAGCGCCGCGGCCGGCCGCGGGGCGGGAGAAGATGCAGACCGCTGGTGGGAAGGAACGGGGTGGGGCTCGCCGGTTTCATGAGGCGCGCGGCTCCAGGACGAGATCGCGGGTGAGCAGCACCCGCACCGGTTCGCCGGGCGCCACGCGCACGACGGTGCGCACCTCCAGCTCCCGGTCGATCAGGCGGCCGCCGAGCTGGGCGGCCTCTATGGCTGCGGCGTCGCCGGCCGTGCCGACCAGGGAGATGCGATCCCGCTCGTCGGACCCGCCGCGCGCCAGTTCGCCGATGGCGGTGATCGCGCCGGCCAGCATGGAGGCGGCCGCCATTGGCCACAGGCGGCGATCGACACGGCCCGGCGCGCCTGGCGCGCCCTGGGCGTCGACGGTGGGCTCGTCCTCCAGATGCAGGCTCGCGCCGTCCGGCAGGATCAGTCGCTCCCAGACCAGATAGACCCGGCGTTCGCCATGGGCGCTGTCGCCGGCCTGGCGGCCAATGAGGCGACTGCCCTGGGGGATGAGCAGGTGACGTCCGCTGACCGTGTCGTAGACCGGCCGACTGACCAGGGCGATGGCCGGACCTGGACGGGTCGTATCGACGCCGGTGAGCAGCACCGCCGGGATCAGGGTTCCGGCCTGGAGTTGATAGGGCGAGCGCGGAACAGTCAGAGGGCTGTCGCCCTGCCCGCCCCGCTCGGCGGAAGCACGGCCCGGCCCCTCCCCGCCGGGAGCGAGACCGGCCGGGAAGAACAGGTCGGAGCCCGCCGCCTGGGCCCGAGCCGAAATCTCGCCCGACCGGGTTCCCGCCGCCGTTCCCCGGGGCCGCCCCACTGTGTCCGGGAGGGGTCTTCGCCGTTCCGGGGTCGCGCGACGGGGCGCCAGCGCCGGGTCCGGCGTTTCGGGGCGGCCGAAGGTTCTCGGCGGCGGAAGGCGGTCGTAGGCCGCCGGCTGGGCGGTGATCCGCTCGGACGGCCTGACCGGACCGGTCTCGCCGGGCGCCTCCAGCGCCCGCTGCCGCTCGCGGGCCTGGGATTTCAGATGGGGATCGAGGACGAAGGCCCAGGTCAGGGAGCCGGCCACCACGGCGGCCGCGGCCAAGGCCAGCGCATGGGCGGCGCCTTTGCGGATGCGGATCGCGCGCGGGCGTGGCGCAAAGGCGCTGAGCGGCGGAGGCTCGGACTTGGGGAGCGGCGGCTTCGGGTCCGTCATCGGCCGCTCTCCTCCAGCCGCCGGA
This sequence comes from Brevundimonas viscosa, assembly GCF_900116065.1. GTDB lineage: Bacteria > Pseudomonadota > Alphaproteobacteria > Caulobacterales > Caulobacteraceae > Brevundimonas > Brevundimonas viscosa. The sequence continues at coordinate 2,851 of NZ_FOZV01000013.1, forward strand.
GCCGCACCACCTGTGGGTTGCGGCCGCCCCGACGCAGTTCGGCGGTCCCGAAAAGTCGATCGAGCACCAGCACGGTCCCGCACTGGCGATAGTTGGCCAGCTCGGCCCCCTCCCCGGTCCCGACGTAGAGGGCAGGCGCCTCGGTGGAAGCCACGGCAGGGTGCAGGACGATGAAGGTGCGACGACCGTCATCGAGCACCGCCGTCGGGGTCCAGGCCGGCGGTGGACCCAAGGGCTGGATGTCGTAAGCGTTGTGGAGCGCTTCGGGTGCAGCCGTGAGATCGGACGGCTCGCTCGCGGGTTGCTTCAGCCGCCAGGCGACGGCGGCGTTGAAGCTTTCGGCCGGTCCGCTGAGCAGCTGGATGAAGTAGGTGCGGCGATCCGTGGTCAGGACCAGGTTGGTCTCCAGTCCGGCCTCCAGCGGCTTGATGAGCAGATGGACGCGCTGTCCGGCCCCCTGCCCGGCCGTCGTTTCGCCAATGCGCCAGCGCACCGTGTCGCCTGCGGCCTTGGCCACGATGGCCTCGCCGGGCTCAAGCGCGAGGGTGGTGACGCGCAAGGGCGCGGTCCACACCTCGTAGACGCGGCCCGGCTCCCAATCGAAGACCAGGACGCCGCCGACGAAATCCTGCGGGCGCGACCGGGCGCGGGCGAGCTGGTTGGCGAGAGCAATGGCCGCGGGCCCGGACGGCGCAGTCGCCGGGTTCTCGGTCAGATCGGGCACGCCCGGCGGCAGGCCGAGCGGATCGAGCCAGACCCCGGCGGCGGTATCGGGCCCCTGGGCCGCGAGGGCGTCGGCGACTGCGGAGAGGCCGGCAAGGGACTGCGGGGGGCGAGACGCCGGCAGGCCGGCGCAGCCGGCCAGGGCGGCGACCGCGGCCAGGGTCAGGAGGCGTCGGGGGTCCATGAGATGTCCTCGATCTTCAAACCCAGGGGATTGCGCATCAGCTCGGCCTCGGTCCGGGGCGGCTCGAGCGTGGTGGTGATCAGGGCGCGCCAGCGGCTTTGGCCGGCGCGCGAGCCGTCGAGAAAGCGCGTTTCGCGCCACTGCAGGTCGTAGGTCCGCTCCCCGCGGGGAACGACGTTCAGGACCTCCACCACCACGGCTTCGCGCCCGACCTGGTCGAAAGGGTCGTGGGCCTGGGCCCAGTCGTTGAGAAAGCCGGCGGCCCGAGGCTCCAGCAGTTGGTAGGCGCGAAGCCAGTTCTCGCGGATCACCACAGGGTCGATGGACTTGGAACGGACATCGCTAACAAAGCCGGCGAGCGCGTGGGCCACCTGGGCGCGCGTGGGCTCATAGCGGCCGTCGAGTGCGGTGATGCGGCGGGCTTCGCCGAGCTCTGAGATCTCGACCACATAGGGCCGCACCTGGGCGCGTGACGCCTCGACCCACCAACCGGCGCCCAGGAAGCCGGCCATCAACAGATTGGCCGCAGCCATTCGGCGCCAGTTGCGGGCGTGAGCGAGCGCCAGGCCCATGCGCTCGTCCCAGGCCTGGCCGGCGCGCTGGTAGGGCGTGGATTCCGGCGCCGAGCTTCGCGGTCGGGGCGGCCGAAAGAAGGGGTGCATCTCTAGTCCTCCCGGGACTTCAGTGTGGGCGACAGGCTGCCGGTGCTTTCCGAGCCCGGCGTGAGGGCGCGCACGCCGTTGGCGACGAGGTAGGTCTGGAGCGCCGCCGGCCGGGTCCGCCCCCGACCCGGGGAGGACGGCTGGGCCCCGGAGCGATCCTCCCGCTCCGTCGCGGCCGCTTCGGGCCGTTCACGGCGGGTGGGAGCTCGGGACGCCGCTGCGGCGCCGCCGGAGGCTGGACTTCCGGAGCTGGGCGGCCGCGGGCCGGACGGACCCGGCGGCGAGGGTGGACCGATCGGTCGATCGCCGAACCCGACGCCGGCGGCGAGGCGCGCGGTTCGCGCCGCCGCCGCGCCGCGTCCGGCAAGGGCCGCCGCGCCCGCAGCGCCTGCCACGCCAGCGGCGGCGACCCCGCCAACGGCCAGGCCGCCGGTCATGGCGGCTCCGGCGCCCAGGGTCGGTCCGCCGGTGACGAGCGCGGCGGCGAGGTTGGGGATGAACACCGCCAGCATGGCCAGGAGCAGGCTGGCGGCGAGGATGGCCAGGACCTCGTACATGTCGGGGTTGGCGCTTGGCTGCAGCTGGTCGAAGACGCTGCGTGCGCCTGAGACGACAATCGCCAGGGCGAGCGCCTTCAGGCCGGCCGAGACGACGTAGCCCAGCGGCCGCTCGGCCAGGAAGGCCGACTTGGACCAGATGCCGAAAGGCAGGAGAACGAATCCGCCCAGGGTGACGATCTTGAACTCCAGAAGCGTGACGATGATCTGCAGCGCCAGGATCGCGAAGGCGAGCATGATGCCGATCATGCCCAGGCCCAGGATGAGGGCGTCGGCGAGGTTGCCGGCGATATCGAGGGGGTTGTTGACCGGGGCCGGGGTCTCCCCCAGCGCCTTGACGATCTCCCAACCCTGGGCGAGCACCGCGCCGGGATTGAGGAACTCTGCCCGGTCGAGCCCGCCGCCGCCGGCCAGGAGCCCCAGGTCCACAAAGCCCGCAAACAGGGTCTCCGACAGCCTCTGCCAGTCATTGATGATCCAGGCGAAGGCGCCGATCAGGAGCACCTTGCCGAAGCCGGCGGCGAGCAGGCCGCGCTCGGGCGACAGCGCCCAGTGGATGCCGGTCATCGCCACGACCAGGACGATCATCAGGCCGAAGACGCCGTTCACGGGTCCTGCGAGGGCGGCGAAGCCGGTCGAGACGGTGTCGGAGAACACCGCCATCAGCTCATTGGGGGTCTCCACCCCGGGCCCGGTCATGGCCTCAGTCCCCTGCGTGCCGGAAGGGAGAGAAGGCCGGAGGCGGCGGCGTCGCGGCGTCGCGTCCCCAGTAGCGGCGCCGGGCCTCGAGGGCGGCGGCGCGGTCTGCCGCCTGTCTGGCGGCCGTCTCGGCCATCAGGCGTGACTGAGCCAGCATGGCGGCCCGAAGCGTCGCCAGATCTTCGGCCAGCACCGCCAGCACCTGGGTGGAGGACTGCACCGCCGCCGTCTGGCCCTGGGCCGCCTGGCTGGCCGCCAGCGCCCCGGCCAGGCGCTGGTTGCGGCCCGCGGTCAGCGCCTCCAGCTTCGCGGCGGCGCGCGCGAGATCCTCGGCGGTCCGGCGGGCCTGCTGGTTCCGCTCCCGGCCCTGCGCGATCAGCTGTTCCGGCGCGAGGGCGGAGAGGTCTTCCGGGTAAAGGTCCCGGAACTGCCGTTCCAGGGCCTCCATCTCGGCGGCGACGCCGCGCACCTCGCGGGCCAGCTCTGCGACCTCGGCCAGGGTTTCGGAGGTCTCGACCAGGTGGCTGTAGGGCGAGGCCGCCAGCATGCGGGCCTCGTTGATCAGCTGGCGCGCCTCGTTGTGCAGCGACTCCAGTTGCCGGGCCGCCTGCAGTGCGTTCTGGAGCTGGTTGCGGGGATCGAACACGATCACCTGGGCCGGCGCCGCGCCGGCGGCGAGCAACAGGGCAAAGCCACAGGCGAGGCCGAGCAGGCGGCGTGGATCAGGACGGATGGAAGGCGTCGAGGACCTGGTCGACATGGGAGACTCCCTTGGCTTTGAGGAAGGCGCGGGCGAAGGCTTCAGGCGGGTGATCGCGCCGGATCCGCTCGATCAGGGCCTGGTCTTCGGGGGAAGCGGCGCCGCAGAGCGCCAGACCCGCCCCGGAAAGGCGCAGGTCGAACAGGCGTCGGCCTGAGGGCTGGCGCAGGTAGTAGCCGCGTTTGGGCGGGGCGAAGGCGATCAGTTCGCGCTGGCGTGCGCTGAGGCCGAACTGGCTGTAGAGCGCGGCCGAGGCCGGTTCGAGCGCTCTGGGGTTGGGCAGGAATATCTGGGTGGGGCAGTTCTCGATCAGCGCGGCGGCGATGCTGGAGCTCGCCACATCGTCGAGCGACTGGGTGGCGAAGACCACGGCCGCTCCCTTCTTGCGAAGGGTCTTGAGCCATTCGCGGATCCGGGCGGCGAACGGACCGGAATCGAGGAACAGCCAGGCCTCGTCCAGGATCAGCAGGGTCGGCCGGCCATCCAGGCTGGTTTCGATCTCGTGGAACAGCGCCCCGAGCGCCGGCGCCAGGACCGAGGGGGCGGTCATCAGCGCCTCCAGTTCATAGCAGTCGAAGCGGGCGGGGGCCTGCGCGCCGTCGGCTCCGTCCAGAAGGGCCCCGTAGGCGCCCTGAAGGGTGAGCGGCTCCAGCGCCGCCGACAGCCTGGCGTCCTGCAGCAGGGCGCGGAGCACCGTCAGGGTGCGCTGGGACCGGGGCGTCTCGGCGAGAGCGCCAAGCGCACTCCACAGCGCCTCGCGTCCCGCCGGATCAGGCGGGGCGCCGGCGGCCTCGGCGCAGCCGGCCAGCCACTCCGCCGCCCAGGATCGCTCGATCGGGTCGTCGATCCGCGCCAGCGGCTGCAACGAGACCTCGCCGCCGGGCTCCAGGGCGCGCCAGCGCCCCTCGACCGCCAGCGTCGCCGCCCGCGCGCTGCGCCCCTTGTCGAGCACGACGACGCGGGCGTTCTCGTAGCGAAGCCATTGCAGGGCGAGGAAGGACAGGAGCACGCTCTTGCCCGAGCCGGTCGGCCCCACGACCATGGCGTGACCTACGTCGCCGACGTGAAGGGCCAGCCGGAACGGCGCGCCGCCTGAGGTTCGCGCCGTCAGGAGCGGCGGGGCCTCGAGCCGCGGATCTTGAGCCGGACCCGCCCAGGCGGCGGAGACCGGCAGGAGGTCGGCCAGGTTCAAGGTCGACACCATGGGGCGACGGACATCGGCGTACGGCTCGCCCGGGATCGAACCCAGCCAGGCCTCCACCACGTTGAGGTCCTCCACCCGCGCCACCAGGCCCTGGGCGTTGAGCGCCGCCTCGACCGCTCGCGCGCGGTCATCCGCCATGGCGTCGGTTCCGGCGATGAGGCTGACGGTGAGGGTCAGGTAGCCGTAGGCGCAGGCGTCCGAGCCCAGGGCCTCGAGCGCAGCGTCGCAGGCTTCGGTGCGGGCCAGGGCGTCGGTGTCGACCAGCGGGGTCTCCTCGCGGGTGACGGCTTCGCGAAGCAGCGTGCCCACGCCCTTGCGCTTGGCGAACCAGCGGCGCCGAAGGCGGATCAGTTCGGCCTCGGCCTCGGCCTTGCCGAGCGCAATCCAGCGCGCGCTCCAGCGGCACGGGAACGACAGGGATCCGAGCGCGTCGAGCAGGCAAGGCCGGGTCGCCGAGGGCAGACCGCGCACCGAGACGACCCGCAAGGCCTGGTCTCCGAGCCTGGGCTTCACACCCCCGGTAAGCGGCGCATCGGCCAGCCAGGCGTCGAGGTACATCGGCGTTTCCGGCGCCCTGATCGGGTGGCTGCGCGTCGAGATGCAGTCGTGCAGCCAGGTCAGCAGCGCCGCGTCGTCGAGCTGGCGGATCTGCGGCAGGGCGTCGGCCAGGAGGTCGAAGAAGGCGTCGACCTCGCGGCGGTAGCGGTCCAGCGTCTGGCGCCAATCGGGTCCAGCGCTCGAGGGCGCATCGAACAGCCAGCGCTCGGCCCGGCGCGCGCGGTCCTCCGGCGCCAGCCAGGTCACCGCCAGCCGGCACTCGGTCTCATAGGCGGGATCCTCGTCTTCGAAGGCGGACCGCCGCTCGGCGTCGACCAGCCAGGGAACGGCATGGTCGAAGCTCGGCTCCGGATAGGGGTCGGCCAGGCGGCGGCGAGCCTCCACATGCAGGCACCAGCCGGCGCCCAGGCGGCGCAGCGCATTGTTGAGGCGGCTGCGCACCGCCATCAGCTCGACCTCGCCGGAGGACTCCAGGTCGGGGCCGCGGAAGGCGAGGCCTGAGGTGAAGGAGCCGTCCTTGTTGAGCACGACGCCGGGCGCGACCAGAGCCGCCCATGGCAGGTGGTCGGCGAGGACGGCGGGGCGGCGGCGGTGCTCGTCGAGGAACCGCATGGTCAGGCGTCCAGGTGTTCGGGGCGGCTGAGATGGCGCCGCAGAACGTGGAAGAACCGGGGATCGGCGCGCCCCGCCCAGACGCCCAGCGCGTGGGCGAGGGCCCACCACAGCAGCCCCAGCCACCAGATGCGCAGCGCCAGTCCGAGCACCAGGGCGACCGTGCCCATCAGGATGGCGTAGTCGCGCGGCATGCCGGCCAGCGTCACCGGTTCGGCCAGAGCGCCGGCGAGCGGGACCTCCCACCCATCAGGCCTGTCTGGCGTTCGGGCGTCCATCAGCGGATCTCCAGCCCGCCGGCGAAGCCGAAGAAGTCGAGGAAGAAGGTGGAAGCGGCGAAGGCGATCGACAGGCCGAACAGGATGCCCAGGCCGCGCCGCATGTTGGATCCGCCCTCGCTCATCGCCACGCCGACGCCGAACAGGACGACCGCGACCACGGCGGCGGCCTGAACGACCGGACCGGTGATGGATTCCACGATCTGCCGCAGCGGCCCTTCCCAGGGCATTCCTGAACCGCCGGCCCAGGCGGGAGCGGCCATCATCAGGCCGCAGATCACCGTCGCGGCCGAAAGGCCGCGTGAAAACAGTCTGCGCATGTCAAGTATTCCTGATCCCGGGCGCTGCATCGGCCCGTTGACGTCAGATCAGATCAAGCACGCGCGCATCCGGTCAACTACTCTGACGGAATATATTATTCCGGACGACCTCAGCGGGGCCGCCGGCCGCACGCGGGCGCATTCGGGAGCTGTCGACGGCGGACGCGATCTAGCTTGCCGCGCAGGCATAAGAGGCTATCCAACAACGATTTTTTGCACAGAAGGGATCGTCGATCCCCGGTCTGCCCGTCCTGTTTGAAGCCTTGGGCGGAGCGATCTTGTCGGGTCGCCGACCGGGACGTCCCTCACCCAGAATATTTTCTGAAAGATCGGGCCGACACCCCTCGGGGCCTTCATTCAAGGGCGATGTTCCGCCGTCGGTTCGATCGGACCGGCGGTGCGAGATGCGAGGAGGTCGACGCGTGCGTGAAGCACTGAACGGGCTGGCCGCGAAGTCCAGCCGTCCACCATGCGTCCGAACGCTGCGAATCCCCCTGCAAGTCGGCGCGGTTGAGCTCCCAGCCCGGTCACTCCAGCTCGCCGCTCCGGCCAAGCGCCGCCTTTTGCGACCTCCAGGGTTTCGCGTCGGCCCCGGCCACACTCGTCGAGGCACTACATCTTTACCGTTCGGGAAATCTGCGCGCCCCAACGGCCGAAGCCGCCATTCTTTCCCGATCGGAAAGACGCCCCCATTGGCGTGATGATGAGCGCCCCGACGGAAGCGCACCGGACGCGGGCGCCTTGGGTCAGGGTGATCTCACCCGGGCGCCGGCGCTCTTGCGTCGAGCTCAACGCGCGCAGGCGCCATGATCTCCGTTACGCGGCGGCCGTCATGGGTCCGCTCAATCTGGACGATCAGATCGACAGCCTGACGGATCATCCGGGCCGGACAGCGGCTGGTCACCTCGGCGATCAGGTCCTCCAGCCGGTCGAGCGCCTCGGCGGCGGAGTTGGCGTGTATCGTCGACAGCCCGCCGGGATGGCCTGTGTTCCAGGCCTTGAGCGTCTCGAGCGCTGCGGCCCCGTCGCGCATCTCTCCCACGACGATCCGGTCAGGGCGCATGCGCAAGGCGTCGCGGACCAGATCGGCCACACCGATCACGACGGGGTGCCGGCGGGTCAGGACCGGCACGGCATCCCAGGCCGAGCATTGCAGCTCGGGCGTATCCTCGATCAGGAACACCCGATCCTGGGCGAAGGCCGGTTCGGCCAGAAGCGCGTTGGCCAGGGTGGTCTTGCCCGAACCGGCGCCGCCGGAGATCAGCAGGTTGCGGCGCTCGGAGACGGCGGCTCTCAAGCGCTGCGCTTGCTCAACGGTCAGGCTGCCGTTCTGCACATAGTCCGCCAGCCGCCAGATGACCGCGGCCCGTTTGCGGATGGAAAAGGCGGGAGCCGCGACGACCGGCGGCAAGAAGCCCTGGAAGCGCTCTCCGCCCGGCAGGACGCCGGAGAGGCGCGGATCGGCCGGGGTGACTGGCGTGCCCACGTGGTCGGCCACCAGCCGTATCACCCGCTCCCGGGCGTCGACGGACAGGGGTGCATCAAGGTCCACCCGGCCGCCGCCGAGGCGATCGATCACCAGCCGGCCGTCCGGATTGGCGAGGATCTCCACGACCGTCGGTTCAGCCAGGGCCGCCTCGATCGCAGGTCCCAGCGCATGGCGAAGCGCCTCCCGGCGCCGTCCCGCCGAGATGGCCTGCGCGCTTAATCGATCCCCTCCCCCCAACGGTTCGGGCATCAGAACCGCCCCGCGGAGGAACGCTCGCGCGCCGCCTCCTGGGCCGCGAAGTCTGCAGCCAGCTGTTCATAGAGGTCCGCGGGCGGACTGGAAGACAGGCCGGAGAGTTCGGCCTCGGGCGGGGACGGAGGCAGGAGGCCGAGCGCCCGCCGGTCCGCCCACGGGTGGGGCGGAGCCCCGGGCGTGTCCACGCCCACAGCCTGATCCGGCGGCGCCAGACGAGCGCGGCGCCGGAACACGGCGTGGCGGTCGTAGCGGAGCTTTCGGGTGCGCAGCGGCCGCTGTCCGGCGGCGAAGGTGAGCTGGACATCGTCCGGCAACGCGCGCACCTCACCGGGCTCGAGTAGCGGCCGCTCGACGAGGCTGCGCGAGACCGAGGCGCGACCGCCCGAGAGCCCGGCGGGAGCGCTGCGGCTCACGCGCGGCTCCAGCACCGTGCCGGTGAGCCTGGAGACCTTTTCCTGGGTCAGCGGATCAAGGGCTGAGAAGGCGGTGTAGACGTGGCAGTTGTCCAGGATGGTGTTGTGGGGACCGTAGGTCTCGACCACGTCGTTCAGGGATTGGGCCACGAACATGGGCTTGATCCCGTAGCCGCTCATCAGCCTGAGCGACTTCTCGAAGAAGGCCAGCCGCCCAAGCAGCGGAAACTCGTCCATCAGCATCAGAAGCGGCCGCCGCTTGGGCCGCCCGGCCGCATCGGCGCGTTCGTCCAGGGTCAGGCTCTGGGCCGCGGCGTAGAACAGGAGCCGCACGAAGGGGCGCAGCGCCACAGCGTCGGCGGGCGACGTCTGGATGTAGAGCGAGACCGGGTGATCTGCGCACATCAGGTCCCCCAGCGCGAAGTCTGAACCTGAAAGAGCGCGCTCCAGATCCTCTCCAGCCAGCCAGGCTAGGTAGGATCGGGCCGTGCCCTGCACCGAGGTGCGGAATCGCGCGTGCATCGCGGCAAAGCCTTTGCAGGCGATGGCGATGAAGGGGTGAACCTCCGGCTCCCCGTCCGGGCCCGCCCGGTGAAGGGTGCGCCCCATCAGTTCGACCGTTTGGTCGAGGTCGGCAAGCAGATCGCGCACGACGATGAGCGTCTTGCGCTCGACCGGTTCGCTATGGAGCACGTGCAGGATCACCGCCGTCAGGATCTCGCCGGCGGCGCGATCCCAGATCGGCTCCTCCTCGCGGCCGCCGGTGGGGTCCGACAGCACAGCGACCAGCCGCTGCACCTGTCCCACCTCGGCGGGTCCTGGCCGGATCTCGGCCAAAGGGTTGAAGCGGACGGAGTGTGAGCTGCGTGGGTTCAGAAAGCAGGCATGGGAGAAGCGGCTCCGCCAGCCGGCGGTGGCCCGCCACAGCTCCCCCTTCGGGTCATGGACCAGAACGCTATGGGTCCAGGACAGCAGGGTTGGAACCACATGGCCTCGTCCCTTGCCGGCGCGGGTGCCGCCTGTCACCAGGGTTGGCCTGAGGTCCGTGGTGGCCAGGAGCCGGCCCTCCAGTTCGCCAAGGATGCAGCCGGCGTCTTCGAGCAGGCCCGCGCGACGCGCGTCCGCCAGACCGCCCCATCCCCGGCGCCGACGCGGGCGCGAAAGCGCCGCGACAGCGCGACCTACGACGATCGCCCCGCCCAGGGTCGCAAGCGCCGCGGCCCCCGCCGCCGATCGGCCGGGACCAGCCTCGGGGTGTTCGACCAGCCAGCCGACGACCGCTGCGGGCGGGTAAAGCGCCAGGCCCGGCGCCGGCCGCCAGGCGTCTCCGAGTGCGGGGTCGGAGCCATAGACCCAGGCGAAGGCCTGGGTCGCGGCCTGCAGCGCGGCCGCCGCCGTCGCGGCGGTGAACATCCATCGCAGCTGCGGCCTCATGGGGACCTCCCGGATCACTCACACGAGCGAAATGGGGGCCGAACAAGCGTGGCGAAATCTCGGCGGCGTCCTTCCATGACCACAGCACCCGGGCCGGGCCTAACCGAATATTTTCTGTCTTCCCGAGATCTCAGGCTCAGACGGCTATCGATGCTCCATAATATATTCTGACGACACGCGCTCTCCACGCACAGCTCGGGCGACCTCACTCGTTCTTCAGGCGCCCCGCGGAAGCGCTCAGGAGGCTGGAGCGACGGGCCAGCCCCCCGGCCGGCGCGGCTCTCTGGACGATGCGCGGGGCGCGGTGAGCTGGCGGCGCACCCAAGCGTGGAGCAGGCTACGAGGATAGTAGGGCGTACGTCCCAGATGCACGCAGGGCGGGCCGTTCGAGCCGGTGCTATAGATCTTGGCCAGCGTGCCGGGGCTGCGCCGGATGCCCAGCGCCGCGAGTTCCCGGGAGGCTTCCTTGCGGGTCAGAAGGATGTCGGCGTCGTCGAGGTGAGTGCGTGTCGGCATGAGGCGATCTCCGCGCGAATGGGAGCCGCGGAGCGTCGCGGGGTCAACCACCTGGCCAAGTATATTCTTCGGGCGGGCAGGTCAGCTCGAGTAATGAATATTCACCTCAGGTCATAAGGAGGCGCCTTCTGTCGGCTCGACAAGCGGCCAGCTGAGACGGGAACCTGTGAGGCGGCCGCGCACCATCACGGGCGCCTGACGAGCCATCAGAGACTGATGCGGAATCCTGCCGATCCAGATCCCGATGAAATCAGGCCACCGCTGAGCGCGCGCCTTGAGCGGGAGCAGCCGCCGGCCCTGCCGAAAGGGAGTCGGGCCGCGCGGCGCGACAGGATGCGTAGCTTCAATCGACCGACGGGGTCGCCCGGCGTACGCCGCTTCGGTTCAGCGTCGTCGAGCTGGCCACGCTCGGTCGTCGTCAAGCTTCAGGTGTTCGGTTCCGCACCCACCGCTCGTCGGAACCTGGCCACCCACCTCTCCTACATCGCCCGAAGCGGAGCCGGCACGGAGGGGGAAAGGGTGCGGCTGTTCAACCAGGATCAGGATGATCTCGACCGCTTGAGCTTCTTCGCCCGCTGTCGGGAGGATCCCCGACATTACAGGTTGATGATAGAGCCTGGCGACGACAGCCCCCTGCCGGATATCCGAGCCTTTGGTCGGCTCTTCATGGCCGAGCTCGAACGGGAAAGAGGCCTCAGGTTGGAGTGGGCGGCTGCCGACCATCACGACACCGGCCGCCCTCACCTTCACATCGTTCTCAGGCAGCGCAGCCTGGATGGACGCCGGGTTTCCCTGGGCGGCCCCGGGGCGGCGAACCGATTAAGGCTCAAGGCCTGCGAGCTCGCCACCGACGAACTCGGGCCGCTTCCGGAGCGCGTCCTTCCAGAGTTGGCTCGAGTCCGGTCGTTCACACCTGCGGACCAGGTGATGCTCGACCACGCCGTTGATGAGCGGCTTAACGTATCCATTCTGCCGGACCACTGGCGCGCCACAGTCCTCCGTCGGCTGGCCTATCTGGAGGATCGGGGACTCATTGCGGCCGGCGGCCCGACTGAGTGGGCGGTTCCGAGCGACCTGCGGCCGAGGCTCCTGCGGGCGCAGCTCGACCAGGAGCGGGCTTACCGCGCCGCGCGGATTGTTCGCGACAGCGTCTGGCGAAGCGAGATCGGCAGGCTGACGCCTGCGGCGCTTGGGCTCGGCGAGCGGCTCGTTGGCGGCTTCGTGAGCGTAGAGGGGATCACCCCGCAGCGCGCGGGGGCCCATTGCGCGGTGATCGACGGCGCCGACGGCCGCCTCGCCCATTTCGAGTTCCGGTACGCCCACTCTGTCATGTGCCTGGATCGCGTCCCGCCCGGCGCCGTCGTGGAGGTCTCTGCGACCGCCCGAACCACCCGCCGCTCGGACCAGCGCATCGCCGAGATCGCGGCGGCCCACGGGGGGCTCTGGTCCGTCGAGCTGCATGGGCGGGCCGCACCGTCGGCCCACCCCCGGTTCATACGCATGCATCAGGCTCGACTGGAGTCTATGAGCCTCGACGGCGCCTGCCGCGCGCTTGGTGACGGCCGCTTCGAGATCCCGACCGACTACTGCGAGCGGGCGCTTCGAGCTGATCTCGCAAAATGGGGACCTGCCGATCATCAGGCGCGCGTGCTGGATGACCGACCACTGGACGAACAGATCCGCGCGCCCGGCCTCACCTGGCTGGACCGGCTGATGACCAATGAAGAGCGGGTGCGGTATGCTGGCCCCTTCGGTGCGCATGTCGCCGAAGCGCTGCCGGAAAGAGAAAAGCGCCTGCGGATGACAGGTCTTGGGTCGGGCGATCCGCTGGTCCTGTCTCCGGCCGACGTGCGCAAGCTGCAGGCGATGGAGTTGAGGTCGGTGATGGAGCCGCTTGAGAAGACGGGCAGGGCCGTCTTCCTGACGAAGGACGGGCAGCAGGCTGCCGGTCAGTACGTGACGCGTGTCCACATCTCAGGTTCTCCACATGCGATTCTGGAAGGCCAAAGCGCCTTCCACCTCGTGGCCTGGAAACCCGGCATGGAGGCGGCGCGAGGCCGGTGGATCGAGGCCGTGGTGCGCGAGGGCAGATCCGAGTTCCGCACGGTCCGAAACGCCATGCGGCAGTTCGGTCTTGGTTAGCCGCGCAAAAGGTTCGGGCCGTCAGGGCTGTTCAGCCTGAGCGCGGAGATCTGCAATCCGGGCTCTGCAACTCTCGGCCACCAGATCGCGCAGCCGTATCGCGGCGGCGGTCAGCCACTCGAGGTCTTCGACCGAGGCGTCGTACTGATCCGAGTACCGAGCCTCGACGTAGGCGCGCTTCAGCAGTTCGAAGCGGCGCCGATCGATCCGGCTCTCCCGCGGCCAGGCTTCCGCCAGACGTCGGTCCACGTCCTCGGCAAGTGAGCGGAGGAATTTGATGTTGTGAGATCGGGGGAAATAGAAGGTGTGGACGAGGAGGAGACAAGCGTAGGCAGTTTCGACAGCCTGATGGAGCTCAAACGCGGCGCGCTTCCGAAAATGCTGCCCACCCGGTGCCTCTCCAATGTGATTGCCGGCATCCCTGAGCCACAAGTCGAGATCGGCCCGCCGAGCGTTCCAATGCCGAGACGCCGCGGCGGCTGCGTCGACCGCCGTTATAAGCCGCGGTTCAGCCAGCGGATGCCCCGGAACCTCGTGCAGCACGACCCCGTCCCGCGCAATGTCGGTCCAGAAGTACTCTCCCCGCACCAACGCTGCGTTCACTTCGGCCAGGTCATGGACGATGAGGTTCACCGTTCGGCCGATCTCGGGATCGCGCAGGATCCTGTCCTCAGCCGCCCACCAGTATTCGGCGATGTCGGTCAGCTTTTCATGACTGACGACGATCAGCAGGTCGAAGTCCGAGAGGTAGCCGTTTTCGGGCTCGTCGACCCAGTCGTCCCGCGCGTAAGACCCGAACAGGATCACCTTGAGCACCTTGCCGCCGCGGCGCCAGTCGCAGGTGCCGCCCCCGCCACGGGTGCGGGCCGCCTCGAACTCCGTCAGGAGGATATCGACGATCTTTGCCAACTCATGCTGCTGGCGATGCGGCAGGTGATGTAGGTCGATCTTCACCCGCTGAGCTTAACCCGGTTTGTCCAGAGAGCGTCAGGATCAGGGGACGGCCTGCGAATATATTTTGTGTGTACGTCCAGAGCTGCCGCAGCCGCCTTCGCCCCATCCCACGAGGAAACGCGGCGAACAGAGGTGACGCGGCTGGCGCCAAGGCGCAGATGCACGTCCGGTGAAATACCCTGGGAAGGGAGCTTGAGCGACGCGGCCGCCGAGCCCCGACGACCACCGCGACCGTCAGTTCTTTCTCAGATCGCTTGGAGCGCCTGAACGAGGTCGGCGAACAGATCCTCGACGTTCTCGATGCCCACCGACAGGCGCACCAGGTTGTCGCCGATGCCGCAGCGGGCCTTGGCCTCGGGCGTGTAGTCCGAATGGGTGGTGCTGGACGGGTGGGAGACCAGGCTCTCGGTGCCGCCGAGGCTGACCGCCAGCTTGAACAGGCGGAGCGCGTTGAGCATCCGGAAGGCCTCGGCCTCGCCGCCCTTGAGGCGGATGGAGAAGGTCGAGCCGGGCCCGGCGCACTGGCGGGCGAAGATGGCCTGCTGGTCGGCCGAGCTCTCCGCGCCCCCGGCGTCGAGGACCGCTTCCAGCTTCGGGTGGCCGCGCAGCCGGCGGACCAGCTCCATGGCGTTCTGCTGCGACCGCTCCATGCGCACGTGCAGGGTCTCGAGGCTGCGGGTCAGCAGCCAGGCGGTGTGCGGATCGGTGACCGTGCCGCAAATGGTGCGCATCTCCGCCACCCGACCCATCAGCCCGGCCCGGCCCATGCAGGCGCCAGAGATCAGGTCGGAGTGGCCGCCGACGTACTTGGTCAAGGAGTAGAGCACCAGGTCGGCGCCGTGCTCGAGCGGCTTCTGCCACAGCGGACCGAGGAAGGTGTTGTCGACCACCAGCGGCGGGGCCTCGGCCTGGCCGAGATCGCGGATGGCGTCGGCGGCGGCGCGCAGGTCGATCAGCTGGTTGGTGGGATTGGCCGGCGTCTCGACATAGACCGCCGCCAGCCGGCCGCCGCGGGCGGCGCCGCGGGCGGCCGCGTCGCGCACGGCCGTCGCCAGCGCCGCGCCGCCGTCGCAGTCGGCGACGCTGACCGTCTCCACCCCCATGCGCGGCAGGATGCGGTCGAACAGGTATTCGGTGCCGCCGTAGGCCGGGGCGGTGTAGACCACCACGTCATTCGGCCGGCTCAGCGCCAGGATGGTGGTCGAGATCGCCGCCATGCCGCTGGAGAAGACCAGCGCCTTGTCGGCCCCGTCCCACACGGCCAGCCGGTCCTCGAGGATCTCGAGGTTGGGATTGTTGATCCGCGAATAGATCAGCCCCAGCGCCTCGTCCGGATCCTTCTCGCGCAGACCGTAGGCCACCTCGAAGAAGCGCTTGCCGTCCTCGGCCGAGCGGAACACGAAGGTCGAGGTCTGGAAGATCGGCGGCTTGATAGATCCTTCCGACAGCGCCGGATTGTAACCGAAGCCCATCATCAGGGTCTCTGGCGCGAGCGGGCGGTCGCCCAGGCGGCGGGCGTGGTGGCGGTCGGTCATGCGGCGTCTCCTGCGGGCGCGTCTGCCGGCGCCCTTTGATGCGCCCGCCGATAACCGATCCCGCCCGGCTTCTCCAGTCGCCGGCCTTCCGCGCGGGCCGGGGCGGCTCTAACGTGAGCCGTCAGCCGCAGGAAACCGACATGACCGAGCCCGAACTCTATCCCGTCCCGTCCGAATGGTCGCAGCGCGCCCGGATGACGAAGGCGGGCTACGAGGCGGCGCGGGCGGCGGCGCGGGAGACGCCGGAAAGTTTCTGGGCCGAGCAGGCGCGGCGGCTCGACTGGTTCGAGGCGCCGACGACGATCAGGGACGTGTCATTCCACAAGGCGGACTTCCGCATCCGCTGGTTCGACGACGGCGTGCTCAATGTGGCCTGGAACTGCCTCGACCGGCATCTGGCCAAGCGCGGCGACCAGACGGCGATCATCTGGGAGGGCGACGATCCGGACCAGTCCGGCAAGCTGTCGTACCGCGAGCTGCATCGCGAAGTCTGCCGCATGGCCAACGTCCTGAAGGGGCTGGGCGTCGGCAAGGGCGACCGGGTGACGCTGTACCTGCCGATGATCCCCGCCGCCGCCGTGGCCATGCTGGCCTGCGCCCGCATCGGCGCCATCCATTCGGTGGTGTTCGGGGGCTTCTCGCCCGAGAGCCTGTGCGGCCGCATCGAGGACTGCGGCTCGAAGGTGGTGGTCACCGCCGACGAGGGGCTGCGCGGCGGCCGGCCGGTGCCGCTCAAGGCCAATGTCGACGCCGCCCTGGCGAAGGGCGCGGGCGCCGTGGTGGAGAAGGTGCTGGTGGTGTCGCACACCAACGCCGACGTGCCGATGGTCGAGGGTCGCGACGTGCGCTACGGCGAGGCCAAGCACGGCGTGTCGGACGACTGCCCGTGCGAGCCGATGAAGGCCGAGGATCCGCTGTTCATCCTCTACACCTCGGGCTCGACGGGAAAGCCCAAGGGGGTGCTGCACACCACCGGCGGCTATCTGTTCTGGGCCGCGTGGACCCATGAGCTGGTGTTCGACTATCGCCCCGGCGAGGTGTTCTGGTGCACCGCCGACGTCGGCTGGGTCACCGGCCACAGCTATTGCGTCTACGGCCCCCTGGCCAACGGGGCGACGACCCTGATGTTCGAGGGCGTGCCCAACTGGCCCGACCACAGCCGCTTCTGGCGCGTGGTCGATAAGCACAAGGTCGAGATCTTCTACACCGCGCCGACGGCGCTGCGGGCCCTGATGCGCGAGGGCGACGGGCCAGTGAAGGCGACCGACCGGTCGTCGCTGCGCCTGCTCGGCACGGTCGGCGAGCCGATCAATCCGGAGGCCTGGCGCTGGTACTACGAGGTAGTCGGTGAGGGCCGCTGTCCGATCGTCGACACCTGGTGGCAGACCGAGACGGGCGGAATCCTCGTCTCTCCCCTTCCCGGCGCCACCGACCTCAAGCCGGGCTCGGCGACGAGGCCGCTGCCCGGCGTCGAGCTGCAGATCGTCGACGCCGACGGCGCCTTGCTGGACGGGCCGGCCGAGGGCAATCTCTGCATCACCGACAGCTGGCCGGGCCAGATGCGCACCGTCTGGGGCGATCCGCAGCGCTTTTTCGACACCTATTTCTCGACCTATCCGGGCAAGTATTTCACCGGCGACGGCTGCCGCCGGGACGCCGACGGCTATTACTGGATCACCGGCCGGGTCGACGACGTGATCAACGTCTCGGGCCACCGCATGGGCACCGCCGAGGTGGAGAGCGCCCTGGTGCTGCACGAGGCGGTGGCCGAGGCGGCCGTGGTCGGCTTCCCGCACGACATCAAGGGCCAGGGCATCTGGGCCTATGTGACGCTGAAGGCGGGGATCGAGCCATCGGACGCGCTGCGCCGCGACCTCGTCGCCCACGTCCGCGCCGAGATCGGCCCGATCGCCGCGCCCGACGTGATCCAGTGGGCGCCCGGCCTGCCGAAGACCCGCTCGGGCAAGATCATGCGACGGATCCTGCGCAAGATCGCCGAAGGAGAGACGGGCGCGCTGGGCGATGTCTCGACGCTGGCGGACCCGGGGGTGGTGGAGGAGCTGGTGAGGGGCGCGCAGAGGTGACGCCGGGACGAGGTCGGCCCGCCGCCGGCAGCGGTCCGAAAAGGGCCCGCCTTGCTCCCGGGTTCAACGCAGCTCCCGCACCGGGCACTGAGCGGGTTTGGCCAGCGCCTGAAGCCAGAACAGGCTCCGTTGAGAACTCCCAAACGAGCCAGAAGCTATTTATGCGGGTGGTTCCGGGGATGGAGCGCTTCGCCTGTTCCCGTGCCAACGGGCGCAGACTTGGCCTCACGAGGCGCAGGATGGTCGAACCTTCTTCGGTGGTGTTCTCCGCTTCAATAGACCTGGGGAGTGCTGGCGCAGGCGACGGAGCAGAACATGTCTCCGCTCTTCATTGGCCCCTCTTCGAGGTGGCCTCGGACGTTCGTTTCCGCTCGAATGTGCAGATCTCGCGCCGCTCGGACGGGCCAAACAACCCGTGTGGTGGCTCCGCGGGCACAGTGGTGCCACGTCGGCAACGGCGGCCTCATGAACCGCCCCACGGGCAGGCGGCTGATGCCGTGGCGCTTCAGACAACGGTGAAGCGACGACCGGGTCAGGTTCAGTAGCGTCGCCTGGAGCGCGTAGAGACAGTCCGGCGGCAGCAGGGTATGCCTGCGGAAGGCGACGATCGCCTCTTCCTCGGGCGTCAGAACTGTCGAGCGAGCCGTTTTGGGGCCCATCGGCGCGTCATGGACGAAGGCCCGCTTGCGCCATTTGGCGACGGTCTTGTGGTTGAGCCCGTGTCGCGCCGCTAGCTCTTTGAGCGGAGCCTTCGATCGCTGTATCGCAGCTCGGACGGCGTGCGTGGTCGTGGCGCTGCCGTGGAGTACCTGGCCCATAGTGCCTCCTGGAATGAAGGATCAGCTTGACTGATTCCCCCACACCTCGGGACTGAACACCTAGGCCGGCGGCTGAGAGCATCAAGGCGACATTCGCGACCTGCTCGACGTCTGACGGGGGGTCCCCTTGCTTCGGGCGGGGATCGCGTGCAGATACACTGCGGCCGAAGTCGGGGGGCACGGCAGCGGCGGCCCGGAGCACCGCAGGTTGCATGACGTGTCACGCGGTTAGGGGCAGAAAATGAGCAACTTCCGGATTACGCGGTCCTGGATCCCTGAATTGCGCATCATCGAGACCCGCAGGTTCGCGGACGATCGCGGCCATTTCAGCGAGACCTTCAGCCAGTCGGCCCTCGCCGACGACGGATTCGACGCCCCCTTCGTCCAGGACAACCAGTCTCTGTCGCGGGCGACAGGCACCCTTCGCGGTCTGCACTTCCAGACAGCCCCCTTCGCCCAGGACAAGCTGGTGCGCGTCATCGCCGGCTCGGTCTGGGATGTCGCGGTCGACCTGCGCAGGTCTTCGCCGACCTTCCGACAGTGGTACGGGCTCGAATTGAGCGCCGAGAACGGCCTTCAACTGCTCGTTCCCGTCGGCTTTGCCCACGGCTTCCTGACCCTCGAGTCTGACACGATCGTGGCCTACAAGGTCACCGCTCCCTACAGCGGGGCGAATGACGCCGGCGTGGCTTGGGACGACCCGGACCTTGCGGTCGGCTGGCCTCTGCCGGTCGCCGAACCGGTCCTTTCGGACAAGGATCGGAACCTTCCCCGGTTGGCGCACGCCGCCCTTTTCGACTGAGACAGGCCAGATATGCGGGTTATCATCACCGGGGGATGCGGCTTCATTGGCTCGGCCGTTTGCCGCCATATCGTTGGAGATCTCGGCTGGACTGCTCTCAACGTGGACAGCCTGACGTACGCCGCCAACCCGGCGAATGTCGCGGAACTCGAGGCATCGGGGCGATACGAGTTCCTCAAGGCTGACATCTGTGACGCCGGCGTCATGCGTCAGGCGTTCCACGACTTCCGGCCGGACGCCATCATCCACCTGGCCGCGGAAAGCCATGTGGACCGGTCCATCACCGGCTCGGCAGCCTTCATCCAGACCAACATCGTCGGGACCCACGTCCTGCTCGAGGCAGCGCGGGCCTACTGCGCCGATCTGGAGGGCGAGAGCCGTCGCGCCTTCCGCTTCATTCATGTCTCGACGGACGAGGTGTACGGATCGCTGGGGCCGACGGGGCTGTTCACCGAGACCACCGCCTACGACCCGCGCTCGCCCTACTCCGCCTCGAAGGCGGCGTCGGACCATCTGGTGAGCGCCTGGCATGAGACCTACGGCCTGCAAACTGTCATCACCAACTGCTCGAACAACTACGGCCCCTATCACTTCCCCGAGAAGCTGATCCCGCTGGTCATTCTCAACGCTCTTGAGGGCAAGCCGCTGCCGGTGTACGGCGACGGCTCAAACGTCCGCGACTGGCTGTTCGTCGAGGATCACGCGAAGGGCATCGCTCTCGCGCTGGTTCGCGGCGCTCCGGGCGAAAAGTACAACTTCGGCGGCCGCGCCGAACGGCGCAACCTGGAGGTGGTGGAGGCCATCTGCGATATTCTTGACGCCGCACGCCCCCTCAATCATGCGCGGCGGGAGCTGATTACGTTCGTCACGGACCGCCCCGGCCACGACGCCCGCTATGCCATCGACTCCACTAAGGCCGAACGTGAGCTTGGCTGGTCCTCCAGCGTCACCTTCGAGGAGGGGCTGGGCCGGACCGTGCATTGGTACCTGGCCAACGAGTCCTGGTGGCGGCCGCTTCGCGACGGCGTGTATTCGGGCGACCGTCTCGGCCTGGTCGGAACCTGATGTCCCGCATCCTCGTCCTGGGCCGCTCGGGCCAGGTGGCCACCGCGCTCGTCCCCCGGCTTCGCGCGGACGGGCATGAGGTCGAGGCGGTGGGGCGCGCCGAGGTCGATCTGGCGAACCCGCTTGCCGCCCGGGACGCCGTTCTCGCCCGTAGGCCTGATCTGGTGATCAACGCCGCCGCCTATACGGCGGTTGACCGGGCAGAGATTGAGGAAGCCGCAGCGATGGCGCTCAACGCTGACGGCCCGGCCGCAGCCGCGGCCGCAGCCGCCAGCCTGGGCGCGCCCTTCATCCACTTCTCCACCGACTATGTGTTCGATGGCGAAAAGGGTGAACCCTACACCGAAACCGACGCCACCAATCCGCTCGGCGTGTACGGGCGCAGCAAGCTGCTCGGAGAAGAAGCGTTGGCCGCCGCCAATCCCCGGTCGGTCATCCTGCGTACGGCGTGGGTCTGCAGCCCGCACGGGGCCAACTTCCTCAAGACGATGCTGCGCCTTGCGGCCGAGAGGGAGGAGCTGGGAGTCGTCGACGACCAGCGAGGAAAGCCGACCTTCGCGCGCGACCTGGCTGACGTCGCGGCACTCATCGCGCCTGCCGCACTGACCTCCGGAGCGCCGGACACGTGGGGCGTGTTCCACGTGGCGAGCCGCGGCGAGACGACCTGGTGCGGTTTCGCCCGCGCCATCATGGAAGGTTCGCTCGCCCGGGGCGGCCCCGCCTGCCGTGTGCGCGCCATCTCGACTGAAGACTATCCCACGCCCGCCCGCCGGCCGCCGGACTCCCGGCTGGCGACGGGCCATCTCGAACGCGTGTACGGCGTCAGCATGCCTGACTGGCGCGAGGCGCTCGAGGATTGCCTGGACATCCTTTTGGGCCCGATCAAAACGGGCTCGATCAAAGCGAGGAAAACATCATGAAGGGCATCATTCTTGCCGGCGGCAGCGGCACGCGCCTTCACCCACTGACACTGGTGACCTCCAAGCAGTTGCTTCCGGTCTACGACAAGCCGATGATCTATCATCCGCTGACCACCCTGATGCTGGCAGGGATCACCGAAATCCTAATCATCACCACGCCCTACGACCGGCCGACCTTCGAACGGGTCCTCGGCGACGGGAGCCAGTGGGGGATCTCTCTTAGCTATGCGGAGCAGCCCTCGCCCAACGGGCTGGCGGAGGCCTACATCATCGGCGCAGACTTTGTCCGCGGCCACCACTCCTGCCTCATCCTCGGCGACAATATCATCTACGGCCACGGCCTGCCCGACGCGCTGATCGGCGCGCGGCAGAGGCTCGAGTCCGGCGCCACGGTGTTCGCCTACCAGGTCAACGATCCGGAACGGTACGGCATCGTCACCTTTGATGGTGACGGCATCGCCCGAACCATCGAGGAGAAGCCGAAGTCTCCGCAGTCCGACTGGGCGGTGATCGGCATCTATTTCTACGACCCCGAAGTCGTCGAGATCGCCCGTAGCATTAAGCCCTCCGCCCGCGGCGAACTCGAGATCACCGACGTCAACCGGCACTACCTCGAGCGCGGCTCCCTGAACGTCGAACGGCTGGGCCGCGGCTTCGCCTGGTTCGACGCCGGAACGCACGAGGCGCTTCTGGAAGCGAGCGCTTATGTGAACGTGCTCGAAAAGCGCCAAGGCCTGAAGATCGCTTGCCCGGAGGAGATCGCCTTTCGTCAGGGCCTGATTGACCGTGAAGAAGTCGCTCGCGCCGCGGATGCTCTAAAGAAGAGCGAATATGGAGCCTATCTCTCCAAGTTATCCCTGTCGCCAAGCTAGTTAGCGGTTAAGTGCAGCCTGCCATGCAAGAGCTGACTCCAAAATCGCGGTAAGTTCCTGACGCCGGGGGGTCCAAGCCAACGACCGGCGGATCGCATCCGTGTTAGCGATCAGGCGCGCCGGATCTCCGGGCCGCCGCGGTGCCCGGTCCGCCGCGACCGGGTACCCAAGGACTTGTTCCAAGGCCGCGAGAACCTCAAGCACAGTGTAGCCTTGGCCGTAGCCGCAGTTGAATGCGGCGGGAGTCCCTCCAGCCTCAAGATACTGCAGCGCAGCGACGTGGGCGTCCGCTAGATCGCTGACGTGAATGAAGTCACGCTCGCACGTTCCGTCACGGGTGTCGTAATCATCGCCAAAAACGCTCATCCGACCACGCAATCCCAACGCAACTTCAGTCGCCACCCTAATCAAGTGGGTTGACTGCGGCCCCCTCTGGCCTGTCCTGCCCGCAGGATCAGCGCCAGCAACATTGAAATACCGAAGACAGACCGGCCTAAATTCGGGATGAGCCGCCGCCAGATCGCGGATCATCTGCTCGGACATCCATTTCGACGAGCCGTAGGGACTGATCGGATTCTTCGGAGCGTCCTCCGAGACCGGCAGCGTCTCAGGCATTCCGTAGACCGCCGCCGTCGAAGAGAAAATGAATTCGCCTCCACCGTAGGCGATCCAGCTTTCAAGTAGCGCCAAGGTGCTCGCGGTATTGTTGCGGAAGTACTTTCCCGGATCTCTTACCGATTCTTCAACAACGATGCTGCCCGCAAAGTGCATGAGTGACTTTGGACGACGGTCGCGGAGGATTCCTCGGACAAAATCCTTATCGCCAACGTCACCGATATATAAGTGGACCTGATCGGGAACCGCCAGGCGAGATCCAGTTGAGAGGTCATCAACGACGAAAGGATCGAACCCTTGTTCCAACAAGGCCAACACGGTGTGGCTACCAATGTAGCCCGCGCCGCCCGTCACCATGACGCTCCCAGTCATCGGACCCCCCCCCCGGTCAGCAGAGTGCTCGCTGTCCGCAATATGATCTGCAGGTCCAGCGCGTAGGAAAAATTTTTCAGATAGTAGAGATCGTATGCCAGCTTGACCCGGGTCTCTTCCAAGTCGCTCGCGTATCCAGCCCGTACCTGTGCCCAGCCGGTGATTCCGGGCCGCACAAGACTGCGGTAAGCGAACGCTGGCAATCTGCGGCAGTATTCCTCGGTTAGAAGGGGCTGCTCAGGCCGTGGCCCAATAATGCTCATGTCGCCCTTCAACACGTTCCAGAGCTGTGGCAACTCATCGATGCGGAATCGTCGTAGCCAGTTGCCCAACCGGGTCACCCGCAAGTCATTGCGGCCGGTGGCGCTTTCACCCGCGCCGGGGGCTGCAGGCCTCATGGTGCGTAGCTTGTACATCCGAAATACTTTTCCGCCCAAACCGACCCTAGACTGCACGAACAACACCGGCCTCCCCATCGTCGCCCAGATACCGCATGCTCCGAGCACCAACAGCGGTAGGGCCACGGGCGCAGCGAGAACTACCAGGCCCACATCCAACAGCCGCTTGCGCGTCTGGTACGAAGTCAGCCCGCCCAGGGGCAGGTGATCGAGCGTGAAGTGCTCAATCGATACAATGCCCTGCTCTTCCTCAATATACTCAGCAACGTGCCGCACTGGCTTCCCCGCCATCATCGTCTGCGTCAGAGCCACCGTCCATCCATCGGCCGGCTCAGCTGAGGTCGTAAGCACCAAATCGTAGCCGCGGAGATCCGAGACCGGCGTAGCCAAGTGATCATAGGCGACTCGGAGCTCGCTTGCGATCGGATGCCAAGGCCCAATTAGCGCAGCGCGAGGTTGATGAAAGCTCCGCGCGACAGCCAGGACGAGGAAAGAGGAAGCCACTGATACCCCAGCGGCTAACAACATCAGCTGGTTCGAGTAGTAGAAACGGAAGGCCAGCGTCAGAAATGCAACCGCCCCATGGGCCATGATTGTCACGGTTAGCGCCCCCGCAATTTGCCTATCAAGCCGTCCAACCCGCGCGGTTCGGGCCGCCCCAAGCATCGCTAACGTGTTCGCCCCAGCATTGATGTAGATATGCCGCCACATCGCGACCGCATCCAACTCCGGAGCACGCTCGAAATACACCGCCAGGTTGTAGACTACCGGAAGGACGAGGAGCCCCACCGCGATAGCAGCGATGTTTAGAACGATTGATAACCTCCTCCGTTCTTTCATATGCCTGAACCCAACTTCGAGTAACATGCGCTCGCAGCGAGTCTCAGTGTTGCTATGCATTCTACTGCTTCGTGAGAGATTCACTCGTCGGCCCCGATTGCACCGCAAGATAGCCGGCTTGGACAACCCGCCGCCGCAGGCAGGCGCACGCAGGCGGCACTGCCTATGGTCGTGCGAATAGCACGGGCCTGGGCCGCCAGCCAGATTTTTCCGGCGCACTATGACCCGTTGAAGCCCGCGCGCGCCCTGTGTAAGAATATTCGGACATCCTGTCGCGCTCGGCGTGTATCGACCCGCCGCATCGCTCCCCTTGGGCGAACAATTTTGACACCCTACGCCTTCAGTTGCCTGCTACCAGTCTACCATCGCGACCGGCCGGCGGATCTACGCGCCGCCTTCAACAGCATCCGCTCCAGCACTCTGGCACCATTTGAGGTCATAGTATGTGAAGATGGCGAACTGACTCCGGCTCTCTACGCCGAGATTGAAAGTGTCCAGAGTCTGCCACTACGCCGAGTGCGGAACACCGGCACACCCGGCCTGCACCACAATCTCAACGCCGCTCTTCCCTATGTCAGAACGCCTTGGATCGCCCGGTGCGACGCCGACGATATTAATCACCCGGACCGATTCAGGCGGCAGATCGACTATCTGGTGGAACATCCAGAGATCGACGTTTTAGGTTGCAATATTGTTGAGTTCGATCCCGATGGTCGGACCTGCGCCAAAATGATGCCGTCCGCACCCGCGGATGTGCTTCGGTGGGCGGTAGCTCGAAACCCGATCAACCATATGACAGCACTCATTCGAACAGAAGCACTCTTAGCCTGCGGAGGATACCCCAATGTGCCCCACAAGGAGGACTACGCACTTTGGTTGAAACTGCTCGCGCAGGGCCGCACTCTCGCCAACCTGCCCAGCGCGCTGGTGGAAGCGCGAATGGGCGAAAACTTCTACGCGCGTCGAGGCGGCTGGAAGAACGTGAGGAGCGAATGGGAAATCATGAAGCTTAAGCTTCAGGTTCCCGCGATGCTCCCACTACTTACCGTCGCCTACTTTCTTCTACGTACATGCCTACTTGTAATCGGGCCCCAGTTTCTCGGATCCGTTTACCGCACATTCCTTCGGCGCCCGCGCTAATCCGCGGCCACGTCCCCGTGATTTGTGGGAACGTGCAAAGCCAGCCACCATCTTGGGACCTGGACCTACAAAATTTTGCCTCTTCGCAATCTCATCTCGCGCCAACCGAGGCCATGCGCTAAGAGGACAGCGCGTCGCCTCCGAAGTTCAAAAAGAGACTGATGAGTACCACATCTACACAAAAGGTTGCCTTGATCACGGGGATTACCGGACAGGACGGTGCCTACCTTGCCGAGCTTCTGCTTGAGAAGGGCTACATCGTGCACGGAATTAAGCGCCGATCATCTTCATTCAATACGGGTCGGATCGAACATTTATACCGCGATCCGCACGTGCCCGACGCGAAGTTCTTTCTCCACTACGGTGATCTTACCGACTCGACGAATTTGATTCGGCTCATTCAGCAGGTACAGCCTGACGAGATTTACAACCTCGCCGCCCAAAGCCACGTGGCGGTTTCTTTTGAGACGCCGGAATACACCGCAAATGCCGACGGAATCGGCACCCTTCGTATCCTCGAGGCGATTCGCATCCTGGGCTTGGAAAAGAAGACGCGCTTCTATCAGGCGTCGACATCCGAGCTGTACGGCTTAGTGCAGGAAGTCCCACAGTCAGAGACTACGCCGTTCTATCCGCGCAGTCCCTACGCCGCCGCGAAGCTGTATGCCTACTGGATCGTTGTGAACTACCGTGAGGCATACGGGATGCACGCCTCCAACGGAATCTTGTTCAACCACGAGAGCCCATTGCGCGGTGAGACTTTCGTCACGCGCAAGATCACGCGGGCGGTGGCAGCGATTAAGCTCGGCCACCAAGAAAGGCTGTTCCTCGGCAACCTCGACGCTCGCCGCGACTGGGGACATGCCAAGGAATACGTTCGAGGTATGTGGCTGATCCTACAGCAGGATCACCCCGACGATTATGTTTTAGCCACTGGTGAGACGACCCAGGTACGCGACTTTGTAGAACTCGCTTTCAGCGAAGTTGGCATCCGGCTGCGTTGGGAGGGCGAAGGCGTCGATGAAAAGGGGGTATGTAAGGACACGGGACGGATTTATGTGGAGGTCGATCGACGCTACTTCCGTCCGACCGAAGTGGACCTCCTTATCGGTGATCCCGCCAAGGCTAAGGCGAAGCTGGGTTGGGTTCACGCAACCCGGTGGGACGCTTTGTGTAGAGAGATGGTTGCTGCAGATCTGATAACGGTAGCCCGCGAGCACCTCCACGATGCCCGCTAAAATTATCTTTCCCCTTAAGGGGAAGCGCGTGTGGGTGGCCGGACATCGTGGCCTAGTCGGTTCAGCGTTAGTTCGGCGGCTGCGGCGCGAGGAATGTGACATCCTCGTTGCTGATAGAACAGTAGTTGACCTTACCCAATCGACCCAAGTGGAACGTTGGATGGCCGAGGCCCGCCCGGATGCCATATTTATGGCCGCCGCGAAGGTCGGCGGAATTCTGGCAAACGACACGTACGCTGCCGATTTTCTATATCAGAACCTGATGATCGCAGCTAACGTCACCGAAGCAGCTCACCGCCAAGGCGTTCACAAGTTGTTGTTCCTTGGGTCGAGCTGCATCTACCCAAAAGCAGCCCCGCAACCAATCCGGGAGGACGCGTTGCTTACGGGGCCTTTGGAGCCGACAAATGAGTGGTACGCCGTCGCCAAGATTGCCGGCATCAAGCTTGCTCAAGCCTACAGAAAGCAGCATGGGCATGACTTCATCAGCGCGATGCCCACTAACTTGTACGGTCCCGGCGACAACTTTGACCTCCGGTCCAGTCATGTCCTTCCCGCGCTCATTCGCAAGGCACACGAGGCAAAGGTTTCAGGTGCCAAGGAGATCACGCTGTGGGGTACTGGCTTACCTCGCCGTGAGTTCCTTCACGCCGACGACTGCGCTGACGCGTGCATCTTTCTGATGGAGCGCTACTCAGATGGCGAGCATGTAAACGTTGGATCCGGCAAGGACCTGTCTGTCCTCGATCTCGCCCACTTGGTTTGCGAAGTCGTCGGCTACAAGGGAAGGATCCGCACTGATCCGTCCAAGCCTGACGGAACGCCGCGAAAGCTCATGAGTGGTCAGAAGTTGTCCGAGTTGGGCTGGAAACCCGCTATTGGTCTCTCGGACGGCATCGCTTCAGTCTATGAGTGGTATTTGAAGAACTCGGCGGACGTGATGTGATGGTGTGGATGACCTCCGCCTAACCGGCTGTTCTGGCGGTGTCGTCATCAGGGACGTCACGTCTAGGAGCGGTATCTGCGGCACGGCCAGGTGCTGGCCTTCTTCCAATCGATTGGGCCATGCGTGATCGGGATCGAGGAGTGCGCCTCAGCCCACCACTGAGCGCGTAAGATGATGGCGATTGGGCACGAGGTGCGGCTCACGCCGCCAGCTTACGTGAAGGCCTATGTGAAGCGGGGCAAGACCGACGCGGCCGACCATGCGGTTCGTGGCTGTGAGGTCGAAGGCGCAGCAGGCGGTGTTGTTGCTCCACAAGACCCGGGTGACGTGACCCCCTGAAACTCCTCCAGGAATAGCTAGAGTCCGCCCCT
>NZ_FOZV01000011.1 GCF_900116065.1 Brevundimonas viscosa
CCCAGACCGATGAACGGACGCAGGCTCCACGACGCGTCGCCGAAGTCGTAGATCACATTGGCCATCAGCGTGGTCGAGGTGATCTCGCCGTCCGGCACATCGCACGCGCCCGCCGCCGGCGTCACGTTGCAGATGAACGGCGCGCCCGAAGCCACCGTCACCTCTTCGAGGTCGCCGCCCGAGCGGTGTCCGCCTTCCAGCTCGACACGCCAGTTCTCGTTGAACCGGTAGCCCAGCCGCGCAAAGCCGGCCCAGCTGTCTTCAGGGTTGAAATCGACGCCCTGCGCCGTCTCGACGTCCGCCGTGTGCCAGCCGGCGTCAAGCGCGCCGTACCAGCCGTTCGGCTCGGCAGACGCTGCGCCGGCTGCAAGCAGCCCGGCCATCGCGACGCCGGCGAGAAGTTTCACCTTCATCATATCCCTCACACTCAAGGTTGCCCGAATGCCCACGCTTACACGGGGCGGCTCGGGAGGCAGAACCACAATGTACGGTTCCGGTTCCTCGCCAGACCATCGAATGCGGCGACTGTGGCGCCATTCCAACACAAATGCAGGGGCTTTCTCCTTCTGAAACGCCTGCTAGGACAATCGGGCGGGATCAAGTGAGGCGAAATGGCGATGAAATTCGACGGACGGGTGGCGATCGTCACCGGGGCGGGCGGCGGCCTGGGGCGTGAACATGCACTGGCGCTGGCTAGCCGCGGGGCCCGGGTGGTGGTCAACGATCTGGGCGGCGCCCGCGACGGATCAGGCGGGTCGGCCACGGCGGCGGAAGCTGTGGTGGCCGAGATCACGGCGGCCGGCGGCGAGGCGATGCCCAGCGCCGCCTCGGTCACCGACTTCGCGGCCGTGCAGGCGATGATCGCCGAGGCGATGGAGCGCTGGGGCCGCGTCGACATCCTGGTCAACAACGCCGGGGTGCTGCGCGACAGGACCTTCGCCAAGATGGAGCTGGACGACTTCCGCTTCGTCGTCGACGTGCACCTGATGGGGGCCGTGAACTGCACCAAGGCCGTTTGGGACATCATGCGCGAGCGGAACTACGGCCGCATCGTCATGACCACCTCGTCCTCCGGGCTCTACGGCAACTTCGGCCAGTCGAACTACGGCGCCGCCAAGATGGCGCTGGTCGGCCTGATGCAGACCCTGTCGATCGAGGGGGCCAAACACGACATCCGGGTCAACTGCCTGGCCCCGACCGCCCACACCCGGATGACCGAGGATCTCGGCGCCCGGCTGCCGCTGGAGATGCTGGAGCCGTCGCTGGTCACGCCGGGGCTGCTGCACCTCGTCAGCGAGGCGGCGCCGAATCGCTGCATCCTGGCCGCCGGCGCCGGCGGCTTCGAGCGCGCCTACGTCACCCTGACCCAGGGCGTGCGCATCGTCGGCGAGGACGCGCCCGAACAGGTCGCCGCCCGGTTCGAGGAGATCTCCGACCGCGCCGGCGAGATCGTGCCGGAGATGGGCGCGGCGCAGGGCTTCATCGAGCTCTCCAAGGCGCAGAAGGCCCTCGGCGAGGGCTGACTTGGCTGACGCGGCGGCAAGGTTCTAAATCCCGAACATCGCGCTCAGGCCGCGAGCGACCGCGTCGCGAGCGATAGCGCCAACCAGCAGGAGCCTCGCCGATGTCCCGCGAAGCCGTGATCGTCTCCACCGCCCGTACCCCGATCGGCCGCGCCTACCGCGGCGCCTTCAACGACACCCAGGCGCAGCAGCTGGGCGGCCACGCCATCCGCCACGCCGTGGCCCGCGCCGGCGTCGATCCGGCCGAGATCGAGGACGTGGTCATGGGCGCCGCCCTGCAGCAGGGCTCGACCGGCACCAACATCGGCCGCCAGGCGGCGCTGGCCGGCGGCCTGCCGGTCACGACCGCCGGCATGAGCCTCGACCGCCAGTGCGCCTCGGGGCTGATGGCCATCGCCACGGCGGCGAAGCAGGTGATCCACGACGGCCAGACCGTCGCCGTCGGCGGCGGGCTGGAATCGATCTCGCTGGTGCAGAACCAGAACATGAACCTGTTCCGCCTGCACGATCCGGACCTGAAGGCGCTGCACCCGCACATCTACATGTCGATGCTGGAGACCGCCGAGGTCGTCGCCGACCGCTACGGGATCAGCCGCGAGGCCCAGGACGAATACGCCCTGCAGTCCCAGCAGCGCACCGCCCGGGCCCAGGCCGAGGGTCGGCTGGACGCCGAGATCGCGCCGATGACCACCACCATGCAGGTCGTCGACAAGGCCACCGGCCAGGCTTCGGCCCGGGAGGTCACCCTGTCGAAGGACGAGGGCAACCGGCCCGACACCACCCTCGAGGGCCTGTCCTCCCTGAAGCCGGTGTTCGGCGGCGGCGAGACGGTCCAGCAGGGCCGCTTCATCACCGCCGGAAACGCCAGCCAGCTGTCCGACGGCGCCTCGGCCTCGGTGATCATGGAGGCCAGGGAGGCCGAGCGTCGCGGGCTGAAGCCGTTGGGCGCCTTCCGCGGCATGGCGGTGGCCGGCTGCGAGCCGGACGAAATGGGCATCGGGCCGGTGTTCGCCGTGCCCCGCCTGCTGGAGCGGCACGGCCTGACCGTGGACGACATCGGCATCTGGGAGCTGAACGAGGCCTTCGCCGTGCAGGTGATCTACTGCCGCGACCGGCTGGGCATCCCCAATGAGCGCCTCAACGTCTCCGGCGGCGCCATCTCGATCGGCCACCCCTACGGCATGTCGGGCGCCCGCATGACCGGCCACGTCCTGATCGAGGGCAAGCGCCGGGGGGCGAAGTACGGCGTCGTCACCATGTGCGTCGGCGGCGGCATGGGCGCGGCGGGCCTCATCGAAATCTACTGACACGACCAGCCGCGCCCACGCCGGAAAGCGGCCGGACCGCCATGCGGTCCGGCTGCGGCGCGGTGGGGCTGTTCGAGATCTACTGAGCCCGCTTCTCCGGCGGCGGCGGCCGTCCCATCGCGATCCAGGCCGCCCGCTCGGCCTCCATCTTGGCCATCCAGCGGGTGCGCAGGGCCGCCGGGCGGGCCGGGTATCGTTCCTCCAGGAAGTCGGCCGCCACCACCCGGTCGGTGCGGAAGGTGCGGAAATCGTCGCGCATCTCGCACCAGCCCACCAGCAGCCGGGTGGTCTCTCGATAGCCGACGAGGAACGGCCAGACCACGCGGCGGGTCTCGCGCTCCCGCTCGTCGCGGTAGAGCAGGGCCAGCTTGCGGCCGGCGTGGATCCAGGCCCGCGCCTGCGCCATGTCCAGCGCCTCGGGCTTGCGGTCGTCCCACACCGGCGCGCTGGCCACCGCCGGCTCAAGCAACACCGGCCGCAGGCGCTCGGGCACGGTGGCGGCGATCTTGGCGATCAGGTCCCGCGCCGCCCGCGCCAGGGCCGGGTCCCCGCGCCCGGCCACCCACTGCGCCCCCAGCACCGCCGCCTCGACCTCGTCGGAGGTCAGCATCAGCGGCGGCATGTCGAAGCCGCCGTCAAGCACATAGCCGACGCCCGCCTCGCCCCGGATCGGCACCCGCTGGCCGATCAGGGTGGCGATGTCGCGATAGATCGAGCGCTTCGAGGTCTCCAGTTCGACGGCGATGACCTCGGCCGTGACTGGCCGCGACGAGCGCCGCAGCACCTGGATGATCTGGAACAGCCGGTCCGCGCGTCTCATGTCGCCACCCTTGCGTACGGTTGCTGACAGCATGCTGTCAGCAGGATGTCAGTAGTCAATCCGGGTCGACGGCGAGCGCGCTCGGGCCACGGGCGGCCGCGTCGCGAGCGACAGCGCCCCAACCGGAGAGACATCCATGCTGACCCTGTTCCACGCCCCGCAATCGCGCTCCGGCCGCATCGTCTGGCTGCTGGAGGAGCTCGGCGCCCCCTACGAGATCGAGTACGTCGACATCTTTCGCGCCCTGTCGGGGACCGGAAAGGCCGACCCGGCCAATCCGCATCCGGACGGCAAGGTCCCGGCGCTGCTCCACGACGGCGCGCTGGTGACCGAGTCCGCAGCGATCGCCCTGTATCTGACCGATCTGTTCCCGAGGGCGAACCTCGGCGCCCCGGCCGGATCGCCGGAGCGGGCCGCCTATCTGACCTGGCTGTCGTGGACCGCCGGCGAGATGGAGCCGGCCTACTGGAGCCGCATCCGGGGCGAGACCGAGGCCGATCCGATCGCCCGCAAGCGCTACGATGCGGTCAACGCCCGCATCCTCGGCGCGCTCGACCACGGCCCCTGGCTGATGGGCCACCGGTTCACCGCCGTCGACGTCATGGTCGGCTCGGCCATGCTGTGGGGCCGGGAATTCGCGCCGCAGAGCGCGGCCATGGACGCCTGGCTGGCGCGGCTTTCGGACCGGCCGGGCAATCTCCTAGCCGCGGCCAGGGACGCGGCGCCGGCGCCGCTGGCCGACGTGGCCTGAAACCGCGCGACGACGGTCAGGCCGCGCGGGTGGCGGAGTCCTCGCCGTCCGCCGGCCGGTCGATCGCGCGCAGACAGGCGACGAAGTCGTCGCGCCACAGGCCGACGTCGGTGTCGCGCACCACCTGCATCAGCGACGCCCACTTCCGCTTGCGCTCGTCCAGCGGCATGGTCAGGGCGCGCTTGATGGCGTCGGAGAGCTCCTCGCGGCTGAACGGATTGACCAGCAGGGCCTCGCCCATCTGCTCGGCGGCCCCCGCGAACCGCGACAGGATCAGCACGCCCGGATCCTCCGGATTCTGCGCGGCGATGTATTCCTTGGCGACCAGGTTCATGCCGTCGCGCAGCGGCGTCACCAGCCCGACGCGCGCCGCCCGGTAGATGCCGGCCAGCTGGTCGCGGCGGTAGGTGCGGTTGAGATAGCGGATCGGCTGCCAGTCCATGTCGGCGTACTCGCCGTTGATCCGCCCCGCCAGGGCGTCGAGCCGGGCGCGGATGTCCTGGTAGGCGTCGACATCGTCGCGGCTGATCGGGGTCACCTGCAGCAGGAAGACCTCGCCGCGCATGTCGGGATTGTCGGCGAGGAACTGTTCATAGCCGAGCAGCCGCTGCTCCAGCCCCTTGGAGTAGTCCAGCCGGTCGACGCCGACGATCATCGAGCGGAACGCCGCCGACGCCGCCATGCGGTCGTAGGTGCGGGTTCCCAGCGCCGAGTTGCGGGCCGCCAGGAAGCCGTCGACGTCGATGCCGATGGGGAAGACCCCGGTCTGCACCGTCTTGCCGAACGCCTCGAGCGCGTCGTTGGGCAGCAGCCGCCCGTTCACGCTGGGCTCCGAGGCGACGTAGTCGCGGAACAGGTCCAGCCACTCGCGGGTGTGGAAGCCGATCAGGTCGTAGTCGAACATCGACTCCACCAGCCGCCGGTGGTGCGGCAGGGTGACCAGCAACTGCCGGGCCGGCCAGGGCGTGTGCAGGAAGAAGCCGATGCGGTTGCGGATGCCGCGCCGGCGCAGGTCCCGGGCCAGCGGGATCATGTGGTAGTCATGAATCCAGATCACGTCGTCCGGCTGGATCAGCGGAGCCAGCACCTCGGCGAAGCGGGCGTTGGTCCGTTCGTAGCCCTCGCCGTAGGACCGCTCGTATTCGGTCAGGTCGACGCGGTGGTGGAACAGCGGCCACAGCGTCTTGTTGGCGTAGCCGTTGTAGTACTCCTCGACGTCCTGGGCCTCGAGGTCGACAAGGGCGACGGTGACCCCGGCCCGATCCTCGATCTTGGCTTCGGGAACGAACGTCTCGACCGTCTCGCCCGACCAGCCGAACCACAGGCCCTCGTATTTGCGCAGGGCGGCCGAGAGCGCCATGGCCAGCCCGCCGGCCGAGCCGGCGGCGGGGTCCTTGGGCGCGGAGACCCGGTTGGAGACGACGATCAGGCGGCTCATGGCTGCAGAACCGCCGGACGAGCGTTTTGGCGCCAGCGCGATGTCGTGAAGGCGTTCATCGAACCTCCTTCCACGAGCGGCTCAGCAGCACGGCGCAGTTGATGATACCGACCAGCGAGTAGGTCTGCGGATAGTTGCCCCACAACTCCCCGTCGGCCAGCGAGATGTCCTCGCTGAGCAGGCCGGCGTGGGTGCGGCGGCTCAGCATCTCCTCGAAGATCGCCCGCGCCTCCTCGGTGCGGCCGTTCAGGTGCAGCGCCTCCACGAACCAGAAGGTGCAGAAGTTGAACGCCGTCTCCGGCTCGCCGAAGTCGTCCGGCTCCACGTAGCGGAACAGGTACGGCCCCTTCTTCAGGTCGCGTTCGATGGCCTCGAAGGTGCCGACCTGGCGCGGGTCCAGCGGGTCGAGGAAGCCCAGATCGGTCAGCTGCAACAGGGAGGCGTCCAGCTCGCGATTGCCATAGCTGGCGGCGAAGCGGCCCTCTTCCGGCAGATAGGCTTCGCTCTCGATGCGCTCGCGGATGACCCGCGCCCGTTCGCGCCAGACATCCGCCCGGCTGGCGAGGCCCAGGTGGTCCGCCGCCTTGGCGAGACGATCGCAGGCCGCCCAGCACATCACCGACGAATAGGTGTGCACCCGCGCGATGGTGCGGAACTCCCACAGGCCGGCGTCGGTCTGGTCGTGCATGGCGTAGGCCCGCTCGCCAACCTTCTCGAGGGCGTGGAAGTCCTCGACCGTCCCGGGCCGCAGCAGCCGGTGGTCGTAGAAAGCCTGCACGAGGCACAGCACGATCTGCCCGTAGACGTCATGCTGCAGGTGCTCGTGCGCCTGGTTGCCGACGCGCACCGGCTTCATGCCCCGGTAGCCCTCGACGGTCTCGACGATTCGCTCGCCGATGCCGGGCTCCAGCCCGACCCCGTAGACCGGCTGCACATGTCCGCCGGCGGAATCGTCGACGAGATTCCTGAGGTAACCGAGGTAGTTCTCGAGGATGTCCACCGCGCCCAGCCGGTTCAGCGCCCGCACGACGTAGTAGGCGTCGCGGATCCAGCAGTAGCGATAGTCCCAGTTCCGCCCGCTCTCGGGGAACTCGGGCACCGAGGTGGTCATCGCCGCGACGATCGCGCCGGTCTCCTCGTAGGCGCACAGCTTCAGTGTGATGGCGGCTCGGATCACCGCCTCCTGCCAGTCCAGCGGCAGGTACAGCTTGCGCACCCAGTCCTGCCAGTAGGCGACGGTCCGCTCCAGCGCGGCGCTGACGCCGGGCCCGACGTCCTGGTCGTAGCCCTCGTCCGGCCCGAGGAAAAAGGCCAGGGGCCGCTCCAGCCGGAACATCCGTTCGTTGAGCACGTGCGAGACCGGACAGTCGGTGGTCAGCCGCAGCGTCACGTCGGTGCAGAGGTAGCGGATGTGGTTGGAGCCGTGGGTACGCTCCGCCCGGCGGGCGCCCCAGTCCGCGGCCGGCCGCAGACGCATGCGGATGCGCGGCGCGCCGTGCAGCGGCCGGACAACCCGCCCGAAGGCGAGCGGCCGGTAGGTGCGGCTGTGTTTCGGATGACGCGGCGCGAAGTCGACGACTTCGACCGACGAGCCGTCCTCGGCGGTCAGCACCGTGCGCAGCACCGGGGTGTTGCGCACATAGGCCTGGCTGACGTGCTTCTGCCCCTCCAGCTCGATGTCCCAGAAGCCGTGCTCCGGCTCCATCCCGTCCATCAGGGCCGAGAACACCGGGTCGCCGTCCACACGGGGCGCGCACGCCCAGACATAGCGTCCGCGACGGTCGATCAGCGCGCTGATCGAACAGTTGCCGATCGGGGCGAGGTCCAGGTCGGGCTTCATGCGGTCTCCTCGAGCCGTTCCAGCCAATCCAGCACCTCGTCAACGCCCGGAAGGCCGAAGCGAGCCGCCGTCTGTCGCGCCGGCCCGACCAGCACGCCAAAGCCGCCCAGCGCCTCGGCGGCGCGGAAGCCGTATTCGTCGGTCAGGTCGTCGCCGACCATGATCGGGCAGGCGCCGGCGAACGGCGGCTCCTCCATGAAGGTGGTCAGGGCCGTGCCCTTGTCCGTGCCGGGGGTCTTCAGCTCGATGACGGCGTTACCTGGCTGCATCACCAGGCCGGTGTCGGTCGCCAGGCAGCGGGCCAGGGCGGTCGCCGCCGCCGCCGCGTGAGGCGCCTGTCGGAAGTGCAATCCGGCTGACACCGCCTTGTCCTCGACGATTACGCCGGGAACGCGGGCGGCGAAGGCCTCGAACGCCTCCACGGCGACGCGCACGCCCTCGGCCGGCTCGGCCCGGTGGATCGAGCCGTCGGGGCGCCGCCGCTCGAGCCCGTGGACGCCCGAGGCGGAGGTCAGGGCGGATTCGGAGATGCGGTCGACCTCGGCGAGGGTGCGGCCGCTGACGATCGCCACCCGTCCGTCGAAGCGGTCGGCGACGGCCTTCAGGGCCGCGGTGCGGCGTGGATGCGGCACCACCGCCTCCGGCGTTTCGGCCAGCGGCGCGAGCACCCCGTCCAGATCGAGGAACAGGGCCGGCCGTCGGATGCGGAAAGGCGGCGGCGGCAGGTGCGGTGAGTTTTCGACCGCCGCGGCCGCGGCGTCGACGGTCGGATGTGACGTCCCCATGGCTGTTCCTAACGCGGAACCCGGGATCGGGTTGACCCCAAGCGTCGCTTTTTTTGACGCGGCGCAGCATGACGGCGTTCGCCGGCTCCGGATTGTGCATTCCGGCGCGATGGGCCAATTCCGCGTCATGACCGAGCCCCGCCCCGCCCTCGCCGCCGAGCCCGCCGCCATGATCGACCGCGCCCGCGAGGTGGTGCGGCTCAACGTCTCCGCCCTGCAGGCGCTGGAGGCCGGCATCGGCGACGATCTTGTCCGCGCGGTCGAGATCATCCTGTCGCGACCCGGCTACGTCGTCGTCACCGGCATGGGCAAGTCGGGCCACATCGGCGGCAAGATCGCCGCCACCCTCGCCTCGACCGGCACCAACGCCTTCTTCGTTCACCCGGCCGAGATGAGCCACGGCGACCTCGGCATGCTGAGGAAGGACGTCACCCTGCTGGCCATCTCCAACTCGGGCGAGAGCCGCGAGCTGCGCGATCCTTTGATCTTCTGCCAGCGCGAGGGCATTCCGGTGATCGGCCTGACGCAGCGGCCGAACAGCTTCCTCGGGCGCACCTCGGCGGTCTGCCTGGCCATGCCGCAGGTGGCCGAGGCCTGCCCCAACAACCTCGCCCCGACCACCTCGACCCTGATGACCCTGGCGCTGGGCGACGCCCTGGCCATGGTGCTGATGGACCGCCGCGGCTTCACCGCCGAGGCCTTCGGCCTGCACCACCCGGGCGGCAAGCTGGGCATGAGCCTGCAGAGCGTGCGCGACTGGATGGGCGACCGCCCGCCGGCGCCGGCGACAGTGCCGACCACCGCGACCTTCGCCGAGGTCGTCTCGGCCATCACCGAGGGCCGCAAGGGCGCCACCGCCGTGGTCGACACGGACGGGCGGCTGGCCGGGATCGTCACCGACGGGGACGTGCGCCGGGCCTTCAACCGCGAGAACGCCGCCGGCCTCACCGCCGCCGACATCATGAGCCCCCGTCCCAAGGTCATCGCCCCCGACGCCCGCATGAGCGACGCCATCGACCTGATGACCCAGAACAGGATCGCCACCCTGCTGGTCCTCGAGGACGAGCGTCCGGCGGCCATCATCCACATCGCCGAGCTGATGCAGGCGGGCTACGTGAGCTGAGGGATCAGGGATCAGGGATTGGGGATTAGGGACTAGGGATTAGGGACGAGTGGGCGGGCTTCCGCAAAGCTGCTCGGGCCACGGGGCTCGCGAAGTCGCCGTGGGGAACGATCCCCAACCCCTAATCCCCCAATCCCTGCTCCCTGGTCCCTACCTCAATACGCCGTCCGCCCGTCGATATTCCCCGGCGGCGCATAGCGGCAGGCCAGCACCGAGCGATCGCCGCGGCTCTCCACCGCGCAGCCGACGTGGGTCGTGTCGCGCCACACCAGCTGGGTGTAGTGGGCCACCTCGGCCCAGTTTCCCGTGCGGCTGACGTTCGGGAACGGACCGTGCCGGTAGTCGGCCCGCTCGGCCGCCCACTCCCCCACCATCTCCTCGGGGGTCCAGACCCGGCCGCCCCAGCCGGTCCACAGGTTCTCGCCGTGTCCGTGCGGCGCGGGATCGTGCGCGAAGGTGCTGCTGCCGATCAGCTGGCGCGCCCACACCCGGGCCTCCGCCTCGAGGGAGTCGGCCCAGCGCAGCGGCGCGACGCCGACCCGCGCCCGCTCGGCGTTGTGGGCGTCGAGCAGCCGGCGCTCGACCTCGCTGGACGGCGCGGTCGAACGCGGCGGCGCGATGGGCTGCACTGTCCGCGGCTGCTGCGGCGGCGGCACCACCAGCAGCCCAGGGTCGGCGCAGGCTGCGCCTCCGGCCGCCAGCAGGGCCACGGCCGCAAGCCGTGCCGGAAGCATCGCCGGCCTCAGCGGGTCTGCAGGCCTTCGCCCAGCGGCTGGTCGGTCTGCGCGCTGGCGACATCGTCGCCCTCCAGCGTCCGCGTCTCGGCCGGCTTGCCGGCCTGGAACTCCTCCATGGCCGTCCGCTTGCGGGCGCGCATGTCGTCGGCCAGCTGATCCATGTCGAGGCCGGCGGCGCGGGCCTGGCTGAACATGCCCTCGACCCGCTTCTCCTCCTCCTCGACGTGGTGCTCGATCATCTCGGACAGCACCTTGACCTTGGCGTCATAGAAGGCCTCGTCTGGCCCGCCCGCCTCGATCTCGTTGATCAGCAGCTTGGCGCTGTCGTGCTCGACATAGGCCTCGTCGACCAGCTCGTCCTCGATCTTGCCGCGACAGGCCGGGTAGAAGATCTCCTCCTCGATCGCCGTGTGCACCTTCAGCTCCAGGCAGATCTCCTCGGCCAGCTTCTGCTTGGTGGCCTTGCCGTTGGTGTTCTCGAACTTTTCGAACAGCTCCTCCACCTTGCGGTGGTCCGCCTTCAGCATGGCGATGGCGTCCATCTCTTCGTAGCTCTGGGCCATCTCGGCTCCTCCTTGCTTCTTCGGCGACAGAAGGCGCGAAGCGGACGGCCGTTCCGCCCACCGGCCAAGCTGAGAGTCGTTCGCGGGCCGCCGCGCCGCCCGTTGTTACTTGACGTTGACGTAAACGTAGGGTTTCTGACCAGCGCGTTTCGAAACCGCACCCTCCCTTCGAAGCCCCCAAGGAGCTCTCCATGGCCGACGCCTACATCTACGATGCGGTCCGCACCCCGCGCGGCAAGGGCAAGAAGGACGGCTCGCTGCACGAGATCACCGCGCTGAGCCTCGCCACCCAGGTGCTGGAGGCCCTGCGCGACCGCAACGGACTGGACACCTCGAAGGTGGACGACGTCATCCTCGGCTGCGTCTCGCCGGTGGGCGAGCAGGGCGCCGACATCGCCCGCACCGCCGTGCTCAACGCCGGCTGGGCCCAGACCACCGCCGGCGTCCAGATCAACCGCTTCTGCGCCTCGGGCCTCGAGGCGGTGAACATGGCCGCGGCCAAGGTGAAGGCCGGCGAGGCCGACTTCGCCGTCGGCGGCGGCGTCGAGGCCATGAGCCGCGTGCCGATGGGCTCCGACGGCGGCGCCTGGCCGGTCGACCCGTCCTCGGCCTTCTCCACCTACTTCGTGCCGCAGGGCGTCTCGGCCGACATGATCGCCTCGAAGTGGGGCTTCAGCCGCGACGACGTCGACGCCTATTCGGTCGAGAGCCACAAGCGCGCCGCGCGCAGCTGGGAGGAAGGCCGCTTCGCGAAGTCGGTGGTGCCGGTGAAGAACCAGCTCGGCCTCGTCCAGCTGGACCGCGACGAGACCATCCGCCCCGCCACTGACATGCAGACCCTGGGCGCGCTGAACC
This sequence comes from Brevundimonas viscosa, assembly GCF_900116065.1. Classification (GTDB taxonomy): domain Bacteria; phylum Pseudomonadota; class Alphaproteobacteria; order Caulobacterales; family Caulobacteraceae; genus Brevundimonas; species Brevundimonas viscosa. The sequence goes on from NZ_FOZV01000011.1 coordinate 11,743, forward strand.
CGTCCTTCGCCATGATGGGCGAAATGGCCTTCGACAGCGTGATCAACCAGCGCTACCCCGAGGTCGAGCGCGTCAACCACGTCCACACCCCGGGCAACTCCTCGGGCATCGTCGACGGCTCCGCCGGCGTGCTGATCGGCTCGCTGGAGGCCGGCAAGGCCCTGGGCCTCAAGCCGCGCGCGAAGATCCGCGGCGCCGCCTCGATTGGCTCCGAGCCGTCGATCATGCTGACCGGCCCCGAGTTCGTGACGCAGAAGCTGCTCGGCAAGCTGGGCATGACCACCGCCGACATCGACCTGTGGGAGCTCAACGAGGCCTTCGCCGCGGTGGTGCTGCGCTACATGCAGGCGCTCGACATCCCGCACGACAAAATCAACGTCTGCGGCGGCGCCATCGCCATGGGCCACCCGCTGGGCGCCACCGGCGCGATGATCACCGGCGTGGTCCTCGACGAACTGGAGCGCTCCGACAAGGAGACCGCCCTGGTCACCCTGTGCATCGGCGGCGGCATGGGCACCGCCACCGTCATCGAACGCGTCTGATCCGGGAGTAGAGCGAGATGGAAAACTTCAAGATCGACGTCGACGCCGACGGCATCGCCCTGATCACCTTCGACGTCCCCGAGCGGTCGATGAACACCCTGACCTCGGGGGTCATGGCCGAGATCCCGCAGTGGGTCGAGCGGGTGAAGACCGACGACGCCATCAAGGGCGCGGTGCTGACCTCCGGCAAGGCGAGCGGCTTCTGCGCCGGCGCCGACCTCGGCGACATGGCGTCGGGCATGCTCGGCGGCGCCGACCTGCAGGCGGCCTATGACGCCGGCTGGCGGCTGAACGGCGCCCTGCGCGCGCTGGAAACCTGCGGCAAGCCGGTGGCCGCCGCGATCAACGGCCTGGCGCTGGGCGGCGGCCTCGAGCTGACCCTGGCCTGCCACTATCGCGTCGCCGGCGACGATCCGAAGATCCAGCTCGGCCTGCCGGAGATCAAGGTCGGCCTGTTCCCCGGCGGCGGCGGCACCCAGCGCCTGACCCGCCTGATCGGCGTTCAGGCCGCCATGATGGCGATGAGCGAGGGCAAGTCCTTCCGCCCCAACGACGCGAAAGGCGCGGGCATTATCCACGAAGTGGTCGCTAAGGGCGCCGAGGTCGAGGCCGCCAAGGCGTGGATCAAGAACGGCGGCAAGGCCGTCCAGCCGTGGGACGAGAAGTCCTTCAAGCTGCCCGGCGGCGGCCCCTACCACCCGGCCGGCATCCAGAACTTCCTCGTCGGCAACGCCATGCTGCGCAAGCAGTCCTACGGCAACTACCCGGCCGTGCTGAACCTGATGAAGGCGGTTTACGAGGGCGTCCAGGTCCCCATGGACGCGGCCCTGCGTATCGAGACCCGCTACTTCATCAAGACCCTGATGACCCCCCAGGCCCAGGGCATGATCCGCAGCCTGTTCCTGTCCAAGCAGGAGCTGGACAAGGGCGCCGTGCGCCCCGCCGGCGTGCCGAAGTCGGACCCGAAGAAGGTGACGGTGCTGGGCGCCGGCATGATGGGCGCCGGCATCGCCTATGTGCAGGCCATGGCCGGCATCGAGACCATCCTCATCGACCGCGACCAGGAAGCCGCCGACAAGGGCAAGGCCCACGTCGAGGAGCTTCTGAAGAAACGCCTGTCCCGCGGCCAGCTCACCCAGGAGAAGTTCGACGCCCTGCTGGCCTCGGTCACCGCCACCACCGACTACGACCTGATCAAGGGCTCGGACCTCGTCATCGAGGCGGTGTTCGAGAACCGGGAGATCAAGGCCGAGGTCACGAAGCGGGCAGAAGCCCAGCTGGCGGCCGACGCGGTGTTCGGCTCGAACACCTCGACCCTGCCGATCACCGGCCTCGCCGAAGCCAGCGTCCGGCCGAAGAATTTCATCGGCATCCACTTCTTCTCGCCGGTCGACAAGATGATGCTGGTCGAGATCATCATGGGCGAGAAGACCGGCCAGGAGGCGCTGGCGAAGTCGCTCGACTACGTCATGAAGATCAGGAAGACCCCGATCGTCGTGCAGGACGGCCGCGGCTTCTACACCTCGCGCTGCTTCGGCACCTATGTCGCCGAGGGTCTGGCCATGCTGGAGGAGGGCTACGCCCCGGCCCTGATCGACAACATCGGCCGCATGACCGGCATGCCGCGCGGCCCGCTGGAGATGCACGACGACGTCGCGCTGGACCTGTCGGTCAAGATCGCGAAACAGACGAAGGAAGACCTCGGCGACGCCTACCAGCCGCTGCCCGGATGGAAGATCGTCCAGACCATGGTCGAGGACCTCGGCCGCTACGGGCGCAAGAACGGCAAGGGCTTCTACGACTACGACCAGAAGCCCAAGAAGCTGTGGTCCGGCCTGTCCGATCTGGCCCCGGTGACGATCAACGACTCCACGCCGGAGATGGTCGAGGACCAGAAGCGCCGTCTGCTCTACCGCCAGGCGGTCGAAGTGGCCCGCTGCTGGGAGGAAGGCGTCATCGACGACCCCCGCGAGGCCGACGTCGGCGCCATCCTCGCCTGGGGCTTCGCGCCCTGGACCGGCGGACCGATCACCATGATCGACCAGATCGGCCTCAAGGCCTTCGTCGAACAGGCCGACGCCTACGCGGCCAAATACGGCGACCGCTTCTCGCCCCCGCAGCTGCTGCGCGACATGGCGGCCAAGGGCGAGACCTTCTACGGCAAGTTCGCCGGCCAGAAGGCGGCAGCGTAATACCGCCCTTCTCCCCTTGCGGGAGAAGGTGGCCCGCGAAGCGGGTCGGATGAGGGGTCGCGCACACGGCGACCGTGCGACCCCTCACCCGACCGCACAAGAGCAACGGCTTCGCCGCCGCGTGCGGTCTCCCTCTCCCGCAAGGGGAGAGGGACCTACAGGTTCACCACCTCGAACCCGTCCTCACTGGCCAGCCGCTCGGCCAGCACCGCCCGGTGGCAACCGGCGTGGTCGGCCTCGAAGCACAGCAGGGCGGTCGGACGGTCCTTCGCGATCTCGCGCAGCCGCTCGTAGGCCAGCTGCGACGGCGGCTCCTGCATGTGTTCGGCGAAGATCGACCGCATCTCGCCGATCCGCCCCGCCCGCGCCGCGTCCCGCCCCGCCTTGGGCGTGCCGAGGTCGCGCAGGTGGACGTATTCAATGCCGGCCTCCGCCAGGCTGGAGCCCAGCACCGTCTTCGAGAATCCCGCCCGCCGCGACGCCGCCACCGCCCGCACATCGGCCAGCACCTTCACGCCCGCCGCCTTCAGCCGGTCGATCACCGCCGCCTGCGGCTCGCCCTCGTAGCCGATGGTGAACAGCTTCATTATCGCTCCTCAGGGCAGGGCGCCGCCCTCGATGGCCTCGTCCACGCAGGACTGCAGTTCGGCCCTGTAGGCCTCCGCATCCGCGGTCTTGCGCGCCGGCATTGAAGCCGCGAGGGCCTGCCGTTGTTCCTCGGACCACGCCTCCGGCGCCTTTTCCTCCGGCAGGCGGGCCATCCACCAGCTGCGGACGAACCAGCTCGGGCCGGCGACCATGCCGGTCTCGCGCTGGGCCTCGGCGATCATCGCCTCGACATGGGCCAGGCACAGCTCGGCCCGCGGCGGCTCCGGATCGGGGCTCGCGACGAGCGCGGACAGCAAAAGGGCGGTAGCGATCATGACCTTCCTCCGGATCCGGAGCTTGACGGACCGACTGTGCTAAGGCGAGTCCGAACTCCGCCAGTCTCAGGAACCGTCAGATGCGCCGCAGCCTGCTCCTCGCCCTTCTTCTCGCCGGGGCGGCCACCTCCGCGGAGGCTCAGAACCTCGTGATCCGCGGCGGGCCGATCTACACCGGCGTCGACGCCGCCCCGACCGCCGAGGTGGTGCAGGTGCGCGACGGCCGGATCGTCTACGTCGGCGCCGCCGCCGGCGCGCCGGCCGCGGACGGGCTGGAAGCTGTCGACCTCAAGGGCGCCGCCCTGTTCCCCGGCTTCACCGACGGCCACGCCCACCTCGACGGGATCGGCTGGCGCGAGCTGACCCTGAATCTCGAGGGCTCCGCCTCCGTCGCCGAGGCCATGGCCCGCCTGACCGCCTGGGCCGAGGCGCACCCCGAGGGGCCGATCGTCGGCCGCGGCTGGATCGAGACGCACTGGCCCGAGGCCCGCTTCCTGACCGCCGCCGATCTCGACGCCGCCGCCCCCGGCCGCGTCGTCCTGCTCGGCCGCGCCGACGGCCACGCCGTGGTCGCCTCCTCCGCGGCGCTGGCCGCCGCCGGCATCGACGCTTCGACGTCCGCGCCCTCGGGCGGCGAAATCCTCAAGGACGAGGCCGGCCGCCCCACCGGCCTGCTGGTCGACGCCGCCGAGCAGCTGGTCGCCGGCCTGATGCCCCAGGCCGACCCCGAGGCCCTGCGCGAGGCCTACCGCGCCGGCTTCCGGGTCGAGGCGGAATACGGCTGGACCGGCATCCACTTCATGAGCGCCCCGTGGCGCGACATCCCCCTGCTGGAGCAGATGGCCGCGGCCGGCGAAGCGCCCCTGCGGGTCTACAACAGCGTCACCCCCGACGGGGCCCAGGCCCTGTTCGCCTCGGGCCCGCGCAGCGTCGCCGACGGGCGGATCATCACCCGGGCGGTGAAATACTACGCCGACGGGGCCCTCGGCTCGCGCGGCGCGGCCCTGTTCGAGCCCTACGCCGACCGCCCCGACACCACCGGCCTGATGCAGATCGGCGAGCAGGAGATCGTGCCGCTGTACCAGCAGGCCCTGCGCGCCGGCATCCAGATCGCCACCCACGCCATCGGCGACCGCGGCAACGCCTCGGTGATGGAGTGGTACCAGCAGGCCATGGCCGGCGTGGCCCCGGAGGATCGCCCCAACGGCGCCGACGTGCGCTGGCGCATCGAGCATGCCCAGATACTGCGCCCGGGCGACTATCACTGGTTCGTCGACCTGCCGATCATCGCCTCGATGCAGCCCAGCCACGCCATCGGCGACCTGCATTTCGCCCCCGCGCGCCTCGGCGACGCCCGGCTGGACGGCGCCTACGCCTGGCACAGCCTGGTCGACCGGGGCGTCATCGTGGTCGGGGGCTCGGACGCCCCGGTCGAGCGCGGCTCGCCGCTGATCGAGTTCTACGCCGCCATCGCCCGCGCCGACCTGCAGGGCTTCCAGGGCCCCGACTGGCGGCCGCAGGAGGCGGTCGACCGCGCCACCGCCCTGAAGATGTTCACCCTCTGGCCGGCGTACGCCAGCTTCCGCGAGGCCGAGCTGGGCACGATCGAGGTCGGCAAGCGCGCCGACCTGACCGCCTTCGACGTCGACCTGATGACCGCCGCGCCCGCCGACATCCTCGAGGGGCAGGCCACCCTGACCGTGGTCGACGGGGTGATCGTCCACCGCGCCGATTGAGGTCGCGAAAGGGGCGGCCCTTCCGGAGCCGCCCCGCTTGATGCTTGCCGCCATTCGCCCTAAGTCTGCGTCCGGCTCCGCGGGCATGATGTAGTGGTAGCCTGAAAGCTTCCCAAGCTTTTCGTGCGGGTTCGATTCCCGCTGCCCGCTCCAGCCTCCCCCCTACTGCACCGCCTCGACGTTCACGCCGCGCTCGGTCAGCAGCGCCGGAACGCCGTCCGGGCCGCCGACGGCGGCGGCGTTGACCACCACGAAGCTAGTCCCGGGCTCCGCCAGCAGGTCGATGATGCGATCGGCGAAGGCCCTGTTGCGCCCGCCGATCATCGCCCGGTGCAATGGCTCGCTGAGCTCCCGCAAACGCCCGGTCCCGAGTTCGCGGCTCCGGTCTGCATCGCCCTTCAGCCAGGCGGCCACCGCGGCGTCGAGTTCGGCCACGAGAGCTTCCGGGGCCGCCAGCCCGAACCGCAGAAGCGCGACCTGCTCCGCTTCGGGGCGGCCGGACAGGAAGGCGATGGCTTGTTCGGGCGCCTCGATCGAATGCACGGTCTTTCCGGCTGCACGGGCCTGGGCCACGAACAGCGGCCCCGGCGCCGCCTCGGGGCTGTAGCCGGCCATCAGATACCAGACGTTGGGCGCCCAGCTCGCGGCGAGCCATGGCCGCATGGTTCGGACCGTGGCGACCGGCACGCCGGAAGCCTCGGCCGTGGCGACGACGTTCGTCCATTCCGCCGGCGTCAGCAGGGCTTCCAGATTTCCGTCCGGCTGGAAGCCATGCGCCACGAGCTGACCGGCCAGGAATGGCGACGCCTCCGCGTCGCCTTCCACCCACAGCGCGTCGGCTGCATCGAAAGCGGTCTCCAGCGCCTCGCTCCACCAGTCTGTCTCGGGTCGGAGCATTGAGGGCGCGCCGAACAGGTAGATGGTGGAATCGGCGACGCGGGCGACCCAGAGGCGCGGGCCTGCCGCGGCGCCGGCCTCCTGTCCCGCCGCTGCGCCCGCCCAGAACAGTACGGCGGCGGCGAGGAGGAGGGCTCTCACACGGATCATGTTCCCTCCTCCCGGGCGCCCAAGCCTGCCCGATCAGGGGACTTCGTCAACCTCCACGCCGCGCTGCTCCAGCAGGCGCTGGACGCTGTCGTCGCCGGCGAGGTGGGCGGCGCCGACGGCGACGAAGGCCGTGCCCTCGCCCGCCAGCAGCTGCTGGATCTGCCCGGCCCAGTCGGCGTTCCGGCGCACCAGCAGGGCCTGGTAGATCTCCTCGCTCTCCTCGCGCATGTCGGCGACGCCCAGCTCCTCGATCACCGCGACGTCGCCGCGCGCCCAGGCCTCGACGAGGCGGTCCAGCTCGACGGGGGCGTCCTCGAAGGCGTCCAGGGTACTGGTCAGGAAGTCCATCTGGTCGGCCTCGGGAAAGCCGGCGAGGATGCGCACCTGCTTGTCGATGGTCTCGAAGCCCTTCACCGGCTTGCCCGCCGCCCCGGCGCGGGCCTTGAGGATCAGCTCCACCCCCGACTGCGGGTCGTAGCCGGCGCGCTGCAGCGGCGCGATCGACAGGGTCAGGGCGGCCAGCCAGGGCCGCAGGTTGTCCATGGCCATGGCGTTGGCGCCCATGGTGCGCGCGGCGTTGTCGAACAGGGTCAGCTCCCCGGACGACAGCTTCAGCGTCAGGCGCTGGGTCGGGTCGACGCCGTGCTGCTGGATCAGCGGCACGAGGGCGGCCTGGTCGTCGGGATTGGAGATCTCGAGCCACAGTTCGTCGGCCTCGGCGAAGGCCCGCTCGACCCGCTCCGAGCCCCAGGCCGTGGTCGGGCGCAGCATGTGCACGGTTCCGAACAGGTAGATGGTCGAGTCGGCGTCGCGCACGACCCACAGGGCCGGCCCGGCCCCGTCGGCGCGCGGGATGCCCGGAAGCTCGGCGGCGGCCGGCGCGGACGCCGGAGTCTGGGCGAAGACCTGCGCCGGCTGGAAGGCGATGGCGGCGGCGAGGCCGAGGCCGAGTACGGCGCCCACGGCGGTGCGGGCGGCGTCGGCGGCGAGGCGGCGGAGGGGGCGAACGCGGTTCATGGGCAGCTCCGGAGGCGAGATGGAATGGAAAGTCAGGCGAGGCCGCGCCGGGCGGCGACGCCGACGGAGGCGATGAGGTAGGCGGTCAGCAGGACCACATAGATGTCCCAGCCGGTCAGGGCGGGGGCCACGCCCAGCCGCTCGGCCACGGCCCAGAGAAACAGCACGCCCTGCCCCAGCCAGAAGGTGAGGGCGCCCGCCTCGACCACCGCGCGGCGGAACAGCTCGTCGACACGCCGGTACAGGGTGAGATTCAGGGCTGTGTGTGCGGCCAGCAGCAGACCCAGCAGGGCAAGCGCCGGTGCGGCCGCGACATCGACCATCGCGAGTAGCGGCGGCAGCATCACGATCACCCCCGAGAGGGCGAGGATGAGGGCCTGGAGGCGGGTGTCGCGAATCTCGTCCGGTCCGGCCTGGCCCTCGAGGTTCAGTGTCCGCGCCAGCAAGGCGGGGCTCAGACTGATCAGCGAGGTCGCCACGGCGGCGACGACCATGATCATGCCGACAAACACGGCCAGCAGGTCCGCCCAGCGGACCGGAAGGCCGTCGAAGGCGCCGGAAGCCGCGACGCGTTCGCCGACGAGGTAGCCGGCGACGCCGAGGCAGATGCCGACGAGAAGCAGGCCGAGGATCTTTCCGGCCTTGCGCGGCCGCGAGCTGAAGGGGGCGACACGAGCCATTCTCAGTCTCCTTCGGAGAAGATGGATTCGATGGGCTGGCCGAAGACCCGGGCGATCTTGAAGGCTAGCGGCAGGGAGGGGTCGTAGCGCCCGGTCTCGAGCGCGTTGACGGTCTGGCGCGAGACGCCCAGCGCCTCGGCCAGGTGCGCCTGGCTCCAGTTGCGCTCGGCGCGCAGCACCTTGAGGCGATTGTTCACGGGGCGCTCCTCACCGGCGCCGCCACCACCACCACACCCAGGCGAGGGTGTAGCCGATCAGCATCAGCAGGAGCATGCCGAAGGCGCCGGTGGCCGCATAGGCTACCGGATCGCTCCGCCCCGCGAACCAGGCCGGGATCCGGACCGTCTCGGCCTGTGGCAGGGACGCCATGATGATGGCGACGCCGCCGACGGCGAGACCGGCGGAGCCGCCCCAGAACCACGCCGTCTTGTGCGCCTCGCGCGCCGCCTCGTCGATGGCGCGCATCCAGCCGACCCCGACCGCGAGGGAGCCGAGCATGATCAGGATCGCGAACCCGCCCATGACCCAGACGAGTGCGGCCTCGGGATCGACGCTGCCATGCGCCGCCAGAAAGCCGACGGCCCCGCCGGCGAGCACGAGCGCCAGGATCAGGCCGAGAAAGCCGAGGAAGGTGTAGAGGGCGACGCGCTTGAGACCTTGGGCCATGGGAGGCAAACATCCTTGTCCAAATGACAAGGACGCTTTACCCAGGCGCCCGGGACGATGTCAAGCGTGCTTGTCCATCATTCGGCCGCGACGTCCTCGTCGAAGCCGATCAGCCGGTCGGCGGCGGGTTCGCCCCCGGGCAGGGGCACGGACTCGACATTGCGGAGGCTGCGGATCACCGCCGTGTGCTTACGGCTGACGTCAGAGACCTTGTTCTTGGCCTCGTCCAGCTTCTTGTCGACGGCGTGCAGGGCGTCGCCATAGCGTTCGAAGGCGGTCTTGACCTTGCCCAGCTCGGTCCACACCTCGCTCGACTTCTTCTGGATCTGCAGCGAGCGGAACCCGACCCGCAGGCTGTTGAGCAGGGCGGTCAGGTTGCTGGGCCCCGCCACCTCCACCCGGTACTTCGCCCGCAAGTCGGCGGCGAAGCCGTCGCGGCGCACGATCTCGGCGAACAGCCCCTCGGTCGGCAAGTAGAGATAGGCGAAGTCCGTCGAGTGCGGCGGATGGATGTACTTTTCCGCCACCGACTTGGCCTGAGCCGCCACCGCCTTCTCCAGCGCCTTGCCGGCCAGTTCGACCGCCGCCGGGTCGGCCACCTCCTGCGCCGCCAGCAGGCGGGCGTAGTCCTCGTGCGGGAATTTGCAGTCGATCGGCAGCCACACCTGGCCCTGATCGTCGTGGCCCGGCAGGCGGACGGCGAAGTCGACCCTTTCCGGGCTGCGCGGGCGGATCGCCACCTGGGCGGCGTACTGCTCGGCGCTGAGAGTGTCCTCCAGCAGGGCGCCCAGCTGCACCTCGCCCCAGGTGCCGCGCGACTTTACATTGGTCAGCACCCGCTTCAGGTCGCCCACGCCGGTGGCGAGGGTCTGCATCTCGCCCAGCCCCTTCTGCACCGACTCCAGCCGGTCCGAGACCTGCTTGAAGCTGGCGTCCAGCCGCTGGTCGAGGGTCGACTGCAGCTTCTCGTCGACCGTGGCGCGCATCTGCTCCAGCTTGGCCTCATTCTCCTTGCGCAGCTGCTCCATATTGGCGGTCAGCACCGTGCGAACCTTCTCCAGCTCCTCGCCCATGGCCTTGCGGCCCTCAGCCTGCTGCTGCTGCAAGGTCTCGACCAATTTCAGCACCGTCTGGTTGGTCTCGGACAGCCGCTTGTGCTGGCCGTCGGCGAGGTCGGTGCCGATCTTCTGCTGCAGCTCGGCGAAGCCGGTGAAATGAGTGGTCAGGTTGGCCGCCAGACCGCCGACGCGCTGGTCGAGGCTGTCGCTCAGGGCCTTCAGAGCCCCCTGCAGCTCCTGTCGCTGAGTGGCGGCGTTCTGCCCCGCCTCGCCGCGCAGGGCGGCCATCTCGCGGCTGAGCGCGGCCAGCAGCCTGTCGTCCTCCCCGGAGCGGGCGGCGCGGCGGGCGGCCTGCAGGGCCAGTCCCGAGACGACCACGGCCGCCGCGGCGGCGACCAGGGTGAGGACGGAAATCACGGGCAGGAGAGCGTTCATGCTCCGTTCCTTACCGGGAGTCGGCTCGGGCCGCCACGCGGCAGACAAACGACAAGCCATCCGGCGTCCGCGAAAACTCGTGGACACGTCCGCACGCCTGCGGGGACTTCGTCATCGGGCCCTCATCGTTCACCACCGCAGGGCAGGCTACGTACCCGCTACGTCAGTTCCGGACGCAGGCGGCGACTTCACGGAAGGAGGCGAATCGACCTTGTCGCGCATGTCGACGCTGTCGACCCGACATGTCGCGGTTATAGCGGCGGACGTATAGCGCTTGTCCTCACGCCGGCCGGCGCGCCCGCAGGGCCTGCACGATCGTCCCGTCGTCCAGCCAGTCCAGCTCTCCGCCTACCGGCACCCCCCGCGCCAGCGAGGTGATCTCCACCCCCGAGCCGGACAGGCGTTCGGCCAGGTAGTGGGCCGTGGTCTGGCCGTCGACGGTGGCGGGCAGGGCCAGCACCACCTCCTTCGCCTCGCCGCCCTTCACCCGGCCGACCAGTTCGGCGACCCGCAGCGCGTCCGGCCCGACCCCGTCCAGCGCCGACAGCAGGCCGCCCAGCACATGATACTTGCCGCGGAAGGCCCCGGAACGCTCCATGGCCCACAGGGCGCCGGCCTCCTCGACCACGCAGATCAGGCCGTTGTCGCGCGATCCGTCCGAGCAGATCGAGCAGGGGTCGCGGGTGTCCGGCGCGCCGCAGACGCTGCACGAGGTCACCTTCTCCGCCGTCTCGGCCAGCGAGGCGGCCAGCGGGACCAGCAACTGCTCGCGCTTCTTCAGCAGCGCCAGCGCCGCCCGGCGGGCCGAGCGCGGGCCCATGCCGGGCAGCTTGGCGAGCAGGCCGATCAGCCGCTCGATCTCGGGTCCGGCGGAGGCGGCCACGCGCGCGTCGTCAGAACAGCTTGGGCATGCCGGGGATGTTCATCCCCGCCATCGGGCCGGCGGCCTCGCGCATCAGGGCGGCGTTGACCTCGTCCAGCTTGCGCTTGGCGTCGGCGTGGGCGGCGACGATCAGGTCGGCGAGGATCTCGCCCTCGCCGGGGACCATCAGGCTGTCGTCGATGGTCACCGAGGTGATCTCGCCGGGCCCCTTCAGGGCGATCGAGACGAGGCCGCCGCCGGAGGTGCCGACAGCGCTGCTTTCGGCCATTTTCGCCTGGGCGTCCTGCAATCGTTGCTGCATCGCCTGGGCCTGCTGCATCAGGGCGTTGAGGTCTTTCATGCGCCCTAGATAGGCCGTTCCCGGCGCGGGCGACAGGGGGGCTGCGTCGCAGCCGCCGGTCTATCTGCAACAGAATTTGTTCCAGTCGCTCTGGCGCGGCTCGGCGGACGCCCTAATTGATACCGCACTCGTTGCTGTTTCCATTCAGGAGGGTTCTTCCATGGCTTTCGACGCGCTCACCGTCCGGGATCGACCGGTCGCCGATTCGGCCCTGGCCCAGCTGTTCACCGAGGCTCGTACGCGCAACGGCTGGAGCGACCGGCCGGTGCCGGAGGCGCTGCTACGCCGGCTGTACGACCTGACGAAGTTCGGTCCGACGGCGGTGAACAACACCCCCGCCCGCTTCGTGTTCGTGACCTCCCCCGAGGCCAAGGCGCGGCTCGCGCCGCTGATGAGCGAGGGCAACCGGGCCAAGACCCTGCAGGCCCCGGTCAACGTCATCATCGGCATGGACCTCGACTTCCCCGACGCCCTGCCGAAGCTGTTCCCGCACGCGCCCGGCGCCAGGGACTGGTTCGCCGACGAGGCCGCCCGGCGCGAGAGCGCCTTCCGCAACAGCTCGCTGCAGGGCGGCTACTTCCTCATCGCCGCCCGCGCGCTGGGCCTCGACGTCGGCCCCATGTCGGGCTTCGACCCGGTGGGCGTGAAGGCGGAGTTCTTCCCGAACTCGGCGGTGGAGCCGAACTTCATCGTCAACCTCGGCTACGGCACGGACGAGAACCTCTTCCCCCGATCGCCGCGTCTGAGCTTCGAAGAGGCGGCGGAGATCCTTTAGTCCGCGTCCAGATCCGTCTGGATCCACTCCGGCGAATGGTGGATGTCGATGGTCTGCAACCGGCCCGGGCCGAGATTCTCGAACCGGTGGGGCACGCCCGCCGGCCCGAACACGACCTCGCCGGCGCTCGCCTCCAGCGTCGCAGCGCCGACGAGGAAGCGGGCCCGACCCTCGATGATGATGAAGGTCTCGTCGTAGGGGTGGACGTGCAGCCTCGGCCCCGCGCCGACCACATCCGTTCCGTAGGCCAGCACGGTGTTCTGTCCGCCGAGAACCGCGCCGTTCAGGGACCCGCGCCACGGCCCCTCGGCGGCCGGGTCGAACAGGGGGGCCTTGGTGGCGGGCCGTCCATCGGGCTGAACCCTCGCAGGGTCGAAGTCTCTGCGCGCCATTCTTTTCATCTCCTGGGGGACAGCCGTAACGCTTCAGGCAACCGGGTCGATGAGACGGGCGCCGGACTCCAGCATCTGCGCTTCTCTCCAGCGCAGCCAGGTCATCACGCCGACGACGCCCGCCCAGCCCAGCCAGAGCGATCCCAGCCACGCATCCAGTTCCCGGGGACTCCCCGGCCACAGCAGCCAGAGAAGGACGGGAAGCACCATCATCACAGCCATGAGCCAGAGGAGCGCCAGATAGGCGCCATCCGACAAGGGAGCTGATGGAATTTTCTTCTCCCGCAGGGCGCTGTGGAGTCGACGGCGTTGCGCCTGACCGATCTGAGCCAGCGCAAGCAGCAGTCCGCCCGCAGCGAACAGCCCCGCCGTCTGCCAGAATCGGGTGAATGAGAGGGCCTGAACATAGAAGGCGGAGCCCAGAAGGAGCAGTCCAACACCGGTGAAGATGACGCTGCGTCTTGAGAAGGCCGGGACCGCCAACCCTCAGTCCTCCCCCGCCTCGTCCGGAATGACCGGCAGCTCGACCGGCGCGGCCAGCGTCCGGATCTCCCCGATCTTCGCCCCCGGGAAGGCCTCCATGACGGCGGCGACGAACGGGTCGGCCTCGACGGCGGCGCGCTCCTCGGCGCGCTTGCGGCGGTCGACCTCGATCATGGTCTCGCCGCCGCCCTGGCCGTTGGCGGCGATCAGCCAGGTGCGGCCGGTCCAGTCCTTGAGGCGCGAGGCCAGCTTGCGGGCGAGATCGACCGGGGCGCCCTCGACGGCCTCGTAGGTGATGGCTCCCGGCTTGAAGGCGACCGGGCGGACGTAGCGCTGGACGTCCATCTGCAGGCCGACCTCGCGCTTCTCGCCGATCAGGGCGACCACCGCCTCGAACGACTGCGGGTCCGGCAGGGCGGCCGGCGCGGCGACGGGCCGGGCGGCCAATTGGGCCGAGGCGCCGCCCCCTCCCCCGCCGCCGGACGGGCCGCGCGGCGCGGCGCCGCCGCCGACCGGCTCGCCGTCGCGCAGGGCCTTCAGGGCCTCCTCCGGCCCCGGCAGGTCGGCGGCGTAGGCGAGGCGGACGATGGCCATCTCGACCGCGTCGGCCGGATTGGGCGCGCGGCGGACCTCGTCCAGCGCCTTGAGCAGCATCTGCCAGACCCGCGACAGGGTCCCGGCCGAGATCACCGCCCCCAGCGCCGCCAGCTTCTGGGCCTGGTCGTTGGGCAGGCGGGTGGCCTGCGGCCCCAGCATCTTGGCCACCGAGGCGGCGTGGCAGTGCTCCAGCAGGTCGTTGGTCACCTGCACCGGGTCGGCGCCGTAACCGTACAGGGTGCGGAAGCTCTCCAGCGCCTCCGGCGTGCGCCCGGCCATGATGGATTCGAACAGGGCGATGGTCTGGCTGCGGTCGGCGAGGCCGAGCATGTCGCGGACCGTCGTGGTCTGGACCAGCTCGCCCTTCTCGGCCTGCACCAGGGCCTGGTCGAGCAGCGACAGGCCGTCGCGCACCGAGCCCTCGGCGGCGCGGGCGATCAGGGCCAGGGCGTCCGGCTCGATGCGCATGCCCTCCCGCTCGGCGATGCGGCCGAGGTGGTCGACGAGGATCTCCGGCTCCACCCGCCGCAGGTCGAAGCGCTGGCAGCGGCTGAGGATGGTCACCGGCACCTTGCGGATCTCGGTGGTGGCGAAGATGAATTTGGCGTGCGGCGGCGGCTCCTCCAGCGTCTTCAGCAGGGCGTTGAACGCCTGCGTCGACAGCATGTGGACCTCGTCCAGCACATAGACCTTGTACCGCGCCTCGACCGGCGCATACCGCACGCTCTCGAGGATATCCCGGATGTCGTTGACGCCCGTGTGCGAGGCGGCGTCCATCTCCATCACGTCCATGTGCTGGCCGGCCATGATGGCGGCGTCGTGCCGGCCGTGGGCGGTCAGGGCCAGCGACGGACGGTCGATGGAGTCGGTCTCGTTGTTCAGGGCCCGGGCCAGCAGGCGGGCGGTGGTGGTCTTTCCGACCCCGCGGACGCCGGTGAGCATGAAGGCGTGGGCGATGCGGCCGGTGGCGAAGGCGTTGGTCAGGGTGCGGACCATGGCCTCCTGGCCGATCAGGTCCTCGAAGGTGCGCGGCCGGTATTTGCGGGCCAGCACGGTGTAGGCCTCGCCCTCGCCCGCGGGGGCTTCAGCGGCGGCGGCCGGAGCGGCGGTCGGCGCCGGCTTCGGGGCCGCGGACGCAGCCTCGACCGGCGCAGCGGCGGCCTCGGCCTCGCGCATGCCGGCGGGTTCGGGGGCGCCGAACATATCCTCGGTGTTGGGGTCGCGCTCGACGACCTCCGCCGCGGGGGCGTCCTCGTCCCAGGGGGGACCGTCGAGACTCGGGTCGCTGTGGCTCATGGCTCCGTCATAGCGTGAGCGCACGCAGACGCTAAGGGCGCCGGTTCAAGATGTCGGGGATTAGGTGGAGACCGCGACCCGAAGGGGGATTCGTTGTGGCTGCTGCCTTCCGGCCCTGACCAGGTTGGCGAAGCCTTCGCCCGCGATCTCCACGCGGGGATATGACGGTTCACGCGCCGGGACGCAAGACGTCCGGGGGCTTGCGACCGATTCTGGCGTATGACGGGCGCAGGTTGCGGTCCGGGTCTTTGACAATCGAATACGCAACCGCGCCGGGTGGGCGATGCGGACGCATCGGACGCATCGGACGCATCGGACGGCGTTTTTTAGTCCGCAGCAGGGCCAGAAGCGGTCACTGCGGATATGGTGGACGCATCGGACGGTGTTCTTCTCAGCCGCCCGCCGGGTCGCGTCCCCGCAGGCCCCGCGCTAGAAGGAGCCATGCCCCTCCCCCGCCTGAACACCTTCGCCGGCAATCCGCTCGACCGCGCGGGCGACCGGCGCAACGATCCCGAGTGGCTGGTCGAGCAGGAGGCCAATCCCGAGGCTGTGGCCATGGTGCTCTGGCAGGGCCGGCCGCTGGTCGAGGACCATGCCGAGGGGCCGCGGCTGGCCTGGCTGGGACTGGAGCATGCGCGCGCGGTCGTGCCCGACCGGGAGCTGTTCCTCGGGCTCTGGAAGGAAGCGCCGGTCTTCGCCGTGGAGGTGGAGAGCTCACTCGATCCGGCGGCCGGGCCGCTGGCCGGGCTGGGCGCCTTCATGGAGATGCGAGAGGCCGCCGCCCTGCTGTCGGGGCCCGACGCGGCCATGGCGGGTGTCGCCAAGAGCCTGTTCGACTGGCGAGCGCGACACGGCTTCTGCGCCGCCTGCGGGGTGGAGAGCGAGACGGCGTCGGGCGGCTGGAAACGGGTCTGCCCCGCCTGCCGCACGGAGCATTTCCCGCGCGTCGACCCGGTGACCATCATGCTGCCGGTCTACCGCGGCGGGGCCGAGCCGGTCTGCCTGCTGGGACGGCAGGCCAGCTGGCCCGAGGGGCGGATGTCGGCCCTGGCCGGCTTCCTCGAGCCCGGCGAGTCGATCGAGGAAGCCTGCGCCCGCGAGGTCGAGGAGGAGGCCGGATTGACGGTGACGGCGGTGCGCTACCACTCCAGCCAACCCTGGCCGTTCCCGTCGCAGCTGATGATCGGCCTGCTCTGCGACGTGGACTCGGACCAGGCCGCGCCGGACCAGACGGAGCTGGAGGCGGTGGCGTGGCTGACCCGGGACGAGGCGCGGGCGGTGCTGGCCGGAAGCCACCCCGCCATCAAGCCGCCGGCGCGGATCGCCATCGCGCGAACCCTGCTGCAGGCTTGGGTGGACGAGGAGGGATGAGGGATAAGGGATGAGGGATGAGGAAGGGGCGCTTAACCAGACGACCAGGCTGGAGTAGTGTAGGCCGGCTGATCAGGGGACAGCATCGCGCCTCAGTCGCATCGGGACCTGACGGTCTGGCAGAAGGCCATTGACCTTGCCTGCGGGGTCTATGCGCTGACCAGGCGGATGCCGAAGGAAGAAACCTATCGACTCGTCGGGCAGATCATTCGGTGTTCGTCGTCCATCGCGGCCAATATCGCTGAAGGCAACGCCAGAGGCACTCGTCGGGACTACGCGCACTTCGTCAGCATCGCGCGAGGCTCGGCAGCAGAGCTGGAGACATTTCTGATCATGATCAGGCGCTTGCGATTAGCGCCGGTAGAGGAGATTGATCCGCTTCTGGAGCAGACTGGTGAGATATCAAGGATGCTGAATACCCTGCGTCTCCGATTGAGGGGCGCAGCGAACGGACCTCATCCCTAATGCCTTATCCCTCATCCCTCACCAGCGCCCGCGCCGCCTCCAGATCCGCCGGGCTGTCGACCGACAGCGGGGCCTCGTCGATGACGGCGGCCCAGATCTGCAGGCCCATCTCCAGCGCCCGCAGTTGCTCCAGCTTCTCGCGCTTCTCGAGCGGCGACGGCGGCGCGGCGCAGAAGCGTTCGAGGGCGTGGCGGCGGTAGCCGTAGAGGCCGATGTGCCGCCACACGGGACCGTCGCCGTAGAGGGTCGATCGGGTGAAGTAGAGGGCGCGGCCGTGACCGGCGCCGTCGGGCAGGGCGAGGACGGCCTTGACCACGTCGGGATTGGCCCGATCGGCGGCGTCCGCTTCGGGGGCCACGAGGGTGGCGATGTCGCAGGCCGGCTCGGTGGCCAGCAGATCGGCGCAGGCGCGGGCGAGGCCGGGGTCGGCGAAGGGCATGTCGCCCTGCAGGTTGATCACCGCGTCGTGGCGGCCTTCGGGATCGATGGCCTCGAGCGCGGCGCGGATGCGGTCCGAGCCGGAGGGCAGGTCGGGGTCGGTCAGGACGGCGCGGCCGCCGACGGCGGTGACCGCCTCGACGATCTCCGGATCGCCCGCCGCCACGGCGACGGGCAGCCCCGAGGCGGCGGCCCGTTCATACGCCCGCACGATCATCGGCTTGCCGCCGATGTCCGCCAGCGGCTTGCCCGGCAGCCGGGTCGCGGCCATGCGGGCGGGGATCAGGATCAGGGGATTCATCGGTCAGACGCCGCCTGCGACGCCCGGGCGGGTCCGGGCCGGTTGCGAAGGCCGCGCTAGCGTGTAAGAGACGCCCACGCAAGAATTCGCCCGCCGTCTCCGCGGCCGGGCCCTAACGGACGGGATGCGACGACGCGCATGAGCGGCGATCTGAAGTGGAACAAGATTCTGGGCGCCGGTCTGGCGACCGCCTTCGTCATCATCGGCGTCCAGCAGCTGACGGGCGCCATCTATCACACCGAGGCCCCTGAAAAGATGGGCTACTTCGTCGACGCGCCGGAAGAGGCCGCGGGCGGAGCCGCCGAGGCCGAGCTGCCGCCGGACTGGGGCACCCTGCTCCCGGTCGCCGACCTCGCCGCCGGCGAGGCCGCCTTCGCCCGCTGCCAGGCCTGCCACAACGTGAGCCAGGGCGGCGCCAACGGCATCGGCCCGAACCTCTTCGGGGTCGTCGGCGGTCCCGTCATGCACGCCGCCGGCTTCGCCTATTCGGACGCGATGAGCGCCCACAAGGCCGAGGCGCCCAACTGGACCTACGACGAACTCGACCAGTTCATCACCAACCCGGGCCGTCACGTGCCGGGCACCAAGATGTCCTTCGCCGGCATCCGTGACCAGCAGACCCGCATCAACCTGATCGCGTACCTGCGCAGCCAGGGATCGGGCGGCTACGCCATCCCGGCGCCGGATCCCGCCCGCCAGCCGGGCGCGGCGGCTCCCGCCGAAGGCGTCGAAGTCGCGCCGGGCGCGTCCCAGGCGACCGAGGACGCCGGCGGCCCCGCCGGCGGCGCGCCGATCACCGGCGCCGCCGGCCAGCCGACCGTCGAGGAATCGCCGGCGGCGCCGTCGGCCGCCGACAGCTCGACCGAAAGCCCGCGCTGAGTCGCGACGGATCGATACGAAAGGGCCCCGCCGGCGACGGCGGGGCTTTTTCGTTCCCGCAGGCGTTCAGAGGCGGCGGAAGCGCGGGGGGCTGAAGCCGTCGGCCGCGTATCGCGCCTCGGCCTCGGCGAGGGGTTCGACCACGACCGCGCCGTGCGCGCCGCTGGCGTGGAGGACGCGCCGGCCGTCGAGCAGGAAGGCCGAATGGCCGTTCCACGGACCGGCTCCCGGATGCAGCCAGACCACGAGATCCCCGCGGTGGGCGTCGTCCCGGTCGACCGCCTCGCCCAGCTCGGCCTGCTGGTCGGCGTAGCGCGGCGCGGCGCGGCCGCAGGCGTAGAGGGCCTGCTGGACCAGGCCGCAGCAGTCGGTGGCGCGCGAGGAACGGGCGCCAAGGCGGTGCGGCACGCCGATCAGGCGTTCGGCGACGGCCACCGGATCACGCTCGAAGTCTCCAATGGGCCGCAACTCGTCGCCGCGGGGTTCCGTCACCAGGGCGTTGAGCGGCAGGGCGGCCGTGACGGCGGCGACGCTGGCGCCCGGCCGCGGCGCGCCCTCGGCCAGGGCGGCGCGATCGACCCAGCCGACGACCCCGTCGCGGCGGGCCTGTCCCCAGACCCGGTCGTCACGGCTCTCCAGCACGTCGAAGGCTTCGCCGAAGATGAGTTCGTCGATCGGATCGGCGCCGTCGACGTCGCTGTGGATGTCGGCGACCGCTGCGGTGCAGCGCATCGGCCGCGCCGCCCGGTAGGCGTCGGCGCGCACCAGACCCTCCAGCGCCTGCTCGGCCAGATCGGGCCGGGCCAGGGTGGTGCGGGGATCGAAGTTGGCGGCGGCTGCGGTCAAACGAGGCTCGTCCGGTTGAGCCGGAAGAATGCCGCGAGATGCCGAAAAGGCCGTTAACGCCTGCGATCATTTCGCAGGAAATCGCCGCCTCAGCATCTCGAAGGCCGCCCGCAGCCCCTGCGCCTCGCCGCCTTCGGGCCAGCCCGGGCGGGCGCGCGGATTCCAGGCGAAGATGTCCATGTGCGCCCAGCCCCCGGTCGTCGGCGCGAACTTCTGCAGGAACAGGGCGGCGGTGACCGAGCCGGCCTGGGCCCAGGCGGCGGGGTCGTTCCTCAGGTCGGCGATCTCGGCCTCCAGCGCGGACCTGTAGCCGGGCCACAGCGGCATGCGCCACAGCGGGTCAGCCACGGCGTGCGCGGCCGCCAGCATGTCGGCGGCGAGCGCCTCGTCGTCGGTGTAGAGCGGCGGCAGCTCGGGGCCGAGGGCGATGCGGGCGGCGCCGGTCAGGGTGGCGAAGTCCAGGGTCAGGTCGGGCGCGTGCTCGCCGGCCCGGGTCAGGATGTCGGCGAGGATGAGGCGCCCTTCCGCGTCGGTGTTGCCCACCTCGATGGTCAGGCCCTTGCGGCTGGACAGGATGTCGCCCGGCCGGAAGGCGTCGCCGGAGATGGCGTTCTCGACCGCCGCGACCAGCACCACCAGCCGCACCGGCAGGCCGGCCTGCATGACCAGCCGGCCCAGCGCCAGGGCGTGGGCCGCGCCGCCCATGTCCTTCTTCATGTTGCGCATGCCGGCGGCTGGCTTGATGTCGAGGCCGCCGGTGTCGAACACCACGCCCTTGCCCACCAGCGCGACAAGCGGCAACTCGGCGCGGTCGAGGTTCCAGCCGATCTCCAGCACGCGCGGCGCGCGGCGCCCGTCGGCGGCGCGACCGACGGCGTGGACGGCGGGATAGTTCTGCTCCAGCAGGTCGTCGCCGGTCACCACGGTCAGGGTCGCCGCCGAGGCCTCGGCGATTTCGCGGGCGATGGTCTCGATCTGCAGCGGCCCCATGTCTCCGGCCGGGGTATCGACCATCTCGCGGGCCAGGGCGCAGGCGGCGACGATGTCCAGTAGCGGACCCACCTCCACCCCCGGCGCGGCGAGGCGCGGGCGCGGCCCGGAGCGGCTCTTGTAGCGATCGAAGCGGTAGGCTCCGAGGGCGAAGGCCAGGGCGGCGAGCGCCGACGCCTCGCCCTCGACGCCCTCAAGCCGCCACAGGCCGTCCGGCAGCTTCGCCGCCAGGGCCCGGGCCGACATGGGGTCGAAGCGCTCGCCGGCGCCGAACAGGGCGCCCGCAGCCGCCCCGCCCGCCCCCGGCAGCACCAGCAGCTGGCCCGTCTTGCCGGTGAAGTCATGCGCCCGCGCCCAGGCGGCCTCCGCGCCGTCCAGGGGCGCGTCCTTCGTCACGATGCGCACCGGCAGGGCGCCGTCGGCGTCGGCGACGAGGACATCGGGGTGCATCAGGGACATGGCGGTCCGCCTTTCGGGCCCGCGAGGGGCTTTGTTAACCAGCAGTTGACGCGGAAGGGCGACTCTTCGGGCCGACCCTTCCGGAGCGCCTTTCATGTCGCGCACGACCGCCCGCATCGCAACCGTCGCCCTGCTCGCCGCCCTCGCCACGCCGGCGCTGGCGCAGCAGGCGCCCGCCGCCGAGCCAGCCGTCGCTCCGGCCCGGACGCGCGCGCCCGCCAACGCCGAGACCCGCGCCGCCTACGACCGCGCCGACGCCCTCAGCCGCTCGGTGTTCTGGACCGAGCAGGCCGATATCAACCCGCTGGACCCCGTCGCGGGCGTCAAGGCGGCACAGGCGCTGCGCGAGCTCGGTCGCTTCGACCAGGCCGCCGAGATGGCGCAGCGGGTGCTGCTGGTGCAGCCGGGCAACGTCGAGGCCATGCTGGAGGCGGGCCGCGGCCACATCGCCCGCGGCCAGGCCTTCTACGGCATCCAGGCGCTGGAGACGGCGCGCGACGCCCGTCCGGACGACTGGCGCGTGTGGTCGCTGCTGGGAACCGCCTACGAGCAGGTGCGCCGCGCCGACGACGCGCGGACCGCCTGGGGCCGGGCGCTGGAGCTGTCGCCGGAAAATCCGGACGTGCTGGCCAACATGGCGGTGGCGGCCATGGTGCGCGGCGACAACGCCGCCGCGGAACCGTTGCTGCGGCGGGCGGCGGCGCGGCCGGAGGCCTCGCTGAAGGTGCGGCTGAACCTCGCCCTCGCGCTGGGCCTGAACGGCAACCTGACGGAGGCCGAACAGATCCTGCGCCGCGTCCTGCCCCCGGAGCAGGCCGACGCCAATCTCGCCTGGCTGAGGGCGCGGGCGGGTGGGCAGGAGCAGGCCAGCGCCCGGACCTGGGACTCGCTGCAGGGCGGCTGATCGCCTATCTTTCCGGAATGATCGACGAGCTCTACAGCGCGCGCATCCTCGGCCTGGCGGCCAACATGCCGCACGCCGGCCGGCTGGCCACGCCCGGGGGCACCGGCGTGCGGGTGGCCAAGCTGTGCGGCTCCAAGGCTGTGGTCGACGTCAGTCTGGACGACGACGGCCGGATCCAGGACTTCGCCCAGGACGTGAAGGCCTGCGCCCTCGGCCAGGCGGCTGCCGGGGTGCTTGGCGCGGCGGTGATCGGGGCCACGGTCGACGAGGTCGAGCAGGCCCGCGAGGCGATGCTGGCCATGCTCAAGGCCGGCGGCGCGGGGCCGGAAGGGCGGTTCGAGGGCCTGCGGGCGCTGAAGCTGGTGGCGGATTATCCGGCGCGGCACGCCTCGACCATGGTCGCCATCGAGGCGACGCTGGACGCGGTGAAGCAGGCGCTCGCGCGCAAGAGCCCCGACACACGAACTAGCCTCGCCGGTGCGGCCTGAGCGCCCGTTGCCCCCGCGCGCCTGCCGGGGGATAAGCGCGGCGACATGGCATCCGGCGGAACTCTCTACGAACGCGGCGTCCGGCTGGCCCATCGGGGCTACAAGGTGACGCTGTCGCCCCTGATCGGGCAGCAGTGCCGGTTCCGGCCGACCTGCTCCGACTACGCCCGGGACGCGCTGATCCAGCACGGCCCGGCGAAGGGGGGATGGCTCACGGTCCGGCGTCTCTGTAAATGCCACCCCTTCAGCGGCTTGGACTGGACCTACGATCCCGTCCCGCCGCGCGAAAAGACAGACTGATGATCGAACTGAAATTCCCCGACGGCGCCGTCCGACAGTTTCCGCCCGCGGCCACCGGCCGGGACGTGGCCGCGTCCATCTCGCCGTCGCTGGCCAAGCGCGCGGCCCTGGTCGAGCTGAACGGCAGCCAGCGCGACCTCGACCGGCCGCTTGAGGAAGGCGGCGCCTTCCGCCTGATCATGCGCGACGACCCCGAGGCGCTGGAGACCATCCGACACGACGCCGCTCACGTGCTGGCCCAGGCGGTGCAGGAGCTGTTCCCCGGCACCCAGGTGACCATCGGCCCGGCCATCGAGGACGGGTTCTATTACGATTTCGCCCGGGAGGAGCCGTTCTCGACCGACGACTTCGCCGCCATCGAAAAGAAGATGGCCGAGATCGTCGATCGCGACGAGAAACTGGTGCGCGAGGTCTGGGACCGCGACGAGGCGATCCGGCTGTTCGAGGCCAAGGGCGAGAGCTTCAAGGCCGAGCTGATCCGCGACCTGCCCGCCGACGAGACGATCACCGTCTACCGGACCGGCGACTGGGCCGACCTGTGCCGGGGGCCGCACTTCCCGTCGACCAAGTTCGTCGGCAAGGCCTTCAAGCTGACCAAGCTGGCCGGCGCCTACTGGCGCGGCGATCACCGCAATCCCCAGCTGCAGCGCATCTACGCCACGGCCTGGGCCAACCAGGCCGACCTCGACGCCTATCTGAAGCGGGTCGAGGAGGCGGAGAAGCGCGATCACCGGAAGCTGGGCCGCCAGATGGGGCTCTTCCACATGCAGGAAGAGGGCCGCGGCATGGTCTTCTGGCACCCCAAGGGCTGGGTGCTGTGGCAGGTGATCGAAGCCTACATGCGCCGCCGGCTGACCGCCGCCGGCTACGTCGAGGTCAAGACGCCCCAGGTGCTGGACCGCAAGTTCTGGGAGGCCTCGGGCCACTGGGACAAATACCGGCCCAACATGTTCGTCTGCGAGACGGTCGAGGGCGAGACGCTGTCGCTGAAGCCGATGAACTGCCCGGGCCACGTGCAGATCTTCGACCAGGGCCAGCGGTCCTACCGCGAGCTGCCGCTGCGCATGGCCGAGTTCGGGGCCTGCCACCGCTACGAGCCCTCCGGGGCCCTGCACGGGCTGATGCGGGTGCGCGGCTTCACCCAGGACGACGCCCACATCTTCTGTCGCGAGGACCAGATCGTCGAGGAGACGGCGGCCTTCATCGAACTGGCCCATTCGGTCCATGCCGACCTCGGCATGGAGACGGCCTACATCAGCCTGGGCACCCGGCCGGAGGTGCGCGCCGGCACCGACGAATTCTGGGACAAGGCCGAGGCGCAGATGGCCGACGCGGCCCGCGCCGCCGGTTCCGAGCCGGTGGTGACGCCGGGCGACGGGGCCTTCTACGCGCCGAAGCTGGACTTCATCGTCAAGGACGCCATCGGCCGCGAGTGGACCTGCGGCACCATCCAGCTGGACTACGTCCTGCCTGAGCGGCTGGGCGCCGAGTACGTCGGCGAGGACGGGCAGAAGCACCGGCCGGTGATGCTGCACCGGGCCATCCTCGGCTCGTTCGAACGCTTCATCGGCATCATGATCGAGAACTACGCCGGGGCCTTCCCGCTGTGGCTGGCGCCGGTGCAGGCGGTGGTCGCGACCATCGTCTCGGACGCCGACGGCTATGCCGGGGAGGTGGCGGCGAAGTTCGCAAAGGCTGGCCTGCGGGTCGAGACCGACCTGCGCAACGAGAAGGTGGGCTACAAGGTGCGCGAGCACTCGGTCGCCAAGGTCCCGGTCATCGCCGTGGTCGGCAAGAAGGAGGCCGAGGAGGGCAAGGTCGCCCTGCGCCGGCTGGGCTCCCAGGCCCAGGAGATCGTCACCGTCGAGGAGGCGATCCGCGTCCTGACGGAGGAGGCGACGCCGCCCGACCTGCGGCGGGGCTGACCGCTTGGCGAAAACAGAAAGCCCGCCCTTGCGACGCAGGGGCGGGCTTTTCATTGGACGGTCAGGCCGGGGTCAGAGCAGCCGCTTGCGCATGGCCTGGGACAGCATGTCGATCAGGGTCACCGCCACGATGACGATGATGACCACGGCCGAGACGCCGTTGAAATCGAAGCTGTTCATCCGTTCGAACAGCACCTGGCCGATGCCTCCGGCGCCGATCAGGCCGAGCACCGTGGCCGAACGACTGTTGGACTCGAAGCGGTAGAGGGCGAAGGAGGTCCACAGCGGCGCCACCTGGGGGATGACGCCCCACATGATCTCGTGCAGCGGCAGGGCGCCGGTGGCGCGCACGCCCTCGACCGGCCCCTTGTCGATCGACTCGACGGCCTCGGAGAACAGTTTGGCCAGCACGCCGGCGGTGTTCAGGGTGATCGCCAGCACGCCCGCAAGCGGGCCGAGACCGACGGCGACCACGAACAGCAGGCCCATGACCAGGTCGGGCACCGAGCGCAGCAGGTTCATGACCCAGCGCACCGGCGTCACCACCCAGATGGGGGCGATGTTGCGGGCGGCCGCGAGGCCCAGGGGCACGCCGAGGAAGACGGCCAGGAAGGTGCCCCACAGGGCGATCTGGACCGTCTCCCACATCTTGGCGACGAACAGCCGCCAGTCCGAGAAGTCCGGACGCAGCAGGTCGGCGGCGAAGGTCTGGATGCGGTCGCTGTTGGTGACCAGTTGCGGCAGGTTCGCGAGGTCGACCGCCTCGATGCTGTAGAGCAGCAGGGCGGCGATGCCGCCCCAGACGAGGACGTCGAGCGCCCACGAGCCCGCCGACCTGGCCGGCGGCTTCGGGATCGCCGAAGCGACGGGAGCGGCGTCGGTCAAGGCTGGACCTCGCGCTTCGCGCGCAGGCGCTGAAGTTCCTGCTGCGCCGCCGTCGCCGCGGCCTCATCGCCGCGCTGGCGGGCGTCGGCGAGCTGCTGGTCGGCGACCATCTCGCGCACCGGATCGAGGTAGCTGTCGTCGGCGGCGCGGAACTCTGAGTAGTTCAGCCCGGCCAGCACCTGACGCTGGCGCTCGGCCTCGGCGCCCTCGCCCTGGCCGTAGCTCAGGAAGAAGCTGCGGATCTTCTCCTTCAGCGCCGGATCGAGATCCTCGCGCACCACGATGCCGGACTCAGGGATCGGCGGCGACTGCCAGATCTCGGTGATCTGGGCGGCGATCTGCGGGTTCTGGCGGTTGAGGAAGACGGTGTTGACGGTGTTGGAGGTCGCCACGTCCAGCACCCCGGTGGCGACGCCGAAGGCGTTGGCCTGGTGGTTGGCGGAACGCACCGTCTTGAAGCACTGCGCCGGTTCGATGTCGCGCGGATTGAACAGGAAGGTCATCGGCGCGAGCGTGCCCGAGGTCGACTGGGCGTCGCCGATGCCGAAGTCATACTGCTTGCCGCAGGCCAGCACGTCGTCGAGCGTGATGCCCGAACCGGTGCGCACGATGAGCGTCGAGCGGTAGCTGTCGCGGCCCTCGGGGTCGACGATGCGGGCGATGACCTCGGCCTCGGCACGGTCGACCGCCTCCAGCGCAGGCTTGGCCGAGAACCACGCCACCTGGGTGTGGCCGCCGCGCATGGCCTCGACCAGCACGGTGTAGTTGGAGCCGAAATAGGGCTTCACCTCGACGCCGATGGCCTTCGACATGTCGTCGAGCAGCGGCTGCCACAGCGGACCGGACGACGCCTGGCCCTCTGCGGAAAGGATGGAGAAGGTGATTTCGGACGGCGCGCCGCCGGCGGCCTTGTCGTCGCCGGACCCGCAGGAGGCGACGCCGAGGGCGAGGGCGGCGACGAGCGCCATGCGGCGGGTGATGCGGGAGAAGGTCATGCCTTGGTTTCCCAGAAGGCGTCCTCGAACTCGGGACCGTAAATTTCGATCAGGCGCTTGGTGTCGAGGCCGGTGGACGGGCCGTCGTAAACCACCTTGCCCGCCTGCAGGGCGACGACGCGGTCGCAGTAGCGGATGGCGTAGTCGACCTGGTGCAGGGTGACGATGACGCCCAGGCCGTCGCGCTGGTTCAGCTCGACCAGCAGCTCCATGACCTTGCGGGCGGAGACGGGGTCGAGCGAGGCGACCGGCTCGTCTGCGAGAATGGCCCTGGCGCCCTGCACCAGCGCGCGGGCGATGGCCCCGCGCTGCTGCTGCCCACCGGACAGGGTGTTGGCGCGCTGGGCGGCGTAGTCGGCGACGCCGACCCGGTGCAACGCCTCCATGGCCTTCAGCTTGTCGGCGGACGGCCACAGACCGAGGGTCCCCTTCCAGGCCGGGATCCGGCCGAGGCAGCCGAGCATGACGTTGGAGAACAGCGACAACCGGCCGACCAGGTTGAACTGCTGGAAGATCATGCCGAGCTTCTGGCGGGCGGCGCGGACCTTGCCGGTGACCCGGCCGTCCTTCTGCACCACCTCGCCGAACACGGCGATGGAGCCCTTGCCGGGATCGATCGACTGCAGGCCGGTGATCGAACGCAGCAGGGTCGACTTGCCCGAGCCGGAAGGCCCGATCAGGGCCACCATCTCGCCGGCTCCGACCTCTACGGAGACGCCGTTCAGGGCCTTGCGGGCGCCGAAGGTCTTTGACACGTCACGAACGGACGCGACGGCGGCGGCTGGAGAGGTCATGGACACGCGGGAGGCGGTTGCACGGGCGCGCCGCATGGCCCGATCGGGCCCGCGAGGCAAGTCTTAATGGCACGTCCGCGACGTTTTCGTCCAGCGCGGCGGCCCGACATCAAGCCCCGACGGAGCGGACCCGCGCCAGATCCGCGGCGATCGGAAGGGCGCCCTGAGCGCGCGCCAGAAGGTCCTCCGCCATCTGCCGGGCGGGACCCTGCATGGGGCCGGGGTCTGCGGCGAGCGATTTCAACGCCTTCAGCAACCTGACGGTCACGGGCACGTCTCCGGCGCCGTAGCGGGCGATGGGGCCGAAGATGTCGTCGAGCAGATCCGCCTCGGCCAGGGGCGGAGCCAGCAGACGGGAGCACGGGGACGGTTCCGCCTGCCCTTCCGCCGCGGGTTCGAGCCATTCATCCATCAGGCGGACGCCGGCGCCGACGACCTGCACGGCGGTGCCGGGGTCGTTGACGCCGGGCGACAGGGCCTTGGCGGCGATCTCGCCCAGAACGACCAGGCCGAAGCGGGGATCCTGATCGTACGAGCGGGAACCGCCGACGGCGAAGGCGGAGCGGAAGTCATCGAGAGCCGCCTCCTCGCAACGGGTCAGACTGACCCGGGCGAGCGCCTCCCCCCGCCGCACGAAGCTTCCGGGAGGCGCGAGAATCTGGACGTGACAGTCCCTTTCTTCCGCAGCGTCCTGAAGATGGTCCGGGTCGACATTCTGGATATAGCCGGTCGCCCTGCTGAGGATCAGCGCCCCGGAGGTCAGAGCGCCCGGTCGTCCCCCGAGGTAAGGCCGGCGCCGACGAGCCTGAAGCGCGTCGCGGGTGCGGTCCTCGACGAGGTCGATCATGTGTCCCACGCGGGCCAGGCTGGACAGGCGGTTGATCCACGCCAGCAAACGAAATGCGACCAGCGCCACCACCGCGAGGCTGACAAGGAACAGGATCGCCCGTCCGCCCTCGCCATAGTAGCGGGCGTTGATCGCCGTCACGGCGACGATGGCGTAGAGGAACGCCCCCACAAAGGTGGCGAGCGAGCGCTGGGTCTGCCCGTCGCTGGTCACCAGGGCGGCCACCCGCGGCGTCGCGCCCTGGGAGACGGCCGTGTAGGCGGTGACCATGGCGCCCACCGAAAAGGTTGCGACCGCCAGAAGGCTGGAGGCCAGGATCGTCAGGATCTCCTCCACCGACTCGCCGCCGAGCCGCTCGGCCATGGCGTCGGGCACCCACTGCGCACCCCCGGCCGCCAGCAAGGCCGCGCCGACGCCCAGGGCGGCGTATGCGGTGGCGCGGACCCACAATTCGCGCCTCAGCCTGAGCCAGTAGAATCGCCAGCGGTTCATTCTTGCGCCCCGGCCGCCCCTTTGTGTCTCCCGACCGAACGCACGGCTCCCGCCAAGGTTCGTGTCGCCGCCCGCGCACCCGCCACCGCCCGGCATGGACAAGAAATTACCGCTTTACATGACGGGCCGTTGACCCCATATCGCGCGCTCCGGCGGACCCCGTAGGTCTGTATCGCTGCGCCGCTAACGCCGGTCTGGGTTAACAACAATCAGGGGGTTACGTGAATTGCGCACGTACCAGCTTCCCCTGGACCTGGTCCGTGAGCGGTCCCCCGAGCGTCCCGTCGCCCTTGTGCGGCCGCGTTCGGTTTCCGTAGCGGCGCGCTGGTTCCAGGATAATCTGAAAGCCGACGTCTTCTATGCGGTGAAGGCGAACCCGTCGCGCTGGGTCATCGAGACCCTGGTGGACGCGGGCGTCACCGCCTTCGACGTGGCCTCTCTCGCCGAGATCGAACTGGTGCGTTCGGTCAGCGCCGATGCGCGCCTGGCCTTCATGCATCCGGTGAAGAGCCGCGGCGCCATCACCCGCGCCTACTTCGATCATGGCGTCCGAACCTTTGCGCTCGACAGCCATGACGAGCTGGCCAAGATCCTCGACGCCACCGGCGGCGCGGCCGACCTCAACCTGGTCGTGCGCATGGGCGTGTCGGCGGATGGCGCGGCCTATTCGCTGTCGGGCAAGTTCGGCGTCTCGCCGGACCAGGCCCCCGCCCTGCTCCTGGCCACCCGCCAGGCGGTGAAGGACGGGCTGATGGGCGTGTCGTTCCACGTCGGCTCGCAGTGCATGCGGCCGTCGGCCTACGAGGCAGCCATGGCCCAGGTCGGCCGCGCCATCGCGCGCGCCGGCGTGATCGTCGACATCGTCGACGTCGGCGGCGGCTTCCCGTCGGTCTATCCCGGCATGGTCCCGCCGGACCTGCAGGAATACGCCGACGCGATCCATCGCGGCTTCGCCGAGATGCCGGTCACCCACACCACCGAGCTGTGGTGCGAGCCGGGCCGGGCGCTGGTCGCCGAGTCCTCGTCGGTGCTGTGCCGGGTCGACCTGCGCAAGGGCGACGCCCTGTACCTGAACGACGGCTCGTACGGCTCGCTGTTCGACGCGACGCACTCGCGCTGGCCCTTCCCGACCAAGCTGGTCCGGGACGGCGAGCGTTCGGGCGACCTGAAGCCGTTCCGCTTCTACGGCCCGACCTGCGACTCGATCGACCACATGCCGGGCCCGTTCTGGCTGCCGGCCGACGTGCAGGAAGGCGACTTCATCGAGATCGGCATGCTGGGCGCCTACGGCGTGGCCATGACCACCGGCTTCAACGGCTACGGCGAGCACGACATCGCCGCGGTCGAGGACGCCCCGATGGCCTCGCTCTACGGCCTGGCCCCGCGCTCGATCCCTACGGTCCGCACCTCGGCCGAGGAGCAGGCCCGCAAGGTCGTCCGCCTGTCGCGCCCCAAGGGCAAGGCCGGCCAGCGCAAGAAGTCGCGGCGCTAATCCGGCGCTGAAGCGTTAGAACCCAGCAGCGGCCCGTCGCTCCGTCCGGGCCGCCGCCTTTCCTTTCGACGGGCGCTCACCTGTAAGGGAAACCAAACCGATGAACGCTCCCGTTCAATCCAACATGAAGGCCGAGCTGCTGGCGAACGTCGTCGAGCATGTCGACATCACCAGCTTCGACGCCCGCCCGATCATCGACAGCATGCGCAAGATGTCGTTCTCGTCGCGCGACACGGCCCGCGCGGCCGACATCTTCAACATGGCGCTCGAGGACAAGGACTGCTCGCCGTGGCTGATCCTGGCGGGGTCGACCTCGGCCGGCGGCTGCATGCACGTGTACCGCGACATGGTGAAGTTCGGCATGATCGACGCCGTGGTCGCCACCGGCGCCTCGATCGTCGACATGGACTTCTTCGAGGCGCTGGGCTTCAAGCACTACCAGGCCGCCGGTCCGGTCGACGATAACGTCCTGCGCGACAACTACATCGACCGGATCTACGACACCTACATCGATGAGGAAGAGCTCCAGGCCTGCGACCACACCATCCTGGAGATCGCCAACCGGCTGGAGCCGCGCGGCTATTCCTCGCGCGAGTTCATCTGGGAGATGGGCAAGTGGCTGTCGGAGGGGAACGCCAAGAAGCCCGGCTCGCTGATCCAGACCGCCTATGAGCAGGGCGTGCCGATCTTCTGCCCGGCCTTCGTCGACTCCTCGGCCGGCTTCGGCCTCGTGAAGCACCAGAAGGAGCGGGCCGCCGGCGGCCAGCCCTACATGATGCTGGACGCCATCGCCGACTTCCGCGAACTGACCGACATCAAGATCGCGGCGGGCACCACCGGCCTGTTCATGGTGGGCGGCGGCGTGCCGAAGAACTTCGCCCAGGACACCGTCGTCTGCGCCGAAATCCTCGGCGTCGAGGCCGACATGCACAAGTACGCGGTCCAGATCACCGTGGCCGACGTGCGCGACGGCGCCTGCTCGTCCTCGACGCTCAAGGAGGCCGCCTCGTGGGGCAAGGTCTCGACCACCTGGGAGCAGATGGTCTTCGCCGAGGCGACCACGGTGGTGCCGCTGATCGGCTCGGACGCCTGGCACCGCGGGGCGTGGAAGAACCGCGAGCCGCGCCGCTGGCAGAAGCTGTTCGAAAAGCAGGGCTGAACCGAAGGGCCGGGAGATCATCTCCCGGCCCTTTCGTCATGCGCGGAACCGGGGTCCCCGCCGACCGCTTTCTCCCCCGAAGGAGAACCGCAGCCATGACGCAGCAAACGCCCCAGGCCGGCGACGCCCGTGAAGCAGAGGACATGGGCGAGAAGCCCGATCTCGGCCGCACGCCCGACGCCCTCACCGAAGCCCTTTCAGGCAGCGACCAGGGATCCGACACCCGCGCCGGCTCCTTGCGCGGCGGCTCGGCCTCGGGATCAGAGGACGATCCCGACCAGGACTCCATCAACGAGACCCTCGCCACCGAGGGCATGGCGGCCGCCGAGTTCCAGGGGCCGGCGGGCGATCCGACCGGGGGCAAGACCACGGTCAACGACCGCCCCGACCACGCCCGCGGGGACGAGGCCGACGCCCCCACGGGTTGATCCGGATCCGGCCGCGACCGCGACCGGCCGCCTTGCCGCCGCCGCACGGTTGCGCCACGGTGAAGCCAACAACGACAGTCTCTTCGAGGACGAATACGGGATGAAGCGCTTGCTTGCGGCCGCCGGTCTTTCGGCGGCCCTGGTCATGACCGGGTGCAGCCAGCCCGACGAGGACGCCCGGCCCGAAACGGCCGCGCCCGCCGCCGTCGAGATGGCCGCGCCGGCATCGGAAAACGCCCCCGGCGAGATGGCCGCGCTCCCGGCCGGCCCGGTCGCCGGGGGGGCGGCCACGCCCGCAGCCCCGGGAGCCCCGGCCTTCGCCGTGCTCTATCCCGGCGCCGCGCCCAAATCCGGACCCGTCCGGGCCCAAGGGCCGTCGGGACCGGGCGGAACCCTTGAGTTCACCACCGACGCGACTCCGGACGAGGTCGTCGACTTCTACCGCCAGCGGGCGGAAGCGGCCGGCCTCAAGGCCATCACCAGCCTGAACCGCGACGGGGCCCGCGGCTATGCGGCCGGCGACGGAGCCGACGGCCGGGGGCAGATGCTCAACGTCGTGGCCACCCCCGTCGAGGACGGTCCCACCGACGTCCTGCTGATGTGGTCGAGCGGCCGGTGATCCGGCGGGCGGCCGCGCTGGCCGCCCTCGCGCTGCTGACCGGTTGTGCGACACCGGACGGCGCGGCGAGGCCGACGGGCGTTTCCGTGGGCTATCTCCCCCGGGAGAGGCTGGAACCGCTGGCGAACTCCGCCGTGCTGCCTACGGGGACGTCGCCGGCGCCGGCGTGGCTTCCGCCGGTCGCCCCCGGATCCGACCGCTGGTGGCTGGCGACGGCGCATGCCGAGCTGCGTCCGCCGTGGGCGACCCAGCATTTCGACTGCGCGCTGAACACACGCCTCGCCGAACGGCCGCGCCCCGCCCTCGCCCGCATGATGGGACGGCTGGCGGCCGACGTCGTCGCCCTCGCCCGCCAGCGCTTCGCGCACACGGGCGCGGCCCAGGGGTCTCGCCCCTTCGAGGCGATCGCCGGCCTGGAGCCCTGCGAACGGGCGACCGGTCCGGGCCGGACCGCCCCCTCGTCGCCGGCCACGGGGGCGATGGCGGCCGGAACCTATGGCGAACTGTTCGCCGTCCTGGTTCCGGAGGCCGCCGGCGCCGTTCGCCGGACGGCGCGGGAGATCGGCTGGAGCCGGGCGGTGTGCCGCATGAACTGGCCGACGGACGTCGAGGCGGGCCTCGAGCTGGGGGTGCGTCTGTTCGCCGCCGCGGCGGCGCAGCCGGACTTCGCGACCGATCTCGAAGCCGCCCGCGCCGAACTGGCCGCGGCCCGCGCCGAGGGGCTGACCAGCCCCGCCTGCGCGGCGGAGCGTCGGGCGCTCGGCCAGTGGCGCGCGCCGCCGCCGCGGTCCTAGGCCGGCCGCGGTCCCACGAGCGACCCGTACAGGTCGGTGCGGCGGTCCCGGAAGAAGCCCCAGGCTGCCCGGTGGCGGTCGATGTAGTCGAGGTCGAAGGTGTGGACCAGCACGCCCTCCTCCTCGCGCCCCAGCGTCTCGACCAGGTCGCCACGATGGTCGGCGATGAAGGACGAGCCGTAGAACACCTGTCCGACCTCGGTGGCGTGCTCGTGACCGATGCGGTTGGCGCCGACGACCGGGACCACGTTCGACACCGCGTGGCCCTGCATGGCGCGACGCCACGGGTCGGCGGTGTCCAGCTCCTTGTCGTGGGGCTCCGAGCCGATGGCGGTCGGATACATCAGCACCTCGGCGCCCTGCAGCATCATGGCGCGGGCGGTCTCGGGGTACCACTGGTCCCAGCAGATGCCGACGCCGACGCGGCCGTGGCGGGTGTTCCACACCTTGAAGCCGGTGTCGCCGGGCCGGAAGTAGTACTTCTCCTGATAACCCGGGCCGTCCGGGATATGGCTCTTGCGATAGACCCCCATGGCCGAGCCGTCGGCGTCGAGCATGACCATCGAATTGAAGTAGTGCGGGCCCTCTCGCTCGAAGATCGACACCGGAATGGCGACGCCAAGCTCGGCCGCGACGGGTTGCAGCGCCGTGACGCAGGGATGCTCGCGCCAGGCGTAGGCGGTCCCGAACCACTTCTCCTCCTGCGAGACGCAGAAGTACGGCCCCTGGAACAGCTCCGAGGGCAGGATCACCTGCGCTCCGCGACTGGCGGCCTGGCGCACCAGGTCGATGGTCTTGTCGATGTTCGCCTGCAGTTCCTCGCCATAGGAAGTCTGGATGGCGGCGACGGATAGGGTGCGGGGCATCAGGCCGGCTCCTGCTGGGAGATGCAGTGGAAGGATCCGCCTCCGGAGAGAATGGCCAGCGACGGAAGGGGGATGATCTCGCGATCGGGGAAGACCGTGGCGAGGCCTTCGCAGGCGAGGCGGGCGGCCGTTTCGTCGCCGTAGGTCGGGACGATGACAGCTCCGTTGGCGATGAGGAAATTCATGTGGCTGGCGGGGATCGGCCGCTCGTCCTCGTCGCCGACGAAACCCGGCGACGGCAGGCGCAGCACCTTGATCGGCCGCCCCTCGGCGTCGGTCATCCGCGACAGGTCGCGGGCCACGGCGTCGTAGACCTCGTCGTTGGGATCGCCCCGGCCCCAGGCGACCGGACAGGCGACCACGCCCGGGGCGACGAAGCGCGCGAGATTGTCCACGTGGCCGTCGGTGTGGTCGTTGAGCAGGCCGTCGCCCAGCCACAGAACCTTGCGGGCGCCCAGCGCACCGGCAAGGGCCGCCTCGGCGGCGGCCTCTGTCCAGCCGGGGTTGCGGTTCGGATTGAGCAGGCACTGGCGGGTGGTGAGGATCGTCCCCTCGCCATCGTGGTCCAGGGCGCCGCCCTCGAGGATGAAGTCGTGCCGGTCGAGCGCTGCGCCCGAGGCCTCGCCGATCTGCTCCGCCACCGTGTCGTCGTGCTCGAGCTCGTACTTGCCGCCCCAGCCGTTGAAGCGGAAGGCGGCGGCCGTGGCCGAGCCGGCCCCGAAGATCGGCCCGGTGTCGCGCAGCCAGATGTCGCCGAACCGGCCGTCCACCACCTCGACGCTGTCGACGCCGGCGAAACGGGCGCGGGCGTCCTGCAGCGCTTCGGCCTTGCCGACCAGCAGCCGCACGCGTTCGCGCCCGGGACCGGCCAGGGCGCGGACCAGGGCCTCGACCTCCGCCTGGGCCGGTTCGAGGTTCTCTTCCCAGAGTTCGCCATGGCTGGGCCAGCCCACCCACATCGCCCGGTGCGGCGACCATTCGGCGGGAACGAAGCGGCTGGTCATGAGCGGGGAGGTCCTCGGGCGACGCGGGCGAGCCGGGCCAGATAAGCGCAGGCGGGCGCGACTTCAATGTTCGCGGGCGGGGCGGGGCTCCCGGAGCCGCACAGAAAAAGGGGCGGCCCGTCGCCGGACCGCCCCTCCATCAGTCTGAACCGCGTCGGACCTTAGAAGGCCATCCGCAGGGTGCCGACGATCGTGCGCGGGGCGCCGATCTGGGCGAACGGACGGCTGTAGCCCAGCTCGCCCGGGGTGGCCGAGGCGCGAGTGCCGAGGCCGCCGTAGTACTTCTCGTCGAACAGGTTGGTGACGTTGAGCTGGAAGAAGGTGCCCTCGAAGCCCAGCGGCGCGAAGTCGATGCGGACGTCGGCGTCGACCACGGTGAAGGCGTCGTCCTTCAGGTCGTTGACGTCGGTGATCCAGCGCTCGCCGGTGTGCTTGGCCTGGATGCCGGCCGAGAACATCTCGTTGAACTCATAGTTCGCCCGCAGAGCGAACATCATGTCCGGCGTCTCGACCAGTTCCTTGCCGGCGGTCTGCAGTTCAGCGCCAGCGAAGTTGTACCGGTAGTTGTCCTGCAGCTCGCCCTTCAGGAAGGAGGCCGAGGCGTACAGGCTCAGAGCCTCGATCGGCGACCAGCCCACCGAACCCTCGAGACCTTGCAGCTCCACCGAGCCGACGTTCCGGTCGACGAAGGTGTCGAGGTCCGGGTCGAAGGTGTTGACGATGCGGTTGTCGTAGTTGGTCATGAAGGCCGCGACCTGGGCGACCAGGGTCGGGGCGGTGAAGCGGTAGCCGGCGTCGAAGGTCTGGGTCGATTCCGGCTGCACGGTCGGGTTGCCGATCGAGCCGTCGGCCAGACGGGCGACGGTGTAGAGGCTGTCCGTCCGCGGGGCCGACAGGTTCTCGGCATAGCTGACGTAGACCGAGTGGCCGTCGCCGAAGCGGTAGGTGGCGCCCACGTTCGGAAGGATGTCCTCGTACTCGAGGGTCCGCTCATACGGCGCGATGTACTGGGTCGTGCCGCGGCCCGGGAAGGTGACATTGCCGTTGGCGAGCGGGGCGTTCGGGACCTCCGAGGTGCACAGCACGTTCGACGACTCGTTTTGCGAGTAGCAGAACTGGTTCAGCTCGCGCTTGAAGAACGGGGCGCGAACGCCGAGCGACACCGTCAGGGCGTCGTCCATGAACTGGCCGCGGTACTCGAACGAGAACTGGTTCAGGGTCGCGTACGACAGGCGATCACGGGACTGGAGGTTATAGCCGTCCAGGTTGATGACGCGGTTGGCCTCGTCGTTGCGGCCGCCGAACCAGTCGACGAAGCGCGGGTTGTCCGGGTTCGAGAAGTTGACGAAGCCGTACTGGCCGTACTGACGGTGGCGACCCCAGTCCAGCGCATAGGCGGCGCGCAGGCGGTGGTCGTCGTTCAGGTCCCAGATCAGCGAGGTGTTCAGGCCGTACCGGTGGGTGTTGGTGTTCGACGGCGTCATGACGCGAACGCGGTCGAGGGTGTCGCCGTCGCCGTTCAGGTCGACGCCGCCGGTGGTCTGCGAGCCGCGCAGCAGGCGATCGGTTTCCGACAGAACGGCCTGCTGGGTGCCGCCGTTGGCCAGGGTGTACTGGAACGACGGGTCGACCGTCAGCACCACGCCGTCGGCGAGGGTGAAGCGCGAGTTGCCGCGGATGTTGCCGGTGTTCGACGGGTTGATCCGCAGACCGTAGAAGTTCGAGCCGTTGGCGTCGTTGTCGGCCACGCCGTTGCGGAAGGTCGGGGCGACGTAGGTGGTGTCGAAGTCGACTTCCCAGCCGCGCGGATCGTCGACGACCTGGTCGTTGCAGACCACGGTCCGGGCGACGTCGCAGAAGCCGGTGGCGGTGCGCAGGTTCGGGCCGGTGTAGTTGTTGTTGCGGTTCTCGTTGTAGTGGCCGGACAGGGCCACGAAGTCGCCGTTGTCGCCGAGCGGCTGGTACAGGCGGGCGTTCCACTGGTCCTTGCGGATCTCGCCGAGGCCCTTGAACTTGTCGTAGTCGGTGCCCGAGTAGGCGAACCAGGCCGAGGCGCCCGTCGGACCGAACTCGCCGGTGTCGATCAGGAACATGAAGCGCTGGTAGTCGAAGCTGCCGAACGAGGCTTGGCCCCAGCCGCCGAATTCGCGGGCCGGACGACGGGTGACGTAGTTGATGGTGCCGCCGGTGGCAGAGGCGGTCGGGCTGTCGACGTCGGTGGTGCCGGTGTTGACCGAGGCGCGCTCGATCAGCTCGGGGTCCATCTGCTGGTTGGTGTAGGTGGCGTAGTTGCCGGTGTCGTTCAGCGGAATGCCGTCGAAGGTCAGCGACACGCGGTTGCCGTCGAAGCCGCGCAGGCGGATGTTGCCGCCCGAGGAGCCGTACGGGTCGGCGTTGGTGAAGCTGAGGCCCGGGGTCAGGTTCAGGGTCTGCAGAATGGTCTGACCCGGGGTCTGGGTGGCGATGAACTCCTGGTTCACCGTGTTGCGGGTCTTGGCGACGGTTTCGGCGACGGCCAAGCCGTCGATGTTGCGCGGACCGCGCGCGCCGGTGACCACCACCTCGCCGAGGCGGGTGGCTTCCGTGGCCTCGGTGCCGGTCGACTGGGCCGAGGCGGCGCCGGCGGCCAGCAGGCCGGTGAAGAGGGCGGTCGTCGCCCAGAACACGCGTTTGCGGTTCGTCATTGTCGTCTATCCCCGATGATATGGGCGAAGGCGCCCGCCGGCCGGCGGCGGCCGGTCGAAATCACGCCCCCTCTAGGCGTGACGTCGGAAAGACAGGCGACACTCACGTGACACTGATGTGACAGCGACACGGGGTGTCGCCGGAGACACACCCGGCGGCTGCAGAGACCTGTGGATCGCCATGGGGACAGAAACCCGGAGGCCTTAAAGCAAAACCGCCGGCCCCTTTCGGGACCGGCGGCTCTGTTTTCGGCCGTATCGACCTTCCGGGGTTAGCGGAAGTTGATGTCGATGGTGGCGCGACGGTTGAGCGGCTCGCGCACGCCGTCGGCGGTCGGGCGGGCCAGCTGGGTCTCGCCCTTGCCGTCCAGCGAGATCACCCCGCCGTTGACGCCCTGGGCGACCAGCGCGTCGGCGACCGTGCGGGCGCGGCGGTTCGACAGGCCCACGTTGTAGGCCGCCGAACCCGAGGTGTCGGCGTGGCCGACCACCAGGATCCGCGTCGGACGACCCGACTTGGCGTAGTTGGCCGCCTGGGTCACCACCGACTGGGCTTCGGCCGTCAGGTCCGAGCGATCCCAGTCGAAGTAGACCACGAACTGACGCTCAACCGGCGGCGGCGGCGGCGGCGGCGGGGCCGGACGCGGCGGCGCCGGCGGGGTCACCGGCGGCGGCGGCGGCGGCGGCGGCACATAGGCCGGCTCCGCGGCGCCGAACGCATAGCGCAGGCCCAGCGTCAGCGAGTGGTCGGTGTAGCGGCCCTGGAACGGCCCCTGGTCGAACGCCGCCGACGAGGCGAAGGTGTCGAACTCCATGTTCGACATCAGATAGCGATAGGTCAGGTCCATGTGGGCCCG
>NZ_FOZV01000001.1 GCF_900116065.1 Brevundimonas viscosa
CCGACGAGGCCAACGTCGGCTGGCACTACATCGCGCCGGGCAAGCCCCAGCAGAACGGCTTCAACGAGAGCTTCAACGGCCGTCTACGGGACGAGCTGCTGAACGAAACTCTGTTCCGGTCGCTGCCACACGCCCGCATCGTGCTGGAATCCTGGCGGCGCGACTACAACGAAGCCCGGCCGCACTCCAAGCTCGGCTGGCTGACGCCGAAGGCCTATGCCGAGGCGCTTGCCGGAAAGATCGGCCGGCCTGCTGCGCTGGTTGATGGCTGCGCAGACCGGCCTCTTGCCAACCCCAACAACCCCAGCTCAGATCAACTACGGACTCTTGTTATGGCTGGATGAGAAACGGGGGTCACGTCACCTCGACCGAGCGCGAACGTTGTTTCCACTCTTGCGTCTTGGAGGTCGTCCACACATGCCGTCCCTGATGACGACACCGCCAGAACAGTCGGTTAGGCGGAAGGTCGTCCACACCATCACGTCACAACGTCCGTCTCCTTGGTGGAACGGACTCTCACTCAAAAACGAGAGATCTAGAAGGGGCGCCTCAGCGGTCACCGCAGGATCACGTCACGCGCTCCATGATCTGGCAATGCGACGACGCCGGTGCTAAAGCGCCGGCATGGGGTTATGCTACATTGTCGCAATCGCATGCGTGGGGGTGTTTTATCTCGACACCCTCCTCCCTTGGCGGATGACCCCGGTCCTGACGGCCATCGCCCTCGGGGCGCTCGCGGCGAGGGTGGTTCTCTCTATTCGGGATCGCCCAGAGCCTATCGGCTCGCCCCGAAATCTCTCCATCGGGTTGCTTCTGGCGGCCCTCGGCGGATTCTTGATGTCCACGGTTACTGTCGCGGTGGTGCGGGGCTATACGATCAATGAGTGGGGAGTGTTCGCGCTCCAGTTTGCCGTCCCCGCCATGCTGATATTCGCGCCCCGGCAGGACGATCTGATTAAGGCTGTGCTTCAGGTCTGCTTGGTCGTTGCACTGGTTGATGCCGCAGCGAACTTCCTCGCTGTCGCGGGGCTTTTTGAGCTACCGGAAATGTCCGCGCGGGTCGACGAGTTCGGGCGTCGGCAGCGTTATCCTGGACTGGCGGGCAATACCCATGCGGCGGGATTGGTTGCATTCTTTGCCGCGTGTTACGTCGCGTCGCTAGCGAGGGTTCGCGTCACGCCATACCTAGTGCTTGCGGGGCTAGTGCTTCTCGCCTCTCTGTTCCTGATCGATGCCCGACGCTATCTGGTTCTGACGGTGCTCGCTGTGCCGCTCATCTACCACCCGTGGAGCCGGAAGGTTCCTCTTCTGCCCTTGGCCGTATCGATTGCCGGTTTTCTGCTGCTTCGGACCTTCACAGCCGACTACGCCGACCTCGGAAACAAGCTCCGAGCCATGCTTCTTGAAGACGGTTGGCATCGGGCGATGCAAAATCCGATCCTCGGTGAAGGCGTCGTCTACCGGGCCGCAGGTGATTTGATTGCAACCTATATGAACCTCTCCATGGCGGGTGTGACCGAGTCACAGGCGCTTGATCTGGCTATCGCCTATGGTGTGCTGCCCACCGCGCTGTTCTTGCTTGCCTGCGCTATCGCCATCGCAGGAAACCGAGATCGGGTTCACCCACCTGTGGTGATCCTCACCCTAATGACAGCCGAATTGTTCTTTGGTGGAGCCCTGACTGGTCCCCTTGGCGCGATCGTGTTCTTTGCCTGCCTGACAGTCTGTCAGAAAGATGCGCGCTTGGTACAAGTTTCGGCCAAGACCTGTTTGAAGCCCGTGACCCCCGCGTGAGCCGAAGAGTAGCCCGCGTTGACCTGAGCCCGCTTCCCCGAAGAAGCACGACTGGCGATCAACACTCGCACCGCGCCGCTCCGGGCTCCGCAAGGACGAGGATGGGCGTCGTCAGCTATGACGGGCCCGTCGCAGTCGGCACAGGAAGCCAGGGCCCATGGTCAGCCGCGGGTCGGTGTACAAGCTTCGGCAGTGTCTGGTCGGGCCGTTGTCATTTTGCGTTGGCCACAGCCAGCGTGGTTTGATTAGAACTCCCGTGAGGTCGAACTGACCCGCCGGGATAGAGGGACAACTCACAAGTGCTGATGAAGGCGAAGACCCGTGGTCGAGACGGAGCTGTCGCGGCAGGCAGTCCCATTGTGAGCTGCGTCATTCCCAGCTTCGAGAATTTAGCGATGTTCAGCCGATGCGTCTTGTCGGCGCTCACCCAGGAGGGGGTAGATCTTGAAGTGGTTGTTACGGACGACTCCCGCTCACAGGATATCGCCGATTTTGTGCAAATGCTTCAGAGCCATTTCGGGAATCTTCGGTACGTGCAAGGTCCGAGGAGCGGACGACCGATAGAGAACTGGAACGCGGGAATGGACGCGGCCCAAGGGAAGTTCATTCATTTGATGCACCAAGATGAATTCATGGTGGACCGGCGTTTTCTATGCCGTGCCTGTGAATTACTACTTGAGGGTAATGACGTTGTTGTGGCGAGAAGCCATGTTATCGGGTTGGATCGGCCGTCAATGTTCGGTATTGTTTCCAGCATCTCGGATAGGATATCATTCCCTGTATGGACCCTATATGCGATGAACTGGATAGGCTCCACGGCATCCGTGGTCTTTCGGAACGCGTCAGAGAGGAGGTTTGATACGACTCTCACCTGGCTCGTGGATGTGGATTTCTACGTTCGGCTGCTAACGAGCGCTGAGCGGACTGCCAGATTACCCCATGTTGTAATCGGCTCTATTGGTCACCATCCGAGCCAGATATCTGCAGGTCTTGAGCGCGAACAGCTCCACCTACAAGAACTCAGTTATGTGAGCACTCAGGGGCGATTGACGCGCCGCCGAGCGGCGATCATTTCCGCTGCTTTGAGAGTGAAGTACGCTATGAGACGCTCCTGATGGCCCGCCCCAATATTGTTAACATCGTCGGCGGCTTGGGTAACCAGCTTTTTCAGTATCTTTTCGGCTTGGCGCTAGAGCGAGAAACCGGCCGTCAGACATTGTACGACGTTTCTGACTTCGAACATTATGATTTGCACGGCGGGCTCACGATTGAGCGCTATTTCGACCTAGATCTGCCCCGGGCCGAACCTCGGGACGTGAAGCGATTGTCGCTTCTGCTTTGTAGCTATGAGGTCAAGCGCGCAGTATCGCGTCTTTCACACGTGCTCGGACCGCTACGGCCTTGGGAAACTGACAGAACGTCCGGTCTCGAGACGGCATCTAGCTATTCTGCCCCGCGCTATTTCAGGGGTTACTGGCAGGATCAGCCCTACGACGAGGCTATCCTCGACCGGGTCCGTGCGCGTCTGCGCTTCCGGGCAGACATCGACTCTGCTGCTGATCGTGCTTTCCAGGCTCTTGAACCTGATATTGAGAGTTCGGCGGCACTCCAGATCCGCCGGGGGGATTACCTGACCGCTGCTGCAAACGCGCCGCACTACAGCTTACCGCTCGCGCATTACTATAGGTCAATGGAGATGCTTTCGGCCGAGGGAATCCGCCATTTCTATGTATTTTCAGATGATATCGAAGGACTTCGAGCCGAGTTCAATTGTCCGCACCACGTAACATTCGTCGACGAGACTATCTCCGGCTCGCCAGGGATCGACTTCCGTATGCTGACGAGATTTAAAACGTTGGTTATATCAAACAGTACGTTCGGTTGGTGGGCGGCTGTTCTTAGGTCTTACCCGTCTGGAAAAGTAATAGCGCCAGAACCTTGGATCAATCCGACTCATCGGGGACGAATGGCGCAGAGCCCGGCGATCCTCGACGGGTGGACGCGCGCGGACGTGTGGGGCTCCTAGCTCAGCCACGCTGAGCCCCCCCCCTCAGCTCCCTCGATCATTATGAGAGGCCGAGGGTTTGATGGCCGATCTGCTGCGCGGACGGGAGCGGCCGTCCGGCGCAGCTGGTTACGTTGCGAAGCCGGGAGGCTGCGAGGTTCAGGCGCACTGCCTCTGGGGTCAGTCCCCCGTGGGCGGACGGCCTGACGTGGTTGTAGTCGGTGCGCGAGCGCTCGATGACGGTGCGTGCTCCGGCCGTGGAGGCGAAGACCTCCTCGTTCAGGCACTCGTCCCGCAGCCTGCCGTTGAAGCTCTCGACGAAGCCGTTCTGCTGCGGCCTGCCCGGCGCGACGTAGTGCCAGGCGACGCCAGTGCGGTTGGTCCGCTCGAGGATCGCCCGACTGGTCATCTCGGTCCCATTGTCGCTGACGATCACGGCGGAACGGCTGCGACGGGCGATGAGCTTGTCCAGCTCCCGCGCCAAGCGCTGGCCGCTGATCGAGGTGTCGACCACAAGGCTCAAAGCCTCGCGGGTGCGGAAGCGCCTGCCGTCGGTCAGCTGGTCGGAGACGAAGTCCAGCGACCAGCGCTGGTTGGCCCCCAACGGCGTTTCCAGCGGTCGTCGCGTGCCCATGGCCCGCTTGCGACCGCCGCGGCGGCGAACTGACAGCTTCTCCTCGCGGTAGAGCCGCTGGACCCGCTTGCGGTTCACCGCGTGGCCTTCGCGTCGAAGCAGCACGTGCAGGCGTCGATAGCCGAACCGCCGCCGCTCCTGCACCAATGCCTTCAGTCGATCCCGCAGGACTCCGTCGCCCGGCCGGGCGGCCTGATAGCGAACGCTCGCACGATCGACGCCCAGCACCCGGCACGCCCGCCGCTCGCTCATCTCGTAGGCAGACCGCAGGTGCGCCGCCGCCTCACGACGCGCAGCGGGCGTCACCACTTTTTTCCCAGAAGGTCCTTCAGCGCGACGTTGTCCAGCATCGCGTCCGCCAACATCCGCTTCAGCTTCGCGTTCTCGTCCTCCAGCGCCTTCAGCCGCCTGGCCTCCGACACGTCCATCCCGCCGAACTTGGCCTTCCACTTGTAGAAGGTCGCCGAGCTGACGCCGTGC
This sequence comes from Brevundimonas viscosa, assembly GCF_900116065.1. Lineage (GTDB taxonomy): Bacteria > Pseudomonadota > Alphaproteobacteria > Caulobacterales > Caulobacteraceae > Brevundimonas > Brevundimonas viscosa. Next base: position 4,914 of record NZ_FOZV01000001.1, read on the forward strand.
CGCCGGCAGACCTCCGACGTCGCTACACCGGCCTCCTGCTCCCGCAGGATCCCAATGATCTGCTCTTCCGTGAACCTTGACCGCTTCATTCTGTCCGTCCTTTCGAGGGGCGGACTCTAGCTATTCCTGGAGGAGTTTCAGGGGGTCACGTCAGTCACGTCACTGAACACCTTGGCAATCACCTCTGAGCCGTCGGCCCACCTCACCCTCGCGGCCTCAAGCGTCAAGCTAGGGGCGAACCTCAGATCACTGTGGCGCTCGCTGCGGGCTGCACACGACCACCAATTCGGGCGCTATGCCCGGAAAAAATGGGGAAATGCCCAGCAAGAGCACAGTCGAAACAATGGCCCCGACGCTCTCACGCGAAGAAGCGCTGCCGTCGGCTCGAATGCTCCCCAGCGAGGAGCGCGCGTTCATCGCCGCGTTCACTGCTGGCGGCGAGAGAAAAGACGCGTCGAACTGCTCATCGAAGAGCAATTCTCGCAACCCACCCTTGGAAAACACTTCCCTGTGACGCGGGAAGTCAACATCTCGCGCCCACCTGCCCATCGTCCGGAACAAAAAGCTATCAGCGTTCGGGGTCGATATCCAAATGCGTCCGCCGGGCGTCAAGCGCCTGCTAAGCCTTGCGAGCAGGCCCCTAGGGTCCTCGACGTGTTCGAGAACGTGGCTCAGGGTGATCCAGTCGAACTTTGGCCCCTCCTCAAGATCGCTTTCGTCGATCCACCGAATTTCTGGCTGCAGATTGCTCGGTTTCAGCAGGTCGGTTCCCCAAGCCTCTCCCTCAAAGCCCGCCTTGACCAAACTCGACAAGAATGCCCCTGATCCGCATCCGAAATCCAGCACCCTCTTAGCATCAACAGGGGTCTCTCGCATAAGATAGCGTTTTCGAGTGGCATTGATCAGCCTCTGACCCCATGTCTGTCTGCTTTGGCCCCGTACATCCGTATAATAGTTGCGGTAAGCCTCTGCCAACGTGTCATGCGTTGGGAAAAGTTCCGGAAATATAGAGCCACAAGATTGGCAGCGAAGGACATTGCTCTCCACCTCAGTTGTTCTGAAGTTGATATCTTTGGCAGTAAACAGCACTTGGTTTGGCCCCTTGTTGGGACAGCTACAGGCATTACCGGACAACTGCACGTCTCAATCCTCCAAGTGACAAGCCGAGTTCAACCAAGGACTTTACAATCCACGCAGTCAAAAGGCCGGAGAGGCCCCACCACGAGGTGAGCGCGTAAAACAGAACGCCTGAGACGACAAGACTTCCAATCGTAACGAGCGTCGCCCATCGCGCCTTGGCTCGCGCCTGTAGGTCGACCAAGATCAGTTGCGTGAAACTTGAGACGACGACGCCCAGCCCGAATAATGCTAGGGGGCCGAGCGGGGCAGTGGAGAGACCCGTAGCGAACTGGAAAATTCCAGGAACACTAGCCGCCATGGCGATCAGACCAGCCACAAAAGCCACGCCGGTCAGCCCAATAAGGGCGTACAGCCCTAACACCAGGCGTTCGTTCACCCAGCCCGATGCGCGCCGCGCGAAGAGGATTGGGGCAGCAATGTAAGGCAGCAGCCAAAGCTTCGTCATTATTTCATACAGAATGAAGTAGGCGTTGTACTCTTGGGGCGGGAGCAAGCGTAGAGCTACAATCCGGTCTAGAGATCCGCTCACGGCGGCAAGGGCGGACACCACGGCGAAGTCCAGCCAAGTCCGGTCGAGGAACCATCCTGCGGACGACTGCAGCAGCCTCGCTTCGTCCGAATGTCCGAGCTTAGCCGATTGATACATCCAGGCCAGTAGAAGGCTGGTCCACACAAATCGGATCACGCCAGCAATGGCCAAGGCGAGGTCAAGGCTCGCGCCCAAGGCAATCACGCATGCCAGCACGGCCAGACCAATCAGCAAGCTGCTCTGCTTGAGCCAGATAGCGGCTGTGTGCCGCCCCTGCGCATCCAGTAGCACCCGGAAGTCTGTCGCCAAGAACCCAGAAAGAACGAGGATCGGCAGCCATACCAAGGCCGACAGCGGCATTGCCCTGTCGGAGAGGGACCACAGGAGTCCAAGCGGCAACGATGCGACAGCAGATTTAAGCGCACTCACCAGTGCGATAGCGCGAAACTGCGAACGGGTGACGTTTGGCGAGAGGCCACCAACGAGCAGGGCCTTTGTCGTACCGGGCTCCAAGCCGCTTGATAGCGTGATGATGAAGAAGGCGCTCAGCACTCCTGCAAGATCCGCGGGCGATGCTACTTGTCCTAGCCCAACGGCGGATACCAACACCACTGCGGAGGTCGCTGCGTAGGCACCAATCAACATTCCTCCACGGAACACAAGCCCCCTCCGGCCCGCCACACGGACCGTCACACCGCGAAGACGGTTGAGCCATGTCGAAATGATTTGGTGCACCTTGCCGCCAGCCCCCAAGGAGGCGTCAAAACCCCCGGCTAGACACTCCTACGAGCGACGTCAACGCGGACAAGCATCCTACTGTTCAGGAGCCGCCCTTTCGACTAAAGGCATCTTCCACGGGAGCTTCTGGGTTTGGAGATTCAGATCCTACCTCGGAAGGCGTTCAATTTCGGGTTCATAGAGCATGCTTCGCACCATTGCTGTCGTCCTGGCTGCAGCCAGCCTCCCGGCTTGCGCCGCCTCTCGTGCAGCTCCCTTATCAACCGTCTCTTTGTCCACGCAGGTCGATATACCGGCGTTGGAGAGCGATTATCGTATCTCCGCTCAGGACATCCTGAATGTTCGTGTCTTCCAAGTCGAAGACCTATCGTTTGATGAACTTCGCGTGGGAACGTCGGGTCTTGTAGAGCTGCCGCTGATCGGCAGCGTTCGCGCTGCCGGACGAACACCGTCCGAGCTCGCTGCGGAGATCCGAGATCGCCTGGCGAATCGGTACATGCACGATCCTCAAGTGACGGTGTCGGTCACCGAATCCTCCAGCCAGAAGATCACTGTCGATGGAGCTGTCACAGAGGCGGGCGTTTTCGAGATGAAGGGGCGGACGACGCTGCAACAGGCGGTTGCCATGGCAAAGGGAGCCACTCGCACAGCCGATCTTCGCAACGTTGCCGTCTTCAGGACCGTGGATGATCAGAGGACAGTCGCCGTATTCGATCTCATCGCGATTCGCATGGGCGAGGCCCCGGACCCGGTCTTGATGGGAGACGATATCGTCGTCGTCGACACGTCGCAGATGAGCGTCTTGCTGCGCGAAGCTTTGGCAGCCCTTCCGGGATTGGCCGTGTTCCGCTCCTATTGAGGGATGAACGTAGATTCCTCCGGTGGTCGACTGGTGCCGAAGACAGGAGCGGCCCTTCGTCATCCCTTCGTCGTCGCCTGAATAGGTGAGAGACCTCCTGAAAGATCCCCTCGTTCAGTTTCGCCAATCGGCTTAGGCAACTCGGGACGGACTTGACAGGGCGCCGGAATGCTGGCGCGCACAATGAGGCACATATGGTTCACAATAACCTCAACGGAAGCCGTGTGGGTGCAGACCCGTGGACGGTTCCTGGGGCCCAAAGCCCTGGTAATAACGGATCGCAACCAGTATTCGACGTTTCTGAGTACTGGCGGCTGGCGATCAAGTACCGTCTTCCGATACTCGGATCTCTGCTGGCAGCGATCGTCGTTGGCCTCGCAGCGACGCTACTGATGACGCCGATCTACGTCTCTTCGGTGACGCTCCAGATCGACCGGGAAGCTGCCCGGGTGCTAAACGTCGATGAGGTCCAGCCTCGGGAATCGATGATCCAGGGGGAGGAGTTCTTCCAGACCCAGTATGGGCTGTTGCGTAGTCGGTCGCTCGCCGAACGGGTCGTGGACAGTCTCGGTCTCGCCAGCTCTGACGCGTTCCTCAACCAGATGGGCGTCGACCTTCCGCGGCGGGAAGAGGGCAGCGCGGCGCAGCAGGCGGCACGGCGCCGAGAGCTGGTGCTGGAGACCATCAAGGAGAACCTGGGCGTTTCCCCGGTCCGCGGCTCCCGACTTGTGACCGTGACATTCGAAAGCCCCGATCCGCAACTGGCTTCCAGGATTGCGAACGCTTTTGCCGAGAACTTTATCCAGTCGAACCTGGACCGTAAGTACGAGTCCTCCTCCTACGCCCGGCAGTTTCTTGAAGAGCGGATCGCCCAGACGAAGGCTCGCTTGGAGGAGTCCGAGCGAGCCTTGGTGGCTTATGCTGCCAATCAGCAGATCATCAATCTTCGTGAAGCGGATTCCTCAAGAGGGGAGGCCCAGAGCCTCGCGGGCATGAACCTCTCCACTCTCAACAGCGCGCTTGCAGAGGCGCGCTCTGAGCGCATCGCCGCCGAAGCAAAGTGGCGGCAGGCCTCCTCCGCGGCGCTGATGACGCTGCCTGAGGTCCTTCAGAACCCCGCCATTCAGCGTTTGACGGAAGAGCGCGCCAGGGTTCAGGCCGAATATGAGGAGAAGCTGCAGATCTTCCAGCCGGCGTTCCCGCAGATGATCCAGCTGAAGGCTCGTATCGATGAACTCGACGCGCAGATCCAAGCTGTGGCGAGCGGAATTCGTGGTTCGATTCGCGGCCAGTACACCGTTGCACTCGATGAGGAGCGGGAGCTCCAGGCGCAGGTGGAGCGCCTTAAGGGCGATGTTCTCGACCTGCGGGACCGCAGCGTCCAGTACAACATCCTGATGCGTGAGGTGGACACGAGCCGGACGCTCTACGACGGTCTCCTCCAGCGCTACAAGGAGGTCGGCATCACGGGCGGTGTCGCCGCCAACAACATCTCGATTGTCGACCGCGCGATTCCAGCTGACGAACCATCCAAGCCCCGCCTACTAGTGAACCTGGCTCTGGCGGCCCTGCTGGGACTCGGTCTGGGCGTGCTCGCCGCCTTCATCATGGAGGCCCTCGACGAGACTCTGGCCACTCCGGACGACGTGGAAAGCAAGCTGGGCCTGCCCCTCCTCGCCGTCATTCCGCTACTGGATAAGGGCGTGACGCCCCAGGAAGCCCTGAAGGATGTTCGGTCGAACTTCTCCGAAGCCTACTATTCCCTTCGCACTGCCCTACAGTTCTCGACGCCGAACGGCGCGCCGGCCAATCTGCTCGTCACCAGCTCCCGTCCGGCCGAAGGCAAGTCCACCACGGCTTACGCGACGGCGGTGAACCTCGCCCGGCTCGGCCGGCGCGTGCTGCTGGCGGACGGCGACCTTCGCAACCCGTCAATGCACAGGGTTGTCGGCGTGGAGAACGATGCCGGCATGAGCAACCTCCTGTCGGGTGGAGCCGAACTCGGCAGCCTGGTGAAGCCCACCGGCCAGGACGGTTTGGACTTCATTCCCTGCGGCCCGTTGCCGCCCAACCCGGCCGAACTGTGGGGCGGCGACCGTCTGAAGCGGGTGCTTGAGGAAGCCGCTGGCGTGTACGACCACGTCGTCATCGACGGGCCGCCGGTGCTGGGCTTCGCCGACGCGCCGCTGCTGGCCTCGGCCGTGGGCGGAACTGTTTTCGTCCTGGAGGCCAAGGGCACACGCCGTGCCCAAGCCAGAGGCGCGCTCCGACGCCTCGCGGTCGGGAACGGTCACATCCTCGGCGCCGTGCTCTCCAAGTTCAACACCAAGACGGTTCAGTACGGCGGGTACGACTACGCCTACGACTACCACTACGGTCCCGGCTCCGCCGCGTCGGGCAAGGGGCGCAAGGCTGGAAAGCGGTGACCGCGGGTCCGGCCGGAGCTGCACGCAGAAGGGGCCTGCCCGTGCGCGAGGCTCTGAGCTACGCATTGATGGCCGGGGCCGTGTGGCTCGGGTGGGAAATCATTAAGACACCGCTGGCGGATCGTAGTCCGCCGGCACTTGCCGTGCGCCTTGCGCCGGGATCGCCAGAGGTGCTCAGACGCGCGGCCGAAGCGGAACTGCTGGCGGAGCGCTTCGAGAATGCTCAGGCCCTGTCGACGGAGTCCCTCTCCCGAGCACCGTTCAACGCCCGCGCCTTGCGGGTGCGTGGGCTGGCGGAGGCCAGACTCGGCGATACGGATCGCGCCGACGAGATGCTGACGCTCGCAGGGAACTGGAGCCTGCGGGACGATCCGGCCCACGCTTGGTTGGTCGAAAACCGTCTTCGACGCGGTGACTACCGATCCGCCTTTGCGCACGCCGACACGCTGGCGCGTCGCAGATCCGATCTCTATCCGTCGGTCTTTCGACTTTTCACAGCCGCCGCCGTTCAGGACCCGCGCGCGCTTCCGGTGATCGCCGAACTGCTCTCGAGGAACCCGCCCTGGAGACTGGCCTTCCTTGAGCATCTCCACGAAGCGGAGAACGGCGCTCCGGTGGTCGGGGGCCTCGCCGTCGCGCTGGAGCCGACCGACGCCCCGTTTAGCGCGTACGAGCTCCAGCGCCTCTACACCGCCTGGCTCGCCGCGGGCAGGTTCGAAGGCATTCTTGAGATACGCCACCGTCTGGGTCGTCCACCGGTGAACTTCCTCCTGCAGAACGGCGACTTCAGCACCAAGATCGAGGACCAGCTCCCCCCCTTCGGATGGACCGTCGAAACTGGAGCCGGAATGGGCACAGCGGTGGTGGAGGACGATCTTCGGGCGGAGAATCAAGCCTTCCGGCTGGAGTACGATGGCTTCGCCTCCGGTGTTTTCACGCGTCAGCTTCTCCTGCTGAGCCCTGGCGCGTACCGGCTCGAAGGCGAATGGCGAGCCGAAACTCCGCGACCCGAGATGCAGATTGGGTGGCAGATAGTCTGCGCCGGGACAGGCGCTGTCGTGAGCGGGCCCGGCTCCGGACTCCGCAACGGGTCCGCAGAGTGGAGCCGCTTCCGCCAATCCTTCTCCGTCCCTCGTGAGAACTGCCAGGCCCAGTGGCTGCAGCTGGTCGCCGTTCCCGGTGACCGCCGCACGACCATCGCTGCCTGGTTTGACAAGCTGCAGATCTACTCCTCCTCTACTCCTGCTTCTCGGGTCCCTGCATCCGCAGTGGAATGACACGGCGAGTCCGGCACCTACGGTTGTGCCCGTTACCGGTTTTTCACTTGCCTCCCGCCCGCGCCCTCCGTATAGAAGTCGAACTCTGGGCGTAGCAACGTCCGGGAGAAACCGTTTCTTGAAGGGGACATTGCATGCGTAAGACCATTGCCGCCGTTACGGCGGGTCTGCTGCTCGTGGCTGGCCAAGCGGCCGCCGCTGGCTCGAACAGCGCCGTTGCTCGCGTCGGCGATCGTGTCGGCGCCACCACTGAAGCCTCCAGCGAATTCGCTGGCATCCCGCTGCCGGTGCTGCTGATCGGCGCCGCCGTTGTCGTGGCGACCGTCGTGGTCGCCAGCGACGACGACAGCGAGAGCGACTAAGATCATCCAACCGCGGCGGGGCGTAGCCGATTTCCGTGCGCGGTAGCGTGAAGTTCAGATTAGGCCAGCAGGGCGGCATCGCGTTAGCGGCGTTGGTTCTGCTGGCCTTTTCAATTGTGCTCGGTGGGGCGAGCCGCCAGCACGAACTGCGGTTGGCCCTCGTCGAGCTGGCGGCCCTGCCGCTGCTGGTGCTCGGGCTCCTGGCGCTGTTGAAGCGGGATGATCTCAGCGCCCATAGGTTCGGCCTCGGTCTGGCTGTCGCTGTCGCTGCACTCCCCCTCCTCCAGCTGATCCCTCTTCCGCCCGCGGTCTGGACAGGTCTCCCCGGGCGCGACCAGCTGGTCCTCGCGCTTGAGGTGACGGGCATTCCGCAGGGGTGGCTTCCGCTCACCCTGACGCCCGACAAGACTTGGCGCTCGTTTCTGGCCCTCCTGCCGGCACTGGCGATGTTCGTCGGATTGCTTGTGGCTCAGGCAGAGGATCGGCAGCGTCTGGTGCAGTTCCTGCTCGGCGCGGCGCTTTTCTCGATCCTGCTGGGCGCCGCCCAGCTCGCAAGCGGCGGCAACCAGCTCTATCCGTGGCTGACGACGGACGCGGGCAATGTGACCGGCTTCTTCGCCAACCGGAACCATCTGGCGACCCTCGTCCTCATCGGCGTTCCGTTCGCGACCGTCCTTGGAGCGGCTTCCCTGCGAAGGAGCGGCTCGCGCCTGCCCCTGTGGCTCTCAATCCTCTACATCGCGCTTGCAGCTGTCGCGCTGGGCGTCATCCGATCGCGGGCTGGCGTCGTGCTGTTCGCCCCCGTGCTCGGTGCCAGCCTTCTGGCGGCCTGGGCGGCGGCCGGGCGCGGGCGCCCGCGCCCTCTCCTGCTGGGCCTGGTCGGCGGCGCCGCCATCGCGATCGCGGCGGTCGGAGCGTTTGCCGCCGCGCCCCTGCTGGCGCGCTTCGATCCGGCCGGGGCGCCCGAAGGGCGATTCGAGAACTGGCCGATCGTCGCCGAGGCTGCCGAGTCGCACCTCCCGCTTGGCTCGGGTCTGGGTTCGTTCGACACCATCTACCGTTCGGTGGAGCCGCTGGAGCGGCTGGATCCGACCTTCTTCAACCAAGCGCACAATGACTACCTCGAAACCTGGCTTGAGGCAGGGTGGCTTGGCGCAGCCCTGATCATCGCCTTCCTTGTGTGGTTCGCCAGACGTAGCTGGACCGCCTGGCGCGCCGGTGTATCGACGCAGCGGGATCTTCAGCGCGCATCCACCATCGCGATCGGCGCGGTTCTTCTGCATTCCGCCGCCGACTATCCCTTACGGACAGCCGCGCTGGCTACGGTGTTCGCCCTCTGCTGCGGATTGCTCGAGCTGGCGGTTCGCGCCGATGCGGAGCTGTCGCCGGAGCGGCACAGGCGAAGCCGCTCACGCTGATCCGGCGGGGTGCCTGGACCGGTCTCAGGCGGCAAGCACTTCCCGCTCAACGCCGGTCTCGCCCTCGACCGCCCGCACCACCACCCGCACAGCCCCCTCCAGCCGCACCGCGCTGAGCACGCCGCTGTCGTACGCCTTGGTGTCCACGCCGATGCGGCGGCGGTCGACGTGCACCTCGCGGGTCGGCGTGTGGCCGTGGACCACCACCTTCTCGAACGCCACGTCGCTGTCGAGGAAACTGTTGCGGATCCACATCAGGTCCCGCTCCGACTGGCGATCGAGCGGTTCGCCCGGCCGGGCCCCGGCATGGGCGAAGAAGTAGTCGCCGATCGAGATGCTAAACTCGAGGTTCTCGAGGAAGGCGCGCTCGCGCGGCGTCAGCTTGTGGTCAAGATCGGCGGAGATGCGCGCCCAGGCCTCGACCTTGTGCTTCAGTTCCGGCGGTCGCAGGCCGTAGGAGCGCAGCGCCGCGTCGCCGCCGTACTCGCACCAGCGGGCGCCCGCGGACGGGTCGTCGAGAAAGTCCAGCATGGCCTCCTCGTGATTGCCCTTGAGGAAGCGCCATTCGATCCCGCGATCGGTCGGCAGGTCGGCGAGATAGCGGATCACGCCGCGCGAGTCCGGGCCCCGGTCCACATAGTCGCCGAGGAAGACCACCACCTTGCGCTCCGCGGCGCTGGCGGCAGCGTCGGCCATGATCGCCTCGACTAGCGGCTCGAGCAGGTCCAGGCGGCCGTGGATGTCGCCGATGGCCCAGACGACAGTCCCCCGCGGCGTCTCCGGCCGTTCCGGGGCCGCGACCCTGGGCCGCCGTTTCTTGAAGAGCGTCGAAATCATCGCATTTTCACGATCGCGGCCGCCGGGGCGGCCGCCAACATCCTTGCCAGCGTCGCCGGTCCGGCGCCGTTCCCCCTATCCGCCGCCTGCGACCGCAAAAGGGCGGTGCGCAGCTAACCCCCGAAGACGGCACCGAAATCGGCGTTCGCCTGCGCATAGTCCGGAGGGCGGCCGATGTCCATCCAGTACCCCTCGGCGGGTTGCTGCCGCACCGTCATGCCCTGGCCGATCATCTCTGACAGCAGCATCGGCATGTCGTGGTAGGCGTCCTCCGGAATCAGGCGCAGGGCGGACGGCGACAGGACATAGGCCCCGGCGCTGATGGTGAAGCTCTGCGTCGGCTTCTCCGCAATGCGCAGGATGCGGCCGTCCGATCCCTCGATCACGCCGAACGGCACCTGCATCTGGTAGTCGCGCACGACCACGGTGGCGTCGGCGCCCGCCTCCAGATGGCTGTCCAGCACGTGGCCGTAGTCCACCTTGGCGAGGACGTCGCCGTTGGTGACCACGAAGGGCTCGTCCGGCCGGGGCAGCAGGGCCAACGCACCGCAGGTGCCGAGCGGCTTGGACTCGCGCAGGTAGCGGATGTCCAGCCCCAGGGCCGAGCCGTCGCCGAAATGGCGCTCGATCTGATCGGCCTTGTAGTTCACCGCCAACCAGAAGCGCCGGAAGCCCTGGCCGGCCAGGTTGCCGACGATGGTGTCGAGGATCGGGCGCGGCCCCACCTTCAGCATCGGCTTGGGCGTGTCGCGGGTCAGTTCGGCCAGCCGCTCGCCCTTGCCGCCGGCCATGATCACCACCGGATTGCTGCGCACCGGAATGTTGAGGAAGTCCGACACCGTGGTCAGACCGACGACGCGCCGCTCCGCGTCGAGCACCGGCAGCTGGCGCAGGGAGTGGGCGCGCAGCATGGCCAGGGTGGCGGCGCGGTCCTGGTGCTGGTCGATGCAGACCGGCTCGCGATTGGCGGCCGAGACGGCCGGATCCTCCAGCCCGGCCCCGCGGATAAGGGCGCGCCGGAAGTCGCCGTCGGACAGGACTCCGATCAGACGCCGGTCGGCGTCCACGATCAGGGCCATGCCGGTCCCGGTGGCGTCGATCGCCTTCAGGGCATCGCGGAAGGTCGCCTCCGGGCCGATCAGCGTCTTCTTCCAGTCTCTCATCCCTGCCCCCGTCGCCGCGCCGGCACGCCGACCAGCACTCCCGGCCCCGTTCCCGGCCCCAGCACCACGGCGCCGGCTCCGACCACCACCCCGTCCTCGAGCGCCACGCCCTGGCGTATCACCGCGCCGGCCCCGATGTGGGCGTCCTCGCCCACCGTGACGTCTCCGCACAGGATGGCCCCGGTGGCGCAGTGACTGAAGGGCCCGACCCGGCAGCCATGCTCGACGATGGCGCCGGTGTTGACGATCGCCCCCGCCCCGATCCGGGCGCCCGTCTGCACCACGCAGCGGGCCAGCAGCTGGACGCCCGGGCCGATGTCCGCATGCGCAGAGACGACGGCGCTGGGATGCCGGACCTCGGCGATGCGGAAGCCGGCGGCCTCAAGCCCCGCCTGGACCGCCCGGCGACGCCCCTGCCCCGCAGCGGCCCCCGTCCCGCCCAGCCCGTTTGCGAGTTCGTACCCGCCGTCCGGCGATAGCCAGGCGTCGTCGCCCAGCACCGGCAGCCCGGCGATTTCGGCGCCAGCCGGCAGCCCCGGGTCGACGAAGCCGAGGACAAGCCGCCCGGCCGCCTGCAGCGCCTCGGCCACGACCTGGCCGTGCCCGCCGGCGCCCACAACGATGACGGGCCGGTCGCTCATGCGGTGATCGCCTCGTCCTCGGCCCAGTCGCGGGCCGCGGGCTGGCCGAGCAGCGGCCAGACCTCCATCGGCGACAGACCGTCGGCCGGCCGCTTGGCGGTGAGGTTGTCGAGACTGAACGGCTCGCCGGCGGCGACGGGGCGGGCGGCGACCAGGCTGCGACGGGCGATGGCGCGGTTCGAGATCTCCTCGGCCGCGGGCCCCTTGCGCGCCTCGCCCAGCGCGGCCTCGACCTCGCGGACGGCGGCGACCATGGCGGCCAGCTCGTCCGGCTCCAGCGAGGCGGCGTGGTCCGGCCCGGGGCGGGCGCGATCAAGGGTGAAGTGCTTCTCGACCACCGTCGCCCCGCGCGCGGCGGCGGCGATGGCCACCGTCGTGCCGAGCGTGTGATCGGAGTAGCCGACAGGCAGGCCAAACGTCTCGCGCATCAGGTCCATCGCCCGGAGGTTCACAGTCCTCAGGGGAGCCGGATATTCGGTCGTGCAGTGCAGCAGGGTGACCCGATCGCGCAGGGCCGCCTGCGCCTGGGGCTCGGCGAACGCCGCCTTCAGCTCTTGCGACCCCGCGGGCAGCCCGTCGCGGGTGAGGGCGAAGGCGATCACCTGCAGCGCCTCCTCGATCTCCCCGAGCGTCGCCATCCCGGTGGAGACGATCAGCGGCAGGCCGAGACGCGCCGCCTTGAGGAGCATCGGACCCCACGTCAGGTCGCCGGACGGTATCTTGATCGCCGGCATGTCCAGGCCGGCGAGGAAGTCGAGGCTGTCCATGTCGAAGGCGGTGGACATGAAGCGCACCCCTTTCGCCTCAGCCGCCCGCGCCAGCGTGCAGTGGGCGTCGCGGTCCAGCTCCAGCCGTCGCAGCATGGCCAGCTGGCCGTCGTCGGCGCCGGTGTTGCGCGCCTGGTAGGCGGCCTTGGCGGCGCGGCGGGTGACCAGTTGCGCCGCGTCGAAGGTCTGGAACTTGACGGCGTCAGCGCCGGCCTCGGCGGCGACGTCGACCATGCGCAGGGCGTCGTCCAGCGAGCCGTCGTGATTGACCCCCGCCTCGGCGATGACGAACACCCGGCTCACGACGACGCCTCATGGAAACGCTTGGCCAGCAGGGTCCGACGGTCGGGCGCGGCGCGCAGCACCTCGACGATGCGGCGCGCGCTGTCGCCGTCGCCGTAGGGGTTGCTGACACCGGCGCCGTCGAGATCGAAGGCCTGTCGGATCGCGTCCGTGATCGCCTGCGGCTCGCCGCGACAGTGAATCACCGAGGCCGCGGCCAACCGGCCCTTCTGGCGGTCGCCGACGTCGACCGTCGGCACGCCCAATGACGGCGCCTCGTAAAGGCCGCTCGAGGAGTTGCCGACAACCGCATCGACCTGGGCCATCAGCGAAAGATAGCGCAGCTGCCCCATTGAGGCGAACACATGCACGTCGTCCCGGCCGGCCGCCCAGCGGTCCAGCGCCGCCTCGACCGCAGCGCCGCCGGGGTCGGCGTTCGGACGGGTGACCCACTTCACGACCTCGCGCGGGAGCGTATCGAGGCCGGCCAGCAGGGCCTCGAACCCGGCCAGGCCGCGGTCGGCCTCCAGCGTCACCGGGTGCCAGGTCACCAGCAGGTTGCGCACCCCGAGAGGCGCCCCCAACGCCGCCTCCAGCGCCTCGCCTTCCAGCAACTCCAGCCGCCGCAGCTGGTCGAGGCCCGGACTGCCGACGACGTGAATTCGCCAGGGCTCCTCGCCCATCCGCGCCACGCGCCCGGCGGCCTCGGCGCTCGTGGTCAGGTGCAGGTGGGCCAGCTTGGTGAGGGCGTGGCGGATCGAGTCGTCGAAAGCGCCTTCGGTGACGTCGCCGCCGGCGACGTGCGCCACCGGCACGCCGTGGATGAGGGCGGCCTGCGCCGCCGCGAGGATCTCGTAACGGTCGCCCAGCAGCAGCACGAGGTCGGGATTCAGCCGGTCCAGCACGTCCGACACCCCGGCCAGGCATCGCGCCATGCCGCGCACGATATCGCCCGGGGCGTCCTGCGCCAGGCCGAGCGGCACGCGGGCGTCGATGGCGAAGCCGTCCGCCTCGATCTGCTCGACGGTCATCCCGAAGCGGGGCTCCAGATGGGAGCCGGTGACCACCAGTTGGAGCTGCAGATCCGGCGCAGCGCGGATCTCCTGCATGACCGGCTGCAGCAGGCCGTACTCAGCCCTCCCGCCCGTCACCACGCAGATGGCGCGCGCAGCCGTCATGCGTCCGCCAGCGCCGCGCTGCTGGGCAGGTTGATCACCCGCGCCGCCAGCGCCGCGGCCACAGGCAGTTCGTCGCGGGGACAGCCGGCGTACATCGGCAGCCGGTGCATGAGGGTCCACAGCGGCCGTGCGCCGAAGCCGGCGGCGTTGAGGGTCTCGAGGGCCGCATCGCGAACGGCCATATCCGGCTTGTCGAGGATCAGGGCGTTCAGCCAGTGGTTGACCTCCGCGCCCTCGCGCGGCGTCAGCATGCTCACGCCCTCCAGACCGGCGAAGGCGGCGGCGTAGCTCCCGGCCAGCCGGGCCTTCCGCGCGATCATTCCGTCGAGCTGATCCAGCTGGGCGCAGCCCAGGGCCGCGTTGAGGTTCGGCAGGCGGTAGTTCCAGCCGATCTCGTCGTGATCGAAGGCCCAGGCGTGAGGGACCTTGGCCGTGGTGGTCAGATGCTTCGCCCGCCGGCCCAGTTCGGGGTCGTCGGTTACCACCGCGCCGCCGCCCCCGGTGGTGACGATCTTGTTGCCGTTGAAGCTCAGCGCACCCAGCCGGCCGAAGGTCCCGGCATGGCGTCCGCGCCAGCGCGAGCCGAGCGCCTCGGCTGCGTCCTCGACGAGAACCAGTCGCCAGCGGTTCGCGACCTCGACCAGCCCGTCGATGTCGCACGGATGGCCGAAGACATGCATCGCGACCAGGGCGCGGATCGGGGCCCCCGTGCGTCGGTTGACGCAGGCCCCGTCCGTCACCCGCGCGATCCGGTCGAGATAGGCGTCGAGCCGATACGGATCCACACCGAGAGTGAGCCCTTCCGAATCCACGAAGTGCGGCGTCGCCCCGCGATAGGCGACCGCATTGGCCGTGGCCACGAAGGTCAGGGTGGGGACGAGCACCTCGTCGCCCGGCTGCACCCCGGCCAGCCGCAGGCAGACGTCGAGCGCGGCGGTGCCGTTGACCACCGCCACGGCCCGGGCCGCGCCGGTCAGGGCCGCCAGCTCGCGTTCGAACCGGTCGACATAGGCGCCCACCGAGGACACCCAGCCGCTATCGATGCAATCGGCGAGGTAGGCCTTCTCAGCGCCCCTAAACTCCGGTGCGTGGAGCGGGGCCGGCGCCGCACAGGGGGGAACCACACTGCGCACCGCCTCGACGATCTGCTCCACAAGACCGCCCATCACAGCACGTACCGATCGGTTTTGTAGCGGGCGAGATTGGCGGGGTCGCAGAACCAGTCGACGGTCGCCTGAAGCCCCCGCCGGAATCCCTCGCCGCCGCCGTATTCCGGCGTCCAGCCAGTCAACCGGCGCATGCGTTCGCTGTCGGCCCACAGCCGCTCGACCTCGCTGGCCTGGGGACGCAGGCGCTGCTCGTCGGCGACGATCGCTACCTCGCGACCCATCAGTTCGATAATGGTCCGGGCCGTGTCGCCGATGGAGACTTCAAAGCCGCTGCCGGCGTTGACCACCTGCCCCACGGCCGCGTCGCATTCGGCGAGGGCCTCGAAGGCGCGGGCAGTGTCGGTCACGAAGGTGAAGTCCCGGGTCGGGTGAAGCGCGCCCAGCCGGATCTCTCGCGCGCCGGCGGCGATCTGGCTGATCACCGTCGGGATCACCGCCCGGGCCGACTGGCGCGGACCGTAGGTGTTGAACGGCCGGAGCACCGTCACCGGCGTGCCGAAGGCGGCGTGGAAGCTGAGCGCGATCTGGTCTGCGCCGATCTTGGAGGCCGAGTAGGGCGACTGGCCCTGCAGCGGATGGTCCTCGGTGATCGGCACGAAGCGGGCGGTGCCGTAGACCTCGCTGGTGGAGGTGTGGACCACCCTCGCGACGCCCAGGTCCCGTGCGGCCTGGACCACGTTCAGGGTGCCGAGGACGTTGGTCTCCACGTAGGTCTGGGGCGAGTGGTAGCTGTAGGGGATGGCGATCAGGGCGGCGAGATGAAGCACCACGTCGCACCCGGTCATGGCGGTCCGGACGCCGTGGGGATCACGGATGTCGCCGGCGAACACGTCCAGCGCCTTGCGGACCTCGGCCGGGCTCTCATCCAGCCAGCCCCAGGAGCCCAGGCTGTTGTACTGGACGAAGGCGCGCACCTCGCAGCCGCGCGCGACCAGCCGCTCAGTCAAATGCGAACCGATGAATCCGTCCGCGCCGGTGACCAGGATGCGCTTGCCGTCCAGCTTCATCGATTCGTTCCACGCCCGCCTGCGCCCAAGGTGATTAGCGCCCGTTAAGGAACCGACAAAGCGTGGCGCCGGCATGTTGTGCGGAAGGCCCGGATGGTGTTGTTGAAGACATGGCTCCGGCCCCTCGCCTCCTCTCCGTCGCCGTGACCGCCGCGCTCGCCGCCGCCCTCGTCGGCTGCAGCCAGACGCCGGCGTCCGCGCCCTCCGTTAGCGCCGGAAACGACGCCGCCCTGCGCCTGTCCGCCCTGACCGACCTCGACGAGCGGGTGGCGCGGGTGGCGTGGCGGCTGTCGGAAGCCAACGCCGCCCTGTGCCCGGCGGTGCGGCAGTCGGCCGGCTGGGCGCTGCACTCGGCCAAGCAGTACAGCGAGGACCTGCGGCCGCATGCGACGGAGCGCTTCGGCCTGCGTGGGGACCTTCCGGGGGTGTTGTCGTCGCCCACGGGATCGCCGGCTGCCGCGGCGGGCTTCCAGCCTGGCGACCTGCTGCTCGCCGCCGACGGACGGCCCCTGGCGCCGGGCGATCATGCTGGCGCGCCCAGCTGGGACGGTCTGGGTCGCAACCTGCGCGTGGTCGACGAGGCGCTCGCCGACGGCGGCGCTCGCTTCCGCGTGCAGCGCGGTGCGCAGACGCTGGAGCTGGCGGTGCAGGCGGAGCACGCCTGCGGCTACGACGTCCAGCTGAACCCGTCGGACGAACTGAACGCTCGCGCTGACGGCCGCAGGCTGTTCATCAGCACGGCGCTGGCGGGCTTCGCCGCAAGCGATGACGAGCTGGCTGTCATCCTCGGCCACGAGCTGGCCCACCACGTGCTGCGCCACCGCCACTGGAGCGAGGCGGGCGGCGCGGCGCGGCAGACCAACGACGAGGCCTGGGTGACGCAAGGCGGCGGGGGCGGCGCCGAGCAGCAGGCTGATCGCGTGGGACTCTACCTGTCCGCCCGCGCCGGCTACGATCCCGCCGCCGCCGCTCCGTTCTGGCGGCGTTTCGGCGAGTCGAACTGGCGCGTGCGCTTCCCCCAGATCGGCCACGCCTCCGCGGGTTCGCGGGCGCGGGCGCTGGAGGGGGTGCAGCGCGAGATCGAGGCGAAGCGCGCCGCCGGCGAAGAGCTGCTGCCCTGACCGTTCAGCCAAGCATCAGCCGCTCGGCGGCTTCGAAGTCCTCCAGGGTGTCGATGTCGATCGAGCGCTCCGACGGCATCTGCCAGATCGCGGTCTCGCCGGGCTTCAGGAAGCTCCGCTCGCGGCGCAGCCAATCCACCTCGGCGGCGTAGACCGCGCCGTTCAGCATCCACGCCGGCGGGAGGTCCTGGCGACGCAGGCTGGCGCCGCCCGGGGGCGCGCAGAACGGATCCAGTCGCCCCCGGGCGTCCTGCCCATAGGCGAGCCATGGGTGCATCGGCGCCTCGGTCACTGAGACGCAGGCCGGCGCCCCGGTCGTGGCCATGCGTCCCAGGGCGCCGTCGATGTCGGCGGCGGTCCGGAGCGGCGACGTCGGCTGCAGCAACACCACCACCTCGAAGCCGGGAACCCGGTCGAGGGCGTCCAGCACCACGTCGAGCGATCCTGCCGCGTCGCCGGATAGCTCCGGCGATCGGCGGAACGGCACGTCGCAGCCGAGGGCCTGCGTCGCCTTGATGATCTCGGCGTCGTCCGAGGACACAATGAGGCGATCGACGGCACCCGCAGCCTGCGCCGCGGCGATCGTCCAGGCGATCAGCGGCCGACCCGCCAACGTGCGCAAGTTCTTGCCGGGAAGGCCCTTGGACCCGCCGCGGGCGGTTACGACGGCCAGAACCGACCTGCCTTCGATCACCCCGGCTTCTCCTTCAACCCCACACGATCATCCTTAGCGCAGCTTCGCCGCCAGCGCCTAACGTCGCGCTTTGCGCCTGACGTAAACCCAAAGAGTTGAAGAGCGGCGAAGCTTGATCCTCGGCGCGAAAGGCGGCGTTAAGGGGCCCTGCCGCTCGCAGGGGAGATTAGCGAGATGCGTAACCAGGAAGAGCTACGTCCGACACCGCCGCCTCTTGCGCCGGATCGCCCTCGCACGGCCGGTCTTTACGGCGAGGTGGCCGCTCTTCCGGTCGGTCGGATGACGCCGCCCCCGGTGGGCGAAAGCCGGACCTTCCTTTAAGCGAGTTCGTGGGCGGGACGTCCCGCCCCTGTGCTTTCGCGCAGCTGAAGCCAGGCCGCGGCGATGTGGTAGAGCGAACTCGCAGGTGCAGGTTCGTCGATGAAGCGGCCATCCGGTTCGAGCTTGTCGCGCCACAGGCCGGTGGGCTCAAGATACCGTTGCAGGCCCTTCAGCGCCTCGGCCGCGTGCGACGCGGGAACCCGGTCGCCGAGGATCAGCGCCGCCTTCAGCCGCTCGGTCTGGGGCCACAGTCGGGCGCGTCCCGAACGGACGTTCAGCTGGTCGTCCAGCTCGTCGACGGCCACCCCGCGCACCGCGTCGATGCCGCGCAGGCCCGCGGCGTAAAGCCGTTCCGCCGCCGCGGCCGCCCAGTCGTCCCCCCGGGCGCGGCCCCAGCGCGTCAACAACCAGGCCCATTCGAACTGGTGGCCCGGCTCGACCAGGCGCCCGGCCTCTCCCGCCGCGGGGCTCCAGTCCGGGGCGAAGAACTCGCGCAGGAAGCCGCCGTCAGCGTCGATGAAATGCCGCCGCGCGAGGGCGGCGATCGCGTCGGCCATGGCGGTCCACTCCCGCCGCGGCTCAACCGCCTCCCAGGCGAGGCAGGCCTCGAACAGGTGCATGTGGGCGTTGGCCTGGTGCGGATGGCCGGCGTCCTCGCGCCAGCCGCCGCCGGGCAGGGCCAATCCCGCCAAGGCCTCGCGGAGCGCATGGGCCCGTCCGGACATCAGCTCCCGCTCCACGCCCGCCTCCGCGGCCGCGGCGAAGGCCAGAAGGGCGAAGGCCTGGTCGTAGAGCGAGGCCGTGTCGTCCAGCACCGCGCCCTCCGCCGAAACGCGGGTGCGGTACAGCCCGTCGGGGCGCCGGTTGGCGCCCTCGAAGCGATCCAGCCCCTCGACCACCAGCCGCCGCCAGGGACCGGCCCAGCCCGCGCGTCCGGCGACGCTGTAGACCCACGCCTGCCGCGCCTGCACGCGCGCTCGCCGGAAGAGGGTCGCGCACGCACCGTCGGACTGGAGCGTCTCCCGGAAACCTCCATCTTGGTCGACGCCCAGCGTCGCCCACACCGGAAAGGCGTTCAGGCGCATCCACCGGTCGAAGGACTGCACCTGATCTTCAAAACTTGGCGGGGGTGAGCGTCCGTCCGCATGTGCTGGAGAGGTCACGCGAATCCGCTCAACGAGCCCCTTCACCTCCTGAGCTCGACTCAGACTGCAGACCAACACGGCATCGGGTTCAGCTATGATCGCAAGATCCCTGACACCTGCCGTAGCCACCACCATTCCCTTCGCGGCGCGGACAAGACAGGCGTCGCCGTCGGCTCCGACCCAGAGACCCTTGTCTGCCGACCCTGCCGAGGCCACCGCATCCCATGCGCCCAGATCGGACCAGCTGAAGTCGACGGGAAGGACCGAAACGCGGTCGCTCCGCTCCATCACAGCGTAGTCAATAGAGATTTTCGGCGAGCCCCTGAACGCCTCCGACAGCTGGAGTATGTCGGCCGGCGTATTCGGAAGCGACCTGCTAACCGCCTCGGTCACTGCAGGTGCGAATGCCTCGAGCTCCGCTAGCAGGACGTCGGCCCGCACCATGAAGTTGCCGCTGTTCCACAGGAAGCCTTCGCGAAGGTAAGCCTCCGCAGTCTCCCCGCTCGGTTTTTCGACGAATCTTTCCACCTTGGCCAAGCCCGGACCTTGAGGCTGAATGTAACCGTAGGCTGACGACGGCTCTGTTGGCCGGACGCCAAAGGTGACGATCTCGCCCGCGTTCGCGGCATTCCAACCCTCCTTCACAGACGACCTGAAGGCATCGGCATCGGGAATGTGGTGGTCGGACGCGACAAACAAGGCGATCCCGTTTTTCGCCTCCCGTCTGATCCAAAGCGCTGCCGCGGCCATAGCCGCGGCCGAATCGCGCCCTTCCGGCTCCAGCAGCACCGTCGCATTCAGTGACAGTCGTGCAAGTTGCTCAACGATGGCGCCGCGGTGGCTTTCACCCGCGACAATGATCAGGCGGCCGCCGCCGTCAGCGAGGGGCACGACACGCTTGGCCGTTTCCTGGAAGAGTGAAAGATCGCTGAGAAGATCCAGGAACTGCTTGGGGTTGGCGGGGCGGGAGGCCGGCCAGAGGCGGGTGCCTGCTCCCCCGCAGAGGATGACTGGATATACAACCATGGCGCGCTCTTCTTACCTAGCGGTTACGCTCTACCCGCTCGATCAGCCGGCCGCCAGTGGCGTTCAGGCTCCGATCTAGAACCTGCTCCGCCAGCTGCCGAGCAGGGCGTAGGCCGGTTCGGCCGAACGCTGGTGGCGGTCGTCGCGGGTGACCACCGCCCGCAGCGCCAGCTCGGAGCCGTCGGGAAGGGCGTGGTGGCTGCCCAGCGAGAAATCGATCTGCCGCCCGGTCGGCGTGGCCGAGAAGCGGCGCTCCGAGAAGGTCAGCGGATCGAAATATTCAAGCGGGGCGTCCGCCAGCCAGGCGCTGAACTCGCCGCGCTCCACCCGCAGCGGCTGCGAGATCGACCAGGTCAGCGAGCGGCAGCCGAAGCCGAGCTCCTTGCAGAAGGTGGTCAGGCCGATCCGCCAGCTGGAGCTCAGCGCCTGCTCGGACAGGCTGAGGAACTCGCCGGCCAGATCGGTGCGGGCGAAGCCCATCTCGGCGTCCAGCCACAGGCCGGACCCCAGATCGAACTGGCCCGACACGCCGGCGAAGGTGGTGTCGCTGGGCATCTCGAAACCGGAGCCGACCGGCACATAGGAACCCAGCGGGCCCATGCGTTCGTCCAGGCCGCCGGCGGCGAAGGTCAGGCGCGCCGCGTCCGAAGCCTGCCAGTTCATGGCGAAGCGGGCGTAGCGCGAGACATCGTCCTCGGCCTGGCGGAACGGCATGGCCCGGTCGCCCGAGCCCGCGTCGGCGGTGAAGGTCAGGTCGCCGACACGGACCGCCCCCAGCACCGCGCGATCGACCTGGGCCAGCGACGCGAAGCCGTCGCCGGCGCCCAGCTCGAACGGCGAACGGGCGCCGTTGCGGCCCTGCCAGACGGCGACCGCGCCGCGGTCGGTCGAGAACTCGACCATCACGTCTTCGCGCCGGCGGTCGTCGAGCCAGGGCGTCAGGGCGTGCGAGGCGGCCGCCGGGTCAAAGGCGTCGTCCTCGAGGATGGTGCTGCTCGTCAGCGAAAGCTGCCCGCCCATGGGAGCGTCGACGGTCAGCCGCGCCTGCCGCTGCTCCACCTGGGGCATGCGGATGCGCTCGCCGCGCGGCGCCTCGCCGAAGGCCGCCGCCAGATCGACGCGGAACAGGCGGTCGAACGAGTCGTGTCCAACGGTCTGCAGCCCCTGGCCGCGGCGGAAGGCGTCGCCGAAAGCCGCGCCGGTGTAGGCGAAGCGCGTGCTCGTCACCGACACCGTGGCGCCCGACCCCATCGGCACGCTGGTCGAACCGACCGGCTGGAAGGCACGGGCGATGTCCAGCAGGCCCCGGCCGTAGACGGTGTCGGTCCCGGCGTCGCCGGCGTCGCGGGCGGTCTGCAGGAGGATGGCGACCGCCTCGCGGCCGGAAAGGTTGGGGAAGGCGTCGAGCAGAAGGGCCAGAGCCCCCGCGACCGCAGGCGCGGCGAAGGAGGTGCCGTTCACACGCCAGCACGAGGTTCCGGCGCAGGCCGTAATGACGTCCACGCCGGCCGCGCTGATGTAGCTGGCGGCCGAGACGCCGGCCCGGTTCGAGAAGGCGGCGATCTGGTTGGCGGCGTCATGCGCCCCGACGACGATGATGCTGCCGGCGAAGCGAATGTCGGTGGCGTACCGGCCGGGCCATTCGGGGTTGCCGCCGGTGGGCTCGTCGCCGGCGTTGCCCGCGGCGATGGTGAACACGATGCCGGCGTTGACCGCCCGCTGCAGCGCCGCCTCGAAGCCGGCGCCGAGCGGCCCCTCGCCGCCCAGCGACATGTTCACGATCGGCACCCTGTTGGCGATGGCGTAGTCGATGGCGGCGATCAGGTCCGTGGACTTGAAGCAGACGGTGTCCTCGGGATCGGTGCAGTCGCTGACATCGGCCCGTATCGAGATGATGGTCGACTCATAGGCCGTCCCGATGGTGCCGAAGCCGTTGAAGTTCGAGGCGATCACGCCCGAGACCGTGGTGCCGTGGGCGGGCTCGCCGCCGGCGCCGATCGTGCCGGTGGGCGTGTTGCGCCCGGCCACCACGTCGATCGACAGCGGCGATATCCGGCCGACCATGTCGGCCTGGTTGAAATCGATGCCGGAGTCGATGACCCCGATGTTGACGCCGGCGCCCGTCGCGCCCGCGTTCCACGCCGTGATCGCGCCCGAGTTCCCGACGCCGTAGTTGCGCAGGTACTCCGCCGAGGTCGGCGAGGGCGGAGGAGGAGGAGGCGGCGGCGGGGGCGGCGGCGGCGGCGGAGGGGGTGGCGGCGGAGGCGGAGGGGGCGGCGGAGGCGGAGGGGGCGGAGGCGGCACTGGCGTCACAACCCCGCCCGAGGCGCCGCCGCCGCCGCCGCCACAGGCGGCCAAAGGCGTCAGCATGGCCGCGACCGCCGCGGTGACGATCATGCCCTTCACGCTACGGTTGCGCATCGCCCACATCCCCGAAATACTGGTTCCAGACCCTATGACCCGTCACCGGCGATTGGCAATCGATTTCCGGAGCTTCACCGCTAGAGGGCGACAGGGTGCGCTCCCCGCGCTGCAGCCCGCTGCGGTGGACGCCCGGATCCGGACAGAAGTCTCAGAGCGCCGTGGTCAGAGGCCGGTCGCAGCCGCGGGTGCGGGAACTACTACCACAGGTGGAACAGTGTCCGGGCGCGCAGCGAACTCCGGCGACCCGCCCGTCCAGGCCGCCGCGGGGTTCAGCGCCGCCGTCGCCTCGAGAAAGGTTCCCGGCTTCATCGATGGCTCGCCTGCCGTCTGCAGCCCCGCCAGCCGGGCGAGGTCGGCGATGAAGGTGATGCAGTTGCGACGGCGCAGATCGTAGACCGATCCCTCCGGCCCGTTCCACCAGTCCGCGCGGGCGCGGAGCGCGCGGTAGACGGCGTCGTCCACGGTCAGCGACAGATAGGGCCGCCCCTCCCCGACATAGCGGGGGTCGGGCTCGAGCACCACGCCGGCGCCGCGTGCGAACAGCAGCTGCGGCCCCGGGTTCTTCGCCGTGAACCCGGCCGCCCAGTCGACCGGCTCGCCCGTGTCGTCGAGGACGCCGACAGCGTGGACGAAGGCGTGCGGGAACAGCAGTTCGCCGCCGCGGATGCGCGCGCCGGGATGGGCGTAGAAGGTCAGGGTGACCTCGGCCCAGGCGGGACCGGCGGCGAGCGCCAGCAGGAGGGCGGCGAACAGGCTGCGGAACAGGCGACGGCTCATACGGCTCCCCGGTCGTCAGGCGTCCAGTCTAGGACGCACTCTCCGAAATGCGCAAAGGCCGCCGGGGATGCCCCGGCGGCCCTTGTTCCTGCGCGCTCACGCCGATCAGTGCGACGCGGGCGCCGCCACGACGTCGCCGTCACGCACCTTCGAGCGGGCGCAGGCGATGGCGAACACGGTCAGCAGGATGTAGCCGACCAGCGGCACGTAGAAGGCCGGATTGAAGACCGCCGCGGCGTCGTCGACCAGGTGGCCGGCGATGTACGGCAGCACGGCTCCGCCGACGATGGCGGTGCACAGCAGGCCCGAGGTCGCCGAGGCCGGCGCGCCCGATCGCTCCAGCGTCAGGGTGAAGATGGTCGGGAACATGATCGAGTTGAAGAAGCCGACCGCGATGGCCGCCCAGGCCGCCGTCTCGCCGGTCGTCTGGGTGACCACCAGACACAGCACGGCGGCGATCGCGGTGTTGACCGTCAGCAGCACGCCGGCCCGGACGCGGGTCAGCAGCAGGGCGCCGATGAAGCGGCCGACCATGGCGCCGCCCCAGTACAGGCTGACCATGCGTCCGGCGTCGGCCTCGGGGATGTTCAGGATGGTGGGACTGTGCAGGAAGTTGGTCAGCAGGCCGCCGATGGTCACTTCGGAGCCGACGTAGATGAAGATCGCCAGGGCGCCGAAGAGGGCCCACTTCGAGCCGAACGCCTTGAGCGGCGAGGCCACGCCGCCGCCCTCGTCCGCCCCGGCCGCCGCGGCGTTGATCTTCTTGCGGGCGGTGAAGATGAAGAAGGCCACCACGGCGAAGAAGCCGCCGAGCGCCAGGAAGGCGAAGTCGATGCTGCGCAGCGACTCGTCGCGGGTCGCGGCGGTCACCACCGCCCCGGCGGCGAACACGCCGCCGGTCAGCAGCACCGTCGAGCCGAGCCAGGGGCCGACCGTCGTGCCCAGCGAGTTGAAGAACTGCGAGAAGTTCAGGCGGGCGTGCGAGGACTTGCGCGAGCCGAGCGCCGCAACCAGCGGGTTGGCCGCGACCTGCAGCAGGGTCACGCCCGAGGCGATGACGAACAGGGCGATCAGCACGCCCGGATACCAGTCCATGATCGTCGCCACCGGCACGATCAGGCAGCCCAGAACCATGACGGCCAGGGCCGAGATGATCGAGCGGCTGTAGCCCAGCTTGCTGAGCACGGCGGCGGCGGGCACCGACACCACCGCGTAGGCGATGAACCAGGCCGACGCGGTCAGCATGGCCTCGGCGGTGCTGAGGTCGAACACCTTGCGGACCGCCGCGATCAGCGGGTCGATCAGCGAGGTGGCGAAGCCCCAGGCGAAGAACAGGGTGGTCACATAGGCGAAGGCGAGGCCCGTGCCCTGGGTCCGCGACGGCGGCGAAGCTGTGGTGTCGGTCATGTCTCTCCCCGGCGGCCGGCGTGCGCACGCGCGGCCTTGTCCTGGCGTCCTTGCTTCCATCCGGCGGCGTCCGCGTCCAGCGCTTTGCGGCCGGCCGTAACCAAAAGTGGCCCGCAGGCGTCGAAAAGACGAGGGCCGCCCCGGTTTCCCGAAGCGGCCCCCCTGCCCTGACCGGTTGGGGTCGGTCAGAAGCGGTAGTTCAGGCCCACCGCAAAGGTGCGGCCGTAACGGTGGAAGTCGATGGTCTGACGCTCGTCGCCGTTCTGGAAGGTCTTGAACGGCTCGTCGGTCAGGTTGTTGGCCTGGGCCAGGATCGACAGCCCGTCGAGCGGACCGTCCTGGAACTCGTAGCCGACCTGGGCGTCCAGCACCGTTTCGCCGGCCACCGAGCGCAGGGTGCGGCCGTTGCCGAAGCCGGCCACTTCGCCAAGGAAGTCGGAGCGGTAGCGGGTCGAGAGGCGCGCCTGGAAGCCGCTGCGCTCATAATAGACCGTGCCGTTGACCACGGTTTCCGAAAGGCCCGGCAGGGCGGTTGGCGCCTGGGTCGGATCCGGCTGGATCTCGCTGTCGGTCG
This sequence comes from Brevundimonas viscosa, assembly GCF_900116065.1. Classification (GTDB taxonomy): domain Bacteria; phylum Pseudomonadota; class Alphaproteobacteria; order Caulobacterales; family Caulobacteraceae; genus Brevundimonas; species Brevundimonas viscosa. The sequence goes on from NZ_FOZV01000001.1 coordinate 30,196, forward strand.
CCGAGGCGCTGAAGATGAGGCCGAAGCCTTCCAGAGCCGGGTGGAAAATGTCGAACGGCGTCGACAGGGCGAACTCGACGCCCTGGATCCAGCCGCCCTCGCCGTTGTCCGGAGACGAGGAGAGACCCAGGTTGATCACCGGCGTCACGCCTCCGCTCGGATAGCCCGTGAAGTCGACGATCTGGTTGCGGGTGTAAACGTAGCTCTCGAGGTGCTTGTAGAAGCCCGCCAGCGCAACGTAGCCCCGCCGGTTGGCGAAGTACTTCTCGAGCGACAAGTCGACCACGTCGGCGATGAAGGGCTGCAGCTCGGGATTGCCGCTCGAGGCGCTCCAGGGGGAGTTCCTGTCGGCTTCGGCGCCCGGGATGTTGTTGGCGACGTTGAACGAGTAGTTCCGCGAGGCGCGCATGTCGTCCATGCGCGGCCGGGCCAGGGTGCGCGCCAGGGCGAAGCGCACGAAGGTGTCGTCGGCGATCTCCACGTTCAGGTTCGTGCTGGGGAGGAACTCAGTGTAGGCATCCCCGCCGGTCACCGCGATGGTTTCGGCCACGCCCGGACCGACCTGGCGCGCCGAGAAGCCGTCCGACATCTGGTCGGTGTGGACGACCTGGACGCCGACGTTGCCGGTCAGCGGCCGGCCGAACAGGTTATGTTCAATGTCCCACATGGCGTAGGCGGTCGTGACCTTCTCGGTCACTTCCCAGTTGCCAGTGATCACATCGGCGTTGGGGTTCCGGATGAGGTCCAGGGCGCCGCTGTTGACCAGGGCGAGCGCGTCATAGCTGATCACCTGGGAGATGCCGAGGTAGCCGAGGTCGGTCGGCGCCAGCAGCAGGTTGCTAGGCACCGCCAGGTCGCCGCCGCCCGGGACGCCGATGTAGAACTGGTCGTTGATGAAGACCTTTTCGCGCTCGGAGTGGTTGACGCCGAAGGTCATCGAGCGGAACGGCGCGCCGCTGAGCGTGCGGGTCCCCGACAGGCGTACGGCCCGGATCTCGTCGGTCACGGTCGGCGTGTTCATGTAGCCCGCCTGGCCTTCCGGAATCACGTCCCCGCCCCAGCCTTGCGGGCTGGTGATGCGGATCAGGTTCGGATCGGCGTAGTTCAGCTGGCTGGTGAAGCGGGTGACGCCGTCGTCGGTCAGCTCAAAGCCCAGGGTGTCGAGCGCGCCGGCGACGTTTCGGCCGGTGCCGGCGTTGGTCTCGAGGATGATGTCGCTGCGTTCGACCTTCGAGTAGTTGAGGTCGAGTTCAAGCGTCCAGTCCTGGTTGGCGACCAGTTCGGTGTTCCAGCCCAAGGCCAGAATTTCGCTGTCACGCTTGTTCAGATCGTTGCGGACGACGCCCTTGATGTTGTCCCAGGTGCCCGCGACGATCAGGCCGTCCTCGACCACCGCGTCGGGGCGCAGCGTGGGCGCCGGGCGGCAGACGTCCGGAGTCCCGGGACAGGCGCCGGCCGAGCCGCCCCAGTATAGCGGAAACTCGATCCCGCGCAGGACCTGGGTGTTCTCGAACTGCGAGTAGAAGGCGTCAAAGGTGGTGTGCAGGCGGTCGTTCGGGCGCCATTCCAGCACGCCCATGTAGCCGTCGCGCTCCAGCTCCGAAGACATCACGTACGGCTTGACGCCGCCGGTGACCAGCTGGCCGATCTCCTCCTCGTACCCCGGCCGCGCCACGCGCACACCGCCCACTGTCTGCCCGAAGCGGTCGTCGTTGATGTCGATCGTCGGATAGCCCCAGGCGTTGAAGCGCTCGGACTGGTAGGGCGAGCTCATGTGGGCCCAGCCCAGCGCCAGACCGACCGTGTCGTCGGCGAACTGGTTGATGTAGGACAGGGTGTAGCGGTCGCCCTGGTCGGTCGTGCCGGAGTTCAGCGCGCCGATGTCGTTCCACTCGTGACGGTAGTTCGCCGCGATCGCGCGGCGGCCGTAGGCCAGCGGGCGGATAGTGCGCAGGTCGACGGTGCCCGCCAGCCCCTGGCCGACCAGCTCGGCGTCCGGGGTCTTGTAGACGACCACGCTGCCGAGCAGTTCGGAGGGAAACTGGTCGAACTCGACGCCGCGGTTGTCGCCGGTCGTGACCAGCTCGCGACCGTTCAGCAGCGCGGTGGTGAAGTCCGGTCCCAGGCCCCGGATGGAGATGAGCTGGCTGCGCCCGTCCAGACGCTGGGAGGTCACGCCCGGCAGGCGCGCCAGCGACTCGGCGATCGAAACGTCGGGGAGCTTGCCGATGTCCTCGGCCGAGATCACCTCGACGATCGAGGTGTTGTTGGCCTTCTCCGAAATCGAGGCCTCGATCGAACCGCGAATGCCGGTGACGATGATCTCGCCGATTTCGGTCGGCTCGTCCTGCGGGTCCTGGCTCTGGGCCTGGGCCGCGCCGGCCATGGCCAGCAAACCGACGACGCCGAGAGCGGCTCCACCGAGAAGGCGCGCACGCCGGGTGACCTGGGTTCTCATCTCATAACCTCCCTGGGGCCGGCGCATTTCTGTGGAAGCGTCCAGCGTCATCGCAAAGTTATGCAAACTTATCGCAAACACGCAAGCGGTCGGCGGCACGAGCGCCTTCACCGTGTCCCAAATGTGACGATCTGTTAATCCTTGCCGCGCCGCACAATGGGATTCGCGCTGCGGGGGCCGTATTTTCGTTCTGTATTTTCGCCGGATTGACACCGGGCGCGCCCGCTGCAAACTCTTGCAAACTGATCCATCGGCCAATGTCGCCGGCGGACGCTTCGGAGGACGCCTTCATGCCCGGACGGTCAATGCCGGCCCGCTTCTCGCGCGCGCTCCTGTTGACGGCCGCGCTGGCTGCCTTCGCCGCGCCGGCCGCGGCCCAGTCCGCCGGCGGCTTCCGGGAGCGGCCGCCTGAGGACGAGGTGATCTACTTCCTGCTGCCGGACCGCTTCGCCAACGGCGACCCGTCCAACGACCAGGGCGGCCTGTCCGGCGATCGTCTGGCCACCGGCTACGACCCGACCGACCCCGGCTTCTATCACGGCGGCGACCTGCGAGGCCTGACGGAGCGCCTCGACTATCTGCAGGGGCTGGGCGTGACCGCGCTCTGGATCGCGCCGCCCTTCGTCAACAAGCCCGTGCAGGGCCAGTCCGGGCACGAGAGCGCGGCCTACCACGGCTACTGGATCACCGACTTCACCCGTATCGATCCGCACTTCGGGACCAACGAGGAGTTCCGGGCGCTGGTCGGGGCGGCGCACGCGCGCGGCATCAAGGTCTATCTCGACATCGTCATCAACCACACCGCCGACGTCATCCGCTACCGGGAGTGCCCGGACAATGACTGCGGCTACCGCTGGAAGGGCGACTATCCCTACCAGCGCCGCGGCGGCCTCGACGGCGAGGCGATCAATTCCGGCTTCACCGGGGAGCCGGGCAGCGACTTCACGACCCTGGTGCGGCCGGACTATGCCTACACGCCCTATGTTCCGGAGGGCGAGGAGACCCGCAAGGTCCCGGCCTGGCTGAACGACGTCGAATTCTACCACAACCGCGGCAACAGCGCCTGGTACAGCGAGGCGCGCATGGACGGCGACTTCGCCGGTCTCGACGACCTGTTCACCGAGCATCCGCGCGTGATCGAGGGCTTCATCGATATCTACGGCGCCTGGATCGACGACTACGGGATCGACGGCTTCCGCATCGACACCGCCCGTCACGTCAACCCGGAATTCTGGCAGGCCTTCGTGCCGGCGATCATGGAAAAGGCGCGCGCGCGCGGCATTCCCAACTTCCATATCTTCGGCGAGACCTACGACTTCCAATCCGGAACGGCGGCCATGCACACGGTCGTCGACGGACTGCCGACCGTGCTCGACTTCGCCTACCAGCGGGTGGTGCAGAACATGGTCACCGGCGTCCAGCATCCGGACGCCATGGGCTACCTGCTGATGGAGGACGCCATCTACGCCGGCGGCGTGGAGACGGCCCGGCGGCTGCCGACCTTCACCGGCAACCACGACATGGGCCGCATCGGCCATCTGATCCTGCACGCCATGCCCGACATCTCCGATGCGGAGCTGCTGGACCGCGCGACGCTGGCCCACGCCCTGGTCCTGCTCGGCCGCGGCGTTCCGGTGATCTACTACGGCGACGAACAGGGCTTCACCGGCGACGGCGACGACCGCCGTGCGCGCCAGGACATGTTCGAAACGCGCGTCGCCTCCTACGCCGACGACCGGCGCATCGGTTCCGCCGCCGGCCCCTTCGACGAAGGCGCCGACATGTACCGGCGGATCGCGGAGATGACCCGGGTCCGCGCCGCCGACGTCCGCCTGCGTCGCGGCGCGGTCAAGGTGCGGGTCGCCGACCAGGAGCCGGGAATCCTCGCCCTCTCGCGCCTCGACGAGACCGGCGAGACCCTTGTCGTCTTCAACACCTCGACCGCGGCGCGCGACGTCAACGTGCCCGTCGAGACGACCTCCCTCGCCTGGCGCGCCGCGCTGGGCCAGTGTCCCGCCCGGGCCGCCGCGCCGGGCGCCCTCTCCGTCTCCGTGCCCGCCCTGGGCTACCTCGTCTGCGTTTCCGAAGGCTCCGAGTGACCGCCCAGATTCTCGAACATCCCGCCGCCCGTGCCGACGCCGCCGAATGGTGGCGCGGGGCGGTCATCTATCAGGTTTACCCGCGCAGCTTCGCCGACTCGAACGGCGACGGCGTCGGCGATCTCAAGGGGATCGCCGACCACCTCGGCCACATCGCCTCGCTGGGCGTCGACGCGGTGTGGCTGAGCCCCTTCTACACCTCGCCGATGCGCGACTTCGGCTACGACGTGGCCGACTATTGCGGCGTCGATCCCATCTTCGGGACGCTGGCCGATTTCGACGCCCTGGTGGAGAAGGCGCACCGCCTGGGCCTGAAGGTTATCACCGACCTCGTCTTCGCCCACACCTCGGACCAGCACGCCTGGTTCGGCGAGAGCCGCCAGTCGCGCAACGGTCCGAAGGCCGACTGGTACGTCTGGGCCGACGCAAGGCCCGACGGCTCGCCGCCGACCAACTGGCAGTCGGTGTTCGGCGGTCCCGCCTGGACCTGGGACGCCCGGCGCGGCCAGTACTACATGCACAACTTCCTGCCCGAGCAGCCGCAGCTGAACGTGCACAATTCGGCGGTGCAGGACGCCCTGCTGGAAGCGGCGCGCTTCTGGCTGGATCGTGGGGTGGATGGCTTCCGTTTCGACGCCATCAATTTCGCCATGCACGACCCCGAACTGCGGGACAATCCGCCCCTGCCCCCGGGCGGCAAGCGGACGCGGCCATTCGACTTCCAGGACAAGGTCCACAACCAGTCTCACCCGGCCATCGTCGACTTCCTGAAGCGGATCCGCGCGCTCACCGACCGCTACGGCGGCCGCTTCTCGGTCGCCGAGGTCGGCGGCGACCACGCCGAACGCGAGATGCAGGCCTTCACCTCAGGCGACGATCGCCTGAACAGCGCCTACGGCTTCCTCTACCTCTATGCCCCGACGCTCGAATGCCAGCTGGTGCGCGCGGGCGCCGAGGCCTGGCACGGCCGGGACGGTCAAGGCTGGCCGTCGTGGACCTTCTCCAACCACGACGCGCCGCGCGCCATCTCGCGCTGGTCCCGGGGTCGCGATCCGCGCGCCTTCGCCGAGATGGCCATGCTGCTGCTGATGTGCCTGCGCGGCAACGTCTTCGTCTACTACGGCGAGGAGCTGGGCCTGCCCCAGGCGGAGGTTCCCTTCGAACGGCTGCAGGACCCCGAGGCCATCGCCAACTGGCCCCAGACCCTCGGCCGCGACGGCGCCCGCACGCCGATGCCGTGGAAGGCCGACGCGCCCGGGGCCGGCTTCTCCACCGGCGAACCCTGGCTGCCGCTGGATCCGCGCCACCTCGCCCTCGCGGTGGATCGCCAGGAAGCGGACCCCGCCTCCATGTTGCACGCCACGCGCCGCCTGATCGCCCTGCGCAAGGCGCATCCGGCGCTGGCGCGCGGCGACATGCGCCTGCTCGACGCGCCGGACGGGGCGATCTGCTTCGAACGCGTCCTCGGCGGCGAGCGTCTGCTCTGCGTGTTCAACCTCGGCCTCGATCCGGTCGAGTGGAGCCCGCCGCCCGGCTGGCGGCTGGTGGAGAGCGTCAACCTTCCGTCCGGCTCCGCCGGAACCCTGCCGCCGATGGGCGGACTGGTCCTGGCGGAGGGATGAGTCTAGCCCCCGCAGCTCTCGCGCACGATCAGGTCGGTCGGGATCCGTTCCGACCGGCCGACGGAGTCGCCGGGGTTGTCGATCAGCTTGGAGACCAGCAGCCGCCCCGCCTTCATGGTGTCCTGGGCGATCGTGGTCAGGGCCGGGCGGGCGTAGCGGCTGAACGGGACGTTGTCGAAACCGATCACCGACACGTCCTCCGGCACGCGCAGGCCGGCGTGCAACAGGGCCCGCACGGCGCCCAGCGCGATCTGGTCCGAGGCGCAGACGATGCCGTCGAAGGGTACGCCGCGCCGGATCAGGCCGTCGACCGAGGCCTCGGCCGACTCGACCTCGAAATGGGCCTCGATGATCAGCTCCGGGTCGACGCCGAGCCCGGTCTGCTCCAGCGCCTCCAGGTAGCCGCGGTGGCGCTGCATGGCCTCGGGCGGGTCCAGATCGCCGAGGAAGACGATGCGCTTGCGGCCGAGCCGCGCCAGATGCCGCGTGGCGCGGCGGCCGCCGGCGAGGTTGTCCGATCCGACCGAGCAGTACAGCTGGTCCGGCATCTGGGCGCCCCAGACCACGAAGCGGCCGTCGGTCTCGGCCAGCCGGTTCAGGCTCTGGTGCAGGAAGCTCTGCCCGAGAAAGATCACTCCGTCGGCCCGGGTGTTCATCGCCGCGACCAGATCCTCATAGCTGATCGGCGAGAAATGGCTCAGGATCACGTCGCAGCCGCGCTCGCGCGCCGCCTCGCCGACGCCGGCCAGCAGTTCCAGGAAGAACGGGTCGCTCAGCCGCCCTTCGCGTCCCTGCGGCCGAGGCGTGACCAGGGCGATCACCCCCTCCGCGCCGACCGGGCCCGAGGGCATGTAGCGCCGGAAGGGATAATCATGCTCGCGCGCCAGCTTCCAGATCAGCTGCTTGGTCCGCGGGTTCACCGCCGGACTGTCGTTGAGGGCGCGCGAGGCCGTCGAGATCGACACGCCCGCCAGCCGGGCCAGATCCTCGAGGCGGGTGTTGCGGCGGCTCACGTTTGGTTTCTCGCGAATGGCATGGCTGCAAATTTTGCTGCAAACCTTGCTTGTTCTGCGCCGCTGCGGCCGCGCTTGGCAAGTCCCTGTTCCCGGAGCGTCTCCCGATGATCAACCGCCGTTCCCTGATCACCACCAGCGCCGCGATCGCCGCGGTTCCGGTCGCCGCTTCGGCCCAGGAAGCCGCCCCGGCCGGCGGGCCGCAGCCGGGCGTCGCCCGCGCCGCCTCCCCGGAGGGTGTGCTCTCCGTCGAGGTGGAGGCCAACAACGACGGCTTCGTCTCGTACTCGGTCAGCCGGCTGGGACGGCGGATCATCGCCCCGTCCCGGCTGGGTTTCCTGCTCACCGACGCGAAGAAGCTGGAGCGCGCCTTCGGCATCCTCGATCAGAGCGTCACCAGCCATGACGAGACCTGGGAGCAGCCGTGGGGCGAGCGCCGCTTCATCCGCAACCGCTACAACGAGCTGCGCGTCCAGCTGCAGGAACGCTGGGGCGACATGCGCCGCATGGACGTGGTGTTCCGCCTCTACGACGACGGCCTCGGCTTCCGCTACGAGTTCCCGGAGCAGGAGAACCTCAAGACCGTCAACATCGGCGCCGAGCTGACCGAGTTCGCGGTCGCCGACCCGGGCACGGCCTGGTGGCTGCCGGCCTTCGAGTACAATCGCGCCGAATACCTCTACAACCGGACCGACATCGACGCGGTCGGCGTCAGCCAGACCCCGCTGACGATGCGGCTCGAGGACGGGACCCACATCTCGATCCACGAGGCGGCGCTGGTCGACTATTCCGGCATGAACCTGCGCCGGGTCGAGGGCGGCAAATTCCGCGCCATGCTGACGCCGGGCCTGACCAGCGCGGCGGTCGTGCGCGAGGCCCCCTTCCATACCCCCTGGCGCACCCTGCAGATCGCCGACCAGGCCGGCGGGCTGGTCGAATCCAGCCTGATCCTGAACCTCAACGAGCCCAACAAGCTGGGCGACGTCAGCTGGTTCAAGCCGATGAAATACGTCGGCATCTGGTGGGACATGCACCTCGACACCAGAAGCTGGAACTCGGGTCCCAAGCACGGCGCCACCACCGAATACACCATGCGCCACATCGACTTCGCGGCCGAGCACGGCTTCGGCGGCGTGCTGGTCGAGGGCTGGAACGTCGGCTGGGACGGCGAGTGGTTCGGGACCGGCTGGAATTACAGCTTCACCCAGCCCTACCCCGACTTCGACATCGAGCGCGTCGCCGCCTACGCCCGCCAGAAGGGCGTCGAGATCGTCGGCCACCACGAGACCGGCGGCAACGCCTTCCACTACGAGCAGCAGCTGGACGCCGCCTTCGCGCAGATGCAGCGCTTCGGCTGGCATTCGGTGAAGACCGGCTACGTCGCCGACGCCGGCGGGGCCCGCGTGGCCGACGGAAACGGCGGCTCGGCCCTGGCCTGGCACGAGGGCCAGCACATGGCCCGGCACCACCTGCACGTCGTCGAGACGGCGGCGAAGTACGAGGTCGCGGTCAACGCCCACGAGCCGATCAAGGACACCGGCCTGCGCCGGACATATCCGAACACCATCAGCCGCGAGGGCGCGCGCGGCATGGAGTACGCCGCCTGGGGCCAGCCGGCCAATCCGCCGGAGCACGAACCCAACCTGGTCTTCACCCGCCTGCTGGCCGGGCCGATGGATTACACCCCCGGCATCTTCGGCATGCAGACTCGCGTCCCTGAGGGCGTGGCCACCACCTGGGCCAAGCAGCTGGCCCTCTATGTGGTCATCTACAGCCCGATCCAGATGGCCGCCGACCTGCTGGAGAACTACGAGGCCAATCCGGCCCCGTTCCAGTTCATCAAGGACGTGGCCGTCGACTGGGAGGACACCCGGGTGCTGAACGGCGAAGTCGGCGACTTCGTCACCATCGCCCGCAAGGACCGCAACTCGGATGAGTGGTTCCTCGGCTCGATCACCGACGAACGCCCGCGCGTGCTGACCGCCCCGCTCGGCTTCCTCGATCCCGGCCGCCGCTACCGCGCCGAGATCTACGCCGACGGTCCGGGGGCCAACTTCACCGACCACCGCACAGCCATCGACATCTCGGCCCGCGAGGTCACCTCGGCCGACGTGCTGACCCTGCGCCTCGCCCCCGGCGGCGGCCAGGCCATCCGCTTCGTGCCGCTGGGCCGCGCCCGCCGTTGACCTGACGATCGGCGGGGAGGCCGACGCCCATGACCACCACCACCCCCGAAGGCCTCGCTCCCGGCGCCGCCGCCGCCGTGCGCCCGCGCCTGAGCGGATGGTCGATATGGAACATGTGCGTCGGCTTCTTCGGCATCCAGATCGGCTTCGGCCTGCAGAACGCCAACACCAGCCGCATCTTCCAGACCCTCGGCGCCGAGGTCGACAGCCTTGCCATCCTGTGGATCGCGGCTCCCCTGACCGGCCTGCTGGTCCAGCCCATCGTCGGCTATTTCAGCGACCGCACCTGGACGCGGCTCGGCCGGCGCCGGCCCTATTTTCTGGTCGGCGCCATCCTGACCACCCTGGCGCTGATCATCATGCCCCACAGCCCGTGGCTCTGGATGGCGGCGTCGATGCTCTGGATCATGGACGCCTCGATCAACATCACCATGGAGCCGTTCCGGGCCTTCGTCGGCGACAACCTGCCCGAGGAGCAGCGCACTGCGGGCTATGCGATGCAGAGCTTCTTCATCGGCGCTGGCGCGGTGTTCGCCTCCTGCCTGCCGTGGATGCTGACTGAGTGGTTCTCGGTTGCGTCCACCGCGCCCGAGGGCGTGGTGCCGATGGCGGTCCGCATCTCCTTCTACGTCGGCGCCGCGGCCCTGCTGGCGGCGGTGCTGTGGACCGTCTTCACCACCCGCGAATACAGCCCCGCACAGCTCGACGCCTTCGAGGCCGGGCGCGACGCGGGTCACGCGCCGGGCGCCGCCCGCACGCAATCGGCCTGGTACACCGGCGGGCTTCTGTGGGCTCTCGCCGGCTCTCTCAGCGTGGCGGCGGTGGGCGCCTTCGAGCTGCAGAAGGAGCTCTACATCCTCGCCGGCTTCGTGCTCGCCTTCGGACTGATGCAGATGGCCGCAGGCGCCCTCGAGGCGGCCGGGCGCTCCAACGCCCTGACCGCCATCATGGGCGACATCTTCGCCATGCCGAAGACCATGCAGGGCCTGGCCGTGGTCCAGTTCTTCAGCTGGTTCGCCCTGTTCGCCATGTGGATCTACCTGACCCCGGCGGTCACCGCCGTTCACTACGGCTCGCCCGACCCGACCTCGGCCGGCTACGGCGAGGGGGCCAACTGGGTCGGGGTGCTGATGGGCGTCTACAACGGCGTCGCCGCCCTCGCCGCCTTCCTGATCCCGGTGCTGGCCGCCCGCACCGGCCTGCGCGGCGCCCACGCAGTCAACCTCACGCTGGGCGCCGCCGGCTTCCTCGGCGTCTTCCTGATCCGCGATCCGGCCATGCTGTGGCTACCGATGATCGGCGTCGGCTTCGCCTGGGCCAGCATCGTGTCGATGCCCTACGCCATCCTCGCCAACGCCGTGCCGGGCCGGAAGATGGGCCTCTACATGGGCGTCTTCAACATCTTCATCGTCGTGCCCCAGCTGGTCGCCGCCACCCTCCTCGGGGCCGTGCTGAACGGCGTCTTCGGCGGCCAGCCGATCTTCGCCCTCATCCTCGGCGCCGTCAGTTTCCTGATCGCCGCCGGCGCCAGCCTGCTGGTCCCCAAGGAGGGCGCGTGACCCCGTCGCGGCGCAGCCTGCTGGCCGGGCTCGCCGCCCTGCCCATGGCTTCGGCCGCGCGCGCCGACGCCCCCCGGCAGGGTCGGCTGGTCGAACACCCCGCCTTCCCCTCCGCCCACGCCGGGCCGCGCGACATCACCGTCTGGCTGCCGCCCGGCTATGACGAGAACCCCGCCGCCCGCTGGCCGGTGCTCTACATGCACGACGGCCAGAACCTGTTTGACGCGGGCCGCGCACCCTATGGCGCCGAATGGGGCGTGGACGAGCACCTGGCCCGCCTGGCTGCAACTGGCCAGGTCCGCACGCCAATCGTGGTCGGCGTCGGCAACACGCCGTTGCGCCTGCGCGAATACCTGCCCTCCGGCCTGATCCGCGCCCTGCCCGGGGACATGCGGACGGACCTCCTCGGCATCTACGGCGGCGAACCGCTCTCGGACGGCTACCTGCGTTTCCTCGTCAACGAGCTGAAGCCGTTCGTCGACAGCGCCTACCGCACCCGCCCCGGCCGCGACGACACCGTGATCATGGGCTCCAGCATGGGCGGGCTGATCTCGCTCCACGCCCTGATGACCCGGCCCGACGTCTTCGGCGCGGCAGGTTGCGTCTCGACCCACTGGCCGCTGAAGATCGAAGCGCTGGAGAACCCGGCCGCCCTTGACCAGTGGCGCGAGCGGCTGGTCGCCGCCTGGACCGGCGTGGTGCGCGACGGCCTGCCGCCGCCCGGAGCCCATCGCCTCTACTTCGATCGCGGCGACGAGACGCTCGACACCTTCTACGCCGAGTTCCAGTCGCGCATCGACGAAACCGTTCGCGCCGCCGGCTGGGGCCCCGACCGCTTTCGCTCGCTGGTCTTCCCCGGCGCCGCGCACAACGAGGCCAGCTGGAACCAGCGCCTCGACGTCCCCCTGACCTTCCTGCTGCCGCCTTTAGCCTGACGAGCCCGCCATGCGCCTGATCCCGACCCTCCTCGCCGGAACCGCCCTCGTCGCCCTCGGCGCCTGCGCCTCGACGCCGGCCATGCCGGACGGGAGCGTAGCGCTCGACCCTGTCCCCTCGGTCGCCCCCGGCGCGCCCGGCGCTGCGCCCACATGGGTCAACGCCGCCAAGACTGGCGCCGGCGCCTCGTACGAGGCTTACGTCGACGGCCAGTACCGCGATGGGGGCTCCACCGGCGACGTGTCCCGCGTCTGGTTCTCCATCGCCGACGGTGTCCTGACCGAGACCATGTACGGCCTGATCCACGAGGCCCAGATCAAGCAGCTGCGCTTCGCCGTGGTCACCGAAGACGGCTCGTCGGTCGAGGGCACGGACACCACCCACCGCACGGAATATCTGCACGTGGACGCGCAAGGGCGCCCCCTCTCCCCCGCCTACCGTGTGATCACCACGGACAAGGCTGGTCGCTACCAGATCGAGAAGCGCATCTTCACGGATCCCGAGCGGCAGGCGCTGGTGGTCCGCACGACGCTCCGCGCGCTGGAGGGGGACATCACGCCCTACCTTCTGCTTGAGCCGCACATGGCCAACACCGGGGTGGGCGACCAGGGCGAGGCGATGACGAGCGGCCTCTTCGCCTCGGAGGGCGACGTCCACATGGCGCTGCGCCCCAGTCAGCCCTTCGCGGCCGCCAGCGCCGGCTTCGTCGGCGCCTCGGACGGTCTGACCGACCTCGCCGACGGGGATCTCGACGCCCTCTACCGCACGACCGGCGACGCCCCCGGCAACATCATGCTGACTGGCGCTCTGCCCACGATCCGCGCCGGTCAGTCGCTGACCCGCGACTTCGTGATCGGCTTCGGCGACACCCGCGCCGCCGCGGCCGCTGCAGCCGACGCCTCTTTTGCCGCCGGCCTCGACGAGGTCCTCGCGCGCTTCAACGGCGAGGGCGAGCGCGTCGGCTGGGAGGACTACATCGCCTCCCTCGACCAGCTGCCCCGCCTCGCCGAACAGTCCACCGACGGCGGCCGGCTGGCCTACGCCTCGGCCCTGATGCTCAAGGTGCAGGAGGACCGCACCCACGCCGGCGCCCTGATCGCCTCGCTGTCGAACCCGTGGGGCGACACCGTCGACGCCTCCAATCCCTCGACCGGCTACAAGGCGGTCTGGCCGCGCGACTTCTACCAGGTCGCCATGGCGCTGCTGGCGCTCGGCGACACGGAGAGCCCGCTGGCCGCCTTCCGATACCTGCCGCAGGTGCAGGTCGACGCCGACACCCCCGGCAATACCGGCGCGACCGGCTGGTTCCTGCAGAAGACCCACGTCGACGGCGAGATCGAATGGGTCGGGGTCCAGCTCGACCAGACGGCCATGCCGATCATGCTGGGCTGGAAGCTGTGGAAGGCCGGCCTCGTTTCCGACGCCGAGATGACCGCCATGTACGGCCGGATGATCAAGCCGGCCGCCGACTTCCTCGTCGACGGCGGCACGGTCGGCATCCTCTGGAACGACCGAACCATCACCCCGCCGTGGACCCAGCAGGAACGCTGGGAGGAGCAGGAGGGCTATTCGCCCTCCACCACCGCGGCCGTCATCGCCGGCCTGACCACGGCCGCCGAGATCGCCCGCGCCTCGGGCGATCCGGCCTCGGCCGACCGCTACCAGGCCGCCGCTGACGACTACGCCTCGAAGATCGAGAGCCGGATGTTCACCACCAACGGCGAATGGGGCGACGGCCGCTACTTCGTGCGCATCACCCGCAACGAGGATCCCAACGACAAGGCCCCGATCGGCGAGAACAACGGCCAGCCGGCGCATGCGGAAGACAAGATCATCGACGGCGGCTTCCTTGAGTTGGTCCGCTACGGCGTGCGCGCGCCGGGCGCCTCCTCCATCCTCGCCACCCTGCCCGAATACGACGACCAGACCCGCGAGGATCGCTTTCGCGTCCGCTACGACGTGAACGGCGTCCCCGCCTTCCGCCGCTACGGCAACGATGGCTACGGCGAGCAGACCGACACCGGCGGGAACTACGGCGTCGGCGGCGAGATGCACCCCGGCCAGCGCGGCCGGCTGTGGCCCTTCTTCACCGGCGAGCGCGGGCACTATGAGCTGTCGGTCCGCCTCGCGCGGGGCGAGAGCGACTTGACCCCGATCCGCAACGTCTACGTTCGCGGCATGGAATCCTTCGCCAACGGCGGACTGCTGCTGCCGGAGCAGGCATGGGACGGCGTCGGCCACCCGACGGCGCATGATTACGAGCTCGGCCAGGGCACCAACTCCGCCACTCCCCTGGCCTGGACGCACGCCGAATACGTCAAGCTGCTCCGCTCGCTGGCCGACCGCGCCGTCTGGGATCGTTACGCCCCCGTCGAGGAGCGCTACGCCCGCTGACGCTGGTGCAACGGCCCCGCCGGAGCTAACGAGGGCGGATGAGCAAGGGTCCCGTCCTCGTCACCGGCTCGGCCGGCTTCGTCGGCTATCACACCGCGCGCCGGCTGCTGGCGCGCGGCGAGACCGTCGTCGGCGTCGACAATCTCAACGCCTATTACGACCCGGCCCTCAAGCGGGCGCGGCTTGAGCGGCTCCAGGCCCTGCCGGGCTATGTCCATCACACCCTCGACCTCGCCGACCGCGACGGCATGCGCGCCCTGTTCGCCGAGCACGCGCCGCGCCGCATCGTTCACCTCGGGGCCCAGGCCGGCATCCGCTACAGCGTCGAGAATCCGGAGAGCTACGTCGACTCCAACGTCATCGGCTTCCTGACCGTGCTGGAGGGCGCCCGCGCGGTGCAGGCCGAGCATCTCGTGTTCGCCTCGACCAGCTCGGTCTACGGCGCCTCCGCGGCCCTGCCCTTCTCGGTGCAGCAGGGGGTCGCCCACCCGCTCAACGTCTACGCCGCCACCAAGATCGCCAACGAGGCGATGGCGCATTCCTACGCCTACATCTTCGGCATCCCCTCGACGGGCCTGCGCTTCTTCACCGTCTACGGCCCGTGGGGCCGTCCGGACATGGCCCTGTTCAAGTTCACCGGCGCGATTCTCGAGGGCCGGCCGATCGACGTCTACGGCGAGGGCGTCATGGAGCGGGACTTCACCTACGTCGACGACATCGTGGACGGCGTGGTCGCCGCCCTCGATGACGTCCCGGCCGCCGATCCGGCCTGGCGCGCCGACGCACCGGGCCAGGCGACCAGCGGCGTCGCGCCCTGGCGGCTGCTCAATCTCGGCGCCGGCCGGCGCGAAAAGCTGTCGCGCTACATAGAGGTGCTGGAACAGGCGTTGGGGCGGAAGGCGATCCTCAACGTCCTGCCGACCCAGGAGGGCGAGATGACCCGCACCGAAGCCGACGTGACCGAGACTCGTCTGGCGCTCGGTTACGACCCGAAGACGCCCATCGACGTCGGCGTCCACCGCTTCGTGGAGTGGTACCGGGGCTTCTACGACGTCTGAGGCGACTGCCGCGGGTCGCTTTGCAGACAGCACGCTCGCACGCGTACCGTCGGTCACGAACCGCTCGCTTTATACAGACAGGTTCGGCATAAGTGTCTGTATGAGGCGACCCATCAGCCCGACGCTGCGCACCCTCATCGCAGAGCTGCAACAACAGCTCGAGACCGCTCCCGCGGCTGGATCCGTCTATCGTCGGACGACACAGGCCGGCGAATACATCTATGCGAAAGTCCGGGTCGGCAGCACCCGTATAGATCAGTTTGTCGGCAAGGCTGGCGACAAGGAAGCCGAGGCGCATGCGAAGGCTCTTCAACTCGGGGCGTCGCTTGCAGCGGAACGACGGCGCTTGGTGTCGACGCTCAGAAGCCAGGGAATTGCCGCTCCCGATCGAACAATGGGAGCAGTGCTGGATGCACTCGCACATGCCGGGCTGTTCCGCGCTGGGGCCGTGCTCGTCGGAACCTCTGCCTACCTTCTCAGCGAACCCTTGGTGGGGAGCCGTCTGCCTTCTCCGACGCTCATGACCGGCGACGTCGATGTCGCTGCAGCCAGCCTTGCGCTCACGGCCGATCCGCCCGAGAAGCTTGAGGCCATCCTCAAGCGCGCGGACGAGACGTTCGAGGGGCTCCCACAGCTTTCGCGCAAGGCGTCTCGGTCGAGATTTCGGAACGCCGACGGTTATCTCGTGGAGCTCGTAACGCCCACCCGCAAACGAGACGATCCCAATCCGCTCGAACTTGCAGCCCTGGCTGCAGGAGCGGCGCCGCTGCAGCATCTGGCCTGGCTGATCGAAGATGCGGTGCGCACAGCCGCGCTTTGGGGTTCGGGCGTTCTGGTCAACGTACCTCAGCCGGCGCGCTTCGCCGTGCACAAGCTGATCCTCGCCCAACGGAGAGACGCCGCGAGCCGCTTGAAGAGAGCCAAGGATCTCGCACAGGCCGGCGCACTCATTGAGGCGCTGCGCGTCGATGACCCCTTCGCTCTTGAGGATGCGCTCGCGGATGCTCGAGCCCGGGGCGAGACGGGTTGGCGGCGCCCCATCTCCCGCTCACTGCAAGAGCTGGGGATCACGGACCTTGCACCCGACTGAACCCAGCGTGCTGCAAAAGGCCTTCAACGGCTGCTGAAGCTTTCGAATGTTGCGACCCGGCAAGCTGTTGGCGCGCCCGCCTGCGGCGCCGCGCGTACAGACAGGTTCATCGAATCTGTCTGTACGGATCAACGGCTCCCATAGCGTCACCTTCAAGCGGATCATCCGAGGCAGCCCCCACGAGGTGTTTTTCAGCGCTTGGACGACCATCGGGCCCGTCAGGTTCCGGAAGGGCCGCGGCATTGACCTTGCGGCGGCTCCGCAGCAGCCTTCGCGGCATCAGCGCCACGACGGAGCCTGCATGCTCGCCGCCGCCATCGCCCTCGCCCTCGTCGCCCAGACCACCGCTCCAGCGGCCGGCGAACCCGCACGATGGGGCGAGCACGAGTGGCGCAACGGCGCCGGCTTTCTGTCGCGCCACTATTTCGAGAACCGGACCGGGTTTCCGTCAGCCCACTACCTGCTCAACAGCACCCGGCCCGGGTCCATCCATCACCTGTTCAACGCCACCTCGGCGGGGTCGTCCCACTTCTGGGAGAATGGCGTGCGTCCCGGCAGTCGCCACTTCTGGAGGAACGGGCACGAGCCGGGCAGCCGGCATTACTGGGAGAACGGCCGCGGCTGCCTGAGCCGCTACGGGTGGGCCAACACCACGAGCTGCACCGCGGCGGAGGTGAGAGTCCTGCAGGTCCTGTGCGTGGCCGAGGCCATCGACATCGCCCCCTGCCGCGCCGTCAACGCCCTGTTCGACGATTGGGCGACCCGCTCCGACTTCGCGGGCCCCGGCTATTTCGCCGACATCCTTGCGCGCATGCGCCACTCCGACCGGTAGACCCGCCATGCTCGCAGCCGCCCTCGCCGCCGCCGTGCTCGCCGCCGCGCCCCAGACCTCGCCCGGCTACGCCTGGGGCGAACGGGAATGGGACGACGGGCGAGGACCGCTTTCCCGTCACTACTTCGAGTACGGCGACCGCTACCCTTCCGGCCACGATCTGTTTTACGGCGACCGGACGGGCTCCTTCTACTATCTGGTTTTCGGCAATCGGAGCGGGTCGGCCTACTTCTGGCGCTACGGTCGCGAAGCGGGCTCGTCCTACTTCTGGCGCTACGGCCGCACCGCCGGCAGCGAGTACCACTGGCGCTACGGACGCGGTTGCCTGAGCGAGACCGGCTGGCGCGAGGGCGCCGCCTGCACCGCCGCGGAGGTCGTCGCCTTCCAGACCGCCTGCATCGCCCAGGTCATCGACATCGCCCCCTGTCGCGCCATCAACGCGCGACTGGACGCGTGGCTCGCGAACGCAGGGACCATGAGCAGCCGACCGCCCGCTGACGTCGTCACGGAAATGCGCCGGGCCCCCGATTAGGAGCCGCCGACGAAGAAGGGGCGGGCCCTCGCCGGACCCGCCCCCGCTTTTCGTCCGCGGCGACCCGGCCCTACGGGACCGGCTGGCCGTGGATGTCCACCACCTGCACGTCGCCGATGCCGAGCGCACGGATCTTCGGCTCGATAGAGGCCCGGTCGCCGACCACCACCCAGGTCGTGGGTCCGTCGCCGACGATCCCGCGGGCGGCCTCGGTAGCCTGCGCGCCGTCCATGCTGCTCACCCGGGTCGCGTAGGTGTCGTAGTAGTCGTGCGGCACCCCCCAGACGACCATGTTCTGGAGCTCGTCGGCGATGGCGGCGTTGGTCTCCCAGTTGCCGGCCATGCCCTGGACCATATTGGCGCGGGCCGCGGCGATCTCCTCGTCGGTCAGCGGACGATCGCCGACCACCTCGGTGAGCTCGCGCCGCAGTTCGACCAGGCTCTCGGCGGTCTTGTCCGACTGCACGCCGGCGCTGACTGCATAGATCCGCTCACCACGCCCGAAGGGTACGCCGCCGCCGGCGCCGTAGGACCACCCCTTGTCCTCGCGCAGGTTCATGTTGATGCGGCTGGTGAAGGCGCCGCCCAGGGCGGTGTTCATGGTGTCGATCGCCGCCTCCGTGGCCGGATCGAACGCCGCCACCGCGCGGCCGGCGATGATGGTCGACTGCGGTCCGGCGCGGTCGACGATCAGCACCCGCGGCTGCCCCGCCTCCGGCGCGTCGGCGGGGCCAGGCCGCTCCGGCAACGGCGTCGAGGGCGCCCGCCAGCCCGCAAAGGCCCGCTCCAGCTTCGGCGTCAGCTCGGCCAGGGTCGTGTCGCCGACCACCACCAGGGTGG
The DNA here is from genome assembly GCF_900116065.1 of Brevundimonas viscosa. GTDB lineage: Bacteria > Pseudomonadota > Alphaproteobacteria > Caulobacterales > Caulobacteraceae > Brevundimonas > Brevundimonas viscosa. The sequence goes on from NZ_FOZV01000001.1 coordinate 48,815, forward strand.
CGTTGTCGGGCCGGAACCAGGTCGCGTGCCAGGCTTCGGCGTCGGCGGGGGTCAGGGCGGCGACCGTTTCGGCGGTCCCGGAAGCCGGACGACCGTAGGGGCTCTCCGGACCGTAGATGTCCCGGTTCAGCACCCGGCGGGCGATGGCGCCGGGGTTGCGGTCGGCCTGCTGGATGCCGGCGATCTGCTGGGCCCGCGCGCGCTCGAAGTCCTCGGGCCGGAAGGCGGGGTTCAGGATCACGTCGGCGTAAAGGTCCAGCGACGGATCGAGCCGCGAGCTCAACGCCGTCATCGAGACGTTGGTCGAATTCGTGCCGGAGCCGGCCCCAAGGGTGGCGCCCAGCAGCTGCAGCCGGTCGCTGATCTCGAGCGCGTCGAGAGTATCGGTGCCGTTGGTCATCACCGACGGCGTCAGCTGGGCCAACCCCGCCCGGGCGTCCGCATCGACCACCGCGCCGGCGTCGAGGATCAGGTTCATGGACACCGTGGGCACGCTCTCGCGCCGCACGAACAGCACCTTCATGCCGTTCGACAGCTGCGCCTGCTCGATGTCGGGGAAGACCGCCTGTTCGGTCGATCCGGGCGGCGGCATGCCCTGGCTGCGATCCACGCCCGTCGCGCTGGCTGCGTAGTCGGGGAAGGGCAGGACCTGCAGCGAATAGCTGCCGTCGGTCAGCCACTCGCGCCCGGCTTCGGTCAGATTGGCCGGCCGGGCGGACAGCAGGCGCTGGTAGGAGGCCCTCCACGCGCCGGGGTCGCCCTGGAACACCTGGCTCTCGGCGAGGATGTCGGACTTGCCGCCGAAGCCGCCGATACGCTCGATGCCGCGGACGAAGGCGGCGCCGACGCTGGTGCGGGCCCGCTCCAGCTCCTCGGCGGTCGGGCCGTCGCGCAGCAGCCGTTCCATCTCCTCGTCGACGATGGCCTCGATGCGGTCGAGATCCTGGCCCGGCTTGGCGGTGACCATGACCATGAACTGGCTGCCGATCTCGCGCTCCGCGTTGAAGGCGGCGACCTGGGTGGCGATCTGCTCGTCGAACACCAGGCGGCGGTACAGCCGCGAGCTGCGGCCCGAGGTCAGGACCTGAGCCAGCATGCCGAGGTAGTCGGACTCGGCCGTGCCGCCCGGCGGCGTGTTCCACACCTTGTAGAGACGCGGCTGGCCGACGCGGTCGTACATGGTCTCGCGCAGTTCGCCGGTCATCCGCGAGATCATCTGCACCGGCTGGGTCACCGGCGGGCCGGGCGGGATGTCGCCGAAGTAGCGTTCGACCTTCTCGCGCGCCTCCTCGGGCGTGATGTCGCCGGCCAGCACGATGGTGGCGTTGGCGGGGCCGTAGTAGTCGCGGAACCATTGCTGGACGGTCGGCAGGTCGGCCGCGTTCAGGTCGTCCATCGAGCCGATGACGGTGTGGCCGTACGGGTGGTCGTCCGGGTAGGTCGCGGCGGTGATGGCGTTCCACACCCGCCCGTAGGGCTGGTTCTCGCCCTGCCGCTTCTCGTTCTGGACCACGCCGCGCTGCTCATCCAGCCGCGCCTGGTCGATGGCGCCGAGGAGGTGACCCATGCGGTCGCTTTCCAGCCACAGCACCGAGTCCAGCGCCGAGGTCGGCACGTTCTGGAAGTAGTTGGTCCGGTCGGTGTTGGTGGTGCCGTTCTGGTCGGTCGCCCCCAGCAGCTCCGTGCCCTTGAAGAAGTCGGTGTTGTAGTTTTCCGAGCCGTTGAACATCAGGTGTTCGAACAGGTGGGCGAACCCCGACCGCCCCTGCGGCTCGTTCTTGGAGCCGACGTGGTACCAGATGTTCACCGCCACGATCGGGGCCTTGTGGTCCTCGTGGACGATCACCGTCAGGCCGTTGTTCAGGGTGAACCGGGTGTAGGGGATATCGACCTCGGGCAGAGGCGGCAGCTGCTCTCTGGCCTGGACGGCCGAGGCGGCCGGAGCGACGGCGGCGAGGTCGACGACCTGGGCCTGGGCGCCGGCGGCGCCGAGCAACAGGACGGCCGAAGCCGCGCCTCCGAGCAGGGCAAGGCGGATGGTGCGCATGAAGAACCCCCTGAGCGACGCTGGAACGTGCAAACGCAAGTGGTAAACGCGCACGGCCCGGTGGCAAGCCTCTTTCGTCGGGGCGGCCCGGCAAATTCGTGCATCAGGCATGCGACGCGAGCCGCGGCAGGAAGCGGCGCCGCAGCATGCTGCGGCGCACAAGAAAAAATATTGCGCGTTGCAGCGCAATAAGCTCCTATCCGGTTCCGCGGGTCGGGCGTGGGGCCACGGACCGGCATCAGCCGAACGCGGAGCGCCATGCGCCGATCAGTCCTCCTTCTGCCTGTCCTCCTCGGCGCTGCGGCGGCGGGGCCCACGCCCGCGCTGGCCCTGCCGCTTCTGCCGCACCAGACGGCGCTGGATCTCGACGCCGCCGCCACCGCCTGGATCCTGACGTCCACCGCCCTGGTCCTGCTGATGACCCTGCCGGGTCTGGCGCTGTTCTACGGCGGCATGGTGCGGCGCAAGAACCTGATCGCGACCATCGCCCACGCCGCCGCCGCCATGGTCGTGGTCACGGTCCTCTGGTTCGTCGCCGGTTACAGCCTTGCGTTCGGCGCCGGTCCCGGCCCGGTCAACAGCGTGGTCGGCGGACTGCAGTCGGCGTTTCTCGATGGCGTCGGTCCCGCCACCGCCCACGCCCTCGCGCCCGGCCTGCCCGAGTTCCTCTGGATCGCCTACCAGCTGACCTTCGCCATCATCACCCCGGCCCTGATCGCCGGCGCCTTCGCCGAACGGATCAGGTTCCCGGCCGCCCTTCTGTTCTTCACCCTCTGGCACCTCGTGGTCTACGCGCCGATCTGTCACCAGGTCTGGGGCGGCGGCTGGATGGGATCGCTGGGCGTGCTCGACTTCGCCGGCGGGGCCGTGGTCCACGTCAACGCCGGTGTGGCGGGTCTGGTGGCCTGTCTCGTGCTCGGCCCCCGGCACGGCTTCGGCCGCGACAACATGGCCCCGCACAACCTCGCCCTGACCGCCATCGGGACCGGCCTGCTGCTGGTCGGCTGGCTCGGCTTCAACGCCGGCTCGGCCTGGGCGGCGGACGGGATCGCCGCACTGGCGGCCTTCAACACCCTGCTCGCCGCGGCCGCGGGGGCCCTCGGCTGGCTGGCGGTCGAGTGGATCGCCCGCCGTCGCCCGACCCTCCTTGGACTTCTCTCCGGCCTCGTCGCCGGCCTCGTCGGCGTCACGCCGGCGGCGGGGCTGGTGGACCCGAAGGGCGCCTGCCTTATCGGCCTGCTCTGCGGCCCCGCCTGCTACGCCGGCGTGACCTGGCTGAAGCGTTCGTTGAAGTACGACGACAGCCTCGACGCCTTCGGCGTCCACGGCGTCGGCGGCATCGTGGGCGCCATCCTGACCGGCGTCCTGGCCAGCGAGGCGGTCAACCCCGCCGCCGCCGGCGCCGACGTGCTGAAGCAGGTGATCGGCCTCGTCGCGGTCATGGCCTGGTCCGCCGTCGGCACCTTCCTGATCCTGATGGTCTGCCGCTTCACCACCGGCCTGCGGGTGACCCGGGAGGAGGAGATCGAGGGTCTCGACTACACCCAGCACGGCGAGACCGTTCATCCCTAGCAACGACGGCGCAGCTTGGGCGTTCGGGAACACATGGCGGCCAAGGGCGAACTCGACACCTACAAGAAGAAGCGGAACTTCTCCGCCACGCCCGAGCCCGCCGGGAAGAAGGGCCGCGCCCGCAAGTCCGGCCTGCGCTACCTGATCCAGCGCCACGCGGCGACGCGGCTGCACTTCGACTTCCGCATCGAGCTGGACGGCGTGCTGAAGTCCTGGGCGGTGACCAAGGCGCCGTCGCGCGACCCGGCGGTGAAGCGGCTGGCGGTGGAGGTCGAGGACCACCCGCTGGACTACGGCTCGTTCGAGGGGACCATCCCGGCGGGCAACTACGGCGCCGGCACGGTGCAGATGTGGGACGTTGGCGAGTGGGAGCCGCAGGAGGACGACCTCGACGCCGCCTTCGCCCGCGGCAACGTCAAGATGGTGCTCCACGGCGAGCGGCTCTCGGGCAAGTGGGCGCTCATCCGGCTCAAGGGCGACCGCGGCAAGCCGTCCAAACGCAACAACTGGCTGCTGATCAAGGAAAAGGACGCCTTCGCCGTGCCCGGCGAGGGCGACGCCAACATGGAGATCGACGCCTCGGTGACCACCGGCCGTTCGCTGGCCGAGATCGCGGAGGGGAAGAAGAGCTGGGGCTCACCGAAGAAGACGGACCGAAAGGCGCCGCCAAAGCCGAAGGCGCGGGCGGCGGTGACGGAGAAGTCCGCCAGGCCGCATGCCTTCGTGCCGATCCAGCTGTGCAAGGTGGCCGACTATCCGCCGCAGGGGAGCGGGTGGGCCCACGAGATCAAGTTCGACGGCTATCGCCTTCAGGTGGCGGCCGGCGGAGGGCGGGCCACCATCCGCACCCGCAAGGGGCTGGACTGGTCGACCAAGTTCCCCGAGCTGGCGGCCGACGCGGCGCAGTGGCCGGATGCGGTGATCGACGGCGAGCTGTGCGCCCTGGCCGAGAACCATATGCCGGACTTCTCGGCCCTGCAGGCGGCGATCTCGGACGGGAAGACCGGCGACCTGGTCTACTTCGCGTTCGACCTGCTCTTCGAAGGCCCCGAGGACCTGCGCAAGCTGCCCCTCTCGCACCGCAAGGCCCGCCTGCAGGCGTACATCGACCGCATTCCGAAGAAGGTGCGCGGGCGCATCCGCTACGTCGACCACTTCGCCACCACCGGCCAGGCCATCCTCGAGAGCGCCTGCCGCATGGACCTCGAAGGGGTCATCTCCAAGAAGCTGGACGCCGCCTACACCGACGGCCGCTCGACGACCTGGCTGAAATCCAAATGCCGCGGCCGCGACGAAGTGGTCATCGGCGGCTGGACCTCCGAGGGCGGCAGCCGCTTCCGCTCGCTGATCGTCGGGGTCAGGGACAAGGACGGGCTGCGCCACCTCGGCCGCGTCGGCACCGGCTACAACCAGACCCTGCTGAAGACCCTGCTGCCGGCCCTGAAGGCGGCCGAGACCGACCGTAGCCCCTTCGTCGGCAAGGGCGCGCCGAAGAAGACGCGCACCGCCGGCCAGACCACCCACTGGACGACGCCGACCCTCGTCGCCGAGATCGAGCACGGCGGCTACACCGACACCGGCTCGATCCGCCAGGCGGCCTTCAAGGGGCTGCGCGACGACAAGCCGGCCGCGGAGGTCACCGACCGACCCCAGGCGCCCGCCAGGGCGTCGAAGGAGAAGGGCGACCCCGCCGACCTGCCCGGCCTGACCGTCCCCGGCGAGAAGCCGCGCAAGGGCAAGCTGGTCGTGTCCGGGGTGACCATCTCCAACCCCGACAAGGTCCTCTGGCCCGCCGCCGACGGAAAGCCGGCGATCACCAAGGCGGAGCTGGTCCGCTACTACGAGATGGCGGCCGAGCGCATCCTGCCGCACGTCGCCGATCGGCCGGTGTCGATCATCCGCGCGCCCGAGGGCATCACCGGCGAGAAGTTCTTCCAGCGCCACGCCATGCCCGGCTCGAACCCGCGGCTGAAACTGATCGACGTGAAGGAGCGCAAGCCCTACGTCGGCGTCAGCGACGTCGGCGGCCTGGTGGCCATCGGCCAGTCGGGCGGGCTGGAACTGCATCCGTGGGGCTGCAAGCCGGACGATCCGGAGACGCCGGAGCAGGTCACCTTCGACCTCGACCCCGACGAGGGCCTCGACTTCGACGACGTCATCGACGCCGCGAAGATGGTGCGCAGGGAACTGGAGGGGCTGGGCCTGACGCCCTTCGTCAAGACCACCGGCGGCAAGGGACTGCACGTGGTCGTGCCCATCCGCGCCGACGCGAAGGCCCGTGTCGAGTGGGACCAGTGCAAGGCCTTCGCCAAGGAGGTGTCCGAGATCATGCGCCGGGCGCATCCGGACCGCTTCACCACCACCTTGGCCAAGAAGGCGCGCGGCGGAAAGATTTTCCTCGACTACCTGCGCAACGGCCGCATGGCGACGGCGGTCGCCCCCTGGTCCCCCCGCGCGCGCCCCGGCGCCGGAATCGCCTTCCCGCTGTCTTGGGGTCAGGTGAGGAAGGGGCTGGACCCGAAGGCCTACACGCTGCACGACGCCGCCGCCCTGCTCAGGAAGGCCGATCCCTGGAAGGACTTCCGCGCGGCCGAGGCGAACCTGCGGCCGGTGCTGAAGAAGCTGGAGCTCTGATTCCGGGCGGCGCCGGCGGTTGGAACGAGGCCCCCTCCCCGCTACAACCTCCGCCATGAGTTCCGCCCCCCTGCCCGACGCCGGCGCCAACTGGGTCGACCGGCATGCGCCGGAGGGGCTGAAGCCGTGGCTCAGGCTGGGCCGCTTCGACCGGCCGATCGGCATCTGGCTGCTGTTGCTGCCGGGCTGGCAGGGGATCGCCCTGGCGCTGGCGCAGTATCGCAAGGCGCCAGACCTCTACGACGCCTGGTTGTTCCTCGGCTTCGCCCTGGGAGCCTGCCTGATGCGCGCCGCCGGCTGCGCCTTCAACGACATCGTCGACCGCGACATCGACGCGAAGGTGGCGCGCACGGCCCTGCGGCCGATCCCCTCGGGCCGCATCTCGGTGAAGCAGGCTTGGGCCTTCGTCATTGGCTGTTCGCTCGTCAGCCTGCTGGTCCTGCTCACCCTGAACCGGACCGCCATCCTGCTCGGCGTCGCCTCCCTCGCCCTCGTCGCCGCCTACCCCTTCATGAAGCGCATCACCTGGTGGCCGCAGGCGTGGCTGGGGCTGACCTTCAACTGGGGCGCCCTGATGGGCTCCGCCGCCGCCCTGCCGCTGGCCGCCGCCGTCATCCTGGCGCCGGAACTGCGCGAGGAGTTGCGTCCCTTCTGGTGGCAGGCGCCGCCTGAGGGGAGCCACGCGCTGGCCATGGCGTGGCAGGCCTGGATCCCCGGCCTGCTTCTCTACCTCGGCGGCGTGTTCTGGACCCTCGGCTACGACACCATCTACGCCCTGCAGGACATAGAGGACGACGCCATGGTCGGGGTGAAGTCCTCGGCGCGGCGGCTGGGCGGGAGCGTCCGCTCCGGGGTCAGCCTGTTCTATTTCGTCGCCGCGGTCCTCGCCGGCGCGGCGGGCGCGACGGCCGGACTCGGGCCGCTGTTCTGGCTGACGCTGTCGCTCTACGCCCTGCACCTGCTGCGCCAGACCCGGCGGCTGCGGCCGGACGACCCCGCCCTCGCCCTGAGACTGTTCAGGTCTAACCGCGACGCGGGCCTCGTCCTGCTTCTCGCCATCATCCTCGGCGCCGTTACGCTTCCGCTGTGAAGGAGTTCCGCATGACCGCACCCGCCCGCCTGCTGCTGATCGCCGCCGCCGTCGCCGCGACGCTCGCCGCCTGCAACCGCGAGCGTGAGGCGGAACCCGCCCCCGCCGCGCGCGGCGCCGCCGCGACCGTCACCCCGGCCGACGCCGCGGCCCCGCTGAGGTTCGAGTCGAAGACGCCCTGGGCCGAGGTCGGCCTGACCCTGCCCGAGGGCTTGAAGCCCCAGCCGGATCTGCACGCCCGCCTCTACAGCGAGGAGGTGCGCAAGCTGCGCCAGTTCGTCGAGGGAGCCCAGGGCGAGCGCACCGAGGCCGGTTTCGACGAGTCGATGCCGCCGTACGCCAAGACCGTGGAGTACAGCGTCGCCGCAGAGACCGGAAAGCTGCTCAGCCTGAAGCGGGTCGACTACGACTACTCGGGCGGCGCCCATCCCAACACGCTCGCGACCGGGGTGCTGTGGGACAAGGCGCTGAAGCGCGAGATCGGGCTGGCTGACCTGTTCCGGAAGGGCGTGGACCTGACGGTGCTGGACCAGGCGCTCTGCTCGGCCGTCAACGCCGCCAAGCGCGCCCGCGTGCCGGACAGCGCCTCCCTGACCCTCGGCGGCGGCGAGTGGTCGTGTCCGCGGGCGGCGACCACGCCGTTCGTCCTCACCCGCGGCACGGTGCAGGGGAAGGCGGGCGGGCTGACCTTCCTGATCGGGCCCTACCAGGTCGGCCCCTATGCCGAGGGCGCCTACGAGATCGCCATCCCCTCCACAACTTTTCGTTCGCTGCTGGCTGTGTCATATATCGATGAATTCGGCGGCCAGCCGGTGAGGGCCGGGGACGTCACGCCGACTGGAGGTCGGACATGAAACTTCTCCTGCTGGCTGCGGCTGGACTGCTCGTGATCGCGGCGACGCCCGCCGCCGCGCAGATGCCTCCCTCGAGCGGAAGAATCGACGAAGGCCCGGGCAACAGCCGCCGGGACGTCCTCGGCAATCCGTCCGACGTCGGCCTGATGTCCACCACGCCCAGTCGGCTGCGCAGTTCGCGGCGCGAGTTGAACCGGGGCCGGACCACGCCCTTCGAGGTGAACATGTCGCGGCCGGAAACGCGCCGGGCCGCCGGCGAGCTTCTCGACCGCGCCGACATCCAGTGCGAGGTGGCCGACGCCCTGATCGTGGCCCGCACCCCCGATTTCACCCCGGTGATCGAGGTGGACTGCGTCGAGGGCGGCGGCCTGGTCATCGCCGATACGGTTCCGATCCAGGCCACCGACTGTCTCGACCTGGGGCTGACGGACGGGTCGGCCGGCCGCGAGGAAAGCCCCCTCGAAGGATGCCGGCTCCCGGGCAATGTGGCCACGGTGACCGCCGCGCGTCAGTCCGCCAGGAACTGATCCACCAGCCCGGCGAACCGGGCCGGCTGGTCGGCCATGATGAAGTGCCGGCTGCCGTCGACCCGGATCAGGCGCACGCCGGGCAGGCCGGCGTACTCGCGCGCCCAAAGGCCGTCGGCCATGCCCGCGGGCGCGCCGCCGTCGGCGTCCGCGGCGTAGATCGCCCACACCGGGGTGGACATGGTCGCGAGGCCCGGCCGCAGGTCGGTGGTCATCACGTCGCGCATCGCCGCCGCCATCGCCTGCCGGTCCGACGCCACCGACCACTCGAGCATGGCCGCCCGGGTCGCCTCGTTCCGGGCCATGGTGGCGTCGGTCTGCACCTGCCCCGCGCGGAAGGCGGCTTCGTCCATGCTCCGGATCGCGGCGGCCGTCTGTTCGGCGAACGGCCGCGCCGTCTCCACCGTCGCCGTCGGGCCGTACAGCGCGCTGAAGAACGGCAGGCTGTCGACGCTCATCACCCGCCCGACCCGCTCAGGATGGCGCTGCGCCAGCATCAGCCCGGTCAGCCCGCCCATCGAGTGGCCGACCACCGCCGGCCGCTCCAGACCCGCCTCGCGCACGTAGCGAGCCAGCTCGCCGATCATCGGCTCGAGGAAGGGCCCGTCACCGTGGCTCCACGGCTCTCCCGCGAAGCCGGCCAGCTGCACCAGATGCACCCGGTGCGAGGCCTTCAGCCGCTCGGCCTCGGCCCGCCACACCTCACGTGACGACGCGAAGCCGGGGATCAGGATCACGTCCGGACCGGAGCCGACCACCTCGACCGACAGCCGGTCCGAGACGAAGGCCGGGGCCGCGGCCTGCGCCCGGACGGGCGCCGCCAGGACGTCGGTGGCGAGGAGGGCGCCGCCCGCAGCAAGCCCGGCGGCGGAGGCGAACAGCAGGGCGCGCAGGGTGGAGCGCCCGACGAGGTGGCGGAGGTGCAGCATGGCGATGTCCTTGGGGTTGCGTCCGCGCCGATCAGGCGTGGGGATTCTCGAAGATGTCTTCCACCGGCCGGGCGAACAGCACGGCGATGCGGTAGGCGAGGTCCAGCGACGGGTCGTGCTTCTCGGTCTCGAGCGCGTTCACCGCCTGGCGGGAGACGCCCAGCGCCTGGCCGAGCTGCTCCTGGGTCCAGCCGCGCTCGACGCGCAGCAGCTTGAGGCGGTTTTTCATCGGCTGCTCCGCACGAACGGAGCGACCACGCCGAAGCAGGCCCAGAACAGCGGATAGATGATCCAGGCCGGCAGGTGATAGGCGCCGGCGTAGCTCTCGCCGAACCCCCAGACGCTGGCGATGGCCATGGCCAGCCCGGCCGCCAGCACGAACTGTTTGGCGATCAGGGCGCGGATGAACTCGTCGGACTCGTTCATCAGCGAAAGGGTCGCCCAGATCTGCCCGATCACCGGCGCAGAAACCGCCAGCGCCAGTCCCCAGGCGGCGGGCTTTCCGTAGATCTCGTCGAAGGCTCCGAACATGGCGGCGACGTTGATGGCGACGTACGGAGCCATGAAGGCGAAGGTGCGGATGACGTAGCGCCGGCCGGCCGGCGTGCCGTTCTTCCCGATGGCGTACATGACAAGTTCTCCTGACGCGATGTAATGCACACCTTACATTTGCCAGATGTCATGTCAACATGACTTTTTGCAAGGCTGGCCTGACATGCGGCGCCCCGCTTGCGAGCCTTGGCGCGGGGCGTATCCTTCGCCCATGCCCGCCGCGCCCCGCGCCCGTCCGTCCGACCTGTTCACGCCCGACACCTGGGCGCCGTTCCAGGCGCGGTCAGCGTGGGTCGGCCCGCTTCTGGTCGTCCACTGCTGGACCGTGATCGCCCTCGCCATCGCCGCCGGCGCGCTATGGCCGTGGCTGATCCCGCTCTGCATCGCCGTCGTCGGCACGCGCCAGCTGGGCCTCGCCATCCTGATGCACGAGGCGGCCCACGGCGGCCTGTCGCCGAATGCGAAGCTCAACGACTTCCTCGGCCACTGGCTGTGCGCCGTGCCGGTTGGAGCGTCCCTGCGGCTCTACCGCCCCTACCACCTCGGCCACCACAAATACGCCCAGCAGCCCGAGGACCCGGACCTCGTCCTCTCCGCCCCGTTTCCCGTCACCCGGGCCTCGCTGCGCCGCAAGATCATCCGCGACCTGACCGGCCAGACCTTCTTCAAGCAGCGGGTGCTGTTCCTCTTCCGGGCGTTCGCGAGCCAGCGGGACGAGGACATCGCCGAGGGCGCCGTCGTCACCGGCCGGTCCGTCGCGCCCTTCCTGCTGTTCAACCTCGGCCTGCTGGTCGGGCTCAGCCTGCTCGGTCTCTGGTGGGCGTACTTCGCGCTGTGGCTGCTGCCGCTGGCGACCTGGTTCCCGATGGTCACCCGGCTGAGGAACATCGCCGAGCACGCCTGCGTCGAGGGCTCGGCGACCGACCCCTTCCGCGCCGCCCGCACCACCCGCGCCTCGTGGTGGGAGCGCGCCTTCATCGCGCCCTACTGGGTCAACTTCCACGCCGAGCACCACCTGTTCATGCACGTGCCCTGCTGGAAGCTGCCCGCCCTGCACCGCGCCGTCCGCGCCACGCCGCAGGGCGCGCGCATGGAGGTGGCGGACGGCTACGTCGAGGTGCTGAAGACCGCCAGCGGCCGCGCGTGATCGCCGACCCCGCCGCCTTCATCGCCGCCAACACCCGGCTGCAGCCCGTGCCGCACGCGCCGGAGATCTCGCTGCACCTGGCCGACGAGGTGACGCCGATCTGGCGGCTGACCGAGGAGGAGCTGGGCGAGCTCGGCCTGCCGCCGCCCTTCTGGGCCTTCGCCTGGGCCGGCGGACAGGCGCTGGCGCGCTACCTGCTCGATCAGCCGCACGAGGTCGCCGGCAGGCGCGTGCTCGACTTCGCGGCCGGCTCCGGCCTGGTCGGGATCGCGGCCGTGAAGGCCGGCGCGGCGTCCGTCCTGTGCGCCGACATCGACCCCTTCTGCGCCGCCGCCGTCGCCGCCAACGCCGCCGCCAACGTGGTGGCGCTCGACTTCACCGCCGACGACCTGCTCGACGCCCCGCCGCCGGACGTCGACGTCATCTGCGCCGGCGACGTCTGCTACGAACGGCCGATGACCGAACGGGTGCTGGCGTGGCTGGCGCAGGCGAACGCGAACGGCGCCCGGGTGCTCATCGGCGACCCCGGGCGCACCTACTTTCCGCGCGACGGCCTGACCTTCCTCGCCGAATACCGCGTGCCGACGACGCGTGAGCTGGAGGACCAGGAGGTCAAGCGCTCCGCCGTCTGGGCCCTCTAGCGGTTCTCTTCGGCGTCCGGATCCGGCGAGACGGTGATCGGATCCTTCGCCGCGGCCTTGGGATCGGCGTCCATTTCGGCTTCCGCCGGCCGGCCCGTGCGGCGCGCGGCCTCCAGGTCCTCCTCGCGGCCGAAGCCCGGTTCGCCTTCGCGCACCTGCTGTTCCTCGTGCATGGTCATCCTCCTTCAGTGTGCCGTCGGTTGCGGGGTTTCGGCGGCCGCCCTGGCCTGCTCGCGGTGGCGGCCCTCGGCGAATTCCTCGATCATCTTCGCGTTGAAGGCCGGGATGTCGTCGGGGCAGCGGCTGGTCACCAGCCCCTCGTCGACCACCACCGCCTCGTTCACCACCGTGGCCCCGGCGTTCCTCAGGTCGGTGCGGATGGTGTGGTAGCCGGTCAGGGTGCGCCCCTCGGCCACGCCTGCCTCCACCAGCAGCCACGGCGCATGGCAGATCGCCGCCACCGGCTTGCCGGCGTCGAAGAAGGCGCGGACGAAGGCGACGGCGCTCTCGTCGCCGCGCAGCTGGTCGGGATTGGCCACGCCGCCGGGCAACAGCAGGGCGTCGTAGGCCGAGGCGTCGGCGTTCTTCAGGGACCGGTCGACGGGGATCTTCTGCGACGGCGTCAGGTGCTCGAAGCCCTGGATCTCGCCGTCCTTGGGCGACACCACCTCGACGGCCGCGCCCGCCGCCTTCAGCGCCTTCACCGGCTCCAGCAGTTCGATCTGTTCGACCCCGTCGGTGGCGAGGACGGCGACGGTCTTTCCGTTGAGACGGCTCATGGCGGCTCCTTGGTCTGTGATACGGGATGCTCTTGGACAACCGCTCGCGGCCGGTCGGGTTGCGGCTCCGCTTGGCGATCGAAGGTCGCAGGCGCATCTTTCCGGCATGACCCGCCTCCTCGCCCTCGCCGCCCTCCTCTGCGCCGCGCCGGCCGCGGCCCAGGTCCCGCCGCTCGACGCTTACCAGCGCCACCGCTGGCAGGCCGACCAGCACCGGCTGGAGATGGAGCGCCTGCGCGCCCGCGCCGACCAGCGCGAAGCTGAAGCCCGCCGGCAGGCGCTGGACAGCCGCCTGACCCGTCTGGAGATCGAGGCGCGCCGCCAGCCGGAGCCGTACCTTCCCGCCACGCCTCCGGCGCTGCGAACGCCGGAGGAGGAACGCGCCGCCCGGGAGGCCGCCGCGGCTCGGCGCCGGGCCGCTGCGGAGGGGGTCGGCCAGATCGACGCCTGGCTCGACCGGCGTCCGGACTGAAGCCCGCGCATCCCTTTCTGCCCTTGCTGCGTTCCGGCTTGGCTTCGGACCAGAGGGAGATCGTCGATGCGGTGGCAGGGCGGACGGCGCGGCGGCAACATCGAGGATCGCCGCGGCATGGGCGGCGTCGGTCTGGCCGGCGGCGGCATCGGCGCCCTGGTCATCGCCGCCATCGGCTACTTCGTCTTCGGCATCGACCCCTCGACCACGCAGCAGATCACCAGCCAGCTGGGCGGCGTCGGCGCGGCGCAGCAGGGCGAGCGCGGCACGCCGGAGGACGAGGCCGGGCTGTTCGTCGACGTCATCGGGGCCAATGTCGACGACGTCTGGTCACAGCACCTGCAGGGCTACCGCCCGCCAACGGTGGTGCTCTACGAGCAGGGCACCTCGACCGGCTGCGGCTTCGGCCAGTCGGCCATGGGCCCGTTCTACTGCCCGACCGACCAGCGCGTGTATCTCGACCTGTCCTTCTGGCGGCAGATGGAGACGCAACTGGGGGCCTCCAGCGCCGACTTCGCGCGCGCCTATGTCATCGCCCACGAGTACGGCCACCACGTGCAGACCCTGACCGGCGCCTCGCAGCAGGTGCGGCGCGCCCAACAGGCCGCCGGCAGCGAGGCCGAGGCCAACCGCTATTCGGTGGCGCTGGAGCTGCAGGCCGACTGCTACGCTGGCGTCTGGGCCGCCAACGCCGCCGCGGTCTCCAATGGTCAGGTGGCGCTGACCGCCGGCGATCTCGAAGAGGGCCTGCGCACCGCCTCGGCCATCGGCGACGATGCGCTGCAGCGCCGCCAGGGCGGGCGGGTCGTGCCGGAAGGCTTCACCCACGGCTCCTCGGCCCAGCGCCAGGAGTGGCTGAGGCGCGGCTACCAGACCGGCGACCCCGCCGCCTGCGACACCTTCGCCGCCCTGTAATCAGCCGACCGTCAGGTCGAGCGGCCGCGAGATCAGCAGTTGTCCGCGTCCGAGGTCCAAGGCGGCGCGGCGGCCGGCGAACGCCCCCATGCCCACCAGCCCGCCGGGGAAGTTCGGCAGCGGCGGCTGGTCGAACACTCCCACAGCCACGCCGCGATACAGGTGGTCCGCGAAGGTGACGGTCTGCGCCTCGACCACCAGCGATTCGACCATGCCGCCCAGCACCAGGCTGACCCCTGTCTCCGTCTGCCGCCCGTCCAGAAGTCCCGCGCCGGCAGCGGCCTCCCGGCTGAGGCCCAGCAGGGCGGAGGCTCCGGTGTCGACCACCGCCTCGACGAGCGTGCCCTCCACCGTCACCTCGGCGAACAGGGCCGTGCCCGATCGCCGCACCGGCGTCGGCGCCAGTTGGGGCGGCGGAACGAAGGCGGCGCGGTCGATCAGCCGCACCTGCCGCCGCGCCGGATCGAGGGCCAGCACCGCCTCGCCCAGCACGTCCTGGCCGATGATCAGGGGGGTGCGCAGCCCGTCCTCGGCGGCCAGCGGGCCGAGGTCGAGGATGGCGGCGCGAAGCCCGCGCACCGTCAGTCCCGGCAGGGCGAGCTCCAGCGTGGTCCCGCGCCCCATCTGCGCGCCCCCGCCGACGCCGTAGGCGACCAGCGGCATGTCGAAGATCGAGCGCTCCGCCGGCGGAAGCTGCTCGAACAGGCCGCGGTGGATCACCGAATACTGGGCCCCGCTGTCGATCAGCGCCGCCACCGTCCGTCCGCCCAGAGTCACCGGCACGGTCGGGGCCGCCGAGCGCCGGCCGTAGCGCATCCACGCGGTGGCGCCTCCGGGGCCGAAGGCCAGTTCGGGCGCCGGCCAGACCAGGTTCTCGCGCACCCACCAGGCCCCGCCGGCGACGGCGGCCAGGCTGGCGGCGCGGATCAGAAGGCTGCGGCGGTTCATCCCGGCGAACATGGCGCGTGGCCTGCGTCGGCGCCAGTCGCCGGCGGGGTCGACGGCCGGCCGGCGCCCCCCGACGCCGGCCGGTCCGTCCGCGAGCCCCCATCCCCGAAAGGCGTCGCGCGGCCCTGCGCATGGGGCCGTCCACACATATCCAGCGCCCCCGCAACGCCGCTGTCGACCGCATTCTCCGCCGGCGCGAACGGCCGCCGCCGAGGCGGCGCTCAGCGCGGGCCGAACGGCACCACCTTGTTGTCGCCGTCGTGGCCGATGTCCGCGGAACCGAGGAAGGGGATGCCGGTCCTCTGGCACCAGTAGCGGACGATCTGCTCCGGGCTGAGGCCAAACTCGGGATCGTTGGGGGTGATGTCCGAGACCCGCCCCAGCCGTATGCCGGCGACGTTCCGCATCCCCGGCTGGGCGGTCAGGTGGAACATCATCCGGTCGACCCGGTACAGCGCCTCCGACACCTCCTCCAGCATGACCACATGCCCGCTCAGGTCCGGCTCGAGGTAGGTGCCCATCAACTGGTCGAGGATGGTCAGATTGAAGGCCGCGGCGGGTCGGGGGTCGTCGTGCAGGGAGGGCTCCCACGAAGCCGGATCGCCGGTCTTCAGCCAGTTCAGGGCCCGCCACGCCGTCGCGTCGCGCCGCACCGCGTCCGAGGCCATCGGCCCGTGCGCCACGTGCGGAAACCCGGCCCTGTACAGCCCGGCCAGCAGGCTGCCGGCGTCGGAATAGCCGAGATAGCGCTTCTTGCGCGCCGTCTCCGTCAGCTGCGGCAACACCGCCTCGGCGATGCGGCACGAGCCGTAGCCGCCCCGCGCGAACCAGATCGCGTCCAGCCGCGGGTCGTTGGCGAACTCCACGAAGGCCCGCGCCCGGCTGGCGTCGTCGCCGCCGAAATGGCCGTGCTTGCCGAAGCTGGCCGGGTGGAACACCACCTTCACCGAGCCGTCCGGCACGTTCGTCGCGAACCACGCCTCGACGGCCTCCCCGCGCTCGCGGCTGAAGCGCGAACTGGCGTTGACGATGCCGATCTTCAAGACGCGCCCCCGGGACTGTGCGCGTCCTTCATAGAGCGCCTCGCCCGCGCGAACCAATCCCTTCCCCTCGACCCGTTCGGCCTCTACTCAGCGGCCATGGCGAACGACTACTTCTTCTGCGGCGTCGGCGGCTCGGGCATGCTGCCGCTGGCGATGATCGTGCAGGCGCAAGGGAACCGCATCGCAGGCTCCGATCGCTCGCGCGACCAGGGCCGGACGCCGGAGAAGTTCGCGTGGCTCGAGGCGCATGGGGTGACCCTGCACCCGCAGGATGGCTCGGGGGTGACCCGTCCGGAGCAGATCGTCGTCGCCACGGGCGCGGTCGAGGACACGGTGCCCGACATCGGCGCCGCCCGTCGCGCCGGGGCGCGCATCGTCACCCGTCCCGAACTGCTCAGCCAGCTGTTCAACGCCGCCCCGACCTCGATCGGCGTGGCCGGCACCTCGGGCAAGTCGACCATCACCGGCATGATCGCCTGGATGCTGCATCGGGCCAGCCGCGCGCCGACGGTCATGAACGGGGCGGTGATGAAGAATTTCGCCGACGCCGACCACCCCTTCGCCAGCGCCCTCGTCGGCGGCCCCGACCTGTTCGTCTCCGAGGTCGACGAGTCCGACGGTTCCATCGCCCGCTACGACCCGACCGTGGCCGTGGTCTCCAACATCTCGCTGGACCACAAGTCGATGGAGGAGCTGCGCGACCTGTTCGGGGGCTTCACAGCCCGGGCCCGCACGGCGGTGCTCAACCTCGACAACCCCGAGACGGCGGCGCTGGCGCAGCGCATGGTCGAGACCGGCCGCGGCGACGCCGTGCTGACCTTCGCGCTCGGGAACGACGCCGCCGACCTCGCCGCCCACGACCTTGAGCCGCTGGCGACGGGCATCCGGTTTGAGCTGGCCGAGCGCGCCTCCGGCGCCCGCCGCCCCGTCACTCTCGCGGTGCCCGGCGCCCACAACGTCGCCAATGCGCTGGCCGCCCTCGCCGCCGTGCGCGCCCTCGACGTGCCCCTGGACGAGGCGGTCGCCGCGCTGGAGACCTTCGCCGGCATCCGCCGCCGGATGGAGACGGTCGGGGCGGCGAACGGCGTCGCCGTCATCGACGACTTCGCCCACAACCCCGACAAGATCGCCGCCACCCTCAAGACCCTGCACGCTTTCGACGGCCGCCTGCTGGTGCTGTTCCAGCCGCACGGCTTCGGCCCGCTGAAGCTGATGAAGCGCGAGTTCATCGAAGGCTTCGCCGGCCTGCTGCGGCCCGACGACGTGCTGCTGATGCCGGAGCCGGTCTACTACGGCGGGACCACCGACCGCTCGGTCAGTTCCGGCGACATCGCCGAGGGCGTCCGCGCCGCCGGCCGCCAGGCCGAGGCCCTGCCCACCCGCGAGGCCTGCGGCGACCGCCTTGTCGAGCTCGCCCGCCCCGGCGACCGCATCGTGATCATGGGCGCGCGCGACGACACCCTCTCGACCTTCGCCGCCGATCTTCTGGCGCGGCTGGGCTGATCCGGGCAACCGTTCGAGCGGAGAGGTATTGTAGCGCTTCATGCTCCAGCTTCCCCCGCCCCCCGAACTGCCCGAGGTCGTCGTCACCGGCGCCCGGCTGCCGCCCGCCGCCTCCGAGGCCGCCTTCTCCGTCATCCGGCTCGACGGAACGGACCTGCGCGACCAGCCGCGGCTGGACGAGGCCCTCGCCTCCGTGCCGGCCGTCTCCCTGTTCCGCCGGACGTCCAGCCTTGCGGCCAACCCGACCACCCAGGGCATATCGCTGCGCGCCATCGCCCCGTCAGGCGCCGGCCGGGCCCTGGTCACCCTGGACGGCGTGCCGCTCAACGATCCCTTCGGCGGCTGGGTGATCTGGTCCCAGGTCCCGACCGAAAGCCTGTCCGGCCTCGACATCGTCCGCGGCGCCGGAGCGGGTCCTTACGGCGCGGGCGCCCTGACCGGCGTCATCCAGCTGCGCGAGCGCGATGCGGGCTGGACCGTCGACGGCTCCGTCGCGGAGCGCGGCGGGGCCCGCCTGGCCGCGTCGGGCGCGACCGATCTCGGCCCCGCCCGCCTGGTCGGGTCGACCCTCTACGAAACCAGCGACGGCTACGTCCCGGTGCGCGGCCCGGCCGCCGGCGCCGCCGACGCGCCGCTGGATCTCGAGGTCAGGAGCGCCGCCCTGCGCGCCGACCTGCCGGCGGGGCCGGCGACGGTGTCCCTGCGCGCCGCCGCCTTCGAGGAGGACCGCGGCTCCGGCGTAGAGAACTCCCGCGCCCGCGCCAGCGGCAACGTCCTGTCTGCGACCGCCGCGGCCGCACCGGACGGCGACCGTCCCGGCTGGCGGCTGCAGCTCTGGCGGCGCGAGAGCGACCTCGAGAACGTCTTCGTGGCCCTCGCCGACGACCGCTCCAGCGCCACCCCGGCCAACCACCAGTTCGAGACCCCGGCCGTCGGCTGGGGCGCCAATGCGGCCCTGCGGCGGGTCATCGTCAGCGGCATCGCCCGCGTCGAGTGGGAGCTCGGCGCCGACGCCCGCGTGTTCGAGGGCGAGACCCGCGAGCGGTTCCGCAATCTCGGGGCCGGCTTCACCCGCGGCCGCGTCGCCGGCGGCGAGAGCTCGGTGGCCGGCCTCTACGCCGAAGGCTCGTGGAGCTCGGGACCATGGCTGGTCGCCGGCGGCCTGCGCGCCGACCGCTGGGCGAACCGCGACGGTTTGCGCCGGGAGTTCGACCTCGCCACCGGCGCGCCGACCCTGGACGAGACCGACCCCGACCGCTCGGGCGAGGTGGTCAGCGCCCGCCTCGCCGCCCGTCGCGAGCTCGGCGGCGGCCACGCGCTTCGCGCCGCCGCCTATTCCGGCTTCCGGCCCGCCACCCTGAACGAGCTGCACCGCCCCTTCCGCGTCGGCAATGACATCACCGAGGCCAACGCGGCGCTCGAGCCCGAGCGGCTCAGCGGGATCGAGGCCGGCTGGAGCTGGACCGGGGAGCGCGCGTCGATCTCCGCCACCGTGTTCCGCAACGAGATCGAGGACGCCATCGTCAACGTCACGATCGCCGAGGGGCCGGGGACCTTCCCCCGCGCCGGCTTCGTCCCCGCCGGCGGGGTGCTGCGCCAGCGCCGGAATGCGGGAACCATCGCCGCGACCGGCATAGAGGTCGACGGCCGCCTCGAGCTGACCGAGGACGTGTCGCTGCGCGCCGCCGCCGCCTTCACCGACGCCGAGGTGGACGGTGGAGCCTCCGCCCCGCAGCTGACCGGCCTGCGGCCGGCCCAGGCGCCGCGCTGGACCGCCGTGGCCGGACTCGACTGGCGGGCGACCCGACGGCTCGCCCTGGCCGCCGACCTCCGCTGGGAGAGCGACCGCTACGAGGACGATCTCAACAGCCGCGTACTGGAGGGCGCCGTCACCGCGGCCGTGCGCGCGGACTGGGCTGTGCGTCCCGGCGTCGACCTCTATCTCGCCGCCGACAACCTGTTCGACGAGGCGGTGGAGGTGGCCGAGACCGGAACCGGCGTGGCCGGCTACGGACCACCGCGGACCGTCCGGGTGGGGCTCCGCCTCTCGCGCTGATCAAGGGATATTGCAAATCGTTCGCAGGTTCGGCACAAGCCGGACGTGACCGCCGCCGCCCCGAGACCGAAAGCCGCCCTGAACGCCCGCCGGTCGTTCTGGCTGAAGCAACTGCACCAGTGGCACTGGATCTCGGCGGCTGTCAGCCTCGCCGGGCTGCTGCTGTTCGCGATCACCGGGATCACCCTCAACCACGCCGCGCAGATTCCGGCGAAGCCGGTGGTGGTCGAAACCACCGCGGAGTTGCCCGCGCCCCTGCTCGCGCGCCTCGCCGCCTTCCCGGAAGAGACCACCGATCCCGCGCCGGACGCCGTCGCCCGCTGGGCCGCCGAGGCCCTCGACGTCCAGATCGCCGGCCGCCCCACCGAGACGACCGCCGACGAGATCTACGTCGCCCTCCCTGAGCCCGGCGGCGACGGCTGGCTGACCCTCGACCGCGCCACCGGCGAGGCCCTGCGCGAGCGCACCACCCGCGGCTGGGTCGCCTGGGCCAACGACCTGCACAAGGGCCGCAACACCGGACCGGTCTGGTACTGGTTCATTGACCTCTTCGCCGTGGCCTGCGTGGTCTTCGCCCTCACCGGCTTCGCCCTGGCCTGGATGCACGCCCGCCAGCGGCCCTCGACCTGGCCGCTGCTGGGGCTCGGCGTCCTGGTCCCCGTCATCATCGCCCTGCTGTTCATTCACTGAGGCCGTTCATGCGTCAGCTATCCCTCGCCCTAGTCTCCGTCGCCGCCGGCGCCGCCGCCACGCCCGCCCTGGCCGCCGACCTCAGCGTCTCCGTCACCGTCCCGCGGCTCAACGTCGCCGCCTACCATCGGCCTTACGTCGCCGTGTGGATCGAGCGGCCTGACAACACCGCCGTGCGCACCCTCGCGGTCTGGTACCAGCAGACCGCCAACCGCGAAGGCGACGGCAAGGACTGGCTGAAGGACATGCGCACATGGTGGCGGCGCGGCGGCCGGTCGATGATCCTGCCCGCCGATGGCGTCTCCAGCGCCACCAAGGCCCCCGGAACGCACACCATCCGTGTCCCCGGCGCGCGGCTGTCGAACCTGCCCGCCGGCGACTACGTCATGGTCGTCGAGGCCGCCCGGGAGCTGGGCGGCCGCGAGGTGGTGCGCGTGCCCTTCCGCTGGGGCGCGCCGAACACCGGCCGCGTCGCCGGCTCCACCGAACTCGGCGCCGTCTCCGTCTCCGTCACCCGCTAGAGGAAGCCCGCCATGAAGAAGTCCCTCGCCCTCGTCGCGGCCCTCGCCGCCCTGGCCATCCCGATGTCGGCCCAGGCCCACCGCGCCTGGCTGGCCCCGACCTCGACCGTCCTCTCCGGCGACAGCGCCTGGGTCGGCTTCGACGCCGGCATGTCGAACGGCGTCTTCATTCCCGATCACGCCCCGATGAATCTGGCAGGCCTGATCGTCACCGCCCCCGACGGAGCGACGCTCCAGCCCGAGAACCTGCACCGCGCCCGCTACCGCTCCAGCTTCGACCTGCACCTGACGCAACCCGGCACGTACAAGGTCGCCAACGTCATGAGCGGCGTCATGGCGACGTACACCGAGAACGGCGAGCAGAAGCGCTGGCGCGGCCAGGCGTCGGAGTTCCCGGGCGCCCTCCCCGCCGGCGCCACGGACGTGGTCGCCACCCGCACCTCCAACCGCATCGAAACCTTCGTCACCCTCGGCGCGCCGACCGATACCGTGTTCGCTGAGCCGGCCGACGGCCTGGTGATGATCCCGGTCACCCACCCGAACGACCTCGTCGCCGGCGAGCCGGCCACCTTCAGGCTCTCCAACGAGGGCGTCGCCGCCAGCGGCGTGCAGGTGACCATCGCCCGCGGCGGCACGCGCTACCGCGACAACCCGGAAGAGATGACCGTCACGACCGGCGCCGACGGCTCCTTCACGGTCACCTGGCCGGAGCCCGGCATGTACTGGCTGAACGCCTCGGTGCGCGCCCCGGCGCAGGGTGACGCAATGGCCTCGAACGCCCAGTACGTGGCGGTGCTGGAAGTCCTCCCCTGACCGCCCCGGCTGACAACCGCGTCCTGATCCCGACCCACGGGCGAGCCCCTTCGGCCCCGCCCGGGGGGTCGATTGTCGACCTGTCCGGCCAGACCATGGGTACGGGATGGGGCGTGCGGATCGTCCCGCCGCCCGGGTTGGATGTCGTGGCGACGCAGGCGGCGATCGAGGACGAGCTGGCCCGCCTCGTCGGCCTGTTCAGCCACTGGGACCCACGCGCAGAGCTGGCCCGCTTCAACGGCGCGCCGCCCGGCTTCTACGCCGTGTCCGAGCCCTTCTGGACCCTGCTCAACGCCGCGCTGGACCTCGCGGACGACACCGACGGCGCGGTCGATCCGACGCTGGGCGCGCTGGTCGAACTGTGGGGTTTCGGCCCGCCCGGCCGCCGTGCCGCCGGCGACCTGCCATCCGACGACGAGGTCGCGGCCGCGCTCGCCGTCTCCGGCTGGAAAGGTCTGCGATTGAACCGCGCCATGCGCGCGGTGCAGCAGGTCGGCGGCATGAAGCTGGACCTCTCCGGCCTCGCCAAGGGACACGCCGTCGACCGCCTCTCCGACCTCCTCGCCGACCTCGGCGCGACCCACCATCTCGTCGAGATCGGCGGCGAACTGCGCGGCCGCGGCGTCAAGCCGGACGGCCAGCCGTGGTGGGTGGAGCTGCAGCAGGCTCCCGGGGCGCCGGCTCCGCGCACCCTCGTCGCCCTCTTAGACCTCGCCGTCGCCACCTCCGGCGACTGGATCCGCGGCTTCGACCACGACGGCCGACGCTACGGCCACACCATCGACGGCCGCACCGGGCGGCCGCTCGACAACGGCGTCGCTTCGGTGACGGTGCTGGCCGACGCCGCCATGACCGCCGACGCCATGGCCACCGCGCTCGCTGTCATGGGACCCGTCGAGGGGCCTGCCTATGCCGACGCGATGAACCTCGCCGCCGCCTTCGTGGTGCGGGGCGACTCCGGCCTGACCGAGATCGTCACCCCCGCCTTCCAGTCGATGCTCGACGAGGCCGCGTGACGTCCGATCCGGTGCGCTGGCTGTGGGCGGGGGCCGCGGTCGCCCTGTGGCTGCTGTCGATCGCCGCCGTCGCTTTCGTCCGGGCTCGCGCTCGCCGCCGCGCCGCCGCCCGCGCCCAGGGCTTCGTCGGGGAGACCGGCGTCGAGGCCGTCCTGGTCGCCTTCGCCAGCCAGACCGGGCTGGGCGAGCAGCTGGCGTGGATGACCGCCGACGCCCTGTCGCGAGCCGGAACGCCGGTCCGTGTCGCCGCGCTCGGCGACCTCGATCCGGCCGCGTTGAAGACCGCCGGTCGGGTGCTGATCGTCGCCGCCACCACCGGCGAGGGCGACGCCCCGGACAGCCTCTCCCGCTTCGTGCGCCGGCACATGGCCGCCCCCGCCGACCTCGCCGGCCTGCGCTACGCCGTCCTGGCGCTCGGCGACCGCTCCTACGCTCAGTTCTGCGGCTTCGGCCGGGCGCTGGACGCCTGGCTGCGCCGGTCCGGCGCCGAACCCCTGTTCGACCGGGTCGAGGTCGACGACGGCGACGCCGGCGCCGTCCGCCACTGGCAGCATCAGCTGGCCCCCCTCGCGGGCGCCCCGGTCGCCGCCGACTGGGCCCCGGCCGCCTTCGACCGCTGGCGGCTGGCCGGGCGCACCCGGCTGAACCCGGGCAGCCCCGGCGGCGGGGCCTGGCTGCTGGCCTTCGAACCCGTCGGACACGTCCCCGACTGGCAGGCCGGCGACATCGCCGAGATCGGCCTGCCGCCTCTCGACGGTGCCGCCCGGGCCAGCCGCGAATACTCGGTCGCCTCCCTCCCCGCCGACGGCCGCGTCGAGCTCATCGTCCGCCGGGTGGTGCGCGACGACGGCTCCCCCGGCCTCGCCTCCGGCTGGCTGACCGACGGCCTGGCGGTCGGCGACGAGGTCGACATGCGGCTGCGGACCAACCGCAGCTTCCACGGCCCGGAAACGGAGACGCCGATCGTGCTCATCGGCGCCGGCACCGGCCTCGCCGGCCTCCGCGGCCACCTGCGCGCCCGGCCGGAGGGCGGCCACGGCGGCGCCTGGCTGATGTGGGGCGAGCGCAGCCGCGCCCATGACGCCTGGCTGGACGCCGAGCTGCAGGCCGCCCTCAGCTCGGGGCGGCTGACCCGTCTGGATCGCGTGTTCTCGCGCGAGCCGGGCGACGGCCGCTACGTCCAGGCGCTCATTGAGGAACACGCCGGCGAATTGCGGGGCTGGATCGACCGGGGCGCCAGCGTGCTCGTGTGTGGCAGCCTCGAGGGCATGTCGACCGGGGTGCACGCGGCGCTGGAGGCCGCCCTGGGGGCCGACCGGGTGCTGGAGCTGCTGGAGACGGGGCGCTACCGCCGCGACGTGTACTGACCCGAATGCTCCGCCGGGGGCGGCGGGCGTCGCCGCGACGGGACGATCCGATGGGCGGCTATGGGTGGGCAGCGTACGCACCCAATGTCTGAACGGCGTCTCTACGCCTGGAACAGACATTCGGCCCGCGGCGAGAACCAGTCCACACCTCTCAGCTGGCAGCGAAAGCCTGCACTTCGCTCTGCATGGAGTGCATGTTGATCGATCACCGGCAAATGCCGCCGCAACCACTTGACCGCCTAATCTCAAGGGAACGTGAACAAAAAATCGGAACGGCTGCCCGAGGGGGCTGTTAGCCGGACGGGGCTGATCACAATCGACCTTGATGGTGAGGCGCGTTTCTGACGCTGCCTTCTGTTGTTCATGTATGCGAAAGGACCGATGATGAGGAATACTGCATCCGTACTCATAGCGCTTGCATTTTCGGGCGCATCTGTCGCCGCCTGTGCCGAAGAGTCCGCGCCGGGCTCCACATCCGGGACCACTGCCCAGGCCGCCCAAAGCACGGCGACGCCGGCCGCCTCGGGCACCGACGGCGCGTGGGTGACGGTGACTGGCGACATCAGCAACGTCACACCGCGCGGCTTCAGCATGGATATCGGCTCTCGGTCGATCCCGGTCGAGTTCGATGGCTTCCTGTCGGACTCCACACAGCCGCTGCGGGCCGGTGATTGGGTCACGGTTTCCGGCAAGATCGACGACAGCTTCTGGGAGCGGCGCTCAATCGAAGCTTCGTCGGTCTACAGCTCGCGCCTTCAGGAGCGCTTCTGGGCCAGTGGCGCGGACGAAGAAGGCGACATCACTGGGCTCGCGCTGATCGACGTGCCGGAGCAGGGCGACTGGCTGGGCGTCACCGGCGAGGTCGTTTCCGTCGACCAGACGGAGAAGGAGATGGTTCTCGACCTCGGCGCGACTAACCTGCAGATCGACACCTCGGCCCTTCCGGGCCCTGTCCTTGCCGACCGGGGAGATCGCGTCTCGGTGTACGGTTCGCTCGACACCGCCGACCTCTGGGACGCGAAGGAGATCGACGCGGCGTCGGTCGTCATCTTCGATCAAGGCTCAGCCTGAGCAGGCTGAAGCGAGGCGAAGTCCTCGGAACAGCAGTAAGCCGCCGTTCCCGGAAAGGGGCGGCGGCTTCGTATGTCGCGCCCAAGGAGCGTCACAGGAGCCGGGTCCTGTATTCACGACGGCCTGCGCCGGAGCGACGGCCTATTGGCGAGGCGCGAGCTTCGCCGTCGGAGCCGAGAAGCAGGAGATCGCCTCGGCGACTGAATGTCCGCAACGGGTCGGGATCCGACCTCTGCGCTCCGCCCGTATGGCGACTTTCAGCAGGCCGGCGCCGAAGAGGGCCACACCCGACGCCCCCCTCCGCCTCAGACCTCCGACCAGCGTCGCAACAGGTTGTGGTAGACGGCGGTCAGCTCCAGCACGGCGGGATCCTTCGGCCCCTTGTCCAGCGTCACCCGCTGGATCGCCACATCCAGCCGGAACAGGGTCTCGCGGTCGGCGTCGTCGCGCACCAGGCTCTGCAGCCAGAAGAAGCTGGCCACGCGCGCGCCGCGCGTCACCGGCGTCACCCGGTGCAGGCTCTTGGACGGATACAGCACCAGGTCGCCGGCCGGCAGCTTGACCGTCTGCGGCCCGTACATCTCCTCGATGACCAGTTCGCCGCCGTCGTAGTCCCCGGGCTCCGACAGGAACAGGGTGCACGACAGGTCGCTGCGGATGCGCACCGCCCCCCGCTGCCGGATGGCGTTGTCGACGTGTACGCCGAAGTGCTCGCCGCCCTCGTACCGGTTGAACAGCGGCGGGAAGACGGTGTGCGGCAGGGCCGCAGAGACGAACATCGGATGGGCGTTCAGGGCCTGCAGCACCAGGGCGCCGACCTCCTTCGCCTCGGGCGACTCCTCGGGCAGCTGGCGGTTGACCTTGGCGGTCGCCGACTGGTGGCCCGAGGTGACGTTGCCGTCGACCCAGTCGCCGGCGTCCAGCCGCGCCCGCAGCGCCGCGACCTCGTCCCTGGTGAAGACGCCCGGGATGTGCAGCAGCATGGCGGTCAGTAGCGCAGGTTGAGGGACAGGATGGCCTGCCGCGCCGGGGCCACGTCGGCGTGGTGCACGCCGTTGGTGCGCAGGATGTACGCTTCGTCCCCGGCGTTCTGGACGTTCAGCTGCAGGCTGGCGTTGTCGGTCAGGTCCCAGGAGGCGAACAGGTCGACCCGCGTGTACGCCGGCGCGTAGATGCGGTTGCTGCCGCCGCCGGCTTCGCCCTGGTTGCCGCCGAAGCTGTCCGAGACATGATAGACGCCGCCGCCCAGCGCCAGCCGCGGCGTCGCCCGGTAGGTGGTGAAGAGGCTGAAGCTGTGCTGCGGCGTATTGGCCAGCGGATCGCCGACATTGACGTTGTTGTAGGCGCCCGAGACCAGCTCGGAGTCCATCCAGGTGTAGCCGCCGAACACCTGCCAGGCGCGGGTGATGTTGCCCGACACGCCGAACTCCAGCCCGCGCACCTCGGCCTCCCCGGCCTGTTCGAAGATCCCCGGCGAGACCTGGATCTGCGCGTTGCGGCGCACGGTGCGGAACAGGGCCGCGCTCAGCGACAGGCGATGGTGGAACAGGACGGCCTTGGCCCCGATCTCGACGCTCTCGCTCTCCTCCGGATCCAGCAGCTCGCCCGCCAGATTGCCCGAGCCCTCGCCCCCGACGCCGTTCTGGTCGCCCGCCGACACCGTCGGCGGCGTCGAGGCGGTGGCCCAGGAGGCGTAAACGCTGGTGGTCTCCGACGGCTTGTAGACCAGCCCGGCCTGGTAGTTGACGAAGTCCCACGACCCTTGCTCGACCGTCGGCGTCGTCGCGCCCCGCGCCAGCGCCGTCCCGTCGACCTCGTAGCTGTCGTGGCGCAGGCCGAGGTTCAGCACCCAGCGCTCGCCGATGGCGATGGAGTCGAAGGCGTACAGGCCGAGCGTGTTGGTGTTGGAGTGCGTTTCGACGCCGCGCGCGATCGTCCCCGTCCACGGATCGGACGGGTCCGGATGGTACACCCGCGTGCAGTCGAGGCCGGTCAGCGGCGCGGGGCAGACGGTCCCGCCCGTCGTCGTCACCGTGTACGAGGCGTTGCGATTGATCTCGCGGCTGAACTCGGCGCCGACGTCGAAGCTGTGGGTCAGCCCGCCCGCCGTGACCTTCCCGTACACATCCACCACGTTCGCGAAGGTCGCGGTCGGGTTCCAGCGGGACTTGGTCCCGCGCTTCATCCACCACTCGCCGCCGATCTCCCGCGCCGGGCCGCCGTCGCCCGGATTGGTCACCACATAGTCGTTCAGCGTCTCGGCGTAGCGGGTCACGTTCCGGATCGACAGGGCGTCGCTGATGCGGTGCTCCACCTCCAGCGTCAGGCTGTCGACCTCGTTGGTCAGGTAGTCCCGCGCGGTCAGGCCGTAGAAGCTGTCGTAGGGCACATCCAGCACCCCGCTGTCGGTCGTGCGCGTCCCGATCTTGGTGAACAGCGGGATGCCGTAGTCGGGCATCTGGTCCAAGGTCAGGTGGTAGTAGCTCAGCGTGGCCGTGGTCCCCATCCCCAGCCCGATCGCGCCTGACAGGCCCAGGCCCCACCGGTCGTAGTCGACGGCCTCGCGACCCGGGACGTCGCCTTCGGCCGTCATCAGGTTCAGGCGCAGCCCGCCCGTCTCGCCGAGCCGCCAGTTCTGGTCCAGCGTCCCGCGCAGGTAACCGTCTGTCCCCACGCCCAGCCCCACGCGGGTGAATGCGGTCAGCCGCGGCGTCTTGGACGACAGGTTGATGCTGCCCCCGCCCGAGCCGCGGCCGGAATAGACCGCGTCCGGCCCCTTGATGACCTCGACCTGCTCGAGGTTGAACACCTCGCGCTGCTGCCCGCCCGAGTCCCGGATCCCGTCCACGAAGACGTTGTTGCCCGACGACTGGCCGCGGATGAACGGCCGGTCGGCCAGCGGCTGGCCGCCCTCGCCGGCCCCGAAGGTGATCCCCGGCGAGGTGCGCAGGATGTCCTGCAGCGAGGTCGCCGCTGTCTGCTCGATGATCTGCTGCGGGATGATGGTGACCGACCGCGGCATGTCGACCAGCGGCGCGACGAACTCCGGCGACTGCGGCTCCCGCGCCGCGGGCTGGCCGGTGACGGTGACGGTGCCGAGGTTGGTGGCGTCCTGCGGATCGGCCGCCGGCCCCGGCTCCCCGGCCAGCGCCGGCCCGCCGGCCAGCATGCCCGCGGCGGTTGAGGCGAACAGGAGGGCGCGAAGGGCGTCGGCGCGGTCGGTCATGGCGGAGGTCCGGCGAAGGTTCAGATGCGAGCCGCTCGCATTATCACCTTCGCCGGATGCCGCAACCGCAATTGCGACACACTCGCAAGAATTCCGGGCGGACCCGATCGTTAGTCCGCGATGCGGAACTCCACCGGCTGCACACAGCCGACCGCGCCTTCGCCGGGTGCGGCCCGGCCGCGCCGGACCATGTTCATCGCGGCCTCTCCGAAGGCCCGGGCCGGCTGGGCCCCGATCAGCCGGACGTTGCCGACTTCGCCCCACGGCGCGATGTCGAAACGGACGAGGGCCCACCCCTCCACGCCGGCCATGCGGAACGCCTCCGGGCCTGCCAGGGCCTGCGGCCGCCAGTCCGCGAGCACGGCGGCCGGGCAGTGCTGTTGCCCGTCGGAGGGCGGCGGCGGCATGGCGGGCGCCGGGAGGGTCAGACCGCGGCGATACCAGTTGTAGACGCACCCGGTTCGTGCGGCCCCCGGCGCCAGCCGCGCCTGCCCCGTGGCCCGCGCCACCTCCGCGTCGAAGGGCGGACTGCCGGAAGAAGCGACGATCTCGACATCCCGGACGCGGCCGTCGGCGACCGACCAGCGGACCACGGACCAGTCCTGCACGCCCGGCCGCTTGCCGGGCGCGTCGAAATTCGGAACCGCGTAGCTGCGCGCCTCGGCCCCCTCCTCGCAGGACGCGTCTTCTCCGGCCAGCCTGCGGCGAACCGCGTCGCGCAGGGGGCCATTGCGCCGATTGCCGCCGAAGTAGGCGGCGAGGACCGAAGCGGGCGCGGTTGCGACGCCCATGGCGCTATAGACCATGCGCAGGCGGCAGCCCTCGCGCGGCCCCGGTGCAAAGCGCCAGGCGGCGAACGTCGCTTCGCTGGCCTCGCGCACGTTCGGAAAGACGTCCGTGTTCGCCTCGGCGGGCGCGACGATGTCCACGGGACGCCCGGCGGCGTCGACGCTGAACTCGATCAGGCCGGTCGCCGCCGCATCGAGCCCGGGCCGCAGCTCCGCCGGGCCGAGCGGCACGAAAGACGTCGAGAACACCGGCGTGACCGGCTGGTCCGAACAGCTCGCGGCGGCCTCCGGAACGTAAAGCCGCGGCGCCGACGCCGGATCGGCCTGGGCCCAGGCCGGCCCGCCCGCGACGGCCAAGGCGACCGCGGCTCCCACCGCGACGGTCGGGCGGAGCCGGCCCCTAGTCGACATTCGGCCGCTCCCCCTCGTCGGGCATGCGGAAGATCACCCGGTCCACGCACCCCGCCGCGTGATCCGGACCCGGCTCGACCGAGCCGGAGCGGATCAGACGCGCCGCCGCCTCGCCGAAGGCGGAGGCGGGTTGGGCCTCGAGAACCTCCACACCGCCGACCGCGCCCCAGCTGGCCAGACTGAACCGCACGATGGCCCAGCCCTCGATGGCTCGCTTCGAAAAGGCTTCCGGGTAGGTGAGCCGGTCCAGCTTCAGACGCGCGCGCTGCTCCGCGGAACATCTGTTCAGCTCGCCGACCTCCGGGGGCGGGAAGGGCGCGGGAAGGTCGTCACCGGCGCGCGAGAAGCCCACGATGCAGCCGCGACGCGGCCCGGCGCCGAAGGTCGTTTCGGCCACGGCGCGGGCGACCTCGGCGTCCCACTCGTCGTCGCCCGAGGAGGCCAGGGGTTCGATCGCCCTGGTGGTCCCGGTTTCGTCGATGTCGAAGCGGACCGCTGCCCAGTCCCGCCCGCCCGGCGCCGTGCGGCCTCGCCGCCGGTTCGGGGCCGCGGCGGACTCCAGTCGCGGCGGCGTCTCGCACGCGTCGCCGGGCCGCGACAGGGCGCGGCGGATAGCGGGCGCGAGCCGGCGGTTATCGCCCGACACAAGGGCGTGGGCGACCTGCGCCGGGGCGGCGTCGCCCAGGCGCACCCGCCGCGAGTGGACGATGAACTCGCAGTCGGACAGGGCGCGTCGAGGAAATCGCCAGGACGCGAACGCGGCCTGCACATCCATGTCGGGGCCGCCGGAGATGACCACGAGGCCATCGCTCCTGACGCTCCGGCTGATGGACAGCGGCCGGCCTTCGCCATCGATGGCGAAAGTCAGCACGTCGGGCGCGAGCGCTGCCGGAGCCGCCGCCGGGGGAGCGCCGGGCGGCCGCGGGGCCTCGCTGAAGATCCGCGGGGCCAGTATCTCCCGCCGCAGCGGTTCGACAGGTCGCCCGCCGCAGAACGCCTCGGCGGAACGCTCGACGAGGAAACCCTCGCCGAGCTCCCCGGGCACCTGGCCGGTGATCGTCAGGAGGGGGGCTGTCCCGTCGCCGGGCGCGGCCGATTGCGCCGCCGCCTCCAAATCCCCGACGCCCGCGACCGCGAACAGGGCGAGACAACCCGCCAACCCGGCTCGTCGACTCATGCTTCGCACTGCAGCCTCCGTTCGGGGTCTACTCTGACCGAATCGCGCGAGCCGTGTCTATCCCGGCGCAGATGCAACCGCAGAGGTCCGATTCCGCCGGTTCAGCCGGCGGCCACCTGCTTGATCGGAACGGCCATATCCGCCAGTCGCGCCGGGTCCACCGGGGTTCCCCGGCCGATCATCTGCCGGCCGCCCATGAACTCCGCCGCCGCGTTCACTGCCTCGACGCAGACGATCCGGTCGCCCTTCAGGTGGAAGACCGCGAAGGCGCCCGAGGGCGGGTCGCCGCGCATCACCTGCCGGTCCGCCCCTTCGGCCAGGCCGGCGATCTGCAGCTTGATGTCGTACTGGTCCGACCAGAACCACGGCACCTCGGGGGCCGGCGCCGGCCGGCCGGCGATCGCCGCCGCCGCCTGCTTGGCCTGCTCCAGCGCGTTGGGCACGCTCTCCAGCCGATGGCGCAGCCCCCCCATGGCCGGGATCGGCCGGAAGGTCATGTCGCCGATGGCGTAGATCGCCGGATCCGAGGTCCGCGCGTTCTCGTCCACCACCACGCCGTTGTCGCAGGTCAGCCCGGCCGACCGCGCCAGCGAATCGCAGGCCAGCGCCCCGACCCCGACCAGCACCGCGTCCGCCTCGACCCGCCGCCCGTCCGCCAGCCGCACGCCCTCCGGCTCGAAGCCGGTGACCTCGGCCGAGGTCATGATCTCCACGCCCTCGCGCCGGTGCCTTTCGGTGAAGAAGGCCGACAGCGTCGGCGAGGCGACCCGCGCCAGAACGCGATCCATTCGCTCGATGACCACCGCCCCGGCCCCGAGCGCCCGCGCCGAGGCCGCCGCCTCCAGCCCGACATAGCCGCCGCCGACCACCGCCAGCGTCTTGCCCGGACCCAGCGCCGCCTTCAGCTTCTGCGCATCCGCCAGGGTGCGCAGCTCCAGCAGGTCGCACCTGTCCGCGCCAGGCAGGGCCAGTTTCCGCGCCGTCGATCCCGTCGCCAGGATCAGCACGTCCCAGGCCTCGACCGTCCCGTCGGCGAACGTCGCCGTCTTGGCCCCCGGATCGATCGCCGTGGCCGTGACGCCGGTACGCAGCTCGATGTCTTGCTCGGCGTAGAAGCTCTCCGGGCGCAGCAGCACGTCCTCCAGCTCCGCCTCTCCCTTCAGCCAGGCCTTGGACAGCGGGGGCCGCTGGTACGGCGGGGCCGGCTCCTCGCCCGCCAGCACCACCTCGCCGTCGAATCCGTACTGCCTGAGCAGGGCCGCCGCCGTACCGCCCGCGTGTCCCGCGCCTATGATCAGAACCTTCGTCATGTTCGGGAAGTAGGGCGAGCCGGGCCGTTCCGCCAAGTGTGGATGCGCGGGAGGCGAACGGCGTTGCTGACGCCCGGTCCGCGTGTCATCCTCATATCCGGGATATCCGGGAGTTCGGGGTCATGAAAAAGCTTCTCATCGCCGCTCTGGCGGCCACGCTCGCGTCCGCAACGGGCGCTGCGGCGCAGGATGCGTCTGCGACCGCCACCTACGGCCAGACGCGACTGCGCTCGGGGTTCACGCCCGATCCGCATTCGGTCCGCATCACGGCCGGGGGCTCCATCGACGCTTCGCGCATCGGCTCGCCCTGCACCGGATCCATCGCCAACGCGCCGGACTACGAGGTCACCTATACGGCCGGCTCCCTGCCCCTCTACATCTACGCCCAGGCCGACAGCGACACGACCCTGGTGGTCAACGGCCCGGACGGCCAGTGGTACTGCGACGACGATTCCAACGGCGGGCTCAATCCGCAGGTCACCTTCAACTCGCCGCGGTCGGGAACCTACGACATCTGGGTCGGGACGTTCGGCGGCGGCACCGCCTCGGCGACCCTGCACATCTCCGAATTGTCCGATGACGACTCGGGCCCGGATCCGGACGACTCCTCCGCCATGCCCGACGCCAGCCTGCGCGCCACCTATGGCGAGGTCAGCCTTCGCAACGGCTTCACCCCGGACCCGCATCGCGTCAGCCTGACCGCCGGCGGGTCGGTTCCGGCCTCGAACGTCTCCTCGTCCTGTTCGGGATCGATCGCCGTCGCGCCCGACTACCAGGTCACCTACACCGCCGGCTCGCTGCCGCTGGTGTTCCGCTCGCAGTCCTCGACCGACACCACCCTGGTCATCAACGGCCCTGACGGCCAGTGGTCCTGCGACGACGACGGCTGGCAGTCGAACAACGCCGAGATCCGCTTCGACAAGCCCATGTCCGGCGTCTACGACGTCTGGGTCGGCGTCTACGGCGGCGGCACCGCCCGGGCGGACCTTCTCGTCACCGAGGTCCCCTGACCCCGGCGTCTCCACGGAACCGGCCGGAGCGCCGTGAATTCTCCTGAGGACGGCCGGCCCCGGCGGCGCGGCCGTCACATGGTGTTTCAGGCGGAGCCGTATCGGTTGGCTCCGCCCCCGGAAGCGGCCAAAGACCCTTCATTGCGACGGGTTTCAGGAGTGAAGGAGCGCGGATGGCGGCCCTTGTGCTGTTCGGCGGCGGCGGCGACCTCGCCATGCGAATGCTGCTGCCCTCGCTCTATTTCCTCGAGCACGACGGCCTGCTGCCCGACGACCTGAAGATCATCGGCGCCGCCCGGTCCGACGAAAGCCGCGACGAATACCTCGCCAAGGTCCGCGCCGCCGTCGAGGGCAAGGCTGAGGCCGACGACGCCTGGTCCGACGCGGCCTGGGGCCGCCTCGCTGGCCGCCTCGACTACCTCGCCGTCGACGCCACCGATCCGGAAAGCCTGAAGCCGCTGAAGGACCGCGTCGGGGACGGACCGACGACCTCCTTCCTCGCCGTCTCTCCCTCGCTCTACGGCCGCATCGTCACCGCCCTGAAGGCGGCGGGGCTGGCGGGCGAGCACGACCGTGTGGTGCTGGAGAAGCCGGTCGGCCGCGACCTCGAGACCTTCCGCGAGATCGACGACGCCGTGGCCCACGCCTTCAGCGAGAACCAGGTCTTCCGCATCGACCACTACCTCGGCAAGGAGACGGTCCAGAACCTGATCGCCCTGCGCTTCGGCAACACCGTGTTCGAGCCGTTGTGGAACAACCTGTCCATCGACCACGTCCAGATCACGGTGGGCGAGACTGTCGGCGTCGGCGACCGCTGGCCGTACTACGACGAGTACGGCGCGCTCCGCGACATGCTGCAGAACCACATGCTGCAGCTGCTCTGCCTGGTGGCCATGGAGCCGCCGGCCGACCTCGATCCGGACTCGGTGCGCAACGAGAAGGTCAAGGTGCTCCGTTCGCTGCGGCCGATCACGCCGGACGAGGCCGAGCGCGTCACCGTGCGCGGCCAGTACGTCGGCGGCGTCGTCGAGGGCGAGCCGGTCAGCGGCTACGATGAGGAGCGCGGCCAGGACTCCGACACCGAGACCTTCGTCGCCATCCGCGCCGACATCGACAACTGGCGCTGGGCCGGCGTGCCCTTCTTCATGCGCACCGGCAAGCGCCTGCCGGAGAAACGCACCGAGATCGTCATCCAGTTCAAGCCGGTGCCGCACTCGATCTTCGACCACGGCGACCGCGGGGCCTTGGCGGCAAACCGCATGGTCATCGAACTGCAGCCGGAGGAGGACATCTCCCTGTCGGTGATGAACAAGCGTCCGGGCCTCGAGCAGCGCATGCAGCTGCAGCCGATCCGCATGTCCCTGTCCTGGGGTCAGAATGACCGCGACGCCCGGCCGCCGCGCCGGCGCATCGCCTACGAGCGCCTGCTGCTCGACGCGCTGGCTGGCGATTCCACTCTCTTCGTCCGTCGCGACGAGGCCGAGCAGGCGTGGAAGTGGGTCGACGAGGTCTCCGACGCGTGGTCGGAAGGCAAGGTCAGGCCGCAGACCTACGCCGCCGGAACCTGGGGGCCCGAGGCCGCCACCGCCCTGCTGGCCTCCACCGGTCGCGAATGGAACACCGGTCATGGCTGAGGTCCGCGCCTTCTCCGACGCCGCCGTCTGGGCGGAAGCCTGCGCTGACCGACTGGCGGACGCCCTGTCCGCCGCCATCGCCGCCGACGGCGCCGCCTTCCTCGCCGGGGCCGGCGGGTCAACGCCCGGGCCGGTCTATCAGCGTCTGGCCGCCGCCCCGCTCGACTGGTCCCGCGTCACCGCCACCCTGGTCGACGAACGCTACGTCCCCGAGGCGTCGGACAAGTCCAACGCCCGGCTGCTGAAGCAGAGCCTGCTGACCGGCCCGGCCGCCAGCGCCCGCTTCGTGCCGCTCTACAGCGAGCAGATCACCGTCGACCGCGCCGGCCTGCTGGCGGCCCACGCCCTGCGCGCGGTCGGGCGGCCTCTGGACGCCGTCCTTCTCGGCATGGGCGAGGATGGCCATATCTGCTCCATGTTCCCCGACAATCCCGCGCTGAAGCAGCTGCTCGCGCCGAACAATCCGCCCCTCGTCCTCGCGGTCCACAAGAGCCGCTCCACCTCGGCCCCGCAGGAGGACCGGCTGTCGATGAACCTGCCGTGGCTGGCCCAGGCCCGCCGTGTCGTCCTCGCCCTCACGGGGGCGAAGAAGCGCGAGGTGTTCGAGCGCGAGGTCGGCGGCGACCCGTCGGTCTCGCCGATCGCCGCCCTCGTCGCCGCCCGCGCCGGCGACATCGAGGTGCTGTGGACGGAGGCCGCCCGATGAAGCCGCTCAACCCGGTCGTCGCCGAGGTCACCGCCCGCATCGTCGAGCGCAGCCGCGCGACCCGCGCCGACTACCTGCGCCGCATGGACGCCGCCGGCTCCGACAAGCCGGGTCGCGCCAAGCTCAGCTGCGCCAACTGGGCCCACGCCTTCGCCGGCCAGCCGGTGGTCGACAAGCTGACCGTCATGTCCGGGACCCAGCCGAACGTCGGCATCGTCACCGCCTACAACGACATGCTGTCGGCCCACGTGCCGTTCGAGCGCTTCCCGCCGATCATCCGCGAGGCGGCGCGCGAGATGGGCGCCACGGCCCAGGTCGCCGGGGCCACCCCGGCCATGTGCGACGGCGTCACCCAGGGCCGCCCGGGCATGGAGCTGTCGCTGTTCAGCCGCGACGTCATCGCCATGTCCACGGGCGTCGCCCTGAGCCACGACGCCTTCGACGCCGCCATCTGCCTCGGCGTCTGCGACAAGATCGTGCCCGGCCTGTTCATGGGCTCGCTGGCCTTCGGCCACCTGCCGGTGGTCTTCGCCCCGGCCGGGCCCATGCCCTCCGGCATCCCCAACGCCGAGAAGGCCCGCGTCCGCGCCCTCTACGCCCAGGGCAAGGTCGACCGCCACACCCTGCTGCAGAGCGAGGTCGGCTCCTACCACTCGCCGGGCACCTGCACCTTCTACGGCACCGCCAACTCCAACCAGATGATGATGGAGCTGGCCGGGCTGCACCTGCCCTCGACCGCCTTCGTTCACCCGGAGACCGGCCTGCGCGACGCCCTCACCGCCGCCGCCGCGAAACAGGCGGTGCGCCTTGCCCGCGAGGGCCGCGGCCGCATGGCCGACGTCATCGACGAGCGCTCGATCGTCAACATGATCGTCGCCCTGCTGGCCACCGGCGGCTCGACCAACCACGCCATCCACCTGGTGGCCATGGCCCGCGCCGCCGGGGTGCTGATCGACTGGACCGACATGGACCAGCTGTCCTCGGTCACCCCCCTGCTGGCCCGCGTCTATCCCAACGGCTCGGCCGACGTGAACGCCTTCCAGGCCGCCGGCGGCGTCGCTTTCGTGGCCCGCGAACTGGCCGAAAACGGCCACATCCACGCCGACGTCGAGACCATCATGGGTTCCGGCATCCACCACTACTTCCAGGAACCCTCGCTGATCGACGGCGAGCTGGTCTGGCGCGACGGCGTTTCGGAAAGCCTCGACACCGACATCCTCCGCCCCGCCTCCGATCCGTTCCAGAAGGACGGCGGGCTGCGCCTCGTGCAGGGCGACCTTGGCCGGGCGGTGATCAAGGTCTCGGCCGTCAAGCCGGAGCACCGCATCATCGAGGCCCCCGCCGCCGTGTTCGAGACCCAGGAGGAGGCCCTGCAGGCCTTCAAGGACGGTCGGCTGGACCGCGACGTGGTCGTGGTGCTGCGCTTCCAGGGCCCGAAGGCCAACGGCATGCCCGAGCTGCACAGCCTGTCGCCGGCGCTGGGCGTGCTGCAGGACAAGGGCTTCAAGGTCGCCTTCGTCACCGACGGCCGCATGTCCGGCGCCTCGGGCAAGACCCCGGCCGCCATCCATGTCAGCCCCGAGGCCCTGGCCGGCGGGCCTCTGGCCCATGTGCGCGACGGCGACCTGATCCGTCTGGACGCCGAGGCGGGCGTGCTGACCACGGTCGGCGTCGGCGACCTGCGCGCCCGCCCCGCGGCGCGGCGCACCGAGGCTCACGCCAGCGGCTCGGCGTGGGGCTTCGGCCGCGAGCTGTTCGGCTCGTTCCGCCAGGTGGTGAGCACGGCCGAGGAAGGCGCCTCGGTGTGCTTCGCCGGACCGCCGGCCCCGAACGGCCATGCCGACGGCCCGCCGGATCCGAACATCGTCGACCGCGCGGTGGACGCCTGATGCAGAGGGGAATGGAGTGACCGTGGCCTGGGACAAGACCCTTCTGGTCGGCGACGTGGGCGGCACCAACGCCCGCTTCGCCATCGCCCACATGATCAACGGCAAGCCGGTGCTCGAGCACCACGAGAGCTTCAAGGGCGCCGACCATCCCACCTTCCTTGGGGCCGTGCAGGCCTTCATCGACGGCTGCGAGGTCAAGCCGAGCGCGGGCGTGATCGCCGTCGCCGGGCCGGTCACCGATGGCGAGATCGACCTGACCAACTCCCACTGGCGGCTGTCCGAGGCCCAGCTCGAGACCCTTGGCCTGCGCCCCGCCCGGCTGATCAACGACTTCGAGGCTCTCGCTTGGGGCGCGCCCGTCGTCCCGAAGGACGAGCTGGCGTCGCTCGGCGGCCCCGACGAGGGCGACCCTGAGAGCGCCATCGCCGTGCTCGGACCGGGCACCGGCTTCGGCGTCTCCGCCCTGATCCGCGACGGCCGCGGCGGCGAGATGGCCATGCCGTCCGAGGGCGGCCACGCCTGCTTCGCGCCCGGCGACCCGATCGAGGACGAGATCCTGCGCATCCTGCGCCGCCGCTACGACCGCGTCTCCATCGAGCGGCTGATCTGCGGCCCCGGCCTGCTCAACATGCACCGGGCCCTGGCCGAAATCGACGGCCGCGAGACCCACATCGACGATCCAGCCGAGATCACCGCCCAGGCGCTCGAGGATCCGCGGAGCCCCTGCGGCGCCACCCTCGCCCGCTTCTGCGCCATCCTCGGCGCCGTGGCCGGCGACATCGCCCTGACCACCGGCGCCCGCGGCGGGGTCTACATCGCCGGCGGCATCGCCCCGCGCATCCGGCCCTTGCTGCAGGCCAGCCCGTTCCGCGAGCGGTTCGAGCGCAAGGGGCGGTTCACCGATTACATGAAGGCCATCCCGACCCGGGTTATCCTGCACAAACACGCCGCGCTCCTCGGGGCGGCGAGGGTGGCCTTCGCCGACGCCGGCTGAGGCCGACGTCGGCTGCCTCACATTTTTATCACGGCCCCGTGAACCTTCCGGGAAGCGTGGCGTTTCAGCAGTCCCAATCCATCGGAGGGACTGTTCCCAATGCGCAAGTTCACCATCGCCGCCGCCGCCATGTTCGCCGTCGCCGGCCTCGCCGCCTGCAACAGCCCGGCGGACGAGAAGGCCGAGCAGCAGGCCGACGCCCTCGAGGCCGAAGCCGCCGCCACCCCGAACGAGGCCGAAGAGACCATGCTGAACGAGAAGGCCGACCAGATCGAGCAGCAGGCCGGCAACGCCGATGGCGGCATGACCACCGAAAACACGCCGTCGACCTCGCCCAGCGAGGCGAACCCGGGCCAGTAAGGACCGGTTTCCGGATCAGGCCCCCGTCGCTCGCGGCGGGGGCCTTTTTCGTGCCCGAAGGTCGCTCAGTCGACGCAGATGGCCGGCTCCGCCCGGCCGTTCTCGACCGTGGCGTAACAGCCGAACCGCCCGCTGTCCGCCTGGCAGCGCCCCACGGCCGCTGCCCCAGCGGCGGGGAACGGCGCGGCTTCCACCCGGCAGTTGCCCAGACAGTCGTCGCCGTCGGTACAACGCTTGCCGGCGTCGGCGTAGCTGACCACGCACTGCAGCGTCTGCATACGCCCCTGCGGCGTCATCCGCCCGCCGCGCGCCTCGCAGTCCGAGGCCTCGGTCCGCTCCGGGACCCGCACCGCCGGCGGCACGTCGGTGGTGTCGATGTCGCGGACCACGGGCGGCTCCTGGTCGCCCTCGGCGAGCGTCGTCGGCATCGGCTGACAGGCGACGGCCAGCAGGCTTGTGGCGATGATCAACAGGCGCCTCATCCGATCCGTCCCTTCTCGAACCCGGTCCACACGTCGTCGTAGTCCAGCTGCATGGTCGGGCTGGTCTGCGCCCATTCGGTGGTGCGGATCGGCATCCGGCTCTCGAACATGAAGGCCAGGGTGTTCTCGATCTTCACCGGCTTCAGGTCCGCCTTCACCGCCTTGTCGTAGCTGGCCTGGTCCGGGCCGTGGCCGCTCATGCAGTTGTGCAGGCTGGCGCCGCCCGGGGCGAAGCCGCCCTCCTTGGCGTCGTACTCGCCGAACACCAGCCCCATGAACTCGCTCATCACATTGCGGTGGAACCACGGCGGCCGGAAGGTGTCCTCGGCCACCATCCAGCGCGGCGGGAAGATGACGAAGTCGCAGTTGGCCGTGCCGGCCGTCTCCGAGGGCGAGGTCAGGACGGTGAAGATCGAAGGGTCCGGGTGGTCGAAGCTGACCGTGCCCATCGTGTTGAACTTCGCCGTGTCATACCTGTAGGGCGCGAGGTTGCCGTGCCAGCCGACCACGTCCAGCGGGCTGTGCGCGAAGGTCGTGGTCCACAGCCGGCCGCCGAATTTCTGCACGCACTCGGTCGGGCGATCCAGATCTTCGAACCAGGCCGTCGGCGTCTCGAAGTCGCGCGGATTGGCCAGGCCGTTGGCCCCGATCGGGCCGAGGTCCGGGATGCGGAAGATGGCCCCGTAGTTCTCGCAGACATAGCCGCGGATCTCGCCTTCGCACTCGACCCGGAAACGCACCCCGCGCGGGATCACGACGATCTCGCCCGGCCGCGCGTCGAGCCGTCCCATCTCCGTGACAAAGACCTGTTGTCCCGCCTGCGGGACGATAAGCAATTCCCCGTCCGCGCAGTAGAAC
The DNA here is from genome assembly GCF_900116065.1 of Brevundimonas viscosa. Lineage (GTDB taxonomy): Bacteria > Pseudomonadota > Alphaproteobacteria > Caulobacterales > Caulobacteraceae > Brevundimonas > Brevundimonas viscosa. The sequence continues at coordinate 88,847 of NZ_FOZV01000001.1, forward strand.
ACCCGGTCGATCATCGAGCGGTTGGCCGCATACAGGTGGATGCCGATCCCCCCCGCCGCGTCCGGATCGCCGTTGCCGCCGTAGGTGACGAGCCCCTCGACCCAGTCGGTCGGTTCGGACGGCATGGGCAGCGGGTCCCAGCGCATGCGGTTCGGCGACGGCGGCGCATCGACGAACGGCCCGGAGCGCACCTTGCCCTGGGCGAAGGGCTGGTAGGCCGGGTGCTGGGCCGAGGGCCGCAGCCGGTACAGCCAGCTCCGACGGTTCTCGCTGCGCGGCGCCGTGAACGCCGTGCCCGACAGCTGCTCGGCGTACAGGCCGAGCCTGTGCCGCTGCGGCGAGTTCCGCCCCTCCGGCAGCGCCCCCTCGACCGCCTCGGTCGAGAAGTGATTGCCGAACCCCGGCAGGTACCCAGGCGCGTTGGCTCGCGTCGTCATGTGCGTTTTCTCCCTGCTCCCGACTTAACCCTTCTCCCCTTGCGGGAGAAGGTGGCCGAGCGAAGCGAGGTCGGATGAGGGGTCGCACCGGCGGCGACTGCCGGCGCTCGCATCCAAATTCGACGCGCCTGCGCGACCCCTCATCCGTCAGCCTTCGGCTGACACCTTCTCCCGCAAGGGAGAAGGGAAGAGCTAGAAACCGTGGCTTCTCGCCACCCGCTCCTGGTGGAACCCCGCATCCCCCAGCAGCTCGTTCAGCACCCGCACCCGCTTCATGAACAGGCCGACGTCGAACTCGTCGGTCATGCCAACGCCGCCGTGCATCTGCACCGCCTCCTGCACCGCCAGGTCGGCCACGCGTCCGGCCTTGGCCTTGGCCACGGAAACCGCGAACGCCGCGTCCTCGCGTCCCGAATCCAGCGCCTGCAGCGCGCCCAGCGCGGCCGCCTTCGCGATCTCCAGCTCGGTGAACAGGTGCGCCGCGCGGTGCTGCAGGGCCTGGAACTCGCCGATGAACTTTCCGAACTGCTGCCGCGTGCGCAGGTACTCGAGGGTGATCCGGAAGGCCTCGTCCCCGGCCCCGGTCAGGGACGCGGCTGCGCAGGCCCGGCCGAGGTTCAGCGCCCTCTCCAGCCGCGCCTCGCCGTCCTCCAGCGACCCGATCAGGTCTTCCGCGTCGACCTCGACATTCTCCAGCATCACCCGCGCCGCATTGTGCGCATCGACCATCACCGTGCGCTCGACCCCGACCCCCGCCGTCTTCGGATCGACCAGAAACAGGCCGACCCCCTCGTCGGTCCGCGCCGCCACGATCAGGGCGTCGGCGACATGGCCGTCCAGCACCATGGCCTTGGCCCCGGTCAGCCGGAACCCGTTGCCCGACCGCTCGGCCGACGCGGCGATCCGCGCCGGCGCGTGCTTGGCGCCCTCGTCGACGGCCAGCGAGACGATCGCCTCCCCGGACGCGATCTTCGGCAACCACGCCGCCTGTTGCGCCTCAGAGCCGCCCTTCAGCACCGTCGCCGCCAGCACCGACGAACCCAGGAACGGCGACGGCGTCAGCGTCCGCCCCAGCGCCTCGGCCACCACCCCGGCCTCGACCGCGCCCAGCCCCGAGCCGCCGCGCGCCTCCGGGATGACCACGCCGGCGAAGCCCATCTCCCCGAACGCCCGCCACAGCTCGCGCGACACCCCGTCCGGGTCGCGGCTGTCGCGCAGTTTCCGCAGATGCGCGATCGGCGCCTTCTCGTTCAGGAAGCCGTCCGCGGCCTCCTTCAGCATGGTCTGCTCTTCGGTCAGGATCAGGGGCATGGGTCAGATCTGTCTGGAGAGAAGGGACGAGGCGCCCCAGTGGAGCGCCTGATAGAGAGGAGCCGCCAGAAGCGTGGCGGCGACGAGCCAGCGCCGGCGCCTGACCACCCCGATCAGCACCCCGATCGGGAGGGCGATCAGGGGTGCGAGAAAGAAGATCTGGGCGCCCAGGCTGTAGTCCTCCCAGCGCGTTCCGAAGCCCATGGGCGTGGCCATGATCCAGGCGACGAACAGGCTGGCGGGCCAGAGCACCGCCGCCAGCACGATGAGACCCGTCTGCCCGGCCGGTTTCACGTCACGCTCCCGGCAGGCGCAGCAGGTGTTTGGCGATGATGTTGAGCTGGATCTCGCTGGTCCCGCCCTCGATGGAGTTGGCCTTGGTTCTCAGCCAGTCGCGCGCGATGGCCCCGTCGCGCGAGCGCTCGCCCTCCCACTCCAGGGCGTCGATGCCGCCCGCCGCCATCAGCAGCTCGTGGCGTCGCTTGTTCAACTCCGAGCCGTAGTATTTCAACATCGAGGCCAGGGCCGGGTGCGCCTGCCCCGCCTTGTGCAGATCGCCGGTCCGCTCCAGCGCCAGCTTGAACGCCGCCGCGTCCGTCTCCAGCTCGGCGATCCGCGCCCGCAGCATCGGCTCGTCCAGCCGTCCGTCGGCGTCCACCCCGATCGCGTCCGCCGCCACCTGCCCCAACGGCCGGCCGCTCATATGCTCGCCCATGGCCCCGATCATGGTCCGTTCGTGCGCCAGCAGGGCCTTGGCCACGTCCCAGCCGCGGTTCAGCGTCCCGACCAGGTTCGCCTTCTCGACCCGCACATTGTCGAAGAAGGTCTCGCAGAACGGGCTCTTGCCAGAGATCAGGGTGATCGGCCGGGTGCTCACCCCCGGCGTCGCCATGTCGAACAGCACGAAGGAGATGCCCAGATGCTTGGGCGCTTCCGGGTCGGTGCGCACCAGGCAGAAGATCCAGTCGGCCTTGTCGGCGTAGGACGTCCACACCTTCTGGCCGTTGACGATCCAGTGGTCGCCGCGATCCTCGGCCCGGGTCTGGATCGAGGCCAGGTCCGACCCCGCCCCCGGCTCGGAATAGCCCTGGCACCAGCGAATCTCGCCGCGCACGATCGGCGGCAGAAATTCCTGCTTCTGTTCTTCGGTCCCGAACTGCAGCAGGGCCGGCCCCAGCATCCAGACGCCGAAGCTGTTCAGCGCCGGCTGGGCCTTGATCCGCCGCAGCTCAGAGGCCAGCACCTTGGCCTCCTCGCGGCTCAGCCCGCCGCCGCCGTATTCTTTCGGCCACTCCGGCGCGGTCCAGCCCCTCGCCCCCATCCGCTCCAGCCAAAGCCGGTGATCGTCGCTGGCGAACTCCGCCCTGCGCCCGCCCCAGATCATGTCGGACTCGGACCGCATCGGTCCGCGCACCCCGGCCGGGCAGTTCGCCTCCAGCCAGTCCCGCGTCTCGGCGCGGAAGGTCTCCAGATCGCTCATCGTCGCCTCCGTGGCGGCGACGTTAGCAGCGATTCAGCGGTGACGTAGCGTCAGGGTCTCCTCCCCGTTGCGCAGCAATGGGGAGGGGGACCGCGAAGCGGTGGAGGGGCTGTCGGCCGCCTACCGCGAAGGCAGGAACGGCGAGAAGGTGATGACGGTGAAGGTATCGCGGATATGCGGCCGCGTCTGCACCGAGCGCGTCACGAAGGTGCCGATGTCCATCTCCTTCGGCAGCTGGAACTTGGCCAGCAGGTCGTACTGCCCAGAGGTCGAATAGACCTCCGACACGTGCTCGACATTGTCGACCATGTCCGCCGCCACGTCGTTGGCGTGCCCCAGCTCGCATTTGATGAAGACGAAGATGGCGGTCATCATGGCTGGGCGGTCCTCCGGGTCTGGAGGTGGTCTAGCGGATGGCGACGTGACAGGCGAGATCGACCTCGAGGCCGAATACAACAACCGCGCCCGCGTCCCGGACCACCCGGCGGTGATGCAGCGCTGGCGCGAGGCCGCCGAGGCCGCCCGCGCCGCCCGGCCGCCGGAGACGGTCGCCTACGGCCCCGGCCCGCGCGAGGTCATGGACATCTTCTCCGCCGGGCCCGACGCCCCTGTGGCCGTCTTCCTCCACGGCGGCTACTGGCAGGCGCTCGACAAGGACTGGTTCTCCGGCCTCGCCCCCGCCCTGCTGGCCCATGGCGTCAGCCTCGCGGTCCCGTCCTACGACCTCGCCCCCGCCGTTCGCCTCGGCCGCATCCTGTCCCAGGTCCGCGCCGCCGTGGACGCCGTTCGCGCCCGCACGGGCCGGCGCCCCGTCGTCTTCGGCCACTCCGCCGGAGGCCACATGGCGGCCTGCATGCTCAGCGAGGGCCGCGCCTCGGCCGCGGTGGCGATCAGCGGCGTCTTCGACCTCGGCCCCCTGATCCCCACCTCGCTCAATGACGCCCTTCGTCTGGACGAGTTGGAGGCCGCCGCCCTGTCGCCCGTCCACTGGCCGGTCCCGGACGGCTCCACCCCCGGCGGCACGACGCTGGACTGCCTCGTCGGCGCCGACGAGAGTCCCGAATTCCTGCGCCAGTCGCGGATGATGGCCGACCTCTGGGCGGCCCGCGGCGTCGACGCCCGCTTCGAGGCCCTGCCGGGCCTCAACCACTTCACCGTGCTGGATCCGCTGTTCGACGCGGACAGCGCCCTGGTGACGCGGATCGTCGAACTGGCCCGCGGCTGACGCGATAAGGGCCGGCTCCCGAGAACCGGCCCTTCCTCACACATCGACGGGAAGCGCTTACCGCGTCTCGGTGTTGCGCACCTCGACGCCGTCCTCGCCGGCGCGGACGGTGGTCTCCTCGGTGGTGGTGGCGTTGTCGATCGCTTCGCCGGTCTCGGCCGCCCCCTCGCGCATAGCCTCGCCCGTGGCGTCAGCCGCGTTGTCGACCGCCCGGCCGGCGTCAGCGGCCGCGTCCGCAGCGGCGTCGGTGGCGTTGGCGGCGGCGTTCTCGGCCTGCTCGCCGGCGCGATCGGCCTCGGGCTCGGTGCAGGCCGCCAGCGGCGCGGCCGCGAGGGCGGCGACCAGGGCCAGTCGGGTCAGGGTGTTCATCGCAGTCTCTCCTTAAAGGTTGAGGATGGGTGAGCCTTACTGGCGCGGCGGAATGGCCTGACCGGCCACGTCGCCGACCGTGCCGACGGTGTTGTCGACCACCCCGCCCGGCTGCAGCGTCGTATTGGCCACGCCGCCGACCGTATCGACGGTGTTGTCGACCGTGGTCAGCAGCCGCTCGAGGATCTCGGGATTGCGATCGATGGTGGTCAGGGTGCGGTCGATGATCTGGCGCACGTTGTCGAGCCGCACCTTGAGCAGCACCTGGGCCTCGACGCCCTTGATGGTGATCTTGACGTTGTCGATCGAGGCGTCGACCCCCGCGTTGAGTTGCAGCAGGTTGGCCAGCCGCGCTTCGAGATTCAGCCGCGCCTCGAGGTTCTCCACCTCGACGGTGATCTCCTCGACCTTCAGGTTGGGCACGTCCAGCAGTACGTCCGGCTCGCCCGACGGAATGCCCGCCTGCTGTTGCTGCTGCGGCTCCGCCGAAAGCGGCGCGACCGGCTGGACCTGCGGCGGCGGCGGCGTCTGGGCCGCGGCCGCTCCGGCGGCGAACAGCACGGCGGCGGCGACTCCGCCCGTCAGCAACAGCTTCATTCCGGTTCTCCCTGGATGGTTTCGGAAGTGGTTTCAGGTGGCGTCGCCCCGGCCTCCAGCCTCGCCTCCGGCCGCGATGCGGCGATCGTCGCCTCGCCGCGCAGCGTCCAGTCGACGTCGCGGAAGGTGCGTTGGCCGGGGATCGGCCGCGGCAGGCCCGTGGACAGGTTCTCCTCGACGATCGTCCCGGCCGGTTCGCTCCACGCCCGCACCCGCACGCTGCCGACCTGGCGCCAGCGCACCGAGTCGGCGTGGGCCATGATCGCCAGGCTGAGGTCAGGCTCCGGGACGGGATCGGCCGGGGGCGTCTGCGGCGTCGCCTGGGCGGCGGCCAGCAAAAGTGACGACAAGGTGGCGATCATGGGGAGCAGAAAGCTTCACCCCCGCCCCGGTTCCGCCGTCCGCGTCACAGGGATTGAAGTTTCCGGCCCTTGACCCTGCCGGACCGAGAGAGGACTCAGGGGCGAACCCGGAGCCCCCCATGCGCCACGACCGCCTCGCCGTCCTCACCGCCCTCGAGAGCCAGGGCGCGGTCCCGGTCTTCTACCATGCGGACCCCGAGGTCTGCCTGAACGTCATCCGCGCCTGCGCCCGCGGCGGGGCCCGGGCCGTCGAGTTCACCAACCGCGGCGACTTCGCCGTCGACCTGTTCGGCGAGCTCGCCCGCGAACTGCAGAAGACCGACCCGGACGTCATCCTGGGCATCGGTTCGGTGGTCGACGCCGGCACCGCCGCCCTCTACCTCAACCGCGGCGCCCGCTTCGTGGTCAGCGCCGGCCTGATCGACGAGGTCGCCCGCGTCTGCAACCGGCGCATGACCGCCTACTTCCCCGGCTGCGGCTCGGTGGCCGAGATCGGCCGCGCCCACGAGCTGGGCTGCGAGATCGTCAAGCTGTTCCCCGGCGCCAGCGTCGGCGGCCCCGACTTCGTCAAGGCCGTGCTCGGCCCGATGCCCTGGACCAAGATCATGCCCACCGGCGGCGTCGACCCCGACGAGGCCTCGATCGCGAAATGGTTCGGCGCCGGCATCGTCGCCGCCGGCATGGGCTCGAAGCTCATCACCGACGCGGCGGTGAAGGCCGGCGACTGGGCCGCGATCGAGGCGCAGGTCAAGCAGACCGTCGAGGCGATCCGGAGCTTCCGGGGGCGGTAGGCCGGTCGCAGACCTCCCTTCTCCCTCGGGGGAGAAGGTGGGCGCCGGAGGCGCTCGGACGAGGGGGCTCTGTCCGCCGCGACGCCGGGAGGCGATGAGCCTCGCGCTGGCATCCCCCTCATCCGTCTCGCTCCGCGAGACACCTTCTCCCCCGAAGGGGAGAAGGAAGCAGAACTACTCCGCGCGCACCTGCATCAGCCCCAGCGTCGGGCTCTCCAGATCCAGCTCCGCCGCCGGGATCACCACCGCGTCCGGATGCGCGGCCCGCAGATCGTCGATGAACAGGTCGGCCTGGCCGACCACCACCACGATGGCGTCCTCCGCGCTGACGATGCCCGCCGCCGCCCGCAGGCTCTCCGGCGTGGTCGCGGCGATCCGGTCCGGATAGGCCTCGATCTCCGACAGCGGCAGACCGTTCACCACCGCGTCAGCCAGCTGGCCGCCCAGTCCGCCGGTGGTCTCCAGGGCGCGCTGGAAGCCCCCGGTGATGAAGGTCTCCCGGTCGGTGACCGCCTGCTCGTCGACCGGCTCGCGCGCCAGCCGGTCGAACTCGGCCAGCACCAGGCCGACCACCTCGGCGGCGCTCTCGTTCTTGGTCTGGGTGGAGGCGACCAGCGTCCCGCCCTCGGCCCGCGCAGCCAGCGAGGAATAGGCCCCGTAGCTCAGGCCGCGCCTGGCCCGGATCTCCTGGAACAGCCGCCCGTTCTGCCCCGAGCCCATGACGGCGTTGGCCACCGCCAGCGGGTAGTAGGCCTCGTCGGCGCGACGCGGGCCGCGCACCGCCGCCGTCACCGCCGCCTGCCCGGCGCCGGGCAGGTCGACCACCACCACGCGCGGCCCCGTCGGCGTTCCGGCCCGCTCGCCGACCGTCGGCTTCGGCGTCGCCGGCCGCGCCCAGCCGCCCAGCACCTGCTCGGCCCAGGCGAAGGCCGCCTCCGGCTCCATACCGCCGGTGACGATCACCGTCGCGTTGTCCGGCCGCCACCAGCGGCGATGGAAGTCGACGATCTCCTCGCGGGTGATCGCCGCCACCGAGTCGGGCGTGCCCGAGGTCGGCGCGCCGTAGGGGGCGGCGCCGTAGACCAGCCGGTTCAGCACCGCCGCCGCCAGCGGGCCCGGCTGACGGAAGTTCACCCTGAGCGCATTCACCATCTGGGTGCGGCTGCGCGCCACCTCGGCGTCGGCGAAGTCCGGCCGCCGGACCACGTCGGCTAGCACGGCCCCGACCTCGGCCGCGGAGGCGACCGGGGCCGAGACGAACATCTGGGTGGCGTCCGCCCCCGCCCCGCCGCCGATGTTGGCGCCCAGCGCCTCCAGCGTCCGCGCGATCTCCGGCGCCGAGCGGCCGCCCGCCCCCTGGCTGGCCAGCGCGGCGGTCATCGTCGCCAGCCCGGCCCGATCGGCCGGATCGGCCGCCGCCCCGGCGCCCAGCACCAGCTGGGCGTTCATGATCGGCAGGTCGGTCGACTTCGCCACGATCACCCTCAGCCCGTTCGGCAGGGTGCGCTCCGCCACCGCCGGGGTGACCGCCTCCCGCGCCGCCCCCAGCGGCGGCGGGGCCATGCGCTGGCCCTCGGGCAGCAGTTCGTTCGCCGGCAGCACCGCCGGCGGAACGGTCAGGAAGGCCGGGACGGGGGCCGGGTTGCGCCAGCTGTCCTCGGGCACGCCCTCGGGTCGCGCGCTTTCGTCCTGGTAGCGCACCGACACGCGGGCCTGTTCGTCGAGGTACTGCCGCGCCACCCGCTGCACGTCCGCGGCCGTGACCCGCTGCACCGCCGCCAGCCGTTCGTCGGCAGCGCGCGGGTCGTTCTGCGACACGATCGACTGGCCGAGGATGAAGGCGCGCCCCGAGGCTGTCTCGCGCTGGCGCAGGGCGGAGGCGACGATCTCGGTCTTCGCCTCATTCAGTTCGGCCGCCGTCACCGGCGCGCTGCGCACCCGCTCCAGCTCCGCGTTCAGCGCCGCCTCCACGTCCGGAATGGTCTTGCCCTGGGCGACCGTGGCGCTGACGGTGACGACCCCGTCCTCCTCCATGTCGTTCAGGCCGAAGCCGGCGTTGGCGGCCAGCTGGCTTTCGTAGACCAGGGCCTGGTACAGGCGCGAGCTCTCGCCGCGCGACATGATCGCCTGCAGCACGTCCAGCGCCGGCGCGTCGGGATGGTCCGCCGCCACGCCGGGGAAGATCGCCGCCACCGCCGGCAGCGGCACGTTCGGGGCGTAGGCCTCGACCAGACGCGGCTGCGTCCGCGGCGTCTCCACCGGGCGTTCGAACACCGGCGTCGGCCGGTCCGGATTGCGGATGTCGGCGAAATACTGGTCGACCCAGCGGTCCAGCTGCGCCGGATCGAAATTGCCCGACACGATCATCGTGGCGTTGGCCGGGCGGTAGTAGGCCTCGTGGAAGGCGCGGGCGTCCTCGATGCGCGCCGAATTCAGCTCCTCCAGCGAGCCGATCACGCTGCGCCGGTAGATGCTCTCGTCGAAGCTGTTGTCGCCGATGACGAAGCGCTGCAGCCGGCCGTACGGCGGCGCGTAGACGCGCTGGCGCAGCTCCTCCTGGACGATCGAGCGCTCGGTGTCGAAAACCTCCTGGTCCACCACCGGCCGCGCCATGCGCTCGGCGTGGGTCCACAGCATGGTCTCCAGATACTGCGGCGGCACCGTCTCGTAGTAGTTGGTGAAGTCCTGTCCGGTGGAGGCGTTGCGGGTCCCGCCCGCGTTCTCGACCAGGGTCGAGATCTGGCCGTAGGGCAGGTTGACCGTCTTGCGGCTGAGGATGTGCTCGAACAGGTGCGCGAAGCCCGAGCGGCCCTGCGGGTCGTCCTTGCCGCCGACGTCGTACCACAGGGTGACGGTGACCGTGCCGGCGCCCGGGTCCGGCATGGCGTAGACGTCCAGCCCGTTGGCCAGTTCGCGGTGGGTGAACTCCAGCGGCGGGACGGCGATCGACGCCGCCTCCTGCGCGGCGATGGGCGCGGCGGCCATCGGCGCCAGGACGAGGAGCGAGGCGCCCACAAGGGCGGCGGTGCGGGTCATGGCGGTAGTCCCCCGGGACGATGATCGGAACAGGACTGGAACCCTGCCAGTCGCCTTCCCCCCTCCCAAGTTACGACCCTGTAATGATGGCCTCCACTTCGGCCCGCGTCGGCAGCGAGGGCTGGGCCCCCGGCCGCGTCGCCGCCAGCGCCCCGGCGCCGCAGGCGAAACGCAGCGCCGTCTCCGGCTCCATCCCCTCCAGCAGGGCCACGGTGATGGCGCCGACGAAGGCGTCGCCGGCCCCGGTCGCGTCCACCGCCCGCACGTGCGGCGGCCTGGCCTCGGCGACGAGGGCTCCGCCCTCGTACAGGGCCGCGCCCCGGGCGCCCCGCGTGACCACCACCCGACCGCCGCCGTGGTGCAGCGCCTCGCCATAGAAGGCGGCCTCGCCCTCGTTGACCACGATCAGGTCGGCCCGCCGCAGCAACAGGTCGGAGACCGGCTGGGCCGGAGCCAGGTTGACGCAGACGAAGTCCGTCGCCCGGCCGACCGCCGCCTCAACCGTCCCGATCGGCAGCTCCAGCTGCAGGATCAGCGGCCCCTCCAGACGCTGCGGCAGCTGCTCCGGCCCGACGCGATGGTTGGCGCCGGCCGCCACCACGATCTGGTTCTCGCCGTGCGGCTCCACCGCGATCAGGGCCACCCCGGTCGGCGCCTCGGCGTCCACCGCCACGCCCGTCAGGTCGACGTCGTCGGCCACCAGCAGGGCCATGGCCTCCTCGGCCATGGCGTCGCGCCCGACCCGCCCGATCAGGCGGACCTCCGCCCCAAGCCGCTGCGCCGCCAGCGCCTGGTTGGCGCCCTTGCCGCCCGGATGCCGCGCCAGGGTCGCGCCGGTGACGGTCTCCCCCGCCCGCGGCAGCTTGGGCGCGGCGGCGACGAAGTCCAGGTTGATCGAGCCGACGACGGTGATCTTCAAGGGGCGCGCTCCGGCGTCAGAACAGGGCCGAGACGCCGCGACCGGCGCCCGGGTCCGGATCCGGCGCGCCGCCCGCCCCGATGGAATAGGTCTGCGCCCGGCTGCGGCCGTCGATCACCGCCACGGGCGCGATGATCTCCGGGGCCAGCCGCATCACCGCCACCGAGGCCCCGCCGGGACAGAAGGCGCCCGCCTCGGGATAGCGTTCGAACACCATGCGGTTCAGCCGCTCGACCTCGGCCGGATCGGTCACCTCGACGGCGCGGCCGGCGATCGACACGCCGACCGTGTCCGCCTGCGCCCCCTCGGCCCGGATCGCCGCCGACACGCGCGGATCGGCCTGCAGATTGGCGTATTTCTGGCTGTCGCGGGCGATCACGAAATACAGCATCAGCCCGTCGTTGACGTAGCCGACGGTGGTCACCTGCGGCCAGCCGTCCGGCCGGTTCACGCCCAGCGCCATCAGCCGCGCCGAGCCGAGCAGCTCGGCCACCGCCGCCACCGCCCCGCCGTGGATCGGCGGCGTCTCGTTCGCTTCGGTCATCGCGGCCTCCTCTTCTCGCCGGCCGCGGCGAACCGCGGCGCGGCCGGACGGGAATAATAGCCCCCGCCGCGGCCGCGCCGCCATCGCGGCCGTCAGAATTTCCGGCCGACGCCCAGCGACACCACCCACGGGTCGAGGCCGACGTCGGCCTCCAGCGCCCCGCCGTTGATCGTCGCCTCGGTGTCGAACCACACCCGCTTGACGTCGAGGTTCAGCGTCCACGGTCCGGTCAGGGCCACGTCGGCCCCGGCCTGCAGGGCGTAGCCGAAGCCGTCGTCCAGCTCGACCTCGAAGCCGTTTTTGTCCTCGCCCTCGAAGAAGACCATGTAGTTCACCCCCGCGCCGACGTAGGGGCTGACGCGCGCCTCCGGCATCGGCCGGTACTGCAGGGTCACCACCGGCGGCAGCACCCAGGTCTCGTGCACCGCCACGTCGGTGGCCCCGCCCTGGGCCCGGATCTCGTGCTGGCTGGCCCCGAGGATCGCCTCGACCGAGACATGGTCGGTCAGGAAGTAGGTGAAGCCCAGGGTCGGCACGACGCTGTCGCCGACATCGACGTCCAGGCCGCTGTCCGCTCCCGCCGCCGTCATGATCGAATCGTCGGCGTCGCTCGACACCTGCGTCACGCGCCCGGTCACGATCCAGTCGCCCTTGCGCGCCACGTCCCAACCAGCGTCCTGGGCCATGGCCCCGTTCGCGCCCGCCAGCGTCATCGCACCCGCGGCCGCCGCCAGCATCATCTTCTTCTTCATACTCGTCTTCCACGACGCCATCCCCCGCGACATGCGGCCGGTGCAGGCGTCGCGCGGCTCATCGGCTCCCCGCGGGGCCGCGGCCTTGCGCCAGCGCAAACCTTGGCCGTGCGCGTCGTGCGTCAGTTTGTCCGCGGCGCTCCGGCTACGGCGGCGGCGACCAGGTCGAACACCCCGTCGGCGTCCGCGCGCGTCGCCCAGCGGTGCGGCAGCTCCCCCGCCACGGCCTCGCGGAACTCCACCGCCGTGTGCCCGCGGGTCAGGTCGCTCTCCGTCTCCACCGCGATGCGGCACGGCGTCAGCCCGAACAGCGCCGGCCGGACCAGCCAGGCGACCGGACAGGGGTCGTGCACCGGCGGCGCGTTCCAGCCGACTATCTCGCGCTCGACCCGCTGCGAGAAGCGCATCATCGCCGCCGCCGTCGCCGCCGCCGGCGTCCCCGCCGCCGCCACCCGCGCGATCCGTTCGTCCGTCGCCCGCACCTGGTGGGTGACGTCCAGCCCGAACATCGCCACCTCGCAGCCGCTGGCTAGCACCTCCGCCGCCGCGTCGGGGTCGGCCCAGACGTTGAATTCGGCCGAGGCGGTGATGTTGCCGCCCTCCGACCGCGCGCCGCCCATCGCCGCCACCGGCCCCAGCCGCGCCGCCAGCGCGGGCTCCTTGCGCAGCGCCAGCGCCAGATTGGTCATCGGCCCCAGCACCGCCATCGCCACCGACCGCGCCGGCCGCTCCATGACCAGGTCGACGATGGCGTCGACCGCATGCCCGTCCGCGCAGCCGGCCTCCGGCTCGAACGGCTCGAGGTCGCCCAGCCCCTCCTCGCCGTGGAAGGCCCCCGCCCCGGCCGGTTCGCGCCGCAGCGGCCGCCCGGCCCCCGCGAACACCGGCACGTCCTCGCGGCCCGCGACCTGACGCAGGATCCGGGCGTTGCGGGCCGTCTTCTCCACCGGCACGTTGCCGCCCACGGCGGTGATCGCCAGCAGCTCCAGCGCCGGCGAGCCGAACGCCAGCACCAGCGCCACGGCGTCGTCCACGCCGGGGTCGCAGTCGATGATCAGGGCCTGTCTGTCCATCCGCCCTCACTGGCGCGCGCCGCGCCCGGCGGCAAGCTCAGGCGCAGTCCCGCACGCAGGCCGCGGCCAGCACCTCGGCCGAGTCGATCAGCGGAACCGCGACCTCCTCCGGCTCCAGCAGCAGGGGCACCTCGGTGCAGCCGCCGATGACCGTCTCCGCCCCGGCCGCGACCAGCCCCGCCGCCAGCCGGCGCATCTCCGCGCGCGGCCCGTCGCCCAGGTCGCCGGCCTTGAAGCCCAGCACCGCCGCCATGAAGGCGTGCTCGTCCGCCGTCTCCAGCGTCGCCGGCTCCACCCCGGCCCGCCCCAGGGCCTCGACATACAGCGCCGTCCCGCCCGGCGTGGCCAGCACGCCGATCCGTTTCGCCCCCGTCGCCCGCGCGGCCTTCACCGTCGCCTCGATCATACCGATGAACGGCAGGCCCGCCGCCCGGATCGCCTCGGCATGGGCGTGAGCCGTGTTGCACGGCATGGCCAGCACCCCGGCTCCCATGTCGCGCAGCCGCACGGCCATCTCGCCCAGCACCCGCCGCGCCCCCTGCGGGTCCGAATGCCGGTTGGGCACCTGCGGATTCAGGTCGACCAGCATGCGCACATGATCCTCGTCGCCGCGCGCCGGCGTCAGCGCCTGCACCCGCGCCATGAAGGCGGTCGTCGCCGCCGGCCCCATGCCGCCCAGCACCCCCAGAACCTTGCCCATCTTCACCTCGGGGACAGCAGCGCCTTGCCATTCGCGGCGCCTGCCGTCCTTATGCGCGAAACACTCGGGGAGACGCCATGCCGACCGAAGCCGCCGAAACGACGGCCCTGATCACCAACGACGCCGTCGTCCTCGGCCTTCTGGCCGTCATTCTCGGGGCCGTCTTCTGGGCCTCGAACCTCAGCCACCCGTGGGTGAAGCGCTTCTTCACCGTCGTCCCCGCCCTGCTGCTCTGCTACTTCCTGCCCTCGCTGCTGACCACCTTCGGCGTCGTCGACCCCGAGACCTCGCGCATCTACTTCATCGCCTCGCGCTTCCTGCTGCCGGCGGCGCTGGTGCTGCTCACCGTCTCGGCCGACCTGCCGGCCGTCGTCGGCCTCGGGCCCAAGGCGCTGATCATGTTCTTCACCGGCACGGTCGGGGTCATGCTCGGCGGCCCGATCGCCCTGCTGCTGACCAGCTGGATCGCGCCCGAGCTGATGGGCGCCGGGCCCGAAGCCATCTGGCGCGGCATGGCCACCGTGGCCGGCAGCTGGATCGGCGGCTCGGCCAACCAGACCGCCCTCTACGAGATCTACGGCGCCGGCCCCGACGTCTTCTCCATCTGGATCGCCGTCGACGTGGTCGTGGCCAACATCTGGATGGCCGTCGTCCTGTGGATCGCCGCCAACCAGCGGAAGATGGACCGCCTGTTCCGCGCCGACGCCAGCGCCGTCGATCGAGTCCGCGACAAGGCCGATGCCTACGAGACCGAGCACGCCCGCATCCCCTCGCTGAAGGACCTGATGTTCATCGTGGCCGTAGCCTTCGGCGCGGTGGGCCTGTCGCACGCGATCGCCGATCCGCTCGCCGCCTGGTTCGGCGCGACCTACCCTTGGGCCCAGCGCCTGTCGTTCGACTCCAGCTTCTTCTGGCTGGTGTTTATCGCCACTCTCGTCGGCGTAGTCCTGTCCTTCACCCCGGCCCGCAAGCTGCAGGGCCCCGGCGCGGCCAAGGTCGGCTCGGTCTTCGTCTACCTGCTGGTCGCCGCCGTCGGCCTCAACATGAACATCGCCGCCATCCTCGACAGCCCGGTCTACTTCCTGATCGGCGGCGTCTGGATGCTGGTCCACGTGGCCCTGATGTTCGGCATGGCCTTCCTGATCCGCTCGCCCAGCTTCTTCCTCGGCGTCGGCTCGATGGCCAACATCGGCGGCGCCGCCAGCGCCCCCGTCGCCGCCGCCGCCTTCCACCCCTCGCTGGCCCCGGTCGGCGTGCTGCTGGCGGTGGTCGGCTACATCATCGGCACCGCGGCCGCCTGGTTCACCGGCCTCGTCATGATGCAGATCGCGGCCGGGGCGGGTTAGGCCTCAGGGTACGACGCCTGTCACCGGCCCGACCCCCTCGTCCTCCACTCCGCTCTCGTCGGGCAGGGGGATGGCGCGGTCGGGCCGCTCCATGGCCTCGGCGTCGTCCTCGACCCGCTCGACGTGTTCGGCGATGTCTTCGGACGGCGATGTGCGGTCGGGGTCGGTCATGGGCGGCTCCTTCTCCAGGTCTCCGAAGAGAACCGACGCGCCCCGACCCTGTTCCGCCCGCCCGCCGCCTGCGGACCGGAGGCCGCGGCCTACAGCCCCGCCCCCACCACGGTCTCGTAGCCGAACAGCCCCTGCGCCCCGCCCGTGTGCAGGAACACCACCGTCTCGCCCTTGAACCGGCCGGCCCGCGCCAGGGCGATCAACCCCTTCATCGCCTTGGCGCTGTAGACCGGGTCCAGCAGGATGCCGTCGGTCCGCGCCGCCAGCTTCAGCGCCTCGATCACGCCGTCGTCGACCAGGCCGTAGCCCTCGCCGACATAGTCGCAGTCGGCCACCACCATCTCCGCCGTCACCGCCTCCGGCCGCCCCAGCAGGGCCGCCGTCTCGCGCGCCAGCCTGAGCACATTCTCTTCCTGCTTCGCCTTCGGGGCCCGCACCCCGATCCCCAGCACCGGGATATCCGCCCCCATCACCGCCAGCCCGGCCACCAGCCCGGCATGCGTCCCGGCGCTGCCCGTCGCCGTCACGATCCGGTCCACCCGCAGGTCCAGTTCGTCGGCTCCGACCACGATTTCGCGAGCGCAGTCGACATAGCCCAGCGCCCCGACCGGGTTCGACCCGCCGCCCGGGATCACATAGGGCTTCCCGCCGCGCGCCCGCACCTCGGCCGCCGTCTTCTCCAGTTCCGCCGGCATGTCCGAACCACCCGGCACGAAGCGGTGCGTCGCCCCCAGCAGCCGGTCCAGCAGCACATTGCCGTTGGCGACGTAGTCGCGCGCCTTCGATCCCGTCCGCTCCTCGAGGATCACCTCGCAGGCAAGGCCGTGGGCCGCCGCCGCCGCCGCGGTCTGGCGCACGTGGTTCGACTGCACGGCGCCCTGGGTCACGAGGGTGTCGGCCTCCTGTTCGAAGGCCTCGCCGAGCAGGAATTCCAGCTTGCGCGTCTTGTTGCCGCCGCCGGCCAGGCCAGTGCAGTCGTCGCGCTTGATCCACAGATCGACGCCCAGTTCCTCGCTCAGCCGAGGCAGCGGCTCCAGCGGCGTCGGCAGGTGGGCGAGGCGGACGCGGGGGAAGCGGGCGAGGTGCATGGCGGGTCTCCGGATGGGTCTGTCCGTCTAGCCCCGATCCGGCCCGCGCCCAAGCCGGGCTTCAGGCTCGCGCCACCGCCTCCAGCATCAGCCCGACGATGCGCTGGCCGGACGGCCGGTCTTCGGCCAGCAGGGCGTCCAGTTCGGGCGCCAGGCCCGGGCTGATCGTCGCGCTGGCCATGGTCCAGCCGTCGAACACCCGCGCATCCACCGCCCGCCGCTCCAGCACCCTGATGTCCCGGTGACGCGGGTCGTCGGCCAGCCTCCGCTGCAGGATGTCAACCTGACCGGGGTCGCCTTCGACGACCTGCAGGAAATGGCCCTTGTGCACCGCCAGCGCCCCGGTCAGGCCGGAGCGGGCGTTGTTGCGCTGCGACTCGCCCAGCAGCTCCGCCAGGGAGACCAGCACATTGGTCGGCCGCGTCGCGGTGCTGCGGTAGATCAGGCGGTCGAGTCTGTGCGGCATGGGCCCCTCCGGTGCGAATCGCGACGCTACCCGAGGCCGGCGCGGGCTTCCACAAATCCATGAAATTCCTCATCTATGTCCGGCAGCGGACAATCCTCTCCAGGCCCGCCGGTCCGGCATGGGAAAAAAGCCGCCGTCCGGCCCGGAACCGAACTCGCAGACCGCTGTTTATTGCCCGGACCTTGCGGCGATGCGCGCTCGACAGAGTCCTCCAGCGGCCCCGGTCTCTGCCACGCCCCCCGACGCAGACCGGGGCCGCACCTTGTCTGGATCCAGGGATTGGGGATCAGGGAATAGGGATTGGGGATTAGGACATCCCGCGTCCGACGGCCGCGCGCCCAACGCCCTCGCCCTGACCCACGCCCTCTAATCCCCAATCCCCATTCCCTAATCCCCAACTTGCCCCCCCGCCCCCCGCGCGGGATGCTCTCCGCATGGCCGAATCGCCGGTACCCAGCCCCGTCCGCCTGCGCGACCGCCGCGCCACCGAGGCCGCCATCGTCGAGGCGGGGCAGCGCATCCTCCTGCGCGACGGCTTTCCCGGCCTGAACGTCCAGACCCTCGCCGCCGAAGCCGGTTGCGACCGCAAGCTGGTCTATCGCTATTTCGAGGGGACTGAGGGCGTCGTCGAACGCATCGCCGCCCGCGCCCACGCCTCTCTGGTCCGGTTCCTCGACGCCGTCCCCGCCTCCGGGACCGAATCGCTACGCGGCTTCGCCCGCGAGAGCCTGTCGGCCTGGCTCGGCGCGCTGCGCGCCAGCCCCCTGACCCTGCGGCTGATGGCCTGGGCCCTGGTCGAGTCCTCGCCCCTGGTCAACCGCATCGAGGCCGAACGGTCGGCCGTGCTGCAGGCCTGGATGCGCGAGCGCCGCCCCCGGCTCCGCACCCCGCCCGCCGGCGACGCGGTGGCCGTCAACGCCGTGCTGCTCGCCGCCGTCCAGCACCTCGCCCTTTCCGGCGGCGCCCGCCCCGGCGTCGGCGGGGTCGCCCTCGACGACGCCGGCTGGGCCCGCATCGAGGCGGCGCTGGACGCCCTGCTGGTGGCTTTTCCCGAGTAGGTCGTACTTCCCGGGGAGCCTGGCCCAAAGCCACCGCTCAATCCTCGCAGGCGCGCTCCATCTCGGCGAAGTGTTCCTCCTCGCCGGGCGCGGGCGCCCCGGGTGCGCCTTCGACCGTCCGGATCGCGGCGCCGCCCTCCAGCGTCCGGTGCACCGGGCAGCGGTCGGCGATCTCCAGCAGCCGCGCCCGCTGCGCGGGGTCCAGTTCGCCCTCAATGCACACCGCGCGTTCGAACAGGTCGGCCGGCGTGTCGCCCTTGCGCTTCTCGTGGCGCACCTCGACCGAGGCCCGGACCAGCGGCCAGCCCTTGCGCCCGGCGTACAGCCGCAGGGTCATCGCCGTGCAGGCGGCCAGGCCGGCGCCGACCAGCTCGTACGGCGTCGGGCCCGAGCCCAGGCCGCCGACGCTGACCGGCTCGTCGGCGTTCAGCACCGCCCCGCCGGCGTGGACCCGGACCTGGAATTTGCCGGCTCCTGTCTCCTCAGCCCGCACCACCCCGTCGGCCGGCGGCTCCACCGGACGCGCCGCGGCCTCGACATAGCGCGAGGCCCAGGCGGCGATCACGGCCGCCGCATAGGCGATGTCGGCCTCGGCGCTCAGCATGTGGTCGGCGCGGTCCAGCGACACGAAGCTCTTGGGATGTCTCGCCGCCACGAAGATCTCCGCCGCCTCGTCGACCGAAACGACCTCGTCCACCGGCGAATGCAGCACCAGCAGGGCCCGCCCCAGGCCCTTCAGCCGCGCCGCCTGGTCGTGGCCGCGCAGCCCCTCGATGAACGCCGGCTTGATCTGGACCAGCCGGCCGCCGACGTGCGCTTCCGGTCCCGGCCCCAGCAGCTTCATCACGTGCTCGACGTCGAACGGCGCGGCGATCGTCGCCACCGCGGCGACCTCCGGGATCTGCGCCGCCGCCGCGATCGCCGCCGCCCCGCCCAGCGAATGGCCGACCAGCAGCCGCGGCGCGATCCCCTCGTCCCGCATCCGCGCCGCCGCCGCGACCAGATCGGCGACGTCGGCGCCGAAGCCCTCCGGCGCCGCCCTGCTGCGCAGCGCCTCGACCCCGGCGAAGTCGATCCGCAGGGTCGCGATCCGTTCGGCGGCCAGGGCGCGCGAGATGCGGGCCGAGGCCAGGGCGTCCTTGCCGCAGGCGAAACAGTGGGCGAACAGGGCATGGGCCCGCGTCTGCCCGGCCGGCCGGTCCAGCCGCGCGGCCACGGCGCGCCCGTCGGGGGCGGTGAAGTCGAAGTTCTCGGTGAGCATGGGCGGCTGTCCGGTCGAAGGGGCGGAAGGCCAGCCTAGCCCGCAGGACGGCGGCGCGCACCCGGCCGGGAGCGGAAGCCCGGCCTCAGGCGTTGCCGTTTCCATGATCGTCAGCCTCGCCTTCGACCGCGCCCGCGAGACCGCCTACGCCCGCGACCTGGCCCGCGCCTTCGGCGGCGCCCTGCTGTTCGGCCTGCCGCTGCTGATGACCATGGAGATGTGGTGGCTCGGCTTCGTGCTGGAGCCGTGGCGGCTGGCCGTCTTCCTGCTCGCCGCCCTGCCCCTGCTGTTCGGCCTCGCCTTCTACGCCGGCTTCAGCGCCAGCCATCGCGGCATCGGCCACGCCCTGCTCGACACCCTCGTCGCCCTCGCCGTCGGCTTCCTCACCGCGGCGGCGGCCCTGACCCTGATCGGGGTGTTCGAGCCCGCCGCCCCGCCGCGCCAGATCACCGGCCAGCTGCTCCTTCAGGCGGTGGCCGGGGCCATGGGCGCCCTGCTCGCCGGCCGCCAGCTCAGCGGCGGAAACGGCGACGAGGACGTCGGCGACGAGGACGAGGCCTCCTACCCCGGCGAGCTGTTCCTGATGGTCGCGGGCGCCCTGTTCCTCGCCCTCAACATGGCCCCGACCGAGGAGATGATCCTCATCGCCTACCGCATGAGCGCCGGCCACGTGGTCGCCCTCATGGCCGTGTCGCTGATCCTCATGCACGCGCTGGTCTACAGCGTCGGTTTCCCCGGCCAGGAGGCGCACGACCGGCCGCTCGGCGCCTTCGCCCACTACACCCTGCCCGGCTACGCCCTGGTGCTGCTGGTCAGCCTCTACGTGCTCTGGGTGTTCGGCCGCACCGACGGCCACGGCCTGGCCGAGACGGTCGACGCCATGGTCGTGCTCGGCTTCCCCGGGGCCATCGGCGCCGCCGCCGCCCGGCTTCTCGTCTGATGGCCGCCGCGCGGAAGAAGCCCGGCCCGCCGCCCGCCCCGGCCCTGCTCGAATGGGCCATGGGCGGCCTCGGCGCCCTGATCGTGCTCGCCGTCCTGGCCGTGGTCCTCGTCGAGGCGATCGGCCCCCGCGCCCCGGCCGCGCTCGAGGCCCGGCTGCAGTCGGCCCGCCCCGCCGCCGGCCGCTGGCTGGCCGAGGTCGAGGTGGCCAACACCGGCGACCGCACCGCCGCCGCCGTCGAAATCGAGGGCCGCCTCGGCTCCGAGACCGCCACGGCCACCCTCGACTACGTCCCCGCCCACGGCCGCGAGACCGTGGTCCTGACCTTCGACGCCGACCCGCGCGGCGCGGTCAACCTCAGCGTCCCCGGCTGGTCAGAACCCTGATCGGACCGGCCCCCCGCGCCGCCCGCCGGATCGTCGCCAGCACGCCCTCCGGATCGGCCAGCCGCTCGAGCCGCGGCACCTCGTTGATCAGGAACATGCCGCCGTCCAGTCGCCTCCGCCCCCGGGCCAGCACCCCGTCGAAATCGTCCAGCCACAGCGTGCGTTCCTGTCGCCGGAACACGTCGACGCGGCTCAGCCCCACCGCATGCCGGACGGCGCCGTTCGGGGCGAGGATCAGCACCCGCCGCTCCGTCACGGCGTAGGTCTCCGCCGCCCGCCGTCGCCACCACCAGATCGCCACGCCAAGCCGGCCCAGTCCCGGCGCCAGCACCGTCAGCACCGCAAGCGCGGCGATCGGGGCGGACCGGTCCAGCAGGTGCTCCAGATCGTCCCGGAAGTTGAGCGCCAGCAGGCCGTAGACGACGACCGCGACGCCGGCGTGCATCGCCACATCCCAGTCCGGCAGCCAGCGCTGGCCGGGGCGACCGGCCCACAGCACCGTCTCGCCCGGCGCCGCCGCCTGCCGCGCCAGCCGCAGCGCCTCCGCATCGTAGCGTTCGTCCATGCGCGCCTCCGCGGCCTAGCTGGGAAGCCGGCGTCCGACCGTCGAGGATCCCGTCCCGCATCGTCAGTTTCAATGGGCGTGCCCGAAACCGCCCGGCGTCGCACCTGAGGGTTCCTGACAGGAGCGGCCGCGGGCGGCGGCGACGTCTCGAGGACCGTCCAGCGCGCCCGCCTCGTCCGCGGTTGACCCCGCCGTCGTTCCGGCCGATGGTCCGCCCGTTCTCCGGGGGGTCGCACGTGAAGCGGCTGAGATTGGGGTGATCCCCTGACCCGTCGAACCTGATCCGGGTCATGCCGGCGAAGGGATGGGAATACGGACTCCGCCCGGAGTCCCCTTACCGCGCCGGCGGACCTCTTGCTTCGAGAGGCCGCCATGAACGTCCACGTCCCCCCCGCCGACCAGCCGCACGAGCCCCAGGTCGACCTCGCCCTGTCGGAAGCGAAGAAGCGCGTCGCCGACGCCACCGGCGCCGTCCCCACCGGCCCGCGTCCCGGCCGGCGCAAGGTCTATGAGCCCGGCGTGATCCACCCCGACATCCGCGTCCCCTTCGCCGAGATCGCCGTCCACCCCAGCGCCGACGAGCCGCCGGTCACCGTCTACGACCCCTCCGGCCCCTACACCGACCCCGACGCGCAGATCGACATTCACAAGGGCCTGGCCGAGGTCATCGCCCCCGACTGGCGCCTTTCGCGCGGCGACATCGCCCCCGAGACCTCCCCCCGGGAAGTGAAGCCCGAGGACAACGGCCACGCCTCCGGCAAGCACCTCGCCCCCGCCTTCGACACCTCCCGCCACCGCGTCTACCGCGGCGTCCCCGGCCGCCCCGTCACCCAGCTGGAATACGCCCGCGCCGGGATCATCACCCCCGAGATGGAATACGTCGCCATCCGCGAGAACCTGCGCCGCGCTGAGGCCCGCGACCTCTGGGGCGCCAGCGAAGGGGCTCAAGCAGCGAGCGCCCGCGGCGCGAGCGTTAGCCCCGAGCGGGATGGCGAGTCCTTCGGCGCCGAGTTGCCCGAGTTCGTGACCCCGGACTTCGTCAGGCAGGAGATCGCCCGCGGCCGCGCCATCATCCCCGCCAACATCAACCACCGCGAAGTCGAGCCGATGGCCATCGGCCGCAACTTCCTGGTCAAGATCAACGCCAACATCGGCAACTCGGCCGTCCTCTCCAGCGTCGCCGACGAGGTCGACAAGCTGGTCTGGGCCACCCGCTGGGGCGCCGACACGGTCATGGACCTGTCCACCGGCCGCAACATCCACAACATCCGCGACTGGATCGTCCGCAACAGCCCGGTCCCGATCGGCACCGTGCCCATCTACCAGGCGCTGGAGAAGGTCGGCGGCGTGGCCGAGGACCTGACCTGGGAGGTGTTCCGCGACACCCTGATCGAACAGGCCGAGCAGGGCGTCGACTACTTCACCATCCACGCCGGCGTGCGCCTGCCCTTCGTCCCCCTCACCGCCAGCCGCGTCACCGGCATCGTCTCGCGCGGCGGCTCGATCATGGCCAAGTGGTGCCTGGCCCACCACCGCGAGTCCTTCCTCTACGAGCACTTCGCCGAGATCTGCGAGATCATGCGGGCCTATGACGTGTCTTTCTCGCTCGGCGACGGCCTGCGCCCCGGCTCCATCGCCGACGCCAACGACGAGGCCCAGTTCGCCGAGCTGCGCACCCTTGGCGAGCTGACCAGGGTGGCCTGGGACCACGGCTGCCAGGTGATGATCGAGGGCCCCGGCCACGTGCCGATGCAAAAAATCAAAGCCAACATGGACGAGCAGCTGAAGCACTGCGGCGAGGCGCCCTTCTACACCCTCGGGCCGCTGACCACGGACATCGCTCCCGGTTACGACCACATCACGTCAGCCATTGGGGCGGCGATGATCGGCTGGTTCGGCACCGCCATGCTCTGCTACGTCACGCCGAAGGAGCATTTGGGCCTGCCCGACCGCCAGGACGTCAAGGACGGCGTCATCACCTACAAGATCGCCGCCCACGCCGCCGACCTCGCCAAGGGCCACCCCGCCGCCCGCGCCTGGGACGACGCCCTGTCCCGCGCCCGCTTCGAGTTCCGCTGGGAAGACCAGTTCAACCTCTCGCTCGACCCCGAGACGGCCCGCGAATACCACGACGAGACTCTCCCCAAGGAGGCCCACAAGACCGCCCACTTCTGCAGCATGTGCGGCCCGAAGTTCTGCTCGATGAAGATCAGCCAGGATATCCGCGAGGCCGCGCGGGGGCAGAATGATGCGGGGGCGAGCCTTGGCCCGGTCGATGCGGAGGCGGGGATGCGGGAGATGGCGGAGCGGTTCAGGGCCGGGGGCGGCGAGATCGAGATCAAGGTCTAGACGCCCACGTCTCGTCCCCGTCGCGCAGCGATTGGGAGGGGACCGCGAAGCGGTGGAGGGGCGCCGCTGCCGACCTAGGTGAGGGGTCGCCGTGCGCTGGCGCCGGGTGCGGCAGATCATGGACGCCGAGGCCGACGAGATGGCGCACGAACTGGCCCGTGACGAGCACCTGCTGCGCGAGGCCGAGGACCCGGCCGAGGACGACCGGGTTCCCGTCGGCCGCATGACCGCGCGGGACCTCGGCGAGGACCCGTCCGACGACGACGAGCCGCAGCCCGACGTGGTGTTCTCGGTCCCGAGGGGCTCCCAGGCGGCGGCGGCGATCATCGAAGGCAGGGCCCGCGCGGCGGCTGGCCCCCCGCCCGACGTCGCGCCATCCGCTGTCGACGACGCGGACGCATCGGACGCTTCGGACGGTGTTTTTCCGTTCGCCGGCGACCCGGCCGCGGCTTCGTCGATCGCAAGACGCCGCCGGACCCCGACCCGTGAGCCCGGCTGCCGGGTGTCAGGCCCCCGGACGGGTCAGGCGGCGCGGATGCGGCCGGTCGCGCATCCGCAGCCACGGGGCCATGCCCCAGGCGACGGGCGTCGAGACCAGGAAGGTCAGGCCGATCATCCACCACACGGCGGTCAACAGCTCCGACGGGTTCAGCGGCGCGGCCAGCAGGGCGATCAGCCCGAGGCCGAACAGCACGCCCTGGATCATCGGCCAGATCAGGGCGGCGATGGCGAGACGGGTGCGCATGGGGTCCTCTCCGGGTTCGGAAAAAACAACGACCGCCGGGCCCGCCGCGTTCCGCCGGGGTCGGTCCGGCCCCGTGTCCGCCGCCGTACATTGCTGCAAAGATTGGACTTTCCGCCTGCGACCGGCTATCACTTGCGGACCGCGAGCCTGGCTTGTCTTTCCGAGCGCGTCGCGGCTGAGAGACATTGGTCCACCCCCTTGCCGAGGGGTCGTTCGAAAACTCCCGCTCCAATCCGACGGAAGTGTTCCCATGTCCAAATTCAGTCTGCGTCTGCATCACCTGGCCGGCCTCGCTCCCGTCGACGAACCCCTCGACGTCATCGACCTGGCCCAGGCCCGCGAACTGGCCCGGGTCCGCCTGCTGCTCACCCGCGACTACAGCCGCGTCGAACTGCACCAGGCCGGCCAGGCGCTCGAGGTGCTGGAGCGCGACAGCCTCGCCTGACCCCGCCCGGCCTGCGGCGCACGGCCGCGGCGGGATCACGGGTCTCGTGATTCGACATTCGCCTGACACGGGTATCTCATGCCAGTGCGGATCGGGGCTCCGCGCCCCCTCCGCTCGTCGTTCGCACCAGTGAGGGAGACCGTCATGTCGCGTTACAGCCTGCGCCTGCACCGCGTCGGCCGCCCGCCGGTCGAGGAGCCGCTGGACGCCGTCGACGTCGAGGAGGCCCGCGAGCTGGCCCGCATGCGCCTGCTACTGACCCAGGAATTCAGCTACGTCGACCTGCGCCGCCGCGGCCGCCACGTCGAGGGCTTCGACCGCGACGGCGACGGCTAGGCCGCCGCCCGCTTCCTCAGCCGGGCCAGCCGCCGCAGCCGCCGCCAGAACCGGCCCCGCTCGGGCTCCGGATAGGGCTGCAGGTTCTCGACGAACTGCTCCGCCGAGGCCCGCCAGCTGAACTTCTCGGCATAGGCCCGGACGGCCTTCCGGTCGCACTTCAGCGCCTCCAGGCAGGCGGTCTTCAGGTCCTTGTCGATGGCCCCGGCGTTGGAGCCCGGAATGATGTCGATCGGCCCGTGCGCCGGATAGGCCGCCACCGGCGTGCCCGTGGCCATGGCCTCGAGGATCACCAGGCCGAAGGTGTCGGTCCAGCTCGGGAAGACGAACACGTCCGCGTCCCGGAAGCAGCGCGCCAGCTCCTCCCCGAACCGCGCGCCAAGGAATTTCGCCTCCGGGTACTTCTCCTGCAGCTCCGCCCGCGCCGGCCCGTCGCCGACGACGATCTTGGTGCCCGGCAGGTCCAGCGCCAGGAAGGCCTCGATGTTCTTCTCCACCGCCACCCGGCCCACGTTCAGCCAGAACGGCCGCGGCCAGTCCTCGCCGCCCAGCTCGTCGTAGATCGGCGCGAGCTCGGGATTGAACTGCTCGGTGTCGACCCCGCGGGTCCACGGCGAGACGTTGCGGAAGCCGTGCGCCGTCAGCTCGTCGCGCAGCGTCGGCGTCGCCACCATCAGCCGCCCCGACGGCTTGTGGAACCACTTCATGTAGGCGTAGCCGACCTGCACCGGGATCGGGAATCTCGCCGAGACGTACTCGGGGAATTTGGTGTGGTAGCTGGTCGTGAACGGCAGCTTCCATTCCACGCAGATGCGCCGCGTGGCGATGCCGATCGGCCCTTCGGTGGCGATGTGCACCGCCTCCGGCTCGAAGGCCCGCAGCCGCTCCCGGATCTCCTCCTCGGCCCCCAGCGCCAGCCGGATCTCCGGATAGGTCGGGCACGGGATGGTCTTGAACTGGCTGGGCTCGATGACCTCCACCTCGTGTCCCATGGCGCGGCATTCCGCCGTGATCCGGGACAGGGTGCGGACGACGCCGTTGACCTGGGGCTCCCAGGCGTCGGTGGCCAGAACGATGCGCATGTGGGCCGGAAGGCTCCGCCTGTTGATCGGGGGAACGGTCTAGCGCCTCCCCGCGACGTTGGCGAGACGCGGCGTAGCCTGACAGACTGCCTAGAGGGGCAAGGCTGTCGTCGCCTTCACCTCCTCCAGGACCGCGTAGGTTCGTGTCTCGCGCACCCCCGGCATTCTGACCAGCACGTCGCCCAGGAAGGCCCGGTAGGCGTCCATGTCGCCGACCCGCGCCTTGATCAGATAGTCGAAGCCCCCAGCCACCATGTGGCACTCCAACACCTCGGGCTGGCGACGCACGGCGTCGGCGAAGGCGTCGAATACCTCGCCGGTGGTCCGGTCCAGGTGCACCTCGACGAAGATCAGCAGCCCCCGCCCGACCTTGGCCGGATCGATCAGGGCCGCGTAGCCGGTGATCACCCTGCGCTCGCGCAGCCGTCGCACCCGCTCGAAACAAGCCGCCGCCGACAGGTTGCAGCGTCGCGCCAGCTCGGCGTTCGACAGTCGTCCGTCCTCCTGCAGCGCGCGGAGGAGGCGACGGTCGACCGGATCCAGATCATTCATCGCCAAAATGCCGGCCTTTCCGAAGGATCGCCGGTTTCGCGGCGCATGATACGATACACATTCGGCAGGGTCCGCCATATATGCCCGAGGCAATCAGGACCCCGAAAGCCCATGACGAGCGCCTTCCTTCCTTCGAGCGTCGGCCACTGGGACTCCCTCGATGAGGGGAAATTCGCCGAGGAAGGGGTCGTCGTCCGCGGCCTGCTCCAGCGCACGCCGCTCGACGCCGCCGAACGCGCCGCGGTGGTCGACAGCGCCGTCGCCCTCGTCGAGGGCGCGCGCCGCAGCCAGAAGAAGCAGGGGGTGGTCGAGAGCTTCCTGCAGGAGTTCAGCCTCGGCACCCGCGAGGGTCTGGCCCTGATGTGTCTCGCGGAAGCCCTGCTTCGCACCCCTGACGAGGACACGCGCGACCGGCTGATCGCCGAGAAGATCGGCTCGGCCGACTGGGCCAGCCACCTCGGCCAGTCCGACAGCTTGTTCGTCAACGCCTCGACATGGGGGCTGATGCTGACCGGCAAGCTGGTGGATGTCGATGAGGAAGCGAAGACCGACCTGCCCGGTTTCCTCAAGCGCATCGTCGGCCGGCTCGGCGAGCCGGTCATCCGCGAGGCGGTCGCCGCCGCCGTGCGCATCATGGGCGAGCAGTTCGTGGTCGGCCGCACCATCGAGGCCGCGCTGAAGCGGGCCGACCGCGAGGGCTGGCTGTGCAGCTTTGACATGCTCGGCGAGGGCGCCCGCACCGCCGCCGACGCCGAGCGCTACGAGAAGATCTACGCCGACGCCATCGAGGCCGTCGGCAGGACCGCGAAGGGACAGGGCCCCGAGGCCGGCCACGGCGTCTCGGTCAAACTGTCGGCCCTGTCGCCCCGCTACGAGGCGACCCAGGAAACCCGCGTCTGGGACGAGCTCTATCCGCGGGTGAAGCGGCTCGCCCTGATCGCGGCGAAGCACGACATCAACTTCACCATGGACGCCGAGGAGGCGGACCGGCTGGCCCTGTCGCTGAAGCTGCTCGACCGGCTGGCGCACGAGCCGGAGCTGGGCGACTGGGAGGGCCTCGGCCTGGCGGTGCAGGCTTACCAGAAGCGGGGTCCAGAGGCCGTCCGTCGCATCGCCGAACTCGCCCGCACCTCCGGTCGCCGGCTAATGGTCCGCCTCGTCAAGGGGGCCTACTGGGACACCGAGGTGAAGCGCGCCCAGCAGTTCGGCCGCGTCGACTATCCGGTGTTCACCACCAAGGCGGCGACCGACCTGAACTATCTCGTCTGCGCGCGGCAGATGATCGAGGCGGCGCCGCATCTCTACAGCCAGTTCGCCACTCACAACGCCCATTCGCTGGCCGCCGTGCACCGGATGGCCTCGGACCGCGGCGTGAAGATCGAGTTCCAGCGCCTGCACGGCATGGGCGAGGCCCTCTACGACGCCGCCCGAGACGCCTTCGGCCCGGTGACGGTGCGAGCCTACGCCCCCGTGGGCGGCCACGAGGACCTGCTGCCCTACCTCGTCCGCCGGCTGCTCGAGAACGGCGCCAACTCCTCCTTCGTCCACGCCCTGCTGGACGAGCGGGTGCCGGCCTCGGCCGTCGCCGCCGACCCGATCGCCGCCGTCGAGGCCCACCCCGACCGCCACGCGAAGATCCCGACTCCCAAGGACATGTACATGGACCGCCAGAACTCGCTGGGCCGCGACTACTCCCAGGCCGTCGACCGCGAGCGCCACGCCCTGGCCCTGCAAAAGGTCGACAGTGAAAAGCTGACCTCCGGGCCGATCATTGGCGGCAAGCTGCGCGTCGGGACCCATCCGCAGGCCGTGACCAATCCCTTCGACACCACCCAGGTGCTGGGCCATGTCTCCGAGGCCGCCGAGGCCGATCTCGACGCTGCGGTCGAGGCCGCGGCCCGGGCCCAGATCGCCTGGGATCGCAAGGGCGGCGTCGGCCGCGCCCCGGTGCTTCGCGCCATGGCCGACGCGCTGGAAGCCGACATGGACCGGCTGGTCGCCCTGCTTTCGCGCGAGGCGGGCAAAACCCTGAACGACGGCGTCGCCGAGGTGCGCGAGGCGGCCGACTTCTGCCGCTACTACGCCATGCTGGCCGAGCGCGACTTCGGCGGTCCGCAACCGCTGCAGGGACCGGTCGGCGAGTTGAACTCCCTCGTGCTGCACGGCCGCGGCGTGTTCGCCTGCATCAGCCCGTGGAACTTCCCGCTGGCCATCTTCACCGGCCAGATCGCCGCCGCCCTGGCCGCCGGCAACGCGGTGCTCGCCAAGCCCGCCGAGCAGACGCCGCTGATCGCCGCCGAGGCGGTGCGCCTCTACTGCAAGGCCGGTCTCGACCCGAACCTGCTGGCCCTGGTCCCGGGCCGCGGCGAGACCGTCGGGGCGAAGCTGGTCGCCCATCCCGGCATCGACGGCGTCGCCTTCACCGGCGGGACCGACACGGCCACCGCCATCAACCGCTCGCTGGCGAACCGTCCCGGCCCGATCATTCCCTTTATCGCCGAGACCGGCGGACTGAACGGCATGTTCGTCGACACCACGGCGCTGAAGGAGCAGGTCATCGACGACGTGATCCTGTCGGCCTTCGGCTCCTCGGGCCAGCGCTGTTCGGCCCTGCGCCTGCTCTACGTTCCGCACGACTCGGCCGACGCCCTGATCGAGGGGCTGAAGGGCGCCCTCGCGGCCCAGGTCGTCGGCGATCCTTCCGATCCCTCCACCGACATCGGCCCGGTCATCGACGCCGACGCGAAGAAGATGCTCGAGGATCACCTGAAGCGGCTGGAAGGGGACGCGAAGATCGTCGCCCGCGCCGCACTGCCGGCGGGCAGCGAGAAGGGCCACCTGTTCGCCCCGACCATCGCCGAGGTCCCGACGCCTGACTATCTCGAGCGCGAGGTGTTCGGCCCCATCCTGCACGTCTGCCGCTACGACCCGGCAAAGCTGAGGGAAACCGCGGCGAAGCTGGCCGCCCGCGGCTACGGCCTGACGCTCGGCGTGCACAGCCGCATCGAGGCCTTCGCGGACGAGGTCGTCCGCCTCGTCCCGGCCGGCAACGTCTACATCAACCGCTCGATCATCGGCGCGGTGGTCGGCGTCCAGCCCTTCGGCGGGGAGGGCCTCAGCGGCACCGGCCCCAAGGCCGGCGGGCCGTACAGCCTGATCCGCTACGCGGCCGAAAAGGCGATCAGCAACAACATCTCCGCCCAGGGCGGCGACCCGGCGCTGCTCAACCTCTAGAGCGGTTCGGGAGGCGCCGACCGCGCCTCCTCCTCCGCCGCCCGGCGGAACAGCCAGGCGGACATCAACCAGCCGGTCATGAAGAAGCCGACGATGACGAAGGTGAAGTGGCCGCCCGCCAGGGCGACCACAGCCGTCGCCGCCTGCGCCGCCGCCGCCGCGGTCATGGCGATGACCAGCCCCCTTGCGCGGAAGCTGGCGAGGAAGGCGCCGGCGATGGCTACGAAGATGACCCCGAAGAACATCAGATTGATGGGGTCGTTCTCACTGCCGATGATGCCGACGGCCAGGTTCGACCAGGTGATCAGGAAGGCGGTGCCCAGCGCCACGACCACGCCTGCGCGATAGGCCAGACTGCCGCTGGCCCGCACGGCCAGTTCGAACACCGTCAGCGGCACGGCCAGCATGACGCCGGCGACGATGAAGTCGAAAGCCGTCCATTGCACGTCGGCGCCCATCCGCATCGCGACCGCCGGCGCCGCCAGCAGCGCCGAGGCCCCGACCCACGGCAGCACCCGCCACCAACTCGCCCCGCCGCGTCCGCGGCCGTTTTCCGTCTGCATCGTCATTGTCTTCATCTCCCTCGGTTGGCTTGTGAAAGCTCGCACCGACGGGCGTGAGGGTCATGAGCGAGTTCTGAGCGGCCGCTGAAATCTGCGGCGCGCTGGCGCGTCACGCCGTCGCCTCGTGGAGCCACGCCGGTTGTGAGAGCATTGAGCCGAGATGACCGGCCAGATCCGCCCGCCCCTGTCGCCCGATCCACTGCCTGGCCGGCTGGCCCGTCCCGTCCGGCGCGCCATAGCCGGCGGGGTTGTCCGGATGTTCAACGATCCGGAGAAGGGCGAACGACCGGTGGCGCGGCGCCCGGATGGCCTGTTCGGGCCGAATTCGGTCGCGTGGCGGGTGCACGGCGACGTCACCGGCATGCTGGTCGGCGGCGTCTCCGGCCTGCTGCTGCAGATGCTCCATCCGGCGGTGCTGGCCGGGGTCTGGGACCATTCCAACTTCCGCGCCGACATGCACGGCCGCCTGCGCCGCACCGCCCGATTCATCGCCGTCACCACCTATGGCGGGCGAGACGACGCGGAGGCCGTCATCGATCGCGTGCGGCGCATCCATGGGCGGGTGGCCGGCGCCCTGCCCGACGGAACGCCCTACGCGGCCGACGATCCCGAGTTGCTGGCCTGGGTGCACGTCACCGAGGCGACCAGCTTCCTGAACGGTTGGCTGCGCTACGGAGAGCCCGGCATGTCCCGGGCCGACCGCGACCGCTACTTCGCCGAAATGGCCGAGGTCGGCCGACGACTCGGCGCCGATCCGCTGCCCCGGACCCAGGCCGAAGCCCAGGCTCTGATCCGCGCCCTGCGGCCCCGGCTGCGGGTCGACGAGCGAACCCGCGAGGTGGCGCGCCTGCTGCTGTCCCGCGAGGGCGGCGACCCCGCGGCGCGGCCCTTCCGCGCCCTGGTGCTGCAGGCGGGCGTGGATCTCCTGCCCGGCTGGGCGCGGCGAATGCACGGCCTGTCCTCGCCCCTGCCGGCCCGTCCCCTCGTGCGAACCGGAACGCGCGGAGTCGCGCGTACGATCCGCTGGGCGTTCGAGACGCCCTATCGCTGAGCGGCGTCAGCCGTGCTTCGCGGCCAGCCGCCGGCTCGACTGAGGGCGCTGGGGGCAGGCCGGCCGATCTTCTCTCCGATCCAGCGGGCGACTGCGATCAGGGCGTCGAGGTCGTAGCCGGTTTCGAAACCGGCCCGTTCGAGCATATAGACCAGGTCCTCGGTGGCGATGTTGCCGGTCGCGCCGGGCGCGAAGGGGCAGCCGCCGATGCCGCCGACGGAGGCGTCCAGCACGTCGATGCCCGCCTCCACGCCGGCATGGGCGTTGGCCAGGCCGGTGTTCCGGGTGTCGTGGAAGTGCAGGCGCAACACGGCGTCGGGCGCAGCGCGCCGCGCCGCCTCCACCTTGCGCGTCACGCTCCACGGGTCCCCCGCGCCGATGGTGTCGGCCAGGGCGATCTCGCCGACGCCGAGTTCGGCGATGCGGCCGACCAGATCCTCGACCTGCCCGGTCGACACCTCCCCGTCGAAGGGGCAGCCCCAGACGCACGACAGGGTCGCTGTCAGCGCCGGGGCCGCGCCCGGCTCGCCCTCGGCGTTGCGCCGGCCGGCGACGATGTCGGCCAGCATGCCGACCTGCTGGTCCACGGTGAGGCCCTGGTTCTTCAGCCCGAAGCCGTCGGTCGCGGACATGGCGACATTGACCTCGTCCACGGGCGTCCCGAGCGCCCGGTCGTAGCCCTTGCCGTTCAGGACGAGGCCGATGCGGCTGCGGCCGGCGGCCGGCGGCAGAAGGGCCATGACCTCCTCCGCCCCGGCCATCTGCGGCACGTATTTCGGATGCACGAAGCTGACCGCCTCGATGCGCCGCGCCCCTGCGGCCTCCAGCCGCCGCACCAGTTCGGCGCGCACGGTCGGCTCCAGCACGATGCGCTCGTTCTGAAGTCCGTCTCGGGGACCGACCTCAACGATGGTGATCGGCCGGCTCATCGTCGCGGCTCCCCCGGCAGCGCTGCGTCGGGCGGCGCAAAGACAGTCAGGCGGACGTCGTCCCCCTGGGAGTAGTTGTGCCCGTCGACGACGCCCACCGAGCGACCGGTCACGCCCCGGCGGGCCGCCGCTTCGCGGAAGCGCTGGGCCTGCCTTTCCTCGACGATCGCCGGTCGGCCCTCGGCCAGCGCCCGCGCGGCGCCCTCCGCATCGGTCAGTTCCGTGTCGCGGCCGGTCAGGAAGACGAAGCTGGGCTCGTGGAACCCGGCGATGGCCACCGGGCCGGGTCGCCCCTGGCGCGGGTGCAGGTCGGCCCGCTCCAGCACCTGCTGCAGGCGCGGCGACACCGACAGCGGCTTCAGCTGACGAAGCGTGCCCGCCAGCGCCCCGTGCGCCACCACGCCCAGCGCCAGCGAGGCGATGACCGCCGGCACGGCGGCGCGGTGAAGCAGAAGGAAGGCCCCGATCAGCCCCGCCAGCACGGAGAAGACGATGGTGATGGTCGCCCAGGTCTGGGCGGTGGACCGTCCGAACTCGGTCAGGCCGGCCACGACGGCGGCGGCGAGCAGGACGCCCACCAGCACCGTCAGCGCGGCGCCGATGTAGCGCGGCCAGCGGCCGACGGGGCGGGTCAGGGCCCCCGCCGCCAGCAGCGCCAGCGCCCCGAAGACCGGCAGGTTGTAGTGTACCAGCTTGGTCGGCGTCAGCTCGAAGATCAGCCAGGCCGGGAGCAGCCAGCAGATCAGGAAGCGGATGGCCGGCTCCGCCCGACGGGTCCACGCGGCGACGGCGGCCGCGGGCAGCAGCAGGGTGGCGGGGAAGAAAGTCAGGGCGATGAGGCCGAGGTAGGTTCCCGGCGGCGCGCCGTGGCTCTCGTGACCACCGGCCAGTTTCGGCGCCAGGTCGCCGCCGATGGCCTCACGCCAGAAACCCCCGTCGGTGGCGATGGTGATGGCGATGGCCCACGGACCGACGATCAGGGCGACCAGCGGCAGGCCCCAGCCCCAGCCCAGCCGGCGCAGCCACGTCAGGTTCCGGTCCCACAGGGAGAGCAGCAGCATGGCGGGGACGATGACCACCAGGCCGATCGGGCCCTTGACCAGGATCGAAAGCCCCAGCCCGGACCAGAACAGCAGCTTGTGCGGCCGCTTCGGCGGCTCTCCGGCCCGGGTGGCGAGATAGATCCGCGCCAACGCCGCCATGGCCAGGGTCACCGCGCCGCACAGCATGGCGTCGGTCTTGGCGATTCCCGCCTCGCTCGACAGCAGGAAGGATGCGCCGAGCATGGCGCCGGCGAGGAAGCCGGCGCGCGCGCCGAACATGGCCGCCCCGACCCAGGCGCAGGCCGCCGCGGCCAGCATGGCGCCGAGGATCGAAGGGATGCGGTAGGGCTGAATGGCGCGGCTCTCGACGCCCGATGTCGCGGCGACCGCCGCCGCCTGCATCCAGTAGATTCCGACCGGCTTCTTCCAGCGCGGCTCGTCCTGGAAGCGGATGTCGACGTAGTCGCCCGTCTCCAGCATCTGCGACGTGGCCTGGGCGTAGCGGCTCTCGTCCCGGTCCAGCGGCGGCAGCAGGGCCAGCACCGGCAGCCCTGCCAGCAGGGCGATGAGGGCGGCCATCAGCGGGCCCCGCCAGCCGGCGATGTAGCGGTCGAGATCGGGGCGCGTCATGTGCAGCTTCCTATCACGGCCGTTCCTGAGACGTCAGCCATCCCTCCCGCGCGGCTGCGAAACCCGCTAGACAGCCGCCATGACCGAAACCGTTCCCGACATCTCCGTCGTCGTTCCCGTTCATGACGAGGAGGGCGCGGCCGGCCCCCTGGCGCGCGAGATCGCGGCGGCCTTCGCCGGGCGATCGTTCGAGATGCTCTTCGTGGACGACGCATCACGCGACGGCACGCTCGCCGAGCTCCGGGCGCTGATGCCGGAACTGCCGATGCTGCGCGTGCTCAGCCACGCATCGAACGCCGGGCAGAGCCGGGCGGTGCGGACCGGTGTGCTGGCGGCGCGGGGACCGATCATCGTCACGCTCGACGGAGACGGCCAGAACCCGCCTGCCGATGCGCCGAAGCTCGTCGACCTGCTGGCCGCCTCCCCCCCGAACGTGGCGCTGGTCGGCGGGGTTCGGGCCCGGCGTCAGGACACCGAGGCCAAGCGCTGGGCCTCGCGCTGGGCGAACCGCATCCGCAAGCGCCTGCTGGCGGACGACGCGGCCGATACAGGCTGCGGGCTCAAGGCCTTCCGGCGCGACGTCTTTCTGAGGCTGCCGTACTTCGATCACGTTCACCGCTATCTGCCGGCCCTGGTGATCCGCGAGGGATTCGAGAACCGCTATATCGACGTCGGGCACCGGCACCGGGAGACGGGCCGGTCCAAGTACACCAATTGGGGACGGCTCGTGGCGTCGCTTTCGGACCTGCTGGGCGTGATGTGGCTGAAGCGGCGGTCTCGCAGGCCGGGCGCAGTCAGCGAATTCTGAGGTTCGCCTCCCGGGGGAGCGGCCGTAGCCGTATGGAGCGAACCGGGGTATGCATCGTTAACAAGCGCGGCCGTTGGGGGCCGTCCGCCGCCGGAGCCTGGTCATGCTGATCGCCCTGCCGCTGCTGTTGATCCCGGTGGTGCTCTACAACATCGTGGTGCTGTCGAGCCTGATCGGCGGCGGCAGCGAGGCGGCGATGGCCGCGGGCGGGGCCGACGCCATCCTGCGCGATCCGATGTTCTCCATCCCGATGGCCTCCGGAACCAGCTGGAACGTCGGGCCGGGAGACCTGATCCTGCTGCTGAGCCTGATCCTGCTTTTCTTCGAACTGCTGAAATCGACGTCGAGCCAGAAGGTGGCGATCGTCAATCACGCCCTGTCGATGATCCTGTTCGTCGCCGTGCTGGTGGAGTTCCTGCTGATCAAGGGCTTCGCCACCTCCACCTTCTTCCTGATCGTGGTGATGGTCATGCTGGACGTGCTGGCCGGGTTCATCGTCACCATCATCTCGGCCCGCAAGGACCTCGACTTCGGCGGCGTGGCCTAGATCAGCTGAAGGCCACGAAGA
This sequence comes from Brevundimonas viscosa, assembly GCF_900116065.1. Taxonomy (GTDB): domain Bacteria; phylum Pseudomonadota; class Alphaproteobacteria; order Caulobacterales; family Caulobacteraceae; genus Brevundimonas; species Brevundimonas viscosa. Next base: position 124,059 of record NZ_FOZV01000001.1, read on the forward strand.
TAAGGGCCACGACGGTCACGTCGATGGTGCGGGTCAGGAAGCTGAGCATTGGCGGCGGTCCGGAAACGGGCGTGAACCCCGGGGGTTCAGCAAGGACCATGCCGCAGCTTCAGATGTCGGTGTCCTCCGTACGGCCGGGCTTCGGACGTCGGTCGGCGGCGCCGGAATACCGGGTTTCGAGATAGGCGGCGCGGGCGGCGTCGAGCACCGGCGGGCCGCCCTTGAGGCCCCGCCGCTGGCCGGTCTGGCCCATCAGCTGGGCCGCAAAGACCGCGGCTCCGGGATCGGAGGGCGGGGGCGAGGCAGCTCTTGCCGCCTCCCCGGCAGCTTCCTCCGGCGGCGCGGCCGGAACCAGGGCGCGCGAGGCGGAGGCGACCCGGCGTTCGGCCGCCCGGCGCTCGGCGGCGCGGCGGTCGCGGCTTCCGACCGGGGCGACAGGGGCCACCTCGTCGGTCATGGCTTCGACAGCTTGTCGAGGCGGGCGCGCATCTCGTCCATCTGCCGACGCATCTCGGCCAGGGCGTCGTCGCCCCCGGCGGCGGCCTTCGGCGGCTCTTCCGGGCGGGGAGCGCCGGCGGCGAAGCCGGGCCACATCTTCATCGCCTCGGAGAAGAGAGCCATGTTGCGGCGGGCCATCTCGTCGAGCAGGCCCGCGCCCGGCGTGGCGCCGAAGGCCTTGGTGAACTGGCTGCGGATCTGTTCCTGTTGCCGCGAGAAGTTGTCGAGCGACATCTCGAGGTAGCCCGGCAGGACGCCCTGCATCTGGCCGCCGTAGAAGCCGATCAGCTGGCGCAGGAACTGGACCGGGAGCAGGGCCTCGCCGCGGCTCTCTTCCTCGAAGATGATCTGGGTGAGGATCTGCCGGGTCAGGTCCTCGTTGGTGCGGGCGTCATAGACCACGAAGTCCACGCCTTCGCGGACCATGCGGGCGAGGTCGTCGAGGGTGACGTAGGCGCTGCTGGCGGTGTTGTAGAGGCGCCGGTTGGCGTACTTCTTGATGACGACGGTCTCGTCGCTCGCGGACTTCCTGTCAGCCACCCGTCGTCCCCCAAGCTGTTGCGCCGCGTCAGTTTCCGCGCTGCGGCTGCGAAAGTCTAGCCGAGGCCGCCGGGGGCGAGGACGACGCCGACCAGGACCGCGGCCCAGTGCACGGTGGCGCCGGTGACCACGAAGCCGTGCCAGATGGCGCGGCGGAACTTCACCTGCGGACTGATGAAGACGAACACGCCGGCCGTGTAGATCAGGCCGCCGGCGACCAGCAGGGCGAGGGCGAGCGGATGGACGGTGTCCATCATCGGCTTCAGCGCGATCACCGCCAGCCAGCCGAAGGCCACATAGACGGCGCTCCAGATGGCGTCCGACAGGCGCGGCAGGATGACCTTGGCGAAGGCGCCGCCGAGGCCGATGGCCCACACCAGCAGGGTGAAGCCGATCGCCCACGCGCCCTCGAAACGCTGGGTGGTGAAGGGGGTGTAGCTGCCGGCGATCATCAGGAAGATGGCCGCCTCGTCGAGGCGACGCAGCACCGGCCGGGCGGGGCATGGACGGGTCAGGTTGTAGACCGTCGAGGCGGCCAGCATGCCGATCAGGCACAGGGCGTAGACGGCGGTGGCGGCCACCGCCCCGACGCCGGAATAGAGCGCCGCCAGCACCGCCAGCACGACGCCGCCGACCGCAGCCAGGGTCAGGCCGACGACGTGGACGACGAGGTCGGCTGTCTTCTCCGCGTCGGTGCGGTAGTGCTCGACCATGTCGAGCTCGTCGGGCGTGCAGACGTGCTTCGCCAGCCTTTTCAGTTGCATGAGCATGGCCTGTTCAAAGCCGTACCTCGCCGCTTCGTTCCGACACCGTATCGCGGACATGGTCACGGGCCGGTGAATCGGGCGCCCGGAAGCGAAGGTTGGCGGGGGTATGCGGCAAAAGCGTCACGACTCCTTTCCGGGAGGTTTCCACCGCCCTCTTCCCGAGAGGGTGCGATCGCGCATGACTCTTCGCCGCCTGCGGGAGCAGGACGGGCGGGAAGGGAGCGGGGCGCCGGGCCTTCGCCCGGTCGGTGCAGTTTGGGTGACCGTATTCGGCGGAAGCCTGCGCCCCGCGTGGTCGTTTTCCGTTCACCCCGCCGACTGGCGGCCCTGTTCCGGCCTTGAAGACTCGCCGGTTCGGCCTTGCGGCGTCGCCGGGAGGCAGGACTTTCCGGATCATGTCCGCATCGACCCCGCCTTGTTGGGCGCGCGGCGAGCAAGGGACGCCATCCACTCGACGTCCACGAGGCCCCCGGGACTCTCCTCCACCCCGGCTTCATCGCTCGACCACAGCCCGCCGTCGTCGAGGTCGTGGATCCGACGCCCTCCCCACCGACGGGATGGGGCAGTGTGGGGGCGGTTCTTCCCATGGCGGGGAAATGACGCTGCCTGCCCCTCATTGTTGAAGCAAATCAACGGGCGATCTGCGCGAGATAGGGGATTCAAACATTAACTCCCGGCGCCGGAGAAGGGCCGGGAGTACTGCTCCGGTCGTCAGCGCTCGACCGGCTGCGCGCCGGGAGCCGGGTCGAGGCCGCGTTCATCTTCGGGCGCGACAGCGTTTCCGACGCCGGTGGCTCCAGGCTCGGCGGGGACGGCGCCGGCGTCGGGAGGCGGCAGTTCGGCGGGCTGGACCATGGCCTCACCGGCCTCGTCGGCGGCGGTGACCGCGTCGGCGCTCCAGCGCATCCAGACGAAGGCGCCGGCGGCGACGAACAGCAGCACCAGGCCGAGCACGACGAGGCTATTGAAGCGGGGCGAGCGGCGCGGGCCGCCGGGGGGTGTCTGGGTCACGGACCTCTCCTCAGGGACTGGCGTCTGACAACCGGTCGAAGGCGGAGAGCGTTCCCGCAAACGACAAAGGCCCCGGCCGGAGCCGGGGCCTTCAGCGTCCGATGGCGAGGCCTCAGTTGGCCGGGGCCGACATCGGCGTCAGGGCGTTGGCGACGGCGCGCTGGGCGGCGAGCTCTTCAGCGGGCAGCGGCACCAGGCCGCGATCCTGAAGGTAGCCGCCGCGGCCGGCCGAGGCCTCGGACATGAACTCCATGACGAACTGCTCGAGGCCGGGGATCACGCCCACGTGCTGCTTCTTCACATAGATGTAGAGGCTGCGGGCCAGCGGGTACGAGCCGTCGGCGATGGTCTCGACCGAGGGCGCGATCCCGTCGATGGTCTCGGCCTTCACCGTGTCCATGTTCTGCTCGAGGAAGCTGAAGCCGAACACGCCCAGCGAGCCGGGGGTGCGGGTCAGGGTCTGGACGATGGCGTTGTCGTTCTCGCCCGAGTCGATCCAGGCGTTGTCCTCGCGCAGGGTGTGGGCCAGCGTTTCGAAGCGGTCCTCGTCGGACTCCGACAGGGCGGCGAGAGCCGGGATGCGCTCAGCGCCCGGGGCCATGCCCAGTTCGAGGAAGGCGTCGCGGGTGCCCGAGGTCGGCGGCGGGCCGTAGACCTGGATGCGCTGGGCGGGCAGGCCCGGGTTGACCTGGTTCCAGGTCGTGGCCGGGTTGGCGACGAAGGCGCCGCCCTCGCCGGGGACTTCCTTGGCGAGGGCCAGATAGAGGTCCTGCAGGCGCAGGTCGAAGCTGCCGCCATTGCGGGCCGTGGCGACGACGATCCCGTCGTAGCCGATCTTGATCTCGACGATCTCGGTGACGCCGTTCTTCTGGCACTCGGCGAACTCCGAGGCCTTCATCGGGCGCGAGGCGTTGGCGATGTCCGGGGTGGTCGGGCCGACGCCCTGGCAGAAGGCCTTGATGCCGCCGCCGGTGCCGAGCGACTCGACCCGCGGCGCGGCGCCGCCGGCGGTGCGCGAGAAGTTCTCGGCCACGCGCGTGGCGAAGGGGAAGACCGTCGACGAGCCGGCCGCCCAGATGCCGTCGCGGGTCTGGTTAGCGCCGCCGCCCTGGCCGCAGGCGCCGAGGGCGAGGAGGGCGACCGCCGAGGCGGCGGCGAGGAGGGTGCGGGTCATGTCGATCTCCGGACAGGCCTTGTTCGCGGCCGCTTAGACCAGAGGACTGTGACGGTTCGCCCGGCGGAGGTGTGACGGTTCGGCGACGGACGAGGGAGCAGGAATCGGGAATCAGAAAGGACGTCAGAACAAGCGCGACCGACTAGTTCCTGATTCCTACGACCCAAGCCCTCTCCTAGATATGGATCGCGTGCCCCAGCGCGCGCAGGGAGGCTTCGTGGAAGGCCTCGCCCATGGTCGGGTGGACGTGGATGGTTCCGGCGACGTCCTCGAGCAGGGCGCCCATCTCCAGCATCTGGGCGAAGCTGTTCGAGAGTTCCGAGACGTGCTGGCCGACGGCCTGGACGCCGAGCAGGCGGTGGTCGGTCTTGGAGGCCAGGACGCGGACGAAGCCGCCGTCCGAGCCGGCCTCGATAGCCAGGGCGCGGCCCAGCGCCATCAACGGGAAGACCGCCTGGATGACGTCGTCGCGGCCCTCAACGTCCAGCGGGCCGAGGCCGGCGGAGACGATCTCCGGCTCGGTGAAGCAGACGGCGGCGATGCTGACGGGGTCGAAGCGCTTGTCATGACCCGCGATGATCTCGGCGACGATCTCACCCTGGGCCGAGCCCTTGTGGGCCAGCATGGGTTCGCCGGTCAGGTCGCCGACGGCCCAGACGTTGCGCATCGAAGTGGCGCAGCGGTCGTCGATCTTCACGAACGGACCGGCCATGGCCACGCCCATGTTCTCCAGACCCCAGCCCTTCGTCCGGGGCTTGCGCCCGACGGTGACGAGGACCTTGTCGGCCTTGAGCTTGACCGCCTGCCCGTCCTTGGTCGTGACGTTGAGCTGGCCCTTCTCGAACGACCCTGCCTTGGCGCCGAGGTGCAGTTCGACGCCGTGGGCCTCCAGCCATTTGCCGACCGGATCGGTCAGGGCCTTGTCGTAGAGCGGCAGCAGGCGGCCGGCCATTTCGACGATGGCGACCTCGGCCCCCAGCTTGCGGAAGGCGATGCCCAGCTCGAGGCCGATATAGCCGCCGCCGACCACGACCAGCTTGCCGGGGACCTTGTCCAGCGACAGGGCCTCGGTCGAGGAGATGACGTCGCCGCCGAAGGGCAGGAAGGGCAGTTCGACCGGCTCGGAGCCGGTGGCGAGGATGACGTGTTCGGCGCTGATGACGATGTCGCCGTCGCCAGTCTTCACCGTGCAGGTCTTGGCGTCGGAGAAGGTGGCCCAGCCGTTGATTACCTTGACCTTGGCCTTCTTCAGCAGGCCGGCGACGCCCGCGTTCAGCTTGCGGACGATGCCGTCCTTCCACTCGACCGTCTGCTTCAGGTCGATGGCCGGCTTGCTGGCCGTGATGCCCATGGTGCCGCCGTCGGCGGCCTTGGCCACGGTCTCGAACTTGTGCGCCGCGTGGATGATGGCCTTGGACGGGATGCAGCCGACGTTCAGGCAGGTGCCGCCGAGGCCGTCGCCGCCGTCGACCAGCACGGTGTCGAGCCCCAGCTGGCCGCAACGGATGCCGGCGACATAGCCGCCGGTGCCGGCGCCGATGATGAGGACTTTGGTGGTGAGGGTTTCAGTCACGGTCTAGTCCATGAACAGCACCGCCGGGTGCTCCAGCAGCGCCTTGATCTTCTGGATGAACTCCGCGGCGTCGTAGCCGTCGACGATGCGGTGGTCGAAACTCGAGGAGATGTTCATCATCTTGCGCACGACCATCTGGCCGTCTTGCACCACCACCCGTTCGACGATCTTGTTGGGGCCGACGATGGCCACCTCGGGGTGGTTGATCACCGGCGTGTGGACGATGCCGCCCAGCGGCCCCAGCGAGGTGATGGTGATGGTCGAGCCTGACAGCTCCTCGCGCGTCGCCTTGCCGGCCTTGGCGGCGGACGAGACGCGGGCGATCTCCTCGGCCAGGCCGTAGACGTCCAGCGCCTCTGCGTTCTTCACCACCGGCACCATCAGGCCGTTGGGCGTCTGAGCGGCGATGCCCAGATGCACCCCGGCGTGGCGGTACAGCACGCCGGCGTCGTCGTCATAGGTGGCGTTGATCTGCGGATAGTCGGGCAGGGTCCGGGTCAGGGCCGTGGCGATGAACGGCAGCAGGGTCAGCTTGGGCCTGTCCGTCCCCTTGTTGGTCGCGTTGAGGTGCTGGCGCAGGGCCTCCAGCTCGGTGACGTCGACCTCTTCGGCGTACATGAAGTGCGGGATGCGCCGCTTGGCGTCCTGCATCTTCTCCGCGATCTTGCGGCGCAGGCCGATGACCTTGATCTCCTCGACGCCCTCGCGGCGCACGCGGGTCGCGCCGGCGCCGGCCGGGGCGGCGGGGCGGCCGCCGGAGGCGAGGAAGGCGTCGAGGTCGCCGTGCTCGATGCGGCCGGCGGGGCCGGAGCCGGGGACGTACTGGAGCTCGACGCCGAGCTGGCGCGCGCGCTGGCGCACGGCGGGCGAGGCGAGGGGGCGCTGGTTGCGGTCGGAGAGCTGCCGTGAGCCCTCCCCCTTGAAGGGGGAGGGTTGGGTGGGGGTGGTGGCAGGCTGTTTCGAGGAAGACGCGGGTGGGCTGGCTTTCGACGGAGCCTCACGCGCCACGTCCTGACGCGATGCGCCTCCACCCCCACCCCCGGCCCCTCCCCCCTCGAGGGGGAGGGGAGAAGAAATGTTGCCCTTGCCCTCGACCTGGAAGCTGACCAGCGGGCCGCCGACGGCGATCTGCTGGCCCTCGTCGCCGTGCAGGGCGACGACGGTTCCGGCCACCGGGGAGGTCAGTTCGACGGTGGCCTTGTCGGTCATGACCTCGGCGAGAATCTGGTCCTCCTCGACCGCGTCGCCGACCGCGACGCGCCACCCGACCAGTTCGGCCTCGGCGGTGCCCTCGCCGACGTCGGGGAGCTTGAAGACGTAGTTGGCGCCGGGGGCGGAAGCGGACTCGCCCCCTCCACCATGCTTCGCATGGTCCCCCTCCCCCTGCGGGGGAGGAACTTCGGCGCGCTGCCCCCCCGCCGGGGGGACCGGAGCCTGCGCATCGGGCTCCGAGGGGGGCGCGTCATCGCTGTTCCCCGCCCCCTCGACCTCGAACTCGACCAGCGGGCCGCGGACGGCCAGCATCTGGCCGGGCTCGCCGTGCAGCCGGGAGACCGTGCCGGCGACCGGCGAGGTGATCTCGACGGTGGCCTTGTCGGTCATGACGTCGGCGACGATCTGGTCCTCGGCGACCGCGTCGCCGACCTTGACGTGCCAGCCGACCAGTTCGGCCTCGGCGGTGCCTTCGCCCACGTCGGGCAGCTTGAAGACATAGCGACCCATCTCAGCGGCCTCCCTTCATCGTGGCCTTCAGCGCCTCGGCGACCCGCTCGGGGCCGGGGAAGTATTCCCACTCGAAGGCGTGGGGATAGGGGGTGTCCCAGCCGGTGACGCGGGCGATCGGGGCCTCGAGGTGGTAGAAGCAGCGCTCCTGCACCAGGGCGCTGAGCTCGGCGCCGAAGCCGGAGGTCTTCGGGGCCTCGTGGACGATGACGCAGCGGCCGGTCTTCCTGACCGAGGCCTCGATGGTCTCGATGTCGAGCGGCACGAGGGTGCGCAGGTCGATGACCTCGGCGTCGACGCCGGCGTGCTCCGCCCCGGCCAGCGACACCCAGACCATGGTCCCGTAGCAGAGGATGGTGACGTCGGAGCCTTCCTTCATCACCCGCGCCTTGCCGATCGACTCGACGTACTTGCCGGTCGGGACCTGGGCCAGCGCCTGGGCTTTCCACGGGCTGACCGGCTTCTCGTGCCAGCCGTCGAAGGGGCCGTTGTAGAGGCGCTTGGGCTCGAAGAAGATGACCGGATCGTCGTCCTCGATGGCGGCGGTGAGCAGGCCCTTGGCGTCGTAGGGGTTGGAGGGGATGACCACCTTCAGCCCGGCGATGTGAGTGAACAGGCTTTCGGGCGACTGGCTGTGGGTCTGGCCGCCGAAGATGCCGCCGCCGTAGGGGCTGCGGACGGTGATCGGCGAGGTGAACATGCCGGCCGAGCGGTAGCGCAGCTTGGCCGCCTCGGAGACGATCTGGTCGTAGGCCGGGTAGATGTAGTCGGCGAACTGGATCTCGACGACCGGCCGCAGGCCGTAGGCGCCCATGCCGATGGCGGCGGCGACGATGCCGCATTCGCTGATCGGGGCGTCGAAGCTGCGGGTCAGGCCGTGCTTCTTCTGCAGGTGGTCGGTGACCCGGAAGACGCCGCCGAAATAGCCGGCGTCCTCGCCGAACGACAGGACGTCGGGATCCTCGGCCATCTTCACGTCCAGGGCCGAGTTGAGGGCCTGGATCATGTTCATCGGCTGCACGCCGTTGCCCGGCGCGTCGGAGGCCGGGGCGTTGTTCTGGTCGGCCATGTCGGGCTCGATGCCGTCGACGCGGTCGGCTTCGGTGAAGGTGGTTTGCTCGCTCATCGGCTCAGCCACAGTCCTGCGATGGTCACGATGGGGATCAGGGCGACGAGAATGTAGAAGAGCGCCCGGCGCTGTTTCTGGCTCATACCCCCACCTCGCGGCGCTGTTCGACGAGGCGCCAGTCCTCGGTGGCGTAGACCTCCTCGAACATGGTCTTCACCGAGGGGCGCGACTGGCCCAGCGTGCCGATGGCCTCGGCCTCCTTGCCGGCGGCGCGAACCTGTTCGACGGCGTCCTTCTCGGCCGCTTCCTGCTGCTCGTCGGACCATTCGCCCAAGGCGATCAGGTGCTGCTTCAGGCGGGCGACGGGATCGCCCAGCGGCCATTTCTCGTGCTCGTCGCCGGGGCGGTAGCGGCTGGGGTCGTCCGAGGTCGAGTGCGGCGCGCCGCGGTAGGTGAACAGCTCGATGACCGTCGCGCCCTGGTTGGTGCGGGCGCGCTCCTCGGCCCACTGGGTCGCGGCCCAGACGGCGAGGAAGTCGTTGCCGTCGACGCGCAGGGCCGGCAGGCCGTAGCCGATGGCCTTCGAAGCGAAGGTCGTCTCCAGCCCGCCGGCGATGCCCATGAAGGACGAGATGGCCCACTGGTTGTTGACGACGTTGAGGATCACCGGCGCGCGATAGACGGCGGCGAAGGTCAGGGCGTTGTGGAAATCGCCCTCGGCCGTCGCCCCGTCGCCGATCCAGCTGATGGCGATGCGGTCGTCGCCCTTGTAGGCCGAGGCCATGGCCCAGCCGACGGCCTGGGGCACCTGGGTGCCGAGATTGCCCGAAATGGTGAAGAAGCCGTACTCGCGCGAGGAGTACATGATCGGCAGCTGCCGCCCTTTGATCGGGTCGGAAGCGTTCGAATAGATCTGGTTCATCATGTCGACGAGCGGATAGCCGCGCGCGATGAGCAGACCCTGCTGGCGGTAGGTGGGGAAGCCCATGTCCTCGCGGCTGAGGATCATGCCCTGGGCCACGGCGATGGCCTCCTCGCCGGTGCACTTCATGTAGAAGCTGGTCTTCCCCTGACGGTGGGCGCGGTGCATGCGGTCGTCGAAGGCGCGGGTCAGGATCATCGCCTTGAGGCCCCGACGCAGGGTCTCCGCGTCGAGCTTCGGGTTCCACGGACCGACCGCATGGCCGTCGTCGTCGAGCACCCGGACCAGCCGGAAGGCGTGGTCGCGCATGTCGAACGGCGTGGTCGACACCGCCGGCCGCTCGACCGCGCCCGGCGCATCGAGTTTCAGGTGGCTGAAGTCAGGCTTGTCGCCCGGGCGGCCCGAGGGTTCGGGCACCCGCAGGCTGAGCGGTTGCGTGTTGGGCTTCTTCATTCCGTCCTGCCGTCCGGTTGATCCGACCGCGTTTCCTCTGAGCGCGCATCTAGCACGGGCCGCGCGGGAAGGCTCGCTTGATTTCGACCTTGCGTCTGGCGGTTTGCCGGTATTTTATTGCGCGAATACCTTAGCTGGAGAAACGCCTTGGCTGACGAGCTGGATCCCGTCGACGCCCGCATCCTCGATATCCTGCAGCAGGACGCCGGCCTGTCGGTGGCCGAGGTGGCGGAGCGGGTCGGCCTGTCGGCCTCGCCCTGCTGGCGGCGGATCAAGCGGCTGGAGGACTCCGGCCTGATCCGCAAGCGCGTCACCCTGCTGGACGCGGCGAAGCTGGGGCTGGATTTCGAGGTCTACGCCATCGTCAAGCTGAACCTGCCGTCGAGCGACAATCTCGACGTTTTCGAACAGGCCGTGGCCGGCTGGCCGGAGGTGGTGCAGTGCGCCACCATCACCGGCCGCGAGGACTATGTGCTTCGCATCGTCACTTCGGACATGCACGCCTTCGACAAGTTCCTGCGCGAGAAGCTGCTCAGCCTCGGCATCGTCTCCGACTGCGAGAGCCACATCGTCACCCGCGGCGTGAAGAACGTGACCGCCCTCCCCCTCGGGATCGTGACGCCGCACGTCAACTGAGCCACATTGCCGATCCTTGAACTGTCTGAGGCCGCGCCGATGGTTGTGGCCCGGCCGGGGGGATCGTCATGCGCCTTGCCGCCGCCATCGCACTCGCCGCGCTACTGGCCGGTCCTACGCAAGCTCTGGCGCAGGCGGCGGCTGAGACCGACGTGGCCGCGTTCTACCGACTGCGCGCTGAGGGCGTGGCGGCGGCGAACGCCGACGATCTGACGACGGCGTCGGCGCGGCTGGCCGAGGCGGACGAGCGCATCTCCAACCACCCGGGCCTGATGTTGATGCGGCTCCGGCTGGCCGTCGCGGCCGGGCGACACGCGGAGGCGATGGCGATGGCGCAGCGCTATGCAGCCACGGGATTGTCGATGAACCTCGGGGGCGATCCGGCGCTGGGGGAGCTGCGGGGTCAGCCGGGATTCGAGGCCCTGGCGGCGACGGTGGAGGAGAACCGGGAGCCCGTCGGCGCCGATCGGCTGGCGCCCCTCGCGGCGATTCCGGGCGGGGGGCTGGTCGAGAGCGTGGTTTGGGACGAGCAGCGCGGGCGCTGGCTCGCATCCATGGTCAGGGATCGGACGATCGTGGCGCTGGACGAAGCCGGTGCGACCTCGCCGTTTCTCCAGCCCGACGGAGAGATCGGCGGCGTACTCGGGCTGGCCATGGACCCGGCGGCCGGCGTGCTGTGGGCCGCCAGCGCGCCGCTGCCGCCGGCGGCGCAGGGGCGGCCAGGCGACGCGCCGCCCCTCGCCAGCGCCCTGCTGAAGATCGACGCGGCCAGCGGACGGGTGTTGGCCCGCCATCCGGCGCCGGCAGGTCGGATGCTGGGCGATGTGACGCTGGGACCGGACGGAACGGTCTATGTGGCGGGCGAAGACCTGTTCCGACTGAGGCCCGGACGCGATGGGCTGGAGGTGCTTTTGCCCGCCGGTCAGATGCGGTCGCCCCAAGGGATGGCGGTCACGCCGGACGGCGCCGCCCTGATCGTGGCCGACTACTCCTCCGGACTGTGGCGGGTGGACCGGGCCAGCGGCGCGGCCATCCGCCTGCCGGCGCCCTCGAGCGCCAGTCTGATCGGTCTCGACGGCCTGATTACTGACGGCCGCGTCCTCTATTCGCTGCAGAACGGTACGGCGCCGCAGCGGGTGCTGAAGCTGGTCCCGGACGCGGCCTGGAGCCGGATCGAGGCGGTCGAGGTGCTCGCCGCCAACCTACCGCAGATCGACGAGCCGACGACGGGTCTGGTCCACGACGGTGAACTGGTGTTCGTATCGCGGTCGCAGTGGAGTGATTTCGACGGGGAGGGGGCGTTGCGCACGCCGGCGCCGCAACCGGCCCTGATCTCCCGCCTGCGGCTCGACTGAGGGGGACAGACAATGATCGAGATGGTGATCGAGGCCCGGCGCAAGGACCTGGGCGGGTTCGAGGTCGGGCGGGTGTTGCCGTTCCACGCCCGGCGCATGGTCGGGCCGTTCATCTTCCTGGACGAGATGGGGCCGGCCGAGTTCGCGGCGGGGGCCGAGGCGATCAATGTGCGGCCGCATCCGCACATCGGCCTGTCGACCCTGAGCTACCTGTTCGAGGGCGAAATCCTGCACCGCGACTCCACCGGCGCGACGCAGCCGATCCGGCCCGGCGAGGTCAACTGGATGACCGCCGGCAGGGGCATCGTCCACTCCGAGCGCACCGACCCGCTGAAGAAGAGCCGGGGCGGTCCGATGCACGGCATGCAGGCCTGGGTGGCGCTGCCGACCGAGGCGGAGGATGTCGACCCGTCGTTCCATCACCACGGCGAGGAAGGCCAGCCCTCCTACGAGAACGGCGGGCTGTTCGCGCGCCTGGTGGCCGGCGAGGCGTACGGGGCAAAGGCGGCGGCGCCGGTGTCGTCGCCGCTGTTCTATGTGCACTGGGAGCTGGCCGAGGGCGTGCGCACGGCGCCGCCGCCCGGCCGCGGGGTGGGCGGCTACGCCGAGCGGGCGCTGTACGTCGTGAAGGGCGAGGTCGAGATCGGTGACCGGGTGTTCCGCGGCGGCCAGATGGTGGTGCTGGAGCCCACCGCGGAGCCGACCATCAAGGCGCTGACGCCCGCGACGGTCATGGTGCTGGGCGGAGAGCCGGTCGGGCCGCGGGTCATCTGGTGGAACTTCGTCTCATCGTCGCAGGCGAAGATCGACGCAGCCAAGGCCGACTGGAAGGCCGGCCGCATGGCCCTGCCGAAGGACGACGATCAGGAGTTCATCCCCCTGCCCGACGTGCCGGCGACCCCGGAACCGGCCCCGGCGCCGGTGAAGCCGGATCCCACCGACCCGGTCTAGAGGCCGGAGCGGGCGGCGACCCAGTCGACGACCGTTTCGATCACCGAGGGATCCAGCGTGGTTTCGATCTGGCCGTACTCGGTCGGCAGCCCGGTTTCCGCCGGCTGGAACAGGTGATTCAGGCCCGGCAGGACCACCACTTCGGCGTCCGGCTTGTGGCGCGACAGGGCGGCGGCGTTCTGATCGGCGGGGACCTGCAGGTCCTTGCCGCCGAAGACGGCCAGCATCGGCGCACGGATGGCGCGAATGGCGTCGGCCGGATCGAGGGCGACCATGCCGCGGTACCAGTCGCCGGACATCGCCGTGGCGAGTTGTGCGGCCTCGGCTGGCGACCGGCCGCTCTCCAGCAGCAATGGTTCGAGGGCGAGCCGTGCGGCGTCTGCGTCTTCGGCGTGGGACGCGAGGGTCTGCATCAGACGCCGCTGCAAGGCGACGTTCCGGGCCACGGCCTCGGCCGGCATGCCAGACGCGTGGGCGATCTGCTCAACCTGCGCCGTGATGGTCTCGCCGCCGGACAGCGCCGGTCCGGCCAGGGCGACCAGCCAGGCGGGCCGGGCGCCGTCCTCGATGGCCAGCTCGGCGAAGGTCGCGCCTTCGCTGTGACCGATCAGGCCGATGCGCGCCGCGTCGATCTCGGGTCGGGCGACGAGCCAGGTCAGGGCGGCCTTCACGTCCGAGGCGAAGTCCCTCTGGGTGGCGGCGGCGAAGACGCCGGTCGAGCCGGCTACCCCGCGGTCGTCGTAACGCAGGACGGCGACGCCGCGGCGGGTCAGTGCGTCGGCCCAGATCGCGAAGGGCTTGTGTCCTTCGATGGTTTCGTCGCGGTCCTGCGGCCCGGTTCCCGTGATCAGGATGGCGGCGGGGAAGGGCCCGGCTCCCTGCGGCAGGGTCAGGGTCGCCGCCAGACGGACGCCGGGCGCCTCCGGATTGTCGAAGGCCACTTCCTCCGCGCGATAGGGGAAGGGCGGTGTCGGGGTCTGGGGGCGCGCGGCGAGGGTCGCCGTCTCCGCCGTCCGGCTGAGCACCAGCGGCAGGGTGGCGCCGCCCTGCGAAAGCACCCCCGTCAGGGTCTCGCCGTCTTCCGAGCGGCTCCCTTGGAACTGCCCGCGAATGACCGGAACCACGAAGCGGACAACACCGCCTTCCGCCGTCGGCCGGTCCACCGCGATGTTGCGTGCGCCCTGGTCGGGACTGTCCATCACGGCGTTGCCGTCGGCGCCGACGCGGAAGACGATGCGGATCGACTGGCCGCCGACGTTGATCCGCCCCTCCCAGACGCCGGCGAGCGAGGCCGGGTCCTGGGGCGCGACCGGAGCGACAACGGCGGCAGCGAGCAGGGCGGTGAGAAGGTTCATCGGCAGTCCTTGATCTGGAAGCGCAACCGTAGCCGCTGGGCGCGGGGTGCGCCAAGGGCTCTTGAATCCCCGCTCCGCAACCCGACCTGTGACGGATGACCGCCTTCTCCGTGCTCGACCTGTCGCCCATCGTGGAGGGCGGCGACGCCCGCCGCGCCCTGCTGGAAACCACCCAACTGGCGCGCGACGCCGAGCGGCTGGGCTTCACCCGCTTCTGGCTGGCCGAGCATCACAACATGCCCGGCATCGCCAGCGCGGCGACCGCCGTGGCGCTGGCGCACGTGGCGGCGAACACGCAGACCATCCGCGTCGGGTCGGGCGGGGTGATGCTGCCCAACCATGCGCCCATGGTGATCGCCGAACAGTTCGGAACGCTGGAGGCGTTGCACCCCGGCCGCATCGACCTGGGGCTGGGGCGGGCGCCGGGGACCGACGGGGCGACGGCGCGGGCGCTGCGCCGCTATTTCGAGGCCGCCGACCAGTTCCCGCGCGACGTGATGGAGCTGCAGGCCTTCCTCGCCGATCCGGTCGAGGGGCAGCGGGTCACCGCCTGGCCGGGGGCCGGCTCGAAAGTGCCGATCTGGCTGCTGGGCTCCAGCCTGTTCAGCGCCGAGCTGGCGGCGCAGCTGGGCCTGCCGTTCGCCTTCGCCAGCCATTTCGCCCCGGAGATGCTGCTGCAGGCGCTGCGCGTCTACCGCGAGGGCTTCCGGCCGTCGACGCAGCTGGAACGGCCGTACGCCATGGCGGCGATCAACGTCATCGCGGCGGAGACGGACGAGGAGGCGCGGCGACTGTCGACCTCGATGCAGCAGTCGTTCGCGGCGGTGGTCACCGGCAAGCCGGGCCGGCTGAAGCCGCCGGTGGACGACATCGCCGCCGTGCTGGACGCACGCCAGATCGCGGCGGTGCAGAGCCGGCTGACCTATGCCGCGATCGGCGGCGAGGCGACGGTGCGGGAGAAACTGGCCGAGTTCATCGCCCTGACCGGCGTCGACGAGGTCATGGTCACCGGCATGATCCACGACCTCGAGGCGCGGCTGCGCAGCCTGGAGATCACCGCGAAGGCGGCGAAGGGGCTCTAGAGGCCGCGCAGGAAGTCGAGCAGGAAGGCGTTCACCTCATCGGGGCGCTCCTGCTGGATCCAGTGGCCGGCGCCGGGCAGGACCCGCTGGACGCGGAGGTCGGGGATCCAGTCCTTCATCGCCGCCTCGTGGGCCCCGGCGTAGCGGCGGACGGGGTCGCGCTCGCCGACCATGAAGGCGGCCGGAACGCGGACCCGGGCGTCCTGCAGGAAGGCGGTCTGCGCCCAGTTCAGGTCGAGGCAGCGGTACCAGTCGAGCGGGGCGCGGAAGCCGCCGGCGGCGAAGGCGGCGACGTATTCCGCGAAATGCGGATCGCTCATCCATGGCGGCAGCGGGACATCGTCGGGGATGGAGCCGATGAGGCTTTCGCCGGGAGCGAGGAAGCCGGTCGACTGGCGGTCGGCCGGGGTCGCGCCGTCGTAGGCGTGGAACATCTTGCGCAGGGCGGTCGCCGGATCGGCGTCGAAGACGAGGTGGGCGTCGTTGGCCTGGAAGCGGCTGATGTAGAGGTCGCCGAGGCCGGCCCGCTTCGAAAGGGCCGCCATGGCGGCCGTGGGCGGCCCCTTCGGCCGGCGCGGCTGGAACGGCACCGACAGGGCGGCGACGGCGGTGAACAGGTCGGGCCGCATCAGGGCGCAGTGCCAGGCGACCGCCGCGCCCCAGTCATGGCCGACGACGGTGCAGCGGTCGCGCCCCAGCGCCCGGACCAGATCGACCATGTCGCCGACGAGATGGAGGATCGAATAGCCGTCGCGATCGGCAGGCTTCTCCGTCCCGCCGTAGCCGCGCATGTCGGGGGCGACGGCGTGAAAGCCGGCCGCGGCCAACGCCTCGAGCTGGGCGCGCCAGCTGATCGAGAGCTCGGGGAAGCCGTGGACCAGCAGCACCAGCGGCCCGGAGCCGGCCTCGAGGATCTGCTGGGTCAGGCGGTCGGTGCGGATGTGGCGCTGGGGCATGCCGCCAGCGGACCATCGGCCGGGGAGGCTGGCAAGCCTAGAGGCTGACGCCCGTGGTGCGCATGATCTCGGCGCGGAGCTCCGGCAGGCCCTCGCCCTTCTCGGCCGAGGTCAGGGCCACGGCGGGGTAGGCGGCGGGGCGCTTGGCGACGGCCTTGAGGGTGGCGGCGACCATCTTCTCGCCCTCGCCCTTCTTGAGCTTGTCGGCCTTGGTCAGGACGATCTGGTAGCTGACGGCGGCGAGGTCGAGCGCGTCCAGCGCCTCGTCGTCGACCTTCTTCAGGCCGTGACGGGCGTCGATCAGGAGGTAGACCCGCTTCAGGGTGACGCGGCCGCGCAGGTAGTCGCGGCCGAGGTCCTGGAACTTCTTCACCGTCGCCTTCGAGGCCTTGGCCCAACCGTAGCCGGGCAGGTCGACCAGCCGCAGCCGGCCGTCCAGATCGAAGAAGTTGACCTCGCGCGTGCGGCCCGGCTCGTTGGAGGCCCGCGCCAGCTTCGACATACCGACGAGGCCGTTGATCAGGCTGGACTTGCCCACGTTCGAGCGACCGGCGAAGGCGATCTCCGGCAGGTCCGGCTCCGGCAGCTGCTCGATCTTCGCGCACCCCATGACGAAGGTCGCCGGGCGCGCGAACAGGATGCGCGCCTGCTCCAGTTCCTCGGGGGTGAAGTCCTCCACCCTAGGCCTTCGCCTTCTTCAGCCGCGCGAAGAACGTGTCGATCGGGTTCTCGGCCTTCAGGCGATGCATGATCACGTACTGCTGGACGATGGTCAGGACGTTCGACCAGCCCCAGTAGAGCAGCAGGCCGGCCGGGAAGGTGGCCATGATGAAGGTGAAGACGATCGGCATCAGCTGGAACAGGCGGCGCTGCATCGGATCGGGCGCCGGCGGGCTCATGGCCATCTGCAGCCACATGGTCAGGCCGTAGACGATGGCGAGGATGCTGAGCGAGAAGGTCCCGGTCAGGTGCGGCCCGAGCAGCGGCACCACGGCCGGATCCCAGGGGATCAGGCCCCACAGGTTCCAGATGGTGGTCGGATCCTTGGCCGAGAGATCCTGCAGCCAGCCGAAGAAGGGCGCGTGACGCATCTCGATGGTCACGAACAGCATCTTGTACACGGCGTAGAAGACCGGGATCTGGAGCAGCAGCGGCAGGCAGCCGGCCAGCGGGTTGATCTTCTCCTTCTGGTACAGCGCCATCAGCTCCTGCTGCTGCTTGGGCGCGTCGTCGGGGTACTTCTTCTTGATCTCCTCCATCTTCGGCTGGAGGTTCCGCATCTTCGACATGCTCTCGTAGGCCTTGTTGGCCAACGGGAACATGACCAGGCGGACGACCAGGGTCAGGGCGAGGATGGCGAGGCCGAAGTTGCCCAGGATGCCGTAGAAGAACTCGATGATGATGAAGATCGGCCGGGTCAGGAAGAACAGGAAGCCCCAGTCGATCGCGTAGATGAAGCGCGGCAGCTCCAGCGACTTCTCGTAGGCGGCCAGCACCTCGTTGCGCTTGGCGCCGGCGAACAGCCGGGTGGTCTCGGTGATCTGGCGGTTCGGCCCGATGGTGTGGGCTTCGCCCAGCATGGTCGCCGAGTGGGTGGCGGATTCACGCTGCTCGCCGGACACCCGGAAGGCGGCCTCGATGCGTTCGTCCTGCGGGGGGATCAGGGCCGACATCCAGTACTTGTCGGTGATGCCGAGCCAGCCGCCGGTGGACTCGTGCTCCTGCACCGGCTTCTTGATCCAGCCGCCGTACTTCAGCTGTTCAGTGGTGTAGCGGTCGCCGGCGCCGAAGGTGCCGATGGCGCCTTCGTGCAGGATCTGGTTGCGACCCAGCTCGTCCGGCACGCCCTGGCGCTCGACCCGACCCCAGGGGGCGAGGGTGACCGGCTGGGCCGAGAAGTTGGCGACCGTGTCGGTCACCGTGAACATGTAGCTGTCGTCGACCGAGATGCGGCGGGTGAAGCGCAGGCCGGCGCCGTTGTCCCAGACCAGGGTGACCGGGGTGGTCGGGGTCAGGGTGGCGCCCTCGGTCAGCCGCCAGGGCGTGGTCTTGCCGGGCACGCCGCCCGGGATGTTTGGGCCGTTCCAGCCGAACAGGGCCTGGTAGGCGTGGCGCATGCCTTCCGGGCGGAACAGCTCGACCGCCGGAGAGTCCGGGTCGAGGCGCTCGCGGTAGTCGGTCAGGAACAGGTCGTCGATCCGGGCGCCGGTCAGCGACAGCGAGCCGCGCAGCTTCGGCGTCTCGATCGGCACGCGGACCGAGGTCGCCATGGCCGCGGTGCGGTCGGTGGTGAAGATGGCGGCGCTGGGCGACGGGGTCGTCACCGGCGACGAGGTGGTCTGCTCGGCCGCGGCCTGCTGGGCGGCGCGCCGCTTCTCCGCCTGCGGCTGCATGACGAAATAGCTGTAGCCGAGCAGCATGATGGCCGCGATCACGACGAAGAGGATCGTGTTGCGGCTGTTGTCTTGAGGGGGCATGGAGTCAGGAATCCTGGCCGGCGGACGTGGGCGGGCGAGACGTTGGGGGCGCGTCTTCGAGCGCCGTTCGCGGGGTCGCGAGCCTTGTAAGCGCCGATTTCACATCGTCAAGCAAACGCTCCCATGGACGGTCGGCCGTGCCCATGCGCGCGATGAAGACATAGTCGCTGCCGGGGACGCCATGGGCGGGGACCAGCGCGCGCGCGGCCTCGCGCAGGCGGCGCTTGGCGCGGTTGCGGACCACGGCGCCGCCGATCTTGCGGGTGGCGGTGAAACCAACCCGGATGACGGGGTCGCCGTCGCCGCGCTCGAGGCGCTGGACGACCACGGCGCCCCGGGCCTGGGAATTGCCTTTCGCGGCCGCCAGGAACTGGGGCCGCGACTTCAGGCGCTCGATTGCGGGAACTTGATCCATGGTCCTCCCCCATCGGGGGAGGGGGACCGCGAAGCGGTGGAGCGGAAAACCGTCCACCGGCGTTCGGGCCGTGCCCCCTCCACCATCCTTCGGATGGTCCCCTCCCCTGCGGGGAGGAACGGAAGGAATCAGGCCGTCAGGCGCTTGCGGCCCTTGGCGCGGCGGCGGGCGACGATCTTCTGACCGTTCTTGGTGGCCATCCGCGAACGGAAGCCGTGACGGCGCTTGCGCACGAGTCGCGACGGCTGATAGGTCCGCTTCACGGTCGGCTCCTCACTCTTGTGGTCTTTACGGGCGACGGAAAGACGTCCGCCGCAGGAAGGGCGGGCGTATAAGGGGACCAGCCGGCCGAGTCAACGCCGGCGGGCCGCGGAGAGAGAATGGACCGGCTGAAGCGTTTCCTGCCCCTGATCGTGCTGGCCGGCGTCATCGCCCTGATCTTCGGCATGGGCTGGAACCGCTATCTGTCCCTCGACACCCTGCGAGAGCACGGCGAGGCCCTGCGGAACTACACGGCCGAGAACTACCTGCTGAGCCTGCTGATCCTGATGGCGGTGTTCGCCGTGCTGACCGCCAGCGTGGTGCCGGGGGTGTTCTTCGTGACCATCACCGCCGGCTACCTGTTCGGACCCTGGGTCGGGGGCGTGGCGACCTCGATCGCGGCGACGGCCGGGGCGCTGATCGTCTACGGGGTGACGCGCACGGCGCTGGGGCGCAGCCTGCGCGAGCGGGCGGAGCGGGACCGGGGCCTGATGCAGGCGGTCTGCTCGGCCATCGACCGCGACACCTTCTGGTACGTGCTCGGCTCCCGGCTGGCGGTGGTGGTGCCGTTCCACATGATCAATGTGGCGGCGGGGCTGATGGCGGTGAAGCTGCGGCCCTACACCCTGGCGACGGTGATCGGCCTGCTGCCGGCGCACACCATCTACTGCTGGATCGGGGCGCGGCTGAACGTCCTCCTGGCCGAGAATCCGGACCCGGATTTCCAGGCGCTGTTCGCCCGCTTCTGGGCCCCGATGGCCGGGGTCTTCGTGCTGGCCGTGGTCCTGCCGTTCGCGCTGAAGGCCGTCCAGAAGGCGTTGACGCGGAGGCGGGCGACGTGAGCGGCGCAGCTTTCGGCACGAGCTTTGCGTTGGGCGTCCCATGACCGGTCCCCGCGCCCTGCTGAGCGACTTGCGAGGCCGCCTCGGCGCGCCGGCGGACTGGCGGGAGCGTCTGGGTTTCCACGCGCCGGACGCCCTGGCGTGGCGGCTGCTGCTGCTCACCTTCGCCTTCACGGCGGTGGTCGAGGTTTTGATCGTGGCCCCGAGCGCGGCGAGCTTTCACGAGCGCTGGCTGCTGGACCGGCTGCAGTCGGCGGAGCTGGCCTCGGTCGGCGTCGAGGCCCTGCCCTACTCCGCCGTCGAGGATGAGACGGCCAACCAGCTGCTGGCCATCGGCGGGGTGCAGGCCGTGGTGGTCGGCGACCAGGGCGTGCGGCGACTGCTGTTGCAGGCGCCCAACCTGCCGCGCACGCCCGAGCTGATCGATCTGCGGCGGGACCGGCCGGTGACCCGGCTGATCGACCCGTGGCGCACCCTGTTCGGCCACCCGGATCGTTCGATCCGCGTCCAGGCCCGGCCGCGCTACCGCTCCGGCGACTTCATCGAGATCCTCGCCCCGGCCGAGCCGCTGAAGCAGGAGCTGCGCACCTTCCTGCTCAACAGCCTGCTGACCTCGCTGCTGATCTCGCTGGTGGCGGGGGGGCTGCTCTACGCCGGCCTGGCGGTGCTGGTGCTGCAGCCGCTGCGACGGGTGACGCGCTCGATCGAGCGGTTCGCCCGCGATCCGGAGGCGCCCGGCGACCCGCCCGGCGATCGGCACGACGAGATCGGGCGAGTCGAGCGCGAACTGTCGCGCATGCAGGAGGAGGTTCGGCAGTCGCTGCGGTCGCGGGCGCGGCTGGTCGCCCTGGGCGAGGCGGTGGCCAAGATCAATCACGACCTGCGCAACATGCTAACCTCGGCCCAGATGGCGTCGGAGCGGCTGGCGGCGTCGCCGGACCCGCAGGTGGCCAAGGCCCTGCCGCGGCTGGAGCGGGCGCTGGGCCGGGCTGCGGCCCTGTCGCGCAACGTGCTGGAGTACGGCCGCAGCGAGGAGCCTCCGCCGCAGACCGCGCGGCTGCCGCTGGCGGCGGCGGTGACCGCGGCGGCGGAAGACGCCGGGCTGACCCCCGACGGAGTGCGGCTGGTGAAGAGCCTGCCCGCCCGCTGCACGGTCAGCGCCGATCCCGAACAGCTGCACCGGATTCTGGTCAACCTGATGCGAAACGCCCGGCAGGCTATCGAAGGCGACGCCGGGCGCGCGGGGCGCGGGACGGTGCGGGTCGGGGCGGAGGTCCGGGACGCCGAATGCGCGCTCCGGATCGCCGACGACGGGCCGGGCATTCCGCCGCGGCTTTCGGACCGGCTGTTCGAAGCCTTCGTGAGCGGTCGGGCGTCCGGCGGCAGCGGTCTGGGCTTGACCATATCCCGCGAGCTGGCCGAGCTTAACGGCGGCTCCCTCGCCCTCGTCGAGACCGGTCCCGGCGGGACGGTCTTCGAGCTGAGGTTGCCGAACTGAGCGCGCCGGAACGGCGTTATCAGGAGTCGAGTCCGCCGCACGGCCCTTGGGGCCGGAATGACTGGAGGAGAAGCCCATGCACCGCATCGTCCTGACCGGGGCACTCGCCCTGACCCTCGCCGCTCCCGCCCTCGCCCAGACGCCGCAGGCGGTTCCGGGCTCGGCGGAATGGCTGCGCATGCGCGGCGACACCTATCACCGCGCTCCGGATGCGGAACAGAACCCGGCCGAGGTGGAGGCGACCGCACGACTGAACGCCGACATCGCGGCCCGCAACCAGACCGCGGCGCAGACCGAGGCCGAGGCGCAGGCCGCCTGGGAGTCGGAGAACGCCAAATGGCGATCGGAATCCGCAGCCGCCGAGACGGCCCGGGCCCAGTGGGAGGCCGACGTCGCGGCGGCGGAGGCGGCGCGGGCGCAGTGGGAACGCGACCGGGCGGCGTGGGAGGCGGAGGTGGCCCGCTGCCGGGCCAGCGGCCGCCCCTGCGTGACCGCTCCGCCGACGGCGCCCAAGTAGGCTGAACGCACGGTGGCGGCGGGGGCGGGGCGGCGCCATACTCGGCGACCATGAGCCCAGTCGCCGACCGCACGCTCGGCCCGGGACGGACGGCGACCTATCGTCATCCGTGGCTGGTGCGCGTCACCCACTGGGTCAACGCGCTCTGCATCGCGGTGCTGGTCATGAGCGGGCTGCAGATCCTGAAGGCGCATCCGCACCTCTACTGGGGCCTGGCCTCGACCTTCGCCGATCCGTGGGTCAGCTTTCCCGACATTCCCGGCTGGGCCACGC
The DNA here is from genome assembly GCF_900116065.1 of Brevundimonas viscosa. Classification (GTDB taxonomy): domain Bacteria; phylum Pseudomonadota; class Alphaproteobacteria; order Caulobacterales; family Caulobacteraceae; genus Brevundimonas; species Brevundimonas viscosa. Next base: position 146,406 of record NZ_FOZV01000001.1, read on the forward strand.
TGCCGAGCTGGCGCGACCTGGCCCTGGGGCGTCGCTGGCACTTCTTCTTCGCCTGGCTGTTCGTGCTGAACGGCGCCCTCTACCTCGTCTGGGTGGTGCTGAGCGGCCGGGTCCGGCGGGTGCTGGAGCCGACGCGCGAGGACTTCGCCGGCCTCGGCCGCAGCCTCGGGGAGCACGCGCGCCTGCGGTTTCCCGAAGGCGAGGCGGCGCGCCGCTACAATGTGATCCAGAAGCTCAGCTACCTCACGGTCCTGCTGGGCCTGCTGCCGCTGATGCTGGCGACCGGCCTGGCGATGTCGCCGGCGATGAACGCGGCGCTGCCGGGCCTGCTGGAGCTGCTGGGCGGCCGCCAGTCGGCGCGGACGCTGCACTTCCTCTCGGCGGCCGGCCTGGTCCTGTTCACCGTGGTGCACGTGCTGCTGGTGCTGCTTTCGGGGCCGGCCAACCATCTGAGGGCGATGATCACCGGCTGGTACGTGATCCGCGAGCCGACAAGGGAGGATGAGTCGTGACCGACACAGACCGACGCGAGCTTGTCGTGGGCGGCCTGCTTGCAGGCCTCCCGCTGCTCACCGCCTGCGACGCGGTCTCCGGATCACCCCGGGCCCAGGGCGTTCTGCAAGGCGCCGAACCGCTCACCCGGCGCGCACAGCGGGCCCTGGTGCGGAACGCCCTGGCCCCCGAGTACGCCGAGAGGGACATCTCTCCCGATTTCCGGGCTAACGGCTCGGTGGACCCGGCCGACGCGGAGTATCGGCGGCTGCGGGCCGACGGCTTCCGCGGCTACCGGCTGCAGGTCGCCGGCCTCGTGGAGCGTCCGCTGTCGTTGTCGCTGGTCGAGCTGGCCGCGATGGCCACGCGCACCCAGATCACCAAGCACGACTGCGTCGAAGGTTGGACCTCGATCGGCAAGTGGACGGGAACGCGGCTGTCGGCGGTTCTGGACCGCGCCGGACTGCGGCCGGAGGCCCGCTTCATCGTCTTCGACTGCTTCGACGCCCTGGACCAGAGGCCCGGGGGCGAGCGCTACTATGAGAGCATCGGCCTGGACGACGCCTTCCACGAGCAGACGATCCTCGCCTGGCGGATGAACGACCAGCCCCTGCCCGTGCGGCACGGGGCGCCGCTCCGCCTGCGGGTGGAGCGGCAGCTGGGCTACAAGCACGCCAAGTACATCCGGCGCATCGAGGCGGTGGCGAGCTTCTCCCACATCGGCCGCGGCAAGGGCGGCTACTGGGAGGACCGCGGCTACGAATGGTACGCCGGAATCTGAGGCGGCCTCAGCCCTCGGCGACAGCCTCTTCCTTGCGGCGCTTCATCATCGCGTCGAAGCTGCCCCAGACGCCTTCCGGGCCGTGCCAGGCGCCCCTGGTGGCGGCCTTGGAGTATTCGGTGGCGCGGGCCTCGAAGAAGTTGGCGTGCTCGACGCCGGACAGCAGGGCCTGCAGCCAGGGCAGCGGGTTGTCCTTGACGCCGTAGACTTCGGGCAGCTGCAGCTGGCGCAGGCGCCAGTCGGCGATGAAGCGGATGTAGGCCTTGATGTCGTCCGGGGTCATGCCGTTCACCGGCCCCATCTCGAAGGCCAGGTCGATGAACTTGTCCTCCATGTCGACCACGGTCTTGCAGCAGTCGACGATGTCGTCGGCGACGGCCTTCGTCACCGCGCCGGTCTCCTTGTTGAAGGCATGGTAGAGCTTGATGATGCCCTCGCAGTGCAGGCTCTCGTCGCGCACCGACCACGACACGATCTGGCCCATGCCCTTCATCTTGTTCTGGCGCGGGAAGTTCATCAGCATCGCGAACGAGGCGAACAGCTGAAGGCCTTCGGAGAAGCCGCCGAACATGGCCAGGGTGCGGGCGATGTCGGCGTCGGTGTCGACCCCGAAGCGGCCCATGAAGTCATGCTTGTCGCGCATGGCCTCGTATTCCATGAAGGCCCCGAACTCGCTCTCGGGCATGCCGATGGTCTCGAGCAGCAGGGCGTAGGCCGCGATGTGGACGGTCTCCATGTTGGCGAAGCTCGCCAGCATCATCTTGACCTCGGTCGGTTTGAACACCCGACCGTAGCGCTCCATGTAGTTGTCCTGGACCTCGATGTCGGCCTGGGTGAAGAAGCGGAAAATCTGGGTCAGCAGGTTGCGCTCGGCGTCGGTCAGATTGGCCGCCCAGTCCTTGCAGTCCTCGCCCAGCGGCACCTCTTCCGGCAGCCAGTGGACCTGCTGCTGCTTCTTCCACATGTCGAAGGCCCACGGGTAGCGGAACGGCTTGTAGGCCGCCGACGGGGTCAGGAGACCGGGCCTGGAGGGCGTGATCTGGACGTGCGCGTTCATCGGACGACTCGGACTGGAAGGCGAAAGGAGCGACGCCCACCATGCGGCCGGACCGGCCCGGCGCCAAGCCGGAATGCGGCTATATTGCGATCACATTTTTCGCGACCGCTAGATGTGGTGGTCGAGCGCCTTGTTTCTGGGGATGAGCCGGGGATAAGCCGGGCGGGGCCGTGGCACGGTTTCGGGGCGCCAAACCTGCCAAACGTGACACGGGTCGAGGTCACGACGCCTCCCCCTCCGCCCCGGCCCGGCCCTCGCTCGCGCCGTCGCCGTTGCGGGCGGCCTCTTCGGCGGCCGCGATCTTCATACGGGTGTCGTCCGACATCCGGCGAAGGAGGGCGACGCGGAGCATGTCCGCCTCGCTGGCGTCGATCGCTTCGTCCTCGATGCGGGCGCCAGACCGGTCGAGCTGCTGGACCAGACGCATCCAGACCACCGCCTCGGAGGCCCGGTCCATGGCCGCGCACTCCGCAGCGCGCTTGAAGGCGAACTGGCGCAGGTAACGCTGGTCCGGCGTGAACAGAAGAAGCGCGGCGTCGACGGCGTTCGCCTCCTGGACCTCCGCGAACTCGGGGAAACGGGCGGCGGCGGCCTGGATATCGAGATAGCCGCGACGCCGCGACGGCGGCTCGGTCGCGACGGTGTGGTCGCAGCGCCGCCACCCGCCCTCGGCGGCCTTGCGGCGAACGGTGCGCTCGGAGACGCCGTAGCGACGGGCGACCAGCGCAGCGGGCATGCCGGCGACGAAGTCGTCGTGGATCCGGCGCCAGAACTCGGCGGTCTCGGGAAGGTCGGGTGGGGTGGGAGCGTCGGGGGGAACTCTCATGCGCCATTGTCACCCCTTCCCGGCGGGCGCCGGAGATTCACGAATCTGATTGCGTAGAGATCAGAGAAGGCGGCACTTTTTCCGAAGAGCCGGGCCGAGAGTTAATGTCGCCCGGCGCTCAAGCGACAAACAGGCCTTGTCCCGCGCGTAACGTTTTCAGGGACGCGCCGGCGGCGCATCCGGGCCATGCTCGGGCTGAACGAGGAGGACCCCCATGACCTACACCGTCTATGGCGCCGCCGGTTCGGGCTCGGTCCCGGTGGAGGCGGCGCTGACCCTGATCGGCGCGCCCTTCGAGGTGGTCGAGGCCGTGACCTGGCAGGACGAGGCCGAGCGCGACAAGGTCGCGCCGGTCAATCCGATGCGGCAGATTCCCGTGCTGGTGACGCCGGAGGGCGAGACCCTGACAGAGAGCGCCGCCATCCTGATCTGGCTGGCCGAGCAGCATCCGGAGGCGGCCCTGGCGCCGGAGCCGGGCGACCCGCGGCGCGGGCAGTTCATGCGCTGGATGACCTTCGTGCCCGCCTCGATCTACTCGATGTTCTGGGTGAGGGACGACCCGGCGCGGCTGGGCGGCGACGATCCCGCGGCGCAGGCGCGGATCAAGGAACGGACGGCCGGGCGCATCGCCGACTGCTGGGCCGCGATGGAGAGCCAGATCACGCCAGACCGATTCCTGCTGGGAGAGGAACTGACGGTGCTGGACCTCTATGTCGCCGTGGCCAGCCGGTGGACGCCGCGGCGCAAGCGCTTCGCGGAGGTCGCGCCGCGGATGCATGCGGTGGTGGAGCGTGTGGATGCGCTGCCGGAGCTGGAGGCGTTCTGGGCGGAGCGGTTTCCGGGGTAGATGGGCCTGGTGCGCCCGGCGTGTCCTGATCCGGCCGTTGCGGTGGCGCGGCGGCCGCGTGAGTGTTCCGCCAGCCCAAGGAAACGCCGAAATGAAAACGCCGGGTCTGTCCCTGATCGCCGTCGCCACGGCCGGTCTCGCCGCCTGCGCCGCAACCGCTACCCCGGCGCAGACCTGCCAGGCGTTCGCTTTCCGGCATGATGTCGCCCTGGGAGCGCCCGATGAAGCCGACTGGATCGCCGACACCACCGAATGCGAGCTCAGATGGTCAGCGACAGCGGCGCGTCCGGCCGTGACCTGTTCGATCCAGGACGGTCGGGTGCTGCGGCTGGGCGTCGGAGATCAGATCTATCGGTAGGATCCGCCCGACGGCGACCTCACCCCGATCCCCAGGCCCTAGGCCGCCACGGGCAGGCGGGCGGTCGGGAGGTCGCCGGCGAGGGCGCGGGTGACCACGGCGAAGAGGCCGGCCTGGTTGATCGGCTTGGCGAGGTGGGCGTTCATGCCGGCGGCGAGGCAGCGCTCGACGTCCTCGGGCATGGCGTCGGCGGTCATGGCCACGATGGCCAGGTCCCCGGGTTCCCCGGGCAACAGCCGGATCTGGCGGGTCGCCTCGAGGCCGTCCATGCGCGGCATGCGGACGTCCATAAGCACGAGGTCGAACGGGAGGTCGCGCACGGCGTCCACGGCCTCGACCCCGTCGGCGACCTCGGCCACCTCGCAGCCCAGGGCCTCGAGCATGATGCGGGCGACCTCGCGGTTGACCGGGTGGTCGTCGACGACGAGCACGCGCGGCGCCCGGTCCTCCGCGTCCTCCCGCTCCGGCGAGTCCGCCGCCGGCGCAGCCACTGGCGCAGGCGCTGGCGGGGAAGCGGCGCAGACGGCTTCCGCGGCCGGCGCCGGCCCGGCGACCGGCGTCGGCTCGGGCGCGTCGGCGGCGCGCGGCAGCGGCAGGTGAAGGGTGAAGGTGGAGCCCTCGCCGGGACGGCTGTCCACCTCGATGCGGCCGCCGAGGCGGCGAACGTGGCGGGCCGCCAGGGCGAGGCCGAGGCCCACGCCGGAATGGACCCGGCTGATCGAGGCGTCGCCCTGGGCGAAGGCCTCGAACAGACGCGGCTGGAGGTCGGGGTGGATGCCGCAGCCGGTGTCCGACACCTGGACGGTCACGCCGTCGGCGGCCCGGTCGAGGCGGATCCGTATCTCGCCTTCGGCGGTGAATTTGAGGGCGTTGGCGACCAGCGGGTGGATGGCCTGACGCAGGGCGCGCGGATCGGCCATGTAGCGGGCGCGCGGCGGCAGGCGGTTGTCGACCACGAGCAGCACGCCCCGCGCGTCGGCCGCGTCCTGACCGTGAGCGGCGGCGTCGCGCGCGACCGCGGCGAGATCCACCGGCTCCGGGGCGACGGCGTCGTCGCCACGGGCGAAATCGAGGATGTCTTCCACCAGCTTCAGCAGGGCGTCCGAGGACTGGCGGATCTGGCGGGCGTGACGCACGGCTTCCGGGTCAAGTCCCGGGCGGCCGGCGAGCAGGTCGGCGAATCCGGCCACGCCGTTGAGGGGCGTGCGCATCTCGTGGCTCATCATGGCCAGGAAGCGCGAGCGGGCGGCGGCGGCGTCCTCGGCCCGGCGGCGGGCCTCGTGCGCCGCGGCGGTGCGGGCGCGCAGCCGCGCCTCGAGCCGCCGGCGCTCGGTCATCACCGTGCTGAGCGGCAGCACGGTCGCCACCATGGTCAGGATGTAGAGATTGTAGACGCCCAGCTGGCGGAAGATCGGCGGGATCGACTCCAGACCCGGCGCCTCGTCGAGCCGCACCAGATGCACCGGGCCCTGCCCGGTCAGGGTCGCCACGCCGCTCAGCGCCGCCAGCACGATGAGGGCCGCCGCTGTCATGGTGGGCGACAGCCGCAGGCCGATCAGCAGCATGGGCATGAGCGTGAGGAAGAGCAGCGGAGAGTCGGTCTGCCAGAAGACCCAGGTGGTGACGAAAACCATCAGGGCCATCAGGGTGGTCGCCTCGGGCCACCGGGCGCGGCCGAGCCCCGCGAAGCGATGACGGCGGGCGAGCAGCAGGAGGATGGGCGTGACCAGCAGCAGCCCCATCAGCTCCATGACGAAGAATTTCTGCAGCTGGAAGAACCACACCGCCGCCGGCGGCTCCCGCAGCAGCCACAGCAGCCCCATGCCGACGAGGCTGGTGACCGCCACGGCGCTGGCGGCGCAACCGGCGAAGCGGACAAGGCGGCGCGGCCGGCGCATGTCGAGCGCCGCCCCGCAGTAGCGACGGGCCAGCAGGGCCGCGAGGGAGGCTTCGCCGAGATTGAGCAGCGGGTTGATCCAGAGGAAGGCTCCCGGATCGCCCCGAACGCTGTTGCTGAGCAGGTTGATGCCGAAGCAGGCGGCCAGCACCAGCATCGCCGGACGCCGGTGAAGCTGCAGCAGGGCCGCGGCCATGATGCCGTTGGACAGCCAGACGACGACGGCGCCGTAGGTGGCGACGCTCCAGTGACCGAGCAACTGGGAGACGGCGAACAGGACGACGTAGGCCCACGCGGGCGGCCCCGCGACGCGGCCCGCCTCATGCCTGAACAAACGCCAACGACCCCTCAACCGGATTCCTCCCGGCTCATACCCGACGCGACACCCCTAGCGCGAAATCCGTAAACAAAATGGAGCGCTGCGCCGGCGCCGCTGTCGGGCGAGGAACCGGCGCGGGAGCGGGGCCGTTTCCCCGACCGCGCCGCCTCCCGCGTCGCGGAGAGTGCGAATTCCGATGTCAGACACCGTTCCCGACCCCAGCTTCAGCCCGCCTCCGGAGGCGGTCGCCTTCTACGAGGAGGCTCTGGGTCTGCTGAAGGAGAGCGGCATCCCCTTCCTGCTCTCGGGGACCTATGCGGTGACGGCCTATACCGGCATCCGGCGGCCGACCAAGGACCTGGACGTCTTCTGCAAGCCGGGGGACTACCCGCGCATCCTCGCCTACTTCCAGGCCCGCGGCTTCCGGACGGACGTCGAGGACGAGCGCTGGATCGCCAAGGTGTGGAAGGACGACAAGCACTTCTTCGATGTGATCTTCGCCATGTCGAACGGGACGATCGCGGTCAACGACAGCTGGTTCGGCGACGACGTCATCGAGGTCTACGGCCACCGCGTGGGGATCACCCCGCCCACCGCGCTGATCCTGTCCAAGGTCTTCATCCAGGACCGCTACCGCTACGACGGGGCGGACGTGAACCACGTCATCCTGAAGCAGGCCGACGCCATCGACTGGAAGAGCCTGCTGGACCAGATGGACCTGTACTGGGAGGTGCTGCTGGCGCACCTGCTGAACTTCCGCTTCGCCTACCCCACCGAGCGCGACAAGACGCCGCGCTGGCTGATCGCCGAGCTGACCGAGCGGCTGCAGGCCCAGGTCGACCTGCCCGCCCCCCGGATCAGGGTGTGCCGCGGACGGTTGTTCAGTCCACGCGACTACATCGCCGACATCACCGAATGGGGCTTCGGCGACGTGGTCGGCAAGGGGCTCGAGGAACGCCATGAACCGATTGACTGAGAGGCGCTGTCGCGCGGCGCGCGTCCCTGCTTGCGCGGGGATGACGGGTGCGCCGCCTGAGCGCCGGAAGGAGCCTGGATGACTGACCACCCCGATCCGCAGACGCCGCAGCCGGGGCTGGAGCCGGGCCCGTCGAAGAAGCTGCGGGTGGCGGCGGTCGGCGACCTGCATGTCGGCGAGCGCCACGACGCGCCGCACCGGGACCTGTTCGACCGGGTGCACGAGGACGCCGACGTGCTGTGCCTGTGCGGCGACCTGACGAACTTCGGCAAGACCCGCGAGGTCGAAATCCTGCTCGAGGACCTGCGCCACTGCCGCATCCCCATGGTCGGGGTGCTGGGCAACCACGAGCACGAGTGCGGCCAGCCCGAGAAGGTCAAGGACATGCTGTGCGACGCCGGGGTGAAGATCCTCGACGGCCAGTCCTACGAGATCGACGGCGTCGGCTTCGCCGGGGGCAAGGGGTTCGTGGGCGGCTTCGGCCGCTACATGCTGAGCTCGTTCGGCGAGGACTCGATCAAGCGCTTCGTGCAGGAGGCGGTCGACGACGCCAATGTGATCGAGAACTCGATCCGCATGCTGCGCACCGAGCGGTCGGTGGTGGTGCTGCACTATTCGCCGGTGGTCGACACGGTGATGGGCGAGCCGCCGGAGATCCACGCCTTCCTCGGCTCGTCGCGGCTGGGCGAGACGGTGGACCGCTACGACAACATCAGCCTGGTGGTGCACGGCCACGCCCATCGCGGGGCGGCCGAGGGGCGGACCAACAAGGGCACGCCGGTCTACAACGTCGCCCTGCCGGTGCTGCGGACCCTGGGCGAGACGCCCTACCGGGTGTTCGAGGTCTGAAACGCCGCGCGCGGGCGGAAGCCGCGCCATACGGCCCAGAGCAGCAGGGCGACGGCGATGCCGAGGGCGTCGGCGAGCAGGTCGCCCCAGCTGGCGTCGCGGCCGACCAGCCCCTGGACCACCTCGACCGCACCCCCGAGGGCCAGCGCCAGAAGGGCGGCGACGGTCCGCGGCAGCCGCCGGAACAGCACCCCCAGGCTCCACAGGATCAGCCCGAACACCACGAAGTGGGCGCCCTTGTCCCAGACGCCGCTGGCCGCCTCGACGTTTCCGAAGGGGCCGATCATCAGGGTCAGGGAGACGACGAGGATGGCGACCGCAACGAGGCGGAGCAGATGCGACATGGAGGGCTCGGAAGGTCCGGGGGAGGAGCCGGTCTATATCAGCCGGTCGCCAGAACCCACACCCCCGTGGCGGCGAAACCGAGCGCGGCGGCGACGCGGATCCAGCGCAGCGGCAGGCGGCGCGCGGCCGCCTCGCCGAGGAAGACGGCGGGGCCGTTGACCAGCATCATGCCCAGGGTCGAGCCGGCTACGACGGCGACGACGGACTGGAACTGGGCGGCGAGCATGGCCGTGGCGACCTGGGTCTTGTCGCCCATCTCGATGACGAAGAAGGCGGCGGCGGTGGTCCAGAACACGCCGGAGAAGGTCTTCTCGGTGGTGTCGGGGCGCTCGTCGAAGCGGTCGGGGATGAGGGCCCAGGCCGCGAAGCCGAGGAAGGCGAAGCCGACCACCCAGCGCACCCAGGGACCGTGCATCCAGTGCGAGAGCACGGCGCCGGCGGCGGCGGCGAACAGGTGATTGCCCAGGGTCGCGGCGAGGATGCCGAGCAGGATCGGCAGCGGCCGGCGCCAGGCGGCGGCCAGCACGATGGCCAGCAACATGGTCTTGTCCCCGATCTCCGCGATGGAGACGAGGCCGGTCGAGATCAGGAAGGCGTCCAAGACTTCTTCGTGCGCGGGGGCCTCGGCGGACGGACCTGTGGCGTTCGCAGCCGGACCCCCGCGTGGAAGCGCCCTGCGAAGCCAGCGGTCTTGCCAGGACCCGAAGGTCCGATCGCGCCATTCCCTCCGGGCGAGGGAAAGTGTGTTGACGCGAACCCCGCTGACAGGCGCGGGCGGCTACTCCCCGATGACGGCGGGGTCTGTAGCGGCGGGCGGGGCGTCGTGCAAGCCGCCGGCGTGGCGGGCCTGCCATCGCTGCGCCGCCCAGGCGACCAGCCACAGGGCCATGGCCCAGGCCGCGCCGGCGCACCAGCCGGCGACGACGTCCGAGGTCCAGTGGGCGCCGAGATAGATGCGGGTGAGGCCGACCAGGGCGGCGATCAGCATGGCCGCCCCAAGCGCGAAGGCCTTGAGCCGACGGCGCGGCAGGACGCGGATCAGCATCACCCCGAGGCTGAGGTAGAAGACGGTCGCGAGCAGGGCGTGGCCGGAGGGGAAGCTGGCGTTCAGGGTCTCCACCGCCTGGTAGGCGGCGGGCGGACGCTCGCGTTCGAACAGGGCCTTCAGCCCCTCGCTGAGACCGACCCCGCCGGCCAGTCCGAGGGCGAGCAGCGCCGCCGACAGGCGCTTGCCCTGGATCAGCAGGAAGGCGAAGGCGATGAGGGCGAACAGGGCCAGGACGGAGATGCCGCCGAGCGAGGTCAGGTCGGCGGCGGCCTCGTGCAGCCACCACGGGCCGCGCGGCTCGCCGGGGACCGGCTGCAGCCACAGCAGCACCGCCTCGTCGATGGCGCGGCCGTCCGCCTCGGTCATGTCGTCGGCGATCTCGATGAAGGTCATCACGCCCAGCGCAATGATCGTGAGGGCGGCGAGGGCGGCGATTTCGGCGCGCGCCAGACGCAGGGTCCGGCGCAGGAGATCGAGGGCGGCGGCGCGGTTCATGGCGAGGCAAACGGTCCCGCTTGTGGGACGTTCCACTCACGCGTTCGTGATGAATAATTCCGGGCCGGCGTCATGCCCTCGTCGTGGGCCGTCCACAGGCTCATCCCCCGCCTTGATCGCGATTCGCCCAGAAAGTGATCGTCAAGCCCGTTGACGGTTGGTTAGCCATCTGCGCCCCATATGTGGGCTTGGGGAGCGCTACGGCCACTAGATGCTGTGGTCGGCGGCGCAGGCAGTCCTTTTCTCGATTTTGTTCAGGGCGATATCCGATGGCCGGCGGCGAAGCGTTGAAGACGGTGGAATTCCAGGGGATCGAGGCGGCCGAGGCGGGTCAGCGACCCCATCTTTCGCTCGTGCCCTCGATCCAGATCGACCGCTCGCGCGACGCGCTGCTGACCGACTTCGGCAAGAAGACGCTGGAGGATCGCTACCTGCTGAAGGGCGAGTCCTACCAGGACATGTTCGCCCGGGTGGCGACGGCCTTCTCGGATGACGCCGAGCACGCCCAGCGCGTCTACGACTACATGTCCAAGCTGTGGTTCATGCCGGCCACGCCGGTGCTGTCCAACGGCGGCGCCGACCGCGGTCTGCCGATCAGCTGCTTCCTCAACGCCGTGGGCGACAGCCTGGACGGCATCCAGAACGTCTGGAACGAGAACGTGGCCCTGGCCTCGAACGGCGGCGGCATCGGCACCTACTGGGGCGGCGTCCGCTCGATCGGCGAGAAGGTCAAGGGCGCCGGCCAGACCTCGGGCATCATCCCGTTCATCCGGGTGATGGACTCGCTGACCCTGGCCATCTCGCAGGGCTCGCTGCGGCGCGGCTCGGCGGCGGTCTATCTCGACGTCCACCACCCGGAGATCGAGGAATTCCTCGAGATCCGCAAACCCTCGGGCGACTTCAACCGCAAGTCCCTGAACCTGCACCACGGCATCTCGATCAGCGACGCCTTCATGGAGGCGGTGCGCGACGGCAAGCCGTTCGAACTGAAGTCGCCCAAGACCGGCGAGGTCATGAAGACGGTCGACGCCCGCACCCTGTGGCAGAAGATCCTCGAGATCCGCCTGCAGACGGGCGAGCCCTACCTGATCTTCTCGGACACTGTGAACCGGCAGATGGCCCCGCACCAGCGCGAGCTGGGCCTGTCGGTGAAGCAGTCGAACCTGTGCGCCGAGATCATGCTGCACACCGGCCGGGACCACCTGGGCGTGGACCGCACCGCGGTCTGCTGCCTGTCGTCGGTCAACGCCGAGAAGTTCCTGGAGTGGCGCGAGGAGCCGCGCTTCGTCGAGGACCTGATGCGCTTCCTCGACAACGTGCTGGAGGACTTCATCCGCCGCGCGCCGCCGGCCATGGCCGCGGCGGTCTATTCGGCAAAGCGCGAGCGTTCGGTGGGTCTGGGCCTGATGGGTTTCCACTCCTTCCTGCAACAGCAGGGCGTGGCCTTCGAGAGCGCCATGGCCAAGTCGTGGAACATGCGGCTGTTCAAGCACCTGCGCCGCGAGGCCGACAAGGCCAGCCGCCTGCTGGCCGAGGAGAAGGGCCCCTGCGAGGACGCCGCCGAGCGCGGCGTGATGGAGCGCTTCAGCCACAAGCTGGCGATCGCGCCGACCGCCTCGATCTCGATCATCTGCGGCGGCACCAGCGCCGGCATCGAGCCGATCCCGGCCAACATCTACACCCACAAGACCCTGTCGGGCTCGTTCGCCGTGAAGAACCCGTACCTGGAGAAGATCCTGGGCGAGAAGGGCATCGACACCGAGGCGGTGTGGAGCTCGATCCTCGAGCACGAAGGGTCGGTGCAGCACCTCGAGCAGCTGTCCGACGAGGAGAAGGCCGTGTTCAAGACCGCCTTCGAGCTGGACCAGCGCTGGGTGGTGGAGCTGTCGGCCGACCGCGCGCCCGAGATCTGCCAGGCCCAGTCGATCAACCTGTTCATCCCGGGCGACGTCGACAAGTGGGACCTGCACATGCTGCACTGGTCGGCCTGGGAGCGGGGCGTGAAGTCGCTCTACTACCTGCGCTCAAAGTCGGTGCAGCGCGCCGCCTTCGCCGGCGGCGAGGACAAGTCCGGCGAGCCCGAGGTGGATCCGAACCAGCCCGACCTCTTCGCCGTGGCCCGCACCGACTACGACGAGTGCCTGGCCTGCCAGTGACCGGCTGACGCCCGGCGGCCAAGCGACGCCGTATGGAACCCACCCACAGCGCTGCCGTTCGTCGAGGCAGTTCTGTGGCATGAAAATGTCAGTTGGCGGGACGGCCCCGATGGTGCAGGGTCGAATCCGTTAACGGACTGAGGGGACCGTTGATGCGTGCAGTGGCGTTCGTCGCCGGAATCCTGGTCAGCGCGGTCGCCGCGACCCCCGTGGTCGCCGGCGGAGCCGCCGCCCGTCAGGTCGCCCTGCCCGACCCGTGGACGACGCCCGAACGGCCGACGACGGTCTCGGGCCTTCTCACCCGCCTCAGTCACGACGACGCTTTCGCCGACATCGACGGGCGCGAACCCGCCTACGCCTGGGATCGCGGCGATTACGGGCGTGCCGATGAAGCCGGGTCGCCCTGGGCCGTATCCAGGAGGGCCGTGCGCTTCGAGAGCCAGGGCTTCAGCGACCGGCTGAGCCTGCGCACCGAAGGCCGGTTGCGCCGCGCCGACGGTTCGCCCCTGCCCCCCGGCCCGCTGGACCGCGCCGCCGTCGAGGCCGAGCACTACGACCTGACCTACACCCGCGGCTGGACCGAGACGCTGGCGCGCACCGAGTCGGGGCTGGACGTGACCCTGACGCCGCATGTCGGCGTCGGGGTGGGCAGCCGTGGTCGGGCCGCCGAGGCCGGGGCCACCCTGCGCATCGGACCGGACCTCGACCGGCTGGTGCCCGACGGGGCCGACGCCTTCGGCGACCGTCCGCGCTGGTACCTGTACGCGGCGGGCTCGGGCCGGGCGGTGGGCTACAACTTCGCCCGCACCCGCGACGGCGATTTCGCCCGCTCGGGCGTCAGCCACGACTCCGGCGCCTTCCTTGGCGACGCCTCGCTGGGCGTGGCCATGCGCCGCGGCCCGATCCACAGCTCGTTCGGCTTGGTCTATCGCGAGATCGAGACCGAGGGCCTGCGCGCCGGCCACGGCGTCGACACCGACGTGTCGGAAGGGCTGGTGGCGTTCCAGCTGTCGATCAAGCCCGAGTAGGGATGAGGTTCCAGGTTCTAGGGGCTAGGGGCTAGGGGCTAGGCGCGAGAGCCCCACTAGAACCTAGAAACTAGAACCTAGAACCTGACTGTCCCTTCCCGCCGGTCGTCCGCGCCGCCGTCCCAGCCCCAGGCGCCGTCGCGGCCCTGGCGCCAGAGGCCGCCGTGAAGGCCGGACGTTTCGCTGTCGTTGGGCTCCAGTTCGATGCCGTTGGCCGCCAGCGCCGCGCGCAGGTCCGGGCTGAAGCGCTCGGTGTCGGCCCCGAAGCCGTCGCCGCGGGCGACCAGGTTGGGCAGGTCGAAGGCGGCCTGCATCGGCAGCCCCCAGTCGAGTACGGCGATCAGCGCCCGGGCGTTGTAGGCGAGGATCGAGGTCCCGCCCGGCGAACCGAGCGCGCCGAGAAAGCGACCGTCGCGATCGAGGATCAGCACCGGCGACATCGACGAGCGCGGCCGCTTGCCGGGCGCCACGGCGTTGGCGGCCGGGGCCCCGTCGGGGCGGGTCGGGCTGAAGGAGAAGTCGGTCAGCTGGTTATTGAGGAAGAAGCCGGCGGCCATGCGCCCGGAGCCGAACACGCTCTCCACCGTGGTGGTCATGCTGACGGCGTTCCCCCCGGCGTCGACGATCACGAAGTGCGAGGTGCCGGACGGCTCACGCGTGGCGTCGGGGCCGGCGAAGACCCCGCCCGGCGGCGCGCCCGGCTCGGCGGCGCCGGTCAGGGTGGGGGCCAGCGCCGCGCGGCCGGCGACATAGTCGGGGTCGAGCAGGCCCTGGACCGGCACGCGGACGAAGCCGGGGTCGCCGACGTAACGGTCGCGGTCGGCGTACATCAGCCGCTGCAGCTGGGCGAAGGCGGTCCAGGCGTCGGCGCTGTCGGGTCCCTCGAGGAGGGTCGGGCTGTGCTCGGCCATCAGCAGCAGCTGCAGCACGGCGACGCCGGAGGACGGCGGCGGCGGCACGCAGATCACCCAGATGCGGTACGGCCGGCACAGGGCGCCCCGCTCGATCGGGCGGTAGGCGGCGAGGTCGGCGTGGGTCAGGGCGCCGGGGCGCGGCCCGGCGCCGACGGTGGCGACGATCTCGTCGGCGATGCGGCCCCGGTAGAAGGCCTCCGGTCCGCCGGCGGCGATCTCGGCCACGGTGTCGGCGTAGGCCGGATTGCGCAGCACGTCGCCGGCGACGTAGCGGTCGCCGTCCGCCCTGGTGAAGTACGCGTCCGCCCAGCGGGTGCGGGCCTGGCCGCGCGTCGCCGCGATGAATCCGGCCAGCCGCGGGCTGACCACGAAGCCGTCGCGGGCCAGGCGTTCGGCGTCGGCGAACAGGGCGGACCACGCCAGCCGGCCATGCTCGGCCTGGGCCATGGCCAGCATGGCCACCGCGCCCGGGGCGCCGGTCGAGCGGCCGCTGAGCACGGCCTCCGGGAAGGGCAGCGGGCGGCCGTTCTCGTAGAACAGCTCGGGCGTGGCCGCGGCGGGGGCGGTCTCGCGTCCGTCGTAGCTGGTCACCTCGCCGGTCGAGGCGTCGTAGAGCATCATGAAGGCGCCGCCGCCGAGGCCGGAGGACTGCGGCTCGACCAGGCCGAGCACCGCCTGCACCGCCACGGCGGCGTCGACCGCCGAGCCGCCCTCGCGCAGCACCCGCATCCCCGCCTCGACGGCCAGCGGATTGGCCGCGGCGACGAAGGGGCCGCGGGCCGGCGGCGGGGCGGGCGCCGCGTGCGTCCGCGATCCGGGGCCGACCGGCGCGCCGCTCGCGCAGCCCGCCAGCGCTAGTCCGCATGCCAGCACGGCGGCCGTGAGGGTGCGGAGGCGGCGGAAGGGCGCTGGGGTCATCGGGATCCTCGGCGAGGCGATCGGGGGAAAAGCGGCGCACCTTGGCGCGGCGGGCCGCCGAGCGGAAGCCCCGCCCGCCTCGCCGCGAGAACGTCGCGCAAAACCCGCCGTTCGGGACTTGCCCCCTCTCCCCCCGTGCGCTAGAGACCCGCCCTCGCCGTTCGCGGCCGTGCGCACCCGTAGCTCAGCTGGATAGAGCACCAGACTACGAATCTGGGGGTCAGGAGTTCGAATCTCTTCGGGTGCGCCATTTTCCTTCCCGCTCAGACTGACCTGCGGCGCGTCTTCGGCGTGCCTTTCGACAGGTTCAGCTCGACCGCCGCGCGGATGAGGGCGCGGAAGGCGGGGGCGTCGAGCGTCTCGCCCTCGCGGATGTCGATGGCCCGACGGTCGTTGCCCTCGAGACTGGCGTTGAACAGGCCGGCCGGATCCGGCAGGGCGGCGCCGCGGGCGAAGGTCAGCTTCACCGCCGCCTTGTAGGTCTCGCCGGTGCACAGGATGCCGGCGTGCTCCCACACCGGAACGCCGCGCCACTTGACCGTCTCGATGACCGCCGGATCGGCCTCGTGGATGA
Organism: Brevundimonas viscosa; assembly: GCF_900116065.1. Taxonomy (GTDB): domain Bacteria; phylum Pseudomonadota; class Alphaproteobacteria; order Caulobacterales; family Caulobacteraceae; genus Brevundimonas; species Brevundimonas viscosa. The sequence continues at coordinate 162,286 of NZ_FOZV01000001.1, forward strand.
GGGCGCGGACGCGGGCGAGCGCGGCGCCGCGCCAGTCGCCCAGGGCGGCGATCCTGGCGTCGATGAGGCGGGCCGGTGATTCCTCTTCCGCGGCGTCGGACATGGTCATGATCTCCGTCGGGTTCGGGCTCACATCTTCTCGCCGGGGAGGCGGCTGGCCTGCCGCACCCAGTCGACGAACTGCGCTTCGTCGAAGGCTTCGTCCTCGTGGATGTGGAGGTAGCGGACGTGCTTCTGTTTCGAGCCGACCGGCGGCGGCGGCTCCAGTCCGGCGCCGCGGAAGAAGCTCACCTTCAGATAGCGCGCGTAGACGTGGACGCCGAGGAACCAGGTCCCCTCCTCCGCCCCATAGAGCGGCGAGTTCCACTTGACCGCCTTGCGCACCCCCGGAACGGCGTCCTCGATGAGCCTGTCGAGGCGGCGCCAGACCTCGCCCTTCCAGCCGGGCGCGGCCGCGATCCACGCCTGCACCGGGGCGTCGCCGTAGCCCTTGGCGATCTGCGGATTGCCGCCGGAGAGGAGGACGGGTTTTTCACGGGGACCGCCGGACATGCCGTCACTCCCGGCCCGGGACGCGGGCGCCGAGCCAGGGACGCACGAACAGGTACAGCCCGGTGAGCGTCAGCACGAGGAGCGGCGCCAGCGGCGCGTAGAAGACGGGGCTTCCCGTATCCTGGCCGGTCGCGGCGGCCGCCGTCGCCGCGATGACGCAGGCGACGAAGATCGCCGATACCCAGCGGTGAAACCATCGAATCCGTTTGCCGAGAGCCACGTCGGCCTCCTTTCTGCAGCCATCAATCTTCGGTCGAGAGAACCTCGTCCAGCTTGTCGAGGAACCGGGCCCAACCGGCGCGGGCGCCGCCGAAGGCCTGCTTCTGCTGCGGACGGAAGCCGACCTGCTCGACCTGCAACCGGGTCCCCGCCGCCGTCGGTTCGAGGGTGAAGGTCACCACGCTTCTGAGGTCGAAGGCGGGATCCTCGTGGGTGAAGTCCCAGGTGTAGGACAGGCGCCGCTCCGGCTCGACCAGGCGGACCTCGCAATCCAGCACCCCGCCCCAGTCGCCGCGCAGGTTGAAGCGGTGCCCCACGACGGGGGCGAAATCGTTCTTCATCAGCCACGCCTCGATCAGGTGCGGCTGGGTGAGGGCGCGCCAGAGCTTTTCCGGGGGCCAGGGGAAGTCGCGCTCGACGACGACGGAGCGGGATGCAGGCGGGGCGTCGTTCATTGGTCCATCCTCTTCAGAAGGTCCTCGAGACCGTCGAGTCGGGCTTCCCAGAAACCTTCCATCCGCCGGGTCCAGTCGATCAGAGGGACCAGGGCGCCGGGGCGGGCGCTGTAGTGGATGCGCCGGCCCTCCGGCCGGTCGCGGACCAGCCCCGCCTGTTTGAGCACGCCGAGGTGCTTGGAGACCGCCGGCTGCGACACCCCTGCGGCGCCGGTCAGGGCGCCGACGGTCTGTTCGCCGTCGCGGCAGAGCCGTTCGAAGATGGCCCGCCGGGTCGGGTCGGCCAGCGTCCGGAATAGGGCGTCGGGGGTATCCGCCATACGATCGATAACCCTACAGCTATAGATCAATCCATAACCACGGAGGAATGCGTCGTCAAGGTCGGGCGGAGCCGGATTGTCTGGGCCGGCCCGGCGCGGCGTTGACGTCGCGGTCCGTTCGCGGCAGTCCGGCGCCCACGGGAGCCGCATCGGCGGCCGCAACCTTTGCCGCTGTGCGCGGTTGTCCCTGTACGGCAGAAACCTTTGAAACGGGCTCGCCGAGGGGAAAGTCGCCTATGTCCATCGTCGCCGGCCTCGCTGCCGTGAGTGTTCTGGGAGCGGGAGGCGAGGCCGCAGCCGATGCGCAGGGGCCGCAGCCGCAGGATCTGAGCGGACTGACGCTGGAGCAGCTGGCCGACATCCAGGTCACCTCGGTGTCGCGCCGGCCGGAACAGCTGTCGGGCGCCGCCGCATCGGTCTATGTGATCACCCGCGACGACATCCGGCGGTCGGGCGCCGCGAGCCTGCCCGAGGTCCTGCGGCTCGCGCCGAACCTGCAGGTTCAGCGGGTCGGCTCGGTCGACTACGCCATCACCGCGCGCGGCTTCAACTCGTTCGAGACGGCCAACAAGCTGCTCGTGCTGATCGACGGGCGCAGCATCTACACCACCCTGTTCTCCGGGGTGCTGTGGGACGCCCAGGGCCTGGTGCTGGAGGACATCGAGCGGATCGAGGTGATCAGCGGCCCGGGCGGGGCGCTGTACGGCGCCAATGCGGTGAACGGGGTGATCAACATCACCACCCGCTCCGCGCGCGACACGCAGGGTCCAGCCATCTCGGCGGGGGTTGGGACGGACGACCGGACGCTCAGCCTGCGGCACGGCGGCGCCCTCGGCGAGGCCGGGGCATGGCGGCTTTTCCTGACCGGTTTCGACCGCAGCGACACGGAGATGGTGGGCGGCGGATCGGGCCTGGACGCCGCGGCCGGCATCCGCGCGGGGGGACGGGTCGACTGGTCCAACGGCCATGGCGACTGGATGCTGCAGGGCGACGTGTACGATCACGAGTCGCCGGGCGACGTGGCGCTGCGCGGCGGCTTCGCCCTCGGCCGCTGGGGACGGCAGTTGGGCGACTACGGCCGCATCGACGTGCAGGCCTATTACGACCGGGCCGACCGGGTGAACGGCCCGGTCGAGGAGGAGGTGCGCACCTGGGACGTGTCGCTGCAGCAGGCGATCGACCTCGGGCGGCACGCCATCGTCTGGGGCGGCGGCCACCGCTGGGTCGAGAACACCCTGACCAGCCCGCCCGGCGCGGCGACGCTCGTGCCCGCGAGCCGCGACATCACGCTGGGCAACCTGTTCGTGCAGGACCAGATCTCGCTGCGGGACGACCTGGTCCTGACGCTCGGGGTGAAGGTCGAGGACAGCAGCTTCACCGGCGTGGAGGTGCTGCCGAACGCCCGGCTGGCGTGGAGCCTCGACAACGGATCGCTGCTCTGGGGCGCCGTCTCGCGGGCCGCGCGCACCGCCAGCCGGATCGACCGCGACCTGACATTGCCCGGCTTCCTGGTCGGCGGGAGCTTCCAGTCGGAGATCCTGACCGCCTACGAGCTCGGCTATCGGGCCCGGCCCGCGCGTAATCTGAACCTGTCGGTGTCGGCCTTCTATCACGACTATACGGACCTGCGGACCGTCGCGCCCGATCCGGCGACGATCCTGCCGCTGCGGTTCGCCAACGGCGGCGAAGGCCACACCAGCGGGATCGAGGCCTGGGGCAGTTACGAGGTGTCGCCACGCTGGCGCCTCGACCTCGGCGTGGTCACCCTCGACAAGGAGTTCCGTCTCAAGCCGGGCGAGACCGACATCTCCAGCCTGGCGTCGGTGGGCGACGACCCGTCGTGGCAGGTGCTTCTCAACTCGCGCGCACAGCTGACCGATCGGCTGGAGCTGGACGTCCATCTGCGGGCGGTCGATGAGCTGGCGGCGTCCGGCGTCGACGGTTACGTGGAGGCCGACCTTCGCCTCGGCTGGCGCTTCGACAACGGCGTCGAGCTGGCCCTGACCGGCTCCAACCTGATCAACGACACCCGCCTGGAAACCGGCGATCCCGGCCGGCAGCGGGTGCTTGGGCGCAGCGCCTACCTGACCCTCAGGGCGGGCTTCTGACCGTGGCCGGCCGACAGGCCATCGCGGGCGCCCTCGCCGCCCTCGTCCTGCTCGGCGAGGCCGGGATGGCCCGCGCACAGACCCTCGAGTACCAGGTCAAGGCCAACTACCTGGTCCGGTTCGCCGCCTTCGTGGAGTGGCCGCCGTCGGCGTTCGCCTCGGCCTCCGCGCCGCTGACGCTGTGCGTGGCGGGGCGAGATCCGTTCGGACGCGCGCTGGAAACCGCGGCGGCGGCCCAGACCGCCCACGGGCGGCGGATCGCCCTGCGCCGGCTCGGCGACAGGTCGGCCGTGACCGGTTGCCACATCGTCTACCTCGGGCGGGGCGCGGAGGCGCCGGAAACCGGGGCGGCCGTGCTGGTGGTCAGCGACTCCGCCGTGACCGCGCGGCGGGCGATGATCCACTTCGTGATCTCCAGCAACCGGGTCCGCTTCCACATCGACAAGGTCGCGGCCGAACAGGCACGCCTGCAGCTCAGCTCGCGCCTGCTCAACCTGGCCGTGGATGTGCGGGGGCGCGGCTGAGATGACCTGGGTCTCGGCCATCCGCACACGCGGCGTTCCGCTTGTCGCCCTCGCCTGCCTGGCGGTGCTGCTGGTCGTCGGGGTGTTCGTCTCGATTACCCACGAGCGGGCGATGAAGGTCGAGCTGGCGCGCGACGCCGGCGCCCAGGCCGATCTGCTGGCTTCGGCGGTCAGCGGGGCCCTCGCCTTCGACGACGCCGAAGCCGCCCAGGACTACGTCGACGCCGTACAGGTGAATCCCAACGTGCTGGCCGCGGCCGTCTATGACGAGAACAACCGGCTGGTCGCCAGCTACGCCCGCGCCGGCGAGACGATCCCGGCGACGGCGACGCCCAGGCCCGAGACGACGCAGTTCCAGGACGGCCGTCTGTACGTCGTGCGGCCGGTGACGGAAGGCGGACAGACGCTCGGCACCGCCCGTCTGCGCCTGATGGACACCCCCGCCAGCCAGCGGTTCTCGCGCTACGCCGGCATGATGCTGGTGCTGGCCCTGGCCGCCCTGCTGATTGCGGTGCTGGCGCTGACGCAGTCGGCCCTGCGTCGGGCGAACCGCAGCCTGTCGACGCGGGCGGCCGAGCTGGCGGAGGCGAACGCGCGCCTGCAGGAGGAGATGGTCGAGCGCGAGAAGGCCGAGGAGGCCCTGCGCCAGAGCCAGAAGATGGAGGCGATCGGCCGACTGACCGGCGGCGTCGCCCACGATTTCAACAACCTGCTGATGGTCGTCTCCAGCGCCATCGACCTGATGCAGCGCAGCGATAATCCGGAACGCCGCCGGACCCTGATGGACGGCATGCGGCAGGCGGTCGACCGCGGCTCCGGCCTGACCCGGCAACTGCTCGCCTTCTCGCGTCAGACGCCGCTGCGCACCGCCGTGATCGACGCCGGCGAGCAGATCGAGTCCATGCGCATCCTGCTGGAGCGATCGCTGCGCGAGGACATCGCGGTGGAGATCGACGTGCGACGGCCGCTGAAGCCGATCGAGGTCGACGTCGGCGAACTGGAGCTGGCCATCCTCAACCTGGCGGTCAACGCCCGCGACGCGATGCCCGAAGGCGGCACGCTGAGCATTTCGGTGCGCCCCCGGGGGGAGACGGTCTGCGTCGAGGTGCGCGACACCGGCGTGGGCATCCCGCCGGACCTGATCGGCCGCATCTTCGAACCCTTCTTCACCACCAAGGCGGTCGGCAAGGGAACGGGTCTGGGGTTGAGCCAGGTCTACGGTTTCGCCCGCTCGTCCGGAGGGAGCGTCACCGTGGCGTCTCCGGCCGACGGCGGCGCGATCTTCAGTCTTTGCCTGCCGGCGACCGACAAGGCCATGCCGGCCACCGCGGAGCCGCGGGCGACCGTCCCGGCGACGGCCGGGGCCGGCCACATCCTGCTGGTCGAGGACGACGACGCGGTCGCCGCCGGCGTGGAGGGGATGCTGGCCGATCTCGGCTACACCCACGAACGCGCCGCCACCGGCGATGCGGCGCTGGAGCTGGTGCGCGGCGGCCGCCGCTATGATCTGATCCTGTCCGACATGGTCATGCCCGGCGACCTGAACGGTCTGGGCCTGGCTACGGAACTGCGAAGCCTCAAGCCCGGCCTGCCGGTGATCCTGACCACCGGGTTCAGCGAGGCGGCGGCGACGGCCAACAAGGCGGGCTTCAGGTTGCTGAGCAAGCCATACGGTCTCGACGAGCTTGCCGGGACGCTGGCGGCCGCGCTGGCGAGCGCGGGCGGTCACGCGAAGGTGAGGGAACCCGGCGACCACCGGGACGATCTCCAAGCGTAGCTGGGGAGAGTTCCATGTTGTTGAAACGTCTGCTGTTCGCCGCCGCCGTCGGCGTCGCCACGCTCGCCGGGGCCGGCGGCGAAACCGGCGCCACGGCCGCCTTCGCCATGACCCGCGTCGCGCAGGACGCGAACTGCGTCGCGGCCTGCCAGGCGACCTTCGAGGCGGAGGACGCGCGCTGCTTCGCGGCCGACCTCGCGGGCGGCTTCCGCGGCGGCTTCTACCGGCCCTGCGTCAGCTACGCCCAGTACCAGTACAACAACTGCGTGGCGGCCTGCCCGGCCTGACCATCACGCCTTGCCGAGCGCGGTGCGGGCCTTGTCGAGGCGCGCCTGCAGCCGGTCGCGCTCGCGGCCCTGGGCCAGCGTCAGGCGTTCGAGGGCGCGGGCGACGCGCGCCGCCTCGGCTTCGAGGTCCCGCCGCGCCGCCGCCTGCTCCCGCTGCAGCGCCCTGAGCTCCGCCTCGAGAGAACGGACGCGTTCGCGAGCCGCCGGCGAGGGCCCCTTGCGCTTCCCGGTCGCGGCGCGCCGGGCCTTCTTGCGACGGGGCGCCGCCTCGCCGACATCCACCGCCAGTCCACGCTCGATCACCTCGCCGGGGCGGGCGAGCGCGGCCTCGTAGTCCGGGCCCTCCCGGATCTCGCGCGCCAGGCCGCTGGCGAAGATGTCGCGCTCCATGCCCCACGCCGCCAGCGCCTTGGGGCGCGAGCTGGCGGCGACAGTGAAGGCATGGAAGCCGTCGGACCAGGTGAAGACCTTCAGACGCGGAGCCATGGCGGCACAGCGGACGGCGGCCGCCCGCGGTTCCGCGATGGACTTGGCGCCTGCTAGGCCGCAGCCTGCGCGGATGGTCGAATCGCCGCCCTGTCCGTTCGACGCGCCCGGCGTCTACGAGTTCTTCGCCGGCGGCGGCATGGTCCGGGCCGGGCTGGGCGAGGGCTGGCGCTGCCGGTTCGCCAACGACATCGACCCGGCCAAGGCGGCGGCCTACAGGGCCAATTGGGGGGACGCGGAGCTGAGGGTCGGGGACATCGGCGCCCTGACGCCGGCGGACCTGCCGGGGACGGCCGACCTGATGTGGGGCTCCTTTCCGTGCCAGGACCTGTCGCTGGCCGGCGCCGGCGCCGGTCTGGCGGGGGCGCGGTCGGGGACCTTTCACACTTTCTGGAATCTGGCGCAGGGGCTGGCGGCCGAGGGGCGCGCGCCCCGCGTCGTGGCCATCGAGAACGTCTGCGGGGCGCTGACCTCGCGCGGGGGGCGAGACTTCGAGGTCCTGTGCCGGGCCTGGGCCGAGGCGGGCTATGTGTTCGGCGCGCTGGTGATCAATGCGGACCGCTTCCTGCCGCAGTCGCGGCCGCGGCTGTTCGTGATCGGCGTGCGCGGCGACGTCGTCATCGATCCCGCCCTGCTCGCGGACGGGCCGGAGGCGCCGTTCCACCCGCCGACGCTGGTTCGCGCCGCCGCCCGGCTGCCGCGGGAGACGGCGGAGCGCATGGTCTGGTGGCGGCTGCCCGCCCCGACCGCGGCGACGCCGACGCTGGCCGACCTGGTCGAGGCGGACGGGGCGTCGCTGCGGTGGCATGCGGACGCACAGACCCGCCGGCTCCTTGAGCTGATGACACCGGTCAACCGGGCCAAGGTCGAGGCGGCCCGGGCCGCCGGCGGACGCCGCGTCGGCGCCCTGTACCGACGCACCCGGACGACGCCTGACGGCCGCAAGGCGCAGCGGGCGGAGGTGCGCTTCGACCTCGCCGGCTGCCTGCGCACGCCCGGCGGGGGATCCAGTCGCCAGACCCTGCTGATCGTCGAGGACGGGCGCGTACGGTCGCGGCTGATGACGGCGCGCGAGATGGCGCGGCTGATGGGTCTGCCCGACGGCTATCGTCTGCCGGCCTCGCACAGCGCGGCCTGCCACCTGGCCGGCGACGGGGTGGCCGTGCCGGTCGTGCGGCACCTGGCGCAATGGCTGTTCGAACCGCTGGTGAGATGCGGCGAGGCGCTGTCGCGGGCGGCCTGACCCCTCCCCTTGCCAAGCGCGTCCGTCGGCGCATCATGGCGAGCGACGATCTGGGGAGGTCATCGATGAAGCGTATTGTGATCGGGGCGACGGCCCTGCTGGTCGCGGCGGGGCCGGCGGCGGCGGAGAACTGGAACGCCTACTCGCGCAGCGCCAACAACGTGTTCATGGCCGATGTGGACAGCATCGCGAGCACGGACGGGGTCACCTCGGTGGTGATCGCCATGGTGCCGCTGCGGGCCGAGGCGGGAGACTACAGCCACTCTCTGGAGACCTACGAGTTCCAGTGCGACCGCAACCGCTGGCGCCCGGCAGGCGTGGTGGAGATCGGCCCGGACGGGGCCGAGCTGGACCGCTTTCCGGAAGAAGGCGCGGACTGGGAGCCCATCCGGGCCAACACCCAGCCCGATTTCCTGAAGCAGATCGCCTGCGACGGCTCCCGGGCCGACCCGCCGACCTGGCCCACGATACGGGCCTTCATCGACGCCGGCCGACCCTGAACGCGATCAGGCGTCGACGGCGGCGTCGAGCGCGTTCTCCTGGATGAACTCGCGACGCGGCTCGACCACGTCGCCCATCAGCTTGGCGAACAGGTCGGCGGCCTCGTCCTCGTGCTCGACCTCGACGCGGAGCAGGGTGCGGGCGTTGGCGTCGAGCGTGGTCTCCCACAGCTGCTCGGGGTTCATCTCGCCCAGACCCTTGTAGCGCTGGATGGCGATGCCCTTTTTGCCGGCGTCCAGGACGGCGTCGAGCAGGTCGAGCGGGCCGCGGATCGTCACGACCTTGTCCTTGCGACGGAACAGCGCCGGCTTGTCGAACAGGCCCTCGAAGGCGGCGGCGCGTTCGGCCAGGCGGCGGGCGTCGAGCGAGCGGATCAGCGGCTCCTCGAGCACGACCTTCTCGGTCACCGCGCGGCGCACGCGCTCGAAGGCCACCGCGCCCTGGGCGCCGGGGCCGCCGGACCAGGGTCCGTCCCCTTCCTCGGCGTAGAGGTCGAAGCGGGCGGCGGCGCGGCCGGGCGCGGTCGGATCGGCGTCCTCGTCGAACAGGCCGGCCAGCGCCGACTGCTCGATGGCGAAGGCGGGCGCACGCTGCGACAGACGGTCGACGCCAGCGCGGAAGGCCTTGGCCTCGCGCACCAGGCTCTGCAGGTCCAGGCCGGCGCGCTGCTCGCCGTCGGCCAGTTCCAGGGTCGCCTCGGCCGAGCCTTCCTCGATGAGGTAGGCGTCCATCTCGGCCTGGTCCTTGATGTAGCGGTGCTGCTTGCCCTTGGAGACCTTGTAGAGCGGCGGCTGGGCGATGAAGACGTGGCCGCGCTCGATCAGCTCCGGCATCTGCCGGAAGAAGAAGGTCAGCAGCAGGGTCCGGATGTGGGCGCCGTCGACGTCGGCGTCGGCCATCAGGATGATCTTGTGATAGCGCAGCTTGTCGATGTTGAAGTCGTCGCGGCCGATGCCGGTGCCCAGCGCCAGGATCAGGGTGCCGATGGTCTCTGACGACAGCATGCGGTCGAAGCGGACGCGCTCGACGTTGAGGATCTTGCCGCGCAGCGGCAGCACCGCCTGATTTTCGCGATTGCGGGCCTGCTTGGCCGAGCCGCCGGCCGAGTCACCCTCGACGATGAACAGTTCGGACTTGGCGGGATCGCGCTCCTGACAGTCGGCCAGCTTGCCGGGCAGGGAGCTGATCTCCATGGCGGTCTTGCGCCGGGTCAGCTCGCGCGCCTTGCGCGCGGCCTCGCGGGCGGCGGCGGCCTCGACGATCTTGGCGACGATCTGCTTCGCCTCGGTCGGGTGCTCCTCGAACCAGGTCGACAGGCCCTCCGAGCACAGCCCCTCGACAGCGGGCCGGACCTCGGAGGAGACCAGCTTGTCCTTGGTCTGCGAGCTGAACTTGGGGTCGGGCACCTTGACCGAGAGGACGCAGGTCAGGCCCTCGCGGGCGTCCTCGCCCGAGACCGAGACCTTCTCCTTGCGGGCCGCGCCCGCGGCGTCGATGTAGCTGCCCATCACCCGGGTAAGCGCCGCACGGAACGCCGACAGATGCGTGCCCCCATCCCGCTGCGGGATGTTGTTGGTGAAGCACAGCATGGTCTCGTGGTAGCTGTCGTTCCACCACAGGGCGAGATCGAGCTCGATGCCCTCCTTCTTGCCGCGGATGACGATGACGTCCTTGAGCAGCGGAGACTTGGACTTGTCGAGGTGGCGCACGAAGGCCTCGACCCCGCCCTCGTAGTGCAGGATCTCCTCGAACGGCTCGGCCCCGCGGTGGTCGGCCAGCTTGATGACCACGCCGGAGTTGAGGAAGGCCAGCTCGCGCAGGCGGTGCTCGAGCGTCTTCAGGTCGAAATCGATGTGCGAGAAGGTGGTGACCGAGGGATAGAAGGTGACCTCGGTGCCGGTCAGCGGCTGGCCGGTGTCCTCACGGATCGGGGCGTCGCCGGTGACCCGCAGGCTCTCGACCGTGTCGCCGCGCTCGAAGCGCATCTCGTGGCGCTTGCCCTTGCGGTAGATGACCAGCTTCAGCCAGTCGGACAGGGCGTTGACCACCGAGACGCCGACGCCGTGCAGGCCGCCGGAGACCTTGTAGGAATTCTGGTCGAACTTACCGCCGGCGTGCAGCTGGGTCATGATGACCTCGGCCGCCGAGACGCCCTCGCCCTCGTGGATGTCGGTCGGGATGCCGCGGCCGTTGTCGGTGACGGTGACCGAGCCGTCCTCGTTGAGGATGACCTGGACCAGGTCGGCGTGGCCGGCCAAGGCCTCGTCGATGGCGTTGTCGACCACCTCGTAGACCATGTGGTGCAGGCCCGAACCGTCGTCGGTGTCGCCGATGTACATGCCCGGGCGCTTGCGCACCGCGTCGAGGCCCTTGAGCACCTTGATCGAGTCGGCGCCGTATTCCGGCGAGGGGATGGTCTGGTCGGTCATCAATTCGGTCGGTGAGACGGCCCGCGACGGGGCCCGGAAAGGCGGTTCTGGGACCGCCTCGGAAGGACGGCGGGAAAGGCGCGAATCCGGTCCGCGCCGATGCCCGCAAGATATAGGAATTCGGGCGGGAATTGCGAGGAAAAGCGGGGCTTCCCGAGGTCGCGGAAGCCGCGGCTCAGCCGAACCGCCCGGCCTCCACCCGGACGAACTGGGCGCGCCCCTCCAGACCCTCGAAAAGCGCCCGTTCGGTGCCGGTGAGGAAGGCCTGAAGACCCAGCGCCTCGATCTCGTCGAACAGGGCGGCGCGGCGGGCGGCGTCGAGGTGGGCGGGGGCCTCGTCGAGGAGGAGGATCGGGGCGGCCGGCTGGCCGGCGAGGCGGGTCAGCTGGGCGAGGATGAGGTTGAGCACCAGGGCCTTCTGCTCGCCCGAGGAGCCCTCGGCGGCGGGGCGGTTCTTCTCGCGGTGCAGGGCGGTGAGGTCGGAGCGGTGCGGCCCGAACAGGGAACGGCCGGCGGCGGCGTCACGGGCGCGCGCGGCGCGCAGGCCCTCGCGCAGGCGGGCGGCGATGGCGTCGGCGTCGGCGCCTTCGGCCGCCATCCGCTCGGCCTCGCCGGTCAGGCCGAGGTCGGCCTGGGGGAAGGGCCGGTCCCCGCGCGCGTCGATGGCGGTCTGCAGCGTCGCCAGCGCCGAGGCCCGGGCGGTCGCGGCGGCGGCGCCGGACTCGGCCAGCCGGATTTCCAGAGCGTCGAGCCACAGGGGGTCGGCCTCGCGCCCCTCGGCGCCGTCGACCAGCAGACGCAGGCGTTCCTTCAGGGCCTTCTCGTAGGTCGTCACCGAGGCGGCGTGGTCGGGATCGGCGGCGAAGACCAGCCGGTCGAAGAACTTCAGCCGGGCGGCGCGGGCGTCGGAGAACAGGCGGTCCTGCTCGGGCGTGGCCCAGACCGGGCGCAGGTGGTCGAGCAGCCGACCGGGCGGCGCGGTCTCGCCGTCGATGCGCACGATGCGGCGGGCCCCGCCGGGGGACAGGACCCCGGTGCCGAGCCGGGTCTCGTGCTGGCCGTCGTCGAGCACGGCGGCGACCGCCCAGGCCCGGCCCGTCGTCTCGCCCGGCTCGCGCCGGCCCATCTCGGGCGCGGAGGCGCCGCGCAGGCCCTTGCCCGGCGTGAACAGGCTGAGCGCCTCCAGCACATTGGTCTTGCCCGCCCCGTTCGGCCCGTGAAGCACCACCGACGCCGCCTCGATGGACAGGGTCGCCGCCGCGTAGGAGCGGAAGTCGGTGAGGGCGAGGGAGCTGATCACGAGGTGGTCGGTGATTGGTGGTTGGTGGCTGGTGGCGAACGCGTCATCGCCGCCGTCCGATCAGGTACGGCGGCGATCCAGCAATCACCAATCACCAGCCACCAATCACCGCACTACACCCGCAGCGGCATCAGCACGTACTGAACGCCCGGGTCGCCCGGATCGAGCACCAGCGTCGGCGAGGCCGGGTCGGCGAACTTGAACATGGCGGTCTCGCCGGTGATCTGGCCGGCGACGTCGAGCAGGTAGCGGGCGTTGAAGCCGATCTCGAAGGGCTCGTCGGAATAGCCGATCTCGACCTCCTCGACCCCCTGCCCGGCCTCCATGTTGCGCACCGTCAGGGTCACGCGGTCCAGCTCGAAGGCCAGCTTCACCGAGCGGCTCTTCTCGGCCGAGATGGTGGCGACGCGGTCGACGGCCGAGGCGAAGACGGCGTTGTCGATGTCGGCCTGCTTGTCGTTGCCCTTGGGGATGACGCGCATGTAGTCGGGGAAGGCGCCGTCGATGACCTTGGAGGTCAGGCTGGCCTGGCCGAACTCGAAGCGGATCTTCTGCGGGCTGACCATGATCTCGACCGGGCCGGAGCCGTCGTCGAGCAGGCGGCGGACCTGGTCGACCGTCTTGCGCGGCACGATGACGCCGGGACCGCCAGCGGCGCCTTCGGGCGCCGGGGTCTCGGCAAGGGCCAGGCGGTGGCCGTCGGTGGCCACGGCGCGCAGCAGCGGAATGCCGGCCTCGGCCACGGTGTGGAGGTAGAGGCCGTTCAGATAGTAGCGGGTCTCCTCCGTCGAGACGGCGAAGCGGGTCTTGTCGATCAGCCGGGCCAGATCTTCCTTGGCCAGGGTAAAGCGGGTCCCCGAGGTGTCGGTCGACATCACCGGGAAGTCGCCGGCCGGCAACACCGGCAGGTTGAACTTCGAACGCCCAGCCTGGACCACCAGGCGCGGATCGTCGCCGGAGTAGCTGAGCGAGACCTCGGCGCCGTCGGGCAGCTTGCGGACGATCTCGTACAGGGTGTGGGCCGGGGCGGTGATCTGGCCCTCGACGTTCACCTGGGCCTCGGCCTCGTCGACCATCTCCATGTCGAGGTCGGTGGCGGCGAAGGACAGGCGGTCGCGCCCGGCGCTCAGCAGCACGTTCGACAGGATCGGGATGGTGTTGCGCCGTTCCACCACGCTCTGGACGTGCCCGAGGGCCTTCAGGAGCGCGGAACGTTCGATGGTCAGCTGCATGTGGTGGTCTCGCCCCGTGGAGCGACTCAGAGGCCGCCCCGCACACTATGGGCCAGCGACACTAGCGGATTGGCCGTGCGGGGCAAGGAAGGGGCTGGGGTCCAGGCGCCGCGGGCTAGGGACGCTGTCCCACGAGATGTGGATAATCCCGACCACCACGCGCAAGGGCCCCTGATCCCCAGCCCTGGAATCCGGACCCTATCCCCTGAGCTTGCGCGTCAGCGCCTCGACGTCGCGGGCGATCTGGTCGTCCTGGGCCATCAGCTCCTCGATCTTGCGCACGCCGTGCAGGACCGTGGTGTGATCGCGCCCGCCGAAGCGGCGGCCGATGTCGGGATAGGAGCGCGTCGTATGCTGCTTGCACAGATACATGGCGATCTGGCGCGGGCGGGCCACCGAGCGGGTGCGGCGCTCGCTGAGCAGATCGGCCTGCTTCAGGGTGAAATGCTCGGCGACGGTCTTCTGGATCTCGTCGACGGTGATGCGGCGCTCGGGGCCGCCGCGCAGGGCGGAGCCGAGCAGGGCCTGGGTCTCGTCGAGGCCGAGAGTGGACAGGCGCGCGCCGGCGACGGCCGCGAGGGTGTTCACCGCGCCCTCGAGCTCGCGCATCGAGCCGGGGGTGCGGTCGACGAGGTGCTCGAGCACCTCGGCCCGAACCTCGCCGGAGACGACGCCGAGGCGGGCGAGGGCCTCGATGCGGTTGCGGGCCACGGCCAGCTTGAGGCTGCGATCGGCCGGCTCGACCGGGCAGGTCAGGCCCGACGCCAGGTGGCTGCGCAGGCGCGGCTCGACCTCGGTCAGGGCCATCGGCGGCTTGTCGGCCGAGAGCACGATCTTCTTGCCGTCCTCGATCAGGGCCGTGAGGGTCGAGAGCAGCTCTTCCTGGGTCGAGGCCTTGCCGCCGACGAACTGGACGTCGTCGATGAGCAGCATGTCGGCGCCGCGCAGGCTGTCCTTGAAGGCCGCGGTGGAACGGTCCTGCATGGCCCGCACGAAGGTCGACAGGAAGCGCTCGGCGGTCAGGTAGACCACCTTGGCGTCCGGCCGCAGGCGCTGCGCCTCCCAGGCGATGGCGTTGAGCAGGTGGGTCTTGCCGTAGCCGTAGGGGCCGCAGAAGAAGATCGGGTTGAAGTGGCCGTCGGCCCAGGCCGCGGCCTGGCGGGCGATGGCGAGGGCGAAGGCGTTGCCCTGGCCTTCCACGAAGCTGTCGAAGGTCAGTCGTTCCTGCAGGCCGGCGGCGCGCACCGCGCGGGCGCCGTCGGCGACCGGGGCCACCGTGGCCATGGGCATGGAGACGACATTGCCGGAATGGGCCGGAGCGCGGCCGGCGGCCACCTGGGAGGCGGGCGGGGTCGAGCCCATCTCGGCGCGGCAGCGGACGTCCAGCCGGCGGTTGAGGCCGTCGAGGCCGAGCCACAGCTCGTTCATGCGGCGCAGGGCGTTCTTGCGCACCCAGTCGCGGGCGTAGGCGGTCGGGGTGACCAGGATGAGCTGCCCGGAGCCGTCCACCCGCACGGCCGACGGCGCGATGTAGGAGCTGAACGCCCCCTCGCCGATCTCGCCGCGCAGACGTCCCGCCGCCTCGGTCCAGATGCGATCCGGATCCGTCATGCCCGCCATCCTCGCGCCCCCCATCATCGGTCAGCCCACCCGCTTGAAATCCATCACCGGACGCTCTTCGAGACGCCCTGACGCAGGGACGACTTCTCCTGTCGGGTGCGGCGCAGGCCGCCCCGGTCGGGGTCGTTCTCTCGATCAGACATCTCACGCCGCCGCGAAACCAGGTCCCGCGCCGTCTTCATCCGTGTGGGGATGGAAGTGCGTCAGACCTCAAACTTACGCCGGGCGAGGGGGGCGTCAACGCTGATTCGCGAGTCGATTCGAAGTTAAAATTGTTGACTCCGCTAAAGGCCGTGACGGCCTCGAAAAATCGGGTTTTCGCCACAGGGGCGAGCACCGATAGGCCCTGTGAAGGTTAGCGGCGCGCATGCAAACGGCGAGGGAGCCGAAGCGCCCTCGCCGTTGAAATCACTCGAAAATCCCATGACGGAACAGTGAAGCTCCGTCCGGTAGCCGACAGATCAGGCGGCCGACATCTTCTTCAGCTGGGCGGCCAGGCGGGACACCTTCCGCGAGCCGGTGTTCTTGTGAACCACGCCCTTCGAAACAGCCCGCATCAGCTCGGACTGGGCCTCGACGAAAGCCGTCTTCGCAGCGCCCGCGTCGCCGCCGGCGACGGCTTCCTGGAACTTGCGCAGGAAGGTGCGCACGCGGGTGCGGCGCGCCTTGTTGACTTCGGTCCGGGCGGCGATCTTGCGGATCGCCTTCTTGGCGCCGGGGTTGTTGGCCATCGGGTAAACCTATCGAACGGAAAACGCCGCGGAACACCGTCCACGGCGCGGAAAATCTCAAGAGCGCGCGGCTATAGCGGAAAGCCCCGACCGGTTCAAGGCGAGTCTGGCGGCGGCGCGGAACGATCGCCGTGGCCCGGGGTTGGCTTCTACCGAAAGGAGCCGACATGTCCGAACAACCCCTGTCGACCGACGCCGACGTCGCCTCGCCCGCCTTCCTCGACCAGGATCGGGTGGAGGGTGAGTTCGACGCCGCCAGCATCCGCGCCGCCATGATCAACCGGCCGCGGCGCGAGCTGTACGACTTCTGGCGCGACGTCCGGAACCTGCCGCTGTTCATGGAGAACGTGAAGTCGGTGGAGCTGCTGGAGGACGACCGCTCCAGCTGGCTGGTGGCCGGCCCGGCGGGCAGCGAGATCGAGCTGGTCAGCGAGATCACCGAGGACCGGCCCGGCGAGTACATCGCCTGGCGATCGCTGGAGGAGAGCGACATCGATCACGAGGGCTGGATCGAGTTCCGCGACAATCCCTTCGGGCGCGGCACCGAGGTGCGCGTGTTCATCAGCTACGACCCGCCCGCCGGCGCGCTCGGCAAGGTGGTCGCCAAGGTCATGCAGCGCGAACCGCGGGTGCAGGCCCGCCGCGAGCTGCGCCGCTTCAAGCAGCTGATGGAGACCGGCGAGGTCTCGACCTCCCGCGCCCCCGACGCGGCGCCGCGCGCCGACCGCCACCCCTGAGCCCCCTCCCCGAACGAAAGAGCCCCTCATGCGCGCCCTCGCCTGGCACGGAAAACACAACATCCAGGTCGACACCGTCCCGGATCCGCAGATCATCAATCCCCGCGACGCCATCATCAGGATCACCGCCACCGCCATCTGCGGCTCGGACCTGCACCTCTACGACAGCGTCATCCCCGGCATGTCGAACGGCGACGTCCTCGGCCACGAGTTCATGGGCGTGGTCGAGGAGGTGGGCCCGCGCTCGACCCTGAAGCGCGGCCAGAAGGTGGTGGTCCCCTTCACCATCTCCTGCGGCTCGTGCTTCTTCTGCGGCAAGCAGCAGTACTCGGCTTGCGACAATTCGAATCCCGCCGACAAGTCGGACGCCTCCGAGATCGCCTACGGCTATCCGATGGCTGGCATCTACGGCTATTCGCACCTGACCGGGGGCTATGCCGGAGGCCAGGCCGAGTACGCCCGCGTCCCCTATTCCGACGTCGGCCCGATCGTCATCCCGGACGGCATCGAGGACGAGAAGGTGCTGTTCCTGTCGGACATCTTCCCGACAGGCTGGATGGCGGCGGAGAACGCCGGGATCGAGCCGGGCGACACGGTGGCGATCTGGGGCTGCGGGCCGGTCGGCCTGTTCGCCATCAAGAGCGCCCTGCTGATGGGCGCGGGACGGGTCATCGCCATCGACCACCATCCTCGCCGTCTGGAGCTGGCGAAGAAGAACGGCGCCGAGGTGCTGAACTATCATGAGGTCAAGGTGCGCGAGGCCCTGACCGAGATGACCGCCGGCATCGGTCCGGACGCCTGCATCGATGCGGTCGGCATGGAGGCGCACGGCTTCGCGCCCGACAACATCATCGACGCGGTCAAGCAGGAGACGAAGCTGGGCACCGACCGCCAGCACGTGCTGCGCGAGACCATCATGGCCTGCCGCAAGGGCGGGCGGGTGTCGGTGCCGGGGGTCTACGGCGGCATCGGCGACAAGCTGCCGATCGGCGCCTTCATGCAGAAGGGGCTGACCCTCAAGACCGGCCAGACGCACGTGCAGAAATATCTGCCGCAGCTGCTGCAGATGATCCTCGAGGGCAAGGTCGACACCACCGACCTGATCAGCCACCGGCTGCCGCTGGAGCAGGGCCCCGAGGCCTACCGCAACTTCCACTCCAGCCAGAACGAATGGACCAAGGTGGTCCTGAAACCGCACTGACGGCGCGGCCGTTCTCCCTACAGCGAAAGGACCCTGCCATGACCGACAAGCCGCAGACCGACATCAGCCAGAACGACCGCCCGCCGGACCCGACCGACGCCGCCACCGGCGGTTCGGCCGGCCACCGGCGACCGGACCAGGGCGGAGCCCCTCCCGGCAAGGCCGAGCCGCAGCCCGCCACCGGCGGCGAGGGCGCGGCCGGCGCCGGCGGGCCCGGCGGCTTCGGGACGGGAGACTGAGCATGCGCATCTATCGCGTGACCGTGGGCCGCGAGGGCGGCGAAAGCCGCGTCCTCAAGGTGCCTTCCAAGACCGACGTGCAGGCCGCCGACGCGGCCGCGCCGCTGATGGCCGAGGGCGAGAGCGTCCTCGCCATCCACGAGACCGACGACGCCTATCAGGAGGTCAGCGAAGGCGCCCGCCCGCCGGGGACGCAGACGCATCCGGACCGGATCGTCTGAGCCGGCGCCCCGGGGGCGGCCGGGCCTGCAACGCGGGTTGATCGCCCGCGTTGTCTGAGCCGATGGACCCGCACCTTCCGATCAGTCCGCCGCCGGCGCGCGGCCCCCGCGGGGCTGACCTGCCGGCCTATGTCTCCAACGGCCTGGTCGGCCTGCGCGTGCGCGAGAACCCGTGGCAGGCGGGGATGTGCATCGTCTCCGGCTTCGCCGGCGAGCATCACGAGACGCGCGTCGAGGCTGCGGCGGCCGGGCCCTACCCTCTCGGCGGCGACATCGCCCTCGACGGCCTGTGGGCGTCCGACCAGCCGCAGGCGGTGGAGCCGCTGGAGCAGGCCTACGATTTCGCCACCGGCGAGCTGACCAGCCGGCTCGCCGTGCGCATCAGGGAAAGGCGGGCCGAGGTGGAGATCGTCACCTTCGCCAGCCGCACCCACCCGACCGTCGTCTGCCAGCAGGTGACGGTGGAGGTGGACGCCGCCTGCGACCTGATGGTGCGGTCGCGGCTCGACGTCGACGGCCTGCGCGGACGGATGCTGGAGCGGCGGCTGGATACGCCCGGGGAGACGGAGCCGGTCTGCGACGGCTCGATCCTGTGGGAGTCCGAGGGCGCGCTGGGCCGGCTGGGCCTGGCGATGACGACCTCCGTGGGCCACGAGGCGAAGCGGACGCAGGAGCCGTGGGACCAGCTGGGGCCGCTGTCGACCACGTGGACGCAGCGGGCGGCCAAGGGTCGTCCGTTGCGCTTTCATGTCCTGACCAGCCTGGTCCCGGACGTCATGCACCATCAGCCGCACCGCCAGGCCGTCCGCATGGTCGCCATGGCCGGAGAGCTGGGCCTTGACGAGCTGAGGCGCCGGAACCGCGCGGTCTGGCGCGACCTCTGGCGGGGTCGCATCCGCCTGGTGGGCGCCGAGCCGAAATGGCAGGCCATGGCCGACGCCGCCTTCTTCTATCTGAACAGCTCGGTGCACAGTTCGTCGCCGTCCTCGACGTCCATCTACGGTCTCGCGACCTGGCGGGACCACCACTACTATTTCGGACATGTGATGTGGGACGTGGACGCGTTCGCGATTCCGCCTCTCGCGTTGATGCAGCCGGACGCCGCGCGGGCGATGCTGGAGTACCGATTCCGCGGCCTGCCCGCCGCGCGCCGAAACGCCCAGCTGCTCGGGCGGCTGGGCGTCCAGTTCCCGTGGGAGGCGGGGCCGCTGGCCGGCGAGGAGGCGGCGCCCGGCGGCGCGAGCGCGGCGGCGCGCGAGGACCACATCAATCTTCACGTCGCCCGCGCCTTCGCCTGGTATGCCGACGTGACCGGCGACGTCCGCTTCCTCCGGGAGCGGGCCTGGCCCGTCGTGTCGGGCGTGGCCGACTGGTTCGTCGACCGGGTCGACCGCGGACGGGCGGGTTACGACCTTCGCGGGGGCGGCGGGCCGGCTGAGCGCAAGGACACTGACGACAACGACGCCATGACCCTGATGGCGGCGCGGATCCTGCTTGAACGGGCCGCGCGACTGGCGGAGGCCATGGACCTGCCCCCTCCGGACAGCTGGCGCACCGTAGCGAAAGGGCTGCATCTGCCGATGCGGGCGGACGGCGTGATCGCCTCGCACGACGGTTACCGGTCGTCGGAAGAGAAGGGGGCGACGCCCTCGCCGCTGATGGGGTTCTTCCCGTTCTGGGCCGACGTCGACGAGGACACCAGGCGCCGGACCCTGGCCTTCTACCTCGGGCTATGGAGAGACTACGTCGGATCCCCCATGCTTCCGGCGTTGTACGGCGCCTGGGCCGCCTGGGCCGGGGATCGCGACCTGTCGCTGAAGCTGCTCGACGAGGGCTATGGCCTCTACCAGTACGGCCGCTTCCAGCAGACGCTCGAGTACCGCCTCGATCTCCCGTCGGAAGGCGTCGCCACGGGGCCGTTCTTCGCCAACATGGGCGGCTTCGTCACCGGCCTGCTGTTCGGCCTTCCCGGGCTGAAGGTGACCGACGCCGACCCGGAGCAGTGGCCGTCGCGGCCGGTGGTGCTGCCGGCCGGCTGGGAGGCCATCGAGTGCGACCGCCTGTGGGTGCGCGGCCGCCCCTGCCGCCTGCGGGCGCGGCAGGGCGCGGAACGGGCGGAGCTGATGTTCGCTACCGCCCCCTGAACGCCGGCTTCCGCTTCTCCACGAAGGCGCTCATGCCTTCCTTCTGGTCCTCGAAGGCGAAGAGGCTGTGGAACAGGCGGCGTTCGAACTGGACGCCCTGGGTCAGGGTGGTCTCCAGCGCGGCGTTGACCATCTCCTTGTTGGCCATGACCGCCAGCGGGCTCTGGGCGGCGATCCTCGCGGCGATGGCGCGGGCCTCGTCGAGCAGGATCTCGTGGGGGAAGACGCGGGAGACCAGGCCGGCGCGTTCGGCCTCGGCGGCGTCCATCATGCGGGCGGTCAGCATCATGTCCATGGCCTTGGACTTGCCGACGAGGCGGGTCAGGCGCTGCGAGCCGCCGATGCCGGGGGCGACGCCGAGGTTGATCTCGGGCTGGCCGAACTTCGCCTTCTCCGACGCGACGATGAAGTCGCACAGCATGGCCAGTTCGCAGCCGCCGCCGAGGGCGAAGCCGTTGACCGCGGCGATGATCGGCTTGCGGAAGCGGGTGATGCGGTCGTGGCCGAGCGAGAAGAAGTTGGCCTTGTACATGTCGGCGTAGGACTGGTCGGCCATCTCCTTGATGTCGGCGCCGGCGGCGAAGGCCTTGTCGCCCGAGCCGGTCAGGACCAGGCAGCGCACGCTGTCGTCGTGCTCGACCGCGTCGAGGAAGTCGGCGAGGTCCTGGAAGAGAGCGGTGTTGAGCGCGTTCAGCGCCTCGGGCCGGTTCAGGGTGACGACCGCATAGCCGTCGGCGTGGCGTTCGATCAGCAGGTTCGCATAGGTGTCGGCCATGGGGCGGGTCTCCTCGTCAGGCGGCCTGCATAGCGAGCCGGTCAGCGGGACGGAAGGCCGACCATATCCGCCAGCCTGAGCACCGTGTTCCAGTTGCGGCCGGTGCCGACGCCGATCAGGCGCGGCTGGGCCTTCTCCGCCAGCTTCGAACGGCCGATCCCCTCGGGATGCCAGAAGAACAGGGCGCCGTCGGCCGGTTCGACGCGCTCGCCGGGGCCGGAGAAGGCGCGCAGGGCATCGAGGACGCCGGGCCGGATCCCGTCCTTCATGAGCATGACCAGCAGCTTGGAGGGCGCGGCCTTCGCCTCGTCCGGGAAGGGGTTGGCGGCGATCAGGCCCGCCCACTGCTCCGGCGTGCGGACGACGGCGGCGAGGGTCAGGCCGAAGCGTCTCTCCATGGCGGCCTCGACCTCCGCCTCCAGGGACCGGGGATCGCGGTCGCTGTCGACGACGAGGTTGCCGCTGGCCAGCAGGGTGCGCGGGTTCGCCAGCCCCATCTCCACGGCCATGGCGCGCTGCTCCGCGACCGGGGCGCGGACGCCGCCGGTGTTCATGCCGCGGAAGAGGATGATGCGGTGCATGGGAGTGGCTGGTGGCTGGTGGCTGGTGGCCATCAGACGGCATGTCGGCGGCGGCGCCAATCACCAATCACCCGTCACCCGTCACCGCTTCTGGCATGACGGGCACCAGAAGGTGGAGCGGCCAGCCTGCACCGTGCGTCTGACCACGCCGGAGCAGCCGTCGCCGGCGCAGGGCTTGCCCTCGCGGCCGTAGACGTCGAAGCGGTGCTGGAAATAGCCCTGTCCGCCCTCGGCGTTGGCGAAGTCCCGCAGGGTCGAGCCGCCGGCGGCGATGGCGTCGTTCAGCACGTTGCGGACCTCGGCGGCGAGGGTCTCGAGCCGCGGCCGGGAGACCTTGCCCGCGGCCGTGAGCGGCGAGACGCGGGCGCGGAACAGGGCCTCGCAGACGTAGATGTTGCCCAGGCCGGCGACGATGCGCTGGTCCAGCAGGCTGACCTTGACGTTCTGCTTCTTGCCGCGGAACGCCTCGGCCAGATGAGCCCCGGAGAAGGCGTTGCCCAGCGGCTCGGGGCCAAGGCCGGCGAACCACGGGTGGGTCTCGACGGCCTCGGTCGGGATCAGGCCCATGAAGCCGAAGCGGCGGGCGTCGGCGAACCCCACCCGCGTCGCGCGGCCGTCGCGGACGGCGCACAGGCTGAGGTGTTCGTGCTTTCCCGTTGCGGGCGCCGTCTCCTCGAACTCCCCGATCTGGTCGCCGTCCAGCGTGAAACGCCCGGTCATGCCGAGGTGGGTCACCCAGGTCTCGCCGGTCGACAGGGGCATGAGCAGGTATTTGGCGCGGCGCTCGAGGCGCTCGACCGTCGCCCCTTCCAGCCGCTCGCGGAAGCGCTCGGGGAAGGGAAAGCGGAGGTCCGGCCGGTTCTGCCGCACCCGGGTCAGGCGTGCGCCCTCCAGCACCGGCTCCAGGCCGCGGCGGACGGTTTCGACTTCGGGCAGTTCAGGCATGAGAGGCGCTGGATTCCAGGTTGCAGGGATCAGGGGCTCGGGGCGTCCGGAACTGGCGGGGGTGGAAACCAACTACCCTGAAACCTCGGCCCTGGAACCCAGAACCTGCTTGGCGGCTTCGCCGTTTCGCGCTTTCCTCCGCGCCGACACCGGGAGAGGGACCCATGAGCGACACACCCGCGACGCCCGCCGGCGGCAAGCGCATCGAGCTGACCCTGCGCGCCCTGGCGCTGGGCTGCCTGCTGGCGGTGATCTTCACCGCCGCCAACACCTACCTGGGCCTGCTGGTCGGCCTGACCTTCGCCTCGGCCATCCCCGCGGCGGTGATCTCCATGGCCGTGCTGCGGGCGTTCCGCGACTCCACCATCTGGGAGAACATGACGGTGCAGACGGTCGCCTCGGTGGGCGGCTCGATGAGCGCCATCATCTTCGTCCTGCCCGGGCTGGTGATGATCGGCTGGTGGACGGGCTTCCCCTTCTGGGAGTCGGTGCTGATCTGCACCCTCGGCGGCGTGCTGGGGGTGACCTTCTCGATCCCGCTGCGCCGCGCGCTGGTGGTCAACAGCGACCTGCCCTACCCCGAAGGCCGCGCGGCCGCCGAGGTGCTGAAGGTCGGTTCGCGCGGGGCCGAGCAGTCCGAGAGCGCGGTGCGCGAGAACAAGGCCGGGCTGTGGGTCGTCATCGCCGGCGCCGTGGTCTCTGCCGCCTACGCCATCGGCGTCGCGGCGCGGCTGTTCGCGGCCGAGGCGGCGCGCTTCGTCAAGCTGCCGGCGGCGCTGGGCGGCGGGGCGACCGGCATCGGCTTCGGCATGCAGTTCGCCCTGCTCGGGGCCGGCCACCTGATCGGCCTGACCGTCGGCCTGGCGCAGCTGTTCGGCCTGATCCTGGCCTGGGAGATCGCGGTGCCGATCCTCACCTCGCCCGATACGGTGGCGTGGCTGACCGCCAACGGCATCCCCTCGATCGCCTCGACCCTGCCCGCCGGCGCGCCGGCGGAGGAGCTGGCCGGGACCGTCTGGGGACAGGAAGTCCGCTTCATGGGCGCGGGGGTGATCGGCGTGGCCGCCATCTGGACGCTGATGAAGCTGGCGGGGCCGCTGGTCGGCGGGCTGACCTCGGCGCTGGCGGCCCAGTCCCGGCGCAAGGGCGGCGAGACGCTGGCCCGCGTCGAGCAGGACATTCCGATCAACCTCGTCGGAGCCATCTCGGTGGCCTGCCTGGTCGGCATCGCCGGCCTGCTGGCCTGGCTGGCGCAGAGCTCGCCGACCCTCGCCGGATCGACCTGGCTGCTGGTCGGCGGGGGCCTGGTCTATGTGGTGATCATCGGCTTCGCCGTGGCCGCGATCTGCGGCTACATGGCCGGCCTGATCGGCTCGTCGAACAGCCCGGTGTCGGGCGTCGGCATCCTCGCGGTGGTCATCGCCTCGCTGCTGATGCTGGGCGTGCTGGCGCTGGCCGGCCTGCCCGCCGATCCGTCGATCATCGCCTTCGCCCTGATCGTCACCGCCGTGGTCTTCGCCGTGGCGGTCATCGCCAACGACAACCTGCAGGACCTGAAGACGGCGCAGCTGGTCGAGGCGACGCCGTGGCGCCAGCAGACGGCGCTGATCGTCGGCGTCGGCGCGGGGGCGCTGGTCATCCCCCTGATCCTCAACCTGCTCAACCAGGCCTTCGGCTTCGAGGGCGGGCCGCCGGCCATCGCCGAGAACGCCACCACCCTGGCGGCGCCGCAGGCGACGCTGATCTCGGCGCTGGCGCGCGGCGTGATCGGCGGCGACCTCCGTTGGGACCTGATCGGCCTCGGCGGCGCCATCGGGGTGGTGATCATCATCCTCGACGAGGTGCTGACCCGCGCCAGCAAGGGCCGCGTCAAGCTGCCGCCGCTGGCCGTGGGGATCGGCTTCTACCTGCCGGCGGCGGTGACCACGATGCTGGTGGTCGGCGCCGTGGCCGGCTGGATCTACGAGAAGGGCATCCGCAAGACCCGCTTCGCCGACGTCGGCCGGCGGATGGGGGTGCTGCTCGCCTCGGGCCTGATCGTCGGCGAGAGCCTGTTCGGCGTGCTCAACGCCGGGATCATCGTGGCCACCCAGAACGGCGAATGGGCCGTGGTCCTGCCCGAGGGCGCGGCCTGGCCCGCGATGATGGCCGGACTGGCGGCGTTCATCGCCCTGACGGCAGGCCTGTACCTGTGGGTCCGCGGCCGGTCGGCGAAGGTCTAGGGGGCGCCCTCAACCCGCCGCTTTCGGCGGCCATACGTCCCGGCGACGCCAGTGCGTGTTCCCCGCGCACTGGCGTTTCGCCGTTCGCGCCTGTAAGAGGCGCGCCTTTCCCGCAATCACGCCCCTACCTGCAGCGGCGCGGACCATTCCGCGACCGAACACAGTCCGCCCGAGTCCGAAATGAACCTGCGCAACGTCGCCATCATCGCCCACGTCGACCACGGCAAGACCACCTTGGTGGACCAGCTGCTGGCCCAGTCGGGCGTGTTCCGCGCCAACGAGGCGACCACCGAGCGCGCCATGGACTCCAACGACC
Source organism: Brevundimonas viscosa (assembly GCF_900116065.1). GTDB lineage: Bacteria > Pseudomonadota > Alphaproteobacteria > Caulobacterales > Caulobacteraceae > Brevundimonas > Brevundimonas viscosa. Next base: position 187,451 of record NZ_FOZV01000001.1, read on the forward strand.
AGGAGCGCGAGCGCGGCATCACCATCCTCGCCAAGGCCACCTCGGTGCTGTGGAACGGCAAGGCCGGCGAGACGCGGATCAACATCATCGACACCCCTGGCCACGCCGACTTCGGCGGCGAGGTCGAGCGGATCCTCGGCATGGTCGACGGCTGCGTGCTGCTGGTCGACGCCGAGGAAGGCGTCATGCCACAGACCAAGTTCGTGCTGACCAAGGCCCTGAAGATGGGGCTGAAGCCGATCCTGTGCATCAACAAGGTCGATCGCGCCCACGCCGATCCCGACCGGGTGCACCTGGAGACCATCGACCTGTTCTCGGCCATCGGCGCCTCGGACGAGCAGCTGGACTTCCCGCACATCTACGCCTCGGGCCGCAACGGCTGGGCGACGCTGGACCTGAACCAGCCGTCCGACAACCTGGCCCCGCTGTTCGACCTGATCGTCGACCACGTCCCGCCGCCGCCGGTGGCCCGCAACGTCGACAAGCCGTTCCAGATGCTGAACGTGCTGATCGAGAGCGATCCGTTCCTCGGCCGCCTGCTGACCGGCCGCATCGAGAGCGGCAAGGCGGTTCCCGGCATGGCCATCAAGGCCCTGTCGCGCGACGGCAAGCAGATCGAACAGGGTCGCATCACCAAGGTGCTGGCCTTCCGCGGCCTCAAGCGCCAGCCGGTCGAGGAGGGCGCCGAGGCCGGCGACATCGTCGCCATCGCCGGCATGTCCAAGGCCACCGTGGCCGACACCCTCTGCGCGCTGGAGGTGACCGAGCCGCTGGACGCCCAGCCGATCGACCCGCCGACCATCTCGATGACCGTCGGCGTCAACGACAGCCCGCTGGCGGGCCGCGAGGGCGACAAGGTGCAGAGCCGCGTCATCCGCGATCGCCTGCTCAAGGAGGCCGAGAGCAACGTCGCCATCCGCGTCACCGAGACCAGCGGCAAGGACGCCTACGAGGTCGCCGGCCGCGGCGAACTGCAGCTGGGCGTGCTGATCGAGAACATGCGCCGCGAGGGCTTCGAGGTCTCCATCAGCCGGCCGCGCGTGGTCTACCAGACCGGCGAGAACGGCGAGCGGCTGGAGCCGATCGAGGACGTCGTCATCGACGTCGACGACGAATACACCGGCGTGGTCATCGAGAAGCTGTCGGCCCGCAAGGCCGAGCTGAAGGACATGGGGCCGTCGGGCGCGGGCAAGACCCGCATCCAGCTGATGTGCCCCTCGCGCTCGCTGATCGGCTACCAGGGCGAGTTCCTGACCGACACCCGCGGCTCCGGCGTGCTGAACCGCGTTTTCAGCCACTACGAACCCCACAAGGGGCCGATCGAGGGCCGCCTGAAGGGCGTGCTGGTTTCGAACTCCGACGGCGAGACGGCCGCCTACGCCCTGTGGAACCTCGAGGAGCGCGGCGTGATGTTCGTCGGCGCCGGCGAGAAGACCTACCAGGGCATGATCATCGGCGAGAACAGCCGTTCGGACGACCTCGACGTCAATCCGATCAAGGGCAAGCAGCTGACCAACGTCCGCGCCGCCGGCAAGGACGAGGCCGTGCGCCTGACCCCGCCGCGCCGCCCGTCGCTGGAACAGGCCATCGCCTACATCGAGAGCGACGAGCTGGTCGAGGTGACGCCGAAGTCGATCCGCCTGCGCAAGGCGGTGCTGAACCCGAGCTTCCGCAAGAAGCGCGTTCGCGAGGACTGATCGGGCGCTCGTCGAGCGGAAATCGGCCAATTCCGGCGAGGCCAAGGTCATTTCGGGGCAGCCGAAACGAACCGAAACAGCGCGAGTTGTCTGACCGCGGGCGCCATGCCCGCGCCAGACCAAGGCTGACAACATGCGTAAGACCGCGCTCCTCACGGGGGTCGCCGGCCTGTTCCTCATGACCGCTCCGGCGATCGCCCAGGACAGCACGGCCCCGCAAACTCCGCCGGCCCCCGAGGCCGCCGAACAGGCCGCCCAGCCGCAGCAGCTGACGCTTCAGCCCGGCTCGGTGGTTCGTGATTCCGCCGGCGCCGAGCTCGGCCGCCTCGAAGGGGTCCGCAACGGCCCGAGCGGTCAGGAGCTGACCGTGCGCGGGTCGGACGGACAGCTGCGCGGCGTGCCGATCGGCGGCATCCGCCAGGACGGCGACGCCATCGTGGTCGACTTCAGCAGCGGCGACTTCATGGCCGCCCCGGCGATCACCGAGGCCGCTCCGACCGAGACCGAGGCCGCGCCGCCGGACCCGGCCACGCCGGCCCAGCCCGCGACTCCGGCCACGCCGGCGACCCCTGCGGATCCGTCGGAGCCGATGCAACCGGCCCAACCGGCTGAACCGGCGCAACCGGCCGAACCGGCCCAGCCGGCGGAGCCCGCGACCGCCCCGTCGCCCGACCAGCCGCCCGCGCCGGGCGAGGGCACGCCGCCGGATCACGCCAACCACGGTCAGGCCGCGGCCGGCGCCCCGGGTCAGACTCCGGACGACGGTTCGACCGACGAAGAGCCGACGGACGAAGAGCCGGACGCCTGATCCCGACCATGGAAACCTGATCCCGACCATGGAAAAGGGCGGCTCCTCGCGGAGCCGCCCTTCTTTCATCCGGCGAAACCTCGCGTCAGGCGCGTCGCTTCACCAGTCCCAGCAGGAACAGCAGGATGATCGCGCCCACGGTGGCGACGATGATGCCGATGATCCAGTTGCCCCCGGCGTCGCCGCCCAGCAGCGTGTTGTAGAGAAAGCCGCCGATCAGGGCGCCGACGACGCCGACGATCAGGTTGGTCAGCAGGCCATGATTGCGGCCCATGATCTGTTCCGCCAGCCAGCCGGCGACGATGCCGATCAAGATCCAGGCGATGATGCCAAATCCACTCATACTCGCGCTCCTTCCAAGGCGATGGTCGATGCGGCCTTAATGCGCCGCCAGCGTAACGGTTGCGGAAGCGTGGCCGAACGCTGCTCGATCGTTCTCCCCCGACGAGGGAGCCCGGCACGCCGCTTGCCGCGTGAAGGGCGAGCCGTCCCGCTTCGGGACAGGCGCAAGGGGAACCGGGATCATGGCTTCAGACATCGACCTTCACCTCGGACGTCGCCTGCGTCGCCGCCGCCGCCTGCTGGGCCTGACCCAGCAGCAGCTGGCCGCCCAGGTCGGCATCCGCTTCCAGCAGATCCAGAAATACGAGTGCGGCGCCAACCGCATCTCGGCCGCCCGCCTGTGGCAGCTGGCCGAGGCTCTGGAGTCGCCGGTCAGCTACTTCTACGACGGCCTCGAGGAGGCGATCGAGCGCCGGGAGGCCGCCAACCAGGGCGGAGAGATGTTTTCCCGCAAGGAAACGCTCGACCTGATCCAGGCCTACTACCAGCTCGACGAGAAGCCGCGCCGGCGGCTGCTCGACCTCGCCAAGTCGCTGCACAGCGAGGGCGAGGCGGCCTGAAGACGTGGCCGGTGGCTGGTGGTTGGTGGTTGGTGGTTGGTGGTTAGTGGTTGGGCGGCTCTCGTTCCGGCTGCGGGGAGTAACGGTGACGCTGGCGAGGATGCCGCCATGTCACTAATCACCAACCACCAGCCACCAGCCACCAGCCACTGGTTCCCATGACCGAGTACGAACTGTTCGCCGTCGAGCTGGCCCGCGAGGCCGCCCGGGTGTCGCTCCCCTACTTCCGCAATCCCTGCGAGGAGAGCGACAAGGGCGGGGTCGCGGGGTTCGACCCGGTGACCCAGGCCGACCGTGAGGCCGAGGCGGCGATCCGCCGTCTGATCGAGGCGCGCTACCCCGCTCATGGCGTGGTGGGCGAGGAGTACGGCGAGGACCGGCCCGACGCCGAGCACGTCTGGGTGCTGGACCCGATCGACGGCACGCGTGCCTTCATCGCCGGCCTGCCGCTATGGACCAACCTCATCGCCCTGCGCGCGGCCGGGCGGCCGACCGTGGGCGTGATCGGCCAGCCCTACCTCGACGAGATCTTCATCGGCGGTCCGTCGGGGGCCCGCCTGCTCAAGGGCGCGGACGAGACCCGGCTGGAGACCCGCTCGTGCGGGCAGCTGACGGACGCCGTCATCGCGACGACCGACACGGACCTGTTCACCGGCCCCGAGCTGGGTGCCTGGACCCAGGTCCGGGCCGCCGCGCGGCTGGCGCGTCTGGGCTGCGACGCCTACGCCTATGCGATGCTGGCGGCCGGACGGGTGGATCTGGTGGCCGAGAGCGGGCTGAAGGTCTGGGACTGGTCCGCGCTCGTTCCGGTGATCGAGGCGGCCGGCGGCGAGGTCACCGACTGGCGCGGCGGCGCGCCGGACGGCAACGGCCAGATCCTCGCGGTCGGCGACGCCCGCATCCGCGAGCAGGCGCTGGTCTCGTTGCGCCGCGCGGCCCTCTAGCCGACCGGTGGTCAGGCGGCGGTCGGCGTCGGCGAGGTTTCGGGCGGAATACCGAGATCCGGCGCGGTCGCCGGGGCGGCCGGGGCCGTCGTCGGGGCCAGATCCTCGACCGGCGAGACGTAGGCGGCCATGGCGTCGAACTCCTCGAGCAGCACGGCGCGCTTGTCGTCGGTCTCCATGACGACCTCGTGCCGGGCCCCCGGAACCTCGACGTAGCGACCGCGGCCGAGGCGCTTCGCCGCCCACTTGTTGGTCTGCTTCCAGACCCGATCGTCATCCGCGGCCTGCACCACCGCCACCGGAATCCGGACCGACTTCAGCGCCTTGGGCTTGAGCGCCCGCTCTCCCGCGTCGAGAGCGAAAGCCAGCCAGCCCCAGGTTGGTCCGCCCACCGCCAGATGGGGGCAGGCGTAGAGCTGCTGCCGCCACTGTTCGTAGCGGGTCTCGTCGGTGGTGAGAGCGTCCTTCTCGAAGGTGTGGTCGAACGGATCGTCCGGGTCGTCGAGCACATAGTCGCCGGCCTTGCCGTGGCGCAGGTTCCAGCGCACCGCCAGCTTGACCGACCACATCGACCGCTTGCCGGTCCGGATGCGCAGCATCGGACTGGTCAGCAGGGCGCCCGAGAAGCGCTCCTCGCCGCCCTGGAGGGTCAGCAGGTTCAGGGTCGCGCCCATCGAATGGCCGATCATCACCCATGGCCGGGGGGCGCGGTCCTCGAAGGCCTCGAGCAGGCGGGCGTAGTCGTCGACGAACTCCTCGACCGCCCGGGCGTGCCCCTTCAGCCGGTCGGGAAGCAACCGGGCGGACAGCCCCTGGCCGCGCCAGTCGTGGGCCAGCACGCACCAGCCGCGGGCCAGCAGATTGCCGATCAGTTCGAAATACTTCTCGATCGGTTCCGTGCGACCGGGGCTGATCACCACGGTGCCGCGGGGCTTGCGCGCGACGAGGGCCGAAGGCGTCCAGAAGGCGGCGCGCAACCGCAGGCCGCCGGCGCCGCGGAACCACTCGCCCGCGCCGCCGGGCGGCGCCGAGGCGCCGGGAACTCCCATCAGCGGGGCGTTGGCGGCGTAGGCGGCGGCTCGGCTCACTCGGGTTTCCTGAATCTCAAGGTCATGCGGTCGCTTTCGCCGATCTCGTCGTACTTCGTACGGTCGAAGGTCGGGTCGGGCGGCGAGCCCCGCGGCGCGGTCAGGCGCATGGGCGGCAGGGTGTCGACGCCGAATGGATGATCCTTGGTATCCCTTTCATTGGCGTTGATTTCGGACGCGGCGACGAAGGCGAAGCCCGCCTCGGCGGCGAGCTGCCGGACGAACGCCTCCTGCACGTAGCCGTTCGCCGCCGCCGGATCCTGGTCCTCGTCCGGTCCCAGGCGATGCTGTTCCACCCCGAGCACGCCGCCCGGACGCAGCGCGGCCCAAGCGTCGGCGAACGCCTTTTCTGCGATGCCGGCCGCCATCCACGCGTGAATGTTGCGCATGAACAGGACCAGGTCGGCCGTGCCGGCCGGCGCGACGGGGCCGGAGGTGGGCCCGAAGGCGCTGAGTTCGATTTCGCCGTACAGAGTCCGGTCGTTGGCGAAGCGTTCCTGGAAGGCGGCCATCAGGGCGACCTGGGCCGGATCGGCCCCGGGTCCGGTCTGGAATCCGGCGGCGATGTACTTGCCGCCCCCTTCCGCCAGATAGGGCGCCAGTATTTCGGTGTACCAGCCGCTGCCGGGCCAGAAGTCGATCACCGTCATGCGCGGCTGCAGGCCGAAGAAGCGCAGCGTCTCCATCGGATGCCGCCACAGATCGCGGTCCCGATCCTGCGCCCGCCACGGCCCCTGCACCGCCCATTCGAGCGAGCCCTTGGGCGGGCCGGTGGGCTCGGGCGGCGGCTCGGCGGTCTCCTCGCGGCGGCCGCAGCCGGTGAGCGCCACAAGGGCGGCGACCGCCGAACCTGACAGAACACGCCGGCGCGACGGCGTCAGGCGCCAACCGTCCAATTTCTCACCCATGCACGACCCCCGCGGGGCAGAAGTACGCCCGCCCCGACGCCCCGGGCTTAACCCTGTTCCCGCGCCGGGTCAAAAGCCGCTCCATCAGCCCGGCTTGCGGAATCGCAGCGTCATCCGGTCGCTTTCACCGATGGCGTCGTACTCGGCCCGTTCCGCATCGGTGAGCGGCGTCGGGCGGTCGGTGGCGACGTTGGCGCGCGGGGCGCTGACCCGGGTGGGCGGGAGGGTCCAGACGCCGTACGGATGGTCGTGATCGTCGGCCGGATTGGCGTTGAGTTCGCTGCGCGCATCCAGTTCGAACCCGGCCGCCCGGGCGGCGTGAATGACGTGGCTTTCGGACACATAGCCCGTCGGCGCGGTGTCGTCGGGGTTCAGGCCCTCGGCGCTGCGGTGCTGTTCGATGGCCAGCACGCCGCCGGGCTTCAGCGCCTTGAAGAAGGCCTGCATGTACGGCGCGGTCCGGTCGCTGCGGTGCCAGTTGTGCAGGGCGCGGGCGACGATGATCATGTCGGCCGTCCCGTCCTCCACGCCCATGCCTTCCAGGGGACGGTTGACCGGGACATAGGTCCCGCCGGTGGCGGCGGCGTACGGCTCGAGGATGTTGCGCCACCAGCCGGCGCGGCCCGGCTCGATCTCGACCACCGTGAGACCGGGACGCAGACCCCAGAAGGTCAGGGTCTCGAACGGATGACGGAAGGCGTCGCGGGCGCGGTCTGCGGCGGGGCGGGTTTCGGAGGCGACGGCGGCCTGCAGGGCGGCGTCCTCCTGCAGTTCGGGCGGTCGCATGGCCGCGCGGCGGGCCGTGCGCTGGCCCGGGGTCTCGTCGAGGGACGGCATGGCGGGCAGGGCCTGGGCGGAGGCGACGGCCGGCAGGGCGAGCGCCGCGGCGGCGGCGAGGGCGAGGAGGCGCATGGATCGGGCTCCGGAAAATCGGGTCCGCAACCCTTACCGAGCCGGGGCGACGGGGCAAGCGGCATCACCGGGGCGAGGCGGCGTGACGCGCCCTTGACGCGAGCCGGATGCGCCCCAAATCCATGGGCGAGGACGCCACTTCGGGTCCTCCGGAACGACCGGCGCCGCATACGGGCCGGGCGGGCCGAACCCCCACCGCCGGTCCGGGCTCAAACCGCGGGGCCGGTTCAACCTTGCTGATCCTCAGGAGGATGACATGCGTACCTATGACTTCTCGCCGCTCTACCGTTCGGCCGTCGGCTTCGACCGACTGGCCAGCCTGCTGGAGAGCGCCGCGCGCACCAGTCAGGAGAACGGCTGGCCGCCCTACAACATCGAGACCACGGGCGAGAACGCCTACCGCATCGAGATCGCCGTCGCCGGCTTCAAGCCCGACGAGCTGAACATCGAGGTGAAGGAGAACCTGCTCACGGTCACGGGCCGCAAGTCCGCCAATGACGATGGCGGCGAGCGGACCTTCCTGCACCGCGGCCTGGCGGAGCGCGACTTCGAGCGGCGCTTCCAGCTGGCCGACTACGTGGTGGTGAAAGGCGCCGATCTGGTCAACGGCCTGCTGTCGATCGAGCTGGCCCGCGAGTTGCCGGAAGCGCTCAAGCCGCGTCGCATCGAGATCGGCACGGGCTCGGCCCAGCCGCTGATCGAAGGCAAGAAGGCCCGGGCGGCCTGAGCCTTCCAGCCAAGAGGTGACGAGGGACGGCGCTGCACGCGCCGTCCCTTTTTCAATTCAGGCCGCCGCGGCGGGCGCGGGAGCCAGCGACAGGAGCTGAGCCTCGTCAAGGGCGCCGGGGTCGATCCGGGCGCCCGAGACGTCGGCCCCGTCGAGCCGGGCCCCGGCGAGGCTGGCCCCTTCGAGCCGGGCGTAGCGAAGTCCGGCCCCGTGCAGCACGGCTGGCGCGGTTCGCCCGCCGCCCAGCGGCAGGGGCTCAAGCAGGGCTCCGCGCAAATCGGCCTTGTGCAGCAAGGCGCGGCTCATGCGGGCGGCCCGCAAATCCGCGCCGCGAAGGTCGCAGCCGCGCAGGTCGGCGTCCTCGAGGCAGGCGCCCTGCAACGCCACCCCCCGCAGATCCATGCCCACGAAACAGGCGCCGCGGCCGCTCAGGCCCGGCATCTTGAGGTCGCGCAGCCGGTCGCCGAGCGGCCGCAGATCTAGGCCGTCGAAGTTGGCCGGCGCGCCGAGCACGCCGCCGCTCTCGGCCCAGGCGTTGGCGTCCAGCGCCCGCTCCAGCAGCGTCGCGGCCTGCTCCAGCGCTTCCGCCGTCGGGGCGCGCAGCGCGCCGGTGAGATCGGCGCGCTCGGTTCTGGCCCGCTCCACCGCTACGCCGGTCAGCACCGCCCCCTTCAGCTGGGCCCCGGACAGGTTGGCCCCGTCCACCGCGGCGTCCTCGAGCATGGCCCCGCTCAGGTTGGCGTCGCGCAGGTTGGCCCCCGTCAGCGTCGCGCCCTTCATCGAGCAGTCGGAGAAGTCGGCCCGGAACGCCGTCACGCCGTCGAGCAGGGATCCGTTGAGGGTCGCGCCGGCGAAGGTGGCGCCGTCGGCGACGCCGCGGCGGGTCTCGTGGCGCATGGCGGCGAGGCCGCGCGTGGCGTGCGGGACGGCCAGCACCCCCTCGCGGAAGTCGGCGCGGGTCAGGTCGGCGCCCATCAGGCTGGCCCCGCGCAGGCTCGCCCCGCGCAGGTCCGCTCGCACCATGCTGGCGCGGCTGAAGTCGGCGCCGCGCAGGTCGCAGCAGAACAGCACCGCCCCGTCCAGACGCGCGGCGACGAGCTTCGCATCCTCGAGGGCGCAGCCGGTGAAGTCGACGTCGCGCAGGTCGCGGCCGGACAGGTCGAGACCGTTGAGTTCGGCGAACTTCAGCGACAGCCGCCGCCCCCCGGGCCGGCCCGCCAGCAGCCGCTCGTGGGCCGCCGCCATGACGTCCAGTTCGCCCTGGCTCAGGGCCCGGCGTACGAAGGTCATCCGGCCGCCTCGAGGTCGAATGGAGGCTGGGTCTCCAGGCCCCGGGCGCCGCGGGTGATCGCGCCGTCGAGCACGGTCTGCTTCAGGCAGGCGCCGCGCAGGACCGTCCGGGTCAGGTCGGCGTCGGTCAGGTTCGCGCGCTTCAGCTCGGCGCCCGAGAGATCCGCCCCCCTGAGGCAGGCGCCCGTCAGGTCGGCCGGGAGCAGGCGGTCGACGGCGATCAGCAGGGGCCCCAGTTGGGCCTCGCGGAGATCGGCGCCATTCAGTCGGGCCCGCTTCAGCCGCGCGCCGCGCAGGTCGGCGCCGCGGAGATTGGCCGAGCGGAGGTCGGCCTCCTCGAGCTGGGCGCCCTGCAGCTGCACGCCCTCCATGTCGAGGCCGTAGAACACGGCGCCCTTGGCCGACAGGGCGGTGAGGTTGTAGCCGCGGATCGAGCCGAGGGCCCGGAGGTCGACGCCGTCGAAGACGGACGGGCAGCCGGCCGCGCCGCCGGTCTCACACCACTGCGCGTGTTCGGCCAGCATTTCCGCCGCCGGCATCTTGCCCACCGGCGCGCCGGCCGAGCGGTTGTCGGTGAGCGCGCCGGACATGTCGGCGCCGTCCGTCCGCCAGAGCGTCGCCTTCACCCCGACCAGCACGGCGTCGCGGAGATCGGCTCCGGACAGGTCGGCTCCGGACAGGTCCGCCCCGGCAAGGTCGGCGCCGCGGAAGCTGGCCTGCTTCAGGTTGGCGCGGACCAGCTTGCAGTCCTTCATTACGGCGTCGGTGAAGTCGGCGGCCACCGCGACCACGCCGGTCAGCTTGGAGCGCTCGAGGTTGGCCCCGGCGAGGCAGGCGCCCTGGGCCTCGGTCTCCTTGTGGCTGCGCGCCTCGATCACCCGGAAGCCGAGCCGCGCGTCGGCGGCGGCGATGGCGCCCTCGCGCAGATCGGCCTCGAACAGGTCGGCGCCGGTCAGGTCGGCCCCCCGGAGGCACGCGCCCCGGAGGTCGGCGCGGCGCATCGAGGCGTCCGCCAGCACCGCGTCCTGCATGTCGGCGCCGAAGAAGGTGGCGTTGTCGAGCTTGGCCCCGGTCAGGTCGCAGCCGATCAGGCAGGCGGCGGCGAAGTCGGCGTCGGCGAGGTTGCGGCCGGCCAGCGACAGGCCGGACAGATCCATCCAGGCGAAGACGGCGCGGGCGCCGCCGGGCCGGGCCTGCCAAAGACGGTCGTGCCGGGCGCAGATGGCGTCCAGTTCGGCCTGCTCGATGCGCCTTCTGACGATGGTCTGCGCGGCGTTGCCCGACATTGCGCCAGATTGGCACGCTCCCGCTTAAGGAAGGGTTCCCGCGGGGCGGATCAGGCCGTCAGCAGTCCCTGCTCGCGCAGGGCGTCGGCGAGTTCGCCGGGGGCGACCCAGAGGCGGGTGTAGCCGGCCTCGCCGAGGCGCTTCAGCTCGGTGGCCAGATCGGCCTTGGGCGAGGCGGCGAAGCGGGCGTCGAAGCCGTCGCCATCGTCGCTGATGCGGACCATCGGCCGACCGGTTTCGACCCGGTGAAGGTAGCCCTCGTAGAGCACCGCCGCCTCCTGGGCGAGAAGCCCGGTCTCGACCTCCAGCCCCGCCTTCTCCAGCCGCTCGACGCCGCGGCCGGAGGCGAAGGGCGATGGATCGACGGCGGCGACCACGACCCGCGTCACGCCCGCCTCGATCAGGAAGTGCGAGCAGGAGGTCCGGCCCGATGAGCGGGCGCCGCAGGGCTCCATGGTGACGTAGGCCACAGCCCCCCTGGCGCGATCTCCAGCGGCCGGCACGGCCTGCTCCTCGGCGTGGGGACGGCCGCCCGGCGCGGTGGCGGCTTCGGCGACCAGTTCGCCGTCGCGGGCGATGACGCAGCCGACCGCGGGATTGGGCCAGGTCTGGCCCATGCGGCCTTTGGCCAGGGCGATGGCCCGCCCCATGAAGCGGATATCGTCGGAAACCTGCTTCGGGCTGGTCATGTTCAGGCTTCCGGCAGGGCCGGCAGGGGCTGGGCCCGGTCGGCGTCGAGATAGCGGGCGGCGGTCGGCCGCAGCTCGCCGTCGAGATCGATCTCCAGCGGATTGCCGGTCGGGATCTCGACCCCGACGATGGCGTCGTCCGGCACCCGGAACAGCAGCTTGACGATGGCGCGCAGCGAGTTGCCGTGGGCGGCGATGAGCACGTCCTCGCCGGCCTTGAGCCGCGGCGCGATCTCGGCGTCCCAGTAGGGCTGCACCCGGTCCAGCGTGGTCTTCAGGCTCTCGGTGTCCGGGATGGTCTGGCCGGCGTAGCGCGGGTCGGCGGCGAAGTCGTACTCGCCGCCGGCGGCCAACGGCGGCGGCGGCACGTCGTAGGAGCGTCGCCAGATCTTCACCTGGTCCGCGCCGTGCTTCTCGGCGGTCTCGGCCTTGTTCAGGCCGGTGAGGCCGCCGTAGTGGCGCTCGTTCAGCCGCCAGTCCTCGACCACCGGCACGTCTTTCAGGCCGGCCGAGTCCAGAGCCAGCGCGCCGGTGCGCTTCGCCCGGGTCAGCACCGAGGTGAACATCACGTCGGGCCTGAAGCCCGCCTCGGCGATCAGTTCGCCGCCGCGCCGCGCCTGCGCCTCGCCCTCGGCCGTCAGGTCGACGTCGACCCAGCCGGTGAAGCGGTTCTCGAGGTTCCACTGGCTCTGGCCGTGGCGCAGCAGGATCAGTCGGGGCATGCAGGTCTCCGTGGGCGACCGCGACGGGGTAGGCCCGGGGTCCGGAAGGGTCAAGCTTCGGCGGGGCGGCGGGTTCCCGGGACCCGTGCGGGCCCTGCGGCGTTGTTGCGGCGCCAACCCACGGGAGGCTAGAAGGCGAAAGCTTCGCTTCAAGCAACCTCCGGCAGATCAGGATCTCCGATGCAGAAACCCCGCGCCGACCTTCGCCCGAACACCGCCGCCTATGAGACCACACCGCTGGTCAAGGCCACGGGCTTCCGGGAGTACGACGCGCGCTGGATCCTGGAGAAGGAGATCAACCTGCTGGGCATCCAGGCGCTGGGCCTGGGGCTGGCGACCTACATCCACGAGATCGGCCAGACGCCGCGCATCGTGGTCGGTCACGACTTCCGCTCCTACTCCCTGGCGGTGAAACAGGCCCTGACGCTGGGCCTGCTCGAGGGCGGCATGGAGGTGCTGGACGTCGGCCTCGCCCTGTCGCCGATGGCCTATTTCGCCCAGTTCGCCCTCGACGCCCCGTGCGTGGCCATGGTCACCGCCAGCCACAACGAGAACGGCTGGACCGGGGTCAAGATGGGGGCCAATCCGCCGCTGACCTTCGGCCCGGACGAGATCGGGCGGCTGAAGGACATCGTGCTAGGCGGCGAGGGCAAGGCGCGGAGCGGCGGGACCCTGACCCGGGTCGAGGACTTCCGCGAGCGCTACCTCGAGGAGATCAGCAAGGTGAAGCTGAGCCGGCCGATCCGGGTGGTCGCCGCCTGCGGCAACGGCACGGCCGGGGCCTTCGCGCCCGAGGCCCTGCGCCGCATGGGGGCCGAGGTGATCGAGATGGACGCCGAGCTCGACTACACCTTCCCGAAGTACAATCCGAACCCCGAGGACCACGCCATGCTGGTCCAGATGGCGGACAAGGTGCGCGAGACCGGGGCCGATCTGGCGCTGGGCTTCGACGGCGACGGGGATCGCTGCGGGGTGGTCGACGACACCGGCGAGGAGATCTTCGCCGACAAGATCGGCCTGATGCTGGCCCGCGACCTGTCGAAGCTGCATCCCAACTCGACCTTCGTCGTCGATGTGAAGTCGACCGGCCTGTACAAGACGGACGCGGTGCTGAAGGCCAACGGGGCCGAGACGATCTACTGGAAGACCGGCCACTCCTACATCAAGCGCAAGACCGCCGAGGTCGGGGCGCTGGCGGGGTTCGAGAAGTCGGGCCACTTCTTCATGGCCGGGCCGCTGGGCCATGGCTACGACGACGGCATCGTGGCCGCGGGCGCCGTGCTGGCCATGCTGGACCGCAATCCTGGGAAGAAGCTGAGCGAGCTGAAGGCGGCCCTGCCGGACGCCTGGACCAGCCTGACCATGAGCCCGCACTGCGACGACGAGCTCAAGTACGAGGTGCTGGAGCGGATCGTGAAGGAGTACGAGGACCTTGCGGCCTCTGGCGGCGAAATCCTCGGGCGCAGGATCGTCGAGGCGATCACCGTGAACGGCGTGCGGGTGCACCTTGAGGACGGCTCATGGGTGCTGGTGCGCGCCTCGTCGAACAAGCCGGAGCTGGTGGTGGTGGTCGAGAGCATGCGCTCCGAGGACGACATGCGCGCCCTGTTCCGCGACGAGGTGAAGCCGCGGCTGGCGAAGTACGGCGAGATCGGCGCCTACAACCAGGAAATCTGAGGCGACGCTTCAGCCCACGGCGAGCAGCGAAACGAGGGCCAGCGCCAGGCCGAGCAGCACCAGCAGCGACAGGGTGACGGCCACCGCGATGCGCGGGCCGGAGCGCGCCACGGCGCGGGCGTCGGCGCCGAGGCCCAGCGCGGCCATGGAGATCACCGTCAGGGCTGTGGCCGCCTGGTCCATCGGCGGAAGGGCGGCGGCCGGGATCAGGTCGAGCGAGCGCGCGGCCATCATCAGCAGGAAGCCGACGATGAACCATGGCACGAGCCGGCCGAGGGGCACGGCGCGCAGGCGGGTCAGCGTGCTTCCGGAGCCGCCCTGCCCGGCCCGCGCCGCCACGGCCAGCGACAGGGCCAGCACCACCGGGCCCAGCATGAGCACGCGCACCAGCTTGATCAGGGTCCCGGTCTGGGTCGCCAGCGCGCCCACCGGCATGGTGGCGGCAAGCACCTGTGGGACGGCGTAGACGGTCAGGCCCGCGACGACCCCGTATGGCAGCTCCGCCATCTCCAGCGCCGCGGCGAGCAGCGGCAGGAGCAGCACCACCGCGATCCCGAGCACGGCGGTGAAGGCGATGGCGGCGGTCACCTCCTCCGGCTCGGCGTCGATGACGGGGGCCACGGCGACGATGGCGGAGTTGCCGCAGATGCCGTTGCCGCAGGCGATCAGCATCGCCATCCGGTGCGGCAGGCGCAGCAGCCGGCCGAGGCCGTAGGCCGCCGCGATCGCGACGGCGACCACGCCGACCACCCCCAGCATCAGGCCGGGACCGATGGCCATCACCGTCGCCGCGCTGATCGAGGCGCCGAGCAGGACCACCGCGATCTCCAGCAGGGTGCGGGCGCTGAAGGCCACGCCGGGCCGCAGGGCCTCCGGCGGCGTCCAGACGGTGCGGATCGCGGCCCCGATGAGGATGGCCAGAACGACCGCGTCCAGCCACGCCCGCCCGAACAGCCGCAGTTCCAGCGTCTCGACGCCGAGCGCCGCGCCGGTGACGGCGGCGCACAGCAGCAGGCCCGGCAACAGGGCCAGGACGTAGGCCGCGGGGGACCGCCGGTCAGCCGGGGCGGGAGCGGGAATCATCGGGAGAGACTGCGCCGGAGCGGGGGCGCGGTCGAGCCGCCCTACCCCGCCGCCTTCACCGCTGCCGCGACGTCGGAGACCACAGACTTCACCAGCGCCTCGTCGTCGCCCTCGGCCATGACGCGGATCAGCTTCTCGGTGCCTGACGGGCGGACCAGCAGGCGACCGACGCCGGCGAGACGGGCCTCGGCCTCGGCGATGGCGGCCTTGACCGCCTCGCTCTCCAGCGGCTTGCCGGCGCTGTAGCGGACGTTCTCCAGCCGCTGCGGCACCTTGTCGAACTGCTTGGCCAGCTCGCTCATCGGCCGGCCGCTCTCGACCAGCACGGCCAGCACCTGCAGGGCCGACATCAGGCCGTCGCCGGTGGTGGCGTAGTCGTGCAGGATGATGTGGCCCGACTGTTCGCCGCCCAGGTTGAAGCCCTTCTCGCGCATCCGCTCCATGACGTAGCGGTCGCCGACCTTGGTCCGCTCCAGGGTCAGGCCCTCGGCCTGCAGCCGGCGCTCCAGCCCGAGGTTGGACATGACGGTGGCGACGAGGCCGCCCCCCTTGAGCAGGCCGCGGCGGGCCCAGTCGAGCGCGACCATGGCCATGATCTGGTCGCCGTCGACGACCTGCCCCTTCTCGTCGCAGATGATGACCCGGTCGGCGTCGCCGTCCAGCGCGATGCCGATGTCGGCGCGGTACATGCGCACCGCCTCGGCGAGGGCGTCGGGATGGGTCGAGCCGCACTCGGCGTTGATGTTCAGGCCGTTCGGCTCGACGCCGACGGCGCAGACCTCGGCGCCGAGCTCGTAAAGGGTGGTCGGGGCGACCTTGTAGGCGGCGCCGTTGGCGCAATCGACGGCGATGCGAAGGCCTTGCAGGCTGAGACCCTTGGGGAAGCTGGCCTTGGCGATCTCGACGTAGCGCGCCTGGGCGTCGTCGATGCGCTTGACCCGGCCCAGGGCGTCGGGCGGGGCCAGATCAGCGTCCAGCGCCTGGTCCATCATCGACTCGATCTTCAGCTCGACCGCGTCGGACAGCTTGTAGCCGTCAGGACCGAACAGCTTGATGCCGTTGTCGAGGTAGGAGTTGTGCGAGGCCGAGATCATCACCCCGATGTCGGCGCGCATCGAGCGGGTCATCATGGCCACGCCCGGCGTCGGCAGCGGCCCGAAGGTGCGCACGTCCATGCCGGCGGCGGAGAAGCCGGCGACCAGCGCCGGTTCGATCATATAGCCTGACAGCCGGGTGTCCTTGCCGATGACGACGAGGTGGCGACGGTCGTCCGAGGACATGAACATGCGGCCGGCGGCCAGGCCCACGCGCAGGGCCACCTCGGCGGTCATCGGGTGGGTGTTCGCCCGTCCGCGAATGCCGTCGGTGCCGAAATAGCGTCTCTCGCCCACGTTGTAAGTTCCTGTCTCTGCAAGCGTAACCTTGCGAAACGGCTTTTCAGATGCCATTCCGCGCGTCAATCACATAAACCCTGCCGGCGGGCAGGTCGCCCGAAGTTTCGGGCGGCGCGAGGGGCGCGCCGAGCAACTCAGAGTGGGAACAGGCATATGTGCGGCATTATCGGCGTGACCGGAACCGGCCCGGCGGTTCCCCGTCTGATCGACAGCCTGAAGCGGCTGGAGTATCGCGGCTACGACTCCGCCGGGGTCGCGGCCCTCGTGGAGGGTCGCATCGAGCGCCGCCGCGCCAAGGGCAAGATCCGCGAACTGGAGACGGTTCTGGCCGCCGATCCGCTGGAGTCGACGATCGGGATCGGCCACACCCGGTGGGCCACCCACGGCGCGCCGACCACCGAGAACGCCCACCCGCACAAGGCGGGCCGGGTAACCCTGGTGCACAACGGCATCATCGAGAATTTCGCCGAGCTGAAGGGCGAGCTCGCCGCCGAGGGCCGGGTGTTCGAGAGCCAGACCGATACGGAGGTGGTCGCCCACCTGCTCGACCGCGCCCTGAACGGCGGCAACGACCCGGTCGCGGCCTTCAAGACGGTTCTGGACCGGCTGACCGGCGCCTATGCGCTGGCCGTCCTGGTCGAGGGCGAGGACGGGCTAATCATGGGCGCCCGCCGCGGCAGCCCGCTGGTGGTCGGCTGGGGCGAAGGCGAGATGTACCTGGGCTCGGACGCCCTGGCCGTCGGGCCGTTCACCCAGAAGATCAGCTACCTCGAAGAGGGCGACTACGTCGCCGTCGACCGCTCGGGCGCGCGCATGTTCGACGCCTCGGGCGAGGCGGTGGATCGTCCGATCGTGCAGGTCTCGGCCTCGTCCGCCCTCGTCGAGAAGGGCGAGTACCGGCACTTCATGGAGAAGGAGATCCACGAGCAGCCGGACAGCGTCCAGCACACCCTGTCGCACTACCTCGACTTCGTGAACGGCAGGGTGAAGCCGGGCGAGATCGACTTCGCCGCCGTCGACCGCATCCAGATCGTCGCCTGCGGCACCGCCTTCTACGCCGGCCAGATCGGCCGCTACGCCTTCGAGCGTCTGGCCGGCCTGCCCTGCGACGTCGAGATCGCTTCGGAGTTCCGCTACCGCAACCCGGCCGTGGCGCCCGGCACGCTGGCGGTGGCGGTCAGCCAGTCGGGCGAGACCGCCGACACCCTGGCCAGCTTGAGCTGGTGCAAGGCCAACGGGCTGAAGACGGCGGCCCTGGTCAATGTGCACTCGTCGTCGATGGCCCGGGAGGCCTTGGTGGTCTGGCCGACCCACGCCGGCCCCGAGATCGGGGTCGCCTCGACCAAGGCCTTCACGGCCCAGGTGGCGGCCCTGCTGGCGCTGGCGGTCACCGCCGGGGTGCAGCGCGGGCGGATCGACCCGCTGATCGAGGGCGAACTGGTCAAGGCGCTGTTCGAGGCGCCCCGCCTTATCGCCGAGGCGGTGCAGATGGACGGCGCCCTGCGCGGCGTCGCCCACGAGCTGTCCAAGGCCACCGACGTGCTGTTCCTCGGCCGCGGCGCGATGTTCCCGCTGGCCATGGAAGGCGCGCTGAAGCTGAAGGAGATCAGCTACATCCACGCCGAGGGCTACGCCGCCGGCGAGCTCAAGCACGGGCCGATCGCCCTCGTCGACGAGCTCACCCCGATCGTGGCCCTCGCCCCGCTGGACGAGGTGTTCGAGAAGACCGCCTCCAACCTGCAGGAAGTGGCGGCGCGCGGCGGGCCGGTGATCATGATCGCGCCGAAGGCCGCGCCCGATCCGCACGGGGCCGGGATCAGCCGCATCGACGCGCCCGACTGCCACCCGCTGATCGCGCCGCTGGTCTACGCCATTCCGGTGCAGCTGCTGGCCTACTACACGGCGGTGGAGAAGGGCACGGACGTCGACCAGCCGCGGAATCTGGCGAAATCGGTCACCGTGGAGTGATCGCTTC
This sequence comes from Brevundimonas viscosa, assembly GCF_900116065.1. Lineage (GTDB taxonomy): Bacteria > Pseudomonadota > Alphaproteobacteria > Caulobacterales > Caulobacteraceae > Brevundimonas > Brevundimonas viscosa. The sequence goes on from NZ_FOZV01000001.1 coordinate 205,553, forward strand.
GGCGTTCCGATGCGTTAGGCTCGCCGCCTTCGCTGTTCAGGATATCGCATGACCTCGACCCACCGCCGCCTCCGCAAGGCCGTGCTGCCCGTCGCCGGCCTCGGCACCCGGGTTCTGCCCGGCACCAAGACCACGCCCAAGGAGCTGCTCAACGTCGTCGACCGGCCGATCCTGAGCTACATCGTCGAGGAGGCGCGCGAGGCGGGCATCGAGCACATCGTCTTCGTCACCGGCCGGGCCAAGCAGGCCATCGAGGACTATTTCGACCACCAGGTCGAGCTGGAGGCCCAGCTGGAGGCCAAGGGCAAGACCGACATCCTTGAGATGATGAACGCCGAGCTGGCCAGCGCCGGCGAGATGAGCTTCACCCGCCAGATGCAGCCCAAGGGGCTGGGCCACGCCGTCTGGTGCGCCCGGGACATCATCGGCGACGAGCCGTTCGCGGTGATCCTGCCGGACGTCATCGTCGACGCCCAGCCGGGCGCCCTGAAGCAGCTGGCCGACGTCTACGCCGAGGTCGGCGGCAACGTCATCGGCGTCGAGCAGGTGCCGCACGACCTGACGCACAAGTACGGCATCGTCGATCCGGAGTCCCGCGACGGACGGCGCATCCGCATGAAGGGCATGGTCGAGAAGCCGCCGCGCGGCGAGGCGCCGTCGAACCTGTCGATCTCGGGTCGCTACATCCTGCAGCCGGAGATCTTCGCCATTCTGGAGAACACCGAGCGCGGGGCGGGCGGGGAGATCCAGCTCACCGACGGCATGGCGAAGCTGATGCAGACCCAGTCCTTCACGGCGGTCGAGTACGAAGGCGTGACCCACGATTGCGGCGACAAGATCGGCCTGTTGCGCGCCAATGTGGCCCTGGCGCTGAAGCGGCCGGATCTCGGGGCGGCGGCGCGCGCGGCGGTCGAGGCCCTGCTCTAGGTTCGCCTCAGCCGCCGGGAAGGCGCGTGGCTCCGCCCACGATACGGCAATGGTTGTCCACCTCGGGCCGGCCGGTCGGCGGCCCGCCGGACGACACGAGCACGCCGCCACGGGCGCGGCAGGCCTGCTCGAGTTCGGCCAGACGTTCGGCGGTCGAGCCGACGGACGCGCCCGTGGCGCATCCCGTCAGCAGCAAGGCCGCCGCGGCGGCGGCGGTCCGCCGGGCGGCCTCAACCCGGAACACGGCCGGTCTGACCCGTGATCCGGCAGACGTTGTCGAGCTGCGGCCGGCCCGACTGGCTGCCGGTCGGCGACAGGATGCCGCCACGGGCCTCGCAGTCGGCCGCCAGACGGCGCAGTTCTTCATTGTAGTGGTCCGTGCCCGGCCCCGTGGCGCAGGCTGACAGGGCCAGTCCGAGGGCGAGAGGGGCGCAGGCGATCGGGATACGCATGGCGTTCTCCTTGCAGGTCCGCTTCATATAAGCGCCGCTGCGCGCATCCGTTCAATGGCCTCCACGAGGCGCAGGAGATCCCGGCGCGAGGACAGGCGGTGGTCGCCGCCCTCGATCAGGTCCAGCCGCACGTCGCCGCCGCTCAGCCGTTCGGCGATCAGGGCGGCATGACGCCACGGCACGACGTCGTCGGCGCGACCCTGCAGGATGTGGACGGGAGCCCGCATCGGGATCGGGCCGTCCAGCACGAGCCAGTCCCGCGCCTCCTCGAACATGCGGCGGGTGAGGACGTATTCGCCGAGGCCTTCCTCGGTGATCAGGGTCTCGCCGTCGCGCAGGATGGTCTGGCGCTGGTGGTCCGGAAGCCCCGGCCACATCAGCCGGTCGGTGAAGTCCGGCGCGGGATTAACCAGCACCAGGCCGTGCAGCCGCTCGGGGCGGGCCAGAGCCAGCAGCAGGGCGATCCAGCCGCCCATGGACGAGCCGACCGGGATCACCGGGCCCTCCAGGCTGTCGACCAGGGCGATGGCGTCCTCACGCCAGCGGCCGATGGTCGCCTGCCGCCAGTCGCCCGAGGAGACGCCGTGGGCGAAATGGTCGTAGCGGACGTAGCCCCAGCCGCGCTCGCGGGCGGCCGCATCCAGCGCCAGCGCCTTGGTCCCCTCCATGTCCGAGCGGAACCCGCCGATCCACAGCACCGTCGGGGCCGCGCCCCGCACCCGCTTCAGCGCAAGGGTCTCGCCGTCCGGCCGGGCCAGGCGTTCGATGTCGTCCATGCCGTTCCTCTCGCGAATTCGGTCGGGGACTGATAGCCAACCCTGACCCACGAAGCGAAGGCCGATACCAGCGTGTCCGACAAGAACGTCCTGTTCGTCACCTCCAACCGCATCGGCGACTGCGTCATCTCCTCGGGCGTGATCCGCGAGATCGGGCGGCAGATCCCGGGCGCGCGGATCACCGTCGCCTGCGGGCGACCGCCCGCGCCCTTCTTCCGCTCGGCCCCGGGGGTGGAGCGGGTCATCGTCCTCGACAAGAAGAAGCTGGCCGGACACTGGCTGGACCTGTGGAAGCAGGCGGTCGGAACCCGCTGGGAGATGGCGATCGACATCCGCGGCTCGGCGCTCAGCTACCTCGTGCCGGCGCGGCGGCGGGTGGTCTACAACCGCTCGTGGGAAACCGGCCTGCGCAAGGTCGAGATGGTGTCGCGGCTGATGGGCTCGCAGACGCCGCTGGAGCCGGAGATCTTCCTCGACGATCGCGCCCGGGCCGAGGCGGCGGCGGTGATCGACCCGCAGCTCGCCGGGGGCGCGGGTCCCGGTCCCGTCCTCGCCCTCGCCCCCATCGCCCATCAGCCCGGCAAGAGCTGGCCGGCCGATCGCTGGGGCCGGCTGGTCGAGAAACTGATGGCGGAGCCGCGCTTCGCCGGCTGGCGCTTCATGCCCGTCGGCGGGCCAGGCGACCGGCCGCCGGCGACTCCCGCGCTGGACACCGCGGGCGAGCGGGCGATCGATTTCGTCGGCAAGGGCGACATCCTCGCCTCGGCCGCGGCGATCGACCGGGCGGCGCTTTTCGTCGGCAACGATTCCGGCCTGATGCACGTGGCGGCGGCGCTGGGCCGGCCGACCCTGGGCCTGTTCGGGCCGACCGAGTGGTGGCTCTACGGCCCGTGGGGCGCGCGCACGCGGACGGTGGCGTCCAACGAGACGCGCGGCGAATTCGCGCCCATCGAGGACCTGACCGTCGAGCGTGTCTTTTCCGCCGTGATCGATCTGCACGACGCCTTCATCGGTCCGGAAAAGCCCGTCCAACCTTGAAGAACGGGGCTTTCGCGGTCATATAGCCACCCGAGGGGAACGCCGCGATCCGTCGCGCGCTTCGCCTCGTCAGAACACGCCTTCTTCGACCACATAAGGAAACGACGCCCATTCGCCGTCCCATGCAAGCGCCGCCCGTAAAGGACGGGCCGCGTATGAACCAGGATATCCGCGCCCCCCGCGTGCTGCTCATCGACCAGCACGGCGAGAAGCAGGGGGTCATGCCCACCTCCGCCGCCCTCGAGGCCGCCGAGGAGGCCGGGCTGGACCTGGTCGAGATCGTCGCCACCGCCGACCCGCCGGTCGCGAAGATCCTCGATTACGGCAAGTTCCGCTTCCAGGAGCAGAAGAAGAAGGCCGAGGCGCGCAAACGCCAGAAGGTCGTCGAGCTGAAGGAGATCAAGCTCCGGCCGAACATCGACCAGCACGACTACGACGTGAAGGCGCGGGCCATGACGCGCTTCTTCGAGGAGGGCGACAAGGTCAAGGTGACCCTGCGCTTCCGTGGACGCGAAATGGCCCACCCCGAGCTGGGCATGAAGCTGCTCAACAAGGTCCAGGCCGACTTCGAGGAAGTGGCCAAGGTCGAATACGCGCCGCGCATGGAAGGCCGGCAGATGATCATGATCCTGGCGCCGAGGTAGGCTTCGGGTTCAGACGGAACATGATGCGCCCCGGTCGGAAACGGCCGGGGCGTTTTCGTTTCCGGCGCGGTCGTTCCCGGCTAAGCTGGCCTCATGCCCCCTCCCGCCGCGCCGCCCCCGTCCAAGCCCCAGGCGCCGGCGCTGGCTGTGCTGTTCTCCGTGGTGTTCATCAACCTGGTCGGCTTCGGCCTGGTGGTGCCGCTGCTGCCGTTCTTCGCGCTGAGCCTCGACGCGGCGGCGTGGCAGATCACCCTGATGTTCTCGGCCTATTCGCTGGGGCAGTTCTTCGCCGAGCCGTTCTGGGGACGGCTGTCGGACCGCATCGGACGCAAGCCGGTGCTGCTGGTCACCCTCGTCGCCAACGCCGCCGGCTATCTGGCCCTGGCCTTCGTGCCGAACATCTGGCTGGCCATCGCGGTGCGGCTGTTCACCGGCCTTGGGGCGGCAACATCTCGACCGTCCAGGGCTATGTCGCCGACGTCACCCCGCCGGAGAAGCGGCCGGGCGGATGGGGCTGATCGGGGCCGCCTTCGGGCTGGGCTTCATCGTCGGACCGGGGCTGGGCGGGCTCCTGACCCAGCCGCAGCTGGGACGGCTGGGCTATCAGCTTCCGATCTTCACCGCGGCGGGGCTGGCGGCGCTGGCCGCCGTCGGCGTGATCGTCTTCCTGCGCGAGAGCCGGGCCAAGGCGGATCCGTCCGTCCCGCGCACACGCTTCCTCGCGGGGCTGCACGAGGCGCGCGCCAATCCGGTGGTGTCGCGGGTGCTGCTGGTCACCCTCGTCTACATGGCCGGCTTCTCGGCCATGGAGAGCGTGTTCGGCCTGTGGGCCGGGGACCGGTACGCCTGGGACGCGCGCGAGATCGGCCTGGCCTTCATGATCGTGGGCATCGTCTCGACCCTCAACCAAGGCTTCTTCGCCGGCCGGCTGGCGCGGCGCTTCGGCGAGGCGCCGGTGCTGGCCTTCGGCATGCTGCTGTTCGGGAGCTCGCTGGTGGCGCAGGTCGTGGCGCCGGTGGCCTGGTTCCCCGCCGTATCGCTCGACCTCGGCCTGTGGACCCTACCGGTGGTGCAGGGCTGGATCATCCCGATCGTCATGGCGGTCGGCGCCGCCGGCATGTCGCTGGCCATGCCCAATGTGTCGGCCCTGATCAGCCGCTCGACGCCGGCCGACCGGCAGGGGGCGATGTTGGGACTGAACATGGCCTCGGGGTCGATCGCCCGCATCTTCGGCCCGATCGCGGCCGGGACGCTGTACTCCGTGCTCGGCCACGACTGGCCCTTCCTCGTCGGCGCCGCCCTGACCGTGCCGGCGGCGGTGCTGGCGCTCAACGCCGGCCGGGCCTTCCGGCGACGCGAGGCGGCCGTCCTCGCGGAAGCCGCGCAAACCCGGACTCCGCTTGCCTTCCGGGCCCGCTTCGACTAGAAGCCGCGCCTTCGCGTACCGGACCGCCGGGCGAACAGGCATGCCTGGGCGGTTCTAAATCAGGGTCTCCAAACTTGGGCTCAAGCAGCCCGAAGGGCGGTAGCCCTCTCAAAAGAGAGAGTGAAAATGCCGAAACTGAAGACGAAGTCGGGCGCCAAGAAGCGCTTCAAACTGACGGCGAGCGGCAAGGTCAAGGCCGGCGTGGCAGGCAAGCGCCACCGGCTGATCAGCCACAACTCGAAGTACATCCGCCAGAACCGCGGCACCGCGGTGATGTCGGACGCCGACGCCAAGAAGATCAAGTCCTACATGCCGTACGCCTGATCGGCGCACGCATCTCGATCTCCAACCGCATCAGTTTGAACCAAAGCCCCTCATGCAGCGAGCGCCCGCGGCGCGAGCGATAGGGGTTCTCGAAGAGAAAAATCATGGCTCGCGTCACCCGGGGCGTTACGTCCCACGCCAAGCACAAGAAGGTCCTGAAGCAGGCCAAGGGCTTCTACGGCCGCCGCAAGAACACCATCCGCGCCGCCAAGGCCGCGGTCGACCGCGCCGGGCAGTACGCCTACCGCGACCGCCGCACCAAGAAGCGCAACTTCCGCGCCCTGTGGATCCAGCGCATCAACGCCGCCGCGCGTCTGGAAGGCTTCACCTACAGCCAGTTCATCCACGGCCTGGGCAAGGCCGGCATCGAGCTGGACCGCAAGGTGCTCGCCGCCATGGCCGCCGACGAAGCCGCCTTCAAGGCGGTCGCCGACAAGGTCCGCGCCGCGCTGGCGTAAGCTTTTCCGGAGACGGAAGACGCAAAAGCCCTCCGGCGCGCGCCGGGGGGCTTTTTGCTTTCCGCCGCAGCCGCTAGACGACAGGCCGACATGACCGACCTCGCCCAGCTTGAACTCGACCTGATCAACGCCATCGGGGCGGCGGAGACCGCCGCCGCGGTGGAGGAGCTGCGCGTCGCGGCGCTGGGCAAACAGGGCTCGATCTCGGGCCTGCTCAAGGGCATGGGGGCGATGAGCCCGGAAGAGCGGCGCGAACGCGGGCCGATGATCAACGGCCTGCGCGACCGGGTGTCGGCGGCGCTGGCGGCGCGCAAGGCCGAGCTGGAGGCGGCCGAGCTGGACGCCCGGCTGAAGGCCGAACACGTCGACCTGACCCTGCCGTCGCGGCCGCGCCGAAAGGGCAGCGTGCACCCGACCATGCAGGTGATGGACGAGATGGTCGCCATCTTCGCCGACATGGGCTTCGCGGTGGCGGAAGGTCCCGACATCGAGGACGACTTCCACAACTTCACCGCCCTGAACTTCCCGCCCAAACACCCGGCGCGGGAGATGCACGACACCTTCTTCCTGACGCCCGATCCGGAGACCGGCGAGCGCAAGGTGCTGCGCACCCACACCAGTCCGGTGCAGGTGCGGACGATGCAGAGCCAGAAGCCGCCGATCCGGATCATCGCCCCGGGCCGGACCTTCCGGAAGGACAGCGACGCCACCCACACGCCGATGTTCCACCAGGTCGAGGGCCTGGTGATCGACAAGGGCGTGCACATGGGCCACCTGAAGTGGACCCTCGAGACCTTCGTCGCCCGCTTCTTCGAGGTCGACGACGTCGACGCCCGCTTCCGGCCGCACCACTTCCCGTTCACCGAGCCCTCGGCCGAGATGGACATCCGCTGCGACCGCTCCGGCGGCGAGCTGAAGCTGAACGAGGGCGACGGGTGGATGGAGATCCTCGGCTGCGGGATGGTCCACCCCAATGTGCTGCGCAACTGCGGCATCGATCCGGACGAATACCAGGGCTTCGCCTTCGGCATGGGCGTCGACCGCCTGGCCATGCTGAAGTACGGCATCCCCGACCTGCGCCCGATGTTCGAGGCCGACACCCGGTGGCTGGCCCACTACGGCTTCTCGGCCTTCCAGGCTCCCAATCCCGCCAGCGGACTCTCGTGATGACCGACCCCCGGGCCGCCCCGACGGAAACGCGCCAGCTGGACCCGCTGGCGAAGGACATCACCGGCGGGCGCTTCACCCTGTTCGATCTCTACCGCGCCAGCGTGACCTCGGGCGGCGGGGCGGTGATCGAGGGTCGCACCTTCACCGACTGCACCATCGAGGGACCGGCGCTGATGCTGGTGCTGGAAGGCACCCACTTCGAGGGCGTCAACTTCGGCCCCACCGGCGGCGACATGCGCGGCATGCTGTTCCGGTCGCTGAACGGCAAGACGGCGATCGGGGCCATCCCGGTGCGCGACTGCACCTTCAGGAACTGCCAGTTCTTCTCGCTCGGCATCACCGGCGCCGATCAGCTGCTCAACGCCCTGGTCGAGCAGGTCCGGACCGTCGACTAAGCGCGAACCGTATCGAGGATACCTCCATGACCGACACCCCCGAGACCATGTCCGCCGAGGAAGCGGCCGGCCGCGCCCTGGTGGCCCGGACCAGCTTCGAGAAGGAGGCGGTGTGGCTGCCCTCGCTCGCGGTGCAGCACTGGAACGCCGGCCAGCCCGTGATCGACGGCAAGACCTTCACCGACTGCCTGATCGAGGGCCCGGCTGTGATGGCGGTGATGAACGGCACCACCTTCGACAGCTGCGCCATGGGGGCGACCTCGGACATGCGCAACCTGCTCTACCGGCCGGTCAGCCGCGAGAAGCTGGCCGGGGTGATCGGCATGTCGAACTGCCGCTTCGTGCGCTGCCGCTTCGCCCAGGTCGGCTTCACCGGGTCGGACGAGCTGCTGGAGGAGCTGGCGGGCATCAAGTCGCTGTCCAGCCTGACCGGGGGTTCGAAGGCGTGAAGTTCACCCTCTCCTGGCTGAAGGAACACCTCGACACGGCGGCGGAGATCGACGCCGTCGCCGAAGCGATGACCATGGCCGGCCTTGAGGTCGAGGAGGTCCATGACCCGGTGGCGGCGCTGGCGCCGTTCACGGTGGCGCGCATCGTGTCCGCCGGGCGGCACCCGAACGCCGACCGGCTGCAGGTCTGCCAGGTCGACACCGTCGACGGCATGAAGGAGATCGTTTGCGGCGCGCCGAACGCACGCGCGGGCCTGACCACCATCTACGCCCCGATCGGCGCCTATGTGCCCGGCCTCGGCGTGACCCTCGTCGAGAAGCCGGTGCGCGGCGTGGTCTCGCACGGCATGCTGTGTTCGGCTGCGGAGCTGCAGCTGTCGTCCGAGAGCGATGGCATCCTCGAGCTGGACGACGACCTGCAGGTGGGCCAGCCGGCCGCCGGCGTGTTCGGCGCCGAGCCGGTTATCGACTTCGAGGTCACTCCCAACCGGTCCGACTGGCTGGGCGTCGCCGGCATCGCCCGCGACCTCGCCGCCGCCGGGGTGGGGACGCTGAAGACGCCGGCCATCGAGCCGGTGGCCGGAACCTTCCCCTCGCCCGTCTCGGTGCGCCTGGAGGCGCCGGAGATGTGCCCCGTGTTCGCCGGTCGGGTCATCCGCGGCGTCAGGAACGGTCCCTCGCCCGACTGGCTGCAGCACCGGCTGACCGCCATCGGGCTCAGGCCGATCAACCGGCTGGTCGACATCACCAACCTGGTCTCCTACGACCGCGCCCGGCCGTTGCACGTCTATGACATGGCGAAGCTGGTCGGGGCCGAGATCGTGGTGCGCGGCGGGCAGACCTCGGAAGCCGCCGCGGGCATCGCCGCCGGCACGCCGGAGCATCTGATCGCGCTGGACGGCAAGACCTACGCGGTCGATGCGTCGATGTGCGTCATCGCCGACGCCGCCGGCGAGCGGCCCATCGGCCTGGGCGGGGTCATGGGCGGGGAGTCGACCGGCTGTTCGGACGAGACCGTCGACGTCTTCGTCGAGAGCGCCTGGTTCGACCCGATCGTCACGGCCCAGACCGGCCGCACGCTCAGCCTGAACTCGGACGCCCAGTACCGCTTCGCGCGCGGCGTCGATCCGGCCTCGGTCGTGCCCGGACTGGAGCTGGCCACGCGGTTGATCCTCGACCTGTGCGGCGGCGAGGCCTCGGAGATCGTGCTGGCCGGACAGGCCCCCGCCGATCCCGCCGGCTTCGCCTTCGACCCGGCGCGCGTCGCCGCCCTGACCGGACTGTCGTTGACCGACGACCGCATCGCGGAAATCCTCGCTGCGCTCGGCTTCGAGGTGCGCCGCGGCGCCCCGTGGACCGTGACCCCGCCTTCGTGGCGGCGCGACGTCGAGGGGGCGGCCGATCTGGTCGAGGAGATCGCCCGCATCGAGGGCTACGACGAACTGCCGTCGACGCCCCTGCCCGACCTCGGAGCGCCGGCGAGGGGCGTGCTGAACCCGCGGCAGGCGCGGGTGCGGACCGCCCGCCGCGCGCTGGCCGCCATGGGCTACGCCGAGGCGGTCACCTGGTCCTTCACCAAGCGCTCCACCGCGGCCCTGTTCGGCGGCGGCGGCGACCGGCTGGCGCTGGAGAACCCGATCGCCGCCGACCTCGACTGCATGCGCCCGTCGGCCCTGCCCAACCTCATCGAGGCGGCCGCCCGCAACGCCGCCCGCGGCCATCCGGACGCGGCCCTGTTCGAGATCGGCCCGATCTATCTGGACGACAGCCCGACGGGTCAGCGCACCGTCATCGCCGGGCTTCTGGCGCCGAAATCGCCGCGCCACTGGGGCGGGGCGGCCGAGGACGCCCTGTTCGCGCTGAAGGGCGACCTGATGGCCCTGCTCGACGAGCTGGGTGCGCCGGTCGCCTCGCTGCAACTGGTCCAGGGCCAGAACCGCGACTGGTGGCACCCCGGCCGTTCGGCCCGGCTGCAGCTGGGCCCGAAGAACGTGATGGCGGAGTTCGGCGCCCTGCATCCGCGCGTGCTCAAGGCGCTGGACGCCGACGGCCCGATGCTGGCCTTCGAGATCGTGCTGGACGCCGTGCCCGAGCCGCGCGGCAAGGCGTCCAAGGCGCGCGGTTCGGCCTCACTGGCCCCGTTGATGCCCCTGACCCGCGACTTCGCCTTCTTGGTGGAGGAGGGCCGGGCGACCGGCGACCTCCTTCGGGCGGTCGCCGGGGCCGACAAGGCCCTGATCGCGGAAGTGCGGGTGTTCGACATCTACCGCGGCCCGGGGGTCCCCGAGGGCATGAAGTCGGTGGCGCTGGAGGTGGTGGTGCAGCCGCGCGAGGCGACGCTGGCGGAGGCGGACATCGAGGCGCTGTCGACAAAGATCGTGACGGCGGCCGGCATGGTGGGGGCGACGCTCCGGGGGTGACCGTAAGGTCTGGTTAACCTCGCCGCCGCAAGGCTGACTCAAAGAGCGGCGACGGTGACGTCGAGCGCCCGCGGGAGTCGGGCGGACCGTCCCGCCTTCGGAGCCAGAGCATGCATCGCCGCCAGATGATCCTTTCGGGCCTCGCCGCCAGCGCCGGCGCCACCGGCCTGTCCGCCTGCGCCTCGAACGGGCCGGCCGACCCCAACTATCCGATCCGCTCCGACCAGACGGCGCCCGCCTACACCGCCGACGAACTGGTCGCCGCCGGCTCGCGGGAGCTGGGCATCGCGGCCGAGGCCATCGGCGGGGCGATCGAACGCATCTTCGCCGACCAGGGCGACCGGCCGACCGCCTACATCGCCGGCGAGGAGGCCGCGGGCGCGGTCGGCGTCGGCCTGCGTTACGGCCGCGGCGCCCTGCACATGAAGGACCTGTCGGCCTCTCAGGAGGTGTTCTGGCAGGGCATCTCGATCGGCTGGGACGTCGGCGGCAACGGCAGCCGGGTGTTCACCCTGGTCTACGGCCTGTTCCACCCCGACATGATCTACCGCCGCTACCCCGGCGTGGAAGGCTCGGCCTATCTGGTCGGCGGTCTGGGCGTGAACTACCAGCGCGCCGACGGCATCGTCCTGGCCCCGATCCGCACCGGCGTCGGCCTGCGCCTCGGCGCCAACGTCGGCACCATGGCCTACAGCCGCCAGCGCAACATCCTGCCGTTCTGAGGGAAGTGGCTGGTGGCTGGTGGCCGGTGGCTGACCGAACTTTCTGTGAGTCAGGCGCATGGGCGCCCGCGTCTGCACGACTTCGCGCTGCCCACCAGCCACTCGTCACTAGCCACTAGCCACCCAACATCGCCTCCAGCCCCTCGCGCCAGCTCGGGTAGCGCGGCCGCCAGCCCAGCTCGGCCTTGGCCCGGGCGTTCGAGAGGCGTTTCGAGTCGCGGTAGAAGCGGCGCATGGCGTCGCTGACCGAAGGATCGTCCAGCGAGACCTCCGGCGGATTGGGCAGATTCAGCCGGCGGGCGGCCCCTTCCATGACAACGTCGGCCGGCGTCGGCTCGTCGTCGCACAGGGTGTAGGCGCGGCCGGGGTGCGGGCGGGCCATGGAGGCGAAGAAGCCGGCCACGGCGTCGTCGACGTGGATGCGGTTGAAGATCTGGCCCGGCTTGCGGACGATCCGCGCCGAACCGTCGCGCAGCCGGTCCAGCGGCGAGCGGCCCGGGCCGTAGAGCGCCGGCAGGCGGAAGATCTGCACGGTGAGGCCCATGCCCCGTCCGGCGTCCAGCCAGTCGCGCTCGGCCCGCACCCGCCGCGCGCCCTCCAACGAGGCGGCGTTGAGCGGATCGTCCTCGAAGGCCCAGCCGCCGGCGCGGTCGCCGTAGGCGGCTGTCGAGGAGACGTAGCCGATCCAGTCGGGATAGGCGCCGGTGCGGGTCAGGGCGGGGACGAGCCGCTTCAGGCCCGGACAGCCATCGCCTTCGGGCGGGGCGGTGACGAGGACGGCCGTGGCCTCCGCGACGGCCCGGTCCAGCGCCGCCGCGTCGTCCGGGTCGAGCGAACCGAAGCCTTCGCCGGCCAGCGCCTCGCGCCGGGCGGGGTCGCGGCTGGTCAGCATGGCGCGTCCGCCGCGCCGCACCGCCTCGCGGGCGGCGGCGAGGCCCAGCCAGCCGCCGCCGAAGACCAGCAGCTGCAGGGACGCGGGGGGTGAGCTCATCGCGCCTCAGGCCGAGCGGGCGTGAGCCGCGGCCGTCACCGAGGCGACCGCCGGCGGCTCGCTCGCAAGGGCCTCGGCCCGCTTGCTGTTCCAGCTGGACACGCAGGGCACCTTCGACAGATCCGCGCGGTGCGCGTAGCGGCGGGCGATCTCGGTGACGTCCTGCATCAGGCCTTCGGCGAGGGTGATCGGCTTCAGGCCCAGTTCGCGGAACTGGTCGTTGGCCACCACCAGTTCGTTCTCGTCGGCCTCCTGGCGGGGGTTGGGCACATTGTGCACCTCGACGCCGGTCATGTCCGAGATCATGGCGGCGAGATCGCGGACGCGGCGGCTCTCGGTCATCTGGTTGAGGATCTTGACCCGTTCGCCCGACTTCGGCGGATTCTTCAGGGCCAGCTCGACGCAGCGCACCGTGTCCTGGATGTGGATGAAGGCCCGGGTCTGGCCGCCCGAGCCGTGCACCGTCAGCGGGTAGCCGACCGCGGCCTGCATCAGGAAGCGGTTCAGAACCGTGCCGTAGTCGCCGTCGTAGTCGAAGCGGTTGATCAGCCGCTCGTCGCGCTTCGTCTCCTCGGTCTGGGCGCCCCAGACGATGCCCTGGTGCAGATCGGTGATCCTGAGCCCGTCGTTCTTGGCGTAGAACTGGAACAGCAGGGCGTCCTGCGTCTTGGTCATGTGGTAGATCGAGCCCGGGTTCGGCGGGAACAGGATCTCCTGTTCGGCCGGGCCGAAGTCGGTGTCGACCGTCACCTTCAGATAGCCCTCCGGAATGCGCAGCCCGGCGGTGGTGTAGCCGTACACCCCCATGGTCCCGAGATGCGCCAGGTGCACGTCCCGCCCGCTCTCCACGATCGCCGCCAACAGGTGGTTGGTGGCGTTCAGGTTGTTGTCGACCGTGTACAGCTTGTGCCGCGCGCTCTTCATCGAATACGGCGCCGCACGCTGTTCGGCGAAGTGGACGACGCTGTCCGGCTTCCAGTCGCGGATCAGGGCGACGAGACGATCGAACTCCTTGCCGACCGTCATGTTGACGAACTCGATGGTGCGGCCCGAGACCTCCTTCCACGCGGCGAGGCGCTCGCCCATGGTGCGGATCGGGGTCAGCGACTGGACCTCGAGCTCGTTGTCGATGTTGCGGCGGCTGAGGTTGTCGACGACCAGCACGTCCCAGCCGCGGGCGGACAGATGCAAAGCCGTGGGCCAGCCGCAGAATCCGTCGCCGCCCAGAACCAGTACGCGCATGTCCGTCCTCTTCGTTTCCTCGGTCCTGCCTAGCGGAACGACGGCGCCCGTCAAAGCGTGACCTTAAGGCGCGGTTCCCCGGTCAGCGGCGGCGCGCCTGCCATTCCTCGCGGGTCTGGCCCCAGCGCTCGATCGCCAGCTGCTCGAACGGCGGCGGCAAGCGGGTGGGGCCCTGGTTGTACGAGCCGATGCGCTCGGCCAGCCGGATGGAGGGCAGATTGTCGGGGTCGATGCAGTGGATGACCTCGGTCCAGCCCAGCACCTCGAAGGCGTAGTCGATCGCCGCGATCGCCGCCTCGACCCCGTAGCCCTTGCCCTGGGCGTCGGGGTGCAGGCCCCAGCCGACCTCGGTCCCCGGCCAGTCGTGCGGCCGCCACGGTCCGATGCGGCCCAGCCAGCGGCCGCTGTCGCGCTCGATCACCGAGAACATCGACACCCCGGTCAGGCTCCACGCCCCGGCCATGGTCATGAACCCCCGCCAGGCCGTCGCCGCCGGCTGAGCGCCGCCCAGGAACCGCGCCGCCTCCGGATCGGCCATCATCTCGGCCCAGCGGGGGAAGTCCTCCAGGGCGATGGGGCGAAGTGTGAGACGTTCGGTCTGGATCACCGGTCCGGTCACAGCAGGTACTCCCGTTCGAGCTGATACTGGCTGCCCTCGTGCGACAGGCGACTGGACCAGAGGCCGAAGCGATCAACGCGGATCGGCGGCGAGCGCAGCAGGTTGTGCCCGGTGATCCAGGCGCCGACCCGGTCCGGGTTGGTCTGCGGCTTGAGGTAGGCGAGCGTGACGTGCGGGCGGTACTCCCGGCGCTCGGTCGCGACTCCAGCGCGCTCCCCGGCCGAGCGACAGCGACCGGCGAGCACCGACAGGCGCTCGTTCGGCTCGACTCCGGCCCAGATGGCGTGGGTGCGGTGACCGTCGCCGAAGGCCCCGACGCCCGACAGGACGATCTCGAACGGTCCGCCGCTCGCCGCCCGGCTGAGCTCCGCCGCCAGATCATCGGCCCGACGCTCGTCGATGTCGCCGTAGAAGGCGAGGGTGACGTGCAGCTGCTCGGCCGTGCGCCATTTCGCCCCGGGCAGACCGGTCTGACGGCGGGCCAGGGTCGCGGCCACGTCCTCGGGGATCGACAGGGCGGTAAACAGGCGGATCATGCGACCCTTGGTAGCGGCTGCAACCGCCCCGCCCAAGTCCGGTTTTCCTTGCAGAGGACGCCCTCGCGACCAATATTTGCGCAAAGGCCGGGATGACCCGGCCCAAAGGAGGATTCGAAACCGCGATGAGCGATTTCAGAAACGGCTATTCCATTCCGCAGACCGCCGACATGTCGGTCGATGCGGGCCTGCGCAGCTTCATGCTGGGCGTCTACAACAAGCTGGCCATCGGGCTGGTCGTGGCCGGCGCGCTCGCCTTCGTGACCGGCAACGTGCCGGCGGTGACCAGCCTGCTGTGGGTGCAGACCCCGACCGGCTACGGCATCACCATGCTGGGCATGGTCGTGCAGTTCCTGCCGCTGGTGCTGCTGTTCGGCTCGATGTTCTTCATGAAGAACCCGACCGCGGGCGGGGTGAACCTGCTCTACTGGGCGGTGGTGGCCTCGATCGGGGCCTCGCTCGGCTTCGTTTTCCTGCGCTACACCGGCGCCTCGGTGGCCTCGACCTTCTTCGTGACCGCCGCGGCGTTCGGCGCGCTGAGCCTGTTCGGCTATGCGACGAAGAAGGACCTGTCGGGCCTCGGCACCTTCCTGATCATGGGGGTGATCGGCCTGATCATCGCCTCGATCGTGAACATGTTCCTCGGCAGCGGCACGCTGATGCTGATCATCAGCGCGGCGGGCGTGCTGATCTTCTCGGGCCTGATCGCCTACGACACCCAGCGGCTGAAGATGACCTACTACGCCCTGGGCGGGAACGAGGCGGCGATGGGCGTGGCCACCGGCTTCGGCGCGCTGAGCCTGTTCATCAACTTCGTGAACCTGTTCCAGTTTCTGCTCATGTTCATGGGCGGCAACCGCGAATAGGCGGCTCGAACATCGAGACGTGACGAAGGGCCTGGAGCGATCCGGGCCCTTTTTCTATTCGACGACGGTGAAGCGGCGGCTGTCGAACACCCGCAACACCTGGGCCAGCTCGCGGCCCCGGCGCAGAACGACGCCGCCCTCGCCGATCACCGCCCACTGCCCCTGACGCAGCCGCAGCGCCGGACGCTTCTCGATGCGGTAGGCCGGGGCGTCGCCCGAGCGGCGGAAGACGGCGAACTCGGCCACGTCGCGGTGGCCGACGATGGCGTAGTCGCGCCATTCGCCCGAGGCGACCATGCGGCCGTAGACGCGCAGGATCTGGTCCAGCTCGCGCCGGTCGAAGAAGACCGGCCCGGCCTGCGGCTGCGCATCGGCTGCATCGCTCATCCCTGCACTCTAGGGCCGGCGGTGCCTACGCGGCCAGCCCCCGCTTGCGGCAACGCCGTGTCGCGAACGCCGCAATGCGAGGAAATCGACGCGAACACGAAAACGCCTCCGTTCGGCCCATCGCCCGCCCCCTTGGGGGGCGACACGGGACACATCGGCTCGTCGGAGTTCGGAGCGGTTCCGGATCCTGAACAGCCCCCCCAGCCCCCTGGATCGTTCCATCAAGGGCTTCGGCGGGCCGATGCTTCCTCCAAAGCGAGACGCCCGCCTGGCCCCCTCCCCCTCCCGGTCCGGCGGGCGTTTTGCCGTCCGGGACCGGCGCTGCGGTCCGGCGACGTCAGGGCAGGACGACCTCCACCACCTCTCCGTTGCGCCGCACCGACAGGCGGTGTTCGCCGTCCGCCTCCAGGGCGTTCAGATCGGCCAGGACTGTGGCCGGCGCGCCGTCGATGCGCTCGAGGACGTCTCCGGCCAGCAGCCCCGCCGCGGCCGCGGGCGACCCGCCTTCCACCGCCGCCACCTGCAGTCCGTCAGCGGTCAGACGGACCGTGATCCCCCGCGCCACTGCGGCTTCCGCGCCGACGGCGACAGCGCGCTCCGAGTCCGGGTCGACGCGCAGGGCCGCCCGGCCCTCGCGGCCGTCCCGCAGGTAGACCACCTCGAGGGTGGAGCCGGGCGCCGCGATGCCGATGGTGGCGGCGACAGTGCCGGCGTTCGACACCAGCCGGTTCTGGATCCGGGTGATGATGTCGCCGCGCCGCAGGCCGGCCGCCTCGGCCGAGGATCCGGGGGCCACGTCCTCGACCACCGCCCCCCGCACGAAGCCGAGGCCGAAGTCGCGCGAGCGTTCGGGATTCAGCGAACCGAGGATGGCGCCGGTCTGGCCGCGGCGCACCTCGCCGGTCGTGCGCAACTGGTCGACCACATACATCATGATGCGGCTGGGCACCGCGAAGGCGATGCCGTCGTTGCCGCCGCCCCCACCCGACAGGATCGAGGTGTTGACGCCAATCAGCCGGCCGCGGCTGTCCAGCAGCGGGCCGCCCGAATTGCCCGAGTTCACGGCCGCGTCGGTCTGGATGTAGTCCTCGATGCGGTCGCCCATGCCCGAGCGCCCGAGGCCGGAAATCACGCCCATGGTCAGGGTCTGGTCCAGGCCCAGGGGGTAGCCGACCGCGAACGAGAGGTCGCCGGTGCGCAGCGCGTCCGAGTTGGCGACCTCGATCTGCGCCAGCCCGAGAGCCGCGCCTTCGGCCTCGATGCGCAGAACCGCCAGGTCGGTGGCCTTGTCGGCCCCCACCAGCACGG
Organism: Brevundimonas viscosa; assembly: GCF_900116065.1. Taxonomy (GTDB): domain Bacteria; phylum Pseudomonadota; class Alphaproteobacteria; order Caulobacterales; family Caulobacteraceae; genus Brevundimonas; species Brevundimonas viscosa. The sequence continues at coordinate 222,703 of NZ_FOZV01000001.1, forward strand.
CGTCGAAGATCCGTCCGTCGGTGAGATCGACCGTGAACTTCCGCCCGCCCTCAACCACGTGGTTGTTGGTGACCACCACGCCCTCGCGCGCGTCGATAATGGCGCCGGACCCGGCGGAGATCGGCCGCGGCTCGTTGTCGCCCGAGGTGGGCCCGCCGGAGCGACCGAGAGTGGTCACCTGTACCACCGCCGGCAAGGCGCGCTCGAGGCCGCCGGCGAAGCTGAAGACCCCCCGCTCGGCGTCGTAGGGCATGGGCGACAGGGGGCCGGACTGGGCGGTCGCCGCGCCGGCGGCGAGAATCGAAACCGCCGCCGCGAGCGCCGGCGCGAACGCCCGCCGGGCCCGATGGATCTTGCGCCGCATGCTGGATTCCCCTGTCATCCAGCGGAGCCTAGCGCGAGAAGCGCGCCGTGACGACAGCCCCCGGCCGGGCGTCATCAATCATCATGGAGGCGCCGTGACGGCGCAGGATGGCGCGCACGAAGGCCAGCCCCATGCCGTGACTCTCGCGCTCCGGGTCGGCGTTCGCAGGCGGCGCCCCGGAGGCGTCCGGGAAGCCCGGCCCTTGATCGGCGACAGAGAGCCAGGGCCGCCCGCCGTCGCTGCCGACCGCCACCTTCACCACGCCGCCATCGGGCGAGTACTTCACCGCGTTGTCGACGAGGTTGGCCACCGCTCTCTGCAGCAGCGACCGGACGCCCAGCACCGACGTCTCCGCGGCCTCGAGGCGAATGGAGACGCCGCGCTCCTCCGCCAACGGTCCGTAGAGTTCGGCGCACTGGGCGGCGAGGGTGTCGAGCCGGACCGTCTCGAACGACCACGCTTCCCCGTCGCGCAGGGCCATGGCTTCGTTCATCGCCCGGATGAGGGCGTCGAGGTCGCTGCGCGCCTCCGCCGCCAGGCGCCGGGTCCCGGGCGCATCCGCTGTCGCCGCGAGGCGGTCCAGCCGGGCGGAAGCCCGGGCCAGCGGCGTCCGGAAGTCATGCGCCAGCTGATCGGCGGAATCCCGCAGCCAGGCGAGCAGTTCCTCGAGGCGGTCGAGCGTCTGGTTGACGTGCGCCGACAGTTCGGTGAGTTCCGGCGCCACCTCGGTGGCCGGAGCACGGACCGAGAAGTCGCCCACGGCGGCCCGGTCCAGCGCCCGGCTCACCTCGGCCACGGCGGTCGTCAGACGCCGGCGGGCGAAGGTCGCGATCGCCAGGCCCGCCGCCAGCAACAGCACGCCGATGCCGACGACCACCGCCACCGCCCGCGCCCAGGCCGCGCCCGAGCGGTCGACCACCCGACCGACGGCGATGTCGAGGGCCCCGACCGAGCGGCGCACCACCACGACCTCCACAGACCGCGACGGGCACAGCACGCCGGCTTCAAGCCGGACCAGCCAGACGTCCGCCCCCAGCTGTGGCGCGCGCACGCCGCGGATGGTCTCCAGCGCGGCGAGACCCGCCGGCTTGCCGACCGGAGCGCGGATGAAGCGGACGCCGGCGCCGCCGCGCCCCGTGCGACAGGTCTCCTCCAGCGACTGGGCCTCGCCCCGACGCGCCGGGCCGCTCTGGAAGGCGGTCAGCCAGTTCGACAGATAGGTGGCGTCGGCGGCGGTGATCGTCTCGCGGGTCATGCCGCTTTCGACATTCAGCTTGGCGACCATGGCGCTGTAATCGTCGAGCGCCGCCAGCGCCGCCGTCTGGCGCTGCTCCTGCCGCACCGCGGCGCCCGTGACCAGCAGCGAGCCGGTCAGGGCGAGGGCGGACAGCACCGCCACGCCGGCGGCCAGCTGGGTCGTGGTGCGGCGAGCCAGCCAGGTACGGACGACGCTGAACGCTCCGCCCATGCGCGGCTCAGCCTGTCCAGGCCGAAAGGTCGCGGAAGACCAGGCTCTGGCTGCGGGCCGAGACGATCAGGGGGTGCAGGTCCTCGCCCAGCTCCGGCGCCTGCTCCTTCAGCCGGCGGCGGAGGGCGCTGATGCGGGCGTCGATGATGTTGACGAAGTTGTCGGGCAGGAATTTCCACTCGACCCAGCAGCGGTCCCACAGCATGGTCTTGGTCACCGGCTGGCCGCGGGCGGTCATCAGTTCGCAGACGATGGCGAACTCCAGCGGCGAGAGGTCGATCAGCCGCGACTGTCCGTCGAGCTCCAGCTTGAGGGTCCGCGGGCCCGGCGACAGGCGGAAGGGGCCGTTCACAACCTCCGCGCCCGCCGGCCGGGCGCGTCGGGCGGAGCGGCGCAACTGCGCGGCGATGCGCGCCAGCAGCTCCTCGTCTCCCACCGGCTTGGCGAGATAGTCGTCGGCCCCGCCGAGCAGACCCTCGACCTTCTGCCGCTCGGCTCCGAGGGCGGTCAGCATCAGGGCCGGCGCATCCGAAGACGCGCCCGCCCCGGCGCGCAGGCGGCGCAACGTCTCGAGGCCGTCGAGGCCGCGGGTGTGGCGATCGAGGATCAGGACGTCGTAGGGCGTGGACGTCGCCGCCTCCAGCGCCGCCTCACCCGCATCGAACCGGTCGACCCGCTCGAACCCCGTCTCGGCCAGCCGCTCGGCGACGTGGGCGGCCAGCGCCGGATCGTCCTCCAGCAGCAGCGCCGTTCGCCCGGCGAAGGCGCCGCGCAGCTGGGCGAACGGATCGCCCTCGCCGGCAGGCGAGGCGTCGGCCGGGGTGACGCTGTCCACGGGTGTCTCCTCCTCCGGGAGGACGATAGACGGGGCGCGGGGAATGGCAACGCCGCGCGTCTGACGCTTTCTGATGCATCCGGACGCGGGCCTCGCACGTAGGGGTGGCAAGGAGCGCCCCATGATCATCCGAAGACTTCTCCCGCTGGCCGGCCTGGCGGCGGTGACCGCCTGCCAGACCGCCCCCGCTGCCGACAGCGGCTTCCTCAGCGCCTACGACCGCCTGCAGACGCGCGAGGACACCGTCCGGGCGTCGATCCGCGAGCGCCGGGACGAGGCCCGCGCCACGGGCGTCGAACGGGTCTGGCTGGAGCCGGCGGTGATGGTCGGGAACGCCGGATCCGCTCTGACCGAGTCCGAGCGCGCGATGGTGCTGCGCGAGGTAGACCGGCAGGTCTGCTACGAGATCAGCGAGCGCTTCACCCTCGCGACGACGCCGGAGGGCGCGGCGCGGGTTCGCACCGGCGTGGTCGAGGTCCGCCCCACCGGCGCCGCGGGCTCCGGCGTGGCGGCGGTGGCCAACGCCCTGATCCCGGGGCCGGGGACGCTACGCGTGCCGGGGACGACCGGGGGTCTTGCGGCGGAAGCCGAGCTGGTCGCCGGCGGGGAGCAGATCGCCGCCCTCGCCTGGGCGAGGAACGCCACCGTCGTCGGCACGGACACGCCGTCGCTGTCGCGGGTCGGCGACGCCCTGCAGCTGGCCGAACCGTTCGGCGACGCGGTGGGCGACGCCTTCGCCCCGCCCGACCGGGCCGTGCGGCCGATCCCCGACCCGGACCCCTGCGCCCGCTTTGGTCCCCGCACCCAGCCCGCCGGCTTCGTGACCCGGCTGGTCACCGGCCTCTATGTCCCCGAGGTCAACACCGGCGCGCGGGAAGCGGAGGCTCCGGCGGAGTAGATCAGAAGGCGCTCTCGCCGGTGATCGCCCGGCCGAGGATCAGGGCGTGGACGTCGTGGGCGCCCTCGTAGGTGTTCACGGTCTCGAGGTTCATGGCGTGGCGCATGACGTGCATCTCGCCGGTGATGCCCGCCCCGCCGTGCATGTCCCGCGCCTCCCGCGCGATGGCCAGCGCCTTGCCGCAGTTGTTGCGCTTCATCATCGAGATGGCCTCCGGCACCCAGGCGCCGGTGTCGAGCAGCCGGCCCAGCGCCAGCGCGCCCTCGAGACCCAGGAAGATCTCGGTCTGCATGTCGGCCAGCTTCTTCTGCACCAGCTGGCGCGACGACAGCGGACGGCCGAACAGCATGCGTTGCGCGACGTAGTCGCGGGTGGCGTGGAAGCAGAACTCGGCCGCGCCCATGGCCCCCCAGGCGATGCCGTAGCGCGCCTTGTTGAGGCAGGAGAACGGCCCGCGCAGGCCCTTCACGCCCGGCAGCAGGTTCTCTTCCGGCACGAAGACGTCATTCAGGCCGATGTCGCCGGTGATCGAGGCGCGCAGCGACAGCTTGTCGCCGATCTTGTCGGTGGTGAAGCCGTCCATGCCGCGCTCGATGATGAAGCCGCGGATCACGTCGTCCAGCTTGGCCCAGACCACCGCCAGGTCGGAGATCGGCGAGTTGGTGATCCAGTACTTGGCCCCGTTCAGGCGGTAGCCGCCCTCGACCTTCTCCGCCTTCGTCTTCATCGAGGCGGGGTCGGAGCCGCCGTCCGCCTCGGTCAGGCCGAAGCAGCCGATCAGCTCGCCCGCCGCCATCCTCGGCAGGAAGCGCATCTTCTGCTCTTCGGAGCCGAAGGCGTAGATCGGGTACATGGCCAGCGACGACTGCACCGACATGGCCGAGCGGTAGCCGCTGTCGACCGCCTCGATCTCGCGCGCGATCAGGCCGTAGGCGACGTGGCTGGCCGAGGAGCCGCCGTACTGCTCCGGCAGCATGGCGCCGAGGAAGCCCATCTCGCCCATCTCGGTCATGATCGCGCGGTCGAAGGTCTCGTCGCGGAAGGCCGGGACGATGCGCGGCAGCAGCTGATCGCGGGCGTAGGCCCGGGCCGCGTCGCGAATCATCCGCTCGTCGTCGGTCAACCGGCCGTCGAGATCCAGCGGATCGTCCCAGCGGAAGGTCTTTGCGGGAGAAGCGGAGCCGTCGGCCATCGGATTGTCTTCCTGAGCGATTTTCGGGGCGCCTGCGCCCTCGTCACATTACGGTGACGGGCGCCCCCTGTTCTGCGGCGCGGTTTAGGCCAGAATGGCCGCCGCGGGTAGAGGGAGCGCCCGCGGCCTGCCGGACCCGACCATGATCCAGACCTTCAACCGCCTGTTCGTCGACCATCCGCGGGAGGTCGAGGAAACCTATCTCGAGCACATGGCCGCCTCGTCGCGATTCGGCCTGCGGCTGCTGAAGCTGGCCGGCTGCGCCTTTGCGCACGCGGTGGTGCCCGGGGTGCACAAGGCGACGGTGTCGCGCTCGATCTGCTGCATGGCCGACGAACTGGGCGGCCGGGCGCGGGAGGCGCGCGAGTGCCGGATGCGCGACGCGGGCGTGTGGGACGTGGGGCTCTAGGGGTGGCGGGTGACTGGCGGCCGGTGACTGGTGGATCGCGCCGGGAGCGAACGGTAGAGCTTGCCGCATGACCGCCGACGCAGCCTCAGCCGCCCCAGCCACCAGTCACCCATCACCAGCCACCCGACCCGGTCCCCTCTCCGGCGTCCGTGTTCTCGACCTCAGCCGCGTGCTGGCCGGGCCGTGGGCGACGCAGACACTGGCCGATCTCGGGGCCGAGGTGATCAAGATCGAGCGGCCGGGCGTCGGCGACGACACGCGGCATTGGGGACCGCCGTTCACGACGAAGGCCGACGGCTCGAGAGGCGACGCCGCGTACTTCCTGTGCGCCAACCGGGGCAAGAAGTCGGTCGAGCTGGACATCGCCTCGCCCGAAGGGGCCGCCGCCGTCCGCGAGCTGGCGAAGTCGTGCGACGTGGTGGTGGAGAACTTCAAGACCGGCGGACTGAAGAAGTACGGCCTCGACCACGCCTCGCTCCTGGCCGTGAACCCGCGGCTGGTCTGCTGTTCGATCACCGGCTTCGGCCAGGACGGGCCGGACGCGCACCGGGCCGGCTACGACTACATGATCCAGGCCATGGGCGGGCTGATGTCGGTGACCGGCCAGCCGGACGGCGCCCCGGGGGCCGAGCCGATGAAGGTCGGCGTGGCCGTGGTCGACCTGTTCACCGGCCTCTACGCCGCCAACGCCATCCTCGCCGCCCTGCTGCACGCGCGGGCGACCGGCGAGGGCCAGCACATCGACATCGCCCTGTTCGACGTCCAGGCGGCCATGCTGGCCAACCAGGCGACCAACTTCTTCGTCTCCGGCAGGGCCCCGACCCGGATGGGCAACGCCCACCCCAACCTCGCCCCCTACCAGCCCTTTCCGTGCACGGACGGCATGGTGGTCATCGCCGTCGGCAACGACGGCCAGTTCCGCGCGCTGGCTGGGGCGCTGGGCGCGCCGGGTCTGGGCGAGGATCCGCGCTTCCTGACCAATGCGCTGCGCATCGAGCACCGCGCCGTGCTGACCGCCGAGCTGTCGGCGCTCACGGCGGGGCACAGCATGCGTGCCCTGATGTCCGCTCTGGAGGCGGCCGGTGTCCCGTGCGGGCCGGTCAACACCATCGACCAGGTGTTCGACGAGCCGCAGGCGAAACACCGCGGACTGGAGGTCGAACAGACGCGGTCGGATTTGGCCGCGCCGGTCCGCACCGTCGCCTCGCCGATCCGCATGTCGCGGACGCCGGTCGCCTATGACCGCGCGCCGCCGACGCTGGGGGCGGACACGGACGAGGTGCTGGGCGGGCTCACCCGGCCGGGATGAAGCCCAGTCGCGTCAGCCAGTGGAACAGCCACGGAACCACGAACAGCAGGATCACCAGCCCCAGTCCGATCCAGTGCACCGGCCGCAGCCGGCGCAGGCGGCGCGTCCCCGAGAAGCCGCCGGCGAGCGCGCTCAGCACCGCCACGCCGGTGCTGCCGGCCGTCTCCTGCTCCGGAATGGCGTCCGCGTCCTCCTCGGCGAACTCGCCGGCCTTCGCCCGCGCCAGCAGATCCCGGGCGCGTGGCCCGTCCCGCGCCTCTGCCATCACCCGCAGCCCGCCGACGGCGCGCTGCAGCAGCGGGTCGATGGTCGCCAGTCCGCGGTCGGCCACCTGAGCGGAGACTCCGTGGGCCGCCAGAAAAGCGACCGCCAGTTCGGCCTCGTAGACGTCGTCGAAGCGGGCGATCTCGACCTGGGCCACGATCCCCTTCCGATCCGCCCTAAAGATCCAGCAGCGCCCGCGCCGGATCCTCCAGCAGTTCCTTGATGCGGACGAGGAAGGTCACCGCCTCCTTGCCGTCGACGATGCGGTGATCGTAGCTGAGGGCCAGGTACATCATCGGGCGGATCTTGACCTCGCCGTTCACCGCCATCGGGCGCTGCACGATGTTGTGCATGCCGAGGATGCCCGACTGCGGCGAGTTGAGGATCGGCGTCGACATCAGCGACCCGTAGGTGCCGCCGTTGGTGATGGTGAAGGTGCCGCCCTGCAGCTGGTCCAAGGTCAGTTCGCCGTCGCGGGCCACCTTGCCGAGCGCGGCGATGCCCTTCTCGATGCCCGCCAGCGACAGCTGGTCGGCGTCGCGCAGCACCGGCACGACGAGGCCCTTCTCGGTGCCGACGGCGATGCCGATGTCGTAGTGGTTCTTGTAGATGATGTCCGTGCCGTCGATCTCGGCGTTGACCGCCGGGATCTCGTGCAGGGCCTGCACCACCGCGCGGGTGAAGAAGCTCATGAAGCCCAGCTTCACCCCGTGGCGCTTCTCGAACGCCTCCTTGTACTGGCTGCGCAGGGCCATGACCTCGGTCATGTCCACCTCGTTGAAGGTGGTCAGCTGGGCGGCGGTGTTCTGGGATTCCTTCAGGCGGCGGGCGATGGTCTGACGCAGGCGCGTCATCTTCACCCGTTCCTCGCGCGGCTGGTCGGCGCGCGGCGCGGCCGGGGCGGCGGCGGGAGCCGGAGCGGCCTTGGGCGCGGCCGAGCCGATGGCGGCCAGGGCGTCCGCCTTGGTGATGTTGCCCTTGGGCCCGGTGGCGGCGATGGCCTTCGGGTCGAGGTTGTTCTCGGCGACCACGCGCTGCACGGCCGGCGACAGGTGCGGGGCGTCGCCCTTCGCCGGCGTCGCGGCCGGAGCGGCGGCGGCGGGCGCGGCCGGGGCGGCGCCGGCGCCGGCGTCCGAGGCGGCGATGGAGCCGATTCGCTGGCCCGGCGTGACGGTGGCGCCCGCCTCGGCCTCGATGGTCAGCACGCCGGCGGCGGGGGCGGAGACCTCGACGGCGACCTTGTCGGTCTCGATCTCGACCAGCAGTTCGTCCTTGGCCACCGTGTCGCCGGACTTCTTCAGCCAGGTCCCCATGGAGCCTTCGGCGACGCTCTCGCCCATGGTCGGGACGTTGATCGCCACGGCTTCGCCCGAGGGCGCAGCGGCCGGTGCGGCGGCGGCCTTCGGAGCTTCGGCGGCCTTCGGCGCCTCCGCCTTCGGGGCGGCTGCGGCGGCGGCGCCCTCGCTGACCACGCCGAGAACGGTGCCCGGGGTCACGGTCTCGCCGTCGGCGGCGCGGATCTCGGACAGCACGCCGTCGGCCGGGGCGACGACCTCGAGCGACACCTTGTCGGTCTCCAGCTCGACGAGGACCTCGTCCTTCTTCACAGGGTCGCCGGCCTTCTTCGTCCACTTGCCGATGGTGGCCTCGGCGACGGATTCGCCGAGGGCGGGGGTCAGGATGTCGGCCATGGTGCGGTCCAGGTCTCGTTCAGCTCGGTCAGCGGGTTAGCGGGCGAAGGCTTCGATGAGGAAGGCGTCCAGTTCCTTCAGGTGGCGGCTCATCAGGCCGGCGGCGGTCGAGGCCGAGGCCGGGCGACCGACGTAGCGCGCGCGCTTCGCCTTCACGTCCAGCTTCTCCAGCGTCAGCTCCAGCCACGGGTCGACGAAGGTCCAGCCGCCCATGTTCTTGGGCTCCTCCTGGCACCACACCAGCTCGGCGTTCGGGAAGCGCGCCAGTTCGGTCATCAGCGACTTCATCGGCCACGGATAGAACTGCTCCAGCCGCATCAGGTAGACGTCGTCGACGCCGTCCCGTTCCCGGCGCTCCAGCAGGTCGTAATAGACCTTGCCCGAGCACAGGATGACGCGGCGGATGTCCTTGTCCGCCTTGATGGAAACGCCGGCGACCTCGGGCCGGGTCTGGGCGTCGTCGTGCAGGACGCGGTGGAAGGAGCTGCCCTCGGCCATGTCGGCCAGGGTCGAGACCGCCTTCTTGTGCCGCAGCAGCGACTTCGGCGTCATGATGATCAGGGGCTTGCGGAACGGCCGGTGCATCTGGCGACGCAGGATGTGGAAGTAGTTGGCCGGGGTGGTGCAGTTGGCGACCTGCAGGTTGTCCTCGGCGCAGGCCTGCAGGAAGCGCTCGAGGCGGGCCGAGGAGTGCTCGGGCCCCTGCCCCTCGTAGCCGTGCGGCAGCAGCATGACGAGGCCGCACATGCGCAGCCACTTGCGTTCGCCCGAGGAGATGAACTGGTCGATCACCACCTGGGCGCCGTTCACGAAGTCGCCGAACTGGGCCTCCCACATCACCAGGGTGTTGGGGTCGGACAGGGCGTAGCCGTACTCGAAGCCGAGCACCGCCTCCTCGGACAGGGCCGAGTCGATGACCTCGAACTGGGCCTGCCGTTCGGACAGGTTGTTGAGCGGCACGTAGCGGCGCTCGGTGGTCTGGTCGACCACGCCCGAGTGGCGCTGGCTGAAGGTGCCGCGCACCGAGTCCTGGCCGGACAGACGAACCGGGAAGCCCTCCTCGAGCAGGCTGGCGAAGGCCAGGCTTTCGGCTGTGGCCCAGTCGATGTTCTGGCCGCTCGTGATCATCTCGCGACGGCCGTCGATGACCCGCTTCAGCGTCTTGTGGATGTCCACGCTGTTCGGAATGGTGGTCAGGCGGTGGCCGAGGTCGGTCAGGGTCGCCGCCGGGACCGCCGTGTCCCCGCGCCGCTCCTCCCCTTCCGGCAGGCCGATGCCGGTCCACTGGCCGTCCAGCCAGTCGGCCTTCTTGGCCTCGAAGCTCTTGCCGGCCTCGAACTCGGCGTCGAGGAAGGCCTCGAAGCGGGCGACTTCGGCGTCGACCTCGGCCTGGGTGATGACGCCTTCCTTGATCAGGCGCTCGGCGTAGATCTCGCGCGTCGACGGCTGGGCGCGGATCTTCGAGTACATCAGCGGCTGGGTGAAGGTCGGGTCGTCGCCCTCGTTGTGGCCGAAGCGACGGTAGCAGAACATGTCCACCACCACGTCCTTGTGGAACTTCTGCCGGAACTCGGTGGCCACCTTGGCGGCGAAGACCACGGCCTCGGGGTCGTCGCCGTTGACGTGGAAGATCGGCGCCTGGACCATCAGGGCCACGTCCGACGGATAGGGCGAGGAGCGGCTGTTCCGCGGCGAGGTGGTGAAGCCGATCTGGTTGTTGATCACGAAGTGCAGCGTGCCGCCGGTGCGGTAGCCCTTCAGCCCCATCAGGGCGAAGCATTCGGCCACGACGCCCTGGCCGGCGAAGGCGGCGTCGCCGTGGATCAGCAGCGGCACGACCTTGGAGCGGTCCAGCGCCCACTTCTCTTCCGGCTGGCCGGCGTTGGCCTCGCGGATGTCGAAGGCCTGCTTGGCGCGCGCCTTGCCCAGCACCACCGGATTGACGATCTCGAGGTGCGACGGGTTGGCGGTCAGCGACAGGTGCACCCGGTTGTCGTCGAAGACGCGGTCCGACGAGGCGCCCATGTGGTACTTCACGTCGCCCGAGCCCTCGATGTCCGAGGGCACGGTCGAGCCGCCCTGGAACTCGTGGAAGATGGCCCGGTAAGGCTTGCCCATGACGGCGGCCAGCACGTTGAGGCGGCCGCGGTGGGCCATGCCCAGCACGATCTCGTCGACGCCCAGGGCGCCGCCGCGCTTGATGACCTGCTCCAGCGCCGGGACCATGGCCTCGCCGCCGTCCAGGCCGAAGCGCTTGGTGCCGGGGAAGCGCTTGTGCAGGAAGCGTTCGAAGCCCTCGGCCTCGATCAGCTTGTTGAGGATCGCCAGCTTGCCTTCCCTGGTGAAGGCCTTCGGCTCGAACTTGTCCGCGCCCTCGAAGCGCTGCTGCAGCCAGGACTTCTCCTCCGGCTCGGCGATGTGCATGAACTGCACGCCGATGTGCCCGCAGTAGGTGCGCTTGAGGATATCCAGCACCTCGCGCAGCGTGCCGGTCTGCAGCCCCAGCACGCCGTCAAGGAAGATCGGCCGGTCCATGTCGGCTTCGGTGAAGCCGTGGAATTCCGGCGTCAGCTCGGGGTTCTCGGTCGGCTGCTCGATGCCCAGCGGATCCAGCGTCGCCTGCAGGTGGCCACGCACGCGGTAGCTGCGGATCAACATCAGGGCGCGGATCGAGTCCTGGGCGGCGGCGCGGACCTCGTCGGCGGAGGCGGGAGCGGCGGCGGGCGCGGCCTTGCCGGCGGCCTTCTTCGGATCGGGTTTCGGAGCCGGCCAGCGGCCGTCGAACACCGCAGAGTCCTCGGTAGGCTCGCTGAAGACCGGACGCCCCCAGGCGCCGGCGGCGGCCGAGGCCTTCACCTGGTCGACGTTGTCGCTCAGCTGGTCGAAGAAGGCGCGCCATTCGGCCGACACGGAAGCGGGGTCGTTCGCCCACTTCTCGTGCAGATCCTCAATGAAGGCGGCGTTCGACCCGTAGAGGAAGCTGGTCTCGGCAAAGACCTGATTCAGCCGACCGGCATCGTCCGCCATGGTTCTCGTCACGTCCCTTGGGTCCGCACGCGCACGTTCGCGCGAAGGCGACCGGCGCTCATATAGGCCGTGTTTCTTCAGGGGTCATGACCGAATAGGGGCGAATGAGCCGAAATTCGCACGATTATGCCCCACTACCGGGACATGCCGGGAGCAGGTCGGAACGAAAAACGCCCCCGGTTCACACCGAGGGCGTCCGGAGCTCATTCGTCCTGAAGACTCAGCCCTTGAGCACTTCCACCAGCGTGGCGCCCAGCCGGGCCGGCGACGGCGAGACCTTGATGCCGGCGGCCTCCATGGCCGCGATCTTGGACTCGGCGTCGCCCTTGCCGCCGGAGACCACGGCTCCGGCGTGGCCCATGGTGCGGCCCTTCGGCGCGGTGCGGCCGGCGATGAAGCCCGCCATCGGCTTCTTGCGGCCCTTCTTCGCCTCGTCGATCAGGAACTGGGCGGCCTCTTCCTCGGCCGCGCCGCCGATCTCGCCGATCATGATGATCGACTGGGTCTCGGGGTCGGCGAGGAATAGCTCCAGCACGTCGATGAACTCGGTGCCCTTGACCGGATCGCCGCCGATGCCGACCGCGGTGGTCTGGCCGAGGCCCTCGTTGGTGGTCTGGAACACCGCCTCATAGGTCAGGGTGCCCGAACGCGACACCACGCCCACCGAGCCCTTCTTGAAGATCGAGCCCGGCATGATGCCGATCTTGCACTCTTCCGGGGTCAGGATGCCGGGGCAGTTCGGCCCGAGCAGGCGCGACTTCGACTTCTCCAGCCGCGCCTTGACCCGGACCATGTCCAGCACCGGGATGCCCTCGGTGATGCAGGTGATGAACGGGATCTCGGCGTCGATGGCCTCGATGATGGCGTCGGCGGCGCCCGCCGGCGGCACGTAGATCACCGAGGCGTCGGCCCCGGTGGCGTCCTTGGCCTCGGCCACCGAGGCGTAGATCGGCAGGGTCTCACCCTCCGACCCGTGCCACAGCTCGCCGCCCTTCTTCGGGTGGACGCCGCCGACCATCTTCGTGCCGTAGTAGCGAAGCGCCTGCTCGGTGTGGAAGGTCCCGGTCTTGCCGGTCAGGCCCTGGACGATGACCTTGGTGTCGCGGTTTACGAGGATGGACATGGATCAGCCTTGAATGGGGTCAGTCAGCGAGACGGTGCGGGCGTTCAGCCGACCGCCGCGACGATCTTCTGGGCGGCGTCGTCGAGGTCGTCCGCCGCCGTGATGGCGAGGCCGCTCTCGTTGAGAATCTTCTTGCCCAGCTCGACGTTGGTGCCCTCGAGGCGGACCACCAGCGGCACCTGCAGGCCGACTTCCTTGACCGCGGCGACCACGCCCTCGGCGATGACGTCGCAGCGCATGATGCCGCCGAAGATGTTGACCAGGATGCCCTGCACGGCCGGGTCGGCGGTGATGATCTTGAAGGCCGCCGCGACCTTCTCCTTGGAGGCGCCGCCGCCGACGTCGCAGAAGTTGGCCGGCTCCTTGCCGTACAGCTTGATGATGTCCATCGTCGCCATGGCCAGGCCGGCGCCGTTGACCATGCAGCCGATGTCGCCGTCGAGGGCGACGTAGGCGAGGTCCCACTTGGAGGCCTCGATCTCCTTCGGATCCTCCTCGGTCTCGTCGCGCAGGGCCAGCATGTCCGGGTGGCGGAACAGGGCGTTGCCGTCGAAGCTGACCTTGGCGTCCAGCACGCGCAGGCGGCCGTTTTCCATGACGATCAGCGGATTGACCTCGAGCAGGCTCATGTCCTTCTCGACGAAGGCCCGGTAGAGGGTCGGGAACAGGGTCTCGCCGTCCTGGGCGGCCGGGCCGTCCAGCTTCAGCGCGGCGTTGATCTTCGCCACGTCGGCCGCGGTGACGCCGGCTTCCGGGTCGATGGCGACGGTGACGATCTTCTCGGGCGTGTCGTGGGCGACCGCCTCGATGTCCATGCCGCCTTCGGTCGAGACCACGAAGGAGACGCGGCCGGTGGCCCGGTCGACCAGCAGCGAGCAGTACAGCTCGCGGGCGATGTCGGCGCCGTCCTCGATGTACAGGCGGTTGACCTGCTTGCCGGCCGGGCCGGTCTGGGCGGTCACCAGGGTGTTGCCCAGCATCTCGCGGGCGTGGGCGACGGCCTCCTCGACCGACCTCGCCAGGCGCACGCCGCCCTTGGCGTCGGCGGGCAGTTCCTTGAACTTGCCCTTGCCCCGGCCGCCGGCGTGGATCTGCGACTTCACCACATAGAGCGGGCCCGGCAGCGACTTCGCCGCGGCCTCGGCCTCGTCCGCCGAGGTGATGGCGACGCCGGCCGCGACCGGTGCGCCGAAGCCCTTCAGGACCTGCTTGGCCTGGTACTCATGGATGTTCATGGAAAGCCGCCGAACGCTGGGAGGAGTTGGGCGGCCTTATAGGGGCTGCGCCTTCGCAGGCGCAACCGCCCGTCAGTCCACCCAGTCCCGCTTGAGCGTGCGCGAGGCGCCGATCAGCAGGATCGAGGCCAGAATGTAGAAGCCCATGCCGGTGTAGATGGCCCAGCGCAGGCTCTCGTCGCCGAAGCGCGGAGCCAGCAGGTCGCTCATCCAGCCGAAGTAGTAGAAGCCGACGGCGATGCCGAGCAGGTTGTTGATCAGCAGGAACAGGGCCGAGGCGGTCGAGCGCATCGGGGCCGGCACGAGATGCTGCACCGCCGCCGTCACCGGCCCGAGCCAGGCGAGGTTGAGGCCGGTCGGGATCAGGAAGATCAGGAAGGCCAGGGTCAGGGCCTGGACATGGGTGCCGCCGCCCGGCAGGACCTGGGCGATCAGCCAGTCCGAGTTCATCGCGGCGATGAACAGGGGGGCGGAGATCAGGAAGGCGATGGCCGGGGTGAGCGGATAGGCGCCCTTGCCCCGTTTCGCCAGCTTGTCGGCGATCGCGCCGCCCAGCCAGATGCCGGCCACCCCGCCGATCAGGACGATGCCGGCGTAGTACCAGCTGATCTGCGACAGGGTCAGGTCGAAGCTGCGGATGAAGAAGGTCGGCAGCCAGCCCGCGACTCCGTAGCCGCACACCGAGGACGAGGCTGCGCCGAGGGCGAGCAGCCAGAAACTCTTCTTGGGCAGCACGGCCGAGGCGGTGGTCCGGGCGATCAGCAGCGAGACGGCGATGACCAGCGCCAGCAGGGCGCCGAAGCCGAGCACGCGCGCATCGCCGAAGGCGAGGCCGGCGAACTGGTTGAGCGCGGCCAGCGCGGCGGCGACCGCGGCGAGACCGAACATGACATTGGCCGCCAGACGTCCGACCCGGGCGTCGCCGGCGGCGAGGGCGGCCTCGGGCGACGGCGCCGCCGCGGCGGGCGGCGTGTCGGTCGCGCCGCGCTTCGGATCGCGAATGGTGAACAGCAGCAGCGGGGCCAGCACGACTCCGGCCAGACCGACGACGATGAACGAGGTGCGCCAGCCGTAGGCGACGGCCAGCAGGCCGCCGACCAGCGTCCCGGCCGCCATGCCCAGCGGGATGCCGAAGGCGAAGGCCGCGAGCGCCCGCGCCCGCTGGTGCGGGGGGAAATAGTCGGCGATCAGCGAATAGGCGGGGGCGACGCCGCCGGCCTCGCCCACCCCGACGCCCATGCGGAACAGGAACAGCTGGGTGAAGTTCTGCGCCGTGCCGCAGAGGGCGGTGAATCCGGACCAGACCGCCAGGGCCCCGGTCATGATCCACACCCGGCTGAACCGGTCCGCCATCCACGCCAGCGGGATGGCCAGGGTCGAGTAGACCGAGGCGAAGGCGATGCCGCCCAGCAGGCCGAACTCGGTGTCGGTCAGGCCGAAATCCTCGATCAGGCGCGGCCCGAGGATGCCGATGATCTGCCGGTCGAGGAAGTTCAGCATGTAGACGAGGATCAGCACCGCCAGCACGTAGAAGCGGTAGCCGGGGCGGGCCGGAGCGGCGGCGGCTTGGTCGGTCATGGCGTTCCCCTCGACTTGCGTCGGAACCCTAGCGGCGCGGCTGGCGCGCGCCAGAAGAAAAAGGGCGGCGGCTCGTCAGAACCGCCGCCCGGATCAGAAGCGATCAGGCTTCAGGAGATCAGAACTTGACGCCGACCCGCGCCGTGAAGGTGCGCGGCGCGCCGTAGAAGGCGGTGATCGAGTCGCCGGTAGCGACGCCGGGGAAGTTGTAGCCGCCGGTCTTGTAGCGCTCGTCCGACAGGTTCTTGCCGTGCAGCCCGACGGTCCAGCGGTCGCTGGCCGAGGTCCAGACCACGCTGGCGTCGTAGAGCCAGAAGGCTTCCTGATCGAGCAGCGGGGCCGGGGTTTCGAACTGCTGGTAGTCGCCGCGGTAGGCGGCCGACGGGGTGAAGGCGATCTCGCTGCCGTCGGCGAACCAGTGGGTCCAGGTGGCGCTGACCGCGCCGGTCCATTCCGGCGTGTTCTGGAAGTCGCGCAGGTCCGAGACGTCGACGAAGCAGCCCGGCTGCGTCGGGCAGGTCGTGTTCAGCGGTCCGGTCGGGATGTAGGCCAGGAACTCGTCGAACTGGGCATCGATGTAGCTGAGCATGCCGTTGACGACGAGGTTCTGGCTGACGCGCAGCGAACCTTCGAACTCCCAGCCCCGGATCGACGACGAACCGACGTTGTCGACCACGGAGGCGACGGTGGCGCCGGCCGGATACTGGGTGGTGATCTGCTGGTCCTCGTACGAGGAGTCGAAGATCGCCGTGGCGAAGCTCAGCCGGTCGAACAGGTTGCCCTTCAGGCCCAGTTCGATGGTTTCGACCGTTTCCGGGTCGTAGCCCAGGACGGTGTCCGGATAGAGCACCGCGTCGCCGCGCATGTCGAAGCCGCCCGACTTGAAGCCGCGGCCCCACGAGGCGTAGGTCGTGAAGTCCGGGCTGATCTCGTAGGAGACGCTGACCCGCGGGGTGAACTCCTCGAAGTCGCGGGTGTCGGTGTAGTCCGTCCGGGGGCCGCCCAGCGGGACGGCGGCGTTGTTGCCGAAGAACGGGCTGCGGATTCCGAGGTACTGCTGGCGGAAGACGGTTCCGGTCTTCTCATCGTGGGTGAAGCGGCCGCCGACCGAGACGGCCAGGGCGTCGGTGACGTCGTAGGTGAAGTCGCCGAAGACCGACCAGCTTTGCGTGTCGACGCTGCCTGCGGTGAGCGTGGTCAGGTTGAAGTTGCCGACGACGGTGTCGAAGGCGCCCGAGGCGGTGGCGTCGAGGAAATAGACGCCGGCGACGCCGGACCAGCGGTCGCCCTCGAACAGCGCCTGGAACTCCTGGCTGAACTGGTCGTCGTCGTACTGGGCCGGGATGTCGAGGATCGGCGCGGCGAGGTTGTCGAAGTCGATGTTGCCGCGGGTCGAACCGTCACGGTAGGCGGTGATCGACTTCAGGGTCAGCCAGTCGTTGACGGTCCACTCGCCGGTCAGCGACACGCCGCGGGTCTCGACGTCGTTCTTGTCGCCGGCGCCGGCCATGGTGTCGTATTCGTTGTCCAGGATCGGCGCGAACTCGCGGTGCCCGTGCCGGGCGTTGGAGCTGTCCTGGACCCAGTCGCCGGCGAGGCGGACGAACAGGTTGTCGGTCGGGGTCCACTCGAAGCTGAGGCGGGCCGCCGTGACGTCCTTGTTGTAGTGCTCGGTGCCGGTGTTCAGGTTCTCGCCGAAGCCGTCGCGCAGATAGCGGGCCACGGCCGCCGAGATGCCGAAGTTGTCGTTGATCGGTCCCGAGATGCTGGCGATGGCGTCGAACTGGTCGTAGCTGCCATAGGCGCCCTGCAGTTCGATCTCCGGCTCGTCGCCGATCCGCCGCGTCACGTACTTGATCGCGCCGCCGATGGTGTTGCGGCCGTAGAGCGTGCCCTGCGGACCACGCAGCACCTCGATGCGCTCGACGTCGAACACGTCCAGGACCGCCGCCTGCGGACGGGCGACGTAGACGTCGTCGATGTACAGGCCCACCCCCGGATCGAAGCCCCACAGCGGATCCTGCTGGCCAACGCCGCGGATGAAGGAGATCAGGGTCGAGTTCGAGCCGCGGGCCGAGTTGAGGGTCAGGCTCGGCGTCGAGCGGGCGAGTTCGGTGATGTCGACCGTGCCGCGGGCTTCCAGCGTTTCGCCGGAGATGGCGGTGACGGCCACCGGGACGTCCTGCAGCGCCTCCTCGCGGCGGCGGGCGGTGACGATGATCTCGCCCAGCTCGCTGGCCTGCGGGTCGGTCGCCTGTCCGGGAGAGGCGGCGTCCTGCGCCATGGCGACGCCCGAGAGCGCGCCCCAGGCAGCCCCGGCGAGCAAGGCGGTTTTCACGAGTCGATTCATGTCGGCCCCAATCCTGATGTTTCCGGTGAGACGCTTTTATTCAGCGTTCAATGATTTTCTCGGACGGTAATCGTTTTCCGGCGGCTGTCAAACGGCGGAGCTTGGTCCCGGCGCGCCGCGCGGCCGATCTGTGGCGCCGTTGCACAGGCGGGGCGGACCGGCCTAGCGTCGCCGCATGACCCGCCTCGACGCCCCCGCCCCCGCCGCCGACGCCCGACCGGCCCGCCGCGGCCGTCCACCGAAAGCCCGGGGCGCCGGGGCGGCCGACACCCGGGAGTCCATCCTCGACGCGGCCGAGGACCTGTTCTCGAAGCACGGCTTCTACGGCGTCACCATCCGCGAGGTGGCGCGCGAGGCGGGCGTCGATACGGCCCTGGTCCACTACTATTTCGGGGCCAAACGGGACCTGTTCGACGCGGTCTTCCTCCGCCGCGCCGAGGTCTGGAACAACGAGCGGGTCGAGGCCATCAACCGCTACGCCCGCGACGCCGGCCCCCACGGCATGACCCTGGAAGGTCTGTTCGAGGCCTTCCTGCGCCCGCCGTTCCAGTGGTCGCTGAAGGGCGGGCCGGGATGGAAGCACTACGCCGCCCTGGTGGCCCAGACCAACGCCAATCCCGCCTTCGGCGGCGAGACCATGGCCCGCTATTTCGACCCGGCCATCCGCCGCCTGATCGAGTTGATCAAGCAGATCATGCCGCAGGCGCGCGAGGCCGATCTCTACTGGGCCTACCACAACCTGTCGGGAGCCCTGACCCTGACCCTGGGCGAAACCGGCCGTCTCGACCGGCTGTCGGGCGGACTGTGCCGCTCGGGCGATCTGGAGAGCGCCTGCGACTACATGGTGCGCTTCGCCGCGGCCGGCTTCCGGGCCGTGTGCGGTCCCGCGGCCGGGGAGGCCCCGCCGGCATGAGCGATACCGGGTTTCGCAGGGAGCCGATCCGGCTGACGCTCGACCGGGCATTGGCGCGGGGCGTGTTCATGGCCCTCGCCGGGGGCATCGTGCTGGCCCTGACCGGGGCCTTCGGCATGGACGAGGTCTCTCTCGCCTTCCGCCTGACCTACTGGACCACGGTGATGCTGATCGGCTCGGCGTGGGGGCACGTCTGCTCACGCGCCGTGGAGCGCTTCGTCGACTTCGACCGTCGGCCCTGGCTGTCGGTGCTGCTGCTCACCGTCGTGATCTCGGGTCCTCTGTCGGTGATCGTCTGGGCGGTGACGACGCGCTTCTTCGACGACGGACAGGCGCTGGCGTGGGAGCGACTGCCCTACTTCCTCGGCCCGGTAGCCCTGGTCACCGCCGTCCTGTCGGCGCTCAACGTCTTCCTGTCGCGGACGCCCGTGCAGACCCACGCCGCCCCCGATGCCATCCCGCCCCGCTTCCTCGACCGGCTTCCGCCGAAGCTGCGCGGCGCGACCCTGCGCGCGGTGCAGGCCGAGGATCATTACCTGCGTCTGCACACCGACCGGGGTTCGGACCTGATCCTGATGCGACTGTCTGACGCCGTCGCCGAGCTGGAGGGGCAGGAAGGGGCGCGTACCCACCGCAGCTGGTGGGTGGCCCGCGACGCGGTCCGCGACGTGCGCCGCGGCGACGGCCGCGCCACCCTGCTGCTCGACGGCGGGATCGAGGCGCCGGTCAGTCGCCGCTACGCCCGAGCCCTGCGCGCCGCCGGCTGGTACTAGCCGACCCAGGCCCCGTGGAAGCCGGCCGGCAGGGCGATGTCCGCTCGCCAGCTGCAGACCGGCCCCGCGGCCACCCGGCCAGTCTCGAAGACGTGCAGCTCGGTCACGCCTTGCGCGAGGTTGATCGACGGCGCCACCAGCCAGGCCTCGGCCTCTCCGGTTCCTCCCGGCTTCGGAACCCAGACCGCCTCCTCGGTGATCATCCGTTCGCCGAAGTCGAACCGGTCGGAGCGGCCGCTCTCCCAGTCGTGCACCGCCAGTCCGGTGGGCAGCGGCCGTCCCCGCCCCTCGCCGGCGACGTGCGAAGTGTAGCGCCGGCGTATCCCCGCCCGGCGCGGGTCGCCCTTCGGGAATTCGGCGTCGACCCCCGAGGAGACCATCTCCGCCCGCCCGTCGGGCTGGAGCGTGACCATGGCGAGCCGCGCCGGATCGCCGGGGACGGCGCCCCGCCCTTCGACCAGCACCCGCGCGCCCTCGACGGCGAAGGCGACGTCGGAGGCGGCGGCGACGTCGAAGCGGATCGTGCCGTCCGCCTCTTCCCAGGCGTCGCCGAGATGGAAGAAGCTGAAGGTCGGCAGCTCGAAGGTGCGCGTGCGGGTCAGGTCGGCCTTGTCGATGACCAGCACCTGCGTCCCCAGCTCCGGCTTCCACGCGAACTGCGCCGCGTAAGGCATGCCGCGGCGCTCGAACACCCACGGCTGGAGCACGATGACCAGGCTCCGCGCGGTCGCGGTGAAGTCGTGCATGTAGCTGGCGCGCGGCAGCTCGATGATCTGCGCCGTGTGCAGGCTGCGGTCGGGATTCAGCCGCCACACCACCATGCGGTCGCCCCACAGGCCGATGTTCCAGATGGTCCCGTCCGGGTCGAACCGCGGATGGGCCTGGAAGGGCATGCCCTTCAGATCGTCGCGCAGGGTGACGAAGCCGCGCGTCGCCAGGTCGCCGGCGTCCATGGCCAGCGGCGAGCCGCCCTCCCAGAGCGCCCAGATCTCATCCCCGGCGGCCATCACCGCGGTGTTGGCCGCGTTGACGTCGTCCGGAGCGCCGACCCGCGCGCGCCCGTCGCCGACGGTGCCGAAGCCCGGCGTGACCACGGCGTCCAGGGCGCTCTCCAGCCGTCGCTTCGGCGTGTCGGCGAAGCGGGCCTCCAGCGTCGCCTGCCCGCTCCGCACCCGGAAGGCCCGCATCAGCCCGTCGCCGTCGAACCAGTGGCTGACGCTCCCCCCGGGCCGGCGGAACTTGCCCGGGCCGTTGCGGAACAGGGTCCCCTCCAGCCCCTCGGGCGCCCGGCCGTGCACCAGCTGCATCGGGCGAGGGGCGAGGTCGGCCTCGACATCGATCGTGGCCAGCGACCAGTCGGCGGCGGCCTGCATGGCGGCCCTGGCGCGGACGGTCTCGGGGCTCAGCACCGCCGCTGACAGGGCGGCGGCGCCGGTGAGAAAGGCGCGGCGGGAGGCGTCCATCGGCCCCTCCCTCAGCGGATGCGGATGGTCTGGGCGACGTCGCCCGAAACCGTGAACCGCGCCCGCTCCCAGCTGGCCGGCCCCATGTCCCCGCGCGCGTTGTTGGAGAAGGCGTAGGGCTCGACCGGAATGCCGAACGGGTTGGTGTCCATCTCGCCGTCGCCGTCGACGTCGTGGAAGGCCTTCACCGCATAGTCTCCGCTCGGGAGGTCGCGGAACACCGCCACCGCCGGACCGGAAGCGTCGATGGCGGCGCGGGCCACGGCCGGCCCGCCCCGGTACGCGGCCGCGGAATCGTACAGGGCGACCATCACTCGCCCGGTCGTGGCGCCGGTCTCGAAGGTCAGGGACACGGCATGCCCCCGGTCCTGCGCGAGCGCGGACGGGGCGGACAGCAGCAGGGCCGCGGCGGCGGCGCAGGCGAATCGGAACATCTCGGGTCCTCCAGCGAGGCCCGACCGCGGGCCCCGAACGACCCGACGCTGCCGGCGCCGGCGCCGGCCCGCCACTTCGTCTTCAGGAACAGACGCCGCGCCTTCGCGAATGGCGACGACCGTCCGTTCGCGCTTCGCGAATGGACGAGCCCGCCGGACCTCCCGGCGCTTCGTGCGCAGCCCGGCCCGCTCCGCCGTGCCCCGCGGCGCCCCCCTCCTTCTGCGGCGGGGGATCGGGGGACCGACGGCCTGTGGTCCTGTTGTGGCCAAGGCGCGGCGGTCGCCGGGTGAACCCGGTCCGCCGGAGAGGCGGCGCAAGCCTCAGGCGGCGTTGGCGGCCTTGCTCTCGGCGGCCTGTTTCGCCTGATGGGCGCGCACGCCGGCGGCGATCAGCTCGGCGGCCTCGCCGGCGTCGCCCCAGCCCTTGACCGTGACCGACTTGCCCTTCTCCAGGTCCTTGTAGCGGGTGAAGAAGTGCTCGATCTGTTCGACCAGGATGGCCGGCAGCTGCCGGTAGCTGGCGATGTCGGTGTAGTAGGGGTTCAGCTTGTCGACCGGCACGGCGAGGATCTTCTCGTCGCCGCCGGCCTCGTCCTCCATCTTCAGCACCCCGATCGGACGCGAGCGGATGATGCAGCCCGGCACCACCGGCGTCGGATTGAGCACGATCACGTCGCAGGGATCGCCGTCGTCCGACAGAGTGTGCGGCACGAAGCCGTAGTTGCCGGGATAGTACATGGCCGTATGCAGGAAGCGGTCAACGAACAGGGCGCCCGAAGCCTTGTCCATCTCGTACTTCACCGGCAGGCCGCCCTGCGGGATCTCGATGACCACATTGACGTCCCAGGGCGGGTTCGGACCGACGGGGATGGCGTCGAGGTTCATGTCGGGCTCGTCTGTTGTGCAACTGCGAACGGGAGGCGCGGGTGATAGGCGGGCGGGCCGGCGGAAGCAAGGCGCGCCCACCGGGGAAAGTCGCTTGAGCGCCGGCCGGTTGCGCGTCAGCATCGCCCGTCCCTCCGTGGAGCGCAGATGACCGCCTTCGACTACGCCGCCCTCGCCCTGTTTCTGCTGTGCTGGCTGGGCTACGGCCCGCTGCTGCGGCTGCTGGCGATGCGCAGCGGTACGTTGAACGACGACATGATGGTGGTGCGCCGGGCGTGGATGGACGCCATGGTCCACCGCGAGGTGCGCATCGTCGACAGCCAGTTGATGGGCCATACCATCAACTCCGGCGGCTTTTTCGCCTCCACCAATCTGCTGCTCATCGCGGCCGTGGCGGGCATCCTGTTCGGCGGCGAGCAGGCCCTGCGCGGGGTCGCCGAGGTGGGGCCGGGCGAGGTCTCGAGCCGGCTGCTCGAGGCCAAGCTGGCCCTGGTGCTTCTCTGCCTCGCCCGCGGCCTGCTCGACTTCATCTGGTCGATCCGCCAGATGAACTACGCGCTGGCCCTGATCGGGGCGGCGCCGGAGCTGCACACCGAGGCCGACCGGCGCGGCTTGGGCGAGGCGGCCGGGGCGCTGCTGAACCCGGCGCTCAGCGCCTTCAGCCAGGGGGTGCGCGGCTATTATTTCGCCCTCGCGGCGGCGGCCTGGCTGTTCGGACCGGTGTGGCTGGCGCTTGGCGTGGTCGCGGTCTTCTGCCTGCTGGTCTGGCGACAGGCGGCGTCGCCGGCGGCGCGGGCCATCCGCAGCGCACGTCGGCTGCTGGAGCCGTGAACCTGCAGATACGGCCACGTCTGTTCGCAGTCGCGCAGGCCGCGCGGTCGATTTTGCCGCTGTAAGCGGTTACGAGGCCCGTCGACGGCTGAAGCGTGCCGTTACATCGTGTGAACGCGGGTGCGAAATGGCGGCTTGACGATTTGTGCGCTGCACACTAGCTTTCCTGACGACGCCGCGAGGCGTTATGCCCTTCCTGGGCGTTTCCTCCCTATAGACTTTCCATGCCGCGCCTCCGGGCGCGGCTTTTTTTTGGCTCAGGCGGTCGTCGCCAGCAGCCGGGCGATGACCCGCGCCACGCCCCTGCCGGCGCGGCTCCAGCCCGGGCCGGGGCGTCGCGCCGCCTCGTCCCAGTAGAGGGCGCGGTTCAGCTCGACCTGGATGGCGTGAAAGCCCTCGTCGGGCCGGCCCCAGCGCTGGGTCGTCCAGCCGCCGGCGTAGGGCCGGTTCAGGGCCACGCGCCAGCCGAGCGCCTCGAACTCGGCGCGCAGCCGACGGGTCAGCTCAGCCCCGCAGGCGCCGCCGTGCCGATCGCCCAGCACCACGTCGGGCCCCCGCGCGCCGCCGCGCCCGGCCGCCGCGCGGGCCGGCATGGAGTGCCAGTCGACCAGCACCGCCTCGCCGCACCGTTCGCGGGCCGCGGCCATCTCGGCGGCGAGGGCGGCGTGGTAGGGGGCGTGGACCCGGGCCAGCCGGGCCTCGACCTCGGCGCGGGTCAGTCTGCGACGGTAGAGCGGCCGCCCGTCGCCGGTCAGCCGGGGCACCACCCCGTAGCCCGCCATGGCGCGCGGCGAGGCGGGAGCGTCGACCCCCTCCACCAGGGCGGGATCGAGATCTCCCGGCGCGCGGTTGAGGTCGACCCAGGTGCGGGCGATCCGTCCCAGCACCAATACCGCGCCGCGGGCGAGGCCGGGTGCGATCAGTTGGTCGACGAGGGCGTCCTCGGCGCTGCGCAGGCTGGCCTCGGGCAGATCCGGATCGGCGCCGAGGTCCGGCGGATAGACGACGCCCGAATGGGGCGAGGCGAACACGAAGCGGCCCGGCGCGTCGGGACGCAGCACCTCGACCGCTTCCGCCGCCCCGTCCGCGCCGGCGTCCCCCGCAGCCTCGTCCTCGCCCGCATGCATCCGTCACGCATAGCCTGTTTCGCCGCTTCATCCACAGCCGGCGCGAACGCCCCGGTTCGCCGGACCGGTGTTTTTCATCGCGGGTTTACCGCTCCGGGCCTAGCCTCGCGGTTCTGAAGATCGGGGCGGACGAACAATCCAATGGCGCGCATCCTTCTGGCCGAAGACGATCACTCGCTTCGCGGCTTCCTGACCCGCGCTCTCGAGCGCGCCGGGCACTCGGTGGTCGACTGCGAGAACGGCGACGACGCCATCGATGCCCTGGACCAGGGCCCGTGGGACCTGCTGCTGACCGACATCGTCATGCCCGGGGCCGACGGCATCGAGGTGGCGCGCATCGCCGCCGCCCGCCAGCCGGGCATCCGCATCATGTTCATCACCGGCTTCGCCGCCGTGGCCCTGTCGGCCGCCCAGGCCAGCCCCCAGGCCAAGGTTCTCTCCAAGCCGGTGCACCTGCGCGACCTGGTCGGCGAGGTCGAACGGATGGTGGCGGCCTAACTGCAAGGGGCGCCGACGCCCGGCTCGTGGAGACTCGCCGCCTGGGCGGGGCTCCGGGCCGCGCGGACCGGGTCCGGCCGGTCCGCCGGCGGCTTGGGGGCGTCGGCGCGGAGGCGTTGCCGACCAGCCGTTTGGCTCTTGCGGTCGGCGTCGAGGCCGGGTTATAGACCGCGCCTTCCCGCCCCCGGGCACCCCCGAGGGCCGTCACGGCGGACGCGTAGCTCAGCGGGAGAGCACTACGTTGACATCGTAGGGGTCACAGGTTCAATCCCTGTCGCGTCCACCATTCTTTTCAATCAAACCTGCCGCCCCCGGCCGAGCTGATCCGGGGATCGCGGGCGCGCGTTCTAGCCGAGCGGCTTCTGGTAGATTCCGGCCGGGCGGACCCGCTCGCCCAACACCCGCGCGATGTCGTCCAGCACCTCGTCGCTGTCGCGATGGCGCGCTTCGGCCAGCAGTTCGCGAATGCGGCGCAGCCGGGCGTCGCTCGCGTCCTCGCCGGCGCCGCGAACCTCGCGTATCACCTGATCGGTCATGCCCATCGATCTTCTCCTTCGCCGGGAGAACCTTGACGGCGGGGCGCGGGTTCCCGCCGGCGGGTCAGCCGCGCGAGGGAATCTCAAGGCCGCGCTGCACCGCGGGCCGCGCCAGTCCGCGCTCGAGCCAGGCGGGCACGCGCTTCAGCGAGTCGAACGCCACCAGGTCGCGGGCTTCGTAGAAGCCGATCAGATTGCGCACCCAGCCCAGGGTGGCGATGTCGGCGATGGTGTAGTCGCCCATGATCCAGTCGCGGCCGGCGAGACGGTCTTCGAGCACCCCGAGCAAGCGTTTCGACTCGCTCACGTAGCGCTGCAGCGGGCGCTTGTCCTCATAGTCGCGACCGGCGAAGCGGTGGAAAAAGCCGACCTGGCCGAACATTGGCCCGATGGCGGCCATCTGGAACATGACCCACTGCAGGGTCTGGTAGCGGGCGGCGGGATCGGGCGGCAGGAGCTTGTCGGTCTTTTCGGCGAGGTAGACGAGGATGGCGCCGGATTCGAACAGGGCCAGCGGCGTCCCGCCCGGGCCGTCGGGGTCGAGGATGGCGGGGATCTTGCCGTTGGGGTTCAGCGACAGGAACTCGGGCGTCCAGCTCTCGTCCTTCATGATGTCGACGAGGTGGGCCTCGTACGGCAGGCCGATCTCCTCCAGCATGATCGAGACCTTCACTCCGTTGGGCGTGTTCAGCGAATAGAGCTGCAGGACCTCCGGGTTCCGCGCGGGCCAGCGGCGGGTGATCGGGAAGGCGGACAGGTCGGCCATCGGAAGCTCCTTCAGACTAAGCCCTGATGTGGGGGCCCGCCCCTGAACTGCAACGCAGGATGTGGCGGAATGCGCCCACCTCTGGACCCCGCCGCCGCAAGGAGGCATGGGAGCAGCCATGTCGCTGACCTTTCCGACCCCCTCGCCCGCCGAGTGGCGCGCGCTCGCCGAGAAGGCGCTGAAGGACCGGCCGCTTGAGAGCCTGGTGCACCTCGATCCCGACGGCCTGGCGGTGAGGCCGCTGTACGCGGCGGCGACCGGTGTGGAGCCGCTGTTCGCCGCGCGCGGCTCGGACGCATACGGTCGGGCGTGGGACCTTCGGACCCTGGTGGAGGCCGACGACGCCGGCGAGGCGAACGCCGCCGTGTTGGCCGATCTCGCCGGCGGCGCGGCGTCGGTCCTGCTCGGCGGCGGCGTGGCGCGTGACGCGGCCGGGCTGGCGCGGGCGCTGGACGGGGTGGCGCTGGAGCTGGCGGCGGTGGGCCTGGACGCGGGCCTGGAGGGCCCGGCGGCGGCGGAGGCGCTGGCGGCGACGGCCAAGGGCGCGCCGCGGGCGAAGCTGATGTTCCACCTGGATCCGCTGTCGGCCTTCGCGGAGACGGGCGCAGCCCCCCGGGCCATGGAGGATCATCTCGCCGAGGCGGCGCATACGGCGGCGCGGCATGCCGCGGCCTATCCGGAGGCGACCTTCTTCCTCGCCTCGGGGCGCGTCGCGCACGAGGCCGGCGGCTCGATAGCCCAAGAGCTGGCCTTCGCGGCGGCGAACGCCGTGGCGCTGGTGAAGGCGGCGACGGCGGCCGGGATGTCGGCGGAGCAGGCGCTGAGGGGGATGGTGCTCGGCGTCTCCGTCGACCAGACCTATTTCGACGGCCTCGCCAAGCTCCGGGCGCTGCGGCTGATGTGGCGCTCGATCGGCAAAGCCTTCGGAACCGAGGCGCCGGCGATCATCGAGACGCGGTCGTCGCGGCGGATGCTGGCGGCGCGCGATCCGTGGCCGAACCTGCTGCGGCTGACGGCGGCGGGCTTCGCCGGGGCCGTGGGCGGGGCGGACGCGGTGGTGTTGGACGGCTTCACCCGGGCCGCCGGGCGGCCCGGGGCCTTCGCCCGGCGGCAGGCGCGCAACACCCAGCTGGTGCTGATGGAGGAGTCCCACCTCGGCCGGGTCGACGACCCGGCGGCGGGGTCGTGGTTCCTCGACCAGCGCACGAGGGAACTGGCCGAAGCGGGCTGGGAGGCGTTCCGGATCATCGAGGCCGAGGGCGGACTGGTCGAGGCGCTGCGCGGCGGGCTGGTCCAGCCGCGCGTGGCGCGGGCCCGCCAGGCGCTGGAGCACGCCCTCGGCGGGGGGAACGAACACCTCGTGGGGGTGACGAAGTTCGTCGATCCCGATCCCCGTCCGGCCCCGGTCGAACCGATGGGACACGCTCGCGCGACGGAGGGCGGCGACGCCTGCGCGCCGCTGACGCCGATCCGCCTCGCCGCCCCGTTCGAAGCCGAAGGAGCGGCCCGATGAGCTTCCCCGACTTCTCGAAGATCCCGCTCGAACTGTCGCCGACCGGCGCCGGACCGGCGCGCCAACCTTGGCTCACGCCGGAGGGGCTGCCGATCGCGCCCGCCTACGGGCCGGGGGCGACCGAGGGACTGGACTTCGTCCACGGCCTGCCCGGGATCGCGCCCTATGTGCGCGGCCCCTACCCGACCATGTACGCCTCCAACCCGTGGACGATCCGGCAGTACGCCGGCTTCTCGACGGCGGAGGAGTCCAACGCCTTCTACCGGCGCAACCTCGCCGCCGGGCAGAAGGGGCTGTCGATCGCCTTCGACCTGGCCACCCATCGCGGCTACGACTCCGACCACCCGCGGGTGAAGGGCGACGTCGGCATGGCCGGGGTGGCCATCGACAGCATCTACGACATGCGCACCCTGTTCGACGGCATACCGCTGGACCAGATGTCGGTGTCGATGACCATGAACGGCGCCGTGCTGCCGGTGCTGGCCCTCTATGTCGTGGCGGCCGAGGAGCAGGGCGTGCCGCACAGCGCCCTGACCGGGACCATCCAGAACGACATCCTCAAGGAGTTCATGGTCCGCAACACCTACATCTATCCGCCGGCCCCCAGCATGCGGATCGTGTCGGACATCTTCGCCTGGACCGCCGAGCACGCGCCGAAGTTCAACTCGATCTCGATCAGCGGCTACCACATGCAGGAGGCCGGAGCTTCGGCCGACCTGGAGCTGGCCTACACCCTCGCCGACGGCGTCGAGTATCTGAAGGCCGGCGTCGACTCCGGCCTCGACATCGACCGCTTCGCGCCGCGCCTGAGCTTCTTCTGGGCCATCGGCATGAACTACTTCATGGAGGTGGCCAAGCTGCGCGCCGGCCGCCTGCTGTGGGCCGAGGCGGTGGCGAAGTTCGGGGCGAAGGACCCGCGCTCGCTCAGCCTGCGGGCGCACTGCCAGACCTCGGGCTGGTCGCTGGCGGCCCAGGACGTGTTCAACAACGTCTCGCGCACCATGGTCGAGGCCATGGCCGCGGCGGGCGGGCAGACCCAGAGCCTGCACACCAACAGCCTCGATGAGGCCCTGGCCCTGCCGACCGACTTCTCGGCCCGGATCGCCCGCAACACCCAGCTGCTGCTGCAGATGGAGACAGGGCTGACCCGGGTCATCGACCCGTGGGGCGGCAGCTTCTACGTCGAACGCCTGACCCATGAACTGGCCGAGAAGGCCCGCGCCCACATGGCCGAGGTCGAGGCCTTGGGCGGCATGGCCAGGGCCATCGAGGCCGGCGTGCCCAAGCTGCGCATCGAGGAATCGGCGGCCCGGACCCAGGCGCGGATCGATACCGGCCAGCAGACCGTGGTGGGCGTGAACAAATACCTCGCCGATCACGTCGACGACATTCCGGTGCTCAAGGTCGACAACGCCGCCGTGCTGGCCGCCCAGATCGACAAGCTCAAGCGGCTGCGCGCCGAGCGCGACGAAACGGCGACGAACGCGGCTCTGGAGGCCCTGACCAACGGCGCGCGCGGCAAGGCCAACCTGCTGCAGTTGTCCGTCGAGGCGGCGCGCGCCAGGGTCACCGTCGGCGAGATTTCGGACGCGCTGGAGGCCGCCTTCGGCCGGCACGTGGCGACGGTGCAGACCGTCTCCGGCGTCTATGCGAAGGAGGCCGGGGCCGATCCGAAGGTCAGCCGCGCGCGCGACATGGTCGCCGCCTTCGTCGACAACGACGGCGGCCCGCCGCGGATCCTCATCGCCAAGCTGGGCCAGGACGGCCACGACCGCGGCCAGAAGGTGGTCGCCACCGCCTACGGCGACCTCGGCTTCGACGTCACCGCCGGCTCGCTGTTCCAGACCCCGTCCGAGGCGGCGCGCGAGGCGGTGGAGAAGAACGTCCACGCGGTCGGCGCCTCGTCGCTGGCGGCCGGCCACCTGACGCTCGCGCCGGAGCTGATCGCCGAGCTGAAGAAGCTGGGTCGGGAGGACATCACCGTGGTCGTCGGCGGGGTCATCCCCCCGGCCGACGTGCAGCCCCTGCTGGATGCGGGGGTCGCGGCGGTGTACCCGCCCGGCTCGGTGATCGCCGACACGGCCATCGACCTGGTCGAGCGGCTCAACCGGCGGCTGGGCTACGCCCAGAAGGGCTGACGGTCAGGGGCGGTGCGCCGCCGGCAGGTCCGCGATCTCCGCCTCGGTCAGCTTGCGGCTGATCCGGACGCGGCAAACGGAGTTGGGCGAAGTCGAGCCAGGCACCACGATGCGGGCCCAGTCGTCGGTGCACAACCGGCTTCCGGCCAGCCCGGCGCCGTCCGGCAGAAGGGCGAGGCGGTTGGCGAAGTCGAGGTCCATGCAGCCGGCGGCGGTCAACTCGTAGACGTCATTGCGACGCACGCGGATGAACACCTGGTCCGGCCGGCCCTGTCGGAAATTGTCGACCTGCTGGATGCTGAAGCACTGGCGTGCGCGGGGCGGGACCTCGCCATCGGCGCGTTCAGCCGTGGGGGCGCAGGCGCCGAGGGCGGTGAGAAGGCCGAGGCCGCCGAAAAGTACAGAGCGCATTGGTCACCTCCGGATCGATGCCCCAGGAGCCCAACCGTCCTCCTGAACTGGCGGTTTCACAAGTCCCCTTTGAAGCGAAGAGGGTCGACGCGTCGGGCGAGCTCCCGGGGCAGAGGGGACGGCGCCCCCGCCGCGAGGGCCGCGACGTGTTCGGCCAGCAGGGGCGCGGCGCAGAAGCCACGGGAACCCAGTCCGCCGAGGACGAACAGGCCAGGCTCGATCTCCCCCGCGAGCGGCAAACGGTCGGGGGTGGTCGCCCGCACGGCGGCCCGGGACTGACGGGAGGCGGCCGCCTGCACCCGCGCGGCCAGCCCGGGCAGGCGCGCCGCGAGCGTCTCAAGATTGGCTTCGGTCGCCGCGGCTGTCGGCTGAGTCACGGTCTGGCCTCTTGCATGGGTGGCCCCGAAGAGGAGTCCGGCGCCGGTTGGAACAGCGTAGCCTCCCCAGGCGACGGGAGGCGTCGCGACGCCTTCGACCCAATCGGCCTGGCCGGCCACAGGCGTCAGCGGCAACTGGGGGGCGAGCCCTGCCAACCCCCAGCCGGCGGCGAGGACGACCACATCGGCCTCGATCAGCACCCGCCCGGTCCCGTCACGCATCCGCCAACCGGCTTCGGCGGTCTCGACAGCGGCCGCCGCGAAGGGGAGCACATTCGCCCCTTCCAGCCAGGCCTCGAGGATCGCGCCGCCGCGCACGGCGAGGGCCTCGCGCATCAGCAGTCCGCCGCCTTGCACCGGCTCGCCGAGGCGGTCGACGCAGGCCGCGGCGTCGAGCACCGCCATGGCGCCCGGGGCCCAGATCGGCTGGGCGGCCACGCGGGCGTGGCGCGTGGCGTCCCGGAGCGCTTGTTCGAGCTGCAGCACGCCTTCGGCGATCACGGCGCCCGGGATCGCGCGATAAAGATCCGCGGCCCGTCGCAGCGCCTGGGCGAAGAGGGCGGCGATGGCGCCGTCGCCGACATCGAGGCGCGGCGTCACCAGGGAGGCGGGAAAGCCGCTGGCTCCGGCCCCGGGTCCTTCCGCCTCGATCACGACCGGATCGGCGCCGAGCGCCCGGAAGGCCCGGACCAAGGCGGCGCCGGCCACGCCCGCGCCGACGATGGCGGCCGTGGGCCGGCGCGCGGCGGCGGCGGCGCCGGTCCGGCGCGCCTCCAGCCGCTCCCGCTTGCGGCCATGACCGGGGCGTTTGTCGACGCTGAAGCCGCGCGCCGCCAGGCCGCGGCGTACGGCGCCGGCGACGGTGAAGGTGGCGACGCGCGCGTCGGGAGCGGACAGGTCGGCGATCCGGTCCAGCACGGAGTCGGACCACATGGCCAGGTTGGTCGAGGGCGCGAAGCCGTCGAGGAACCAGGCGTCGGCTCGTCCCGCCCATTGCGACAGGGCCCATTCCACCTCGCCGACGGCGAGATCGAGGGTGCAGCCGAACTGCGGCAGGTCGAGGCGGTGGAAGCCCGGGGTCGGGAGCGGCCACACGTCCAGCAGGGCCCGAGCGACGTCGGCGAGTTCGGGCCAGGCCGAGAGGGCATGCGCCGCCTCTTCACGTGTGAGGGGAAAGCCTTCGACCGAAAAGACGTGAAGCCGCGCCCCCGCCGGGCGCTGGCGACGCCACAGGTCGAGCAGGGCGGCGATGTTCAGGCCGGTCCCGAAGCCGAGTTCCGCGACGGTGTACCGGTCCCGGCCCGCCCACGCGTCAGGCAAGCCGCAGCCGGCGAGGAAGACGGCCCGGCTTTCGGCCAGGCCGTCCTCTCGCGAGAAGTAGACGTCCCCGAACCGGTCGGAGCGGGGCGCGCCGTCATCGGTCCAGACCAGGCGGGGCGAGCGGTCGTCCGTCATCGCCCTCCCTTAGGCCCTGGCCGGGCCGCGGGAAACGCCGACGGCGGTTACTGTCCCGGATTTTGCTGCGGATTCAGCCGCCGCTCGGTGTCGGTCATGTTGGCCGGCTCCATCGGCGCACCATCCGCCGGGGTCTGGCCGGCCCTGGCGCTCGGAACCGACGCGCCGCCGGTCACGGCGCCGCCCGGGGCGCCGCTCATCGATTCGCCTCCGGACCCGCTGGAGCCCGTGGTGGACGATCCGCCGGAGCCCGCCGAGCCGCTGGCGTAGCCGCCCGAGCTCCCGGCGGCCGTGGCGGCCATCGAACCTTCGGCGCCGGTAGCCGCGGCGTCGGTCCCGGCGTCGGCGGCCGCGGCGGCCTCCTCATCGGTCATGGTCCCGGCGTCTTCGGCGTTGTTCTGGCAGGCGGCCACGGCGAGAGCGGCGGCCGAGGCGGCGATCAGGACGGAAATGCGCATGGTGATCCTCTGCAAAGCTTTGGTTCGCCTGTCAGGAATACCCCTGCTCGCCCAATGTTCCGCCGAGCGGCGGCCGGTCGCTCGCGGACAAGAAAAAAGGGCCGCCCGCGAGGGCGACCCTTTCATTTCGATGCTGGCCCGAAGGCCAAACCGAATGTCGCTCTTAGTGAGCGGCTTCCGGGGTCGCGGCCGGAGCAGCGGCGTCGGCGGCCGGAGCCATCGAAGCGTCGGCGGCCGGGGCGGCAGCGGCGTCGCCAGCGGCGGCGGCGGCGTCGGCGGCGGCGGCGTCGGCGGTCGCGGCGGCGTCGGTGGCGGTTTCAGCAGCGGCGTCGGCGGCGGCGGCGTCGGCGGCCGGGGCTTCTTCGGTGGCCGGCTGGCAGGCGGCCAGGGCCAGAGCGGCGGCCGAGGCGGCGATCAGAGCGGTGATGCGCATTGGGTTGTCCTTCAGAAGGGTCACGCGAGGTCATGAATCCCCGCAGGCCCGAGATAACGGGAACGTGACCGCCCGCGCAAGCGAATTCTCACGGGTTCGTGAACTCTGTAACGCAGCCAGAGGAAGGGGCCGTCGGAGCGGCCCCTTCCGTCCGATCTTGGCGGCTCGCCTTATTGCGGCGGCGGCGTCGTCGTCGGCGTGTCGCCCTCGGGCGGCAGGGTCGGCGGCGGCGTCGTGCCAGGAGTCGTGGTCGTCCCGTCGGGCGAGGTCATGGTTCCGTCGGGGCTCGTCGTCGGCGTCGCGCCGTCCGCGGGCGCCGAACCGTCCGTCGGCGCCATTGCGCCGTCGGCGGGAGCCATGGCTCCCGTGTCTGCGCCGGCGTCGGCGGCGTCGGTGGCGGCGGTGTCTTCGCCGCCCGAGCAGGCGGCGAGCGCCAGAGCGCCGGCGGCGGCGAGGGTGAGGGTGATCAGTCGCATCCAGGGGTCCTCAGACGATCGCGCGGGCGAACCTCTCCGCCCGCTTCTTCGATCCGTCGGAAGGTCAACCGGCGGCGGACAGCGGTGTTCCCGCGCGCGTGATCATGTTTGAAGCCGCGTGAGCGGTCCGTGAGTTCAGGCCTCGGTCGGGGCGCCGGAGAGGGCTTCTTCCAGCTCCGCGAACGAGGGCTGGGCCGTCGTCGGCACATCGCCGCGGCCGATCTCGACCGAGATCTGCGCGGCGTTGCCGTGCAGGTGGGCGACCAGCACCGACTGGATGATCTTGTAGAAGGCGTGGTCGCCATCGACGATGTCCTTCAGGCGCACGGCCATCGGCCCGACGAGGCCGTAGGCGAGGAACACCCCGAGAAAGGTGCCGACGAGAGCGCCGCCGATCATGCCGCCGAGGATCTCCGGCGGCTCGGTGATCGAGCCCATGGTCTTGATGACCCCCAGCACCGCCGCGACGATGCCGAGCGCGGGCAGGCCGTCGGCCATGGTCTGAAGCGCGTGCGCGCCGGCGAGGCCCTCGTGGTGGTGCTTCTCCAGCTGCTTCTCCATGGCGTCCTCGATCTGGTGCGGATCCTCGAGGTTCATGGTCATCATGCGCAGGGTGTCGCAGATGAAGTCGGTGGCGAAGTGGTCCTTCAGGATCTTCGGGTACTTCTGGAAGATCGGCGACTCGGCCGGCTTCTCGATGTGGCTCTCCAGCGCAATGACGCCCTTGGACTTCATCGTCTTGGTGAGCTGGAACAGCAGCGACAGCAGATCTTTGTAGTCGCCCTTCTTCCACTTGTTGCCGGCGAAGACCTTGCCGAAACCGCTGAGAGTGGACTTGATGGTGGCGACGCTGTTGCCGATGAGGAAGGCCGCCACCCCGGCGCCGAGAATGGCCATCAGTTCGTAGGGCAGGGAGTGGAGGATAACCTCCATCTTGCCGCCCGCGAGGATGTAGCTGCCGAAGACCATCGAGAACAGCAGCACGATGCCGATAATCTGGAACATGAAAGGCCGGAATCCTGCGCGCGCGAGAGACGCCGACCATCGCCGTTAATGATTAAGGGGCGGTTGCGAACGCCGCTCGTCAGAGACGCGTGTCGCCGCTCAGTATGGCGGCCCGGGCGGCTTCGCTCAGCCTGGTGTAGCCGCTCTTGCCGCCGCGCACGTACAGCGGCCCGTCGACCTGCTCCGGATCGAAGCCCTGGGCGACGAGATCGACCTTGCGGTACTTGAAGGTCCCGGTCGTCTCGGCCGCCTTGATCAGCCGCACGAACACCGGGCGGGCGTAGGCGGGGAGCTCCTGGTCGACCCAGTCGGCGAAGGCGCGCGCGCCGAACCTGCCGTCGACGACCAGGGCGACCATGCCGGCCTTGCCGTCCTGTCCGGGCACCGGCACGCCGTAGGCGATGACCTCCTTCACGCCCGGCGCGTCGGCCAGGCGCTGCTCGACCTCGGCGGTGGACACGTTCTCGCCCTTCCAGCGGAAGGTGTCGCCTATGCGGTCGATGAAATAGACGTAGCCCTCGGAATCCTGGCGCATCAGGTCGCCGGTGCGGAACCAGCGGTCGCCGCGGACGAAGACGTCGCGCAGGATCTTCTTCTCCGACGCGGCCTTGTCGGCATAGCCGGAGAAGGCGTGGCGGGTGTCGTCGCCGATCCGGCCGATCGCCTCCCCGACCTCGCCCGGCCGCACGGGCTGACACAGGCCGTCCGGGCCGCGTGCCGGCATCTCTGTGTCGAGGTCGAAACGGACCAGCCGGAAGTTGATCTGCTTCTTCAGGAAGCTTGGGGCGCGGCCGATGGCGCCCGGCTTGCCGTCGAAGTTGAACAGCGAGACGTTGCCCTCGGTCGAGCCGTAGAACTCGAGGATGTCGGGAATGGCGAAGCGCTTCCGGAAATCGGTCCAGACGTCGGGTCGCAGGCCGTTGCCGAAGGCCAGCCGCAGCTTGTGGGCGCGCTCGTCGGCGTGCTCCGGACAGTTGACCAGATAGCGGCACAACTCGCCGATGTAGACGAACAGGGTGGCGCCAGTCGTCTTCACATCGGGCCAGAAGTTGGTCGCCGAGAAGCGCTTGCGCAGGATCAGCCGTCCGCCGTTGAGCAGGGCCGGGCCGATGCCGACGAGCCCGCCGGTGGAATGGTAGAGCGGCAGGACGTTGTAGGTGACGTCCTTCTCGGTCGCGGCGGTCGCGCCGGCGAAGGCGCGCATGTAGGTCCGCGCCCGGGCGTGGGTAACCTTGGCCGCCTTGGGCAGGCCGGTGGTGCCCGAAGTGTAGATGTACAGCGCCGTGTCGCGGTTGGTCAGCCCGGCGCGCACCGAGCGGGCGGGCCGCACCGAGGAGCCGCTGCGCACCGGCTTGTCGAGACTGCGGCGCTCGTCCGCCTCATCGGCGTCGGCCAGACCGAGCACCCAGAGCATCAGGTTTCGCCCGACCAGCGATCGGGCCTCCTCGACCTTGCGCCAGCAGTCCTCGTCGGTGATCACCTGGGAGGCGTTGGAGATCGCCAGGCAATGGGCGAGGGCGTGACCGGTCAGGTTGGTGTTGATCAGGGCCGCGCCGACCCCGACCTTCGCCAGTCCCATCCAGGCGGCGATGTATTCGGCGCGGTTCAGCATCACCAGGGCGACTGTGTCGCCCCGTTTGAGGCGTCGGCCCTGGGCCCAGTGGCCAAACCGGTTGGCCATGGCGTCAAGTTCGCGATAGCTGGTCGCCCGCCGGTCGTCCTCGATGGCGACGTGGTCCGGAAACCGGTCGACCGCCTCTTCCCAGTCGTCACAGACGAGAACGGGACTGTCGAGATCGATCGGCTTGATGCGGTTCAGCAGGCGGCGCAGTCCCCTCACGAAGCGCAGGTCGCGCCGGATGTTCGCCACCAGACCCATGTCCACGTCACTCCGTGTCTGAACGCCGCCGTCTCCGGTGATGAACAAGCGTGTCCCGCCGGTCAACCGCCCGGCGAATCCGGGGACGTTTCGGAGGCGCTTTGCCGAGAGGCGTGGCGCCGATGCGGCGGTGACGCAACGTAATCTTTGGCCCTTGAGTCCCCCGCAGATCGCCGGAAAAAGAACAGCCAAACGCCTGAAGCTGCACGATTTGAGCCTCATCTGTGTCAGCAAAGTGTTTCTTGAGGGCTTTGCAGATCTTCGCGGAACCGTGATCGCTCCAACCGGTTCTGCTGCTCCGAATATCTGGAGGAAAGCAGAATGTCCCTGACCTATACTGACGAAACCGCCCGCACCTATACAGAGGCGACCGCGCCGCGCGCAGAGGAGGCCTATGTCCCTGTCTATGCCCGCGGACGCAGCCGGAAGGCGCGCAAGAGCGGGGTCCGCAGCTGGATGATCCTGGCGCCGGTCGGCGTGCTGGTCCTGGGCGGAGCCGCCGCCATGATGCTGATGGACGGCGGGCGCGAGACGCCGGCCCTGGCCGAGCCCGCCGCGACCGCCCCGGTGATGCCCGCTGCAGCCCCGGCCGCCCTGACCGCCGCCGAGTCGGCGCCGGCCCCCGCCCCGGTCGAGGCAGCGCCCCTGCCGCGCAACGTCGCGCCTGCAGCGACGCCCGTGCGTCGCGCCGCGCCGGTTCGACGCGCCGCTCCGGCCCCGACCCCGGTCGAGCGGGCGGCGGAGCCCGTGGCCGTCCCGGCGGAGGCCGCTGTCGAGGCCAGCGAAACCACGGTGACGCTGAATACCGCCCCGGCCGCGAGCGAAGCGCCCCCGCCGCGCATCGTCGTCGCCCCGCTGGACTAGATTTCGACGACTGACGATTCCGGAGCCCCGGTGGAGACGCCGGGGCTCCTCTTGTTCAGGAGGGCAGCACCTCGGGCGGAGGGCGAATGCGGCGGAAGCGCGCCTCCACGAACGAGAAGGCTCCGAAGGCCATGAAGCCGAGCGCCGCGGGAACGAGGAACCACGCCCCGGCCGGCTGGCGTTCGACGGCGTCCAGCGCGGCGCCGAAGCTGGTCACGTCGGCCGGTCGGGCATGCAGGCCCGCAAGGACCACGAGCGCGGCCAGCGGCAGCCATGCCAAGCCCCGCGCCATGTAGCCGGCGCGTGCGAGGGGCGCGACCCGCCGGCACAGCTTGGCCGAGCAGGCGAGGTATTCGGTGAAATCGTCCCGCCAGGCCTTGACTACGTTGGCGACGCCGACCCCGGCGATGCACAGGCCGACGCCGACCAGCAGCCAGTTGCCGAGCGGGAGGGAAAGTAGCTGTTCGGCCCGTTCGCGCCCGCTCATCGCCTGTTCGGCCATCGGATCCGCCGGCGGATGCAGAAGCAGGCGAAAGGCGCTGAAGGCGAGGAAGGCGTAGCCGAGCCCGCTGAAGGCCTGGCTCAGTCGCGTGTTCACTCCGTGCCAGTCCTTGCCTTCGTGGTCGGCGTCGAAGATCGACTGCAGGCCGCGCCACAGGACGAAGGCCAGCAGGCCGCAGCCGGCGAGGAGCAGCCAGGCCCTGCCGAACGGCTGCTGCGAGAGCCACGCCAGGGCCTCACGGGCGCCGGCCGCGCCATCCATCCGGTCCAGAACCGCGAGCAGGGTCAGGATTCCGGCGGACAGGTAGACGAACCCCCGCGCACCGTAGCCGATGCGGGCCACCCACTCGAGCGCTTCGCGGGCCGCACGACGGCGGGTGCGGCCCGCTTGTCCGGGGAGTCGGGGGATGAGACGGGCGAGACTCACGGGCACGGCCAACGAAACACGCCAGGGAGGATATGGCTCCGCTAGCCGGGTCGGGCCCTTGAGGTGCGGCAGGACGACGCATATCTGGCGTGGACCTCGGAGGGCGTCGATGCAGCCGGTCATCACCATCGAAGGTCTGACCAAGACCTACAAATCGGGCCTGCAGGCCCTCAAACCCGTCGATCTGACGATCCGGAAGGGCGAGATCTTCGCCCTGCTGGGACCGAACGGCGCCGGCAAGACGACGCTGATCTCCATCGTCTGCGGCATCGTCACGCCCACCAGCGGGCGGGTGGTCGCGGACGGCCACGACATCCAGGCCGACTACCGCCGCGCGCGGATGAAGATCGGCCTGGTGCCGCAGGAGCTGACCACCGACGCCTTCGAGACGGTGTGGGCCACGGTCAACTTCAGCCGCGGCCTGTTCGGTCGGCCGCCGAACGCCGCCTATGTCGAGCAGGTGCTGCGCGACCTCAGCCTGTGGGACAAGAAGGACGCGAAGATCATGACGCTGTCGGGCGGCATGAAGCGCCGGGTGCTGATCGCCAAGGCGCTGAGCCACGAGCCGGACATCCTGTTCCTCGACGAGCCGACCGCCGGCGTCGACGTCGAGCTGCGCAAGGACATGTGGGCCATGGTCCGGCGGCTGCGCGAGCGCGGCGTCACCATCATCCTGACCACCCATTACATCGAGGAGGCCGAGGAGATGGCCGACCGGGTGGGGGTGATCCTGAAGGGGGAGTTGATCCTCGTCGAGGACAAGGCCGAGCTGATGAAGAAGCTGGGCAAGAAGACCCTGACCCTGCACCTGCAGGAGCCGCTTGCGGCCTTGCCGCCGGAACTGGGTGAATGGTCGCTGGAGCTCAGGGACGGCGGAGAGGCGCTGGACTACGTGTTCGATTCCAACGCCGACAGGACCGGCGTGCCCTCGCTGCTGCGCCGGCTGAGCGACCTCGGCATCGGCTTCAAGGACCTGTCCACGCGGCAGAGCTCGCTGGAGGACATATTCGTGGGCCTGGTCCACGGCTCGCAGGCGGAGGCGGCGTGATGAGCTTCAACGGCTACGGCGTCTGGGCGATCTATCGTTTCGAGATGGCGCGGGCGTTGCGCACCCTGTGGCAGTCAGTGGTCACCCCGGTGATCACCACGGCGCTGTATTTCGTGGTCTTCGGCTCGGCCATCGGCAGCCGCATGACCGAGATCGACGGCGTCGCGTACGGGGCCTTCATCGTGCCCGGGCTGATCATGCTCAGCCTGTTCACCCAGTCGATCTTCAACGCCTCGTTCGGGATCTACTTCCCGAAGTTCACGGGCACCATCTACGAGCTTCTGTCGGCGCCGGTGTCGCCGCTGGAGATCGTCATCGCCTATGTCGGGGCCGCGGCGACCAAGTCGGCGGTGCTGGGCCTGATCATCCTGGCCACGGCGTCCTTCTTCGTGCCGCTGCAGATCCTGCACCCGGTCTGGATGCTGGGCTTCCTGATCCTGATCTCGACCACCTTCAGCCTGTTCGGCTTCATCATCGGCATCTGGGCGCAGAATTTCGAGCAGCTGCAGTTCATGCCGATGCTGGTGGTGACGCCGCTGACCTTCCTCGGCGGCGCCTTCTATTCGATCGACATGCTGCCCGAGCCGTGGCGGACCGTGACCCTGTTCAACCCGGTGGTCTATCTGATCTCCGGCTTCCGCTGGGCCTTCTACGAAAGCTCGGACGTCAGCCTGGCGGTCAGCGCCTCGGCGACGCTCGGCTTCTTCCTGCTGTGCCTGGCGGTGGTCGGCTGGATCTTCCGCACGGGCTACCGGCTGAAGAACTGAGGCGTCACGAAAGCGGCCAGATCGGTCGCCACCCTGGCCGCCTGTTTGCGTTCGAGTCGCGCCGCCCGCCGGCGCCGGAGTAGCCATGGCCGACACCAGCGAACCGCGGGTCAACGGGACCCCGCAGCCCTTCCGTCGCCCGGTCGAATGGGGCCGCCCGCCCGCGACCGTGTTCCGCGCCGGTCCGCTGCCGAAGGGCGAGCGCCTCGCCCCGCTGCCGGAGCCGCCGGACGCTCCCTCGCCGACGCCCCCGAACGTCCCGCGCGCGCCGCTGCCAGCGGCCCGACCGGCCGCCCCGCCGGCGCGGCCGGGGGCCTCGATCCTGAGCGGATCCATGATCCCGCGCGCCGCCCCCGCGCGACCGGCCCCCGCCGCGCCCGCGCCGAAGGCCCCACCGGCCGCCGGTCCGGTCGCGCCTCTGACGGACGCGCCTGAGGTCCGCCCGACCGCGGCGGAGACCCCGCAGCCGGCGCGCCAGCCCGACCTGACCGTGCGGCCGCTGCCCGCCGCCGACGTCGCGCCCGCGACCGCCTTGCGTCGCGCGCCCGAGCCAGCCGCCGTCGCGCCAAGGCCCGCCGCCGTCGCGGACCCCGCCGCGCCTCGGCGTTCGCGGCCGCCGGGCCGTCTGCCGCTCTATGCCGGCGCCGCCGCCGCCGTGATCGCGGGGGCGGGACTGGGCGCCTGGTGGTTGAGCCGGGGCGTTCCGGCCGAGCCGGAGGCGGCGTCGGCCACGGCGACTGGCGTCGCACCCGCGCCTGCCCCGGAGACTTTCGAACCGTCGATCGACGCCACGCCGCTTTCCGCCCCCCCGACTTCGGCCGAGGTCGCTCCGGCTGCGGCGCCGCCGGCTCGCGCCGCGCCGCAGCCGGCGCCGTCGCGGCCCCGGTCGAGCGAACCGTCGGCCCCGTCGACGGCCGCGAACAACCGGCCGGCCGCCGCCGTGGTCGCGCCGCCGCCGGCCCCGGCGATCGAGCCGCAGCCTCTGGTCGTGGTCGTTCCGACCGAGCCGGCCGCTCCCGCCGGGCCGCCGCCCACCGCCGCCGAGCAACCGCCGGTCGACCCGGACGCGCCGATCACCACCCGGCCGCAGCCGCTGGATCAGCAGTAGGTCAGCGCAGGCTCAGGTAGCCGCGCTCGACCATGCGGCGCAGGCCCTCGTAGGCCTCGGCCAGCTCCTCGTAGGCGGCCCGCGCCGCGGTCAGCCGGGCGATCTGGTCGACCGTGGACGGCGCTCCCGACTCGGACTGGCGCAGGCTCTCGGCCACCCATTTGCCGCGGGCGGTGGCGGTTAGCACCGCCAGCCGCTGGAAGGCGGCCGCGTCGACCTTCGGCAACAACTGGCCGATGACCTCGCGGTTGGCGACGAAGGCGGCGTAGTCGATCTGTTCGAGCAGGCCGCGCAGCCGACGCTGCTCCTGCGGATCGGCGTCCTGCGGCTCGAAATGGTCGCGCTGGCGCCGGAAGCCGCCGGTCTGGATGGTCGACATCGCGCGTCTCCCCAACACGAGTTCCGGAAGCGTGCGCCGCGTCGATTAACGAGGGGTTGCGCCAACACCGTCGCCACGATACTTAAGTGAATGCTTCAGCAACAGCCGCTCGATCTCGCCTTTCAGGCCCTGTCGGACCCCACCCGGCGGGCCATGGTCGAGCGGCTGGCGCGCGGTCCCGCCTCGGTCAGCGAGCTGGCCGGGCCGCTGCCGATGTCGATGTCGGCGGTGATGCAGCACCTGAAGGTGCTGGAGGGCGCAGGCCTGGTCGTCAGCGAGAAGGTCGGGCGGGTGCGCACCTGCCGGGTCGAGCCGGAGGCCCTCACCGCGGCCGAGCGCTGGCTGAACGACCGTCGCCGGTCGGTCGAGCGCAGCCTCGACCGCCTCGGCCTGTTCCTCGAGCAGACCAAACCCGAAACGGAGCCCCGCGAATGACCGATCCGCTCGCCCACGGCATGTTCACCCTCGAGCGCCGCTACGAGGCCTCGCCCGCGCGCGTCTTCCGCGCCTGGTCCGATCCGGACGCCTTCCGCCGGTGGTTCGTCGAGTCCCCCGGCGCGACGATCCTCGACTGGCGGCACGACCTGCGCATCGGCGCGCATGGCGGCGGGCGCTATCGCTTCGGCGGCCCCGAAACGCCGGTCGGGTTCAACGAGACGGTCTTCCTCGACCTTGCCGAGAACAGCCGGATCATCCTCGCTTACGTCATGGGTCGCGAACTGGGCGACGATCTGCGGCGGGAGTCGGCGTCCCTGGCCACCGTCGAGTTGTTCCCCGACGGCGACGGCACGCGGCTGATCTACACTGAACAGGGCGTCTATTACGGCGACGATGGCGGCGACCACATTCCCCTGCGCAAGGAAGGCTGCGCCGAGATGCTGGAGAATCTCGCCCGGGAACTGGAGACGCATCGATGACCGGCAAGGTGCGGGCGCCCGGCGGCGCCATCCCCATCGGGCGAAAGGACATCGGATGAGCTTCACCCTCTGGCACCACCCCTATTCCGGATACGGGCAGAAGGCGGCGACGGCGGCCTACGAGCTGGGCCTGCCGTTCGAGCTGCGGGTGGTGGATCATACAGACGAGGCGCTGATGGCCGAGTTCCGGGCGGTGTCGCCGTTCGGCAAGATGCCGGCGCTGGTCGATGCGGAGGGCCGGGCCTTCTACGAGTCCAGCGTGGTCATCGAATGGATGGATCGCCACGCGGGCGGCGGGCGGCTCATTCCCGCCGATCCGGAGGCGGCGCTGGAGGCGCGGCTGGTGGACCGGGTGATCGACCACTACGTCGGCGGCCCGATGAACCGGATCGTGCAGGAGAGGTTCCGGCCAGCCGGGAGCCGCGATCCGTTCGGGGCGGAGCAGGACGCACAGGTGCTGGCGCGCGCCTGGGACTGGCTGGAGGAGCGGCTTTCGGACGGACGCGTCTGGGCTGCCGGGGAGACCTTCACGCTGGCGGATTGCGCCGGCGCGCCGCTGACCACCTACGCCCGACGCCTGGTTCCGTTCGGAGACCGGCCGAGATTGCGAGCCTGGCACGCGCGGCTGATGGCGCGTCCGGCCTTCATGCGGGCGCTTGAGGACGCCG
Source organism: Brevundimonas viscosa (assembly GCF_900116065.1). Lineage (GTDB taxonomy): Bacteria > Pseudomonadota > Alphaproteobacteria > Caulobacterales > Caulobacteraceae > Brevundimonas > Brevundimonas viscosa. The sequence goes on from NZ_FOZV01000001.1 coordinate 265,496, forward strand.
CGCCCTACGGCGACCTGATGCCGGCGCCGCCCGCGCAGGACTGACAGCGGCGGATCGCCGCGCCGGCTTGGCCGGAGCCTTCGTCGCCCGTAGCTGTTTCCGGACGATAGAAGGAGACGCCGATGCCGCTGCTGATGTGCCCGAACGACAACGCCGCCATGCAGACCCTCGAACGCGGCGGGGTGCAGTTCGACATGTGCCCGACCTGTCGCGGGGTCTGGCTGGATCGCGGCGAACTGGAGAAGCTGATGGAGGCGGCCACCGCCGAAGGGCGCGCCGCCGCGCCCCAGGTCGCGCCGCAAGCCCAGCCCGCGCCGCAGGCGTATCCGCCGCAGCAGCCGGCGCCGCAACCTTGGGGCCAGCAGGGGTATCGCGACGACCGTTACCGGGACGATCGCCGGCGCGACGACGACTACCGCTACAAGAAGAAGAAGCGGATGGACATCTTCGACATCTTCGACTGAGGCCGCTCAGGCGGCCAGGCCGGCCGCCTGCATCAGGCTGCGCAGGGGGGCGAGCGCCTCCGGCGCGGCGGAAAGCGCGGCGCGGGATTCCGGCGCGCGGAACAGCTTCACCGCCTCCGCCTTGGCCCGGTCTGCCGCAGGACCCAGCGGGGCCGTCTCTCCCGCGGCGAGACGCAAGAGGACGGAGAGCTTCTGCGTCAGCGGGGCGGGCGAGCGGGCCAGCATCGCCACGATCCGGGCGTCGGCCTCGACCGCGCCGCCGACGGTCCCGATCGCCGTCACGATCTCGGCCTCGTCCCGCTCGGTCAGGCCGCAGGCGCGGATGGAACGCTGCAGCCCGGCCAGCACGCCCAGCTTCTGGGCGGCCGTCTGCGTGGCGCCCTGGCCGCGCATCTCGGTCTCGAACCGCAGTGAGCCGACGCAGGCCGAAAGCCAGCGAGCGGCCGACCGTTTGTTCGCCAGGCCGGTGACGTTCTCGCACAGGCGGGTCAGGGACTCCGCCTCGCACAGCACGGTGGTGCAGGACTTGACGTAGGCGGCGACGAAGTCGGCGGTGACCAGGGATTTCGAACGCTCGTTGAACGCCGACTGCACCTCCTCCAGCGTCAGCAGCCGGCCGGCGGTGGCGGTCAGCGACATGGCCAGCGCACGCAGGATGTAGATCTCCCCGGCGGCGTCGTTCGGGCGCAGCCGCCGGGGGCTCATCAGCTCACGGAGAACCATGCGGGCCAGGGCGGCCGAGAGCAGCGGGAACTCGCCCGCCTCCAGACGGGCCCCGAGACGGGCGGCCGGTCCGTCGACCACCGGCACCTGCAGGGCCATCTTGGGATCCTGGCGCACCAGCATGTCGACCTCGCGCGGGGCGACCATGCGCACGACGGCGGCCAGCGAGGCTCCCTGGTCCAGCGACGGGCCCAGCACCTCGGCCAGGCTGGTGCGGGCGGCGAGCATCTCGCAAAGCAACTGCTCGATGGCCACCAGCACGAGCGCCCGGGGCGGGCCCTCCATCGGCGCCCGCTCGGCGAGATCCATCAGGCGCTCGAGCCGGGCCCGCCCGCCGCGGACGCCCTTCAGCGCGCCGGCGATCACCCCGCCCATGATGAAGGCCCGTTCCGGCTGCCCGTCCAGTCGATGGGCGAGGTCGGCGAGGGAATGGTGGGCGAGGTCGGGGAAGCGGTTCTTCCGGCCCGCGGATACCAGCCGTCCAATGGTGGCGTCCGCCAGCCGCTGGTAGTGGCGGACAAGGTCGTGGACGGGCTGGCCGACGGCCTGGCTCTCGGGCACGGCCACCTTCTGCACCGCATGCTGCAGCTCGATGCCGGCCGCGTCGAGCAGTTCCGCAAGGTCGGGCCGGTGCAGCAGTTCGAAGGCGGTCACCCCCTGGCGCTTCAGCCAGTCCTCCAGCACCCGGCCGATCGTCTCGCGCGCGGTCGCGGCGTAGAGATCCTCGGGACTTCCGCAGCGTGGGCCGGACTGGTCGTCCGCGACGACCCGCTTGCGCGCGACCTCGGGCGCGCCGCGGGTCAGCACGGTCACGCTGTTGAACTCCATGGTCTCGGGGTCGAGCGTCTCCTTGGTGACCCGCACCGCCGCCGCCCGGTTGTCAGCCAGCAACTCCTCCGCGCTCTGGATCGCATGCGCGCGATCCTCCGTCGCCATCTGGAGGCTCCAGGGCGCCGGCGCGGTCTTGCGGACGTAGACTTCGTAGTGGACGGGGCCGGCCATGGGACGCTCAGACTGGTTGGAGCGCCCATTCTGCAGGCGGGACTTTAAGGTCGCGTTTCATTGCCAATCCCGCGACGGCGGCCCATGTTTTGCGCCGTATTCTCACCGCGATCGCATAGAACGGTTACGCTTGCCGCGCGTTGCTGTGCGGACGACGAGCCTGCAAGGAGATCCCCTTGGCCAACATCACCCTGGTCGACGACGACGAGAACATCGTCGCCTCCGTCTCGCTGGCGCTGGAGAGCCATGGCCACAAGATCACCGCCTATCACGACGGCGCGTCGGGGCTCGAAGCGCTCGAAGCCTCGCCGCCCGACCTGGCCATCCTCGACGTGAAGATGCCGCGCATGGACGGCATGGAGGTGCTGCGCCGCCTGCGTCAGAGCTCGAGCCTGCCGGTGATCATGCTGACCTCGAAGGACGAGGAGATCGACGAAATCCTCGGCTTCAACCTCGGCGCCGACGACTACATCCACAAGCCATTCAGCCAGCGCCTGCTCATCGAACGGGTCAAGGCCCTGCTGCGTCGCACCGGCGCCGACGGCGGCGAGGCGGAGCCGTCCGGCGAGAATTCGAACAAGGCCATCAAGCGCGGCAAGCTGACCATGGACCCCGCCCGGCACGAGTGCACCTGGGACGGCAAGCCGGTGAAGCTGACGGTCACGGAGTTCCTGCTGCTCCAGGCCCTCGCCCAGCGGCCCGGCTTCGTGAAGAGCCGCGACAACCTGATGGACGCCGCCTACGACGACCAGGTCTATGTCGACGACCGCACCATCGACAGCCACGTCAAGCGCATGCGCAAGAAGTTCCGGGTTGTCGATCCCGAGTTCGACGCCATCGAGACCCTGTATGGCGTCGGCTACCGCTACCGCGAGAGCTGAGCCGGACGCTCCGTCCGAGGTCGCACGCCCCCGCCGTCCCCGGCGGTTCGGCGGATCGCGCCTTGGCGGGCTGATCCTCGCCCTCAATCTCGTCAGCCTGCTGATCCTGTTCATCGGCGCCCTGCTGCTGAACGAATGGAGCCGCGGCCTGATCGAGGCGCGTCAGGAGACGCTGACGGCCCAGGGCGAGCTGCTGGTGCGGGTGCTGGGTGAGCCGCAGATCGGCGTCACCCGCGGCGAACCAGTGTCCCTGGATCCGATCGAGGCCAGCCGCTGGCTACGCGACAATTTCATCCCGGAAGGCCAGCGCGCGCGCCTGTTCGACGTCGACGGCATCCCGCTGGCCGACAGCTACGAAGTGACCGAGGCCATTCCCGGCGGACCTCTGCCTCCGGCCCTCCCCGCCGGTTCGCCCGCGCCGACGATCGACCCCGACGAGGAAGGCCGTCAGACCCGGACGCTGCAGCAGGCTCGCGCCGAACTGGCCGCCGAGGTCGACGGCGCCCTTGGCGGCCAGCCCCAGGCGGGCATCCGCATGTCCGAAACGGGCGACCAGGTGGTCTCGGTGTCCATACCGGTCCGCCATGTCGAGCAGGTGCTCGGCGTGCTCACGCTCGAGGCGGGCGACGTGAACGAAACCCTCGACGCCCAGCGCCGCGCGCTGATGCCGTTCGCCCTCGTCGCCCTCGGCGTGAACCTGCTGGGGTCGCTGCTGATGCACATGTTCGTGGCCCGACCGGTGATGCGGCTGTCGACGGCGGCCGACGAGGTGCGCCTGCAGCGGGCCCGCGCCATCTCCCTGCCCGATCTGGAGAGCCGCAAGGACGAGATCGGCGACCTGGCGCGATCGCTGGAGACGATGACGGCGGCGCTGTCCGACCGCATGGACGCCATCGAGGCCTTCGCCGCCGACGTGTCGCACGAGATCAAGAACCCGCTGACCTCGATCCGTTCGGCGCTCGAGACCCTGCCGCTGGTCAAGACCGACGCCCAGCGCGAGAAACTGACCGCCCTGCTGCAGCAGGACGTGCGGCGGCTGGACCGGCTGATCACCGACATCTCCAACGCCTCGCGACTGGACGCGGAGCTGAACCGGGACCGCCCCCGCCCGATCGACCTGACGGTGCTGCTGGGCGAGATCGTCGGGGTCTACGAGGCTGGCCGCAAGCCGGGCGAGGCGCGGGTCGTGTTCGACCCGCCCGAGGGCGGTCATGCGGTCGTGGTCGGTCGCGATGGACCGCTGGGCCAGGTGTTCCGCAACCTGATCGACAACGCCCGCTCGTTCAGCCCGCCGGACGGGGTCGTCCGGGTGACGCTGGCCCGGGACGATCTCGACGGAACCCGCCCCGTGCGGGTGCGGATCGACGACGACGGCCCCGGCATCCCGTCCGAGAACCTGGAGACGGTGTTCGAGCGCTTCTACACCTCGCGGCCGCGCGGGACCGCCTTCGGGACCAATTCGGGGCTCGGCCTGTCGATCGTCCGCCAGATCGTGGAGGCCCACGGCGGACGGGTCTGGGCCGCCAACCGCACCGACGCCGACGGACGCGTGACCGGCGCCCGGCTGGAGGTCGCGCTGCCCGCGGTTCCGGCGGGTCGACGGCCGTGATCGCGGCGACCCAGCCGTTCCACGCCACGGCGGTCGCCACCCGGGCCGGCGGCGCAGGGTGGCGCGCGGCCCTGCTGGCCGGACAGCCCGGCGCCGGCAAGAGCGACCTGGCGCTGCGCCTGATCGGCCGGGGCTGGCGGCTGGTCGGCGACGACTATGTGCATCTGTTCGCCTCGGGCGGCGCGCTCTACGCCCGGTGTCCCGACACCATCGCCGGGCGCATGGAGGTCCGCGGCCTCGGCGTGACGCCGGTCGCCGCCCTTGGACTGGCCAGGGTGGTGTTGACGGTCCAGCTGGTTCACGGCCCTGTCGAACGCATGCCCGAGCCAGTCATGCGCGCCGTGGAAGGCGTCGCCGTTCCCCTGCTCCAGCTGGACCCGCGCGAGGCCTCGGCGGTCGAAAAGGTCGCGGTCGCGCTGGCCCGGCTTTAACCCGGCGACGGTTTGGGCTATTCCGCGCGGCTTGCGGTCTGCTCACGGGCGACCGGACGCGGGGGCGCGAGTCTTGGTGAAGCCTTCATGATCGGGCTGGTGATCGTCACCCACGGGGGACTGGCCTCGGAATTCCTCTCGGCCATGGAGCACGTGGTGGGCCCGCAGCGCGGCGTCGCCGCGATCTGCATCGGGCCGGAGGACGACATGGAGCGGCGCCGCCGCGACATCGTCGACGCCGCCCGCGCCGTGGACGACGGGGACGGCGTCATCCTGCTCACCGACATGTTCGGCGGGACGCCCTCGAATCTCGCCATCTCGGTGATGGAGGAGACCCGCGCCGAGGTCATCGCCGGCCTGAACCTGCCGATGCTGATCAAGCTGGCCAGCGTGCGCGGCCGCGAGCCGCTGGAGGCGTGCGTGGCCCACGCCCAGGACGCCGGTCGCAAATACATCTCCGTCGCCAGCTGGGTGCTGCAGGGCGAGAAATGAGCGACGACGCCGTGGAGAAGGCGACCGCAGTGGTCGGCATCTGCAACCAGCGCGGCCTGCACGCCCGCGCCTCGGCCAAGTTCGTCAAGCTGGCCTCGACCTTCGAGAGCGAGATCCGGGTGACCCGCGACGGCGTGACGGTCAACGCCCTGTCGATCATGGGCCTGCTGATGCTCGGCGCCGGCAACGGCTGCGACGTCCATATCGAGGCCGAGGGTCCCGACGCCCCGGCGGCGGTCGAGGCGCTGGCTGACCTTGTCAACCGGCGCTTCGACGAGGACCAATAGCCGCCTCGCCGGCGGGAACCGGCCGGCTGCGCCTCCGTTCCGCGGCCATGTCCCCATCCCGCCTGATGCCCGCCCTTCTTCTCGCCGGAGCCGCCCTGGCGGTCGCCGGCTGCGCCACCCTGCAGCGCGGCCCGGTCGGCAACGCAGCCGTGCCCCAGCCGGCCAGGCCGGTCGACCTGAACCGCTACGCCGGGCTGTGGTACGAGATCGCCCGCTATGAGAACGGCTTCGAGCGCGGCTGCGAGGGCGTGACCGCCGAATACACCTTGCGGGACGACGGCCTGGTCGGGGTGCGCAACGCCTGTCGCCAGGGCAGCCCCGGCGGCGAGCTGAAGGTCGCGAACGGCCGCGCCCGGGTGATCGAGGGCGGCGACGGCGCGAAGCTGAAGGTTTCCTTCTTCGGCCCCTTCTTCCTCGGCGACTACTGGGTGCTGGACCGCGCCGACGACTACTCGTGGTCGATCGTCGGCGAACCGTCGGGCCGCTACCTCTGGCTGCTCAGCCGCTCCCCCACGCCCGCGCCGACGGTGCGCGAGACGATCATGAACCGCGCCCGCGCGCTGGGCTACGACCTGGCCCTGCTTCGCACGGTCGAACAACCGCCCGCAGGCCACGTCCCGCCGGCCTCGCAATAGCGCTTCAGGGCTGCCCTTCCATCATCCGGCGAGGCGCGTCAGCGCGAGGCGGGATGGTGGAGCCGAGGGGAGTCGAACCCCTGACCTCGTCATTGCGAACGACGCGCTCTACCAACTGAGCTACGGCCCCGTTTCCGGGTTCAGGCGAGGGCGCGACATAGGGGCGGGGGATCGGTCCTGTCAACGGGCTGGCACGGCAAATGTCACGCCGCGCGGCGAATCCTTGGAGAGCGGGGCCGGCCGCGCTAGAAGCGGCGAAACTACGGAGCACTGCGCATGGGTTACGCCCTCGTCTGGCTGGTCGGCGTCATTCTCGACCTGATGGTGTGGGCGATCATCGCCGCCGCCATTCTCAGCTGGCTGTTCGCCTTTGACGTCATTAACCACCGCAACCGCTTCGTCAGCCAGGTGGCGACCTTCCTCGACGCGGTCACCGGACCGATTCTGGCCCCCTTCCGGCGCGTCATCCCGACCCTGGGCGGCATCGACATCTCCCCCATCGTCGCCATCCTGGTGATCCAGTTCCTGAAGATCCTCTTCATGCGCACCAGCGCGCCCTTCCTGATCTCGGTTCTCGGCTAGCCGCGTCCGCGGCGCCACGGCGGCCGCGCATCCGGTGCAAGAGCGGCGGTCCCGGCTTTGCACGGCTCGGGCGGCCGTCCTAAGGTGCCGCCGACGGGGCCCCGGGGCCCGGCAGACATCCGGACTTCATGACCACGATCAAGACAGTCGCCATCGTCGGCGCGGGCCAGATGGGCGCCGGCATCGCCCAGACCGTGGCGACCGGCGGCTACGACGTCCTCCTGTACGACGCCGCCGCCGAGCGCCCCCAGCAGGCGCTGGCCGCGATCGCCGCCAGCCTGGCCCGGCAGGTGAGCCGGGACCTGCTCCCGCAGGCGACCGCGGACGCCGCGCTGGCCCGCATTCGTCCGGCCGCGTCGCTGGCCGAGGCCGCCCGGGCCGACCTGATCATCGAGGCGGCGGTCGAGGACGAGGCGGTCAAGAAATCGATCCTGACCGAATTGACGCCCCTGCTGGGCCCGGACACCCTGCTGGCGTCGAACACCTCCTCGATCTCGATCACCCGGCTGGCCTCGGCCACCGACCGGCCCGACCGCTTCATCGGCCTGCACTTCATGAAGCCGGCCCCGGTGATGAAGCTGGTCGAGATCGTGCGCGGCATCGCCACCTCGGCGCAGACCTATGAGACGGCGGTGGCGTTCGCCGAGTCGCTGGGCAAGACCACGACCAACGCCGAGGACTTCCCCGCCTTCATCGTCAACCGCATCCTGGTGCCGATGATCAACGAGGCGATCTACACCCTGTACGAGGGCGTCGGGAACGTGGCCTCGATCGACAAGGCGCTGAAGCTGGGCGCGAACCACCCGATGGGGCCGCTGGAGCTGGCCGACTTCATGGGTCTGGACGTGGTGCTGGCGATCATGAACGTGCTCTACGAGGGCCTCGCCGACAGCAAGTACCGGCCCTGTCCGCTGCTGGTGAAGTACGTCGAGGCCGGCTGGCTGGGCCGCAAGTCTGGCCGCGGCTTCTATGACTATTCCGGCGACACGCCGGCGCCGACGCGATGATCCGCCGTCTCGAGACGCCGGAGGACTTCCCCGGCCAGCAACGCGTGGTCTGGCGGCGCGAGCCGCAGCGCCTCGTGCTGGCGGCGATCGCCGGCGCCCTGTGGCCGCCCATGGTGCTGACCCTGCTGATCTGGCCGCCGAAGAACTGGCTGCCCGGACTGGAGATGGACTGGCGCCTGACGGTGCTGATCGTCGGCGCCGTGGGGACCCCCGTCGGCCTGTGGTTGCTGGCGCGCGAGCGCGAGCGGAACGGACGGCCGTCCACCCGGCTGGGCGTCGTGTGGCGCTTCATGTTCTATGGCGGCCTGCTGGCGGCGGCGCTGGGCGCGATGCTCGCCCTCGTGCACGCCGTCCAGCAGTGGCTCAGCGCCGCCAGTCTCGGCGAGGGTCTCGGCGGCAGCGAGACCTCGCTGCTCATCTACGGCGTCGGCGGCCTGCCGTTCGCGGTGCTGATCGGCGTCGCCTACGCCCTGTGGGCCGGCCTGTGCGTCGCCTTCATCGCCTTCGCGCCGCAACCGGAAGTCCGCAACCGGCTGGGGGTGATGCGCGATCCGGCCGGCGAGTGAGCCGAGCCTGACGGCGAATTCACTTGGCCCGTCCGCGTTCGGCCGCCAACCTGCCGCACGCCAGAACGGGGGGAGACATCATGGCCGCCATCGAACTCGCGCCCGCCGCCCGGCCCGCTGACGCGGCGCTGGGCCCGGTCCGGCCGAAGGACCGGATCCACAACCTCGACATGCTCCGCGGCTGGGCGATCCTGGGGATTCTCGTCGTCAACGCCGTCTCGTTCGGCTGGCCGGCGGAGGTGCTGATCTCGGAGGCCGCGCCGCCCGTCGACATGTCCCGGGCCGACCAGATCGGGCGGTGGGTCACCGACGTCTTCTTCGCCGACAAGTTCCGCACCCTGTTCACTATGCTGTTCGGGGTCTCGATCTTCCTCGTCGGGGGCGAGAAGCATGACGAGGCGCGCGGCCCCGTGCTAACGCGGCGGCTGCTGTGGCTGGGCGTGTTCGGCCTGCTTCACGGCGCCCTGCTGTGGTACGGCGACATCCTGCTGCACTACGCCTACTGCGGCCTGATCATGATGATGTTCCGCTCGTGGGGCGCGCGGCGGCTGCTGTGGGTCGGCGGTGGACTGACGCTGCTGTGGGGGCTGATCGCCACCCTCGCCTCCTGGGGCATGGCCAACCTGCCGGCGGAATTCGCGGCGAAGATGGCCGCCCAGGGCCCGGCCTCCGATCCGGCCACCATCGCCGCCACGATCGAGCTGTACCGCAGCGGCTGGCCGGCCGGGCTGATCGAGAACCTGAAGGACTGGGCCATGTTCCAGCTGCTGGCCAGCCCGTTCCTGATCCCCGTCTCGGTGCCGCTGATGATGCTCGGGCTGGGTCTGTTCAAGGCGGGCTACCTGTCCGGACGGGCGCCGCTGTGGAGCTATCTGGTCGTGCTGGTGCTGGGCGGCGCCAACCTCGCCCTCTTCGCCGTGTGGGGCTGGCAGGACATGATGGCCGGCGAGGACGCCGACCCGACCCGCGGTCTCGCCGCCGCCGCCGGCGGCATGGCGCCGCTGATCACCCTGTTCTACGTCAGCGTGCTGGTGCTGCTGGTGCGCTTCGGCCTGAAGACGCTGACCACCTGGCTGGTCCCGGTAGGGCGCATGGCCTTCACCAACTACCTGACCCAGACCCTGATCATGGTCACCCTGTACTATGCGCCCTGGGGGCCGATGTGGTTCGGCACGCACGGCCCCGCCGAGATGTGGATGGTGGTCGCCGCGGTCTGGGTGGCGCAGCTGATCTGGTCGCCGCTGTGGCTGTCGGCTTTCCAGATGGGACCGATCGAATGGGTCTGGCGCTGCCTGACCTACGGCCGGCTTGTGGCGATCCGGAAGCCCGCGATCGCCTGATCGTTGCCCGGCGGCGGGCGATGGCTTAAGCGCGCGGCATGACCGACGCCGCCGCCGCCCGCCCCGAAGCCCGCAATCCCAGAGGGTTCGCCGACCGGCGCGGCCGCGACCTCGTCGCCGAGCGCCGGCTCGTGCAGCGGGTCTCGGCCGTCTACGAGCGCTGGGGGTTCGAGCCGCTGGAGACCGGGGCGTTCGAGTACGCCGATGCGCTGGGCAAGTTCCTGCCCGACGCCGACCGCCCGAACGAGGGCGTCTTCGCCCTGCAGGACGACGACGACCAGTGGATGGCGCTGCGTTACGACCTGACCGCGCCGCTGGCCCGGTTCGCGGCGCAGAACTGGGAGACCCTGCCCAAGCCCTTCCGCCGCTACGCCTTCGGCCCGGTGTGGCGCAACGAGAAGCCCGGCCCCGGCCGCTTCCGCGAGTTCGTGCAGTGCGACGCCGACACCGTCGGCTCCGACCGCCCGGAGGCGGACGCCGAGATCATCGCCATGGCCTGCGAGGGCCTCCAGGCCGCCGGGCTGGCGGCGGGGCAGGCGGTCATCCGGGTCTCGAACCGCAAGCTGTTCGACGGCCTGTTCGAGGCCGGCGGAGTGACCGATCCGCTGCAGAAGCTGACCGCGCTGCGGGCCATCGACAAGTTCGACCGGCTGGGCTGGGAGGGGGTCGCCGCCCTGCTGGGCGAGGGCCGTCTGGACGAGTCCGGCGACTACACGAAGGGGGCCAACCTGCCGCTGGGCGTCGCGGCGACGATCGAGGCCTTCCTCGCCTCGGCCGGGGACGCGGGCCTGTCGCGGGCGGCGACGCTGGAGCGGGTGGCGGCCGCGGGCGGCCTCGGCGCGATCGGCGAGGCCGCGCTGGAGGAACTGGCCGCCATCGACCGGGCGCTGGCCGCCATGAAGGTCGACCAGTCGGCGGTGCGCTTCGACCCGACCATCGTGCGCGGACTGGAGTACTACACGGGGGCCGTGTTCGAGGCCGAACTGCTGCTGGAGACCATCGACGACAAGGGCCGCGCGGTGCGCTTCGGCTCGATCGGCGGCGGCGGACGCTACGACGATCTGGTGGCGCGGTTCACCGGAGAGCGGCTGCCGGCGACCGGCTTCTCGTTCGGCGTCTCGCGCCTCGCCTCAGCCCTGCGCGCCGCCGGCCGCGGCGATGAGGACGCCGTGCGGGGACCGGTGGTGGTGATCGTCTTCTCGGAAGCCGACATGCAGCACTACCTCGACGCGGTGTCCGAGCTGCGCAGCGCCGGCGTCCCCGCCGAGCTCTACCTCGGGCGGGCCGGGATGAAGGCGCAGATGAAGTACGCCGACCGGCGCGGCGCTCCCGCGGCCGTGATCCTGGGCGGCGACGAGATCGCGGCCGGGCAGGTGACCATCAAGGATCTGGACGCGGGCCGGGCCCTGGCCGCCGGAGTCGCCGACAACGAGGCCTGGAAGGCCGAGCGGCCCGGGCAGCGCCTCGTCCCCCGCGGCGAGCTTGTGTCAACGGTCCGGAGCATCGTCGAGGCGGCGCGCACAGCTTCGTGAGTTATCGCTGATAACAAAGGAAAATCCCGCGCCGCCGAGGGCCAGTCGATTGACTTGAGCCGGAATTTGTCGTCTTTCTGTCGTCACTCGGGAAGCGCAGCGTTTCGACGCCGCAGCCGCCCGGAGGCGTTTCGGGGAGGAAACGTCCGCTCCTCAGAGAGCGAAAGAAAGCCCGCCGCGATGTATCCCCCGCGGCGGGCTTTTTTGCGCCTGCAGCCTGGCGTCAGCGCGCGCGGCCAGCGAGGCTCCGGGGCTCGGCAAGGGACCCCTCGCCGTTCAAGCAGCAAGGCTCCGCGAGCTGAGCGACAGCGACCCTGAAACAGGAAAGGGCCGGAGCGTCGCCGCCCCGGCCCTTCCCCAGTTCGATGGAACCGCCGCCTACCAGATGCGGACGCGGTCCTCCGGGGCGAGGTAGTACTTGTCGCCGGGCTGAACGTCGAAGGCGTCGTACCAGGCGTCGATGTTGCGCAGCGGGCCGATGACGCGGAACTCGGCCGGGCTGTGCGGATCGGTGGCGATCTGCTGGCGCAGGGCGTCGTCGCGGTACTTGGACTGCCAGACCTGGGCCCAGCCGTAGAAGAAGCGCTGGTCGCCGCTCAGGCCGTCGATCACCGGGGCCGGCTGGCCGTCAAGCGACAGGTGGTAGGCTTCCAGGCCCACGGCCGTGCCGGCCGCGTCGCCGATGTTCTCGCCCATGGTCAGTCCGCCCTGGACGTTGAAGCCGGGGATCGGCTCGAACTGGTCGTACTGGGCGCCGAGGCGGGTGGTCAGGGCCTCGAAGCGGGCCTTGTCCTCGGGGGTCCACCAGTTGCGCAGCACCCCGTCGCCGTCGGACTTGGAGCCCTGGTCGTCGAAGCCGTGGCCGATCTCGTGGCCGATCACGCCGCCGATGCCGCCGTAGTTGACGGCCGGGTCGGCGTCGGGATCGAAGAACGGCGGCTGCAGGATGGCGGCCGGAAAGACGATCTCGTTGTTGGCCGAGTTGTAGTAGGCGTTGACGGTCTGCGGGAACATGCCCCACTCGTCCTTGTCGACGGGATCATTCAGCCGGTTGAGCCGGTAGTTCCACTGGAAGAGACCGGCGCGCTCGGCGTTGCCGAACAGGTCGTCGCCGCGGATCTCGAGGTCCGAATAGTCCCGCCACTTGTTCGGGTAGCCGATCTTGACCGTGAACTTGGCCAGCTTGTCCTGGGCGGCGGCCTTGGTCTCGTCGCTCATCCAGTCGTAGGTGTTGATGCGGTTGCCGAGCGCGGTGCGCAGGTTGGCGACCAGCTCCTCCATCTTGGCCTTGGACTCGGCCGGGAAGTACTCGGCCACGTACTGGCGGCCGATCGCCTCGCCCAGCATGCCTTCGGCGAAGCTGATGGCGCGTTTGTCGCGGCTGCGCTGGGCCGGCTGGCCCTGCAGATCGCGCGAGCGGAACTCCCACTGGGCGTCCGAGAAGCGCTTCGACAGCAGGCCGGCGGCGTCGTCCGTGGTGTGGAAGGCCTGCCAGGCCTGGATCACCTCGACCGGGGTCTCGGCGTAGATCGCCGCGATCTTCGGCATGGCCGTGTCCTGGCGCACGATCAGGCGCGGCACCCCGCCGACGCCGACGGCGTCATAGTAGGCCTGCCATGGGAAGCCGGGCGCTTCCGAGGCCAGCTGGGCGATGGTGTACTCGTTGTAGGTCTCGTCGCGGTTGCGGTTCTGGATGGGCGTCCAGTGGGCCTCGGCGATGCGCGTCTCGAAAGCGAGAATGGCGTCGGCGTTGGCGGCGGGATCGTCCCAGCCGATCATCTCCAGCATGCGCTCGACGTAGGCGCGGTACAGGGCCTTCTTCTCGGCCCAGCGCTCCTCGAGGTAATAGTCTCGGTTGGGCAGACCGATGCCCGACTGGCCGGTCGCAACGACGTAGCGGGTCGGCGCCTTCTGGTCGATCGTGATGCCGGTGCCGAAGATCGACCCGCCGAAGCGGCCCTGGGTCTCGCCCATGTAGACGGCCAGCTTGTCGTGGGTGTCCGCGGCCCGGATGGCGGCGAGGTAGGGCTGCAGCGGCTGGGCGTCCAGCGACTCGATGCGGGCCTCGTCCATGTAGGCGCGATAGGCGTCGGCGATCTTCGCCTCGTCGGAGCCCGGCGCGAGATCGGTGCGGGCGACGAGGCCGTCGATCATCGCCTTCAGGCGGTTGTCGGACAGCTCGCGCAGCAGGGCGAAGCTGCCGTAGGAGGTGCGGTCCGACGGAATCTGCATCCGGTCGAGAGCCGCCCCGTTGGCATGCCGGAAGAAGCTCTCGCCCGGTTCGACCGAGGTGTCGCGACCGGCGAGATCGAAGCCCCAGGTCCCGTAGCGGGGCGCCTCGACCCCCTGCCATCCCGTCACGGTCGCGCCGGGTTCGCTGGCCTGGAAAAGCTCGAAGACGGTGCAGGCTTCGTCGATGCAGGCGTGGTCGTGATCCTGGGCCAGCGCGCCCGAAGCGGGCAGCAGCAGGGCGCCCAGCGCGGCGCCGATCAGCAATTTCTTCATGTGTCCCTCGACTTCGCGTCCCTTCCGGGGAGCGTCGCGCCGGACCCTACGCCCCGCGGGGGCGCTGTCGTCTGAAATTTTTGTCATGAACCCGGGACGGGAAAACACGGCGACGGGAGCCGGGGCCCCTTGGCGAAGGTTGCGCCAGCCGGGATAGTGGGCCGGCAGGAGGACGGATGCACGGCGAGGCGGGCGGCGACTACAGGGATCTGGTGGTCTTTCTGGCGGCGGCCGGCGTCGTGGTGCCGCTGTTCAGCCGCTTCAGGATGAGCCCGGTGCTGGGCTTCCTCGCGGCCGGCGTGCTGCTCGGCCCCGACGGACTGGCGCGCTTCGCCGACGTGGTCCCGTGGCTGTCGTGGATCACCATCTCGGACGCCGCCCAGCTGCGCTCGCTTTCGGAGCTCGGCGTCGCCTTCCTGCTGTTCATGATCGGGCTGGAGCTGTCGTGGGAGCGGCTCAAGGCCATGCGGCGGCTGGTGTTCGGCCTCGGTCTCACCCAGGTGGCGGTCTGCGCCGCCGGCCTGGCCGCGGTGTTCATGCTGATGGGGCAACCGCTCGTCTCCGCGGCGGTGCTCGGCATGGGACTGGCGTTGTCCTCCACCGCCGTGGTCATGCCGGTGATGGCCGAACGCGGACGTCTGACGGCGCCGGCCGGCCGCGCGACCTTCGCCGTTCTGCTCGCCCAGGACCTTGCGGTCGCCCCCATCCTGATCACCGTAACGGTGCTGGCGGCGCTGGCGCGGAGCATGGGCGGCGGCGGAGATTTCGACCCGTCGATCCTTCGGCCGGCGCTTTTCACCCTGATCCCCGCCGCGGTCGGCCTCGCCCTGCTCGTGGTGCTCGGACGGCTGGTGCTGCGGCCGATGTTCCGTTCCGTGGCCCGTTCGCGCAGCCGCGGCCAAGGGGGGGAACTGTTTGTCGCCGCCAGTCTGCTGGTGGTCGTCGGGGCCGGCATGGCCGCCCAGGCCGCGGGCCTGTCGATGGGCCTTGGCGCGCTGATCGCGGGCCTGCTGCTGGCCGAGACCGAGTTCCGCCGCGAGGTCGAACTGGCCATCGATCCCTTCAAGGGTCTGCTGCTCGGCGTCTTCTTCGTCGGCGTCGGCATCGCGCTGGATCTCGACGCCGTCGCCGCCGACCCGCTCGCCGTCCTGGGACTGGCGGCGCTGATGACGTTCCTGAAGGCCGCGCTTATCTTCGGAGCGGCCAGGCTCTGGGGCCTGGGAAACCGCACCGCGATCGAGGCCGCCCTGATGCTCGGTCCGGCCGGAGAGTTCGCCTTCGTCATTCTCGGCGCCGGTCTGGTCGAGGGCCTCGCTTCCCCCGCTTTCACGCGCACCGTCATGCTGGCGGCCACGATCAGCATCTTCACCATTCCGCTGATGGCGCTGGTCGCCCAGCGCCTGATCCGGGTCGCTCCGCAGGCGCCGGACGTGCCGCCCGAGGCGCTGGCGCCGGCGGCGGTCGCCGCGCAGGTGCTGGTCGTCGGCTTCGGCCGGGTGGGGCGTCTGGTCGGCGAGATGCTGAGCGAGCACGGCCAGCCGTTCCTGGCGCTCGATTCCAACGCCTCCACCGTCTCCCGGGGGCGGGCCGAGGCGGCCAATGTCTTCTATGGCGACGCGGGGCGGCCCGAACTGCTGAAGCTCTGCGGCATCGAATCCGCCCGGGCGCTGGTGGTGACCATGGACGCGCCGTCGAAGGTGGACGAAGTGGTCGCCGCTGCCCGCTCGCTCCGCCCCGACCTCAGCATCATCGCGCGCGCCCGCGATTCCCGCCACGCCGAGCGCCTCTACGGACTTGGCGTCACCGATGCGGTTCCGGAGACGACCGAGGCCAGCCTGCAGCTGGCCGAGAACACCCTGGTGGACCTCGGCGTGCCGATGGGGCTGGTGCTCGCCTCCATCCACGAACGGCGCGACCGCTTCCGCAAGATGTTCCAGGAGGCGATGCCGAAGGGAGACGCGCCGCGGGCTCCGAGAGCGCTTCGCACCACCCTGCGACGGTGAGCCGCAGCGGCGTCGTCCGTTAACCGTCGCCTGTTGTGGCCCGTTAACCCGGGCACCCCATTTTGGTCATCGTTGCGTGATGAGTGCCACCCCTCCCCGGACTGTCGGAGAACCTCCGACGGCGCTCTCCGGAGCATTGAATCCATAGCATCGCTTCGGCGTTTTCTTTCTGCCGGCGGCTCTCCCCCGCCGCATAGTCGAGTACCGATTTCATGCGAGACATCGCCCAAACCTCCGCCCTCGACCCCTCCGAGACCGAGGCCGAAGCCCCCCGTCTGAACCGCCGTCAGGCCGCCAAGGTGCGGACCCGGCAGAAGGTGCTGGACGCCGCCCGCGCCCTCTTCGCCGAGCGGGGTTACGAGCCCGCGACCATCCGCGACATCGCCAAGGGCGCGGGAATGTCGACCGGCGCGGTGTTCGCCAACTTCCAGGACAAGGCGGAGCTCTTCGAGGCCGTCCTGACCGAGGATCTGGCCCGGCTCGGCGAGACGCTTCGCGCCGCCGCGGCGAGCGAGAGCTCGGTGCGTGGTCGGATCCTGGCGGCCCTGACCGCCGCCTACCACGGCACGCTCGAACAGCTGCCGCTCGTCCAGGCCGTCGTGGCGCGCTCGTGGTTCCAGCCGGTCGCCGCCGAGATGCGCATGCGCGAGGCGATCAAGCCGGTGACTGCGGTGGTCGCCGATGTGGTCCAGGCCGGCGTCCGCGAAGGCGAGCTGCGTCAGGACGCGGACGTGCGACTGCTCTCGGACCTGATCTATGCGGCCTTCCTGTCGAACTACCGCCGCGCCGCCTACGACGGCTGGAACATGGAGCAGCTTGACGCCCAGCTGCAGAAGCAGGTCGACGTGATCCTGGCCGGCGCGCTCGCCCGGCAGTGACGCCGCCCGGGCCCGCCGCTGACTCCTGCGAAGGCCGCGACCCCCGTCGCGGCCTTCAGCTTTTCCAGCGCAGGGTGACGGGCTGGACCGGATTGACGAACGGCCGACCCTCGGCCCGGCTCTTCGCCCACTCGCGCTTCAGCTGCTGGTACCACTTGGCCTGCTTGTCGGCGTCGTCGATCCAGATCAGGGCCGGATCGTAGCGCAGGCCCTCGTTCTGCAGGTTCACCATGCCGCCGTCCTGCCTGAGGAAGGCGACCACGCCGAGCCGGAGGAAGGGCTTGGCGAGCCCGAACACCCAGTGGTCCGACCAGAAGATCTGGGTGATCCGCGTGCGGGCGGCCGTGATCGGCGTCAGGCAGGTCAGGGCCAGCACCTGCTTGTCCCCGACCTGGATGTGCTCCCAGCGATAGCCGGGAAGGCGGAAGGTGATCTCGGTCGCCGGCGCGCCGCCCAGGATGCGGTAGGCGCGGCTGTTCGACGAGGGCGCATGACGCACCATGGCGAAGCCGTGCTCGCGCGGCTCGAAGGCCTTGGCCTTCTCGTGCATCGAATGCTCCGAGCGCCACCACCACTGCTGGTGCACGAAGGGGCCGTGGGCGGGGTCCATGAGCCCGATCACGGCGTGATCGATGTGGCTGTCGAACTCCATCCATTCGACCAGCCTGGCTCCGCCCCCGACGACGCCGGGAAACTGCGGCGGCTCATGGTCGGGTTCATCCGCGCCGCGCGGGTCCGAGCCCATCCAGATGAACACCAGCCCCTGGCTCTCGCGCACCGGATAGCGCCGCACGCGGATGCGGTCGGTCTCGAAGGCCTGGGATTCCACCAGCGACGGAATGGCGGCGCAGCCGCCGTCGGGGCGGAAGCGCCACCCGTGGTAGGGGCACTCGATGGTCTCTCCCTCGCCCTTGTCGACGATGCGGCCCGCCGAAAGCGGCGCCGCCCGGTGGGGGCAGATGTCGCGCAGGGCGAAGACCTCGCCCGACCGCGTGCGCCCGATCAGAACCGGCTCGTCCAGCAGTTCGTGCCGCTTCAGGGAGCCCGGCGCCACGTCGCGCGAGAGGGCGACGAAGTACCAGGCGTCGAGGACGAATCCCTTCCCGAAGGGGGCCGGCGGCGGTGTGCGCGCTTCTCGGGCGGCGGCGACGGGAGCAGTGTCGGGCGGCGTCATGGCTGCTATTCTAGGCGAGCCGCCGGGGCCGCCGCCAGTCGCTGATGTCGAGTCTGCAAAAAGAACTTTACAACACAAAGTATCCCGGATATCGGCGTTGTGACGCAGATGGAGAGGTCTCCCCGATGAACACCACCCTGACGGCCGTTCTGGCCGCCGCCGCCCTGACGGCCACGCCGGCCTTGGCCCAGGATCCCCACGCCGCCCATGCGGCGCACGCCGCGCAGGGCCACGACGCCCACGCCGCGCCCCAGGGTCACGGGGACCACGGCCACGCCCACGCTCCGTTCGAATCGGGCCGCTTCCACGTCCGCGTCGACGGACCGGAGCACCCGGTCGGCGACGTGATCCTCGTCCCCGGCCTGACCTCCTCGCCGGAGGTCTGGGAAGGGCTGACCGAGACGCTCAAGGGGCGTTACCGGGTCCACCGGGTGCATGTGCAGGGCTTCGCCGGCGCGCCGGCCGAGGACAACGCCACGGGCCCTGTCTCCGCGCCGGTGGCCGAGGATCTGGCCCGCTACATCGCCGAGCAGGGTCTGGAGAAGCCGGCGGTGATCGGCCATTCGATGGGCGGGACCATCGCCATGATGCTGGCGGCGCGTCACCCCGACAGCGTCGGCAGGCTGATGGTGGTGGACATGGTGCCGTTCATGGGCGCGATGTTCGGCGGCCCGGGCGCCACGGCCGAGAGCGTCGCCCCCGTCGCCGACCAGATCCACGCCGGCATGGCGAACGGGCCGCGCGACGCCTACAACGCCCAGGCTGCAGCCCAGATCGCCGGCATGATCAACACGGAAAGCCTTCGGGCCGGTCCCCTTCGGGACATGGAGACCAGCGACCAGAAGGTCGCCGCCTCGGCCTTTCGCGAGCTGATCGTCACCGACCTGCGGCCCGAGCTGGCCAGCATCACCGCCCCGACCACGGTGCTCTACGTGAAGTTCAACGACCCGCGGATGACATCCGAGATCACCGATGGGATCTACCAGGCCTCGTTCGCGACCCTGCCCGGCGCCGAGCTGAAGCGCATCGATGACAGCGCCCACTTCATCATGCTGGACCAGCCCGCCGTATTCGCCGCCGAGGTGAACGCGTTTTTAGAATAGGGCGCGTCCGGGCCATCGTTTCGGCGGAAACGTCCTTCACGGTCGCGTGAGAGACGCGGGGGCGTTTCCGTCGGCAGCTTGACCGGTTATGACCACCGGCAGGCTTGATGAGGTTTCGATGGCGGGTTCCGGCTTCAGGTTCGGTCGCGGCTCGGGCGGCGACGGGAAGGCGGCGCGCACGCCGCTGCAGCGCCTGCTCTACTGGAGCGCGGTGCTGGCCGTCTGGGGCCTGATCTTCCTGGTCGTCTTCTTCGCCGTGTTCGCGCGCGACCTGCCTGACACCTCGACCCTCTACAATGTCGACCGGCAGCCCTCGATCACCTACCTCGACCGCAACGGGGCGCTGATCGCGGTGCGCGGCACGCAGCAGGCCCCGCCGGCCGATCTCGACGCCCTGCCGGATTACGTTCCGGCCGCCTTCATCGCCATCGAGGACCGGCGCTTCTACTACCATCCCGGCTTCGATCCGATCGGCATGAGCCGGGCCATTGTCGCCAACATGCGCGCCGGGCGGGTGGTGCAGGGCGGCTCGACCCTGACCCAGCAGCTGGCCAAGAACCTCTTCCTCAGCCCGGACCAGAACCTGAAGCGCAAGGTCCAGGAGCTGATGCTGGCGGTGTGGCTGGAGATGAAATTCTCCAAGGAGGAGATTCTCGCCCTCTACCTGAACCGGGTCTATTTCGGCGCGGGCGCCTACGGCATCGAGGCGGCCTCGCAGCGCTACTTCGACAAGGGCGCCAAGGACCTGACCGTCGGCGAGGCGGCCCTGCTGGCGGGCCTGCTGAAGGCGCCATCGCGCTATTCCCCGGTGTCGGAGAGCGAGCGCGCCGCCGCCCGCGCCACCGTGGTGCTCGACGAGATGGTCGAGGCCGGCGTGATCACACCGGAACAGCGGGCCGAGGCGGTCACCGCCCCCGTGCGCGTCTCGCGGACCCTCGCCACCCAGCACGCCCAGTACTTCGTCGACTGGCTGGACAAGCAAATCCGGGAGCTGGTGGGCGAGCCGACCGAGGACATGATCGTCGAGACGACGCTGGACCTGACCCTGCAGACCCAGGCCGAGCGGGCCGTGCGGCGCATCCTCGACCGGGACGAGTCGCGCGGCGTGGAGCAGGCGGCGCTGGTGGCGCTGGACGGCGAGGGCCGGGTGCGGGCGATGATCGGCGGCGCCTCCTACGCCGACAGCCAGTTCAACCGGGCCGTGGACGCCCGGCGGCAGGCGGGCTCGGCCTTCAAGCCGTTCGTCTACCTGACGGCGCTGGAGAGCGGCTACACGCCCGAGACCCGGGTCAACGACGCGCCGATCCGGATCGGCAACTGGTCGCCACGCAATTACACCAACGATTTCAGGGGCGAGATGCCCCTGTCGCAGGCGGTCGCGCAGTCGATCAACACCGTTGCCGCGGGCCTCGCCGACCAGGTCGGCCGCGACAACGTCGCGCGCACCGCCCGGCGGCTGGGCATCACCAGCCGCATCGGCCTGGAGCCGGCCATGGCGCTGGGCGCGGTGGAGGTGTCGCCGCTGGAAATGGCGCAGGCCTACGACGCCTTCGCCAACGGCGGCAAGCGCGTGCAGGCCCACGGCATCAGCCGCATCCGCACGCCGCAGGGACGGGTGATCTACCAGCGCTCCAACCGCGCCGGCGCGCCGATCCAGGCGATCACCAATCCGTTCCTGTACTACCAGAACCAGATGCTGCGCGGCGTGATGACCGGCGGCACGGGACGGTCGGCGGCCATCGCCGGGCGCGATCTGGCGGGCAAGACCGGCACCACCTCGGACTACAAGGACGCCTGGTTCGTCGGCTACACCGGCGGCTTCGTCACCGCCGTCTGGGTGGGCAAGGACGACAATACGGCTATGCGCGGCGTCACCGGCGGCTCGTCGCCGGCGGCCATCTGGAAGGCCTTCATGCAGGCCGCCCTGCCGCGCCTGAACGCCCCGGACATCCCGGCAGGGCCGCCCATGCCCGAGGGTTGGCGCGCACCCGATCCGGTCGAGAGCCTGCTGGGCCAGATCGGCGACCTGTTCGGCGACAGCCCGCCCGCCATCGATCCGCTGGACGAGCCGATGCCTGAGCTGACTCCGCTCCCGCGAGAGCCCGCGCCCCGTCGCGACGACCAGCCGGTGGTCCGCCCCACCCAGCCGCAGCCGCAACAGCCGCGGCGGGAGGAACCCCGGCCGGAGCCGGCGCCGCCGCCCGAAAGGAAGCCGGAGCCGCTGTTCTTCTGACCGTCAGCGATGGAGACATCGCGACGGGGACAAGGGGGACACGGCCGGCGATGCAGAGGCGACAGGCGGGACAGACGGGACAACCCGCCCGCTCAGCGCCCGACGGCGTGCAGCGCTGCCCCGTGCTCGCGCAGCCACTTGCGGAACGGGCGGTGGTCGCCGACCAGCCGCTCGACCACCGACCAGTAGGCCGGGCTGTGGTCAGCGTGGACCAGATGGGCGACCTCGTGCGCGGCGAGGTAGTCCGCCACCGCAGGCGGGGCCATGATCACCCGCCAGCTGTAGCGAATGGTGCGATTGTGCGGGCTGCATGAGCCCCAGCGCGAGCGGGCGTCGGTGATCGAGACCCGCACGGGCCGCTGGCCGAGGGTGCGCAGGTGGTGTTCGGTGCGCTCGACCAGCGCCTGCCGGGCCAGCCGTTTGAGCAGGTTCTCGACCCGCCGCGCATAGGCTTCGCCCTCGCCGCCGGAAACGATCACCGGCCCCGCGTCGCCCTCCACCAGCCGGGCCGCTCCGGCGCCGCCGGCGGCCGTCAGCCGGGTGGGCCGGCCGAAAACGGGGACGATGGCGTCGGGAGCCAGCGGCGCGCTCTCCGGACGGGCGGCGAGCCTCTGACGCATCCACCCGGCCTTGCCGTGCGCGAAGGCGACGACATCCCCCAGCCGGCGTTCCGACGGCGCCACCAGCACCGCCTCGCCGGCGCGGCCGTCGATGCGGATCGACAGCCGGCGGGCGCGCGGATTGACCGACAGTCGGGCGGGGACGCCCAGCGCCTCAGGCGGCAGCCGCTGGCCGTTCCGGTAGGACACTCAGGGCCTCGTTGCGGGCGATGAAATCGCGCGTGCGGGGATAGATCTCGTCACGGAAGCGGCGGCCGTTGAACACGCCGTAGTGGCCGACGTCCGGCTGGACGTAGAGCACCCGGCGATCGTCGGGGATGTTCGAACACAGCGTATGGGCCGCCTGGGTCTGGCCGACGCCGGAGATGTCGTCCTTCTCGCCCTCGACCGTCATCAGCCCGATGTCTGCGATCCTCGTCAGGTCGACGCGTCGGCCGCGGTGCTCCAGCAGGCCGCGCGGCAACAGGTGCTGCTGGAAGACGATGTCGATGGTCTGGAGATAGAACTCCTCGGTCAGGTCGAGCACCGACAGGTACTCGTTGTAGAAGGCCTCGTGCTTCTCGACCCCGTCGCCGTCGCCGTTGACGAGGTGCTGGAAATACTCGTGGTGGGCGTCGACGTGGCGCTCCTCGTTCATCGACATGAAGCTGTAGAGCTGGACGAAGCCCGGATAGACGCGCCGCCCGAAGCCCGGATAGGGCCACGGCACGGTGTGGATCATGTTCGACCGGAACCAGGTGAAGGGCTTCTCCTCGGCGAGGCCGTTGATCACCGTCGGGGACAGGCGGGCGTCGATGGGGGAGCCCATGAAGGTCATCGAGGCGGGCCGGTTCGGATCGCCGTCCTCGGCCATCAGGGCGCAGGCGGCCAGTACCGGCGGCCCCGGCTGGCAGACGCCGACCACGTGCGCGCGCGGCCCGATCTGGGCCAGCATGGTGCGGACGTGGTCGATGTAGTCGGAGAAGTCGAAACGCCCCTCCAGCATCGGAACCTGCCGGGCGTTGGCCCAGTCGGTGACGTAGACGTCGTGGTCCTGCAGGAAGGTCTCGACCGTGCCGCGCAGCAAGGTGGCGTAGTGGCCCGACAGCGGGGCGACGATCAGCACCGCCGGCGCGACGGTCGGCTTGCCCGCCCGCTTGAGGTCGCCGAGGTGACGGGCGAAGCGCACCAGCCGGCACCACGGCGAGGCCCAGATGACCTGTTCGGTGGTGCGAACCTTGCGGCCGTCGATCTCGATCGTCTCCAGCCCCCAGGCCGGCTTGCCGTAGCGGCGGGTGACGCTCTCGAACAACTCGGCCGAGGCGAAGGCGGTGCGGCCCAGCGCGGTCTCGGCCGCCGGATTGAACGGATGGGTCCAGAAGTCGCGGGCCAGCTGCGCCCCGATCCGGAAGGGAGCCGCCGAGGCGTAGGCGAGCTCGTGAAGCGTATAAAGCATGCGTGTCCTGGAACGGCCCCCGCCGTATGCGGCAGGGCAGCATAGAACGCGCGGCGCTGCAAAAGGATTATCGGCGACAACCGTAAACGTGACGGCTCAGCCGCGCGCCATCACCCGCTCGATCACCTGCGCCGCCCGCTCCGGCCCGAGATCGTGGCCAAGGGGCGCGCGGAACCCGCCGTCGGGGCCCATCAGGTAGATCGTCAGCCCGTGGTTCATGGTGTAGCCCTCGCCCTCGCCGACCCTCTGGTACGGCGCGCCATAGGCGCGGGCGACATCGGCGATCTGCCGCGGCGTGCCGGTCAGGCCGATGACCCCTTCGGGGAAGCCGTCGGACGACAGGTAGTCCTTGAGCGCCTGCGGGCTGTCGCGCTCCGGATCGACGGTGATGAAGACGATCTGCAGCTCGTCGGCGCGATCGCCCAGACGCCGCTTCGTCGCCTCCAGCATGGTCAGGGTCGTGGGGCAGTAGTCGGGGCAGTACGTGAATCCGAAGAAGACCAGCGACCATTTGCCTTCCAGCAGGGACTGGTCGACGGCCCGGCCGTCCTGGTCGACCAGCTGGAAGGGCCCGCCCAGCTGCGGCTGGCCGGTCGAGGCGACTTCGGCTCCCGTCCCGTAGGCGGAGCGGCCCTCGTCGGCCCGCTGGACCAGGACCACGGTGACGACGGCGAGCGCCGCCGCCACGACCAGGCAGGCGGCCGCGAACAGCAGGATGGAACGGCGCGGCATCGCGGACCTTTCGGACACGTCCCCTTGCGGACGAACGCGTCTATAGGAGAGCTGTGAGCCTCGCAGAAGATCATCCATCGCCGCAGGCCGGGGACCTGCCCGAGGGCGGACGGTTCGCCGGCTGGCGCAACCTGCCCCGGCGCAGCCGCGGCCTGAGCCTGCGCACCCTGGTCATCCTGCGCTGGATGGCCGTCGCCGGGCAGAGCGCCACCATCCTGATCGCCACGGCCTGGTTCCATTTCGACCTGCCCCTGTGGGGCTGTCTGGCCGCGGTGGCCGCCAGCGTGGCGATGAACCTGAACGCCACCGCCCGCCTGCGTCGCACCGAGGGCGCGACGGCCGACGGGGCGCTGACCGCCGCCCACCTTGGCTTCGACATCCTGCAACTGTCGGTGCTGCTGGCCCTGACCGGCGGCCTGCAGAACCCGTTCTGCATCCTGCTGGTGGCGCCGGTGACGGTGGCCGCGGCCTCGCTGCCGGCGCGGCAGGCGGTGCTGATGGGTCTGCTGGTGCTGGCCGCCACCGTCGCCCTGTTCTTCTTCGCCCTGCCGCTGCCGTGGCAGTCGGGGACCGAGATCGACCTGCCGCCGCTCTACCGCTTCGGGGCCGGCCTGGCCCTGACCACCGGCGTGGTGTTCACCTCGGCCTACGCCTGGCGGGTCGCGGCCGACGCCGAGAAGCTGGAGCTGGCGCTGGCCACCACCCAGGACGTGCTGCAGCGCGAGCAGCGGATGGCGGCCCTGGGCGGGCTGGCGGCGGCGGCGGCGCACGAGCTGGGCACGCCGCTGGCCACCATCCAGGTGGTGGCCCGCGAGCTGCTGCGCGAATCCGCCCGCGACGGCCGCGCGGCCGAGGACGCCGCCCTGATCCTGCAGCAGGCCGAACGCTGTCGGGACATCCTCAAGCGGCTGTCGCAGCAGCCGGACGAGGGCGGGATCGCCTTCGCCGAGGTCGGGCTGAAGGCCCTGCTGGAGGAGGTGGTCGAGCCGCATCGCGGCTTCGACCTCGATTTCGAGGTGTCGGTGCGCACCGCCTCGGGCGAACCCGAGCCGCGGGTGCGCCGACTGCCCGAGGTCATCCACGGCCTTTCGACCCTGGTCGAGAACGCCGCCGACTTCGCCCACAGCCGCGTCCGGGTGCGCGGCCTGGTGGACGCCGGCTTCATCGAGATCGAGGTGGTCGACGACGGCCCCGGCTTCCCCGCCGACATCCTGCCCCGGTTGGGCGAGCCCTATGTGACCAGCCGGCCGCAGGGCAAGGCGCGCCGGGCGCTGGCCGCCCAGATCGCCGCCTCGGTGGCCGCCGCCGCGGCCGCGCCCGGCCGCAAGGGCCGCAAGGCGGCGCCGGCGCCCGAGCCGGCGACCATCGCCCCCAGCCAGGGCGGCATGGGGCTGGGCTTCTTCATCGCCCGCACCCTGCTGGAGCGCACCGGCGGCCGCGTCTCGGTGGGCGCGGGCGACGGCGGCAAGGGCCAGCCGAAGGGCGCCCGGGTGGCGGTGCGGTGGCCGCGGCCGGCGCTGGAGGTCGCAGCTCCGATCACCTCGCCCGTGCGTACTGAACCTTGACGGCGCGGACGCGGGCCCCGACTTGAGCGCACGGAGAACGACATGACAGACACCGAAGCCCGGATCGCCGCCCTCGAGGACAAGACCCTGCTGCTGCTCGACGACGACAACGCCCTGCGCACGCGCATGGGGCGGGCGCTGGAGAGCCGCGGCTTCCAGGTCACCACCGCCGCCTCGGTGGCCGAGGCCAACGAGGCGCTGCGGACCTCGGCCCCGGCCTTCGCCGTGCTCGACATGCGGCTGGAGGACGGCAACGGCCTCAAGGTGGTCGAGGCGATCCGCGATCGTCGCGAGGACGCCCGCATCGTCATGCTCACCGGCTACGGCGCCATCGCCACGGCGGTGGCGGCGGTCAAGGCCGGGGCGGTTGACTACCTGCAGAAGCCGGCCGACGCCGACGACGTGGTCAAGGCCCTGCTGGCCACCGGCGAGGCTCCCGAGCCGCCGGCCAATCCGATGAGCGCCGACCGGGTGCGCTGGGAGCACATCCAGCGGGTCTACGAACTGTGCGACCACAACGTCTCGGAGACGGCCCGCCGGCTGGGCATGCACCGCCGCACCCTGCAGCGCATCCTCGCCAAGCGGGCGCCGCGCTAGGCTTGACGCCGCCCGCCCGTGTCCGCAGCGTCGCGGAGGGAGGGTCGAGATGAAGCTGCACGCGATCGCGCTGACTGCCGCCACGGCGGGTTTCCTGGCCACGGCCGGAGCCTGCGTCTGGCTGCTGACGACCTACATGGCGGGCTACGGGCCGGGAATGCTGTTCCTGGAGGCCGATATCCTGCTCAAGCTTTCGATGATGATCTGCCTCCTGCTCTGGCTGCCGATCGCGGGTCTCGGCGTGGTCAGCCTGTTAGCGCCGGGTCGCGCGATCAGCGGACTGCTTGTCGCCGCGGGCGTCGGCTCCGCCCTGCTGGGGCTGACGCCCGGGGCCTACGGTCTGGTGCGGATCCAGATGGCCCTGAATGCGGTGGGACCCGTCCGCTTCGCCGTCACGGCCCCCGCCTACGCCGAGGCGGCGCTTGCGGCGGCGGTCGGGCTGGCGGGGGCGATGGCGGCGTTCGCCTTCGGAGCGGCGGCCGCCCGACGGCGCTGAGCGGCGGACCCGACGCTCCGGCGGCGACCGGACGAAGGCGCGTCGCCCGCCGCGGGAACGGAGAAGCGGGGGCCCGATCTCCGCCCCAGACCGGACGTCCCCTTCAACCCCCGCCCCTGACGCGCTAACTGCACTCCATGGCCGCCGCCGAAACTCCCGCCGAACTGTTCAAGCGCGCCCTCGCCCATGCGGCGCGGGCCCTGGCCGAACAGTCGGGGCTGGAGGTGGCCTTCGGCTCCGACGGGCCGAAGCTGTCGAATGGCGTCCTCACCCTGCCGCACCCGCCGCGCGATCCGGCCGGGCCGGAGAGCGCCGCCCTGCGCGGCCAGGCCGACCGGCTGGCGCTGCGCCTGGCCAACCATGACGAGGGCCTGAACGCCCGCCTGCGCCCGTCTGACCGGCAGGCCGCGGAGGTGTTCGAGGCGGTGGAGCAGGCCCGGGTCGAGGCGGTCGGGGCGCGCTCGCTGGCCGGCGTCCGCGCCAACCTCGACGCCGCCCTGCTCACCCGGCTGGAGAAGACCGGCGCGCTGCGCGTCGCGGAGGCCGAGCGCGTGCCGCTGGCCGAGGCGGCGGCCCTGCTGGCGCGGGAACGGCTGACGGGCCGGCGCGCGCCCGACGGGGCCGGCGCCCTGCTGGACCTCGTGCGAGCGGAGCTGGAGCGCAAGGCCGGGGCGCAGTTCGACGCCCTCGCCGACGCCGCCGACGACCAGGCCGCCTTCGCCGGCCGGCTGAAGGCGGTGTTGCGCGCGCTCGACCTCGACCCCGGCGACGGCCAGGGCGACGACGCCTCCGAGGACGAGGGCGACGACAAGCCCGAGGAACCGCAGCCCGACGCGGCCGACAAGCCGGATGAGGACGAGGACGACGCCGGCGGCGGCGAGGGCCAGTCGATGGACGGCTCCACCGACGACCAGACCGCCGGCGACGAGCGCGACAGCCGCCCCGACGGCGCTCCGGCCGAACCCCAGGGCGACGCGACCGACGAGGGACCCGACCTCGACGAAGGGGCGCTGCCCAATCGCCAGCAGACCGCCGACGACGGCCGCGCCATCGACGCCTACCGGGTGTTCACCTCCGCTTTCGACGAGACCATCGACGCCGCCGAGCTGTGCGATCCTGGGGAACTGGAGCGGCTGCGCGCCCTGCTCGACCAGCAACTGACGGCGCTCAGCTCGGTGGTGGCGCGGCTGGCCAACAAGCTGCAGCGCCGCCTGATGGCCCAGCAGAACCGCAGCTGGCATTTCGACCTCGAGGAGGGGGTGCTCGACACCGCCCGCCTGACCCGCATCGTGGTCGACCCCACGAGTCCGCTCAGCTTCAAGGCCGAGAGCGAGAGCCCCTTCCGGGACACCGTCGTCACCCTGTTGCTCGACAACTCCGGCTCGATGCGCGGCCGCCCGATCATGGTCGCCGCGGTCTGCGCCGACATCCTCGCCCGCACGCTGGAGCGCTGCGGGGTCAAGGTCGAGATCCTCGGCTTCACCACCCGCGCCTGGAAGGGCGGCCAGAGCCGCGAGGCGTGGATCAGCGCCGGCAAGCCCGCCGGCCCGGGCCGCCTGAACGACCTGCGCCACATCATCTACAAGGCCGCCGACGCGCCGTGGCGGCGGGCGAAGAAGAACCTCGGCCTGATGATGCGCGAGGGGCTTCTCAAGGAGAACATCGACGGCGAGGCCCTGCTGTGGGCGCACGAGCGCCTGCTGGCCCGGCCCGAGGCGCGCCAGATCCTGATGGTCATCTCGGACGGCTCTCCGGTTGACGATTCCACCCAGTCGGCGAACGCGGCGCTTTACCTCGACAAGCACCTTCGGCAGGTGATCGAGCAGATCGAGACGCGTTCGCCGGTCGAGCTGATCGCCATCGGCATCGGCCACGACGTGACCCGCTGGTACCGGCGGGCGGTGACCATCGTCGACGTCGAGCAACTGGGGGGCGTGATGATCGAGAAGCTGGCCGAACTGTTCGAGGCGAAGCCCACGGCCGAGCCGCGCGCCGCCCGCCGGAAGCGCGCCGCGTGAGCGCCCTGGGCCGGCTCCTGCCGCTCGCCGTCGCGACCCTGCTCGCCGGCTGCGCCGCGGCGGTCGCCGTGCCGCCGCCGGCCGCGGTGGAGCCGGGCTGGACCGCCGCCGCCGCCGCCGTCCGCCCCGTCGGCCTCGGCCTGCCTGGCGGCGCGGTGCTCGACGACGACGTGGACTTCGCGGGCGGCGTCGAACTGGTCGCCGACAGCGACTCGCCCCTGCACAGCCTGTCCGACCTGAAGCTGCTCGGGGACGGGACCTTCCTTTCCGTGATCGACAACGGGCTGCTGGCGCGCGGTCGCCTGCGGCTCGACGACGAGGGCGACCTCGTCGGCCTTGAGGGACTGGCGGTGCGGCCGCTGACGCGCTCCGACGGCCAGCCGGTCGTGGAGCGGAGCGAGCGCGACGCGGAGAGTCTTGCGGTGCTTGCCGACGGGACCCTGCTGGTCGGCTTCGAACGCGATCACCGCCTGTGGAGCTACGGCCCGGCCCGCCGGGCCGCCGAACGGCCGACGCCGTTGACCGCCCCGGACTTCGCCTTCGCCAATAACGACGGCATGGAGGGCGTCGCCGCCCGCGCCGACGGCGGCTGGCGCGTGGCGGGCGAGTCCGGCGGCGTCTGGGACTGCCGTCCCGTCGCCTGCACGGTCGTCGTCCCCTTCCCCGAAACCCCGCTGCCCGACAGCGACTACCGCATCACCGGCATGGACCGCGACCCGGCCGGCGACGGCTACTTCGTGGTCCAGCGCTCGTTCAGCCCGCCGGTCGACGCCCGCGCCCGCGTCCGCCGCATGGCTCCCGACGGCTCGCTCGGCCCGGTGCTGGTTGAGCTCAAGCTCCCCGGCACCACCGACAATTTCGAGGGGATAGCCGCGGTGGTCCGCGACGGCGCGACGCGCCTCTACATCCTGTCCGACGACAACAATGAACCGGCCCAGCGCACCCTGCTGCTGGCGTTCGATGTGAGGGATTAGGGCTTAGGGCTTAGGGCTTAGGGCTTAGGGATTAGGGAACTCGCGCGGACATGGGCCTCGTCCGCCCTGATCCCTAATCCCTAGAACCTAGAACCTAGAACCTAGAACCTAGAACCTAGAACCTCTCGGACACCTTGATCGCCGCCCGGCAGCCCGCCTTGATCACCGCGCTCAGCAGGCCGTAGCCGGGGGCCTCGCGGCTGCCATGGGCGACGGCGTGGTCGTGGTGGGCCAACTCCTCGTCGCGGAAGCGGGTCAGCTCCGCCGCCAGCTCCGGATCCTGCTCGCGCACCTCGGCGATCTGGTCGGCGTAGTGCTCCTCGATGACGCTCTCCACCGCCTCGGTGCAGGCGTGAGCGGCCTTCTCGCCCAGCAGCGCCGTGCCGGCGCCCAGCCCCAGCGCCGCCAGCCGCCAGAGCGGCGTCATCGCCGTCGGCCGCACCTTCTCGGCGGCGAGCAGGGCGTTGAAGCGGTCGAGATGCACCTGCTCCTGCGCCCGCATCCCGGCCATGTCCGCGGCGATCTGGTCCTTGCCCGGGCGGCCGGCGAAGACCGCCCGCTGGGCGCGGTAGATCTGCACCGCCGCATACTCGCCGGCGTGATCGACCCGCAGGATCTCGTCACGCCGGCGCTTGCTGGCGCCCCGGCCCGGGCGGGCCAGCGGGATTCGGCGGGCGGACGGTTCAGATGCGGGGTGCGCGGGCATCCTTGGGCCTCTTGGCGGCGAGCAGGCTGAACACGGCCAATGCCGCGGAGATCAGGGCGTTCCACCCTGCCATGCTGAGGCCGAGGAAGCTCCACGCCACGGCGTCGCACATGGCCGGTCGTTCGACCGGTCCGGTGCCCAGGGCGAGGGCCGTCAGGCTCTCGAGGTCAACCTCCCCGCCACCGGCGCAGGCGGCCGGCAGGGTCCACCAGTCCAGTTCGCCGCCCATGTGGAAGACGGCGGTGATCGCGCCGGTGGCGAAGGTCACCGCCAGCAGGAAGGCGGCGATGCGAGGCGTACCGCGGCTGCCGCGACTGACCAGGTGCCAGACGGTGGCCACCAGGGCGATGGCCGCTGCGCCCCAGTAGACCTCGCGCTGCTTGAGGCAGAGGTTGCACGGCGCCAGCCCGCCGAAGCGTTCGAAGGCGTGCGCCGCCGCCAGCATGGCCAGCGAGGCCGCCAGGGCGAAGGCGGTCCACCACCGCGTCAGGAGTCGGTAAAGGCCTCTCATCGGACCTCGTTCATAGCGGCGCCGCAGCGCCGCGTCGATTGGGCTCAACCGCCGAAGCGCGTGATCAGGGAGACGGCCCAGCCGGCCCCGACGAAGAAGCCTATGCCCACGGCCGCCAGGGCCATGGCCCATCCTGTCGCCACCGCCGCGCCGGCGGCCACGAACAGGCCGTCGCGCTGGATCAGACCCACTGACAGCAGGGTCAGCGCCACCGACGGGACGGTGTTGGTCATGGGCAGGACGATGGTCAGGGTGGCGAGGATCATGAAGAAGGCCGCCGCCCGCTCCGCCCAGCCCTCGGCGAAGACGGTCAGCCGCGGCCGCGACAGACGCTCGAACCAGCCCATGCGCTTCGTGGCGAAGTCGGCCATCCGCTCGAGCCAGGCCTTCGACACCCGGCGCTGCAGCACCGCGTCCGGCAACCACGGCTCGACCCGTCCGGCCAGCATCTGCACGGCCAGGATCAGGATCGGGATGCCGACGATCTGGGGCACGCCGTACAGCGCCGGCACCAGGCAGGGGATGGCGAGGATGAGGATCATCAGGCCGAAGGCCCGCTCGTCCAGCCGGTCGCGGATCTCGAGCAGGGTCAGGCCGTCGGGCCCGCTGATCGCGGCGAGGTCGGCCACCAGGGCGATGAAGCCCTGCTTTGGATCGTCGGCGTACTGGTTCCGGGTTTCGCTCATCGGTCTCCCCACGGGTCGAGGCGGGTGGGTAGCCGGAAAGCCGCCGGATGACGAGAGGGGTGGAAACCGCCTGTGAGTCGCCGCGAGGCCGGTGCGCCGCTATAAGCCGGACCTCCCCTTTCGAAACCGGCCGAGTCCATGCGCTATCTCCACACCATGGTCCGCGTGGCGGACCTCGACGCCTCCCTGCGTTTCTGGCGCTATCTGCTCGGTCTCGAGGAGGTCCGGCGGATGGACAACGAGGCAGGGCGCTACACCCTCGTCTTCCTCGCCGCGCCCAAGGATCTCGCCCGCTCGGAGAGCGAGCGCTCGCCCGAGGTGGAGCTGACCTACAACTGGGACCCGGAGACCTACACCGGCGGCCGCAACTTCGGTCATCTGGCCTACAAGGTCGACGACATCTACGCCGCCTGCCAGCGGCTGATGGACGGCGGCGTGACCATCAACCGCCCGCCGCGCGACGGCCGCATGGCCTTCGTCCGGTCGCCCGACGGCATCTCGATCGAGCTGCTCCAGGAGGGCGAGCCCCTCGCCCCCGCCGAGCCGTGGGCCTCGATGCCGAACGTCGGGAGCTGGTGACCTTGAAGCGCTTCGCCGTCCTGCCGCTGGCCCTGCTGGGCCTCGCCGCCTGCGCCTCCACCTCCGAGACCTATCCGTCGCGGACCGCCACCGAGCAACTGCTGGTCGCCCGCGCCGCCGATCGCGCCGTCGAGGGCCTGACCCTGCCGATCCCCGGCGGCTCGCGCGTCTATGTCGACGACGCCTACTTCCGGGCCGAGGCCGCGGCCTACGCCATCAGCGCCATCCGGGCGGCCCTGTCCGAGGCCGGCTACGCCCTCGCCCCGTCCAAGAACGACGCCGACGCCGTGCTCGAGGTGCGCGCCGGCACCCTGTCGCTGGAGCAGATGCGCCGCGTCTTCGGCCTCCCGGACATGCGGGTGCCGATCAACGAGAACTTCAACGTCGTCTCGATTCCGGAGCTGTCCGTTTACAGCCGCCGCGACCGGGTGGGCGTGGCCGAGTTCTCCGGCTTCCTTTACGAGCCGCGCACCGGTGCGCCCCTGGGGGCCATCGTGCCGATGACCGGCGAGTTCCGCATCCGCAGCCACAAGCTGCTGATGATCGTCTCCTGGGGCCAGCAACGCATCGACCCCGGCGAACGCGACCCCGGCGACAGCTGGCGGGAGTTCTAGCAGGCGCCTTGCGCCTCGCCGCCGGAGCGGTGAAGGTCGCGGCCTCTGTGTTCCGGGAGGTCCCATGCGTCGTCTGCTCGTCTCCACCGCCGCCGTCGCCGCGACGCTGGCCCTCGCCCCTGCCGCCGTGGCGCAGGACGCCCACGCCGGACATGCCGATCACGCGGCCCACCAGGCCGCGGCGCAGAGCGAGGACGCGCGGCTGGCCGCCTTCTTCGAGCAGGCCTTCCAGGAGCGGATCGCGCTGTCGCCGCAGACGATGACCTCGCTGGGCATCAAGCGCGACTACGGCCGCCTCGACGACGGCACCGACGCGGCGGCGGAGCGCGCGCTCGCCCTGTCCGAGGCCCAGCTGGCGAGGATGAAGGCCGAATTCGACCCGGCGAAGGTCAGCGCCGACAGCCGCATGTCGATGCGCCTCTTCGAATACGGCGTGGAGCAGGCCCGGCTACAGAACCGCTGGCGCGACTGGGGCTTCCAGTTCGCCGCCAACGGCAACCCGACCACCGGCCTGCCGGTGTTCATGATCAACCAGCACCGGATCGACAGCGTCGAGGACGCCGAGGCCTATGTGTCGCGCCTGCGTGATTCCGAGCGGGTGATGCAGGAGATCGCCGCCGAACTGCGCCAGCGCGCCGCCGGTGGGGTCATCTCGCCCACTTTCGTGTTCGAGCCGTCGATCGAGAACACCCGCAACATCATCGCCGGCGCGCCTTTCGACAGCGGCGCCGACAACCCGGTCTGGGCCGATTTCCAGAAGAAGATCAACGCTCTGGAGGCCGACGAGGCGACGAAGGCCCGGCTGCTGGCCGAGGGGCGGGCGGCTCTGACCGGCGAGTGGAAGCGCGGCTACGAGCACGTGCTGGCCGCCCTGGCCGAGGTGCGGCAGCAGGCCGCCACCATGCCTGACCGCGACGCCGGCGTGTGGCGGCTGCCGGACGGCGAGGCCTACTACAACGCCCGCCTGCAGCTCTCGACGACCACCGACCTGACGGCGGACCAGATCCACGAGATCGGCCTGAGCGAGGTCGAGCGCATCCACGCCGAGATGCAGACGATCATGGACCAGGTCGGGTTCGAGGGCTCGCTGCAGGAGATGTTCGCCCTGCTGAAGACCGACCCGCGCTTCCAGTATCCGAACACGCCGGAGGGCAAGGAGCAGTATCTGTCGGACAGCCGGGCCTTCATCGCCCAGGTGATGGAGGCGGCGCCGCGCTGGTTCTCGGACCTGCCCGAGGCGGCGCTGGAGGTGCGGGCGGTGGAGCCGTGGCGCGAGGCGACCGCCTCGATCGCCTTCTACAACGCCCCGGCCCCGGACGGCTCGCGGCCCGGCATCTACTACGTCAACCTGTCCGACATGACCCAGGTGCTGAAGCCCCAGATCGAGGGCATCAGCTATCACGAGGGCGCGCCGGGCCACCATTTCCAGATCGCCTACGCCCAGGAAATGGAGGGACTGCCGTCGTTCCGCCGCTTCGGCGGCTACGGGGCCTACGCCGAGGGCTGGGGGCTTTACGCCGAGCGGCTGGGCAAGGAGATGGGGTTCTATGAAGACCCCTACTCCGACTTCGGCCGGCTCTCGACCGAGCTGTGGCGGGCGGTGCGGCTGGTCACCGACACCGGCCTGCACGCCAAGCGCTGGAGCCGCGAGCAGGCGATCGACTACTTCCGCCAGAACTCGCTGCTGTCCGAGCGCGACATCGTCAAGGAGGTCGAGCGCTACATCACCAACCCCGGTCAGGCGACCAGCTACAAGATCGGCGAACTGAAGATCATGGAGCTGCGCCAGCGGGCGCAGGCGGCGCTGGGCGACCGCTTCGACATCCGCGACTTCCACGCCGTGGTGCTGGGCTCGGGCTCCGTGCCGCTGGACGTGCTGGAGGACGAGGTCGACGCCTGGATCGCGGAGGGCGGCGGGGCTCCCGCCGCCTGACCGGCGTCAGTGCGAGGAGGCGTCCCGGGCGGCCGGGCTGTGATACTCGCTCTCGGCCTTGCGCTTCTTGCCGAGCACGAAGCGGCGGTCGCAGTAGCCGCACTCGACGAAGTCGTCGTCGCCCATGTCCATGTAGACGAGCGGGTGGCCGAGCGCGCCGCCGCCGCCGTCGCAGGCCACCCGCGTGGAGGTCACCACGATCTCTTCCGGCGGCGGGACGATCTCGGTGGTCGGGCGCGGGGGCATTCGGCGGGCTCTGACTTGGCTATCGGGGCGGGCGCACATAGGTATGCGCCGCCGCTCCTTAGCGTCAAACCGGGCGGCCCGGAACACCCGAAAGCGCGCGAATGACCGAGACCGAAGCCCTGCCCGCCAACGCCATCGAGGTGCGCGGGCTGGAGAAGACCTACGCCGGCTCGAAGAAGTCGCCGCCCAAGACGGCCCTGCGCGGCGTCGACCTGGTCATCCCGCGCGGCTCGATGTTCGGCCTGCTGGGACCGAACGGAGCCGGCAAGTCGACGCTGATCAACATCCTCGCCGGCGTGGTCAACAAGACCGGCGGCACCGCGAAGATCTGGGGCCGCGACATCGACCGGGAGCCGCGCGACGCGCGGGCCGCGCTGGGCGTGGTGGCGCAGGAGATCGTCGCCGACGTCTTCTTCACCCCCCGCGAGTCGCTGGAGGTGCAGGCCGGCTTCTACGGCGTGCCGGCCAGGGAGCGGCGCTCCGACGAACTGCTGGCGGCGCTCGGCCTGTCGGACAAGGCCAACGCCTATGTCCGCGCCCTCTCGGGCGGCATGAAGCGGCGGCTGATGGTGGCCAAGGCCCTGGTCCACAACCCGCCGATCCTGATCCTCGACGAGCCGACCGCCGGCGTCGACGTCGAGCTGCGCCGCCAGTTGTGGGACTACGTCCGGCGGCTGAACGCCGAGGGCGTCACCATCCTGCTGACCACCCACTACCTCGAGGAGGCGCAGGAGCTCTGCGACACCATCGCCATCATGAACCGCGGCGAGGTGGTGGCCTGCGAGCCGACGCCGCAGTTGCTGCGCCGGCTGGACACCCGGCATGTGGTGGTCAGTCCCGAGGGCGAGCTGGCGACCCCGCCGGTCCTGCCGGGCTTCGAGGTCACGCCGCGCCCGAACGGGGCGTTCGCGGTCTCTTACCGGAAGGGGCAATCGTCGGTGGAGCAGGTGCTGGCGGCGGTGCGGGCGGCAGGGGTGACCATCGCCGACATCGCCACCGAGGATCCGGATCTCGAGGACGTCTTTCTCGCGCTCACCTACGGCGATGCGTCGCGGGTGGATCCGACGCAGGACTAGAGGCGGCCGGGCGGTGGTCCTAGACGACCATCACCGTCCCGATGAGCAGCCGGGCGCCCCGGCGCCCGAGGGCCGTGTCGGTGGCCGCCTGCAGCGAGACGACCAGCCGCTCCACATCGGGCGGATGCCCCGGCAACAGGGCGTTGGCGGCGGTCTGGACCACCGCGGCGTAGGCGGCGCGCAGCCGCGGCGCGGATTGCGCGACCCGGGCGCGCAAGGCCGCATCCGGCGCATCGAGCCCGGTCTCAACCGTCATCACCCCCCGGCGGCCATCGGCGCGTCGGACATTGGCGGTGATCGTGGGCAGCCGCATGTAGCTGGGCTGCGGCGCGCCGCCGCCGCCCCCCCCCGCGGCGGCCGCGGGCGTGGCCGTCGCGGCGGCGACAGCGGCGAGTCCGAGAAGGGCGCGACGATCCATGCGCCGGATGCTGGCGCCGGCGGCTTAAAATTGTCCTGCCCGCCGCCTACCTCGGGGCGATGTCGCCGCCGCACGAGATCGACACCGGCCTGCCCGGCTTCCGCTACTGGCCGGGCGCGCTCGACGCCGAGGCGCAGGCCCGCTTGCTGACGATGGTGCTGGCCGCGACGGAGCAGGCGCCCTTCTACCGGCCGGTGACGCCCGGCGGCCGGCCCTTCTCGGTCGAGATGACCAACCTCGGTCCGCTGGGCTGGGTCTCGGACCGGGGCAGCTATCGATACCAGGCGACCCACCCGGTCACCGGCGCCCGCTGGCCGCCGATGCCGCCGCAGCTGATCGGCCTGTGGGCCGCGCTGACCGGCTGGCCGGACCCGCCGGAGGCCTGTCTGGTCAACCTCTACCGGGAGACCGCCCGCATGGGCCTGCACCAGGACCGCGACGAGGCGGACCTGACCGCGCCGGTCCTGTCGATCTCCCTCGGCGACGCCGCGATGTTCCGCATCGGCCCGGCCGAAGGCGGTCGCACCACCCGCCTCAGACTGGCGTCCGGCGACGTCTGCGCCCTCACCGGTCCGGCGCGGCTGGCGCGACACGGGATCGACCGCATCCTGCCCGGCTCCTCCGGCCTCGTGCCGGGCGGCGGCCGTCTCAACCTGACCCTTCGGCGCGCCACCGCCGCCTCACGGCAATCGTGACTCGACCGTCGCGGCGAGGACCGCCACTGTCCCGCTTTCCCAGGACGGAGGGCCCCCGATGACGACGCTGATCCGACCCGAAGGCCCCGAGCCGGACGACATCCGCCTCAGCCGCCGCGCGCTGGCGAGCGGAACCCTCGGCGGGCTGTTCTTCGCGGGCTACGCCCCGGCCGCCCTCGCCGCCCAGGCCGCCCCGGTGACCACCGACGCCGCCGGTCTCGTCGCGGAAGAGGTGAGCTTTCCCGCTCCCGACAGCTTCCAGCTCCCGGCCTACGTGGCCCGTCCCGAGGGCGACGGCCCCTTCCCGGTGGCGATCGTCGTCTCCGAGATCTTCGGCGTACACGAGTACATTCGCGACATCTGCCGTCGGCTGGCGAAGGCGGGTTACGCCGCCATCGCGCCGGCCTTCTTCGTCCGCGTCGCGGACCCGGCGCCGCTTTCGGACATGCAGGAGGTGCAGCGCATCGTCGCCGCCGCCGGCTACGAGCAGGTCATGGGCGACGTCTCCGCCACCCTCGACTGGGCCAGCCAGCAGCTGTGGGCGCGCGGCGATCGCGTCGGGATCACCGGCTTCTGCTGGGGCGGCAAGGTGGTGTGGCAGGCCTGCGCCCGCTTCGCCGTGCTCGACGCGGGCGTGGCATGGTACGGCCGGCTGGCCGCGGCCGCCAACGCGACCCCCGCGCAGATGCAGGCGGGCCAGCCCTGGCCGGTCGACCTTGCCGACGACCTGAAATGTCCGGTCCTGGGCCTCTACGGCGAGAACGACCGCGGCATCCCGCTGGATACCGTGGAGGCGATGCGCAGCGCGCTGGCCCGCGCCGGGCAGACCGAAAGCGAGATCGTGGTCTACCCCGGCGCGCCGCACGGCTTTCACGCCGACTATCGGGCCAGCTTCACCCCGGAAGCGGC
Source organism: Brevundimonas viscosa (assembly GCF_900116065.1). Classification (GTDB taxonomy): domain Bacteria; phylum Pseudomonadota; class Alphaproteobacteria; order Caulobacterales; family Caulobacteraceae; genus Brevundimonas; species Brevundimonas viscosa. The sequence continues at coordinate 303,753 of NZ_FOZV01000001.1, forward strand.
CGCCGACGGCTGGCGGCGACTGCTGGCATTCTTCGAGGCGCGGGTGAAGGCGTGAGGCGTCAGCCCTTGTCGGCCGCGGCGGCGTAGGCCGCCGCCCCGGCCGCCTGGTCGGCGGCGTTCGGCTTGCCGCCCGAGCCCTTGGCGGCGACCACCACCATGGCCGCGCGGACGGTGCGGCCGAACAGGGCGTAACCGGGCTGCAGGGTCTGGATGACCTTGCCGCCCTCCACCGTATCGGAGGGCTGCTCCATCATCGCCTGGTGCAGGTGAGGATCGAAGGCCTCGCCCGGCTCCGGCGCGACGCGCTGCAGGTTGTTCGACTCGAACGCCTGCAGCAGCGACTTGTGGGTCAGCTCCAGACCCTTGACCAGATTGGCCACGGCCGGATCCTCGCTGCCGCCCAGATCGACGGCCAGCGCCCGCTCGAGCGTGTCCGCGACCCCCAGCAGGTCGCGGGCGAACTTCTGGATGGCGTAGGCGCGGGCGTCGTTGTTCTGCTGTTCGGCCCGCCTTTTGGTGTTCTCGGCCTCGGCCACGGCGCGCAGGGCGCGGTCCTTCCACTGGTCGCGCTCGGCGATCAGGGCGTCGATCGGGCCCAGATCATCGCCCGGCGTGGAATCGAGGCCGGCCTCGGCGTTGGCCTCGGCCTCCGATTCGCCGATGTCGGCGTCCAGTTCGTTGGCGTCGCGGGTCTCGGGGGTGTCGTTCACGTCTCTTGTCCGTCCAGCATCCGGCCCAGCACCCGGGCGGTGTAGTCCACCAACGGGATGACACGGGCGTAGTTCAGTCGCGCGGGCCCGATGACGCCGATGGCGCCCAGCACCCGCTGTCGGCCGCTCATATAGGGCGCCGCGATCACGGCGGAACCCGAAAGCGAAAACAGCCGCGTTTCCGCGCCGATGAAGATGCGCACGCCCTGGGCGTTCGACACCCCGTCGAGCAGGCCGATCAGCTGCTCCTTCTGCTCCAGATCATCGAACAGAACACGGACCCGCTCGAGATCCTCGACCGCTTCCCGATCCTGCAACAGGTTGGCGCGACCGCGCACGATCAGGGCGCGCTCGCGCTCGGCCCCGCCGGACCAGGCGGCCAGGCCGTCCTCGACCAGACGGGCCGCCGTCGCGTCCAGTTCGCGCCGGGCCGTCTCCAGCTCGGTCCGCATCTCCGTGCGCGCCTCGTGCAGCGGCCGTCCCTTGAGCCGGGCGTTGAGGAAGTTGGAGGCCTCCTGCAGCGTCGCCGGCGTCACCCCGGCCTTCAGAGGCATGAGGCGGTTCTCGACCGTGCCGTCGTCGGCGACGAGCACCGCCAGCGCCTGGTCGTGGCCCAGCGCCACGAACTCCACGTGTTTAACCCCGGCGTCGCGGACCGGACTGGCGACGATGCTGGCCCCGCCGGCGAGGCCCGACAGCAGGGTCGAGGCCTCGTCCAGCGCCTCCTCGAAGCTGCGCCCTCGCCCCGCCAGACGGGCGTCGATCTCGCGGCGCTCCTCGCGGCTGATGTCCCCGATCTCGAGCAGACCGTCGACGAACAGGCGCAGGCCCGCATGCGTCGGAATCCGCCCCGCCGACGTGTGCGGCGAGGCCAGCAGCCCGGCCAGAGTCAGGTCCTGCATGGTGTTGCGGATCGAGGCCGGCGACAGGGACACGCCGGTCAGCGACAGCGTCCGAGATCCCACCGGCTCGCCCGTCTGAAGATAGCTCTCGACGATGCGCCGAAAGATGTCGCGGGCGCGTTCGTCCAGACCGACGAGGCCCGGACCTTCCATCGCGGTCGAGGTCAGCAGAGGGCCCCTCATCGCGCCCGCGCCTCCCAGTCCGCCCGCGTCAGCCGGTGAACCAGGCAGTCGTCGTCGCCGAACATCCGCCGCCCCTCCGGTCGGAAGCCCAGCCGTTGATAGAAGCGATGCGCATCGGCGTTTGAGGCCAGCGGGTCGATGACCACGCCGTGCACCTGCGGATCGGCGAAGCAGGCGTCCAGCGCCTGCCGCATCATCTCCGTGCCGTGGCCGCGCCCGAGAGCGTCTTTCGGGCCGATCCAGATGTCGATCGCCCGAAGACCCGGCTCGATGTCGCCCCAGTAGTGGGTCGGCTCGAGATGCGGATCGATGATCTGCATCACCCCGATGGCGCGGCCGTCGATCTCGGCGATGCGGTAGAAGCTGATCCCGGATTGCTCCGCCAACTCCTCGCGCCAGTCGATGCCGCCGAAGGCCACCTCGGCCTCGGGGTCGTCGGTCGAGCAGGCGATGACGTGCGGCTCGCGGTCCCACGACGCCAGCAGGTCGGCGTCCTCGAACGTCGCGGGACGCAGCCGGAGGGCGTCAGGGGTCGTGGCGGGGGGATACAGGCTCACGGTTTCAGGATAAGCAGCGCCGCCATCGCTTCAAGGAATTCCCATGCGCCCGTCCGAACGCCGCCCCGACCAGCTCCGCCCGGTGACGCTGGAGATCGGCGTCAACCGCTACGCCGAGGGCTCGTGCCTCGTGTCCTTCGGCCACACGAAGGTGCTGGTCACCGCCACCGTCGAGGAGAACGTCCCCGGGTGGATGCGCAACAAGGGCGCGGGTTGGGTCACCGCCGAATACGGCATGTTGCCCCGCGCCACCCATACCCGCGGTCGCCGCGAGGCCGCGGCCGGAAAACAGTCCGGCCGGACCCAGGAGATCCAGCGCCTGATCGGGCGCAGCCTGCGGGCCGTGGTCGACCTGAAGGCCCTCGGAGAGCGCCAGGTGGTGCTGGACTGCGACGTCATCCAGGCCGACGGCGGCACCCGCACCGCCGCCATCACCGGGGCGTGGGTCGCCATGGCCTCGGCGCTGGACTACCTGCGCGCCGAAGGCGTGCTGAAAACCGACCCGATCCTCGACCAGGTCGCCGCCATCTCGTGCGGCGTATGCGCGGACGAACCGGTGCTGGACCTCGACTACGAGGAGGACTCCACGGCCGAGGCCGATTCCAACTTCGTCCTCACCGGCGCCGGGACCATCGTGGAGATCCAGGCCACCGGGGAGAAGCGCGGTTTCAGCCGGCCCGAGTTCGAACGCCTGTTCCAGTTGGCCGAGGGCGGCTGCGCCGAGCTGTTCGCCCTGCAGCGGGCGGCGCTGGGGCGCTGAGGGTTCCGTACCCCGGCGAACCGTGCCTAAGGTGGCAGGTCCTGCGACTGAACGGAGCCCGCCATGCGTCGGCCCATCCTCGTCCTGCTGGCGGCCGCCCTTGTCGGGGGATGCCAGCCTCCGGCGGAGGAGCCTGCTTCGGCGCCGGCCGGGGTGGAACTCCCGACGCCGGAGATGCCGCTCGACGCGCCGCCCCAGGAGGAGGTCGATCCCGGGCCGCCGACCGGAGCCTCCGCCACCGCGACAGACGGCTCCTGCCGGTCCCAGGTTGGCGAGGCGGCCGCGGCCCGGCTGGTCGAACGCTGCGTGATGGTCAGTCCGGCGACGCATCCGCCCTGCAACGTCGCGAACCCCTGCGCCCTGATCCAGGGCGAGATCGACCGCGCCTGCGCCCTGTTCGATCCGGACGACCGGCCGGCGGAATGCGGCGCTTAACGAATCCTGCAGGCTGACGACCTAGTCTCGAGGGGCCATGACCCCTGTCGCCACCCCGCCCGACCTGCGCGCCCTGACCACGCTCCGCTTCCTCGCGGCCGCCTGGGTGGTGCTGTACACGGCGTGGGCCTACCTCGACGTCGGCTCCGTGCCCGTCGCCGTCACCAAGGGCTACCTCGGGGTCGAGGTGTTCTTCGTCCTCTCCGGCTTCATCCTGAGCCACGTCTACCTGGAGCGCGCCGGCGCCGGAGGCTTCTCCTATGGCGGCTTCCTGTGGGCGCGGATCGCGCGGGTCTATCCGCTGCACCTCGTCACCCTGTTCGCCATGGTCGGCCTGGGGATCGCCGCCACCCTCGCGGGCGTCCTCGTGGACGCCAGCCTGACCGACTGGCGCGCGCTCCCGGCCCATCTGACCATGACGCACGCCTGGGGCCTGGCCCCTCTGGCGGCCTTCAACCACCCCTCATGGTCGATCTCGGCCGAGTGGTTCGCCTACCTGTCCTTCCCCGCCTTCGCCTTCGTGGCCTGGCGACTGCGCGACCGACCGTGGCTCGCCGTCGGCCTGACCGCGCTGGGAGCGCTCGGCGTCTACGCCGCCTTCGAGCGGCTGGCGGGCTTTCCGCTGACCGAGGCGACCTTCCGCTGGGGCGCGCTGCGCATCGTCCCCTGCTTCGCTCTCGGCTGCGCCCTCTACCTCGTATACCGGAAAGCGCCCCTGCGGCGCGCCGCTCTCGTCGCCTTGGCCTCAGCCGCCGGCCTGCTCGCCAGCGCCTCGCTGGCGCTGTGGGACCCGGTCACCGTGCTGTTCGCCGGCGGCCTGATCCTCGGCCTCGGCTCGCTCGCGAATGAACGGGCCGGGCCGCTGGCGTCGGCGGCCGGCGTGTATCTGGGGGAGATCAGCTACTCGATCTACATGGTCTGCGCGCCGGTGCTGCTGGTGATGACCAACCTCGCCGCGCGGGCGCTCGGCGCGGACGAGAAGCGGTTTCACGTTTTTGTGTGGCTGGGGATTCTGGCGGCGATTCCGGTGGCGGCCATGGCCACCTACCATCTCGTCGAACGCCCGGCCCGCAAGGCCCTGCGCGGGTTCGCAGCCCGCAAACGACCGGGTCAAGCCGGAGCGCCCGCCACCGCCGACTCGCCTGAAAGGGTTCTTCAACCCTCGAAAACTATCGTCTAAGGACGATTCCGAGGCAGGTCGGGAAGCACGCCAGCATGATGAAACGGCTCCAAGCCGCCGCGGTTGCGGCGCTCCTCGGAATTTTCGCGTTGGGCTTCAGCCCGCCGTCCGTGAAGGCCGAGCCGTACTGGCAGTGCGTCACCTTCGCCCGGATGTTCTCGGGCATCGGCATCTACGGGGACGCCCACACCTGGTGGACCCAGGCGCAGGGCAAGTTCGCCACCGGCGAGCGGCCGCGCACCGGCGCTGTGCTGGCCTTCCAGTCCAGCGGCCGCATGCGCCTCGGCCACGTCGCCGTGGTCTCCGAGGTCCTGACGGACCGGGTGATCCGGGTCACCCACGCCAACTGGGGCGGCAGCCGCGGCAAGGTCGAGGAGAATGTCACCGTGGTCGACGTTTCGGACGCCAACGACTGGTCGGCGGTCAAGGTCTGGTACAACCCGATCAACGACCTTGGCACGAGCGTCTATCCGACCCACGGCTTCATCTACAACAGCCCGGCCCGGCCCTCGGACGGCCTGCTGCTGGCCTCGGTTCCGCCCAGCATCGGCCAGCCCTGACGTCTTGACCCGGCCGCGCGGGTGGCGCTTGTTGCCGCCTCCCGTTGCCGGAGCTGTCATGCGCCCCCCCGTCGCTGCCGTCGCTGTCCTCGTCCTCGCCGCGTGCTCCCCGGAGCCGGAAGCCCCTGTGGAATCGCCGCTGACGCCGGAGCCGGCGCCGACGCTCGCGGGGGTCGACCTGTCGCGCCCCGTGCGACTGCTCGGCACGGAGCCGTTCTGGGGCATCGACCTGACCGGCGGCGAAGTCGTCTATTCCGGGGTCGACCGGCCCGAGCAGCGCGGACCGCAGCCGAAGCCGACGATCCAGGGCACGGTCGCAACGCTCGAGACCACCACCACCGCCGGCACGCCGATCGCCATCACCCTCACCGCCACCGAATGCTCGGACGGCATGAGCGACCGCACCTATCCGCTGACCGCCCTGGTCAAGGTGGGTGAGGAGAGCCTGATGGGCTGCGCCGCCTCGACGGCGGCGATCATGTCAGCCGGCGAGAGCGGTCCGGTCGTTGAACAGTCGGCCGCTCAACCGGCCGCCTGATCCCTCAGCGCCCGCATCGCCCCGAGGCGGGCGAAGGCGAGGGTCAGGGCCTTGCGCCGCGCCGGAGCCAGCGGCGTCATGGGCGCGTCGCGCACCACCGCCCCGCCGAAGCCGTCGGCCACGATCAGCCCCGGCTCGTCCGGCAGCACGCCCTCGGGGAACTCCGGCGCCACGGCGAAATAGAAGGCGTCGCAGTACGGTCCGTACTCGCCCCATTTGCGATCGACGCGGTAATCCTCGATCCCCGACTTCACCTCGCAGATGACGATGTCGCCCTTCGGCCCCAGCGCCATGACGTCGGCGCGCCGCCCGTTCGGCAGTCCCACCTCCAGCAACGGCGCGTAGCCCATGTCGACCAGCAGCCGCGCCGCCCCGCGGGTCACCGACAGGGTGGTCTCCGGCCGACTGAAGACCAGCTCGATATGAACGGCGGCGGCGGGCATGCGGAGGTTATGTTCCGCATCCGTTCCGGATTCAACCGTGGCCCTGGACCGCCCTACAGAATGAACCGGCTCAGGTCGGCGTTCTTCGCGAGGTCGGCCACGCGCTCGCGCACCCTGGCGCCGTCGAAGACGATGGTCTGGCCGGCAAGGTCGGAGGCCTTGAAGCTGGTCTCCTCCAGCACCCGCTCAAGCACCGTCTGCAGCCGACGGGCGCCGATGTTCTCGACCGCGGAATTGGCCGCCACCGCCGCGTCGGCCAACGCCTCGACGGCGTCCTCGGTGAACGCGAGCGTCACGTCCTCGGTGGCGAGCAGGGCCTGGTTCTGGCGGATCAGGTTGGCTTCGGGCTCGGTCAGGATGCGGCGGAAGTCGTCGCGGGTCAGGGCCTTCAGCTCGACCCGGATGGGCAGGCGACCCTGCAGCTCCGGCAGCAGGTCCGACGGCTTGGCGACGTGGAATGCGCCCGAGGCGATGAACAGGACGTGGTCCGACTTCACCGGCCCGTACTTCGTCGACACCGTGGTGCCCTCGATCAGCGGCAGCAGATCGCGCTGCACGCCCTCGCGGCTGACGTCGGCGCCGCGCGCCTCCGAGCGCGCCGCCACCTTGTCGATCTCGTCGAGGAAGACGATGCCCTCGTTCTCGGCCAGCAGCAGGGCCTCCTTGGTCAGGCTTTCCTGGTCCAGCAGCTTGTCGGACTCCTCGGTGACCAGCGGCCCCAGCGCGTCGCGCACCGGAAGCTTCACGCTCTTCGTCCGGCCGCCGCCCAGTTTGCCGAGCATTTCGGACAGGTTGATCATCCCGACGTTGCCGCCGCCGGGCAGGTCCAGCCCCTGGATCGGCGAGGTGGTGTCGGCGAGCTGGATCTCGATCTCCTTGTCGTCCAGTTCGCCCGCCCGCAGCCGCTTGCGGAAGGCGTCGCGCGTGGCCGGCTGGGAGCCCGGGCCGACGAGGGCGTCGAGTATGCGCTCCTCGGCCTGGCCCTCGGCCCGCGCCTTGACCCCCGACCGTCGCTTGTCGCGGACCATGACCAGGGCCGCCTCGACGAGGTCGCGCATGATCTGGTCGACGTCCCGGCCGACGTAGCCGACCTCGGTGAACTTGGTCGCCTCGATCTTGATGAAGGGCGCGCCGGCCAGCTTCGCCAGCCGCCGGGCGATCTCGGTCTTGCCGACGCCGGTCGGCCCGATCATCAGGATGTTCTTGGGCGTCACCTCGTCGCGCAGGTCCTCGGGCACGCGCTTGCGCCGCCAGCGGTTGCGCAGGGCCACGGCGACGGCGCGCTTGGCGTCGTGCTGACCCACAATGAAGCGGTCCAGTTCGGAGACGATTTCGCGGGGGGAGAGATCGGTCATCAGCCGCAGATAGGGCGCCTTATCCGCCGGCGGGAGGGGGCGTCGGCGCCGCAGGCGCGGCCGGAGGCGCCGGGGGCGGCGGCGGAGCGGGGATCAGCTGCGCCAGCACGATCCGCCAGCCGGCCGCCTGCCCTTGCCACAGCCGGACGTAATGGCCGGTGCGCTCGTTCCCGTTTCGCTCCCACAGGGCCGGCCCGTAGGTCCAGACGAGGTCGCCGTACGCCGACTGACCGCCGCCTTCGGTCGGGCCGAACCGGAAGGTCGCCGGCCAGCCGTCCAGCGCTCCGGCGAAGGCGCCTCGCCCGATCGCCGGCGGCTGCGGCGCCACGTACAGCCGTCCATTGTCCGCCATCACAGCCAGATGCGCCGCCTCCTGGTCGACGGCGGCGTCTCGGGCGAGTTCGGCTTCCGCCTCCCGCACCTCCGCAAAGGCCCGGTCGCCCGCGGCCGGAGCGGGCGGCTCCGGCCCAACCTCCAGGATCACGGGATCGCTGTCCGGGCCCGGCACGTTCGCCGCGCTGGCGCCGGACCCGCCGTCGTAGATCCACCTCCACGAGCCGTCGGCCTGCCTCTTCCAGATGGTGAAGTAATGCCCCGTCCGCTGGCCGCCGACGGCCACGCCGCCGGTCGTGAAGCCCAGATCGCCCGAGCGCGCGATGCCGGCGAAGTTCGGCCACCATTCGAGCAGGGGCTCGTCGGCCGGTCGCGGCCGGTCCGGATAGACCTCGCCGATGCGCTGGGCCCGTCCGCCGGCGATGACGATCGCTTCCGGGACGGCCCACTTGTTGAAACTGCCGGCGACTCCCAGCGTCGCCGCGTCGGCGGCGAACGCTCGCTCGGCCGCGACGACGGGGGCGGCGTCGGGCTGACGGGCGACAGCTGGCGAACCGGCCGTCAGGGCCGCGACAAAGGCGAGCGTGAGCATCCGATTTCCTCCGCCCGCAGGGAAACCCGTCGAACAGCGTCCTGTCCCGTTAAATCGCCGAAAGGCGCCCACCCCCGACAACGCGACGGAGAGGGCCAGCCGGCGCTGCTTGCCGCCGGTGGATATCGATGTTCTGATTGGCCGTCTCCAATCAATCAAGGGATATCCATGCTGACCATCACCTTGCTGGCCCTGATGCTGGCGGCCCCCGAGGCCGGCTCGGGGCAGGTCGCCGTCATCGCCGCCGCACCCGCGCCCGCCGAGGCGCGCCGCGAGGAGGGAGTGCCGACCACGCGCCGGGTCTGCCGCCTCGAGCGCGCCACCGGGTCCAACATGCAGCAGCGCGTCTGTCGCGACGTGCCGCGGGCCGGCGTCCAGGACCAGCAGACGCGTGAGTTCATGCGGGCCCAGCAACGCGTCCGCCTGCCCGATGAGGGCGATCTCACCCCCGGCGGGCCGAGCTGACGGCGGCGCTTGCAATCGGCGTTCCTTGAACATTAGGTTGCGCGTTCCTCCCGGAGTCCCAGGAATACGCCCATGCTCGCCGCCTCGCTCGCCGCCCTGACGCTCGGCTTCGCGCCGCTTCAGACGGCGCCGCAGACGCCCCCGCAGGGCGCGACGCCCCTGCCGCCCGTCGACGCCACCGCGGCGGAACCGCAGCCGGAAACCCGCCGCGTATGCCGGTTCGAAACGGTGACCGGCTCGAACCGGCGGACCCGGGTCTGCCGTGATGTGCCGCGGCAGGGCATGCAGGACCAGACCACGCGTGACTTCATGCGTGACAACCAGCGCGTCCGCACGCCCGACATCTGACCGGGCTCAATCGGGCCAGGTCTCGCGGGCGGCGCCGAGCACCTCGCCGGCCAGGTAGAGCGATCCGCAGATCACCACCCGCCCCGCGCCCAGGCGCAGGGCCTTGGCGAGAGCTTCGCCCACGTTGGCGGCCGCCTGCGCGCCCAGCCCGTGACCCCGGGCGACCGCCGCCAGCGCCTCGGGTTCCGCTGCGGCGCCGTCGAAAGGAACCGTGAAGACCGCCGCCCCCGACCCGCCCAGCGCCTCGAAGAAGCCGCCGGCGCCCTTGTTCGCCAGCATTCCGACGATCAGGGCCGTGGGCCGCGGCGCCCGCGCCTGCCGCTCCGCGAGCGCCGCCGCCAGCGCCCGACCGGCGTGCGGATTGTGTCCCCCGTCCAGCCACAGCTCCGCGTCCGCCGCCCGCGCCGCCTCACCGAAAGGGCCGGCGGTCAGCCGCTGCATCCGCGCCGGCCACCGGACCTCGCCAAGCCCGCGCGCGATGGCGGCCTCGGGCAGGTCCAACTCGAGTGCGACCGCCACGGCAAGACCGGCGTTGGCGATCTGATGCGGCCCGGCGAGCGCCGGCGTGGGGAGGTCGAGGAAGCGGGTCTGGTCCTGGAAGGCCAGGCCCCCGCGCTCGCTCCACGCGTCGAAGTCCACGCCCATCACAGTCAGAGGCGCGTGAACGGCAGCGGCGGCGGCCTCGATCTCGACCATGGCCGCCTCGTCCTGCCGCGCGATCAGCCCGCGCGCGCCGGCCTTGAGGATCCCGGCCTTCTCTCTGGCGATACCGGGGAGGGAGTGGCCGAGGAATTCCGCATGATCGAGGTCGACCGGCGTGATCACGCTCAGCAGCGGCCGCTCGATCACATTGGTAGCGTCCAGCACCCCGCCCAGCCCGACCTCGATGACCGCCAGATCGGCCGGCGCCTCGCTCATGGCCACGAAGGCCGCCGCTGTGGTGCTCTCGAACACCGTCGCCTCAAGCCCGGGCGCCTCGACGCGGTCCAGCACGGCGTTCAGCCGCGCGTCGTCGATCAGGCGGCCTGCCAGCCGGATGCGTTCGTTGAACCGGACCAGATGCGGCGAGGTGTAGGCGTGGACGCGCAGGCCGGCCGCCTCGGCGATGGCGCGGATGAAGGCGACCGTCGAACCCTTGCCGTTGGTCCCGGCCACATGGATCACCGGCGGCAGTCGATGCTGCGGGTCGCCCAGCGCCGCGCACAGCGCCCGCATCCGCTCCAGCGACAGGTCGATGCGCTGCGGATGCCGCGCGCGCAGGCGTTCGGAGATCGGGTCCATCGGGCCGTTTCTAGGCCGCCCGGCGCGTCCCGCCCATCAGCATCGACAGGATCTGGCCGATCACGCGCGGCAGGTCGGCGCGGGTCACGACCTTGTCGACCATGCCCTTCTCCTGGAGGTATTCGGCGCGCTGGAATCCCGGCGGCAGCTTCTCGCGGATGGTCGCCTCGATGACCCGCGGCCCCGCGAAGCCGATCAGGGCCCCCGGTTCGGCCAGGTGCACATCGCCGAGCATGGCGTAGCTGGCGGTGACGCCGCCGGTGGTGGGGTCGGTCAGAACCACGACGAAGGGAAGCTGCGCGGCCTTCAGCTCCTGGATGGCCAGGGTGGTGCGGGCCATCTGCATCAACGACAGCGCCCCTTCCTGCATGCGGGCGCCGCCGGCGGCGGTGAAGCACACCAGCGGCACGCCCCGGTCGATGGCCTCGCGCGCCGCCTTGATGAAGGCCTCGCCGGCGGCCATGCCCAGCGAGCCGCCCATGAAGGTGAAGTCCTGGACGATGACCACCGCATCGGCCCCGCCCACGGCGCCGAAGCCGATGGCCATGGTGTCCTTGCGGCCGGCCGCCTTGCGCGCCGCGTCGAGACGCTGGCGGTAGGGCTTGCCGTCGGAGAACTTGAGCGGGTCCTCCGGCACGTCCGGCGTCTCGATCGACTCGTAGGCGCCGTCGTCGAAGGTGAACTTGAGCCGGGTCGGCGCGTCGATGCGCATATGCCGGCCGGACGGCGTCACCCACAACGACCCTTCGAGGTCCGAGCGGTACAGCATCTCGCCGGTGTCGGGGTCCTTGACCCAGAGGTTGTCCGGCGTGTCGCGCCGGCTGACGATCTTGCGCACGCCGGGAGCGAAGCGGCTCAGCCAGCCGCCGCGCTTCTCGGTCTGGGGCTTGTTCTTGTCGACCATGGGCGGGCCTTTAGACGGTTTCCGGCGTCCTTGCATCCCTGACGGCTTCCGCCAGGGCCCGGACCTTGGCCAGAACGCGCCCGGCGGGCGACGCGTTCTCCGCCAGCGCCGCCGCCACCTCGTCGACCAGGACCGAGCCGGCCACAACCGCCTCGGCGACGCGGGCGATCTCGGCCGCCCGGTCCGGCGTCTTGACCCCGAAGCCCACCGCCACCGGCAGGCCCGCGGCGCGACGAACACGTTCCACCGCGGGCGCGACCGATCCGGCCTCGGCTTCCTTCACCCCGGTCACTCCGGCCACGGAGACGTAGTAGACGAAGCCCGAGGTCCCTTGCGCGATCACCTTCAGTCGGGCGTCGTCGGAGGTCGGGGTGGCCAGACGGATCAGCGACACCTGCGCCGCGTCCAGCGCGCCGGTCAGCACGCCCGCCTCCTCCGGCGGACAGTCGACGACGATCATCCCGTCCACGCCCGCCGCCGCGGCGTCGCGGGCGAAGGCTTCGTAGCCGTAGCTCTCGATCGGATTGAGGTAGCCCATCAGGATCAGCGGGGTGTCCGCGTCGCCGCTCCGGAAGGCCGCGGCGAGATCCAGGGTGCCCTTGAGGCTGAGGCCGGCCTTGAGGCCGCGCAGGGCGGCGCGCTGGATCGGCGGCCCCTCGGCCATGGGGTCGGAGAAGGGGAAGCCGAGCTCGATGATGTCCGCGCCCGCAGCCGGCAGGCCGCGGAGGATCTCGAGCGCCTCCTCGCGAGACGGATCGCCGGCCATGACATAGGCGACGAAGCCGGCCCGCCCCTCCGCCTTCAGGGCGGCGAAGCGGGCGTCGATGCGGGCGGTGGTCATTGCTGCGGAGCGGGCGCCGCGGCGGGCTGTTCGGCGCAGACGTCGCCGGGGATCGGGCCGAAGCCGAGGTAGCCGATCGCCTCGGGTCCGGCCGGACGGGAGGTGTCGTAGAAGGCCTGCATCTGCAGCCCGTCGCAGCCGCCGCCATCCCGCCGCCGGACGAACACCACGCGATTGTCCTCGCCGCCGGCCGGGATCCAGCCCTTGGCCTGCAGATCGGCCACATAGGCGTCGGCGAGGGCGCCGATGCCCGCCAGCGGGGCGCTGACGCAGAAGGCGCGGCCGGCGAGGCCGTAGAGGTTGCCGCAGTCGGGGGCGAGGGTCGCGCCCGGCAGCACCATCTGCTCCGGCGTCGCCGGCGCGTCCTGGACCACGGCCGGCGCGCCGAGGAGAGCCGCCGCGGCGGCGAGGATGAGGGTGTTCATGATGTCCTAGAGCTCCACGCCCAGATGCTTCGCCACGGCGAAGATGTCCTTGTCGCCCCGCCCGCACATATTGAGCACGACGTCGCCGCCCTTGCCCACTTCTTTCGCGATCTCGCCGACCCGGGCCAGCGCGTGGCTGGGCTCCAGCGCCGGGATGATTCCCTCCAGCTTCGCGCACAGCTGGAACGCCTCCAGCGCCTCCTCGTCGGTGGCGGCGCGGTACTCGGCGCGGCCGATGTCCTTCAGCCAGGCGTGTTCAGGCCCGATGCCGGGGTAGTCGAGCCCGGCCGAAATCGAATGGCCCTCGAGGATCTGGCCGTCGGCGTCCTGCAGCAGGTAGGTGCGGTTGCCGTGCAGCACGCCGGGGCGGCCGCCCTGGATCGAGGCGGCGTGGTCCGGCGTGTCGAGCCCGCGCCCGGCCGCCTCGACGCCGATCAGACGCACGCCGGCGTCGGCGATGAACGGATGGAACAGGCCGATGGCGTTGGAGCCGCCGCCGATGGCCGCGACGCAGGCGTCGGGCAGCTTCTCGCGGCGCGCCAGCATGGAGGCGCGCACCTCGCGGCCGATCACGCTCTGGAAGTCGCGCACCATGGCCGGATAGGGATGCGGCCCGGCGGCGGTGCCGATCAGGTAATAGGTGTCCGCGACGTTGGTGACCCAGTCGCGCATGGCCTCGTTCATGGCGTCCTTGAGCGTGCCGCGGCCCGAGGTCACCGGCACCACCTCGGCGCCCAGAAGCTTCATGCGGAAGACGTTCGGCGACTGCCGCTCGACGTCGGCGGCGCCCATGTAGACCACGCACGGCAGGCCGAAACGGGCGCAGACGGTGGCCGTGGCGACGCCGTGCTGGCCGGCGCCAGTCTCGGCGATGATGCGGGTCTTGCCCATGCGCATGGCCAGCAGGATCTGGCCCATGCAGTTGTTCACCTTGTGGGCGCCGGTGTGGTTCAGCTCGTCGCGCTTGAACCAGATGTCGGCCCCGCCGTGGTGCTCGGTCAGCCGCGAGGCGAGATACATCGGGCTCGGGCGGCCGACGTAGTCGGTCAGAAAGCCGTCCAGCTCGGCCTGGAAGGTCGGGTCGGCCTTGGCCGCCTCGTAGGCCGCGTCCAGTTCGTGGATCAGCGGCATCAGGGTCTCGGCGACGAAGCGGCCGCCGTAGGGGCCGAAGCGGCCTTCGGCGTCGGGCCAGGCGTAGGCGTTGGGAAGGCTTGCGTTCACAGGTGGAGACTCGCGCGGGGGAGCGGCGGAAATCAGGCCGACCTCGCCGCCTCCAGGAAGGCCGCGATCCGGCCGGGGTCCTTAACACCCGGCGCGCTTTCGACGCCAGAGGACACATCGACCGCAGGCGCGCCGGTGATCCGCACCGCCTCGGCCAGATTGTCCGGCGACAGGCCGCCGGCGAGGAACCACGGGCGGGCGAAGGCGCGTCCGGCCAGCAGGGCCCAGTCGAAGGCTGCGCCGACGCCGCCGGGAAGGGCGGCGCCTTCCGGCGGCTTGGCATCGAACATCAGCCAGTCGACCACCGGCTCGAAGGCCGCGGCGGAGGCGACGTCGTCCGCCGTGCGCACCGGCAGGGCCTTGATGATCCCCGCGCCGGTCAGCAACCCCGCCCGCGCCGCCTGCTCCGGCGTCTCCGAGCCGTGCAGCTGGACGAGGTCGGGCCGGAGGATGAGGGCGATTTCGGTGAGCAGGGCGTCGTCGGCGTCGGCGGTGACCGCCACCACCCTCGCCCGCCCCCGCGCCCGCTCGAACAGGGCGGCGGCGGCGATCAGCTCAAGGTGACGAGGGCTCTTCGGAAAGCTGACCGCGCCGACGAAGTCCGCCCCGCCGTCCAGCGCGGCGTCCAGGGCGCCGGGCGTGGTCAGGCCGCAGATCTTGGTCAGGACGCTCATGCGGAGAAGATGGCGGCGATCTCGCCGTCGTCCAGCAGCCGCCAGTCGCCGGGCGCCAGATCGTCGGGCAGCGCCAAGCCGCCCAGCCGTTCCCGGTGCAGCGTCTCCACGTGATTGCCCACGGCCGCGAACATCCGCCGCACCATGTGATAGCGGCCCTCGGTCACCGATACCCGCGCCTCCGTCGGCGACAGGACCTCCAGCCCCGCCGGCTTCAGCGGCCGGTCGTCGCCCTCCAGCATCAGCTCGCCGGATGCGAACAGCGCCGCCTCGCTCCCGGTCAGGGGCCGCGCCAGCGTCGCGCGGTAAATCTTGGCGACATTCTTCCTGGGACTGATCACCCGGTGCAGCAGGTCGCCGTCGTCGGTCATCAGCAGGAGGCCGGAGGTGTCCTTGTCGAGCCGTCCGATGGTCGAGATGGCGGGGTCCCGGCGCCGCCAGCGATCCGGGAGCACGTCGTAGACCAGCGGCCCGTCCTCCTTGTGCGAGCAGGTCATCCCGACCGGCTTGTGCAGCATCAGCGCCAGCCCGTGCGGCGGGTCCAGCGGCTCGCCGTCTATCCGCATCCGCGCCGTCAGGTCGGGCGTCACGGGAATCCGGCGCGACACGTCATCCACCTCGACCCCGTCCAGCGTCACGCCGCCGGCCCGGGCCAGCCTGGCCATTTCCGCACGCGAGCCGTAGCCGAGCGAGGACAGCAGCTTGTCGATGCGGGCGGTCGGAACCCTGCTCACTTCACCGCCTCGAACACCTTGTAGCCGCCGGCGTCGGCGACCATGCGCACCCGCTTGAAGGCGGCGTCCAGCTCGGCCTCGTACGGCAGATGCCGATTGGCCACCAGCCACAGGACGCCGCCCTTCTTCAACAGACCGGCGGCCTTGCGAATGAAGGCCTGGCCCAGTCGCCTGTCCTCGGCCCCGCCGTCATGGAACGGCGGGTTGGTGACGACGAAGTCGAGATCGCCGGTCTCGGGCAGGGTGCGTGCGTCGGCCCAGTCGAAGGTCGCCCGCGGATCCTGGACATTGCGCCGCGCCGCGGCCACCGCGCGCCGGTCCAGATCGATCAGGCGCAGCGCCGTCACGGCGGGCGAGCGCAGCACCACGGTGGCGAGGGCGCCGTAGCCGCAGCCGAGATCGATCCCCGCCCCTTTCAGTTCGGGCAGCACCTGGGCCAGCAGGGCCGATCCCGGGTCGATGCGGTCCCAGGCGAACACGCCCGGCTGCGACCAGGCGTCGAGGCCGGGCACGACGCGGGGAGCGCCGGCGGCGATCGCCGTACCCAGTTCCGGCAAAGATCCCGTCGGCCGAAGGGCGACGCAGCGGCGGTGGTGGGCCTTGGCCGTCTCCGCGACCTCCAGCCCGAAGGCCCGCAGCTCCTTGCCCAGACGCGAGCCGCCCTTCGCTTTGGGCGCCATCACGTCCAGTCGCCCGCCGGGCCGCAGCGCCCGCAGCGCCAGGGCGAGCACATGGCGTCGCTCCAGCACGCCCGGCGGGGCGTAGACCGTCACCGCTGCGGCCGAGCCTTCCGGGATCTCCTCGAGGGCGGCGGAGCCGGGGATCAGCGGCGATGTCTGGACGGCGTCGCCGGGCGGATCGAAGACGGCGGGCGGACGGCCGTAGAGCAGGGTGGTCATGCGGCGCCTATAGCCTCATAGCCGCCGCGCGCGAAGAAGCGGGTTTCAGACGCGATGGTCCGGCAGGTCGGAGCCGACAGGGGCCCGGTAGCATTCGCAAGCGGCGTGCTCGAGCGCTGCGCGATCGATCACGTTGATGCGGCCGCGGGCGTAGCGGATCGCGCCCCGGTCGACGAGCGCCTGCGCACCCTCGTTCACTGTGGTGCGCTGCGAACCCAGCATGGAGGCCAGATATTCCTGGGTCAGGTTCAGGACGTCGCCCTGCACCCGGTCGTGACACCGCAGCAACCACTTGGCCAACTTCTGGTCGGCCCGGTGCAGCGCGTGGCAGGCGGCGCTGCGCTCGAGTTCATGCTGCAGTCCCGTCTGGAAATGTAGCAGGGCGTTCCTCAGCGTTGGACGGTCGGTCGTGAGTTCGCGCAGCCGGACCGCCTCAATGCTGAGACATGAGCCGTCGGCCTGGCAGGTCACGCGAGTCGCGCTCCGCGCAGGAATGAGGGCGGCCTCCGCGCCGGCCGCGCCCTCGCGGCCGACCATGAACACCTCGACCGACCTGCCGTCGCTCATCTCCCCCACGGCTGAGATGACGCCGTCGAGAACGAAATGGACCTTCAGGATCGGGTCGTCCGGTGCGCAGAACTCGTCGTTCACCGTCATGTTGCGGCGAGCGCAAAAGGCGAGCACGGCGGCGCGGTCGTCGTCGGGAAGGCTGTCGAGGATGAGGTTGGTCGAGGTTTCGGCCATGGCTCATGAACCGGGCCGTACGGCGAAGGTTCCGGATCAGCCGCGACGGTCGTCCCGCACCGAGGCCGTGGCGCGGTAGCATTCGCAGGCCACCCGCTCGAGCGCCGCGCGGTCGAGCACCCGGATACGGCCACGGGAATAGGCGATGGCCCCCGCCTTCTGCAGCCCCTGCGCCGCCTCGTTCACCGTCGTCCGCTGCGACCCGAGCATGGAGGCGAGGTATTCCTGGGTCAGGTTTATGGTGTCGGCCTCGACCCGGTCGTGGCTGCGCAGGAGCCACTTGGCGAACCGTTGCTCGGCGCGATGAAGGGCGTTGCAGGCGGCCGACTGCTCCAGCTCCCCGTGCAGGTCGGCCGCGGACCTGGCGATCACGTCCCGGATGCCCGGTCGGGCAGCGCAGAGTTGTCGCAGACGGGCGGCTTCGATGCGGCGCGAGCTCCCATCCACCTGGGCGGCGTTGCGGGTGAAGGCCCGATGGGGAACGATCGCGGCCGCAGACCCGGTCAAGCCTTCCGGGCCGATCATCACCGTCTCGACGGTGCGACCATCCTCCAGCACCGCCACGGACGAGGCGATGCCGCTGTCGATGAAGTGGATGTGCTCGATCTCGTCGCCGGGCTCAAAGAAGATGAAGCCCTGCCGAAACTCGGCGCGGCTGCAGTGCTGCAGCAGCGCCTCCCGGTCTTCGGCTCCCAAGGCGTTGATCAGGCGGTTGCCCGGCGGAAATCCGCTCATACCGGGCGCATAGGGCGATCCGACGCAGCCCGTCTGCCGGAACTCGACTTAGCGTTGCATCCACTTCGCCGGCCGTCGGCCCGGGGCCGGGAAGGAGCGGGCGGTGGATGGCCTTCCACCGAGGAGCGGGGCGCCCACCGGCATGACCTCGGACGCGGCGCGTTCCATCCGGATCACCATCCGGTCACCCTCCCAGACCTCGACCCCCAAGGCGCTGCCATGTTGGCCGAGCTGGCTCATTCCCTCGCGTGCGGCCGCGCCGTCATCCGCGCAATCCGAGAAATCGAGCGTCGGCCGCTCGCCATCGGCCCCGATAAAATGGAACTGATACAATGACATCCGCGCCTCCACTGGGCGACACGGTTACGCGGATCAGTGCGGTTCGTCTGTCGGATGCACGACAGGGCCGCCGCTCAGGCGCTCCCGCGCGGTCCGGCGGGCCGGTTGGCGTCGCACAGCGGCCGCTCGGCCGCCCCGAAGAGGGTTCCGGCCGGGACCCAGCCGCGCAACCTCCGGGAGCGGACCTCGCACCACCCCTCCTCGCACGCCTCGAGCGCGATGAGCGAGCGTGGCGCGAGCCGCGCCCTGACCGGCGCGTCCGCCGACCGGCCGGCGCGGATGGGCGTTTCGAGAGCCTCGGGGTTGAACAGGCTGCGGCGGCTGGACACCACACTGCGGTGGACCCAGGCCACCGATCCCTCCGGATCGCAGATCTTTCGCCATTCGCTGGTTTCGGCGATGACCTGCACCGGCAATCCGGCGGCCCGGTATTCCCACAGGATCCGATAGTCGAGACCTGGCCCCTGCCGGGCGTGGACCTCGCTCGACTTCAGCGACAGCCAGCGCGGCACCGGCTGGCCGCTCGGGGTCGGCCGCCCGTCGGGCATGCGATCCCCCGCGCCGGCCAGAACAGCGACGGCCAGGGCGGCGGCCACGGTCGCCGAACGGACAAGACCGTCTGGAGCTTTGCGGGGCGGAGAGTTGGCCATTAAACGGGGGCGTGTGGAGTGGAAGGCCGAATGTCGACATCCAGGCTTAAGGTCGTATTAACCAGGCGCCTCCCGGACGCCGTCGAGACGCGTCTTCGCGAACTGTTCGACGCGGAACTGAACCTCACCGACGCGCCGATGGAGCGAGCGGCGCTCGAGGCTGCGGTTCAGCGCGCCGACGTGCTGGTCCCGACCATCACCGACGCCATCGACGCGGACCTGATCAGCAGGGCCGACGACCGGCTGAAGATGATCGCCAACTTCGGCGCCGGGGTGAACCACATAGACGTGGACGCGGCGGTGGCGCGCGGCATCGTGGTCACCAACACGCCGGGCGTCCTGACCGAAGACACGGCCGACCTGGCCATGGGGCTGATCCTGGCGGTCAGCCGCCGCATGGTGGAAGGCGCCCGCGTCGTCGAGGAGGGCCGCTTCGAGGGCTGGACCCCGACGTGGATGTGCGGCCGCAAGCTGGGCGGCAAGCGGCTCGGCATCGTCGGGATGGGCCGGATCGGCCAGGCGCTGGCGCGGCGCGCCCGCGCCTTCGGCATGCAGGTTCACTATCACAACCGCAAACCGGTCCCGGAGCTGGTGGCCGAGGAGCTGGGCGCCACCTGGTGGGACGATCTGGACCAGATGCTGCCGCGCATGGACGTGATTTCCCTGAACTGCCCGGCGACGCGCGAGACCCATCACCTGATGTCCGCCGCCCGGCTGGCGCGGCTCAAGCCGGAGGCGCTGCTCATCAACACCGCACGCGGAGAACTGATCGACGAGGCGGCGCTCGCCGCGGCGGTGGCGGCCGGCGCCATCGCCGGCGTGGGGCTGGACGTCTTCGAGCACGAGCCGGCGGTGCACCCCGGACTGGTCGGCCGCCCCAACGTGGTCCTCTTGCCCCATCTGGGCTCGTCGACCCTCGAGGCGCGCCAGGACATGGGCGAGCGGGTGATCACCAACATCCTGACCTTCGCCAACGGCCACCGGCCGCCTGACCGGGTGATCCCGGCCATGCTCTGATCGATCGTCAGCCGCCGCACGACGGACAGGCGGGGTCGGCGGCGATGCGGACGGTGCGCGCCGTCCCGGCGAGACCGTCGTAGATCAACAGGCGCCCGGTCAACGCTTCGCCGGTCCCGACGATCAGCTTGATCGCCTCGAGGGCCGACAGCGAACCGACCACGCCCGCCAGCGCTCCGACGACGCCGACCCGGGCGCAGGTCTCTGCGTCGGGCGGGGCTGCGGGAACCAGGCAGCGGTAGCAGGGCCGCCCCCCGAACACCGCGACCTGCCCGCTCCAGCGCCCGAGGGCGCCGGAGACAAGGGGTATGCCGAGAGCCAGGCAGGCGTCGGAGACGGCGAACCGGGTCGCAAAATCGTCCGTTCCGTCGATGACCAGGTCGCAACCGTCGAGCAGTCGCCGGGCGCTGGCCGGGGTCAGCCGCTCGGGCCGGGTCTCGACGACGACATGGGGATTCAGGGCCGTCAGGGCCTCGGCGCCGGCGTCCGTCTTCCGCCGGCCCACGTCCGCTGTGGTGAAGACGATCTGGCGCTGCAGATTGGACGCGGCGACCGCGTCGTCGTCGATCAGCCGCAAGGTCCCGACGCCCGCCGCAGCCAGATAGAAGGCTGCCGGAGACCCGACGCCGCCCACGCCGACCAGCCCCACGCGCGCCGCCTTCAGCCGTTGCTGCCCGGGCCCGCCGATCTCGGCGAGGACCAGATGCCGCGCATAGCGGTCGATTTCGTCGTCGGAAAAGCTCACCCGCCCCTGTTAGGCGGAGCCGGCCGGTCCGTCACGCCCTCAGGCGGCGCGGCGCAGATCGAGCATGACGTCTGCATCGTTGGCGGTGACCTGCGACAGGCAGGGCAGGCCGACCCGCTCGAGCAGCCGCGTGGGGTCGGCGCAGATGTCCATCGGATGCTCGATCCGGCGGGCGGCGATCGGCGCGTCGCTGAGGATGCGCAAGGCGGTGTGGCGCGGATCCTCGCGGAGGCGGCGCAGCAGGCGATCGAGATCGGCGCGCGCGCCCTCGACCACCTGCAGGATGTGGCCGCGGTGGAACATCATGCACCCGGTGATGTGGTCGCGGCGATTGTTGGCCACCGAGACGCCGAGAATCTGCGCGATTGAGAGGGCCGACGCACCCGTCGAGCCGACCGCTTCGCTGGCGAAGATCACGCGATACAGCAAAGGCCTTGCCTCATTCAGCCCGAACAGGGTGACGATTTCGCCCTGTAACAGGTTACATCGGCATCAATGTGGCGGCGAGGAACAGCGTGCTTTCAGCGCCTTCCGCTTGCCGCGCCGCATTTCGGACGCCATCTGAAACGGATGATGAATCCCGACTTCCCCGAATGGCACGGCACCACCATCCTGGCTGTGCGCAAGAACGGCCGCACCGTCATCGCCGGCGACGGCCAGGTCTCGATGGGCCAGACCATCGTCAAGGGCGCGGCGCGCAAGGTCCGCACCCTCGCCGGCGGGCGGGTGCTGGCCGGTTTCGCGGGCGCCACCGCGGACGCCTTCACCCTGATCGAGCGGCTGGAGGCCAAGCTGGAGCAGTACCCGGACCAGCTGGCCCGCGCCTGCGTCGACCTGGCCAAGGACTGGCGCACCGACCGGTACCTGCGTCGGCTCGAGGCCATGCTTCTGGTGGCCGACCGCGACAGCATCCTGACCGTCACCGGCGTCGGCGACGTGCTGGAGCCGGAGCACGGGGTGGCGGCGGTGGGCTCGGGCGGCAACTACGCCCTGGCGGCGGCCCGCGCCCTGTACGACCACACCGAGCTCGATGCCGAGACCATCGCCCGGCGGGCCATGGCCATCGCGGCGGACATCTGCGTCTACACCAACGGCAACCTGACCGTGGAGACGCTCGAATAGCGCCGGCGGCCATCCAGCCGCCAGCGCTTCTTCACACCGCGGAATCAGGCCGCGGCGGCGATTCCGGCTTCAGCCAGCCATTCGACGATCTTGCCCTTGGGCATGGCGCCGACCTTCATCGAGGCCATCTGGCCGTCCTTGAACAGCATCAGGGTCGGGATGCCCTTCACGCCGAGGCGCGACGGGGTCATCGGGCTGTCGTCGATATTGATCTTGGCGATGGTCACCTTGCCGGCGAGTTCCTCGGAGATCTGCTCCAGCGCCGGACCGATCTGCTTGCACGGGCCGCACCACTCCGCCCAGAAGTCCACCAGCACCGGCTGGGAGGCCTTGAGCACGTCGGTTTCGAAGCTGTCGTCGGTGACCTTGACGGTGGCCATGTAATCTCTCCGTCGGCCGCGGCCTGGCCGCGGCGGCATCTGCAGGGGCCGGACACTCTGGAGTGATTCCGGCGGTTCGCAGCGGATGTGGGGCGATCCGCCGCGCAATTCAACGCGTCCGGGCGGCCTCCAGCAGCTCGGCCGGGACAGGCGTCAGGCGCGGGCCGTCGGTCCAGACCAGCGCGGCCTCCACCCGCCGATCGGGATAGAGCCGGCCCAGCACCGAGGCGTAGACCGACAACTGGTGGATGTAGGCCGGGTCGGCGTCCTCGGCCCGGTCCGGCGCGGGCCGGTTGGTCTTGTAGTCGACGACCAGAACCCGATCGGTAGTGATGACCAGCCGGTCGATTCGGCCGGACACGGGCACGCCCTCGAACTCGCCGGCAATCGCCACCTCGGCGCGTGAGCCGGGACCGAACACCGGCGCGAACCGGTCGTCCCGCAGCACGCCCAGAGCGGCCTCGATCATCTCCGCGCGCTGCGCGTCGCTGAGGTCTCGCTCGCGGGACAACAGCCGTGCGGCCGATCCGGGCCAATCCCCGGCGGGCAGGTCGGGGAGTCGCTCCAGCAGACGGTGGATCAGGTCGCCGCGCCGGAAACGGCCCAGCGGCGCGCCGCCGGCTCCCGCCGTGGCCAGCGGGGACGGGGCGGGAATGCGCAGCATCTCGCCCATGCGGGACGGGGCGGCCACGCGCGCCGCCCGGTCGGGCGCGGGGCGGGCCTGCGCCCAGGCCGGGATCGTCGTAACCGCGCCGGCCGTCGGCGCCGCGGCGCCGGTCGCGCCGGGCCCGGTGCCGAAGCGCAGCCGTCCGCCGTCCAGCAGTTTCACCTCCTCCGGTCGCGCCTCGGCCAGCCCCGCGAAGGTCCCGGCGATCACGTCCCACCAGCTGCCGGGGTCGAAGCCCTCCTTGGGCTTGCCCAGCTTGCGGCCCATGACGATCAGCCGGTCCCGGGCGCGCGTCAGGGCCACATAGAGCAGGCGAAGGGACTCGGCGTCGGTGCGATCGACGCGCGCCTGCCGCACGGCGGCGGAGGCGGCGCAATCCTGTTTCGAGCTGGACGGGCACATCAGCCAGGCCTCGCCGCCGTCGTCCAGCGTGACCGGCATCAGGGTCGGACCCTGCGGCTTCGCCTTCGAGGTGGTATCGGGCAGGATGACGATCGGCGCCTCCAGCCCCTTGGCCCCGTGCACGGTCATCACCCGGACCTCGTCACGGGCGCCCTCCATCTCCCGCTTCACCTCGACGTCGGCTTGCTCCAGCTGGGCCAGGCAGGTCTCGAGGTCGTGGACGCCCCGCGCCTCGGCGGCGAGGACCTGGGCGAGGGTCTCGTCGATGGCCTCCTCCGCCTCGCGGCCCAGCCTGCAGAGGATGCGGGCCCGCCCCGACCGTCCGTCGGGTCCGATCCGGTTCAGCGCGGTCGAGAAGAAGGCGAACGGGTCCCGGTCCCGCGCGGCGATCAGCTCGCGCATCAGGTCGCGCGCGGCGGCCCAGGCCGGCCGTTCGTCGCCCCGCCGCTGCAACTCGCGCCACAGGGAGCGGCCCTGCCGGGCCTCCTTGTCGGCCAGCGGGTAGAGGGCGTCCTCGCGCCCGAAGTCCGGCAAGTCGCAGAACGGGCTGCGCAGGATTTCCGCGAGGGACAGGTCATCGTCGGGGAACAGGGCGAAGCGGGCGAGCGCCATCAGGTCGTCGAAGACGATGTGCGCCTTGAGCTTCAGCCGGTCCGCGCCGGCCACCGGCACGCCCTCGGTCTTCAGCGCCCGGATGATCTCCTCGAAGGTGGCGTCGCGACGGCGCACGAGCACAAGGAAGTCGCCGTACCGGGCCGGACGATGAACCGGTCGCTTCTCCGCGTCCGTCGTCCACACCGAAGCGCCGGCCTCGACCTGCGTCCTGATCTCACGCGCCAGCGCCTGGGCCAGCTGTTTGCGGGCGCTGCGGGAATCCTCCTTGTCGACCGGGGCGTTCCACGCCTCGCGCTCCGGCGTCGCCGGATCCTCGAACAGGGGCCAAAGCTCCACCGAGCCGTGCTGGCCCATACGGGCGGGGCGGTGGACCGCGATGTCGCCCGTCTCGCCGGCCAGGGCCCGGGTGCGGTCCGGACCTTCGAAGGCGGCGTCGACGAAGGCCAGCACCTCCTCCGTCGAGCGGAAGGAGGTGTCGAGCGGAACCTCGCGGAACCGCTCGGCCGGTATCAGAGCCGCATGGGCCTGCGCCTCCTGCCGGAGACGCTCGGGACGGGCGCCCTGGAAGGAGTAGATGGACTGCTTCTCGTCGCCGACCGCGAAGACGGTGCGCGGAATGGCGGCCGCGCGCTCTGCGCCCTCGCCGGCGAAGAAGGGCTCGGTCAGGGCGCGCAGGATGTCCCACTGCTCGGGCGCCGTGTCCTGGGCCTCGTCGATCAGCACGTGCTCGACGCCGCCGTCCAGCTTGTAGAGCACCCAGGCCGCGGTGGCCCGCCGGGTCAGCAACTCGACCGTCCGCGACACAAGGTCCGTGAAGTCGAGCGCCCCGAGATGACGCTTGCGGGTCTCGTAGAGGGCGGCGTGGACCCGGGCGAGGATCAGCAGCTTCTGCGTCTCGTCGGCGATGCGGGCGGCGCGGACGCCGTCGAGGCTGGCCAGGTACTTGTCGGCGATGCGGCCCAGCCAGTCGGCGATCGCCGGCGGCGCGGCCTTGGTAGTCAATCGCTTGCGCGGCTTGCCCTCGGTCAGAAACACGGGGCCGAGCGTGGCGAAGCTCCAGCTGTCGGCTGCCTGACGCATGCGGGCGGCGCAGTCCTGGTCGCTGCTGGACGCGCCGGCCAGGGCCGCCGCCGCTTCCAGCCATTCGTCGCGGTCGAGCCAGCGCATGAAGTCGGCCTCGACTTCGGCGGCCGAGCGTTCGTCGGCGCCGACCAGCATGCGCGGGGCGGGCGCCGTTCCCGCCTCGATGCGGTCGAGGTAGTCCAGCAGCGCCTCGCGCCGCGTCTCGACCGTGTCGAGCAGCGCGTGGAAGGTGCGGAAGTCCAGCTCGACCGCGAAGTGGGCGTAGGCCTCGCCGACGGGTCCCTCCGGGTCCTCCAGCGCCAGTCGCGCCAGATCCTCCCGGGCGGCGTGCGACAGGTTGAGCGCGGCCTGGTCCTCCAGAACCTCGAAGCCCGGCGACACCCCGGCCTCCAGCGGGAAGCGCCGCAACAGCTTCTCGCAGAAGGCGTGGATGGTCTGGATCTTCAGCCCGCCCGGCGTCTCCAGCGCCCGGGCGAACAGCCGGCGCGCCTCGGACAGTTCCGCGCCGGACAGGCCGGCCGGATCGCGCCCGTCCAGTTCGGCCAGTTCCTGCGCCAGCCGGCGATCGTCGGCGACGGCCCAGCGGCCGAGCTTGTCGAACAGGCGCGCCTGCATCTCGGCGGCGGCGGCCTTGGTGTAGGTGACGCACAGGATCTCGCCCGGCTTCACCCGCTTCAGCAGCAACCGGGCCACGCGGTTCACCAGGGTGGTGGTCTTCCCCGAGCCGGCGTTGGCGGTGACGAAGACCGACAGCCCGGGGTCCGCCGCGGTCGCCTGGTGGGCGCGGGCCATGTCGAGGGCGTCGGTCATTCCGGGGCCTCATCCTCGCCGCCGACCACATGCCACTCCCAGACCCGGGCGAGGTGATCGTAGTTGCCGCCGAAATTGCCCATGAACTGGGGCGCCACCCACGAGGTGTAGGGGGTCGCCTCGTCGTCGAAGAGGGCGACGCCCGCCTTCAGCCGCTCCAGCTCGCGCTCGGCCAGCTGGGCCGCGGTCAGGGCGTTGTTCTTCGACGGCCGCGCCACGTCGTCGACCCTGGCGGGATCGCGCCGACCGATCAGGCGCACGTAGAGCAGCTCGGTGGCCTCGGTCGGCGGGGCGGGGAAGCCCCCGGCGGCGAGGATGGCGGCGCTCAGGGTCAGCTGCGGCGCGAAGCCCTGCACCACCTGCTTCTGGGTGGGCGCCGGGCCGGTCTTGAAGTCCATCACCGCGGCGCCGTGGGCGTCGAGCTCGATCCGGTCGGCGCGGGCGGTGAGGGTGAAGTGGCCGCCCGGCGCCTCGAAGGTCATCTCGCCCTTCTGTTCGATCAGCAGGGTGGCGCCCCGGGCGCGCCTCTCGCGCTCGAAGCGCTCCAGCCACAGGGCGCAGTTGCGGGCGAGCGGCCGCTCACGCGCCATGGCCGCATCGCCGAAGCCCGCATCCAGGAGGGCGTCGTGCAGGAAGCGCTCGATCTCGTCGGCGCAGTCCTCCGGCAAGACGCCGGGCCAGGTGTGGACGACGCGCTCGACGGCCGCGTGGATGGCCGTGCCGCGGGCCAGGGCCTCCGCCGACTCGCCGGGCCGGTCCAGCTTCTTCAGGCCGAGGATGCGCTCGGCGTAAACGGCGTACGGATCCCGCACCCAGCGCTCGATCGAGGTCACCGGCAAAGCCCGCGGACGACGGCTGACCGGGGGCGTGGGCTCAGGGCGACGCGCATAGGCGGGCGTGCGGCTCGCGGGCGCGTCCAGCCCACGGGTCCACTCGATCACGCCTCGCGGGGCGGCGATCCGCACGGGCGTCTCCGGCGCGTCCGCGCCTCGGGTGAGCATGTCCAGCCGCCACAGCCAGCGCGAGCGCACGGCCGGTTGGCCGCCGCGGCGCTCGCTGTGCACCAGCACCACATCTCCCGCGCAGGCGGCCTGGATGAAGTCCTGGGCGCTCTGCCCGATGCGCCGTTCGGGCGGAGGCAGGCCCAGCGCCGCCCGCATGGGTCGCGACAGGAAGGGGTCGGTGGACGCCGCCTGCGGCCAGACGCCCTCCTCCAGCCCGGCCAGGATCATCCGGTCCGCGCGGACCAGCCGCGCCTCGATGGCGCCGAGGATGCGCAGCGACGGATGGGTGGCCCCGCCCGTGCGGACCACCGCGTCCGCCAGCAGTTCGCCGATGAGATCCACCAGATCGCCGGCCCCGATCATCCCCAGCGACGCCCCGCCTTCGATCAGCGCCGACAAGGTCTGCGCCGCCGCCTCCCCATCGGGACCGGCCCAGGCTTCCTGTCCAGCGAGGCGTTCGACAAGCCCGGTCAGCTCGCGCGCGGCGACGTCCAGGGAAGCGCCCGGGGCCAGCCGGACGGCGACGGGTTCGACAAGCTCGCGAAGGCGCACGGCCAGGCCGCGCGCGGCCGCGATGCGGGCGACGTGGCTCTCCGATCGGGCCCGAACGTCCCGGTCCGGCGCCGCCGCCCGCTCCAGCCTCAGCAGCAGGCGATCGAAGTCCGCCGGGCGCGGCCCCCGCAGCCCGAACCGCTCGAGGGCGGCGGCGGTCCGCGGCAGGTCCGGTTCTCCGGCGTCCAGCCGGACCAGCGGATGCTTGAGCAGGCCGAGCAGGGTCTGCGGGTCCGTCGGATCGGCGATCCAGCGCGCGCACAGGCCGACCAGCACCCCGGCCGGCATGCGCTCCAGCGGATGGCCGGCGGAGGCGTCCGCGACCACGCCCCAGCGCTCCAGCCGCGCCGCGACGCGGCGGCCCAGCTCCTGGTCCGGCGTGACGAGGGCGCAGGTGCGACCCGCCGTCTCCAGCGTCTCGCGCATCATCAGGGCGATGGCGGCGGCGGCCTCCTCCTCGTGCCGAACGGGGAGAATGGACAGGCCCTCCAGCCCTTCGGCGATGGGATCTCCCGCCGCCCCCGCTTCGGCGGCCCGGGCGCGGAGGTCGCGGATCGCCGCGCGCCAGTCGCCGGTGGCGTCGGCGGGACGCAGCGCCTCGTTGATCAGGCGCTGGCGGGCGCGGCCGCGCCGGGCGAAGGCATCCTCCTCCGGCGGCCGGAACCATGGTCGCACCCTGTCGCGGGAAACGTCATGGCGCTCGAGCAGCCGTTTCAGGGCCCGCTGCGGGTGCTGTTCATTGTCCGCATCGATCTGCGCCCAGACCGCCTCGTCCAGCTCGAAGTCGAGGCCGGGAAGGACGACGCAGCCCCGCGGGGCGCGCGCCACGGCCCCCAGAACGGCGGCGGCGGCAGGCACGGAGCCGGTCGAGCCGGCGGCGATCACCGGCTGCTCCGGCGGGCGAGCGTCCCACTGTTCGGCGAGGCGGCGCAGCAGGGTCGCGCGACGCCAGGCAGGATCCACCAGACCGAGCTCCGCGAGCCGCGCCGGCCATGCCTCGACCGCCAGGCCGAGGAACTCGGCCGAACGCCGCCAGTGCTCGGCCATCTCGCCCTCGACGAGGGTGGCGACGCGCTGCGGCTCCGGAATCTCCTCCAGCTGGCAGGAGTCGAGGAAGGCGCCGAGGGCGTCGGCGAGGTCGAGGGCGCGCACCGGCGTCAGGGCGGAGTCGAAACGCTCGACGATCATCCGCGCCATCTCGAAGCGGCGAGTCAGCGGCGCGATCGCAGGCGGCAGGTCGAGGCCGACCTCGCCCGGGGCGAACGGCGGTTCGTCCTCTTCCAGGTCGCCCAGCGGCCGGACCTGCGGCAGCAGCACCGGCCGGCCCCCGGCGGCCTTCGCGAGCGCCGCGCCAAAGGCCCGGGCGGCGCGGCGGTTGGGCAGCAGGACCACCGCGTCGGACAGCGTCTCCGGCGGCCGCTCGCCGAGCCAGTCGAGAACGCCGGCGGCGAGGTCCTCGAGAAAGGGACGCCGCGCCTCGATGGCGCACCAGCGCGGGGCCTCGCCGGCGAAGGGGTCGAAGCGCCCGCTCATTCCCCCGCCAGCCGCGCCTCTGCGGCGTCACGGGCCTGGGGATCGCCGACGTGCATCCAGTCCCCGTCGAGGACGCAGCCGTAAAGACGGCCGCCGGCAGCGGACCGGCGCCAAAGGGCGCTCAGCGAGAACGGCCCCTCGGGGCCGGCGGCGACGTAGTCGGGCCGGCAGATGTGCACACCCATGTAGGCGAAGGGGGCTGCCGGCGCGTCGCCCCGGAACGCCAGCCGACTGTCTTCCTCCAGGAAGAAGTCGCCGTCGCCCTCGAATCCGATCGAGCCCTCGCGCCGCGCGAGAAGAAGCGCCGCATCCATGATTGACGGATTCCACAGGCGCGCGAGTTGATTCAGCGCGTCGCCGCGATCGATCCAGACGCTGTCGATATTGGCGACGAAGACCGGGTCCTCGCCGAGCAGGGCGCGGGCCTTCTTGAGCCCGCCGCCGGTCTCCAGCAGCTCCGCCCGCTCGTCGGATATGGCGATCCCGGGGCCCCGGCCGCGGGCGGCGAGGTGGGCCTCCAGCCGGTCGGCGAACCAGTGGACGTTGACCACCGCCCGCTCCACGCCCACGGCGGCCAGCCGGTCGAGGACATGGTCGACCAGCGCCTTGCCCCCGACCTCGACCAGGGCCTTGGGCCGGTCGTCCGTCAGCGGACGCATGCGCGTGCCGAGGCCCGCGGCCAGCACCATGGCGGTCTTCGGCGTCATGCTCGTCTCTCTTGCGGGACATGCCGGGTGAACCACGCCGACACCGCCTCGAGGCCGGGCTCGCCGAGGTTCCGGTTCAGGTGGTCCCACACCCGTGGCATGAACTGGCGATACCGTGGCTTGCCGTCGCGGGCAATCAGCCGCGCGAAAACCCCGAGGATCCGCGCCTCGTTCAGAGCCGCGAGGGCGACGTAGTCCCGCCAGTAGGACTCGCGGTCGACCATCATCACCTCGCAGTAGTGGTTGAAGGCGACCGCCTCGAGTTCGCGCGGCACGTCGCGGCGGGCGTCCTGCAACAGGGAGTGGAGGTCCCAGACCGGGTGGGCCAGCACCGCGTCCTGGAAGTCGATCAGCCCGACGCGGCGGTGATCGACCCGATCCGGCCGCCAGATCAGGTTCTCGGCGTGATAGTCGCGGTGCGCGATGGTCCAGGCCTTCTGTTCGCCCATGGCCACGACGGGCGACCAGGCGGCGCGCCACTCCTCCCGCGCCGCCGGCCCGAAGTCGAGGTCGGGGTGCAGCTGCGGCAGCCACTCGATGAACAGGTCCGCCCCGCCCTGCAGGGCGACCGCGTCGTAGGTCAGCAGCGGCCAGTCGCCGGCCGGCCCCTGCATGACCTCGGGCAGCACGGCGGCCATGTGCAGCCGGGCGAGGGCGTCCACCGCCGCCAGGTAGAGCGGCGCCTGGGGTTCGCCCCCGGCGATCACCCGCGCGAAAAGATCGTCGCCGAGATCCTCGATCACCGCCAGGCCATGCGGGGCGTCGACCGCCACGATCTCGGGCGTCGACAGGCCTGCGTGGCGGAAGTGCTCGGCCACGGCCGCAAAGGCCTCGATCCGGCCGGCCGACAGACGCGCGACGGCGTTCCAGCCGGCGGCGTGGCGCTGCTCCGGACGCCAGGAAGGGTCGCAGGGCCGGGACTCCGCGGCCGGCGGCTGGTCCATCAGCATCAACGTGGCCCCGGCCGGCGTGGTCAGCCGCTCGTAGCGGCGCGTCGAGGCGTCGCCGGGCAGGGGTGCGCGCGCGGCCTCGCCGAGCCCGGCGGCCGTGAGGAAGTCGCGGCGCAGCTGTTCACGGTCAGACATGCAGGTCCATCACCTTGCTTTCCCACGCCCCTGCGCCAGAAACGGTCGCACGCCGCCCGCCGCCCGCCTCGGCCAGCGTGACCGACAGCCGGTCCGGTCCCAGCCAGGCGGCCGGATCGTCGCCCAGGCGCTCGGGCCATTCGATCACCGCGCAGCCCTCGTCCAGCGCCTCGTCCAGGCCGATCTCCGACGCCTCCTCCGGACGCGTCAAACGGTAGAGATCGAAATGCGCGACCGGCGGCTCGCCTTCGTAGAACTGGACCAGGGTGAAGGTCGGCGACGGCACGTCCTCGTCCGGCCGCGTCAGGGCGCGGATCAGCCCCCGGGCCAGCGTCGACTTGCCCATGCCCAGCGGCCCGTACAGCAGCACCGTCTCGCCCCGCCCCAACAGGGTCGCGATCGCGGCGCCGAGGCGGCCGGTGGCGTCGGCGTCCGGAAGGTCGAACACGGTCTCAGGCAAAGTCGGCGTCCGGCTGGCCGGGCAGCACCCGCTCGGTGAACGCCTTGAGCGCATAGGTCGCCTTGCCCGCGTCGATGTCGAGCCGGGCCGGGGAGATCGGTTTGCCGACCTTCAGGTGGAAGGGCTTGCGGCGCTTGTTGAGCAGCTCGTGGAACAGGGTGACGTCGCGCAGTTCCTGCGACACCCGGTCGAAGGCGTGGAACAGGCGGGAATAGGGCCCCGACACATGGATCGGGATGACCGGAGCCTCGTACTTTCGGGCCAGCGACGCCGCCGTGGGGGCCCACTCCGGATCGATGACCGATCCGTCCTTCGCGACCCGCGCCAGCCGCCCTGCAGGGAACATCACGACGCAGCGCTCGGCCTCGAAGGCCTCCCGGGCAGCCTGGAGGGTGGCCCGGGTCTTTTCGCGCGTGCGCTTCGCGACCACCCACTCCACGGGGATCACGGCCTCGCCCAGCCGCGGCGAGACCCGCAGCGCGTCGGCATTGGCGAAGAAGACGGCGTCGTCGCGGCGGGCGGCGACCAGATCGTAGACGGCGATGCCGTCTGCGATGCCGGTCGGATGGTTGGCCACCACGATGCAGCGACCCGAGGCGGGGATCCGGTCGGCGTTGAGGGCCGACACCTTCAGGTCCAGCAGGTCGCTCATGTAGGCCAGGGCCTCGGCCCCGGAGAGCGGCCTCACCGCATCGGCCATCCGCACGGCGTGGTGGTAGTTCAGCAGGCGGTAGAGCGCCGGCCGCAGCACCGGCCAGAATGGCGATGTCGTCAGCCGCGGCGCGCGCTCGGCGATCAGCACATCGCAGATGTGCGGCTCCGGCCGGGCGTCGGGCATGAAGGTTTCGGCGGTCATTCAAAACGGTTGTCGCCGCTCCTGCGATGCTCCGCAAGCGTCCGCAGCAACCCTCGCCATTGACGCCCGGACGGGACGGCGCCACGCCTTCGCCCCGAGAGAATTCGCCTGCAGAGGAAGCCCGAATGTCCCGAATGTCCCGCCTTCTGACCAGCCTGAGCGCCGTGTCTCTGCTGGGGGCCGCCCTCCCCGCCCTCGCTGAGTCGCCCGCCGCGCCGGTCCCCGCCGCGGCGACCGCGCAGCAGCAGCAGCAGGCCTTCGACTACCGGGCCATGATCACGGCCAACCGGCTGGGCGATCCGCAGGTGTCCCCGGACGGTCGCTGGGTGGTCTACTCCGTCACCACCACCGACGTGGAGGCCAATCG
Source organism: Brevundimonas viscosa (assembly GCF_900116065.1). GTDB lineage: Bacteria > Pseudomonadota > Alphaproteobacteria > Caulobacterales > Caulobacteraceae > Brevundimonas > Brevundimonas viscosa. The sequence goes on from NZ_FOZV01000001.1 coordinate 335,966, forward strand.
CCGCTCGGGCGCCCTCTACATGATGGACCTGCAGAACCCGGGCGAGCCGCGCCGGCTGGCCATCAATGATGGCGGGGCCAACACCGCCCGCTGGGGCGGCGACGGCAAGCTGTACTTCCTGTCCGGCCGTTCGGGGTCCAGCCAGGTCTGGCGGGCCGACGCCGACGGGACGAGCCCGGTGCAGGTCACGCGCCTGCCGCTGGACGTCAACGCCTACCGCCTGAGCCCCGACGCCTCGAAGGTGGCCGTCTCGCTGGCGGTGTTTCCGAGCTGCGGCGATCTCGCCTGCACGGTCGACCGGCAGAAGGCGGTCGCCGACGATCCATCGACCGGCATGGTCTACGACCGGATGTTCGTGCGCCACTGGGACACCTGGAACGACGGCACGCAGAACCACCTGTTCGTCGTCAACGCCGACGGTTCGGGCGAACCGGTCTGGGCGACCCGGAACCTCGACGGCGACGTCCCCTCCAAGCCCTTCGGCGACGAGAGCGAGTTCACCTTCACCCCCGACGGGCAGGGACTGGTCTTCTCGGCCCGCGAGGCGGGTCGCTCGGAGCCGTGGAGCACCAATTTCGACCTCTACCAGGTGTCGCTGGCCGAGCCCGGCCGGCTGACCAACCTGACCGACGACAATGACGCCTGGGACACCGGCCCGGTGTTCTCGCCCGACGGTCGCACCCTGGCCTACCGGGCCATGGCGCGGCCCGGCTTCGAGGCTGACAAGTACGGCGTCTTCCTGCGCGACCTGGACACCGGCCAGGTACGCCAGATCGCCGCCAACTGGGACCGCTCGGCCGACACCCTGCAATGGTCGAAAGACGGGAACACCCTCTACACCACCGCCGGCGACGTCGGTCAGACGCGACTCTTCGCCATCGACACGCGCAACGGCGTGGTCACCCCGGTGACCGGCGAGGGCCACGTCTCGGCCTTCCAGCAGACGCCCTCCGGCTTCGTTCTCGCACAGGACAGCCTGACCCGGCCGAGCGAGCTGTATGTGAAGACCTTCCTCGGCCGCGAGATGCCGGTCCGCATCACCAATGTGAATCCGCAGCTCGACAGCCTGGCCTTCGGCGAGGCCGAACAGTTCAGCTTCCCCGGCTGGAATAACGAGACGGTGCACGGCTACGTCATCAAGCCGTCGAACTATGTCGAGGGCCGCAAGTACCCGGTCGCCTTCCTGATCCACGGGGGACCGCAGGGTTCGTTCGGCAACAGCTGGTCGTACCGCTGGAATCCGATGACTTACGCCGGGGCCGGCTATGCGGTGGTGATGATCGATTTCCACGGCTCGACCGGCTACGGCCAGGCCTTCACCGACTCGATCAGCCAGCACTGGGGCGACCGCCCGCTGGAGGACCTGCAGAAGGGCTGGGCCTTCGCGCAGTCGCGTTACGACTTCCTCGACGGCGACAACGCCTGCGCCCTCGGGGCCTCCTACGGCGGCTATATGGTCAACTGGATCGCCGGCAACTGGCCGGGCGAGTTCGACTGTCTCGTCAACCACGACGGGGTATTCGACACCTTCAACATGGGCTTCGCCACCGAGGAGCTGTGGTTCACCGAGTGGGAGAACGGCGGCACGCCGTGGGAGAATCCGCGCGGCTACCAGCAGTTCAACCCGGCCAACCACGTGCAGAACTGGCGCGACCCGATGCTGGTGATCCAGGGCGACCTGGACTTCCGCATCCCCACCTCGCAGTCGCTGTCGACCTTCACCGCCCTGCAGCGCCAGGGCATCGACAGCCGTCTGATCGTCTTCCCGGACGAGAACCACTGGGTGCTGAAGCCGGCGAACAGCCTGCAGTGGCACACCGAGGTGTTCGGCTGGCTGGAGCGGCACCTGCGCCCCGCGGACTGAACCGTCTCCGGTCGCCAGAAAAGAGGGGCGCTCCCGTGGAGCGCCCCTCATTCAATTCCGATCAGGACTCTTCGCGAGGGTCCCGGGCCCGGGCCACCGTGGCGGCTCTCTCGTAGCGGACATGCTCCTGCTCGGTCATGCAGCGGGGCGCCTGCCAGGCTGGCGCGTCGCGTCGCACCTGGCGGGCCTCCCGGGCAGTGATGAACACCGGACGTTCGCCGTAACGGCGCACGAAGGCCCGCCGCGAAGCCGCATCCTGGGCGCAGACCACCACGCCGCGCGCCCCGGATGCGCGCTCCGGTGCCTGGCGGGGCGCCTGTTCTGCGCCAGCGGCGGCGGCGGCGGAGGCGACGAACAGGGCGGCGACGCCGCCGACGAAAGCACGTGAAAGCTTCATGGCAGACCTCCTCAGCATCCGGAATTGATCGGTTCCCGGAGCGAAGAATGCGCCCGTCCCGCAGAATGTAAAGATTATGCGACGGATTGAAGTATGAAATTTAACAATGCCGGCGAGGGCCGCCGGATTGAGCCTTACCGGACGTTGCGCGTTCTTCCCCCGCCAGGGAGCAGCGCCTCGTGCAGAACCCCTTGAAGGAAAACCGGAAATGGCTCGTTGTCCGTGAGCGCGCCCTAGTTCCGGCCGGCGCACGGCTGCGCAGCTGGCGCGACTGGATCGTGGCGAACGACCCGGTTTACGCCGCGGCCCGTCGACCGGGCCGCGCGGAGAAGATCGCCGCCAGCGTGACCCTGGCGCTGATCGCCGCCGTCCTCCTGTTCCTCGCCTTCTTCGACTGGAACCTGCTGCGCGGCCCGATCGGGCGGTGGGCCTCCGAGCGCTATGATCGCCAGATCGAACTGAACGGTGATCTGGATGTCCATCTGTTCAGCTGGACGCCCTCGATGCAGGTGCGCGACGTCCGTATCGGCGGCCCCGACTGGGCCCGCGAACGCGACACGCTGCAGGTGGGCGACCTTCAGGCCTCGGTGCGCCTGCGCTCACTGTTCGCCGGCCGCATCGAGATGCCGCGGGTGGCCGTCGCCCGCGCGGAAGCGGTGCTGATCTCCACCGAGGACGGGCGCAGAAGCTGGGCCCTGAACCCCGACGCGCCCGACACTGGCGAGGGGCTGAAGCTGCCGCCGATCCAGCGGCTTATCATCCGCGACGGCCGCATCTCGCTGGACGAGCAGGGCCGGAACATCCGCCTCGAGGCGACCGTCGACGCCCGCGAGGGCACGGACGGAGAGGCGGGCTTCCGGCTCGAGGGCGAGGGCACGGTGAACGGCACGCCCCTGACCGTGCAGGTGCGCGGCGGCCCCTTCCTGAACGTCCGCCGCGACCGGCCCTATGGCTTCCAGGCCGAGGTGAACGGCGCAGGCACGCGCATGGTCGCCGACGGCTCCATCACCCGGCCGTTCGATCTCGGCCAGTTCACCGCCGAGTTGAGCCTGCGCGGACGCGACCTCGCCGACGTCTACCTGCTGACCGGCATCACCACGCCGAACACGCCGCCCTACCGCCTCGAAGGGCGGCTGACCCGCGACGACGCCCGCTTCACCTTCGCCGACTTCTCCGGGCGGGTCGGCTCCTCGGATCTGTCCGGAGACCTCGTCGTCGACAAGGCCGGGGACCGGCGCCGGGTCGAGGCGGACCTGCGGTCGCGCCTGCTGGACATCGACGACCTCGCGGCCGTCCTGGGCGCTGAAACCCGGGTGACCGGCGGCGGCGACAGCCGGGTCAGCTCCGGCCGCCCGGGCCGACTGCTCCCCGACGCGCCGCTGAACGTCGAGCGCCTGCGGGTCATGGACGGCGAGCTGCGCTACCGGGCGGCGCGGGTGAAGCGCAACACCCTGGATGTCCGCCAGGTCGACATCGGCGCGCAGCTGAAGTCGGGCGTGCTCGACCTCGACCCGATCGCCTTCACCTTCAACCGAGGCGAACTGCGCGGCACGGCGAAGATCAACGCGACCCGCGACACGCCCTACAGCGCCGTCGACCTGCGCCTGCGCGGCTATCCACTGGAGTCGATCATCCCGGCTCGCGGGGGCGCGCCGACGGTGAGCGGCAGCGCCCTGGGACGCGCCCGCCTCGAGGGCCCGGGCGCCTCGATCCGCGACTTCGCCGCCGGTTCGAAGGGCACGCTCAGCCTCGTCGTGCCGCAGGGCCGGATGCGCGCCGCCTTCGCCGAACTGCTCGGCATCAACGCCACGGCCGGCCTGTTCAAGCTGCTGGGCGGCGACCAATCGACCTCCGAGATCCGCTGCGCCGTGGCCAGCTTCGACGTCGCCGGCGGCACGGCGACAGCCCGGACCTTCGTCATCGACACCACCCCGGTGCTGGCCCGGGGGTCGGGCACGATCGACCTCGGCTCGGAGACCATGAACCTTCGCATCGACGGCGAGGCCAAGGAGGCGCGTCTGGTGCACCTGTGGTCCCCGATCACCGTCCAGGGCCCACTCACCCGGCCTCAGGTGGGCATCGAGGGCGGGGCGGTGGCCGGGCAGTTGGGCCTCGGAGCCGCGCTTGGGGCGCTGATCTCGCCGCTGGCCGCCCTGCTCCCCTTCGTCGACCCGGGTCTGGCCGAGGACGCCAATTGCGGCGCGCTGATCTCCTCGGCCCGCTGAGCGGTTGAGCCCGCGCCGGAATCCGTGCGAGGCGTGATCCTCTCGCCGCCCCCGGACGTAGGGATGCCATGACCCGAAGAGGCCTGTTCGCTCCCCTGCTCGGCGCCGCCGCGGCGGCCTGCTCGCCGCTCGGCCTGCTCAACAGCCTGGGCCCGCGCGACCGCGGCGCCGGCCGCGTGGCGCGGGACCTCGCCTATGGCTCCGACCCTCGCCAGCGACTGGACGTCTGGGCGCCCGAGGGGGCGGCCCCCGCCCGGGGCTGGCCGACGCTGGTCTTCTTCTACGGCGGCGGATGGGACAGCGGCGAGCGGGCCCTCTACGGCTGGGCCGCCCAGGCGCTGGCGGCGCAGGGCTTCGTGGTGGCGGTTCCCGACTACCGGCTGGTCCCCGGGGTGCATTTCCCCGCCTTCATCGAGGACGCCGCGGCGGCGGCGGCCCTCGCCGGTCGGATGGCCCCGGATCACGGCGGCGATCCCGCCCGGCTCGGCGTCATCGGCCACTCGGCCGGAGCCCATCTGGCCGCGATGATCGCCCTGGACCGCCGGTACATGGAGGCCGCCGGGGCGCCGGACCTGATCCGCGCCGCCGCCGGCCTGGCCGGGCCCTACGACTTCCTGCCGTTCGACGTGCCCGCCTCGGTCAACGCCTTCGGCCGCGCCGCCGACCCGACGCTGACCCAGCCGGTGGCCTTCGTCCGGCCGGACGCCCCGCCGCTGTGGCTCGGCCACGGCACGGCCGACCGGGTCGTCCACGCCGAGGACACGGTGATCCTCTGCGAGCGGATGCGCGCGGTCGGCGGCCAGTGCGAGGCCCGACTCTACGAGGGCCTGTCGCACGCCGACCTGATCGCGACCTTCTCGCCCCTGTTCCGCGACAAGGCCCCGGTGCTTGAGGACGCGACGGACTTCCTGCGCCGCGCCTTGGCCTGAGCCGCCGTCTCGCCAATGTCGTCGTCCTCCGTTAAGGGAGGCCATGACAGACACGATGACAGCACAGGCGGCGCTGGACCGCCTCGAAACCCTCTACCGCCAGTCGGTCGCCAACCTGCGCGCGGCGGTGAAGACCTTCCTCGACACCGGCGAACGCCCCCCCGCCGAGGCTCGCGCCCAGGGCCTGTTCGCCTATCCGGAGCTGCGCGTCAGCTGGTTCGGAGAGCGCCCGGCGCACCCGGCGACCCGCGCCTACGCGCGACTGTCGCGGCCGGGCATCTACGCCACCACCGTCACCCGGCCGGAGCTGTTCCGGCCCTATCTGACCGAGCAGCTGCGGCTGCTGGAGGCGGACTACGGCGCCACCTTCGACGTGCGCCCGTCCCAGCAGGAGATCCCCTTCCCCTATGTGCTGGATGGTTCGGACGTCAGTCTCGATCCATCGAACACCGCCGCCATCGCCCGGCACTTCCCGACCACCGACCTGGCCCACATCGGCGACGAGATCTCGGACGGCCTGTTCGACGTGGCCGAGGACTTTCCGCTGGCCCAGTTCGACGGCCTGCGCACCGACTTCTCCCTGGCCCGCCTGCGCCACTACACCGGGACCCCGGTGGAGCACGTCCAGTCGTACATTTTGTTCACCAATTACAACCGGTACGTCGACGAGTTCGTGCGCTGGGCGCTGGCCCAGCTGCAGGACCCGGACAGCGGCTACGACAGCCTGTCGACTCCGGGCGGGGTGATCGTGACCCGCGACACGCCCGATCCCGAGGCCGCCATCGCCGAGTCGGCCTGGAAGAAGCACCAGATGCCGGCCTACCACCTGACCGCGCCGGGCTGGAACGGGATCAGCCTGGTCAACATCGGCGTCGGCCCGTCCAACGCCAAGACCATCTGCGACCACCTGGCCGTCACCCGGCCGCACGCCTGGATGATGATCGGCCACTGCGGCGGGCTGCGCGACAGCCAGACGGTCGGGGACTATGTGCTGGCCCACGCCTATCTGCGCGACGACCATGTGCTGGACGCCGTGCTGCCCCCGGACATCCCGATCCCGTCGATCGCCGAAGTCCAGCGGGCCCTCTACGACGCCGCCAAGTCGGTCTCGGGCATGCCCGGCGAGGAGATCAAGCGACGGCTGCGCACCGGCACGGTGGTGACCACCGACGACCGGAACTGGGAGCTGCGCTATTCCAAATCGGCGCTGCGCTTCAACCAGAGCCGGGCCGTGGCGATCGACATGGAGAGCGCCACCATCGCCGCCCAGGGCTACCGCTTCCGGGTGCCGTACGGGACGCTGCTGTGCGTGTCGGACAAGCCGCTGCACGGCGAGATCAAGCTGCCGGGGCAGGCCCACCGCTTCTACGAGGGATCGATCTCCGAGCACCTGCAGATCGGCATCCAGGCCGTCGACCTGCTCCGCGCCGAGGGCGAGCGGCTCCACTCGCGCAAGCTGCGGGCCTTCGACGAGCCCCCGTTCCGGTAGGCGGATACAAGCGCCACATCGGCGGATGGATTTCCACTACATCGCAGGTGGAAAGAGAAGAAGGGCGATACAGCCGTTCAGGCCCGGCGCTGCAGCCGCCGGGCGTTGGCGGTCGCCGCCGCGTGGACAGGCTGGACAATGTCGGCCTGCAGCTTGAGCATGGCCGCCCCGAACGCCCAGCTGTCGCGGACCGCGCGGTTCCAGGCGCCGAGGGCCCACAGGCCCTGCGCGTTCAGGGCTTCCGCCGGGGTCGCGGCCGCGGTCATGGCCGTCAGCGCCTTGCGCGCCGCCGCGCGCTCGCGGGCGGCGATGCGCCCCGCCGCGTCCGCCGCCGCCATCACGCCCGAGGCGCCGACCGCCGCCGAGGCGGACAGGGCCTCGACCTTCTCGGATCCCATCAGGAGCAGTTCGGGATAGTCGGCCTTCAGGGGGTCGCGGACCGCCTCGGCCATGATCTCGAGACGGCGGGCGACGACGTCGCCGGAAGCCGCGATCAGCTCCTGACTGGCGCGATGGGTGCGGGCGGCGTGGCGGGCGTGGCTCATGCGAAGACCGTGCGCCGCGCCGATGGCTACGGCAAGACCTCGGCCGAGAACTCGGCCACGTCCTTCAGCAGGGCCGGGACCGCAGCGTCGATGATTTGCCGGCCCTTCTCCGGGCTGGCCTGCAGCGGGTCCGAGCCGATGCGGCCGTCGGGGAAGCGGGCGCGATAGTCGAGGGCGTCGCGGATCGGCCCCACCGGCGCGATCTTCGGCTCCATCACCGCCGTCTTGACCAGGTGCGGATAGGCGGCCTGGGTCACGGCGATCTCGGACGGCGTGGCGTGCATGCCGTGGCCGGTCGGAAACATCTGCGAACAGAAGGCGTGCACCCCCGGCAGGTCCCACCAGTTGCGCAGCTTCAGCGCGAAGGGCGGCCGCTCCTCGACGAAGCTCCATTCGGCGTAGATCTCGGCGAAGGTGGCCTCGATGGTGGCGACGTTGCCGCCGTGGCCGTTGAGGAAATAGATCCGCTCGAAGCCGTGGCGCCCCAGCGACGAGACCCAGTCGGTGATCGCGGCCATGAAGGTCGACGGCCGCAAGCTGATGGTCCCGGCGAAGGCCAGGTGATGCTGGGCCATGCCGATGTTGAAGGTCGGCGCCACCACCAGCGACCCGTCCTGCTTCTCGGCGGCGTGGGCGATGATCTCGGGGCACAGCCAGTCGGTGCCGAGCAGGCCCGTCGGCCCGTGCTGCTCGTTCGACCCGATCGGCACCACCACCGTCTTCGTGGTCTTCAGCCGCGCGTCGATCTCGGGCCAGGAGGAGAGGTGGATCAGCATGGGGAACTCCGGGTCACTGCGGTCGCCTCTACACCGCGGGCGACCTGAGGGCACCTAGCCCGGATCGCCGCCCGGCCCAAGCGGCAGCTTCCCCGCAGGAGAGGCGCGAGCTAACCTCTCGCGTGTGAGTTGTTGAGCGGCGGGGCGTCTGGATGACCATCAGGTGGAAGGCGGCGGCGGTCGCGCTTGTCACAGGGGCCTGGATCGGTCTGGCGGGGCCGGTCTCGGCGACCCCCCCGGCCCGCCAGCTCGTCCCGACCGACCCGTCGGTCCGGCAGGGCGTCCTGCCCAACGGCCTGCGATACGCCCTGATGCGCAACGACCGACCGGCCGGAGGGCTGTCGATCCGGCTGCGCTTCGACGTCGGCAGCTACGAGGAGCCCGAGGCCCATCGCGGCGTGGCCCACTTCCTCGAGCACATGGCCTTCAACGGCACGCGGAATCTGGCCGAAGGCGAACTGTCGCGCCGGTTCGCGGAAGCCGGCGTCGCATTCGGTCGCGACCAGAACGCCTCCACCTCCCTCTTCGCAACGACCTACAAACTGGACCTGCCCCGGGCGGACGAGGAAGCCCTGGACCTCGCGTTCGCTTGGCTGAGGGATGTCGGCGACGGGGTCCTGCTGACCGAGGCCGCCGTCGCCCGGGAACAGGGCGTCGTGCTGGCCGAATACAGCGCCCGCCTGGGCCCGGCCATGACCTGGTGGGAGGCCTACCAAGCCTTCGCCGCGCCGGAGGCCCGCAGCCTGGTCCGGCCGCCGATCGGCACGCCGGAAACGATCCGGGCGATCGACCGGACGGCGCTCGCAGCGTTCCATCGGGCCTGGTACCGGCCCGACAACGCCGTGCTGGTGGCGGTCGGCGACCTGCCGCTCGACGCGCTCGAGGACCGGGTGCGCCAGACCTTCGACGACTGGGCCGCGCCGACCGGGCCGATGACGCGGGCGCCGGCGACGCCCTTCGACCTCGAACGACCGCTCGACGTTCTGGTCTATCCCGACGCCGTCCTCGCGGCCAGCATCGGCCTTTGCCGGCTTTCGCCGTGGGCGAGCCTGGAACCTGACAGCCTTGAACGGCGCCGCACCCTCATCACCCGCGGTCTCTGGATGGGGATACTGAATCGCCGGCTCGAGTTGCTGAGCCAGGGCGTGGACGCCCCGTTTGCGGGGGCCGCGGTGGCCTGGTCGCCCTGGTCCCGCGAGGCCAACGCCCTGTGCCTGAACATGACCCCGGCCGTCGGCGGGGACTGGCGTGAAGGGCTCGTCACGGCGCTCGAGGAAGTCCGCCGACTGGAGACCCACGGGGTCGAGGATCGCGAGATCGCCCGCATCGTGGCGGCCCAGAAGAGCGCCAACGCCAGCGCGGTCGAGCAGGCCGAAGATCGCTACTCGCAGACCCTGGTCGACGCCCTGGCGTCCAGCCTTCCGCTTCACGGCCTCGATCCGGCCGGCTTCGTCAGCCCCCCGGAGACGGTCTCGATCTATGACCGGGTGGTGGCGGGCATCGACGCCGACCACATCCGCGCCGACTTCGCCGCGGCCTGGAACGCTTCCGATCCCCTGATTTCGGTGCGGATGCCTGAACCGCCCTCCGCCGAAAGCATCCGCGAGGTGTGGCGGGAGGTGATGGATGGACCGCCGCCGACAGCCCGCCCGTCCGCGGAGGCCGCCGCCGTGTGGGCCTATGCGAACTTCGGCCCCGCTGGCGCGATCGCCTCGCGCGAGATCGTTCCCACCCCCGGGTTCACAAGGGTCCGCTTCGAGAACGGCGTAATCCTGAACGTCAAGACGATCGGCCACACCCGGGATCTGGTCCAGGTGGCCGTGCAACTGGGCCACGGACGAAGCGGCGTGCCCGACGAGGACTACCAGATCGCGTCTCTCGGGGCCCACTTCGTCTACCGCGGCGGTCTGGGTCGACACAGCTTCCGGGAGATCCAGGAGCTCTTTCCCGATCGGAGGCTCAACCTGGGCGTTCAGATGGAGGCCGACGTCTTTCAGCTTCACGCCTCCACGCGGCCCGCCGATCTGGAGACCCAGCTGCAGCTGACGGCGGCGATGCTCACCGACCCCGGCTTCCGCGACGATTTCGCCGGGCAACGCAGACAGGCCGTCGACTTCCTTTACCGCGCCTATCGCACCCAGCCCGCCAGCGTCCTGTCGCTCGCCGTGCTCGAGGCCGTCGCACCGGGCAGTCCCCGCGGCTTGCCGGATCGGGAGTTCATGGAAGGCCTGACGGCCGCCGACTTCGAACGCCTCTATCGGCCCGTTCTCATCGAAGCGCCGCTGGAGGTCACCATCGTCGGGGACATGGCCGAAGACGACATTATCCGCCTCGCCGCGACGACCTTCGGCGCCTTGCCTCCGCGCAGTCGCGGCCCCGGGGCGGGCGGCGAAGCCTTTCTGCTGCGCTATGGCGACGCGCGGCCGATCGTCGATGCGATTCATGAGGGGGCGCCGGACCAGGCGGTCTTCATGGCCAGCTGGCCGCTGTTCGTCGCCGACCCCGCCCGTCGGCGGGAACAGCGGGCGCTGGAACTGCTGCGCACCATCCTTCAGGACAAGGTCCGCGACGAGGTGCGTGAGGCGCTCGGGGCCGCCTACAGTCCGGCGGTCCGCCTTAACTTCGAGGACGGCGGCGACCAGGGCGCCCTCAGCGTCCAGGTCGTCACCTCTCCCGGAGATGTCGAGCGGGTCCGCGAAGCGGTGCGTCGCGTGGTGGCCGCGAGCGCGGCGGGCCAGCTCAGCCAGGCGGACCTCGACAACGCCCGCGAGCCGATTCTGGCGCGGATCGACGACGACCGCGCCACGAACAGCTGGTGGTACCGGGTGCTCAACGGTTCGGCGCGCGATCCGCAGCAGCTGCAGGACGCCCTGGACTGGGAAGTCGACTATCGCGAGATGACGCTGGAGGAGGTGAAGTCGGCCGCCGCGACGTGGCTGGCGGGGCCCGCCATCGAAGGCGTGGCCGCGCGCCCGCGCGACGACTGAGCCTCGCCCCCGCAAGAGCTTCCCGCCCTGGCCGTTCGGATCGCGTCGGGGAAAGCGGCGGCACGGGTTGATCGGCCGACGCGTCCGTGCATTTCACGGGGTATGGAGAAACCCGCCAAACCCGCCGTCCTGACCATCCGCAACGCCAGGGTCGCGGATCTCGACGCCATCTCTGTCCTGGTCTCCAAGGTCTACAAGGACATGCCGGCGCTGACCCCGGGGATGTTGCGGGGCCAGATCGCAGCCTATCCGGACGGCCAGTTCGTCGTGGAGTACGAGGGCGAGATCGTCGGCTACGCCGCCGGCTTCCGTATCGACGAGGCGACAGCCATGTCGCCGCACACCTGGGGCCAGATCACCGGTGGCGGCTATGCGGCGCGCCACGATCCGCTGGGCGAGTGGTTCTACGGCATGGAGGTGTGCGTCGACCCCGACCGGCGGCGGCTGCGCATCGGCCAGCGGCTGTACGACGCGCGGCGCGACCTGTGCGAGGCGCAGAACCTCAAGGGCATCGTCTTCGGCGGGCGGATGCCGGGCCTGGCGCGGCGCAAGGCGGCCTATCCGGACGCGCGGGAGTATCTGGACGCGGTCACGGCCCGCAAGCTGAACGACCCGGTGATCGGCTTTCACATGCGCTCGGGCTTCGAGCCGATCGGGGTGCTGGAGAATTATCTGACCTCGGACACGGCCTCGATGGGCCATGCGGCGCACATGGTCTGGCGCAACCCCTACTATGCCGAGACGCACGGGCGGGGCGCGGCCTTCGCGGTCAAGGAGACCGTGCGGGTGGCGACGGTGCAGCTGCAGGCCCGCAAGGTCGCCAGCTTCGAGGAGTTCATCTCCAACGTCGAATATTTCGTCGACGTGACCTCGGACTACCGCTCGGACTTCGTGGTCTTCCCGGAGCTGTTCACGCTGCAGCTGCTGTCGCTGGAGTCCAAGAAGCTGACTCCGGTGGAGTCGATCGAGGCCCTGACCCGCTACACGCCGCGCTTCGTCGAGGCGCTGCGCAAGATGGCGGTCGAGTACAACATCAACATCATCGGCGGCTCGCACCCGACGCGGACCGGGGACGGGGACATCCAGAACGTCGCCTACGTCTTCCTGCGCGACGGCTCGGTGCACGAGCAGGAGAAGATCCACCCGACCCCGAACGAGCGCCACTGGTGGAACATCAAGGGCGGCGACCGGGTGCACGCCATCCCGACCGACTGCGGCCCGATCGGAGTGCTGATCTGCTACGACTCGGAGTTCCCGGAGCTGGCCCGGCGGCTGGTCGACGAGGGCGCGCGGCTGCTGTTCGTGCCATTCTGCACCGACAACCGGCAGGGCTATCTGCGGGTGCGCTACTGCTCGGCGGCGCGGGCCATCGAGAACCAGTGCTACGTCACCCTGTCGGGCAATGTCGGCAATCTGCCGAACGTCGAGAACATGGACGTCCAGTACGCCCAGTCCTGCATCCTGACGCCGTGCGACTTTCCGTTCGCGCGGGACGGCGTGGCGGCCGAGGCCAGCGAGAACGTCGAGACGGTGACGGTGGCCGATCTCGACCTGTCGGACCTGGCGTGGGCCAAGTCGCAGGGCACGGTCCGCAACCTGCGCGACCGCCGCTTCGACCTGTACAAGACGGTGTGGTCGGACGGGGGCTGAGGTCCGAAAGTCCGCGCCCGTCTGTCCGGCGGCGAGGCCCGACCCTGGCGTTCCCCAACCCGGCCCAACAGGAAAGCCGATGGCCCGACCTGCTCCCAAGACCCGCCCCGGGCGCCCGAAAGCCGCCGCGCCCAAACGCCCCGCCGTCCTCACCGGCCCCATGGTCCCGGTGCTGCGCTGGCCGCCGGACGAGGATCGGGTGCGGGCGATCTTCGCGCGCCTGGCGGGGGTGATGCCCGATCCGAAGACCGAGCTGAACTGGACCAGCCCCTTCACCCTCGTGGTCGCCGTCGCCCTGTCGGCCCAGGCCACCGACGTCGGCGTCAACCGGGCCACCGACCGGCTGTTCAAGGTCGCCGACACCCCGGCGAAGATGCTGGCGCTGGGGGAGGAGGGGCTGATCCCCTACATCTCCTCGATCGGCCTCTACCGGAACAAGGCGAGGAACGTCATCGCCCTCAGCCGCATCGTGCTGGAGCAGCATGGCGGCGAGGTCCCGATGACCCGCGAGGCGCTGCAGGCCCTGCCCGGCGTCGGCCGCAAGACCGCCAGCGTGGTGCTCAACGAACTCGGCGTCGAGCCGGCCATCGCCGTCGACACCCATGTGTTCCGGGTCTCGCACCGGCTGGGACTGGCCAACGCTTCGACCCCCGACAAGGTCGAGGCCCAGCTGCACGAGGTCGTTCCGGCGGACTGGCTGCCCAAGGCCCACCACTGGCTGATCCTGCACGGCCGCTACGTCTGCACGGCGCGAAAGCCGAAGTGCAGCGCGTGCGTGATCAGCGACCTGTGCCCGTCGCGGGCCGGATTGCAGGCGCTGGGCGAGGCTGCCTAGAGGCGCGCCTTCACCGCCTGCGCGAACCGCGCCCCGCCCTGCGGCGCGGAGCCGAGATAGAAGTCCGGCTCGATCAGTTCGGCCTCCATCAGCAGCCACTCCCCGTCGGGCCCCTGCGCCATGTCGATGCGGGCGTAGAGCAGGTCCTCGTCGATGGCCGCCAGCGTCGCCCGGGCCAGTTCCAGCGCCCCCGGCGGCGGCTCGGCCAGGGCGACGTAGCGGCCGCCGAACTGGGTCTGGATGCGGAACTCGCCCGCCGCCGGCCGCTTGTTGACCACGTGGCTGAGGGCGCCGCCGAAGAACAGCAGGCTGGTCTCGCCTTCGCTCTCGATCGACGGCAGATAGGGCTGGACCATGGCCGGCTCGTCCGGAGCGTCGGCCAGCCGGTCGCCGCGCGACAGGCGCAGGGTCTTCCACGCCCCGCCCGACACGCGCGGCTTGACGATGAGGGTCTCGGCGCCCAGCCGGTCGAAGGCGGCGTCGACATCGGCCTGTGCGACCGCCTCGACCCAGATCGTCTCCGGGACGGCCACGCCCTTCTCCGCCAGCCGGCCGAGGTAGGACTTGTCCGAATTCCACGCCAGCACCGACGGCGGATTCAGCATCCGCACGCCCGCCGCCTGCCACGTAGCGCAGGCCTGCAGCCAGCGATCGTGATCGCGGTGATAGCCCCAGGCGATCAGCGGCAGGACCAGCGGAAAGCCGCGCAGGCCGGAGGCGTCCTCCACGTGCGCGGTCCACGGGTTCGGCCGCGCCGCCAGCCCCGCCGTCGCCAGCGCCTCCGAGAGGCGCTCCAGCACGCCCGGCCACTGGCCGGCGAAGGACGGGTCGGCGGGATCGGGGGTGAGGACGGCGATCTCGGTCACAGGGCGCTCCGGTTGGACAGCCCTGCCATATAAGGACATCGTTATATGTCCAGCGGAAAGGCTGGCGCGGGCCGGTCCCAGCCGCTAAGGGCCCGCCATGACCCAAGCTCCAGCTCCCGCCGCCTTCGACGTCTGCGCCGTCGGCAACGCCATCGTCGACGTCCTCGCCCCCTGCGACCCCGCCTTCCTCGCGGCCCAGGGGCTGACCCCCGGCTCGATGCAGCTGGTCGACGCCGACCGCAGCGCCGCCCTCTACGCCGCCATGGCCGCCGGGGTCGAGGCGTCGGGCGGTTCGGCCGGCAACACCGTGGCCGGCGTCGGCAGCTTCGGCGGCCGCGCCGCCTACATCGGCAAGGTCGCCGACGACCAGCTGGGCGGGGTCTTCACCCACGACATCCACGCCGTCGGCGTCCACTTCGCCACCCCGCCGCTGGCGGATGCGGCCACCGGCGTGTGCATGATCAACGTCACGCCGGACGGTCAGCGCACCATGTGCACCTTCCTCGGCGCCGCCAACCAGCTGACCGTCGCCGACGTGGATGCGGACCTGATCGGGGGCTCGCAGATCGTCTATCTCGAGGGCTATCTGTTCGACCCGGCCCCGGCGCGCGCCGCCTTCGAGGCGGCGGCCGCCGCCGCCCACGCCGCCGGCCGGAAGGTCGCCATCACCCTGTCCGACAGCTTCGTCGTCCACCGCTGGCGCGCCGAACTGCTGCAGTTCATCGAGGCTTCGGCCGACATCGTCCTGGCCAACGAGGCCGAGCTTCACGCCCTGTTCGAGACCGAGGACTTCGACCACGCCGCCGCCCACCTCGGTCGCATCGTCGACATCGCCGCGGTGACGCGGGGCGCCAAGGGGTCGGTGGTGTTCGGCGACGGCGGAGCGGAGCGGGTCGAGGTCGCCGCCTGCCCGGTCGACAAGGTGGTCGACACCACCGGCGCCGGCGACCAGTACGCCGCCGGGTTCCTGCTGGGCCTCGCCCGCGGCCTGTCGCTGGAGGACGCCGGCAAGCTCGGCTCGCTGGCGGCCGCCGAGGTCATCGCGCACTGGGGGCCGCGGCCCATGACGTCGCTGGAGAAGCTGGCGCAGGACGCGGGGCTGAGGCTCACCCCCGCCTGATCGTCACGTAGAGCGCCCCGTCGCCGCCGTGGTGGCGGGCGGCGGGAGCGAAGCCGGACACCACGCCGCGCAGCGCGGGAGCCTGCAGCCATTCGTGGACCGAGGCGCGGATCACGCCCGAGCCGCCGCGCCGGCCCTGGCCGGTGATCACCAGCACCGCCCGATAGCCCCGCGCCTGCGCCCCCAGCAGGAAGGCGGTCAGGGCGTCCTGGGCCTGGAAACGGCCGTAGCCGTGCAGGTCGATGCGCGCCTCGATGGGATCCCGCTCGCGCGACAGGCGACGCTGGCGGCGCGGCTCCAGTTCCTCGGGATGGCCGCGGACGCGGTGCGTCGGCGGCGCGGTGGCCGGCAGGGCGACCGACGCGGGCCGCATCGGCGTCCTGGCGGGCGGCGCGGCGGTCCGCGGGACGGGCGGCGTCTCGCCCGGCGCGGCGAGCGCGATGCGGGGGGCCTTGCTCGGCTTCGCCGGCGTGACCGTGCCGGTCACCCGGGCCCAGATGCGGCGATCCTCCGGCGTGAGGTCGTCGCGGCGGCTCATTTCGAGCCCGGATCGTTCCCGTCGAGGTCTTCGTCGGAGCCCGGATCCTGGGGCCCGGGCGCCCAGACCAGCAGGTCGCCGGGCTGGCAGTTCAGTTCGCGGCACAGGGCGTCGAGCGTGGTGAAGCGGATGGCCCGCGCCTTGCCGGTCTTCAGGATCGACAGATTGGCCAGGGTCACGCCGACGCGGTCCGCCAGCTCGGTGAGCGACATGCGGCGTTCGAGAAGGATGCGGTCGAGCTGGACGCGGATGGCCATGGCAAGTTCTCTATACCGGCGCCGGGCGGGTCGGAAGGCGGCGGCTCAGATGGTGAGTTCGGATTCGCGGCGGAGGCGGGCGCCTTCACGGAACACCTGGGCCAGCACGAAGACGACCAGCACGGAGAACGCCGGGGTGACGAGATCAAACAGGCTGGGCGGCTCCAGCGCCCCGCGCACCAGCCGGGACACCAGCGTCTGGCCGATCCAGGCGCCGCCGGTGACGGTGGCCAGGGTCAGTCCGATCTGCTTCAGCCGGCTGACATTGTCGGGGTGGAAGGGATCGCCGATCCGCAGGGTGTGCACCATGGCCCGCAGATTGCGCAGGATCAGGGCGAAGCCGCCGAGGTAGGCGATGATGGCGCCGAGGGCGAACAGGACGTAGGCGCGGGGCACGGGCACGCTGGTGCCCTCGTCGCCGGCGGTGACGGTCAGGCCGAGCGGGCCGAGCGGCACGAAGGTGGTGAAGATGAAGGCCAGGACCACCGCGCAGGTGGCGATCGCCAGGGCCCAGAAGGCGGCCCCGAGGGCGACGCCGAGCAGGCGGGTGATGGGTCCGGGGCCCAGCGCCGGCAGGGCGGCGGTCCGGACGGAAGGCAGGCGGATCCCGAGCGATGACGTCTTCGGGAAGCGCATGGGCGTGTGGCCTCTCAGGCCGGAAGTCGGGGCGCGATCGCCGCGCGGGGTCCGGCGAACCCTCGCGCGGTCTTATTCATCGCGTTTGTCATGCAGATCGTCAAAGCTCCTGCGATGGCCAGCAGGAAGATCACAGAAACTGGACGATCGTGGCGACCAGGGCGGTCGGCATGGCGGCGAGCAGGAAGGCGTTCAGAATGCCGTGGCCGACCTTTTCGATGAAGTAGGAAGCGTTCATGGTGTGCATCGTCTTTCTCCGTCAGTCCTGAGAAGGGGCGTTTTTGCCCCGGTTGTCCGTTACCGCTGCAATGATCGTCCGGCTTTGCCTTGGATCAAGGAACGGCGCGGCCTCCGTTCGTGAGATAATAGATAGACCCTGCCCCGCGGAAAATCACGTTACATATCGTTTAACGATATTAAACTTGTGCAATGAAACGTAACAGCGACGCCTGAGGCCAGAATGTTGAAGCTTGTCAAAGGGATGCGGCTCGTGGCCGCGACCCACAATGCCGGCAAGGCGCGCGAGATCGAGGCGCTGCTGGACGGACATTACGCGGTGGTCACCGCCGGGAGCCTGAATCTGCCCGAGCCTGACGAAACCGAGACCACCTTCGCCGGCAACGCCCTGCTGAAGGCCCGCCACGCCGCCGATCGCTCCGGCGAGGTGGCGCTGGCCGATGACTCCGGCCTGTCCGTGGCGGCGTTGGGCGGCGCCCCGGGCATCTTCTCGGCGCGCTGGGCCGGGCCGGACAAGGACTTCGCCCACGCCATGCGCCGGGTCGAGGAGCGGCTGGAGGAGACCGGCTCCGACGATCGGCGAGCGTGGTTCACCTCGGCCCTGGCGGTGGCCTGGCCCGACGGTCCGGCGGTGGTGGTCGAGGGCCGCGTCGACGGAACCCTGACCTTCCCGCCGCGCGGAGAGCGCGGCTTCGGCTACGACCCGATCTTCGTTGCGGACGGCCATGGAGAGACCTTCGGCGAGATGGACCCGGCGCTGAAGGATTCGATCAGTCACCGGGCGCGGGCGTTCGCGAAGCTGAGAGCGGCCCTGATGGAGGGGTGATGGGTGGTTGGTGACTGGTGGCTGGTGGCTGGTGGATAGTTGTTCATGCCCGGGTCGACCCCGAAGCGCCGGCTCCGCCTTCAGAACACCACCGTCGCCAATCACCAGCCGCCAATCACCAGCCACCAGCCGCCGCGCCCTCCCATGCCCTCCCACCCCGCCAGCGACGTCGCCCTCTACGTCCACTGGCCGTACTGCAGCCGCATCTGCCCCTACTGCGACTTCAACGTCGTGCGCGACCGGGGGCGCGTGGAGGAACAGGCGCGGCTGGCGGAGGCCATCCTCCGGGACCTGGAGGCCCAGGCGGCCCTGACGGGGTCGCGACGGCTGGCCTCGGTCTTCTTCGGCGGCGGCACGCCGTCGCTGATGGACCCGGCGGCCGTGGCGGCCGTCGTCGCCCGCGCCCGGTCCCTGTTTCCGTCCACCGGCGACATCGAGATCAGCCTCGAGGCCAATCCGACCGACGCCGAGGCCGACCGCTTCGCCGCCCTGGCCGCCGCGGGGGTCAATCGCCTGTCGATGGGGGTGCAGGCGCTGGACGACGACGCCCTCGCCCGTCTCGGTCGCAACCATTCCGCCGACGAGGCGCGCCGGGCCGTGGCGGTGGCCGCCCGCGCCTTCCCGCGCCTGTCCATCGACCTGATCTACGCCCGCCCGGGCCAGACCGTGGCCGCCTGGACCGCCGAGCTGCGCGAGGCGCTCGACCTCGGCTTCGAGCACGTCTCGCCCTACCAGCTGACCATCGAGCCCGAGACCGCCTTCGGCCGCGCCTTCCGGCGGGGGACCCTGGTTCCGCCCGACGAGGACCTGGCCGCCGCTCTGTATGAGACCACCCAGACGGTGCTCAAGGCCGCCGGCTTCGAGGCCTACGAGGTCTCCAACCACGCCCGCGGGATCGCCGCCCGCTCGGCCCACAACCTCCATGTCTGGCGCGGCGGCGACTATCTCGGCGTCGGCCCCGGCGCGCATGGCCGCCTGACCCTCGACGGGACGCGAACCGCCACCGTCGCCTGCCGGGGCATCTCCGACTACATCGCCGGCGTCGCGGCCGGGACGCCGTGGAGCGAGCGAACGGCCCTGTCGCCGGCCGAGGCCGCCGAGGAGCGGGTGCTGCTCGGCCTGCGCACCGTGGAGGGTGCGGCGCTGGCCGATCTTGAGACGCTGGGCCGTAGTCCGGATCGGGCACCGCTGGCGGATCTGCTGGCCGACGGATTCCTCGTCCGCACCGGCCGCCGGGTCGCCGCCACGGCGCGCGGTCGCCCGGTGCTCGACGGCGTCCTGAAGGCGCTGCTGACCTGACGCGCTCTTCCCGCCCTTGAGTGCGCCCCCCCCGGCTGGCACGGTCCCGCCGATGCCCGACGCCGCTGTCTTCCCGCCGACCGTTCCCCCGCCGCGTCCGGTGGAGCCGGGGCTTTACCTGGTGGCGACGCCGATCGGAAACCTGCGCGACATGACCCTGCGGGCGCTCGACGTGCTCGCCGCGGCCGATCTGGTGCTGGCCGAGGACACGCGCGTCACGGCCAAGCTGCTGTCGGCCTACGGCCTCAAGGCGAAGCTGGAGCGCTGCGACGACCACGCCGCGGCCCGCGCCGCCGAACTGGCGGTCGAGCGGCTGAAGGAAGGGGCGGTGGTCGCCCTGGTGTCCGACGCCGGCACGCCCATGGTCTCCGATCCCGGCTTCGTGGTGGCGCGCGCCGCCATCGCCGAGGGCCTGCCGGTGCATCCGGTTCCGGGCGCGTCCAGCCTGCTGGCCGCCCTGTGCATCGCCGGCCTGCCCGCCGACCGGGTGCTGTTCGCCGGCTTCCTGCCGCCGAAGTCCGGGGCCCGGAGGACGACGCTGGAGGAGCTGCGTCCCGGCCGTCAGACGCTGGTCTTCTTCGAGAGCGGCCCGCGGCTGGCCGACAGCCTGACCGACATGGCGGCCGTGCTCGGCCCCCGCCCGGCCGCCGTCGCCCGCGAGCTGACCAAGCTCTACGAGGAATGCGTGCGCGGGACGCTGGCCGAGCTCGCCGCCGACCCACGCTGTCAGGCGCCCAGGGGCGAAATCGTGATCGTGGTCGGGCCGGGCGAGGCCGAGGTCGCCTCCGAGGCCGACGCCGACGCGGCGCTGTCGGAAGCATTGACCCGTCTGCCGCCGGGCGAGGCGGCGGCGGAGGTGTCGAAGGCGCTCAACCTGCCCCGCAAGCCGCTGTACCGCCGGGCCCTGGAGTTGCAGGGCCGGTGAGCTCCGCCCGGCCCGCGCCGCGCCTGAGGCCGGTCCGGGTCGTGCGCGCGCGCCGCCCGTGGCGGGTGGCGCTGGGGGCCCTGTCGCACCGGCTGGGCCACCGGTCGGAATGGCTGGCCGCCGCCTTCCTGATGGCGCGCGGCTACCAGATCCTCGGTTTCCGACTGAAGACCCGCGCGGGAGAGATCGACATTCTCGCCCGCCGGGGCCAGACGCTGGCGGTGGTCGAGGTCAAGCGCCGCGCCACCCTTGAGCTGGCCCTGACCGCGCTCAGACCGACGCAGCACGAACGCCTGTTGGCCGCCGGCCGGTCGGTGCTGCGCCAGCGACCCGCGCTGGCGGGTCACAGATTGAGAATCGATATTGTGGCGCTGGCCCCGGGACGATTTCCGCGTCATCGTCGGGGCGTGACCGGTCCGGAGCGGAGATGACGCGCGACGACGCAGAGGCGGTGCTGACCGAGGCGGGACAGGCCGAGGACGGCGGTTTCCCGCTGCTGGAGGCGGCCATCGCCTGCGCCATCCATGACTATCCCTTCCGCGATCCGGAGCCGGTGCGGGTGCTGGCCCGCAACGCCGGCGAGCGTCTGGCGGAGCGCATCGGCGGCGAAGGCCCGGACGAGGCGCTGGCCGAGACCATGGCCGCCGACCTGCGGCTGAACGGCGACCTGCTCAACTACGACCACCCCGGCAACACCGACGTCATCGACGTCGCCGAGCGCCGCCGCGGCCTGTCCGCGACCCTGTCCGTCTTCTATCTCGACGCCGCCCGGCGGGCGGGGATCAAGGCGCAGGGCGTCGACTTTCCGGGTCACTTCCTGTTGCGCGTGGAGACGCCGGACGGCCCGGTGGCGCTGGACCCGTTCAGCCAGGGCCGGCTGGTGCTGCCCTCCGAACTGACCCGCCGCGCACTGCGGGCGGGCCTGACGCCGCACGTCGCCGACCGGCTGGACGTGCTGATGGCGCCGGTCAGCGACCGGCAGGCGCTGATCCGGCTGCAGAACGTGCTGTTCACCCGCGCCCTGCGCGCCGGCGACTACGAAGGGGCCGAGCGGTCGGCCCTGCGCCGCGCCCTGCTGGATCCCGACGACCATCGGCCGTGGCTGGACGTGGCCTCGGCGCGCGAGAAGCAGGGGGCGCTGGCCGGGGCGCTGGAGGCCCTCTCCCGCGCCCGCACCCTCGACGATCCGGGCGAGACGCAGCGCAGGATGTCGATGGATCGGGTGCGGCTGCAGCTGAACTGACCTTGCGCCGCCCCGCAGCGGCGCCCATTAGCCAAGCTCCCGCCGCCGGAAGGACCGCCATGCTCCGAGTCGCCATCCAGATGGACCCCATCGAGGGCGTCGACATCGAGTCCGACACCACCTGGCTGCAGGCGATGGAGGCCCAGAACCGCGGCTACCCCGTCTGGGTGTACGACTTCCGCACCCTGGCGCTGGAGGACGGCCGCCTGTTCTGCCGCGCCCGTCCGGTGACCCTGCGCCAGCGGCGGGGCGACCACGTCGCCTTCGGCGACTGGGAAAAGCTGGACCTGGGCGCCGACGTCGACGTGATCCTGATGCGCCAGGACCCGCCCTTCGACATGGCCTATGTCACCGCCACCTACCTGCTGGAGACGGTGCATCCGCACACCCTGGTGGTGAACGATCCGGCCGAGGTCCGGTCCGCGCCGGAGAAGCTGCTGGCCACCCGGTTCTCCGGCCTGCAACCGCCGACGCTGATCAGCGCCGATCCGGTCGCGCTCGACGATTTCCACGTCCGCCACGGCGATGTGGTGCTGAAGCCCCTGCACGGCGCCGCGGGCTCGGGCGTCGTGCGCCTGAAGGCCGACGACCCCAACCTCGGGGCCCTGGTCGAGATCCACGCCGCCGCCAGCCGCGACCCGCTGGTGATCCAGAAATTCGTTCCGGCGGTGTCGAAGGGCGACAAGCGCATCATCCTCATCGACGGCGAGCCGGTCGGCGCCATCAACCGCATCCCGGCCGCCGGCGCGGTGCGCTCCAACCTGCGCGTCGGCGGCGTCGCCGCCCCGGTGGAGCTGACCGCCCGCGACCGCGAGATCTGCGCCGCCATCGGACCGACGCTGAAGGAACGCGGCCTGATCTTCGTGGGCATCGACGTGATCGGCGACTACCTGACCGAGATCAACGTCACCTCGCCCACCGGCGCCCAGCAGCTGAAGCGCTTCACCGGCGTCGACGCCGCAGCCCTGATGTGGGACGTGATCGAGCGCAAGCGGGCCGCATAACACCGCTCTTGCAACCCGCATTGGTTCGTGTTTTGTTCCCTTCCGGATGACGGGAGGAAGCCATGCACGCCAGCGTGGTGACGGTCGCGTTCGAGGGGGTGGACGCCCGGCGGGTGGACGTGCAGGTCCAGCAACTGTCGGCGGACCAGCCGTCCTTCACCATCGTCGGCCTCGCCGACAAGGCGGTGGCGGAGAGCCGCGAGCGGGTGCGCGGCGCCTTCGCCGGCATCGGTCTGGCCCTGCCGTCGATGCGCATCATCGCCAACCTCGCCCCCGCGGATCTGCCCAAGGAGGGAAGCCATTTCGACCTCCCCGTCGCCCTGGCGCTGCTGGCCTCGATGGGGGTGATCCCGCCGGACGCCCTGTCGGGCTGGGCGGCGGTGGGGGAGCTGGGGCTGGACGGGCGGATCGCCCCGGTCGGCGGGACCCTGCCGGCGGCGGTCGCCGCCGACGCCATGGGGCTGGGCCTGATCTGTCCCGAGGCCAACGGGCCGGAGGCGGCCTGGGCGGGCGACGCCCCGGTGCTGGCCCCGCGCTCGCTGATCGGCCTGGTCAACCACTTCAAGGGAGCCACGGTCCTGCGTCGGCCGGAGCCGGGGGCGCTGCGCTCCGGCGACCGGGTCCCGGACCTGCGCGAGGTCAAGGGCCAGGAGAGCGCCAAGCGGGCGCTGGAGATCGCCGCCGCCGGCGGCCACAACCTGCTGTTCGTCGGCCCGCCCGGGTCGGGCAAGTCGATGATGGCGGCGCGCCTGCCCGGCCTGCTGCCGCCGCTGACCTCCAGGGAGCTGCTGGAGACCTCGATGGTCTGGTCGGTGGCCGGACTGATCGAGCGCGGGGCCCTGACCCGCGACCGGCCCTTTCGCAGCCCGCACCATTCCGCCTCCATGGCCGCCCTGACCGGCGGCGGTCTGCGCGCCCGACCGGGCGAGGCCTCGCTGGCGCACAACGGCGTGCTGTTCCTCGACGAGCTGCCCGAGTACTCGGCCCAGGCGCTCGACTCGCTGCGCCAGCCGCTGGAAACCGGCGAGATCGTCGTCGCCCGCGCCAACGCCCATGTGCGCTACCCCGCCCGTTTCCAGCTGGTGGCGGCGATGAATCCGTGCCGCTGCGGCGTCGGCGGGCCGGGCAAGGGCGCCTGCGGCAAGGCTCCGCGCTGCCAGCGCGACTATCGCAACCGCATCTCCGGCCCGATGTTCGACCGCATCGACCTGACCGTGGAGACGCCGCCGGTCACCGCCTCGGACATGGCCCTCCCGCCGCCCGCCGAGGGCACGGCCGAGGCCGCCGCCCGGGTGGCGACCGCGCGGGCGATGCAGGCCGAGCGGCTGCGCGGGGCCGGGCTGGACCCGGAGGCCGGCTGGGACCAGACCGTCAACGCCCGCGCCTCCGGCGAGGCGCTGGAGCGCTTCGCCACGCCGGACGAGCCCGGCCGCGCCCTGCTGATGCGGGCCGGCGAGGCCGGCGGCCTGACCGCCCGCGGCTGGACCCGCACCCTCAGGCTGGCGCGCACCATCGCCGATCTCGACGGTTCGGACGGCGTGCTGCGCCGCCACGTCGCCGAGGCCCTCATCTACCGGCCGCCGCTGGCGGCAGAGGGGGAGACCACGCCCGGGCGGGCCGCGTCCGTCCCCGCCTGGTGAAGGCGGCGGCCGTCGACCTTTGGTTAACCGGACCGGTTGAACCGGCCTTAAGGGATCGCCCGGCACCTTGCGCGTCCGGAGGTGGGCATGGCGCGACGTCAGACGGGCGAAGACACGACGGATCGGGCGACGGAGCCCTCGGCGGAGCAGCAGTTCCTGCGCCTGATGAGCCATGAGATGCGAACGCCGCTGAACGGCGTCATCGGCATGCTCGGCCTGCTCCAGCGCACCCGTCTCGACGGCGCCCAGCGCGCCTACCTCGACAGCGCCCGCACCTCGGCCGAACACCTGCTGGGACTGGTCAACGATCTGCTCGACTACGCGCGGCTGGAAGCCGGCAAGCTGGAGTTCGACGCCGCACCCGTCTGCCTCGAGTCGCTGGTCCGGGGCGTGGCCGAACTGCTCAGCCCGAAGGCGCACGACAAGGGGCTGGAGATCGCCTGGTCGGTGGCCGCCGACGCGCCCGACGTGCTGGCCGACGAGGGCCGCCTGCGTCAGGTGCTGTTCAACCTTGCCGGCAACGCGGTGAAGTTCACCGAATCCGGCGGGGTGCGGATCAGCGTCGAGCGCGTCAACGGCGCCGCCCGGCGGCCAAAGCTGGCCTTCATCGTCGACGACACCGGCCCCGGCGTGCCCGCCGAGGCCCGCGAGCGCATTTTCGAGGAGTTCGGCCACGTCGACGCCTCGGACGCCGGCCGCTTCGGGGGCGCCGGTCTGGGCCTGGCGGTCGTCCGCAAGCTGGCCGTGGCGATGGGCGGCAAGGTCTCGGTGGGCGGCCGGCCCGACGGACCGGGAGCCCGCTTCCGCTTCGAGGCGGCCTTCCCCGCCGCGCCGGGCGCGGTGCGGGACGCCTCTCTCGAGGGTCATACGGTCGAGGTGATCTCCCCGGACCCGTTCGTCGCCGCGGCCGCCGTGGCCCAGGTCGAAGCCTCGGGGGGCCGGATCGCGCGGGGCGCTCCCGTGGCGCTTGTCGACCACGCCGCTCGCGCGCCGGGCTGCGGGCTCGCCGCCGCGCCCGCCGGCCGGCGCGCCATCATCCTGCTCAAGCCCTCCGAGCGCGACCTGATCGCCCGCTACCGGTCGGCCGGGTTCCATGGTTACCTGATCAAGCCGCTGCGGCGGGCCTCCCTCGCCGAGCGGGTGCTGGCCGCCGCCGGCGCGCTGCGAAGCGAGCGGCCCGGCGCGCCGCCGCCGCCGCCGCCGGACGACGACCGCGTTGTCGCCGGCCGCTTCTCCGGCACCCGGGTGCTGCTGGTCGAGGACAATCCCGTCGGGGCCCTGCTGGCCTCCACCCTGCTCAAGCGCGAGGGCTGCGCCGTCGAAACCGCCGCCAGCGGCCACGAGGCGCTCGAGGCCATGAAACGGGCCCGCTACGACCTCGTGTTCATGGACATGCGCATGCCCGGCATGGACGGCCCGACCGCCGCCCGCCAGCTGCGCGGCCGCGGCGACACGACCCCCATCGTCGCGCTCACCGCCAACGCCTTCGCCGAGGATCGCAAGGCCTGCCTCGAGGCGGGGATGGACGACCATCTGGTCAAGCCGCTGGAGCTGGCCGCCCTGCGCGCGGCCCTGACCCGCTGGACGAACCGCGAAGTCCGCGCCAAGGTCGCCGCCGGATAGCGGGGCGCAGGGGGCGTCGCCGCCAAGGGACGCGTCCATGGCTGAAGCCGCCGCGAAGAAGCAGACGACCTGGGACTTCATCAAGTCGCTGCGCGACCGGCGCGTGCTGGTGATGCTGTTTCTGGGCGCGGGTGCGGGCCTGCCCTTCTTCCTGATCTTCGACACGCTGTCCGCCTGGCTGCGCCAGTCCGAACTGTCGCTGCAAACCATCGGCGTCTTCGCCCTGGCCACCCTGTCCTATGCGCTGAAGTTCGTCTGGGCGCCGGTCGTCGACCGGGTGAAGATTCCCTTCCTGGAGCCGCTTCTCGGCCAGCGCCGCTCGTGGATGGCGCTGATGCAGGTGCTGATCGTGCTCGGACTCTGGCTGATCGCCGGCTCCGACCCCGCCCTCAATCTGGGCCAGGTCGCGCTGCTGGCGGTGATGGTCGGCTTCTTCGGCGCCACCCAGGACGTGGCCATCGACGCCTGGCGCATCGAGGTGGTCGACGAGACCTTCTACGGCACCATGGCCGCGGCGTACCAATGGGGCTACCGCATCGCCATGATTACCTCCGGCGCCCTGCCGCTGGTGCTGGCGGACCACTACGGCTGGAACTTCTCCTATGCCATCATGGCTGGCTGCATGATCATCGCGGTCGGCGCCACCCTTCTGGCCCCGCGCGAGAAGGCCGCCCGC
Source organism: Brevundimonas viscosa (assembly GCF_900116065.1). Classification (GTDB taxonomy): domain Bacteria; phylum Pseudomonadota; class Alphaproteobacteria; order Caulobacterales; family Caulobacteraceae; genus Brevundimonas; species Brevundimonas viscosa. The sequence continues at coordinate 362,553 of NZ_FOZV01000001.1, forward strand.
CCGCCGCTTCGCTACACGGAAGACATGGCCGCCCGGCCGGCGCTGGAGACGGCCGAATGGATTGGGCGACTGCTGCTGATCCTGCTGGGAGCCCTGCTGGCGGGATCCGGCCTCGCCGCCAATGCGACCTTCCTGAACGCGGTCATGGGCTGGTTCGGCCAGTCCGCGGAGGCCGCCGAAGCGTTCAAGGCGACTTGGGAGGCCCGGGAGACCGGCATCTTTATCCAGTTTCCGGCGGTCATCGCCGGCCTCGGGCTGATCGCCCTCGCCTGCGTGCCCCTCCCGGGCGCCCCGACCCGGCCCGGGGTCTATCTGCGGCGCGCGTACGGCCAGCCGCTGGGGGAGTTCTTCGGCCGGTTCGGGGTCAGGTTCGGCCTGCTGATCCTCGCTCTGATCTGCATGTACCGGCTGTCGGACTTCGTCCTCAACCTGATGAACCCGTTCTACATCGACCTGGGCTTCTCGCTGACCCAGATCGCCGAGGTGCGAAAGGTCTACGGCGTGGTGGCGTCGCTGGCCGGCATCTCGGCCGGCGCGTGGGCGGTCAGCCGGCTCGGCATCCTGCGGACCATGGTCATCGGCGTCTTCGCCAGCCCGCTGTCGAACCTCGTTTTCATCTGGCTGGCCACCCAGGGCGCGAGCATGGCGGCGCTGTACGGGGCGATCACCATCGACAATTTCGCGACCGGTTTCGCGGGCACGGCGCTGATCGTCTACATGTCCAGCCTGACGGCGGCGGGCTTCACCGCCACCCAGTACGCCCTGTTCAGCTCGCTCTACGCCATCTTCGGCAAGATCATCGCCTCGCAGAGCGGGCGTATCGTCGAAGGCTCGGCCCGCATGGCCGAGGCCGGTGGCTTCACAGCCCTGTTCCGCCCGATGTTCGCCGGCCTGCCCGAGGGGGCGTTGGCGAAGGGCGCCGAGATCGCCGGGGTGGCTCCGGTATCGCTGGGCGCCGGCTATGCCACCTTCTTCGTCTATTCGGTGGTGATCGGGGTGATCGCCATCGCGCTCGCCTTCATGATCGCCCGGCGCCAGCCGGAGATCGACGCCCGGGCCGAGGCCCGCAAGGGGGAGCTGGACGCCGAAGCGACCGAGGCCCGGCCCTCCTGATCCCTCACTCGTCCGCCGCCGCGCCCTCCTCGTAGGCGGCGAAGGTGGCGGCGGTGAGGATCTCGTTGACCGAGGCCCCCAACGAGACGATCTGCACCGACTTCTCCAGCCCGACCAGCAGCGGGCCGATCACCGTGGCGCCGCCCAGGGCCTGCACCAGTCGGGTGGAGATCGCCGCCGAGTGGATCGCCGGCATGACCAGCACATTGGCGTGGCCGGTCAGGCGCATGAACGGATAGGCGGCCCGGGCGTCGGGATCGAGGGCCAGCTCCGGCGGCATCTCGCCCTCGTATTCGAAGCTGACGCCGCGCTGGTCGAGGATGCGGATCGCCTCGCGCACCTTCTCGGCGCGGTCGCCGGGCGGGTTGCCGAAGCTTGAGTAGCTGAGGAAGGCGACGCGCGGCGTCTTGCCCAGCTTGCGCACCGTTTCGGCGGCCTGCACCGCGATCTCGGCCAGCTCGGCGGCGTTCGGCAGCTCGTGGATCGAGGTGTCGGCGACGAACAGGGTCCGCCCCTTTGCGAGCAGCACCGACAGGCCGATCATCCGCTCCTTCACGTCCAGAACCCGACGCACCTCGCGCAGGGCCATGTTGAAGTTGCGGGTCACGCCGGTGACCATGCAGTCCGCGTCGCCGCGCGCGCACATCGTAGCGGCGAAATAGTTGCGGTCCTGGTTGATCATCCGCTGCACGTCGCGGCGCAGGTAACCGCGACGCTGCAGGCGCTCGTACAGCCAGTCGGTGTATTCGGCGTTGTGCTCGGAGACCCGGGCGTTGACGATCTCCATGCCGAGGTCGTCGAAGTTCAGCCCGGCCTCGGCGGCGTTCTGGCGGATCAGCTCCTCGCGGCCGATCAGGATCGGCGTGCCGAGCTCGGCCTGCTTGAAGGCCCAGGCGGCGCGGATCACCGAGGTCTCCTCGCCCTCCGCGAAGACCACCCGCTTGTTCGGGGCGGCGCGCACCGCGGCCGAGATGTTCTGCATCAGGGCGGCCGAAGGGTCGAGGCGGCGACGCAGCGAGGCGCGGTAGGCGTCCATGTCCTCGATCGGCTTGCGCGCCACGCCGGTGTCCATGGCGGCCTTCGCCACGAAGGGCGGGATGTACCAGATCAGCCGCGGATCGAACGGCGTCGGGATGATGTAGTCGCGGCCGAACCTCAGCTTGCGACCCCGATAGGCGGCGGCGACCTCGTCGGGCACGTCCTCGCGGGCCAGGGCGGCCAGGGCCTGGGCGCAGGCGACCTTCATCTCGTGGTTGACCTGCCGGGCGCGCACGTCCAGCGCGCCGCGGAACAGGTAGGGGAAGGCCAGCACATTGTTGACCTGGTTGGGATAGTCCGACCGGCCCGTGGCGATGATGGCGTCGGAGCGGACCGACTGCACGTCCTCCGGGGTGATCTCGGGGTCCGGATTGGCCATGGCGAAGATGATCGGATTGGGCGCCATGGAGGCGACCATCTCCTTCGTGATGGCGCCCTTGGCCGACAGGCCGATGACGACGTCGGCGCCGACCATGGCCTCGGCCAGGGTCCGGAGCGGCGTATCGGTGGCGTGGGCCGCCTTCCACTGGTCGACGCCCGGACGGCCGCGATAGACGACCCCGTCGCGGTCGACGATGACCGTGTTCTCGTGGCGCACCCCGGCGGCCTTCATCAGACCGATCGACGACAGGCCGGCCGCCCCGGCGCCGCTGAGCACGACCTTGATGTCCTCGAGCTTCTTGCCCGCGATCTCGCAGGCGTTGATCAGGCCGGCGGTGGAGATGATCGCCGTGCCGTGCTGGTCGTCATGGAAGACCGGGATGTCGAGCAGGTCCTGGAGCTGGCTCTCGATCTCGAAGCATTCCGGGGACTTGATGTCCTCCAGATTGATGCCGCCCCAAGTGTCGCCGATGTTCTTCACCACGGTGATGAACTCGGCCGGATCGGTGGTCTTGACCTCGATGTCGAAGCTGTCGACGTCGGCGAAGCGCTTGAACAGCACCGACTTGCCTTCCATCACCGGCTTGGACGCCATGTGGCCGAGGTTGCCGAGCCCGAGGATGGCGGTGCCGTTCGAGATCACCGCCACCAGGTTGCCCTTGGAGGTGAAGTCATAGGCCTTGTCGGGATCGACGGCGATGTCGAGCACCGGCACGGCCACGCCCGGCGAATAGGCCAGCGACAGGTCGCGCTGGGTCGCCATCGGCTTGGTCGGAGCCATGGAGATCTTTCCCGGCGTCGGCACGCGGTGGAAGTCGCGGGCGTCGTCGTCGGAGAAGGTCTGCTTGTCGGTGATGTCGGGCATGCGGGTATCCGGGGGTTCGGCTCCGTTCCTAGTGCCCGCCGCGAAGGGGGACAACCGGCCAGCGGCTGACACCCGGGAACAAATGAGGCACAAGGCCCGCATGTTCGCCGACTCGACCCTCGCCCCGCCGCAGCCGACCCTGGCCGAGGCGCGGGCGACGCTGGAGCGGGTCTGGGGCCACCCCGACTTCCGCGGACTGCAGGCGGCGGTCGTGGCGGAGGTGCTCGCCGGCCGCGACGTGCTGGCGGTGCTGCCCACCGGCGGCGGCAAGTCGGTCTGCTACCAGGTTCCCGCCCTCCTGCGACCCGGCCTCGGCCTGGTGATCTCGCCGCTGATCGCCCTGATGACGGACCAGGTCGAGGCGCTGAAGCAGCAGGGCGTGCGCGCGGCCCGGCTCGACTCCGGCGTCTCGCTCGAGGATCGCTCGGCCATCTGGCGCGCCGCGCGGGCCGGCGACCTGGACCTGCTCTACGTCTCGCCGGAAGGGCTCGCCTCCGGCGCCATGCTGGACCGTCTGGCCGAGCTGCCGCTCAGCCTCATCGCCATCGACGAGGCGCACTGCGTCAGCCAGTGGGGCCACGACTTCCGCCCCGACTACCGCACCCTCGGGCGACTGGCCGAGGTCTTTCCGGGCACGCCTCGCATCGCGGTGACGGCCACCGCCGACGCCCGCACGCGCGAGGACATCGTCCGCTCGCTGCGGCTGGAGGGGGCGGAGGTGCTGGTCGACAGCTTCGCCCGGCCGAACCTGCAGCTTTCGGCGGTGCGCAAGGAGAGCGGCTCGCGCGCGAAGACCGACGCGGCGGTGATCGCCCTGGTGCGCGAGCGGCGCGGCAAGTCCGGTGTGGTTTATTGCGGCAGCCGCGACGGCTGCGAGCGGGTGGCGCAGGCGCTGCAGGAGGCCGGGACCAACGCCATCGCCTACCACGCCGGTATGGACGCCCGCGAACGCGACCGGCGGCTCGAGCGGTTCCTGGCCGAGGACGGGGCGGTGATGGTGGCGACCATCGCCTTCGGCATGGGGGTCGACAAGGCCGATGTGCGCTTCGTCATCCACGCCGACCCGCCGGGCTCGCTGGAGACCTACTGGCAGGAGATCGGCCGCGCCGGTCGGGACGGCGAAACGGCGGAAGGGATCACCCTCTACGGCCCGTCGGATATCGCCTGGAGCCTGCGCCGGCTCGAGGGGCGGCCGATGGCCGAGGAGGTCAAGGCGGCGCAGGTGCGCAAGGTGCGCCAGCTGTTCGCCATGCTGGACGGGGCCGTCTGCCGCCCGCAGGCGGTGCGCCGCTACTTCGGCGAGGCGGAGGCGCAACCGTGCGGCGTCTGCGACATCTGCCAGGACCCGCCGGCCATGTTCGACGCCACCGTCCACGCCCAGAAGGCGCTGGCCGCGGTGCAGCGGCTGGGTGAACGCTTCGGCCGTGGTCGGGTGATCGATCACCTGCTGGGCAAGACCAGGGACGTCCAGCCGTGGGAGACGGCGCTGTCGACCTGGGGGATCGGCGCCGAGGCCCCGCTGCACACCTGGCGCGACGTGCTCGACCACCTGATGTTCGAGGGACTGCTGGTCGAGGACCCGAACGAAGGCAAGCCGCTGGTGAGGCTGGGCGACCCGTCCGCGGTGCGCGCCGTCTATCGCGGCGAGCGGACCGTGGAGGTGCGCCTGACGCCGGCGCGGGTCTCGGCCCCGCGCGCCCGCACCGGCCGCAACGCCGCGCTGGAGACCCTCGACGCCGACGTCCGCGCCCGCTTCGAGGCGCTGCGCGCCTGGCGCCGCGAACGGGCGGTCGAACAGCGCGTGCCGCCCTACGTCATCTTCCAGGACCGGACCTTGCTGGAGATCGCGATGGCCGAGCCCGGCACGCTCGACGCGCTCGGCCACATCCCCGGCGTCGGACAGACCAAGCTGGACCGCTACGGCAAGGCCGTTCTCGCGGCGCTCTCGACCGCCGCCTAGCCCCAGGGGCCGCGGGGGTGGCCGGCGCTCGGGACCGAGGTGGCCGCGGCGAAGGTCGGGGCCGCGGGGGACGGAGCGGGACGTGCGCCGCCGCCCATCTTCATCGCCAGTTCCGTCAGCGCCCGCACCCGGTTTCCGGTGTTCGGATGGGTCGAGAACAGGTTGTCGGCGCCGCGCCCCGCCAGCGGATTGATGATGAACAGCTGGCCCGAGGCCGGATTGCGCTCGGCGGTCGGGTTGTGGATCCGCCTGGCGTAGGCCTCGATCTTCTGCAGGGCGGAGGCCAGGGCGTGCGGATCGCGGGCGATCTCGGCCCCGACCCGGTCGGCGTCGTATTCCCGCGTCCGGCTGATCGCCATCTGCACCAGGCCGGCGGCCATCGGGGCCAGGATCATCAGCGCCAGCGTTCCGATCAGCCCGCCCGGCCGCTCGCGGTCGTCGCCGCCGCCGAAGAACAGCGCGAAATTGGCGAGCGCCGCGATGGCGCCGGCGATGGTCGCGGTCACCGTCATGGTCAGGGTGTCGCGGTTCTTCACGTGCGCCAGCTCGTGCGCCATCACCCCGCGAACCTCCTCGCGCGTCAGCATGTCGAGCAGGCCGGTGGTGGCGCAGACAGCGGCGTTCTCCGGATTTCGGCCGGTGGCGAAGGCGTTGGGCTGATCGCTTGGGATTATGGCGATCTTCGGCCGCGGCAGGCCGGCGTCGCGGGCCATCTGCAGAACGTCGGCGACATAGGTGCGGACAACCGCGTTCGGATGCCTCTCGTCGACCGGCTGGGCGCGGTACATGCGCAGCACGATCTTGTCGGCGTTCCAGTAGCTGAACAGGTTCATGCCGCCCGCGAACAGAAGGGCGATCAGCATGCCGGGCACCCGCCCGATCATGTAGCCGATCCCCATGAACAGGGCGGTCAGGACGGCGAGAAGGGCGAAAGTCTTCAGGTGGTTCATCGTCGCTCGGGTCGAAAGCACTGGCGCCGGGCTGGCGAAGGCCCAATTTGTGATTCACAACGCTGCGGCTCAAGCGGAGGACGCTGTGACCGATCATCCCACCCCGACCGAACCGCCTGCGGCGCGCCTGAACCCCGACGTGCCGCACGCCACGCCCGAGCGACCGTTGAGCGACGCCGCGCGCCGCGCGCTGCTGGAGGCCGCCGAGCGGCGGGCGGCGGCCGGGCGCGCGCCCCTGCCGGTCGAGCACGGCGGCCCGCGCGGTCCGGAGCCGACGCGCTACGGCGACTGGGAGAAGAAGGGACTGGCCGTCGACTTCTGAGCGAACGAAGGCGGGCGAACGGCGTTAACCCTGTCCGTTTCCAGGAGCTCGCCGATGAACCGTTCGCTCACCGCAGCCGGCCTGGCCGCCCTCGCCTTGGCGTTGCTGGACCCGGCGGGCGCCGCCCGGGCCCAGAGTTTCGCGCCGTCCTGGGGACAGCCCGTCTATCTCGACGCCTGGGGCCGGCCGGTCGGCGGGACTCCGCTGTCCGAGGTGGAAACCCGCGCCTATGTCGGGACCGGTCGCTGGGCTGACGGCCGCCACGAGCGCCCGCGGGTCTTCGTGCCGGGCCGCGCCCCGGGCCACGGTTACAGCTACGGCCCGGGCTACGGCTACGGCCGCGCTTACGGGCATGACTGGCGACGGCACGGCGGCTACCGCGGGCCGACCGGCCGCGGGACCGAACGGCCGTGGCCGGGCTACCGCGACGAATGGGGCTACGACGACGACCGTCACCCCTCGGCCCGGCGCGGCTGGCGGGCCGACGGACGTCGCGGCTGCGACTGCGGCGACGTGTACCTCTACGACCGCTGAGCTCGGCGCGGTCAATTTGGACGCTGAGAGGCGAAACCTGCGCCGGCGTCTCCCGCCCTCGGTGCAAGGCCGCGCCTTCCGGAGCGAGAGGCGGATAACGGCTCCTGAAACGGAGTCCGTGACATGCGTACGCTCACCGCCGCGGCCGGCGCCGCCTTCCTCGTGCTCTTCGCCGGGTCGGCCTTCGCGGGCGACCCTCGCGGCGGTTGCGGCGGCGGGTGCGGTCACCGGCCTCCGCCTCCACCGCCGGCGCCCTGCTGCCACGGCGGCGCCAACATCAACGTCAACCTCAACGCCAATGCGAGCGCCCGCGCCGTCGCCGCTGCCTCCGCGCGCTCCTTCGTCAGCGCCCGGACCTTCGATGTCGGGACGGTCCGACGGGGCCATGCCGGGGGCGGGGTCGTCTACGTCGGCGGCGGCTACGGGGGAGACTTCGGCGGCTACGTCGGCGGGCCCGTGTACTACGGACCGATCGAGACGCTGGGCCCGGCCTGCCCCTCGGCGCCGTTCGGCTACGTCGTCACCGGCTTCGGGCGCGACGAACTCCGGCCTTCATGGTGCGGTTACCGCTTCGAGGACCACGACCGCGGGGGCCGCTACGGCTACAGCGCGCGACGCGAATCCACCGCCTACGAATCCCTTGAGACCTACGAATCCTCCGAGGCCTACGGCGCGTGGGAGGAAGGCTATCGGGTCGAGGGCTACGACCGGCGCGGAGGTTGCGGCTGCGATGGCGATCGGCCGCCGGCGCCCTACCCGCCGCCCTACCTGCCGGAGCCGCCGCGCTACGAACCGCCCCGGCACGAGCGTCCGCGCTCGCACCGGCCGGATCGTCCGCGTCGCAGCCATCCGCCGCGGCAACAGTACCGTCAGGAGCCCGGCGAACGCGGCTGACGTCAGACGGAAACGCCGCTGATCGAGGCTGTGATCGCCGCAGCCGCCAGCCGGGGGTCTGCGGCCGCGACGACGGGGCGGGCCACGACCAGGTGGCTGGCTCCGGCGCGCAGGGCGGCCTCCGGGGTCGCCACCCGTTGCTGATCGCCGAGCTCGGCCCCGACAGGCCGGACCCCCGGCGTGACCACGAGGAAACCGGGCCGGCCGGCGGAGACGGCCATCGCGCGGACCTTCTCCGCCTCCAGCGGACTGGAGACCACGCCGTCCATGCCGCAGTCCAGCGCCTGTCGCACGCGTCGCGCGACGAGGTCCGCCGCACCGGCCCCGTAGCCGATCTCCGTCAGGTCGGCGTCGGACAGGCTGGTCAGCACCGTCACCGCGAGGAGCTTCGTGTCGGAGCCGGCGGCGTCCCGCCCCCGGACAGCGCCGCGCATCACCTGCGGCTCGGCGTGCACGGTGAGAAGGTCGCAGCCGCCCTCGGCGACGGCGCGGGCGGCGCCTTCGACCTGGGCGCCGATGTCGTGGAGCTTCCAGTCCTGGAACACCGTCTTGCCCCGGGCGCGGAGCTCGTGGGCGAAAGCCACCCCGCCGGGCCGCGCCAGCAGGGTCAGGCCGATCTTGTAGGCGCTGACCGCCCTGTCGAGCCGCTCGACCATCTCGCGGGCGGCGTCGATCGACGGCAGGTCGAGGCCGACGATCAGGCGCGGGTCGGCGGTCACGGGCGTCATCGGCGGTCTCCATTCGCCTTTGGGGTGGACGCGCGGACGCGCCTCGGCCCTTATGGGCGCAGCTGAATTGGGGGCGAGGTCAGGACATGGACGCGGTCGATCTGGGGGTCAACCTGTTCGTGGCCCTGTTCGCGCTGGTCGACCCGATCGGCAACCTGCCGATCTTCGCCGCCGCCACGGCGGGGGCCACCCTGCGGCAGCGGATCTCGGTCTCGGCCCTGATCTGCCTGTTTGCGGTCCTGTTCCTCGGCTTCTTCTTCTTCACCGGCCTGGGGCTGCTGCAGTTCTTCGGCATCTCGCTGGCCGCCTTCCGCATCGCCGGCGGCATCCTGCTGCTGTTCCTCGGTCTGGACATGGCCCGCGAGGACTTCCTCAAGATGTTCGCCGACGCCGACGCCGTGGCGGATGCGGGCGACGTCAGGGGCTACGCCAAGCGGCGCTTCCAGCGCCTGATCGTGCCCTTCGCCATCCCGCTGATGATCGGCCCCGGAGCCATCTCGGCGGTCATCATCCAAGCCGGCGAGGCCGAGCGCATCGGACCCGCCGCGACGGTGGCCTCGCTGGTCGCCATCACGGCCGCCGGTCTGGTGTCCTTCGTCTGCTTCTCGCTGACCGGGCCGATCAGCCGGATTCTCGGGGACGTCGGCATGGCCATCGTGGTCCGGGTGCTCGGCCTGATCCTCTGCGCCCTGGCGATCCAGTTCATCCTGGCGGGACTGGCCGAGGCCATCCCGGGCATGTTCAGCTCGATCGCCACCACGCCGTACCCGTCCGGCGGGCACTGAGCGCGTCGCCGGGTCGCACTGGACGCGAGCCGGGGCCGCACGGCAGGTCGCGCGAGGGGCGAAAGCGGGGGTGACCGGTTCGCCCCTTGCAGGATGTCCTTCGCACGGGGGCGCGGGGCGCCAGAACGGGACAGTCAGGTCGGATGTTTCTCGAGGGCCAGATCAACTGGGAGTGGGTTCTGGGAGGTCTGGCGGCCGCCGGCTGGCTGGTGGGCCTGACAGCCCTGTGGCTGGCGTGGAAGAACCGCTCCCGGCACGTCGACGCCACCGGACAACTGGATCTGGTGCAGCGGGTCGCCGAAGACTCCCAGAAGCGGCTGTTCGAGACGCTGAATGCAATTCCGGTGGCGCTCGTGGAGACCGACAAGCAGGGCAAGTTCGTGTTCGCCAACCGCGCCGCCCACCAGTTGCTCGGCCGGCGCGACGCCGAGCTGATCGGCCTGCGCTTCCACTCCGCCACGTGGGGCATCACCTTCCCCGACGGACGCCCTGTCCCGCCCGACCTGCTGCCCAGCGCGCGGGCCCTCCGGGGCCAGACGGTGAAGGGCTTCCAACACCTGCTGGCGAACCCCGCGACCCGGAAGAAGATGCTGGTCGCGGTCACCGCCATGCCGATCGAGAACGAATGGGGCGAGATCACCGGCTCGACCGCAGCGATCGTCGAGGCCGACGGTCTGCGCACGCCCGAACCGTCGCCGCAGGCGGTGAGCGCCGACCCCACCGACGAGCTCGTGCGACGGGTGTTCGACGCCGCTTCCAGCGCTCTGGTCGTGGTCGGGCGGGACGGCGCAGTGCGCGACGCCAACCGCACCGCCCTTGCGGTTCTCGGCCGCGACGCGGCGGCGGGCGACTTCGCAGATCTGTTCCTCGCCGAGGAGGAGCGGGCGGAAGGCCGTCAGGCGCTTCGCGCCGCCTTCGCCGCGCCTGCGGGAGACGCCGATCCTTTCGTGTCGGACAGCGGACCTCATGGCCGCATCCGCTGGACCATGCTGCCCCTCGCCGCTCCGGACGGCGAGGCGGACGCCCTGCTGCTGGCCGGCGAGCGGGCGGAAGCGACGGCTGCGGCTGTGGATATCGTCTCCGGCGAAGCGTCGTCCGAGCCGTCGTCGGTCGCCGCCCCGTCCCCCGACGTGGCGGAACTCGAGGCCGCGGTCGAGGACGCCCGCCGAACGGCCGACGCGGCGTTGGCCGAAGCCGCCGCCGCCCGGGCGCAGGCGGAGGCGGCGCAGGCCGCCGCGCTTCGGGCGCAGGCCGACGCCGAGGCGGAACTGCAGGGCGGCCGCCGCCTCGAGAGCGTGGGCCGGCTGACCGGCGGTCTCGCCCATGATTTCAACGCCCTGCTGGGCGTCATGACCGGAGCCCTCGACATGATGCTGCGGCAGGCGGACGACCCGGCGCGCGTCCGTCGCCTCGGACAGGCCGCGCTGGCCGCCGGACAGCGCGGAGAGGTCCTGACGCGGCGGCTGACGGCCTTCGCCCAGGGCGACGACCAGCCTGTGTCGCAGGTCCTCGATGCGGGGGTGCTGCTGCGGGGGATGGAAAGCCGCCTCCGCGCCCTGGCCGGTCCGGAGATCGACCTGATGATCGAGGGGCCGGCCCAGCCCGCCATGGCGCGGATCGATCCGGTCACCTTCGAGGGCGCCGTGCGGGCGCTGACGCAGAACGCCGTCGAGGCGGTGGAAGGTCGCGGCTCCGTCGCGGTGCGTCTCGAGCGTCAGCTGGAAGGGGGCCTGCGTCTCAGCGTACGGGACACCGGCCCCGGGATGGATCGGGACCTCGCAGCGCGGGCCCTGGAGCCCTTCTTCACGACCCGCGAAGGCGCTGCCGGCCTCGGCCTGTCGCAGGCCTACGCCTTCGCCCGCCAGTCGGGTGGGACGCTCTCGATCGACGCCGCGCCGGGCGGGGGCGCCGAGGTGTCAATCACCCTGCCTGACGCGACCTGAGGCGCCTATCGCCTCTCCCCGATCCCGGTGTAGGTTGGTTAACGAGGGAAAGGGGAGTGTGGTGATGAAACTGCTTCGGTTTGTCGTCGTGACGGCGGTCCTGGCCTATGCCGGCTGGCTCGCCTGGCCGTGGATCGCGCCGCTGCTGGGGACGGGCGCCCCCGCCGACGCCGAGGCGATGCGCAGCTCGGCCGAGGCCGGCGCGCCGCTGTTCGGGGTGGTCCCGTGGTGGACGCTACTGGTCGCCGCCATCGCCCTCTACGTTGTGGCGGCCCTGATGCTCGGGTCCGGCAGCTCGAAGGCGGCCGTGGCCTATTTCCTCGGCTTCCTCGCCGACGCCGCCCTGCGCCTGGCGATCGACGGCCGCGCGCCGGCGGACCTGTTCACCGCGCCCGAGGCGACCGTGGCGTCGGCCGCCGGTGAAACGGCGGGCCTGCCGCTCGACCCGCTGTGGCTGACGATCGGCGGCCTGCTGGTGCTCGGCCTGTTGGTGATCGTCGCGGGCCGGCGCATTCGCCGCAAGCGCCTGCCGGGTCAGTTCGCCTACTGAAAGAGCGCGGCGTCGCGCGCGGTTGACCGGCGCGGCGGGACCGTTAGGTTCCGCCCGCCTTTCCCCCTATGCGCAGCCCAGAGACAGCCATGGCCGAAGCCGCTCCCTACGACGTCGTCATCATCGGCGCCGGGCCCGGCGGCTACAACGCCGCCATCCGCGCCGGGCAGCTGGGCCTGAAGGTCGCCTGCATCGAGATGCGGGACACCTTGGGCGGGACCTGCCTGAACGTCGGCTGCATGCCCTCGAAGGCTCTGCTGCACGCCTCGGAGCTGTTCGAGGCGGCGGCGAAGGAGTTTCCGAAGCTGGGCATCGAGGTCGGCGCGCCGAAGCTGAACCTCGCCCAGATGATGAGCCAGAAGGCGGACAGCGTCGGGGCCCTGACCAAGGGCATCGAGTTCCTGTTCAAGAAGAACAAGGTCGAGTGGGTGAAGGGCCGCGGGCGGATCGCCGGGCCGGGCCAGGTCGAGGTGACCGCCGCCGACGGCTCGAAGTCGACCCTGTCGGCGAAGAACATCGTCATCGCCACCGGCTCGGAGCCGACGCCGCTGCCGGGCGTGGCCTTCGAGGACGGCAAGGTGGTGGATTCCACCGGCGCCCTGTCGCTGCCGGCCGTGCCGAAGCATCTGATCGTGGTCGGGGCCGGGATCATCGGGCTGGAGCTGGGCTCGGTGTGGCGCCGGCTGGGGGCGCAGGTGACGGTGGTGGAATATCTGGACCGCATCACCCCCGGCATGGACAGCGACGTCGCCAAGGCCTTCCAGCGCGCCCTGACCAAGCAGGGCATGAGCTTCAGGCTCGGCGCGAAGGTCACCGGCGCGAAGTCCGGCAAGGACGGCGTCGAGCTGACCGTCGAACCGGCGGCCGGCGGCGCGGCCGAGACCCTGAAGGGCGACGTGGTGCTGGTCGCCATCGGCCGCCGCCCCTACACCGAAGGCCTGGGCCTCGAGACCGTGGGCATCGAGCCGGACAAGCGCGGCTTCATCGACAACGACCATTTCCGCACCAACGCCGGCGGCGTCTGGGTCATCGGCGACGTGACCCACGGCCCGATGCTGGCGCACAAGGCCGAGGAGGACGGCGTCGCGGCCATCGAGCTGATCGCCGGCAAGGCGGGCCACGTCGACTATGATCTGGTCCCGAGCGTCGTCTACACCGCCCCCGAGGTGGCCTGGGTCGGCAAGACCGAGGAACAGCTGAAGGCGGCGGGCGTCGCCTACAAGACCGGCAAGTTCCCGTTCAGCGCCAACAGCCGGGCCAAGATCAACCACGAGACCGACGGTTTCGTGAAGGTGCTGGCCGACGCCGCGACCGACCGCATCCTCGGAGTCCACATCCTCGGCCCGCAGGCCGGCGAGATGATCGGCGAGGCCTGCGTGGCCATGGCCTTCGGCGGCGCCTCGGAGGACATCGCCCGCATCTGCCATCCGCACCCGACCCGCTCGGAAGCCGTCCGCCAGGCGGCGATGGGGGTCGAAGGCTGGACCATGCAGGCCTGACGTCCGGTCAGCGCCGCAGCTCGTCCTCGATGGTGCGGGTGGTTTGGCGGCGCAGGCCCTCGAAGCTGACCGTGCCGTCGGAAAAGTCGAGCACCACGTGCCGGAACCGCCCGAGCAGGTCCGCGCCGATCAGAAGCGCCGGGCGGTCGGCCAGCTCGAGGGTCCGGAAGCAGTGCAGGTCTGCGAAGAGCAGCGGCGTGGATCCGAGCCGGGTGGCGCCGAGACGAAGGTCGGACACCCGGGCGAGATCGGCGGAGAGGCTCTGCCCGGTGACGCCATAGAGCGGCACGACGCGGGCGAGTCGCCCGTCGGCGTTGCGCAGGCTGGCGACCGCCCGCTGAAGCGCGGTGTTGCCGATCGAGTACTGGGCGCCGCTGTCGATGAAGGCCGCCGTGGGCACGCCCTCCACGGTGACCTGGGTGAGGATCAGCTGGCCGAAGCGGCCGCGCGCCGACCGGAGACCGCCGCGCCGGAGCCGGGTGCCGGTGGTCATGTCCGCCCCGCCCATCAGGATGCGCACGCCACGAATGGTGAGGCTGGCGGAACGGCGCATCACGTCGAAGCTGAGGCGGAAGCGCCCGAGAACGTCGAGCCCGAGCAGACCGTCGGCGCCCAGGTTGGCGGCAGGCAGCACCGGGCAGCGCAGATCGCGGAAGCTCAGCCCGCTGAGCAACAGCCGGTCGACGGCGACGCTTTCGGTTCGGGTGGCGGTGGTGATGCCGTGCACCAGCACGGGCTCCCGCGCCGGCAGTTCGAGCTGGGCCGCGAGCGTGTCGCTGATCGCCGTCGCGCCGGCGCCGGTGTCGATGACGAAGACGAACGGACCGCGTCCGTTGATGGTCACGGCGGCGCCGACGCGGGTGAACAGGTTGGCGAGCAGCTGGACCGGCTGGACCGCGTCGGCGGACGGCTCGGGATCCTGCGCCCGGGCCGGCCAGGCGGATGCGGCCGCTCCGGCTCCGAGACCCGCCAGCAGCAGGCGACGATCCAGTCCGCGCATGCGGTTTCGACTCCAGCGACGCCGCCCCCAGCGCGCTCCGGAGAACACTGTAAGCGCGGATCGATCCGGCTGGCGAGTCCGGCGTTCAGGCCCGGGGGTGGGCGGCCACGTAGGCGTCGAGCAGGCGGGCGGCGTCGACCGCGGTGTACTTCTGGGTGGTCGACAGGCTGGCGTGGCCGAGCAGTTGCTGGATCGAGCGCAGGTCGGCCCCCGCCCCGAGCAGATGGGTGGCGAAGCTGTGGCGCAGGGCGTGGGGGGTGACGCCGGCGGGCAGGCCGAGGCGGCCGCGCAGCCGCTGCATCGCCGCCTGCACCTGGCGCGGGCCCAAGGGCCCGCCGCGGCGGGCGCGGAACAGGGCGTCGCCGGGCGCCAGCGGGAACGGCTGCAGGGCGAGGTAGGCGTCGACCGCCTCGCGCACCGCCGGCAGCACAGGGACGAGCCGGGTCTTCCCGCCCTTGCCGGTGATGCGCAGGCTCTCAGGCAAGGGCGCGTCGGCGCGGATCAGCGACAGGCCTTCCGAGATGCGCAGGCCGCAGCCGTAGAGCAGGGTCAGCACGGCCCGGTCGCGGGCGGCCTCCCACGGTTCGACGTCCGGGTCGGCCTCCGTCTCCTGCAGCAAACCTCGGGCCTGGTCCTCGCTGACCGGCCGCGGCAGGGTGGCCCTGGGCCGCGGGCCCCGGACGAGGGCCAGCTGGGGCGCGGAGACGCCGAGACGACGGTCGAGGAAGCCGTGGAAGGTGCGGATCGCCGACAGGGTCTGGCCGAGCGAGCGAGGGCTCAGCGGGCGGTCGCCGGAGCGCCGGGCGGCGAGATGCGCCCGCACCTCGGCCGCCGTCACCGTTCCGAGGTCGGCGAGCCGCAGCGCCTCTCCGCGGTGCTGCTGGAGGAAGGCGAGGTAGAGCCGGCCGATGTGGCCGTAGGCCTCGAGCGTGCGCGGCGACAGCCGGCGCTCGTGGGCGAGGTGCGCCAGCCAGGCGGCCAGCGCCTCGTCGGCGGTCAGTTGAGGATCGGCCATCGCTCGGCCGTGCGCTCGACCACCCGGGCGATGAAGGCGACCAGTTCGCAGCCCATGGTCGGGGTGAAGCCGTCCTCTTCGGTCGAGCCGAAGGCGCACAGGCCGGCGCGGGCGGCGGGCTCCGAGCCCGGGAAGTGCGGGGTCATGCGGATCAGGGCGACGGAGCGGACCTCGTCCGCAGCGCCGGCGAACAGGTTGAGCCCGTCGAAATGCGGCCCGAGCCAGGCCAGGCCGTGCTCGCCGAGCAGGGCGTCGACCCGCCCCGGTTCCAGCGCCTTCCAGCCGAACGGGGCCGGGCCCGGCTTCTCCAGCGCCACGGCCGCGCCGGCGAGGCCGAAGCGGCCCTGGGCGACGGCGTCGAGGCGGCGGGCGAGGTCCGAGAGGTTGCGCGCCTCCATCAGGTCCAGGGCGGCGACGTGGGTCTGGGTCTGGGCGGCGAAGTTGGCGCGGGCGATGGCCTCGATGCGCTTGCGGGCGTCGGCCTCGCGCTCGGCGGCCGCCTCGAGCCGGGTCAGGGCGGCGCGGCCGAAGTCGACCACGTTGCGGCCGTGCGGCTTCAGGCCGATCTCCTCCAGCAGGGAGCGGTCGTCGAGCAGGGTCTGCGGATTGGCCTGCAGCCAGGCCCGGATCTCCGGCCAGTGCGGTTCGGCCGGGGCGTCGGCGGAGAGGTCAGGCGATGCGCTCACGAAGACCTCTCCCCGAGGCGGCTTTACAGGATGGACTGACCGGTCTTGCCCCAGTCCGCCAGGAAGGCATCAAGCCCCTTGTCGGTTAACGGGTGCTTGACCAGGGCCTTGAAAACGTCGGCCGGGATGGTGGCGGCGTCGGCGCCGGCCAGCGCCGCGGCGGAGACGTGCGAGGGGTTGCGCAGCGAGGCGGCCAGCACCTCGGTCTCGAAACCGTGGATGTCGTAGAGGGTGCGGATCTCCTCCAGCAGCGCCACGCCGTCGGCGCCGTGGTCCTCCAGCCGGCCGACGAAGGGCGAGATGAAGGTGGCCCCGGCCTTGGCGGCCAGCATGGCCTGGGCGGCGGAGAAGCACAGGGTGACGTTGGTCCGGATGCCCTTGTCGGCGAAGGCGCGGGCGGCGCGCAGGCCATCCCAGGTCAGGGGCAGCTTGACCACCACGTTGGGGGCGATGGCGGCGAGCTTGTCGCCTTCCCGGACCATGGTCTCGAAATCGGTCGCCACGGCCTCGGCGGAGATCGGGCCCTCGACGAGGGCGCAAATCTCGGCGATGACCTCGGCGATGTTCCGGCCCGACTTGGCGATCAGCGACGGATTGGTGGTGACGCCGTCCACCATTCCGGTGGGAACCATGTCCCGGATGACGGCGACGTCGGCGGTGTCGAGGAAGAGTTTCATGCGCGGGCTTCTAGCCCTTCGGAGCCGCCGGTGAAAGTCGCCTCCGTCCTGATCCCCCTGCCGGTGCCCGAGGCTTTCGACTACGAGGTCCCGGAGGGCCTCGATCTGGCCCGCGGCGACCAGGCGGCCGTGCCCCTGGGGCCGCGGCTGGTGCGCGGCATCGTCTCGGAGGTGCGCGAGACCACAGGATCGAACCGGCGGCTGAAGGCGGTGGCCGAGCGGCTGGACGAGCCGGCCCTGCCCGGCCGGACCGTGGATTTCGTCGAATGGGCGGCGCGCTGGACGCTGAGCGCCCCGGGCGAGATGGCGGCGGCGGCGCTGAAGGGCCTGCGCGCGCCCCGGCCCCGTCCCGAGCGACGGGTGCGACGGGTCGGCGAGCGCTCGCCGGCGCGGCCCACGGCGGCCCGCACGGCGGCGCTCGAGGCGCTGGGGGAGCGGTCCCTTGCGGCGGCCGAGCTGGCCCGCGCTGCTGGCGTCTCGGCGGGTGTGGTCAAGGGACTGGTCGACGAAGGCGTGCTGGAGGTCGTCGAGATCGCGGCGGCCGCGGCCTTCGATCGTCCGGACCCGGACCATGCCCCGGCGGCGCTGAATCCCGACCAGGCGGCGGCGGCGACGGCGCTGGCCGAGGCGATCTCCACGGGCCGCTTCGCCCCCTTCCTGCTCGACGGGGTCACCGGCTCGGGCAAGACGGAGGCGTATCTGGAGGCGGCGGCGCGGGCGCTGAAGGCCGATCCCGAGGCCCAGATCCTGATCCTGCTGCCCGAGATCGCCCTGACCCAGGCGGTGATCGAACGCATCGCCGCCCGTTTCGGCGCCGCGCCGGCCGAATGGCACTCCGGCGTCGCCCCGCCGCGCCGGCGGCAGGTGTGGGAGGCGGTGCGGGCCGGGCGCTGCAACATCGTGGTCGGGGCCCGCTCGGCCCTGTTCCTGCCGTTCGTCCGCTTGCGGATGATCGTCGTCGACGAGGAGCACGACGGCTCGTTCAAGCAGGAGGAGGGACTGGTCTACCATGGGCGCGACCTCGCCGTGGCGCGGGCGCGGATCGAGGAGGCGACCGTCGTCCTCGCCTCCGCGACCCCCTCGCTGGAGACGCTGTGGAACGCGCGGCACGGTCGCTACGGCTGGCTGAAGCTGGGGGCTCGGCACGGGGCGGCGGTGCTGCCCGAGATCCGCCTGGTGGACCTGCGCGAATGCCCGCCCGATCCGCAGACCTGGCTGTCGCAGCCGCTGCGCGAGGCGATCGGCGAGGCCCTGCTGAAGGGGGAGCAGACCCTGCTGTTCCTCAACCGGCGCGGCTACGCCCCCGTGGTTCTGTGCCGGGCGTGCGGCCACCGGCTGACCGCGCCGGACACCGACAGTTGGCTGGTCGAGCATCGCTACACCGGCCGGCTGGTCTGCCACCTGACCGGCTTCTCCATGCCGCGGCCGAAGACGTGTCCGTCCTGCGGGGCGGAGGATTCGCTGGTCTCGGTGGGGCCCGGCGTCGAGCGGGTCGAGGAGGAGGTGCGCCAGCTGTTCCCCGAGGCGCGCACCGCCGTGTTCAGCTCGGACACCGTGCCGGACGGACGGTCGGCGCGCGAGCTGATCCAGCGCATGGCCGGGGGGGAGATCGACATCCTCGTCGCCACCCAGGCGGCGGCCAAGGGCCACAACTTCCCCCACCTGACCCTCGTCGGGGTGGTCGACGCCGACCTCGGGCTGAGGGGCGGCGACCTGCGGGCGGCCGAGCGCACCTTCCAGCTGCTCACCCAGGCGACCGGCCGGGCGGGGCGGGCGGAGCGGCCGGGCCGCGCCCTGCTGCAGACGTGGACGCCCGAGCATCCGGTGCTGCAGGCGCTGGCCGCCGGCGATCGCGACGCCTTCGTCGAGGCCGAGATGGCAGAGCGCGAGGCGGCCGCCCTGCCGCCGCACGGCCGTCTGGCGGCGCTGATCCTGTCCAGCGAGAACCCGCAGGCGGTGGAGAAGGCGGCGCGCGATCTGGCCGAGGCCATCCCCAACGCCGAACGGCTGGAAGTGTACGGGCCCGCCGACGCGCCGTTGGCCCTGGTGCGGGGCCGCCGCCGGAAACGTCTGCTGGTCCGCGCCGACCGGGACGTCGACCTGCAGGCCTTCCTGCGGACCTGGCTGGGTCGGGTGAGGATCCCCGCTTCGGTGCGGCTGAACGTCGACGTCGATCCGTACAGCTTCCTTTGATTGTCAAAGACCGTCTCGCGCCTTCCCGGCGAGGGGAAGGCATGGGGCGTCGCCGCTTCCGAAGGGAAGCGGTGAGGGTGGGAAGGGCGCGGGGCGCCGGGCCTCGCCCGGTCTGTGAGTTGGTTACCGTTTCGACGAGACTGACGCCCCGCGCAGTCGTTGGATCGCGCGCTCTCCGGTTGGCGGCCCTGCTATTCGAGCCTAGCCGGATCTCCGCCGGGACCGTTGCCGGGCCCGACGCGGGGCGGACATGACGGCGCTCTTGAGACGCCGACAGCAGTCCGCAATCCATTGGCGCGCGGCGAGCAAGCGGCAGGATCCACTCCCTGCCGACGAGGACCCCGGGACTGCCCTTCGCCCCGGCTTCATCGCTCGACCACAGCCCGCCGTCGTCGAGGTCGTGGATCCGACGCCCTCCCCACCGACGGGATGGGAGCAGTGTGGGGGCGGTTCTTCCCATGGCGGGGAAATGACGCTGCCTGCCGGTGTTTTCTGAGAGAAAACAGGGGGCGATGCGCGTGAGATAGGGGACTTAAACATTAACTCCCGGCGCCGGGAGACGGTCTGGCGCCGCGGGTTCATCACGAAGGACACGAAGGAATCACAAAGGACACGAAGGGGCCGGTTGGATCTGCGGCGGCCGCAGGACGACGCCATCGAATCCGATTGCGGGCCTGCGGCCCGCGGGCGGCGGAAAGGGTCGCGCTCTCTTGGTGTTCTTCGTGATTCCTTCGTGTCCTTCGTGATGAACCAACGATGCCGGCCGTAACGGGGACGGCGTCAAGCGAGCAGGCGGCGACCGTCGTGGGCGGCGGGAGCGAGGCGGACGAGGGTGCCCGGGTCGCCCGCGAAGGCGACCGGGGTGTGGTCGGGGCTGCGGGCGAGGCCGCCGTTCTCGACGAGGGCCTCGACCTCGACGCCGAGGCGGCGGTCGAGGTGGCGGACGAGGGCGCGGTCGGCGGCCTCGCGCAGCGCCGCGGCCCGGGCCTTGATCTCCGGCCGGGGCAGCTGGGGCATGCGGGCCGCCGGCGTGCCGGGGCGGGAGCTGAACGGGAAGACGTGGACGAAGGCGAGATCCGCGGCCTCCACCAGCGAAACCAGATTGTCGAAGGCCGCCTCGCTCTCGGTGGGGAAGCCGGCGATCAGATCGGCGCCGAAGGCGACGTCCGGGCGAGCCGCCCGGACCCGCTCGACCAGCCGCAGGGCGTCGGCGCGCAGGTGGCGGCGTTTCATACGCTTGAGCATCAGGTCGTCGCCGTGCTGCAGCGACAGGTGAAGGTAGGGCGTCAGCCGCTCGTGGGCGGCGAAGCAGGCCAGCAACTCGTCGTCGATCTCGGCCGCGTCGATCGACGACAGGCGCAGGCGGGGCAGTTCCGGCACGTGGGTCAGGATGCGGCGCACCAGCCGGCCGAGCGGCGGGCGGCCCGGCAGGTCGGCGCCCCAGCTGGTCAGGTCGACGCCGGTGAGGACGACCTCCTTCACACCCTGCGCGGCCATGTCCCGAACCTGCGACACGACCGCTCCGGCGGGCACGGACCTGCTGTTCCCGCGGCCGTAAGGGATGACGCAGAAGGTGCAGCGGTGGTCGCAGCCGGTCTGCACGGCGACGTGGGCGCGAACCCGGTCCTTCAGCGGGCGGGCCGCGGCGGGCGCGGCGGGGGTCAGGAAGATGTCGCCGACCGCGGCGCGAGGCGCGGCGGGGTCGGGGCGGTAGACGCCCGGGGCGGCCTTGGCGGCGTTGCCGATCACCCGCGTCACCTCGGGCATGGCGGCGAAGGTCTGCGGCTCGGTCTGGGCGGCGCAGCCGGTGACGAGGATCGGGGCGCCGGGGCGCTCGCGACGGGCCCGGCGGATGGCCTGCCGCGCCTGACGCACCGCCTCGGCGGTGACGGCGCAGGTGTTGACCAGCACGGCGTCGGCCAGACCGTCGACCTCGGCCTGCGCCCGCATGGCCTCGCTCTCCACCGCGTTGAGACGACAGCCGAAGGTGAGGACCTCGAGGCTCACAGCTCGAGGGAGCCGGTGCGCTCCAGCTCCACCGGGCCGGTCATCAGGACGTGACCCGTCGCCTCGTCCCAGTCGATGAACAGGCGGCCGCCGTCGACGTCCACCGCAGCCGAACGGCCGGTCAGGCCGCGGCGGGCGCAGGCGACGAGGGCGGCGCAGGCCCCGGTGCCGCAGGCCCGGGTCAGGCCGGCCCCGCGCTCCCACACCCGCAGCCGGATGTGGTCGGGAGCCAGCACGTGGGCGAAGCCGACGTTGACCCCCTCGGGGAACAGCGGGTGGTGTTCGATCAGCGAGCCGGTCGCGCGCACGAAGCCGTCGTCGAGGCGGTCGGTGAAGAAGACCACGTGCGGATTGCCCATGGAGACGGCGCCGGGCGTGTGCACCAAGGGCGCGTCGATGGGGCCGACCTGAAGCTCGATGCCGCGCGTGTCCATCTCCTCGGCCAGCGGGATCTCGTCCCAGCCCAGGCGGGGTGGACCCATATCCACGCGAACCTGTCCGTCGGCGGCGCGCGCGGCGACCGTCGGGCCGGCGGCGGTGTCGATGATCACGCGGTCCTTTCCGGTCGCCTGCATCAGCACCTGACCGACGCAGCGCAGGGCGTTGCCGCAGGTCTCGACCACGCCGCCGTCGGCGTTCCACACCCGCATGAAGGCGTCCGCGCGGTCGGACGGCTCGATGGCGATCAGCTGGTCGCAGCCCTGGCCTGTGGCGCGGTCCGCAATGGCGCGCGCCTGCTCCGCCGTCGGCGTGAACGGCGTCTCCAGCGCATTGACCACGACGAAGTCGTTGCCGGCGCCGTTCATCTTGAGGAAGGGACGGGTCATCCGGGCCGATATAGCGTTTGCCGGTTCCTCGGGCGAGCGACGCGCGTTATCGCTGCGCCATGGGTCGACCGAAAGCCATGCAGAACGGGACGCCGGACAAGCCGGAAGGCCTGCGCCTGCGCGCCCGCATGCGCTACCTCTACCACGGCGGCTCGCCGGCGGCGGTGCGCTTCCGACTGGCGGTGATCGTCGTCGACTTCATCATCATCGCCTTCTTCCTCGCCGCCCCGATCCTGCGCGAGGCCGGCTGGGCCTTCTATGTGTTGGACTATCTGGTGGCCGCCTTCCTCGCCGCCGATATGGCGGCGCGGGCCCTGGCGTGGACCAACATCCGCGACTGGCTGAAGCGCCCGTCGACGTGGATCGACCTGTTCATCCTCGCCACCCTGCTGTTCCCGGCCTGGCTCTACAATTTCGGCTTCCTGCGCATGCTGCGCCTGTGGACCCTGCTGAGTTCCGACTTCTTCTGGCGAACGGTAGGGCGGAAGTACGACGACACCCGGGTGGAGGAGATCACCCGGGCGCTGGCGGCGCTGGTGACCTTCGTCTTCGTGGCCACCGGCTTCGTCTACACCACCTTCCGGGGCTACCACACCGAGGTGCACGGCTACCTCGACGCGCTTTACTTCACCGTCTCCAGCCTGACCACGACCGGCTACGGCGACATCACCCTGCCGGGCGCCTGGGGGCGGGTGCTGTCGATCGTGATCATGCTGTCGGGCATCACCCTGTTCGTGCGGCTGGCCCAGACTCTCGTCCGGCCGCACAAGGTGCGCTTCCCCTGCCCCGTGTGCGGCCTCCAGAAGCACGACCCGGACGCGGTGCACTGCAAGGCCTGCGGCGAGACGCTGTGCATTCCGGACGAGGGAAACTGAGGGCGCAGACCCGCCCTTCCGCCCTCGCCCGGCGCGCCCGAGATGACAAAACCGTAACCTGCGCCGCGGCCGGCTTGCCGCCCTGCCGCCCCCGGGTAAGGTGCCGGCCGACCTTCCGTCGGGGACCTCCGCATGAACCGCACCGCCGCCGCGCTCGCCGCGCTTCTCGCCACCACCTGCCTGTCGAGCGTCGCCATGGCCCAGACTTCGTCCCCGGCCTCGTCGGCCGCGCCCGCCGGCGGCTTCGCCAGCTCCGAGGCGACCGACCCGTACATCTGGCTGGAGGACATCGAGGGCGAGCGGGCCATGGCCTGGGTCGAGGCGCACAACGAGCGCTCGCTCGGCGTGCTGCGCGGCGATCCCCGCTTCGACACCCTGCACCGGCAGGCGCTGGAGATCGTCGAGTCGCGCGACCGCATCCCGTCGCCGGGGTTCAACCGCGACGGCACGATCGACAACTTCTGGCAGGACGCGGAACACGTCCGCGGCGTGTGGCGGACCACGACGCTGGACAGCTACCGCTCCGCCGAGCCGGAGTGGGAGACCATCCTCGACTTCGACGCCCTGGCCGCGGCCGAAGGCAAGAACTGGGTCTACAAGGGCGCGACCTGCCTGCCGCCGGAGGAGACCCGCTGCCTCGTCTCCCTGTCCGACGGCGGCAAGGACGCGGTGACCATCCGCGAGTTCGACCGTACGACGAAGACCTTCGTCGACGGCGGCTTCGTGCTGCCGGAATCCAAGGGCGGGGCCTCGTGGGTCGACGCCGACACCCTGCTGGTGTCGCGCGACTTCGGGCCGGGCTCGATGACGACCTCGGGCTATCCGATGATCGTCAAGGTGCTGCGCCGCGGCCAGACGCTGGACCAAGCGCAGACGGTGTTCACGGGACAGCCGACCGATGTCTCGGTGTCGGGATATGCGCTGCGCGACGCCGACGGAAACATCCGCGCCACCCTGATCAACCGCGGCGTCAACTTCTACGAGGGCGAGACGCACCGGTTGAACGCCGACGGCACAACCACGAAGCTGGAGCTGCCGGCCAAGTCGAGCATCAACGCCCTGGTGCAGGGCCAGCTGGTGGTGACCACCGACCAGGACTGGACGGCGCCCTCGGGCCAGGAATTCCGCACCGGCGACGTCATCGCCTGGGACCTCGACCGCTGGCTCGCCGATCCGGCGACGCCGGCGCAGCTGGTCATCCGCCCGACCGAGCGCGAGGCCATCCAAGGCATCTCGAACACCCGCAACAAGCTGGTCGTGGCGATGACCGAGAACGTGCGCGGGGCGGTCTACGTCTATGAGCCCGACCTGGCCGGCGAGTGGTCGCGGACGCGGCTGGCCCTGCCCGAGAACGTCACCGTCGGCGTCGGCTCGACCAGCGAGCGGGACGACCGGGTGTTCGTCAGCGTGGCCGGCTATCTGAACCCGTCGAGCCTGTATCTGGCCGATGCGGCCGCCGGCTCGGCCGACATCGTCAAGGAGCTGCCGGCCAAGTTCGACGCCACGGGGATGACCGTCGAGCAGTTCGAGGCCCGTTCGGCCGACGGGACGATGATCCCGTATTTCGTGGTCCACAAGGCGGAGATGCCGCTGGACGGCTCGAACCCGACCCTGCTGTACGGCTACGGGGGCTACCAGGTGTCGCTGCTGCCCGGCTATTCGCCGACGGTGGGCAAGCTGTGGCTCGAGCGCGGCGGGGTCTATGTGGTGGCCAACACCCGTGGCGGCGGGGAGTTCGGGCCACGCTGGCACCAAGCGGCGTTGCAGCAGAACCGGCAAAGGGCGCACGAGGATTTCCAGGCCGTGGCCGAGGACCTGATCGCCCGCGGCGTCACCTCGCAGCCGCACCTCGGGATCATGGGCGGCTCGCAGGGCGGGCTGTTCATGGGAGCGATGCTGACCCAGCGCCCGGACCTGATCAACGCGGCGGTAATCCAGGTGCCGCTGTTCGACATGCTGCGCTTCCACCGGCTGCTGGCCGGGGCGAGCTGGATCGCCGAGTACGGCGACCCCGACATCCCCGAGCAGCGGGCGTGGATCGAGCAGTACTCCCCCTACCAGCGGCTGGCCGCCGGCCAGCCCTATCCGGAGGTGTTCATCCACACCTCGACCAAGGACGACCGGGTGCATCCGGGCCACGCCCGCAAGGCGGCGGCGCGGCTGGAGGAGCTGGGCTATCCGGTGCTGTTCTACGAGAACACCGACGGCGGCCACGCGGCCGGCGCCAACCTGCGCGAGACCGCCCGGCGGCTGGCGCTGGAGTACACCTACCTGACCCGGCGGCTGATGGATCAGCCGGCGGCGGAGCAAGCGGAATAGTCATGCGTCATCTGATCCTCTCCGCCGCCCTTCCGGCCCTGCTGCTGGCCGCCGCGCCGGCCGCGGGCCAGCACGCCGGACACCACCCGGCCGGGGCGGTCGCCACGACCCCGCCGCCGCACTTCCCCGCCGACCTGACGCCGGAGGGGGTCCGCGCCGCGGACGACCACCTGGCGCTGGAAGCGGTCGACGGGGCCGAGGCGATGGCCTTCGTGGCCGAGTCGAACCGGCAGGCGCTGGCGGCGCTGGAGGGGGATCGTCGCTACGAGACCTTCCGGGCCGAGGCCGAGGCCATCCTGACGGCCACGGACCGGATCCCCTCTCCCAGCTTCCTCGGCGACGGCATCGGCAACTTCTGGCAGGACGCGGCCAATCCGAAGGGGGTGTGGCGGCGCACGACGCTCGAGTCCTACCGCTCCGACGACACGCAGTGGGAAACCCTGATCGACGTCGACGCCCTGGCCCGCGCCGAGGGCCGGGACTGGGTCTGGAAGGGCGCCGACTGCCTGGCTCCCGACGAGACGCGCTGCCTGATCAGCCTGTCGGACGGCGGCAAGGACGCCGTGACGGTGCGCGAGTTCGACACCACGACGCGATCGTTCGTGGACGGAGGATTCGTCCTGCCCGAGGGCAAGCATCGCATCGAGTGGCTGGATCGCGATACCCTGCTGGTGGCCACCGACTTCGGCGCCGGCACCCTGACCGAGAGCGGCTATCCTTTCATCGTCAAGGCGCTGAGGCGCGGGCAGACGCTGGACCAGGCGACCGAAGTCTATCGCGGCGAACAGGGCGACGGCGGCTACGGCGTCAGCCCGGCCGTCTATCGCGACAGGGACGGGGCGGTGCAGGCGGTGATCATCAGCCGGCCGCTGGACACCTTCCGCAGTCAGACCTGGGAGCTGATCGACCGCCGCCCCGTGCAGCTGGACGTGCCCGAGCGGCTGAGCATCTACGGCGTGGTGCACGGCTCGCTGATCCTGTCGAACGACGAGGCCTGGACGCATCTGGGCGAGGCCTATGAGGCGGGGTCGCTGCTGTCGCCCTGCCTGATCTGCCTGCGCCGGCCGCTGCCGGAAGGCGAGACGGCGGTGGCCAACCGCGCGGTCCGGATCTTCGCGCCGGAAGAGCGGCAGGCGGTGTCCGACGTGCGGGTGCTGCACGACCGGGTGCTGGTCGGCTACACCGACAACGTCGTCGGCAAGCTGGCGGTGTTCGAGGACCGGGGCGAGCGCGGCTGGGTCCGCACCGACATCGCCACGCCCGACAATCTGGCGGTCAACCTCGGCGACAGTTCGAAGTCGCGGGGGCAGGTGTTCGTCTCGGCCCAGGGCTTCCTGACGCCGCCGACGCTCAGCCTCGCCGACGCGGGCGCGGGCTCGCTCGAGACGCTGCGTCAGGCCCCGGCCAAGTTCGACGCCTCCACCCATGTGGTCGAGCAGTTCGAGGCCACCTCGTCCGACGGCACGAAGATCCCCTACTTCGTCACCCGCCCGCGCGACCTGGCCATGGACGGGACCGCGCCCACCATCCTGTTCGGTTACGGCGGCTTCCAGGTCAGCTTCCCGCCCGCCTACAAGCCCGAGATGGGCAAGCTGTGGCTGGAGAACGGCGGCGTCTTCGTCCAGGCCAACATCCGCGGCGGCGGCGAGTTCGGTCCGCAATGGCACCAAGCGGTGCTGAACGAGAACCGGCAGCTGGCCTTCGACGACTTCGCGGCGGTGGCGCGCGACCTGCACGCGCGGGGGATCACCTCGCCCGAGCACACCGGCATCTACGGCCGGTCGAACGGCGGGGTGCTGACCTCGGTGTCGATCACCCAGCATCCGGAACTGTTCAACGCGGCGGTGATCGAGAGCCCGCTGATCGACATGCTGCGCTACCACGAGCTGCCCGCGGGGGCGTCGTGGATCGGCGAGTACGGCGATCCCCGCATCCCCGAGGAGGCGGCGTGGATCGCCCGCTATTCGGCCTACCAGCAGCTTCGTCCGGATGCGGAGTATCCGCGCGTCTACATCACCACCAACACCCGCGACGACCGGGTGCATCCGGGTCACGCGCGCAAGTTCGCGGCGCGGCTGGGCGAGATGGGCCACGACCACCTCTACTATGAGGAGACGGCGGGCGGGCACTCCAACGACGCCGACCCGATCGCCAACGCCCGCCGCTGGGCGCGCCACTACGTCTACCTGGCGCAGCAGCTGATGGATTGAGGGCATGCTGCCCTCTCCCGATGGGAGAGGGCCTGAGCCTCCGGGAGCGAAGGGACCGGCAAGGCGAAGGGGTGAGGGTTGGCGTCCCCGACGCGTTGACGGGTCGACCCTCACCCTTTCGCGCAAGGACGACGGCCCTTGGCCGCCGTGCGCTCAAGCCCTCTCCCAATGGGAGAGGGAGGTCAGGCCGCTTCCAGCACCTTGGCCTTCTTCGGCTTCCCGGCCTTCTTCTCCGCCTTGGCGGCCTTCTTGGCCTCGCGCTCGGCCTTCTTCGCGGCCTTGGCTTCCGCCTTGGCCTTGAGCGGGGCGGCGTCGGCCTCGCCGGCCAGCGCCGCCAGCAGCTCGAGGAAGGCGCCGCGCTTGCCCTTGGGCAGCAGGGCCATGATGCGCTTGTCAGCGGCCTCGACGCGGGGCCGGGCTGTCGCCAGCGCCGCCTCGCCCTCGGCCGACAGCCGCACGGCCTTGGCGCGGGCGTCGAGCGTCGAACGTTCGCGCTCGAGCAGACCCTTCGCCGTCATGCGGGCGACCAGATCGGCGAGGGTCGAGCGGTCGATGCCTGTGGCGCGGACCAGATCGGTCTGGGTCAGGCCGGCCTTGCGGCTGGCCGCCTCGAGGACGGCGAACTGGCGCTGGGTGAGGCCGTCGGGCCCGGCCTCCTCGGTATAGATGTCGAGCGCCAGCTGCAGCGCCCTGTGCATCAGATGGCTGGGCGAGCCATCGAGGCCGGGCGGCCGCTTCGTCTTGTCGCCGGACTTGACCATGAACCGTATCCCCTCGGTGGCCCCGCCAGAGCTAGCAGCCGGGTTTTACGGTTTGACGACGGACGATCCGGACCGCGCGATCAGAGGCCGGTGTCGGGCGACACCGGCTCCGCCAGCTCCTCGTCCTTGATCAGGTGCTTCATGATGAAGAACACCTGCCAGACGCCGAAGGCGGCGGAGGCGACCCACAGGCCGCCCCGGAACGCGACCCAGGTGTCGTCCGACTGGGTGCGCCAGACGATCTCGTTCACGATCGCCACAACCGCGAAATACAGGCCGTAGCGCAAGGTCAGGCCGCGCCAGCCCTCGTCGGTGATGCGAATGGCTTCGCCAAGGAGGTATTTAAACGGATAGCGGCGCAGCGGCAGGGAGCCGAGCAGGACCACGGCGAGCAGGCCGTTCTGGATGGTCAGCTTGAGCTTCAGCAGCACCGGATCGTTGAACAGCAGGGTCAGGGTTCCGAACAACAGGGCGAAGCCGCCGGTGAGCAGCGGAAGCGGCGCCAGCCGCTTCTCGGCGACCCAGCCGACGATCAGGGCGATCAGCGAGGCGCCGACCAGCACCCAGGTGGCCTGGACCAGGGCGTCGTCGCCATCGAGGTCGCGCACGAAGCGGTTGACCGCATAGGCGACCATGAAGGCGACCAGCGCGCCGAAGTCGACGGCCTGGCGGATGTTGGCGCGCCGGCGGGCGCTGGCGGAAGGGGCGTCGGCCATGGTCAGTCCTGAAGCCCCACGAGGGAGCGGGAAAACGCGCGGGCGTCGAACGGCTGCAGGTCGTCGATCCCCTCGCCGACGCCGATCAGCTTGATCGGGGCGTCGGAGGCCTGGGCGACCGGCACCAGCACCCCGCCGCGGGCGGTGCCGTCCAGCTTGGTCATGACGATGCCGGAGACGTAGGCGGTGCGACCGAAGATCTTCTCCTGCTCCAGCGCATTGCGGCCGACGGTGGCGTCGAGCACCAGCAGGGTCTCGTGCGGCGCGTCGGCGTCGATCTTCTTGAGCACGCGGACGATCTTGAGCAGCTCGTCCATCAGGGCGGACTTGTTCTGCAGCCGGCCGGCGGTGTCGATCAGCACCACGTCGAAGCCTTCGGCCTTCGCCCGGGTGTAGGCGTCGAACGCGAGGCCGGCCGGGTCGGCGCCATCGCGGCGACTCTCGAAGGCGGCGCCGGCGCGTTCGGCCCAGACCTTGAGCTGCTCTCGGGCGGCGGCGCGGAAGGTGTCGCAGGCGACGATCATCACCTTCGCCCCCTGGGCGGTCAGGTCGGCGGCGATCTTGCCGAGGGTGGTGGTCTTGCCCGAACCGTTGACGCCGACGAACAGGGTGACGAAGGGCTTCGGCCCCGCCAGCGGTTCGTAGCGGGCCTCGTGGCCGATCAGTTCGGCGGTAACCGCCTCGGCCAGCGCTTCCTTGACCTCGCGCTCGTCGGCCCCGGCGGAGAACCGCAGCTCGCGGAAGCGTTCGACGATGCGGTCGGCGGCGGCGGGGCCGAGGTCGCTCTCCAGCAGATGTTCCTCGAGTTGTTCGAGGGCGCGCTCGCTGAGCGGCTCCTTGACGAAGGCGGCGACGACCTGGTCGGTCATCTGCTTCGAGGAGCGGCTGAGGCCCTCGGTCAGGCGCGAGAACCAGCCCTTTTTCCCGGTGTCGGTCATGAACCCGCTTTAGCGGCCAAGGGTTTGCAGGTCACGGCCAATCGTGGCGAGCCCGCTGCTTTGGCCCTATACGAGCTTGACCGCAGGAAGGACCGCGACTTGGCCGACGCCCCCCCGTTCCATTCTCCGACCACCCACGGCTTCGTGCGCGTGGCCGCCGCCACGCCGGTGGTGCACACGGCCGACCCCGTCGCCAACGCGGAGGAGCATGTCGCGCTGATCCGGCGGGCGGCCGCCGAAGGGGTGGAGCTGCTGGTGTTCCCGGAGCTCAGCCTGAGCGCCTACGCCATCGACGACCTGGTGATGCAGGGGGCGCTGCTGGACGAGGTGGAGCGGCAAATCGCGCTTCTGGCGCCGCTGACGGCGGAGACCGGGGTGGCCGCCGTGGTCGGCGCGCCGCTGCGCCGCGACGACCGGCTCTACAACTGCGCCGTGGTGCTGGGGAACGGCCGGGTGCTGGGCGTGGTCCCCAAGACCTACCTGCCCAACTATCGGGAGTACTACGAAAAGCGCTGGTTCTCGGCGGGCGGGGACGTGTCCAGCCACGACGGCGCGCTGACGCTGGGCGACGAGGAGGTTCCGTTCGGCACCGACCTAGTGTTCGAGGCGGCGGACCGGCCGGGTTTCGTCTTCGCGGTGGAGATCTGCGAGGACTACTGGGCCCCGCTGCCGCCCTCGACCCGGCAGGCGCTGGCGGGCGCGCGCATTTTGCTGAACCTTTCGGCCTCCAACATCGTCATCGGCAAGGCCGAGGAGCGGGCCCTGCTGTGCGCCAGTCAGTCGGCCCGGGCCATGGCGGCCTATGTCTTCGCCGCCTCGGGCTGGGGCGAGTCGACCACCGACCTCGCCTGGGACGGGCAGGCGACGATCCACGAGCTTGGCGCCTGCCTCGCCAGCGGCGAGCGGTTCGCGCTGGAGAGCCATCTGACCATCGCCGACGTCGACATCGAGCGCATCGGGCTGGACCGGCTGCGCAACGGCACCTTCGCCGACTGCGCCCGCGACGAACTGGACGGCTACGTCTTCGAGCGGGTGCTGTTCGAAGCCGGCGAAGCGCGGACCGGAGGGCCGCTGCGCCGGCCGCTGGATCGCTTCCCCTTCGTGCCGGACGACCCGGCGCGGCTGGACCAGGACTGCTACGAGGCCTTCAACATCCAGGTGCAGGGGCTGATGCGCCGGATGAAGGCGACCAACGGCGAGCGCCTCGTCATCGGCGTCTCGGGCGGGCTGGATTCGACCCAGGCCCTGCTGGTCGCCTGCCGCGCCTTCGACCGGCTGGGCCTGCCGCGGACCGGCATCCTCGGCTACACCATGCCCGGCTTCGCCACCTCGGAAGGGACGAAGTCGAACGCCTGGACGCTGATGAGGGCGCTGGGGGTCACGGGCGAGGAGATCGACATCCGCCCGACGGCGATGACGATGCTGGAGGGCATCGGCCATCCGTTCGCCCAGGGCGAGCCGGTCCACGACATCACCTTCGAGAACGTCCAGGCGGGGCTGAGGACCGACTACCTGTTCCGGCTGGCCAACCACCACGGGGCCTTCGTGCTCGGCACCGGCGACCTGTCGGAGCTGGCGCTGGGCTGGGCCACCTACGGCGTCGGCGACCACATGAGCCACTACAACGTCAACGGCGGGGTGGCGAAGACGCTGATCCGCCACCTGATCCGCTGGGTGGCCGACCGCGAGGTGGTCGGGGCCGAGGCCGTGCCGGTGCTGCGCGGGATTCTCGACACCGAGATTTCGCCGGAGCTGGTGCCGGCGACGGACGGCAAGATCCAGTCGACCGAGGGGACCGTGGGTCCCTATCCGCTGAACGACTTCTTCCTATTCTACATCACCCGCTACGGGCTGAAGCCGTCGAAGGTCGCCTGGCTGTGCCACGAGGCGTGGAGGGACGCGTCGCGGGGCCACTGGCCGGCCGGCACGCCGGAGGACGAGCGGGTCGAGTACGATCTGGCGACCATCAAGCACTGGCTGCGGAAATTCCTCGTGCGCTTCTTCCAGACCGCCCAGTTCAAGCGCTCGGCCCTGCCGAACGGGCCGAAGGTGGTGACGGGCGGATCGCTGTCGCCTCGCGGCGATTGGCGCGCTCCGTCCGACAGTACGGCGCGGGTGTGGCTGGACGAGCTGGAGGCGAATGTGCCGGACGCCTGATCAGGTGAGGAAAGACGCCAGCAGCAGGACGGGGCCAAGGGGCAGCGTAACCCGCACCACCGGAACGATCCTGCGGGTGTGGCCATCCAGCATGCGATAGGCGCGGGAATAGAGCGCCGGGATATCGATCCCTCTCCAGCGACCGGAGAAGCCGTAGCCGAGGCCGACGATATCCGGAGCCGTCGGGGGCAGGTCCCCGGACTGCCGCAGCGCGTAGACCCTCAGGTCGAGATAGGCCAGCAGGCAGACGGTGACGAACCAGGCTACGCCGGCGGCGGCGAGCAGGACATCGTCCAGCCCTGGGATCACTCCACCTCCCCGAGGAACGGGAAGATCGCCGCCTTGGCCTCGGGCTCGTCCAGCATGGGGGCGTGGCCGACGCCCGGGACCTCGACGACGTCCATCTTCGGGGCCCGCTTCTTCATCTTCGCGGCGATGGCCGGGCTGAGCAGGTCGGACGTCTCGCCGCGCACCAGCAGGACGGGGCGGCCCCGGGCCAGCCGGCCGAACATGGGCCACAGGCTGGGGACCAGGGCCTTGGTTCCGGCGGCCCTGATCGGGACCATGATGTCCGGATCGTAGTTGAGGATCGGCGCGCCGTCGGGGCCGTCGGTGAACACCCGGCGGGCGAAGGCGGCCCAGTCGGCGTCCGTATAGTGCGGGAAGGCGGCCTCGTTGGTGCGTTTCGCGTAGGCCGCGGCTTCCTTCCAGGTCGGGGTGTCGACCGGCTGGCCGGTATACGAGGCGATGCGGGCGAGGCCTTCCTTCGCCACCTCGGGCCCGACGTCGTTGATGATCGCCGCGGCGATGGCCTTCGAGCGGATGGCGGCCAGCGCCATGGTGATCAGCCCGCCCATGGAGGTGCCGAGGAAGACGGCGCGCTCGACGCCGGACTGCCGCATCAGCTCCAGCACGTCCTTCGCATAGACCGCCGGCTGGTAGGTCATCGGGTCGGGGGCGCGGTCGGAGCGGCCGCGGCCGCGCACGTCGACGGCCAGCACCCGGCGACCGGACTGGGCGATCAGCGGGGCGATGGTCTCGAAGTCGGCCGAGTTGCGGGTCAGGCCGTGGATGGCGATCACCGGCAGCTTCGCGGGCCCGGCGGCGGCGGCGTAGTCGCGGGCGTACAGGTGCAGGCCGTCGGCGCTGGTCCAGTGGCGGTCGACGAAGGCAGTCATGGCAAGCTCCGGGGGCGGTCGCGGCGCAAGGTATTTCATCGGGGGAGGAAATCCACCCGACGCGAACCCGACGCGACTCAGTGCCCCAGCAGCTCGCGGACGAAGGCGTCGAGGTCGCCGCCCTCGAAGCGGAAGCCCGGCACGCCGGCGCGGCGCGCGGCCTCGAGGTCGCTGTCCTGGTCGCCGATCAGGAAGCTGCGGGCCGGGTCGATGTGATGGTCGGCGATGGCGCGCAGGATCATGCCGGGGTTCGGTTTGCGGTCGGGATGGTCGGGATGCCGCCAGCGCTCATCGCGGGCCTCGGCATGGTAGGGGCAGGCGTAGACTGCGCCCAGCCGCGCCCCGCCGGCGGCGAAGCGGCGCACCATCAGGGCGTTGAAGGCCTTCATCTGCTCTTCGCTGAACAGGCCGCGCGCGACGCCGGACTGGTTGGTCACCACCACGCACAGATAGCCGAGCCGGTTCAGCCGGCCGATGGCGGCGATCGCCCCGGGCGTGATGCGCAGGTGCTCTTCCAGATGGGGGTAGCCGGTATCCTCGATCAGCACGCCGTCGCGATCGAGGAACACCGCGGGTACGCTGGTGGACATAGGCCGGGGATAAGGCGCCCTCGCGGTCCGTTGCAATCCCTCACCCGATGTGACTCCCCCAAGTTTGGCGCGGAGGCGGACGATTTGGTAGGGAGCGCGCGACCCTGCGGCGCGTTCGACTCGCGCCGAGCCCGCGATCCCCGACGTCGGAGAGCCTCCCCATGACCATCCCCTTCATCGACCTGCAGGCCCAGCGCCTGCGTCTGGCCGGCAAGATCGAGGCGGCCGTGCAGGAGGCGGTGGTCGGCGGCGCCTGGGTGATGGGGCCGCAGGTGCGCCAGTTCGAGCAGGACCTCGCCGCCTTCGGCAAGGCGAAGCACGCCCTGGGCTGCGCGAACGGCACCGACGCCCTGGCGCTGCCGCTGATGGCCTGGGACATCGGCCACGGCGACGCCGTGTTCGTGCCCAGCTTCACCTTCGCCGCCACCGCCGAGGTCGTGCCGTGGTTCCACGCCGTGCCGGTGTTCGTCGATGTCGATCCGAAGACCTACAACATGGACCCGAAGGCGCTGGAGGCGGCGATCGAGGGCGTGCTGAAGGAAGGCAAGCGCAAGCCGCGGGTGGTCATCGCCGTCGACCTGTTCGGCCAGCCGGCCGACTACCCGGCGATCAAGGCGATCTGCGACCGCTACGGCATGAAGCTGATCGCCGACTCGGCCCAGGGCTTCGGCTGCACCATCGACGGCCGGCACCCGCTGGAGTGGGCCGACATCACCACCACCAGCTTCTTCCCGGCCAAGCCGCTGGGCTGTTACGGCGACGGCGGGGCGGTGCTGACCAATGACGACCTGCTGGCCGAACTGATCGACTCGATCCGGGTGCACGGCAAGGCGGTAGGGATCGACCTGAAGGACCGCACCTTCGAGCACGAGACCAAGTATCTGAACATGCGCATCGGCCTGAACAGCCGGCTGGACACCATCCAGGCGGCGGTTCTGATCGAGAAGCTGAAGGTGTTCCCGCAGGAGATCGAGTGGCGCAACCGCATCGCGGCCCGCTACAATGAGGGCCTGCGTCCTCACGTGGCGGCCGTGCCCGACGTGCCGGCGGGCAACATCTCCAACTGGGCCCAGTACACCATCGAGCACGACGATCGCGACGGCCTCGCCGCGCACCTGAAGGCCCAAGGGGTGCCCACCGCCGTCTACTATCCGATCCCGCTGCACCTGCAGCCGGCCTACGAGCGGTACCCGCGCGGCGCCGGCGGCCTGCCGGTCACGGAGCGGCTGAAGGACCGGGTCATCAGCCTGCCGATGCACGCCGATCTGGACGAGGCGACGCAGGACCGCATCATCGCCGCCGTGGCGTCGTTCAAGGGCTGACTCGATGACCCAGCACCAGCCGCTTCTGAAGTTCGGCGTCGCCGGGGCGGGCGTGATGGGGCGCAACCACGCCCGGGTGCTGTCGGACATCCGCGACGTCGAACTGACCCACGTGTTCGATCCGGACGCGGTGACCGCCGAGGGGGTCGCCGCCGCCTACGGGGCGACGCCGGTGACGACCGCCGAGGCCTTCGTCGACGCCGGCTTGGACGCGGCCGTCGTCGCCACCCCGAACCGCACCCACGCCGACCTCGCCGTCGCCCTGCTGGAAAAGGGCGTGCATGTGCTGGTCGAGAAGCCGATCGCCGCGACGGTCGAGGACGCGCGGCGGATCATCGACGCAGCCCGCGCCAACGACCGGGTGCTGATGGTCGGGCAGGTCGAGCGCTTCAATCCGGCGGTCGAGGCGGTCAAGCGCGCCATCGACGGCGACGACGTCATCTCGATCCAGATCACCCGCGTCGGTCCCTTCCCGCCGCGCATGGGCGAGGTGGGGGTGGTCATCGACTTGGCGGTGCACGACATCGACATCATCCGCCACCTGACCGGTTCGGAGATCGTCGAGGTGCAGCCGCAGCTGGCCCGCACCAAGGCCGAGCGCGAGGACACCGCCCTGCTCCAGTTCCGGCTGGCCAACGGCACCATCGCCCACATCACCACCAACTGGGTGACCCCCTACAAGGTGCGGACCCTGCAGGTCGCCACCGGTAGTCGCTTCGTGGTCGCCGACCTGATCACCCGCCAGGTCACCGAATATTTCGGCCAGCAGCCCGACGGCAGCTACTCGACCCGCGGGGTGATGAGCTGGCCGGCCGAGCCGCTGAAGCGCGAGCTGGAGGAGTTCGCCCGCGCCATCCGCACCGGCGAACCGCCGGCGGTGACCGGCGAGGACGGCTTGCGAAACCTGGAAGTGGCGCTGAGGTGCCTGGGGGAGGGTTAGCCGCCCACCACCTGCATCGACAGCCACTCCGCGACCAAAGCCGGCTTGTCCCCGCCGTCGATCTCGACCGTCAGCTCGTGCTTGAGCAGCCAGCGACCGCCGCCCCTGTCTTCGGCGGAGAGCAGGCGGAAACGGCCGCGCACCTTCGATCCGGCCGGCACCGGCGCGAGGAAGCGGAGTTTGTCGAAGCCGTAGTTGAGGCCCATGGCCACGCCGGCCAGCGGCGGCACGCAGTCGTAGCTCATCGCCGAGGCGAGGCTGAGGGTCAGGAAGCCGTGGGCGATGGTTCCGCCGAGCGGGGTCGCCTTCGCCGCCTCGGGATCCACGTGGATGAATTGGCGGTCCTCTGTGATCTCGGCGAAGGCGTCGATGCGGGCCTGGTCGATCTCGAACCAGCGGCTGACGCCGATCTCCTGCCCGATCAGGCCCGGCAGATCCGCGACGGGGACGGGCGTTCCCTGGCGTTCGGTGCGACTCATGCGGCCTTCCTCCAGTCGGCGGGGTCGAAGCGATCCTCGATGATGGCCGAAAACAGCGCCGGGTCCACATTGCCGCCGGACAGCACGAGGGCGGTGGTCCGGTCGCCGGCCTCGATCTTTCCGGCCAGCAGGGCGGCCAGCGACACGGCCCCGCCGGGCTCGACCACCAGCTTGAGGGTCCGGAAGGCGAAGCGCACCGCCGCGGCCACCTCGGCGTCGGAGACGGCGACCACCGCCTTGAGGCGGCGGTTGATCGGGAAGGTCAGCTCGCCGGGCCGGTCGGTCATCAGGGCGTCGCAGATGGTGCCGGGGGCGGGGGCGTGAGTCAGGCGCTCGCCGGCGGCCAGCGACAGCTGGGTGTCGTTGTAGTCCTGCGGCTCGACGCCGATCACCGGCGTGTCGGGCGACATCGCCGCCATCGTCAGGTTGATGCCGGCGATCAACCCGCCGCCGGACGCGCCGCACAGCAGCTGATCGATCGGGGCGCCGACGGCTTCCGCCTGCTCGAGGATTTCGAGCCCCGTCGTGCCCTGGCCCTCGATGACCCAAGGGTCGTCGAAGGGGCGGACCAGCACCGAGCCGCGGGTGGCGGCGATCTCCTCGCCGATGGCCTCGCGGCTCTCGCGGTAGCGGTCGTACATGCGCACCTCGCCGCCGAAGGCGATGACGCCCTCGACCTTCACCTTCGGGCTGTCGGCGGGCATGACGATGATCGCCGGAGTCCCCATCATCCGGGCCGCGCAGGCCACGGCCTGGGCGTGGTTGCCGGAGGAGTAGGCGACGACGCCGCGGGCCAGTTCGTCCGGCGTCAGGCGGCTGATGCGGTTCCAGGCCCCGCGGAACTTGAAGGCCCCGGCGCGCTGCAGGTTCTCGGCCTTGAGCAGCACCCGGCCGCCGATCTGCTCGTTGAGGGCCGGGCTCTCGATCAGGGGGGTGCGAACGGCGTGGCCGGCGATCTGGCGGGCGGCGTCCCGGACGCCTTCGAAGGAAGCGGTGTGCATGGACAAGCCTTACCGCATTCCTCGTCTTGGGGGGAGGAACGGGTTTGTCTCCCCTCCCCCTGCGGGGGCGGAATGGTCTAGCGTCGGGCCATGAGCCAGCTGATCCTCGCCATCGACCAGGGCACCACCTCGACCCGGGCCATCGCCTTCGAATGCACCGCCGAGGGAGCCCTGCGGCCGGCGGCGGTCAGCCAGATAGAACTGGCGCAGCATTTCCCCAAGCCGGGCTGGGTGGAGCACGACGCCGCCGAGATCTGGAACGCGACGCTTCAGACCTGCCGCGAGGTGGTGCGCAAGGCGGGCGGCGTCGGGCGGTTCGCCGCGGTGGGGATCACCAACCAGCGCGAGACGGCGGTGATCTGGGACGCCGCCACCGGCGAGCCGCTGCATCGCGCCATCGTGTGGCAGGACCGGCGCACGGCGGACGTGACGGCGCGGCTGGCGGCCGAGGGGCGAGAGCCGGCGGTGCAGGCGGCGACCGGGCTGATCCTCGACCCCTATTTCTCGGCCTCCAAATTCGCCTGGCTGCTCGACGCCGTGCCCGGCGCCCGCGCGCGAGCCGTGCGCGGCGAGGTGAAGCTGGGCACGATCGACAGCTGGGTGATCTGGAAGCTCACCGGCGGGGCGAGCCACGTCACCGACGCCACCAACGCCAGCCGCACCTCGCTGATGGATCTGGCGACGCGCGCGTGGCGGCCCGACCTTTGCGCGCTGTTCGATGTCCCGGTGGAGGGACTGCCGGAGATCCGCAACTGCGCTGATCGCTTCGGCGAATGCGACCCGTCGCTGCTGGGGGCGCCCCTGCCGATCCACGGCTCCGCCGGGGACCAGCAGGCCGCATTGGTGGGACATGGGGCGCTGAGGCCCGGGGACGCCAAGATCACCTATGGCACCGGGGCCTTTCTCGTGGCCAACGTCGGACCGGCGCCGGTGGCGTCGACCAGCCGCTTGCTGGGCACCCTCGCCTATGCAGCGGGCGGCGATACGGCCTGGGCGCTGGAAGGGTCGATCTTCTCGGCCGGCTCCGCGATCCAGTGGCTGCGCGACGGACTGCATGCCATCTCGGAATCGCGGCAGTCCGAGGCCATGGCGTCGGGCCTGCGGGACAACGGCGGGGTCTATCTGGTTCCGGGCTTCACCGGCCTCGGCGCGCCATGGTGGGAGCCGGAGGCGCGGGGCACGATCACGGGCCTGACCCGCGACAGCGGTCCGGCGCATCTGGTGCGGGCGGCGCTGGAGAGTCTGGCCTACCAGACCCGCGACCTGCTCGACGCCCTGGCGAAGGACGGGGCGCCGCCGCTGTCGGTGCTGAAGGTCGACGGGGGGGTGACCGCCAACGCCTTCGCCATGCAGTTCGTCGCCGACATCTGCGAGGTCGTGGTCGAACGGCCGGCCTTCCAGGAGATGACGGCGCTGGGCGCGGCGAGGCTGGCGGCGCTGGGGGTCGGTCTCATCGCCGATCTGGAGGACCGGCCGGTCGAGGCCCCGGCGCGCTGGGAGCCGCGCATGCGCCCGGGCGAGCGCGAGGCGCTGCTGGAGGGCTGGCGGCGCGCGGTGAAGGCGGCCATCATCGCGGCCCGATGAGCCAGACCGATTTCGCCGATCCCCAAGCGACCTTTTCCGGCACGCGCGAGGTCGACCCGCGCCACGCCCTGAACGAGACGCGGCTGGCCGCATGGCTGGCCGACAACGTCATGGGCTTCTCCGGGCCGCTGGCCATCCGCCAGTTCCGCGGCGGCCAGTCGAATCCGACCTATGAGATCACCACGCCGGCGCGCACCTATGTGCTGCGCCGCAAGCCGCCGGGGACGCTGCTGGCCTCGGCCCACGCGGTCGACCGGGAGTTCCGCGTCATCTCGGCCCTGCACGCCCAGGGCTATCCGGTGGCGCGGCCATGGGCGCTGTGCACCGACGACAGCGTCATCGGCTCGATGTTCTACGTGATGGACAAGGTCGACGGCCGCATCCTGTGGGACCTCAAGCTGCCGGGGATGGAGCCGGCCGGGCGGCGGGCGATCTATGAAGCCCAGGTCGACGCGCTGGCGGCCCTGCATCGCTTCGATCCCGAGGCGATCGGACTGGGCGACTACGGACGGCCCGGCAACTATTTCGAGCGGCAGGTCGGACGCTGGACCAAACAGTACCGGGCCTCGGAGACGACGCTCATTCCGGCCATGGACCGGCTGATCGAATTCCTGCCCGCGACCCTGCCGGCGCAGGGACCGACGCGGATCGTCCATGGGGACTTCCGGCTGGACAACCTCATCCTGCATCCCGAGCGACCCGAGGTCGAGGCGGTGCTGGACTGGGAGCTGTCGACGCTCGGGGATCCGATGGCCGACTTCTCCTACCTGCTCATCGCCTGGGTGATTCCGGCGACGGAGCGCAACGGCCTGGCCGGCGCCGACCTGCCGGCGCTGGGCATTCCGTCGGTGGCTGAGACGGTGGCGCGATACGCGGCGAAGACCGGGACCGCCGCGCCGGAGAACCTCGACTGGCTGTTCGCCTACAACCTGTTCCGGCTGGCGGCGATCTGCCAGGGCATCGCCGGACGGGTCCGCGACGGCACCGCCGCCTCGGCCCAGGCGCGGGCGATGGGCGCGCAGGCGCCGGTGCTGGCCGAGGCGGCGCTGACGTTCGCCCGACGGGCCGGCGCCTGAGGCGTCAGTTGGTGATCACCTGAACCCTGGTCCACAGGCCGCCGCGGTTGACCACGTCGATCCGCAGCCGGGCCGGCGCGCGGGGGGCGAGGGTGCAGACCGGATAGTGATGTCCCAGCCCGTCGGTGCAGAGGATCTTGCCCGCCGCATCGCGGACGACCAGGTCGATGGCGGCGTCGCCGTCGCCGACCACCGCCACCCGGAGGATCTCCGCCCCCCGGGCGTCGACGTCGAAGCTCCAGCTCTCGCGCGAGGCCAGCCGTTTCATGGTCGACACCGGACCCGCGCCGAACGGTGAGGACCGCACGCCGGCGGGCGGCGGGGGCGGCGGCGCGGCCGCCGCCGGAGGAGGCGGCGGAGGGGGCGGTGGCGGAGGCGGAGGCGGCGCCGCCGGCGGCGCCTGCGGGCGCACCCTCGAACCCGTGACGGCGATCTCGTCCTGCGCGGCCCGGGCGGCGTCCAGCTCCGCCGCCTGGCGACGGAAGGCGGCGGCGGACAGCACCGGCTCGAGGCCGGCGTCGCCCTCTTCCCCCGATCGAAACGGCACCTCGTCGAGGATGGCGGCCGCCAGCCGCAGGGCCTCGGGACTTCCCCGCTCGCGGCCCCAGGCGGCGAGTTCGGCGGCCATCACCGCCCGCCCGACCCCGCGCGCCTCGGGCGTTTCGACCGCCGGCGCCTCCTGGCGGGCCGTGGCGGGACCGCCGGCGAGCGCGAGGGCGGCGGCGCCAAGAACGGTCAGGAAGCGAAAGGCCGATCTCATCCGGTCACCTGCAGCCACGGGGAAAGCGCAAGGCTTGCACTGTCGCCCGGGGGCATCAAGCCGCCAGTGACGGAAGCTGACTCTAGCGGGGCGGGCGCACCGCGCCATTGAGGATGCGACGGTCGGCCCGGGCCTGGACGAGCACCGCGACCGCCTCGTCCTCGCCAAGGCCGGCGGGAAGACGATAGAGGCCGGGGCGGCCGGTCCATCCGCCGAGAACGTTCACCGCCCGCACCACATTGACCTGGCGCACCGTCCGGCCCCGGTTGTCGCCGGCGCCGATCTCCACCGTCTGCGGGCCGGGCTTGTAGATCACGGCCACCACCTCAGCCCCGCCCGTCGGAACCCGGCCGGAGCCGACGCCGACGCGATCGCCGGATTCGCGGAACTCGATCTCCGGCGGGAAGACGCGCCGCTCCGCCTCCTCCTCGACCGCCGCCTGCAGAGCCTCGACGGCGGCGACGGGGGCGGCGCGACGGCCGTCGATCACCACCTGCGGGGTCGAGACGGCCCGCAGACGCAGCGGCCGACGGTAGCTGCGCTGGCGCTCCGCGAACTCCGGCCGCGCGAAGGTGTCCTCCCAGCCGAGGTAGTCCCAGTAGTCGACGGCGTAGGTCAGGGCGATGACGCCGGGTTCGGCCGCCAGGGCCTCGACGCGGGCGTTGACCTCGGGGCAGCCGGCGCAGCCCTGGGCGGTGAACAGCTCGACCACCACCGGCTCGGCGGGAGCCTCGCGCGGCGCCGGACGAGGGGCCGACGGCTGGGCCGACGAGGCCGCCGCGAACAGGGCGGCCAGTCCGGCCGCCGCAGGGAAGATCCAGCCCCGGAAGCGCATGGCGCGCACCTTAATCACGGCGTCGGGGCGCGCGCGCCTCATTTTCGCGTGAGGGGATCAGACGCGGATGTCGAGGAGCGCGCCGGGGCGGGCGGGCCGGTCCGGCGTCGCAACGGCCGCGGGCGCGCCGGGGAGGGCTTCGGCCCCGGCCAGCGCCGGGTCGGCGGCGACGGGGGCTTTCAGACTCTCCAGCGCGGCCTGGAAGAAGGAGGCGCGTCCCGGACGGGACGGGGCCGGCGACGTCTGCGTCGGGAACAGGATCGAGGGCACAGGCGGGCGAATCGCGCTCATACCCGCAGGGTTAATGAACCTGGTCTACGAAAGGTTAATCGCGGACGGTCGCGGTCGGCAGGGGGCGCGGCGGCGCCTGCATGGCGGTGACGAGGCGCTCCACCTCGGCGTCGTCGACCAGCGGGCCCGCGAACTTGGCCACCACCTGGCCCATGGCGTCGACCGCGAAGGTCTCCGGCGCGCCGGTGATGCCGAGGTCCAGCCCGGCGCGGCCGTCGCGGTCGACCAGCACCATCGAATACGGGTCGCCCAGTTCGTCGAGGAAGGCGCGGGTGTCGGCCGGATCGTCCTTCCACGCCACGCCGACCACGGCGACGCCGCGTTCCTTCAGCGCCATCAGCTTCGGGTGCTCGACCCGGCAGGGGGCGCACCAGCTGGCGAAGACATTGATAAGCATCGGCTTGCCGACGCCGGCGGTCTTCAGATCGACGTGGCCCGGGCCGGCCTCGGCGCCGGTCAGCATCGGCAACACCGTCTCGGGAACCGGCTGGCCGACGAGGGCGTCCGGCTTCACCGACGGATCGCGCTTCAGGGACCAGCCGATGAACAGGGCGGCGAGAGCGGCGAGGACGACCAGCGGAACGATGGCGAGCCAGCGATTCACGGGCGGTCTCCCTCGCCGGCCTCGAGGCGCTTCAGCTCTGCAGACCAGCGCCGCGCCGCGATCAGCGCCCGCGCCGCCAGCGCAGCCAGCACGACCGCGGAGACGCCCCAGGCCGGCCATACGAAGGCGGCGTACTTGCCCATGTCGAGGTCGAGCATCGGGTCAGGCCTCCCTTCTCAAGCTTCCAGGGCGCGGCGGGTGCGGATGGCCAGCACCCGCCGGCGCACGATCTCGGTGCGGATGGCGGTCAGCCACAGGGCGAGGAACAGGGCGGCCCACGCCGCCATCATGGTCAGCAGAGGGGTCAGGAACTCGCCGGTCAGCGACGGGCCGCCGGCGCGCAACAGCGACGCCGGCTGGTGCAGGGTGTTCCACCAGTCGACCGAGAACTTGACGATCGGCAGGTTGACCAGGCCGACCAGCCCCAGCACCGCGGCGGCCCGGGCTGCCTTCTGCTCGTCGTCGATCGAGGCGCGCAGCGCCATGTAGCCGAGGTAGAAGAGGAACAGGATCAGCACCGACATCAGCCGCGCGTCGCCCCAGGCCCACCACGCGCCCCACATCGGCTTGCCCCACAGGCTGCCGGTGACCAACGCCAGACCGGTGAAGGCGGCCCCGGGCAGGGCCGCGGCGCGGGCGGCGGCGTCGGCGAGGGCGTGGCGAAACACCAGGGCGAAGAAGCTGGAGACGCCGAGCGCGCCGTAGGCCATCAGACCGAGCGAGGCGGCGGGCACGTGCACGAACATGATCCGCACCGTGTCGCCCTGCTGGTAGTCTTCGGGGGCGGCG
The DNA here is from genome assembly GCF_900116065.1 of Brevundimonas viscosa. Taxonomy (GTDB): domain Bacteria; phylum Pseudomonadota; class Alphaproteobacteria; order Caulobacterales; family Caulobacteraceae; genus Brevundimonas; species Brevundimonas viscosa. Next base: position 405,945 of record NZ_FOZV01000001.1, read on the forward strand.
AAGGCGAGCCAGCTGGCGGCCGCCAGCAAGACCCCGGCCACGACCCAGAGCACCGGCGTCAGCGGCCGGGTGAAGCGCAGGAAGCGGTCGGGATTGGCGAGGCCGAACATCGGCCTGCGATTACGCGCCGGGGCCGACGCGGGCAAGTCGGGCGCGGCGCCGCATTACCAAGGCTTAAGTGGCGCCCCCGCGCGGCGCCGGCTACGGCGGAGGGATCGCAACCCTGGCCGTACCCGCCCATGTCCTCCTCTCTCCGGTTGGCCCTGACCGCCGCCGCCGCGCTGGCGGCCCTTCCCGCCGCCGCCCAGGAGACGCCGGTCGCGGCGCCCGCCGACTGGGGCGCGGCCCTGGCCGGGGACGCGCGCGCCTTTCACGACACCATCGCCGACAGCCATCCCGGCCCGGTCGATGTCGAGAATCCGGACTTCAACGCCCATCTTGAGGCCGGGCTGGCGCTGGCCCTGGAGCGGGCGCTGACGGCGACCAGCAACGAGCACTGGTATTTCGCCCTGCAGGCCTACGCCGCCTCGTTCGACGACGGCCACCTGGGTCTCAAGGACTGGGCCCCGATGGGCCATGCATGGACGGCCGACTGGCCCGGCTTCCTCACCGGCCTGCGCGCCGGTCCGGAGGGCGAGCGTCATGAGGTGGTGTTCCGCCGAGACGAGGCCGCGCCGCCGCTCGGGGCGGTCCTGGTCGGCTGCGACGGCCGCGCCGCCGGGGCGCTGGCGGCGGAGGTGATCGGGCGCGGCGCCGGACGCTGGAGCATGGCATCGCGGCGGGCGGCCTACGCCGGGACCTTGTTCGTGGACCAGCACAATCCGTGGGTGCGCCGGCCGGAGCAGTGCGAGTTCCGGGTGGACGGCGAAAGCCGGTCCTACCGGCTGACCTGGCGCGACCTGCCGGATGCGACGCGGGACGAGGGCTTCGCCGCTGCCCGCAGCCCACGCTTCGTCGCCGATATCGGCCTGCGCCCTTGGGCCGGCGGCCAGTGGATCAGCCTCGGCGGCTTCAACGGCGACCCGGACAGCGAGGACGGCGTGAAGCTGACCGCACTCCAGACCCAGATCGCCGCGCGGGCGGACGAGATCCGCAACGCCCCGGCCGTGGTCTTCGACCTGCGCGGCAACGGCGGCGGCTCCTCCGCGTGGATCTACGGGCTCGCCCGGACCCTCTGGGGCGAGGCGCATGTGGAATTCCACCAGCCGGAATCGACCGCGGTGGACTGGCGCGCCTCCGAAAAGAACCTGGCGACAATCGAGAGCTACAAGGCGATGTTCGCGTCGAACCCGGAAGCCATGGCGTGGCTGAACGAGATCTCGGCCGGTCTGACAGCAGCCCGCGCCGCCGGGGAGCCGTTGTGGCGGCAGGCGGATGACGACGAAGCGGCGACTGTGGAGCCGGCGAGGCCCTCGCCGATGCAGGCGCGGACATATGTCTTCACCGACTCCGGCTGCGCCTCGGCCTGCCTCGACGCCGTCGATCTGCTCAAGGCGCTCGGCGCGACCCACGTCGGCCTCGAGACCTCGGGCGACACGGTCTACATGGAGGTTCGCGACGAGGTCCTGCCGGGCGGCCGGGTCACCGCCCGCGTCCCCATGAAGGTCTATCGCGGCCGGGCGCGCGGCAACAATGAGACCTGGACGCCCGATCACGTCTGGACCGGCGTCCTGTCCGACACGGCGGGGATGGAGTCGTGGATCGCCGGGCTCGACGCCGCGGCCGCGCAGCGCTAGGGGCCGTCCATGAGCGAAGACATCGTCAAGGACGCCAACGGCGCCCGTCTGTCGGACGGCGACAGCGTCACCCTGATCAAGGACCTCAAGGTCAAGGGGTCGGGCGGCGTGACCCTGAAGCGGGGCACGCTGGTGAAGAAGATCCGCCTGACCGGCGACCCCGACGAGATCGAGGCCAACGTCGAGAAGGTGCGCGGCCTGGTCCTGCGCACCGAGTTCGTCAAGAAGGCCTGAGCGGCGGGCTCACCCCTGCGCGTTGCGGATGGCCGCGGCTCCGGCGAACGGCGTGACCACGGCGGCGAACAGGACGTAGGCCGCGAGGAAGGCCAGCGCCGGGGCCGGGGACAGTCCGTTTGCGGTCCGCTCCAGGGCTCCGGCCCCGAACACGACCGGCGGAATGAACAGCGGCAGGACGACGACGGCGATCAGCAGGCCGCCGCGCTTCGCGCCGAGCGCCAGCGCTGCGCCGAGGGCCCCGGTCAGGGCGAAGCCGAGGCCCCCGATCAGGGCCGAGAGCGCGACCAGCGGCGCGTGCGCCGGCGGCAGGCCGAGTGTGACGGCGGCGAGCGGGGCCGTCAGCGCCAGCGGTCCGCCGACGGCCAGCCACTGGGCCAGCGCCTTGACGACCACCGCCAGCTCCAGCGGCGCCGGACCGAGCGTGATCAGATCCAGCGCCCCGTCCTCGAGGTCGCGCTCGAACAGCCGCTCCAGCGACAGGATGGACGACAGGGCCAGCGCCAGCCAGGCGATCCCGCCTGCGACGGGGCGAAGGCCGGCCGGGTCGCCGCCCGCGGCCAGCGGGACCAGCGCCGTCAGGCAGAGGAAGAAGCCGCAGGCCAGCAGCGGCCCGCCGCCGCCGCCCCATGCCAGCGCCAGCTCGCGTCGCCAGAGGATCAGCAGCGCCCTCACCGTCCGATCTCCACCGCCCGCGCCGGCACCGGCAGCGGATCGTGCACGGCGGCGAGGATGGCGCCGCCCTTGTCGAGGTGCGCCTGCATGATCAGCCCCAGCGCGGCGCGCCAGCGGGCGTCGAGCGGGGCGAAGGGCTCGTCGAGCAGCCAGATCGGGCGCGGGGCGGCGACCAGCCTGGCGAAGGCGAGGCGGCGGCGCTGGCCGGCCGACAGCTTGCGCACCTCGAGGTCCAGCAGGGGCTCCAGCGCCAGCACGTCGACCGCGGCGGCGACGCCGGCGGCGTCGGCGCCCAGCCATTCCGCCTGGAAGGCCAGCTCCTCGCGGGCGCGGCGCGCGCCCTTCAGGCCGTCGAGGTGGCCGAGCCAGTGGATGTGCTTCGCCCGCGCCTCGGTCGGGTCCACGTCGGCGAAGGCGATCGCGCCCGCTTCCGGGCGGAGAAAGCCGGCGAGGGCGCGCAGCAGGCTGGTCTTGCCGGCCCCGTTGGCGCCGGTCAGGGCGACCGCCTCGCCGGAGGCCAGGGCGAGGTCGAAGTCGCGGAACAGGACGCGTTCGCCGCGGATCAGGCTGAGGCCGGAGACCGTCAGCATGCGCCGGCCCAGTTGAGAGCAGGTCGCAAAGACCCTGACGTCGTCGTGGATACATGGACGGGGCCGAACGCCGTCGCTATATCCGGCCCGGCCGCAGCAGGCGTTCGCCGCGCGCGTCGGGGACCTGTGCGCCCCGCCGACGACCGCGCGAACGTGCAACCGGATTGTCGGGCGGCTTTGACCAGAGGAACCCTCTCCATGCCGTCGATCGACAGCCTCAAGACCCGCCAGGATCTCTCCGTCGGGCGCAAGAAGTACGCCTATTACAGCCTTCCGGCCGCCGAGGAAGCGGGCCTGGCCGGCATTTCGCGCCTGCCGCGCTCGATGAAGGTGCTGCTGGAGAACCTGCTGCGCAACGAGGACGGCGTTTCGGTCACCGAGGCCGACCTGCGCGCCATGGCCGCCTGGCTGGAGAACAAGGGCTCGGTCGAGCACGAGATCGCCTTCCGCCCGGCCCGGGTGCTGATGCAGGACTTCACCGGCGTGCCGGCGGTGGTCGACCTGGCCGCCATGCGCGACGCCATGTCCGCCCTCGGCGCCGACCCGTCGAAGATCAACCCGCTGAACCCCGTCGACCTGGTCATCGACCACTCGGTGATGGTCGACCACTTCGGCGACGGCAAGGCGTTCGAGCGCAACGTCGAGCGCGAGTACGAGCGCAACATCGAGCGCTACAACTTCCTGCGCTGGGGCTCGTCGGCCTTCAACAACTTCCGCGTGGTGCCGCCGGGCACCGGCATCTGCCACCAGGTCAACCTCGAGCACCTCGCCCAGACCGTGTGGACGCTGGAGGAAGGCAAGAAGACCGTCGCCTATCCCGACACCGTGGTCGGCACCGACAGCCACACCACCATGATCAACGGCCTGGCCGTGCTGGGCTGGGGCGTCGGCGGCATCGAGGCCGAGGCGGCCATGCTGGGCCAGCCGATCCCGATGCTGATCCCCGAGGTCATCGGCTTCCGCCTGACCGGGCGCCTGCCGGAAGGCGCCACGGCCACCGACCTGGTGCTGACGGTCACCCAGATGCTGCGCAAGAAGGGCGTGGTCGGGAAGTTCGTGGAGTTCTTCGGCGACGCCCTGACGGCGATGACCATCGAGGACCAGGCCACCATCGCCAACATGGCTCCCGAGTACGGCGCCACGTGCGGCTTCTTCCCGGTCAGCCGCGCCACCATCGACTATCTGACCGCCACCGGCCGCGACAAGGCGCGCGTGGCGCTGGTCGAGGCCTACGCCAGGGCCCAGGGCCTGTGGGTCGACGAAACCTCGGAAGACCCGGTGTTCACCGACACCCTCGAGCTGGACCTGTCGACGGTCGTCCCGTCGCTGGCCGGACCGAAGCGGCCTCAGGACCGGGTCGAGCTGACCGCCGCGGCGCCGTCGTTCGAGACCGCCCTGACCGAGGTGTTCAACCGCCCGGCCGACGCGCCGCGCGTGTCGGTCGAGAACGAGAAGTTCGACCTCGGCGACGGCGATGTGGTCATCGCCGCCATCACCTCGTGCACCAACACCTCCAACCCGTCGGTGCTGATCGCCGCCGGCCTGGTGGCCCGCAAGGCCAACGCCCTGGGCCTGAAGCCCAAGCCGTGGGTCAAGACCTCGCTGGCCCCCGGCTCGCAGGTGGTCACCGATTATCTGACCGACTCGGGTCTGCAGAAGGACCTCGACGCGCTGGGCTTCAACCTGGTCGGCTACGGCTGCACCACCTGCATCGGCAACTCCGGCCCGCTGGACGCCGACATCTCGAAGGCGATCAACGACAACGGCCTGGTCGCCACCTCGGTGCTGTCGGGCAACCGCAACTTCGAGGGCCGGGTGAACCCGGATGTGCAGGCCAACTACCTGGCCTCGCCGCCGCTGGTCGTCGCCTACGCCCTCGCCGGCTCGATGCGCATCGACGTCACCACCCAGCCGATCGGCCAGGACAAGAAGGGCAAGGACGTCTTCCTGAAGGACATCTGGCCGACCGCGGCCGAGATCGCCGCCATCCAGAAGAAGTCGGTGACCTCGAAGATGTTCGCCAAGCGCTACGCCGACGTCTTCAAGGGCGACCGGCACTGGCAGAACATCAAGATCGAGGGCGGCCAGACCTACGCCTGGGACGACAGCTCGACCTATGTGCAGAACCCGCCGTACTTCGCGGGCCTGACCATGGAGCCGGCGCCGGTCAAGGACATCGTCGAGGCCCGCGTGCTGGCCATCTTCGGCGACTCGATCACCACCGACCACATCTCCCCGGCCGGTTCGATCAAGAAGACCTCGCCGGCCGGCGCCTATCTGACGGAGCACGGCGTCGAGGCCCTGGACTTCAACAGCTACGGCGCCCGCCGCGGCAACCACGAAGTCATGATGCGCGGCACCTTCGCCAACATCCGCATCCGCAACAGGATCACCCCGGAGATCGAGGGCGGCATGACGAAGCACTTCCCCTCGGGCGAAGTGATGTCGATCTACGATGCGGCCATGCGCTACCAGTCGGAGGGCCGGCCGCTGGTCGTCTTCGCCGGCAAGGAATACGGCACCGGCTCGTCGCGCGACTGGGCGGCCAAGGGCACCAACCTGCTGGGCGTGCGCGCGGTCATCGCCGAGAGCTATGAGCGCATCCACCGCTCGAACCTGGTCGGCATGGGCGTCGTCCCGCTGCAGTTCAAGCAGGAAGGCTGGCAGAAGCTGAACCTGACCGGCGAGGAGATCGTCACCATCCGCGGCCTGTCCGACGTCAACATCGGCAAGCTGAAGCCGCGCCAAGACCTGTGGGTCGAGCTGTTCCGCCCGTCGGACGGCAAGATGGCCCGCTTCCCGGTGCGCTGCCGCATCGATAACCAGACCGAGCTGGACTACTTCAAGGCCGGCGGGGTGATGCCCTATGTGCTGCGCAACCTGGCCCGCGGGCCGGAGGCGGTCGCGGCGGAGTAGGCCGTCTCACAGCAGACAGTCAGGGGCCGGCGGAGCGATCCGCCGGCCTCTTTCGTCTCAGCGGCTGAAGAGGTCGCGGCATACGGCTTCCCCGAAGGCGCGCGACGCGGCCGTCCGGTGGGCCGGCAGCCCGCCCTCGGGCGTGGAAACTTCAACCGAGATTCTCGCGCGGGCGATCACCCGGCCGCGCTCGACCAGTTCGACTGCGCCCGGCAGGTGAACCCGCCCGTCGTCGCGCAGCAGGGATCCGCTGCGGTCGAGATCGTGGATCCAGGCGCGCAGGGTCACGGGCCGGACGCCGGTCGCGCACCGGTCCAGCACCGGCCGCACCCCGGCCTCGAACGCCTCATGGAAGGCGTCGCGGGGATTGTAGAAGCTGCTCCGGACCTCGACGCGGTCGATATGGATCGCGTCGGTGGCGGCCGGCGGCAGCGGGAGGGGCGCGGCGTCGTCGAAACCGCCGGCGCAACCCGAAACGAGCGGGACGAGCCCGCCGAAGGCCAGGAGACGGTCCAGGGTCATCCCGTCAGTCTGGCCGGAGCCCGCCACGGGCCAAGTGAATTTCCGGCAATGGACTCAACCGCCCGTCGCGTTGTGGGGGCCGCGCGTACGCGGATTGCGGCCGAAGGCGGTGTCGCAGACGGCCCGGCCGAATTCCTCGGAGACCATCATCTGCCGGTCGCCGAGCAGGCCGCCGATACGTCCCCGGGCGCTGGTCGCCACCTCGACCGGGAAGCGGCCGACGACCCGCCGGTCCGGTCCCGGCAGGACGAATTCGACCGTGCCGCTGAGGGTGTGGACGCCGTCGCCGCGGAGCAGCGTCTCCAGCCGCCCGGCGCGATCCAGCCGGTCGAGATGGATGCGGACGTCGACCGGGGCCGTGCCGTGCATGCATCGGGACAGCTCCTCGCCGACCTCGTCGGAGAAGGTGTCGGAGAAGTCCTCCTCCGCTTCCAGCCACTCGCTGGAGACGATCACCGAGCCGAGCTGCGCCGTCTCCTGCAGACCCGGCGGCAGCTCCATCGGCGGCCCGCCCTCGATCACGGGGGCGCAGGCGGCGGCGAGCAGCCCGATAGCGGTGATGGCGATTCTGGCGTTCATGGCGAGCCCTCTTTCCGGCAAAGCTTAAGCCCGGCGGCCGGTGAACGCTGGATGAACCGCGCTCGGCGAAAGATGAAATCGCCGTAACGGTGGGCCGGGCTCAGCGCCCGAACACCTCGACGCCGATCTCGCCGCCGGGGGTCAGCCAGGCCCGCTTCATGCCCTGGCTGTTGTAGGGCTGGGCGAGGTTTCCATCGCGGTCGAGGGCGATCAGGCCGCCGTCGCCGCCGAGGCCGCCGAGGTCGTCGATCGTCGCCTGCGCGGCCGCGGCCAGCGACTGGCCGCCAGCCACGCGCCAGGCCGTCTGCACGCAGGCGGCGGTGCGGATGAAGTATTCGCCGACGCCGGTGGCCGATACGGCGACGCGGTCGTCGGCCCACGAGCCGGCGCCGGGCAGGGGGGTGTCGCCGACCCGGCCGGGCATCTTGCCGAACACGCCGGCGGTCGAGGTGGCCGCCGCCAGCCGGCCGTCGCCGTCCAGCACGCAGCAGCCGACGGTGCCGTGGCTCATGGCCTTGGGCGGATGGTTGTCGTCGCCCTGGCCCGCTTGGGTGAACCAGGCGGGTTCGTCCCCGATCGGCTCCAGCCCCTGTTCGGCGGCGAACAGGGCGGCGCCCTCGCCGGCCAGTATGACGTGGGGGGTGCGATCCATGACGGCGCGGGCGACCCGGATCGGGTTGCGGAAACCCTGCAGGGCCGCGACGGCGCCGGCGCGGCGGGTGGGCCCGTCCATCAGACTGGCGTCCAGTTCATAGGCGCCGGCGAGGTTGGGCGAGGCGCCGCGTCCGGCGACGTAGAGGCCGGAGTCCTCGAGCATGACCACCGCTTCCACGGCGACGTCGAGCGCCGGGGCTCCGGCGTCCAGCCGCGCCTTCATCGCCTCCACCACCTCGCGCATGTGCACGACCTCGCGGTCGTAGTTCACGCCGCGCCGGGCGCCGGCGCCGCCATGAAGGATGAGGGCGGTCATGGATCGGGGTCTCCTTGTCGCCCTATGCAACGGGCGAAGCGGTGCTTAGCGTTCCCCGATCACGCGCGCCACGGGGGCGTGCGAGCGAGAGACCGTTCATGCGCGCCATCCTGTCCACCGCCCCGGGCGGCCCCGAGACCCTGACCCTGGAGACGGTCGACGACCCGACGCCAGGCCGCGGCGAGGCGCTGGTGGCGGTGAAGGCGGTGGGGGTGAACTTCCCCGACACCCTGATCATCGAGGACCGCTACCAGTTCAGGCCGCAACGCCCGTTCTCGCCGGGCGGCGAGCTGGCCGGGGTGGTCGAGGCGCTGGGCGAAGGGACGGCCGGCGTCCAGGTCGGCGACCGGGTGATCGCCGTACCCGGCTGGGGCGGCATGGTGGAGAAGCTGGCGGTCCCGGCGGCGACGCTGATGAAGATCCCCGACCAGATGGATTTCGCCACGGCCGCGGCCCTGACCATGACCTACGGCACGAGCTACTATGCCCTCAAGGACCGGGCGCGGATGAAGCCGGGCGAGACCCTGCTGGTGCTCGGGGCGGCCGGCGGGGTCGGCATCGCCGCCGTGGAGCTGGGGAAGGCGATGGGAGCCCGCGTGGTCGCCGGCGTCTCGAGCGGGGACAAGGCCGCTTTCGCCCGGGCGGCCGGGGCGGACGAAACGGTGATCTATCCGCGCGGGCCGCTGGACCGAGATCAGCAAAAGGCCCTGGCCGCGGATCTGAAACGGGCCTTGGGCGGCGACGGAGCGGACGTGGTCTACGACGCGGTGGGCGGTGCCTACTGCGAGCCGGCGCTGAGAGCCATGAACTGGGATGGCCGCTATCTGGTGGTCGGCTTCCCGGCTGGCATCCCGGCCCCGCCGCTGAACCTGACCCTGCTGAAGTCCGTGTCCATCGTCGGCGTGTTCTGGGGCGCGGCGGTGATGCGCGACCCCGCCGCCCACGCGGCCAACATGGCCGACCTGTTCCGCCTGTGGAGCGAGGGCCGGATCCGGCCGCGCATCAGCCGGCGCTACCCGCTGGAGCACGCCGGCGAGGCGATCCGCGCGCTGGGCGACCGCAGCGCCATGGGCAAGATCGTGGTGACGGTGGCCGACTGACGGCCTCAGCCGGCGTCGGCCTTCAGCCGCTCCAGCGCCGCCTGGGCCGCCTCGCGGTGCCGGCGCTTCACATGCGCCCCGAGAGTGGCCAGCAGGGCGGCGATCACCGCCGCATCGTCGGTGAAGCCGATGCCGGCGAAGACGTCCGGAATGGCGTCGGTGGGCAGGACGAAATAGGCCAGCGCCCCCAGCATGATGCCCTTGGCGGTGGTCGGCGTCTGTGGATCGCGGGCCGCGAACCACACCGACAGCAGCTGGTCGGCGAACGGGATCCGCGCGGCCGTTCGCCGCACTTTCGGCCAGAAGCCGCGGGCGACCCGCACCTCGTTGACCTGCTGGACGGACGGCGTCAGGGCCCGGGACGGGTCCAGCGCCTCCTCCGGCGTGACAGGTTTGGTTTTGGCGGCCATGGCGGCTAAACCCCGCGACACTCTCAAGGTTCGAACAACATAGGGACTGAGGCCATGAAACTCGACGGGTCGATCGCGGCGGTGGTGACGGGCGGGGCCTCCGGCCTCGGCGAGGGCACGGCCCGGGCGCTGGCGGCGCAGGGGGTGAAGGTCGCCCTGTTCGACCTCAACGAGGAAGCGGGCGAACGCATCGCGAGCGAGATCGGCGGCGCGTTCTGCAAGGTCGATGTGACCGACGACGCCTCGGTCGCCGCCGGCTTCGGGAAGGCCCGGGCGGCACACGGCCAGGAGCGGCTGACCGTCAACTGCGCCGGCATCGCCACCGGCCAGAAGACGGTCTCGCGCAAGAAGGATACCGGCGAGATCCGCGCCCACGACATGGCCCAGTTCGAGCGCACCGTGCGGGTCAACCTGTTCGGCACCTTCCGCGTCCTGTCGCAGTCGGCGGCCGGGATGGTGACGCTGGAGCCGATGGCCGACGGCGAGCGCGGCCTGATCGTCAACACGGCCTCGGTGGCGGCCCAGGACGGCCAGATCGGCCAAGCCGCCTATTCGGCCTCCAAGGGCGGCGTCTACGCCATGACCCTGCCGGTCGCCCGCGACCTGGCCCAGGAAGGGGTGCGCTGCAACACCATCCTGCCCGGCATCATGTGGACGCCGATGATGGCGGGCATGGACCAGAAGATCCAGGACGCCCTGGCGGCGATGATCCCCTTCCCCAGCCGGCTGGGGACGCCGGCGGACTACGCCTCGCTGGTGCTGGAGCTGGCGCGCAACGTCTACATCAACGGCGAATGCATCCGTCTCGACGGGGCCATCCGGCTGGCGCCGCGCTGACGCGCGGAACGGGCGGTATCGCTCGCGACGCGGTCGCTCGCTGCTTGAGCGCAGTTTTTCTTCGATAGGGCTTGCGAGGGGCCGCGCGGGTCCGGTATAGGCCCGCCCTCGACTGAAGCGCGGGCGTAGCTCAGGGGTAGAGCATCACCTTGCCAAGGTGAGGGTCGGGCGTTCGAATCGCCTCGCCCGCTCCAGTCGGATCACGAAGAAGGCCCGGCTCCGGCCGGGCCTTTCTTGTTTCTTCACCCCCCAGCGGAGGAGTCGTTGCAGCCGCGACACAGGGCCCGGGGGCAGCACAACCTCGTATACAATCTGTGGGTTGACGACCGCCCCGCGACTGGGCAGGTTCGCAGCGCCCTGATCGAGGGCTATTGGAGACCTGCAATGAAGAAGACCATTGTGGCCGCCGCGATCGGGCTTTCGCTCCTCGGCGGTCAAGCCATCGCGCAGAACACCGCCGCCGCCCGCGTCGCCGATCGCATCGGCGCCCCGGCTGGCGAATCCAGCGAACTGATGGGCGCCCCCGCCGGCCTCATCTTCGCCGCCGCCACCGTCGCCGGCTTCCTGATCCTGTCGGAAGTCGCGGACGACACCGAGAGCGACTGATCCAGCGCTATTCGTGAGAGAGCCCGGTCGTCCCAACGGACGGCCGGGCTTTTTTGCGCCTGGAATCCGGCGGTGCGGTCAGATGCGCCGGAGCCGCCGGGCGTGGCCGCCGACCATGGCCAGGGCGAGGGCGTCAGGCAGATGCTTCCCCAGGGCCGCCAGCAGGACATTCGCCGCGCCCGGCGTGGCCTTCGGCCGGTTGAGCTCACAGGCCCGGTAGCCGACCCGCGCCACCTGCTCCGCCGTCTGCCACATCCACGCGGGATAGGCGGCCGAGACCTGCTCGCGGGTCCCGTTGACGTCGTGGAACTCCGTCAGGGTGTAGCCGGGACAGAGGGCGGTCACGTGCACCCCGGTCCCCCGCAGCTCCAGATGCAGGCCCTGCGAGGCCTTGATCAGGAAGCTCTTGATCGGCCCGTACAGGGTGTCGCCGCCGGTCGCCGGCATCTCGCCGGCGAGGGAGGCCACGTTGAGAATACGGCCGAAGCCCCGCTCGACCATCATCGGGGCGTACAGCCGCGCCAGCTCCACCGGCGCGGCCAGCATGACCCGGATCATGGCGGCGTGATCGGCGGGGTCGGTCTGCAGGAAGCCTGAGGTGCGACTGAAGCCGGCGTTGTTGACCAGGCCGTCGATGCGAAGCCCCCGGGCGGCGATCTCGTCGACCAGACGAGGCGGCGCAAGCGGATCGGACAGGTCGGCGGTGACCACCGTGGTCGAGACGCCCGTGGCGGCGAGCTCCGCCGCGAGCGCCTCCAGCGGCGCGCGCCGGCGCGCGGTGAGGATCACGTCCCAGCCGTTCGCGGCATAGAACCGGGCCAGCGCCGCGCCGATGCCCGCCGAGGCGCCGGTGACCAGCACGGTGCGCCGCTCGCCGGACGTCGACGGGGAGCGGCTCAGGCGGCGACCGGGCAGGACGCGTGCGGCTCCAGGCCGGCCAGCGACGGTGGGTTTTCGGCCAGCAGGTCGGCGATGCTGATCTTCGCCAGCGCCGCCGAGGCGGCCTGATCGGCGGCTGTCAGGGCCTTGGCCACCTGGCGGGGGATGTGCTCGCTGACGGGGCAGCCCTTGGCGCCGGCGGGCGGCGATCCCAGGTGGGCGCAGCCGTTCACCGCCTTGAGCACCTGGTCGAGAGTGATCTGTTCGGGTCGCCGCAGCAGCCACGCCCCGCCGGACGCCCCGGGACGGGTGGCGATCAGGCCGGCCCGGGCCAGCATGGCCGTGACGCGTCGCACCACGACCGGGTTGGTCGGCACCGAGGCCGCCAACACGGCGCTCGCGGCGGCCTCGGCCGGCGAGTAGGCGCCCTTGTGGGCCAGATAGGCCAGGGCGTGGGCGGCGACGGGGAAGCGTTGGCTGTCGGACATATCGGTTCGGACGAAGATAAGCACGGTCTGACGGTTTCACAAACCGGGCGGGCCTTCGCAGGTGCAGCGCGATTGAACCCGGAGAGGAAAGCGCCTAAAGGCTCGCCGCCTGTTTGATGGGGACCGCGGCTGGTGCGGACGCCCCGGAGGAAGTTCATGGCCGGGACCCTTCCCGAGACGACGGACGCCGCGTCCGCCGCCGCCAGCAGCACCCCCGCCACCGCCGATTCCGCCGCCGGGACGCCGCACGCCGGCGGCCACGGTCGGGGCGGCGCGGGCAAGATCGGCCTGATCGTCGGCGCCATCGGCGTCGTCTTCGGCGACATCGGCACCAGCCCGCTCTACGCCCTGCGCGAGGCGCTGGCCCATTCGCGCAGCGGCGGCCAGGCGGAACTGGCCGTGCTGGGCACCGTCTCGCTGATGTTCTGGGCCCTGATCCTGGTGGTCACGGTCAAGTACGTCTTCTTCCTCATGCGAGCCGACAACAAGGGCGAGGGCGGCACCCTCGCCCTGATGGCGCTGGCCCAGCACGCCATCGGCCGCCGTTCGGGCCTGGTGTTCCTGTTCGGCGTCTGCGGCGCCGCCATGTTCTACGGCGACGGCGCCCTGACCCCGGCGGTGTCCGTGCTGTCGGCCGTCGAAGGCCTGCGCGATGCCCCCGGCGTCGGCCGAGCACTCTCACCGTTCGTGCTGCCGATCGCCGCCGCCATCCTCATCGGCTTGTTCATGGTGCAGGCGCGCGGCACCGCCAGCATGGCGAGGGCCTTCGGTCCGATCACCACCATCTGGTTCCTGGTCATGGCCGGGCTGGGGCTCAGCCATCTGGTCGACAATCCCGAGATCCTCCGGGCCCTGTCGCCCCACTACGGCGTGCTGTTCCTGATCGACAACGGCTTCCTCGGCTTTGTGCTGCTGGGCAGCGTCTTCCTCGCCGTCACGGGGGCCGAGGCGCTTTACACTGACATGGGCCACTTCGGGAAAGCCCCGATCCGGGCCGGCTGGCTGTGGTTCGTTCTGCCCTGCCTCACCCTGACCTATCTCGGCCAGGGAGCCATGGTGCTGGGGGACCGCGCCGCCGCGGCCAATCCGTTCTGGGCCATGATTCCCGATCCGCTCTACTGGCCGGTGCTCGTCCTCGCCACCCTCGCAACTATCATCGCCAGCCAGGCGGTGATCACCGGCGCCTTCTCCCTCACCCAGCAGGCGGTGCAGCTGGGCCTGCTGCCGCGCCTGACCATCCTGCAGACCAGCGAAAGCCAGGCTGGGCAGATCTACGTGCCCGGCGTCAACATGATGCTGCTGGCGGCGGTCCTGGTCCTGCTGGTGCTGTTTCCGACCTCGTCGCAGCTGGCCGGCGCCTACGGCGTGTCGGTGACCGGCGCCATGCTGGTCGATACCCTGCTTGCCTTCTTCATCGTGCGCCGGTTGTGGAAGTGGAGCCTGCCGCTCAGCCTGCTCGCCCTCGCCCCCTTTCTCGTCATCGACCTGGCCTTCTTCGGCTCCAACCTGCTCAAGGTTCCGCAGGGCGCATGGGCCCCCCTGCTGCTCGGCGGCATCCTCGTGCTGATCATGTGGACCTGGGTGCGCGGCACCCGGATTCTCACCGACAAGACCCGCAAGGACAGCCTGCCGCTGACCGACCTGATCGAGATGCTGCGGGCGCGGCCGCCCCACCGGGCGCCGGGCACGGCCATCTTCCTGACCTCCGACCCGGACATCGCGCCGGTGGCGCTGATGCACAATCTCAAGCACAACAAGGTGCTGCACGAGAAGAACATCATCCTGACCGTGCGCACCACAGACCGGCCGCGCGTCGACCCGGCGAAGCGGGTGTCGATCGAGCCGATTTCGGAGGACTTCAAGAAGCTGACCCTGTCGTACGGCTTCATGGAGCAGCCCAATGTGCCCAAGGCGCTGGGCCTGTGCCGCAGGCAGGGGCTGAAGTTCGACATCATGTCGACCAGCTTCTTCCTCGGTCGCCGTTCGGTGGTGCCGTCCGCCGCCGCCGGCATGCCGCTCTGGCAGGACCGCATCTTCATCTTCCTGATGCGCAACGCCGCCAATCCGACCGACTTCTTCCGCATCCCGCCCGGCCGCGTGGTCGAGCTCGGCACCCAGGTGTCGGTCTGATGGCCGATCAGAAGGGTCGGGGACCGAAGGGCGAGGGGCGCAACTCGGGGGCGCGGGGCCGCCGCGTGGCGGAAAAGGCGCGCGGCCCCCGCCCGCCGCGCCCGGACGCGCCGCGCGACGAGGCGGCCGACATCGGGGTCGAGGCGCGGCAGGCCGCCGGCGTGCTGCTCAACGCGGCGCTGGAAGGCCGCGGCGGGCTCGACGCGGCCCAGTCCTTCCGCGAGGTGGCCGGCCTGCCGGGGCCCGACCGCGCCTTCGCCCGCGCCGTGGCCATGGCCGCCCTGCGCCGGCTCGGCGAGATCGACCAGATCCTCGACCGCCGCCTGCAGAAGGCCCCGCCGGCGGCGGTTCGGACCATCCTGCGCGTGGCCCTGGCCCAGACCCTGGTGCTGGAGACCCCGGCCTTCGCGGCGGTGTCGACCGCGGTCAAGCTGGCCGAACGCGACCCGAAGACCCGGCCCTACAAGAACCTGGTCAACGCTGTGCTCCGCAGCGTCGGCCGCGACGGCCCCGGCCTGACCACGGCCGAATCCAACCTGCCCGACTGGATCGCCGCCCGCTGGCGCGCGACCTACGGGGAGGCGGCGCTGGCCGGCCTGGCGCTGGCCGCCCGCGAGGAGCCGCCGACCGATCTGAGTGTGAAGCCGGACGTCGACCCGGCCGCCGTGGCCGACGCCGTCGACGGCGAGGTCCTGCCGGGCGGCGCGGTCCGCACCGGCCGGCGCGGCGACATCGCGACCTGGCCCGGCTTCGACGACGGGACTTGGTGGGTGCAGGACGCCGCCGCCGCGGTTCCCGTGCGCCTGCTCGATCCGAAGCCCGGCGAGGCGATCGCCGACCTGTGCGCCGCACCCGGGGGCAAGACCCTGCAGCTGGCCGCGGCCGGCGCTTCGGTCGTGGCTCTGGACCGCTCCGACAAGCGTCTCAACCGCCTGCGCCAGAACCTGGAACGGACGGGGCTGGAGGCGGAGATCGTCGTCACCCCCGCCGAGGACTGGGACGACCCGCGCGCCTTCGACGCCGTGCTGTTGGACGCGCCCTGCACGGCCACCGGCACCTTCCGCCGCAATCCCGAAGTGCTGCGCGCCACCCGCCCCGCCGACGTGGCCAAGCTGGCCGACGTCCAGCACCGCCTGCTCGACGCCGCCGCCGGGCGGGTGAAGCCGGGCGGCCGGCTGGTCTATTGCGTCTGCTCGCTGGAGCGCGAGGAGGGCGAGACCCAGATCATCGCCTTCCTGCGCCGCAACCCCGCCTTCCGCACCGCCCCGGCCGATCCGGCCGCGCTGGGCGCGCCCGTCGAGGCGCTGACGCCCGAGGGCTGGCTGCGCATCCTGCCCTCGATGTGGGCAGAGAAGGGCGGGCTGGACGGCTTCTTCGTCGCGCGGCTCGACCGGGTGGCCTGATCAGGCCGCCGGACCTTCCAGGACCGTGTAGGTGACCGTGGTCCGCCCCCGGAAGCCGAGCGTCTCATAGAGCGCGATGGTCGCGGCGTGCGAGGCGTAGGCGTGCAGGAAGGCCCGCTCGCCGCGTTCGAGGATGCGCTGCGTGACCGCCCGCATCAGCGCCCCGGCGTAGCCTCGGCCGCGGAAATCGGGATGGGTGCACACCCCCGACACCTCGGTGAAGCCGTCGGGCTTCATCCGCTCGCCGGCCATGGCGACGAGCCGCCCGTCGACCTTCACCCCGATGAAGTCGCCCAGACGATGGGTCTTGCCGAAGAAAGGTCCGGGGACGGTGAGCGTGGCCAGCGCCAGCATGTCGGCGGCGTCGGCCTCGCCGAGCGCCTCGAAGGCGACGTCGCGGCCGCCCGGCGTCAGCGAGGCGGCGACCATCTGCACGCAGGCCGCCTGCGCCCGCACGACGGCGCCCGCCGGCAGCGGCATCTCGCCCGCCTCGACCAGCCCCATGCCGTTCGGGGAGACGTTCAGCGCCGCCAAGGCCGCCGTGTTCTCCGGCGAGGCGTCGGCGGCCGCCGCGAACAGGGCGTAGTCGGGATCAAAGCGCAGGGCGCGGACGTCGCCCCGCGCCAGCCCCGACTGGCGACTGGTCAGGGCGCTCCACACGGGTCGGTCAAGCGGGTGGGCGAGGTTCATGGCCGTCGATCTAGCGCACGACGCGCCGGACGCCAGCCGCCGGAGCGGCGCGGCGTCCGGAATCCGCTCAGGCCCGCCAGAAACCGACGATCTGCTTGACCTCGTCGACCACCGGGTCGGCGATGGCGGCGGCGCGTTCGGCCCCGTCCTTCAGCACCCGGTCGACCTCGGCCGGGTCGGCCATCAGCCGCCGCATCTCGGCCGAGACCGGCTCCAGGGCGGACACCGCCAGCTCCGCCAGCGCCGGCTTGAACTGGCCGAAGCCCTGCCCGGCGAACTGCGCCAGCACCTGCTCGCGGCTGATGTCGGCGAGGGCGGCGTAGATGGTCACCAGGTTCTTCGCCTCGGCGCGGTTCTCCAGCCCCTCGAGCGTCTCGGGCAGCACCTCCGGGTCTGTGCGGGCCTTGCGGATCTTGGCGACGATGGCGTCGGCGTCGTCGGTCAGGTTGATGCGCGACTGGTCCGAGGGATCGGACTTGGACATCTTGGCCGCACCGTCGCGCAGGCTCATCACCCGCGGAGCGGGGCCCTGGGTCAGGGGCTCGGGCAGGGGGAAGAAGCCGGGGACGCCGAAGTCGTTGTTGAACTTGGCGGCGATGTCGCGGGTCAGCTCGAGGTGCTGCTTCTGGTCCTCGCCGGTCGGCACCTCGGTGGCCTTGTACAGCAGGATGTCGGCCGCCTGCAGCACCGGATAGGTGTACAGGCCGACCGAGGAGCGCTCCTTGTGTTTGCCGGACTTCTCCTTGAACTGGGTCATCCGGTCGAGCCAGCCGAGGCGGGCGACGCAGTTGAAGATCCACGCCAGCTCCGAATGGGCCCGGACGGCCGACTGCGGGAAGATCACCGACTTCGCCGGGTCGAGGCCGGAGGCCAGGTAGGCGGCGGCGATCTCGCGCGTCTGGGCGGTCAGCAGGGCCGGGTCCTGCCAGACCGTGATGGCGTGCAGATCGGCCACGAACAGGAAACAGGGCGCCCCCTGGTCCTGCAGTTGGGTGAAGCGCTTCAGGGCGCCGAGATAGTTGCCCAGGTGCAAGGCGCCGGAGGCCTGGATGCCGGACAGGATGCGGCGGGGGCCCCCGTAGGCCGGAGCGGAGGGGGCCGGGGTCTGGTCGGTCATGGGTCGTGAACTCGGGAGGAGGGCAGGATCAGGCGCGCGCGGACGCGCAGAGAAGGTGGCGGCGGATCAGCCGCGCCATCGCCGGCCGGCGAACATCTGTCCCGAAGGCGTCATCACGGCCCGCTTATCGCGGCCTCGGCGGTCAGTCCAGAGCGGACGGGACCGAGGATCCCGGCTCGCGCCGCAGCACCGCCTTCAGCTCCGTCACCGTGACCGCCCGGAAGAGCAGCAGGGCGGCCCCGTAGACGACGGCGCCGACGCCGCAGACGACCAGCACGGCGATCTCCTTGGCCAGCAACAACCGGCTCAGCGTGTCGTAGCCGACCCCGGCCGCCACCAGAACCGCGGCCATGGCGGCGGTCGCCGCCAGCACCCGCGCCATGCGGCCGACGAAGCGCGCGGAGGGCGCCCAGACATGCTCGCGCACCAGGGTTCCGCCCAGCAGGCCGACGTTCAGCCATGCCGACAGGCTGGTCGCCACCGCCAGGCCCAGCACCCCGTCGCCGCCACTGCGCGAGATCCAGAAGAACAGCGCCGTGCCGACGATGACGGTGAAGATCACGGCCGTCACCGCGTAGATCATCGGCCGGCGGGTGTCCTCGCGGGCGAAGAAGGGCGGGGTCAGCACCTTGGCCAGCACGAAGGCCGGCACGCCCCAGGCGAACTGGCGCAGCACATCGGCGGTGCGCGCCGCGTCGGCCGAGGTGAAGGCCCCGCGCGTCACCGTGGCGTCGATCAGGAAGTAGGGGATGGTGAACAGGGCCACGGCGGCCGGCAGGGTGAAGACCATGGCCAGGGTGACCCCGTCGTCGAGCGTGCGACGCCCGCCGTCGTGGTCGCCGGCGACGAAGGCCCGCGTCAGGCGGGGCACCAGCGCCAGGCCGATGGCGACGCCGATCAGGCCGAGCGGCAGCTGGTAAAGGCGGTCGGCGTTGTAGAGCACGGAGCGGGCCCCCTCGTCCGAACCGGCCAGCACCTGGCTGACCACCGAGTTGATCTGCATGGCGCCGCCCGCGAGCGCCCCCGGCACGGCCAGGGCGAGGGTGCGGCGCACGCTCGGAGTCAGCCGCGGCCACGACAGGTTCAGCCGAACGCCGAGCCGGCGAACGCCGCGCCACAGCAGGGCCGCCTGGACGACGCCCGACGCCGTCACCGCCGCGGTCACCCACAGCAGCACCGTCGCCTGACTGGCGGGGAAGGCGTAGGCGGCCAGCAGCGGGGCAAGGGTGCACAGGTTCAGGAAGATCGGCACCGCCGCCGACAGGGCGAACCGGCCGGCGGTGTTCAGCACCCCCGAGAGCAGCGAGGCGATGGTCATGCAGGCGAGGTAGGGCATGGCCAGCTGGGTCGCCGTCACCGCCACCCGCAGCACCGCGGGATCGTCGCGGTAGGTCGACAGCAGCCACGGCATGATCCACGGCATCAGCACCTGCAGCAGGATGGTGAAGCCGGCGACCACGGCGAACATGAAGGACAGGGCCTCCGAGGCGGTGACCGCCGCCGCCTCGTCCCCGTCCCGCGCCCGCACGCCGCCATAGACCGGCACGAAGGCCTGGGCGAAGGCGCCCTCCGCGAACAGCCGCCGGAACATGTTGGGTAGCATCAGCGCGGTGGTGAAGGCGTCCATCATCGGCCCCTGGCCGAAGCGGGCGGCCAGCGCCATGTCGCGAGCGAAGCCGAGCACGCGGCTCCCTAGCGTCAAAGACGACTGCACCAGGGTGTTGCGGGCCAGGCTCATCGGGAACTCGGGATTTGCGGGATCGGGCGAGGCTTAGCCTGCTTCCGCGGCGGGCGATACGGTCCGGTGGGGCCGCCGGCGGCGGATCTCGGTGACGTCGCGCTGGCTGGCCCGGACCGGCGTCGAGACCGGCGGGACGGCCGGCTCGGGGCGGTCCAGCACCCGCTCCAGCGCCGTCCGCAACTGCTCGAGCGCCGGGCCGGTCTGCGGCTTCCGGCCCTCGCCGTCGGTGACGTAGAAGCTGTCCACCGCCCGCTCGCCGAAGCCGGCGATATGGGCCGACCGGATCGACAGGCCGTGGTCGGCCAGCACGCGCGCGACATCCGCCAGCAGGCCGGGGCGGTCGGCCCCCGACGCCTCGATCACCGCCGCATCCGGAGACTCCTCCAGATCGATCAGCGCGACCGGCCGCACGTCGAAGGTGGCGCGCCGCGGGCTGGGCCGGTCGGACGGCGGCGCCGCCCTCGCCTCCCCGCGCGCGGCCTTCTCCAGCGCCGCGGTGAGGCGGACCAGCCGCCGCGGCTCGGCCTCTCCGTAAGGCGCGCCCGCCCCGTCCTGCAGCTCGAACACGTCGATGGCCGTGCCGTCGGCCGCGGTGGCGACCCGGGCCCCGACCACGTCCGCCCCGGCCACGGCCAGCGCGGCGGCGAGGTCGGCGAACAGGCCGGGCCGGTCGCGCGCCGCCACCGCCACCCGCGTGGCCGGCCGGACCTCATCGCCCTCGTCCGCCTCCCGATCCGCCACCACCTCGGCGGCGCCGCCGCTCTCCGCCGCCCGCGCGACCAGCGCCGGATACTCCTCCAGCGGATCGATGCGGCTGACGCCCTCGCCCCGGAACACCGCCTCGGTGCGCAGGTAGAGATCGCGCATCAGCCGCCCCTTCCAGCCGTTCCACACCCCCGGCCCGACGGCGCGGATGTCCGCCACAGTCAGCACCAGCAAGGTGCGCAGCCGCTCGGGATCCCCGACGATCCCGGCGAAGCCGCGCACCGTGGCCGGATCGGACACGTCGCGCTTCTGGGCGTAGTCGGACAACACCAGGTGATGGCGCACCAGCCAGACCACGAACTCGGTGCGCCGCGGGTCCAGCCCCAGCCGGTCGCACGCCCGGCGCGCGGCGATGGCCCCGTCCTCCAGCTGCCCACGGTCGCCGCCCTTGCCGACGTCGTGCAGCAGCATGGCCAGCATCAGGGCCTCGAAGTCGGCGATGCGGTGCACGATCTCCGAGGCGTTGGGGTGCTCCGCCTTCAGCTTGCCCCGCCACAGGTCGTTGATGATCCCGACCGCCTGCAGGGTGTGCTCGTCCACCGTGTAGGCGTGGTACATGTTGAACTGGGTCTGGCCGACGATCCGCCCCCACTCGGGCAGGAAGCGGCCCAGCAGGCCCGTCTCGTTCATCAGCGTCAGGGTGCGGTAGGGCCGCTGCCCCTGCGCCAGGATGTCGAGGAAGGCCCGGGTCGCCTCCGGATCGCGCCGCAGCGAGGGCGTCACCAGCGACAGCGACCGGGTCACCGCCGAGAAGGCGTCGGGGTGCAGGTCGAGGTCATGCTCGTCCGCCGTGCGGAACAGGATCAGCAGCTTGGCGGGGTCGTCGGCGAAGACCTCGGGTCCGGTCACCGACAGTCGGCCGGCGACGCGCACGAAGCCCTCGATCCCCAGCTTGCGCCGCCGCCCCCGGATCAGGCGCGACAGGCTCAGCGCCTTCTTCTGCTCGCGCGCCTCCAGCTTGGCCGACATGGCGCGGGTCAGCGCCCCGACGTCCCGGGCGACGATGAAGTAGCGGCGCATGAAACGCTCCACCGCCGGCTCGTCACCACGTCCGCGCCAGCCCATCCGCCGCGCCACCTCGGGCTGCAGGTCGAAGGTCAGCTTTTCCTCCGCCCGGCCGGCGACGAGGTGGAGGTGGGCCCGCGTGCGCCACAGGAAGTCGAACGACTCCTCGAAGGTGCGACGCTCGCGCGCGGTCAGGAGGTCGTCCAGCACCCGCGCGCCGAGCGGGCTGTCGGGCGCCAGCGAGCGGGCGATCCAGAACAGGGTGTTGAGGTCGCGCAGGCCGCCCTTGCCGTCCTTGACGTTGGGCTCGACCCGGTAGCGCACCGCCCCGGCCTTGCGGTGGCGCACGTCCCGCTCCTCCAGCTTGGCCGCGATGAACGGCCGGGGGTCGGCCTTGCGCACCATGGCCTGGAAGCGCGTGATGAAGCTCTCCGCCAGCTCCGCGTCGCCGGCCAGCGGCCGCGCCTCCAGGAGGGCGGTCCGCACCGTCATGTCGCGCTTCGCGAGCGCGAGGCTTTCGTCGACCGAGCGAACCGCCGAACCGACCTTCACCCCCAGATCCCACAGCACGTAGAGCATGAACTCGGCGACCTGCTCGCTGCGCGGGGTCGACTTCCACGGCCGCAGGAACAGCAGGTCGAGGTCGGACCAGGGCGCCAGCACCGCCCGCCCGTAGCCCCCCACGGCGAGCAGGGTCAGCCGTTCGGCCTCGGTCGGATTGGGCGCTGGATAAAGAACCTCCGCCGCGAGACGCCACAGCGCCTGCAGCATCTCGTCCGCGGCGGCGGCGTACAGCCGGGCCACCGTCACGCCGTCGGCGCCGGCCTCCAGCCTCCGCGCCGCCCGCGCCCGCCCCGCCTCCCAGGCCTCGCGCAGGATCTCCGCCGCCGCCCGGCGCACGTCCGGGACCGAGGCCGCCGCCGCCGCCGCCAGCCGGGCGTCGAGGTCGTCGCTCACCGGCCCGCCAGCCCCTTGAGCCGGTACAGCGCCTCCAGCGCCTCGCGGGGGCTCAGGTCGTCCGGGTCGATGCCCGACAGGGCGTCCTCCACCGCCGAGGCGCGCGGCGGCGGAGGCGGCGGCTCGGCCACCGCGAACAGGGGCAGGTCGTCGAGGCTGGAGGCCGCCTGCTTCTCCCCTTCCAGCCGGTCCAGCACCTCACGGGCGCGGGCCACCACCGCCGGCGGCACGCCCGCCAGCTTCGCCACCTGCACCCCGTAGGAGCGATCCGCCGCCCCCGGCGCCGCCTCGTGCAGGAAGACCAGCTCGCCGTTCCACTCCCGGGCCCGCATCGACAGGTTGCAGACGTGGGCCAGCCGCGTCTCCAGCCCGGCCAGCTCGTGATAGTGGGTGGCGAACAGGGTGCGGGCGCGGTTGCGGTCGTGCAGCGCCTCGGCCGTGGCCCAGGCGATGGCCAGCCCGTCCCAGGTGGCCGTGCCGCGGCCGATCTCGTCCAGCACCACGAAGCTGCGCGCCGTCGCCTGGGTCAGGATCGCCGCGGTCTCGACCATCTCCATCATGAATGTCGAGCGCCCCCGCGCCAGGTCGTCGCCCGCCCCGACGCGGCTGAACAGCCGGTCGACCACGCCCAGCCGCATCGCCTTCGCCGGCACGAAGGCGCCGGCCTGGGCCAGCACCACCAGCAGGGCGTTCTGGCGCAGGAAGGTCGACTTGCCGGCCATGTTCGGGCCGGTGACGATCGACAATCGCGCGCAGGCCGACCCCGAGCCGTCCAGCCGGCAGTCGTTGGGGGTGTAGGGGTCGCCCTGCGCCTTCACGGCCGCCTCGACCACCGGGTGGCGGCCCGCCGTCACCTCGAAGCACAGGCCGTCGTCGACCTCCGGCCGCACCGCCCCGACCTCCTCGGCCCACGCCGCCAGGGCCGCATGGGCGTCCAGCTCGGCCAGCGCCTCGGCCACGGCCTGCAGAGGCCGGGCCAGCGTCTGCACCGTGCGTCGCCAGCCCTCGAAGGTCTCGGCTTCGATGGCCAGCGCCCGCTGCCCCGCCTGACTGATCTTCGCATCCAGCTCCGACAGCTCGACTGTCGTGAACCGCACCTGGTTGGCCAGGGTCTGGCGGTGGATGAACGGGCTCTCCGCGGCGGGCCGCAGCAAGGGCTCGGCCGCCTTCGCGCTCGCCTCGAGGAAATAGCCCAGCACGGCGTTGTGGCGAACCTTGAAGGCCACGCCGGACTCCGCGACCGCGCGGGCCTCCAGCTCGGCCACCACGCGGCGACTGTCGTCGCGCAGGGCCCGCGCCTCTTCCAGCTCCGGCCGGAAGCCGGCCTCCACGAAGCCGCCGTCGCGGGCGAGGTGCGGCGGCTCGGCGACCAGGCCGGCCGTCAGCTCCGCCAGCAGCCGCCCCACCTCCGGCGTCAGGGTGAGCCGGTCGAGACATTCGGCGATCCGCGCCGGCGGGCCGGTCAGGGGATCGCGCGCCGGCGGGAACAGGCCGGCCACACCTTCCGCGATCGACAGGCCGGTGCGGATGGCGGCCAGATCGCGCGGCCCGCCCCGCCCCAGCGCCAGCCGCGACACGGCCCGGGCCACGTCCGAGGACCCCTTCAGCCCGTCGCGCAGGTCGCGGCGCAGGTCGCGGCGCTCCAGCAGCCATTCGACCGCGTCGAGCTGGTGGTTGATCGCCGTCGGGTCGCGCAGCGGCCGGGCGACGCGCTCGGCCAGCGCCCGGGCCCCGCCCGAGGTGACGGTGCGGTCGATGCAGGCCAGCAGCGACCCGTCGCGCTCGCCCCTCTGGGTGCGGTCGATCTCGAGGCTCAGCCGGGTGGCCGGGTCGATGGCGAGGAAGCCGCTGTCGCCCGAGCGGCGCGGCGGCCGCAGCGCCGGAGCCTTGCCGGCCTGGGTCGTCTCCAGGTAGGCGGCGACGAGACCCAGCGCCGAGACCTCGCACTCCTCGAAGGCTCCGAAACCGTCCAGCGACGCGACCCCGTACAGCCGCTCGACCCGCGTCCGGGCCCCGACCGGCTCGGCCAGCGCCTGCGGCAGGGCCTGGACCACCCCGCCGCACCCGTCCAGCGCCGCCTTGGCGCTCTCGTCGCCGAACAGCCGGTCCGGAACCAGCACCTCCGACGGCCGGAACGAGGCCAGCGCCGCCCCGAGGTCCTCAAGACCGCAGGCGATCACATCGACCTCGCCGGCCGACAGTTCGACCACCGCCACGGCCGCCCGCCCACGGCGCAGCGCCACCGCCGCCAGCCGGTTGGCCCCACGCGCGTCCAGCAGACTGTCCTCGGTCAGGGTGCCGGGCGTCACCACCCGCACGATGTCGCGCCTCACCACCGCCTTGGAGCCGCGCTTCTTCGCCTCGGCCGGGTCCTCCATCTGCTCGCAGATGGCCGCCTTGAAGCCCTGCCGGATCAGCCGCGCCAGATAGCCCTCCAGCGCGTGCACCGGCACCCCGGCCATCGGGATGTCCTCGCCCTGGTGCTTGCCGCGCTTGGTCAGGGTGATGCCCAGCGCCGACGCGGCGATCTCGGCGTCCCGGAAGAACAGCTCGTAGAAGTCGCCCATGCGGAAGAACAGAATGGCGTCCGGCTGGCTGGCCTTGGCCGCCAGGAATTGCGCCATGACCGGCGTCACGCCCTCGGCGGACGGCAGGTCGGCGGCTTTCGGCGGGGGGACGAGCGGAGCGTTCATGGGGAGCGGCGCAGGGTGAAGGAATGCGCCTGCGCGCTCAAGCCACAGCGGGCCGTCTTGCACAGACTCGGACGCGCTGCGACAAGCGGTGCAGGCGGTTAAGGGAACGCGGTCCAACACCGCGGCTGTGCCCGCAACTGTAGGCGGCGAGGCCGTCCTTCGATCCGGGGAGCGATCCCCGGCGCCACTGGGAGACCGGGAAGGCGTGAGGGGCGGCTGGCGACCCGCAAGCCAGGAGACCTGGCCGCCGACGTCGTCCGTCGCTGTCCGGGATGAGGCAGGGGCGCGGTGAACCGTCGTGACGACCCGGTCCCAGCGTCGCCCCCCGGGCGGGCCGGTCGTCAGCCACGTCGCCGCGGGCGCTCGCGCGGAGACCGACGGAGCCTTCGCCATGCAGCGAGCCCTTCTTCTCACCACGGCCGCGGCCGTAGTCCTTCCCCTGCCGTCCCACGCCCGCACGCCGGATGCGGCGGCGGACCCCCTGGACGAGGTGGTGGTCACCGCCACGCGCCTGCCCGCCATCGTGCAGGACACGCCCGGCGCGCGGGTCGTCGACCGCGCGACCATCGACCGGCGCGGCGCCGTCTTCGCCGCCGACATCCTCGCCGACGTGCCCGGCCTGTCGGTGGTGCGCTCGGGCGCCTTCGGCGGCGTCGCCCAGGTGCGCATGCGCGGGGCCGGGCCGGGCAAGACCCTGGTGCTGGTCGACGGCGTGCCGGTCAACGATCCCGCCGAGGTCAACGGCGCCTTCGATTTCGGCGGCTTCGACCTGGCCGACATCGAACGCATCGAGGTGCTGTCGGGACCGCAGTCGTCGCTGTGGGGCTCGGACGCCATCGGCGGCGTGATCGCCTTCACCACCCGCGAGACCGACGGCGTCGCGGCGGACCTCGAGGCGGGGTCCTTCGACACCCGGCGCGGCCGTCTGGCCGTCGGGACCGCCGACGTCGACCGGGCGGTCGGAGCCTGGCTGTCGCACGTGGTCTCCGAGGGGATCTCGGCCGCCGACGCCCGCGACGGCGGCGCCGAACGCGACGGCCTCCGCTCCACCACCGCCGGCATCAAGGGCCGCTACGCCTTCAGCCCCTCCATCTCGGTAGACGGCTCGCTGCGCTGGACCGACGCCGAGGTCGACCTAGACGGCTATCCCGCCCCCGCCTTCGTTCTCGCCGACACGCCGGACACGCAGACCAGCGAGCAGTGGTCCGGCTTCGGCCGGCTGCACCTGTCGGCGCTGGGCCTCGACCACCGGTTCAGCCTCTCCGTGCACGACCTGACCCGCGAGACCGTCTCGGACTTCCCCTCCGTCTTCGACGCCTCCCGGCAGGCGTGGCGCTGGCAGGCGACCGGGACCGCCCGCGGCGTCGACTTCGTCCTCGGGGCCGAGCGTGAGGACGCGGAGGGCCGCCTCTCCACCGGCCTGACCGGCGAGCTCGGGACGACCTCGGCTTTCGCCACGGCGCGGGTGGAGCCGGTCGCGCGGCTCAGCCTGACCGGCGCGCTCCGCCACGACGCCACCGACGACTTCGGCGCGAAGACCACCGGCCGCCTCTCGGCCGCCTTCGACGCCGGCGCGGGGGTGACCCTGTCGGCGGCCTGGGGGACGGGCTTCAAGGCCCCGTCGATCAGCCAGGCGGTGTGCGACTTCTGCTTCGCGCCGCAGCCCTGGCCGACCCTCGTTCCCGAGACCGCCGAAGGGCTCGAGGCGGCGATCGGCTGGCGCTCCGCCGACCGGCGGCTGGAGGGCCGCGCCACCCTCTACCGGCTGAAGGTCGAGGATCAGATCAGCTATGTGGCCGGCCGCTACGTCAACATCGCCGAGACGGCGACGGACGGGGTGGAGCTGGAGGGCCGCGCCCGGCTGGGCGGCGGCTTCGACCTGACGGCGGCCTATGCGTGGACCGACGCCCGCGACGAGACGACCGGCGCCCGGCTGCTGCGCGTGCCGGAACATGCCGCTTCGGCGACGCTGGGCTGGAGCGGCGAGCGCCTGTCGGCCGCCGTCACCGTGCGGGCCGAAAGCGACCAGGACGACTCCGACGGGTTTGCTGCGGTGGTGCGGGACGGCTTCGTCACCGCCAGTCTGGCCGGCTCATACGTCCTGACGGAGCAGGTCACCCTCACCGCGCGGATCGAGAACCTGACGGACGAAGCCTACCAGCAGGTGTTCGGCTACGGCGAGCCGGGCCGGTCCGCCTACGTCGGCCTCAGGCTGCGCTACTGATCCGGCGCACGGTGGCGAGGACGGGGGCCGGCTGCTCCAGCTGCAGCTGGCCCCAGTCCAGCGCCGGCGCGGGGGCGTGGGCCGCCGCCAGCATGGCGCGCAGTTCGGCCGCAGAAGCGGCGCTCGCCACCACCGCCGAGGCCTGCGGCAGGCCGAGGGTGTAGGCCAGCACGGCCTGCATCGGGTCGACGCGGGCTTCGGCCAGCCGCCGGCGGATGCGCGACAGCTGCGGCGCATAGCGGTTCATCTCCGGCGGGAGGCTGTCGCCGCTCATGAACAGCAGGCCGCCGGCGAACACCGACGACAGGTGGATATCGACGCCGAGGCTCGCCAGTTCGTCCAGCACCCCGGTGCGGTGGGCGCGCTGGTCCAGCAGGCTGCACGGCAGCTGCACGAGATCCGGCTGGAAGCGTCGGGCCAGCAGCGCCGGGCCGTCTTCCATGGTGGCGCAGAAGCCGATGCGACGGAACAGGCCGCGGTCCTTCAGCGCCTGCATCCGCTCCCACAGCTCCCGGCCTTCCGAACCCACCAGTTCGGCGGCGCTGGCGGCCAGCAGGGCGTCGCCGCGCGGCAGGCCGAGGCGCTCCAGCGAGCGGCGGGCGCGCGCCTCGACCCGGTCGACGCCCTCGGCGATCGGGACGGTGCGCACCGTCACCTGGAACGGCGAGGGGAAGGGCCAGGCCTGGCCGAGCAGGCGCTCGCCGTCGCCCTCGGGCCGGGTCGCGACCACGGTCACGCCCGCGTCGGCGGCGGTCTGCAGCAGGAATCGCAGCGATTCCTCGCGTGCGCCGACCGGCGCCGGCATGGCCCGTTCGGGCGCGTGCACGACGGCGAGCGCGAGCTTGTCGACCGGAGACGGGGCGCGGTGCGGGATCACCGGCGGAGTCTGACGGGCAAAGCTTAAGACCCGCCTTCCAACTCCTTGCCTGAACCTTACCCGCTGAACGCTGATCGGCGCCCCAATCCCGCCCTTGCATCGCGGGGCGTCTGGTCCTTTAAGCGCCGCACGCTCCAGCGCCTCCCCGCGCGCGCCGAAGGACCTCCGCCATGTCGTCTTCCGCCCCCGCCCCGAAGAAGGTCGTCCTCGCCTATTCGGGCGGCTTGGACACCTCGATCATCCTCAAGTGGCTGCAGACCGAGTACGGGGCGGAGGTCATCACCTTCACCGCCGATCTCGGCCAGGGCGAGGAGCTGACCCCGGCTCGCGAAAAGGCGCTGAAGCTGGGGATCAAGCCGGAGAACATCTTCATCGACGACCTGCGCGAGGAGTTCGTGCGGGACTACGTCTTCCCGATGTTCCGGGCCAACACCGTCTACGAGGGCCAGTACCTCCTCGGCACCTCGATCGCCCGGCCGCTGATCGCCAAACGCCAGATCGAGATCGCCCGCCAGCTCGGCGCCGACGCCGTCTGTCACGGGGCTACCGGCAAGGGCAACGACCAGGTCCGCTTCGAGCTCGGCTACTACGCGCTGGAGCCCGACATCCGCGTCATCGCGCCGTGGCGCGAGTGGTCGTTCCGCAGCCGCGAGGCCCTGCTCGACTTCGCCGAGAAGCACCAGATCCCGATCTCGAAGGACAAGCGCGGCGAGGCGCCCTTCTCGGTCGACGCCAACCTGCTGCATTCCTCCTCCGAGGGTAAGGTGCTGGAGGACCCGGCGGTCGAGGCGCCCGAGTTCGTCCACCAGCGCACCCTGTCCCCGGAGGACGCCCCCGACCAGCCGACCGTGATCACCATCGGCTTCGAGAAGGGCGACGCCGTCTCCATCGACGGCGAGAGACTGTCCCCGGCGGAGCTGCTCACCCGCCTCAACCAGCTGGGCCACGACAACGGCATCGGCCGGCTCGACCTGGTCGAGAACCGCTTCGTCGGCATGAAGTCGCGCGGCGTCTACGAGACCCCCGGCGGGACCATCCTGCTGGCCGCCCACCGCGGCATCGAGTCCATCACCCTGGACCGCGGCGCCATGCACCTGAAAGACGAGCTGGCGGTCAAGTACGCCCAGCTGATCTACAACGGCTTCTGGTTCTCGCCCGAGCGCGAGATGCTGCAGGCCGCCATCGACCACAGCCAGCAGCGGGTCAACGGGACCGTCCGGGTCAAGCTCTACAAGGGCAACGCCACGGTGATCGGCCGCGAGAGCCCCGACAGCCTCTACGACCAGGAGCTGGTCACCTTCGAGGAGGGCGCCGTGGCCTACGACCACCGCGACGCCGAGGGCTTCATCAAGCTCAACGCCCTGCGCCTGCGCGTTCTGGGCAAGCGGGACGCGCGCGACCGCGGGTGAGGCGGAATCCACTCGCCTGCGCGCCGCGTCGGCGCCATTCTGCATCCGCCGCCGCCGGCGCCGCCGCATTCCAGGAATCCTTCATGTCTCTCCGTCTCGTCCTCGCCGCCTCGGCCGTCCTGGCCTTCGCCGCGCCCGCCTTCGCCCAGGAAGCGCCGGCCGCGCCGGCCGCCGCCGCCGAGGCGCCCATGACCGAGGCCGAACTGGAGCTCCGGGCCGACGCCTTCGAGGCCCGCATGGGCGAGATGACCTCGGAGATGCAGGCCGCCGCCACGGCCGCCAGCGGCGACCAGGCGAAGGCCTCCGCCGACCTCGACGCCATCGCGGCCCGCTACCAGCCGGAAGCCGACGCCTTCGCCGAAACCCTCAAGGGCTTCATCGCCTCGCAGATGGCGAGCCTGCCGCCCGAGGCGCAGGCGCAGGCCGCCATGGCCGGCCCGATGATCGACGCCCAGGTTCGCGGCATCCCCGCCCAGGCGAAGGCCGAGGTCCTGGCCGCCGCTTCCGGCGTCAGCGAATAGCTCGCGCGGCGGCGGGGCCGGGCCCCGCCGCCTTACCGCGATTTCACTTGAGGTCGAACGGCGTTGGGCCGACCTTCGCCGGCGACCCAAGGAGATCGCCATGATCAAGGCCCTGTCCCTCGCCGCCGCCCTCGCCGTTCTGCCGCTGTCCGCCGCCGCGCAGGAAGCCCCCCCGGCCGAGACCTCCGCCGCCTCGGCCGAGGCGGCGATCGAGGCCGCGGCTGAGCGCTTCGAGGCGCGCATGGAGGAGTTCGGGGAGCGCGCCGAGGCCCTCGGCGCCGACGAGAGCCTGACCGACGACCAGCGCGAGACGCGCATCGCCGCCCTGTGGGGCGAGTACGCGCCGGACGTCCAGGCCTTCACAGCCGTGGTCAGCCAGCATGCGGCCCAGATCGCCGGCCAGGCGCTCGCCGAAGTCGACATCGAGGCCGTCGTCGTCGAGGCCATGCGCGAGGTGAACCTCTCCGGCGCCATGGCGGCGGCCGGCGGCATGGCCATGAACGGGGCCTGGGCCTCCAACGACCCCGAGCACATGGCCACCTACGGCCTGATGGCCGACTACGCGATCGGCGGCGCGCTCGACGAGGTCGACGCCGCCATGACCGAGGTCAACGCCGCCACCGCGGAGATCGCCGCTGACGCCGTCGCCGAGCCGGCGCCGCCCGCCGCCGACTGATCGCGCTTGACCGCGGGAGCGGCCGGCCCGACAGGGACCGGCCATGCCCGCCCTGCCCGTCGATCCGCACTTCTACGCCGCCTTCCTCGGCGTCATGGCCGTGATGGCGATCACGCCCGGGCCGGCCAACGTCTTCT
Source organism: Brevundimonas viscosa (assembly GCF_900116065.1). Classification (GTDB taxonomy): domain Bacteria; phylum Pseudomonadota; class Alphaproteobacteria; order Caulobacterales; family Caulobacteraceae; genus Brevundimonas; species Brevundimonas viscosa. Next base: position 436,832 of record NZ_FOZV01000001.1, read on the forward strand.
CCATCGCCAATGGCGTGCAGCGCGGCCCGATGGGCGCGCTCGCCGGGGTGGCCGGCATGAACGCCGCCACCCTCGTGTGGTTCGCCGCCGCCGCGCTCGGCCTCGGCGCGCTGATTGTGGCCTTTCCCGCCGCCTTCCGGCTGATCTCGATCGCCGGCGCCCTCTACGTGGCCTGGCTGGGCGTCAAGGCGCTGATCGGCGCCTTTCGCGCGGGCGGCGCGGAAACCGGCCACACCCCGATCCGGCTCGGCCGCGGCGCCTTCGTCGACGGCTTCATGGTCCAGATCGCCAACCCGAAGATCGTGCTGTTCTTCTCCGCCGTCCTGCCGCCCTTCCTCGACGTGAACCGGCCCGCCGCCCCGCAGCTGGCCCTGTTCGCCCTGGCCACCATCGGCATGGACGTGCTCAGCATGTCCGCCTACGGTCTGGGCGGGGCGGCCCTGGCCCGGCGCATGACCGAACCCCGCTTCCGGCGCGGCTTCGCCCTCCTCACCGGCCTGCTCCTGCTCGCCGCGGCCGTGCTTATAGTCTCGCGTTTGTAAGGACTTGCGTCCGGCGGAACCGCCGCCGTTCAGCGCCCGTTCATCCCGTATGGCGCGGAATGTCGCGACAAGGAGACCTCCGATGAATCCTCGCTTCCTCAAGTCCGCGGCCGTGCTGGCCTCGGCCGCGCTGGCGCTGTCGGCCTGCGCCACGGCGACCCCCTACGGCCCGGCCGGCTACGGCAGCCGTTACGGCTATTCGGAACAACGCATCGACGCCGACCGCTACCGCATCAGCTTCGCCGGCAACTCGGTGACCAGCCGCGAACAGGTCGAGATGGCCCTGCTGCTGCGCGCCGCCGAGGTGACGGTTCAGAACGGCTACGACTGGTTCGCCACCATCGAGCGCGCCACCGACCGCGACGTGCGCTACCAGGCCACGCCCGACCCGTTCTACTATGACCGGTACAGCCCGTTCTGGGGTCCGCGCTGGCGCTACTACCGCCGCGGCTACTGGAGCCCGTGGTACGACCCGTTCGGCCCCGACTTCGACGTCCGCGAGATCGACCGCTACGAGGCCACCGCCGAGATCGTCATGGGTCGCGGCCCCAAGCCGGCTGGCGACCCCAACGCCTTCGACGCCCGCGAGGTGATCGACAACCTCGGCCCGCGCGTGCCGCGAGCGATGTAAGGGAGCGGCTAGGTGCCAGGCTCTAGGGGCTAGGGAAGACGGCGCTCGTCCCCTAAAACCTAGTCCCTAGAACCTAGTCCCTACCTACCCGATCCTCGGCCCCTTCAGCCGCCGCTTGTTCACATGCGTCTCCGGGGCCTTGCCGAGGTCCTCGGGCACCTCGCCCTTGAAGTAGTAGCGCTGCCAGGCCTCCTTCGCCGCCTCCGGATCGCCGGCGGCGAGGCGCTGGTTGAAGTCGGTCCGCGCCCGGTTCCAGGCCTCGAACTGGCCGTGCATGCTGGGGTTGGACTCCAGAGAGCGGATCACCGGCTCGAACTGCTCGACCTTGCGGTGCTCGATCGGGGTGATGAAGCAGAACGGCTCGCCCTTCTCGAACTTCACCCGCCCGGGCCGGGTGAAGATCCAGTTCATGGTGAAGGGGAAGGGCAGCCAGTCGGTCTCGATCAGCCCGGTCAGCGGCTGGATGCCGTCCTTGACGTGGTTGGGCGACCCGCCGGCCAGAAGGCCCCAGCCCGGCGGGGTGCGGAACAGGTACTGCGGATGCATCGTCAGCACCCCGCGCGAAAAGTGCGAGGTGACGATGTGCTTCAGGTTCGGGACCGGCCGCTCGGGCGTGATCGTGATGTCGTCCTGGCTCGGCCCGCCGTTCCATTCGGCCGTGAAGGTGATCGGGCACAGGATCTCCCAGCCCGTGGTGTTGGCCATGGTGAGCGGCAGGCAGCGGTAGGGGTGCCGGCTGGCGAAGGCGTCCATCCAGTTGCGCGACTGCCGCCCCGGCACGAGGTCCGGCGGCTGCGGCATCATGGGGTAGCATTCGAGCTCCACGGGCGATCTCCGGCAGGCTGGTGGCGACAGGCCTTCACCCCTAGCTTCGCCCGATGACCGAATACAAGCCGATCGCCGACGCCGCCGTCCTCCCCGCGCCCGCCTACGACCGCGACCGCCTGCTGGCCTGGATGGCGGAGCATGGCATCCCGCACGTCACCCATGACCACCCGGCCGTGTTCCGCGTCGACGAGGGGCACGAGCTCAAGGCCGCCATGCCGGGCGCCCACACCAAGAACCTGTTCCTCAAGGACAAGAAGGGGAAGCTGTGGCTGATCTCGGCCCGTCAGGACACGGTGATCGACCTGAAGCGGGTGGACAAATGGATCGGCTCGGCCCGCCTCAGCTTCGGCAACGAGACCCTGCTGTGGGAGACCCTCGGCGTCCGACCCGGCTCGGTGACAGCGCTCGGCCTGATCAACGACCCCGACCAGCGCGTGACCTTCATCCTCGACAAGGCCCTGTGGGACGCCGACGTCGTCAACTTCCACCCGCTGACCAACACGGCGACCACGGCGCTGGGGCAAGCCGATTTCCGGCGGTTCCTGCAGCTTCTCGGGCGGGAGCCGGTGGTGGTGGAATTCGCGCAGCCAACTTGGGATGCAGGCGCGTGACCGGCTGAGCCCCCAGGTCAGCCGACGGGAGGTATTCGCGCCAGTACTCGGCCAATCAGGAATGCGGCCGAGGAAGCCGCATAGACGCCAAGGAGAGCCCCGACAGCTTCTCTCATCGAGTCGGAATGATCGACCTCCGCGCCGACGGCGCCGAGCGTCAGCAGTGTGAAGAAGATCGGAAGCGAAACGCCGAAGGCCATCATGGTCCGGCCAATCCGGCGGTAGTAGCTCCGCATCACCTTCCTCGCCCCTCCACCAGAACCAGGCGTCGCAGTCTAGTCGCGGCCGCGAGGTTCTGTCCCATGTGCAATCCCTCCGCGGTTCAATCCCCGGCCATTGGATGCTAGAGCCCGCCGCATCCCTCCCCGCCCCTGACATACGGACGCCGCCATGCCCGCCGCTCCCGACTTTCCCCCCGCGCCCGACCGCGTGGCGCCGAAGCGCGCGCTGATCTCGCTGAGCGACAAGACCGGGCTGGAGGACGTCGCCCGCACCCTGCACGACCTCGGCGTCGAGCTGGTCTCGACCGGCGGCACCCGCGCCGCCATCGCCGGCTTCGGCCTTCCGGTGAAGGACGTCGCCGACCTGACCGGCTTCCCGGAGATGATGGACGGCCGGGTCAAGACCCTGCACCCGGTGGTGCACGGCGGCCTGCTGGGGGTGCGCGACGCCCCGGCCCACGCCGAGGCGATGACCGCGCACGGCATCGGCGGCATCGATGTGCTCTGGATCGACCTCTATCCGTTCGAGCAGACGGTGGCGTCGGGCGGCGACTTCGAGGCGGCGATCGAGAACATCGACATCGGCGGCCCGGCCATGATCCGCTCGGGCTCGAAGAACCACGGCTACGTCGCAGTCGCCGTCGACGGCGAGTCGATCGCGATGATCGTCGAGGCGCTGAAGGCCGGCGGATCGACGACGCTGGAGCTGCGCAAGCGGCTGGCGGCCCGCGCCTTCGCCCGCACCGCCGCCTATGACGCGGCCGTCTCCGGCTGGTTCGCCGCCCAGCTGGGCGACGCCGCCCCGTCCCGCAAGTCGATCGCCGGCGCGCTCGCCCAGACCCTGCGCTACGGCGAGAACCCGCACCAGACCGGGGCCTTCTACCGCACCGGCGAGACCCGTCCGGGGGTCGCCAACGCCCGCCAGCTGCAGGGCAAGGAGCTGGGCTACAACAACATCGCCGACGCCGACGCGGCATACGAGCTGGTCGCCGAGTTCGAGGCCCCGGCCTGCGTCATCGTCAAGCACGCCAACCCCTGCGGCGTGGCCGTCGGGAACAGCCTCGAGGAGGCCTACGCCCGGGCGCTGGAGTGCGACGCGGTCTCGGCCTTCGGCGGGGTGGTGGCGGTCAACCGTCCCCTCACCGGCGCCGACGCCAAGGCGATCACCGGCATCTTCACCGAGGTGGTCATCGCCCCCGGCGCCGACGAGGAGGCGAAGGCCGTCTTCGCCGCCAAGAAGAACCTGCGCCTGCTGCTGACCGACGGCCTCCCCGACCCGCTGGCGACCGGCGAGGTGTTCCGCTCGGTGGCCGGCGGCTTCCTGGTGCAGGGCCGCGACCGCTCGCGCATCGCCCCGGCTGACCTGAAGATCGTCACCCGCCGCCAGCCCACGCCGACCGAGATCCAGAACATGCTGTTCGCCTTCACGGTCGCCAAGCACGTCAAGTCGAACGCCATCGTCTACGCGAAGGACGGCCAGACGGCCGGCATCGGCGCCGGCCAGATGAACCGCCGCGACTCGGCCCGCATCGCCGCCATTCGGGCGAGAGAGGCCGGCGAGGCCAAGGGGCTGGCCCATTCGCTGGCGCAAGGGTCCGCCTGCGCCTCCGAGGCCTTCTTCCCCTTCGCCGATGGCCTGCTCGAGGCGGTGGCGGCCGGCGCCACGGCGGTGATCCAGCCCGGCGGCTCGATCCGCGACGACGAGGTCATCGCCGCCGCCGACGAACAGGGCGTGGCCATGGCCTTCACCGGCGTGCGCGTGTTCCGTCACTGACCCCGGGGCGCTATCGCTCGCCGCGCGGCGGCTCGCTGGTTGAGCGCGCCCGTCTCCTCCCCACGCAGTGGGGAGGGGGACCACCCGCAGGGTGGTGGAGGGGTTGAAGACGCGCGCCCGGACTTCGAACCCCTCCACCATCCTCCGCCTGCGGCTCCGGATGGTCCCCCTCCCCATCGCTGCGCGACGGGGAGGAGACGGGTGGGCCGTCCCCGGCTAGGCTCGGCCCATGGACACCCTCTCCCGACGCTGGGCCCGCCTTGAACCGCACACCACCGTCTTCGGCCCGGACGACCACCGTCCGCGGCCGGCGGTGCTGCTCTTCCACGGTTGCGGCGGACTGCGCGATCACCTGCCGAAGTACGCCGCCGCAGCGCAGGCGGCCGGGTGGCGGGCGTTCATCGTCGATTCCTACGCCCCGCGCGGCTGGAGCCGGACCTTCGCCATGGCCACGGTCTGCACCGGCCTGCTGCTGCGCGGCCACGAGCGGGCCGGCGACGTGCTGGCGGCGCTGGATGGCGTGTCCCGCCGCCGGGACGTCGACCCGTCGAAGATCGCCCTGGCCGGCTGGAGCCACGGCGGCTGGGGCATCATGGAGGCGATGAGCTCCGAGCGCCTTCCTGGCATGCTCGGCCTCGTCGATCCCGGCGACGTCCCCCTCGAAGGCGTGCTGGCCAGCTACCTCGCCTACCCCTACGTCGGCGTCGCCGCACTGAACCGCATGCGGCCGTGGCGGCACTGCCCGAAGACCCTGGCCGTCATCGCCCGCTCCGACCACCTGACCAGCGTCCGCAACGCCGAGCGGGTCCACGCCATGATCCGCGACTGCGGGGCCGAGGTGGAGACATGGATCGCCGACGGCACCCACAGCTTCGACGAGCCGATGACCGCGCCGCCGATGCGCTACCACCCGGAACTGGCCGAGGAGGCGGTGCGGCGCTTCGCCGCCCTGCTGGAGGACGTCGCCGTCGCGCCTCAGGCCGCGGCGGGCTCGACCGCCACCGACGCCCGGATCGAATTGGCCACATAGCAGGCCTCGTGGGCCCGGTGGTGCAGGTCCTCCAGCGCCGCGGCGTCGGGCCGCGTCTCACCCGAGAAGGCGACCGCGGGCCGCAAGGTCACCGCCGTGATCGACACCTTGCCGCGCTCGTCCTTGCCGAGGACGCCCACCGCCTCGTCGCGATAGCTGTCGACGACGAAGCCGGCCCGCGCCGCATAGGCGAGGGAAAACAACATGTGGCAGCTCGACACCGCCGCCACCAGCGCCTCCTCCGGGTCGACTGCGGCCGGGTCGGACAGCGGCGCCGGCACGCTGGAGGGGGCGGAAGAGCCGCGCACCACCGCCCCGCCGTCGAAGCGCCATTCGTGGGCGCGAGCGTAGCGGTTGTCGAGAAAAGGCTGCTCCCCGCGGCTCCATTCGACTGTGGCCAGGTGTTCGCTCATCGCGCGCTCCGCTTTGTCCGGCGCCGTACTGTAAAGCTTGTCGGCGCCGCCTGGCCACCCCTTCGCTTGCCCGCGCCGCCGGGGCGTCCTATCCGGGGGCCATGGCCGCTCCCCTGATCTGCCCCTCCATTCTCGCCAGCGACTTCGCCCGCCTCGGCGAGGAGGTCCGCGCCCTGGAGACCGCCGGCGCCGACTGGATCCACGTCGACGTCATGGACGGACACTTCGTGCCCAACCTGACCATGGGACCGGACATCGTGAAAGCGATCCGGCCGCATTCGGCCCTGCCTTTCGACGTGCACCTGATGGTCGCGCCCGTCGACCCGTGGCTGGAGGCTTACCGTGACGCCGGCGCCGACATCCTCACCGTTCATCCCGAAAGCGGTCCGCACCTGCACCGCACCCTGGGCCGCATCCGCCAGCTCGGCGCCAAGGCGGGCGTGGTGCTGAACCCCGGCACGCCGCTGAACGTGCTCGAGGAGGTCGTCGACCTCGTCGACCTGGTCCTGCTGATGTCAGTCAATCCCGGCTTCGGCGGCCAGTCCTTCATTCCGTCCTCGCTGCGCAAGATCGAGCGCGCCCGGGCCCTGCTCGACGCCGCCGGCTCTAAGGCGCACCTGCAGGTCGACGGCGGCGTCACCGCGGCCAACGCCGCCGCCTGCGTCGCCGCCGGAGCCGACGCCCTCGTGGCCGGCTCGTTCGTGTTCAAGGGCGGCGCCGACGCCTACGCCGCCAACATCCGGGCGCTGAAGGCGGCGTGAGTCCGCTCGGTCCCTTCGCCCGCACCGAGGGTTCAGCCCCGCCGCCGGGCGAGATCCCAGGCCTGCGCGGCGCGCCGATGCGCACGCCGGTGCGCACCGCCGGCCCGACCACCGGGCCGTCGCTCTGGCCCGCCATCGCCGGACGGCTGCTGACCCGCCAGCTGTGGATCGAGCTCTACGGCCTGCCCGGCTACGCCCAGACCCTGAAGGGCCGCGCCGCGCCCGGCTTCGCCTCCACGCCGCGCGACTTCCGGCCCGCCGACCCGGCCGTCGGCAAGGGTGTTCTCTCCGGGCGCTTCACCCTCGCCGGCGCGGCGCTCGACGCCCCCGCTCCGGAGGATCCGTTCAACCGCCCCAGCCCGACCCGGGCCTTCGCCGTCGACCTGCACAGCTTCGCCTGGCTGCCCTCGCTGATGCTGCAGGGAGAGCGCGGCGCGCGGGAGGCCGTGCGGCTGGCCCTCGTCTGGGGCCAGGTCTTCGCCCGCTGGTCCCCGTTCGCCTGGGACCCGGACATCCTCGCCCGTCGGGCCTTCAACCTGGCCTGCGCCGCCCGTCGCATGGGTCAGGTCGCCAGCGAGGCCGAGCGTCTGCGGCTGGCCGACATTCTCGGCCGGCACGGGCGCCAGCTGCTGCGCCCGCCGGGCGGCGTCGCCACGCTCGCCGAGCGTCTCGTCGCCGCCGCCGTGGTCGGCTGCGCCGTCGCGGGTCCCGGCGGGGCGAGCCTGCGCCGGGCCGCCCTGCGCCGGCTGCCGCGCGCCCTTGACCGGGCCGTGCTCCCGGACGGCTCCCACGCCAGCCGCAGCCCCGAGGCCGGGCTGGAGCTGCTCCTCGACCTACTCACCCTCGAGGACGGGCTGGGCCAGGTGTCCGAACCGGTCCCCGAAGCGCTGCAGGCGGCGATCGGGCGGCTCGACCGCGCCGTCCGCCTGAACACCCTGCCGGACGGACGGCTGGCCGCCTTCCAGGGTGGCGCGGCGTCTTCGCCCGCCCGGATCGCCGCGGCCCTCGGTGAGACCGTCGACGGCCCCGGCGCGGGCGCCTCGGGCGCGGTCGGCGGTCTCGTCCGCCTGCGCACGCCGCTTCTCACCGTCGTCGCCGACGCCGCCCCTCCGGCCCGTGGACCGTGGTCGTCCGCCGCCTGCGCCCAGCCGCTGGCGCTGGAGATCCTGTGCGGCAAGGACCGGCTGATCACCGGCTGCGGCTGGACCCCGCGCGCCGCCGACCGTCAGGGGCTGCGCCTGCCGCCGGGCCATTCCACCCTGACGCTGGGCGAAACCACCCCCGGCGAGCCGCTCGGCGGCTGGAAGGGCGACCTGCTCGGCCCGAGGCTGGTCGGCCGCCCCCTCCACGTCGAGGTCCAGCAGCGCGACGGCGAGGGCGCCGTCTGGCTGGAGATCGAGCACGACGGCTGGGTTCACGACTTCGGCCTGCTGCACCAGCGGCGGCTCTACCTCGACCAGCGGCTGGACGAGCTCCGCGCCGAGGAGCGGCTGCATCCCGCGCCGGGCCAGAAGGACGTGGTCCGCGCCATCGCCGCCCCCTATGCGGTCCGCTTCCAGCTCGAGCCCGGCGTCCAGGCCTCGCTGGCTCGCGACCGGCGCTCCATCCTGCTGCGCGGCCACTCCGGGCGCGGCTGGTGGTTCCGCACCGACGGGCCGGACGTGGCCATCGAGCCGTCGGTCCATATCGACGAGGGTTTGACCCGCCGTTCGCTGCAGATCGTGGTGCGCGGCTCGGCCCGGACCGACTCCGAAACCCGCATCCGCTGGAAGCTCAGCCCCGCCGGAGCCGGCGGCGAACCGACCTGACCTTGAGCGGCGAGGGCGGCGGGACCATCTGAGCCGCTTCCGCGTTATGACTCTTCCGAACCCAGGACCGCCATGACCCTCGCCGATCCGACCGCCCTGCCCGACGACCTCATCAAGGAGGGCTCCGACGCCGCCTTCATGAAGGACGTGGTCGAGGCCTCGAAGACCCAGCCCGTGCTGGTCGACTTCTGGGCGACCTGGTGCGGCCCGTGCCGGCAGCTGACGCCGGCGCTGGAGAAGGCCGTTCGCGCCGCCAAGGGCGCGGTCAAGCTGGTCAAGATCGACGTCGACAGGAACCCGGCCTACGCCGGGCAGCTGCGCGTGCAGTCGATCCCGACGGTCTACGCCTTCGTCAACGGCCAGCCCGTGGACGGCTTCCAGGGCGCCGTGCCGGAGAGCCAGCTGAAGGCGTTCATCGACAAGCTGACCGGCGGCGCCTCGGGCGATTCCGACATCGAGCAGCTGCTGTCGCTGGGCGAGGAATCGCTGTCGCTGAACGACCTCGGCGGCGCCGCCCAGGCCTTCGCCCAGGTGCTGACCCTCGAGCCCGGCCACGAGAAGGCCATCGCCGGCATGGCCCGCGTCTATCTCGCCGACGGCGACCCCGACCAGGCGCGCCAGACCATCGCCATGGCCCCCGCCGACTCGAAGGACCCGCTGGTCCAGTCGGTGCGCGCCCAGCTGTCGCTCGCTTCGGCCGCCCCGAGCGGCGCGGACGCGGAGCTCGAGGCCCGCCTCGCCGCCGACCCGAACGACCACGCGGCCCGCTTCGACCTCGCCCAGGCGCGCGCCGCCGCCGGCGACCTCGCCGGCGCCGTCGACCATCTGCTGAAGATCGTCGCCGCCGACCGCGACTGGAACGACCAGGCCGCCCGCAAGCAGCTGCTGACCGTCTTCGAGGCGGCGGGCGCGAGCTCCGAGGTCGCCCGCGACGGTCGCCGCCGCCTGTCGTCGCTGCTGTTCGCCTGAGGAGGGGCCGGTGGCTCAGGGATATGTCAGGGCCGCCGACCTGCCGCAGGTCATTCCGGTGTTTCCGCTGGACGGGGTGATGCTGCTGCCGCGCGGCCAGCTGCCGCTGAACATCTTCGAGCCGCGCTACCTGAACATGGTCGACGACGCCATGGCCGGGGATCGCATCATCGGCATGATCCAGCCCTCCGGGGGGCCGCGCCGCCTGCCCAGCCTGTCGCCGGTGGGCTGCGCCGGCCGCATCACCAGCTTCGCAGAGACGTCGGATGGTCGCTATCTGATCACCCTGACCGGCTGCTCGCGCTTCCGGGTGCAGGGCGAGCTGCCGGTGCAGACGCCCTACCGCCAGGTGCGCGCCCAGTTCGCGCCCTACGAGTCGGATCTCGTCGCGCCGCCGGCCGGCGAGGGCAATCTCGACCGGGAGAACCTGCTGGAGGCGCTGCGGGCCTATCTCGAGACGCGCGGTCTCGACATCGACTGGGACACCGCCGAGACCGCCCCGCCCGAGGCCCTGGTCAACAGCCTGGCCATGGCCCTGCCGTTCGAGCCGCCGGAAAAGCAGGCCCTGCTCGAGGCGCCCGACCTCGACGGCCGCGCCGCCGTGTTGACCGCCCTGATGCGCATCGACGCCGCCGGCGACGGCGACGGCGACATGGGCTCGATCCAGTAGGAACCCCGAAATGTCCGACGCCTTCCACACCCCCGCCGCCGTCGATCCGCGCCTGCTCGAGGTGCTGGTCTGCCCCGTCACCCGCGGCCGGCTGACCTACGACCGCGATCGGCAGGAGCTGGTCTCCAGGGGGGCGAAGCTGGCCTACCCGATCCGCGACGGCGTGCCGATCATGCTGCCCGAAGAGGCCCGCAAGCTGGACTGAACGCCACGGAAGCCGCGCTCAGGCAGCGAGCGGTGGCGCTCTACAAGGCCTCGCCGCGCAGCAGCCGCGGCAGGTCGCCCGTGGCCCCGCCGGCCTCGTGCATGAAGGCGCGGCGCAGGGGAGCGATGCGGTTGACCACGGCGATGCCGACGTCGCGCGCCAGCCGCACCGGCGGCAGGTCGTTGGAGAACAGGCGCACGAAGCCGTCGAAGCCGGCCGCCAGCGCGACGTTGTCGAAGCGCCGCCAGCGGGCGTAGCGCTCCAGCACCGTCTCCACCCCGATGTCCTCGCCCAGTCGCGCCGCCTCGACCAGCACCTCGGCGAGGGCGGCGACGTCCTTGAGCCCCATGTTCAGTCCCTGCCCCGCCACGGGGTGCACGCCGTGGGCGGCGTCGCCGACGAGGGCGATGCGGGGCGCCGTCAGCGCCTCGGCCAGCTGCAGCGACAGCGGATAGACGAAGCGCGGCCCGACCACGGCGACCTCGTCGAGGAAGTCCCCGAAGCGCCGCATCAGGTGGGCGTGGAAGGCGGCGTCCGAGGCCGTCTTCAGCGCCTCGGCACGGCGCGTGCTTTCGGTCCACACCAGGCTGGCGCGCTGTTCCGTCAGCGGCAGGATGGCGAACGGCCCGTCCGGCAGGAAGTACTCGTGGGCGACGTTGCCGTGGTCCCGCCCCAGCGCCACGGTCGCCACCACGCCGCTCTGGCCGTAGCCCCAGCCGAGCGTGTCGATCCCGGCCGCCCGACGCACCGGCGAACCGCGCCCCTCGGCCCCGACCACCAGCGGCGCCTCCAGCGTCGCCCCGTCCGGGAGGGTCACGATGGCGCGACCCGGGCCGACCTCGACGCCCGATACGGAGGCCGGCGCCCGCACCTCGATGCCGGCAGCGGTCACCGCCTCGGCCAGGGCTGAGCGGATGCGCCGGTTCTCGACCATGTAGCCCAGCGGCTCGCCGTTGGTCCGGTCGCCGATCTCGTCGGCGTCGAAGCGCAGGAAGGCCGAGGAGGGCGCCCGCGACGCCGCCCCCGGCCGACGTCCGTCGGTGACGAGGATGCGATCCATCCGGCAGGCGTGCGGCCGGAGCGCCGCGCCGACGCCGAGCGCATCCAGCATGCGGAAGGTCGAGAAGGCGATCGCCGTCGAGCGGCCGTCGAAGGTCGGGGCCAGTTGCGCATCGAACGGCTGCGGATCGACCACGACGACCTTCAGTCCGCCCTGCGCCGCCGCCAGGGCGAAGGTCGCGCCGACCAGTCCGGCGCCGGCGATGATGACGTCGTAGGGTTCGCTGCTCATGGCCGGGTTGTCGCGCCGGGACGGGTCCGCGTCCAGTGCGGCATAGGGTCGAGGGTAAATGCCCCCTTAACCCTGCCCGGGCGACAACGGCGGCCGAGTCCCGACCGTCCGGAGTTTCGTTCCGCATGTCCGCCGCCCTCGTCCTCGGCCAGCGCGCCTGGATCGGCGCCCGCATCCTGTGGGACGCGCCCTTCGTGGTGCGCTTCCGCGGCGTGCTGCAGGCCCTCCTGGCGGCCTTGCTGCTGGTCGCCCTGCTGTCGTGGAACCCCGCGGACCCCAGCCTCAACGCCGCATCGACGGCCGCCCCGACCAACTGGCTCGGCGCCAACGGGGCCCTGTTCGCCGACCTGTTCATGCAGTCGCTCGGCCTGGCCGCGTGGCCCGGCGCCCTGCTGCTTGTCGCGTTCGGCCTGGCGCGGGCGATCGGCGACGCCATCCAGCAGCGGCTGAAGCCGACGCCGGTGAAGGCGCTGTCCGCCACCGGCGGCGTGCTGGCGCTTTCGGCGGCGCTGTCCGCCCTCGCCCCGCCGGCGGCGTGGCCGCTCGCCGCGGGTCTCGGCGGGCTGTGGGGCGACGCCCTCGTGGGTCTGGTGCGGTGGGCCTGCGAGGCGTTGCGCTTCGGCGGCGGCTCGATCATCGCGGGCGTCCTGTTCCTCCCGCTGGCGCTGTGGGGCATCGGCTACGCCATCGGCCTGCGCTTTTCCGATCTCTCCGAGGCGCTGGCCTGGAGCGGATCGCGAAGGGCGGCCCCGCGACGCGCGGAGGCCGCTCCCGCCGCCGCCCCGCGGCCCCGTCGGCCTCGCCCCGAGCCCGAGCCCGAGCCCGAGCCCGAACCCGGGCACGCCCCGGTCAACCTCGCCCCGGAGCCGGAGGAGATGCCGCCGTGGGACGAGCCGGCGCCCGCGCCGCGCCCCGCTCGCGCCGCGCCCGAGCCCAGGGTGGCGGCGGTCAAGGCCCCCAAGGCTTCGCGCCGCGAGGTCGACGACGCCCAGGCCGCCTTCGACTTCGCCCGCCCCGAGGGCGACTTCGACCTGCCGCCGCTGGGCATGCTGTCCAAGCCGGCCAAGCGCGTCGCCGCCGTCGACGAGGAGGCGCTGAAGCAGAACGCCAAGATGCTCGAGGGCGTGCTGCAGGAGTTCGGCGTGCGCGGCGTCATCGACCAGATCCGCCCCGGCCCCGTGGTCACCCTTTACGAGCTGGTGCCGGCGCCGGGTGTGAAGCATGGCCGCGTCGTCGCGCTCTCGGACGACATCGCCCGCTCCATGTCGGCCCGCGCCTGCCGCATCAGCGTCGTCCAGGGCCGCAACGCCATCGGCATCGAACTGCCCAACGCCCGGCGCGAGACCGTCTACCTGCGCGACCTGCTGGCCTCGACCGAGTACGACAAGCCGTCTCACCTGCTGCCGCTGGCGCTGGGCGAGACCATCGGCGGCGAGCCCTATGTCGCCGACCTCGCGCGCATGCCCCACCTGCTGATCGCCGGCACCACCGGCTCGGGCAAGTCGGTGGGGGTCAACGCCATGATCCTCTCGATCCTGTACAAGCTGACGCCCGAGCAGTGCCGCTTCATCATGATCGACCCGAAGATGCTGGAGCTCAGCGTCTACGACGGCATCCCGCACCTGCTGGCCCCGGTGGTCACCGATCCCAAGAAGGCGGTCGTCGCCCTGAAATGGACCGTGCGCGAGATGGAGGACCGCTACCGGCGGATGTCCAAGCTCGGCGTGCGCAACATCGCCAGCTACAACGACCGGGCCCGCGAGGCCCAGGCCAAGGGCGAGCATTTCGAGCGCACGGTCCAGACCGGCTTCGACGAGCAGGGGCGGCCGGTCTACGAGTCCGAGAAGATCCGCCCCGAGCCCATGCCCTATCTGGTCGTGGTCATGGACGAGATGGCCGACCTGATGCTGGTCGCCGGCAAGGACGTGGAGGGCGCGGTGCAGCGCCTCGCCCAGATGGCCCGCGCCGCCGGCATTCATCTGATCATGGCCACCCAGCGCCCGTCGGTCGACGTCATCACCGGCACCATCAAGGCCAACTTCCCGACCCGGATCAGCTTCCAGGTCACCTCCAAGATCGACAGCCGCACCATCCTCGGCGAGCAGGGCGGCGAACAGCTGCTGGGCCAGGGCGACATGCTCTACATGGCCGGCGGCGGCCGCATCACCCGCCTGCACGGCCCCTTCGTCGACGACAAGGAGGTCGAGGCCGTCTGCAATCACCTGAAAGCCCAGGCGGAGCCGGACTACCTCGACCTGATCACCGACGATCCGGACGGCGACGGCGACAATGCCTTCGGCGACGAGGGCGGCGGCTCGGGCGACGACCTCTACGACCGCGCCGTGGCCGTGGTCACCCGCGACCGCAAGGCCTCGACCAGCTACATCCAGCGCCGCCTTCAGATCGGCTACAACCGCGCCGCCTCGCTGATCGAGCGGATGGAGCAGGAGGGCGTGGTCAGCCCCGCCAACCACGCCGGCAAGCGCGACATCCTCGCCGGCCCGCCGCCGATGGTCTGATACGGGCAGGCAACGGACCGGCTGCAACGGCGTTCGTCAGGGCCGCCGTCGGCCGCCTGAACCTGAACGGGGCTTCATCGCGGCGCCGGAATATGGTCAGGCTGGGGTCATCGCCTCGCCAGACCCCTCCGGCATGACGGCCTGATCGACAACCATCCCGAACGGGAGAGAAGCTCATGACCGTCTCGCGCCGCGCCTTCGCCCTCGGCTCCGCCGCCCTCGCCGCGGTCGCCGCCCTGCCGGCCCACGCCCAGTCGGGGCTGTCCGCCGAGGACCGCGCTGTCCTGCAGCGGGCCCAGACCTACCTGCAGAACCTGACCTCGGCCCAAGGAACCTTCGTCGAGACCTCGGGCGCCCAGCGCCGCGAGGGTCACTTCTGGCTGCAGCGCCCCGGCAAGATGCGCTTCGAGTACACGCGGCCCGAGGGGCTGCTGGTGGTCTCCGACGGCTCGAACGTGAAGCGCTACGATCCGCGACTCGACGTGTTCCGCCAGGTGCCGCTGAGCCAGACCCCGCTGTCCACCTTCCTCGCCCGCAATGTGCGGCTCGACCAGGGCGTGCGCATCGACCGCATCACCCGCATGCAGTCGGGCGCCTTCGCCATCGTCGCCCGCGACTCGCGTCGCCCGAACGACGGCCAGGTCATCCTGTCCTTCGCCGGCGATCCGCTGCGCCTGCACGAGTGGACCATCGTCGACGCGCAGGGCGCCCGCACCCGCACCCAGCTGACTTCGCTCCGCCCCGCCTCCGGCCTGTCGTCCAGCCTGTTCCAGCTGCGCGATCCGACCCGCCGGCCGCGCCGGAACTAGGCGCGCCGCGCCGCGGTTTGACTTTTTCCGCCGACCGTGGCACTTTCGCAACAGGTCGGTGGGAGCCGGTCGGACCCGCTTCGGATTTCATCCCCTTCCCGGCGGCGAGAGAGACGAACCTTGCAGCGCCCGGCCCCGCGCCGGGCGCTTTTTTGCGTAGGGTCGGGCGCTATCGCGATCGACGCGGTCGATCGCTGCTTGAGCGCCGCTGGAGCGCGCCGGGTCGATCCAAAGGGCGGCGCGAGGCGTCAAAAGGCGGAGCCTTTTGGACGCGCTCCCGCTAGGAAGCCGCCATGCTTCGCATCGCCACCTGGAACATCAACTCGGTCCGCCTGCGCGTCGACCACGTCGCCCGCTTCGTCGCCGAGGCGACGCCCGACGTCCTGTGCCTGCAGGAGATCAAGTGCACCGCCGACCAGTTCCCGCGCGCCGCGTTCGAGGCCATGGGGCTGCCCCACCTGCGCGTGGGCGGCCAGAAGGGCTGGCACGGCGTCGCCATCGCCAGCCGCCGGCCGATCGCCGACGGACCGCCGCTCGACGTCTGCCGCGAAGGCCACGCCCGTTGCGTCTCGGCGATGGTCGAGGGCGTCGAGATCCAGAACTTCTACATCCCGGCCGGCGGCGATGTCCCGGACCGGAAGCTGAACCCCAAGTTCGACCACAAGCTGGACTTCTACGAGCGGCTGACCGCCGAGATGGCGACCCGCGACCGCCAGCGGCCGCTGGTGCTGGCCGGGGACTTCAATATCGCGCCGGGCGAGAACGACGTCTGGAACCACCGCTACATGTCGAAGATCGTCAGCCACACCCCGCTGGAGGTCGAGACCCTGCGGCGGCTGCAGGCGGCCGGCGGCTTCGCCGACGTGGTGCGCGAACAGATCCCCGAACCGGTCAAGCTGGCCAGCTGGTGGAGCTATCGCGCCGCCGATTTCCGCAAGTCGAACCGGGGCCTGCGCCTCGACCACCTGTGGACCTCGCCGGGGCTGACCCCGGCGGTGGCGAAGGGCTCGGCGCGCATCCACGACGACGTGCGCGCCTGGGAGCGGCCCAGCGACCACGCGCCGGTGACCATGGACCTCGACGTCTAGAACGGGAAGAAGATCGGGATGGCGACCATGGCCGCCGCCCAGGTGACCAGATTCAGCGGTACGCCGACGCGGACGAAGTCCAGGTAGCTGTAGCCGGCCATGTTGTAGACGAGGACGTTGGTCTGGTAGCCGAACGGCGTGGCGAAGGCCGCCGAGGCGGCCATCATCACCGCCACCAGGAAGGGCCGCGGGTCGACCCCGAAGCTCTCCGCCAGCGCCACCGCGATCGGCGTGATCAGAACCGCCACCGTGGCGTTCGACAGCAGCTCAGTGGCGAACAGGGTCACCCCGTAGAGGATGATCAGCGCGGCCAGCGGGCCCATGGGCCGGATCACGTCGATCAGCCGGTCGGCGCCGATCTGGGCCAGGCCCGTGACCTCGATCGAGATGCCGATGACCACCATGCCGGCGATCAGCAGCAGGATGTCCGGGCGCAGTCCGGCGTAGGCCTGGTCGGCGGTCAGGATGCGCAGCAGGATCAGCGCCACGGCCCCGGCGAAGGCCGAGGCGGCGATCGGCGCCAGGCCCAGTCCCGCCGCCGCCACCACGACGATGAAGATGGCCAGGGCGGTCAGCGCCGGCCGCAGCTGGAACGGCCGGTCGGCGGCCCCGAACAGCGTCACGTCGCCGAGGTGGGCGTCGCCGGAGCCGTCCTCGTTGGAGCGGGCTTCCCCGATCCTCGGCAACCGGAACAGGGAGAAGCGCCGCCGGCTGGCGAGGGCCGCGCTGGCCTCGGCCTCCGCCTTCAGGCGCCGCGCCTCGGCCTCGTCGGCTGCGACGCTGCGACCCAGCTGGCGCGCTCCGACGAAGTAGAGCCAGACCGCGCCCGCGCTGGCGATGACCAGGCCGACGGGGGTGATCTCGAAGATGCCGAACACCGGCTGGCCGGCGTTGCGCGCCATGTCGTTGACCAGCAGGTTGGTCGACGTGCCGATCAGCGTCATCAGTCCGCCGAGCACCGAGACGTGGCTCAGCGGCATCAGGAAACGCTTCGGCGACAGCTCCAGCGATTTCGCCACGTCGCGCACCACGGGGGCGGCCAGCACCACCACCGGCGTGTTGTTCAGGAAGCCGCCGAGCGCTCCGCACATCCCGATCACCAGCCACAGGCCGCGCGCGCCCAGCCGCGCGCACAGGCGGGTCGCCTGCCGGATCATCAGCCCGAGCAGACCGGTCAGCTCGATGGCGTAGGCGATCACGAACAGGCCGGCGAGGGCGATGATGGCCGGGCTGGCGAAGGCCGCCTGCACCTCGACCGGACGCACCACGCCCAGCAGCAGCAGGGCCGCGGCGCCGCACAGGGCCACGACGTCCGCGCGAGCCCGGCCGTGGATCAGCACGCCGACGACGGCGACGAGCACGACCAGGGCGGCGATCTGATCGAAGGTCATCGGCCGTGCAGACCCTCCCCCGGCGCTGCGGTCAACCCTTTTCCGCCGCCGCCGTCGCCTCCAGCGGATCGCGTGCTAGGATGGTTCCATGCTCATGCCGGCTCTCTCCCGCCTCCGGCCGTTCGCCGCCCTCGCGGCCACGGGTCTCGCCCTCGCCGCCTGCGACCGCGAGGAGACGCCGCCGCCGGCCAGTCCGGCGGAACCGGCCGCCGCCCCGCCCGCCGCCGCGCCGGCCCCGGTGCTGACGCCCGCCCTCGACCGGGAGGGCCTGCTCGAGGCGCTGGCGCAGGCCGCCTCGGCCTATGCCGCCGGCGCGGCCGCAGAGGGACAGGACGCGCTCGTCGGGCGCCAGTTCTCGATCCGCAGCGCCTTCGGCTGCGCCGGGCCCGATCCGCGACCGGCCGAAGCGGCCGAAGCGACCGGCGACGGCCTCGCCCGCTGGAGCCGGGACGAGACGCGCCAGACCATCCGGCTGACCCTCAACCCCGGCGACTGGTCCGACTCGGCCCTCGTCGCCGGCGCGACCGATGGGCGGTGGGAGGCGGTGGAGGGCTTCTGGATTCCCCGGCCGTGGATGACCGGCGACGGGTGCCCCGGCATACGTCCCGATCCCCTCGCCGGCCCGGCGACGCCGTCGCCGCAGACCGCCGGTCTGGCGGCCGTGTTCGAGTCGGGCGGTTCGCGCCTCGGGCGCCGCAACGGCCGGGCCTACAGCTACACGGTGCGTGGCGAGGGCGACGCGCCGCCGGCGCGGCCCGCCGATGGATGGCGGGTGCTGATGGAGGGGCGCTTCGTCGCCTTCCCCGACGGCCGGGCCATTCGCTGCCGGGCCGCCGGGCCCGACCAGCGTCCGGTCTGCGTCGCCGCCGTGCAGATGGACCGGGTCGCCTTCCTCACCGCCGACGGGGCGACGCTCGGCGAATGGCGAACCGGCTGACCGGCTACGGCTGCAGCCGGTAGCCGCCGGCGTCGGTCAGCAGCAGCCGCGCCTGCCCGGGCTCCGGCTCGATCTTCTGGCGCAGGCGATAGATGTGGGTCTCCAGCGTGTGCGTGGTGACCCCGGCGTTGTAGCCCCACACCTCGGTCAGCAACTCCTCGCGCGACACCGCCTTGGCGCCGGCGCGATAGAGATACTTGAGGATGTTGGTTTCCTTTTCGGTCAGCCGGACCTTCTTGCCCTTGTCGTCGACCAGCACCTTGGCCGCAGGGCGGAACTCGTAGGGCCCGACGCGGAAGACGGCGTCCTCCGACTGCTCGTGGCTGCGCAGGTGGGCGCGGATGCGGGCCAGCAGCACGGCGAAGCGGAAGGGCTTGGTGACGTAGTCGTTGGCCCCCGACTCGAGGCCCAGCACGGTGTCGGCGTCCGACGACTGCCCGGTCAGCATGATGATCGGCGTCGAGACGCCGTCCTTGCGCAGCAGCCGGCACGCCTCGCGTCCGTCCATGTCCGGCAGGTCGACGTCGAGCAGGATCAGGTCGGCCCGCGTCTCCCGCCCCAGCTTCACGCCCTCGGCGGCGGTCGCGGCCTGCACCGGCCGGAAGGCCTCGTGCAGGGCCAGCTGCTCGGCGAGGGCCTCGCGCAGGTCGTCGTCGTCGTCGATGATCAGGATCGTCTTGGGCGTGGGCATGTCTGCAAGAATGGCGAGGCTTGACCGGTTCGCCAAGGGCGCGGGGCCCGCAGCGAAGGTTTTCAGCCCCTGAAGGGCGCGGCGGGGGCATTTCGTTCCCCGAACAGCGCCGATCCCACCCGCACATGCGTCGCCCCGAAGCGGATGGCGGTCTCGTAGTCCCCGCTCATCCCCATCGACAGGACCTCCAGCCCGTGCCGCCGGGCCAGTTTGCGCAGCAGGGCGAAATGCGGCCCCGCCGCCTCATCGACCGGCGGAATGCACATCAGTCCCTCCAGCCGCAGCCCCAGTCCGCGCGCCTGCCCGACGAGGTCGGGCAGATCCTGCGGCAGGACGCCCGCCTTCTGCGGCTCGGCCCCGGTGTTCACCTGGATGAGCACCCGCGGGCTCCGGCCCATCTTCTCGGCCGCCGCCGCCAGCGCCTCGGCCAGCTTCGGCCGGTCCAGCGTCTCGATCACCTCGAAGAGGGCGACGGCGTCGGCCGCCTTGTTGGTCTGCAGGGGCCCGATCAGGCGCAGCTCCAGGTCGGGAAACGCCGCGCGCCGAACGGCCCAGCGCGTCTGCGCCTCCTGCACCCGGTTCTCGCCGAACACCCGCTGGCCCGCGGCCAGCGCCGCTTCGATGGCGGCGTCCGGCTGGGTCTTGCTGACCGCCGTCAGGACGACCCCGGCCGGATCGCGCCCGGCCATGCGGCAGGCCCGGCCGATGCGGCGCCGGACGGTCTCGAGGCGTTCGGCGACCGCGCTGGACGCCGCCTGCGGATCGGGGGAAGAGGTCGTCATGAGCCGGACCGACGCCGAAATCCTGTGGGAGGTCGCCTGCGGTCTAGCCCGGACCGCCGCCGAAGTCAGCCGCGCCCCGGCGCCCCGCCGGGGGCTTCCGCCGCTGCTGTTCTTCACCGACCCCGCGCGGACGCCGCGGCCGTGGGAGACCGCCGCCCGCCTCCCCGCAGGCGCGGGCCTGGTCTTCCGCCACTTCGGCGCGCCGGACGCGTCCGCGACCGCCCGTCGCCTCCGCGACGCCACGGCCGCGGCGGGCGTCCGGTTGCTGATCGGGCTCGACGCGGGACTGGCGGCCGAGGTCGGCGCCGACGGCGTCCACCTGCCGGAGCGCGCCCTTGGGCAGGCGCAGGGCCTGGCCGCCGCCCATCCCGGCTGGCTGGTCACGGGAGCGGTGCACGGCGCCGACGGCATCGCGCGCGGCGGGAACCTCCACGCCATGGTGCTCTCACCTGTCTTCGTGGCGGGCGGCGCCTCGGCCGCCAGACCGGCGCTGCGACCGGCAGGGTTCAGGGCGCTCGCGGTGTCTGCGGCGCGGCCGGTCTACGCCCTGGGGGGGATCACCGCGAGAAACGCGCCTGCCCTGATCGGTTGCGGCGCGTGCGGGCTGGCGGGGGTGGAGGCGATCCAGGCGGCGTTCGGGCCGTCCTGAAAGCTTAGAAGCGGAAGATCGATTCGAGCCGGAAGCGCGGCGCGGCGCGGCGGTCGCTCTGCGGAGCGCGGGCAGGATCGGCGTCCGGCTCGGCCAGGCCGGCGGCGGCGCCGACGCGCAGGCGCGGGTTGACCCGATAATAGGCCCCCGCCTCGACGTCGCCGAGGTTGCTCTCGCGGCCGACCGGCTGGCTCAGGTTGAGATCGAGACCCCAGCGGCCGCGCTCGGTGAAGCGCAGACGGGTCTGGCCGGCGGGCGCCCCACGGGCGCCCTGGGCCTCGGTCAGCGAGACGGCCGGCGCGTTGCTGCGCGCCGCGGTCTGGGCTTCGGCCGCACCGGCCGCCGCGGCCAAGGCCGTCGCCGCCGTCAGTCCAGCAATGAGGACGCCTGCGCGCATGTCCTGCCCTTCGCGTCGGACGGCGGGAGCCGTCACGAACCTCGTCCGGCAAGTAGACACCGCCGGTCAGCCCGGTCAACGAAACGGCGGCGCTGTTCCCCGGTTCCCCGCGACTCTTCGGACTCCTGTGGCGCGAGCGTCACGCGGTCCGACGGGGCCGCCGCCAATCGGGCGCCGTCGTGACGCAGCGGCGCCGCCACCACGCGCCTTCGCCTTGTCATCGCCCCTTTTCGGCGTGCTATAGAGCCTCGCTTCGGCTGCGACCCGCGTTCGGGCGAGCCGGCGTCCGCGCTGGAGGGTCCGGCGCAGGCCACGGTCGTATGGAGAAGTCTCTATGGTGCTGGTACGCGGCGCAGCGGTCGCCCTGATCGCCTCCGGTCTGATGCTGGGCGGATGCGGCGGCCTGCCCGGATTTGGCGGGGCGCGTCCTGCGGCGACGGCCCAGCAGGCCGGGATCGGCGTCAACGCCTTCCTGTGGCGCGCCACCCTCGACACCCTGAGCTTCATGCCCCTGGCCAGCGCCGACCCGTGGGGCGGAGTCGTCAACTACGACTGGTACACCGATCCGCGCACGCCCAACGAGCGCTTCAAGGCGACGGTGTTCATCCTCGACACGCGCCTGCGCGCCGACGCGCTGAACGTCACCGTGACCAAGGAAGTGCGTGACGAGACCGGCCAGTGGGTCGGCGCCCCGGTGGCGGCCCAGACCGAGACGGACCTCGAGAACGCCATCCTCACCAAGGCCCGCCAGCTCAACCTCTCGACGGCGCGCTGACGCCCCTCCCCTGATCTCCAGCCTCCTTAAGGCCGCGCCCTTGGGGAGCAGCCGCAAGGACCGCCGTGGCCCGTTACGAGCCCAAGACCGCCGAACCCCGCCAGCAGGCCCGCTGGGCCGCCGCCGACGCCTTCCGCACGCCGACGGAGGGGACGGGCCGCCCGAAATACTACGTGCTGGAGATGTTCCCCTACCCGTCGGGGAACATCCACATGGGCCACGCCCGCAACTACGTCATGGGCGACGTGGTGGCCCGCTCGAGGCGGGCCCAGGGCTTCGACGTCCTGCATCCCATGGGCTGGGACGCCTTCGGCCTGCCGGCCGAGAACGCCGCCATCGAGCGGGGAATCCATCCCGGCGACTGGACCTGGTCCAACATCGCCGCCATGCGCGACCAGCTGAAGCTGCTGGGCCTGTCTCTGGACTGGTCGCGCGAGTTCGCCACCTGCGACCCGGCCTACTATGGCAAGCAGCAGGCGTGGTTTCTCGAGCTGTTCCGGCGCGGCCTGGTCTACCGCAAGGACTCGGTGGTCAACTGGGACCCGGTCGACAACACGGTCCTGGCCAATGAGCAGGTCGTCGACGGCCGCGGCTGGCGCTCGGGCGCGGTGGTCGAGAAGCGCAAGCTGAACCAGTGGTTCCTGCGCATCACCGACTATGCCGACGAACTGATCGAGGGGCTGAAGGAGCTTGAAGGCCGCTGGCCCGACAAGGTCCGGCTGATGCAGGAAAACTGGATCGGCCGGTCGAAGGGGCTGCAGATGACCTGGGCCTGGGCCGGCGCGACGCCGGCCGCGGCTCCTGACGGGCTGGAGATCTACACCACCCGCCCGGACACCCTGTTCGGCGCCAGCTTCATGGGCCTGGCGCCCGACCATCCGGTCTCGAAGGCGCTGGCCGAAGCCAGCCCCGAGGTGGCCGCCTTCGTCGCCGAGTGCCGCAAGGGCGGGGCCAGCCAGGCCGACATCGAACAGGCCGAGAAGATCGGTTTCGACACCGGCCTCAAGGTCCGCCACCCCTTCACCGGGGCCGAGGTTCCGGTATGGATCGCCAACTTCATCCTGTCGGAGTATGGCACGGGCGCGATCTTCGGCTGCCCGGCGCACGACCAGCGCGACTTCGAGTTCGCCTCGAAGTACGGCCTGCCGATCCTGCCGGTTGTCAAACCGGAGGGGGCCGGCGACGACTTCGCCGTGCAGGACGAGGCCTACACGGGTCCCGGGAGCATCTTCCGGTCGGACTTCCTCGACGGACTGGATATCGAGGCGGCCAAGGCCGAGGCGATCCGGCGCATCGAGGCGGCCGGCCAAGGCAGGGGCGCGACCATCTATCGCCTGCGCGACTGGGGCGTCAGCCGCCAGCGCTACTGGGGCTGCCCGATCCCGATCATCCACTGCCCTGCCTGCGGCGCGGTCCCGGCCGACCAATTGCCGGTAGAGTTGCCCAAGGATGTGACCTTCGACGTTCCCGGCAATCCGCTGGACCGGCACCCGACGTGGAAGCACGTCAAATGCCCCTCGTGTCACGGTGATGCGACACGCGAGACGGACACGCTCGACACCTTCGTCGACTCCAGTTGGTACTTCGCCCGCTTCGCCGACCCGACCGCCGCCGAGCCGATCTCGCAGGCGGCCGCCGACAAGTGGCTGCCGGTCGATCAGTACATCGGCGGGGTCGAGCACGCGGTGCTGCACCTGCTCTACGCCCGCTTCGTCAGCCGCGCCCTGTCGGACGCCGGTCTGATGAGCGTGAAAGAGCCGTTCGCCGGTCTCTTCACCCAGGGCATGGTGGTGCACGAGACCTACTTCGACGGGACCGACGAGGTCGGCCGTCCGAACTGGGTCGAGCCCGCCGACGTGCGCATCGAAACCATCGACGGCCGGCGGGTCGCCACCCGCCTGTCGACCGGCGCCCCGTTGTCGATCGGCGACGTCGAGAAGATGTCGAAGTCGAAGAAGAACGTGGTCGCGCCGCAGGAGATCGTCGATGCCTATGGCGTCGACGCCGGACGCCTGTTCGTCCTCTCCGACAGCCCGCCCGAGCGCGACGTGCAATGGACCACCGGCGGGGTCGAGGGCGCCTCGCGCTTCGTGCAGCGCGTCTGGGCGGAGGTGGACGGTTTCGATCCGTCGGTCCCCGGCGACGACCAGGCCAACGCGTCCCTGGTCCGGGAGACCCACAAGGCCGTCAAGGCGGTGTCGGAGGGCATCGACGGCTTCCGCTTCAACTCGGCCATCGCCAAGCTCTACGCCTTCCTCGCCACCATCCGGGAGCACGCCGCCGCCGGCGGCGCGGCGAAGCGCGAGGCGCTTTCGGCCCTGCTCCGGCTGATCGCTCCCTTCACCCCGCACGTGGCCGAGGAAGGCTGGACGCGTCTGGGCGAAGGGGGGATGATCCTCGACGCGCCGTGGCCGGCGTATGATCCCGCGCTGGCGGCGGACGACGAGGTGGTGCTGCCGATCCAGATCAACGGCAAGCGCCGCGGCGAAATCCGCGTCGCCCGCGGCCTGGAGCCGGCCGAGGTCGAGGCGATCGTGCTGGCGGATCCCGAGGTCCGGGGCCGTCTGGAGGGGCTGACGGTGAGGAAGGTGGTCGTGGTCAAGGATCGCATCGTCAACCTGGTGGCCAACTGATGCGCCGCCTCGTTCTCGCGGCTGTCTCACTGGCGGGACTTGCCGGCTGCGGCTTCACCCCTCTTTATGGCGACGCCGGCGTCGGCGGCTCCCTGTCGCGCATCGCCGTGACCACCCAGGACGACCGGCTCGGCTATCGCGTGCGCGAGCAGCTCGAGGACGCCCTGGGGCGCGACGGATCGCAGGCTCCGCTGTGGCGGCTGGAGACGGTCATCGATCAGCAACGTCGGCCGCTCGGCCGACGCATCGACGACACCGCCGCCCGGTACGAGCTGACGGTGCGCGGCGCCTGGACGCTGACGCCGCTCACAGGCGGCGAACCGGTCTCGGGGGTCGAGACGGTGACCACCACCTACGCCGCCGCCGACCAGCCCTACGCCGCCATCGCCGCCCAGCAGGACGGCGAGGAGCGCGCCGCCGCCGAACTGGCCCGGCTGATCCGCCTCGACCTGATGCGGGCCCTGTCCGCCCCGTGATCCTGTCGAAGCGGCCCGAGGTCGAACGCTTCCTGAAGTCTCCGGACCGCGCCGTCCGCGCCGCCGTCATCCACGGCAAGGACCGCTCCGGCGTGACCGAGCGCGCCGAGATCCTGTGCCGCGCGATCACCCCCGATCTCAACGACCCCTTCAACGTCACCGTCCTGACCGACAGCGACCTCGACGGCGACGAGCGCCGGCTGGACGAGGCGCTGACGGCCCTCTCGATGATCGGCGGGCGCCGGCTGGTGCGGGTGCGCCTCTCGGCCGAGAAAGCCTCGATCGACAGGATGCTGGCGGCGGCGCTCAAGACCCACGCGGCCGGCGAGTACAACCCGGACGCCATGCTGGTCATCGAGGCCGGGGCGCTCGGCCGCGACTCCGCCCTGCGCAAGGCGGCGGAGGCCGACAAGGCGGCGGTCGGCATCGCCTGCTACGAGGACGAGATCGGCGACGTCGCACGCATGACCCGCGAGGCCCTGGCCGCCGACAAGGTCGGGCTGACCCAGGACGCGCTGGACCGCTTCGTCGCCCGCCTGCCCCGCGAGCGCGGACTGATGCGACAGGAGATCGAGCGGCTGGCGCTGTACATCGGTCCCGGCAGCGGCCGGACTATCGACGTGCCCGAGCTGGAGCAGCATCTCGGCGTCGAACCCGACGCCTCGCTCCAGGACGCGGCCCTGCAGGCCTTCGGCGGCCGGCCCGGCCCGGCGCAGGCCGGCCTGAGACGCGCCCTGGCCGAGGGCGAGAGCCCGGTCATGGCCGTGCGTCAGACCTCGATCCACCTCGGCAAACTCCGGCGCATCAACGTGCTGCAGGCCAATGGCGCCGGGGCCAAGGAGGCCGCCAAGGCGGCGGGCGTATTCTGGAAGCAGGAGGCCGAGATGCTGCGGCAGGCGCGCAGCTGGCGGCTCGAGGACCTCGACAGGGTGCTGGACAGCGTCAACGCCGCCGACGTGGCGACCAAGACCACGGGCTCGCCGGACCAGCTGATCGCCGAACGCCTGCTGCTCGAGATCGCCGCCCGGGCCCGCCGGCTGGGGCTCTAGCCGCGCTTGGAGGCGCGCCGGAAGGCCGGCTTGTTCAGCGCCGCGTTCTGGTGCGCCACGCCCTTCTCGGCGTGCCGGGCGGGCTTGAATCCACCGGAAGACGCAGCCGGCCCCCCCGCGCGCTTGGCGGCGAGCGCCTTCTTCATCGCTTCTGCGGTCGGGTTCTCGGGTCTGTCGGTCATCCCGGCACCTTGCCACCGCGCCGCCGCGCAAGCCAGACCGTCGCCCCGCCGCACCCGGGATCGCCCGAAACGTGGCGCAGCAGGTCGAAGCCGGCGGTCTCGAGCCCCGCCCGGTAGTCCGCCAGCGACAGGCTGCCGTGGTACAGCGCCTCGCCGCGCCAGTCCCCGATCGTCTCGCCCCGTTCGGAGCCGCTGGTGAACAACAGCGCGCCGCCGGGCCGCACGCAGCGGGCGAATAGCCCGAACATGGCCGGCTGGTCCGCGGGCGCGAGATGGATCAGGCTGTGCCAGGCGACCACGCCGTCGAACGGCCTCTCCGGTTCGAGCCCGCGCATGTCCCCGATCCGCCAGTCGTGGTCCGGAAAGCGCCGGCGGCACAGGTCGATCAGACCCGGCGAGGCGTCGACGCCGGTGACCCTCCGCCCCTGTTCGATCAGGTGGCGGGCGATCGGTTCGCCCGAGCCGCAGCCGAGATCCAGCACCGTTCCCGCCTCCGGGACCCAGGCCAGAAAGGCGTCCAGCCAAGGCCGCTCGAAGAGCGTTCTGGTCCGGTCGGCGTCGAACTCGCGGGCCCGCCGGCTGTAGAGGTCGACGACCCCTTCCGCCGGCGACGTCACCTCAGCCTCGCATCAGCCGGCGGCACAGGTCGTCGAGCTGCTCCAGCGTGCCGTAGCGGATGGTCAGTTCGCCCTTGCCGCCGCGATCGGCCAGCTGGACCTTCAGGCCCAGGGCGTCCGCCAGGTCCTGCTCCAGCGCCGCCACATCGGCCGATCCTTCCGTACCGGCGCCGGCCGCCGTCTTGCGCTTCGCCGGCTTCGGCCCTTCCGCCGCCCGCCGCGCCAGGGCCTCGGCCTGGCGGACGTTGAGGCCCTCGTCGACGATCTGCTTGGCCAGCTCCGCCGCCCCCGGGACGTTGACCAGGGCGCGGGCGTGGCCGGCGCTCAGATGGCCATGACGCACATACCAGAGCACCTCTTCCGGCAGCTGCAGCAGGCGCAGGGTGTTGGCCACGTGGCTGCGGCTCTTGCCGACGATTCCGGCCACCGCGTCCTGGGTGCGGCCGAATCGCTCCATCAGCATCCGGTAGGCGTCGGCCTCTTCCAGCGGCGTCAGGTCGGCGCGCTGGACGTTCTCGATGATGGCGACCTCGAACACCTCGACGTCGTCCATCTCGCGGACGACGATCGGCACCTCCGTCAGCCGCGCCTGCTGGGCGGCGCGCCAGCGGCGTTCGCCGGCGATGATCTGCCAGACCCCGTCCTGCCCCGGCTGGGGACGCACCAGGATGGGCTGCAGCACCCCCTTGTCGCGGATCGAGGCGGCCAGCTCCTCCAGATCTCCCGGGGCGAAATGCTTGCGCGGCTGGTCGGGGTTCGGCTTCAGGCTCTCGATCGGAACGGCGCGCACCCCCGCCGGCGGCGCGGAGCCGTCGACCGCCACCGCCTCGCCCGCCTGCTCTCCGAGAAGGGCCGAGAGGCCCCGGCCCAGTCCGCGCTGTCGTTCGCTCAAGATACTGATTCCGTTCTTCTAATCGTTTCAGGCGGCGAGCTGTTCGCGGCGTTTCCGTTCCCGCGCCACCACCTCGCGGGCCAATCGCAGATAGGCCTGGCTGCCGGCGCATTTGAGGTCGTAGATCAGCGCCGGCTTGCCGAACGACGGCGCCTCCGACACTCGCACGTTCCGCGGGATGACCGAGTCATAGACCTTCTCGCCGAAGTGGGCGCGCACGTCGTTGGCCACCTGGCCCGAGAGGGCGTTCCGGCGATCGTACATGGTCAGCACCAGCCCCTGGATCTCCAGCGCCGGGTTGAGGCTCTGGCGGACCATGTCGACGGTCTTCATCAGCTGGGTCAGGCCCTCCAGCGCGAAGAACTCGCACTGCAGCGGCACCAGCACCGCATCGGCGGCGGCCATGGCGTTGAGGGTCAGCAGGTTCAGCGACGGCGGGCAGTCGATCAGCACATAGTCGTACCGGGTCTGACCGTCCCGCCCCTGCGCCGCCAGGGCGTCGCGCAGGCGGAACGAGCGTCGGTCGGCCTGGCTGAGCTCGATCTCGACCCCCGACATGTCGGCGTCGGCGGGAATGATCCAGAGGCCGGGCACCGCCGTCTGCACCGCGGCGTCGTCGACGGACCGCCCGTCCACGACGACGTCGTAGATGGTCACCCGCCGTGTTTCACGTGGAACACCGAGCCCCGTCGAGGCATTGCCCTGCGGGTCCATGTCGACGATCAGGACCTTCTCCCCGATCGCCGCCAGGGCGGTGCCGAGGTTGATCGCCGTCGTCGTTTTTCCCACCCCGCCCTTCTGGTTGGAGACGGCGAGGACGCGGGTCTTACCGGCTTCTGACACGGCGAAGGCTCCGGACGGATACGATGCGGCCGCGCGGATCGCTGCGCGAGACGGAGAGGTCGCAGTCAAATTGCCAGACGCGGCGCGCCTCCGCCACCTCCAGCTCGGCCTTTTCCCCCTTCAGGAACAGGCCGCGCGCGCCGCGTTGTAGATAAGGCTGTGCATAGCCGAGCAGTTTGTCCATCGCCGCTACCGCGCGGGCGGTGACCACGTCGACCTTCAGCGCCTGCGCCTCGGCCCGGCCGTTGATAACCGTGGCCGGCAGCCGGAGTTCGTCGACCACCTGCTCGAGGAAGCGGCAGCGCTTGCCCAGCGAATCGATCAACCAGACATGGGCGCCCGGCGTCTCCTTGAGCAGGATCGCCAGCACCACGCCGGGAAACCCGGCCCCCGCGCCCAGGTCGGCCCACGTCCGGGCCGCCGGCTCCAGGGCCAGCAGCTGGGCCGAGTCCCAGTAGTGCCGGTTCCAGATGTCCGGCAGGGTGTCGGGGCCGACGAGGTTCATCACCGCATTCGCCTCCGCCAGGCGGAGGGCGAAGACCTCAAGATCGGCCATGCAGGCGTCAGAGGCGCCGGTGAGGGTCTGGAGTTCGGACGGAGTCATGGTCGTATCTCCTCCCCATCAAAGACGGGGAGGGGGACCACCCGCAGGGTGGTGGAGGGGTCGCCAAGGAGAGGCACGCCGCCGCGGCGCCCCTCCACCGCTTCGCGGTCCCCCTCCCCGCCCTGCGGGGAGGAGACAGATCGGAGGCTCCTCACGCCGCGACCTTCGCCTTCTTCACGTGCGACAGCAGCGCCGTCAGGGCGCCCGGCGTCATGCCCTCGATGCGGCCGGCCTGACCCAGCGTCCGCGGCTGCACCAGGGCCAGCTTCTCGCGCACCTCGTTGGAAAGGCCGCCGATGGCCGCATAGTCGAGGTCGACGGGCAAGGCCAACGCCTCCTCCCGCCGCAGGGCTTCGGCATCGGACGCCTGGCGGTCGAGGTAGCCGGCGTAGCCGGCGTCGATCTCGATCTGCTCGCGCACCTGCCGCGACCAGGCGGCGATCTCCGGGCGCACCCGCAAAAACGCTTCCAGCGTCACCCCGGGGAAGGACAGGAGGTCCCGGATCGACCGGCGTTGTCCGTCGGCGTTGACGCGGATGCCCAGCTCTCCCGCCTCCTTGGGCGTAAAGAGCGTTTCACGTGAAACAGCGTGGGCCCGCGCCAGCTCGGCGGCCTTGGCCGTCCAGGCCGCGGCCCGAACCGGGGCGACGACACCGGCGGCGACGCCGAGCGGCGTCAACCGTTGATCGGCGTTGTCGGCGCGCAGACTCAGCCGGTACTCCGCGCGGCTGGTGAACATCCGGTAGGGCTCGGTCACACCCTTGGTGACCAGATCGTCGATCATCACCCCGATGTAGGCCTGGTCCCGGCCGAGGATCAGGGCATCGGCGCCGGCCGCGGCCCGGGCGGCGTTGAGACCGGCGATCAGGCCCTGGGCCCCTGCCTCCTCGTAGCCCGTGGTACCGTTGATCTGGCCCGCGAGATAGAGGCCGGGCCGCTTCTTGACCTCCAGGGCCGGGCTCAGTTCGCGGGGGTCGACGTAGTCGTACTCGATGGCGTAGCCGAAGCGGAACACCTCCACCGCCTCCAGCCCGGGGATGGTGCGCAGGAAGGCGAGCTGGGTCGCGTCCGACACCGAGGTGGAGATCCCGTTCGGATAGACCGTCGGATCGTCCAGCCCCTCGGGCTCGAGGAAGATCTGGTGCGAGGTCTTGTCGGCGAAGCGCACCACCTTGTCCTCGATGGACGGGCAGTATCGCGGCCCCCGCCCCGACAGATGACCGCCGTAGACGGCGCTCTCCCCGAGGTTTTCGGCGATGATCCGGTGCGTCTCTTCGGTGGTATGGGTGACGCCGCAGGCGATCTGCGAGACCGCGATCCGTTCGGTGAGGAAACTGAACGGGACCGGCTCGGCGTCCGCCTCCTGCCGGTCCAGCCGCTCCCAGGCGATGGTCCGGCCGTCGAGCCGCGCGGGCGTGCCGGTCTTCAACCGGCCCATGCGCAGGCCGGCGCCGTAGAGGTCGGCGGCCAGGCCGGTGGACGGCGCCTCGCCGTGGCGACCGGCGGGAATCCGCTCGTCGCCCTTGTGGATCACCCCGTTGAGGAAGGTGCCCGTGGTCAGCACCACGGCGGCGGCGCGGAGCTCGGTCCCGTCGCCTGCGACCACGCCGACCACGCGCTCCCCCGCGTGGATCAGGCGCTCCGCCGTACCCGCCATCAGCATCAGATTGGGGGTGCTGGCCAGCTCCGCCTGCATCGCCTCGCGGTACAGACGCCGGTCGATCTGGCTGCGCGGTCCCTGCACCGCCGCGCCCTTGGAGCGGTTCAGCAGGCGGAACTGGATGCCCGAGACGTCCGCCAGCCGTCCCATGACGCCGTCGAGGGCGTCGATCTCGCGCACCAGGTGGCCCTTGCCCAGCCCGCCGATGGCCGGGTTGCAGGACATCTCCCCGATGGTTTCGAGCTTCTGGGTCAGCAACAGGGTCCGCGCGCCGGTGCGCGCCGACGCGGCCGCGGCCTCGCAGCCGGCGTGCCCGCCGCCGATGACGATGACGTCGAAGGATTGCATGGCCGGGGACATAGTCGATCAGCGGGGATTCCACCACCGGGAGCCGCACTGTTTCACGTGAAACGGCGCAGTCCTACTTGCCGATGCAGAAGCTGGCGAACACCTCGCCCAGGATATCCTCGACCCCGATCGACCCGGTCACCCGCGCCAGCGCGTCCGCCGCCCGCCGCAGGTCGTCGCCGGCCATCTCCGGCGCCACGTCCAGCGCGCGACGCCCTGCCTCTGCGCCGGCCAGCGCCTCCTCCAGCCGACGACGATGTCGCTCCCGCGTGACCGCCGGGAAGTCGGCGCCGGACAGATCCCGCGCCAGCCGGGCGGCGATCCAGTCGTGCAGGGCCGGCAGACCCTCCCCGGTCGTGGTGCTGACCGCGATCGCCTCCCGGTCGGGGGGCGGCGCCGCGCGGTCGAGGTCGGCCTTGGTGAGGACCAGAAGATCGCCCGGTCGGACATAGGCGGCGGCGACGCCTTCGGGGTCGCCCGGCGCCCGCACCCACAACCGCAGCTCGGCCTGTTCCGCCCGGGCGCGGGCGCGGCGCACGCCCTCCGCCTCGACCGGATCGTCGGAATCCCGGAGCCCGGCGGTGTCGGACAGGGTCACCGCATAACCGCCGATCACGAGGTCGGCGTCGAGCACGTCGCGGGTGGTGCCGGCGATCGGCGTGACGATGGCCGCCTCGCGCGCGACCAAGGCGTTGAACAGCGAGGACTTGCCGGCGTTGGTCTCGCCGATCAGCACGATGCGATAGCCCTCCCGGACCCGCTCCCCCCGCCGCGCGCCGGCCAGCGCCCCCCTCAGGTCGGCGATCAGCCCGTCCAGCACCGGCCCGGCGGTGCGGGCGAGATTGTCGGGCACCTCCTCGTCGGGGAAATCGATCTCCGCCTCGACCAGCGCCAGCGCCCGCAGCAGGTCGCGGCGGAAGCCGGCGTAGGTCTCGCTCAGCCGCCCGTCCAGCTGGCCGAGGGCCTGGGTCGCCTGGGCGGCGGTCTCGGCGTCGATCAGGTCGGCGACGGCTTCGGCCTGGGCCAGGTCCATGCGGCCGTTCTCGAAGGCCCGGCGGGTGAACTCGCCCGGATCGGCCGGGCGCAGGCCGAGCGCGATCAGCGCCTCGCTGGCCGCCTCCACCACGGCCCGGCCGCCATGCAGGTGCAATTCGGCGCTGTCTTCGCCGGTATAGGAGTTCGGTCCCGGGAAGCGGAGGACGAGGGCCTCGTCGACGCGACGCCCCGCGTGGGAGAGCGTGCGGAGGGCGGCGTGCCGGGGGCTGAGGTCGGGCGCGCCGAGGGCGGCCAGGGCCGCATCCACGCCCGGCCCGCTGACCCGAAGAATGGCGATGGCCCCGCGCCCCGGCGGGGTGGCGAGGGCGAAGATGGTGTCGGTCATGGCGAGACGTCTCCTCCCCATGAGCTGGGGACGGGGACCGCGAAGCGGTGGAGGGGTTCGATCCGGGTGCGGGGTGTGTGACGCACGCCCCTCCACCATCCTTCGGATGGTCCCCCTCCCCGCGACGCGGGGAGGAGACGCGCGGGGCTCACTTGACCGCCGCCTCCATCAGCTTGCGGAACTGCTCCTGGGCCTGGAGGCCGAAGCTGGTCCAGGTCTTCATCAGCTCCTCCGGCTGCATGGCCGCGACGTTCTCCGCCATGCGCTTCTGCATCTCGGCGACCATGGCCTCGTTCAGGGGCGTCACGTCCGGCAGGCCGAGGAAGGCCCGCGCCTCGGCCGGGGTGCAGTCGATCTCGACGTTGACCTTCATGACCCGTCTCCTGTTTCACGTGAAACGGCCGCAGCCGGATCAGGTGTTCATCGACTGGAAGAAGTCCGAATTGTTCTTCGACTGGCGCAGCTTGTCGAGCAGGAACTCGATGGCGTCCTGCGGCCCCATCGGATTGAGGATGCGGCGCAGGACATAGGTCTTGGCCAGCTGGTCCTTCGGGGTGATGAGGTCTTCCTTGCGGGTGCCCGACTTGAGCACGTCGATGGCCGGGAAGATGCGCTTGTCGGCGACCTTGCGGTCCAGAACGATCTCCGAGTTGCCGGTGCCCTTGAACTCCTCGAAGATCACCTCGTCCATGCGGCTGCCGGTGTCGATCAGGGCGGTGGCGATGATGGTCAGCGAACCGCCCTGCTCCACGTTGCGCGCGGCGCCGAAGAAGCGCTTGGGCCGCTGCAGGGCGTTGGCGTCGACGCCGCCGGTCAGCACCTTGCCCGAGGACGGCACGGTGGCGTTGTAGGCGCGGCCGAGGCGGGTGATCGAGTCGAGCAGGATGACCACGTCCTTCTTGTGCTCGACCAGACGCTTGGCCTTCTCGATGACCATCTCGGCGACGGCGACGTGGCGCGTCGCCGGCTCGTCGAAGGTCGAGGCGATGACCTCGCCCTTCACCGTGCGCTGCATGTCGGTGACCTCCTCGGGCCGCTCGTCGATGAGCAGGACGATGAGGAAGACCTCGGGATGGTTGCGTTCGATCGACTTGGCGATGTTCTGCAGCATCACGGTCTTGCCGACCCGCGGCGGGGCCACGATCAGGCAGCGCTGACCCTTGCCGAGCGGGGCGACGATGTCGATGACCCGGCCCGAGCGGTCCTTCAGGGTCGGATCCTGGATCTCCATGTGCAGCCGCTCTTCCGGATAGAGCGGCGTCAGGTTGTCGAACAGGACCTTGGTCTTGACCGTCTCGGGGTCTTCCAGGTTGATCGTGTCGACCTTGAGCAGGGCGAAGTAGCGCTCGCCCTCGCGCGGCGCGCGCACGGCGCCGTGGATGGTGTCGCCCGATCGCAGGCCGAAGCGCCGGATCTGCGACGGCGAGACGTAGATATCGTCCGGACCCGGAAGATAGTTGGCGTCCGGGCTGCGCAGGAAACCGAAGCCGTCCGGCAGGATCTCCAGCACGCCGTCGGCGATGATCTCCACCTCCTCCTCGGCCAGGGCCTTGAGGATGGCGAACAGCAGGTCCTGCTTGCGCAGGTTGGAGGCGTTCTCGACCTCCAGCTGCTCGGCGAAGGCGACCAGATCGGCCGGCGTCTTCTCGTTCAGCTCCGCCAGGGTGATGCGGCCGTTGGGGACGATCGGCTCGCCGTCGTCCTCCTCCTCGGCCTCCTGGTCGACCATCGGCAGGTCGGCGGCGGCGACTTCGGTCGCGTTCTGTTCGCCGTCGAGGGTCTCGGCCTCAGGGGCGGTCGGGTCGGTGTCGCGGACGTCGGTCATGGGCAGCTTCTTCAGGCGTGCGCGTCCGGGCGCTCGCCGGCGGGCGAGGTCGGGGCGGCTGGCGATGTGCGGCCTCGCGGCCGAAAGGAGAAACGACGGGCTCCCGCGGGGTCGATCCGGCAGGCGTCGCTGGAGAGAGGCACCGTCCGGCGCAGCCAGGAACGGTTCGGGAGCAGCGAAACCACGCCGCGGGGATCAGGTCAAGCGAGGCCTTCCCGCGCTCAGCCGAAAGCCCACTCCGTGGTCACCGACACCACCATGACGATGGCGATCAGGAAGGGAACCTCGTTGGTCATCCGCCAGAACCGGCCCGACCGGGTCGAGGCGCCGGCGACGATCCTCTTCCGCTCGCCGGCCAGGAAGCCGTGCCAGGCGCTGAGCGCGACCACCCCGACGAGCTTGGCGATCATCCACGGCTGGTGGGCGAAGCTCCAGTCGGCCCCGTTACCGCTGCGCAGCCACAGCAGCCACAGGCCGAACACCCAGGCGGCGCCCATCGCGGGGCCCAGGATGATGCCCAGCAGCCGCGCCTGCCAGAGGCGCAGCAGGCCCTGCATCTCCGAGCGCAAGGGCTCCGCCTTGCCGTTCTGCTCGACGTCGTAGGCGTAGAGCCGGGGCAGGAACAGCAGGCCGGCCATCCACGCGATCACCGCCAGAATGTGCAGGCCGCGGGCGAGGTCGTACCAGCTCATCCGGCCCTCCGCTCTTCCTGGCACGGGCAGGCCTTCCACTCGCCGCGGCAGCCGGGCCCGTAGGGGGCGACGCCGGTGCGACCGAGCGCGTTCAGCACGGCGTCGGCCAGGGTCCCGATGAAGGCCTCGGCCACGCCGACCGCCGGCGCCCGCAGGTAGGGCGCAACGCCCAGCCGGTGGGCCAGTTCGCCGTACTCGATATCGAGCTCGACGAGGGTCTCGACGTGCTCCGAGACGAAGGCGATCGGCACGACCACGGCCCCCTTTCCGTCCCGCGCCGCCTGCTCCAGCGCCTCGGGCGTCGAGGGCCCCAGCCACTTCAGCGGCCCCACCCGGCTCTGGTAGCAGAGGGCGTGATCCACCGCCCGACCCTGGTCTGCCAGGCGTGCGACCACCGCCGCCACGGTGCTTTCGACCTGCTCCTGGTAGGGATCGCCCTTGCCCGAGACCAGCTTCTCGGGGATGCCGTGGGCCGAGAACAGCACCCGCACCGGACGCTCGCCCGCCTCGTCCAGCTTCGCCGCGATGGCCGCGGCCTGGGCGTCGACCCAGCCGTGCGCCTCCGGCCAGCAGCAGACGGTGCGGCTGTCGCCCGAGCCGGCGTAGACGGCGTTCCACAGCTTCAGCGACGAGGCGGTCGTGGTAGTCGAATACTGCGGATAAAGCGGCAGCAGCACGATCTCGTCGGGCCCGAAGGCCGCCACCTCGGCGGCGGTCGCCTCGGTCAGCGGACGCCAGTAGCGCATGGCGATGAACACCCGGACCTCGTCGTCCGGCAGCCGGGCGCCGAGGGTCGCCTCGAGCGACGTCGCCTGTTTGCGCGTCTCCGGCAGCAGCGGCGAGCCGCCGCCCATCAGCGCATAGTTGGCCTGGGCCGAGGCTTCGCGACGGCTGGAGATCAGCCGCGCCAGCGGCGTGCGCACGAGCCCCGGCAGGCCGATGATGGCCGGGTCGTTGAACAGGTTGAACAGGAACGGCTTGACCGTCGCCTGGTCGTCGGGGCCGCCGAGGTTGAACAGCACCACGGCGATGCGGCGGCCGGACAGCGGGGTCATTGGGCGCCGATCCGCTTGAGAACCTGCTCGACGTGGGCGATCGGCACGTCCGGCAGGATGCCGTGGCCGAGATTGAACACCCACGGGCCCTGTCCCCAGGCTTCCATCAGCTGGTCGACCCGACGATCCAGCAGCGGCCCGCCGGCCCGCAGCAGCAGGGGATCGAGCGCGCCCTGGATCGGCTTGATCGCCTGCACCCGCTTGCCGACCTCGAGCGGACAGGCGGTGTCCAGCGCCACCGCCTGCACGTCGCACGCGGTCGCATAGCGTTCGGCCAGCGCCGCCGAGCCGCGCGGGAAGCCGATCAGCGGCACGGTGACGCCCAGCTCGCGCACGCGCCTGACCAGCGCCTGGTGCGGCCGCAGCACGAGTCGTTCGAACAGGTCGTCGGGCAGGCCCTCGGCCCAGCTCTCGAAGATCTTCAGCGCCTGCGCCCCGGCGTCGGCCTGCATCTTCAGGTACTGGGCCGTCGCCTCGACCAGCACCTCCAGCACGGCGTCGACCCGCTCCGGCTCCGCGTAGGCGTAGGTCCGCGCCTGGGCCCGCTCGCCCTTGCCGATGGTCCGCGCCTCGCCATCCAGCATGTAGGTGGCGACCGTCCACGGCGCGCCGGCGAAGCCGATCAGGGCTCGTTCCGGCTCCAGTTCGCGCCGCACGATCGACAGCGTCTGGCCGACCTCGCGCAGGGCCTCGCCGGCCCCGGCGGTCTTCTCCCGCATCGCCTCGACCGGCGGCAGGGCGCCGAGCCGCGGCCCCTCGCCGGCCTCGAACCAGACCTCCTGGCCGAGCGCGCGGGGGATGAGCAGGATGTCGGCGAAGACGATGGCCGCGTCGAAGCCGAAGCGGCGCATCGGCTGCAGCGTCGCCTCGGCCGCCTTCTCCGGATCGAGACAGAACTCGATGAACCCCGGCGTCGTCGCCCGCAGGGCCCGGTACTCCGGCAGGTAGCGTCCCGCCTGGCGCATGAACCATACCGGCGGCCGGGGCGTCGTCTCGCCGGCGAGGGCCTTCAGGAACAGGGGCGTGTCAGGGGGGGTCATGCACCCTTGGCCTTACCGGCGGCCCGGTCATCGCTCAAGCCCGGAGCAGGGTCGCACCCTTCTCCCTTCCCAATCATTCGAATTGAGAAAAGGCGAAGGAAGAGGCTGGGCCGGGGATGGCGGGGACAACCCGCAGAACATATCGGGATCGCCTCGCGACGGCGCCCGGACGACCCACAGGCTGATCGACAGCGCCCGCCCGCCTGTCGAAACCGGGGAAAAGTCCTAACGAGACCTTAACGGCCCGGCCCTCGCTGGACCGCTCGCCCGGATGGCGGGCGGGCGCCGTTCCGCCCGACCGGCGTCCTCCACAGGGCGTGGACGGCCTCGCCGTCGCCTTCGGGACGACTCGCCGGACAGGCTGTCGGTCTCTCCCCCCTCATCCCCGCTCGCGGCCCCGACCACCGCTTGCTATGGAAATCGGCGCCCGTCGCCCGCGCATCGGCGCCCGGCCCCGTCCACAGGAGTCCTCGCATCATGGACAGACCGTCCCCATGAGTCCGGGTCGTTCCTCGGGGCCCTCGCGGCTCGCCACCTACTTCCATGTCCACCTCGTGTCGGATTCCACCGGCGAGACCCTGAACGCCATGGCCAAGGCGGTGGTGGCCCGTTTCGACGGGGTCATTCCGATCGAGCAC
Source organism: Brevundimonas viscosa (assembly GCF_900116065.1). Lineage (GTDB taxonomy): Bacteria > Pseudomonadota > Alphaproteobacteria > Caulobacterales > Caulobacteraceae > Brevundimonas > Brevundimonas viscosa. The sequence continues at coordinate 474,559 of NZ_FOZV01000001.1, forward strand.
ATCTACGCGCTGGTCCGCTCGGAACGGCAGATGGAGCGGGTGCTCGACGAGATCGCCGCGGCTCCCGGCGTCGTCCTGCACACCCTCGTCGACCGCGAGCTGCGCGAGCAGCTGGAGGAGGGCTGTCGCAAGCTGGACATGCCGCAGATCGCTGCGCTGGATCCGCTCGTCGGGGCCCTGTCGCGCTACCTGGGCGCGGCGCTGTCGACCCGGGTCGGGGCCCAGCACGCGCTGGACACTGACTATTTCAACCGCATCGCCGCGCTCGACTTCGCCATGGCCCACGACGACGGCCAGGGAACGACCCAGCAGCTGGAGTCGGCGGACGTGGTGCTGTGCGGGGTCAGCCGCACCTCCAAGACGCCGACCTGCATCTATCTGGCCCACCGCGGCATCCGCGCCGCCAATGTGCCGCTGGTGCCCGGCCAGGAGGACGGCGAGCGGCTGACGCAGTTGCGCAATCCCCTGGTGATCGGTCTCACCGTGTCTCCCGACCGGCTGGTGCAGATCCGCAAGAACCGCCTGGACGGGCTGAACGCCCACCGGGCCAGCGCCTACGTCGACCACGACGCCGTGCGTGACGAGACGGTCAAGGCGCGGCGGCTGTTCGAGCGCCGGGGCTGGCCGGTCATCGACGTCACCCGCCGCTCCGTCGAGGAGACGGCGGCGGCGATCATCAACGTGCTCAATGAGAAGCGCACCCACCGCGTGGGAGCCGCGTGGTGAGCGCCCCGAGCGAACGTCTGGTGCTGGCCTCGAAGAGCGCGGCCCGCCGCGCCATGCTTGAGGGCGCCGGCGTACGGTTCTCCGTACAGGTCGCGGACGTGGACGAGGCCGCGGTCAAGACGGCCCACGACCCCGCCGACGCCGCCGGCCTGGCCGAGGAGCTGGCGCGGGTGAAGGCGCTGGCGGTGTCGCGCCACGATCCGGAGAGCTGGGTGCTGGGCGCCGACCAGACGCTCGCCTTCGACGGGGCCCTGGTGTCGAAGGCCGGCTCGACCGCCGAGGCGCGGGCCCGGCTGTGGTCGATGCGCGGTCGCACCCACCATCTGCACTCCGGCGCGGCGCTGGCGCGGAATGGTCAGGTCGTCTGGTCCGGGGTCGACACGGCGGAGATGCGGGTGCGCGCCTTCTCGGAGGCCTTCCTCGACGCCTATCTCGCCGCCGAAGGCGAGGTCCTGCTGGCCTGCGTCGGGTCGTACCGGCTCGAAGGCATGGGCGCACAGCTGTTCGAGGCGGTGGACGGCGACTACTTCACCGTGCTCGGCATGCCGCTCTGGCCGGTGCTGGCCGAGTTGCGCCGGGCCGGGGTGCTGATCACGTGACCCGGCTGGTCGCCGGCGTGGCCGGGAACCCGATCGGCCACTCGCTCAGCCCGGCGATCCACCGCGCCTGGATCGCTGCGGCGGGGCTCGACGCCGACTACCGGCCGTTCGAACCGGTCGACGCTGCGGACTTCGACCAGCTGCTGGAAGCGGGCCGGGCCGGCCGACTGCACGGATTGAACGTCACCGCGCCCTTCAAGGAACAGGCCCTCGCTCGCGCCGACGTCGCCAGCCCGACCGCCTCCGCTTGCGGATCGGCCAACCTGCTGCTGTTTGAGGACGGACGCCTGCGGGCCGAGAGCACAGACGGCGCCGGCCTCCTCGCCGCCTTGTCGGAGCAGGCCCCGGATCTGCGCCTTGCAGGCTCTACGACCGTGGTGCTGGGCGCCGGCGGCGCCGCCCGGGCCGCCGTGGCGGCGCTGCGGGCGGCCGACGCCTCCGTGGTGGTGATCAACCGCACCCGGTCGCGCGCCGAGGCGCTGGCGGCGGACCTCGGCTCCACGGTCGGCGGGCCGGAGGCGCTCGCCGACGCCGCCCTCGTCGTCAATGCGCTCAGCGTCGCGCCGGACGTCGATCCCGCCGCCCTGCCGGCCGGCGCCGTGCTGATGGACATGACCTACCGCCCGCTGGAGACCGCCTTCCTCGCCGCCGGCCGCGCCCGCGGGCTGGGGACGGTGGACGGACTGGCCATGCTGATCGGTCAGGCGCGGCCCTCTTTCGAGGCCCTGTTCGGCGTTTCGCCGCCGCCGGTCGACGTCCGCGCCGTCGCGCTCTCCGCCCTGCGAGCCGCGGCATGATCGTCCTCGGCCTGACCGGTTCGATCGGCATGGGCAAGTCGACCACGACCGCCATGTTCGCCGAGGAAGGGGCTCTCGTATGGAACGCGGATGAGGCGGTTCACCGCCTCTATGCGCCCGGCGGCGCGGCCGTCGCCCCCGTCGCCGAAGCGTTCCCCGGCTCGGTGGTCGAGGGCGCGGTCGACCGCGACCGGCTCGCCGCAGCGCTGGGCCGCGACGCGGCGGCCTTCCGGCGGCTCGAGAGCATCGTCCACCCGCTGGTCCTTCGGGGCCGCCTCAAGGACCTGGCGGCGGCCGAGGCCCGCGGCGTGAAGCTGGCGGTGCTGGACATCCCCCTTCTGTTCGAGACCGGCGGCGACGCCGCCGTCGACGCGGTGGTAGTCGTCACCGCCCCGGCCGAGGTGCAGGCCGAGCGGGTGCTGGCCCGCCCGGGCATGACCCGGGAGCGGTTCGAGGCCATTCTCGCCCGCCAGCTGCCCGACGCCGAAAAGCGCCGCCGCGCCGACTTCCTGGTCGACACCGGCGGGGGGTTCGAGGCGGCCCGGGTGCGGGTGCGGGAAATCGTGGGGACGGTTCTGTCTCCGGACTGGAAACCGCCCCGCCGCCGCCTTCCGCCGGGCCCCGAAACGGGCCATTAAGGGGCATGGCCCGCGAGATCGTCCTCGATACCGAAACCACCGGCTTCGACCCGAAGACCGGCGACCGGCTGATCGAGGTCGGCTGCATCGAGATCGAGGATCTGCTGCCGACCGGCCGGACCTTCCACAGCTTCGTCAATCCGGAGCGGCTGATCCCGCCCGACGCCATCCGGGTCCACGGCATCACCGACGACAAGGTCCGCGACGCACCGAAGTTCCGCGACGTGGTCCACGATCTGATGGCCTTCATCGGCGACGCGCCGGTGATCGCCCACAATGCCGCCTTCGACCGCAACTTCATCGACCACGAGTGCGGCCTGTGCGGTCACGCCCTGATCGAGGAGACGCGCTGGATCGACACCCTGCAGCTGGCCCAGAAGCGCTTTCCGGGCATGGCCAATTCGCTCGACGCCCTGTGCAAGCGCTTCAAGATCAGCCTGGTCGAACGCACCCTGCACGGGGCCCTGATCGACGCCCGCCTGCTGGCCGACGTCTATCTGGAGCTGAAGGGCGGCAAGGAGCGCCGCCTCGATCTGACCGCAGTCCGCACTACGGTGACGGTGGAGGCCACGGCGGTCGGCGGCTACGGCCCCCGCCCGCGGCCGCTCGCGCCCCTGTCCACGGATGTCGAGCGCGCGGCGCATGCCGCCTTCCTGCGGGCGACGCTCAAGGATCGCTCGCTGTGGGAAGGTTACGGGCTGGCGGTGGCGGCCGAAGAGGCGACCGCGGCCTGAGCCGCGGCGCCCGGATCAGGCCTGTCCGGTCTCGGCCGGGGCGCGGGCGATCTGCTGCTGGCGCGCCATGTAGATTCCGGCGAAATCGATCGGGTCCAGCATGAAGGGCGGATAGAAGCCGCCGTCCGAGGTCGCGCGGGCGATGATCTCCCGGGCGAACGGAAACAGGTAGCGCGGGCACTCGATCAGCAGCAGCGGCTCGATATCCTGCTCGGGCACGCCCTGCAGGGCGAACAGGCCGCCGTAGACCAACTCGACGTTGAACACCGTCATGGCGTCGGTGGAGGCCTTGATGGTCAGGCGCAGATCGACCTCGAACAGGCCGTCCTTGCGGCCTTGGGCGTTCATCTCGACGCCGAGGTCGATGGCCGGCTTGCCGTCGACCCGGAGGCTGTCCGGCGCCTTCGGGTTCTCGAACGACAGGTCCTTCACGTACTGGGCGACGATCCGGAAGCCCGGGCCGGCGGGCGGCTGGCCCCCGTTGTCGGGCGTGGGGTTCGCGTCGGCGGGCGGAGCGGCGTCGGTCATCGGGCGAAGTCTGTCTGGAATGTGGCTGGGCGGCGGCCCGGAAGGGGCGAGCGACTAGCACGGGGCGCCCCGTGCGGCAACGCGGCGCCCCCGGCGAGGGCGGCGCCGCGCCTTGCGCCGCCCCATATCAGCCCCTAATCGTCGTCCGCGCCCTCCCCGGGCGCCAGTCAGGGATTGCCCGTGCCGGTCCAGGTCCAGATCGTCATCTTCGCCGTCATCGCCGCCTTCGTCCTGTTCCAGCTCTACAACGTGCTGGGCAAGAAGGTCGGACGGCAGCCGGAGGAAGACGCCCGCGCCCGCCCGCCCGTCCCGACAACGCCTGCCGCGGCGGGGGAACAGGCCGGCCCCGGCCGCCCCAATGTGCTGGACGCCGTCACCCTCGCTGCCATCGCCGGCCTCAAGGCGCGCGATCCGAACTTCGACCCCGTCCGTTTCCTCGACGGCGCCCGGCAGGCGCACGAGACCATCGTGCGCGCCTACGCCGCCGGCGACCGCGACACGCTCCGCCCCCTGCTGACGCCGCGGGTGATGGAGTCGTTCGAGGCCGGCATCGCCGCCCGCGAGGCCCGCGGCGAGACCGAGACGGCCGAGTTCGTGCACCCGGCCCGCGCCGACCTCGAACTGGCCAACGCCGAGGACAACCGCGCCGTGGCCAAGGTCCGCTTCCTCGCCGAGCTGCGCAATCGGGTGAAGCCGGCCGATCCCGCCGCCGCGGAGCAGATCGAGGAGCGCCGGGTGGCCGAGATCTGGACCTTCGAACGCCAGCTGGGCGCCAGCGACCCCAACTGGGTGCTGGCCCGCACCGAACCCGCGACCGCGTGAGCGGCGGCGTGCGCGCCGCGCCGGCCCCCGTTCGCCTCGCCGCGGCTCTCGCCGCCCTCGCCCTGACCCTGGCCGCTTGCGCCACCGCGCCCGCCGTCGCTCCCACCCCGCCGCCGCCCCCCGCAACGGAGCCCGCGCCCCCGCCGGCCGCGCCGCCGGACGCAGGGCTCAGTCCGGCCGCCCTGCCCGGCTGGAACGAGGAGGATCACCTCGCCGCATTCGAGGCCTGGGCCCGGAACTGCGACGTCGCCCGCGACCCGGCCGCCCGGGTCCAGTGCGCGCGGGCGCGCGACCTGCAGCGCACCTCCCGCCCCGTCACCCCCAGTCTGGCCCGCGCGTACTTCGAGACCGGCTTTACGGTCGTCCCGGCGACGACGGGCGACGGCGGCCCCGGCCTGCTCACCGCCTACTTCGCCCCCGAATATGAGGCCCGGCGCGCCCCCGACGGCGCGTTCGACACGCCGGTGCTGGCGGCGCCGGCGGGCTGGACCCGCGGCCAGACCCTGCCGGAGCGGGCGCAGATCGAGGCGGCGCCGCCCACCGGGGCCCTCGCCTGGATGCGGGCCGAGGACCTGTTCTTCCTGCAGATCCAGGGCTCCGGCTACCTGACCTTCGCGGACGGGTCGAAGGCCCGCGCCGCCTACGCCGCAGACAACGGCCGCCCCTTCGTCGGCATCGCCCGGCCGATGGCGGAGCAGGGTCTGTTGCCGCCGGACGGGACCTTGGGCGAGGCTATCCGCGCCTGGCTGGCCGACCACCGTGGTCCCGAGGCGCGCGCCGTGATGGCGCTGAACCCCCGCTACATCTTCTTCCGTCTGGACCCCGACGACGGCGGCCACCCGGCCGGGGCCGCGGGCGTGCCCCTCCCGGCCCGGCGCGCCATCGCCGTCGACCCGAACCACTGGCGCTACGGCGACCTCGTCTGGATCGAGGCCGACGGCGGAAACCTCGTCGGCGCCCGTGGCAGCTACCGCGGCCTGGTGACCGCGCTCGACACCGGCTCGGCCATCCGCGGTCCGGTCCGCGCCGATCTCTACATGGGCCGGGGGCGCGAGGCGGGCGAGGAAGCCGGCGCGGTGCGCCACCCGCTCAGGATGTGGCGGCTGGTTCCGCGTCCCCTCTAGCAGGATCGTCTGGTTGGATCGCCGACCGGGTGTCGCTCCAGACAGGCGTCGAGTTGCCGAAGACGTTTCCGACCGCGCCGGTCGTTCTCCCGCGCCAGCGCGGCGCCCTCACCGCGGGTCCATTGCTCGGCTTCGCTACGGGTCCTGAACACCGGCGACCGCGTCGCGCCTCCCCCGACTGTACGGCTCATGGCCACGTGGCCGGCGTCGCCGACCGGAAACACGGCCCATTCGGGGCCCGGGTGATCCCAAAGCGCCCCCAGCGGCCGGTCGACTTCAGGCGCCAGGTGGGCGTCGGCCGGCGGAGGCGGAAGGCCCGCCGCGCGGCCGCGATTTTCGCAGATCACCATGGTCAGCGCCTTTGAGAAGGCGGCGTCCGCCCAGGCGCCGGGATCAGCGGTGTCCAGACGCGGTACGACAACGAGGAGCGCGTCGCCTTCCGTGACCGGTCCGAGCACACGGAACGGCACGGACCCGACGCCAGGCGTCAGGCGCATCCACCCGCAGGCCTTGCCGTTCCGATCGGCCTGGACGGAGACGAGGTGTGCGCCCGTCAGATCGTCGACGGTCTTGAGGGCCGCAGCACCGGCGGCGGCCTCGAAGTCGAGGCGGTCGCGCTCCGCTCGCCGGTCCTCAAACCAGCGGTAGCCGAGCCCCCCGGCCATGAGGAGGACGATGAGGGCCGAAACTCCCCGGTCCCGGAGCCGCGGCGACCTCACCGCCGCCGCATCCCGCCGAGGATGCCGCGCAGGATCTCCCGCGTGAGCGTGCTGCCCGCCGTGCGCAGCACCGACTTGGTCGCCGCCTCGATGGGCGTCTCGCGGGTGCGGCGCGGGGCGCGGGCGCGGGCCGCCTCGCGGTCGAGGCGGGCCTGTTCCCGCGCCCGGGCGGCGGCGGCCTTTTCTGCCGCCTTGGCGGCGTCGGCGTCGGCTTTCGCGCGCGCCTCGGCCAGCTTCGCCTCGGCCGCCGCCCGGTCGGCCTCGCCGCGGCGGGCGGCGAGGATCTCCTCGGCCGACTCGCGGTCGACCGGCATGTCATAGAGGCCGCGCACGGGGCTGGCGGCGATGACCTGGGCGCGCTCGGCCTCGGTCGCGGGTCCCAGTCGGCTGTCCGGCGGCCGGATCATCGTCCGCGCCACGACATGCGGCGCGCCCTTGTCGTCGAGCGTCGAGACCAGCGCCTCGCCCACGCCCAGCGACTGGATGGCTTCGGCGGTGTCGAAGGCGGGGTTGGGCCGGAAGCTCTCCGAGGCCGCCTTCAGCCCGCGCTGCTCGGACGGGGTGTAGGCGCGCAGCGCGTGCTGGATGCGGTTGCCGAGCTGGGCCAGCACGCTGTCGGGAATGTCGGCCGGGTTCTGGGTGACGAAGTAGACGCCCACCCCCTTGGAGCGGATCAGACGCACCACCTGCTCGACCTTCTCGCGCAGGGCGTCGGGCGCGTCGTCGAACAGCAGGTGGGCCTCGTCGAAGAAGAACACCAGCCGCGGTTTGTCGGGATCGCCGACCTCGGGCAACTGCTCGAACAGCTCCGACAGCAGCCAGAGCAGGAAGGCGGCGTAGAGGCGCGGGCTGTTCATCAGCCGGGTGGCGTCCAGCACATTGATCTGGCCGCGGCCGTCGAGGCCGGTGCGCAGCATGTCCTCCAGCCGCAGCGCCGGCTCCCCGAAGAAGGCCGCGCCGCCCTGCTGCTCCAGCTGCAGGATGGCCCGCTGGATGGCGGCGATCGAGGCGGGGGCGACATGGCCGACCTCGCGCCCGATGCGCTCGGCGTTCTCGCCGACGTGGACCAGCAGGGCCCTGAGGTCGTCGAGGTCGAGCAGCAGCAGGCCTTCCTTGTCGGCGACGTGGAAGACCACCGACAGCACCCCCTCCTGGACGTCGTTCAGGTTCAGCATGCGGCCCAGCAGCAGCGGCCCGACCTCGCTGACGGTGGTGCGGATCGGGTGGCCCTTCTCGCCGTAGAGGTCCCAGAACACCGTCGGCGCGGCCTTCGGCTGAAGCGTCAGGCCCATGCCGGCGGCGCGGGCCAGCAGCTTGTCGTTCGGCGTCCCCGGCACGGCGATGCCGGACAGGTCGCCCTTCACGTCGGCGCAGAACACCGGCACGCCGGCGTCCGAGAACCCCTGGGCCATGATCTGCAGGGTGACGGTCTTGCCGGTGCCCGTGGCCCCGGCCACCACGCCGTGGCGGTTTGCCCGGTGCAGCAACAGGTGTTCGGGCTTGTCGGACTGGCCGAGGAACAGGTCGGCGGGGGCGTCGGGCATGGGGAACTCCGGGGTCGGATCGGCGCTCATGGTCCATCGGTCACGGCGACGGTTCAAGGCCGATTGACGCGACCCGGTCGGACCTTGACCATATGCCGATGAAGCCGCCCATCGCCGTTCCGACCTCGACCGTGGCCCGCAACGCCCTCGTGGCTGTCGCGATCGTCGCGGTCGGCGCCGCCGTCTACTGGCTGGCGGACATCCTGACGCCGCTGGCGATGGCCATCTTCCTGCTGATCATGATCGACGGCCTCAAGCGGTTCATCGAGGACCGCACGCCCGTGCCGTCGCATCTCGCCGGGGCCGCGGCCCTGATTGTCGTCATCCTCGGCTTCTTCGCCTCGATCGCCATCATCGCCAACGGCGCCCTGAACTTCTTCGACGAGGCCTCCGGGGTGACCAGCCAGATGGGTCCCCGGCTCGACCAGATCATCGGCGACGTCTCCGCGCTGTTCGGCGTGCACACGGCTCCGACGGCCTCGGAGCTGATCGCCCAGCTGGACATCCGCGGCTATCTCACCGCCTTCGCCCTGCAGGCGCAGGGCGCGGTGACCGGCGCCGTCTTCGTGCTGATCTATCTCGCCTTCCTGCTGGCCTCGCAGGCGGGTTTCAAGCGCAAGCTGGTCGGCATGTTCCCGGAGCGGGCGGCCCGAAGCGAGGCCGCGGAAGTGTTCCAGCGGGTGCGGAGCGGCGTCGAGGGCTACCTGTGGGTCCAGACCGTCACCGGCGCCCTGATCAGCGCCATCGCCTGGGTGCTGATGCGCGCCGTCGGGCTCCAGAACGCCGAGTTCTGGACCTTCGTCATCTTCGTGGTCGGCTTCATTCCGGTGCTGGGCGGGGCCGTGGCGGGTCTGGTGCCGCCGCTGTTCGCTCTCGTGCAGTTCAGCACCTACTGGCAGGCGGCCGTGCTGCTGGTCGGCCTGCAGGCGATCCTCTTCGTCAGCGGCAACTTCATCCAGCCGCGCATGCAGGGCGAGAACCAGAACATCGACCCCGTCGTCGTGCTGCTGTCGCTGGCGTTCTGGGGCAAGGTCTGGGGGGTCGTCGGCATGTTCCTGTCGACGCCTCTCGCCGTGATGGCCATGGCCATCCTCGCGGAGTTCAGGGGCTCCCGGTGGATGGCCATCCTGCTGTCCGGCGACGGCGAGCCCTACGCCGATCATCCGGACGCCCCGGAGAGCGCGTCATCCCGCCGCAGGCAATCGCCGGCGCCGGACGATTCCCGCCCTTGATTGGCCACAACCGGCGCCTATCTCCGCCTTGTCGCCGCGGCCCCCTCCCCTCCCCCAAGGCTGCGGCGGAATTGATCGGCGCCAACCCCTCCCCTCCTGGGCGCCGGTCCGAAGAGGCCGCCGGGCGAAAGCCCGGCGGCCTTGTCGTTTGCGGCCGCGGTTACGCCGGCCTCGCAGGCGGTGGGGGCTTCCCGGAAGCGCGCGGCTGGCCTAGGAGCCGAAGGCAAGGGCGGCTTGTCCAGGCGACAGGCGGCCCGGCCTGCCTCCACCCGCGGCCCGATGCCGCTTTGCACACGAGAAACCCGACATGTCCGGCGATACGGCGTCCATGCACCCTCAGGCGATCACCCTGGAGGCGCTGGCGTCGGGCTTCGAGGCGGTGACCGGGCAGCCGCCCGGCGCCGCGGAGAAATCCTTCCTCGGCCAGGTGCTGGAGGATCACGCCGGCGACGAGACGCCGGAGCTCGGGGTCGCCGACCTGGCCGCGCTTCTGGGCGCGGTCTGGCGCTCGTCGCTCGACCGCGAGCCCGGCGGGGCCGCCCTGATCAGCGTCGGGCCGCACACGGGCGCCACGGGCCATCCCACCGGCTACGATGTGCTCTGGATCGTCCAGGACGACCGGCCCTTCCTCGTCGACAGCGTGATGGGTGAACTGGCCGAGGCCAACGTCAGCGTCCGCTCGATGTACCACCCCATCGTCGAGCGGGCCGACGGCCGGGTCTCGCTGATCATCGTGGTGATGGACTCCCTGCCGCAGGAGCGCCGGGACGCGCTGGGCGAGACCCTCGCCGCCACCATGGCCGATGTCCGTGCGGCGGTGGCGGACCATGGGGCCATGCAGGCGTTGATCGAGCGTTCGATCGCCGAACTGGAGGCCGCGCCGCTCGTCATCGATCCCGAGATCCTGGCCGAGAACCTCGCCTTCCTCCGCTGGCTGGCCTCGGACCACTTCGTCTTCCTGGGCGCGCGCGCCTACGAGTTCCCGCGCACGGCGGACGGCGGTTACGAAGCCGAGGCCCCGCTCTCCCTGTCAGGCGTCGGGCTGGGCGTGCTCGCCGACCCGGAACGCACGGTGCTGCGCCGGGCCAACGAGCCGGCGGTCCTGACCCGGTCGATGAAGCGCCAGTTGAATCTCTCGGAACCGGTCACGGTCGCCAAGGCGAACGTCCGCTCCCGCGTGCATCGCCGCGCCTATCTCGACTATGTCGGCGTCAAGCGGTTCGGTCCGGACGGCAAGGCGTCGGGAGAGATCCGGTTCGTCGGCCTGTTCACCGCCGAGGCCTATGACAAGGCCGCCAGCGAGGTGCCGCTCATCCGCCGCAAGGTGGCGAATGCGCTGGCCGCCGCCGGCAAGATCGAGGGGACGCACAGCTACAAGCGTCTCAGGAACATCCTCGAGAACTATCCCCGCGACGAGCTCTTCCAGATCGGCGGCGAGGAACTTCTCGACATCGCGCTCGGCATCCTGCACCTGCACGACCGCCCGCGGATCAAGACCTTCACCCGGCGCGACCCCTTCGACCGGTTCGTCTCGGTCCTGGCCTTCATCCCGCGCGAGCGCTTCCATGCCTCGGTCCGCGAACGGATCGGCCAGATCCTCGCCCGCGCCTGGGGCGGCCGGGTCTCGGCCTGGTACCCCCAGCTGACCGACCAGCCCCTGGTCCGCATCCACTACATCATCGGCGTCACCCCAGGCGATCACCCCTGCCCGGACGAGGCGACGCTGGCCGCCGAGATCGCCGAAGCCGGCCGGAGCTGGGTCGACCGGTTCGAGAGCGCGCTGCGGGCCAGCGACATCGACGAAGTCTCCGTCGGACCGGTGAGCGCGCGCTGGGCCAACGCCTTCGGCGCGGGATACCGCGACCGCTATGACGCGACCGAGGCGGTGCGCGACTACCAGGCCATCGACTCCCTCAATGCGTCCGGGCTGGTCGGCGAGGGCGAGGCCGTCGCGGTCAGGGCCTTCCGCACCGAATGCGATGGTCCGCTCAACTTCCGCTTCAAGCTGTACCGCCGCGGCAACGCCGTGCCGCTGTCGGACGTGCTGCCGATCCTCGCCGACATGGGCCTGAAGACCCTCGAGGAATGGGGCCACTCGCTGAAGCCGCTCGGGGCCCCCGAAATCCACGTCCACGAGTTCCTGCTCGAGGACCCGCGCGGGGGCGACCTGGAGTTCGCAGCCGTGCGCGCGCCGTTCGAGCAGGCTTTCATCGCAGTCTGGAATGGTCGCACCGAGAGCGACGGCTTCAACCGGCTGGTGCTGGAGCTCGGCGTCTCGTGGCGCGAGGCGGCCCTGATCCGCACCCTGGCGCGCTACCGCCAGCAGACCGGCCTCGACCCCAGCCAGGCGGTGCAGGAAGAGGCCCTGCGCGACTATCCGGAGGTGGCGCGCGCGCTCCTCGGCCTGTTCGGCGCGCGATTCGATCCCGCGTCCGGCCTCGAGGGCGCCGCCCGCGAACGGGCGGCCGCCGAACTCGACCGCCGCATCGTGGAGCTTCTGCGCGAGGTGAAGAGCCTCGACCACGACAAGGCGTTGCGCCGCCTCGCCCTGCTGATCGGCGCCGTCAAGCGCACCAACTACTATCAGCCGGCGGCGGACGGGACGCCCAAGCGCTACATCTCGATCAAGATCGCCTCGCGCGAGCTGGACGACCTGCCCCTGCCCAGGCCGTTCCGCGAGATCTTCGTCTGGGCGCCGCACGTCGAGGGCGTGCATCTGCGCTTCGGTCCCGTGGCCCGGGGCGGCCTGCGCTGGTCGGACCGGCGCGACGACTTCCGCACCGAGGTGCTCGGCCTGGTCAAGGCGCAGCAGGTCAAGAACGCGGTCATCGTGCCGGTCGGCTCCAAGGGCGGCTTCTATCCCAAGCACCTGCCCGCCGTGGTGCGCGCCGGCGGCGACCGCGACGCGCAGCAACAGGAGGCGATCCGCGCCTACAAGACCTTCCTGTCCGGCCTGCTCGACGTCACCGACAATATCGCCGCCGATGGCTCGGTGGTCCCGCCCGCCGCGGTGGTGCGCTGGGAAGGGGACGATCCCTACCTCGTCGTCGCCGCCGACAAGGGGACGGCGACCTTCTCCGACATCGCCAACGGCGTATCGGCCTCCTACGGCTTCTGGCTGGACGACGCCTTCGCCAGCGGCGGCTCGGCCGGTTACGACCACAAGGAGATGGGCATCACCGCCCGCGGCGCCTGGGAGGCGGTCAAGCGCCACTTCCGGGAGATCGGCAAGGACATCCAGACCCAGCCCTTCACCGTCGCCGGCGTCGGCGACATGTCGGGCGACGTCTTCGGCAACGGCATGCTGCTGTCCAAGGCGATCAAGCTGGTCGCCGCCTTCGACCACCGCGACATCTTCATCGATCCCGATCCGGATCCCGCGACCTCGTGGGTCGAGCGTCAGCGCCTCTTCGAACTGCCGCGCTCCAGCTGGCAGGACTACGACACCAGCCTGATCTCGAAGGGCGGCGGCGTCTTCTCGCGCTCCGCCAAGTCGATCGAGCTGAGTCCCGAGATCAAGGCGGCGCTCGACATCTCCGATGACGTGCTGGACCCCGCCGGTCTGATGAAGGCGATCCTCAAGGCCCCGGTGGAGCTGCTCTACTTCGGCGGCATCGGCACCTACATCAAGGCGGCGCATGAGACCGACGCCCAGGTCGGCGACAAGGCAAACGACGCCATCCGCATCGACGGGGTGGAGGTCCGCGCCAAGGTCATCGGCGAGGGCGCCAACCTCGGCCTGACCCAGGCGGGCCGCATCGGCTTCGCCCGCAACGGCGGACGGGTGAACACCGACGCCATCGACAACTCGGCCGGCGTCGACAGCTCCGACCATGAGGTCAACATCAAGATCCTCACCGGCGCGGCCATCGCCTCAGGTTCGCTGAAGGTGGAGGATCGCAATCCCCTGCTCGCCTCGATGACCGAGGAGGTCGGGCTGAAGGTGCTGGCCCACAACTACGACCAGACCCTCGCCCTGACCCTTCAGCAGGCCGAAGGGGCCGCAGCGCTCGACGCCCAGCAGCGCTTCATGCAGTGGCTCGGCGCCAAGGGTAAGCTCGACCGCAAGGTGGAAGGCCTGCCCGACGATCTCCGGCTGGCGGAGATGAAGGCGTCCGGCGCCGCCCTGACCAGGCCGGAGCTGGCGGTCCTCACCGCCTACTCCAAGCTTGAGCTGTTCGACGACATCGTCGCCTCGAAGGCGCCGGACGATCCGTTCTTCCGCCGGACCCTGGTGCGCTACTTCCCCGGCCCGCTGGCGAAGTTCGAGGCGGAGATGCAGGGCCACCGGCTGCGTCGCGAGATCGTCTCGACCATCCTGTCGAACGAGATCGTCAACATGTGCGGGGCGACCTTCCCCGAGCGCCTGCGCCTTTCCGCCCGTTGCGACACCGGCGCCATGGTCATCGCGTTCGAGGCCGCGCGTCAGATCTTCCGTCTCGACCAGGCCTGGGACGCCGTCTCGGCGCTCGACCTGAAGATCAGCGCCGACGCCCAGACGGCGCTCTACGAGGAGATCGCCACCGTGCTCCGGCGGCAAACCTTCTGGCTGGCGCGGCGGGCGACCCGCGAGGGGGCCGGCGTCGACGCGCTGATTTCCGCCTACCGGTCGACCGCCGACGCCCTGCGGGCGGCGGGCGGGGCCGTCCTGTCCCGGTTCGAGCAGGACAAGCTTGAGGGCAGGGTGCGCACCTTCGTCCAGCTGGGGGTCGACGAGACGATGGCCCGCGACCTGGCCATGTTGAGGCCGCTCGTGGCGACCGCGGACATCGGGGATCTGGCGCGCGAGGCCGGCTGGCCGGAGCCGGCGATGGCGATGCTGTATCACCAGGTCGGGGCCGCCTTCGACTTCGACCGGCTTCGCGCCGCCGCCGGCGGCGTGCCGTCGGCCGATCACTTCGACCGGCTCGCGGTGCGCCGCCTGATCGAGGACCTGATGACCGAGCAGATGGTGCTGACGCGCGCCGTGGCGCGGGCGTCCGACGCCTCGGTGGGCGCTTCGGAGGCTTCCGCCGAGGCGGCCGTCGACGCCTGGATCGGTCCGCGGCTGGCGACGGTCGAGGGCGTCCGGGCTTCGGTCGACGAGATCGAGGCCTCGGGCGCCGGCTGGACCTTCGCCAAGCTGACCATCGCCAACGCGGCCATCCGCGAGATCGCGGCGGTCGCCGGGTGATTGCTGGCCCGGCGAGTCCGTCGCCGGGCGATCTGCTAGTGTGGGCTGGAAGGGAGAGGGCGATGCCGCGCAAGTTCCTGGTCGTGGTCGACGACAGCCCGGAGTTCGAGGCGGCGCTTCGTTACGCCGCCCGGCGCGCCCGCTCGACCGGCGGCCGGGTCGTCATGCTGCGGGTGATCCCGCCGGCGGCCTCCGACGCCCACTGGTCCGGCGTCCGCGAGGAGATCGAGCGCCAGACCCGCGCCGAGGCCGAGGCCTCGCTCAATCGCTGGGCGGCCGAGGCCGGCGAGCGCGCCGGCTCTACGCCCCTCCTGCTCATCGAGCGGGGCGAGCCGCAGAACTGCATCCGCAAGGTCGTGGGCGAGGACCCGGACATCAAGATCCTGGTTCTCGCCGCCGGCGAGGGCGGCCGCGGGCCCGGTCCGCTCGTCACCGCCATGGTCAAGCAGGGCGCCGCCTTCACCGGCCGCAAGCTGCCGGTCACCATCGTCCCCGGCGAACTGACCGAAAACGACATCGAGGATCTGGCCTGACGCGGCGGGGCGTCGCAACCGGGCGCCCTTGAACGGTCCGGCCGCCGGGCGCACTTGTGCGCCATGTTCATCCAGACCGAACCGACCCCCAACCCGAACGCGCTCAAGTTCCTGCCGGGCCGGGACGTCGCGCCCGAACCGCGCGAGTTCCGGTCCGTCGACGAGGCCGCCGCCTCCCCCCTCGCCGAGGCCTTGTTCGAACTCGAGGGCGTCAGCGGGGTCTTCTTCGGCGCCGACTACATCTCCATCACGCGGGAGCCGCACGGACCGGGCTGGCCGGCGCTGAAGCCTGCGGCGCTCACCGCGATCATGGATCACTTCATGTCCGGCGCCCCGCTGCTGCGCGACGGCGGCGAAACGGCCGCGACGACGGGCGCGGACACCGAGCTGATCATGGAGATCAAGGCGCTGCTCGACAGCCGCATCCGCCCCGCGGTGGCCCAGGACGGCGGCGACATCCTGTTCGACGCTTTCGACGAGGCCACGGGCGTTCTCACCCTGCGGATGCGCGGCGCCTGCGCCGGCTGCCCGTCGTCCTCCGCCACGCTGAAGGCCGGCGTCGAACAGATGATGAAGCACTACATCCCCGAGGTGACGCGGGTCGAGCAGGTGCTCTGAAGCGCCGGTTGTGAAACGAATCCGTCCTCGTCTTCCCGATCGCGCTCCGCCATGATCGATCGATGGCGCGATTTGAGACGGACAGCGAGGCGAGACGACTGGGCGAAGCTCTCGCCGCGCTCCGCCGGGCCTGTGGCCTGAGCCAGGCCGAGGCCGGGCGACGCGCGGGCATGACCGGTCAGGGCTGGGGCCTCTATGAGGCCGGCAAGCGGCCGGGCCTCTATCGTCCCGACGTCCAGAGACGGTTGACGGCGGCCCTCGGAGTCAGGCCCGGGGCCTTGGGCGACCCGACGGAGCCCGCCGGCGCCGCCCGGGGCGTCAGCAGCCCCGCCGTCGCCTGGGAGGGGCCGCCGGCGAGGGTCCGTCGGCTGCAACTCTCCAACGACGATCTCGCGCCATGGGCTGCGGCGGGCGTGGTGCTGGAGTACGTCCCGGGGCTCTGGCCGCGGCCCCGGCAGGGATGTGTGCTGGAGATGACGGACGGTCGCCTGCTGCCACGCCTCTACGAGCGAATGGAGGACGAGACCCTGATCCTCCGGGGCGGGCCTGCCGGGCTCGCGACGGAGGAATCGCTGCCCCGCTCGGCCGCCGGGGAAGTCTCGGCCGTCATCGCCCGCCTGGAGTTCGGATGAAACGAAAAAGTTGCAACTTCGCCGCGAGTATGAAACTGTTCCGTTGCGAGCAGGAGGCGCGCGCGAATGGGCAGGCCGGGCGGTGCAGACGAGGTGGACGCCTATGTCGGGGCGCGCATCAGCCTGAGACGCTCGGCGCTCGGGCTGTCCCAGGCCGCGCTGGCGCAACGCATCGGCGTGAGCTTCCAGCAGGTCCAGAAGTACGAGACCGGCCAGAACCGCATCTCGGCGTCCCGGTTGCACCGGGTGGCCGGGGTGCTTGGAACCTCGGTGGAATCCTTCTTTCCCGCCGACCCCGAGAAGGATTCGACCCGCGCGGGGCTGGAGGCGATGAGATCGATCGCGGCGACGGCGGACGGTCGGGCGGTGGCCGCCGGCTTTCCGATGATCACCGACCGCAACCTGCGTCAGGCTATCGCTCGCATCGTCACCGCGCTCGCGCGCCATTGACCGCCGCTGTGCCGGGAGCTCCGGCATGCGGGTGATGGTGATCGACACCGCTCTCGGCCTGTGCTCGGCGGGCATCTTCGACGTCGATGCCCGGCCGAACCCGCTCGGGGTGCGCTCGGTGGAGATGGCCAAGGGCCATCAGGAGCGGCTGGGCGGACTGGCGCGAGAGGCGATGACCGAAGCCGGCGGTCTCGATGGCGTGGAGCGGATCGGCGTCACCGTGGGGCCGGGGTCGTTCACGGGCCTTCGGGTCGGCCTCGCCTTCGCGCAGGGCCTGGGGGCGGCGCTGGGCCGGCCCGTGGTGGGGATCTCGACGCTCGACGCGCTCGCCGCATCGACCGATGCGCGGGACGTGGCGGCCCTCGTCGACGCCCGCCGCGGCCAGGTCTACGCCCGCTTCTGGCGCGCCGGCGCCGCTGACGGACCTCCTGAGGCCCTGTCGCTCGAGACGGCGCGCGAGCGACTGGCGGGTTTCGGGCCGGGCGCGGCCCTTGTCGGTTCGGGCGCGGCGCTCCTCGACGACGCGGCCGTCGGCGCAGCGATCCTCGGTCTGGCGGGACCGGCGCCCGACGCGCTGGCCCGGCTGACCGCCGCCGCCGACCCGGCCGCGGCTCCCCCCAGACCGCTGTACCTGCGTGCTCCGGACGCCACCCCGCCCAGCCGCCTGCCGGGCCAGGCGCGACCGGCGCGGTCATGAGCAGGCAGGCCGCGCCGAGCCCGGAGCGGTTGGCGGATCTCCACGCCAGCGCCTTCGAGGCCCCTTGGGATGCAGCCGCCTTCACCGCCTTGCTGGTCCAGCCGGGCGTGTTCGCCGCGGAGCGCCCGGACGGCTTCATCCTGATGCGGGTCGTGGCCGACGAGGCCGAGATCCTCACCCTCGCCGTCCGGCCCTCCGCCCGCGGACAGGGACTGGGCGGGGAGCTGACGGCCGAGGGTCTGGCGCGCGCCCGGGCCCGGGGCGCCGAACGGGCCTTCCTTGAGGTGGCCGAGGACAACGCCGCCGCGCGCGCGCTTTACGCCCGTCTCGGCTTCAGCGAGGTCGGGCGGCGACGGGGATATTACGGCGGTCCCGAGGGTCGTCGCCGCGACGCCCTGCTGCTCGCCCTCAATTTCCCCGGTCCGGCTTCCCTACCGTAGCGGGGCCGCCTATTCTCGCTGTCATGGACCGGATCGAGAAACTCTGCGCCGAGCGCGGCATGCGGATGACCGAGCAGCGGCGGGTCATCGCCCGGGTTCTGTCGGCGGCGGAAGACCATCCGGACGTCGAGGAGCTGTACCGTCGCGCGTCGGCCATCGACCCGCACATCTCGATCGCCACCGTCTATCGCACGGTCCGTCTGTTCGAGGAGGCGGGCGTCGTCGAGAAGCACGACTTCGGCGACGGACGCAGCCGCTATGAGGAGGCCGGGGACGATCACCACGATCACCTGATCGACACCCGCACGGGTGAGGTGATCGAGTTCTTCGACGCCGAGATCGAGCGCCTGAAGACGGAGATCGCGGAACGTCTCGGCTTCGAGCTGGTCGGACACAAGCTGGAGCTCTACGGCAAGCCTGTCGAGGGGGCGGCGCCATCCAGCCGGGAGGGCCTGATCTTCAAGCGGCACGCCCGCCGGGACGATCATAACGACGCCTGAGCGGCGCCCGCGTCGGACCTGGTGGCGCAACGCCGCCCGGGCCGGTAAAAGCCGCCCATGACCGAGACCCTCGACCTGCCGTCGGACGAGAAGACAGGCCCACGCCCGAAGCGCCTGTTCATCAAGACCTACGGCTGCCAGATGAACGTCTACGACTCCGAGCGCATGGCCGATGTGCTGCGCCCGCTCGGCTACTCCGCGACGGAATCGGTCGAGGACGCGGACTTCGTCATCCTCAACACCTGCCACATTCGCGAAAAGGCGGCCGAGAAGGTCTATTCCGAACTCGGCAAGCTGCGGCAGCTGAAGGAGGCCCGCGACGGCGCCCTGACCATTGCGGTGGCGGGCTGCGTGGCCCAGGCGGAGGGCGAGGAGATCATGAAGCGGCAGCCTGCCGTCGACCTCGTCGTCGGACCGCAGGCCTACCACCAGCTGCCCGAGCTGCTGACCCGCACCGCCCGCGCCCGTGGCGAGCGCATCGGCGCCGACTTCGCCCCGGTCGACAAGTTCGACGCCCTGCCGGCGACGCGTGGCGTCGACGGGGTCACCGCCTTTCTCACCGTCCAGGAAGGCTGCGACAAGTTCTGCACCTTCTGCGTGGTGCCGTACACGCGCGGCGCCGAATGGTCGCGGCCGGTGGCGGCGGTTCTGGCCGAGGCGCGCGAGCTGGCGGCGCGTGGCGTGCGCGAGGTCACCCTGCTGGGCCAGAACGTCAACGCCTATGACGGCGAAGGCGCGGACGGGGCCCCGTCGTCGCTGGCGCGGCTGGCCTTCGCCCTCGCGGAGGTCCCGGGGATCGATCGCATTCGCTACACCACCAGCCATCCCAACGACTTCACCGACGAGCTGATCGAGGCGCACCGCGACCTGCCCCAGCTGATGCCTTATCTGCACCTGCCGGTGCAGTCGGGTTCGGACCGCATCCTGCGTCTGATGAACCGCAAGCATGGCCGCCAGGCCTATCTCGATCTGATCGCCCGCATCCGTGAAGCCCGGCCGGACATGGCGATCTCTGGCGACTTCATCGTCGGCTTCCCGGCCGAAACCGACGCCGACTTCGAACAGACCCTCGATCTGGTGCGGCAGGTCAACTACGCCTCGGCCTTCTCCTTCATGTATTCGCCCCGCCCGGGCACGCCGGCGGCGACCATGGCGGCGCAGGTCGCCGAAGAGGTCGCCCGCGCCCGGCTCCACGCCCTTCAGGCGCTGCTGACCGAGCAGCAGCTCGCCTTCAACGTCTCGCGCGCCGGCCTGACCGTGCCCGTCCTGTTCGAGCGCAAGGGGCGTCACGGCGCCCAGGCGATCGGGCGCTCGCCCTGGCTGCAGTCGGTGCATGTCGAGGATGCGGATCATCTGATCGGCGAAATCCTTGCGGTGGAGATCGAGCGCGGCCAGCAGAACAGCCTGACGGGACGCCTGATGCAGCAGAAGGCGGCCTGATGGCGCGTGAGACCGAGTTCCTGGCCCTGGACGACGCCGCCCTGCGCGCGATCCTCGGACCCAACAGCCGACACGTCGCCCTGATCGAGGACGCCTTCAAGGTGCTGATCGAGGCCCCCGGCGGCGGGGTGACGATCAACGGCTCGCCCAAGGACCGGGCCCAGGCCAAGCGGGTGGTGCAGGTGCTGGCCGACCGCGCCGACACCGGCGCCGAGATCACCGAGGCCGACGTCCGCACCGCGCTCGGCGCTGCGGTCAGCGCGCCGCGACCGGGGCAGGGCCGGACGGTGCCTGACGCCGTCGCCCTGCCCGTCGGCCGCCGCGGGGCCATCGCGCCGAAGACGGCGGCGCAAGCCCGTTACCTGGAGATGCTGTCGCGCTGCGAGCTGAGCTTCGGCGTCGGCCCGGCCGGCACCGGCAAGACCTTCCTCGCGGCGGCCTATGGGGCCTCGCTGCTTCGCCGTGGCCAGGTCGACCGGCTGGTCATCACCCGGCCGGCGGTCGAGGCCGGCGAGAAGCTGGGCTTCCTGCCCGGCGATCTGAACGAGAAGGTGGATCCCTACCTCGCCCCCATCTGGGAGGCGCTGAACGACATCCTCGGCCCCGACGACGTGCGCCGCCGGCGCGACAAGGGCGAGATCGAGGCCGCGCCCATCGCCTTCATGCGCGGCCGCACCCTGGCCCACGCCTTCATCATCGTCGACGAGGCCCAGAACACCTCCCGCCTGCAGATGAAGATGGTGCTCACCCGCCTCGGCGAAGGGGCGCGGATGGTGGTCACCGGCGACCCCTCGCAGGTCGATCTGCTCAATCCCCGCGATTCCGGCCTCGGCCACGCCCTGCGCATTCTCGACGGCGTCGAGGGCGTCGGAATGCTCAAGTTCGAGGCTTCGGACGTGGTCCGCCACGCCATGGTCGAACGGATCGTGCGCGCCTACGACGCCGATGCGACGAACCAGCGTCCGCGGGCCGATCTGGAAGATCCCGACCGGTGATCGAGGTCGAGATCGAGGACGAGGCGTGGACCGCGGCCCTGCCCGCCGCGGCGGCGCTGGTCGAGCGCGCCGCCGCGGCGGCGCTCGGTCCGGCGCAGGGCGACATCGTGGCCCTGCTCACCGACGACGCGGCGGTGCGCGATCTCAACGCCCGCTTCCGGGGCAAGGATCGTCCAACCAACGTGCTGTCGTTCCCCGCCGCGGGGAGCGCCGCGCCGCATCTCGGCGACCTGGTGCTCGCCTTCGGCGTCTGCGCCGCCGAGGCCGACGCACAGGGCAAGACCCTTGCCGACCACCTGTCGCACCTGACCGTGCACGGCGTGCTGCACCTGCTCGGCCGCGATCACGAGATCGCGGCCGAAGCCGAGGCCATGGAGGCCGAGGAGCGCGCGATCCTTGCCCGTCTGGGCGTGGCCGACCCATACAGGTCCGATGCAGCCGACGTCTGATCCCGAGACCCGCCGCCGGCGCCTGATCCTGCGTTTCGGGCGCATCGCCCTCGCCCTGCTGGCCGGGGCGGGCGCGGCGCTGGCTCATCCGCCTTTCGGAATCCTGCCGGGCCTGCTCGGCTACCCGCTGCTGATGCTGCTGGCGGAGCGGTCGACGACCCTCCGCGGCGCCTTCTGGATGGGCTGGCTGGCGGGCTTCGCCTACTTCTTCATCAGCTGCTGGTGGGTGGCCGAGGCCTTTCTGGTCAATCCCGCCCAGGCGTGGATGGCCCCGTTCGCCGCCTCGCTTCTCCCGATCGGGCTGGGGATTTTCTGGGGCGCGGCGACGGCTCTTTATCGCCGCTTCGCCCCGGCGGGCGTGCGGCGGGTGCTCGTGTTCGCCGCCTTCTTCTGCCTGCTCGAGTGGCTGCGCGGACATGTCCTGACCGGCTTCCCGTGGAACCCGGCCGGGGCGAGCTGGAAAGCGGGCTCGGCAGCCTCCCAGTTTGCGGCCGTGGCCGGCGTCTACGGCCTGGGCTTCGTCACCGTGGCGAGCGTGGCGGCGTTCGGTCCCCTGTGCGACCGGGCACCCCGCCGGATCCGTCTGCTCGCCGCCGCAGGGGGCGCCGCAGCGCTCGCCGCGCTGATGATCGGCGGCCAGCTGCGTCTCGCGTCGGCGCAGGTCGAGGCCCGAGGCCCGCTGGTGCGGATCGTCCAGGCCGATGTGCCGCAGGGGTCCAAGTGGTCGCCCGAGGCCTATCACGGGATCGTCGAGCGCTATGTGAACCTGACGGCCCGTCCGGCCGTCGTGACGCCGGACATCGTCGTCTGGCCCGAAGGGGCGCTGCCCGCCTCGGCGAACCAGGTGTTCGCTGCGGGTGCGTGGGAGGCGAACGCCATCGCCGAGGCCGTGCAGCCGGGTCAGACCCTGATCGTCGGTCTCGGCCGGGGCGAAGCCGATCCTTCGGCGGCCGAGGGCGCGCGGTATTTCAACAGCGCCTTCGTGCTCACCCATATCGGCGACGCCGGCCTGCGGGTCTCGGCCATCTACGACAAGCATCGCCTCGTTCCGTTTGGCGAATACCTGCCCGCCGGCGATCTGCTGGGCGCGTTGGGCGTCCGAAGCCTCACCCACATGCCGCTCGACTTCAGCCCGGGCCCGACGCCGGCGCCGATCGAGATTCCCGGCGCCCCGCGGGCGCAGCCGCTGATCTGCTACGAGAGCCTCTATCCCGGCTTCACCCCCGGCGCTGCCGACCGGCCCGGCTGGATCGTCAACATCTCCAACGACGCCTGGTTCGGCCGCACCTCGGGTCCGCTGCAGCACCTCAATCTCGCCAGCTACCGGGCCATCGAAACGGGGTTGCCGGTGGTCCGCTCGACGCCGACCGGCGTGTCCGCGATGATCGATCCTTGGGGGCGGGTGGTGGACGGGGCCCGCCTCGATCCGGGCGAGAGCGGCGTCATCGACGCCCGCCTGCCGGCGCCGGCGGCGGTCACCCTGTACGGGAGGGCAGGCGACCTGCTGTTCTGGCTGGCGGTGCTCGGCGGGCTGGCGCTGGCCGTTCGCCTCGGGCGAATCACTCGCCTCGCACGCGAGCTTCGCAGTGGAGCTGGAGGCGGCGGGCATATTTGATCTATCTCATTCACGCGCGGCGTGAGGCGCGTAATCGTGTACGCAACCGGAAAGAGGACCGAGCCGCCGGTTTGTGCGTTTTTTCGTGACAGGCGAAGCGCCCGGGCGCATTTCAGTTCAGGCGTGGCTTTTGACGCAGAGGGCGAGTGACCATGGCGAGAGGCAAGGGCGAGGAAGGCCCCCACCCGGTCGACCGGCACGTGGGCCGCAGGGTGTGTGAAAAGAGACTGGCGCTCGGCTATAACCAGAGCGACCTTGGCCGTGCGCTCGGGCTGACCTTCCAGCAGATCCAGAAGTACGAGAAGGGCGCAAACCGCATCTCGGCGTCGAAGCTCTGGGATATCGCGCGGTTCTTCAAGGTCGATATCGGCTATTTCTTCGAGGGCCTGTCGGGGGCGCAGATCGCGGGCATGGCCGAGGGCGGCGCGGCCTACGAGCACGACTACCCGGCGACCCGATACACCATCGAGATCGGCCGCCTGGCGCCGCAGTTGTCGACCCGGCAGCAGAAGCTGGCGCTGGAGCTGATCCGCGAACTGGCCGACGGCGGCGAGGACGAGGCGGCCTGACGATCAGTCCGGGGCGCTCCGCCGCCGGCCGAAGTCGGGGGCCCGGGCCTTCTGCTCGGCCCAGTAGGCGGCGCCGTCGTCCGGTTTGAACATGGTCCTGGGCGCGCCGTCGCGCGCCACCACCGCGAAGGTGTTGGTCGAGGCTTGGTAGAACAGGACGTCGCCGTTGGCGCGCTCCACCCGCTCCGTGCCCGCCGGCGGCCGGGTCGTGAAAGCCCGCACCTTCTCCAGATACTCGGCAGCCGTACGGGCCTCGAAGTCGGCGCCGTTGCGCTCAAACAGCCGGACGATCTTCTCGTCGACCGTCTCGCGACGGTTGGCCGTCATCGGCGGCGGCGCTTCGCGCGAGGGCGGCGCCCCGGTCGGTGCGGAGGTCGCGAGCGGCGCTGCGCTCCCCAACTCCGCCGCCCGTCGCTCGCGCGTCTCGACCGCGGACGCGCCGTCGTCGCAGGCGGCGAGCGCCAGAAGGACCGCCGTGGCGGCGGTGATCGTACGCAAATCCGACATCACACCCTCCCTTGCTGGGGGACGACCCCGCGAAAGGTTAACCACAGGTTAACTGTTCATGCAATGTTCTCCCTGACCGCCGCGTCCCTCGACGCCGGCGGAACGCGTCGCTAGATCAGGAGCATGGCCACGCTCTCGCTGTCCGGACGCAAGATCCTGCTCATCGTCGGGGGCGGCATCGCCGCCTACAAGGCGCTCGAGCTGGTCCGCCTGCTGCGCAAGGCGGGCGCGGAGGTGATGAGCGTGCTCACGGCCGCCGGCGCGGAGTTCGTCACGCCGATGTCGCTGGCCGCCCTCACCGGACATCCCGTCCGGCAGGCGCTGTTCATGCCCGAGGACGAGACGGCGATGGGCCACATCGAGCTGTCGCGCTGGGCGGACCTGGTGGTCGTGGCGCCGGCTACGGCGGGCCTGATCGCCAAGGCCGCCAACGGCCTGGCCGACGACCTCGCCTCGACCACCCTGCTGGCCACGGACAAGCGCGTGCTGCTGGCGCCGGCCATGAACGTCCGCATGTGGCGGCACCCCGCGGTGCAGGCCAACGTCGAGCGGCTGAAGGCCTTCGACGGCTTCCACGGCGCGGCGGCGGTCGGGCCGGACGAGGGCGAGATGGCCTGCGGCGAGTTCGGCCCCGGCCGCATGGCCGAGCCGGCGGCGATCCTGGTCGCCATCGAAGGCCTGCTCGCCGGCCCCGACGGCCGCCCGCTGACGGGGCGAAGCGCCGTCGTCACCGCCGGCCCCACCTTCGAGCCGATCGACCCGGTGCGCGGCCTGACCAACCGCTCCAGCGGCAAGCAGGGCTACGCCATCGCCGCGGCGCTGGCGGAGCTGGGCGCGAAGGTCACCCTGGTCTCCGGCCCCGTGGCCCTGTCCGTGCCCGCGGGGGTGGAGCGGGTCTGGGTCGAGACCGCCCGCGAGATGCAGGCGGCGGTCGAGGCGGCCCTGCCGGCCGACGTGGCGGTGATGAGCGCCGCCGTGGCCGACTGGCGCGTCGACGGCGTCGCCTCGGGGAAGATCAAGAAGGCCCCTGGCGGGCCGCCCTCGCTGGCGCTGATCGAGAACCCGGACATCCTCGCCGCTGTCTCGGCGCCGGGGCCGAAGCGGCCCGGTCTGGTCATCGGCTTCGCCGCCGAGACCGCCGATCTCGAGGCCAACGCCCGCGCCAAGCTGTCGAGGAAGGGCTGCGACTGGATCGTCGGCAACGACGTCTCGGGCGAGGTGTTCGGCGCCGACGCCAACGCGGTGACCCTGTTCACCCGGGACGGGGGCGCCGAGGCCTGGCCCCGCCAATCGAAGGCGGAGGTGGCGCGCAAGCTGGCCGTTCGCATCGCCGATCACATCGGGTGAGAACCGCCACATACCGGGTGGCGAATAGTCGATATCCGGGCGTCCACAAGCGCGACATCGCGGGTGGAAAAGCGCGACCCGAAAGGAGATAAGCGCGACATCGTCCATTCAGGTCCCGTCGCCCATGACCACCCTCCGCGTCGAACGTCTGCCGCACGCCGAAGGCCTGCCGCTTCCGGCTTACGAGACGTCCGGATCGGCCGGTATGGACCTGCGCGCGGCGGTGCCCGACGAGACCCCGCTGACGCTCCAGCCGGGCACCCGCGCGCTGGTCCCCACGGGGCTGAAGATCGCCCTGCAGCCGGGCTTCGAGGCGCAGGTTCGGCCGCGCTCGGGGCTGGCCCTGAAGCATGGCGTCACCTGCCTGAATTCGCCGGGCACCATCGACAGCGACTATCGCGGCGAGGTCGGGGTGATCCTGATCAACCACGGCGCGGAGCCGTTCGTCGTCCGCCGCGGCGAGCGCATCGCCCAGATGATCATCGCCCGCCACGAACAGGCGACGATGGTGGAGGTCGGGACCCTGGACGTGACGGCGCGCGGCGCCGGCGGCTTCGGCTCGACCGGGCGCTAGGGAGCCAATCCCGAGAACCGGCGTTAACCCTGCTCCACGGCCAAGCTGGCCGCATGAGAGGGAGGTCGGCGTATGGAGTCCCTGTTCGATTCGATCGGCGCCATCCTGTCTGGCCTGTTCGGCCTGGCGCAGGGCGGGTTCGACGGCGTCAACCAGGTCATGGGCCTGCTCATCGCCGTGATCGCGGCCCTGCTGATGACCGGCTGGCGGCGGCTGTGGGCGACGGCGCTGGGCGCCGCGGTGGCGCACGTGGCCATCGGGGTGATCCGGCCGGTGTTGGACGGAGGTCCGCTGGAGCTGCCGCCGCTGCTGACCCTGGGCTTCTGGATGGCGCTGCTGGCCCTGTTCCTCGGCTACGCCATCGTCATCGCCGTATTCTTCCTGATCAAGTCGCTGGCGACCGGCGGCGCCCACCGCACGCGCCACGCACACTGATCACGCCTGGCGGAAGCCCAGCACGTCCTGCATGTCGTAGAGGCCGGGCTTGCGGCTGCGCACCCAGGCGGCCGCGGCCACGGCGCCCTTGGCGAACAGGGCGCGGTCGATGGCCGAGTGGCTGAGGGTCAGCACCTCGTCGTCCGAGGCGAACATCACCGTGTGCTCGCCGACGATGCCGCCGGCGCGGACCGAGCTGAAGCCGATCTTCCCCACGGGCCGGGGCCCGGTGATGCCGTCCCACGGAGCGGCGCGCAGGTCCGGGAGGTCCTGGCCGCGACCTTCTGCCGCCGCCTCGCCCAGCATCAGGGCGGTGCCCGAGGGGGCGTCCACCTTGCGGCGGTGATGGGCTTCGGCGATCTCGATGTCCCAGTCGGCGGCGTCGAGCCGCTGGGCGGCGTGCTGCACCAGGCCGATCAGGATGTTGACGCCCAGCGAGAAGTTGCCGCTGCGCACGATGGCGATCTTCTCCGAGGCCTTCAGGATCTCGCCCTCCTGCTCGGGCGACAGGCCGGTGGAGCCGATCACCAGGGCGGGGCCGCCGCGGGCGGCGCAGGTCCGCGCCAGCTCCACCGAGGCTTCCGCCGTCGAGAAGTCGATGATCACGTCGCACAGCGACACGTCGGGCGTCTCTCCCCGGTCGAAGCGGGCGGCGACGACCACGTCCTCGCGCGCGTCCAGCACCGCGGAGACGGCGCGGCCCATGCGGCCGCGGGCGCCGGAGATGCCGGCGTGAAAGATGGCGCTCAAGTCCTGCCCCCCGGCGTGATCACTGGGCCGTTTCCCCGAGGATGTCGGCCCAGAAGCGTTTGGCCTTGCCCGCGAAGCTGGTGTTGCGCGGCGTCTGGCTTTCGCCCAGCGAGGCGGCCAGCTCCTGCAGCAGCTCCTTCTGGTGCGGCGTCAGGTCGGTCGGGGTCTCGACGAACAGCTCGACCACCAGGTCGCCACGCTGGCGGCCGTTCAGGTGGGGCATGCCCTTGCCCTTGATGCGCACCGTCTTGCCGGTCTGGGCCCCCGCCGGCACCGTCACCGGCTGCTTGCAGCGGCCGTCGCAGGCGTCGGAGACCAGGCAGGGGGCGTCGATCTCGCCGCCCAGGGCCGCCACGGTCATCGGCACCGGCACGGTGACCAGCAGGTCGAGGTTGTCGCGCTCGAACAGCTCGTGCGGGGTCACCGAGATGAACACGTAGAGATCGCCGCGCGGTCCGCCGCGCTGGCCGGCGTCGCCCTCGCCCGACAGGCGAATGCGCGAGCCGTCGTCGACCCCGGCCGGGACCTTGAGCTGCAGTTTGCGGTTCTTCCGCACCTGGCCGTGGCCGTGGCAGGTCCCGCACGGCTCGGCGATCATCTGGCCCTGGCCGCCGCAGCGGGGGCAGGTGCGCTCGACCTGGAAGAAGCCGTTGGCGGTGCGCACGCGTCCGGCGCCCTGGCAGGTGGTGCAGGTGACCGGCTTGGTCCCCGGCTTGGCGCCCGAGCCCTCGCAGGTCTCGCAGGCGGCGGTGGTGGGCACCGCGATCTCGACGTCGGCGCCCTTGTAGGCCTGCTCAAGGGTGATCTCGAGGTCGTAGCGCAGATCCGAGCCGCGGCGCGGCCCCGCCTGCGACCGGCCGGTCCGGCCGCCGAACACGTCGCCGAAGGCTTCGCCGAAGACCTGGGAGAAGATGTCGTTGACGTCGGCGAAGCCGGCTCCGCCCTGTCCGAAGGGATTGCCGCCGCCGCCGTTGACGCCGGCGTGGCCGAAGCGGTCGTAGGCGGCGCGCTTCTGCTCGTCGGACAGCACCGAGTAGGCCTCGGAGATCTCCTTGAAGCGCGCCATCGCCTCCTCGCAACCGCCGTTGCGGTCGGGGTGATGCTGCATGGCCAGCTTGCGATAGGCCGACTTCAGGCCCGCGGCGTCGACCGTCCGCTCGACCCCCAGAATTTCGTAATAGTCCCGCGCCATCCGGCGTTCGTCCTCTTACTCTCCCGCCGCGCCCCGCGCCCTGTTCCCGGGCGTCTGAAGCGGTGGCGTCGACCGGACTGACATGGGCGCCCGATCCCTCGATGCAAGTTTCATGAAAAGGCCCCGCCCGTCGGAAAGACAAGCGGGGCCTTGAGGTTCTGCGCCCTCGTCAGGCGCTCTTCTTATCGTCCGTGTCCGACACTTCCTCGAACTCGGCGTCGACCACGCCGTCGTCGGCCGGCTGTTCCGCCGCCCCGGCCTCGCCCGCGCCCTGCTGGGACGCGTACATGGCCTCGCCCAGCTTCATCGAAGCCTGGGCCAGGGTGTTGGTCTTCTCGCGGATGGCTTCCGGATCCGTGCCGTCCTTGGCCGACTTCAGGTCGTCCAGCGCCGTCTGGATGGCGGCCTTTTCGGTCTCGCCGATCTTGTCGCCGTGCTCTGACAGGGCCTTCTCGGTCGAGTGGATCAGGGCGTCGGCCGAATTCTGGGCCTCGACCAGCTCCTTGCGGGCCTTGTCGGCCGCGGCGTTGGCTTCGGCTTCCTTGACCATCTTCTCGATGTCGGCGTCCGACAGGCCGCCGTTGGCCTGGATGCGGATCGACTGCTCCTTGTTGGTGGCCTTGTCCTTCGCCGTCACGTGCACGATGCCGTTGGCGTCGATGTCGAAGGCGACCTCGATCTGCGGCATGCCGCGCGGGGCCGGCGGGATGCCCATCAGGTCGAACTGGCCGAGCATCTTGTTGTCGGCCGCCATCGGCCGCTCGCCCTGGAAGACCCGGATGGTCACGGCCGACTGGTTGTCGTCGGCGGTCGAGAAGGTCTGGCTCTTCTTGGTCGGGATGGTGGTGTTGCGCTCGATCAGCGGGGTGAAGACGCCGCCGAGGGTCTCGATGCCGAGGGTCAGCGGGGTCACGTCGAGCAGCAGCACGTCCTTGACGTCGCCCTGCAGCACGCCGGCCTGAACCGCGGCGCCCAGCGCCACGACCTCGTCCGGGTTGACGCCCTTGTGCGGCTCCTTGCCGAAGAAGGCCTTCACCGCCTCCTGCACCTTGGGCATGCGGGTCATGCCGCCGACCAGAACCACCTCGTCGATGTCCGAGGCCTTGAGGCCCGCGTCCTTGAGGGCCTTCTGGCACGGCTCGATGGTGCGCTGGACCAGGTCCTCGACGAGGGCCTCCAGCTTGGCGCGCGACAGCTTGATGTTGAGGTGCAGCGGGCCCGACTGGTTCATGGTGATGAACGGCAGGTTGACCTCGTACTGGGTCGTGGAGGACAGTTCCTTCTTGGCCTTTTCGGCCTCTTCCTTCAGGCGCTGCAGGGCCAGCTTGTCCTGGCGCAGGTCGACGCCCTGCTCCTTCTTGAACTCGTCGGCCAGGTAGTCGACCAGACGCAGGTCGAAGTCCTCGCCGCCGAGGAAGGTGTCGCCGTTGGTCGACTTCACCTCGAACACGCCGTCGCCGATCTCGAGGATCGAGACGTCGAAGGTGCCGCCGCCGAGGTCGTAGACGGCGATCTTCTGGCCGTCGTTCTTGTCGAGACCATAGGCCAGGGCGGCCGCGGTCGGCTCGTTGATGATGCGCAGCACCTCGAGGCCGGCGATCTTGCCGGCGTCCTTGGTGGCCTGGCGCTGGGAGTCGTTGAAGTAGGCCGGGACGGTGATCACCGCCTGGGTGACCGTCTCGCCGAGGTAGGCCTCCGCGGCCTCCTTCATCTTGCCGAGCGTGTAGGCCGAGATCTGCTGGGGTGAATAGTCCTTGCCATGGGCGCGCACCCAGGCGTCGCCGGTCGGGCCCTTGACGATCTCGTAGGGCACCATGCCCTTGTCCTTGGCCACGACGGGATCGTCGTAGTTGCGGCCGATCAGGCGCTTGATGGCGAAGAAGGTGTTGGCCGGGTTGGTCACGGCCTGGCGCTTGGCGGGCTGGCCGACGAGAACCTCGCCGCCGTCCTGGATG
The DNA here is from genome assembly GCF_900116065.1 of Brevundimonas viscosa. Lineage (GTDB taxonomy): Bacteria > Pseudomonadota > Alphaproteobacteria > Caulobacterales > Caulobacteraceae > Brevundimonas > Brevundimonas viscosa. The sequence goes on from NZ_FOZV01000001.1 coordinate 504,893, forward strand.
GCCACCACCGACGGGGTGGTGCGGTTGCCTTCCGCGTTCTCGATGACCTTCGGGTTCTTGCCGTCCATGACGGCCACGCACGAGTTGGTGGTGCCGAGGTCGATGCCGATGATCTTGGCCATGGGCTCTTTTTTCTCTCCGTTCAGCGGGCGATGCGGCGGCCTCGCCAGGGAGCGCCGCGCGTGACCGCCCCCGATCAAGGGTCCGATCTGTTGCTACGTGTCTCGCCCGATAGCCCCACGATGTGCGGGGGTTTTCCGGCGGTTGTCGCCGATATGGGAAACACCCCATGGGCCGCAAGGCCCCGCGGCGGATTCCCCGTCAGGCGTCGTCAGTCGCGGAAGCGCCGCGAGACCGGCACAAGGCGGTGGTCAGGGTCGCCGGCGCGGGTCCGGCCCCGAAGGAGAATGAGATGATCGCCTTCAAAACCGCTGTTCGCGCCTGCCTCGTCGCGGCCGTGCTCTCCGCCGCTCCCGTGGTCGCCGCCGCCGGGCCCTTCATCGCCGCCGACAGGACCGCCGCCGTCCCGGCGCAGTCGCGGGACGGTCTGAACCGGCGGGTGCGCATCCACAACCAGACCGGCTGGACGATGACGCACTTCTACGCCTCCGACGCCCGTCTCGACGACTGGCAGGAAGACATGCTCGGCGCGGGCGTGCTCGCCGCGGGCGCCAGCGTGATGATGAACATCGACGACGGGTCGGGAGCCTGCCTCTACGATTTCAGGGCGCGCTTTTCGAACGGCCAGGAGCTGACCCGCTTCGGGGTCAACGTCTGCGAGATCGCCGACTACTACTACACGCGCTGACGACGCCGAGGGCGGCGGCGGCGCCCGCCGGGAGGGGCTCCATCGGCCGCAGGTCGAGCAGGGCGAACAGGCGGGCGTCCTCGTCCTGCTCCGGATTGGGCGTGGTCAGCAGGCGGCCGCCGACGAAGATGGAGTTGGCCCCGGCCAGGAAGCACAGCGCCTGCATCTCCGGGCTCATCGTCTCGCGGCCGGCCGACAGGCGCACCATCGCCTTGGGGCAGACCAGCCGCGCCACCGCGACGGTGCGCACGAACTCGATCGGATCGATCTCGCCCTCGCGCTTCACCCGGTCGCCCAGCGGCGTGCCGGTCACCGGCACGAGGGCGTTGACCGGCAGGCTGTCGGGGTGTTCCGGCAGGGTGGCCAGGGCGTGGAGCAGACCGGCCCGGTCGCGCCGGCTCTCGCCCATGCCGACGATGCCGCCGCAGCAGGTGCTCATGCCGGCGTCGCGCACATGGGCCAGCGTCTCCAGCCGGTCCTGATAGGTCCGGGTGGTCACCACCTCGGCGTAGTACTCGGGGCCCGTGTCGAGGTTGTGGTTGTAATAGTCCAGCCCCGCCGCCTTCAGCTGCCGCGCCTGGTCCGCCGTCAGCATGCCCAGGGTGGCGCAGGTCTCCAGCCCCAGCGCCTTCACGCCGGCGATCATGGCCGCCAGCTTCGGCGTGTCGCGGTCCCTCAGCTCGCGCCAGGCCGCGCCCATGCAGAAGCGGCTGGCCCCGCCCGCTTTCGCCGCCATCGCCTCGGCGATCACCGCCGACGCGTCCATCAGCTTCTCCGCCTTCAGCCCGGTGTCGAAGCTGGCCGACTGCGAGCAGTAGCCGCAGTTCTCGGCGCAGCCGCCGGTCTTGACCGACAGCAGCTGGCTCTTCTGCACCTCCGACGGATCGAACCAGCGCCGGTGCACGGTCGCGGCTTCGTAGACCAGCTCCATGAAAGGGCGGGCGAACAGGGCCTCCACTTCCGCGAGGGTCCAGTCGTGGCGGGGCGTGAAGGGGTGATTGGCGGCTGGTGGCTGGTGGCTGGGCATTCAACTGCTCTTGCGACGCTTCAGGGCCGACCCCAGAGACGCCAACATGCGGCTGATCCGGCCGGCGGACTCCGTCAACTCACGGTGCTCCTGCTGCTGCAAATATCCGAGCCGAGCAGCGATCAAAAGCTGAGTTTCGGCTTCAGCCAGCGAACCTTGCGCCATTCCGACGAACTGGAGAAACTCGCCGGTGCTTCGTCTGGCCGGGCGCTCGGCGATGTTCGACGCGACAGAGACGGCGGAGCGCCGGATCTGACTGACGAGGCCAAAGCGTTCGTCCCGGGGCCAGCCGGCGGTGGTTCGATAGATCAGCTCCGCCCAGTCAACTGCGAAGCGCCAGACGTCCAGATCCTGATAGCTTCGGACGTCGCTCGACATACCTTTCCCTCACCAGCCGCCAGGCGCCAGCCACCAGCCACCTATCGGTCGTTCCGGTACACCCGCCCGTCGCGCATCACGAAATCCATGTCGGTCAGCACGGTCACGTCCTGCAGCGGATCGCCGTCGACGGCGACGATGTCGGCGCGTTTGCCGGGCTCAAGGGAGCCGATTTCATCGGCCAGACCCAGCAGGTCGGCGGCGTTCACCGTCGCGGCCTCCAGGGCCTGCATGGGCGTCATGCCATGCTGGACCATCAGGGCGAACTCGTCGGCGTTGCGGCCGTGCTTCGACACGCCGGCGTCGGTGCCGAAGGCGATGCGCACGCCGGCGGGGACGGCGCGCGCGAGCGACTGGCCGGTGATCGAGATGCGCCAGCGGATCTTGGGCAGCACCTCGGGCGGATAGGCGTTCGGGTCCGCCTCCAGCCGTTCGATATAGCCGTTCACCGTCGAAAGGGTGGGCACGTAGTAGGCCCCGGACTGGCGGAACAGCCGCAGGGTCTCGTCGTCGAAGATGGTCCCGTGCTCGATCGAGTCGGCGCCGAGCCGCAGGGCCAGGTTGATGCCGTCGGCGCCATGGGCGTGCACGGCTACTTTCAGGCCGTACAGGTGGGCGGTCTCGATCAGGGCCCGCGCTTCGTCCTCGAACATCTGGGCGCCGAGGCCCGCGCCGATGCGGCTGTTGACCCCGCCGGTGGTGGCGATCTTGATCACGTCGGCGCCGCGGCCGACCTGCAGCCGCACGGCCTCACGGCAGCTTTCCGGGCCGTTGCAGACGTTGTCGTGGGGCACGGTCTCACGAAAATCGTCGTTGAAGCCGAGCCGGGAATCCATGTGCCCCGACGTGGTCGAGATGCTGTTTCCGGCGTCGACGATGCGCGGCCCGGCGAGGCGGTGCTCGGCGGTGGCGTCGCGCAGCGCCAGGGTCACGCCGCCGTCGTCGCCGAGGTTCCGCACCGTGGTGAAGCCGGCCATCAGCGTCTTCTCGGCGTTCCCGGCCGCCCGGAAGGCGTGCGTGGGCAGATTCTCGGTGATCCCGGACAGGAAGCCGGCCTGGCCGCCGAGGTCGGAGACCAGATGCACGTGGCTGTCGATCAGGCCCGGCAGGACGAAGCGGTCGCGCTGGTCGACCACGCGGGCGCCGGGCCAGGCGGAAGCGTCGACGAATCCGTCCCGGACCTCCACGATGCGACCGTCGCGGATGATCACGGTCGAGGGGCCACGGGGGGCGCGGCCCGGGCGGTCCAGCAGCCGCCCTGCGTGAAGAACCGTCACGGTTCCGTCAGGCGTCGCCGGAAGCGGAGCGCCCTGCGCCCATGCCGCCCCCGCCGAAAGAGCCATGATCGCCGCGCCCACAGATGCCGCCGCTGCTCGTCGCATCCCGCCCTCCAGCCGACTGAACCGCCAATAGAGCGCAGAACCCGGTGCTCCGCCAGCGCGGTCGCGGGCAAACATATAAAGACATCTTTATGCGTTTCTTGCCCCGTGGCGACGGGCGGTCTATAGGCCGCGCGAAACAGCGACCGGAACCGACCCATGACCGACTACATCGTCCGCGACATCTCCCTGGCCGACTACGGCAACAAGGAGATCGCCATCGCCGAGACCGAAATGCCCGGCCTGATGGCGCTGCGGTCCGAGTTCGGCAAGAACCAGCCGCTCAAGGGCGCCCGCATCGCCGGCTCGCTGCACATGACCATCCAGACGGCCGTGCTGATCCAGACGCTGGAGGCGCTGGGCGCCGAGGTGCGCTGGGCGTCGTGCAACATCTTCTCGACCCAGGACCACGCCGCCGCCGCCATCGCCGCCGCCGGCACGCCGGTCTTCGCCGTCAAGGGCGAGACGCTGGAGGAGTACTGGGACTACGCCCACAAGATCTTCGAATGGGCCGACGGCGGCTATCCGAACCTGATCCTCGACGACGGCGGCGACGCCACCCTGCTGTGCGTGCTCGGGCCCAAGGCCGAGAAGGACCCGTCCGTCCTCGACAAGCCGACCAACGAGGAAGAGGAAGCCCTCTACGCGGTGATGAAGCGGTACCTGAAGGAGAAGCCCGGCTTCTACTCGGCCATCCGCGACGCCATCGGCGGCGTGTCGGAAGAGACCACCACCGGCGTGCACCGCCTGTACCAGATGGCCGAGCGCGGCGAGCTGCCGTTCCCGGCGATCAACGTCAACGACAGCGTCACCAAGTCCAAGTTCGACAACCTGTACGGCTGCCGCGAGTCCCTCGTCGACGCCATCCGCCGCGGCACCGATGTCATGCTCTCGGGCAAGGTCGCCGTGGTCTGCGGCTACGGCGACGTGGGCAAGGGCTCGGCCGCCTCACTGCGCCAGGGCGGCGCCCGGGTGAAGGTCACCGAGATCGACCCGATCTGCGCCTTGCAGGCCGCCATGGAAGGCTATGAGGTCGTCACCCTCGAGGACGCCGCGTCCGACGCCGACATCTTCGTCACCGCCACCGGCAACAAGGACGTCATCACCGTCGACCACATGCGGGCGATGAAGAACAACGCCATCGTCTGCAACATCGGCCACTTCGACTCGGAGATCCAGGTCGCCGGCCTGAAGAACTTCAAGTGGGACGAGATCAAGCCGCAGGTCCACCACGTGGAGTTCCCGGACGGCAAGAAGATCATCCTGCTGTCCGAAGGCCGTCTGGTGAACCTCGGCAACGCCACCGGCCACCCGTCGTTCGTGATGTCGGCCAGCTTCACCAACCAGACGCTGGCCCAGATCGAGCTGTGGACCAACAAGGCGGCCTACGGGAACCGCGTCTACACCCTGCCCAAGCACCTCGACGAGAAGGTCGCGGCGCTCCACCTCGGCAAACTGGGCGCCAAGCTGACCGTGCTGAAGGACGAACAGGCGAAGTACATCAACGTGCCCGTCGCCGGTCCCTTCAAGCCGGAGCACTACCGCTACTGACGCGGGGATCGTAGGATGTCGGACATGAACGTGTTCGACATCCTCATCCTTCTGGCCATCGCCGCCGTGGCGATCACCCTCGGCTTCGGCATCCGCTCCCTCTACCAGGAAGGGCCCGAGGCGCGATCGCGCTCCAACAAGCTGATGCGGCTGCGCGTCGCCCTGCAGGCGGTGGCGGTGGTGTTGCTGGTCGTCGGGATGTGGTGGAAATCCACGCACGGGGCCTGAGGCGGTGGTCGTTCTCAACCGCATCTATACGAAGACCGGGGACGCCGGTCAGACCCGGCTCGCCTCAGGCGCGCCGGTGTCGAAGACGGACCCGCGCGTCGCGGCCTACGGCGCAGTCGACGAGCTCAACGCCGTGATCGGCGTGGCGCGGCTGCATTCGGGCCAGAACGACCGCATCGACGCCATGCTGGGACGCATCCAGAACGAGCTGTTCGACCTCGGCGCCGACCTCGCCACGCCGCTGGACCCGCCGCCGAAATGGGAGGCGCTGCGCATCCTCGACGGCCAGGTGGAGCGGCTGGAGCAGGAGATCGACTGGATGAACGAGAGCCTGAAGGCCCTCGACAGCTTCATCCTGCCGGGCGGCTCGGCCCTGTCGGCTCACCTGCATCTGGCCCGCACGGTCTGCCGTCGAGCCGAGCGCGGGGCGGTGCGGCTGATGGAAGCGGGCGAGGCCGTCACCCCGGCCGCCGTTCGCTATCTCAACAGGCTTTCGGATCACCTGTTCGTCGCCGCGCGCCGGGCCAACGCCAACGGGGCGGACGACGTGAAGTGGGTTCCGGGCGCGACCCGCTGATCAGCGCTGTTCGGCCAGGGCGGCGCGCTGGCGCGCGGCGTCGGCGTCGCGCGCGGCCTTCCGGGCCTGCAGCTGGTCCTCGATGGCGATCAGTTCCCGGTTCTTGGCGTCCGAGGCCTCGGCGCGGCTGACGCCGATGGGCCGGCCGGTGATCTCGGCGATCGAGACCGGCTTGGCGCACTCGCGGCCCTCGGGGTCCCACCAGCGGCCGCTGGCCTCGCAACGCTCCTCCGGCGCCTTGACCAGGCCCTGCCAGGCGAAGGTCAGGCCCACCGCCACCGCAAAGGTGCAGAGAAACAGGATGCTGAGCCGTTTCATGGTCAGGAGACGGTGCATGGGACGATCCGGAGGCTGGCGCGTTGACGCCGCGTTACGTTGACAGGCCGGGCGGGGGGTACCTATTGCCTGACCCAACATTCCGGCGACTTTGTGGATAGCGCAATGAAGGTTCTCGTCCCCGTCAAACGGGTGATCGACTACAACGTCAAGGCCCGCGTGAAGGCGGACCAGACCGGCGTCGATCTGGCCAACGTCAAGATGAGCATGAACCCCTTCGACGAGATCGCCGTCGAGGAGGCCGTGCGCCTGAAGGAAGGCAAGGAGCATCACGCCGCCGGCACGGCGACCGAGATCGTCGTGGTCTCGATCGGGGTGACCCAGGCCCAGGAGACCATCCGCACGGCCCTGGCCATGGGCGCGGACCGGGGCGTCCTGATCCAGTCCGACAGCGACCTCGAGCCGCTGGCCGTGGCCAAGGTGCTCAAGGCCGTGGTCGAGGAAGAGAAGCCCGACCTCGTGCTGATGGGCAAGCAGTCGATCGACGGCGACAACAACGCCGTCGGCCAGATGCTGGCCGCCCTGCTGGACTGGCCGCAGGCGACCTTCGCCTCGAAGCTGGAAATCGGCGGCGGCAAGGCGACCGTGACGCGCGAGATCGACGGCGGCCTGCAGACCCTGGCCGCCGAACTGCCGGCGGTGGTCACCGTCGACCTGCGCCTCAACACGCCGCGCTACGCCTCCCTGCCCAACATCATGAAGGCCAAGAAGAAGGAGATCGCCGTGAAGGCGGTCGCCGACTACTGCGTCGACACGGCGCCGCGCCTGAAGGTGCAGAAGGTCACCGAGCCGCCGAAGCGCGCCGCCGGGGTCAAGGTGGCCTCGGCCGCCGAACTGGTCGAAACCCTCAAGTCCGCGGGAGTCCTGTAATGGCCGTCCTCGTCATCGCCGACCACGACGGCTCGGCCCTTCGCGACACCACCCACAAGACCGTCACCGCCGCCGGACAGGTCGGCGGGGACGTCGACATCCTTGTGGTCGGACAGGGCGCGCAGAGCGTCGCCGACGCGGCCGCCAAGATCGCCGGCGTGCGCAAGGTTCTGCTGGCCGAGGGCGCGGGCCTGGGCAAGGCGCTGGCCGAGGCGGTCGAGGCCACCGTCCTGCCGCTGGCGGACGGCTACGACGCCGTCCTCGCCCCCGCCACCACCGACGGCAAGAACTACGCCCCGCGTATCGCCGCGAAGCTCGACGTCGCGCCGATCTCGGACATCGTCGAGGTGGTCGCGCCCGACACCTTCGTGCGCCCGATCTACGCCGGCAACGCGCTGGAGACGATCCAGACCTCGGATGCGAAGAAGGTCATCACGGTGCGCTCGACCGCCTTCGCGGCGGCCGGCGAGGGCGGTTCGGCGTCGGTGGAGACCGTCGCCGGCGGCGAGGCCCCGAAGACGACCTTCGTCGGCGAGGAGATGGTCAAGTCGGACCGTCCGGAGCTGGGCGCGGCGAAGATCGTCGTTTCCGGCGGCCGCGCGCTCGGCTCCGCCGAGGAGTTCCACGCCGTCATGGACCCGCTGGCCGACAAGCTGGGCGCCGCCGTCGGCGCCTCGCGCGCCGCGGTCGACGCCGGCTATGCGCCGAACGACTACCAGGTCGGCCAGACCGGCAAGGTGGTCGCGCCGCAGCTGTACATCGCCATCGGCATCTCGGGGGCCATCCAGCACCTCGCCGGCATGAAGGACTCCAAGGTCATCGTGGCGATCAACAAGGACCCGGACGCGCCGATCTTCCAGGTCGCCGACTACGGCCTGGTCGCCGACTACAAGACGGCCGTGCCGGAGCTGATGGCCGCTCTTGGCTGAGGCAGCCGCCCGGCTGGCCGTGAGGCTGACGCCGGGCGCCGCCTTCGACCGCATCGACGGCTGGGACGTGGACGCCGACGGGCGTCCCGTCCTCAAGGTCCGGGTGCGCGCCCGGCCGGTCGAGGGCGAGGCCAATGCGGCCCTGCTGAAACTGCTGGCGAAGACCCTCGGCGTGTCGAAATCCGCCGTCAGTCTGGAGCGCGGCGGACAGGCCCGCACCAAGATGATCTCGGTCGCCGGATTGACGACCGATGATCTGCGGAGACGCCTTACAGACTTGTAATGTTTCCGGCCTTGTCGCGACGCGGCGGAGCCATTTCTAATCCCTCCCGACCGGCGCCCCGTTCTCCAGCTCGGGCGCATCAGGGGATGCTTCGATGAGACTTCACCGCCTGCGGGGCGCCAGCCTCGCCGCCCTCGCCTGCGCGGCGCTGACCGCCTGCGCCACCACCGGAAGCAACGGCCCGGACGGCGACGCCGCCGCCTCGTCCGACAACGGCGATCGCGCCGCCCTCGCCCGGGGCCTCGACGCCGCGGCCAACCCCGACCCCTTCCCCTCGACCTATCGCGGCCTGCCGCGCCAGAACATGGCCATCGTCGGCGGCACCGTGTTCACCGGCGCCGGCCAGCGCATCGACAACGGCGTGGTGATCGTCACCGACGGCCGAGTGGCGGCGGTCGGCGACGCCTCGACCCCGGTGCCGGCCGGCCACCAGGTGGTCGACGCCCGCGGCCGCTTCGTCACCCCGGGCATCATCGACGTCCACTCGCATCTCGGCGTCTATCCCTCGCCCGGCGTGCAGGGGATGAGCGACGGCAACGAGGCGACCAGCCCGAACACCGCCCAGGTCTGGGCCGAGCATTCGCTGTGGCCGCAGGATCCCGGCTTCAACGCCGCCCGCGCCGGCGGCGTGACGACCCTCCAGATCCTGCCCGGCTCGGCCAACCTGTTCGGCGGCCGCGGGGTCACCGTCCGCAACGTGCCCTCGGTGACCATGCAGGGCATGAAGATGCCCGGCGCGCCCTACGGGCTGAAGATGGCCTGCGGCGAGAACCCGTCCCGGGTCTATGGCGGCCGCAACCAGAGCCCGGCCACGGGCATGGGCAACATGGCCGGCTACCGCGCCGCCTTCATCGCCGCGCGCGAGTACAAGGCCAAGTGGGACAAGTGGCGCGAGGACGGCGAGGGCTCGCCGCCCACCCGCAACCTGCAGAACGAGACCCTGGCCGGCGTGCTGGACGGCTCGATCCTGGTGCAGAACCACTGCTACCGGGCCGACGAGATGGCCCAGATGATCGACCTCTCGAAGGAGTTCGGCTTCCGCATCACCGCCTTCCATCACGCCATCGAGGCCTACAAGCTGGCCCCCACCCTGGCCCGCGAAGGCATCTGCGCCGACATGTGGACCGGCTGGTGGGGCTTCAAGATGGAGGCGCTGGACGCGGTGGAGGCCAACGCCGCCCTCGTCGACGCCCCGCCGAACAGCTGCGCCGTGATCCACTCCGACGACGCCGAACTGACCCAGCGCCTCAACCAGGAAGCCGCCGCCGCGCTGGCCGCCGGCCGCCGCATGGGCATGGACATTCCGGAGGAGCGGGCGATCAGCTGGATCACCCTCAACCCGGCTCGCTCGCTCGGCATCGCCGACCAGACCGGTTCGCTCGAGGCCGGCAAGCGCGCCGACGTGGTGATCTGGAGCGCCAATCCGTTCAGCGTCTACGCCCGCGCCGACCAGGTGTTCGTCGACGGCGGCCTCGCCTTCGACCGCATGAACCCGGCCTACCAGCCGCTGTCCGACTTCGAGCTGGGCCAGCCCGGCTTCGGCGTCGCCGCCGCCAACGTTCCGCAGGGAGCCCGCTGATGCGCCTCAAGAGCCTCATCCTCGGCGCCGCCTGCGCGCTGGCCTTCTCCGCCCCCGCCATGGCCCAGCAGCTCACCGCCATCACCGGCGGCCGGGTGCTGACCGGCACCTCGGTCATCGAGAACGGCACCGTGGTCATCCGCGACGGCCGTGTCGTCTCGGTCGGGACCGGCGCGGCCCCCTCGGGCGCGACGGTCATCGACGCCCGCGGCAAGGTGGTGTCGCCCGGCCTCGTCGCCGTGGACTCCGGCCTCGGCGGTTCGGAGATCTCCTCGGTCGGCGGCTCCGACGACCTGCGCAACGGGGCCAACACCATCAGCGCCTCGTTTGACGTCAGCTACGGGCTCGATCCGTGGTCGATCACCCTGCCGGTGGCCCGGCTGGGCGGCATCACCCGCGCGGTGGTGGTGCCCAATCACCCGGGCGGCGGGGGCGGCGGCCACGCCCACGACGATTCCGACTTCGCCGGCGTCGGCCACGGCGGCTTCCAGTCGCCCAGCCTGTTCGCCGGCCAGGCGGCGGTGATCCACCTCGCCGCCGGGACCGACATCCTGGTCAAGCCGCGCGTGGCCATGGTCGCGCCGTTCGGCGAGGCCGGGGCCGGCGTCGCCGGCGGGGCCCGCGGGGCCCAGTTCGTCCAGTTCAAGGAGACCCTGGCCGAGGTCCGCCTCTACGCGCGCAACAAGGCGGCCTACGACCGCGCCGGCCTGCGCGACCTCAGTCTGTCTCGCGCCGATCTGGAGGCCCTGATCCCGGTGGCGAACGGGCAGATGCCGCTGATCGTCACCGTGCGCCGCGCCGCCGACATCCTGCAGGTGCTCCGCCTGGCGCGCGAGGAGGGGGTGAAGATCATCCTCGACGGCGCCGAGGAGGGCTGGCTGGTGGCCGACCAGATCGCCGCCGCCGACGTGCCGGTGCTGCTCAACCCGATCTCCAACCTGCCGGGCAGCCTCGAGACCCGCGCCGCGCGGATGCAGAACGCCGCGGCGCTGGACGCCGCCGGGGTGACCATCGCCATCAAGGGCAACGAGGGGTCGATCCATCGCGCCCGCGAGACCCGCTACAACGCCGGCAACGCCGTATCCCACGGCCTGCCGTACGAGGCGGCGATCGAGGCGATCACCGTCAATCCGGCCCGCATCTTCGGCATGGCCGGCCAGTTCGGCGAGCTGCGCCCCGGCGCCGCCGCCGACGTGGTGGTCTGGTCCGGCGATCCGCTGGAGCCGCTGACCATCGCCGAGCGCATCTGGGTCAACGGCCAGGAGCAGGCCCCGACCAGCCGCCAGTTCCTGCTGCGCGACCGCTATGCGCAGGGCGGCGAGGGGGCCATGCCGCCGGCCTACGGCCGGTAGGAGTCAGGGATTAGGTTCTAGGGATTACGTTCTAGGGTAGATTGGCGCTCCCGCCTGCGCGGCTCCACTGACACCTAGTCCCTAGCCCCTAGAACCTAGAACCTTGTCTTCCCCCCGCATCTTCATCGACGCCGACGCCTGCCCGGTGAAGGACGAGGTCTACCGGGTGGCGGAGCGCTGCGGGCTGAAGGTGTTCGTGGTCTCCAACGGCTGGATCAATACCCGGCGCGAACCGTGGATCGAGCAGGTGGTGGTCGACGCCGGTCCCGACGTCGCCGACGACTGGATCGCCGAGCGGGCCGGGCCGGGCGACATCGTGATCACCGCCGACATCCCGCTGGCCGACCGCTGCCTCAAGGCGGGGGCCCAGGCGTTGAAGGCCAACGGTCAGCCGTTCACCCCGGATTCGATAGGCTCCGCGCTTGCGGGGCGCATGGTCGGCGAGCACCTGCGCTCGATGGGGGTGGCCACCTCCGGGCCGCCGCCGTTCGGGCCGAAGGACCGTTCGAACTTCCTGCAGGCGCTCGACCGGGCCGTGGTCATCGCGAGGCGGGCGGTCCGATGACCGTCATCCCCGAGGACGAGCTGGAATTCCGCTTCTTCCGCGCCGGCGGGCCCGGCGGGCAGAACGTCAACAAGGTCTCGACCAGCGTCCAGCTGCGCTTCGACGTGGTCAATTCGCCGTCGCTGTCCGAGCCGGTCAAGGAACGGCTGCTGAAGCTGGCCGGCAGCCGGGCGACCCAGGCCGGGGAGGTGCTGATCACCGCGGTGCGCTTCCGCACCCAGGAGCGCAATCGCGCCGACGCGGTCGAACGGCTTCAGGCCCTGGTCGACGAGGCCTCGATCCGGCCGGTGTATCGCGTGCCCACCCGCCCGACGCGCGCCTCGAAGGAGCGGCGACTGGAGAGCAAGGCCAAGCGGTCGACGATCAAGAGCCGGCGCGGCCGACCCCGACACGACGATTGACGCGCCGCGCGCGGCGGCCGATCGTCGTTCGCCGTCGACCGGCGGCGTGGAGGGGAAATCCAGTATGTTGAAACCGTTGACCGCTGCGGCGGCTCTGGCGTCGCTGACGCTGCTCGCGGCCTGTGGAGAGGGCGGCGCGGACAAGACGGAGGCCGCGGCCCCGGCCGCTGCGCCGGCTGCCGCCGCCGCCGCCGCGCCCGATCCCGAAGCCCAGGCCCTGACCGAACGCCTGTTGCAGGAAGCCGCCGTCCAGATGGCGCGCGAGAACTTCACACCGGCCGAGGGCGTTGCAGACCAGCACCGGGACATCGCCCAGGACGGGTCGCACGAATGGACCCTGAATCTGCGCGGCGGCCAGACCTACCGCATCGTCGGCGTCTGCAACATCGGGTGCGAGAACCTCGACCTCGAACTGCGCGACGGCGCGGGGACGGTCGTGACCAGCGACGTGCTTGAGGACGACGTGCCGATCGTCGAGATCGCCCCGGCCGCCGACGGCGCCTACCGGGCCCGGCTGATCATGAAGGACTGCGCGGATGGGCCGTGCCTGGCTTCGGCCCGGCTGTTCCAGCGCGGATAGGGCGAGAGCCCGGAGAAAGACGGCGGGCCGGCGATCGCGTCGGCCCGTCTGCTATTCCGCGGGACGGAACAGCAGGGCGGCGACCTTGCCGTCCTCGTTGAAGCCGATGACCCACTGGGTGGCCGCCTCGGCGAAGGTCACGGCGAACAGGTCGGCGCCGTTCTGGCTGCCCACGAATTCGACCGATTGCAGGGCCCCGAAGCTCTGGATCAGCGGCGTCACCTGCGCCTCCTGCTCCCGCACCTTGGAGGCGAGATCCTCGGTCATCGCCGAATAATCCATGGCCCCGGCCTGGGCGCTGGCGATGATCGTCCGCAGGGTCGGTTCAGCGGCGGCCCGGAGCGGCTCGCGCGCCGCCGGCGGCGCGGGCTCGGCCTCGGCGGCCTGCCCCTGCCGCGCGAACGGGTCGGGCACCGTGCCGGCGGCGACCTGCGCCTGGGCGGCGGCGGGCAGAACCGCGAGAACGGCGGCGATGAGAAGCGGCTTCATGGGGTCGTCTCCGTAGCGAGATCAGACGATGGCGGGCCAAAGCGACAGAACGAGGGCGGCGGCCGCCGCGGCGGCGGTCACCACCAGGGCGACGCCGGCCCAGCGCGGCAGGTGCGTCTCGCGGACGATCACCGTCTGGGGCTGCGGCGGGTTCCGGGCCAGCCGCGACAGCGCCTTCAGCGTCTCCCGCAGTTCGTTCAGGGCGTCGCGCGCCTGCGCTTGCGGGCCCAGCTCGCGGCGAATCCAGCGCTCGACGACGGGCTGCGCGGCCGCCCAGAGATCGTGATCGGGGTTGAGCCGCCGCGCCACCCCCTCGACCGAGACCATGGTCTTCTGCAGCAGGATCAGCTCGGGCCGCAGGTGCATGTCGAACAGGTCGGTGATCTCGAACAGCTGGCCCAGCAGGCGGCCCATCGACACCTGGGAGGCCTGCTTGCCGATCACCGGCTCGCCGACCGCGCGCAGCGCCTGGGCGAAGGCCTCGACCGAGTGCTCAGGCGGCACATAGCCGGCCTCGAAGTGGACCCGGGCGATGCGCTCGTAGTCGCGGCTGATGAAGCCCCACAGGATTTCGGCCAGGTAGCGACGCTCGGCCGGGCCGAGGCGACCGACGATGCCGAAGTCGATGGCGGTCAGCTCGGCCGGGGCGTGGCAGAACAGGTTGCCCTCGTGCAGGTCGGCGTGGAAGGCGCCGTGGTCCAGGGCCTGGCTGAGGAAGGCGCGCACGACATTGTCCGCCAGGGCGTTGCGGTCGATGCCCGGCTGTTCGGCGGCGGCGGGGTCGGTCAGCGGCAGACCCGGCGCCCATTCCAGCGTCAGCACCCGCTTGCCGACCCCGTCCCAGATCACCTTCGGCGCCGTCATGTGGCCGCCGATGTCGCCTGTGGCCGCGCTCTTCCCCATGATTTCGCCGAGCTCGGAGGCGGCCGCCGCCTCCAGCCGCATGTCCAGCTCCAGGGTCAGCGCGCGGGCGATGGTCTCGACGAAGGCCGCCGGCTCCAGCCGCCGCGCCAGCGGCACGAAGCGCACGGCCAGACCGGCGGCCAGCCGCATCGAATCCAGTCCGTGGGCGACGCGGCGCTCGACGCCGGGCCGCAGCACCTTGACCGCCACCTTGCGGCCGTCGGCCAGCATGGCCGGGTGGGCCTGCGCCAGCGAGGCGGCGGCGACCGGCGGGCCGAAGTCGATGAACAGGCTCTCGACGGGGCGGCCCAGCGACCGTTCCACCTCCCGCCGCGCCTGGTCGACCGGGAAGGGCGGCAGGGCGTCCTTCAGGCGACCGAGGTCGCGGGCGAACTCGACGCCGAAGATGTCGGCCCGGGTGGCCAGCACCTGCCCCAGCTTGATCGCCACCGGACCGAGATGTTCGAAGGCCTTGCCCAGCCTCTGGCCGGGCCGCCCCTCCCGGCCCTCGCGTCCGGCGAACAGATGCAGCAGATGGGCGATCCAGCGCGCCCAGACCGGCAGCAGGGGCGTGATCTCGCGCGGCGCCAGGGCGTCGTGGCGGATCAGCACGCCCAGCCAGCCGAGCAGGCGCACGAAGGACTCCACCGGCCGTCGCACCGGAAGGGTCGCCGGCGGGGGCGGCGGCGTCGCGGGGTCGATCCGTCCGGTCAGATCGCCCACCCGAAGTGAATGGCGGCCACGCCGCCCGACAGATTGGTCACCGACACCCGGCTGAAACCGGCGGCCTCGATCATGCCCTTGAAGGTGGGCTGGTCCGGAAACCGGCGGATGCTCTCGACCAGGTACTGGTAGCTGTCGCGGTCCTTCGCGACCCACTCGCCGATGCGCGGGATGGCGTGGAAGGACCAGGCGTCGTAGGCCTTGCGGATCGGCCCCGCGATCGGGCGCGAGAACTCCAGGCACAGGAAGCGTCCGCCGGGCCTGAGCACTCGCCGCGCCTCGCGCAGCGCCTGCGGGACGTCGGCCACGTTGCGGATGCCGAAGCTGATCGAATAGGCGTCGACCGAGGCGTCCGGCAGCGGCAGGGCCATGGCGTCGCCGACGCTCCAGCTCATCTCCGGCTCGCCGCCCTTGTTCACGCCCGCCATGATCATCTCGGCGTTGTAGTCGAGCACGATCACCGAAGCGTCGGACCCGCCGCGGCGTTCCTGGGCCTGCCGCGCCATCCGGGCGTAGCGCCGCGCCATGTCGCCGGTGCCGCCGGCGACGTCGAGGATGGTTTCGCCTGGCCGGGGGTTGAGCTTCGCCGCGGCGGCGTCCTTCCAGAGCCGGTGCACGCCCGCGCTCATCAGGTCGTTCATCAGGTCGTAGTTCGACGCCACGCTGTCGAACACGCCCCGGACCAGCCGCACCTTCTCGCGCGCGTCGACGTCGCGGAAGCCGAAGGAGGAGGTCTTGCCGGAGGGCGGGGCGGGCTCGGTCATGGGCAGCGGTCTAGCGGGTCGCGGCGGCGGCGTCATCCACGCGCGTAGCCGCAGGTCAGCTCAGTGCTTGCCGTTCGGGGCGGGGACCCCGAGATCGTTCATCACGCTCCGCACCATGGCGTAGCAGCCGCACGAAGCGCGCTCCAGCGCGGGCCGGTCCAGCACCTGCACCCAGCCCCGCCCGCGGCGGATCAGACCCTTCTCCTCCAGCTCAGATCCGACCTCGCTGACCGTCGCCCGACGTACGCCCAGCATGCCCGCGATGTCGGCCTGGGTCAGGGCGAAGCGGTCGCCGCCGGCGCGGTCGTGCACGGTGAGGAGCCAGCGGGACAGACGCTCGTCCAGCCGGTGCTGGGCGTTGCAGGCTGCGTTCTGCTGCACCTGGGCCAGGAGGCTTTCCGTGAAGCGCGACAGGGCGTCGCGCATGGCGTCGCTCTCCGCCAGGGCGGCCGAGAAGACCTCCCCCGGGCAACAGGCGGCGGAACCGCCGATCTGGGCGATGGCGCGGCTCGAAGCGCGCGCATTGAGGGGGCCGCAGGTGACCCCGACCAGACCTTCCCGTCCGATCACGCCCGTCTCCACCATGTGATCGTCCGCCAGCAGGGTCATCAGCGACACCACGCCGCTCAGCGGAAACCAGACGACCTCGACGGCCTCGCCGGCGTCGTAGAGCGTCTGTCCCTGCTGGAAGGGCCGTTCCTCGAGATGGGGTTCGAGCCGCTCCCGGTCAGAAGCGCCCAGAGCGGCGAGCCACAGGTTTTCCATGCATCCTCCTCCGCCAGACCTGCGCAGTAAACTCGAAGCTTCGCCGTGTGTTCCGGCGAACCGGCGCCAGCTTGTGGCGCACGCCGTAGCGGGATACGCG
Source organism: Brevundimonas viscosa (assembly GCF_900116065.1). Lineage (GTDB taxonomy): Bacteria > Pseudomonadota > Alphaproteobacteria > Caulobacterales > Caulobacteraceae > Brevundimonas > Brevundimonas viscosa. Next base: position 521,480 of record NZ_FOZV01000001.1, read on the forward strand.
GGGGGAGGAGGATCCGATGACCGACACCCTCGACGTCGCCGCCGTGCTGCGCGATCTGCCGGACTGGCGCGAGGCGGAGGGCGACCGCCCCGCCATCGCCCGCTCGCTGACCTTCCCTGACTTCAATGCGGCCTTCGGCTTCATGACGCGGGTGGCGCTCCACGCCGACAAGGTCGACCACCACCCCGAATGGTCGAACGTCTACAATCGCGTCGAGGTGCTGCTGACCACCCATGACGCCGGCGGCGTGACGCAGCGTGATCTCGACATGGCCCGCTTCATCGACGCCGCCGCCGACGGGGCGAAATGAGCGGCCGGGTCGCGGGCAAGGCCGCGCTGGTCACTGGCGCCGCCGGAGGGCTGGGCCAGGCCATGGCCCGGATGCTGGCGCGCGAGGGCGCGAAGGTCGCCGTCACGGACGTGAACCTGGACGGCGTCCGGACCCTGGCCGACGAGATCAACGCCGACCATCCCGGCGCCGCCTTCGCCTTCGCCCACGACGTCACCGACGAGGCGCAGTGGATCTCGGCCACGGAACAGGCTGTCGCCGCCATGGGCGGCCTCTCCGTGCTGGTCAACAACGCCGGCATCGGGGGTTCGCTGGTCTGGGCCGAGCAGGACACGCTGGAGAACTGGCGGCGGGTCCAGGCGATCAATCTCGAGAGCGTCATGCTGGGCTGCAAGCACGCCCTGCCCCACCTGCGCGCGTCCGGGGCCGGCTCGATCGTCAACATCAGCTCGGTCGCCGGGCTGGCCGCCGCCCCCGGCATGGGCGCCTACAACGCCACCAAGGCGGCGGTCTGGATGTACACCAAGACCGTGGCGCTCGAGGCGGCCAAGGCCGGCTGGAACGTGCGCTGCAACTCGGTGCACCCGGTCTTCATCAGGACCCCGATCCTCGACCCCTTCGTGGCCATGGCCGGCGGCGACGAGGCGGCGGCCCACGAGAAGCTGGCCCGCGGCATCCCGCTGAAGCGCATCGGCGAGCCCGACGATGTGGCGTACTGCGTCCTCTACCTCGCCTCGGACGAGTCGAAATTCGTCACCGGCGCCGAGTTCAAGATCGACGGGGGCATGCTGGCGCAGTGAGCGTCAGTCGATGTCCGCCGGCAGGATCTGGCTCGACAGCAGCGTCTCCATCGCGTCCCAGCGGTCGCCGCCCTGTCCCTCGACCCACGCCTGCACCACGTCGCGGCCGAGGCCGTAGTTGATGATGTAGCTGCGGTAGGTGTCGATGAAGCGCAGCCGCTGGGCCGCCTTGTCGCGCGGCGACAGGCTGTAGGTCATCAGCTGGTCGATGGCCGTGTCGCGATCGATGCGGCCGGCGAGGTAGTTGTCGGCGATGGTGTATTCCGCCCGCGCCAGCCGGCGCAGCAGGCCCTGCAGCTCGGCCTTCTTCTCCGCCATCGCCGGATCCAGCCCGGCCAGCGGGAACAGCACGGCGCGTTCGAAGGCCAGCGCCTCGTCGCCCGGGAAGGCGAGGTCGATGCCGTAGTTGGCGCTGCCCTCGGCCACGAAGCTCATCGGCGAGAACAGCGGATAGACGCTCATCTCCACCCAGCCGCGCTCGCGCACAAAGGTCTGCTCCAGCAGGGCGTTGTAGACGTGGTGTCCCGGATAGCCCTCGTGGCAGCCCAGATCGATGGCCCGCTCGGTGTAGATCGGGAAGTCGGCGTTGATCTCGATCTTCGACTGCGCATCGCCCTGGTAGTAGTTGTACCCGGACCACGGCTTGTCGCCGACGAAGGCGAGGGTGAAGTTCTCGTTGTCCGGCAGGTCGATGTGCCGCGCCGTGCGCGCCCGGCACTCGGCGATGGCGGCGTCCATCACCGCCTGCAGCCGGTCCTTCGGGATGACGTAGTGCGACTTGAACTCCGTCACCCGCTCGGCCAGCGAGCCGGGGCCGGGCAGGAGGGCGTCGATCTCGGCCAGCACCGGGTCGAAGCTGGACAGCGGCGGCAGCTCCGGCCGCACCCCGAAAAGCGCCTCGGCCTCGTCGGCGAAGCTCATGCGCTCGCCCGACAGCATGCGCAGGCGCGCCGCCGCCGCCGAGACGTGGGCCAGCAGGTACTGCTTCCTCTGCGCCGTGGCCGGGTCCGCGCCGGCCGTGGAGATCGCCTCCAGCCGGTCGCTCAGCGTCGCCGCGCCCTGGATCAGCTGCGGCACGGAGCGCGGGTTCGCTTCGGCCGCGGCGGCCCACTCCGGCGGGCCGTAGTAGGCGTCGACATAGCCGTCCTCGTGCTCGCCGATCTCGAGGATCAGGGCGACGTAGTCGCGCGCCGCCGCGTCGAGGCTGTCGCCGCCCGGGCCGGCCGGCGAGGCCGTCGGCGTGGCGGCGCAGGCGCCGAGCAGGGCGACAAGGCCGATCAGGAACGCGCGCATCGAAATTCTCCCATCCTGCAAACCCGCCGCCGCGCCTCCGGTTCGCCGGGGCGCATTCGGGATTGAGGGCGACGCGCTCCTGCTGTAGAGGCCTTTCCTCCCGGCCCCGGCCGGCGCACGCACCCGTAGCTCAGCTGGATAGAGCGTTGCCCTCCGAAGGCAAAGGTCACACGTTCGAATCGTGTCGGGTGCGCCACCTTCCTTCCCCCATCTCCGGAGCCGCCGCGCGTGACCGACGTCGCCGATCTGCCGACGCAACCGTCGGGCCAACCCGTGGGCCGGGTCATCGCCATGCCGGCCGACACCAACCCCGAGGGCGACATCTTCGGGGGCTGGCTGCTGGCCCACATGGACCTCGCCGGCGCCACCCCCGCCTTCGAGATCGCCCAGGGCCGCTGCGCCACCGTGGCGCTGGACGGCATGGTCTTCCACCAGCCGGTGGCGGTCGGCGACGAGGTGTCGATCTATGCGGAAGTGCTGAAGACCGGCCGCACCTCCATCCGCGTCCATGTCGAGGCGTGGAAGCGCTCCCGCAACGTCGCCCAGTCCCGCTCGGTGCGGGTGACCGAGGGCGTGTTCACCTATGTGGCGCTGGATGAAGCCGGCCGGCCGCGGCTGCTTCCGGGCGTCGCCGCATAACCCAGTGGAAGACTCGGAAATCTTGACCTTCTGGCCCGTCGCGACTACCTCGCGGGCATGGCTCTCCGTCGCATCCTCACCATCGACAACCCCGCCGACCTGGCGGTGCTGAAGCAGGTCTCGACCCCGGTCGAGGGGCCGGTGACGGACGACCTGCGGGCGCTGATGGACGACATGCTGGAGACCATGTACGCGGCGCCGGGCATCGGACTGGCCGCCGTGCAGATCGGCGACACGCGCCGGGTCATCGTCATGGACCTCGGCGACGGCGAACCCGAGGGCGAGCCGGCCGAGGGCGAGGACGAGCCGCAGCGCCGGCCCAACCCGCGCTTTTTCGTCAATCCCGAGATCGTCTGGGCCTCGGACGAGCTGTTCGCCTACGAGGAGGGCTGCCTGTCGGTGCCCGAGTATTTCGACAGCGTCGAGCGCCCCGCCCGGGTGCGGGTCCGCTACCTGAACTACGCCGGCGAACAGGTCGAGGAGGAGTGCGAGGGCCTCTACGCCGTGTGCATCCAGCACGAGATGGATCACCTGCAGGGCGTGCTGTTCATCGACCACCTGTCGCGGCTGAAGCGCGATCGCGCCGTCGCCAAGGTGAAGAAGGCCGCGAGGCTGGCCGCCTGATGGCCCGCCTGAAGCGCAGACCGGATCGCATCGTCGGCCCCGACGGCCGCCGTCGTCTGACCCGCAACGAGAAGGTCGGCGTGGCCAGCCTGATCTCGCTGGTCGGCGTGGCCGCGGTCGGCGTGATCGCCGGCATCGTGCTGGACCGCCTGCTGCAGTTCGACGACGCGCTCGACGCCGGCGGCGAATGGGACGAGGGCGGCGGCGTCTTCACGCGCTGGGATTGAGGGGCTAGGAGGCGCCATGCGCCTCGCCTTCATGGGAACCCCCGACTTCGCCGTGCCGTCGCTGGCCGAACTGATCGCCAGCGGCCACGAGGTCGTGGCCGTCTACAGCCAGCCCCCGCGGCCCAGGGGGCGCGGCCAGAAGCTGACGCCGTCGCCGGTGCACGCCTTCGCCGAGACCATGGGGCTGCCGGTGTTCACGCCGGCGTCCATGAAGACGGCCGAGGCGATCGAGACCTTCCGCAGTCTCGATGTCGACGCCGCCTGCGTGGTCGCCTACGGCCAGATCCTAAAGCCCGAAGTGCTCGAGGCGCCGCGGCTCGGCTGTTTCAACCTGCACGGCTCGCTGCTGCCGCGCTGGCGCGGCGCCGCCCCCATCCAGCGCGCCATCATGGCCGGCGACCGCCGGACCGGCGTGCAGATCATGCGCATGTCGGAAGGCCTCGACGAGGGACCGATCCTGCTGTCGGAGGTGATGGACATCCGCCCCGACGACACCGCCGCCACCCTGTCGGAACGCATGGCCCACGTCGGGGCCGGGCTGTGGCCGCGCGCCCTGGCCGCCATCGAGCGCGGCGGGGTGACGGAGATGGCGCAGGCGGGCGAGCCGACCTACGCCCGCAAGATCAGCCCCGCCGAGGCCCGCATCGACTGGACCCGGCCGGCGGCCGAGGTCGACGCCCACATCCGCGGCCTGTCGCCCTTCCCCGGCGCCTGGTTCGAGGCCGCCGGTCCGCAGGGGCCGACGCGGATCAAGGCGCTGATGTCGCAGCCGGCCGACGGCTCCGGCGCGCCGGGGGAGGTGCTGGACGACGCCTTGCGGGTGGCCTGCGGCGAGGGGGCGGTGCGGCTGGTGCGGGTGCAACGCGAGGGCCGGGCGGCTCAAGCCCCCGACGAGATGCTGCGCGGCTTCCCCCTGCCGGCCGGGACCCGGCTGTCCTGATGCCGCGCTACCGGCTCACGGTCGAATACGACGGCTCGGGCTACAACGGCTTCCAGGCCCAGGCCGGCCAGCCGACGGTGCAGGGCGCGCTGGAGCGAGCCATCGCCGCCTTCTCCGGCCAGCGGGTCCGCCTCGCCGCCGCCGGCCGCACCGACACCGGCGTCCACGCCACCGGACAGGTGGTCAGCTTCGACCTCGACAGGGCGTGGCCGGCGCGGACGGTGATGAACGCCATGAACGCCCACCTGATCGAGGAGGAGGTGGCGGTGCTGGACTGCGCCGAGGTCGATCCGGAGTGGCACGCCCGCTTTTCGGCCACGGGCCGGCGCTATCTCTACCGCATCCTCAACCGGCCCGGGCGACCGGCGCTGGACCTCGGCCGGGTCTGGCACGTGAAGAAGCCGCTCGACGCCGGGGCCATGCACGCGGCGGCGCAGGCGCTGGTCGGCTTCCGCGACTTCACCACCTTCCGCGACGCCGGCTGCCAGTCGGCCTCGCCGGAGAAGACGCTGGACGTGGCGGCGGTGACCCGCGTCGGCGAGGAGGTGCACCTGGCGTTCGAGGCGCGCAGCTTCCTGCACCGCCAGGTGCGATCGATGACCGGCACCCTGGTCGAGGTCGGGCTGGGCCGCTGGGCGGTCGAGGACGTGGCCGCGGCGCTGGCGGCGCGCGACCGCACCGCCTGCGGGCCGGTGGCCCCGGCCGAGGGCCTCTACCTCACCGGCGTACGCTACGACGGCTAGTTGCGGGCGCTCTCGGCGCCCGAGGTGACGGCGTCGCCGGCGGCGCGCACATCGCGGCCGATGCCCGAGATGGTGTTGCAGGCCGACACGGCGAGGGCGGCGGCGATCAGGGACAGGACGGCGATCTTCTTCATGGTCTCGGCGGGGGCTGGATTGGAACCTTGGCCGGGAACGCAAGCGTGGCCGTTCGGTTGCATGGCCAAGCCGGGGGGCGATCTGCTAACGGCGGAGCCATGACCCAGCCGCCGAACACCGCCGCCCGCCGCCTCGTCGAGACGCTCGTCATGAACGGCATCGACCGGGTCTTCTGCGTGCCCGGAGAAAGCTATCTGGCGGTGCTGGACGCGCTGGCCGACGTGCGCGACCGCATCGAGGTGATCGCCTGCCGCCACGAGGCGGGGGCCGCCAACATGGCCGAGGCCTACGGCAAGCTGACCGGCAAGCCCGGCGTCTGCATGGTGACCCGCGGGCCGGGGGCCACCCATGCCTCCATCGGGGTGCACACGGCGCACCAGGACTCCACCCCGATGATCCTGTTCGTCGGCCAGATCGCGCTGTCCGACCGCGGCCGCGGCGCCTTCCAGGAGGTCGACTACCGCGAGGTGTTCGGCGGCTTGGCCAAATGGGCCACCGAGATCGAGACCCCGGCGCGCACCGTCGAGGTGGTCGAGCGCGCCTTCGCCACGGCGCTGCAGGGGCGCATGGGGCCGGTGGTGATCGGCCTGCCCGAGGACATCCTGCACGAGGACGGCGGTCCGCCCCCGATCCGGCCGGTGACGCCGGCGAGGGCGGCGCTGGACCCGGCCTTCGTCGAACAGGTCCGCGACCGGCTGGCCGAGGCCGAACACCCGCTGCTGGTGCTGGGCGGCTCCGGCTGGAGCGACGAAGCGGCTGCGGCCATCGGCGACTGGGCCGAGCGGCTGGGCCTGCCCGTCGCCCTGTCCTTCCGGCGCAAGGACCTGATCTCCAACGACCGCGCCAACTATGCCGGCGACCTCGGCCTGGGCTGCAATCCGAAGCTGACCGCGCGGGTCAAGGCGGCCGACCTGATCCTCGCCGTCGGCGCCCGCCTCGGCGAAAACCCGACCCAGGGCTACACCCTGCTGGACCGTGCCCGCACCGCCGAAACCCTGATCCATATCCATCCGGGGCCGGAGGAGCTGGGCCGCGTCTGGACGCCGCTGCTCAGCGCCGCCGCCGACAACTCGCTGGCGGCGCTGGCCCTGTCGCAGATCGATCCGGGCCGCTGCTGGGCCGATGAGGCCGCCGCCGCCCGGGCCGACTACGACGCCTTCAGCGAGCCGGTCGAGGTTACGGGTGCGGTCAATATGAGCGAGGTGATCCGCCATCTCGCCGAGGCCCTGCCGGACGACGCCGTCCTCACCAACGGCGCCGGCAATTTCGCCGCCTGGCTGCACCGCTTCCACCGCCACCGCGCCCGCCGCACACAGCTGGCCCCGACCTCCGGCGCCATGGGCTACGGCTATCCGGCCGCCCTCGCCGCCAAGTCGGTTCACCCGGACCGCGACGTGATCTGCATCGCCGGCGACGGCGACTACCTGATGACCGGGCAGGAGATGGCCACGGCCGTCCAGTACGGGATCAACGCCGTGGTCGTGGTGGTCGACAACGGCACCTACGGCACCATCCGCATGCACCAGGAGACCCACTATCCGGGCGCGCAGCGGACCATCGCCACCGACCTGAGGAACCCGGACTTCGTCAGATACGCCGAGGCCTTCGGCGCCTTCGGGGTTCGCTGCGAGCGGACGGAGGACTTCCCGGCGGCGCTGGCGGCGGCCCGGAACGCTGGCCGCCCCGCCCTCGTTCACCTGATCACCTCGGCCGAGGACATCGCGCCGGGTCGGACCATCACCGGCCTGCGTTCGAAATAGGAGCTGCCGCCATGCGCATCCTCAGCCTCGCCGCCGCCCTCGGTCTCGCGGCCTGCGCGGGCTCGCCTCCGGTCACCGGGCAGCCGGCCGGGCCTGAGGTCGTCGAGCACCCGCCGCTCACCGAGAGCCTCGGCGACGACTGCGCCGTCATCGCCGCCGTCGCCCGCGACCACTACCGCTTCAACACCACCGACAACCTGCCGCCGCCCCTGTGGCTGGACGACGAGGGTTCCGGCTGGGCGCCGCATTGCGACTGGAGCCGCCACGGACTCAGCTTCCCGACGACGCACGATCCCGACCGCCCGCATCGCCCCGGCGACCGCATCCAGTGGGTGTCCTTCAAACAGCCGCGCTACGATAGCCGCGGGGCGCTGGTCGAGACCGGCATCCTGCACGGTCCCCTGGCCGGCATGGGCTACGAGTGCCGGGTCTATTCCGGCTTCAACGGCTGGACGGCGGGCGAATGCCGCAACACCTGGGTGTCCTGAGGAAGGAATTTATTCCTTTCCGCCTCTTGTTTCCCGGCCCGTCCCGCCCACCTCAGACGACCATGCCCTTTTGGGGGCCGTGGGGCGGTCTTTGAAAAGTTCATCAGCACGCGGCGAGGACGGCGGCGCCTCCCGCCACGCATTTCCGATAATCTGGCACGCCGCCGCCCCTCTCGTGGGGTCTCGCATCGCGTCAAATAGCTGTTCGATAACGGCTTTCATTCGAACGGCGGCTTGGCGCGTTTGGCAGGTTTGGCGCCCTGTTTTCGTGCCAGCCTGCGGCGCCCGGCGCGAGCTTCCGCCGGTGACGGCGGCCCCCGCCCCACCTATGTTGCGCCCATGACCGACGCCGCCGCTCCCGAGACTCCCGACCGCCCCCTCACCCAGGACGGCCCGGCCGTCCGGCTCTGGATGATCGACGCCTCGGCCTACATCTTCCGCGCCTACCACGCCCTGCCGCCGCTGACGCGCAAGTCGGACGGCCTGCCGGTGGGGGCGGTGCAGGGCTACTGCAACATGCTCTGGAAGCTGATCCGGGATATGCGGGGTCCGGACGGGCCGACGCACCTGGTGGCCATCTTCGATCACTCGGAGAAGACCTTCCGCAACCAGATGTACGACCAGTACAAGGCCAACCGTTCGGCGCCGCCGGAGGACCTGATCCCGCAGTTCCCGCTGGTCCGCGAGGCCACCGCCGCCTTCGGCGTGCACTGCGTGGAGCTGCCCGGCTACGAGGCCGACGACCTGATCGCCACCTACGCCTGCAAGGCGCGCGACGCGGGGGGCGAGGCGGTGATCGTCTCTTCCGACAAGGACCTGATGCAGCTGATCGGGCCGTCGGTGGTGATGTGGGACCCGATGAAGGACCGCAAGCTGGCCGAGGAGGCGGTGTTCGAGAAGTTCGGGGTGACCCCGGACAAGGTGGTCGAGGTCCAGGCCCTGATCGGCGACAGCGTCGACAACATCCCCGGCGCCCCCGGCATCGGGCCCAAGACCGCGGCCCAGCTGATCGGCGAGTACGGCGACCTTGATGCGCTGCTGGCCCGCGCCCACGAGATCAAACAGCCGAAACGGCGCGAGACCCTGATCGCGTTCGCCGACCAGATCCGCCTGTCGCGGGAACTGTGCCGCCTGACCTGCGACGCCCCGGCCCCCGAGCCGATCGACGACTTTGCGGTCCGCGACCCCGACCCCGAGCGGCTGGGCGAGTTCCTCGACCGCATGGAGTTCCGCGGCCTGAGGGCCCGGGTTGGCGACGGCAAGGCGCCGCAGAAGGACGGCTCGGCCTTCACCGCCCGCCCGAAGATGCCCTCGGCCCCGGTCATGGCCCCGCGCTACGGCGACGTCGCCCCCGCCCCGGCCGAGGCCCAGAGCTTCGACATGGACGCCTACGAATGCGTCCAGACCCTGGAGGCGCTGGACCGCTGGATCGCGCGGGCCAAAGAAGCGGGAGTGGTGGGTTTCGACACCGAGACGGACTCGCTCAGCGCGACGCATGCGGGGCTGTGCGGGGTGTCGCTGGCGGTGGGGCCGAACGAGGCCTGCTATGTGCCGCTGACGCACGAGGCGGCGCCGCAGGCGGGGGAGGGGCTGTTCGGCGACGGGCCGGCCCCGGAGCCGATCGCCCAGATCGACAAGCCCACGGCGCTCTCCCGGCTGAAGACCCTGCTGGAGGACCCCGCCGTCCTCAAGGTGACGCAGAACGGGAAATACGACCTCGCCGTCATGGCCCGCCGCGGCATCGTCGTCAGCCCCATCGACGACACCATGCTGATCTCCTACGTGCTGGACGGCGGCCGCCATCCGCACGGCATGGACGAGCTGGCCCGACGCCACCTCGGCCACGAGCCGACGACCTTCAAGTCGGTGGCCGGGACCGGCAAGGCCCAGAAGTCCTTCAGACACGTCGAGCTGAAGCCGGCCACCTGCTACGCCGCCGAGGACGCCGACGTGACCCTGCGCCTGTGGCGCATCCTCAAGCCGCGGCTGGCGGAAGAGGGCCTCGTCACCGTCTACGAGACCCTCGAGCGCCCGCTGCCGGCCGTGCTGGCGGAGATGGAGCGCGCCGGCGTGCGCGTCGACCCCGCCCGCCTGCGCCGCCTGTCCTCGGAGTTCGGCCTGCGCATGGCCGAGCTGGAGCAGCGCGCCCACCAGCTGGCCGGCCGCCCGTTCAACGTCGGCTCGCCGCGCCAGATCGGCGAGATCCTGTTCGGCGAGATGGCCCTGCCCGGCGGCCGCAAGACCGCCTCGGGCCAGTGGGGCACCGAGGCCAGCGTGCTGGAGGAGCTGGCCCTGACCCACGAGCTGCCGCGCGTGCTGCTGGACTGGCGCCAGCTGTCGAAGCTGAAGGGCACCTACACCGACGCCCTGATCGAGGCCATGGACCCGGAGACCGACCGCGTCCACACCTCCTACCAGCTGGCCGCCGCCTCCACCGGCCGCCTCGCCAGCTCCGACCCCAACCTGCAGAACATCCCGATCCGCACCGAGACGGGGCGCGAGATCCGCCAGGCCTTCATCCCCGCCGACGGCCATGTGCTGATCTCGGCCGACTACAGCCAGATCGAGCTGCGCCTGCTGGCCCACATCGGCGACATCCCCGAGCTGAAGCGCGCCTTCGCCGCCGGGCTGGACATCCACGCCGCCACGGCCTCGGAGATGTTCAACGTGCCGCTGGACCAGATGGACCCCGAGACGCGGCGCCGCGCCAAGGCCATCAACTTCGGCATCGTCTACGGCATCTCGGCCTTCGGCCTGGCCAACCAGCTGGGCATCGACCAGGGCGAGGCCGGGGCCTACATCAAGACCTATTTCGAGCGCTTCCCCGGCATCCGCGCCTACATGGACGCGATGAAGGCCCGGGTGCGCGAGACCGGCCGGGTCGAGACCCTGTTCGGGCGCCGCATCCACATCGCGGCCATCCTGTCCAAATCGGCCGCCGAGCGCGCCTTCGGCGAGCGCGCCGCCATCAACGCCCCGATCCAGGGGGCGGCGGCGGACATCATCCGGCGGGCCATGGTGCGCATGCCGGGCGCGCTTGAGGCGGAGGGCCTGTCAGGGGTGAAGATGCTGCTGCAGGTGCACGACGAACTGGTGTTCGAGGCGCCGGCGGGCGAGGCCGAGGCGGCGATCGCGGTGATCCGGCGGGTGATGGAGGGGGCGGCGGAGCCGGCCGTGGCGCTGTCGGTGCCGCTGGTGGTGGAGGCGCGGGCGGCGGGGAACTGGGACGAGGCGCATTGACGTCGCGGTCCATGTGAAGGCTGCTGCCACGCGAACTCGACATCTAGGTCAACCACAGGCTTACTGCCGATACCTGGGGAGGGCGTTATGGCAGCTGAATTCGTTCTCCAATTCGCCGGACTGGATGCGCGCGACCATCGTGTGGACATGCGCCTCCTCGGCCGCTCCATGATTGGGGTCGATGAAGCGATACATCGTGGGCTTTGGGCCGCAGTGTTGCCGGATGTTCCGCGGGGGCGGAAGCGTATCGAGCTCTCTGTTCAGGTTGGGGCTCCCCGAACAGCGTGCGTTGAACTGCACGGCGTGATTGTAGCTGCCGCAGGCGTTCTTCCCTTCGCGTATGAAGTCGCCGTGAACTTGGGATCCGACTACATAAAGCACCTGCTAAGCGCGGTACTGCTATGGCATGGCGGACGTCGAACGGAGGCCGGTTCCCACATAGATCGAATGATCGATATTGTTCAGGAGCAGCAGCAGGCGCTCATTGAAGACAGGCACTTGGAGCGCCAATCCGTCGAGCGGATGCACGATAGTTCCCTCAGGGCGGTGGTCGATGTTGTTCAACTTATGCAGCCCCAAGCAAAGCAGATCGTTGCGCCGATTGGACCCACAGCTGATCAGCTTCGAATTGGGGGCAGCGCACCCGATGCGACCGTAATTGACGTAGCGATTGCCGATGCTGTCCGGTCGGGGGAACCGGTTGAGGTCGGAGACATGGAAGAATTCTCAGTTCGCATCGACCAACTGACCAAGCACAATCGTCAAGCTCGGGTGGAACTTGCCTCAGATCCGGGTCGCTATCTGCCAGCTGATATTCGGGATCCCGCATATGACGGCTTTCCGAATATATACAGCGAAGCCTTCAATGACGATCGTGGTCTGCTGGTGCAGGCGAAGCCGACTCGTCGACCGAGCGGCGAGTTAGTCCGCCTACATATCCTAAACGCGCGTACAGCATGATGCGCACTTCCAATTTTGTCCTCGCATGACGAGCCACGCCGCCACGACGACTTCGAAGACTGGTTGGGCAAGGGTCACGCTTGTGAGCGTCCTTGTGGCGCTCTGTGTTTGGGGGGTGCTCTTCGCAGTTTTCGCTACTCGGCGATGGCTTTGCCCGCCGTGGCAGGGCGCATGCGGCGCCAATTTTGTTGAGGTCCTGGAGACTTCAGTACTTTTTCTCTGGGTGTCAGAACGCGAGACATTACTGTCCGGTGTCATGGCCGTGGGGGCCGCTATAGCTGGGGCCTACTTGTTGAATAAGCAGGTACGCCAATCAGACCAGCAAGAGCGCGAGCGCACCGACAGATCTTATCGAGCGGCGCGTGCGATGGCGCCCTTGGTCCTAACCGAGGTCTGTGACTTTGCCGAGCAGACTGCTGAACAGTGGCTCCTACTTAAGAGCCACCTAGCCCTTGTTGAGCTGGCTCCGAACTCGCCGCCAGTGTCGCTTGATTTTCCGCGTATAAGCCCAACCGGGTTAGACGATATACGTAAAATAGTTCAGTTTGCGCCCCCGAAGGAGTCTGAATATTACACCTCTCTTATCAGAGACATTCAGGTTCGAGTAGCTCGGGCGCGAGACGCAGCAAGGCAGGCGAATGACGAGCAGCGGCGACCGGATAATCTATATATAGCCAGTGAAGTTGTAGAAGTGGCAGAGCTTTATGCGTCAGCAAGCGCCCTCTTCGATTTCGCCCGAGAGGAAGGGCAACTCCCTGATTCTCACAAGCCAACGAGAGAAGAAGTGCGATCGGCATTAAGGTCGCTGCGGCTAAACAGCGATTTCGATGATGATATCTGGGAGGCGTTCGAGCGGCGCTATCCCCCGCCACCAAGGATATAACCCTTGGGCACGCAACGCAGGGCAATGGTCGCAATCCCTCTCGGCAATCACAACCTGCCCTCCCCCTGTATCGGCGTTCTACACTCCCGGACCGTCTGACTAGGTCGGCCCAGTCTGGTAAAGGTCGGCGGTCGCCTCGAGAGCTGTCACTGGTGCGGCGACAATCATGTGCGATCATTTCGTTCATGACCTTTCACACTTCTCCCCCGCAAAGCCTAGAAAGCCTTCGTCCCACCGTGAAGGATCCTGTTCTCGATCTGGTGCGTCGGGCCGGTCACGACGTCTCGGATTGGTCAGCCAGCAGCAGCAGAGGCGCGGCCGGGGCGAGAACCAACCCGAAATACTGCTACGAATGGGCCTTCATCGAACCCGGAGCCGGGATAGTTCTGAACCTCTGGCACCAAGCCCTCTCGGTTACCCCGGCTGGCCAAATCGTCCATCGGGAGAACTTCCGAGCAGACGCAGATGCCCTCGCGCTCCGCAGTCCAGGAAGTCCGCGAGCTCGGCGCGCGCGACGATTGGTGGAAGCCTTGGAAACTGCCGTCCGGGAGAAGCTGACCATCCGGGTAATCCTCAACGACGGGCGGCGTCGCGATCTTGCTGACCCTCACTCTGCCGCATCATCCGTAACCAAGCGCCAACTCGATCCTGAGCCATGGACTATCGTCAGCTACGATTGGGCGACCGGAGAGCACGTTCTAAGACGAGGCGCGGTCGGCCCAGCGGTTGTTGACCAGTTCTCGATCACAGCAGACTTGGGCGGGACCGCCCGGCGGCGGGAGCATTCAGGCTTCGTGTATGTGCGCGAGGCGAGGGTTCGGCAGGCCGTCCTAGACCGTTCTGCGGGGCGGTGTGAACACTGCGGTGTCAGCGGCTTCCGGTGTCCTGACGGGTCACTCTACCTAGAAACTCATCACATCGTTCCATTGCATGAGGGCGGTCCGGACGTTGCGGAAAACATGATAGCCCTTTGCCCCAGCCACCATCGGGAGGCGCATTATGGGGAGTGTGCCGGCGAGCTTCGCTCCCGCTTTCAGGACCAGATCCGATCCTTGGTGCACGTCGGCGCCTGAGGTCGCGGTGACGCGATCGCCACATCCCGCCAGCCACATGCGGCGCGATTCATGAGCTCTTCGGAGCGGTAGCCCTGCCGTGTCAGATCGAACTTCGCACCGACTGTGGTTCACGGGCTGACAAGGTGCCGGAAGCACGCATAGGAAGCTTAATTGGAGCTGGGCCCGTCGATGGACAGGGCGCGCCCCCTAACCGGCCCCCTCAATCATAAAAGCTCGTCACCCCCGTCACGCAGCCGCCGTCCGTCTGGACCACCAGCAGGATCTCGCCGCCCGTGGCCGTGCGCTCGCGCAGGACCGCGGCGGCGCCGGAGGTCAGGGTCTGGACGATTTCGGTGCGGCCGGCGCGGCCGACGCCGAGGAGGGAGAGGAAGTCCGTGTCCGACATGCGGAAATCGTCGTGGGCGTTGAGGAGGACGGCGCCGGGGGCGAGCAGGGCGGCCATGGCCTCGATGTCCTGCTGGAAGGCGATGTCATGAAAGCGGCGGGCGAGGGCTTCGGGGGTCTCGGCGGAGGCGGGGTCGGGGCGGCACTGGCCGGCGGTCGCCGGGGCGGGCAGGGCCTGGGGCGGCGTCGGAAAGGGTGCGGCCTGTAGTTCCGGCGGCGCCGCCAGCAGGGCGACAGCGGTCAGGGCGGCCAAGCTCATGTCGTCTCCCCCTCGTGATCCTGTGGCGGACAGTCGGGGACGCGGGGCGCGGGGGCAAGCCCATGGAAGCTGACGGTCCTGGAGTGGTGAGAGGTGGAGGGCCGCCCGCCCCGGCGCGCCTCAAGGACGCTGCGCGCCGCTCGCGCGGCCGGCCCGCCGGGCCGGTCCCTGACCCGCGCCGGGGCGGGCGGCGGGGGCCGGGCAGGTCGGACGCGCGGGGCGCGTCCGGGGGCTTTTCTCCCTCCCCGGGACGGGGAGGGGGGTCGCGGAGCGACCGGGTGGGGGCGGCGGACGGGCTGGTTGCTGGGTCGTCTCCACCCCGCCTCGCGGGGCTCGGCGACCCTCCTCTGAAGGGGAGGGAGAGGGGGGCGGCTCGTCGCCGCGGCGCCGCTGGCTATCCGGCTCCACCCCTCCACCATGCTCCGCATGGTCCCCTCCCCGTCGCCTTGCGACGGGGAGGAATGTCAGTAGTTCGCGGATCGCCACGGGAATTCGTCAGGGAAAACAACGAAACGAGGCGTTTTGCCCGCCATGGGAAGGGGCGGGGTTAGGCTTTCGGGTTGGACGGAACCTGGAGGGCGAGGATGACCAAACATCACAGCGCGGCGCATGACGACGAGACCTGGCGGGGGTTGTTCCGGCGCTGGCACGCGGGGGAGCCGGCGGCGCGGCTGATCGCCGAGGCGGGGGTGGCGGCGGACACCTTTCACGTCCATGCGCGGCGGCTGGGCATGCGGCGCAAGGACCTGCCGCCGGCGCATCCGGGGCGGCGGGCGGTTCCGGCCTTCGAAGACCGGAGCGACGACTGGCGCCATCCCAACAGCCGGCTGACCGAGGGCGCATGGCGGGCGCTGTTCCGGCTGCGCGACGCGGGCGTGCCTGACGTGGTGCTGGCGGTGCGCTTCGGCGTGCATGTGACGACCATCTGCTCCCAGGCGAAGGCGCGCGGCCTGTCGCGCGACGCCGCGGGGGTGGCGCGCGATCCCGCCGCGGCCGCGGCGGCGCTGGCCGACGCGGCGACGCGGGCGGGGCTGGCGGCGGGCGCCGGGGAAGGGCGTATGGAAGGGGTCGGGGAAGGGGTCGGGGAAGGGGTCGCGGCGGCGGTTGCGGCGGCCTATGCGGTGGCGATCGACCCGGACGACCCGGCGGCGACGCGGGCCGCCTTCAACGCCAGCATCGCGGCGGCGGCGGCCGAGGCCGACTTCACCGCGGTGGCGGCCATCTGCGCGGCAAAGGAGAAGGTGGAGCGGGCGGTGCTGGCGGGGTTCGGGGCGGCCCCCCTCCACCATCCTTCGCCTGCGGCTCCGGATGGTCCCCCTCCCCCGGAGGGGGAGGATGGGGCGGCGGGTCCGTCGCTGGTGCTGCGGGCGGCGCAGCGGGCGCCGGCGGGGGACTGGGCGACCTGGCTGTTCCTCGGCGGGCGCGGGGCCGGCAAGACCCTGGCGGGGGCGATGTGGCTGGCCGACATGGCCGAGGCGGTCGGGCCGGGCGGGCGGCTGGCGCTGATCGGGCCGACCCTGCACGACGTGCGCGAGGTGATGATCGAGGGGGCGTCGGGGCTGCGGTCGCTGCCGCGCTGGGGGGCGGGGGCGCGGCCGGTGTACGAGCCGACGCGGCGGCGGCTGACGTTTCCGAACGGGGCGACGGCGTGGGCCTTTTCGGCGGAGGATCCGGACAGCCTGCGGGGGCCGCAGTTCCAGGCGGCGTGGGCGGACGAGTTCTGCGCGTGGCGGGCGGGGGGTGAAGTTCTCGCGCTGCTGCGGATGGGGTTGAGACTGCCGCTTCGCCCCCTCCACCATCCTTCGGATGGTCCCCCTCCCCCTGCGGGGGAGGAATGCGCCCCCAGATTATGCGTGACGACGACGCCAAGGCCGACGGCGGCGCTGCGGCGGCTGCGGGGGGAGGCGTCGTGCGTGGAGACGCATGCGGGGACGCGGGACAATGCGGCGCATCTGGCCCCGGGGTTCCTGGCCGGGCTGGAGGCGCTGTACGGCGGCACGCGGCGGGCGGCGCAGGAGCTGGACGGCCAGGTGGTCGAGCTGGACGGGGCGCTGTTTACGGCGGAGATGCTGGCGAGGGCCAGACTCCCCTCGGGCTCAAGTAGCCTGAAGGGCGGTAGCCCCTGGGACCGGGTCGTGGTGGCGGTGGATCCGTGCGTGACGGCGGGCGGGGACGCCTGCGGCATCGTGGTCGCGGGGCGCACGGGCGACCGGGCGGTGGTGCTGGCCGACCGCTCGGCGCGGGGGCTGTCGCCCGAGGGCTGGGCCCGGCGGGCGGTGCGGGCGGCGGAGGAATTCGGCGCGCGGGCCATCGTCGCCGAGGTCAACCAGGGCGGCGACTTGGTGCGCTCGGTGCTGGTCGCGGCGGGGTCGCGGGTGAAGCTCAGGGCGGTGCGGGCGACCCGGGGCAAGCGGGTGCGGGCCGAGCCGGTGGCGGCGCTGTACGAACAGGGGCGGGTGACGCACGCGGGGGCGTTCGTGCAGCTGGAGGAGGAGCTGATGGCGCTGGGCGGGCCGGACGAGGCGGGCGAGAGCCTCGACCGGGCCGATGCGCTGGTGTGGGCGATCACCGACCTGCTGATCGACCGGACCGGGGCGGGGCCGGGGCCGCGCATCCGGGTGCTGGACTGGACCGCGCCGCCCTCGGGGATTTCGGCGCGGCTGTGGTAGGGGGCGGGGATGAAGCCGCTCGGGATCGATGTGCTGGTGGTCGGCGCGGGCGCCGCCGGGATGATGTGCGCCTGGGAGGCCGGGCGGCGCGGGCGCTCGGTGTGGGTGGTGGACCATGCGCGGGCGCCGGGGGAGAAGATCCGCATCTCGGGCGGGGGGCGGTGCAACTTCACCAACCTGGGCTGCGGGCCGCACGCCTTTCTGGGGGAGAATCCGCGCTTCGCCACCTCGGCGCTGAAGCGGTTCACGCAGCACGACTTCCTGAAGCGGGTCGAGGCGGCGGGGATCGGCTGGCACGAGAAGACGCTCGGCCAGCTGTTCTGCGACGACTCGGCGAAGCAGATCGTCCGCATGCTGACGGACGGCATGGCGGAGGCGGGGGCGACGCTGCGGCTGGGCGTGGCGGTGGAACGGGTGGCGCGGTCGGGCGACGGGTTCGAGGCGGCGCTGTCGGACGGGAGCGTGGTGCGGGCCCGGTCGCTGGTGCTGGCGACGGGGGGCAAGTCGATCCCGAAGATGGGGGCGACGGGCTGGGCCTATGACGCGGCGCGGGGCTTCGGGCTCCGGGTCACGGAGACGCGGCCGGGACTGGTCCCGCTGACCTTCGAGGCGGGGCTGCTGGAGACGCTGGCGCCGCTGGCCGGGCTGTCGGTGGAGGCGGTGGTGTCCTCGGCCTCAAGTAGCCCGAAGGGCGGTAGGCCGAGCTTCAGGGAGGGGCTGCTGTTCACCCACCGCGGCCTGTCGGGGCCGTCGATCCTGCAGATCAGCTCGTACTGGCGCGAGGGCGAGGCGATCACCGTGGCCATGGCCCCCGGGGCGGACGTGTTCGCGGCGCTGAAGGCGGCCAAGGCGGCTAACGGCAAACAGGCCGTGCACACGGCGCTGGGCCACATCACCCCGCGCCGGCTGGCCGAGAGCCTGTGCGAGCGCGAGGGCGTGCACGGCAAGCTGGCCGAGGTCGGCGACAAGGCCCTGCGCCGGCTGGACGAGGCGGTGAACCGCTGGACGGTGAAGCCGGTGGGCAGCGAGGGCTACCGCACCGCCGAGGTGACGCTCGGCGGGATCGCCACCGACCAGCTGGACCAGCAGACGATGCAGGCGAAGGCGGCGCCGGGGCTGTACGTCATCGGCGAGGCGGTCGACGTCACCGGCTGGCTGGGCGGCTACAATTTCCAGTGGGCCTGGTCGTCGGGCTGGGCGGCGGGGCAGGCTTGTTAGGGCGCTAACGCTCGGCCCGCGGGGCCTCGCTGCTTGAGCGCGGGTGGTGTATGGCCCCGGCCATGTTCACCGCCACCGTCCTGACCATGTTTCCGGAAGCCTTTCCGGGGCCGCTCGGCGTGTCGCTGATCGGCACGGCGTGGCGCGAGAAGGGGCTGTGGAGCCTCGAAACCCTTGACATCCGGGCGTTCTCCGACGATAGGCGCGGCTTCCTGGACGACACCCCCGCGGGCGGCGGACCGGGAGCGGTGTTGAAGGCGGACGTGGTGGCCCGGGCGGTGGACAGCCTTTCCGGACCGCGGCGGCCGCTTTTGTACATGAGCGCCCGGGGCCGGCCCCTGACCCAGGCGCGGGTGAAGGAATGGGCCCAGGCCGACGGGATCGTCGTGCTGTGCGGCCGTTTCGAGGGGGTGGACCAGCGGGTGCTCGACAGCCGCGGGTTCGAGGAGGTCTCGGTCGGAGACGCAGTTCTCGCCGGCGGCGAGGCGGCGGCGATGGTCGCGATCGAGGCGTGCGTAAGACTGATCCCCGGGGTGCTGGGCCAGGCCGAAAGCCTGGGTTCGGAGAGCTTCGAGGACGGGCTCCTGGAATATCCGCAGTACACGCGACCGCGGAGCTTCGAGGGGCTCGACATTCCCGAGGTCCTGCTGTCGGGCGACCACAAGAAGGTCGCACAATGGCGCCAAGAGCAGCGGGAGAAGACCACGCGGGAGCGGCGGCCGGACCTCTGGTCGGCGTATCTCGCCAACTCACAGCTAAAGGGCGAAAAAGCCCGAGGAGAATAGAATGAACATCGTCCAGCAGATCGCTGCCGAAGAAAAGGCCCGCCTCGTCGAGAAGCGCGCCATCCCCGAATTCCAGCCCGGCGACACCCTGCGCGTCAACGTGCGCATCAAGGAAGGCGAGCGCGAGCGCGTGCAGGCCTTCGAGGGCGTGTGCATCGCCCGCGCCGGCGGCGGCGTGAACGAGAACTTCACCGTCCGCAAGATCTCGTTCGGCGAGGGCGTCGAGCGCGTCTTCCCGATCCTGTCGCCGAACATCGAGTCGATCGAGGTCAAGCGCCGCGGCGTCGTCCGCCGCGCCAAGCTGTATTACCTGCGCGACCGCCGCGGCAAGTCGGCCCGCATCGCCGAGCGCCAGACCCAGCGCAGCGTCAAGGGCGAGGTCGCCGTGCCGGAAACCGGCGCCGCCGAGACCCCGGCCGCGGACAACACCGAGGCCTGATCAGGCCTCCCGCCTGTGGGAGATGAAGAAGGCCCCGGCGGGAGACCGCCGGGGCTTTTCTTGTCGCTCTGCCGCTCAAGATGCCCGGGAGGCCCACGCGATCCGGGACGGCCAAAGCTTCCTCAAGAACGGTTTCTGCCCTTAGGCTACGGACCCAACGGGCGCCAACGAATCGCCAGCCGCGATTACTTCCGACGAATCACCGGACGTCAGTAATCGCTAGGAGCAGGAGAAAGCAGCCGGTCCCGACCATCAAGGCAAAGACGACCGTCATCACCCAGAAATAGAGCGGCTGTCTCTCCAGCCGGGCGTATATCCATCCGGACTTGTCCCGCAGGCGCCTGTGCCGGATCGCCGACCATAGGCCTTCCAGTCCGATGATGACGGACAGCACTCCGAGCAGAAACTTCATGATCAAGGGCGTTCGGAGGACAGCCGGGCCGCCGCGACGGGAATGTTCTCGACCTGTGGCAAGGCTTGGTACCCGCCTCGACAAATCTCTCTCATGATCCGGCCCTCCATCTCGAGCCAGTGCGGCGACCGGAATCCGGCGTCCGACAGCCGGGTGTCATAGAGCCGGTCAGCTCGGTATCGTTCCTGGCGGATTCGCCGGAATTTGGATGTCTCGCAATCGTATTGGTTGAGGAAGGCGTCAATCAGCGGGGAGCCGTCCGGAGTCGACGAGACCGACCATGACCAGGCGGTACTGGCGTTCGGCCCGGTATGGTCTGGCGCCGAGAGATAATCTCCGCGGCCTTCACTCTGACTGAGAATGTACGCCCGCCCGTCAAGCGGCGCCGACTGCTGCTGCCCAGCGGAGAGCAGGAGCGCCACGGCAAGGGCCAGAGTCGGGATCATCGTTCGCTCCATGCAGCGGCTCGGCAACCGCCGATCAGGGGGGCAAGGCGTCAGGACTGGGAAGGCGCGCTCTGGGATGAGGCTGGTCGGAATGCTCTGCTTGCCGGGTCCCACTCCAGGGTGACCGTCCCGCACGCAGTATCCGGAAGACAAGCGGGACCGTCGAGCAGCTGCGCAGGCGCGCGGTCGACCTTGAACCGTGGCCATCGGCCGGGCTCTGAAACGAAAGCTCGCACAGCCTCTTCCGTCCCGTTGGTGACCCAGACCTCGTAGCCATAAGCCGGAGGGCTCTGGCCTTCGCAGGCGCTGGGCGCCTCGATAACCCAGTCCCGACCGCCGTCGCCGTTCAGATCCGGCGTCGAGGCTACGGCGGGGTAGGACACGGTGAATTCCTCCGGCTCGTCCGGAGGACCGCAAGCGCGGCGGCCGGCGAGATGACGGTCAAGGACAGCCGCCGGGACGCTGGAGGGCAACACGGGCCGCCCCTCGCTGTCGCCGAGGTCCACGGTCGCCTCGCCAAAGCCGCTTATGACAGCTTCGCCATCGGCGCTCGGGCGCTCGGAAAGGCTGCGTGTGACCGGGTCCCAGGACCATGCAAGGCGACAGACCTCCCGGGCGGACAAGCAGTTCAGGTGATGAAACGAAGCCTCCAGCCGGACCTCGTCTCCGATGGTCCGGATCTCCGGATCCCAGGCCTGACGGTCAAAAACGCGTAGAAAGTGCTCGCTTTCGCTGACGTACAGGCTGAGGCGACAGCCTCCGGTTCCGCAGAATCGTGGCTCCTCCGGCCACTGGATCAGCCAGTCCGCAACGCCATCCCTGCTGACGTCGACAGGCACAAGCACGCCCGGGGGCGTTTCAGTCAGCTGGATCGAACGGTTGGTCGGGTCCTCGATGTCAAGGGACCCACGGTTAAGTTCGTCCAGGACATACCGGACAAATCCTGGCGGAGGCTCCTGTGCAGCAGCGTCCGCGGGCGACAAGGCGAGCCAGAGGCCAACGACCACCGTCCCTCGTACATTGGCCAAGCTGATCGACATCGCACATCCCAAACCAGCAACCCCGACATTCCATGAGAGGGGGGCCAAACGCCGACACGCGCAAATCAGCCGGCCCCAGTCGGCTCACCCGGAGCGGCCCGACCTACCTGCGGCGCGCCTAGGGCGTTTCAGTGATCAGCAGGTTCGCGGCCGCGGTGCCGCCGCCGAAGGTCCCGACCCAGATGTCGTAGGTGCCGCTCTGCGGACGGTTGAAACGCACCTCGGCGTCGCCGTCGCCCCAGCTGTCGTCGTCGCAGTACCAGCGCCCGTCGGGCCCGTTGATGATCAGGGTCGTGTCGGTCGATGAACGGGTGCGGAACACCAGCGGCAGACTGCCGGCGCGGTAGGTCACCTCGAAATCGGGGGCGGCGCTGATGTTGCCAACGCACGAACCGGGCAGGTTGGTGTCGGTATAGGCGTCGATCGACCCGCCCGCGGTGATCGAGGCCCGGTACGGATCCGGCGTGAAGCCGGCGTTGAGCCGGATTTCGCCGAAGTTCGCGGTGAGGCCCGCGTTCTGGGCCTGAGCGACAGCTGGCGACAGGACGGCAGCCGCAAGGGCAAGGCTGCAAACGATGGACTTCATGATGATCCCCCGGGCCAAACCCCGTCCGGCAGGGTTGGCCCGGAGAACGACGGTCGTCAACACGATATGTCAACCGAAGGCAAGATTTGTTCAGCCTGTTCGCGAGCGTACACTCAGATGGCCCTGCCGAAATCTAACAGCCCCATGAGCCCCTGGACAGGTCGACGAGCCGCCCGGACGTCGGGACGCCCTCAGAACAGTTGAACGTTCACGATGCATCCGTCTTCGACGGTCAGCACCGTCAGGGTTTCGCTGCCTTCGACGCCTCTCAGACGGGTGGCGATCGCAACCTGCCTCGCCGTGCCGATCATTCCAGTGGTCACGGGGTACTGGTTCGGGAGCTCGCTCGATTGCAGGCGGTCATAGAACTCCGCATCCGTCATAGTCCCAGAGGGCGAACGCCAGAGGGCGCCCGGCCGGGTCACCCATCTGATCGGTCCGGGATCGCGCGCCGCCAGTCCCTGAACGTAAGCTTGAGCGGCTTCCGCCGCTGTGCGTGATCGATCGGGGCCGCCGCTCTGACATGAGCCGTGTTGGAGGAGGGCGGCCGCAGCGAAGACTGTGGCGAGCATTGTCGTTCTGATTCCTCCTGACCAGGCGCCACGCTATCGGAACAGCGGTGGGAAACTGACATGTCTCCGTCAGCATTATCCCGACCGCCCGCTGTAACCGACCCCCGGGCGGCTTAGGCGGAATGGTCACCTCTTCGACTTGCCCGCCACATCCCTCTTGCCGGACGCTGGTGCACCCGTCGATGTCATGCCGAGGCGGGTCATCGCGTCTTGCACCTCGTCCATAGCCAGGGTGTCGATGGCGTCCTGGTAGCCCCGCGCTGCGGCAGCCTGCAGCAGTTCGATCCCTCGCCGCTCATCGCTGGTGATGCCGCCTTCGCCCACGAAGGTCATCTTGCCGAGCACGGTCAAGGCTTGCGGATCGTTGTGGGCCGCTGCCAAGCGGATATAGCGCAGACCTTCGGAAACGTTCTCTGCCACGCCCTGGCCCAGCATCAGCGAAAGGCCATAAACGCCTTGCGCCTCGGGATGGCCCAGGTCGGCCGCGCGGCGGAATAATTCCATGCCCGCAGCCACGTCACCAGGGACCCCTTGGCCGGTCATGTACAGCTGTCCCAAGAATGACATGCCTGCTGGATCGCCGGCTTCGGCCGCACGGCGGAACATGGCGACGGCGCCGCGTTCATCCTGCGCCACACCCCGGCCGACGAACATCATCCGCCCCAGTTCGGTCATCGACGGGCCGTGGCCCTGGTCGGCTGCGAGCCGGGCATAATGCGCTGCGCGTTCCCAGTTCTCCGCAGCGCCGACGCCCAATTCGTAGACGATTGTACCGAGAGCGGCTTGGGCAAACAGTTCGCCCGCATCGGCCGCACGCTCCAGGTTGGCCACGGCAACAGGATCCTGCTGTCCGTCCGCCAAGCCGCTGAGCCGATAGAGCCCGTTCAGCCCCGCGCCGTAGGTGCTGCCAGCAGCCGCCGCCCGGGCCGTGGCGTCTAGCGCCAGCGCCTCGTCCTGCGGACCGCCGATGCCCTCGTGCGCGAAATAGCCCAGGTTTGCCAGCGCGTCGGCATGGCCGCGCTCCCCGGCCATGGCAAACCAACGGCGCGCCTCGACATCATCCCGCGGGACCCCCGCATACCCGGTGTAATACAGCCGGCCCAGGTTCCATGCACTTTCAGGATCGCCTCCTTGCGCCCCGGCGAATAGCCGGGCAACCACCTGCTCAGCCGTCTCCTGCTGATAGATGATGTAACTGCGGCGATCGACCACGGACTGCGGCCCCCCTGTCGACTGCCCGCCGCTGCCAAGTGCAGCCGCCAGCCCGTCCAGCGGGGTGCCCATGCCGCCCGACCCCGGCGACGAAGAAGCGGGTGAGCCGCTGCTGCTGCCTAGCGAACGCTGCTGCGCCAGCCCGGCCTGGAAAGCGCGGTCGGCTGCGGCGCGATCGTTGGCCGCATCTTGCGCTCGCATCGATGCCATCATGGCTTGGCGATTACGCTCGTCCGTCGCGGGATCAGCCTGTGCGGCACCGGCCGCAAGGCCCGCGACCATCGCTAGAAATGCCACCGACGAACGCCATGCGCGCATACGGAAATCTCCTCTTCCTTGCCGGCCTAGCGTGAAGCTGGAGCATAACCGATGGTTGGGCAATCGCTTTTATAAGGCCGCCACCTTCAGGTCGCGCTCGGTGGTAGTAGTTCGACTGACGGCCGGGAAACAGATCGTCCAAGGGGCCCTCGCCGACCGGCGGCCCGCCTCGACCGCCCCCCGCCCTACCGCGGAAACAGCCGGCTGCCCGCGTCCCGCTGGCCCTGCAGGCTGTGCTTGAGGTCGCGCATCTGGTCGTGGTCTTCGCGGACCTGGTCCCAGGCGCGGCGGATGGTTTCGCGGGTGGTGGCGGAGATGGCGGAGTCCTCGAGCGCCTTCTCGAAGCGGACCTTGACCTGGTCCTCGGCGGTCTCCACCGCGCCGACGACGGTGAGCTCGTCGCGCAGCAGGGCGTGCTTGACGTCCGTGAAGGCGCGCTGGGCCTTGGCGAGGATGGAGCCGTCGGCGTGGGGCTCGCCGCCGAGCTCGCGGACGGTGAAGCCCAGCTCCTCGGCGAGGCGGCGGCGCTCGAAGGCGCGACGTTCGAACAGCTCGCGGTGGCCGGGGTCCGCGCTGCCCTCGGCGGCGTCGCGGTAGCCGTCGGCGCTGTCGAGGGTCGCCCCGATCAGGCCGTTGAGGACATGGACGTCGTGGCGGTTGGCGTTGGACATGGTCTGGCTCCCGGAACGGGTCGCCAGCGGAACGCGGGGCCGCTGCTTATGGTTGCGCTTGGTCCCCGGCCCGGCCTTGGCCCTGGGGCCCGGCGAGGGCGCGGCAGCGGACCACGAAACCGTCGGGGGCCATGCCGTCGGCCGGTCGCAACGGCCCGACGGACTGGGCGCCGTAGACCGCCGAGACCGGCCGCCGGTCGCCGATGCGGCGCAGCAGGTCCAGGTCGATGGCGCCCGAGGCGACCACGCCCGGCGACGGGTCGGCGAGGTCGGCGACCAGGGCGAAGGCCTCGTTTCCGGCGCCGAGGGTCAGGCGATCCTCGCTGCCGATCTTGCGGAACTCCGCGACGCTGGCGCGCAGCGCCGGGCGCGGGCCGCCGAGGCAGTCGAGCAGGAGGCGCGGTTCGCCGGCCTGGTCGACGAAGGCGAGGCGCTCGGCGCCGGCGGGCGGAGGCGGCGTGGCGGGGGCTTCGGGGGCGGCCGGGGCTGCGGGCGGCCGCGGCGCTTCGGGCGGGACAGGCGGCGGCTCGGAGCCGCAAGCGACGAGCGAGAAGCCCAGCAGGGCGGCGACAGGGACGAGGCGCATCGGGACTCCGGTCTGGCCGACGCCGCCACAACCGGCGACGGACGGAGAGGTTGCAGCGGTCAGGGACGGAGCGGCCGCCAGCCCGGATGATCGAAATGCGCGCCATAGGCGTCAAGGGCGGCGATGGCGCCGCTCCGGCCGGCGTCGGCCTCGCCGGCGCGCAGCAGCTCCGCCGCTTCAAGCAGCCGCTCGATGATCAGGTGGAGGTTGGCGTCCGCCTCGGGCGGAAGCCGGCAGTGATCAATGATGTAGGCCGTTTGGGCGTCGATGAGGGCGGCGAGCTCCAGCGGCGCCGTGTCCGGCGCCCCGGCGCGGAGCGTCTCCATGGCGTGCCTGAGCGGCGCATCGGTCGCCCAGCGCTGGCCATGGTCGAGGGCGAGCGCAGCCGGAGCTTCATGGGCGTGCTGGGCGAGGGCGGGCGAGGCGAGGCTGGCCGAGACCAGGGCGATCGCGGCGATGAGGCGCAAGGACATGAGAGGTCTCCCGATTGGGACCAGGGTGACACCGGCGGGCGCGGCGGGCGTTGTCCCGCCGCAAGTCGGCGGGATCTGTCAGAGCTTGCCGCGCAGGGACCAGAGTTCGGGGAAGCAGCGGCGCTGCAGGGTCTCGGCGAGGTAGGCCACCCCCGCGGTGCCGCCGGTGCCGGGGCGGCGGCCGATGATGCGCTCGACGGTGACCACGTGCTTGTGCCGCCAGGTGAGGAGGGCGTCGTCGAGGTCGACCAGCTTTTCGGCCAGCTGGTAGAGCGGCCACCAGCGGGCGGTGTCGCGATAGACCTCCAGCCAGGCCGCCTCGACCGCTTCGGAGGCTTCGTAGGGCTGGCTGACGTCGCGGTTCAGAACCTCGGCGGGCACGGGCAGGCCGGCGGCGGCGAGCTGGGACAGGGCGTCGTCGTACAGGCTGGGCGCCGCCAGCGCGGCTTGCAGGGCCGCGTGCGCCTGGGGGCGATGCTCGTGGAAGCGCAGGAAGCGGCGGTCCTTGAGGCCGAGCATGTATTCGAAGCGGCGGAACTGGTCGCTCTGGAAGCCCGAGGAGGTTCCGAGCTCGCCGCGGAAGCGCAGGTAGTCGGCCGGGGTCATGGTGGCGAGGATGTCCCAGCTCATGGTCATCACCGCCTGGATGCGGCTGACCCGGGCGAGGCTCTTGTAGGCGGGGACCAGGTCGCCGGCCCGGACCAGGGCCTGGGCCAGGGCCACCTCGTGCAGGATCTGCTTGAGCCACAGCTCCTTGGTCTGGTGGATGATGACGAACAGCATCTCGTCGTGCTGGTCCGACAGGGGGTGCTGGGCGGCGAGCAGGTCGTCAAGCGCCAGATAGCCGGAATAGGTGATGTCGGAGGGGGCGGCCGGGTCGGTCATGGCCGACCTATCGCGCGGCCGGGGGCCGGGCTCAAGAGTCGTCGCCCGGGTCGCGGCCAGGATCGAAGGTGTTGTCGACCCGGTCGTCCCAGCCCTCGCGGTGCGACTTGAAGGCCAGGGCCATCAGCACCCAGGCAAGGCCGACCGTGCCGAGGACGCCCAGCGACATGGCGATCCAGCCGTGGACGTTGAGGTCGCCGCCGCCGATGGCGCGCCACACGGCGGCGAGGCCCCAGGTCGCCGCGGCCGCGACCAGCAGGGCGAGGATCAGGTTGAGCAGGAAACGGACGAGCGGGGAGGTCATCGACCGATCCCCGCGATCGTCAGCGCTGGACCCACTGGCCCTGGGCGTTGCGGTACCACTGGCCCGAGCTGATGCGCGGCAGGACGATGGTCTCGAAGGCCCGCGCGGCCGCGACATCCACCGAGACGCCGGTGTCGCGGGCGGCCTGGGCATAGGCCTGGCGCCGTCCCGCGTTGACCGCCTCGACGGCCGCGGTCAGGGCCGCGTCGGAACTGGAGGTGCGGAAGGCGAGATAGCCGGTGGCCAGTTCGCCGACCTCGCCGCGCGCCTTGGCGGCGTCGACGAGCGACTTCTGCTGGGCGGTCTGGGCGAAGGCCGCGCCCGCGGCCACGCCGAGGGCGGCGATCGCGGCCGTCACGACGAAGAGCTTGCGGAAAGTCATCGGAGGGGCCTTTCGCATCAGAACAGGTTCGGGTTTTCGCGCAGCAGCTCCTGGAGCTCCTGGTCGAGGCGGACGCGCACGTCGGCGTCCAGCTTGGCGTAGATCTGTATGGGGTCGACCTGGAGCCGGACGGTCGGCGTGCAGGCGGTCGCGCCCAAGGCGACGAGGCCGAGGAGGGCGACGGTTCTGCGCGTCTTCTGCCGGGTCATGATCGGGGCTCCATGCGGGATCGCCGGCATCTAAACGCCATTCCGGGTGAACGGGTTCTGAACGGCGAAGCCGGCCGGATCAAGGCGTCGGGTCGGCCTCGCCGTTGCGGGCGCGATTGAGTTCGAGCAGGTCGCCGACCAGCTGGTTGGCGTTGAGCGTGGTGTCGAGCGTCAGGTCGATGCCGGTGCCGGACGGCAGGGGCAGCTCGCGGTTCAGGAACTCGCGGCTGATGAACTCGGCGATCGAGACGCGCAGTTCCTGCCGCTGCGGCGGGTCATGGCGGCCGCGGATGCGGAACAGCACGTTCAGGCGGCCTTCGTCGAGGCTGTTCACCTCGGCCGAGAGGATGTCGAAGGAGAGGTTCTCCATGGCCTGGTAGGCGAGGTCCTGCACCGTGTTGGGCGGCACCGCCTCGCCGCCGCCGCCGGCCTCCAGTCCGCTGAGCGCCTCGCGCTGGATCGACAGCCGGCCGGGCTGGACGGCGTAGAGGGTCCCCCCGGCGATGCGCAGTCCGGCGGCCGGGTCCCAGGTGAAGGGCAGGCGGCCGGAGACGACGGCGTCGAGGCGGACCTTGTCCTCGAAACCGGCCCCGGCGATGACCTCGCCCAGTTGCACGTTCTCCAGCACCAGCACGCCGCCGAAGGGCTGGCTGCGATCGAGGGGGACGGCGAAGGGCTCGACCCGGAGCACGCCGCCGGCGGCGGCCAGATCGCCGCCCTCGATGGTGACGGCGGCCTGGTCGAGCCCGAAGACCAGCTCGATGTCGGTGAGGGGCGCGACCGACTCCAGCCGGTCGGCGGTGAGGCGCTGCCCCGGGGCGGCGACAAGCGGCGCCAGGCTGGTGAAGTCGACGGTTCCCCGCAGCCCCTGCACCGGGCCCGCCGGGCTGACGAAATCGAGTCCCGGGATGGTCAGCCGGCCGCGGCTGGACCCTTCGCTCCCCTCGCGCCAGTCGACCCGACCCTCGAAGGCCACGGATCCGGTCGCCGGCGAGCCGACGAAGTCCCCCGCCAGCGGACTGAGATCGGCGGGCTGGAGGCCCCCTTCGGCGAAGACGATCGACGGCGCGTCGATGGTCACCCCGCCGGCGCCGGCGCGGCCGTCGTGGGCCAGGGTCAGGCGGCCCAGCGTCGTCCCCTCGCGCGACAGGTCGAAGGCGCCGCTCCAGTTCTGGCCCCGAAGGCTGGCCGCGCCGACGGCGCCAAGGGGATTGAAGCGCGCGGGGGTGGTCGTGTCGACGAGGGTGGCGTCGTCGGCGCGGAGGTCGAGGTCGACGCCGCGCCCGCCGCCGACGGCGACGAGCCCGCCCTCCGCCTTGCGCACGCCGAGCGCCAGGAACGGGGCGTCGGCGTCGAGCCCCTGCAGCCGCGCGTCGGACCGCCAGGCGCCGCCCTGGGCGGTCAGCAAGGGGCGGTCGGCCGGACAGAGGGCGCCCGACAGGTCCGTCACGTCGTTCTCGCCCAGCTCCAGCCGCTCGACGGAGACCGGCGCGCAGCCGGCGGCGGTGTAGGTGAGCCGGCCGCCGTCCGAGGCCAGTTCTCCGCGGGTTTCGAGGCGGATGCCGCGGCCGAGGTCGAAGTCGAGCGCCGCCCGGCCGTCCAGCGTCGCCGCGAAGCCGCCCGGCGCGAGGCGCCAGCGGGGCACGTCGAACTCTGCTTCGGGCAGGCCGCGCCCGCGCGTGGCCGCGAGGGAGAAGGCGCCGCCGCCCGCCTCGCCCGCCGCCGCGGCGAAGATCGGGGCCCCGGCGGGCGCGAGGGTCAGGACGCCGCCGTTGGCGGGGCGGATGCGGGCGGGGGCCGCGAGGACGAGGCGGGTCCCCGACGAGCCGGCGGCCAGCCGGAAGGCCGGAGCCTCGACCGCGAAGTCGCCGAGCGCCTGCTTCATCGCGGCGAGATCGGGGAGGTCCCCGGACGAGGGCGGTCCGAACAGCGGCCAGGCGCCGTGGGCCGCCTGCAGCCGACCCTCAAGGCCGACGCGCAGTCCGGCGTCGGCGATCATGTCCAGCGCGGCGGCGGAGCGGACCTGGCGCAGGGTCAGGTCGCCCCAGTCGACGCGGGCGGCCGCGAGCCGCAGCGGTCCGCTGGTCTCCACCGCCCGGCCGCGGCCGCCGACGGTCAGGCCGGGCGCGACGATGTCGAGGTCGACGGCGTCGACGCCAGCGGCGGAGACATTCCCCGCGGCGACGACGGCGTCGCCGTCCAGCCGCCAGCCGACGCCGTTGGAGTCGCGGGAGAGGTGCGTGCGGGCCCGCACGAGGCGCAGGCGCGGGGCAGTCGCGGCTGCGGGGCCGGCGAGGCCACCGGCGCGGAGGTCGAGATCGCTGACGCCCTCGATGCGGAAGCTCTCCAGCCAGCCGGCTGTGGCTCCGTCGAAGTCGAGGGTTCCGGCGAGGCGGCGGGCGGCGCTGTCCGCGCCGGCGAGCCGGTCGGCAGAAAGCTGCGCCCTCAGGCGTGCGCGACCGTCGCCGCGTCGGGTCTTGAGGTCGGGGTAGGGCAGCTCGCCGGCGAGGCCGAGACGCAGCCCCTCGCCGGCGACGCCGGGCAGCTCGGCCGAGGCGGCCACGGCGCCCGCCCGGAGCGTGACCCGGTCGCCGACGGTGGTCAGGTCGATACTGGCGCCGAGACGTCGGGCGGCGATGTCGCCGCTGCGCAGGTCGGCGGCGGGCATGCGAGCGACGAGGCGCATCAGCTTGCCGTCGTCGATGCGGGCGTCGCCATGCACCTCGGCCGGGCCGAAATCGGTGGCCAGCCGCACCACGCCCCGCTCGACCAGCACCAGCGGGCCGCGGACGTCGGGGCGGGGCGGACGGGCGGCGAAGCGCTCGATCAGCGGGTCGAGCGAGCCGAAGGACAGTTTTCCATCGGCCAGACGGGCCCGCACCACGGGCCGGAGCAGGCGAATGCGGCCGGGCGTGACGCCGAGGCCCTGCGCCGACCACGGCGCGCCAATGGAGAAGTCGACCTCGACCCGCTCGACGACCACGTCGGGATCATCGGCGTCGCCGACGCGCAGGCTGGCCACGAGGCTGTCGATCTCGACCCGCTCGACCTCCATCTCGGCCTCGATGCCCTGCTGCTCGAGCCAGCCGACCAGCACCTGGCGGGTGGCCGCGCGCCGGTTGAGATAGAGAAGGGCGATCAGGACCAGCAGAACGCCGAGCACGACGAGGAGGACGTCGAGGACGCGGCTTCTCCGCGAGCCTCCGCGCGCGGGCCGGACGGGAGCGGGAGGCGCCGGTTCGCTCATGCTCAGCTCCTTAGCGGGAGCCGCAGGCCGGTGGGAAGGGCGGCGAACAACAGGAACTCTCCCAAGCACAATAGAAGCGTGTTGGTGTAGACACAGTATAGTGGCTCGAGGGCCACTTTGAGTGGAGGTGCGTCGCGGGCGGGGGCGCGCCGCCACAGCGCCTGCAATTGACGGCGGAACCGTGGCGAATACACACGCGAAAGCTGAGGATCATCTCAGGGTTCACATCCGGTTTACCCGGCTCTACGGCTCCGGTTAACCGGTTGTAACGATCTGGCTTCCCATGATGGGACGGACGGGTTATACGGCCTGTCTCGCGCAGGGCGGTTCCCAGGGGGGCGGTCAGGCGCGATCCTTGCTTTCAGTAGCTTTGGCGCCGGCTGGCGTCGTCGTTTATCGGGGACCGATGGCTCAGTTCGATCCACGTCGCCAACCGATGCGCATCGCGCCGCACGCCCTTACGGCGGTGGCGGCGATCTCGGTGGCGCTGCTTGCCGGCCGCGTATACCAGCCTGCCCAGGCCGAGGAGGCTCCCCCGCTCAGCGCAGCGGAGATCGCCCATCTCGAGGCCCGCGCCTTCGCCGTCGCCGGCTCACCGGAGGGCCTCGGGGCCCCGGAAGCCATTCCCGTCCAGATCCGCCGCGGCGAAACCTTCGAACAGGCCGTGCGGCGAACCGGCATCGCGCCGGAAGAGGCCTCGGCCGTCGCCGCCACCCTCTCCAACGCCATGGACGTGACTTCGATCCCGGCCGGACAGCGTTTCGAAACCGCCATCGCCAAGCCGCGCGGCGGCCGCGGCGACGCCCGCCTGATCGGCCTGACCATGCGCACCGGCCCGGCCAGCCAGCTGACGGTGTCGCGCAGCTTCGACGGCGCCCTGCGCCTGCGGGCGCTCGAGGAAAAGGTCACCCACGAAACGGTGGTGCTGGGCGGCAAGGTCGAGGGCTCCCTGACCCGCACCGCCCGGCGCGAGGGCGCCCCGGCCGCCGTCGCTCGCGCCGCGGCCCGCCTGTTTTCTCACAAGTTCGACCTGGAGCGGGACATCCGCGCCAGCGATGAGTTCCGCTACGTGTTCGATCGCACCGTGACCGAGAGCGGTCGCACCATCGATACCGGCGACCTGCTGTACGCCGAGCTGAAGGGCGTGTCCTTCTACCGCTTCCAGCGTCCCGGCTCCGACAAGGTCGAGTATTTCGACGCCACCGGGAAGAACACCCGTTCCGCCTTCATGCGCACGCCGCTGGAACGCGGTTTCCGCGTGTCGTCCTCATTCGGCTTCCGTCGCCACCCGATCTCCGGCTACCGCCGGATGCACCAGGGCATCGACTTCGCCGCAGGCATGGGCACGCCCGTGATCGCCCCCGCCGACGGCGTGGTGGTCGAGGCGCGCCGCTGGGGCGGTTACGGCAACTGGCTGCGCATCCGTCACTCCAACGGCCTCGAGAGCGGCTACGGCCACCTCTCGCGTTACGCCTCGGGCATGCGGCCCGGCCAGCGCGTGCGTCAGGGCCAGGTCGTCGCCTACGTCGGCTCGACCGGCGCCTCGACCGGTCCGCACCTCCACTACGAGTTGTGGCGTCGCGGCCAGCGGATCAATCCGGCGGGCGTGCGCACCGAGGAGGGTACGGTGCTGGCCGGGTCGGAGCTGGCCGCCTTCCGCGCCGAGAAGGCCCGTATCGACCGGATCATCGCCGCCGGCGGCGAGCGCAAGACGCAGCAGCCGGCCATGACCGCCGGCCTGAGGCCCGCCCGCACCTGAGTCCGGCCGCCCGGTCCATCGTCATGCCGCATTCCCGGGCGAGGGTGCGGTCGACGATGCTGGAGGCGGCATGGCGGAGACGAGACGACATTTCCTGACGGGCGCCCTGGCCGGCGCGACGCTGGCGGCCGGACCGGCGCGAGCGCAGGCGGGATTCGCCTCGGGGCGCATCTCGGTGCAGACCCGCGGCCGCGGCGACGACCTGATCCTGATCCCCGGACTGGCCTCGACGGCGGCGGTGTGGACCCGCACCGCCGAGCGGTTGGCGGGACGCCGGCGGCTGCACCTGGTCTCGGTGCGCGGCTTCGGG
The DNA here is from genome assembly GCF_900116065.1 of Brevundimonas viscosa. Lineage (GTDB taxonomy): Bacteria > Pseudomonadota > Alphaproteobacteria > Caulobacterales > Caulobacteraceae > Brevundimonas > Brevundimonas viscosa. The sequence continues at coordinate 554,743 of NZ_FOZV01000001.1, forward strand.
GACCTCGCTCCGCAGACCAACGCGCGGGGCGCCGTGATGGGCGCCGTGGCCGGGGAGATCCGCCGCTACATCGCCGAGCTGGACCTCGACCGGCCGGCGATCATCGGCCACTCGATGGGGGGTCAGCTGGCGCTGCGGGTCGCCGCCGACTCGCCCGGCCGGGTGTCGCGGGTGATGACCGTGGACTCTTCCCCCTTCTTCCCCGCCCTGATCAGCCCGCAGGCGACCCTCGGCGACGTCGAGCCGATCGCGCGGGTCGCCTACCAGGCGGTGCATTTCCTCGGCGAGGAGGCGTTGCGCTCCGGCGGCCGCAGCATGGGCCTGGATCTGGGCGGGGCCTCGGACGCCCTGTTCAGCGCCGTCGGCTGGCAGGGCGGCGACCGGGGCGTGCTGGCCCAGGCGCTGTATGAGGTCATGACGATCGATCTCCGCCGCCGCCTGCCTGAGATCGCCGCGCCGGTGACCGTGGTCTATGGCTGGAGCGCCGACCGCAACTCGCCACGCAGCCGCGCCGACGCCCTGTTCCGCGCCGCCTACGCCCGGCTGCGTCGTCCCGCGGTATTCGAGCGGATCGAGGGGGCCGAGCACATGGTCATGATCGACCAGCCCGGGCGCTTCCACGCCGCGGTGGACCGGTTCCTGGCTTGAGCCTCAACCGGCGTCGGGCTGGTTGTCCGGGTGGGCGGCCACGAAGGCCGGATGGGCGGCGGCGGCGGCCTCGATGGCGAGCAGGCGCGGGAAAGCCTCGAGCGGAACGTTGAAGCGCCGGGCCGAGTAAATCTGCGGGATCAGATAGCAGTCGGCCAGGGTCGGGGCGGCGCCGAAGCACCAGCCGTTCCCGTGGCGGGCGACGAGCGCCTCCAGCGCCGTGAAGCCCGGGACGATCCAGCGCGCGGCCCAGGCGTCCACCGCCGCCTGGTCGGCCCCGAAGGTCTCGCGCAGGGCCTTGCCGACCCGCAGGTTGTTGAGCGGGTGGATGTCGCAGCCGACGACGGCGGCCATGGCGCGCACGGCGGCGCGGTCGATCGGGGCCGCCGGCAAAAGCGGCGGGACAGGGTGCGCCTCCTCCAGCCACTCGAGAATGGCGGGGCTCTGGGTCAGGACGGCGCCGTCGACCTCCAGTGCCGGGACCAGCCCCTGCGGATTGAGCGTCAGGTAGGCGTCCGCGCGCTGCTCGCCCTGACGAAGGTCGACCCCTCGCTGCTCGTAGGCGAGGCCTTTCAGTTCCAGCGCGATCCGGGTGCGGTACGAGGTGCCGGATCGCCAGTAGCCGTGCAGGATCATCGCGGCCTCACCGTGAAGGACAGGGGCGGCAGGCCGCCGATGGCGCAGTCGACGCGGGCCCCGGGCTCCAGCGGGCCGACGCCTTCCGGCGTGCCGGTGAAAATGAGGTCGCCGGGCTGGACGGCCCAGAGTTCGCGGGCCTTGGCGAGGATCTCGTGCGGGGCCCAGACCATGTCGCCGAGGCGGCCCGACTGTCGCAGTTCGCCGTCGACCCTCAACTCGATCGGCGCGTCCGCGTCCGGCAAGGGGCCAAGATGCAGGTCGCCGCAGGGAGCGGACTGGTCGAATCCCTTGGCCGCGTCCCACGGCCGCCCCTTCGCCTTGGCCGCCGCCTGAAGATCGCGGCGGGTCAGGTCGCAGCCGACGGCCCAGCCGGCGATGCCGCCGTCGGCTCCGACCGCGCACACCAGCTCGACCTCGTGGTGCAGGTCGGCCGTGGCCGAAGGATAGGTCGGGTCGGCGCCGTCGGCGACGAGGGCGTCGGCGGGCTTGGTGAAGAAGAACGGCTCGGCGCGCTCGTGGCCCATCTCGCGGGCGTGAGCGGCGTAGTTCTGGCCCACGCAGACGATGCGTCGCACGGGGAAGCGCTGCGTCGAGCCGACGATCGGCAGGGACGGCGTCGGGCGAGGGGGGAACAGCCAGTCGGACATGGCCATTGTCTAGGCCGGAGAAACCGGCTCCGCCAGTCCGCGCGCATTGCTGCGTTGCGGGAACCGCTACGCCGCAGTGGCGTTCCGGCTCAGGGTTCTCTATCTAACCGTCAAGCTTGACGAACGGAGCGCGCATCATGGCGACGACCAAGGCGGCACGGGCGGCCGTAAAGAAAGACATCGACACCCTGAAGGACGACCTGAAGGCGCTCGGCGCCGAGGAGAAGGCGAACCTGAGGGAGAAGGCGTCGGAGACCGAAACGCGCCTGCGCGCCCGGGCGGCCGAGGCCGAGGCCCGGCTGCGCGAGCAGAGCGAGATGCTGCGCGAACGCGCCCGCGGCTACTACGACACCGCCCGCGTCCGCGGCCGCGAGTACTACGACGACGCCCAGGAGCGCCTCGACGAGGCGCAACGCTACCTCACCGAGCGCGTGCAGGAGCGGCCGATGCAGTCGACCGCGATCGCTCTCGGCGTGGGGGTCGTGCTCGGCATGCTGCTGGCCGGCCGTCGTCGCTGATGATCGGCGGGGGGCTGGCCCGGACGGTGGTCCGCAAGGCGGTGGCCGCCGCGGTGGCCGCCGGCGCGGCGCTGGTGGCGATGATCGCCTTCGGCGCCACGATCTTCTACGCCCTGTGTCTCGTGGTCGTGCCGCTGGCGGCCGCGGCCATCACCTTCCTGCTCTTCGCCCTCGCCGCGCTGGCCGTGGCGGTGATCTTCCTGCGCCGGGACGCGGCCGAGGAGGAGGCGCTCGAGGAGGAGCCGGTCGGGCTGGGGCAACGCGCCTTCATGCTGTTCCGCGAGCGACCGATCCTGGGCACGGTGGCGGCGCTCGCCGGCGGCTGGATCTTCCTGCGCAACCCGGCCCTGGCCAGCATCGTGGCGGCCGCCTTTACCGAGAAAACACACGGTCCCCGGCGGCGCTGACCGGAACGGGGCGGCCTCCGGAACGTTGATACTGGCAGGTGCGGTGCAGTTCATCCGCCCCTGAACTGTATTAACCGCTCCGGGAGAACCGCCTATGCTTCGCTGGGCCCTGATCTTTCTGGTGCTTGCTCTTGTCGCCGGCGCCCTGGGCGCAGGCGGCGTGGCGGGCCTGTCGATGAACATCGCCTATGTGCTCTTCGTCGTCTTCCTGATCCTGCTGGTCGTGCACTTCGTCACCGGACGAGGGCGACGAATCTAGCCCCGCAGACAGACCGGATTGAGGAGCCGCGGTCCCCCGGAACGCGGCTTTTTCATGCCTTGCGGACGGTCTGCTCGAGCACCCCCGGTTCCTCCGGATCGGGCGCGGTCTCCCGGCGGCGGGTGTCCTGGCGACGCGGAAGCCGCCAGGTCTGGGCCGGTTCGAAAGCGTGCCCGTTCCAGGCGATGGCGGTGACGACGATCTCGCCGGCGTCCCACTCGATGCAGTTGAAGCTGGGCGGCGCGCCGCGCTCGCGGTGCGACAGGGTCCCGCAGCCGACCGCGTAGGAGCAGTGGTCGCCGAGGCGGATGGGCAGCGCGAAGGGGACGTGGACGTGCCCGGTGGCGATCAGGTCGACCCCGGCCTCGGCGAAGATGACGGCGGCGGCCTCGCCCCGGATCACGTCGCCGGTCATGGGCGTGCCGATCATCTCGACCAGCGGGTGGTGGCAGGCCAGCACCCGCAGGGCCCCCGCAGGCGCCTGGCGGAGGGCGGCCGCCGCCTTTCGGGTCTGGTCGAGGTCGATGACGCCCTTGGACCAGTTGAGCCGCGCCTGCCAGCCGCGGGCGGTGACCACGCCCCGGACCATGACCGTTTCACTGAGGAACTGGTGATCGTGGGCGGGGTGGCCGATGGCCTTCTCGAACGCGCGCCAGGGGGCGAACAGCCGGGCCGGCAGGCTGAAATACGGGACGTCGTGGTTGCCGACGATGACGAAGGTCGGCTCGGGCATGCGTCGGATCCAGTCGCCGGCCGCGGCGAACTCGTTCGGCAGGCCCTTCTGGGTGACGTCGCCGGTGATCAGGATCAGGTCGGAGGGGGTGGCGTGAGCGTAGTCCAGCGCGGCGGCGCAGGCGTGGGCGTGTTCGCGACCGAAATGGACGTCGGAGAACTGAAGGATGCGACCCACTAGACGCTGTCCTCGGCGGCGGCGGGAACCGGCGCCAGGGCCCGGAACGCCTTGGGCAGGAAACGGACGGACGCCTCGTGGTGCAGCAGCAGAGGCTCGCCGTCGATCACCGCGGGAATGCGGGAACGGGCGCGCAGCCGGACCCGCTGGGCCGGACGGGTGGTGACCGAGGGGTCGAGGCGCCAGTCGTCGAAGACCGCGTGGGCCGCCAGCCGGAAGGCCTCGCCCGCGTCCGCCGGGTTCATCGCCGCAGCCTCCAGCCCGGCGTCCTCGTCGATGGCTTTCGAGATCATCGGACCGATCAGCACCAGGGCCTCGGCCCGGCGTTCCGGCTGGTTGTCGAGGATGTAGCGCAGCCGGCCGGTGAAGGCCCGCTTCAGGGCCCGCCGGGCGTAGAGCCACGCCAGCCGCAGGCGGCGCAGGCGGATGGCCTCCCGCGCGGGGGCCCACAAGGCCGGAGCGCCGAAGACCGCGGCGCAGAAGAAGGCGCGGCGCACGTCGCCGTCGGCCACCTCGCCCCCGGCGATGTCGTGGGATGTCCCTTCCTCAAGGGACACCTTCAGGGCCGTCTTCCAGTCGCTGGAGCCGTACAGCGCCTTGGGCAGCATGTTCATGGTGCCGCCGGGCAGGGGGGCGACCAGGGGACCGTCCGGCCCGGCGCGGGAGGCGATGGTTCCGGCGGTGCCGTCGCCGGCGAGGACGAACAGGGCGTCGGGCCTCTCGTCGAAGGCGGCCTGGACCTGGGCTTCGAAGCTGGCCGGCTCCAGCGAGACGACGGTGGTCTCACAGGCGTAGCGGGAGAGGATCTCCAGCGCCTCCTCGGCCGCGTTGGGGCCGACGCTGCCCGAAAGCGGGTTTATCAACATGATCACCCGGGTGAGCCGGACGTGGGACGTCAGTTCGCACGCGTCTGCCGCGCCGTCCGACGGGGTTGCGGGATCGACAACCGTGACCGTTGCTTCGCTCATGCGGCCCGAACGTCCGCCCTGGGGCGATGTTCCGGCGGACGGGGCCCGGCCCCTACTTCTTCAGTTCTTCGGAGGCCGCGGCGGCGCCGGCCTGGGCGGCGTCGCCCGCCTTCTCCGCCGCCGCGCCGGCGGCGTCGGCCGCTCGGTCGGCGACCTCCGGCGCTTCGCCGCGCACCGTGGCGACGCCGGCGGAGATCCAGCGATCCATGATCGCGCCGCCGTCGGCCAGCGACTTCTCCTTGATCCCGAGGACCGCGGTCAGCACGCCGAACAGCGCCAGCACGGTCACCACCACGCTGACCAGCGGATTGCCGCCGCGGCGTCGCCTGGGCCGGTTCCACACCGGGCTGTGATCGCCGTCGTCCGCCATGCGGACGGGTTCGGAAAAGCGCATACGAAACCCCCGTTTCACCAGACAGCCCGCGCGGCGCGCCTCCGCACCGCCGGGATGAAGCCTTCACAGGCCTGACCGCAATGATAGCGGCGGAACCGCAACGCTTATCCAGCGTTCTCACCCACGGGGCGAAACCCGGGATGAAGGATTCCACCATGAAAAAGGCGATCATCGCCATTGCGGGCGCCGGGCTGATGGCCACCGCGTGCGCCAGCGACCCGTATTACGGCGGCACCAACGAGACGGTGCGCCAAGGCGCCATCGGGGCCGGCATCGGCGCGGTGGCCGGCGCCATCATCGGCAATAACACCGGTAGCGGCAACGCCGCCACGGGCGCGGCCATCGGCACCGTCGTCGGCGGCGCGGCGGGCGCGATCCGCGGCTCGCAGCAGGACCGGGCCAACCAGCAGCGTTATCGCGACAGCCAGGGCCGGTACTACTACTGCTACGATAACCGCCAGGATGAGTGTTACTGGGAGAACGGCCAGCGCCGGTACTAGGGCGACGGCTGGATGAAGACAGGGGCGGTTCGCCGATGGGCGGGCCGCCCCTTCTCGTGGAGAGGGACGAACGATGCGGAAGCTGGCGGCGGCGGGGCTTGCGGCGATGGCCGTGGCGGGGTGCGGTCTGACCCGCGGAATGGATCGGGACGAACTGGTCGCCGAGCCGTCGGCGTGCGCGCCGCAGCGGTTCGAGGTCTATTTCGCCGAGGGTGAGGCGGCGCTGACCCAGGCGGCGCTCCAGGCTATCGGCCTGACGGGAACCCGGCTGCAGGGGTGCGACATTCGTCGGGTGCAGGTGATCGGGCTGGCCGACCCGACCGGCGGCGCCGAGGCCAACCTCGACCTGTCGGAGCGGCGGGCGCTGGCGGTCACCGAGGCGCTGGCGGCGGCCGGCTGGCCGGCGCCGGCGTTCGAGCTGGGCGCGGCCGGGGAGTCCGGGGCGGTTACGGCGGCGGGCGCGGTCGAGCCGATGCGGCGACGCACCGAGGTGCTGGTCGACGCCGCCCCGAAGTGAGGCGACGCGCCGCTGGCGGACGGCGGTGACGCCGACGCCGTGGAGCGGCTAAGGTCCGCGCAACCTCGAGGGAGCCCCGGTTGCGCCTGTTGATCCGCCTTTTCTGCCTGCTGCTGGCTGTCGCCGCCCCGTCCGTCTTGGCGGCCCAGACGTCGGGGCCCCAGCGCACCGAACGGATCGAGGCCGAGCTGGTCCCGATGAGCCGCTGGGCGGCGCCCGGCTCGACCGCGGTGGTCGCGGTGCGCCAGGACATCGAGCCGGGCTGGCACACCTACTGGCGCAATCCGGGCGATTCCGGCGGGGCGACGACGCTGACCTGGCGTCTGCCGGAGGGGGTGCGGGCGGGCGACATCGTCTGGCCGCTGCCGGAGCGCCAGCGGCTGCAGGGACTGACCAACTACGGCTACGAGGGCGACGTCTACCTGCCCGTTCCGGTGGAGATCCCCGCCGGCGCCCGGCCCGGCTCGACCGTGCCGCTGGCGGTCGAGGCGCTGTTCTTCGTGTGCAGCGACGAGATGTGCGTGCCGGAGACGCTGAACCTGCGGCTCGACCTGCCGGTGCGCGAGGGGGCGGCCCCGCCCGACCCGCAGCACGGCGCCGCCATCCAGCGCGTGCTGGCCGGGGCGCCGGCGCCGGCCGGGATCGAGGCGCGGGTGCGGGTGGAGAACGGCGTCCTGACCCTGACCGCCGCAGGCGGCCCGCTGGCCGGACGCGACCCGGGCCCAAGCTACTTCTTCCCCTTCGAGGGCGGACTGATCGACCACGCCGCGCCGCAGACCGGGGCCTGGGGCCCCGAGGGCCTGACCCTGGTGATGAGCGCGGGCGCGAAGGCGCAGGCTGGCGTGACGGGCCCGCTGGAGGGGGTGCTGGCCACATCCCTCGGGGCCTTCGAGATCCGCGCGGAGCCGGGGGCCGATCTACCCGGGGCGAGAGGCTCCGGCGATCTGGCGGCGATGGCGGACGCCGGCGCCGGAACGGCGCCTGCCGCGATCGGATGGTCCGGTTTCCTCCAGGCGGCGCTGTTCGCCCTGCTGGGCGGGTTGATCCTCAACCTGATGCCGTGCGTGTTTCCGATCCTGGCCATGAAGGCGGCGGCCCTGAGCGCGGCGGCGCACGATCCGGCGCGGGCGCGGCGCGACGGTCTGGCCTTCCTCGCCGGCGTGCTGACCACCTTCCTGGCCCTGGCCGGACTGCTGCTGGCGCTGAGGGCCGGCGGCGAGGCGATCGGCTGGGGCTTCCAGCTGCAGTCGCCGGCGGTGATCGCCGGCCTGTCGCTGCTGATGCTGGCGGTGGCGCTGAACCTGTCGGGCGTCTTCCACATGGGCGCGGGCCTGCAGGCGGCGGGAACAGGGCCGCTGTCGCGCCTGCCAGGCGCGGCGGGGGCCTTCTTCACCGGCATGCTGGCGGTGGTGGTGGCGGCCCCCTGCACGGCCCCCTTCATGGCCTTCGCGCTGGGCGCGGCGCTTCTGATGCCGTGGCCGATGGCGCTGGTGGTGTTCCTGATGCTGGGCCTGGGACTGGCCCTGCCCTTCGTGCTGGTCAGCCTGACGCCGCGGCTGCTGGCCCGCCTGCCGCGTCCCGGCCCGTGGATGGAGCGGCTGAAGGGGCTGCTGGCCTTCCCGATGTACGGCACGGCGGCCTGGCTGGTCTGGGTCTTCGCCCGGCAAAGCGGCGCCGAGGCGCTGGGACTGCTGCTGCTGGCCGCGGTGCTGGCGGCCTTCGGCCTGTGGCTGACCGGACTGAACCAGGCGCGGCGGGCCGAGGGCGGGATCGCCGTGTTCAGCGCGGTCGCCGCCGCCCTGGCCCTGGTCTCCGCCGTCGCTCTCGCCGGCGCCGCGGCCGTCATGCCGCCCGGGACGCAGGCGACCGCCGCCACGGCGTCGGCCCTGCCGTCGCAGCGGTGGTCGCCGGAAGCCGTCGAGGCTGCACGCGCCGAAGGTCGGCCGGTGCTGGTCAACTTCACCGCCGACTGGTGCGTGACCTGCAAGATCAACGAGCGGACGGCCCTGTCGTCGGCGGCGACGCGGCGGGCGCTGGACGGCGCCAATGCGGTCTATCTGGTCGGGGACTGGACGCGGCGCGACGACGCCATCACCGCCGAACTGCGCCGCCACGGCCGGTCCGGCGTGCCCCTGTACCTGCTGTACGCGCCCGGCGCGGCGGAGCCGCGGGTGCTGCCGCAGTTGCTCACGGAAGGGACGGTGATCGCCGCGCTGGAGGCGGCTTCGCCGGTCAGACCGGCGGCTGCGGCGGGGCGGTGATGACCTCGACGTTGTCGTTGAGCAGATAGGCCAGTTCGTCCAGCGCCACGCGACGCTCGGTGGCGCTGCCGGCGGTCTCGACCGCCTCCAGCCGCTTGGGCATGTCCTCGGCGATGCCGCGCAGGATGCACTTCAGGTCGCCGTCGGTGCCGCGCTCCTTGAGGACCAGGTGCCCCTGCATGTCGAGGGCGGCGAGTTCGACGGCCCGGGCGCGGAAGGCGGTGAACTCCGGCCCGGCCGCGAAGCCGTCGCTTTCGGCCGCGCCGTCGGCCATCCAGCCGCGGACGAGGCCGTGGAGTTGGCCGGAACGGGCCACGATGTCGGCGAACAGGGGCTCGCCCGCCACCGAGACCGGGGCCCCGGCCTCGACCGGCGGCACGGCGGCGGCCGCGGCGACCGCCGGGTCGGAGAGCAGGAGGGAGACGGCCAGGGCGACGCCGCAGGACATGGCGGACCTCTTTTGCTGAGGCCGAATCAGCGGATTCGGCGTTGAACGGGCTTACGCCTCACCCGTAAACGGGGCTTTACCCTCTTCCGACAGAGTTCGCCCATGACCCCTCGCGCCCAGGCCCTGGACATGCTTCGCGCCGTCGCCCGCAAGGACGCCGACGCCCGCATCGTCCACCACTTCGCCACCGACCCCGGACGGCTGGAGCGAATGGGCGTCGAGGCCGCGGGCCTGTACCTCGACCTGTCGAAGCAGGCGTGGAGCGCGGAAGGGTTCGAGGCGGCGATCGATCTGGCGCGGGCCTGCGATGTCGAGGGACGGCGCGCGGCGCTGTTCGGCGGCGAGGCGGTCAACAACACCGAGGGTCGGGCGGTGCTGCACCCGGCGCTGCGGGCGGCCGACGATGCGGATTTCCGGGCGCTGGGCGAGCCGGTGTCGAAGGAAGTGGCCGAGACCCGCCGGGCCATGGCGCGTTTCGCCGCCGACATCGGCTCCGGGGCCGAGACCGGCGGCACCAAGCAGCCCTTCCAGGCCATCGTGCACATCGGCATCGGCGGCTCCGACCTCGGGCCGCGGCTGTTGTGGGATGCGCTGCGGCCGCTGGAGCCGACCATCGACCTGCGCTTCGTCGCCAACATCGACCCGCGCGACATGGCCGAGGCGCTGGCCGGTCTGGACCCGGAGACGACGCTGGTGGTGGTGGTGTCCAAGACCTTCACCACCCAGGAGACGCTGGCCAACGCCGAGCTGGCCAAGGCGTGGCTGGCGAACTCGCTGTCGCCGAAGCGCATGGCGCGCCATCTGGTCGGGGTGACCGCGGCGCCGGAGAAGGCCGAGGCCTTCGGTTGCGGCCGCACCTTTGGTTTCCGCGACTGGGTCGGCGGCCGCTACTCGCTGTGGTCCGCCGTCAGCCTGTCGGTGGCCGTGGCGCTGGGCTGGGACGTGTTCGAGCGGGTGTTGGACGGGGCCCGCGCCATGGACCAGCACTTCCTCGAGGTGGACCTCGAGCGCAACGCGCCGGTGCTGCTGGCGCTGGCCCAGGTGTTCAATGTGGAGGGGCTGGGCCGCCACGCCCGCACCGTGGCGCCCTACGCCCACGGGCTGCGCCGGCTGTCGGCCTTCCTGCAGCAGCTGGAGATGGAGTCGAACGGCAAGCGGGTGAAGCGCGACGGCGCGCCGGTCGACACGGCCACCGGGCCGATCGTGTTCGGCGAGCCGGGCACCAATGGCCAACACGCCTTCTTCCAGCAGATCCATCAGGGGCCGCAGGTGATCCCCGCGGAGTTCGTGGTCGTCGCCCACACGTCGGAGGCGGCCGCCGACGCGGGAGAAGGCGACGCGCCGCTGTGGTCGAACGCCCTGGCCCAGGCCCAGGCGCTGATGCTCGGCAAGACCGGGGCCGAGGCGCGGGCGGAGATGCTGGCGGCCGGCGTGGAGGAGGCCGAGGCCGACCGGCTGGCGCCGCACCGCGCCTTCCCCGGCAACCGGCCGTCGACGACGATCCTGATGGACGCCCTGACGCCCGAGGCGGTGGGGGCGCTGCTCGCCCTCTATGAGCACAAGACCTTCGTCGAGGGCGTGATCCAGGACATCAACAGCTTCGACCAGTGGGGCGTGGAGCTGGGCAAGGTGCTGGCGAAGGCGATCCTCAGGGACGTCGCGGCCGGGGCGCCGTCGGAGGGGCTGGATCCCTCGACCGCGGAGCTGATGAAGCGGCTGATGGTCTAGGCGCGCAAAAGGCGGACGCCGTCTCCGGCGCCCGCCTTCCCGCCCACACGCCTGACCGGTTTTCGGCCGGGCGAACCTGGAGCGCGATCACCAGCGCCGATCGTAGCGGTAGTCGCGGTCGTAGCGCCGCTCGTCGCGACGGTCGCGACGCCACTCGCGGCGGTCGCGACGTTGCTCCCGGCGGCTGTAGCCGTCACGGCTGTTGATGCCGTGCTCGCGTTCCCAGTGGCCGCGGTTCCGGTAGCAGCGGCCGCCGCGGTAGTAGCCGCAGTCGTCCCGGCCCGACGAGGCGCCGACGGCCGCGCCGGCCAGCGCGCCGCCGGCGATGTAGGCCCCGTCGCCGTTGCCGATCACGGCGCCCGCCAGCGCGCCCACGGCGGCGCCGATCAGGGCGTCTTCGGCCCGGTCGTCGTCGCGGTCGCGGTCGTAGCGGCTCTGCGCCTGGGCCGGCGCGGCGAGGAGGGCGAGGGCCAGAACGCCGGCCGCGGGGGCGGCGAAAGCGAATTTCGAGATCTGCATGTTCCGATCCTTTCCCTGTCCGGCGGCATGCCGGTCGCAGACGCTTTTGTACGGCAGCGCTGCTGAACGGCCGGGTGAGGCGGCCGTTCATGCGCGGTTCACCTCGCCCCACCGCGCACGCCGTCTGAAAACGACGGGAATTCGGCGGCGCCGCGCTTGACGCTCCGCGCCCGCCGCCCTACCTGCCGCTCGCGTTAGCACTCTCGCCCGGTGGCTGCCAAAAGCGGCGCCGCGGGAGCGTTCATCGAGAACCTTTGGGAGAACACACAGATGGCGTTTCGTCCGCTCGGCGACCGCGTGCTCGTGAAGCGCGTGGAAGAAGAATCCAAGACCAAGGGCGGGATCATCATCCCCGACACCGCCAAGGAGAAGCCGCAGGAAGGCGAAGTCGTCGCGGTCGGCCCGGGCGCCCGGGACGAGGACGGCAAGCACGTCGCCATGGACCTCAAGGCGGGCGACCGCATCCTGTTCGGCAAGTGGTCGGGCACCGAGGTCAAGATCGACGGCGAAGACCTGATCATCATGAAGGAATCGGACGTCCTGGGCGTGCTGTCGTAAGCACCCGACGACCAGCTTTCCTCACAGAAACCAGAAGATAGGAGCAGCCACATGGCCGCCAAACAAGTCCAGTTCTCCACCGACGCCCGCGAGAAGATGCTGCGCGGCGTCAACGTCCTCGCCAATGCGGTGAAGGTGACCCTCGGTCCGAAGGGCCGCAACGTCGTGATCCAGAAGTCCTTCGGCGCCCCGCGCTCGACCAAGGACGGCGTCTCGGTGGCCAAGGAGATCGAACTCGAGGACGCCTTCGAGAACATGGGCGCCCAGATGATCCGCGAAGTCGCGTCGAAGACGAACGACAAGGCGGGCGACGGCACCACCACCGCCACCGTGCTGGCCCAGGCCATCGTGCAGGAAGGCCTCAAGGCCGTGGCCGCCGGCATGAACCCGATGGACCTGAAGCGCGGCATCGACAAGGCCGTCACCGTGGTCATCGAGAACGTCAAGTCGTCGTCCAAGAAGGTCTCGGCCAACTCGGAGATCGCCCAGGTCGGCACCATCTCGGCCAACGGCGACCTCGAGGTCGGCGAAATGATCGCCCGGGCCATGGAGAAGGTCGGCAATGAGGGCGTGATCACGGTCGAGGAGGCCAAGACCGCCGAGACCGAACTCGACGTCGTCGAGGGCATGCAGTTCGACCGCGGCTACCTGTCGCCCTACTTCATCACCAACGCCGACAAGATGGAGGCCCAGCTCGAGGAGCCGCTCATCCTGCTCCACGAGAAGAAGCTGTCCTCGCTGCAGGCCATGCTGCCGATCCTTGAGGCCGTCGTGCAAAGCGGCCGTCCGCTGCTGATCATCGCCGAGGACATCGAGGGCGAGGCCCTGGCCACCCTGGTGGTCAACAAGCTGCGCGGCGGCCTGCGCGTCGCCGCGGTCAAGGCCCCGGGCTTCGGCGACCGCCGCAAGGCCATGCTGGAGGACATCGCCGTCCTGACCGGCGGCCAGGTGATCTCGGAAGACCTCGGCATCAAGCTCGAGAACGTCACCCTAGACATGCTCGGCAAGGCCAAGAAGGTCACCATCACCAAGGACGACACCACCATCGTGGACGGCGTCGGCGAGAAGGCGGCCATCGAGGCCCGCATCGGCCAGATCAAGACCCAGATCGAGGCGACCACCTCGGACTACGACCGCGAGAAGCTGCAGGAACGTCTGGCCAAGCTGGCCGGCGGCGTCGCGGTCATCCGCGTCGGCGGCTCGACCGAGGTCGAGGTCAAGGAGAAGAAGGACCGCGTCGACGACGCCCTCAACGCCACCCGCGCGGCGGTCGAGGAAGGCATCGTCCCGGGCGGCGGCATCGCCCTGCTGAAGGCGTCCAAGGCGCTGGAAGGCCTGGAAGGCGACAACGCCGACCAGAAGGCGGGCATCGCCATCATCCGCCGCGCCCTGCAGGCCCCGATCCGTCAGATCTCGGAGAACGCCGGGGTCGAGGGCTCGATCGTGGTCGGCAAGGTGCTGGAGTCGAACGACGCCGCCTTCGGCTTCAACGCCCAGACGGAAGAGTACGGCGACCTGGTCAAGATGGGCGTCATCGACCCCGCCAAGGTGGTCCGCACCGCCCTGCAGGACGCCGCCTCGGTGGCCGGCATCCTGATCACCACCGAAGCGGCCGTGGCCGACGCCCCGAAGAAGGGCAACGCCGGCGGCGGCGCCCCTGACATGGGCGGCATGGGCGGCGGCATGGGCGGGATGGACTTCTAAGGGAGTCCGTATCGCCCAGCTGCTAGAGGCTGGAACAGGAAGGGCGCCCCGGGGAACCGGGGCGCCCTTTTGCGTGGCGCGTTCTCGCTCCTACACCCCTCCACCGCTTCGCGGTCCCCCTCCCCATCGCTACGCGACAGGGAGGAGACGGCATGAACCCCCGCCCCCCACTGCACGTTGGGCCGCCATGACCCGCCCCCGCGATCCCCACACCTGCCGCCGCGCCCTGCGCGAGATCGGGGAGATCGCGGCCGTGGCGGGGCTGGAGGGCGGGCGGATGAGCGATCAGGAGGCGCTGGCCGAGATCGCGGCCATCGCCGAGTGGGTGCTGGACGAGGCGCCGGGGGCGCGGGCGGACTGCGGCGACGTGGTGCGGCGGCTGGCGCGGATGACGGCGGGGGTGGACTTCGAGGCGCTGGAGGACCGGGCGGCGCAGGACCTGTTCGGCCAGGTGCTGGGGGTGCTGGAGGGGGCGGGAAGCGGCGCGGCGTAGCCTTCCGCCGCCCGCTACGCGCCGCGGGCGGGGCGGGGCGACGGGCGGTCAGGCGGGCGCTTCGGCGGCGATCAGGTCTGTGACGGCGCGGATGGCGGCGGCCAGGGCCTCGCGGCGCTCGGGCGGCAGGTCGGCGAGGGCGCGCATGGCCCCGGGGCGGAGCAGGCCGGGGGCGTCCCTGAGGGCGGCCTCGCCATCGGGGGTCAGGCGGGCGTGGACGATGCGGCGGTCGCTGGTCGAGCGGTAGCGGACGATCAGGCCGCGCGCCTCCAGCCGGTCCAGCACGGCGACCACGGTGGGAGCCGACAGGGAGACGTCGCGCGAGACGGCGTGGGTGCTGACCTCGCCCAGGGCGCGGATCGACTGCAGCACCAGCAGCTGGGGCAGGGTCAGGCCGGTCAGGCGGGCGATCTCGCGCGAGCGCACGTCGATGGCCTGGGCGATGCGGCGCACCGAGCGGACCAGCTCGGCGGTGGGGTCGGGCTCCGTCGGGAGGGGCGGGTCGGCGGCGGAAATGTCGCGCATCGGGTTGAAACTCTTTCGTGCACTAACCATTTGTTCCCGCTGCTTCCACAATTCAAGGAGGGCCCATGTGCGGTCTGAGCGGCGAGATCAATTTCGACGGGCGGCCGGCCGACGCCGGCGCGCTGCAGCGGATGACGGATGCGCTCTCGCCCCGCGGGCCGGACGGTTCGGGCCTGGTGCTTCGCGGCCCGGTGGGGCTGGGGCACCGCCGGCTGAAGATCATCGACCTGTCGGAAAAGGCCCAGCAGCCGATGGTCGACGCCGACCTCGGGATCACGCTGGCCTTCAACGGCTGCATCTACAACTACCCGGAGCTGCGTGAGGAGTTGCAGGGACTCGGCTTCCGCTTCTTCTCGCACGGCGACACCGAGGTGATCATCAAGGCGTGGAAGGCCTGGGGCGACCGCTGCGTCGATCGTTTCAAGGGCATGTTCGCCTTCGTTCTGCACGAGCGCGACAGCGGCCGGGTGGTGATCGCCCGCGACCGCTTCGGCATCAAGCCGCTGTACCTGGCGGAAAAGGGCAAGCGGCTGCGCTTCGCCTCCAGCCTGCCGGCGCTGCTGGCGGCGGGCGAGGTCGACACGACGATCGATCCGGTCGGGCTGCACCACTACATGACCTTCCACGCGGTGGTCCCGCCGCCGCACACCCTGCTGAGGGGGGTGAAGAAGTTCCCGCCGGCGACGATCCGGGTCATCGAGGCGGACGGGTCGGCGAAGGATCGCCTCTACTGGCGGCCGGACATGACCCGCCACGCGGAGGACGCGGCGCTGTCGGCCGAGGACTGGCGCGACCGGGTGCTGGACGGCCTGCGCGCGGCGGTCAAGCGGCGCATGGTGGCCGACGTGCCGGTGGGGGTGCTGCTGTCGGGCGGGGTCGATTCCAGCCTGATCGTCGGCCTGCTGGCCGAACTGGGCCAGAAGGACCTGATGACCTTCTCGGTCGGCTTCGAGGCGGCCAACGGGGAGAAGGGCGACGAGTTCGTCTATTCCGACCTGATCGCGAAGCACTACGGCACCAAGCACCACCAGATCTTCGTGCCGCACCAGCGGCTGATGGAGGCACTGCCCGGGACCATCGGGGCGATGTCGGAGCCGATGGTCTCCTACGACAACGTCGGCTTCTACCTGCTCAGCCAGGAGGTCTCGAAACACATCAAGGTGGTGCAGTCGGGCCAGGGCGCGGACGAGGTGTTCGCCGGCTACCACTGGTACCCGCCGATGGTGGACGCGGCCGATCCCGTCGAGACCTACGCCAAGGCCTTCTTCGACCGCAGTCACGAGACGCTGAAGACCCAGCTGAACGGGGCGTACATGGCCGACACGGATGTCAGCCGGGCGCTGGTCGAGGCGCATTTCGCGCAGCCGGGCGCGGAAACGGGGGTCGACAAGGCCCTGCGTCTGGACAGCCAGGTGATGCTGGTCGACGACCCGGTTAAGCGGGTCGACAACATGACCATGGCCTGGGGCCTGGAGGCCCGCGTGCCGTTCCTCGACCACGAGCTGGTCGAGCTGGCCGGCCGCATCCCGCCCGAGCACAAGCTGGCCCAGGGCGGCAAGGGGGTGCTGAAGGAGGCGGCGCGGCTGGTGATCCCGTCCGAGGTGATCGACCGCAAGAAGGGCTACTTCCCCGTCCCGGCCCTGAAATACATCCAGGGGCCCTATCTCGACATGGTGCGCGAGGCCCTGACCAATCAGGCGGCGCGCGACCGCGGCCTGTTCGACAGGGGCTATCTCGACAGGCTGTTCGACGATCCCACGGCACATATCACCCCGCTGCGGGGTTCAGAGCTGTGGCAGGTCGCCGTTCTCGAGATGTGGATGCAGCAGCATGGCCTCTGACGCCCGTCCGCCCCGCCCCAAGGCCCACCGGCTGAAGCGTCTGCGCCACGAGGGGCTGAAGCCGCCGGTGCAGACCGGCGACGGTCCGACGCCGAACGCGGTGCTCGACTGCGGATGGGGGCGGTTGCTGTTCGCCCAGACCTTCGAGACGGCGGAGCCGCTGGTGGAGGCGCTGCGGGCCGAGCAGCCGGACCGGCGCGACATCGCCTTCTATGTCCGCAATCCGCACGTCCTGCTGGCCCAGGCGCCGCAGGAGGTCTTCCTCGACCCTTCGCACACCTACCGGCTGGACCTCTCGACCTATCGCGCCAGCCGTCGCCAGCCGCGTGGGTTCACCGTCCGCCGGCTGATCCCCGAGGCCGACGCCCAGGCTGTCAACGACATCTACGCCAAGCGGAGAATGGTGCAGGTGCCGCCGGAGTTCTTCGCCTCGACCCGGGACGACCGGGCCCTGATCTACTTCGTGGCCGAGGACACCGCCACCGGCGCGGTGATCGGCACGGTGACGGGGGTCAACCATGCCCGCGCCTTCGAGGATCCGGAGTGCGGCTCGTCGCTGTGGTGTCTGGCGGTCGATCCGCAGGCCACCCAGCCCGGCATCGGCGAGGCGCTGGTGCGCCGTCTGGCCGAGCATTTCGCGACCCTCGGGCTGGCCTACATGGACCTGTCGGTGATGCACGACAACGTGCAGGCCATCGCCCTCTACGAGAAGCTCGGCTTCCGTCGCATCCACTTCTTCGGGGTGAAGCGGAAGAACCCGATCAACGAGGTCCTGTTCGTGGGCCCGAGCGACGACCGGGATCTCAACCCCTACGGCCGCATCATCGTGGACGAGGCGCGCCGGCGGGGCATCCACGCCGAGATCATCGACGCCGAGGGGGGCCTGTTCCGGCTCAGCTGGGGCGGGCGCTCCGTGCGGTGCCGCGAGAGCCTGTCCGAACTGACGTCGGCGGTGGCCCTGAGCATCTGCGACGACAAGCGCATGACCCGGCGGATCGTCGAGGCGGCCGGCGTCCGCGTGCCGGCGCGGATCGATCCGGACGACCCCGCCGCCATCGCCGCGGCGCTCAAGTCCTACGGCAGCCTGGTGGTCAAGCCGGCCCGCGGCGAGCAGGGCCAGGGGGTGGCCGTGGGCCTGACCACCGCGGCCGAGGTCGAGGCGGCGCTGGAACGGGCCCGCCGCATCTGCTCGGAGGTGCTGATCGAGGAGCAGGTCCAGGGCGAGGACCTGCGGCTGGTCGTCATCGACTACAAGGTGGTCGCCTGCGCCCTGCGCCGCCCGCCCCGGGTCGTCGGGGACGGGCGCTCGACCCTGCGGTCGTTGATCGAGCACCAGAGCCGGCGGCGCGAGGCGGCGACCGGCGGCGAGTCGAAAATCCCGATCGACGCCGAAACCGAGCGGACTCTCGCGGAGGCGGGCTACCGGCTGGACGACGTGGCGCCGGAAGGCGAGGAGGTGCTCGTGCGCAAGGCGGCCAACCTTCACCTCGGCGGCACCATCCACGACGTCACCGAAGAGGTGCATCCGGAGCTGATCCGGGCGGCCGTGGCGGCGGCCCGGGCCATCGACATCCCGGTCACCGGCATCGACCTGATGGTGAAGTCGCCGCGCGCGCCCGACTACGCCTTCATCGAGGCCAACGAGCGCCCGGGCCTGGCCAATCATGAGCCGCAGCCGACGGCGGAGCGGTTCATCGACCTGCTGTTTCCCCTGTCCGCGCCCGCGGCGGCGCGCGTGGCCGTCCGCACCGACGCCCAGATCTCCGCCTGAGTCCGAAGCCCCGAAGGAGCGACCTTGCCCCGTCCCGCGATCGACCTCGCCTATCTGAAGGCCCGTCTGTCCGAGCTGCTCAACACCCCCAGTCCGACCGGCTATACCGACGAGGCGGTCTGGCTGCTGTGCCGGGAGCTGGAGCGGCTGGGCCTGACCTATGAGCTGACCCGGCGCGGCGCCATCCGGGCCCGTCTGGCGGGGCGCGACGCCAAGCCGGCGCGCGCGGTCGTGGCCCACGTCGACACCCTCGGGGCGCAGGTGAAGGCGGTGAAGGACAACGGCCGGCTGGAGCTCGTGCCCATCGGTCACTGGTCGTCGCGCTTCGCCGAGGGGGCGCGGGCGACGGTGTTCTCGGAAGGGGGCGCGTATCGCGGCACCATCCTGCCGCTCAAGGCCTCGGGCCACACCTTCAACGAGGAGGTCGACAGCCAGCCGGTCAACTGGCGACAGGTCGAGCTGCGCATCGACGCCGTGGTGCACAGCCGGGCCGACGTCCACGGTCTCGGGGTCGAGATCGGCGACATCGTGGCCATCGACCCGCAGCCGGAGTTCATGGACAGCGGCTTCATCGTTTCGCGCCACCTCGACGACAAGGCCGGCGTGGCGACCCTGCTGGCGGCGCTGGAATGCATGATCCGGGAAGAGCGGGTCCCGACCGTCGACACCTGGTGGCTGTTCACCATCGCCGAGGAGGTCGGGCACGGCGCCTCGTCGGTGCTGGTCCCGGACGTCGCGTCGATGGTGACGGTCGACAACGGCACGACGGCGCCGGGTCAGAACTCCTCGGAGTTCGGGGTCACCATCGCCATGGCGGACCAGACGGGGCCGTTCGACTGGCACCTGACGCGCAAGCTGGTCCACCTCGCCCGCGACCATGACATTCCGCACCAGAAGGACGTGTTCCGCTACTACCGCTCGGACTCGGCCTCGGCGCTGGAGGCGGGCGCGGACATCCGGACGGCCCTGCTGACTTTCGGCATCGACGCCAGCCACGGCTACGAGCGCATCCACGAGACGGCGTTGCGCGACCTGGCGCGGCTGCTGATCGCCTATGCGGAGAGCGAGGTCGAGATCGGCCGCGACGCCAAGCGGCTGGGCGGCGTGAAAGGCTTCACCCACCAGCCGCTGGACGAGGGCGGCTGACGCAAGAAAAAAGGGGCGGGCCCGCGCGGGACCCGCCCCTCTTCCAGAGGGTGGTCTGGATCAGCCGTCGCTGCGGGCCGCGGCGAGGGCGACGCGCGCCTGCAGCCGCTGGTCGGCGGCGAGGGCGCCCGAGATGGCGTTGAAGCGCTCGAGCGCGAGGCCCGACGAGGCGATGGCCTCGGCCATGGCGGCCTGCTGCTCGGCCGTGGGGGCGGCGCCGTTCAGCTGGGCGGCGATGGGACGAACCGCGGCCATGGCCGTGGCGAACTGGCCCAGCTCGGCGTCGGTCGCCGTGGCGCCGACCGAGCCGGCGGGCGACTCCGGAGCCCGCGCGACCGCGAGGCGGGCGGCGAGGATCTCGTCCCCGGCCTGGACCGACTGGGAGATGGCGTTGAAGCGGTCGAGTGTCAGGCCGGCGCCCTCGATGGCGGCGACCATCGCCGCCTGCTGCTCGGCCGTGATCTGGCCCTGCACCTGGGCCTGGACGGCGCGGACGCCTTCCTCCGCGGCAGCGTAGCTGGCCAGTTCGGCGTCGGTGACATCCTGCTGCACGACGGCGGCGGGGACGGCGGGGGCGGCGACCGCCGGGGCGGCGGCGAAGGCGAGCACGGAGGCGGCGGCGAGGAAGGCGAAGCGCATGAACTGTTCCTTTCGTTCTCCGCACGACGAGCGATGGCTCAAGGCGGGACCCGGTCGGGCCACGTCTCCCTGACGCGCGGAAGCACTTGGGGAGGGGGGAGGGCGACGAACCTGCGGGACAGGGCCGCGGGTGTCAAATCCGTGGACGGGATCGTGATCGCCGCGTGATCGCGCCGTCAGCCCTCGTCGGCGGGCGGCTCGGGGCGTTCGCCGCGGGCGGCGGCGCGCTTCTCGGCCTTGGCGGCGGCCTTCTCGGCGGCCTTGCGGGCCTCGGCGCGTTCGCGTTCCTGACGCTCGAAACTGTAGTTGGGCTTGCGGGCCATGGGGCCTCCTTCCGGGGGTGGGCTGTCAGTCGACGGCGGTGATTTCAACGGTCTGGCCGGCGACCACGGCCTCGTCGCCGACGCGCTTGCCGAGCAGGGCCCGGGCCAGGGGGGAGACGTGGCTGACCGAGCCGGCGGCGGGGTCGGCCTCGTCCTCGCCGACGATGCGCCAGGTCTGGCGGCGGCCGTCTTCGCGTTCGATGGTCACGCCGCCGCCGAAGCGGACCCGGCCGTCGGGAACGGTCTCGACCAGCTGGGCCGAGGCGCGGCGGGCCGACCAGTAGCGCAGGTCGCGGGTGGCGCGCGCCATGGCGGTGCGGTCCGCCTCGATCGACCCTCGGGCCTGGGCGGCCGCGTAGGCCGCGCGGGCCTCGGCAAGGGCGGCGTCGATCGCCGCCAGGCCGTCGGGCGTGACGAGGTTGGGATGCGGAGAGATCGGGCGGTCGGGGAGGTCCGCGGCCGTGGCCTCGAGATCCTCCTCGCGGGTGAAGGCGACGCTCATATGCCTTCAGCGTATGGCGCCGCCAGCCGTTCCGGTCCATCTGGGACGACATGGACGTGAAGACAGTGCATGTGATCGGGGCCGGGCCGGCCGGTCTGATGGCCGCCGAGCGGCTGGCGCAGGCCGGGGTGCGCGTCGTCGTGCACGAGGCCATGCCGTCGCCGGCGCGGAAGTTCCTCATGGCCGGTCTCGGCGGGCTGAACCTGACCCATACGGAGCCGGAGACAGCCTTCATCGGTCGATACCGCGAGGCGGCGCCGAGGGTGGTCGAGTGGCTGGCGCGGTTCTCGCCGACGCATCTGGTCGGCTGGGCCGAGGGCCTCGGGCTGGCGACCTTCACCGGCTCCTCGGGGCGGGTTTTTCCGAAGGCGATGAAGGCCTCGCCCCTGCTGCGGGCCTGGCTGGGCCGGCTTGCGGAACGGGGCGTGGAGGTGCGGACCCGCTCGCGCTGGACCGGCCGGCGCGACGGCGGCTGGGTGTTCGCCACGCCGGAGGCGGAGAGGGTCGAGCGGCCCGACGCGGTGGTGCTGGCGCTGGGCGGCGCCAGCTGGCCCCGGCTCGGGAGCGATGGTTCGTGGACGGACGACCTCGCCGCGGCGGGGGTGGAGATCGCGCCGCTCCGGCCGTCGAACATGGGGTTCGACATCGCCTGGTCGCCGGTGTTCGCGGAGCGCTTCGCCGGCCAGCCTCTTAAGAATGTGGCGCTCAGCCACGGCGACCGGACGGTGCGCGGCGAGGCCATGGTCACCCGCTACGGACTGGAGGGCGGAGCGATCTACGCCCTCTCGGCGGAGCTGCGCGAGGCGATCGCGCGGGACGGGTCGGCGGAGCTGGTCGTCGACCTCCGGCCCGACCTCGACGAGGCGGCGCTGGCGGCCCGGCTGGCCCGCCCCCGCGGCAAGGACAGCGTCACCAACTGGCTGCGGAAGGCGGGCGGCCTGTCGCCGGCGGCGGTCGGACTGCTGCGGGAGATTCCCGGCGAGATTCCGCAAGGGGCGGAGAAGCTGGCCAAACGTATCAAGGCGGTGCGGCTGAAACTGACCAGGGCGCAGGGACTCGCGCGGGCCATTTCGTCGGCCGGCGGGGTGAAGCTGGACCAGGTCGACGAGCGGCTGATGCTGAAGGCGCTGCCGGGCGTGTTCGTGGCCGGGGAGATGCTGGACTGGGAGGCCCCGACCGGCGGCTACCTGCTGCAGGCCTGCTTCGCCTCGGGCGTGGTCGCGGGCGAGGGCGCGGCGGCCTGGCTGGCCGAACGGTGACGCTCGACTCTCCTGGCTGAGGGGGTCAGGGTGCGCCCCTCCCCGACCGCAGAGAGACCGCCATGCGCCCGTTCCGCCTCGCCCTCCTCGCCTCCGCCGCCCTGCTGGCCGCCGGCCCCGCCCTCGCCCAGAACGCCGATCCGGCCCGTCTGAACGAGCACACCCGGGTGCTGGCCTCTGACGAATTCGAGGGTCGCGGCGTGGCCACGCCGGGCGAGGAAAAGACGATCGAATACCTCGTCGAGCAGTTCCGCGCGCTGGGGCTGGAGCCCGGCGGACCCGACGGCTCGTGGACCCAGACGGCGCAGCTGAGCCGGACGCAGCAGTCCGGCCCGGCGACCATCGTGGCGAAGACGCCGCAGGGCGAGATGCGGCTGGAGCGCGGGCCCGAGGTGCTGGTCGCCAGCGACCGGCCGGTGGAGCGGATCACCGTGACCGACGCCCCGGTGGTCTTCGCCGGCTACGGCGTCGACGCGCCGGAGCGGGACTGGGACGACTTCAAGGGCATGGACCTGAAGGACAAGGTTCTGCTGGTCATCGTCAACGATCCCGACTTCAACGCGCCGGAGGGGCATCCTGTGGCGGACCGTTTCGACGGCCGGGCGATGACCTTCTACGGCCGCTGGACCTACAAGTTCGAGGAGGCGGCGCGGCAGGGCGCGGCGGGGGTGCTGGTCATCCACGACGACGAGGGCGCCGGCTACGGCTGGTCGGTGCTGGAGGGCTCGTCGACGGCGCCCGACTTCGACATCGTGCGGGAGAACTGGGCGGCCGAGCGGGTCCCGGCGCAGGGGTGGATCCAGTCGCCCGTCGCGGAACGGCTGCTGGCGGCGGCGGGGCTGGACCTCGGCGAACTGCGCCAGCAGGCGCGGTCAGCGGACTTCCGGCCGGTCGAGCTGCCGGGGACGACGATGTCGATCGATTTCGGCCAGACCCACGCCAACATCGAGAGCCGCAACGTGCTGGCGCGCGTGCCCGGCGCCGAGCGGCCGGACGAGACGGTGATGTACGGCGCGCACTGGGACGCCTACGGCCGGGCCACGCCGGTGGACGGCGACGACATCTACAACGGAGCCGTGGACAACGCGACGGGCGTGGCCGCCCTGCTGGAGCTGGCGCGGCTGTTCAAGGAAGGCGCGCCGCCGGAGCGCTCGGTGGTGTTCGTCGCCTGGACCGCCGAGGAGGCGGGGCTGCTGGGGGCGGAGTTCTACGCCGCCAACCCGGTGTGGCCGCTGGAGACGACGGTGACCAACATCAACATCGACAGCCTTCTTCCGGGTACGGAGGTTTCGCCCGAGATCGTCGTCATCGGTCCCGGCAAGAGCGAGACGGAGCAGTGGCTGCAGCGCCGCGCCGAGGCGGCCGGGCGGCGGCTGATCCCCGATCCGGCCCCGCACGCCGGCGGCTTCTATCGGTCGGACCACTTCCCGCTGGCCAAGAAGGGCGTGCCGGCCCTGTTCGGCGTCGCCGGCTTCACCGGCCACAACGCCGCCAGCGCCGACTATGTGGCGAACCGCTACCACAAGCCCTCGGACGAATGGACGTCGGACTGGACCATGGACGCCGCGGCGGTGGACGTGGACCTGCTCTACGCCGTCGGCCGCGACATGGCCGACAGCGAGGAATGGCCGGCGTGGAACGAGGGAGCGGAGTTCGAGGCGGCGCGCCAGGCCTCGGCGGCGGCCCGGGAGTAGGGTCAGCCGATCCAGGGCGTCACGGCGAGCCAGCCGATGCAGGCGGCGATGAAGACGAGTTCCGCCACGATCAGCAGGAACAGCCAGTGAAGCCTGAGGAAGCGGAGCAACTGGGGAATCCGGGGCGGGCGTAACGGTACAGGCGGCCGGTCGATCCGGCCGTCGCCGCTCAACCCCCGGCCGGGTCATGGGTTCCGCTTCGCCGGCCGCCGGCGGTCGACGGGTCGCGGCGAGGCGGATATCAGGACGCCATGACCGAGCTTCCCGACATCCGCGGCGTCTGTCCGCCCGAGTTCGCCGCGGTGAAGGACGCCTTCGCCGCCAACTTCGTCGACGCGCCCGAAGGACTGGACGAGCAGGGCGCGAGCTTCAGCCTGTGCGTCGACGGCGAGACGGTCGTCGACCTGATCGGCGGCTGGGCCGACGCGGCGCGGACCGTTCCGTATGCGGAGGAGACGCTGACGCCGGTGTTCTCGACCGGCAAGGCGGTGATGGCCCTGCTGATCGCGACCTGCGTGGAACGGGGGCTGCTGGACTACGAGGCGCCGGTGGCGCGCTACTGGCCGGCCTTCGGGCAGGCCGGCAAGGACGGGATCACTGTCGGCCAGCTGATGAGCCATCAGGCGGGGCTGCCGGGGTTCGGCGAGACGGTCGAACCGGCCATCTGGTTCGACCGCGAGGCCGTGCTGGACCGGCTGTGCGCCCAGGCCCCGATGTGGGCCCCGGGCACGGCCAGCGGCTACCATCCGATCACCATCGGCTATCTGGCCGGGGAGCTGTTCCGCCTCGTCGACGGGCGGACCATGGGGACGGCGCTGCGCGAGGACTTCCCGGGTCTGGACCTGTGGATCGGCCTGCCCGAGTCCGAACACGGACGGGTGGCGCAGATGAAGAAGCCGACCGCCGCGCCGGACCTCGGCGAGATCGACGCGGTCAAGCGCTCGGCCTTCCTCGACAAGGGTTCGGCCCCGGGCGGGCGCGGCTCGACCGAGTGGCGGATGGCGGAGATCCCCTCGGCCAACCTGCACGGCACGGCGAAGGACCTAGCGCGGATCATGGCCGTGGTCGCCACCGGCCGGTTCGAGGGCCGCGAGGTGCTGTCGGAGGCGACGCGGGCCGCGGCGCTGAAGGAGCGCATTCGCGGCCAGGACCGGGTGCTGCCCTTCGACATGGGCTGGGCCGCGGGGTGGACGCGCAACGCGGGCCTGGACGTGTTCGGCCCAGGCGAGCAGACCGTCGGCCACTACGGGTGGGGCGGCAGTTGCGCCTTCGCCGATCCCGAGCGGCGGCTGTCGGGCAGCTATGTGATGACGCGCCAGTCGCGGCACCTGATCGGCGACCCGCGGGCGGTGCGACTGATCGAGGCGGCTTACAGGAGGTTCTAGGGGGCTAGGTTCTAGGGACTAAGACTAGGGACTGGGGACCAAGGGCAAGGTCTTGGAGGGGCCAAGGCGGATTGCCATTTCGTAGAACCTAGAACCTAGCACCTAGAACCTGGCACCTACACCGGCTCCGCCGCGGCCTTCAGCGCCCGCCGCGCCGCGCGGCGGCGGTGGAGGGCTGCGGCGGCGAAGACGCCCGCGCCGCCCCAGATGAAGCCGAACGAGGCGATGCGCAGGGCGGTGAGGGGCTCGCCGGCGGCGACGCCGACCGCGAACTGCAGGGTCGGGGCGAGGAACTGGATGAAGCCGATGGTCGACAGCGGCAGGCGCCGGGCCGACCAGGCGAAAAGCGCCAGCGGCAGGACGGTGGCGGGGCCGTTGGCCAGCGCCCAGAGGGTGTTGCCCGGGCTGTCGAAGGCGGCGCCGGCGCCGGTCGACTGCAGCCAGAACACCCAGGCGAGGCCGAGCGGCGCCAGCAGCAGGCACTCGACGAACAGGCCGGCCTGGGCGTCGACCGGGACGCGCTTGCGGATCACGCCGTAGGTGGCGAACGACAGAGCCAGCACGATGGAGATCCACGGCGGTCGGCCGAGGGCGGCGGTCTGGAAGGCGACGCCGACGGCGGCCAGACCGATCGCGACCCAGCCCCAGTGGTCGATCCGCTCGCGGAACAGCCACAGGCCGACGACCATGTTGAGCAGCGGGTTGATGTAGTAGCCGAGGCTGGCCTCGAGCGTGGCGCCGTGGGTGGTGGCCCAGACGTAGATGCCCCAGTTAAGCCCGATCAGGACCGTGGAGAAGGCCAGCCAGGCGAGGGTGCGGGGGTTGCGGAACACGGCCGCGACCTGGCCGCCCTGCTTCGCCAGCCAGACCAGCAGGGCCGCGACGGCCACGGCCCAGACGCAGCGGTGGGCGAGGATCTCGAGCGAGTCGAAGCCGACCTGCGCCTGGCCCATGAACAGCAGGGGCATCAGCCCCCACAGCGCGTAGCAGGCGAAGGCGGAGAGGAGGGCGGCGCGGCTCGCATCCGAGCCCGAGGGGGTGGCCATGAGGGACTCCGGCCGGGGGGAGCCGGCGGGATGGAGGAAGATCAGACGGTGATGGAGCGGTAGCCGCTCTTCGGCTGGATGGTCCCGGACTCGTCGAGCAGCTGGGCGATCTGGACGGCGTTGAGGGCGGCGCCCTTGCGCAGGTTGTCGGAGACGACCCAGAAGCTCAGGCCGTTCGGAACCGTCGGGTCCTGGCGGATGCGCGAGACGTAGACGGCGAACTCGCCGGCGGCGTCGACCGGGGTGACGTAGCCGTCGGCCTCCTGCTTGTCGACGACCATGACCCCGGGGGCGTCGCGCAGGATGGCGCGGGCCTCGTCTGGGGTGATCGGGCGGTCGAACTCGACGGTGACCGCTTCCGAATGGCCGACGAAGACCGGCACGCGCACGCAGGTGACGGTCAGGCGGATGTCGGGGTCGAGCATCTTTTGGGTCTCGTCCCACATCTTGGCCTCTTCATCGGTATAGCCGTCGTCGCGGAACGAGCCGATGAAGGGCAGGACGTTGAACGCGATCTGCTTGGGGAAGAATTTCGGCGTCGCGTCCCCGAGGCCGTAGATGGCCTTGGTCTGGTTCCACAGCTCGTCCATGCCCTCCTTCCCGGCGCCGGAGACCGACTGGTAGGTCGAGACCACCGCGCGGGTGATCTTCGCGGCGTCGTGGAGCGGCTTCAGCGCCACCACCAGCTGGGCGGTCGAGCAGTTGGGGTTGGCGACGATGTTCTTCTTCTTCGCGAGCCGGATGTCGTCGGGGTTCACCTCGGGGACGATCAGCGGCACGTCCGGGTCCATGCGGAAGGCCGAGGAGTTGTCGATGACCATGGCCCCGGCCTTGCCGATCTTCTCGGACCACTCCTTCGACACGGCGCCGCCGGCCGACATCAGCACGATGTCGACGGTCGAGAACTCGAAGGTCTCGAGATCCTCGCACTTCACGGTGCGATCGCCGAAGGCCACCTCGACGCCCTTGGACTTGCGCGAGGCGAGGGCGTGCAGCTTGGAGACCGGGAAGTCCAGTTCGTCCAGGATGTTGAGCATCTCCTGACCGACATTGCCGGTGGCGCCCACGACGGCGACGACATAGCTCATGCTTGGTTGTCCTTCGGACGCCCTAACGCTCGCCGCGCGGCGGCTCGCTGCTTGAGGGCAGGTGTCTGGGGTGTGAGGCGTGCATGTAGGCCTTCGCGGGCGCGAAGCAATCGCTTTTCAGGGCGGGCAGGGGCGGCTAAGCCCGAGAACGATGCCCTCCCGCATACGCACCGCTTATGAAGAGCGGCTGGCCGACGGCCGGCTGACGCCCGATCCGTCGCAGCGGCCGGTGGTCGACGCCCTGGCGCGGGTCGAGCGCGACCTCGGCAGACGCGGGCTGTTCGGACGCGTCCCCGAGGTGCGCGGCCTCTACCTGTGGGGGCCGCCGGGGCGGGGCAAGTCGCTGCTGATGGATCTGTTCTGCGCCTGCGCGCCGGAGCCGCGGAAGACGCGGGCCCATTTCCACGTGTTCATGGCCCGGGTGCACGGGCTGATCCGCCAGTGGCGCGAGGGCGATGCGGCGGAGCGGAAGCGCGTCTTCGGCCAGGCGAAGGGCGACGACCCGATCCGGCCGACGGCGGAGCTGATCGCCTCCGAGGCGCGGCTGCTGTGCTTCGACGAACTGCAGGTCACCGACATCGGCGACGCGATGATCCTCGGGCGCCTGTTCGAGGCCCTGTTCGACAACAAGGTCGTGCTGGTGGTGACCTCCAACCGGGCGCCGGACCAGCTGTACCTGAACGGCATCAACCGCCAGCTCTTCCTGCCCTTCATCGACATGATCCGCGAGCGCTGCGAGGTGGTCGAGGTGGGCGGGGCGCGCGACTGGCGGCTGGACCGGATCATGGGCGGGCGTGTCTGGCACGGACCGGACGAGCAGGCGGCGTTCGACCTGCTGTGGACGGCGCTGAAGGGCGAGCAGGACGAGGCGCCGACGACCCTGCACGTGCAGGGTCGCGAGGTGACGCTGGAGCGGACCGACGGCGGCCTGGCGCGGGCCACCTTCGCCGAGCTGTGCGCCCGGCCGCTGGGGGCGCAGGACTACCTGGCCATCGCCGAACGGTTCCACACCCTGTTCCTCGAGGACGTGCCGGTGCTGGGCCCCCACAATCACCACGAGGCGCGGCGCTTCGTGACCCTGGTGGACGCCCTCTACGAGGCCGGCACCCGGCTGGTGGCGCTGGCCGCCGCGCGGCCGGAGGCGCTGTACCGCGAGGGCGTCGGGGCGTTCGAGTTCGAGCGCACCGTGTCGCGGCTGCACGAGATGGCCGGAGCCGACTGGCTGGCGCGCGAGCGGGCCTGACGCCTTGCTTTCGCCGCGGCGGCGGGCTTGGCTGGGAGCCTCAGGGAGACCCGCATGATCCGCAGCCCCGCCGCCTTCGCCGCCGCCGTGACTCTCGCCGCCCCTGCCGCGGCCCAGACCGCGCCCGAGCCGGGGCTGGCCATCGCCGACGTCGGGGCGTGGATCGCCTCCAAGGGCGGGGCGGTGGAGCCGGTGCAGCGCCAGGGCGACGAGGTCTGGCTGACCGTCCGCGACGGCGACCTGACCTGGCTGGTGTTCTTCTACGGCTGCCGGGACGACGTCTGCGCCGACCTGCAGTACTCGGCCAGCTTCAGCAACGAGGCGATCACGCCCGCAATGGTCAACGACTGGAACCGCGACCGGCGCTTCCTCAAGGCCTTCCATTCGCCGGGCTCGGCGGGCGAGGCCGCGACCGCGGTGGTGCAGTACGACCTGCTGCTGCAGCCGGGCGGCGTCGACCAGCTCACCGACCCGAGCGCCGTCTGGGTCACCATGCTGCCGGAGTTCGCCCGGCACGTCGGCTACCTGTCGGCGGCTCCCGCGCAATAGAATGGGGCCGCGGATCGCTCCGCGGCCCCTTTTCTTTCGCCCGCGGTCGTCGGCCCCGCAGAACCTCCCGATCCGACGCGGCTGGCGCGACTCAGGCCAGCGACGGGTCCTGCTGCTTGCAGGCGTCGATCAGGCCCTTCACCGAGTCGACCGACTTCGCCAGCATGGCCTTCTCGTCCTCGGTGGTGGTGAACTCGACGATCTTCTCGACGCCGCCGGCGCCGATCAGGGCCGGCAGGCCGACGTAGAGGTCGTTCAGGCCGTACTGGCCCGACACCCAGACGGCGCAGGGCAGGACGCGCTTCTGGTCCAGCAGGTAGGAGCGGGCCATGGCGACGGCGCTCTCGGCCGGGGCGTAGAAGGCCGAGCCGGTCTTGAGCAGGGCGACGATCTCGCCGCCCCCCTTGCGGGTGCGCTCGACGATGGCGTCGAGGTCCGCCTGGCTCATGAAGCCGGCCGAGACCGCGTCCGGCAGGGGCAGGCCGCCGATGGTCGAGTGGCGCACCATCGGCACCATGTCGTCGCCGTGGCCGCCCAGCGTCCAGGCGTGGATGTCCTGCACCGACACGCCGGTCTTCTCGGCGAGGAAGTAGGCGAAGCGCGCGGAGTCGAGCACGCCGGCCATGCCGACGACCTTCTCCTTCGGCAGTCCCGAGAACTTCTGCAGAGCCCAGACCATGGCGTCGAGCGGGTTGGTGATGCAGATCACGAACGCGTTCGGAGCGTGCTTCGCGATCCCCTCGCCGACGGCCTTCATGACCTTCAGGTTGATGCCGATCAGGTCGTCGCGGCTCATGCCGGGCTTGCGCGGCACGCCGGCGGTGACGATGCAGACGTCGGCGCCGGCGATGTCGGCGTAGTCGTTGGCGCCCTTCAGGGACACGTCCTGGCCGAACACGGCCGAGGCCTCGGCGATGTCCAGCGCCTTGCCCTGCGGGGTGCCCTCGGCGATGTCGAACAGGACCACGTCGCCCAGCGCCTCGCGCGCGCAGATGTGGGCCAGGGTGCCGCCGATCATGCCGGCGCCGATGAGGGCGATCTTCGCGCGAGCCATATATGTCTCCATGGGCCTACCGCGCTTCGCGCTGCTTGAGGCCGGGTTGAGCGGGTGGGAAAGCGTGCCGGCGGTCTAGACCCGGCGGCGCGGCCCTGCAACCGTGACGCCGCGTCACGGAGAGAGCATGGCCCGACCGCCCGAGAGTCCCCGCGAGACCCTGCCCGAGATGGTGGCGCCGGAAGACGTGCCCGAGGGCCTGCTGACGGTCGCCGACGAGGGCGCGATTCACGCCGAACTGGAGGCGTGGCGCGCGAAGGTGCTGAAGCGTCCGGGCCTGTGGGACAGGGCCTCGCGGGCGACGCAGGCGCGGATCAACCGGGCCATTCCCGAGCGCATCCACGCCATCGTCACCTCCGGCGTCGAGGCGATGACGAAGGGCATCCTGACCGGATCGGAGGTGTTGAACGTCCGACCGCCGGCGGGCGGTTCGCTGGCGGCGCGCGAGGCGAAGGTGCGGGCCCTGATCCGGACCTATCGCAACACGGCCGGCGTCGAGGGCGGCGTGGCGGGGGCGGGCGGCTTCGTGCTGGCGGCGGCGGACTTTCCGGCCCTGATGGCGATCAAGGTGCGGATGCTGGCCGACATCGTCTCGGTCTACGGCTGGGGCGGCGGGGCCCCGCGCGAGCGGCTGTTCCTGCTGCACGTCTTCCACCTGGCCTTCGCCAGCGCCGAACGCCGGCCGGAAGCGCTTGCGGCGTTGGAGGACTGGATCGCGGGGGCGGGAGCCGCACAGGTCGCCGACTATGACTGGCGGCGCTTCCAGCAGGAGTACCGGGACTACATCGACCTCGCCAAGATGGCCCAGCTGATCCCGGTGGTCGGCGCGCCGATCGGGGCCGTGGTCAACTGGCGGCTGGTCGACCGGCTGGGCGAGACGGCGATGATGGCGTGCCGGATGCGGTGGTTCGCGGAAACCGCCTCATAAACTGAGCCGCTGTCCAGAACAAAATCAATCGATTTTACTTTGTCCGCCCCCGGGCACAGGCTGCCTCCTCAAACCCGCAAGAGGAGGAAAGCCATGGACGGATCCGCTGGAAGCCCGCTGAGCGACCCCAAGAAGGAGCCGGCCGCGCTGAGGTCGCTGCTGGGACGCAGCAACCGCGACTGGTGGCCCAACCAGCTGTCGCTGGAAATCCTCCACCAGCACGGCAAGTCGGGCGATCCGATGGGGGACGACTTCGACTACGCCGAGGCCTTCCTGTCGCTGGACTACGAGGCGGTGAAGCGCGACCTGACGGCCCTGATGACCGACAGCCAGCCGTGGTGGCCGGCGGACTACGGACACTACGGCCCCTTCTTCATCCGGATGGCCTGGCACTCGGCCGGCACCTACCGCACCGGCGACGGCCGCGGCGGGGCCACCTCGGGATCGCAGCGCTTCGCGCCGCTGAACAGCTGGCCGGACAACGCCAACCTCGACAAGGCCCGCCGCCTGCTGTGGCCGATCAAGCAGAAGTACGGCGAGAAACTGTCCTGGGCCGACCTGATGATCATGGCCGGCAATGTGGCCATCGAGAGCATGGGCGGGCCGGTGTTCGGCTTCGGCGGCGGCCGCAAGGACATCTGGGAGCCGATGAAGGACATCTACTGGGGCTCCGAGGAGCAGTGGCTCGGCGAGACCCGGATCGACGAGGAATCCGGCAAGGCGCTGGAGAACCCGCTGGCGGCGATCCAGATGGGCCTGATCTACGTCAATCCGGAAGGCCCAGGCGGCAAGCCGGACCCGCTGCTGTCGGCCCGCGACATCCGCGAGACCTTCGCGCGCATGGGCATGAACGACGAGGAGACGCTCGCCCTCACCGCCGGCGGCCACACCTTCGGCAAGTGCCACGGCGCCGGCGACGCCTCGAAGGTCGGGGCCGAGCCGGAAGGCTCTGACATCGCCCAGCAGGGGCTCGGCTGGCACAGCACGCACGAGAGCGGCATCGGCGACCACACCATCACCTCGGGCCTCGAAGGCGCCTGGACGCCGACGCCGATCCGCTGGTCGATGAACTACTTCCGCATGCTGCTGGAGTACGACTACGAGCTGGTCAAGAGCCCGGCCGGCGCGTGGCAGTGGCAGCCGAAGGACCAGAAGCCCGAGGACATGGCGCCGGCGGCGCACAATCCGTCCAGGCGCGTGCCGACGATGATGACCACGGCCGACATGGCCTTCAAGGTCGACCCCAAGTACCGCGAGATCGCCGAGCGCTTCTACCGCAACCCGGACCAGTTCGCCGACGCCTTCGCCCGCGCCTGGTTCAAGCTGTGCCACCGCGACATGGGGCCGAAGGCGCGTTACCTCGGGCCGGACGTGCCCGCGGAGGACCTGATCTGGCAGGACCCGATCCCCGAGGCCGACTACGCCCCGATCGACGCCGCCGACGTGGCGACGCTGAAGCGGCGGATCGCCGAGAGCGGGCTGTCGGTCGCCGACCTGGTGAAGACCGCCTGGGCCTCGGCCTCGACCTACCGCGGCTCGGACCACCGCGGGGGGGCGAACGGCGCCCGCATCCGGCTGGAGCCGCAGCGCAACTGGGAAGTCAACGAGCCGGCCGAGCTGGACCGGGTGCTGAAGACCTACGAGCGGATCAAGGCCGACTTCGACGGTTCGGCGACCGGCGGCAAGAAGGTCTCCATGGCCGACCTGATCGTGCTGGGCGGCTCCGTCGGCGTCGAACAGGCGGCGAAGGCGGCGGGTCACGAGGTCGAGGTCCCGTTCACCCCGGGCCGCACCGACGCTTCGGCCGAGCAGACCGACGCCGATAGCTTCGATGTGCTGGAGCCCAAGGCCGACGGCTTCCGCAACTACCTCAGCGTCCGCTTCAGCGTGCCGACCGAGGAGCTGCTGATCGACCGCTCGCAACTGCTGGGCCTGACCGCCCCGCAGATGACGGCGCTGGTGGGCGGCCTGCGGGTGCTGGGCGCCAACCACGGCGGCTCGAAACATGGCGTGCTGACCGACCGGCCGGGCCAGCTGACCAACGACTTCTTCGTCAACCTGCTCGACATGGGCACGGCCTGGAAACAGGTCGAGGACCGCGGCGACGAGGTCTTCGTCGGGACCTGCCGCAAGACCGACGCGGAGAAGTGGACCGCCACCCGCACCGACCTGGTGTTCGGCTCCAACTCCCAGCTGCGGGCCCTGTCCGAGGTCTATGCGGCCGCCGACGCTGGCGCGAAGTTCGTCCGCGACTTCGTCAGGGCCTGGACGCAGGTCATGGACGCCGACCGCTTCGACCTGGCGCGGCCGCAGCGGCGGGCGGCCTGATCCGCTCCCTCCCCGGGACCGGCCGCGGGCGCTTCGGCGCCGGCGGCCGGTCGAGGGCGCGGCGAGCGGAGGATAAAAGGGCTCAATCGGCCTTTGCTGTCGGCATAGGAAAGTCCTATGTCGGCCGCATGCTTCCGACCCTGCGCCAGCTTCACTACCTCAAGCTTCTCGCCGAGCACGCCTCGTTCAGTCGTGCGGCCGAGGCGGCGCACGTCAGCCAGCCCGCCCTCTCGGCCGGGGTGCAGGAGCTGGAGAAGATCCTCGGCGCGCCGGTGGTCGAGCGCACCCGCGGCAATGTGCAGCTGACGGCGGTCGGCGCCGAGGCGGTGAAGAGGGCCGAGGACGTGCTGGCCCGCACCGAGGATCTGGTCGAGGCGGCGCGCAACGCCGGCAAGCCCCTGTCCGGCCGCTTCCGCCTGGGGGTGATCCCGACGGTGGCGCCCTTCCTGCTGCCGGCCCGGCTGCCGGCCCTGCGCGAGGCCTATCCGAAGCTGCGCCTGTTCATCCGCGAGGATCTGACGCCGCGGCTGGTGGCGGCGCTGAAGGCCGGCCATCTGGACGCAGCGGTCATC
The DNA here is from genome assembly GCF_900116065.1 of Brevundimonas viscosa. GTDB lineage: Bacteria > Pseudomonadota > Alphaproteobacteria > Caulobacterales > Caulobacteraceae > Brevundimonas > Brevundimonas viscosa. Next base: position 588,754 of record NZ_FOZV01000001.1, read on the forward strand.
GCCCTGCCCTACACGGCCCCGGGGGTGGACCACGCGCGCATCGGCGACGACGAGATCCTCGCCGCCGCCCCGGCCGGCCACGCGCTGGCGGGCGAAGGGCCGATCGCGCCGGGATCGCTGAAGGCTGACGACCTGATTCTGCTGGAGGACGGCCACTGCCTGCGCGACCAGGCGCTGGCCGCCTGCAACATCGAGGCGCCCAAGGGCGACGACGTCTTCGCCGCCACCAGCCTGCACACCCTGGTGCAGATGGTGTCCTCGGGGCTGGGGGTCAGCTTCCTTCCCGAGATGGCGGTGCGGGCCGGACTGGCGGACACGCCGGGCGTGGTTGTGCGGCCGATCTCGGCCAAGGCGCCGCGGCGCGAGATCGTCGTCGCCTGGCGCACCGGCTCCAGCCGCGCCGCCGAGGCGAAACTGCTGGCCGAGGCGCTGAAGCTGGACTGAGCGCGACATTACGAGTCCGTAAGGTGCGGCGCGGGATTCCGGCCTGATAGGGTCCGGCGCCGCTGTCCCGCGCCCGGAGTCTGTCCATGAAGAGCCGCCTGATCCTGTCCGTCGCCGCATCGGCCCTGCTGCTGGGCCTCCCGGCCGCGACCGTCGCCCATGCGTCCGTCCCCGCCGCCGCCGCGGCGCCGGCGCAGGCCGCCGTCGAGGTGCCGCCGCTGGGCTTCACCCGCCGGGTGCTGGACAACGGCATGGAGGTCTATTCGGCCCGCGACGCCTCCACCTCCAACGTGACGGTGCAGGTCTGGTACCGCGTCGGCTCCAAGGACGATCCCGCCGGCCGCTCGGGCTTCGCCCACCTGTTCGAACACCTGATGTTCAAGGCGACAAAGAACATGCCGACGGAGAGCTTCGACCGGCTGACCGAGGACGTCGGCGGCATGAACAACGCCTTCACCGCCGACGACGTGACCGCCTACTACGAGGTGGTGCCGGCCAATCACCTCGAGCGCATCCTCTTCGCCGAGGCGGACCGGATGGGCTCGCTGGTGGTCGACGAGCCGACCTTCGTGTCCGAGCGCGACGTGGTGAAGGAGGAATACCGGCAGCGCATCCTCGCCAGCCCCTACGGCCGGCTGTTCGGCCTGTTCGCGCCGCAGACCATCTATCAGGACCACCCCTATCGGCGGCCCGGCATCGGCTCGATCGAGGAGCTGGACTCCTCGACGCTGGAGGACGTGCTGCGCTTCCACGCCACCTACTACCGTCCGGACAACGCCATCCTGATCGTCGCGGGCAATTTCGACCAGGCGCAGCTGGACGGCTGGGTCGACCAGTATTTCGCGCCGCTGCAGCGGCCGTCGACCCCGCTGCCGACCAATGCGGTGACAGAGCCGGAACCCTCCGGGCCGCGCTCGGCCACCTACCATGCCCCCAACGTGCCGCTGCCGGCGGTGGCGCTGGCGTGGAACACGGTCCCCTACGCGCATGAGGACCGGGCGGCGCTGACCGTGCTGGACGGCATCCTGTCGACCGGCGAGAGCAGCCGGCTGTACCGGTCGCTGGTCTACCAGCAGCAGATCGCGGCCCAGACCAGCTCCAGCCCCGACTTCGCCCAGCAGGCCGGCAACCTCACCGCCTTCGCCATCATGGCCCAGGGCCAGCCCGTCGAGGCCGGCAAGGCGGCGCTGGAGGCCGAGATCGCCCGGTTGCGGGACGAGCCGGTCACGGCGGCCGAACTGGCCGAGGCCAAGAACGAGCTGGTCGCCAACGCCCTGCGCGGCCGGGAGAGCGTGGAGGACCGCGCCACCACCCTCGGCATGGCGCTGATCATGACCGGCGACCCCACCGCCGCCGACCGCGAGATCGCCGAGATCCAGGCGGTGACGACGGCGGACGTGCAGAGGGTGGCGCAGCGCTATCTGACGCCGCAGCGCCAGATCACCATCAACTATCTGCCCGCCGACGAGCAGAACCCGCCGAGCGTGCAGAACATGAACGTCGACGCGCCGGTGACGGTGGCCGACCTCGCGCCGGCCAGGCCGGTCGCGACCCTGCTGCCCGAGGCCGAGCGCGCCCGCCTGCCCGAGGCCGGCCCCGAGGTGTCGCCCGCCACGCCGACCATCGCCGACTTCCGTCTCGGCAACGGCCTGCGCGTGCTGGTCGCGCCGACCGAGGGGCTGCCGCTGGTGTCGGCGCGGCTGAACTTCGACGCCGGCTCGGCCCACGACCCCGCGGGCAAGCCGGGCGTGGCGGCGATGACCGCCGCCCTGCTGACCCAGGGCACCTCCAGCCGCTCGGCGCCGGAGATCGCCACCGCGCTCGAACAGCTGGGCGCGTCGGTCGGCGCCGGCTCGGGGCCGGACTTCACCAACGTCTACGCCAATGCGCCGAAGGATGTGTTCGACGAGACCGTGGCCCTGATGGCCGACCTCGTGCGCAATCCGGCCTTCGCCGTCGAGGAGCTGGAGCGGCAACAGTCCCAGACGCTGGACGGCCTGCGGGTGGCGCTGAGCCAGCCCGGCTCGGTGGCCGGCCAGTCGGTCGGACGGGTGGTCTATGGCGACGCGCCCTACGCGGCGCCGGGCGGCGGGACGCTGGCCAGCGTGCCGGCCATCACCCGCGACGATGTCGCCGCCTTCCATGCGGCGCTCTATCGCCCGTCGCAGGCGACCCTGGTGTTCTCGGGCGACATCGACGCAACCGAGGCGCGCGCCCTGGCCGAGCAGGCCTTCGGCGACTGGCGCGATCCGGCCGGGGCCGCTCCGACTCTGGCCGACAAGGCCGGCCCGGCCCTGGCGCCGCGGGTGGTGGTCATCGATCAGCCGGGCGCCGGACAGGCGGCGGTGGTCGCCGCCATGCGCAGCGTCGGCCGCACCGACGCCGACTTCTTCCCCCTGGTGCTGGGCAACACCCTGCTGGGCGGCGGCTTCTCCTCGCGCCTGAACCAGGAGATTCGCATCGAGCGCGGCCTCAGCTACGGCGCCCGGGCCGGCCTGGGCGTGCGCGAGGATGAAGGCGCCTTCACGGCCTCGACCCAGACCAAGAACGAGACCGCCGTCGAGGTGGCCGACCTGATCCTGGCCGAGGTCGCGCGCATGGGGACCTCGGAGCCGACGCCGGCCGAACTGGCGCCGCGCCGCGCCACCCTGATCGGCGGCTTCGGCCGGTCGCTGGAGACGGTCGACGGCCTCGGCGGCCTGGTCGCCGAGCTGGCGCTCTACGACCTGCCGATGAGCGAGCTGGCGGAATACGCCGACCGCGTGCGGGCGGTGACGCCCGCCCAAGTGCAGGCCGCCTTCGCGGAGCACCTGCCGGCCGACCGCGCCAGCCTGGTGATCGTCGGCGACGCCTCGGTGTTCATCGAGGCGCTGCGGGCCAAGTACCCGAACGTCGAGGTCATCCCGCTGTCGGAGCTGAACCTCGACTCGGCGGCGCTGCGCTAGGGGTCAGGCGGAGAGGCAGACGACCTGCGCCACGCGGAGTTCGCGGCGCAGCTCGTCGGCGACCAGGCCGTAGTTGTCGATGGTGACGGCGCGGCCGGTCAGCCTTTCGTCCGCCTTCTGAAGGCCGCGGACGGCGGGGCCGAAGGTGTCCGGCGCGGTGGTGTAGATGCGGCCGCGGCGGGGGCTTTCGGCGATGGTCACGCCCACGGCGCGCCCCTGCCGGTCCAGCACGGGCGCGCCCGACAGCCCGGCCAGGGTGCCGCCGAGCCCGTCGGTGCGGCCGACTTCGGCCCAGGCCAGCACCGGCTCGTCGCGCTGGCCGCGGCCGCGCACCTTGAGCGTCTCGCGGCCGAGCAGGCGGGAGGCGACCTCGCCCGCGCGCGCCTGCGGATAGCCCGGATGGAAGCCGCGCTGGTTCTCGCGCAGACCGCCCAGCTCCGCGACGGGGATGGCCGGCGGGCCGCCCCCGGTGTGCAGGACGGCGACGTCGGCGCGGGGCGCGAGCCGCACGTCGGCGGCCACGGCCCGGCCGCCGCCGACCTTGATCGCCGGCTGGCGGCAACCCTCGACCACGTGCCGGGCGGTCACCCACAGGCCCTCGTCGGCGATCGAGAAGGCCGTGCCGGAGCTGGGCTGGAAGGGAATGTCGGGGGCGTGCACGGTCACCGACGGATCGAACGGCGTCACCGGGCCGAGCAGGGCGCCTTCTGTCTCATCCGGCGGCGGGGGCGCGGGAGGCGCATCGGCGTTCTCGCGGCGATTGAGCGAGGCGACCAGCAGCGCGGCGGCGACGGCGGCGTAGATGGTCCAGTCGGGGACGCGCATGCAGCAGGTTCTAGGTTCTAGGGGCTAGGGGCTAGGTTCTGGGGGACGGCGAGGTTGGCCGGAATGGACGTCACTGCGCGGATCATCTGGCCGGAAATGCGATACTCCTCGTGTTTCGGCATCTGGCGCGTCAGCCGATAGACGGCCGCTGCCAAGGCCATGCCCTTCCTCCATACCATCAGGTCTCGGTACGAACGAACCGACATCCGGCCCCTCCCCGGAAGGCCCCCTGGAACCTAGCCCCTATAACCTAGCACCTTCTTACCCCGTCAGGGCCGCGGCGAGGATCAGCGCCGTGGCCAGCTTGGCGCCGACGAGCAGGACGGCGGCGGCGACCTCGCCCTCGCGGATGCGCTGCGGCAGGCCGGTGAGCAGGACGTCGACGATGCGGAAGGCGAGCAGTTGCAGGACCACGGTGGCGACGCCCCACAGGACGATGTCCTTCAGCGAGGTCGAGACGCTGAGGCTGACCGCCAGCGGGATCGACAGGCCCACCAGCACGCCGGCGAAGGCGACGGCGGCGGCCGCGTTGCCCTCGCGGATCAGGGCGATCTCCTTCCACGGCGTCATCAGGGCGTAGACCACCGCGCCAGCCAGCATCAGGACCAGGGTGACGCCCAGGTGGGCCAGGGTGGTCGGGAAGCCGGTGGCGAAGGCCTGGACTTCGGCGCTTTCGAGCAGGGGGGAGAGGGACGAGGAGTCCATGGGGGTCCGTGCAGGTGCAATCATGAATGGAGTGCCCGCTTTCCGCCGCATTCCGCAAGCGTCGCGGCGCCACACCCGGTCAAGATTGGTGTCCCTGTGTGACGGCTCAGGCCGCCGCCTGCTCCGCCTTGCGCAGGGCCGAGGCCCGCACCTTCTCGCTCTCGCTCTTGAGCTGGCCGCAGGCGGCGAGGATGTCGCGGCCGCGCGGGGTGCGGATCGGCGAAGCGTAGCCGGCCCGGTTGAGGATGGCGGCAAAGGCCTCGATCGTCTTCCAGTCCGAGCACTGGTAGTCCGTGCCCGGCCAGGGGTTGAACGGGATCAGGTTGATCTTGGCTGGAATGCCCTGGATCAGCCTGACCAGGGCCCGCGCCTCGTCGGGGCTGTCGTTGACGCCCTTCAGCATGACGTATTCGAAGGTCACGCGCCGCGCGTTGCCGAGGCCGGGATAGGCGCGGATGGCGGCCATCAGCTGCTCGAGCGGGTACTTTTTGTTCAGCGGCACCAGCTGGTCGCGCAGCGGGTCGTTGGTGGCGTGCAGGCTGATGGCCAGCATGGTCTGGGTGCGCTCGCCCAGCTCGGGGATCATCGGCACCACGCCCGAGGTCGAGACGGTGATGCGCCGGCGCGAGATGGCGATGCCCTCGCCGTCGGAGATGATGTCGATGGCGTTGGCGACGTGGTCCAGATTGTAGAGTGGCTCGCCCATGCCCATGAACACGATGTTCGACAGGCGGCGGTCTTCCTTGGGTGAGGGCCATTCGCCGAGGTCGTCGCGCGCGACCTGGACCTGGGCCACGATTTCGGCAGCGGTCAGGTTGCGGACCAGCTTCTGGGTGCCGGTGTGGCAGAAGGTGCAGTTCAGGGTGCAACCGACCTGGCTCGACACGCAAAGCGCCCCGGCCCGGCCGACGTCGGGGATGTAGACGGTTTCAATCTCGATGCCCGGGGCGGTGCGGATCAGCCATTTGCGGGTGCCGTCCTTCGACACCTGGCGCTCGACGATCTCGGGCCGGGCGAGGGTGAAGGCCTCGGCCAGCTTCGCGCGCACGTCCTTGCCGATGTCGCTCATGCCGGCGAAGTCGGTCAGCCCGTAGTGGTGGATCCAGCGCCACACCTGCGACGCCCGCATGCGCGCCTTCTCGGGCGGGCAGATGTCGGCCGCGACCAGCGCCTCGCGCAGCTCGTCGCGCGTCAGACCGGACAGGTTGACGGGCGCTGCGGCGGCGGCGGCGGGCGTGCGCGAGAGATCGAGCGTCAGGCTCAAGGGCGGAGTCCTTCGGGCGGCGGGAGGCGGGGCTTATACCACAGAACGGGCTGGTTTTAAGGCGAGGGGTCGAACGGCCCCCGAGGTCGGCCCGGCGGCAGGGCGCGCTGGGGGCGGGCGGTCTGAGTGAGAAAAAAAGAGTCCGATCTGTCCGCACCGTCCGCATCGACCCCAATAAAATCAATGGGTGAATGATTTTCGTCCGGGTAAAAAGAAGTGATATTCTCTCCGGGTGCAATGCAGAGGCTGCTGGGGTTTCCCTCGCCCCCCCGACGGGAAGCGAAACATGCCGGGACGTCAAAAGCGGACGCAGGCCCCTTCGTCGGCGGGGGCTCAGTCCGCCGACTCCTCGATATGGTGGATCTGGTCGTCGTCGAGGCCGAAATGGTGGCCGATCTCGTGGATCAGGACGTGGGCGATGATCTCGTCGAGGCCGACGTCGCCGCGCTCGCACCATTCGTCGAGGATCGGGCGACGGTAGAGGAAAATGCGGGCGGGCTCCGCCGCCGGACCCATCTCGTCGCGGCGGCCGATGTCGACGCCGGAGTAGAGGCCGGTCAGTTCGAACGGGTCCTCCATGTCCATGGCGGCGAGGGTCTCGTCGTCGGCGAAGTCGTCGACGCGGATGACCACGTCTCCGGCGAGCGTCCGGAACGGATCGGGCAGATCGTCGAAGGCGGCGCGCGCGAGGCGTGCGAAGTCGTCGAGGGACGGGGCAGTCTGGTTGGTCCACGGCAAGGGCATGGCCGATAAGTGAGCAGGCCGGAGGCAACAGGCAACAGGCAGCAGGCAGCAGGCAGCTGGCGACTGGCGGCAGGGACAAGGCGGGGCAGGCGAGCGAGCGTCGCCGGTCCGTCCCGGCTTCGGTCCTGGCGCCTGTTGCCTGTTTCCTGCCGCCTCGCCACTCGCCACCCCCGCCTCATCAGGTATGGTTATCGAATCAGGGCGCGGGAGCTGAACGGGACCAGATGGCGGAAGCCGACATCGCCTATGTCGCGACCGCGGGCGCCGCGGGGCTGGCTCTGGCGCTCAGCGCCTGGGCGGCGCGGCTGCGCGGGCGGCTGGCCGAGCGGAACGCGGCGCTGGAGACGGCCATGGCCGCCACGCGGGTCGATCTCGCCCACCGCGACGGCGCCCTGGCGGCGTTCGAGGATGTGCGCCTGGCGCTGACTCCCGGCGGCGGCGCCGCCCGGCTCGGCGCCCCGGCCACCTGGGATGCCTTGCTGAAGGAACTCGCCACCGCCGAAGACGTCGCCGACGATCCGGCGCTGGTGGTCCTCGACGCCGTGCGCGAGGTCGCCGGCCCCCGTCTGGACGCCCTGATCGAACGCGGCGAACCGTTCGACGCGGTCATGGAAGGCGCCGCCGGAGCCTGGGCCGTCGAGGGGCGGTCGGCGGCCGGCGCGGCATGGCTCAGGCTGTCGCGGCTGGGTCTTGTCGGCACCGCGGCCGAAAGCGGGCTGGGCCTGCTGGCCGACTTCTATCCCTCGCCGACCTGGGTGGTCGACGCGGCCGGTCGGCTGGCCTGGGCCAACCGGGCGTGGCTGGCCGAGATGAAGGTCGAGAGTGTCGAGACGGCGCGCGAGAAGGGGCTGAGCTTCGACCGCGGCGCCGACGCCATCGTCGCCGAGGCGGGACGGCTGCACCAGCGCCAGGAGGGCTTCCGCTGGACCACGGGCGGCGGGCGGCGGCGGGCGTGGCGGATCGTGGCCGAGCCGGCGCCCGGCGGGGCCGGGGCGGTGCTGGCCTTCGCGCTGGACATGACCGAGGCCGAGGAGACCCGCGACACCCTGCGCCGCCACGTCGAGGCGCACGACGAGACCCTGAACCACCTCGCCGACGCCGTGGCCATCTTCGGCCCGTCGAAGCGGCTGGCCTTCCACAACACCGCCTTCCAGCAACTGTTCAGCCTCGATCCGGCCTGGCTCGACGAGCGGCCGACACACGCCGAGTTGCTGGACCGGCTGCGCCAGCGGCGTCAGCTGCCGGAGGTGGTCGACTACGCCGGCTGGAAGACCCGCGAGCTCGACTTCTACGGGGCGTCGGCGGCGGCCCCCGACGACAGCTGGTCCCTGCCCGACGGCCGGACCCTGCGGGTGGTGCGCCAGCCGCACCCCCTGGGCGGGGTGCTGCTGTTGTTCTCGGACATCACCGACGAGCTGAAGCTGCGCAGTCGCTTCAACGCGCAGCTGCAGGTGCAGACCGCCACCCTCGACAAGCTCAACGACGCCGTGGCGGTGTTCGGCTCCGACGGCCGCATCCGGCTGCACAACGAGGCCTTCGAGGCCTTCTGGGGCGTCACGGGCGAGCAGTTGCGGACCGCCGGCGATTTCGACGCCGTCGCCGCCCTGTGCCAGCAGACCATGCCCGACCCCAGCCTGTGGCTGGGGCTGAAGGCGCGGGTCGCCGATCCGGACCCCGAAAGCCGGGTGCCGATCTCGGGCGAGGGGCGCACCGCCGACGGCCGCGTGGCGGCGTGGCAGACCCGGCCGTTGCCGGACGGGGCGACGCTGGTGGCCTTCTCGGACGTGACGGCGCGGCGCGAACTGGAGCAGGCGCTGGCGGCCAAGGCGGCGGCGCTGGAGGAGAGCCAGGCGCTGAAGCGGGAGTTCGTGGGCAGCGTCTCCTACGAATTGCGCACCCCGCTGACCACCATCGTCGGCTATTCGGAACTGCTCGAGGCGCAGACCGATCTGCCGGAGCGCAGCCGCCAGCACGCCGGGGCGATCCGGGTGGCGGCGAGCCAGCTGGCCGACTCGATCGACGACGTTCTGGACATGGCCCAGATCGACGCCGGCGAGATGGAGCTGGCCCTGGGGGATGTTCGCGTCTGCGACCTGATGGATGAGGCGGCCGCCCGGGCGCGGGCGCGGATCGAGGGACGCGGCGCGGTTCTGAGCGTGCATTGTCCTGCGGGCCTGCGTCCGATCCGGGCCGACGCCCAGCGGGTCGAACAGGCGCTGGAGCTGCTGCTCGACAACGCCGCCCGCGCCGTCGGCGAAGGCGGCGCCGTGACCCTGTCGGCCGAGAGCGGCCCGGCCGAGGTGCGGATCCGGGTCGAGGACACCGGCCGCGGCATCCCCTACCACCTGCAGGCCCACGTCTTCGATCGCTTCGTGCGCCGCGAGCGGGGCGGCCCCGGGGTCGGCCTCGCCCTGGTCAAGGCGCTGGTCGAGCTGCACGGAGGCTGGGCCGAGGTGGAGAGCGAGCCGGGCAAGGGCGCGGCCTTCATCCTTCACCTGCCGCTGGAGGCGCAGACCGCCGCTGCGGCCCCCGAGCTGGGGCTTGGTCCCGACTGGCGCATGGCGGGCGTCGACTGAAGCGAGTCGGACCCGCCTTTGACTCCGCCCCCGCGGCTCACTAACGAGCAGCCCTTCGCCTCCACGCGCCCCGGCGTCGGAACCTGCCATGGCCAAGCTGCTCAAGACCGCCCTCATCTACGACTTCGACGGGACCCTCGCCCGCGGCAACATGCAGGAGGTCAGCTTCATCCCCTCGGTCGGGATGGAGAAGGGCGCCTTCTGGGACGAGGCCGAGCGGCTGACGCGGGTCGCCGACGGCGACGGCATCCTGATGTACATGCAGCTGATGCTGAGCCATGCGCGCGCCAACGGCTCGCCGATCACACGCGCCATGCTGCGCGAGCACGGCCATGACGTGAAGCTGTTCGACGGGCTGAAGTCCGACCTGACCGGCCCCGGCTGGTTCGACCGCATCGACGCCCTGGGCGCCAGGTATGGGCTGGAGATCGAGCACTACATCATCTCGGCCGGGCTGGAGGAGATGATCGATGGCTGCCCGATCCGCGAGGCCTTCCGCCACGTGTTCGCGTCGAAGTTCGTCTATGACGACGAAGGCGTGGCGATCTGGCCGGCGGTGGGGGTGAACTACACCACCAAGACCCAGTACCTGTTCCGCATCAACAAGGGCGTGCTGAACCATTACGAGCACGACAAGATCAACCGCTTCATCCCCGACGAGGTGCGGCCGGTGCCGTTCGAGCGGATGATCTTCCTCGGCGACGGCGACACCGACGTGCCGACCATGAAGATGATGCACACCAAGGGCGGCTTCTCGATCGCCGTCTACGACCCGCGCAACTCCGAGCGCGACCAGCAGAAGATCTACAGCCTGATCTCCGAGGACCGGGTCAACTTCGTCGCCGCGGCCGACTACCGCGAAGGCTCGGCGCTGGACCTGATCGTCAAGGGCCTGATCGGCCGCATCGCCATCAACGCCGGGACCATGCCGGAAGGCGTCTGAGTCCTACCGGCCGCCGGCGCGGAGGAACGCGGCCCGGGCCGCCGCGAGGCGGGAGGGAACGAGACCGCGCAGGGAGGCCTGGCCGCGACGCTTGAGGCCGGCCTCCTGACCCTTGCTCCACGCGACGTCAGCCTCGATGACCACGCCCTGGGCGAGGTCGATCAGCTGGACGGTCGGCGGCAGGGCGAGCTTGCGGTCGAGGCGGACGCGCAGGCCCGAGGCGGAGGCGTCGACGATCCGGCAGGGCAGCTCCAGACCCGGGGCGACCACGACGCCGCGTACCGCGGCGGGCGTGCGGGGTTCGAAGCGGCGATCGGAGGGCTGACTCATTGCGGCGCTGATACGGGCAGACGGTTTCGATCCAGTTGCACGGTCACGCCGGCGCGGACGCCGCCTGCCAGCATGCGCCGGGTGATGCGCTCGAAATACTGGATGAAGCCGGCGAGACGACGGCGCTCCTCGTGCGGCAGATCGTCCGGGGCGACGCCGAGCAGGTCGGCTTCCTGCTGGCAGCGCCAGTCGAGCACCACCTCGAAGCCGGGCGCGCGCAGGAACAGCAGGGCGTCGAAGCGGGCGGCGAAGGCGGCGTAGGGGCCGGCGACCTGCGCGTCGACCCACCGCCGCCAGCGACCGTCGGTGTCGTGGTCGCGCTCCAGCGCATTGGCCGGGACGGCGAGGGCGGCCTCGTCCTCGGCCGCCGCGCCCAGGCACCAGGCGTCGATGAGGATGGCCGACGGCCGGCCGCGGAAGCGGCGCCAGCGCTCGACCGGCCAGCGGTCGTCGCCGCGCTTGTCGAAGTCGGGGATCAGGGTCTCGTCCCCCGGGCCGGCGATCGAGAGACGGTCGATCAGGTCCTGCAGCAGCGTGAGGTCGTGCGTCCCCGGCGGCCCGCGGGTGAGCAGCAGCGGATGGACGTCGCGGGCCAGCGCCTCGCGCTCGGCCCGGGTCAGGTAGACGTCGTCGATCGAGATCTGGACGGCGTCGAAACGGACGGCCGCGGCGCGGGCGAGGGTGGTCTTGCCGGACCCCTGCGCGCCGACGATCCCGATCCGCGGCGGACGATCCTTCGGTCCGTCGGCGATGAGCCGGCCGACGAGGTCGACCAGGTCCGGATTGGCGCGGCTCAGTGCTGGCTTTCCGGCAGGCGGACGATCAGGCCGTCAAGGTCGTCCGAGACGCGGATCTGGCACGACAGGCGGCTGTTGGGCTGCACGTTTTCGGCGAAGTCGAGCATCGACTCCTCCATCGCCGAGGCGCGGCCGGTCTCGGCCTGGAAGGCCTCGTCTACATAGACGTGACAGGTGGCGCAGGCGCAGGCGCCGCCGCAGTCGGCGTCGATGCCCGGCACATTGTTGCGGATCGCCCCCTCCATCACGGAGAGGCCGGTCTTCACCTCGACCGTGTGCTCGGTCCCGTCGTGTTCGATGTAGGTGATCTTCGCCACGTCAGGCCGGCTGCTTCTTGCGCGACGGCGAGACCATCAGCTTCTTGGTCTCGGCGATGGCCTTGGCCGGGTTCAGGCCCTTCGGGCACACCTGGGCGCAGTTCATGATGGTGTGGCAGCGGTAGAGCTTGAACGGGTCCTCGAGGTCGTCGAGCCGCTTGTCCGTGGCGTCGTCGCGGCTGTCGGCGATCCAGCGGTAGGACTGCAGCAGGGCGGCCGGGCCGAGGTAGTCGGTCTGGTTCCACCAGTAACTGGGGCAGCTGGTCGAGCAGCAGGCGCACAGGATGCACTCGTAGAGGCCGTCCAGCTTCGCCCGCTCTTCCGGCGTCTGCAACCGCTCCTTCTCCGGGTCCGGCTCGTCAGACTGGAGGTAGGGCTGGATCGAGTCGTACTGGGCGTAGAACAGGGTCAGGTCGGTGACCAGGTCCTTGACCACCGGCTGGTGCGGCAGCGGGGCGATGGCGATGGTCGAGGAGGAGCACTCCTCCCAGCCTTTGGTGCAGGCCAGGGTGTTGCGCCCGTCGATGTTCATCGAGCACGAGCCGCAAATGCCCTCGCGGCACGAGCGCCGGAAGGTCAGGGTCGGGTCGATCTCGTTCTTGATGTGGATCAGGGCGTCCAGCAGCATCGGCCCGTGGTCGTCGGCCGAGACCTCGTAGACGTCCCAGCGCGGGTCGGCGTCGACCTCGGGATCGTAGCGGTAGACCTTGTAGGTCTTGACGTTCTTCGCGCCCGGCGGGGCCTTGTGGACCTTGCCGGTCGTGGGCTTCGAGCCTTTGGGGAGGGTGAGCTGGACCATGGATCAGGCTTCTGTCGGTCGGCGGTCAAGGTCGTCGGGCAGGGCGTGGGCGGCGGCCATCCACGGGAGACGGCTGCGCACCCAGATCTGCTCGACCGGAGGCGCGGCCTCCGGATCGTCGAGGCTGGCGGTGGTGAGGTCGATGCGGTCGCCGTAGGCGGCGTCCTTGAAGGTGATCTGCGTCCCGCAGCGGCCGCAGAAGGTGCGCACGGCGTGGTCCGACGAGGCGTAGGTCGCCGGCTCCCCGGTGAGGCGCAGGGCGCTTTCGCGGACGGTGAACCAAGCCACGGCCGGCGCGCCGGTGGTCCGGCGGCACAGCTCGCAATGGCAGAGGGCGCGCTCGAACGGCGCGTCGGCCGTCTCGTAGCGCACGCTCCCGCAATGGCAGCCGCCGGTCAGCACGTCAGTACACCCGCGCCTTGGGCTCGATGTACGAGACCTCGTCCGACATGGTGTAGTTGTGCACCGGCCGGTAGTCGATGCGCACCGTCTCGCCGGGGACCTTCCAGGCGAGGGTGTGCTTCATCCAGTTGACGTCGTCGCGGTCGGGGAAGTCCTCGCGGGCGTGGGCGCCGCGCGACTCGGTGCGGTTCAGCGCCCCCTCGATGGTGACCATCGCCTGCGCGATCAGGTTGTCGTACTCGAGCGTCTCGACGAGGTCGGTGTTCCAGATCAGGCCGCGGTCGGTGGTCTTGATGTCGGCGCCCGCGGCGTCGATGGCGCGCAGCTTCTGCACGCCTTCCTCCAGCGTCCGCCCGGTGCGGAACACGGCGGCGTCCGACTGCATGGCGCGCTGCATCTCGACGCGCAGCTTCGCCGTCGGCGTCGAGCCGTTCGCATGGCGGAAGCGGTCGAGGCGGGCGAGGTGGGCGTCGGTCGCCGAGGCGGGGGCGTCCGGCACGGCCGAGGCCTTGTCGACGATCTCGCCCGTGCGCAGGCCGGCGGCGCGGCCGAACACCACCAGGTCGGTGAGCGAGTTGGAGCCCAGGCGGTTGGCGCCGTGCACCGACACGCAGGCCGCCTCGCCGACGGCCATCAGGCCGGGGACGACGGCGTCGGGGTCGCCGTCGCGCAGGGTCAGCACCTCGCCGTGATAGTTCGTGGGGATGCCGCCCATGTTGTAGTGCACGGTCGGCAGCACCGGGATCGGGGCCTTGGTCACGTCGACGCCGGCGAAGATCTTGGCCGACTCCGAGATGCCCGGCAGCCGCTCGTGCAGGATGGCCGGGTCGAGGTGGTCGAGGTGCAGGAAGATGTGGTCCTTGTTCGGACCCACGCCGCGACCCTCGCGGATCTCGATCGTCATGGAGCGGCTGACCATGTCGCGCGGCGCGAGGTCCTTCACGGTCGGCGCATAGCGCTCCATGAAGCGCTCGCCTTCCGAATTGGTCAGGTAGCCGCCCTCGCCGCGGGCGCCCTCGGTGATCAGGCAGCCGGCGCCGTAGATGCCGGTCGGGTGGAACTGCACGAACTCCATGTCCTGCAGCGGCAGGCCGGCGCGCAGCACCATGGCGTTGCCGTCGCCGGTGCAGGTGTGGGCGGAGGTGGCCGAGAAATAGGCGCGGCCGTAGCCGCCGGTGGCCAGGATGACCAGCTTGGCGCGGAAACGGTGCAGGGTGCCGTCGTCCAGCTTGAGCGCGGTCAGGCCGGTGCAGACGCCGTCCTGCATGATCAGGTCGAGGCCGAAATATTCGACGAAGAACTCGACCTCGCGGCGCACCGACTGGCCGTACAGGGTGTGCAGGATGGCGTGGCCGGTACGGTCGGCGGCGGCGCAGGTGCGCTGCACCGGGCCCTCGCCGAAGTTGCGGGTCATGCCGCCGAAGGCGCGCTGGTAGATGCGGCCGTCCTCGGTGCGGCTGAACGGCACGCCCCAGTGCTCGAGCTCGTAGACGGCCTTGGGGGCGTTGCGGACGAGGTATTCGATGGCGTCCTGGTCGCCGAGCCAGTCCGACCCCTTGACGGTGTCGTACATGTGCCACTGCCAGGAGTCCTCGCCCATGTTGCCGAGCGAGGCGGAGATGCCGCCCTGGGCCGCGACGGTGTGCGAGCGGGTCGGGAAGACCTTGGTGACGCAGGCGACCTTCAGCCCCTGCTGGGCGGCGCCGAGGGCGGCGCGCAGGCCGGAGCCGCCGGCTCCGAGCACGACGACGTCATAGGCGTGATCGACGAATTCGTAGGCGGCCAAAGATCAGGCTCCGAGACCGGCCGGGAGCGGGGCCGAGCCCAGCGCCAGGCGCACGATGAAGAAGACGCCGGCCGCGGCCAGCAGGAGGCAGAGGGCGCCGATGAGGCCGAGCAGGGCGGTGCGCGACGACGGCTTGTGGATGTAGTCGTCGACGATGACCTTCAGGCCCATGTTCATGTGCCAGACGGAGATCAGCAGGGTGATCGCCAGCAGCGTGGCGTTGATGGGCGAGCGGAACCAGCCGAGCGCGCCGTCGTAGCCGGCGCCCGACAGGGCCCAGGCGCTCCACAGGCCCCACAAGGCCAGCGGGATCAACACGAGAGAAGACAGGCGCTCGGCCTTCCACTCACCGGCGCCTTCGCGCTCGGAGACCTTGACGTGTTTCACGTAACGGGCGGGCTTGCTCACAGGACCACCTTCCCGGTCGCGAACAGGACGATCCAGAAGCCGACGGCGATGACCCCGGCCGCGACGAGGCTGACGACGGTCAGGCTGTTGGCCGCCTTCGGGGTGAGGCCCGAGCCGGCGTCCCATACCAGGTGCCGGATGCCGGCCGTCAGGTGATAGGCGGCGGCAAGGGTGATCCCGAACCAGATCAGCAGGCCCAGCGGCGAGCCCATGATCGACGCGAACCAGGCATAGGCGTCCGGTCCGAAGGCCGCGGCGGCCAGCCAGGCGCCGATAAACACCGTGCCGACCGAGAGCGCCCCGGCGGCGAAGCGGTTGAGGATCGAGCCCCACATGGTGATGTGGAAGCGCCAGATCTGAAGATGGGGCGACAGGGGCCGTACGCGGCCGTTGGGCTGACGCACGAAACGGCCGCTCTGGTCGGTCGTCGGATCGTTGGAGGCGTCGCCCGGGAGGGGAGAGCTCGACATGATGCGAATGGTTCTCAAAAACCCGAGCGAAATCAGCCGCCCGCTATCGGTGCACTGGCTTTAGTCAGCGCGAGGCAGGGGGTCAACGCGGCCAAGGCGTCGCGGCCCTGTCGCGGGGATGGGACAATCATCGCGCCCCGCAGCCGGGTTCCGCGCCGGGCCGGCGGCGCTTGCCGTCAGGCCGGAATGACGGCAGCCTCGCTCTCATGTCGGGGATCATCGCAGCCGCCGTGGCGGTCCTGCTGCAACAGGCGGGGCCGCATCCGTCCACCCAGGCGCTCTACGAGCCGCCGGCGATCCGGCCGTTCGAGCCGCCGTCCGATTTCGGACGCGAGGTCGCGGAAGGCGACGGCGCGGGCGAAGCGCAACGCCGGCCGCTGGAGGCGCCGGTCACCGTCGACTCCTATGTGCGCTCCTACGAGGCGAGTCCGGCCGACGCCGAGGTCGCCTACGACCAGGGCGTGGCCTCCGCCGAGATCCGCGCGGACCAGGCGGCGGGGCCGCTGGACGGCTACTGGCGGGTCATGGATGAGGACGGAGCCGTGCTCTTCGATCTGGTGCTGAGCGATGCCGGAGCACGGATCGAGGGCGGCTGGCGAGGACCGGACGGCGCCGGCGCCGCAGAGGCCGTGGACGGGAGCCTGCGCCTGGAAGGCCTTGGGACCGCCAGGCTGGAGCGCGCGGGCGAGACCTGGCGTGCTCGGCTCCGCGCCGACGGGCGTACGCGGACGGTGACGCTCACCCGCCTCCGCTGAGCCGCAGGCCCGACAGGATTCGCTGCAGGGTCGGCGCGTCCCAGGGTGTTGCGCCCCCCCGGCCCCAGACCGGATCCGGCCACAGGCCGTCGTCATGCCGGCGACCCACGACGTGGACGTGCAACTGCGGCGTAACGTTGCCAAGGGCGGCGACGTTGAGCTTCTCGACCGGCCGGCCGGTCAACTCGCCGATGGCGCGGACCTGCTGTCCGGCGCTTGCGACCTCCTCGATCAGCGCCGCCCGGCCCGCAGGGTCCAGATCTTCCAGTTCGTGCAGCCCCGCGTGGCGCGGGATGAGGATCAGCCACGGGAAGCGCGCATCGTCCTGGACGCGTACATGGCAGAGGGGCCAATCAACTGCGGCGACGGACCCGGACCCGAACGCCGGGTTGACGTGAAAAGCATACATCGCCTTCCGGTTGCGTGATCGGACCACCGCCGTCAACCCCATCAATTCAGGGCGTAAACCACGCAGGCCTGGTCGGTGAGCTCGCGCAGCGGCGGTTGCAGGGCGAGGCGGGCCGACTCGATCTGCTGTTCGGTCGGCGCGGCGGCTCCCCGGGCCATGACAGGCGCCGGCGGCGGGGGCGGCGGCGGGACGAAGGCCGGGGCGTAGTCCACGTCGGTGGCGAGGCCGCTCGATCCATAGGCGGGCCAGCCGGCCAGCACGTCGGTTTCGCAGGCCCGTCCGGTCGGGTCGATCACGCGCACCGCGCCGAGGCCGGCGCCGGCGTTCGAGGCCGCCTCGCGCGCCCGGCGGGCGGCGTCGCGCACGGCTTCGCCCTGGAGCCAGGTCTTCACGGCGTTGTCGGGCTCGAGGTTGAAGGAGACCTGGCCGATCGAGGTCGGCTGCGACGCCACGACCGTGGCGTAGACGCGCTCGAGCACGCGCATGTCCCGGACCGTGATGCTGACCGAAGCGTCGGCCTGGTAGCGCTCGATGCGGTCGGCGCGAACGTTGTCGCGAAGCACGCCGTTCTCGTCCCGATACTGGTCGTAGAGAGGGCGGGTGGTGACAGTGGTCTCCACCCGGACCGCGTCGACCCCGTAGGCGCCGAGCGCCTGGCTGAGGGCGCGGATCTGGTCGGCCGCCTTCGCCGAGGCGTCGGCGGCGCTGCGGTCGATGGACTGGAACGACGCCCCGAAGGCCGCGCGGTTGGCGGCGACCTGGGTGCGCACGTGGCCGATCGACGCGATCACCGGATCCCGCATCCACCAGGGGGCGGGGACGTAGCGCTCTCCGATGGTGGCCGGCGGAGTCTGCGCCACGGCCAGGGCCGGCGCGGCGGCGGCGGCGACGAGAACGGCAGCGAGTAGATGACGCATCGTGGAGCTCCCTCTTCGTTGCGCCACCGTGGCCGTGCCGCGCGCGCTCGTAAAGGCCCGGCGGGATGATCGTCAGACGCTGTCAGCCTATGATGATCATAAGAACTATCTATGGACAAATCGCCTTTGGTATCATTGACTTTGTGCACTGCACGAGCCATTTCGCGGTCGCGGCGCCGCTCCCCCGGCGCTCCACGGATTTCCATTCAGACAATCGTTCGAGGAGAACAGCCATGCTGAGCGTCGGTCAGAAACTGCCTGAGTTCAAGATCATCGGCGTGAAGCCGGGCTTCAACAGCCACGAGGAAAACGGCGTCTCGGCCTTCGAGCCGGTCACCGAGAAGAGCTTCGAGGGCAAGTGGAAGGTCATCTTCTTCTACCCGAAGGACTTCACCTTCGTGTGCCCGACCGAGATCGCGGAATTCGCCAAGCTCGGGAAGGACTTCGAGGACCGCGACACCGTGGTGCTCGGCGGCTCGACCGACAACGAGTTCACCAAGCTGGCCTGGCGGCGTGATCACGCCGACCTCGACAAGCTGCCGATCTGGCAGTTCGCCGACAACGGCGGCAAGCTGGCCCGCGCCCTCGGCGTCCTCGACGAGGAAGAGGGCGTCGCCCTGCGCGCCACCTTCGTGGTCGACCCGCACAACGTCATCCAGCACGTCTACGTCACCAACCTGAACGTCGGCCGCGCGCCGGCGGACACCCTGCGTGTCGTCGACGCCCTGCAGACCGACGAGCTGTGCGCCTGCAACCGCCCGGTGGGCGGCGAGACCCTGGCGGCGTAACAGTAGCGCCAAGGTCCTCACTGACAGGCGGCGGCGAGAGTCGCCGCCTGTTTTGTATCTGGAGTGCGCCGACGCCCGGCTCGCGGAGCCACGCGGCATGAGCGCACGTGCTTTGAAGGATTCCCCATGTCGATCGACGCCCTGCGCGACCTTCTTCCGGCCTACGCCAAGGACATCTCGCTGAACCTGTCCTCGCTGGCCAACGAGACGGTGCTCAACGACCAGCAGAAGTGGGGCTGCTTCCTCGCCTCCGCCCACGCCATCGGGATCGCGCCGGTCGTGAAGGCCGTCGAGGCGCAGGCCGCCACGGTGCTGACGCCCGAGGCGATGACCGCGGCCAAGGCCGCGGCCGCCATCATGGGCATGAACAACATCTACTACCGCTCGCTGCACCTGATGAAGAACCAGGAGTACACGACCCTGCCGGCGCGGCTGCGCATGAACGTGCTGGCCAATCCGGGCGTGACGAAGATGGACTTCGAGCTGTGGTCGACGGCGGTGTCGGCGATCAACGGCTGCGGCGCCTGCATGGACGCCCACGAGGGCGAGCTGCGCAAGCACGGCGTGGCCAACACCCAGGTGCAGGCGGCGCTGCGCATCGCGTCGGTGGTTCACGCCGCCAGCCGGATCATCGCTTCGGAGGCGGCGCTGGCGGGCTGACCTCAGTTGCGGTCGAGGTAATCTGCGAGGCGGCCGAATTGTTCGGTCATGACGCCGTCGACGGGATCGGCCAGGGCGCCCGCGCCCGGCCCGGTCACGACGAAGGTCCACTTCAGCTGTCGGGCGCCGCCGCCGTCCGCTTCGGGCCAGGTCATGGTCAGGACGGCGTCGGCGCCGATGCCCTGTAGCGGACCGAACGGCGCGTCGAAGCGGACCATCCGCTGCCCGGGCCAGACCAGCACCGCCTCGCCGTGCTTCACCCCGCCGCCCGGAAGCGTCTCGCACCAGCATCCGCCGGGGCGCAGGTCGACGCTGATGTTCGAGGCGGCGCCGGAGTAGGTGTGCGCGTCGCTCCACCAGTCGGCGGGGCGGCCGATCGCCTCGAGAACCCCTTCGGGCGAGGCCGCGACGGTGCGCTCGTAGGTCAGGGTGAAGCTGTCGGCGGTGCGGCTGGCGATCTCGGCCGAGACCGGGCCGGCGGTCAGCAGCAGCGAGGCGGCGGCGAGCGCAAATGGTTTCATAAGGGCGACCTCCAGCGACTATCCGGGACCCTCGGCCGGCCTCGCGTCAAGCGCGTCGTTCAGGCCGCCGCGAACGTCAGGGGCTCGCCCCAGAACTGGCTGACCAGTTCCGACTGCGGGCCCGGCCGGCCGGTGGTCAGGAAGTCGCGCCGGCCGGAGCCGCCCAGCTCGTATTCCGGGTGCCGTTCGAAGTAGCGGTCCAGCGCATCCGCCACGGCGGCCGGCTGATGGATGATCGGCGTGCCCGGCGGCAGGGCGGCGGCGAAGACGTCGGCGACGATCTCGTAGTGGGTGCAGCCGAGGATGGCCTTGTCCGGATGGCGTCCGATGCGGCGACGCAGGGCGTCGACGTGGTCCTGCACCACGACCCGCAGCTCCTCGGCCGGCGCGCCCAGTTCGATCAACCCGGCCAGGCCGGGGCAGGCTTCGGAGAAGACGGCCAGGTCCTCACGCCGCTTGTCGATCTCGATCTCGTAGACCCGGCTCATGGCCGTGGCCGCGGTGCAGAAGACGCCGATGACGTCGATCGCCTCCACCTTCTCGCCATGGCGTTCGGCCTCGTAGGACCACGGCAGGCCGGTGGCCGCCTCGATGGTCGGGACGATGATGCCGAGGATGTTGACCGGCCGGCCGTAGCGCTCGCGCAGCGAGGGCGCCCAGGTCTGCTGCAGGCGGCGCAGGGCGATCGCGGAGGCGGTGTTGCAGGCCAGCACGATGACGCTGGCGCCGGCCTCGAACAGGCGTTCGCAGCCGGCCCGGGTCAGGTCGACGATCTCCTCGCCCGCGCGGCCGCCGTAGGGGGCGTTGGCCTGGTCGGCGAGGTAGACGAAGTCCCGCTCCGGAAAGCGGCGGGTCAGTTCGCGGTGGACCGTCAGCCCGCCCACGCCGGAGTCGAAAACGCCAATGGCCATGGCGCGCGCTTTAGACGCACGACCGTCCGGCGTCCACCGGCGAAGATTACGGCCGGTTCAGGTGACAGTCAGGCGCCGGAGGGCATAGGGTCCGGCCACCGGAACGTTCGGCAGGCACGGAGCTTCACATGCACAGACGACACCTACTCATCGCCGGAGGGAGCTTCATGGCCCTGTCGGGCTGCGCCGCGAACGGCATGGACATGGGCATGGGCGGGACCGGACAGACGCCGGCCTCGCTGGCCGAGGACGCCCGCATCGGCCGCGCCGTGCTGCCGGCGCAGACGCCGCGCGCGGAGCTGCTGCAGCCGTGGACCGGGCCCTACCAGGGCGTGCCGCCGTGGGACAAGGTGACCGCGCCGAAGCTGCGCGAGGCGATCCTCGAGGGCATCGAGCTCCAGCGCGCCGAGATCGCGGCCATCGCCAACCAGGCCGACGATCCGACGTTCGCCAACACCCTGGTCCCCTATCAGATGGCCGGGGAGCCGCTGGACCGCGCCAGCAGCATCTTCGGGGTGATGACCCAGAACATCGGCTCGGACGACTACCAGGCGGTGGACACCGAGGTTTCGCCCCTGCTGTCCGCCGCCGGCGACGAGATCATCTTCAACGAGGCGCTGTTCGCGCGTATCCGCGCCGTGGCCGACAACGCCGGGCGGATGGGGCTGACGCCGGAGCAGACCCGCTACGCCGAGCGCACCCGCGACGCCTTCGTGCGCAACGGCGCGGCGCTGGACGCCGCCGGCAAGGCCGAACTGGGCCGGATCAACACCGCCCTGTCGAACGCCTTCACCTCGTTCTCGCAGAAGGTGGTCAACGACGAGAAGACCTGGACGGTCATCCCGACCGAGGCCGGCATGGCCGGCATGCCTGAGTCGAACAAGGCCGCCGCCGCAGCCGCCGCCCGGGCGCGCAATCTCGACGGCTGGGTGATCGTCAACACCCGCTCCAGCGTGGATCCCTTCCTGACCTTCGCCGACGACCGCGACCTGCGCGAGCAGGTCTGGCGGAAGTTCGTCAACCGGGGCGATAACGGCGATGCGAACGACACCAATGCGATCATCGCCGAGATCGTGAAGCTGCGCGCCGAGCGGGCCAAGCTGCTGGGCTTCCCGCACCATGCGGCGTGGCGGATGCAGGACACCATGGCCAGGACGCCGGAAGCGGCCATGGACCTGATGATGCGGGTCTGGGCGCCGGCCAAGGCGCGGGTCGCCGAGGAGGTGGCTGACATGCGCGCCATCGCCGGCCACGACATCGAGCCCTGGGACTACCTGTACTACGCCGAGAAGGTCCGGAAGCAGAAGTACGACCTCGACCAGAACGAGCTGAAGCCGTACTTCGAGCTCAACAACGTCCGCGCCGGCTCGTTCGAGATGGCGCGGCGGCTGTACGGCTTCACCTTCGAGCGCCTGCCGCAGGGAACCGTGCCGGTCTGGCATCCGGACGTGGTGGTCTACGAGGTCAAGGACCACGGCCAGCACGCCGGCCTCTACTACGCCGACGACTACGCCCGTCCGGGCAAGCGCTCGGGCGCGTGGATGACCAGCTACCGCGGCTACTCGACCTACGACGGGGTCAAGAACGTGCTGGCCTCGAACAACAACAACTTCATCAAGGCCGAGGGCGACGCTCCGGTGCTGATCTCGCTGGACGACGCCGAGACGCTGTTCCACGAGTTCGGCCACGCGCTGCACTACCTGTCGTACCGGATCACCTATCCGGGGCTCGGCGGCACGCCGCGCGACTACGTCGAGTATCCGTCGCAGGTGCACGAGCACTGGGTGCTGAGCCGGCCGATCCTCGACGGCTACATGAAGCACGTCGAGACCGGCCAGCCGATGCCGCAGACGCTGGTCGACAAGGTCGAGGCCTCGCAGACCTTCAACCAGGGCTACGCCACGGTCAGCTACCTGTCCTCGGCCCTGGTCGACATGGACCTGCACACCCGCGCCGATCCGCCGACCGATCCGGACGCCTTCGAGCGCGAGAGCCTGGAACGCTACGGCATGCCGAAGGAGATCGTGATGCGGCACCGCCTGCCGCAGTTCAATCACCTGTTCACCTCGGACGCCTACTCGGCCGGGTACTATTCGTACCTGTGGTCGGAGGTGATGGACGCCGACACCTGGGCCTATTTCGAGGAGTCGGGCGACGTGTTCAATCCGGACATCGCCGCCCGCTACAAGGCCATCATCCTGTCCGAGGGCAACTCGTCGGACCGCGGCGAGGCCTACCGCCGCTTCCGCGGCCGCGATCCGGACGTCGCCGCCCTGCTCAAGGTGCGGGGCTTCCCGACCAACTGATGCGACAGGGCCCGCGGAGCGGTCCGCGGGCCCTTCTGCAAGCGATACTTTCCGGCGAGGACAAGCGGGCCACGCCGGGGGGGACCGGCGATACCGGCGTGACAGCCGATATGGCTCACGCCGGCCAGGCGGGGCTGACCATGGCCAGGACCCGCTCGCCGCGGCGGGCGCGGGCGTAGTCGTCCTGGCGGGCCGCCGGCAGCTGACGCACGATCTCGCGCTGCACGATCTTCACGCAGGTGGTGTCGACCATGCCCGACGGGCCGCGGCGGCAGGCGTCGCGAGCGGCCTCGGCGGCGCGCGCGTCGAAGGCGGCGGCGCCGGCGCCGGTGGACAGGTCCAGGTCGGCGAAGGGCACGCGCAGGGTGTCCTGGGCGGCGGCGGGGGCGGCGTACAGCAGCACGGCGCCGGCGAGGGAAAGCAGGGTCCGGGTCATCGGAGAGGCTCCAGGCCGCGGGATTGCGGCACAAGCCACATGATTGGCGGGTGTGACGTTCGCCAGACCGGAACCGCGACAAAACGGCGAATAGAGCCCGAGAACTGTACAGCTACACAGAAGCACAGCTTATGACGACGGGGGCTGCTGAGGTCGCGGCCCCCGTCCCCCCGGGCGATCAGGCCTCGACCATCGGCAGGCGGCTGAGCGCATACTCGACCTGGGCCGTGCCGGGCAGCTGGCGGATGGCCTCGTTGCGGAAGGCGGACAGGCAGAAGGCGTGATCGCCGATGCGGCTGCCGGGCCGACGCGCGTCGCGGCACATGCGGCGGGCGGCGGCGTCGAGGCGGGCGTCGAAGGCGGCGGCGCCGGCGGCGGTCGACAGGTCGAGGTCGTCCCAGCGGATGCGCGTCTCCTGGGCGGAGACGGCGCCGGCGGCGGCGAGGGTCAGGACGGCGGCGAGAGAAGCGAGGGTTTTCACGGCGATCTCCTTGGCGGGATGCGGTCGCTCGGGGCGGCGACGGTTCCGGATACGGCCACGCTGTTGCAGCCGCGTGTGCCTTCCGCGGCGAAATAGCGACGGCGCATGAATTCGCCGAAAGCTGAACGGTGATCACCCGGCGGCCGTCCCCGCCTTGTCTTCGCCGGGGTTTTCCGCCATAAGCCGCCGCTTCCGGCGCAAGTGAACCCTGCGTCTCCACCTGCACGACCCCGGCCCGGCCGGACGAGGCAGGCGAGAACCCCCCGTCGACGTGATCGTCCACGGGGGTCGTCGTCGTATGGAGCCGCGGGACCGCGCATGAAAGGGTTTGGATGTTCGAGGCTCTGAACGAGCGGCTGACAGGCGTCTTCGACCGGATCACCGGCCGCGGCGCCCTGTCCGAGAAGGACGTGGCCGAGGCCATGCGCGAGGTGCGCGTCGCCCTGCTCGAGGCCGACGTCGCCCTGCCGGTCGTCAAGGACTTCATCGCCTTCGCCACCGAGCGCGCCACCGGCGAGGAGGTGATCCGCTCGGTCAAGCCGGCCGACCAGGTGGTCAAGATCGTCTACGACGGCCTGGTCGAGATGCTGGGCGGCGAGGAGCCGGTCCCGCTGAACACGAACGCCACGCCGCCGGCCGTGGTGCTGATGGCCGGCCTGCAGGGCTCGGGCAAGACGACCACCTCCGCCAAGCTGGCGCTGCGGCTGACGAAGTTCGACCGCAAGAAGGTGATGATGGCCTCGCTGGACACCCGGCGTCCGGCGGCCATGGAGCAGCTCGAAACCCTCGGCAGGCAGATCGAGGTCGCCACCCTGCCGATCGTCAAGGGCGAGTCGGCGGTCCAGATCACCAAGCGGGCCCTGTCGTCGGCGAAGCTGCAGGGCTTCGATGTCCTGATCCTCGACACCGCCGGCCGGATCACCCTCGACGAGGCGCTGATGGCCGAGGTGGCCGAGGTCGCCGCCGTGGCGAGGCCGGTCGAAACCCTGCTCGTGGCCGACAGCCTGACCGGCCAGGACGCGGTGCGCACCGCACGCGCCTTCCACGAGCGCCTGCCGCTGACCGGACTGATCCTGACCCGCGCCGACGGCGACGGGCGTGGCGGGGCCATGCTGTCGATGCGGGCCGTCACCGGCCTGCCGATCAAATACCTCGGCGCGGGCGAGAAGGTCGACCAGCTGGAGGTGTTCGACGCCCGGCGCGTGGCCGGCCGCATCCTCGGCCAGGGCGACATCGTGGCGCTGGTCGAGAAGGCCAGCCAGGAGCTCGACCAGGCGAAGGCCGAGAAGATGGCGAGGAAGCTGGCAAAGGGCCAGTTCGACCTCGACGACCTGATGGGCCAACTGCAGCAGATGAAGCGCATGGGCGGCCTGCAGGGCATCATGGGCCTGCTGCCCGGTGTGGCCAAGATGAAGGCCCAGATGGCCGACGCCAATATCGACGACCGGATGATCGGCCGCCAGGAGGCGATCATCAGCTCGATGACCAAGGCCGAGCGCAAGAAGCCCGACCTGCTGAACGCCAGCCGCAAGCGGCGCATCGCCGCCGGCGCCGGCGTCGAGGTCCAGGACGTCAACCGCCTGCTCAAGCAGCACCGCCAGATGGCCGACACGGTCAAGGCGCTGTCCCGCGGCGGGCCGAAGAAGATGCAGCAGATGGCGGCCATGCTGGGCGGCGTCGGCGGCGGAATGGGCGGACCGGACATGGCCCGCCTGAAGGCGATGGGCGGAGGCAAGATGGCCGAACCCAGCGCCGAGGAGATGAAAGCCCTCCAGGACCGGCTCGCCGGCCTGGGTGGCGGACAGATGCCCAACCTGCCGGGCGGCCTTCCGGGGCTGCCGGGCTTCCCCAAGAAGAACTGACTACCGAAAGAGACCTGAAATGCTGAAGATTCGTCTGGCCCGCGGCGGCGCCAAGAAGCGCCCGTACTACTACATCGTCGTCGCCGACTCCCACTCGCCGCGTGACGGCAAGTTCATCGAGCGCGTCGGCAGCTACAACCCGATGCTGCCGCGCGACGGTGAGCAGAAGCGCGTCGTCCTGAAGACCGACCGCATCGCCGAGTGGCTGGGCAAGGGCGCCCAGCCGACCGACCGCGTCGCTCGCTTCCTGTCGCAGGACGAGGCGCTGGCCGACAAGGTGAAGTGGACCCAGGGCAACAACCCGAAGAAGGCCGAGCCGGGCAAGAAGGCCCAGGAGCGCGCCGCCGAGCGCGCCCAGCGCGAGGCCGACCGTCTGGAAGCCGAGGCCGCGGCCAAGGCTGAAGCGGCCGAAGCCGCCGCCCGCGCCAAGGAAGAGGCCGCCGCCGCCAAGGCCGCCGCTGACGCCGCTCCGGCCGAAGAGGCTCCGGCTGCTGAAGCCGCCGCTGAAGAGGCTCCGGCCGCCGAAGCCGCCGCCGAGGAGGCCCCGGCCGCCGAAGAGGCGACCGAGGAGAAGGCCGAGGGCTGATCCCCTCGCCGGATCGAAACGAAAGGAAGGCGGCGTCCACCGGGCGCCGCCTTTCTGCTATCTGGCGGCAGGTTCAGACGCGGAGATGCGAGTGGCTGGGGAAAAGCTGGTGCTGGTCGGCCAGGTGGCCGGCGGGTTCGGGGTCAAGGGCGAGGTGCGGGTGACGGCCTACACCGCCGACCCCATGACCCTGCTCGACTATCGCGACCTGCTGCGCGCCGACGGCTCGCCGGGGCTGACCCTGCTGTCGGCGCGCCCTGACAAGAACGGCGTGGTCGGGCGGGCTAAGGAGATCGCCACCAAGGAGCAGGCCGACGCCCTGCGCGGGCTGAAGCTGTTCGTGCCCCGCGCCCGGCTGCCCGAGCCGGAGGAGGACGAGTTCTACCTGACCGACCTGATCGGGCTGGAGGCGCGCGATCCCGCGGACGTCGTGCTGGGCCGGGTCAAGTCGGTGCAGAATTTCGGAGCCTCGGACATGCTGGAGATCGCCCCGGCGGCCGGCGGACCGACCTGGTACCTGCCCTTCACCCGCGAGGCCGTGCCGGACCTGCACATCGCCGAGGGCTGGCTGCGCGCCGTGCGCCCGAACGAGGTCGACGAGCGCGAGCCGGACTGAACCCGGCCCCTGCCGAAGCGTTACGCCGGTCCAACAGAGGAAGGCGATCGCATGGGTATCTTCAGCTCGATCTGGGACCGCATCCGGGGACACCGGAAGGAGCAGGAGCCCGCCGCCGCGCCGGCTCCGCAGCCGACCGTGATCGCCACCGCGGCGCCCGCGCAGACGGCCCTGCCGCCGGTCGACGTCGAGGCGGTGCTGCAGTCGATGGCGGAGATAGAGGGCGAGGCGGCGGCCGGCAACTGGCGCACCTCGATCGTCGACCTGCTCAAGCTGCTGGGCCTCGACTCCAGCCTCGAGGCGCGCAAGCAGCTGGCCGAGGAGCTGAACGTCCACGCCGGCCCGCACGGCTCGGCCGAGCAGAACATCGCCCTGTCGAAGGCGGTGTGGCGCAAGCTGGCCGAGAACGGCGGCCTGGTGCCCGACTCGCTCAGGGACTGAGGCGGAGGCGGCGGCCATGCCCTCCAGCGTCATCCGCCGCTTCACCTACGACGAACCGCACCGCCGCCTGCGCGTGGTGTTCACCTCGGGCGACGTCTACGACTACGAGGCCGTGCCGCCGGAAGTGGTCGCCGACTTCCGCAACGCCTTCTCGAAGGGCCGCTTCTTCGGCCCGAACATCCGCGACCGGTATCGCTACCGACGGGTGGAGCGGGCGGCCCGCTGAGGCCTATTCCTCCCCGTCCGGCAGGCCCATCATGTGGAAGCCGGCGTCCACGTGGATGACCTCGCCGGTGGTCGACAGGCCGAGGTCCGAGCACAGCCACAGGGCGCAGCCGGCCACGCCCTCCATCGAGGTGTCCTCCTTCATCGCCGACATGGCCCGGCCCTGGGCGATCATGCCGCGGCCGCCCGAGATGCCCGCCAGCGACAGGGTGCGCATGGCCCCGGCCGAGATGGCGTTGACGCGGATGCCCTTCGGCCCGAGGTCGCGGGCGATGTAGCGGGTCGCCGCCTCCAGCGCCGCCTTGGCCACGCCCATGGTGTTGTAGTTGGGGATGGCGCGCTCGGAGCCGAGGTAGGTCATGGTGATCATGGCGCCGCCGTTCGGCATCAGCTTCGAGGCGCGGCGGGCCACGTCGACGAAGCTGAAGGCCGAGATGTTCATGGCCAGCAGGAAGCTGTCGCGGGTGGTGTTGTCGACGAAGGAGCCCTGCAGCTCGTTCTTGTTGGCGAAGGCCACCGAGTGGACGACGAAGTCCAGCGTGCCGAATTCCTTTTCCAACTCGGCGAAGGCGGCGTCCATCGAGGCGTCGTCGGTGACGTCGGCCTGGATCAGCAGCTTCGCGCCGACGCTCTCGGCCAGCGGGCGCACGCGGCGCTCCAGCCCCTCGCCGAGATAGGTGAAGGCCAGCTCGGCGCCCTGGGCCGCCAGCTGCGAGGCGATGCCCCAGGCGATGGAGTTGGAGTTCGCCACCCCCATGATCAGGCCCTTCTTGCCCTTCATGAGGTCGCCCGTGGGCATGTTCCAGCCGCTCTCGCTCGCCATGGTTCAGTCTCCGTCCTTCGAGGCGGGAGGGTTAGCAGGGGCGGCGCCCTCGGGGAAGGCCGCGGCGGTGGTCTCGCGGCGGCGGTTCAGGCGCTGCAGCAGGGGCGTGGCGGTGACGCCGTGCACCACGATCGACAGCAGGATGATGAAGCCGACCACGGCCCACAGCCGCTCGCTGTCGCCGAAGTCGCCGTGATTGATGCCGTAGGCCAGATAGTAGACCGAGCCGACGCCGCGGATGCCGAGGAAGGCCAGCAGCAGGCGCTCGCGCAGCGGCTGGCCCGAACCGACCATGGCCAGCAGCCCCGCCGCCGGGCGGACGAGGAAGACGACGGCGAGGCCGACGAGGGCGTCCGTCCAGGTCAGGCTGGACAGCAGGCCGTTGGCCAGGGCGCCGCCGAACAGGACCAGCAGCAGCATCATCAGCAGCCGTTCGATCTGGTCGGAGAAGTCGTGCATTTCCTGATGGAAGTGGTGGTCGCGCTCCGAGCCGCGGATCATCACGGCGCAGACGAAGACGGCGAGGAAGCCGTAGCCGTGGACCATCTCGGTGACCGAATACGCGATCAGGGTGGCGGCGAGGGCGATCAGGCCGTCGGCCAGACTGGACAGGCCGCGGCGGCTGCGGAACAGCAGATAGCCGAGCGCCTTGCCGATCAGCAGCCCGGACCCCAGCCCGGCCAGCAGCTTCCAGCCGACCTTGATGCTGAACCAGTCGACCAGGCCGCCCTGGGTCGCCAGCCCGCCGGCGGCGGCGAGAATGGCGAGATGGACGAAGGGAAAGGCCAGGGCGTCGTTCAGCCCGGCCTCGGAGGTCAGACCGAAGCGGACCTCGTCCTCGTCGCCGGAGCTGGGGGGGCCGCACTGGACGTCGGAGGCCAGCACCGGATCCGTCGGCGCCATGCTGGCCCCGAAGAGCAGGGCCATGGCCAGGCTGAAGCCGAGGCCGGCCCAGCCGAGCCAGGCGACGGCGGCGATGGTGAGGGGCATGGCGATCGCGAGCAGCCGCCACGTCGTCGACCACCTGCGCCAGCCGGGAACCCGGTCGATCTTCAACCCCGCTCCCATCAGGCTGATGATCACCACCAGCTCGGTCAGCCGCTCGGTGGCGGTGTCCCAGGTGCGTGGATCTGGGTCGAAAGCCAGGAGGCCGCTGGAGAAGACCAGCACGCCCAGGGCCACGCACAGGATGGCGAGCGTCAGCGGCAG
This sequence comes from Brevundimonas viscosa, assembly GCF_900116065.1. Classification (GTDB taxonomy): domain Bacteria; phylum Pseudomonadota; class Alphaproteobacteria; order Caulobacterales; family Caulobacteraceae; genus Brevundimonas; species Brevundimonas viscosa. Next base: position 618,455 of record NZ_FOZV01000001.1, read on the forward strand.
CCGCTTCAGGCCGACCGGCGCCCAGGACACCAGCAGAACGACGCCGCCGAGGCCGAGCAGGAAGAGGATGTAGGGGTCGGCCAGAAGGGAACCTCGCGCTACGGCTTCAGGAGACCTGCCGCCGCGGCGGGGTCGAGGATACAGCAACGCCGGACGGCGCTCCAGGGATGCGCCGCGCGGGCACTGACACAGTTTGAAATTCAGGCCCCTCCGCCGCTGGGCCAGCCGTAGCAAGAATCTTGCGCCCGACATGACGGAGGCAACACCGCCTCTGTCTTCGGAGCACGGCAATGACAGGCCAAGACTACAAGATCGTCGTTCATAAGGGCGAGCGCACCATCACGATCGTCGTCGATCCCGATGTCGCGAACGACCGCTTCATCGGCCTCGTCGATGGTGTCGAGGTCGCCATCGCAGAAGACCCGTCCAAGGTCATGGCGATGCTGCTGTCGGAGTGGGGCAGACCATTAACGGCGCGTCGGTGACGACGCGCCGTTCGTCTGCCGCCTCTAGTGCTTCAGGTTGCTGCCGCCCTTGCCGCGTCCAGTGTCGAGGCGGTGATACGCGCCAAGGCAGATTTTGCAGACATCCACGTCGTCGGGCATGAAGTCGTAGGCGAGGTTCTGAGCGGCGTCGAAGGTTTCGCACTGGAATTTGTGAGAGTCGCCCCTCTTGCTCTGCCGGCCAGGGGTGTCGCGCAGATGCACGCAGGCGGTCAGGTGAATCTTGGCGTATTTCTGGTGCAGGCTGACCATGACGGTGTATTCGCCCGCCTGCTCGTCGCGGGGGGCTTTCAGGCGGATGATGTTCTCGTCATCAACGTGGCGGGCGGCCTCCAACTGACCGGCACGCCGGGCTGCCTTCTGAGCCGCCGCCCTTTCATCGACGAGGTCCATGAAGTTCTCCCAGGTCCAGCGGTCGTCATCGATGCCGGCCTCCATCGCCGGCGTCGTCTTGATCGTCATGTGGATGCGCTGGAAGTTGTAGTGATAGATGTAGAGCGCGAGCGCCCGCTTGAGATTGATCAGCGTTTTCGAGTGGAGCGCCGACTTGCGCGCGAACCGCCCAAGGTTCTGGCGCAGCTTCTGGAAGAAGCTTTCGATGTGATTGGTTGTGATCCAGTCCTCATCCGGGGTGCCGCTGCGAACGACGGGCGGGTGCATTTCACGCTTGGGACGCTTCTTGGGCCGGTAAGGCATTTTCACGCCGGTGTATTCCTCAACGACCAGTTGCTGCTCGTTGTCGTCCTGCTTTTTCACCGTCGCATAATCGATGTCGTCGCCGAACTCCGACCCGACCGCCTCGAAGTAGGCGCGGTGCGAGTCGGTCGTCAATTGGATGCGGCCAGCGCACCGCGCCTTCAGGTCGGCGATGAAAATCTTTGCGTCCGCGTTACCTCGACCGCCGACATGCCAGGCGACGATCAGCTTGCTGACGGGGTCGATAGCCATCCAAATCCAGAAGACGCCCTGCCCCTTGGGCGCGCGCATCTGGTTCTTCAACAGGGTCAGGCCCCGGATGCCGACAAAGGCGAACATCTCGTCGGCCTCGACATACCTGACAGGGAGATCACGCATCTTCTGGTCGAGGAAGTCGATGGCGGTATCGCCCGCGTCAGCAAGCAGCTTCAGGACCGTCACCTGGCTCGGGCGGCCAGACTGCCCCGTGTTACCGTCTTTGGTCCGCGCCAGCGCGTTGATGCCTTGGCGTTCCATCATATCCCGGAGGATCGCGGACCTCTTGCTGGTGCTGAGTTGGTTGACCATCGACAAGCGTATGCGTCAGGAGCCAAAAGCAGGTCAACGCTTGTCGATACGAGAAAACGAGAAATCTCGTAATATGTTGCTTTGGGGCAACGCTGTTATTTCCGTGTGCATCGATTAAAGTCGTCCTTAGGCTTCGTTCGGATAACCTACGGAAAATAATTAGAACTTCGAGGCTTAGGTCCTCCAGTGTCAAGATTTTTGACAGGATGTGTCAATAATCGCGACGTATAGACCTCAGTGGTGTCAACCATCGTGACATCATATTTGTTGAGATCGCGACAATCCGCCACATGAACAAAACAGCAACTTCGGAAAGTTGCTCGAACTGATCTTTAACCCACCCAGCCGATGGCGACGATTGGGGGGGCTTGACCAATACGACTATTCGACTAGGTTCAAAATATGGAAACGAGGATTGCGGTAGAGTCTCTTTCGGCACTGGGTCACGAGCCCAGGCTGGAGGTCTTTAAAATGCTGATCGACGCGGAGCCCGGCGGGATGAAGCCGACCGCAATGCTGGAGAAACTGAACAGTTCGACGCCGAACGCCAAGCTGCCGGCGAGCAGCCTGTCGTCGCATTTGTCGGTCCTCAAGAAAGCGCACCTGATAACAAGCGACCGGATCAGCCGTGAGATTCTCTACCGAGCCAACATGGCTCATGTGCAGAACCTGCTCTTGTTCCTAGTCGCCGACTGTTGTGGCGGCCAGAGGCACGTCTATGAACCCATGATCGCCAAGCTTTTCACCAAGCCACCGCCTTAGAAGACGAAATCATGGCTACCCGGACGCTGGCGGCCTTGGCTTCGGCCCGCGGGAAGACGATGGACCTAGCGGAACACAAGTCGGGAACGTTCGACAAACGCTGTTCGAACACATCCCAGCCGAAGGCTCAAGGAGGTTCCGTGAACTCCGGATGGGGATCAGGGGATCAAGCCAGGGCGCGTCCTATAATTGCACGATCATCGGCGCAGAGGCTCTCATCCCAGGAACGTCAAGGAGACCCCTCACTACCTGCACTTCATTCTGACGAAGAAGCAGCCGGATGAAACGCCTCACACCCTCCGCGCGGGTCGCCACCGACACGGTGACGCCGCCTTCGGAAATTCTGCTACCCTGGCCCCCCTCAGCCTCCGACACCGTCAGGTGGACACGTTCGGACGCGTGCGCCCGCACCCCTTTCACCCCGATCATCGACTTTTTCAGGCGCCCAGGGGCCGCAGCTTGTCACCCCCGAGGCGGCGGACTTGGTCTAGATGGTTTTGGGCCGAGAGGCTGGCTGCCTGGGCATGAGACTTCAGACGCGGATCGTCGGCGTGAAGCGAGAAAGTGGTGTGCAGCAGAGAGGAGTCGAGCAGCACGGTGATTTGCTGCGTCAACCAGAGCCGGTCACGCTCCCGCGGAGCGGCGGCTTCGAGATCGGCGACATAGGCGGCATGTGGGGCCGACAGGTGCGAGGGAGCCGCTGCCCCGCCGAGATCCGCCAGAAAGGTTGACTGAATCGCCAGCAACTGGACGTGTCGTGTCTCCAGACGGGTGGCCAGAGCCTTGATCTGAGGGTCCGGGGATCGGGCCTTGATCGCCTTTGCCGCCGCGAGGACATACAGGTCGTCGTAGCAGGCGGCGACAAGATATCCCTCGGGCGAATTGACGTCCCTGATCTCCGGGTCATTGGTGGCCGCCATCGGCGCCTCCAGAGGAACCGCTTCGACCGGTTCCGGAGCCCGTTTCTCCTGCTCGCAGGCCCCGACGCCCACCATAGCGCAAGCCATCAGCATCGTAATTTTCCGCACAGATTAGCCCACCACAAAGTGCCTTCAAGACGAAGACCCGAAAAAGCGCCTTCAAGACGAAGACCCGAAATGGAACGCTCGGGTACCCTGATGAGTTTCGTCAATGCCCTTGTCCGGGTGTCCTTCTCCCCGGCGCAGCGCGGTCGTCGGCCGCGCTGCGCTTCCCCTGCCGCGTCAGTTGTCTGGTTGAGGATCATCATGCTGCGAAAATCAATAGCAGCCCTTCTACTCGTCGCCCCGCTGGCGGCATGCAATGGCGGTATGTCCATTGACCGGGGGACGCAGACGTTCAGGGCGGGTGTCGGCGACGCCGCAGCGACACCGCTCGAAGATCTGAATGTGCGCCGCGACGTGATTCCGGCCGTTCTGACCGAAGCAGTCGCCCATCCCTATGAGCTTGCCGGCCTCAGCGGGTGCAGACTGATATCGGCCGAGGTCTCACGCTTGGATGAGGCGCTTGGACCCGATCTTGACGATCCTGAACGGGCGGGCGTCGAACGTACGGAAGACATCGCCGCCGGCGCCGCGCTGGACGTCGTTCGAGACACGGTGACGGACTTCATTCCCATGCGCAGCTGGGTCCGCCGTCTGTCCGGCGCGGAACAGCACAGCCGCCGGGTTCAGCAATCAATTCAGGCGGGGTTGGTGCGCCGATCGTTCCTCAAGGGCGTCGGCCTGCAAAGAAACTGCCGCCCGCCGGCCGCGCCGCTGGGCGTTCGCCCCCTGCGCTAAGGCTGGTTTTCCACCCGACGGTCGTTGGAGGCCCGCCCCCGTGGGCGGCCATGGTTTCTCGCGCCCGCACCCATACAGCTGTAGAGGTCGGTCAGCGGCGGTGCGGGCCTCCTTTGAGGCGTCGCTGATCTCGGCGGCGTCGAACAAGCCGGCGAGCATGCGCAGTTGGGTTCGGGTCACCGTCATGGCGCGAAACTCAGCGGCGGCCTCGTCCGGATCCGCGCCCATCAGGCGTTCCTGCTCTCATCTCCCGCTCGAGGAAGTCTCTGAGGCTGGACGTGCACGCTTCCGAGATTTCAGCGCAGATCGCATTCGGCAAGGTCTTGTCGTCGGGCAGGACCCGGCCCACGGCCCGGATCGCGCGGTGGTACCGGGCGGCGCCCACATGCCTCAAGGCGGATTCTGCATAGGCGGCCAAGGCGGTTCGGGTCTCCGATTGGGCGGGAAAGGTTTCAAACGGTTCCCGGAGCGCCGCCTCGCACCAGTTGAGAACCGCACGCCGCACGCCCTGCGCGCCGCCGAACTGGTTGTAAACGGTCTGGCGCGATACACGCGCCCGGCTGGCGACCGCAGCCAAGGAGGGCCTTGCGCCGCCCGCAACATCGATCGCCGCCTCAAGAATGACGTTGTGCTTGTCCCGGTCGATCGCTCCGCATTGTCGACTCAAGGTGGGGCCTCCGCCGATCAACTGGCCGCCCGAGGTCCAGGGCGCTCCGCGAGACGGGGCTCGCGCGCCACGGCGGAGTTGAAGATCCCGGGCAGTCATCCGACTCCGTCAGCGAAATCGGTAGGTCATCACCAGGCCGGCGGTATCGATCCCCTGGTTGCGTCCATCTCCCAGGACCTGTCCATGAGACAGATGCACCCACTGCACACCGATGCTGACGTCCCTTGAGACTTCCCAGTTGAGACCCAGGGCGCTGCGAAAGAGATCTCGTGAGCCCAGCAGAAGCCGGGACCGCGCCTCCACCGGATCGTCCGTATCCAGCACCCCGTCATGAACGGCGTAACCGAACTGAAACTCGCCGCTGACCCGGTCCGAGACGGCGCGGCGCCAGGAAAGCCCAACCGAAGCGAAATTCGTGTCGCCGTCGCTGTTCAGCGATCCGCTTATGTAGGCCCGGGGCCGGCCAACCGCATCGAGGACGGTGATGGGACGGCTCAGCAGCGCCATCTCAAGGTTTGCTCCGCCTTCGCGATCATCGGACCCCGGGTGAAGAACATCGTGCTGCATGACGGCGACCCGGATTTCGCGGGTGTCTTCCTGCGACCGGACCTCGCCTGCAAAGCCCAAGGCGGCCAGGCAGCCGATCGCCGCCGCCGACGGAACCCGTCGGGAATCTCTTCTCGTCTGCATGATCATGTTCCGTTGGGCTACCGGGCGTCGGGAGCCGGTTCGGCGGCCGGTTCAGCGTCCTGCGGGGAGGGCGGCTCAACCACTTCGGCATCCAGGGGGACCCAGCCACTGCCGCTCACGGCCCGGCGGCGCCCCTCTTCGAAGAGGGCTTTCATGGCGTCCTGATCAAAATCGAGGGCGGAAGCCTCAACCTCCTGCGGGATGGCGGCCACGCTGATGCGCATGCCGTTGCGGCGTGCGAACGCGCCTTGAGCCGCAAGGCTGGTTCGCAGAAGCGACTGGGTCATGCTCTGGTAGGATCGGGCGAAGACAGACGGCAGACTCCCGCGGGTCTGACGCCGACTGAGCCCCAGCTTTCCGTTGACGATGATGAAGAGTTCGCTGCCACGCCAGCCGGGCAGAGTTTCGCCGCTGAGGATCATGCCTTCTGGAACCCCGAGGAAGGGCGTGTTCACCCCGCCGTCAACGTGCAGCTCCTGCTGCACCGTCCCCGATTCGGTCACCCCCGCAATCAGGACCGGAGGGAAGACGCCCGGAATGCTGGCTGAGGCGAGCAGAACCTGACGGAACAGGCGAAGCGCGTTCTCGTCCCCGGCCTCGGCCAGAAGCCCCATGTCCCAGATCACGGTCTCGCCTGAATCCAGATTGGTCGTGGCGACGAGAAGCCTGCGTCCCTCTCGAGTCGCTTGCGCGATTTCCGTCAGCAGCGCTGGCGTGACGTGCTCTTCAACGAGCGCTTCCAGCGTTCGGGGACTGAACAGGCCGGGGGACAGAAATGCGGCGAAGCTTCGCCAGCTCAACAATCCCTCTGTATGGCCTTCGGAATAGGCTGCGGCGAGTTCGTCGTCCCAGTCCGAACCGAGGAAGGCGTAGGGTGCGGCGAGCGCGCCCGTACTCACGCCTGTAACGATGTCGAACTCGGGCCGGTCGCCGCGCTGGCTCCAGCCGACCAGCATGCCAGCGCCATAGGCCCCGTTTGCTCCACCTCCCGAGAGGGCGAGGATGGAGCGTCGCTGATCGCCGCGAGTGAGCCGTCTGCGGAAATCCTCGGCGATGCGGTCCAGGCGGGCTTGATCGTTAGGCAAAATCCTCGGGTCTTGCGTTGCGACCAGGCCGCGCTCCAGCTCGTGAAGCGCAATTTTCGGAGCACGGTCGACGGTCGCGCATGCACTGAGGATCAGAAGGCTGGATGCGATCAGGGCGATCCGGATCTGCTTCATACATCGTTCTCCAGTCGCGGTAATGCGCCGTACCGTTACCCTCGGAAACTCGCTCAACGAACTTGAGTTCCTTAAGGTATGAGGATGACTCGCCCTGTCCCACCCACGTCTCAGGCCGCACTCGATCGTGATCGAAAGGTTGGGCGTCCCACGCCCGAGGCGGCTGAGCTTATCGACCCGGACCTGCTGGCGGCGACATGGCGGATTTTCGTCGAACGCGGATACTCAAGGACCACCATCGAGGCGGTCGCCCGGCAGGCCCGCATGAGCAAGCGCACGATCTATCAACGGTATAGTTCCAAGGACCAGCTCGTTGAGGCCGCGATCCGAGCGGCGCTGGAACGCTGGCGTTCGCATGTTCGGGAAACCTTGACCAATACGGGTCCCGGCGCGGAGGACTGGCTGGACGAGTTCGTCGGTCGGTGCCTCGGAATCCTGGTCGCGTCGGAAGGGCGCGCCCTGATGGGGTTTCTGCTCACGGAAGATGAGACCTTCCAACCCGTTCGCGATACCGTTTTCGCGGCCGTCCGGCAAAGCATAGGGGTCTTCTCGGCGCTTTTGGCGCAGAGGGCCTCTGGCCTGTCGGCGGAGCTTGCGGAGGACGTCTCGCTCGCCGTGCTCGACGTGATGATCGGCTTCGCGACACGGCTCAACGCCCTGCAGCCCCAACTCGCGCACGAGGAGATCAGGGCGCGGGGTCCGCGGTTCACGGCCGTCGTGCGCTTCCTCGTGGAGGTTCGGGGCGGAGCGATTCCCAAGGCCGATTGAAACCGTCAGGCGGCGCCGCTCTTCCGCTGCGGCCCCGCATCGTCCGGCAGAATCGGTTCGAGCGCGAAGCCGGCCTCGATATCCCCTTCGGCCTCCATGGCGGTGGGAGGCGCCGCAGAAGGCTTTCGGTTCGTCTGCAGGGCGCGGTGAAGAATGTAGGTGGGCAGGAGTGCGCCGGCGAAAACGACCGCGGTGATCAGAAAGCCGTCGCGATAGGCGGCGGCCGCGGCCTGATAGACGACCGTCTGTCCCAGTAGCCAGCCCGAGGCCGCGGCCTGGTCCAGCCCGCCCACGCCCAGTTGGGCGATGGCCCGTCCTGCCCCCTGAACATAGGCAGTGGTCGCGACATTGTCCGAGGTCTGGGTTGCGGCGATGAGATCGCCATGGAAGGCGGTGCGCCGTTCCACAATGACTGCAAGCAGGCCGGTGCCCAGGGCGCCGCCGAGCTGTCGGGTGAAGTTCATCGCGCCTGACCCCTGGCTCAGAAGCTGCGGCGGCAAGACGGTCAGCGAACCAGCGCTGAGCGATGGAAAGACGAACCCCATGCCGACCCGGCTGATCACCGTCCACCAGGCCAGCGTCCAGAAGGCGGTGTCGACGCTGACATGCGAGAGGAGCCACGATGCGTAAGCGAAGATGGCCATGCCGAAACCGATCAGCACGCCCGGGGGCGCCATGTCGCTGAGTTTTCCGGCAAGGGGGAAGACGAAAACGAGGGCGAACCCCGCCGGCATGAGAAGAAGTCCGGCCTGCGTTGGCGTAAGATTCTGAATCTGCTGGACGAAAATGGGCAGTAGATAGGTTGAGCCGAACAGGCCCGCCCCCAGGACGAAACTGACGACACAGGCTGCGGCGAACGGCCCGTTGGAGAACAGTCGCAGATCGAGCATCGGATGAGGGGTTCGGTGTTCATGCCAGAGGAAGGCTCCACCGGCCGCGAGCGCCAGAGCGATCTCACCGATCACGATGTTGGAGTCCCATCCCAGCCGCTGGCCGCTCGAAATCGCCTGAAGCACCGACAGCAGGAACACGGAGAGATACAGGATCGCCGGCCAGTCGAGCCTTTGCCGCTCGAGGTCCGGGTTCCGGGACGGCAGGAACAGGTTGGCGAGGACGATGCCGACGACCCCGAACGGGATCCCCAGATAGAAGAGGAAGCGCCAATCGAAATTGTCCATCAGCACCCCGCCCACCCAGGGACCGAGGGCCGGCGCCAGCACCACGCCGATGCCGAAAATGCCCATCGCCGCTCCTCGCTGCTGCGGCGGGAAGACCTGGAACATCACCACCATGGCCAACGGCTGGACGAGGCCGGCGGCCAGGCCTTGGAGAATGCGGGAGATGACCAGAACCGTCTGATCGGGCGCGATGCCGCCGACAACCGATCCGAACAGGAACAGCGCCAAGGCCCCGATCATCGTCATCCGCTGACCGAAGGCGCGTTCGCACCACGCCGTCATCAGCATCGTCACCGTCATGGCGGCGAGAAAGCCCGTCGAGAGCCATTGGGCCTGGACCGAGTCGATGCCGAACTGGCCCATGATGGCGGGAATCGCGACATTGACGATCGTCGAAGACAGCACGACCGCGACGGCGGCGACCATCGCCGTCAGTGTGGCCAGCCAGCGATACCCTGGGCCGAAGCGGGCGAAAAAGGCGTCAGTCGACGACATCGATCGCCGCCTCGACCATCATGCCGGGCCTTAGCCGGCCTTGCTGCTGGACGATCTCGAGACGGACCGGGATGCGCTGCGTGACCTTGGTGAAATTCCCGCTGGGATTCGGGTTGGGCAACAGGGCGAACTGACTGGTCGCGGCCCCTCCCACGTACGACACCCGAGCTTCGAAGACTTCGCCCGGGTAGGCGTCGATCTTGATCCGGGCGGGCGCGCCGATGGAAATCTTGCGGACATCGGTCTCCTTGACGTTTGCGTCGATCCAGACCTGGGAAGGATTGTGATACATCAGCAGCCGCGTGCCTGCGGCGACGAACTCGCCCGGATCGACGAAGGTCTGATCGACGATCCCGTCGAACGCGGCGCGGATCTCACGACGACCGAGATCCAGGTTCTGCTGGCCGCGTTGAGCCCGTAGTCCCTCCTTTTGGGCCTCGAGGGCGGCGATCTGCGCCTCCAGCACCTCGACCTCGCTGGAGCCTTCGCGGGTGACGCCGACCTGGGCGCGCGACCCGGCGATCTGCGCCTCGGCCCGCGCCGCGTTTTGCTCGGCCGCGCGAAGCCGGGCCTGATCTTCGTCGAAACGGCTTTGGGCCACCAAGCCCCGCTCGAACAGGGTTCTGGACCGCTCGAAGGCGCTGCGCGCCGCCGCGACCTCCGCCTGGCGGGCCAGGGCATCCGCCTGGGCCGCTGAGACTCCGGCCGCCGACACGCCCATCTGCTCTCCGACCCGCCGCACTACCGCCGCCTGTTGCGCCCGGAGCTGGCTCTGCTGGGCCTCGATCCGCGCGATCTCCGCGTCGATCCGTTCGAGGGCCAGTCGGGAGTCCGCGGGATCAATCCGCGCCAGGAGTTGCCCGGCGCGGACCCGTTGACCCGCGCGGACCTGAAGATCAACCACCCGTCCCGAGACCTCGCTGCTGACGGCGACGACGTGAGCGCCAATGCGCGCGTCGTTGGTCGACACACTTCCCGCCCGCAGGTGAATCCAGCCGAAAACGAGTGCGACGACGGCCACGACGACGCCGACGAGGATGATCAGCCTGCGCCGCCCTGGTTTGGACTTTTCCTTCGGGGCGGAGGGGGCAGGCGAGGGAGCGTCGCTCATTTGTCGTCTAGTCTTTCGTTGATGTGCGCAATGACCCGGGTGGCGGTGGCCAGGTCGTCCCTGGACAATCCCCCGGTGATCTCGCGCCGGACCTGTTCGGCGATCTCCAGAATCGCATCCAGAACGGGCCCGGCGGCCTCTGTCAGATAGACAGCGTTGGTCCTTCGGTCTCCTTCGATCGCCTCGCGGCGAACAAGTCCGCGGCGTTCCAGGTCGTCCAGCTGACGGACGAGCGTGGGAGGCTCGATGCCGATGCGCGCCGCCAGATCTTTCTGGCTCAACATCCTGTCCGCTTTTTTGAGTTCAAGCAGCACATGCCAACGGGCCTGGGTCAGGTCGAGGTGCCTGAGGCGCTCGTCCAGACGCAGACGCCATTTGCGGCTTGCCAGGCCGATCGCGCGGCCGAGCGGGATGTCGGTGGTGGTCATTCCCGCCATATAGGTTGCAAATAAATAGCAGGCAAATCATATTGTCGACATGCATTTTAGGCCCGCTGCGAACGATGTCCTGGTCGCCGAAGACCTTGCATTCGTGCAGTGGTTTGGTGTGTCCGCAGGCCGCGCGCGGGTGCTTTCCATGCTCTGGCGAGCCCAGGGCGAGATCGTCAGCGCCAGCTGTTTTGGGCTCAGCCGCCGTAGCGTCTATGTTTATGTTTCTGAGTTGCGCACGGCGCTCGATCCTGGCGCCATCCGCACACGGTCAAAATCCGGATACGCCTTGACCCAATCGGGCCTGAATGAATGCCGGGCCGCGCTTGGGGCGATGCATCGCTGGTGGTCGGCCGCGGAATCGAGAAGCATCGCCGCTTAGGCGGCCAAATGGGGTGCTTGACGCAATATCAGTCGAGCGTGGTCCGGTAGCGCACGATCGCGAGTGCCGTGACGACGACGACGAAGGCGGCCAGCGCCATTACGCTTGGCCAGGCGTCCGCCAGACCGACGCCCTTCAGCAGGGCGCCGCGGACGATCCTCAGGAAATGGGTGACCGGGATCAATGAGCCCAGGGCCTGGGCCCAGTCCGGCATGCCGCGGAAGGGGAACAGGAAGCCGGAGAGCAGCATGGACGGCAGGATGTAGAAGATGGACATCTGCATGGCCTGCATCTGGGTCTGGGCGAGGGTGGACAGGAAGAAGCCGAGGGCCAGCGATCCCACGATGAAAAGCATGACGCCGACCACAAGGGCGTCCCACCCGCCGACCATGGGGACGTCGAACAGGAGCCGCGCCATCACCAGGAAGAGGGTCACCTGGACAACGCCCACCCCGACATAGGGGGCCAGCTTGCCGATCATGACTTCGAGCGGCCGCACGGGCGTCGCCAGCAGGCTTTCCAGCGTTCCGCGCTCCCGCTCGCGCGCCATGGCTAGCGACGTCATCATGACCAGGGTCATCGACAGGATGACCCCGAGCAGGCCGGGAACGATGTTGAAGGCCGTTATCCCCTCCGGATTATAGCGCCTGTGAACGATGACTTCGAACGGGGCGCCTTGTGTCGACCGGACCAGCGGGCCGGTCAGGTCGCGAGCCAGCGCTTGACCTGGAAGGCCCGCGAGCGCGGCCAGGGCACCGCCGGTCGCCGAAGGATCCGCGGCGTCGGCTTCGATCAGGATCGTGGGATTTTCCCCGCGGACAACCCGACGCGTGAAATCCTGGGGGATCACCACGGCGAACTGCACCTCTCCGCGGGCCAGCGCCCGGTCCAGCTCGGCCTGACTGTTCGCCGACTGCGTTATGCGAAAATAGCCGCTGTTCGTAAGGGCGCTCAGAAACGAGCGCGAAAAGCTTCCGTGGTCCTGCACATAGACGGCGGTCGGCAGATTCCGGGGATCGTCGTTGATCGCATAGCCGAACAGCACCAGCTGGAGGATCGGCATGATGAGGATCATGGCGTAGGCGAGGTGATCGCGCGTGAGCTGGATGAATTCCTTGGCCATCACGGCCCAGATGCGGGTCGCGGAGAGCATCAGTCCGCCTCTCGCTGAAGGTCGGCCGTCAACTGGATGAACACGTCCTCCAGGGTCGGCCGGGTTTCCGTCCAGACGATCGGCGCTTGGCTGAGGGGTGCAATCGCCTCTTCCAGTGCGGCGCGATCTCGTCCGGAGACGTGCAGGGTCGTTCCGAACACCGTCGCCATTTCGACGCCGGCGTGGTTCCGGAGGCGTGGAATGAGCCGACCGACGTTCGGACCTTCCGCCAGGAATGTGGTCAGGCCGGACTCATCGATGACCTGGTCGGCCGTACCGCGGGCAAGCGTTCGACCGCCCGCGATATAGGCGATCTCGTGACACCGTTCCGCCTCGTCCATGTAATGCGTGGACACCAGGACGGTCATGCCCTCATCGGACAGCGCATGAATCTCGTCCCAGAAGGTCCGCCGAGCTTCGGGATCGACGCCGGCGGTTGGCTCGTCGAGCAGGAGCAACTCGGGTTCATGCAGCGTCGCGGCGGCCAGCGCCAGGCGTTGCTTCCAGCCGCCGGAGAGCGTGCCTGCCAACTGTCGACGCCGCTTGACCAGCCCCAGACGTTCGAGAGCGGCTTCGACCCGGGCGGCCCGGCGGTCCAGTTCGTGAACCCGGCTGGTGAAGATCAGATTCTGCTCGATGGACAGGTCGTCATAAAGCGAGAACTTCTGCGTCATGTAGCCGACCCGACGTTTGATCAGCTCGGACTGGCTCATGACGTTGTAGCCAAGAACCTCGCCCTCGCCGCTATCTGGAGTCAGCAGACCGCACAGGAGACGAAGCGTGGTCGTCTTCCCGGCCCCGTTCGGACCGAGAAATCCGCATATTCGTCCCCGCTCGACGGTGATGCCAAAGTCGTGAACCGCGTGTAGGGCTCCGAACGACTTATTAAGGCCCCGCACATCGATAACCGGACTTGCAACGGTCATCTTGAACCCCGCAACCGCTCGACATCCACCGGCAAACCCGGCTGGAGCGAGCGGGGATTTTCCGGCGCCGCCTCGATCATGAAGACCAGCCGATCCCGGCTGCCCTGGCTGTAGAGGATAGGCGGAGTGAACTCCGGTCGCGGGCTGATCCAGGTGATCCGGGCCTTGCGCGGCGCACCGCAGCCGTCACAGCTGAACCTGACCACGCCCCCGGGTCGATAGTGGATCAACTCGCGCTCCGGCACGAAGAACCGCAACTTGACCTCTGCGTCGGGCAGCAGCGCGAGGACGGGTTGATTGGCGGGGACGAATTCGCCCTGGCGGAAGAATATTTCTTCGACACGAGCTTCCACCGGCGCCCGGGGAGAAAGGGTGCGCAGGCGAACCTCGGCTTCGTTCAATCCGCCCTCGGCCTGGCGGATCTGTTGTTCGGCGGCCCGCAGCGCGTCTTCCCGCGCCCCAAGCGTGGCCACCTCTCGCCGACGGCGGACGGCCTCGACCTGCGCCCTTGCCGTGTCCCGGTTCGCCCGCTCCTGGTCGAGCCTCGCCGGCGCGTAGATGCCCCGGCGCACCAGGGGTTCGATCCGCGCATAGCTGGCTTCGGCTTCGCGGAGCTGCGCCTGGGCGGCGGCGAGTTCGGTGTCGAACACCTCGAGTTCCTGCGCCCTCTGTCCCGTGCGAAGATCGTCCGCACGGGCTCGGGCGGCCTCGACGGACGCGGCCGCGCCGCGCTCCTGGGCCTCCTGCACGCCGGGGTCGATCTGGAAGGTCACCGCGCCGGCCTGGACGCGGTCGCCCTCCCGGACATACAGGGTTTCAAGGGCGCCGGAGGCGGGCGCCGCGAGATAGACCGACTCGCCCTCGACGTAGCCGGAAAGGGGCCGGTTCGTCTGGTCGGTCTGTAGAAACGACCAGACCGCGGCCCCCGTCGCGACGACACCGACAACGGCGGCGATCCTGTAGATGAGCCGGTGCCTCATGCCTTCATTCCCTTGAGGACCGTGTCCAGGTGCTGGGATGCGAGCGTCTCAAGCGGCAATGGATCGGCCCCGATGGGTTCGAAGGTTTCCCGCCACAGCAGCCCCAGCACCAACGGACCCAGCAGGCCCATTGCGAACAATTCGGGGTCGCCGGACCGGACTTCGCCGGACCGTTGACCGCGACGGATGATGTCTGAGATCAGAGAAAGCAGCGGCGTTATCACCGTTTGATGCCAGATCAGGGCCAGTTCGGGCAGGTTCCGGCTTTCCGCGACAATCAGCTTCAACACTCCGCCGATGCGGGGATTCGACTGGATCGCGGAGACGAGAACGCCGACGCCCAGCCGCGCGGCTTCGTCGAAGGGGATTTCGGTCCCGGCGCCGGTTCGAATCTTCAGCAGTCTCGGTTCGATGGCGTCCTGCACCACGGCCTTGAACAGATCCTGTTTCGTTTCGAAATACAGGTATAGCGCGCCTTTCGAGACCCCGGCCGCCCTGGCGATGTCGTCCAGCCGGGCTCGGGTGAAGCCGTGCTCGGAAAAGACCTCAAGCGCGGCTGCGATGATCTCTTTGGGCCGGTCAGCCGCGCGGCGGCGCCATTTGGGTTCACCAGGAGGCAACATCGAGGGTCGTCCTAATAACTGATCAGTCGGTTATTAGCGTGCCCGCAATCCTTGAGCAAGGCGCCGTGGCGTCTGGCCCTTAGCGCCTCGGGCCGGTCCGGACTGATCTCAGGCCGTAGCCGTCCCGATTGATCTGCCGTCTCGCGAGCATCGACCGGAGCGGCCACCCGCCCTCGCGTTTTTAAAGAACGACGTTCGACGAAACCGCGCCCTTGCTTTGGCACGATCTCTCAGGGCCTGGACATTGCCATCGCGAACGCCGCCCCGGGGCCGGATTGAGTCGCCAGGGAATCAAGCTGCCGTCTTGATCCTCCGGAATGGTCCGGCGGTCCGGCGGTCCGGCGCCCATCCGGGCGTTTGATCCTGATCACGGCGGCTACTTCTCCTCCGTGCAGCGATGGGTCCCAACGAACGGTTCCGGTCCGCCCGGCTTGACCTGCGGGCCGAGGAAGTGCTGGCGAAGACCGTGGCCCAGCGGGAGATACGTCATGTGACGCGCGCCTCGCTGTCAGGCCGGGTTAGTTCTTGACCCGGTCAGTCGGCGGCTTGCGCGCCATACGCTCGGCGAGCGCCTTGATCTTCTCGCGAGAGGGTTGGGAGAACCGGGACAACACCTTCGGATCGGTGATTTCCCCGTCGTCGATGAACGGGCTGCCGTCCGGGTTGATCTGGCCGGTGGTGCGTTTCAGTTCCTGAAGGAGAGCGGCGCGTTCTGCCTTGTTCATCAACTGCCTCCTGCGCCTAAGGCGACTCTTACCAAAATAGTGCCGAGCGACCAAATCCAACCACTCGATAGACTCGTCTTGCGCAGATCGAGTCCAAAAACGCCGTCATGAGTCCGCATTTCGCGTGCAGCGTTCTCACATCGTTAACGTGGAGTCCAGCCTAATTATTGAAAGCGTCCGTTACACTATATCCGAACAGATGGACTCGGACCTAAGCCGAAAAACGTTCCTTCCGCTGTATTCTTTACTATAACAGTGACCTAATGGACAGCGGCATGACAGGCACGACGCAGCAAAGACTGGACCGCACCTTCGAAAGTGGGAGAGTGAACACAGTCGCGGCCATCGATGGCGCCGACGAACTGGACGGAGCCGTCCACACAGCGGCGGCGGACAGCCAGGTTGGCGAAGGGGATCGAGACGAAATCAGTTCTGTGCCGCATTGGGACATCTCCAGCGTTGGTCTGGAGGTCGTGTCTCGGGGTGGCACACCCCTCAACGGCTAAATTCAAACTGTGTCAGTGCCGCCGCGCGCCGCTCGCGGCTGCGGATCAGGAACCGTCGGCTGGCGCCGGGCGAGCGGGCGGGTAAGCTGCAACGCCAGATTGGAGGCCGCCCGTGAACCTTCTCCCCCTCGTCGCCCTCGCCGCCGCCCAGAGCGCCGGGCCGCCCCCGCCCGAGATCGCCGTCGTCGTGGCCGGAGCGGGCATGACCGACTTCGCCGGGGACACGCTCGCGCGGGTCGCCCCGGAAGACGGGAGCGGCATGTTCCGGCGCACGCCCCCGGCCTTCGAGGTCGCCGACTTCGAGGCCTGCGCCGGGACAGGCGTGGAGCCGGAGGCCTGTGTGCGCGAAATCCTGGCCGCCCGGGGCGCGGCGTCGCTGGAGGGACCGCCCACGGTGGTCGTGTGGGTCGGTCCCGGGCCGGGTTTCCTGACCGGCTGGACCTGCGTCGGCGTCGGCGCACAGCCGACCGCATCCGGGCGCCAGAGGACCGGCCTCGACTGGAGCCCCGGCCAGGAGGCGGCCAATGCCGACAAGGCGGCGGGCTGCGTGCTGGCGGCGGCGGCCGAGAGCGGCTGGTAGATCCCAGACCGTCGACAGGATCGGGGCGCCGTTGGCGCCGCCTAGACCTTGCTGAGGATCAGCGTCCCGTTGGTGCCGCCGAATCCGAAGCTGTTGGACATGACGTGCTTCAGCTCGCCGTCGTGGCGCTGCCGCAGGATCGGCATGCCCTCGAACTCGGGGTCGAGGTTCTCGATGTGGGCGCTCTCGGCGGCGAAGCCGTGCTTCATCATCAGCAGGCAGTAGATGGCCTCCTGCGCCCCCGCCGCGCCGAGCGAATGGCCGGTCAGCGACTTGGTCGAGGAGATCATCGGCAGGTCGTCGCCGAAGACGTTGCGCACCGCGCCCATCTCCTTGCTGTCGCCGACCGGCGTCGAGGTGCCGTGCGGGTTGAGGTAGTCGATCTTCGGATTGCCGGCCATTTCGAGCGCGATCTTCATGCAGCGCTCGGCGCCCTCGCCGGAGGGGGCGACCATGTCGTAGCCGTCGGAGTTGGCGCCGTAGCCCGTGACCTCGGCGTAGATGGTCGCGCCGCGCGCCTTCGCCCGCTCGTATTCCTCGAGCACCACGATGCCGGCCCCGCCGGCGATGACGAAGCCGTCGCGGTCCTTGTCATAGGCCCGGCTGGCCACGGCGGGGGTGTCGTTGAAGTTCGAGGACATGGCGCCCATGGCGTCGAACATGTTGGACATCGACCAGTCGATGTCCTCGCAGCCGCCGGCGAAGACCACGTCCTGCTTGCCCCAGGCGATCTGTTCGGCGGCCGCGCCGATGCAGTGGGCGCTGGTCGCGCAGGCGGAGCTGATCGAATAGTTGATGCCCTTGAGCTGGAACCAGGTGGCCAGCACGGCCGAGGGGCCGGAGGCCATGGCCTTGGGCACGGCGAACGGGCCGATGCGCTTGGGCGAGCCCTTCTCGATCGTGGTCTGGGCCGCCTGCAGGATGACCTGAGTCGAGGGGCCGCCTTCGCCGACGATCAGGCCGATGCGTTCGTCCTGGATCTCTTCCGGCGTCAGACCGGAGTCCTTGAGCGCCTCCTCGAAGGCGATGTGGCCCCAGGCGGTGCCGTTGGCGAGGAAGCGCGAGGCGCGGCGGTCGACCAACGGGGCCCAGTCCTCGGCCGTGTGGCCCAGCGACGGCGGGGCCCAGACCTGCGAGCGGAAGCCGTGCTCGGCGTGATCGGCGGCATGACGCACGCCGGATTTCGCCTCGCGCAGGGAGGCCGCGACCTCGTCCTGCCCGGTGCCGATCGAGGAGACGATGCCCAGTCCGGTGACGACCACACGCCGCATGGAGAATCCTTCCGCTACTCTTGTCCTTGCCGCGTTGCCCGCGGTCTCGCCTGTTTCAGGGTTTCAGCCGCCGGCCGGTTCCGTCCCGCCGCCGAACAGGCCGACGCGCATGTCGTCGCAGCGGTAGATGATCTCGCCGTCGGCCTCGAGCACGCCGTCGGCGATGCCCATGACCAGCTTGCGGTTGATGACCCGCTTGAGGTCGATCTTGTAGACCACGCGCTTGATGTCGGGGGTGACCTGGCCGGTGAACTTCACATCGCCGACGCCGAGCGCGCGGCCGCGGCCCTGGCCGCCGATCCAGCCGAGGTAGAAGCCGACCAGTTGCCACATGGCGTCCAGCCCGAGGCAGCCCGGCATGACCGGGTCGTTGATGAAGTGGCACTGGAAGAACCAGAGGTCCGGGTGGATGTCGAGTTCGGCCTCGACATAGCCCTTGCCGTGCGCGCCGCCGTCAGCGCTCATCTGCGTGATGCGGTCGAACATCAGCATCGGCGGGGCCGGCAGCTGGGGATTGCCGGGTCCGAACAGCTCGCCGCGGCCGGAGGCCAGCAGGGCCTCGTAATCGAAGGACGAAGGATATTGCGACTGGGTCAAAAGGGCGTCTCCGCGGGCTTGCCCTGCGCCGGCCGGGACCGGGCTCTTATGGTTGCGCTGCGGGTTACACGAGGGAACTCCACGGCTCAAACGTTTTAACCCCCGCCGCGGCCTCCCGGTTCAGTGCGGACCGGTAAGGCGGATCTCGAAGAGCGACGGCCAGTTCTTGCCGGTCACGAACAGGCGACGGCCGTCGGGGTCCCAGGCGACGCCGTTCAGGACGTCGTCAGCCGGGTTCATGCCGCGGCGATCGGGCAGCAGGCCGGAAAGGTCGACCACGCCGCGGACCTCGCCGGACGTGGGGTCGATGCGGACGAGGAAATCGGTCTGCCAGACGTTGGCGAACACCTCTCCGTCGATCCATTCCAGCTCGTTGATCTTCGCGACCGGCCGGCCGCCGAGGGTGACGTCGACGCGGCCGGTCTCGGCGAACGTCTGCGGATCGAGAAAGCGGAGAACCGGCGTGCCGTCCGACAGGATCAGCCGAAGCCCGTCGTCGGTCAGGCCCCAGCCCTCGCCCGCGTAGGTGAACTCGCCCAAGGGTTCGAGATCGTCGGCGTCCCAGACGAAGCCCCTCCCGCTGCGCCAGGTGAGGGTGAAGACCTGGCCGGCGATCTCGGTCAGGCCCTCGCCGAAGAGCGTCGGGTCCAGCTCGCGCCGCTGCAGCACGCCCCCGTCCTCCAGCCGCACTCGCCGGACGGTGGACGGATACCTGCCGGTGCTTTCCAGCAGTTGACCGTTCCGCCAGGCGAGGCCCTGGGTGAAGGCGCCGGGATCGTGCGGCCACTCCCGCACTACCTCGTAGCCGTAGACCGGCACGGGCGCCGGCGCGGGGGTGGCCGTCGGATCGGCCAGAAGCAGACTCGCGAGGACGGCGAGCCCGCTCACCTCAGACCCCCGGTTCGGCGGTCTCGCGGCGATTGAGCTCGGCCTGGCGAGCCTCTTCCGCGCGGGCCTTCCTCTCGGCGCCGGCGCGGCCCCACATGTTGAGCGCCTCGACCAGGGCCGAGAAGGCCATGGCGGCGTAGATGTAGCCCTTGGGCACGTGGACGCCGAAGCCGTCGGCGATCAGCACGGCGCCGATCATCAGCAGGAAGCCGAGCGCCAGCATCACCACGGTCGGGTTCTTCTCGATGAAGTTGGCCAGCGGGTCGGCGGCCAGCAGCATGACGGTGACGGCGGCGATTACCGCGACCACCATGATCGGGATGTGATCGGTCATGCCGACGGCGGTCAGGATCGAGTCGATCGAGAACACCAGGTCCAGCAGGATGATCTGGAAGATCGCCGCGCCCATGTTGTTGATGACCGCATTCTTCGCGTCCATCACGTCGTGGGTCGGTTTCGGATCGACGGCGTGGTGGACTTCCTTGGTGGCCTTCCAGACCAGGAAAAGGCCGCCGGCGATGAGGATCAGGTCGCGCCAGCTGAAGGCGGTCTCGAAGGCCGGCTCGCCATGCTCGCCCAGCGGACCGACGAGGCCCAGATCGATCACCGGCGCGGTCAGGCCGACGATCCAGCCGATGGTCATCAGCAGCGCCAGGCGCATGATCAGGGCCAGGCCGATGCCGATCCGCCGCGTGCGCTGGCGTTGCTCGGGGGGCAGCTTGTTCGACAGGATCGAGATGAAGACCAGGTTGTCGATCCCCAGCACCACCTCCATGACCACCAGGGTTACCAGCGCCGCCCATGCGGCCGGGTCGGAGAAGAGCGGGATGATGCTGTCGAACATGTGCGGGTCCTGGAGATCCGGTCTGGAATGCGCCTGATACAGCGCCGGTTGCGTTGGCGGCAATGCACGAAGCGGGCGGGCGGCGTCCGGGGAGCGGGAAAATGCCGCAGCCCAAGGGGGCGATTCCCCGTGGCGGTTCAACCGGAGCAGGTCCAGGGTGCGGCGTCTGTCACGCGAAGCGCCGTATGCACGTCCGCCGGCTCCTCTCCCTCGTCCTGATGCTCGGCATGCTGATGCTGGGCGCCCCGGCGGTCGCCATGAGCGCTCCGGCGCACCATCCGGCGCCGGCCGACTGCGCACCGGAGACAACCGACAAGTCCTCGCCCGCCTGCATCCAGATCTGCGCCACGCGCACGGTCTGCCCGCCGGCGCCGGTTCCGGCCGGCGCCGCGGCTCCGCCGGCCGCAAAGCTCGCCGTCGCGCCCCCGGCTGACGACCGGATCGCCGGCCGCTCCCTCGGACCCGAACCGCCTCCGCCCCGGAGCTGAATGCGTCTGCACGACTGCAAACCATTCAATTCTGAAAATCGGAGACTGACATGAAACGCGTTCTCACCCTGGCCGCGCTGGCCCTGACCATGTCCGGCGGCGCCGCCCTGGCGGCCGAGCCGGGCGCCGTGGCGCAACTGGCCCACAGCTGCTGCGAGCTGCTCGCCGCCTGCTGCGACGCCTGCGTCGAGTGCTGCAAGGCCTGCGTCGAGTGCCTCGGCGACTGCGCCGATCACTGCGCCGGCCACGGCGGCCACTGACGGCTGACCGAGGGAGGGCGTCCGGTCCGTCGGGCCGGACGCCCTTTTCGTTCAGGGCGCTGCGACCCGCAGGTCGGCGACCACCGGGAAGTGGTCGGAAATGACCCGCCCGCTGAAGGAGTCGGTGAGCACCCCGAACCGCTCGACGGCGACGCCGGGTCCGACGAACACGTGATCGATGGCCACGCCGTCGTTGTCCTTCGTGACGTCGAAGGCGTTGAAGGTGCCGGCCGGGCCGAAGACGACCGGGCTGAGGCCGCGGGCGTCGGCCAGGCCGGAGGCGATGATGCGCTGCCAGGGCGGCGTGCCCGGGCCGGTGTTGAAGTCGCCCATCAGCACGACCCGCGCCGTCTCGCCGTCGACCACGGCCGGGGTCAGGCGCGACACCAGCACGGCGCACTGCTCGCGCGCCTCTTCGCCCACATGATCGAAGTGGGTGTTGCGCACATCCAGCAGGCCGCCGTCGCGCCGGTCGCGCAGCACCACGCGCGTGACGGTGCGGGGATAGGCGGCGTCCCAGCCCTTCGACGGAACCTCCGGCGTGGGCGAGCACCAGAAGGTGTCGACGCTGACCCGATCGTAGCGATCACGCTTCCAGAAGACGGTGGTGGTCTCGCCGACGGGGCCGCCGTCGTCGCGGCCGAGGCCGTAGCGGTCGTAGCCGGGCAGGCGGTCGGCCAGATACCCGACCATGGCGGAATGCGCCTCCTGCACGCCGAGGATGTCGGGGTCGAGGAAGGCGATCTGGGCGGCCATGTGCGGCCGCCGTTCGTCCCAGGTCGGGGTGTCGGTGGGGACGTCGACCCGGATGTTGTAGCTCATCACCCGGAAGCCGGGCTCGTGGCCCCGGGCGGCGGGGGCGAGCGCCAGCAGGGCGAGGGCGAGGAGGAGCGGCAGGGTGCGGGCGAATGGCATGCAGGGTTCCCCGGGAAAGGCGGCCGCCGCATCCTGGCCTGCCGGAGGTCGCGGCGGCCACGCAATTCCGGTTACTCCGGCGCGCCCGGTGCGGCCTGCTGCCTCGGTTGCGGTTTGGGGGCGCGGGTGCTATCAGGCGCCCGGCTTAGGCCGAGGGCGCGTCGCAAGGCGCGTCCCCGGCGTGCTTTCTTCAAGCATTTCAGGCCTTTGATCGGGGCGAACCCGCCGCCGGTCCTAACCCGAACGCTAACCCGCGCGGACCTTGTAAGTGGCTGACGATTTCAGAACGACGGAAGTCGGCGAGCGCTATGCACAGGCGCTGTTCGACCTGGCTGACGAAACGGGCGCGCTGAACGCCGTGCGCGCCGATCTGAAGTCGCTGCGCGCCGCCTGGGTCGACAGCGCCGACCTGCGCCGCCTGGCGACCTCGCCGGTGATCGCTGCCGAGGATCAGCAGAAGGGTCTGGTGGCCATCGCCGACGCGGCCCGGTTCCACCCCACGACCCGCAACTTCCTCGGCCTGCTCGGCCAGAACGGCCGCGCCCGCGACCTGCCGGGCGTCATCGCCGGCTTCGAGACGCTGTACGCAAAGAAGACCGGCGTGGTCGCCGCCGAGGTGGTGACCGCCCAGCCGCTCGACGCCGCCCAGCTGAAGTCGATCCAGACCGCCCTGCGCGGCGCGCTCGGCAAGGACCCCGAACTGACCACCCGCGTGGATCCGGCGATCCTCGGCGGCCTCAAGGTCAAGGTGGGCTCGAAGCTGTTCGACGCCTCGCTGAAGACCAAGCTCGACCAGATGAAATTCGCGCTGAAGCGCGCCTGACCCAACGACGGCGCCTCACCCGCGCACAGAGACGAAGACAGAGAGATCCCATGGACATCCGCGCCGCCGAAATCTCGGCCATCCTCAAGTCGCAGATCGCCAACTTCGGCGTGGAAGCCGACGTCTCGGACGTCGGCCAGGTGCTGTCGGTCGGCGACGGCATCGCCCGCATCCACGGCCTCGACAACGTCCAGGCCGGCGAGATGATCGAGTTCCCGAAGGCCGGCGTGAAGGGCATGGCCCTGAACCTCGAGCGCGACAACGTCGGCGCGGTGATCTTCGGCTCGGACGCCGCCATCTCGGAAGGCGATGAAGTCCGCCGCCTCGGCGAGATCGTGGACGTGCCGGTCGGCAAGGGCCTGCTGGGCCGGGTCGTCAACCCGCTGGGCGAGCCGATCGACGGCAAGGGCCCGATCCAGTTCACCGAGCGCCGCCGCGTGGACGTGAAGGCCCCGGGCATCATCCCCCGCAAGTCGGTGCACGAGCCGATGCAGACCGGCCTGAAGGCGATCGACACCCTGATCCCGATCGGCCGCGGCCAGCGCGAGCTGATCATCGGCGACCGTCAGGTCGGCAAGACCGCCGTCGCCATCGACACCATCCTGAACCAGAAGTCGGTCAACGCCACCGACGACGAGTCCGCCAAGCTGTACTGCATCTACGTGGCCATCGGGCAGAAGCGCTCGACCGTGGCCCAGATCGTCAAGACGCTCGAGGAGTCGGGCGCGCTGGAATACACCATCGTCGTCGCCGCCACCGCCTCGGAGCCGGCCCCGCTGCAGTTCCTGGCCCCGTTCGCCGGCACCGCCATGGGCGAGTTCTTCCGCGACAACGGCATGCACGGCCTGATCGTCTATGACGACCTGTCGAAGCAGGCCGTGGCCTATCGCCAGATGTCCCTGCTGCTGCGCCGCCCGCCGGGCCGCGAAGCCTATCCGGGCGATGTCTTCTATCTGCACAGCCGCCTGCTGGAGCGCTCGGCCAAGCTGAGCGCCGACTACGGCTCGGGTTCGCTGACCGCCCTGCCGCTGATCGAGACCCAGGCCAACGACGTGTCGGCCTACATCCCGACCAATGTGATCTCGATCACCGACGGCCAGATCTTCCTCGAGTCCGACCTGTTCTACCAGGGCATCCGCCCGGCCGTGAACGTCGGCATCTCGGTGTCGCGGGTGGGCTCCTCGGCCCAGACCAAGGCGATGAAGAAGGTCGCCGGCACCATCAAGGGCGAGCTGGCCCAGTACCGGGAGATGGCCGCCTTCGCCAAGTTCGGTTCGGACCTCGACGCCTCGACCCAGAAGCTGCTGGCCCGCGGCGCCCGCCTGACGGAGCTGCTGAAGCAGCCGCAGTACAGCCCGCTGACCATGGAAGAGCAGGTCGTGTCGGTCTACGCCGGCACCCGCGGCTACCTCGACGGCATCGCGGTCGGCGACATCGGCCGCTTCGAAAGCGAGCTGCTGGCCCGCATCAAGTCCTCGAACCCGGGCCTGCTGGAAGGCATCCGGACGAAGAAGGACCTGACGCCGGAGCTGGAGACCGAGCTGAAGTCGGTGCTGGACGCCTTCGTCAAGACGTTCGCCTGAGACCGGACCGGATAGCGAGAGAGTAGCGCCGGATGGCCAGCCTCAAGGAAATGCGCAATCGGATCGGAAGCGTGAAGTCCACGCAGAAGATCACGAAAGCCCTGAACATGGTCGCCGCGGCCAAGCTGAAGCGCGCCCAGGAGCAGGCCGAGAGCGCGCGTCCCTACGCCCGCAAGATGGCGGCCGTGATCGCCAACCTGGCGGCCGGCGTCTCCGGCGACGGCGCGCCGAAGCTGCTGGCCGGCACCGGCCGCGACCAGAAGCACCTGATCGTCGTCGCCACCGGCGACAAGGGTCTGGCGGGCGGCTTCAACACCAACGTCATCCGGGCCGCGCGCGAGCGCATCAAGGGCCTGCTCGACGACGGCAAGGACGTCCGCATTGTCGCCGTGGGCCGCAAGGTCCGCGACGGCCTGGCGCGCATCTACGGCGACCGCATCGTGCGCACCTTCGAGATGTCGGAGCACAAGACCATCGGCCTGCCCGCCGCCGAGCCGGTGGCGCAGCTGATCGCCGAGGAGTTCGAGGCCGGCAACGCCGACGTTGTGACCCTGTTCTACAGCCGCTTCCAGTCGGTCATCTCGCAGGTGCCGACGCCGAAGCAGCTGATCCCCGCGGTGGTCGACGGCGACGCCCCGCCGATCGACCTGAACGGCGCGGTCTACGACTACGAGCCGTCCGAGGAAGAGATCCTCGAGACCCTGCTGCCGCGCAACATCACCACCCAGATCCTGGCCGCCCTGTACGAGAACCAGGCCAGCTTCTTCGGGGCCCAGATGGGCGCCATGGACAACGCCACGCGCAACGCGGGCGACCTGATCAACAGCCTGACCCTGCAGTACAACCGCAAGCGCCAGGCCCAGATCACCACCGAACTGATCGAGATCATCGCCGGCGCGGAAGCGCTCTGATCCGACCCCGCACAGACACGACCTTCCGAACGGAATGAACCGATGACCGACACCACCGCCCCGAAGAAAACCGCGGCCCGCAAGCCCGCCGCCCCCAAGGCTCCGAAGGCCGCCGCGACCGCTTCGGCCAAGCCGACGGCCGCCGTCGCCACCGGCCGCATCGCCCAGGTCATCGGCGCCGTCGTCGACGTCGAGTTCGAGGGCCACCTGCCGGCCATCCTGTCGGCGCTGGAGACCGAGAACGTCGACCAGAAGACGGGCGAGCCCTTCACCCTGGTGCTGGAAGTCGCCCAGCACCTCGGCGAGAACATGGTCCGCACCATCGCCATGGACACCACCGAGGGCCTGACCCGCGGCCAGCCGGTGACCGACACCGGCCAGTCGATCCTCGCCCCGGTCGGCCCGGGCACCTTGGGTCGCATCATGAACGTGGTCGGCGCGCCGATCGACGAGCAGGGCCCGATCAAGACGACGATGTATCGTCCGATCCACCGCGACGCCCCGTCGTTCGAGGAGCAGTCGACCTCGTCGGAAATCCTCGTCACCGGCATCAAGGTCATCGACCTGATGTGCCCCTACACCAAGGGCGGCAAGATCGGCCTGTTCGGCGGCGCCGGCGTCGGCAAGACCGTGACCATGCAGGAGCTGATCAACAACATCGCCAAGGCGTACGGCGGCTACTCGGTCCTGGCCGGCGTGGGCGAGCGCACCCGCGAGGGCAACGACCTGTACCACGAGATGATCGAGTCCAACGTGAACGTGGACCCGACCAAGAACAACGGCTCGACCGAAGGCTCCAAGTGCGCCCTCGTCTACGGCCAGATGAACGAGCCGCCGGGCGCCCGCGCCCGCGTCGCCCTGACCGGCCTGGCCCAGGCCGAGTACTTCCGCGACGAGGAAGGCAAGGACGTGCTGCTGTTCGTCGACAACATCTTCCGCTTCACCCAAGCGGGTTCGGAAGTGTCGGCGCTGCTGGGTCGCATCCCCTCGGCGGTGGGCTATCAGCCGACCCTGGCCACCGAGATGGGCAACCTGCAGGAGCGCATCACCTCGACCAAGAAGGGCTCGATCACCTCGGTCCAGGCCATCTACGTGCCCGCCGACGACCTGACCGACCCGGCGCCCGCCGCCTCGTTCGCCCACCTCGACGCCACCACCGTGCTGAGCCGCGACATCGCCGCCCAGGCCATCTTCCCGGCCGTGGACCCGCTGGACTCGACCTCGCGGATCATGGACCCGCTGGTCATCGGCGAGGAGCACTATCGCGTCGCCCGTTCGGTCCAGGAAGTGCTGCAGCAGTACAAGGCGCTGAAGGACATCATCGCCATCCTCGGCATGGACGAGCTGTCGGAAGACGACAAGCTGATCGTGTCGCGCGCCCGCAAGATCCAGCGCTTCCTGTCGCAGCCGTTCTTCGTGGCCGAGCAGTTCACCAACTCGCCGGGCAAGTTCGTCTCGCTGGAAGACACCATCCGCTCGTTCAAGGGCATCGTCGCCGGCGAATACGACCACCTGCCGGAGGCGGCCTTCTACATGGTCGGCGCCATCGAGGAAGCCGTAGAGAAGGCCCAGAAGCTGGCCGAGGCGGCGTAAGCATGGCCGGCAAGCTGAGCTTCTCGCTGGTGTCGCCGGAACGCGAGGTCTACTCGGGCCTCGTGGACCAGGTCGACGCGCCGGGCGTCGAGGGCGACTTCGGCGTCCTGGCCGACCACGCGCCGTTCATGACCGCCCTGCGCGAAGGCGTGGTCACGGTCATCGACGGCGGCTCGCGCCGCCGGTTCGAGGTGCACGGCGGCTTCGCCGACGTCACCCCGGCCGGCCTGACCATCCTGGCCGAACAGGCCTCGGAAGTCGCGGCGGCCTGATCCCGACAGGGTCGCTAAAGATCAGGGCCGGCGGAGCAGCAGCTTCGCCGGCCTTTTTCCTGCCGATGGCCCCGCTTGACCCTCCCGCGCGAGGCCCTAGATAGCCCCGGAAAGACGAGGCCACGTCCTCGCCCCGCTGCGCGGGCCAAGTCCGGGACGGCCCGGCCCTTTGCGAGGAGGGCCGCGCGTGGCCTGGACCTATCTGATCATCGCCGGACTGCTGGAAATCGTCTGGGCCTATTTCATGAAGCAGTCGGCGGGCTTCACCCGCCTTTGGCCCAGCGTGGCGACGCTGGCCTTCATGGGCGTCAGCTTCGCCCTGCTGTCGCTGGCCATGAAGAGCCTGCCGATGGGCACCGCCTATGTGGTGTGGACCGGCATCGGGGCTGTGGGCGCCTTCATCGTCGGCGTGATATTCCTCGGCGAGCACCTGAGCCCGCTGCGCGTGCTGGCGGCCCTGCTGGTGCTGGCCGGGCTGGTGCTGTTCCGGCTGGCGCCGGGCGGAGAGGCGCACTGAGGGCGCTTGTCCGGCCGCACCCCCTCCACCATGCTTCGCATGGTCCCCCTCCCCCACGAGGGGGAGGAATGAGGCTTCCCATGCTCGAGCTCCGTCCCAACTGCGAGTGCTGCGACCGCGACCTGCCGTTCGACAGCCCGGACGCCCGGATCTGCACCTTCGAATGCACCTTCTGCGCGGCCTGCGCCGAAGGGACGCTGAAGGGCGTCTGCCCCAACTGCGGCGGGAACTTCGTGGCGCGGCCGATCCGGCCGGCGCGGCTGATGGCGAAATATCCGGCGTCGACGACGCGGGTGGTGAAGCCCGGCGGGTGCAAGGCGGCGTGACGGCTTTCCTTCTTCCGACGGGAGAAAGGGCAGCTACACCACCAGCGGCGCGAAGGCGGCCACGACCTGTTCGTAGGCCTTGCGCTTGAACGGCACGATGAGGTCCGGCGCCTCGTCGAGGCGGCCCCAGCGCCAGGCGTCGAACTCGATCTCGGCGTGCTGCTCCAGGTCGATCTCGGACTCCTCGCCGGTGAAGCGGAAGGCGAACCATTTCTGCTTCTGGCCCTGCCACCCCCGGGCCTGCTTCGTGCCGCCGTAGTCGGCGGGGAAGTCGTAGGCGATCCACTGCTGGATCTCGGCCAGCGGCTCGGCGGAGACGACGCCGGTCTCCTCGGCCAGCTCGCGCCGGGCCGCGGCCTCGTAATCCTCGCCCTCGTCGACGCCGCCTTGCGGAAACTGCCAGCAGTGCGGCTCGGGCGTCCCCGCCCGCCGCCCGTACCAGACCCGCCCGTCCGGATGGAACAGCACGACGCCGACGTTGGGGCGATGGTGGGGGAAGTCGGTCATGGAGGGGCTAGGTGCTAGGTGCTAGGTTCCAGGGACTGGGGAGCAAGAGAGCGTGAGACGCCGGGCACAACGCGTCTTTCCCCTAGCACCTAGCCCCTAGCACCTAGAACCTATCTTCCCGGCCGGTTCGCCATGGCCGAGGCCGGCGCCAGTTGCAGGCCGCGGGCGTCGAGGCCGGCGGCCCAGCGGGCGACCGCCTCGACCGTCACCGGATAGCTGAAGCCTGAGCCCATGGCCTGGCCGCGCGCCTTGGCCAGCGCCTCCAGCGCGTTGAGCTGGCCGACGATGGCGGCGGGCGACTGCTGCTCGTCGATGATGCGGTTGGCGCTGGCCCGGGCCCAGGCGCCCCGGCTGCGGCTCATCGAGCCGTCGTCGAGGAAGGCGACGCCCCGCTGCCGCAGAAGCCCGGTGAAGGCGGTCATGCCCGCCTCAGAGCCGGCGAAGCGGTCGCCCAGATAGTTGGTGACGCCGAAGTAGCCGGTGGCGCGGCTGAGCAGCCAGTTCAGCTTCGCCTCGATCTCGGCCGGTTCGGCCGAAGCCAGCAGGGTGTAGGGGCCGGGGTCGTTGGCGGGGTAGCCGGTCGGCTCCATCGGAATCTCGATCATCACCTCGTGGCCCTGGGCGCGGGCGAGGTCGATCCAGCCCTGCAGGCCCTCGGCGTAGGGGACGAAGCTGAGCGTCACCTCGGCCGGCAGGCGTTCGATGGCGGCGCGGGTGGTGGTCGGGTTCAGACCCAGGCCGCCGACGATCAGGGCTACGCGCGGCTTGCCGTTGGACTGGAACGGGCGGGCGTAGGCCTGGGCCGGGACCCGGCCGTCGGGGGCGATGCGCGGCAGCGGACCGTCGGGTCCGGGCTGGTGCAGGCCGGCGATGGGAGCGGCCGTCAGCGGCCGCGCGGCGACCCGCGGCGCGGTCACCGGGGCGCCGTCTCCGGACACCGTCGCCCCGTCGGGCAGGGTGATGACGGCCTCGCCCAGCAGGGCCGGATCGCTCTCGCCGGTCAGGTCGGCGTAGACGCCGCCGGCGTCCATGGAGAAGGCCTCGAGGCCGGTGGGTGTGGGCGCAGGCGCCGGCGCATGGCGCTCCAGCGCGACCCGGGCGGAAGGCGCTCCGGCGCGCGGATCTCCGAGGACCGTGACGAACAGGCCGGCGGCCGCGAGGAGCAGCAGGCCGGCCCCGGCGACGGCGACGGGGGGCTTCTTCACGAAACGGCCGACGCGGGCCAGCCGGTCGCGCAGGGCGATCCGGGCCGGCGGCGTTCCGGCGGTGGCGGCGAGAACGGACTGGCGCTTTGCGAACATGGACCGTGTGGACGCTCGAAGGCGGGGCCGCGTGGGCGGACCCCTTCGACGCTCACCTTGCCCAACCCCGGTTAAGAAAGCCTAACGGGGCGTTAGCCATGCCTTATCAGTTCTCCGGCGTCGCTTCGGCGCCGTTGTCGGCCATGGCCGTGGCGGGCGGGGTGACCACGATGCCTTCGGGCGCGGCGGCCAGCTGGGTCAGGTTCCCGCCGGCCCGCAGCACGTCGAAGGCCCGCTCCAGCTGGTAGTCCTTGTCCTTGTCGTAGTCCTCGCCCGGCGCCTCTTGCGGGGTATGGGCGCCCTTGCGCTCCTCGCCGATCGAGGAGTCCAGGGCGGTGGCGTAGGCGGCCTCGGAATAGATGAAGCTGGAGCGCGAGACGATGCGCGCCTCGGCCGCCGAGCGGGCGACCTCGAGGTCCGGCTCGATGCCGATCTTCTGGATCGAACGGCCCGAGGGCGTGTAGTAGCGGGCCGTGGTGATCGACAGGGCCCCGTCGGCGCCGCCTCGCAGCGGGATCACCGTCTGCACCGAGCCCTTCCCGAAGCTGGTCAGGCCGACGATGGTGGCGCGCTCGTGGTCCTTCAGCGCGCCGGCGACGATCTCGGAGGCCGAGGCCGAGCCGTAGTTGATCAGCACCACCACCGGCGCGCCGTCGGTGAGATCCCCCGCCCGGGCCGAATAGCGCATGATCTGCTCGGGCTTGCGGCCGCGTTGGCTGACCACCTCGCCCCGCTCGAGGAAGGCGTCGGACACGGCGATGGCCGCGTCCAGCAGGCCGCCGCCGTTGTTGCGCAGGTCCAGCACCCAGCCCCTGATGGCGGGGTTCTCCTGCTTCAGCCGTGCGATCGTCTCGCCCAGCTCGCGGCCGGTGTTCTCGTTGAAGGTCGAGACGCGCAGGTAGCCGAACTCGCCTTCCACCCGGCCCGAGACGGATTCGATCTTGATGACCTCGCGGGTCAGGACGACCTCGCGCGGCTCCTCGCCGTCGCGCAGGAAGGTGACCGTGACCGAGGTGCCGATCGCGCCGCGCAGCTTTTCCGAGACCTGGCTGACGGTGAGGCCCGAGGCGCTCTGGCCGTCGATCGCCGAGATGACGTCGCCCGCCTGGACCCCGGCCCGGGCGGCGGGGCCGTCGTCCATGGGCGAGATGATCTTCACCAGCCCGCCTTCCGAGGTGATGGTCAGGCCGACGCCCGAATACTGCCCCTCGGTGCGCTCGCGCAGTTCGCCGTAGTCCGTCGGCGGCAGGTAGTTCGAGTGCGGGTCCAGCGCGCCCATCATGCCCTGCAGCGCCGCCTCGATCAGCTTCTTGTCGTCGACCGGCACGACGTAGGCCTGCTCGACGATGCCGAGGACGTCGCCGAACAGGCCGATCATCCGGAAGGCCTCGTTCCGCGGGGTCTGTCCCACGGCGGTGGCGGCGCCCAGTCCGACCACGGTGGCGGCGGCGGCGCCGATCATCAGCAGCTTGCGCATTCGTCTTCTTCTCTCGGGCCGGGAGCCGGCCGGTTCTCCCATGTAGGAGGTTCGCGGTCCGAATTCGTGGCGCGCCGGCGTTCGCCCGATAAAATCAGCGTCATCCGGGGATTGGAAGCGGAATCGCCCGCCGCGCGCCGCTCAGCGCAGCCACGGCGCCGGATCGACGGGGCGCTCCTCGCGGCGCAGTTCAAAGGCGATCTCGCCGCCGGCGCCGGCGCGGCCGAGGATCTGGCCGTCCGTCACCCGCGCGCCGCTCTCGACCGAGACCTCGTCCAGACCCGCGATCACCCCGCGCCAGCCGGGACCGAGGTCGAGGATGACCACCTGCCCCCAGCCGGACAGGGGGCCGGTCCACGCCACCCGGCCGTTCGCCGGCGCGCGGGCCTCCAGCCCGTCGCCCCGCCAGCGCCAGGCGGCGGGTCCGCGCTCGGACGGCGGCCCGGCCACGGGCGAGGTCAGGCTGGAACGCCCCGCCGGCAGGCGCGCGACCGACGCCGGCGCCTCGCCTTCGGCGGGAATGCTCGCGCCGATCTGCCGCAGGCGCGCCTCCAGCGCCGCCGCCGCCCGTTCGGCCTCGCGCGCCTCGGCCCGCAGCACCGCCTGCAGCGACGCCTTGCGCGCGGCCAGGCGTTCGATCTCGGCCCGCCGGTCGCCGCGGGCGCTCTCGGTGGTGAACAGCTGCTCGCTGTTCAGGGCGGCGAGGCGGCGGATGCGGACCAGTTCCGCCTGCTGGCCGGCGAGCGCATCCGCCCGCGCCTGCAGCTCGGGAGCCATGGCGCGCATCAGGATGCTGGCCCGCACGGTATCGACCGCCCGGTCCGCCGGAACCAGCAAGGGCGGTGGCGGCTGGCGACTGAGGGTCTGGAGGGCCGAGAGCAGCCGCGCCTGTCGTCCGCGCGCCTGCGCCAGCCGCGCCACCAGCGCCGACTCGCGTTGGCCGAGCTCCCGCAAGCGCGCCCGCTGGGCTGCGAGGCGGCCGTCGTCGGCGTCGATCTGCGCGCGCAGTCGCGACAGGTCGCGTTCGAGAGCCGCGATCTCCGCGCCGGCCTCGGCGGCCTCGGCCCGCAGGCTGCGGGCGCGGGCGCGTTCGTCGCGGAACTCGGCCTGCAGCCGCGCCGTCTCGCCCGCCGGCTGCGGCGCGGCGGCCACCGGGACGGCGGCGGTGAGGGCGGCGGCGGCGAGCAGGAGCGGGCGCATCAGTCGCGATGATAGGGCGAACCGGCGAGGATGGTCACGGCCCGGTACAGCTGTTCGGCCAGCATGGCGCGGGCGAGGGCGTGCGGCCAGGTCTGGGGGCCGAAGGCGAGGGTCGAGGCGGCGGCCGCGCGGACGCTGTCGTCCAGTCCGTCGGCCCCGCCGATGGCGAACACCAGCCGCCGCTCGCCGCGGTCGCGCAGGCCGGCGATGTGGTCGGCGAAGGCGCGGCTGGAATACGTCCGGCCGCGCTCGTCGCAGGCGATCAGATGGGCGCCCTCGGCGGCCTTGAGGATCAGCTCGGCCTCGGGGGCCTTGCCGGGCTTGCGCGGCTCCAGGTCGATGAGCTCCAGCGGCCCCAGGCCGAGGGCCCGACCCGACAGGGTGGCGCGCTCCGCCCAGTCGGCGGCCAGCTGCGCCTCGGGGCCCCGCCCCGGCTTGCCGATGGCGATGATCCCCAGCTTCACGGCGTCAGGCGATCAGGAGGCGCGGGCGGCGCCGCGGTGGCCGCTGTCGACCGACCAGATCTTCTCGATGTTGTAGAAGGCGCGGACTTCCGGCCGGAACAGGTGGACAATGACGTCCCCCGCGTCCAGCAGCACCCAGTCGCAGTGCGGCAGTCCCTCGACCTTGATCTTGCCGAGGCCGAGCTCCTTGAACAGGCGCTGCAGGTGGTCGGCCAGGGCGCCGACGTGGCGGTGCGACCGGCCCGAGGCCACGATCATGGCGTCCGACATCGGGCTCTTGCCGCGCAGGTCGATCAGGACGATGTCCTGCGCCTTGTCGTCGTCCAGCTTGGAGAGGATGGCCTGTTCGAGGTCGGTCGAGCCGACCGGGAGGGGAGCCTGCGGACCGTCTTCGGGGCGGATGGGCGGGATCGGGTCCATCTCGTGCGCCGTGTTCGAGACGGCGGCGTCTTGCGCATCGTGCGCGGGCGAGGGGGTCAGCGGAGGGCTCCGGAGAGGTTACGTAAAGAGGCAGCCTAGCACGAACCGCCCGGCGCGTCACCGGTTCCCGGCCGCGGCGGCCGCGCGCAGGGCCGTCGACGAGCGTGGATTGAGCGGCGCCGACAGCCAGGTCCAGGCCGGCGCCTCCATGTCGGGCAGCATCCGCGCCCGGTGATCGGGCAGGCGGGCCCGGGCGAAGCGCTCGGCCGCCGGAGCTGTGCGGCTTTCCAGCAGCGACCCCGGCCGCGCGATCACCGCCACCGGCATCAGCCGCATGATGTCGGTCCAGCCCCGCCAGCGGTGGAAGCTGGCCAGATTGTCGGAGCCCATCAGCCAGACGAAGCGCACCCCCGGGTGGCGGGCGACCAGGGCGCGCAGCGTGTCGACGGTCCAGCAGGTCCCCAGCCGCATCTCCACGTCGGAGACGATCATGGCGGGGCCGTGCGCCGCCTGCCGCGCTGCCCGCTCCGCCGAGGCCATCCGCTCGGCCAGCGGCGCCGTGTGCCGCGCGTCCTTCAGCGGGTTCTGCGGCGAGACCAGCCAGACGACCCGGTCGAGATCCAGCCGTCGCATCGCCGTCTCGGCGACGTGGGCGTGGCCGTCGTGGGCCGGATTGAAGGAGCCGCCGAACAGGCCGACCCGCATCCCCGGCTGCAGGTCCAGCCCGTCGCGCAGACCCCCGCGGCGGGGGCCGAAGGCGCGGGGCGCGGGACCGGCGTGGAAGAAGGGCAAGGCGCGCTCGCGAGGGCTTATGCTCAGCAGCGCCCTAACATGGCGAAGCGGCGCTGTCGCGGCCGATCAGCCGGGCTGGCGCTTGAAGGTGTCGCCGACCTCCGTGGCGTCCGGCCCGTCCGGCCCCGCCGTCTCCAGCTCGCGCTCGGCGTTGCGCTTGACCGCCGCGTCGGAGGTGGAGGCGTCCGGCCGTCCGAGCGGAATCGCCCCGTTCTCGTCGCGCCCCTCGGTCTGGATCGGCTTCTGGTCGGTCATGGCGTGGCTCCTTTCCTGAGGAAAGGAGCGGGGGGCGGGATGCGTTCCCCTAGGGCGTCCAGCCGCCCGGGGTCTCGACCACCTCCTCCTCGCCCTCGACCGGCGCCGCCTCGCCGCGCTGGCGGCGGACCTCGGTCCAGGCGGCACGGAGCAGTTCGGGCACGCCCTCGCCCGACACGCCGGAGACCAGATACGGGCGCTTGCCGGCGACGGCCTCCAGCTCGGCCGCCTTCTCCTCGCGCAGTTCGGGGGTCAGGGCGTCGATCTTGTTGAGCGCCAGCACTTCCGGCTTCTCCGCCAGACCGGCGCCGTAGGCCTCCAGCTCGTGGCGGATGATGCGGTAGGCCTGCGCCACGTCCTCCTGGGTCCCGTCGATGAGGTGGATCAGGCAGCCGGAACGCTCGACGTGGCCGAGGAAGCGGGTGCCGATACCGGCGCCCTCGTGGGCGCCCTCGATCAGGCCGGGGATGTCGGCGATGACGAAGCGCTCCGTCGGCGACAGGTCGACCATGCCGAGGTTGGGCGTCAGGGTAGTGAACGGATAGTCGCCGATCTTCGGCCGCGCCGCCGAGGCGGCGGCGAGGAAGGTCGACTTGCCGGCGTTGGGCAGGCCCGCCAGGCCGACATCGGCAATGAGTTTGAGGCGCAGCCAGATCCAGCGCTCCTGCCCCTCCTGACCTGGGTTGGCGTGGGTCGGCGCCTGGTTCTGCGGGCCCTTGAAGCGGACGTTGCCCCAGCCGCCGTTGCCGCCGCGCAGCAGCATCTCGGTCTTGCCGGCGACGTCCATGTCCAGCAGCACCGTCTCCTTGTCCTCGTCCAGCACCTGGGTGCCGACCGGGACCTTGAGGATCACGTCCTCGCCCTTGGCGCCGTGCATCTGCCGGCCCTGCCCGTGGTGGCCGGTCTGGGCCTTGAAGTGCTGCTGGTAGCGGTAGTCGATCAGGGTGTTCAGCCCCTCGACCGCGGTGATCCAGACGTCGCCGCCCTTGCCGCCGTCGCCGCCGTCCGGCCCGCCGTGCGGGATGAACTTCTCGCGCCGGAAGGAGACGGAGCCCCCGCCGCCGTTGCCGGAGCGGATGTAGATCTTGGCCTGGTCGAGGAACTTCATCGGACTCTTGCTGCGCTACCGCTCGCGACGCGGTCGCTCGCTGCCTGAGCGCGGCTTATGCCGGAAGAGAGCGGCGAATTACAGGCGGTGGTGCAGCGCGGAACGAAAGGCGGTCGAGCCTCGCCCTGAACTTGACCAGGCTCGGCGGTGATCGTCAGTCTCGGCGTATCGCCCCGGGAGAGCGCCATGACTTCGCTGTTGTTCGGCCTGTTGCTACTTTCGAGCGCCGTGCAGTCGCCCCCGGCCTCGCTTGACCGTCGCCTGCAGGAACCCAGCCTCGTGGATATCGACGAGGGGCGCAAGCTGAACGTATTCTGCCTGGGAGAGGGCTCGCCGGTCGTGCTTTTCGAACAGG
Source organism: Brevundimonas viscosa (assembly GCF_900116065.1). GTDB lineage: Bacteria > Pseudomonadota > Alphaproteobacteria > Caulobacterales > Caulobacteraceae > Brevundimonas > Brevundimonas viscosa. Next base: position 654,342 of record NZ_FOZV01000001.1, read on the forward strand.
GCGGCGAGGGCAATATCGCCAACTGGAAATGGGTCGAACCCGAGATTTCAGCGCTAACCCGCACCTGCTTCTACGACCGGGCCGGCTTCGGCTACAGCGATCCTCCAGCCTCTCCGGTGACCGCGTTGAGCGTGACAGATGACCTCCACGCGCTCTTGGCGGCAGCTGAAATCAAAGGACCCGTGGTCCTGGTGGGCCATTCGATCGGCGGCTTCTACGCCACGGTCCATGCGAGCCGCTTTCCGGACGAGGTCGCCGGCCTTGTGCTGGTCGATCCTGGCTTCGCCGGGCAGGAGCTATGGCGCACAGCCGAAGACGTCAGGACCGACCTTCCTAACATCGAGCGGGGAGAACAGAGCCTGCTCGATTGCGCCCGCCTGGGCCGTGCCGGCGAGTTGACCCACGAAAATCTGCAAACGCACCGCTGCTTCCCGGTGGCGGACGACCTGCCGCCGGGCGAGACCCGATATCTATTGTACGCGGTCACCGGCCCAGCCTGGTACGAAGCCGAGCATTCGCAATCGGTGAACTTCTTCTCCCGCGACGAGGACCTCAGCATTTCGCAGCGACAGGCGGAGGACCTCGGGCGCCTGCGGGAGGACCTTCCATTGGTGGTCCTGAGCGCCGGGACGCCGCCGTCCAGCGGGTGGCGGAACCCGGAGCGCACCCGCGCCCACGCCGAGCACTGGCATGACGGGCACCGTCGTCTGGCTGAACGCTCGGCGAACGGGCGCTGGGCCGTGGTGGAGGATGCGGGTCATTTCGTCCAACGGGACCGGCCAGACGCCGTTTCCGCCGCGATCACGGATGTGGTGCTGCGCGTGAGGTCGCAGGCGGAGTCGCAGTAGCGCGGCCCCGCCTCCAACCTGCCGTTACGCCGGGCGTCAGCCCTTCGCCCACACCCCGAACGGATCGCTCCAGCCCAGCCCCATGGCCTCGGCGACCGCCGGATAGGTGATCTCGCCCTTGAGGACGTTGAGGCCGCGGGCGAGGTGCGGGTTCTCGCGCAGCGCTTCCAGCCCCTTGTCCGCCAAGGCCAGGCCGAACGGCAGGGTGGCGTTATTGAGGGCCTCGGAGGAGGTGCGCGGGGCGGCGCCGGGCATGTTGGCGACGCAGTAGTGGACCACGCCGTCGATGACGTAGGTCGGGTCCTCATGGGTGGTGGCCTTGGAGGTCTCGAAGCAGCCGCCCTGGTCGATGGCCACGTCGACCAGCACCGAGCCGTTCTTCATCCGCGTCAGGTGCTCGCGCTTGATCAGCTTGGGAGCCTCGGCGCCCGGCACCAGCACGGCGCCGATGATGACGTCGGCCTTCAGCATCTCCTCCTCGATCGCGCCGATGGAGGAGTAGCGGGTGACGACGCGGCCGTTGGTGATCTCGTCGATATAGGCCATGCGCGGGATCGAGCGCTCCAGCACCACCACCTCGGCGCCCAGGCCCATGGCCATGCGCGCGGCGTTGAGACCGACGACGCCGCCGCCCAGCACCAGCACGCGGGCCGGGGCCACGCCGGGAACGCCGCAGAACAGCAGGCCCATGCCGCCGTTGTGCTTGAGCAGGGTCTCGGCGGCCGAGAAGACGGCGATGCGGCCGGCGACTTCCGACATCGGAGCCAGCAGCGGCAGGCCGCCCCGGGCGTCGGTGACGGTCTCGTAGGCGATGGCCGCGCATTTCGAGGCGATCAGCCCCTTGGTCTGTTCCGGATCGGGCGCGAGGTGCAGGTAGGTGAACAGGATTTGGTCCTCGCGGAGCATCTCCCACTCGACCTTCTGGGGCTCCTTGACCTTCACGATCATGTCGTTGTTGGCGAAGATCTCGGCCGCGGTGGCGACGATCTTCGCCCCGGCCTTCACATAGTCCTCGTCGGTGAAGCCGGCGCCCAGGCCGGCCCCGCCCTCGACCGCGACCTGGTGGCCGTGGGCCACGTACTCGCGCACCGCCGTCGGCGTCAGGCCGATGCGATGTTCGTTCTTCTTGATCTCCTTGGGGACGCCGACGCGCATGGGAGGTTTCCTCGTCTGATGGGGGCGCGGACGGCTCTGCGGCCGGCTCGCTTCGCGGCGCAATCTAGCGGCGGGACGAGCGCAGGTTCCTGTTCTTTTCGTTGCGTGATCGGCGTAAACTCGCAGGATCTTCGAACGGGGCCGAACTTGAAGACGATTTCCGCCGTCGCGCTGGATGACACTGACCGCAAGATGATCCGCGCCCTGCAGGCCGACGGGCGGATGACCAACGCCGATCTGGCCCGGACGGTGAACCTCTCGGAGAGCGCCTGCCTGCGCCGCCTGCGGGCGCTCGAGGCGGCCGAGGTGATCAGCCGCTATACGGCCATCGTCAACGAACGGGCGATCGGCCTGCCGATCAGCGTCTTCGTCACCGTCACCCTGTCGTCCCAGGCCGAAGCGGCCCTGACGGCCTTCGAAACCGCCATCGCCGCCGTGCCGGAGGTAGTGGAGTGCTACCTGATGACCGGCGGCTCGGATTATCTGCTGCGGCTGGTGGTGCGCGACGTCGACGATCTGGAGCGGGTCCACTCGCGTGAACTGACCCGCATCCCGGGCGTCAGCCGGGTGTCGTCCAGCGTCGCCATGCGCACCGTGGTCAAGCGCGGGGCGCTGCCGGTCTGAGGCTCAGGCGTAGAATCCCTCGCGCAGATTGACGCCGTGTTCGACCCACGCTTTGAGGGCGGCGAGCATCTGCGACCAGCCCTGGCAGTTGCCGAACGCCGCCTTCAGGCCCGCCGGCGTCTCGCGCCAGCCGTCTTCCTCGATGGTGACCAGGGTGCGCCCGTCGTCGAGGGGCTCGAAGGTGAAGACCACGGTGGTCATGTAGGCGGCGCCGACGGGCGGCTCGCCGGTCTCGGGCAGGCCCTCGCTGGCTTCCCACCTGAGCACAATGCGCCGGTTCGGCTCGACCTCGACGATCTCGACCGGAAAGGCCCCGGGGAACTCGGCGAAGGCCCACTGCACCGTCTTGCCGCTCTCCAGTCGCCCGACGGCGCCCCCGGTGGTGAAATAGGCCGACAGCTTCGCCGGATCGGCGACCGCCTCGAACACCTCCTCGACCGGCCGGGCGATGCGGCCGGACACCTTGAATCTCAGATCCATGGCGCCTGCTCCTTGTTCCGAGGTCATCATGTTATATTCTTATAACATGTCAAGCGAGGCGAATCAGGACCGGGTTTTCAAGGCCTTGTCGGCGGGGGTGAGGCGGGCCCTGCTGGATGCGCTGAAGGACGCGCCCCAGACCACCGGCGCCCTGTGCGAGCGCTTCCGGCCGCTGGACCGGTGCACGGTGATGCAGCATCTCAAGGTGCTGGAAGGCGCCGACCTGATCATCGTCCAGCGCAAGGGGCGCGAACGGTGGAACCACCTCAATCCCCTGCCGATCAAACAGGTCCACGACCGCTGGATCGGCCCGCACGCCGCCCGTGCGGTCGAGGTGCTGGAGCGGATGAAAACCGATCTGGAGCAGACCTCCGATTGACCCTTGCCCTGGTCCGGCGGACCGCCATGTTGAAGTCGGACTTCGCGGAGGGTGACCGAATGAACAGGACCGTGGCCATGTGGTTCGCCTTCGCAGGGCTGAGCGGCTGGTGGAGCCTCGCGGCCGCCGGTGCGGGCGAGGGCGGGTTCCTGTCTGGCCTCCTGACGATTCTGGCCTTGGGTTGCGCCCTGAACGTCGGTGTGCGCGATCGGGTCATGGCGGGATTGCTGTGGGCCTTCTCCGGCCCGGGTCTGCGCATCGTCCTGATCGTGATCGGGACGGCGTTTCTCTGGCAGCTCGTCGGCGTGGAACTGGCGCTGCTGATGGCCGGGGACGTCCTCGCCTATGTCGAGGTGGTGGCCGCCGTCAGCCTGATCGCCGCCAGGACCCGGCTCGGCCCCATCAGGGCGGCGTTGGCCGTACGGGTGCGGCTGGTGGCGGCGAGGGTGCGGGCGTGGCCGGCTGTGCTGGCGAGGTCGGCGCGCGCGGTCCGGCCGGTTCGCCCGACACCGCCTCCACCCGAGGACGGCGACGGGGCGTTCGAAGGGTGGGCTTTGGCCTGACGCGGTTCAGCGCAGCGCCAGCGTCACTTGTTTGATTTCGACATATTCGTCGATGCCGTGGACCGAGCCTTCCCGGCCGTAACCGGACTGCTTGACCCCGCCGAACGGGGCGACGGCCGTCGAGATGATGCCAGTGTTGACGCCGCACATGCCGGCCTCGATGCGCCGTCCCATGCGCATCGCCCGGTCGAGGTCGCGCGTGAAGACATAGGAGGCGAGGCCGAACTCGCTGTCGTTGGCCTTGTCCAGAACCTCGTCCTCGCTGTCGAAGGGGAAGACCGGGATCAGCGGGCCGAAGGTCTCCTCGCGGCGGAACAGGGCGTCGTCGCCGCCCAGCGTCACAGTCGGCTGGAAGAAGCGACCGCCCAGCGCATGGGGCTCGCCGCCGGTCAGGATCTCGCCGCCCGAGGCCTTGGTCAGGGCGAGGTGATCCTGGACCTTGCGGACGGCCTTGTCCTCGATCAGGGGGCCGACCTTGACCCCGGGGTCGAAGGCGCCGCCGACGGGAATCTGCGATACCGCTTCCGCCAGCCGGCGGGCGTAGTCGTGGGCCACCGACCGCTCGACGTAGACGCGGTTGGGACAGACGCAGGTCTGGCCCGAGTTGCGGAACTTGCCCCTGATGGTCTCGGCCACGGCGAGGTCGAGGTCAGCGTCGGCGAAGACGATCAGCGGCGCAGCGCCGCCCAGCTCCATCGACACCCGCTTCAGGGTCGGGGCGCACTGTTCGGCCAGCAGCCGGCCGATGGGGGTGGAGCCGGTGAAGCTGAGCTTGCGGATCAGCGGCGAGGCGGTGAGCACGCCGCCGATGGTCGCGGCGTCGCCAGTGACGACGCTGAGCACGCCCTTGGGCAGGCCCGCCTGATACGCCAGTTCGGCCAGGGCGATGGCGGTGAAGGGGGTCTGGCTGGCCGGCTTGACCACGGCGGTGCAGCCGGCGGCGAGGGCCGGCCCCAGCTTGCGGGTCAGCATGGCCGCAGGGAAATTCCACGGCGTGATGAAGGCGCAGGGGCCGACCGCCTCGCGGAAGGTCAGGATGACGTGGCCCAGCGGACTGTCCTGGGTCTCGCCGATCAGGCGCTCGGCCTCGCCGGCGAACCATTTGATGAAGCTGTTGGCGTAGGCGACCTCGCCCTTGGCCTCCTCGAACGGCTTGCCGTTCTCGAGCGCCATGAGGGCGCCGAGGCCCCCGGCGTTCTCGTCGATCAGCCGGGCCCATTCGCGCAGGAAGGCGGCGCGGTGGTGCGGATCGGAGCGGGACCAGGCGGGGAAGGCCTCGTGGGCGGCGCGGATCGCGCGCTCCGTTTCAGCCGCGCCCAGGTCGGGGACGTGGCCGATGATCTCGTCCGTGGCGGGGTCGTCGACGGCGATGCGGGCGTCGGCCGTGACGGGCTGGCCCGCGATGAGGGCGTGCTCGCGCAGGAGCTTGAGGCCGGCGTCTCGGGCTTGGGTCATGGCTTCGTCCGGTTCGGGGAGGAACGGAAACGTCTCAGGTGGCGATCGTGTTCAGGTCCCGGTGACGCGTTTCCGGCAGCCACAGCAGGCTGACGATCACGGCGACCAGCGTGAAGAAGACCGAATACCACAGGCCGAAGTAGATGTTCCCCGACCACGCCACGAGGGCGAAGCTGGCCGCCGGTAGCAGGCCGCCGACCCAGCCGGTGCCGATGTTGTAGGGCAGGCTCATCGCCGTGTACCGCACCCGCGTCGGGAACAGCTCGACCAGGGCCGCGGCCTGAGGCCCGTACAGGGCCGTGGCGGCCACCATGAAGACCATCAGGATGGCGAAGACCAGCGGCAGGTTGATGCGTGCGGGATCCGCGGCGGTCGGGTAGCCGACCTCGGCGAGAGCGCCCTTGATGCGGCCCTCGACGTCCGCCCGGGCCGCGGCCAGCGCCGTCGGGTCGAGGGCGCGGCCGTCGACCGACCTGACCTCGGTCGCGCCGATCCGCACCACCGCGACGGACCCGGCCGGGGCGGCGGCGTTGGCGTAGGACACCCCGGCGTTGGACAGCACGCTCTTGGCGATGTCGCAGCTGCTCGAGAAGGCGGCCTTGCCGATGGGGTCGAACTGCAGGGCGCAGGTCGCCGGGTCGGCCGCCACGGTCACCGGCGCCGCCGCCTGGGCCTCGGCCAGGGCGGGGTTGGCGGCGCGCGTCAGGGCGTGGAAGCCGGGGAAGAAGGCGACGAGGGCCAGGATCATGCCGAACAGCATCACCGGCTTGCGGCCCACCCGGTCCGACAGCCAGCCGAAGAAGACGTAAAGCCCGGCCGACGCCACGGTCAGCGCCAGCACCAGCTGGTCGACGGTGTTGGTGTCCACCTTCAGAACCCGCTCCATGAAGAAGCGGGTGTAGAAATAGCCGCAGTACCAGACCGCCCCCTGGGCGATCATGATGCCGAACAGGGCCAGCAGCACGAAGCGGCCGTTCCGCCACGTCAGGAAGGCCTCGCGGTATGGGGCGCGGTGGTCGGCGTCCGACGCCTCGGCCTCCATCCGCCGGTAGGCGGGGCTTTCGTTCAGCCGCAGCCGGATCCACAGCGAGATGGCCAGCAGCAGGGCCGACAGCAGGAAGGGAATGCGCCAGCCCCAGGCGTCGAAGGCCTCGGCCCCGACGGCGGCGCGGGTGGCGAGGATCACGGTCAGCGCCCCGATCAGGCCGAAGGCGGCGGTGGTCTGGATCCAGCCGGTCATGTAGCCGCGCCGCCCTTGGGGCGCATGCTCGGCCACATAGATGGCCGCGCCGCCGTACTCGCCGCCCAGGGCGAAGCCCTGCAGCATGCGCATGACCAGCAGCAGGATCGGGGCCGCGATGCCGATCTGGCCGTAGTCGGGCAGCAGGCCGATGGCGACCGTGGCCGCGCCCATTAGGGTGATGGTGACGAGGAAGGTGGTCTTTCGCCCGGTGCGGTCGCCAAACCAGCCGAACACCAGCGCCCCCAACGGCCGCACCACGAAGCCGAGGCCGAAGGTCAGCAGGGCCATGATGTAGGCGACGGTCTCGCCCGCGTCGGCGAAGAAGTGCCGTGCGATCACCGTGGCGAGCGAGCCGAAGACGAAGAAGTCGTACCACTCGAAGGCGGTGCCCGCGGCCGAGGCCGTCACCACCGTGCGCAGCCCCGGCTCGCGCCCGGCCGCCGCGTCCCCTGTCGCCATCGATCGCCTCCCCGCGTCGGTGCCGGCGGGATGCTGGAGGCGGGCGCGTCCCTGCGCAAGAGGGCTGAGCGGCCTTCAGACAGGCGAAGGCCCGCCGGCGGGGGGAGGGCCGGCGGGCCTTCTTCTCAACCGGGCCGCGGGTCGGGGGAAAACCGCGGACCGGGAACCGTCAGTTCTTCGCGTCTTCTGCCGCGTCGGTGACCGCGTCGCCCGCGGCCGAGGCGTCGCGACCGACGCCCGAGATGGTGTTGCAGGCCGCGGTGGTCAGGGCGGCCGCGGCGGCGATCAGAACGAAAACCTTGCGCATGTTCGAAACTCCAGAGGGGCCGGGGAGGGCGTCTGGCGTATCAACGTGACGGGCCCGGGCCGGTTCCCAGATCCGCCGGATCCAAGGGAACGACGGCCTCCGGCGTGGCGAAGGTCATCCGGGCGATGGTCCCGCCGCCGGGCGCAGGAAGCATCTCGACCTCGCCCCGCAGCTGCTTGGCGAAGGCCCCCATCAGGGTGCGGCCCACGCCGGCGCGGACGGTGTCGTCGACGCCCGGTCCGTTGTCCTCGACCTCCAGCACGCTGGTGTCGCCGTTCACCCGGAACCGAACCTTGAGGTCGCCGCCGTGTTCGGCGAAGGCGTGCTTCTGGGCGTTGGTGACCGCCTCGACCAGCCACAGGGCCAGGGGTGCCAGCTTGTCGGGATCCACGACCAGCGAGTCCGCTTCCACCGAGGAGGTGACCAGGTGGCCGCGGCCGCTCTCGTTGGCGATCAGCTGGCCGACAAGTTCGGTCAGGAAGACGCGCGCATCTGCGTAGCGCAGGTCGTCGCTCTGGTAGAGGGTGCGGTAGATCAGGGCGAGGGCGGCGATGCGCTGGCGGGTGTCGCCCACCGCGGCGCGGGCCGGCGCGTCCTTCAGCGCCCTCTGCTGCATCGACAGCAGGGACGAGATGATCTGCAGGTTGTTCTTCACCCGGTGGTGGATCTCGCGCATCAGCGCGTCCTTCTCCGCCAGCGACGCCAGCAGGGCGGCGTCGCGGGTGGTGATGGTCTCGGCCAGGTCATCCAGCGTCTTCGCCAGCAGGCGGATCTCGGCCGGAGCGTTGACCGCCTGGACGGGGCGGACGGTGAAGCGGCCGCGGGCATAGATGGCGGCGACCCGCTCCAGATAGTCCAGCCAGCGAATGATGATCCGTTCGCTGACCAGCATGACCATGGCGAAGGCGGCCAGCCAGGCCCCGAGCGGCAGCAGCAGGAGGCCCACAGGGTTCAGTCGCGCCCAGGACAGCAGACCGGGCGAGGGCGCCGAGAGCAGGGCGTACACGTCGCGTCCGGCCAGGGCCGCGCCGGCGAAGACCCGATGTCCCTCGGAGGTGTCGGCTTCGAAGACGGCCGAGCCGCTGTCCCGCGCGCGTTCGACCCAGCCGGCCAGCGACGGTCCGCCGGTCAGGGCGAAAGCCTGGGGATCGGTGGCGATCAGAAGCGCCCCCGTCGCGTCTGTCAGCGCCGCCTGGGAATCTTCGGGCAAGGCGGGGTCCGCGACATCTGGCTGCAGGGCGGCGAGCGGGATCAGGGCCGCCATGGCGCCGTCGAAGGCGCCCAGCGGACGCTCGAGGCGCTGGGCGATGATCATCGCCGGCGGCTGGCCTGGCATCGCGGGGGCTCGGGCCAGAACGGTGCTCTCGCCGGCCTGCAGGCGCCGGAACCACGGCGCTTCGCGGGCGCGGTTCAACCAGGCCGGAGAGGCTCCGGTCGACCCGCCCGAAGCGCAGACGGTCTCTCCGGTGGCCGTCACCCGGGCGAGGCCGTCCAGTTCGTCGAGGCGCCCGACGAGATCCGTCAGGCGCGGCTCGCAGAAGACTTCCAGCCCCACGGGCCGCAAGGCCTGGAGGAGCACGCCGGCGCTGTCGAGCCGTGTCTTGGCGCGGGCGGCGGTTCGCTCGGCGGCCAGCTGCAGGTCAGTCCGCCGCTCGAGATCCTGTTCGCGAAACTGCGATTGCGCCTGCACCGCCCCGAGCACGAGGATCGGCAGCAGGGCGCCCGCCATGGCGACGCCCAGCCGGAAGCGGATGCCGTGGATTCCCGGTCGGGCCAGTCCCCGTCCGAGCGTTCGCCCGAGGCGGACCACCGCCTCAGTCCCGAACGCTGCTCAGGCGGTCGGCGTCTGCGAGAATGGAGCGCATGGCGTCGCCGGCCGCGCGCCCGTCACGGGCGTAGCCGCCCTTCTCGAGCGTCGCCTGCAGGGCCTTGCGCGCCCGGGACACGCGGCTTTTCACCGTGCCCACCGCGCATTGGCAGATTTCCGCCGCCTCCTCGTAGGCGAAGCCCCCGGCTCCGACCAGGATCAGGGCCTCGCGCTGTTCCTCGGGCAGGGTCGCCAGCGCCAGACGCAGTTCGTCGAGAGCCACAGGCGACTCCGGGTCGTCGACCGCCACCAGCGTCCGCTCGGCCGCTTCCTGGTCCAGCTGGGACTGGCGCCACGAGCGCCGCTTCTCCGAGTAGAACTGGTTGCGGAGGATCATGAAGGTCCACGCCTTCATGTTGGTGCCCATCTGATAGCTGGCCCGGGCGTCCCACGCCTTCATCATGGCGTCCTGGGCGAGGTCGTCGGCCGCCGTCGGATCTCCGGTGAGGGTGCGCGCGAAAGCCCGCAGGTGCGGAATCAGCGCGACGAGCTCCTTCTTGAAGGCGTCGTCGTCGGCGGAGGGCGGCTTGGGCGGCGGGTTGGACGCACCGCTCATGCGCCACCTTCGCCGGCCGTGCGCTTGTCGGCGCGCCGGAGGATATCGAGAAACTCGTCCGGCACAGGCTCGTTCACGACCTCGTCGAACATATGCCGCAGCTTCACGCCGATGGCCTGCTGGCGAAGACGCGCCTCCTCCAGGCCGGCGCCCTTGGGCGGCTTGCCCGGGGGGTTGGAATTGTCTGTCATCGAAAAAACGGTCGCCACCCTGACGCTATTGATTGAGCCGGAAACGCCAGCCTCTCCCTCCGGTTCCGGCCCGCGAGTCGAAATATGCTCAAGCTGGTCGCTCCCCCGGGAACCGTGACCGATTTGATACGTTGACGGGGACTGCTGCGGTCTCGCTTCCGGAGGCCGAATCCTGTCGGGGACTTACGTATGAGCCTGCTGGCACGCCTTGCGCCACACCTTCCCTATGTCCGTCGTTACGCGCGGGCGCTCACCGGCGACCAGACGACGGGCGACAACTACGTCCGGGTCGCGCTCGAGGCGCTCGCCGCCGGGGAACGCCAGCTTCCCGCCGAGATGACCCCGCGGGTCGCCCTCTATCATGTGTTCCACGCCATCTGGGCATCCACCGGCGCACGGCTGGAGGACCAGAGCGGGCTGGACAACCGCGACGATCCGTCCAACCGGCTGATGCGCATCGCGCCGCGCTCGCGCCAGGCCTTCCTGCTCACCGCTCTCGAAGGGTTCACGCCCTCGGAAGCGGCCCAGATCCTCGACGCCGACGCCCAGGATGTGGAGCGGCTGATCGGCGAGGCACAGTCCGACATCGACGCCGAACTGGCCACGGACGTGCTGATCATCGAGGACGAGGCGATCATCTCTGCCGATATCGAAAGCCTGGTGAAGGAACTGGGCCACCGCGTCACCGGCACGGCCACCACCCACGACGAGGCGGTCGACGCCGTCGCGCGCCACCGTCCGGGCCTGGTGCTGGCCGACATCCAGCTGGCCGACGGCTCCTCGGGCATCGACGCGGTCAAGGACATCCTCAAGCGCATCGACGTGCCGGTGATCTTCATCACCGCCTTCCCGGAGCGCCTGCTCACCGGCGAGCGGCCGGAGCCGACCTTCCTGATCACCAAGCCGTTCCAGCCGGAGACGGTGAAGGCGGCGATCAGCCAGGCCCTGTTCTTCCATCCGTCGCGGCAGAAGGAAGCCGCCTGAGGCGGGTTCTCGACATCCGTCGCCTGCAACAGCGGCCCCGGTCCCGGACCGGGGCCGTTTCGCATGGCGCTATTGACCCTCGACCGGGGTCGCCGCCGGCTCGGCGGCGACGGTCGGCGCGTTGACGTTCGGCGCCTCGCCGGTGGGCGGGGCGGTCGGTTCGCCGGTGGCGGTGGTCGGGGCGTCGGCGGCCGGGATCCGGCTCCCGCCCTCGCCCTGGAAGGCGGCGGCGTCGATGGGCTGGTCCCCGTCGTTGGCGTTGGTCTGCGACAGACGCCCGGCGGAGGCGAACCAGATCACCGCGAAGGCGATGGTCACCAGCGCGATCCCCACCAGGAGCACCATCAGGATGCGCTTTCCGCCGCGGCCCTGACGGACGTACTGGGCCTCGACGGGCCGGCCTTCGTGGACGGCGTCGGCGGAGTGGTCGTGCGGAGATTCGTGGGTCATGGATCGCCTCCCGGCTCGGGTTCGGTGTGGCAGGGGAAACGGATCGCGAGCGTCGCCGTTCCGGCTTCCCCGGGGAGGCGAAAAAAATCGCGGCGGCGCCGGAACCGCGCCGGGGCGCCCCCGTTATCTCGCTGCGGAGGCGGCGACGCCCCCCCGACTTGAGACCGGCCACAGCTGGTCTGTCGCCTCCGCACCTCATTCTCGATGATGCCACTTCGGGCGGACCTTCGGGTCCGCCTTTTTCTTTCCCGACTGGACAGCCCGGCCCGGCGCGCCACTATGTGCGTCCACAAAGAAAACCCGGAGGAGCCAGTGGCCCGAACCAATCGTCAGTGGGTGCTGCGTCAGCGGCCGATGGGGCTGATCAAGCCCGGCGACCTCGAACTCGTCGAGGCGACCCTCCCGGACCTGAACGACGGCGAGGTGCTGATCCGCACCGTCTATCTCTCGCTGGACCCCACCAACCGCACCTGGATGAACGACACCGAAGGCTATCTGCCGCCGGTGCCGCTGGGCGGCGTCATGCGCGGCCTGACCCTCGGCGTGGTCGAGGAGAGCCGGTCCGGACGCTTCGCCGTGGGCGAGGTGGTGACCACCGCCGCCGGCGGTTGGTCGGACTATGCGGTGGTCTCCGACCGTGAGGCCTCGCGGGTGCATCGGGCGCCGGGCCTGCCGCTGACCGCCAACATGTCGGTGCTCGGCATGACCGGCATGACCGCGTGGTTCGGGGTCACCGACGTGCTGAAGCCGCGGGCCGGAGAGACGCTGGTGATCTCCGCCGCCGCCGGGGCGGTGGGCTCGATCGCGGGCCAGGTGGCGAGGGCGCATGGGGCGCGGGTGATCGGCATCGCGGGCGGACCCGACAAATGCCGCTGGCTGACTGAAGAACTCGGTTTCGACGCGGCCATCGACTACAAGAACGAGGACGTCGGCGACGCCCTCGACCGGCTGGCCCCGGACGGGGTCGAGATGAATTTCGAGAACGTCGGCGGCGACATCATGATCGCGGTGTTCAACCGCCTGAAGGTGCACGGGCGCATGGCCGTGTGCGGCCTGATCTCGGCCTATAACGCCACGCGCATGCCGCCCTCGCCGAACTTCGGCCGGATCATCACCCACCGACTGAACCTGCAGGGCTTCCTGGTGATGGACTATGCGCCGCGCGCGAAGGAGATGGTGACCGGCATGGCTCCCATGGTCGTGGACGGCCGCATCAAGTGGAAGGTGCACGTCGCCGACGGACTGGAAGGCGCCCTCGACTCGCTGAACCGCTTGTTCACCGGCGACCACGACGGCAAGCTGCTGGTGCGCGTGTCGGAAGAACCGGCCGCCTGACGGAGTCCCGAGGCATGAGCGAGCCGCTGCACGTCCATTTCGAGGATCTGGGCGTGGGGGAGGTGGTGCCGCTGGGCGCCTGCGCGGTCGATCAGGCCGCGCTGGACGTCTTCATCGAACGCTTCCTGCCCGGCTGGGACCCGGCCTACGGCGCGCCGGACGCCATGGTCTACGCCCTGTGGAGCCGTCTGTTCGCCGACAAGTCGTCCGGCTGGGCCCAGTCCAAGGTGCTGGCCGTCGACGGCCTCAGGTACCAGCGCAACCCGCCGGCCGGCGAGCTGATGCGCGGCCGCATGACCATCATGGGCAAGGACCCGGTCGGCGACGCCAAGGGCATCGTCATCGCCCAGCACGACCTGCTCGACGAGGCCGGGCGGCTGGTCTTCTCGTGCCTGACGCGGTCGCTGCTGGCCCGCAGGTAGTGGCTCGTGGCTGGTGGCTGCTGTCGAAGGGGCAGGGCGCTGTTGCTTGCGCGCACGTATAAAGCCCCGCCGGCGGACCGACGGGGCTGTTCTTCGGACGTGGCTGAGTTCCACCAGCCACTAGGCACTAGCCACTCGCCACTTTACGCGTTCGCCGCCGCCGGCATCGCCGCGGCGCGCTGGAAGGCCATGGCGATCAGGCGATCCCAGCCCAGCAGCGACACCAGGTGGGCGTAGATCTGGCCCAGGGCGCCGTTGTCGCGCAGCTCCGCCAGCTTGTCGGCGGGCAGCTTCTTGAGCTTGTCTTCCGAGACCGCGAAATACTCCGCCAGCTTCTGCGGCTGACCGGCCGTTCCGTCCGGATTGCGCGGGGTGAAGCTGGCCTCGCGGACGTCCAGCAGGTCCAGGTCCTTCAGCAGCTGGACGAAGGCGTCGGTGCGCTGCCGCTCCTGCTCGAAGTTGTTGCAGAACTCCATCGCCTGCTGGGTGTAGGCCGACGGCTGGCCGTTCTCGAACAGCGGCGTGGAGCCGCCTTCGGTGATGAACGGCGCGGCGCGATCCACGCACAGGATCAGGCGCTTTTGCGCGTCGTCGTTGGCGAAGACGAACGGATAGCGACGCACGTAGGCGGGGATGTAGGCCTCGGGGCGGAAGTCGCCTTCGGCGCTGACGAACAGGTTCTCGCCCGCGCGCAGGCCCATCACCGCCACGGGCTGACGCGCGTCGCCGACGAAGATCACCGGGTAGGAGAGGGCCGCGGGAGCGAATTCGGTGACGGTCAGCGGCACCAGGTTGGTCTGGCCGACGAAGGCGTAGGGCTTCTCGACCGGATTGGCGCCCAGCTTGCCGTGCGCCTCGGCCGACAGCGGCTCGGGCTGGCCGTAGAAGAGGACGTTGCCGGAGAGGGCGCCGTTCTGGGCGGAAGCGGTGGTGTCGGTCATGGACGCGATCGAGGCTCTGGAGAGGAAGGGAAGGCGCGCCTTCTAGCCCGGATGGTCCGGGGCGGCAAACGCCTCCGCCGGCCTAGAAGCGGTAGGTCAGGCCGACGCGCAGGTTCCGCCCCGGCAGCGGCGCGATGTCCTTCTGGAAGCTGGCGTGCTCCCGCGCCTCGGCGTCGGTCAGGTTGTGCACCTCGGCGAAGAGCGTCACGTCGCGGTCCGCGAACGGCCGAACGGCTCCCTTCAGGTTGACCAGGGTGTAGCTGTCCGTCGGCCGCTCGAAGGCGGCGGTCCGGTCCTGCTCGCCGACGTGCCGGACCTCGAGGCCGGCGTCGAAACGGCGCGAGGTCCAGTCCAGCCCGACCGTGGCCGACCACGGCGGGATCCGGGCGACCGGCCCGAGGTCCGAGGACGCCCGCACCCAGTCGGCGGCGCCGGCGAGGGTCAGACTGCGGTCTCCACCCTCCCACAGGCGCACCTCGGCCTCGGCTTCGAGACCGCGGAAGCGGGCGTCGGTCTGGACGTATTCGAACACCGGCAGGCCGGAGTCGGCGTCGTCCACGCCCGTGGGGCGCAGATCGATGAAGCCGTCGTAGTCGGCGTGGTAGGCGTGCAGGTCGGCCTCGAACCGGCCGGCGGCGAAGTGAAGCGTGCCCTCGATCGAGGTGGCGACCTCGCTGTCCAGGTCGATGTCCCCGACCTCGAAGGCCCCGGTCGCGGCGTGCGGGCCCTCGGCGAACAGCTCGACCTCGCTGGGCGCCCGTTCGTTGCGCGCCGCGCTCAGGCCGAGGAACCACGAGTCCGATGGACGCAGGAAGACGCCCGCCGAGGCCGAAACGCTGGTGAAGTCGCGCTTCGCCGCCGCGCTCTCCAGCGAGCGCTCGTCGACGCGGACCCCGCCTTCGACGCCCAGGTCGCCGCGGTCGTAGCGCTGCACGGTGTACAGGCCCTGCTCGGCGATCTCGGTGCGGGGCACATAGGCCTCGTCGCCCACGGCGTCGAAGGTGCGGTCCAGCAGCTGGACCCCGACCACGCCCTGCCAGCCGCCGCGCTGGCGCTGGATCAGCTCCAGGCGTCCCTCGCCGCCTTCGGAGAAGAACTGCGTGCCGACCTCGTCGCCCTCGAACTCGGTGTGGGCGTAGTCGGCCCAGCCGGCGGACAGGCGGGCGGCGCTGAACGGGCCGGCGTCGAACGTCAGCTCGCCGCGCAGGTCGTACCGGGTCTGCTCCAGCCCGATCGAAACCCCTTCCTCGCCGTGCCCGGCCTCCTCCTCCTCGTGGTCCTCGTCCCCGTGGGCGTGCCCCGGCACGCCGTAGGTGGTCTCGACGTGCTTGACCGAGGCCCCGACGAAGCCGCGCGGGCCGATCCAGCTCAGGCCGGCCCCGACCTGGTCGAGCTCCACGAAGGTGTTGGCGACCGAGCGCTCCTCGCCGGGCTCCTCGCCCTCCTCGGCCAGCAGCCGCGCGGATTCCGGGAAGACCGGCACGTCGTAGTCCGAGGCGTCGCGGGTGAAGCCGTCCAGGCTCAGGACCAGCGGCCCGGCGTTCGCCTTCAGACGCGCGCCGAAGCTGCGTCCGTCGTCCACGCTGGAGTACTGGGCCGAGACGTGGCCGTCGACGCCGCCTTCGGCCGGCTCCGTCGGGATGCGGTCGTCGATGATGTTGACCACCCCGCCGATGGCCGAACCGCCGAACACCAGCGTCGACGGGCCGCGGACGATCTCGATGCGCCGGGCCTCGGCCGGGTCGACGGCGACCTGGTGGTCCGGCGACACCGAGCTGGCGTCGATCATGCCCAGGCCGTTGGTAAGCACCTGCACCCGCGGGCCCGACAGGCCGCGGATCACCGGCCGGCTGGCGCCCGGCGAGAAGGCGGTGCTGCGCACCCCCGGAAGGCCGCTGACCAGATCGCCGAGGGTCGAGGCCGGGGCGATCGCCAGCGCCTCCTCGTCCAGCACCTCCACGGCCAGCAGGCTGGCGCGGTCGGTCACCCCGAACGGGGTGCCGGTGACGATCACCTCCCCGAGGTCGGCGACCTGGCCGGCGGGCGGCTCCTGGGCGGAGGCGGCGGCGGCGAGAACGGCCCAGGCGGGCGCGGCGAGGAGGAGGGCGCGGAAGGTTCTCATGGCCGAACTGTTATGAGATAACATCACAGAGCGTCAAGCGGGAACGTTGCGACGGCGCGGCGAAGGTCTTAGGTCGAGGACATGGGCGACGCCTGCCATCACCATCACGACGACGGTCCGCCCAGCGCCGAGGCGGTGTCGGTTTCGCTGGCCGCCGCCGACGCCCGTCTCACCGCCGAGGGCGAGCGCATGACGCCGGCCCGCCTGCGGGTGCTGGAGTTGCTGCTGGCCGCCGGCGAGCCGGTGAAGGCCTACGATCTGATCGCCCGCTTCGGCGAGGACGGCCAGCCGGCCAAGCCGCCGACGGTCTATCGCGCGCTGGAGTTTCTCGAACGCAAGGGACTGGCCCACCGCATCGCCTCGATCAGCGCCTATGTCGCCTGCACCGAGGGCGGCCCGGCCCACGCCGCCGCCTTCCTGATCTGCGACTGCTGCGGGGCGACGGCGGAGGTCACCGCGCCGCTCGCCGGTGCTCTCGACCGGGCGGCGCACGACGCCGGCTACGATATCGTCCGGACCACGGTCGAGGCGCACGGTCGCTGCCCCGCCTGCCGCGACGCCGCCGAGGCCGCCTGAACTGGCGGGAGTCCGCGCGAACGCCTATCTGGCCGGCATGGACGCCCTCCGGCTGACCCAGCCCCGCCGCATCACCGTGCCCGTCGCCAACCGCTGGGGCGAGGGGGAGATGGCGGTGCTCGACTTCGGCGACCCGAAGCGGCCGGTGGATCTGGTCTTCGTCCACGCCAATGGCTTCAACGCCATGACCTACCGCAGCCTGCTGGCACCGCTGTCCGGAGCCCTGCGGGTCTGGGCGCCCGACCTGCGCGGCCACGGCGCCAGCGTCCTGCCGGTCGAACCGCGCGGGCGGCGCGGCTGGTCCGACCATCGCGACGACCTGATCGCCCTGCTCGACGCCCTCGACGGCCCGCCAGCCGTGCTGGCCGGGCATTCGATGGGGGCCACCGCGGTCCTGCTCGCCGCCGCCGAGCGTCCGGAGCGGGCCTCGCGCCTCGTGCTTCTGGACCCGGTGATCTGGACCCGCTGGAGCCAGGCCATGCTGCGCCTGCCGCTGTTCGATCGGATGGCCCGGCGCATTCCGCTGGTGCGCGGCGCCCTGCGCCGCCGGGCGGTGTTCGACAGCCGCGAACAGGCGCTGGCCGCCTACCGGGGACGCGGAGCGTTCCGCGGCTGGCCCGACGCCATGCTGGTGGACTACCTGTCCGACGGGCTGGTCGAGACGGAGGCCAGCTTCGCCCTCGCCTGCCCGCCCGAATGGGAGGCCTCCAACTACGCGGCCCAGGCCCACGATCCGTGGGGCGCGCTGAAGCGGGTCGGCCGGCCGGTGCGCATTCTCAAGGCCGCGCACGGCTCGACCTGCCATGTGCCGGAGCGCCCGCATGGCCTGCCGCACGTGAGCGTGGAGACCGTCGCCGACGGCACGCACTTCTTCCCCATGCTGCACGCGGACGTGGCCCGCGACGCCCTGTTCGACGCGGCGGTGTGACGCTGGCGCCGGCGCGCCTCAGGGTCTAAACCGCCGCCCACAAGAACAGGCCTCAGTCAGGGAAACGCCGGCATCATGCGTGACATCAACCACTTCATCGGCGGTGCGAGCTTCACCGGCGCCTCGGGCCGCTTCGGCGACGTGTTCAATCCGAACACCGGCGAGGTGCAGGCGCGGGTCCAGCTGGCCACCGTCGGCGAGGTCGACCGCGCCGTGCAGGCGGCCCAGGCCGCCTTCGATGGCTGGTCCTCGACCAACCCCCAGCGCCGCGCCCGGGTGATGTTCGAGTTCAAGCGGCTGGTCGAGGCCAACATGACCGAGCTGGCCGAGCTGCTCAGCTCGGAACACGGCAAGGTCGTCGCCGACTCGAAGGGCGACATCCAGCGCGGCCTGGAGGTGATCGAGTTCGCCTGCGGCATCCCCCACGCCCTGAAGGGCGAATACACCTGGGGCGCCGGCCCGGGCATCGACGTCTATTCGATGCGCCAGCCGCTGGGCGTGGTCGCCGGCATCACCCCGTTCAACTTCCCGGCCATGATCCCGATGTGGATGTTCGGCGTCGCCATCGCGGCGGGGAACACCTTCATCCTCAAGCCGTCCGAGCGCGATCCGTCGGTGCCGGTGCGTCTGGGCGAGCTGATGCTCGAGGCCGGCGCCCCCGCCGGGGTGCTCAACGTCGTCCACGGCGACAAGGCGGCCGTCGACGCCATCCTGACTCACCCGCAGGTGCATGCAATCAGCTTCGTCGGCTCGTCCGACATCGCCCACTACGTCTACCGGATGGGCGCCGAGCACGGGAAGCGCGTGCAGGCCATGGGCGGGGCCAAGAACCACGGCATCGTCCTGCCCGACGCCGACATGGACCAGGTCATCAAGGACCTGACCGGCGCGGCCTTCGGCAGCGCGGGCGAGCGCTGCATGGCCCTGCCGGTGGTGGTGCCGGTCGGCCAGAAGACCGCCGACGAACTGCGCGAGCGTCTGGTCGCCGAGATCCCGAAGCTGAAGGTCGGCGTCTCGACCGACGCCGACGCCCACTACGGCCCGGTGGTCAACGCCGCCCACAAGGCGCGCGTCGAGGGCTGGATCGAGAAGGGCGTGCAGGAAGGCGCCGAGCTGGTCGTCGACGGCCGCGGCTTCAAGTTGCAGGGCCACGAGAACGGCTGGTTCATCGGCCCGTCGCTGTTCGATCACGTCAAGCCGGAGATGGAGTCCTACCGGGAGGAGATCTTCGGTCCGGTGCTGCAGATCATGCGCGCCGCCAGCTTCGAGGAGGCGCTGCACCTTCCGTCGCAGCACCAGTACGGCAACGGCGTGGCCATCTTCACCCAGAACGGCCGCGCGGCGCGCGACTTCGCCGCCCGGGTCAACGTCGGCATGGTCGGCATCAACGTGCCGATCCCGGTGCCGGTCGCCTACCACACCTTCGGCGGGTGGAAGCGCTCGGCCTTCGGCGACATCAACCAGCACGGCATGGAAGGCCTGCGCTTCTGGACCAAGACCAAGACGGTCACCGCCCGCTGGCCCGACAGCGAGCTGGAGCACGCCGACAGCTCCTTCGTCATTCCGACGATGGGTTGACGCCGTGGGCGTCGTCGTCCGGCCGGCGTCCGCCGCGGACGCCGAGGTCCTGCACCGACTGATGCTGGGGCTGGCCGAGCACGAGGACCTGGCGGCCTTCGTGGCCGCGACCCCCGCCAGCCTGGCGCAGGCCCTTTCGGCGACGCCGCCGCGTGCGGCCTTCCTGCTGGCCGAACTCAACGGCCGGCCGGTCGGCTATGTCTCCTGGACCCGCGTCTACGGCATCTGGCGGGGCGGGGACTATCTGAATCTCGACGATCTGTTCGTGGTCCAGGACGCCCGGGGAGCCGGCGTCGGCGAAGCCCTGATGCGGGCCTTCGCCGACGAAGCGGCCAGGGACGGACTGACGGCCCGTTGGGAGGTCAGCGCCGACAATCACGCGGCCCAGCGCTTCTACCTGCGGCTCGGCGCCGAGCTTGAGGGGAAGGTCATCGCGCGCTGGACCCCCTCGGCGATGGGCGAGGCCTGAACCGTTCGCCTCTCCGGCGTTCGCGGCAGCGCAAATCGGTGTTAGGCGTTAGGCTTGACGAACCGCCAAGCTGGAGCGCTCCCTCGCATGCGACGCTTTTTCGTCTGGTCCGCCCTCGCCGCCGTGATCGGGCTCGCCCTCGCGGGCGGGGGCTACTGGGCGTACTGGAACTTCTACGCGCGCTTCCAGCCGGTGACGGTCACCCGCCACCAGGCCGAGATCCAGCAACTGCTCGACGAGAGCTCGTGGATCTCCGCCGGCGGGGGTGGGGCGCCGCTGTACATCGTCGGCTATCGCGACTCCGCGGCCATGCAGCGCTACGAGGCCGAGGAGATCCCCAAGCTGCGCGCAGCCGGCGTCGAGGCGCGCATCATCGTCTTCGCCCGACCCGACCGCGAGGGTCTGACCCAGTCCACGGCGGCGGAGCGCGCCACCGTCGCCGAGTTGTGGCTGACCCGCGACTGGGTGCTGTACCAGCGCTGGACCGCCACCCCGTCGCGCAACTGGACCGCCGCCGGCATTCCCGCCGCCGACGGCAACCTGGCCCGCTCCGCGGTGGTGGACGCCGGACGGGAGTTCGTCGCGGCGCTGTCGCGACATCTCGGGGACGCGGGGCTGCAGACCCGCTATCCGCTGATCGTCTGGCGCGACCGCGAGGGCTTCATGAAGGCCTGCGCCTGTTCCGACAGCCGCTCGTGGGCCTTCATCCGCGACGACCTCGATGCGCCGGACCGGATCGACCCCGCGCCGGTGACGGGGGTGGAGCCCCTGCCTTATCCCGACGGCGGCGACGCCAGCCTGCCCTATCCCACGCTGCCGCCGATTCCGCCCGCCGCCGGCGAGACGGTGCCGACTGACCCGGCGGTCACGCCGCCGCCCGCCGCCGACGCGCCCGCGCCGGCGCCGCGCCCGGCCCCGTCACGGCCGGCGACGCCGGCGCCTCCCAAGGCGAAGAAGAGCGACGACACCACCTTCTTCTGACGCTCCCGGAGCCCGGCCCGGCGGGTGTCGCGCATGTCCGCCACGCACCGGCTGTCCCCGGGGGGAGGTATCGTCTGTCCCTCCGGGGATGTCTCCCAAATCCCCCCCCCCCCCGGGATCAAAGAACCCGGTCGCAGGTCCCGATCAGCCGCTCCACGTCGGCCTCGTCCTGGTACAGGCCGAAGCCGAAGCGGATGACGTCGTCGCGCACGTCGGTGACGACCCCGGCCTCCAGCAGGCGGGCCTTCCACGCCGCGGCCTGCGGATGGCGCAGCGCGAGGAAGCGCGCGTGCGCCGCGTCCGCGCCGAGGGGATTGAGGACCTCAGCCGCGGCCAGGCGACCGGCCCGCCCTTCGCCCAACGCGGTCTGGAAGGCTCGCATCAGTCCAAGGGTGTGGGCCGACACCGCCGCCGTATCGAGTCCGGCTTCGTCCAGCATGCGTCGCACGCCGTTGAAGCGGTAGAGGGCGGTGAAGTCCGAGGTCGCGCCCCAGAACCGGCCGGCGTCCTCCCGGTACTGCACTCCGTTGGGCGGGCCGGTCAGATTGCCGAATTCCGCGAACCATCCGGTGATCACAGGGCGAGGGCAGAACCCGTGGGGCGCGTGCATGAACGCCGCGCCCTCGCCGGCCATGGCGTACTTGTAGCCGCCGCCCAGGTAGAAGATCCGGTCCGCCACGGCCGACAGATCGGTCGGCATCGCCATGAAGCCGTGATAGCCGTCGACGACCACCCATGGCCCGGCCGGGTCGGCCACAGCCGCCAGCTCGGCGATGCGACCGAACACCTGCCCGGTGCGGAAGAACACCTGGCTGACCATCACCAGATCGAATCCGCCCCCGCGCGCCGCCTCCACGAACCGCTCGGCGAAGCTGTCGAACGGGTGCAGCGGGATGCGGGTGATCACGGCTTCGCCCGCCTCTTCCCAGCGCTCGCCCTGGCGGCGGAACGAGTGGAACTCGCCGTCGGTCGACAGGATGCGCACTGGCTTGCGTTCCACGCCCGAGACCAGGCGCAGCAGGAAGTCGTGGGTGTTGGAGGCGAACACCACCGTGTCGGGCGACGGAAGGTTCAGCTCCGCCGCCACGTGGCCCTGCGCTTCCGGCACGACCTCGCCGAAGATCAGGTCCCACTTGCGGTCGGCGAAGTGGTTGGCCTCGATCCACGCCCGCACCTGGCCGTCGAAGCTGGCGTCGGGCCACAGGTGATGGCTGTGCGCCGCGAAATGCAGCCGGCCCGGATCGAGCGACAGGGCGCGGGAGAACAGGTCCTTGCGCGCCCCCGCCATGGTCAGACCAGCGCGCCGTGGCAGTGCTTGAACTTGCGGCCCGAGCCGCACGGGCAGTCGGCGTTGCGCGGGGTGCGCTCCCAGCCGACCGGCAGGGCGTCCACTGGCAGGCGGGCGCGGTCCTCGCCCTGCAGCTGACCTTCGGGCAGCTGCGCCGACGGATTGGTCATCTCGTTCTCGCCGGTGCCGGGGTTCAGGTGGATCTCCTGGAACTCCGGCAGCTCCATCGGCGGCGGCGCCTCGAAGCGGAACTCGACGGTCATCAGCCAGCGGGTGACGTTGTGGCGCAGCTCGTAGAGCAGCGTCTCGAACAGGTTGAAGGCCTCGGTCTTGTACTCGTTCAGCGGATCGCGCTGGCCATAGCCGCGCAGGCCGATGACGCCGCGCAGGTGGTCCAGGTGGACCAGGTGCTCGCGCCATTGCATGTCGACCATCTGCAGCAGGAACTGCTTCTCGAGGTTGCGGGTCTGCGTCTGGCCGACCAGCTCCAGCCGCTCGGCGGCGCGGGCGTCTGCGGCGGCGACGATCCGCTCCTCGATCTCCTCGTTGGAGACGCCCTCCTCGGCGGCCCACTCGGCCAGCGGCAGCTCGAGTCCGAGGGTGTGACGGACCTTCTCGTCCAGCCCCTCGATGTCCCACTGCTCGGCGTAGGCCTTGGGCGGCATGTGTTTTTCGACGAGATCGGAGATCACGTCGTTGCGGAACTCCGCGACCAGCTCCGACAGGTCCTCGGCGTCCATGAACTCCTGGCGCTGCTCGAACACGGCCTTGCGCTGGTCGTTCACAACGTCGTCGTACTTCAGCAGGTTCTTGCGGATGTCGTAGTTGCGCTGTTCGACCCGCTTCTGCGCCGTCTCGACCGCGCGGTTCAGCCACGGGTGGCTGATGGCCTCGCCCTCGGCCACGCCGAAGTTGCGCATGATCGCGTCCAGCCGGTCGCCGGCGAAGATGCGCAGCAGGTCGTCCTCGCACGACAGGAAGAATTTCGAGGTGCCGGGGTCGCCCTGGCGGCCGGTGCGGCCGCGCAGCTGGTTGTCGATGCGGCGGCTCTCGTGGCGCTCGGTGCCGAGCACGAACAGGCCGCCGGCGGCCAGCGCCTTCTCCTTCTGGACCGCGATGTCGGCCTTGAACTCGGCCTCCTGGGCGGACTCCATCTCGGGAGTCACCTCGACGGCCATGTTGCGCTGGTCGAGGCGCCACTTCTGCATCCGCATCTCGAGGTTGCCCCCGAGCTGGATGTCGGTGCCGCGGCCGGCCATGTTGGTGGCGATGGTCACCGCGCCGGGCAGGCCGGCGTCGGCCACGATGTAGGCTTCCTGTTCGTGCTGACGGGCGTTCAGCACGCTGTGCGGAATGCCGCGGCCCGTCCTGATCTCGATGTCGAAATCGTCGTCCTTGAGCGCGTGGTAGGCCTTCTTCGCGGCGGCGCGGACCTTGGGGTCCTCGCTCCGGGCCTCGGCCTCGAGGTGGGCGTGCTGCGGCTTCAGCGTCTTGATCCGGACCTCGTATTCGTAGGTCTGGAGCAGTTCGGACAGGGTCTCGGACTTCTCGATCGACACCGTGCCGACGAGGATCGGCTGGCCGCGCACGTGGCATTCGGCGATCTGGGCGGCGATGGCCCGGTTCTTCTCGGCGGCCGTGCGGAAGATCTCGTCGTCGTGGTCGATGCGCTGGATCGGCCGGTGCGTCGGCACCTCGAGCACGTCCATCTTGTAGATGTCGAGGAATTCCTGCGCCTCGGTGGCGGCCGTGCCGGTCATGCCGGACAGCTTCTCGTAGAGGCGGAAATAGTTCTGGATGGTGACCGAGGCCAGGGTCTGGTTCTCGGGCTGGATCTTGACGCCTTCCTTGGCCTCGATGGCCTGGTGCAGGCCTTCCGACAGCCGCCGGCCCTGCATCATGCGGCCGGTGAACTCGTCGATCAGCATGATCTCGCCAGCGCGGATGATGTAATCCTTGTCCTTTACATACAAGGTGTTAGCCCGCAGCGCCTGGTTGATATGGTGCACCAGGGTGATGTTGGCGGCGTCATAGAGGCCGGTGGTGTCGGGCGCGAACAGGCCGCGCTCCTCCATGATCTGCTCGATCCGCTCGGAGCCCTCCTCGGTCAGCAAGGCCTGGCGCTGCTTCTCGTCCAGGTCGAAGGTCGCCTTGTCCTGGATCAGCTCCTTGATGATCGCGTCGACCGTCACATAGAGCTCGGACCGGTCCTCGGTCGGGCCCGAGATGATCAGCGGCGTGCGGGCCTCGTCGATCAGGATCGAGTCGACCTCATCGACGATGGCGAAGTGGTGCGGCCGCTGCACCATCTCGCGCCGGTCGTAGACCAGGTTGTCGCGCAGATAGTCGAAGCCGAATTCGTTGTTGGTGCCGTAGGTGATGTCGGCCGCGTAGGCCGCCTGACGCTGGCCCTGGCTGAGGCCGTTGACGATCACCCCGACCTCGAGGCCGAGGAAGCGGTAGACCCGACCCATCCATTCAGCGTCGCGGCGGGCGAGGTAGTCGTTGACGGTGATGACGTGCACGCCCTTGCCGAGCAGGGCGTTCAGGTACACCGGCGCCACCGCCACCAGGGTCTTGCCCTCGCCGGTGCGCATCTCGGCGATGCCGCCGTCGTGCAGGATCATGCCGCCGGTCAGCTGCACGTCGTACTGGCGCTGGCCCAGCACCCGCTTGGAAGCCTCGCGCGCCACGGCGAAGGCGTCGTTGAGGATCTTGTCGAGGTTCTCGCCCTGGGCGATGCGGTCGCGGAACGCGTCCGTCATCATGCGCAGTTCGCCGTCGGACAGGGCGGCGTACTTCGCCTCCAGCGCGTTGATCTTCTGGACCCGGCCCATGAAGTCCTTGACCTTGCGGTCGTTGGATGAGCCGAAAAACTTCTTGGCGATGCCGAGCATGGGTGATCCGAAGGCGGGCGAGCGTCGAATGGCTCTGGTACGAGGTCCCGAAGGGGCGGCGGTCAGACGCCGCGGAGAGGCCTCGGCGACGCCGGCCCGCGAAGCCCGTGACGGGCGGTCGCACGGGGCCGCGCGAACATTCGAAAACCCCTCGACTTGGGCGCAGGCGGGACTTAAGCACCGGCCTTATCCCTGTCAACGCGAGGGCTATTGCCGCCCGCAGACGGAGCGCGCCCGCATGCGGCCTTCCCGCCTCCTGTTTTCCGCCGTGCTGGCCCTCAGCCTGGCCGTGGCCGCGTGCGGTCGCGGCGGCGGCGACGCCCGGCCGCCAGAGCCGGGCGACCGGGCTGTCGCGAAGGTTCAGGACGAGACCATCTGGGCCTCCGACGTCAAGCGCGAGGCTGTGGCACAAGGACTGGTCGGCGAGGGCGAGCCGCTGGACGTCACCTCCGACCTGTTCCGCCGCGTGCTGGACGAGGTCATAGACCAGAAGCTGCTCGCCCGCGAGGCCGAGCGGCGCGGTCTCGACAACTCGGCGCTCGCCCAGCGGCGGCTCGAGGCGACGCGCGAACGGATTCTCGGCGACATGCTGGTCGAGACGGTGGTCAACAACACCATCTCCGAGCGCAAGGTCGAGGAGCTCTACCAGGAGCAGCTGCGTCTGGCGCGGACCTCCGAGGAGATCCGCACCCGTCTGATCCTGTCGCGGACCAGGGAGGAGGCAGACGCGGTGGTCGGCATCCTCGCCCAGGGGGCCGCCTTCGAGGCGGTGGCCATGGAGCGCTCCGTCGATGAGGCGACACGCTTTTCCGGCGGCGACCTCGGCTATTCGACCCTCGACGTCATGCCCCAGGCCTACGCCAACGCCCTGCGCGACAAGCCGGCGGGGTCGACGGTCGGGCCGTTCCAGACCGAGGGCGGCTGGGCCGTGCTGCGGGTCGAGGACCGCCGCCGCGAGACGCCGCCGACGCTGGAGCAGGCCCGGCCGCAAATCGTGCGGTACCTGACCTATGAGGGCGTGCGGCAGCTGCTCGAGGACCTGCGGGGCAAGGCTGAGGTCGACGTGCTGCTGAACGGCGACGCCGCCCGGCCTCAGGAGCCGGCCTCGGCCCCCGCCGCCCCGGCGGCGGGATCGCCTCCCGCGTCCGCTCCGGCCGCCGCGAGCGCGTCGTGACTCGTCCGCCCGTCGCCAGCCGGGGTTCGACCGGCCAGAAGATCGAACAGGCCATCGAGAAGGCGCTGGATCCGCTCGCCTCGGCCCTCAAGCGCGCCGCTCCCGGCCGGACCCCGCCGGGGGCGCCCGGTAAGCCGGGGCTGGAGATTTCGCCCCTGGCCGTGCCCTTTCCCGCCATCCCCGCGGTCGGCGGCGTGGAGATCGCCGCCGCCCGGGCCGGGTTCTACAAGCACGAGCGGGATGACCTGGTGGTGTTCCGCTTCGCGCCGGGCACGACCTGCGCCGGGGTCTTCACCCGTCACAAGGTCGGGTCGGCGCCGGTCGACTGGTGCAAGCGCCACCTGGGGGCCGAGGGCGGCGGCTCGGACGTCCGGGCGCTGGTGGTCAACGCCGGCTGCGCCAACGCCTTCACCGGCAAGGCGGGAGCCGACGCGGCCCGGCGCACCGCCTCGGAAGCGGCCAAGCGCTTCGGCTGCCGCCAGCGCGACGTGATGCTGGCCTCGACCGGCGTCATCGGCGTGGTGCTGGACGACCGCAAGATCGCCGCCCGCCTGGCCGACGTCGAGGCGGGAATGTCGGCGGACAACTGGGCCGCCGCCGGCCGGGCGATCATGACCACCGACACCTTCCCGAAGGGCTCTTACGCCGAGTGCGAGATCGAGGGGGTCAAGGTGAAGGTCGCCGGCATCGCCAAGGGATCGGGCATGATCGCGCCGGACATGGCGACCATGCTGGCCTTCATCGTCACCGACGCCGACATCCATCCGAACGTCCTGCGCGCCATGCTGGGCCTGCACGTGCGCACCACCTTCAACAGCGTCACCGTCGACGGCGACACCTCGACCAACGACACCTGCCTGCTGTTCGCCACCGGCGCTTCGGGAGCGCCGCGCATCGGCCGCGTCGGCGATCGCCGGCTGAAGGATTTCTCGCGGGCCCTGGACCAGGTGATGCTCGACCTCGCGCACCAGTTGGTGCGCGACGGCGAGGGGGCGACCAAGTTCGTCAAGGTCACCGTCGACGGCGCCGCCAGCCCCGCCTCGGCCCGAAAGCTGGCCAAGTCGATCGCCGACAGCCCCCTGGTCAAGACGGCGCTGGCCGGGGAGGACGCCAACTGGGGCCGGGTGGTCATGGCCGTGGGCAAGACCGAGGAGCCGGTCGACCGCGACCGGCTGATGATCCGCTTCGGCCCGCACGTGGCCGCGATCGACGGCGCCCCGTCGCCGGCCTACGACGAGGCGACGATGAGCGCCTACATGAAGAACGCGGAGATCGACATCACCGTCGACGTGGGCTCCGGCCGGGCCTCGGCGACCGTGTGGACCTGCGACCTGACCAAGCGCTACGTCGAGATCAACGGCGACTACCGCTCGTGAGCGAGCCGCTGAAGACCGTCCTCGTCGTCGCCGTCGCCCTGATCGACGCCGACGGCCGCGTGCTGATCGCCCAGCGGCCCGAGGGCAAGCAGCTGGCTGGTCTCTGGGAATTCCCGGGCGGCAAGGTCGAGCCGGGCGAGCGGCCCGAGGCGGCCCTGATCCGCGAGCTGAAGGAGGAGCTGGGGATCGACGTCAGGGAGGCGTGTCTGGCCCCCTTCGTGTTCACCAGTCACGCTTACGAATCCTTTCACCTGTTGATGCCACTCTATCTGTGCCGACGGTGGTCGGGGACGGTGCAGGCGCGCGAGCACGCCGCGCTGAAGTGGGTTCGGCCGAACCGGCTTCGGGACTATCCCATGCCGCCGGCGGACGAACCGCTGGTCGCCTGGCTGCGCGACCTGCTCTAGCCGCCGGGGAGGGGGCCGATGCGACGTTTCCTGTCCCGCTTGCGCAAGGACGAACGGGGAGCCACCGCCCTCGAGTACGGGCTGATCATCGCCCTGATCTTCCTCGTCATCCTGTCGGCGCTGACCGCCTTCGGCGCGACCGGCAGCGGCATCTTCAACGGGGCGATGGACGCGATCCGCTCGGCGATGGGCGGCTGAGCGGCGGGGTCAGTCCTCGCCGGTGTGCTCCGTCACCCCCAGCGCGTCGGCCAGCCGCATCTTCGCCGAGCCGCGCGGCAGCGGCTTCTGCTGGCTCTCGTGCGGCGCCCAGCCGGCCAGATGCACGATCTCGAAGGTCGCCGGAATGCGGCCGTCGGCGTCCCCATACCGTTCGGCGTAGAGCTGGGCGGCGCGCCCGGCGATGCCGCGGGTGAGAGGGCGGACCGGACCCGCCAGCGCATTGCTCTCGCCCATGGCCCGCAGGTCGCGCACCAGGGCGAACAGGTCCGGATAGCGCACCGTCAGCCGGTCCACGTCGGCGACCGGCAGGGCGAATCCGGCCCGCTGCAGCAGGGCCGCTCCGTCGAAGCCGTCGGCGAAAGGAGACACCCGCGCCTGGGCGCCGCCGCGCGCCTCCAGCTCGGCCTCGGTCAGCACCGCCCGCAGCTCCTTCAGCGTGCCCGCGCCCAGCAGGGTGCCGATGAACAGGCCGTCCGGCCTCAGCGCCCGCCGGATCTGCGCCAGGGCCCCCGGCAGGTCGTTGGCCCAGTGCAGGCTCATCAGCGAGACGACCAGATCCTGCGACTGGTCGGGCAGGTCCAGCGGCGTCTCGCCGGGGCCGGCGCGGCGGGCGCGATCGGCGACGGTCTTCACCGGCCCCACCCGCGCCGCGGCGGAGCTCGTCGCCAGCGCCCGGGCGAACGGACCCGGGTGGGCCGAGAGGTCGATCGCCTCGGGCCACTCCCGCATCAGCGCCTCGAGGCTGTGCACCGCGTTCTCCGCCGCCCGCGCGTGCAGGAAATCGGCGCCGCCGATGGCGGATTCGCTGCGATGCAGTCTTGCCGTCCGGCGGCGACTGTCGAAGATGACGGGAGGGGCGGAGGACGAACTCATGCGGCCTCAGGATGGGGTCTGGCGCGCGCGTTGGGAAGCCGCGGCGGGGGCGGGGCGGACGTTCGGTCGCGGCCTCGCCGATCTGCTGTTGCCGCCGCTCGCCCACGACAGCCCCGAGCCCACCGCCGGCGCCGGTCTCACCGCCAGCGCCTGGAGCCGGGTGAGCTTTCTGGAAGATCCGGTCTGCGACGGCTGCGGCGGCGCCTTCGAGATGGACGGCGGCGAGTTCGCCTCCCAGCGCTGCGCCGCCTGCCTCGCCCGGCCCTACGCCTTCGCCCGGGCGCGGGCGGCCTGCGTCTATGACGAGGCCTCGCGCGGCCTGATCCTGTGCTTCAAGCATGGCGATCACCAGCCGTATGCGCCCCTGTTCGCCCGCTGGATCAGCCGCGCCGCCGCGCCCCTGATCACCGACGCCGACGCGATCGCTCCGGTGCCGCTGCATCCGCTCCGGCTGCTGTCGCGCCGCTTCAACCAGTCGGCCGAGATCGCCCGCCCCCTGGCCCGACTGTCCGGGCGCGACTATTTGCCCGACGCCCTGGTCCGGCTCAGCCACACCGCCAGCCAGGGCGGCAAGTCGGCGCGGGGCCGCCGCCTGAACGTCAGGAAGGCCTTCGCCGTCAGCGACGCGGGCGCGCGCCGGGTGCGGGGCCGCCGCATCCTTCTTGTCGACGATGTGTTGACCACGGGCGCCACCGCCGAGGCCTGCGCCCGCGCGCTGCTCGAGGCGGGCGCCCGCGCCGTCGACTTGGCCGTCATCGCCCGGGTGCGCAGGGCGCGGGAACTGCCTACATAGCGGCTACAGTTACAGGAGTTCCCTTTGGCCGACATCGTCATCTACACCAAGCCCGGCTGCCCCTACTGCGTGGCCGCCAAGGCCCTGCTCGAGCGCAAGGGCGCGGATTTCACCGAGATCGTCGCCTCCAACGACCCGGCGAAGAAGCAGGAGATGATCCAGCGCTCAAACGGCCGCATGACCTTCCCGCAGATCTTCATCGACGGTCGCCACATCGGCGGCTCCGATGACCTCCACGCCCTCGACCGCAAGGGCGGGCTGGACCCGCTGCTCGCCGCCTGATGACCACGCTTCCGGTCGCCCTCGTCCAGACCCGCACCCCGGCCTCGCCGGCGGCGGCGCTCGCCCATGTCGAGCCGCTGATCCGCGAGGCGGCGGCGGGCGGGGCCAGGCTGATCCTGACCCCCGAGGCGACCAACTTCGTCATCAAGGATCGTCCGAGCCGCGAGGCGGTGCTGGCGACGGCAGACGACGACGAGGTCGTCCGGCGGCTGCGGGCCCTGGCGCAGGAGCTGGGCGTCTGGCTGCTGATCGGCTCGGTCATCGTCCGTTCCGGCGTGGCCGGAGACGACCGGGCGGCCAACCGCTCGCTGCTGATCGACGACGCCGGGGCGATCGCCGCGACCTACGACAAGCTGCACGTCTACGACGTCGATCTGCCGACCGGCGAAAGCTGGCGCGAAAGCGCCTCGATCCGACCCGGAGACGCGGCGGTCGTGGGCGAAACGCCCTGGGGCTCGCTGGGTCTGACGGTCTGCTACGACCTGCGGTTCCCCCAGCTGTTCCGGGCCCTGGCGAAGGCGGGCGCTTCGATGATCGCCGTGCCCTCGGCCTTCACTGTGCCGACCGGGGAGGCGCACTGGGAGACCCTGCTGCGGGCCCGGGCCATCGAGACCGGCTGTTTCATCCTCGCCCCGGCCCAGGGCGGGGCGCACGAGGACGGCCGTCGCACCTGGGGCCGGTCCATGATCGTCGGGCCGTGGGGCGAGGTCGTCGCCAGGCTTGACCACGACGAGCCCGGCGTGCTGTTCGCCACGCTCGACCTCGACGCCGTGGCCCGCGCCCGCCAGGCCGTTCCACAGCTGACACACGACCGCGACTTCGACCCGCCCCGATGATCCGCTACGCCCTCCATTGCGATCTTGCTCACGAGTTCGAGGCATGGTTCGCCTCGTCTTCGGACTACGACGCCCAGTCCGCGCGCGGACTGGTGCAGTGTCCGGTCTGCGGCTCGTCGGCCGTGAGCAAGCAGATCATGGCCCCGGCCGTGGCTGGCACGAGGAAGACCGCGGCGCCCCAGCTGGCGGCGAAGATGCAGACCATGATGATGCAGGCGGCCCGCGAGGTGCGCTCGCACGTCGAGCAGAACTTCGAATACGTCGGCGACGCCTTCGCCCGCGAGGCCCGGGACATCCACGAGGGCCGCTCGGAGCGGCGCGAGATCTACGGCGAGGCGACCCCGACCGAGGTGAAGAAGCTGCGCGACGACGGCGTGCCCTGCGCACCCTTGCCGCCGGCGCCGCCTGAGCCCGGGAAGCTGAATTAGGCGGTCGTCGACACGGGCCTTTTCGGGCATTCTGCGCCCGGAGCCCGCCATGTCCCTCGCCGCCTTCCTGCTCGCCGCCGCCGCTCAGGCCCCCACGCCCGACGCCCTCGCATGGATGTCCGGCTACTGGCTGTCGTGCGAGGACGGCCGGGAGGTTTCGGAGACGTGGAGCGACCCGCGCGGCGGCCTGCTGGCCGGGCGCGGCAAGACGTTCCAGTCGGGGGAGGCGACGTTCGAGCTCTCGCACATCGGCCCGCGCCAGGACGGGCTGGCGTATTTCGCGCGACCGAACGGCCGGGCGGCGACCGTGTTCGCGGCGACCGAGATCGGCGACAACCGCGCGGTGTTCGAGAACCCGGCTCACGATTTCCCGACGCGCATCGTCTACGAGCGGGAAGGCGAGATCCTGTCCGCGCGCATCGAGGGCGAGATGGAGGGACGTCCGGTCTCCATGGGATGGCGCTTCCGCAGCGCGGAGCTGAACTCGCGATGCCCGGACTGAGCTGGCGTCCCATGACGGACGGCGACCTCGATGCCGTCGCCGCGCTCGCGCTCGTCGCCTTTCCGGATCACTACGAAGGCCGCGACTGCTTCGCCAACCGCCTGGCGCTGCATCCGCAGGGCTGTCTCGTGCTGGACGGGCCGGACAGGCCCGGTCAGGCGGCGGCGGGCTACATGGTCGCCTACCCGTGGCGGGCGGGTGAGGCGCCGGCCCTGAACACGCTCATCGACGCCCTGCCCGACGACGCCGACCTGATCTATCTGCACGACCTCGCCCTGCATCCGCAGGTGCGGGGGCAGGGCTGGTCGCGGCCCGCCGTCGAGCGACTGGCCGGGGACGCGCGCGCCGCCGGCTCGCCGGCGCTGGCCCTGGTGGCGGTGAACGACGCCGAACCCTTCTGGGCGCGGCACGGCTTCGCCGTCGAGGAATCCCCGGCGATGACGCGCAAGCTGGCGAGCTACGGCCCCGGCGCCCGCTACATGGTGCGGCCGCTCTGATCCGGGCGCCTATTCGCGGCCGCGGGTCCAGCCCTTCTCGGCCATGCAGGTGACGAAGGCGGTCGTGCCCTCGTCGTGACCGGCGCGGGCGCGGCATTCGTCGCGGGCCCCGTCGAAAGGCTGGGCGCCGTGACCGGTCCAGCCGTAATCGCTGTCGGCGTCGATGACGGTGACGCAGGCGGCCGAGGTGAGGGCGGCGGCCGAAACAGCGGCGAGGATCATGAGGCGTTTCATGCGGAGGACTCCGTGAATGGTGGAGCTTCCCGTTCGCACATCCCGCTGTGGGAGGTCCCGTTACAAGACGGCAAGCTGGGTGAATTCGCCGTAAGGCGGCCTCAGTCGCGCAAGGCCACCATCATGTAGTTGATGTCCGCGTCGGCGCTCTCGCTCCAGCGGTCGGACAGCGGGTCGTAGACGAGGCCGTAGGGCCCCATCACCGTCAGCGGCTCCGGCGCGAGCATCTCGCGGATTTCGTCGGGCTTCAGGAACTGTCGCCAGTCATGGGTGCCCGCCGGGACCCAGCGCAGCACGTACTCGGCCGCCACCTTGCCCAGCGCCAGCGACTTGAGCGTCCGGTTCAGCGTGGCCACGACCAGCATGCCGCCGGGCTTCACCAGCCGGGCGCAGGTGCGCACGAAGGCGGCGGGATCGGCGACGTGTTCGATGACCTCGAGCGTCAGGACCACATCGAACGGCCCCGCGCCTCCCGCCTCCAGTTGTTCCACGGTGGCGGCGCGATAGGCGATGTCCAGCCCCGTCTGGGCCGCGTGCGCCCGGGCCGTGCCGATGTTCTCGCTCGAGGCGTCGATGGCCGTGACCTCGAACCCCAGCCGGCTCATCGGCTCCGCCATCAGCCCGCCGCCGCAGCCGACGTCGAGCAGGCTCAGGCCCGCGAAGGGCGCTCGCACCCGGACGTCCCGGCCGAACCGCTCCGCGGCGCGGTCGCGCACGAAGGCCAACCGGGCCGGATTGAACCGGTGCAGCGGCGCGAACGGCCCCTTCGCATCCCACCATTCGGCCGCCTGGGCCGAGAAGCGCGCCACGTCGGCAGGGTCGATGGAAGGGCCCTCAGCCTGCCCGTTGAATTCGCCCGCGCTTTGGGGTTCCCGGCCGTCCGCCGGGTCGTTAGAAGCGACCATGGGCCGAGGGATGAACGTCCGCGGCCCTCCATGCAAGACGGAGCGGTTCGCCACGATGACGCGGCCAGATGCCACGCGGCTGGTGATGAAGTTCGGCGGCACGTCGATGGGCGACCTCGAACGCATCCGTCGCGCGGCGCGCATCGTCGCGGCCGAGGTGCAGGCGGGCCGCAAGGTGGCGGTGGTGGTCTCCGCCATGGCCGGCAAGACCAACGAGCTGGTGGCCTGGACCGACGGGGCGGGCCGCCCCGCCCAGGGAATTCCGCTCTCCGACGACGAGTACGACGTGGTGGTGGCCTCGGGCGAGCAGGTGACGGCGGGGCTGCTGGCCCTGACCCTGCGCAATCTCGGGGTCCAGGCGCGCAGCTGGATGGGCTGGCAGATCCCCATCCTTACCGACGACGCCCACGGTCGCGCCCGCATCGAGGACGTGCCGGGCGAGGTCATCGGGACCGCCATCGACGACGGCGAGGTGGCGGTGGTGCCCGGCTTCCAAGGCGTCACCCGCGACGGCCGCATCACCACCCTCGGCCGCGGCGGCTCGGACACCTCGGCGGTGGCTGTGGCCGCGGCGCTGGGCTGCGCCTGCGACATCTACACCGACGTGGACGGAGTCTACACCACCGACCCGCGCATTGAGCAGAAGGCCCGCCGCCTCGAAAAGGTCTCCTACGAGGAGATGCTGGAGATGGCTTCCCTGGGGGCCAAGGTGCTGCAGACCCGCTCGGTCGAACTGGCCATGGCGAAACAGGTCCCGGTGCGGGTCCTGTCCAGCTTCATCGAACCGGACGCCGACGGCGTCCTGCCCGACAAGGGCGGAACCCTGATCTGCGACGAGGAGGAGATCGTGGAAAAGCGCATCGTGTCCGGCGTGACCATGAGCCGCGACGAGGCCCGCATCACCCTGCTCGGCCTCGCCGACCGCACCGACGCCCCGGCCGACGTCTTCACCCGTCTGGCCGAGGCCAACGTCAACGTCGACATGATCGTCCAGTCGCAGTCGCGCACGGAAGGGACGGTCAACCTGACCTTCACAACCGGCCGCCGAGACGCGGCGCGCGCCGCCGAACTGATGCGCGCCGCCCAGGCCGAGATCGGCTTCGACGAGATCCGCGTCGACGAGGACGTGGCCAAGGTCTCGGTGATCGGCGTCGGCATGCGCAGCCACGCCGGTGTGGCCCAGACCATGTTCCGGGCGCTGGCCGACAAGGGGATCAAGTTCCAGGCCATCTCGACGTCGGAGATCAAGATCAGCGTGCTGATCGACGCCGCCTACGCCGAACTGGCGGTGCGCGCCCTGCACGCGGCCTACGGACTGGAAACGGTCTAGCGAACAAGCTTTTCTGCGCCCATCTGGGGCGCGGAGTCGAGGAGAGGCCATGCCGGGAGGCGGATTGACGACAAGGGGGCCCCGGAACCTCCTTCGCCAGATCCGCGAGGCGATGGCGGGGGCGGCGCCGGCCCAGGAGCGGCTGGACACCGTCGTTCGCATCATCGCCCAGTCGATGGTGGCCGAGGTCTGCTCGATCTACCTGCGCCGCGCCTCGGGCGAGCTGGAGCTGTTCGCCACCCAGGGCCTCAAGCCCGAGGCGGTGCACAAGACGCGCCTGCGGCCCGGCGAGGGCCTTGTCGGCGAGGTGGCGCGCTCGGCGCAGCCGATCAGCCTCTCGGACGCCCCCGCGCACCCCAGCTTCGCCTACCGGCCCGAGACCGGCGAGGATCCCTACCACGCCTTCCTCGGCGCCCCCCTGCTGCGCGGCGGCCGGGCTATCGGCGTGCTGGTCGTCCAGAACCGCTCCGAGCGGCGCTACGACGAGGACGAGGTCGAGGACATCCAGACCATCGCCATGGTGCTGGCCGAGACCGTCGCCTCGGGCGAGCTGCTGGGTCAGGAGGAGCTGCGCGACATCGAGGTCGCGCCGCACCGGCCCGAACGGCTGAAGGGCCAGCTCTTCGCCGAGGGGCTCGCCTTCGGCCATGTGGTGCTGCACGAGGCCCCGGTGCCGCCGGAGAACCTTCTGGCGGAGGACCCGCAGGCCGAGGAGGTGCGTCTGCACGAGGCCCTGGTCGGGCTGAAGGCCAACATCGACAAGATGCTGGAAGGCGGGCAGGGCGGGCTGGCCGGCCCCTCGTTCGAGGTGCTCGAGACCTACCGTATGTTCGCCGACGACCGCGGCTGGAACCGCTCGCTGGTCGAGGCGGTCCGCACCGGCCTGACCGCAGAGGCCGCCGTGGACCGCGTGCGCAACGAGCATCGCGCCCGCTTCGCCAAGGCCCGCGACCCGTACATCAAGGAGCGGCTGCACGACTTCGAGGATCTCGCCAACCGGCTGCTGCGCGTGCTGGCCGGCGACCGTCCGGGCGAGCGGGAGCTGCCGGACGACGCCATCCTCGTGGCCCGCAACCTCGGTCCGGCCGACCTGCTGGAGTATCCACGGCACAAGCTGCGCGGCCTGTTGCTCGAGGAGGGCTCGGCCGCCAGCCACGCCGCCATCGTCGCCCGCGCCCTCCAGATCCCCTGCGTCGGCCGCCTGATGGGCCTGCGCGACCGGCTGTCGGAAGGCGACCTCGTGATCGCCGACGGCGAGACCGGAGAGGCCTACCTCAGGCCGCGGCCGGACATGCTGGCCGCCGTCGAGTCGCGCATGCAGGTGCGCAGCCAGCGCGAGGCCGAGTTCGCGGCCCTGCGCGACACCCCCGCCGTCACCCTCGACGGCCAGCGCATCACCCTGCTGACCAACGCCGGCCTGGCCGTCGACCTGGAGAACCTCGACGCGGTCGGAGCCGAGGGCATCGGCCTGTTCCGCACCGAGTTCCAGTTCATGGTCTCGGACGAACTGCCCCGCCTCGACAGCCAGACGGCGCTGTACCGGCGCGTGCTGGACACCGCTGGCAGGCGCCCGGTCACCTTCCGCACGCTCGACATCGGCGGCGACAAGGTGCTGCCGTACCTGGAGACCGAGCGCGAGGAGAACCCCGCGCTGGGCCGGCGCGCCGTTCGTCTCGGCCTCGACCGCCCCGGCCTGCTGCGGCTGCAGCTGCGCGCCCTGCTCACCGCCGCCGCCGGCCGCGAGCTGCGGGTCATGTTCCCGATGATCGCCACCGTCGACGAGTTCCGCCACGCCCGCGAGCTGGTCGATGTCGAATGCGCCTGGGCGCGGCGGCGCGGACGGGCCCTGCCGGACCTCCTGCGGGTCGGGGCGATGATCGAGTGTCCGTCGCTGCTGTGGCACCTCGACGCCCTGCTGCCGCTGACCGACTTCGTCTCGGTCGGCACCAATGACCTGTTCCAGTACATGTTCGCCGCCGACCGGACCAATCCGCTGGTGGCCGACCGCTATGATCCGCTGTCGCCGCCGGCGCTGCGGGCGCTGGCGGAGATCCAGCGGCGCTGCGCCGACACCGGCACGCCGGTCTCGGTCTGCGGCGAGCTGGCCGGACGGCCGCTGGAAGCCTTCGCCCTGCTGACCCTCGGCTTCACCCGCCTGTCCGCGCCGGCCGGCGGCGTCGGGCCGGTGAAGCGGATGATCCTCTCGGCCGACCTCGGCGCGGCCCGGCGCGGCATGGCCAACCTGCTCGGCTCCTCCTCGGCCTCCGTCCGCGGCGAGCTGGAGAGTCTGGCGCGAAAGTTGAACGTCACGATCTGATCGGCGCCCCGCCGGCACGGCCCGGGTGCTTAACAAATCGTTGATCGGTCGACGCTAATGGGTTATCCACAAGGCGAGCTCGAAGGGTCCGCGGGGGCAGGCCCGGACTGTCATCCCGATATGGTACAGGGCCCGGGTTCGAGTACGGCGGGCGGCGTTTCCGCGCCGCCGAGCGTTGGGTGGGGCGTTATGGCGCTGGATGCGGGCAAGGGCCCGGAAGAGTACGGAGCCCAGTCGGACTGGCGGGACGTCATTCCCCCCATCACCGACGCCCCGACTCTCGGCGACGGCCTGCGGGACGCGCGCGAGCGCTCCGGCCGGTCGCTGGTCGAGCTGTCCAGCGTCACCCGGGTGCCGGTGCGTTACCTCGCGGCGCTCGAACAGAACGATTTCTCCGTGCTGCCGAACCGGGTCTTCTCGATCGGCTATGTCCGCGCCTACGCCGCGGCGCTCGGGCTCGACGAACAGCTGGCGGTGGAACGGTTCAAGGGCGAGACGCCGGATCCTTCCGTGCCGCTGCAGCCCCCGGTCGGCGTCGCCTTCGAGGAGGTGCGCCGCTATTCGCCCCGCCTGATCGCCGCCGGCCTGGCCCTGGTGGTCGCCGTCGTCGGCTGGAACGTGTTCCAGCGCGTCAGCCTGATGCGCGCGCCGCAGCCGTCCGACATCGCCGAGGTGCCGGAAAGCTGGCGGCTGGGCGAGGTGCCGGGGCAGGGGGAGCTGGTCCGCCTGGCCGCGCCGCGGCCGGCCCCGCCGGACCAGACCGTGCCGGCGCTATATGTCACGCCCGGGCTTGAAGCCCAGCTCACCGGGGTCGATCCGGCGTCGCCCGAGGCCGTGGCGGCCGCGGCCCTCGCCGCCCCTCCGGTGCAGAAGGCCTTCAACCCGCGTGGCGCCATCTACGGCGCCTCGGCCAACGCCTCCCAGGTTGTGATCCAGGCCCGCAAGGCCGCGGGTCTCGTGGTGCGGATGGCCGACGGCCGGGTGCTGTTCGCCCGCCAGCTGGCCGCCGGCGACGCCTGGCGCGCGCCCCTCGGCGTGGCGGCGACGGTCGACGTCTCCGACCCCGCCGCGTTCGACGTTTACCTGAACGGCGAGCATGGCGGCGCTCTCGAAACCAGCCTCACGCCGCTCGCGCAGCTGAACGCCCGCGCCCAGAGCCTCGCCCGGCAGGCGGCCGCGGAAGTCGCCGCCCGCGCCGAATCCGCCCGCGCCGCGGCCGCCCGCGCCCGCGACGAGGTGCAGGATCAGGCGGAGCTTCAGGCCGCCTCGATGCAGGCCGTGGTGAGCTCCGCCGCCGGCGGTTGACCTTGCGACCGTCTGCGTCGTGGCCATGCCGCAATCCCGTGCCTATGTTCGCCCCCGCATGAGCCTCGATCACACCCACGTCCGTCCCTGGCGCCATATCGAGCGCCGCCAGAGCCGCCAGATCATGGTCGGCTCCGTGCCCGTGGGCGGCGGCGCGCCGATCACCGTGCAGTCGATGACCAACACCCCGACCGCCGACGCGGCGGCGACGATCGACCAGATCCGACGCCTCGAAGAGGCGGGGGCCGACATCGTCCGGGTCTCCTGCCCGGACGAGGACTCGACCGCCGCCTTCCGCACCATCGCCCGCGAGGCGAAGGTCCCGCTGGTCGCCGACATTCACTTCCACTACCGCCGCGGCATCGAGGCGGCCGAGGCCGGCGCCGCCTGCCTGCGCATCAATCCCGGCAACATCGGTTCGCCCGACCGCGTCCGCGAGGTGATCCAGGCGGCCAAGGACCACGGCTGCTCGATGCGCATCGGCGTCAACGCCGGCTCGCTGGAACGCGACCTGCTGGAGAAGTACGGCGAGCCCTGCCCCGAGGCCATGGTCGAGAGCGCCCTGAGCCACGCCCGTATCCTGCAGGACCACGACTTCCACGAGTTCAAGATCTCGGTGAAGGCCTCGGACCCGTTCCTGACCGTCGCCGCCTACCAGCAGCTGGCCGAGGCCATCGACTGCCCGCTGCACCTCGGCGTCACGGAGGCGGGGCCCCTGCGCACCGGCACTATCAAGTCGGCTATCGGCATGGGCTCGATGCTGTGGGCCGGAATCGGCGACACCATCCGCGTCTCCCTCGCCGCCGATCCGGTCGAGGAGATCAAGGTCGGCTTCGACATCCTCAAGTCGCTGGGGCTGCGGCACCGCGGGGTCAACATCATCGCCTGCCCGTCCTGCGCCCGGCAGGGCTTCGACGTGATCGAGACGGTGGGCATCCTCGAGGAGAAGCTGGCCCATGTGACCACGCCGATGTCGCTGTCGATCATCGGCTGCGTGGTCAACGGCCCGGGCGAGGCGCTCTACACCGACGTCGGCTTCACCGGCGGCGGGGCGGGCTCGGGCATGATGTACCTGAACGGCAAGATCGCCGGCAAACAGGCCAATGCCGGCATGATCGACGAGATCGTCGCCCGGGTGGAGGCGAAGGCCGCCGAGCTCGAGGCGGCGCGGGCGGCCGCGTTGACGCCAGTGGCTGCGGAATAGGGGCGCCGGAGAAGGCATGAAACTCTATATCTCCACCGCCTCGCCCTACGCCCGCAAGTGCCGCATCGTCGCCCGTGAGAAGGGGCTGGCCGAGCGGATCGAGGAGATCGTCGCCGATCCCTACGCCAACGACCCCGCCCTGCTGGCGGCCAACCCGGTGGTGCAGGTGCCGACCCTGATCGCCGAGGACGGCCTCCCGCTGAACGACAGCCCGGTGATCTGCGAATATCTCGACGCCTTGGGCACCGGCCCGCGGCTGCTGCCCGAAGGCGGCCCTGAGCGGCTGCGGGTGCGGCGTCTGGAGACGCTTGCCAACGGCGCGCTGGAGATGGGCGTCAAGCTGGTGCTGGAGAAGCGCCGGCCGGAGCACGAGCGTTCGCCGATGTGGATCGCGCGCTGGACGGAGAACATGGCCCGGGCGCTGGACGCGCTGGAGGCCGCCGATCTGCAGCCCGACGACCTGAACGTGGGAACGATCACCGCCGCGGCGGCTGCGACGTGGATCGGGTTCCGCCACCCCGATCTTGACTGGGCCGGGGGCCGCCCCCGTCTGGCGGCCTTCACCGCGGCCGTGGAGCGGCGGCCGAGTTTCGCCGCGACCCGGCCGGCCTAGCCGACCACGCCCGCCAGCTGCAGCCCCTGGAAGGCGGCGAGCAGCACCAGCAGTCCTCCCACCGCCATGCCCAGCACGCGCCGGGGCACGCGCTTGACGATCCAGCCGGCGAACGGCGCCGCTATCAGGCCGCCGGCGATGAGGCCGGCGATCGCGGCTGCGTGGTTCTGCAGGGCGCCGGCCTCGCGCCAGTGTCCGGTGACGAGCGCCCATACGAAGGCGGCGCTGATCGCCGTGGTGACGAAGAACTCGGCGGTGTTGGCCGTTCCGATGGCGCGGCGCGGCTCCTGACCGGCGCCCAGCAGGGTCGAGGAGACGGTGGGTCCCCAGCCGCCGCCGCCGGCCGCGTCGAGGAAGCCGCCGACCAGCCCCAGCGGCGCGGTCCACCCTGCGCGCAGCCGGCGCAGGGGCAGCTCGTGCCGGCTGCGCCACAGGATGTAGATCCCCACGAGGGCGAGGTAGGCGACGACGAACGGCTTGACCGTGTCGCCGTCGAACCCCGTCAGCACATAGGCGCCGAGGCAGCCGCCGATCACGCCGGCCGCCGCGAGCGGAACGCACAGACGCCAGTCGACGTTGCGGTGCGCCACATGGCTGCTCGCGGACGCCGCCGTGGTGAAGACCTCCGCCCCGTGCACGCTGGCCGAGGCCATGGCCGGCGGCACCCCGAAGGCCAGCAGGACCGACGAGGAGATCACCCCGTAGGCCATGCCCAGGGCTCCGTCGACGGACTGGGCCAGCACGCCGACCATGAAGAACAGCAGGAAGGTTTCCATCGGGTCCCGGCGATGCGTCCGCGCCGCCAGCTAACGCCTGATCCCTTCCGCTGTAATGGTCACGCTTTCACTTTTGCGTCAGGCGCCGCCGCCGCCCGGGTTGGACAGGCGCCGGTCGGACGGATAGGAGAACGGCCCCTTCGGAGACTCCCTTGCGACTTCCCCAGGCCCGGCTCGATCAGGTGCTCGACCGCTTCCACGAGGTGGAGGCGCGCATGGGCGCGGCCGCCGACGGCGCCGAGATCGTCCGCCTGTCGAAGGAGCACGCCGAGCTCAGGCCGGTCGCCGACGCCGTGCAGGAGCTCGCCCGCGCCCGCGCCGAGATGGCCGACCTCGAGGCCATGGCCGACGATCCGGAGATGGCCGAGATGGCCGCCGAGGAGCTGGAGGCGCTCAGGGATCGCCTGCCCGAGCTGGAGCGTCAGGTCGCCCTCCTGCTGGCCCCGCGCGACGCCGACGAGAACGCCTCGGCCGTGCTGGAGGTCCGCGCCGGCACCGGCGGCGACGAAGCCGCCCTGTTCGCCGGCGACCTGTTTCGCATGTACTCGCGCTACGCCCAGTCGCGCGGCTGGCGGGTCGAGATCGACAGCGTCTCCGAGGGCGAGGCCGGCGGCTACAAGGAGATTGTCGCCACCATCACCGGCGAAGGCGTGTTCGGCCGGTTGAAGTTCGAGTCGGGCGTCCACCGGGTGCAGCGCGTGCCGGTCACCGAGGCCGGCGGCCGCATCCACACTTCGGCCGCCACCGTGGCGGTCCTGCCCGAGGTCGAGGACGTCGAGATCGAGATCCGCGACCAGGATATCCGCATCGACACCTACCGCAGCTCCGGCGCCGGCGGCCAGCACGTCAACAAGACCGACTCGGCCGTCCGCATCACCCACCTGCCCACCGGCATTGTGGTGACCTCCTCGGAGAAGTCGCAGCACGTCAACCGCGACAAGGCGATGAAGAACCTGCGCGTCCGGCTCTACGACATGCAGCGCCAGGCCAAGGACCAGGCCCGCTCCGACGCGCGCAAGTCCCAGGTCGGCTCCGGCGACCGCTCCGAGCGCATCCGGACCTACAACTTCCCGCAAGGCCGGGTCACCGACCACCGCATCGGCCTGACCCTGCACAGCCTGCCGCAGATCCTCGAGGGCGACCTCGACCCCATGCTGGACGCCCTGATCGCCGAGGACCAGGCCGCCCGCCTCGCCGACCTCGAGGCCGAGTTCGCCTGACGCCTACTTCGGCGGCCGGATCTTCCGCCGCAACAGCCGGTCCGACAGCGCCTCGGCGTGCTTCAGGGTGAAGGCCAGCGCCGCCGGGTTGCCGCGCCGCGGGCCGACGCTGTCGGCCATCACCGCGCCCCGCTCGCCGATCGGCATCGGCGTCCCGGTGGTGGTGTCGAGCGCCGTCTGGTGCTCGATCTCGGCGTTCAGCTCGGCCCCCATCAGGATGATCTGCACGCTCAGCCAGGTCCACAGCAGGAAACCCATCATCGCCGCCAGCGGACCGTAGGAAGCGGTGCGGACGAAGGTCTGCAGGTACCAGCTGAATCCGAGCGACAGGGTCAGGCTGAGCAGGGCGGCGAACAGCGCCCCCGGGGTCAGCCAGCGCCACCTCGCCCGCGCCCGGCACGGGCCGAAGCGGTAAATGACGGTCAGGGCCGCGACGTACACGGCCAGCAGCACCGGCCAGCGCAGCGGCGACAGATAGGCCCACTCCTCGGCCAGGCCGAACACGCCGAGCACCACCGGCACGCCGACCACCAGGCCGGCGGTGATCAGCACGGCGAACAGGCCGGACAGGGTGAAGGCCATGCACACCAGGTTGTACTTGACGATGTTGCGCCGCTCGACCTCGTGGTAGGCGACGTTCAGCCCGTAGAAGAGCACCTTGATCGCTCCGTTCGCCGTCCACAGCGACAGCGCCAGCGTCCACACCAGGGTGAAGGTCAGCTCGGTGGTCGAGTTCTCGGCCAGACGCTGCATCTCCCCGCCGATGAACTCCGCCACCCCCTGCGGCAGCACCGTATAGAGGAAGCTCAGCCTGCCCCACGCGTCGTAGGGATCGGCGAACAGGCCGTAGATGGTCACGAAGGCGGCCAGCGTCGGGAACAGCGACAACACCGCGAAGAAGGTCACCCCGCCCGCGACGAAGCCGACCCGGTCGCCGAAGTAGGAGGCCGCGACCCGCCACAGGATGTCGATCCAGCCCTTGTGCGGAATGCGCTCCGGCCGGTCGGCCAGCCGGCCGCGGCCGGGTTCCTTCGCCTCGAAATCCTCGGGAACCGGCGGAGCCGGCGGCAGCGGCTCCGGCCGCGGCGGCCGCAGCTCGATGCCGTACCTGTGCCCGCGGGTGTAGAGCAGGTGCGCGGCGCCGGCGCCCGCGGCCAGTCCTCCGGCCACGGCTCCGATCGCTCCCCAGAGGCCGAGGCCGGCCCTTCGTCCCGACTTTCCCTGCATCCGCGCGACAACGGCTGCGCTGGCGGCGCGTTCCAGCGGCGGCGGCGCTTGAAATCCGCCGCCGCTCGCGCCAAGCCCTCCGCATGACCGACGCCGCCGCCGCCCCGACCCTGCTCACCGCCTGGAAGGCCGCCCAGGCCCGGCTCAAGGCCGGCCGCATCGACAGCCCGTCGATCGACGCCCGCCTGCTGCTCGAGGTCGCGGCCGGCTGCACCCGCACCGACATTCTTACCGACCCCTATCGCACCCTCACCGCGGAGCAGCAGACGACGCTCGACGGCTACGTGGACCGCCGCCTGCGCCGCGAGCCGGTGTCGCGCATCCTCGGCCGCAAGGGCTTCTGGAAGATCATGCTGAACGTCACCCCCGACGTGCTCAGCCCCCGCCCCGACACCGAGGCCATCCTCGACGTGGTCATGCTGGCCTACGCCCCGCACGAAGCCTTCACCATGATCGATCTCGGCACGGGCTCGGGCGCCATCCTGCTGGCCACGCTGGCGGAACGCGCCGGCGCCCGCGGGGTCGGCACTGACGTCTCCACCGAGGCCTTGGCCGTCGCCCGCGAGAACGCCGCCAACCTCGGCCTCGACAACCGCTGCGACTTCCTTCGCACCGAGTGGGCGACCGGTGTGGCCGATCACAGCTTCGACCTGGTGGTGTCGAACCCGCCCTACATCCCCACCGCCGACATCGCCGGCCTCGACCCCGAGGTGCGCGACCACGACCCGCACCTGGCGCTGGACGGGGGTCCCGACGGGCTGCAGGCCTATCGCGAACTGGCTCCCGAGATCCGCCGCGTCCTCAGGCCCGGCGGCGTCTTCGCGGTCGAGATCGGCTGGGACCAGGGGCCGCAGGTCAAGGCCATGTTCGAGGCCGCGGGCTTCGAGGACGTCATCGTCGTCAAGGACCTGTCGGATCGTGACAGGGTGGTCACCAACGGCCCCGATCCGAGGACAAACCCCGTCCCCAAGATGTAGGGTCGCGGCCATGCGCGCCCTCGTCTTCCTCGCCGCCGCCCTTCTCGCCGGCTCCGCCGTTCCGGCCCTGGCCTGCCCGGGCCCGGCCGGCGTCGTCCGCACCATCTTCCCCGAACGGCCCGCCGACCTGCCCCCCGGGACGGAGGCCTTTGCCGGGCGCTG
The DNA here is from genome assembly GCF_900116065.1 of Brevundimonas viscosa. Classification (GTDB taxonomy): domain Bacteria; phylum Pseudomonadota; class Alphaproteobacteria; order Caulobacterales; family Caulobacteraceae; genus Brevundimonas; species Brevundimonas viscosa. The sequence continues at coordinate 699,097 of NZ_FOZV01000001.1, forward strand.
GGCGCCCGGAGCGTCCGAACCGCCGGCCCCGGGCTGGGGCGTCCCGGTCGGCTGGCTGGAGCAGGGCCACGGCCGACGGCTGGCCGTCTATTCGCCGGTCACCTCCTGCCACCACGACTTCCGTCGCGACTTCGGCGGGGCCGAGGTGTGGATCGTCGGTCGGCCGCTCCTGCATGAGGGGCGGGTCGTCGGACTGCGCGCCCGCGGTCGCGGCCGCAACGGAACGGCGGACTGGAGCGGGCGGCGCGGCTGACCGCCGCGCGAAAGCCTCTTGGAAACGCCACGATCCCGCGCTAAGTCTGTCTCGTCTCCCACCCAAACCGCACGCCCGGACCGCTGAAGGTCCTGCCGCGCGCGCGTCCAGGGCAGTGACGGTCGGGCCGGTCGCCCGGCGGACCACAGGGCGACGACCCGAATTCCGATCACATCGTCAGCGGGGATGGGCCCCGACCGAAGCGGAAGACGAAGACGGACGGCGCCGGGCGCACAACGCTCCGGTCCGCCCTTACCCACCGAGGCACGGTAGCGTCCGATGAGAGATTTCAAGGGCATGAAGCGTCAGCGCGGACGCAACAGGAAGCCGGGCGGCGGCAACGCCAACGCCACCAATCCGAACCGTTCGTGGGACTCGCAGGGCCCCGAGAACATCAAGGTCCGCGGCAACGCCCAGACCGTCTACGAGCGCTACATGCAGCTGGCCCGCGACGCCGCCGCCTCCGGCGACCGGGTTCTGGCCGAGAACTACACCCAGCACGCCGAACACTATTTCCGCGTCCTCCGCGCCCTGCAGCCGCAGCGTCCGGTGAGCGAGATCGCCCAGCGCGAGCTGGCCGGCCAGGGTTTCGACATCGACTTCGAGGACGAGTCCGGGGCCCAGGCGGCCGCGATCATGGCCGCCCAGCAGGCCGAGGCCGACCGCGCCGCCGAGCAGGAGCGCCGCCAGCGCGAACAGGACGAGCGCCGCGAGCGCCAGGGTCAGTCGCAGGGCCAGGACGGCGAGCGCCGCGAGTGGCGCGACCGCGACGACCGCGAGCCGCGTGAACCGCGCGAGCCCCGCGCCGAGGGCGAGGGCGGCGAGGCCCGCGAGGGTGGGCGCCGCGAGAGCCGCCGCGAACGCTGGGAACGTCGCCGCGAGGAGCGCAACCGCCGCTTCGAGACCGAACGCGGCGAAGGCGGCGAGGCCCCCGCCGCGCAGACCGACGAGATCCGCGAGGACGCCGCCCCCGCGCCGGCGGCGGAAACCGCGCCCGAGGCCCGTCCGGCCCGCGAACGCGGCGGCCGTCGTCCGCGTCGCGACGAGGCCGCCGACGAGACCCCGGCCGCCCTGCCGGGCTTCCTGACCCGGTCGGCCGCGCCCGCCGTCGCCGTCGAATCGCCCGCCGGCGACGCCGACGAGGCGCCGGCGCCGAAGCGCCGCGCCCCCCGTCGCAAGGCCGAAGTCCCCGCCGACGAGAGCTGAGCCGCGGATCCGCCCGCCCTGCGCGAGGCGGGTTGACGCGGACGGCCCCCGCCGGTCCAAGGAAGGCTGAGACACGCTTCAGCCCTTCGGGAGCGCCCATGCCTCGCCTGTTCCGAGTCCCCCTTCTGGCCGCGGCCGCCGCCCTGGCGCTGGCCGCCTGCGCGGCGACGCCCGCGCCCCCGCCGCCGCCGGGCGCGCCCGGCTCCGCGCCGGTGCTGCGCGACTGGCGCGGCATCGTCACCGCCCGCGACCGCGACCGTTACGAGCGCATCGGCGCCGCCTGGTCGCTGGCGCTCGAACAGGCGCGACGCCAGCCCGGCTCCGGCGACCTGCGCGGCCTCGGCGAGCTGATCGTTCCCGACGCCCGGCGGGCCTCTGTCGCGCCCCCGATCGGCGACTATCGCTGCCGCACCGTCAAACTCGGCTCCCAGGGCGGCGAGCAGGGCCTCGGCTACGTCGTCTACGGCTGGTTCGCCTGCCGCATCGAGCAAACCCCGAACGGTCTCAAGTTCGTCAAGCTGACCGGCAGCCAGCGCCCCGCCGGCCTGCTGTTCCCCGAGGACGACGGGCAGATGATCCTGCTCGGCTCCATGGCCCTCGCCTCGGAACCTGCGGCCAACTCCTACGGCCAGCGGCCCGACCGCGACTTGGTCGCGGTTCTGGAGCGGATCGGCGAGCGACGCTGGCGGCTGGTGCTCCCATGGCCGCAGAACGAGTCCAATCTCGACCTTATCGAGCTCGTCCCCGCCTGAACCGTCAGCGCCGCCAGCCGTTCCGGCAACGCCATCAGCCGGAGCCTGCCATGCGGACCGCAGCCGCCCTCGCCGCCCTCATGCTTGTCGCCGCCTGCGGCGAGCGATCCGGGCCCGGCGAGAGACCCTCGGCCCCGTCAGCGCCCGACGGCGTGGCGCCCCCGGCCGCAGCCGCGCCGGACGAGGCGGCTGACGGCGAGCCGGGCGGAACGTCGGACTGGCGCGAAATCGTCTCCACCGGGGACGCCTCGCGGCTCGGTCGGCTCGACCAGGCCTGGCGGCTGGCGCGGGCCGAGGCCGAGGACAAGGGTTTCGCGCCACAGGTGGAGGCGCTCGGGCCGCTGGTCGATCCGAACGCCGGCCTCGCCGGCCGCCTGCAGCCGGCCCCCGGCGCCTATCGCTGCCGCACCATCAAGCTGGGCTCCAGCAGTCCCGGCGGAATGGCCTTCCTGGAATACCCCTGGTTCCGCTGCACCGTCGAACTGACCCCGGGCGGCGACCTCGTGCTGACCAAGTCCACCGGCTCCCAACGGACCCGCGGCCTGCTCTATCCCGACAGCGACCGACGGCTGGTCTTCGTCGGCGCCCAGGCCCTCGGCGCCGACGAGGCCGGCTGGCCGACCTATGGCCAGATGCCCGAGCGCGACCAGGTCGGCGTGTTCGAGCGCATCGGCCCCGAGCGCTGGCGGCTGGTCATCCCGTGGCCCCGGGTCGAGGCCAAGCTGGAGCTCCTCGAGCTGGCGAGGTGACCCCCCGCCCTTGACCCCGCCGCCGCCCTTCCCGAGTCTGCCGTCGGATCGCAGTTAGGGGAGCATCACATGCGCGGCGCGGGATTCACCATCGGTTCCATCATCGGGCTCGTCGTGATCGGGGCGCTGATCCTGATCGGCCTGCCGACCTACAACGTCTATTCGAAGCAGATGGCCGGCAAGGCGGCCTACGAGCAGGCGGTGCAGGACCGCCGCATCCGGGTGCTGGAGGCGCAGGCCGCGCTGGACTCGGCTCGCCTCACCGCCCAGGCCGAGATCGAGCGCGCGAGGGGCACCAACGAGGCCAACCGCATCATGGCCCAAAGCCTCGGCGGCCCCGACAACTACCTGCGCTGGTCCTACATCCACATGCTGGAGGAGACCGCCGGCAAGCAGGGCCGCGAGGTCATCTACATCCCCACCGAAGCCGGCATGCCCATCCTCGAGGCGGGGCGGCGTTCGGGGCAGTAGCGGGCCTCAGGATCCGGCCGCGACGGGCGGTTCATCATCGCGGCGCGGCCGGCCGCCGAGCACGAGACAGGCCAGCACGACGGCCGTCAACAGAAGCGCCGGCGGCCACAGCAGGACGCCGAGGCTCTCCGTGGTCGTCGCTGCGTCGCGGACAAGGATGACCGCGAGGTAGCCCGGCGCCGCGCCGGCGATGAGACGAACCACCAGCGGACTTCGCCAAACGACCAGCAGCAAGGCCATCGCGAGGGCGACGATCACGAGGAGCGGGACGTAGCCGACGAAGAACACCGCGCTCAGACCCTCGTCAGCCGCAGGTCATGGAAGTCGTAGCTGAAGTCCGCGTCCGGGCTGACCGCCTTCATCGTCGCCGTGACCGGGCGGCCGTTCTCCAGCGCGAAGGTGACGAACACGTCCTCCTCCCGCTTGTCGGGGAAGCGGGTGCGCATCGTCTCCCCGTCGTAGGCCTCCAGCGGCCCTTTCAGGCTGGGCGTGCGGCTGAAGGCCAGCCACAGGCCTTCGCCCCGCCGCTGGATGACGATGTCGCCGTACCACGGATCGCGCCACACGCCGGCGTAGGCCTCCAGCGGCAGCGACGGCGGCGCCCCGGCCGCCTGCTTCGCGTCGATCTCCGCCGCGGCCGCGATCGATTTGGCGTTGTTCTCCGCCTCCAGCCGCTGGCCGTCGGCGATCCAGTCGAACCCGGCCTTGCCCATGACGATGTCGGCGATGCCGCTGCGCAGGGCGCGCGTCAGCATGCCCTCCTCGGCGTTGGTGAAGTAGCTGAAGCCGGCGTTGCGGCCCGGCAGCAGCACCGTACCCGAGACGAAGCCGGGCGCGCCGCCGCCATGGGTGATGAAGCGCTCGCCGCGATAGTCCATCACCTGCCAGCCAGTGGCGTAGGTCGCTGCGATCGACCGGCCCGGCATGTCCGGCGTCGGTCCGCCCGAGCTGGAGACGATGATGTTGGGCCGCCACATCTCGTTGGCCCGGGCCTCCGACCACAGCCGCGTCCCGTCCGGCAGCGCCCCCTTGTTCAGCTGCACCGCGATCCACTTCGCCCAGTCGACCGGGTGGGTGACGAAACCGCCGGCCGCCCCGGCCGCGCTCCAGTCCCAGACCTCCTGGATCGACTCCGCCAGCGTCTGCATCTCGCCCTGGTAGCGCAGCGGCGGCCCCAGCCGGCCGTGCGGCAGGGCCGAGCTGGCCGGGTCCGCCGCCGTCATCAGCGGCAGGGTCCCGGTCATGCCGAGAGGGGTCAGGATGCGGGTCTGGACAAAGTCCTCCCACGGCATCCCCGAGACCGCGGCCACCACCTCGCCGGCGACCACGAACATCAGGTTGCAGTAGTGGTACGAGGTGCGGAACTGGTCTTCGATCGGCACGTGCTCGACCGCCGCCATGATCTCCGCCCGGCTCCGGTCGCTGTTCGGCCAGAACAGCAGGTCGCCGGCCCCGAGGCCGAAGCCGATGCGGTGGCTGACGAGGTCGCGCACCGTCACCAGCTCATTCAGCTCCGGCTTCGACAGGCGGAACTCCGGCAGGTAGGTCCGCACCGGCTCGTCCCACTTCACCTTGTCCTCGTCGATCAGGATGGCGAGGGCCGCGCAGGTCACGGCCTTGGTGTTGGACGCGATGGCGAAGTGCGTGTGCTCGTCGATCGGCCGGGGGTCGCCCGACTTGCGGACCCCGTAGCCGCGGGTCAGCAGCGGCTGCCCGTCCTTGACCAGCGCCACCGAGACCGCCGGCTGGTCCGGCCAGGCCGCCATGGCCCGGCGCACGAAGGCGTCCACCTCGGCCGCCAGCGCCGCGTCGTCGGCAGGCTGGCGCGCCCGGGCGACGGCGGGCAGGGCGACGCCGGCGACCGCGGCGGTGGAGGCCAGCGCCGCGCGGCGCGTAAGGCGGATGGACATGCAGACGCTCCCGACAGTTCGCCGGCGACGCTAGCCCGCCCCCGTCGTCCGCGCCAAGCCGAAACAAACCGCTCCGCCGCGAGGTTTCCGCCCATCATCAGGAGCACGACCATGTGGAAGAAGTACGCCTACGCCTGGCTCACCCTCGGCTTCTTTGCCGTCTCCTTCGGCCTGCACTGGACCTTCGGCTGGTTCGCCTTCGCGGACGAGGCGCGCGAGCACGGCCACACGCCGGAACTGGCCGGCTACATGATCGAAATGAGCCGCGACACCTTCGAGAACTGGCAGTCGGAGTTCCTCCAGCTGCTCTGGCAGGTCGTCGGCCTGGCCTACTTCCTCTACGTCGGCTCCCCGTCCTCCAAGGAGAACGACGACCGCATGGAGGCCAAGATCGACGCCCTGCTTGAACTGGTCGGCGAGGATCGCGGCAAGGCCCTGATCGAACAGCTCGACGAGAAGCACCTGCGTCACCACGGCCACGCCCGGGTGCACGGGCACGGCGGCGACTAGCGTCGCCGCCGGCCTTTTTCACGAAAGCCTCACCCGCCGCTCATGCGTCTCAGCCGGGACGCGCCTTTCCTCGATCTCCACAGCGACGGCCCCGCGAGGGAGAGGCGATGGAAATGTGCGAACTGACAGCGACTGCCTGCAGCGGACTCAGGTTACAGCCCTGCCCGCCCAAGCGGGAACATGAAAAAGAAGTAATCGTGCATGGAGAAGAAGTAACTGTGTGGCCGGCCGGAGCGCTGATACGCGCTTTCAGGGGGCCGCATTTCGCCGGCCATGTCTTCTCGCAAGGTCGACCGCTCGTGACTTCTTTCCGGACCCTTCTACTCGGCGGCGTGGCGCTGGTCCTTCTCGCCCCGCCGGCGCTGGCGCAGACCGCCCCGGCGCAGCAGACCCCGCCGCCGCCGGCGTCGCAGCCCGCTCCCGCCGAACCGGCCGAGGAAACTGACGAGGACGGGGAGGCCGAAGTCGAGGCTGAGGCTGAGGCCGAGGAGGCCACCGCCCTCGGCGTCGTGGAGGTGACGGGGCGCGCGACCGATGTCCGCACCTCGATCGACTCGGTCAGCTACAGTCTCGCCGACGACCTGCAGGCCGCGACGGGCACCCTGGCCGAGGCGCTGCGCAACATCCCTTCGGTGGAGGTCGACCCCGACGGAAACATCAGCCTGCGCGGCGACGCCAACGTCACCATCCTCGTGGACGGGCGGCCCTCGACCCAGTTCAACGGGCCCAGCCGCGGCCAGATGGTGCTGCAGATTCCGGCCAGCCAGTACGCCCGCATCGAGGTGATGACCAACCCGTCCGCCGCTTACAGCCCCGAGGGCTCGGGCGGGGTGATCAACCTGATCTCCAGGCCGAACGCGGTGCGGCAGGGCAATACGACCACCGGCTCGGTGCGCGCCAATGTCGGCGACGCCGGCCGCTGGAACCTGGGCGGCAACGTCGCCCATGTGATCGGCAAGACCACCCTCACGGCCGATGTCGGCGTCCGCCACGACGGCTTCCTGCAGGAGATCGAGCGGCAGCGCACCCGCTTCGACGCCGGCTCGGGCCAGTTCCTCGAGTCGCGCCAGACCCAGGAGGTCGACGGCGCCTCGGACGTCGTCTTCGTGCGTCTCGCGGCCGAGCACAATCTGGACGACAGGACCCAGCTGGTCGGCGAGCTGCGCCACACCGACGTCGAGAGCCTTGCCGAGGCCGTCGATCTCTACGAGGCGGACGACGCCCTGGGCGGCATTGCGGCGGCCTATCGTCGGGACTCCAGCGGCGGCTTCCTCGGCCAGTTCTCCGGGGCCACCGCCCGCGTGCTGCGCCGGTTCGACGACGCCGGCCACGAGTGGTCCAACGAGGTCCGCTTCGACCGCAATCGCTTCACCTTCGGCTTCGACACCGTCGTCGACCAGCAGACCCCGCCCGCGCCCCTGTTCTACGAAGAGGTCGAGAACAGGAACCGCCAGGACATTCTCGGGATCACCAGCGCCTACGTCCGCCCGATGGCCGACGGCGGCCGGCTGCGCCTCGGCTACGAGCTGCAGGCGCTGGACGTCGCGCTCGACAACGCCTTCTCGCGCGGCCCGGCCCCGGGCCTCCTCGTTCCGGACCCGCTGGTCTCCAACGAGTTCCACGTCGACCAGGCCGTGCACGCCCTCTACGCCACCTGGGAGAAGCCGTTCGGCGAGAAGCTGTCGGCCCAGTTCGGCCTGCGGCTGGAGCAGGCGAACATCGACCTCGACCAGGTCACCACCAACATCCAGTCGTCCAACGACTATTTCCGCGCCTATCCGACGCTCCACCTGTCGTACACCCTGTCCGAGGGCCAGACCCTGCGCGGCAGCTACAGCCGGCGCATCCAGCGGCCCGGCCCTCAGGAGCTGAACCCGTTCCTGACCTATCAGGACAACCTCAACTACCGCTCGGGCAATCCCGACCTGCTGCCGCAGGAGACCGACTCTTTCGAGCTGTCGTGGCAGAAGCGGGTCCAGCAGACCTTCTACCAGGCCACCCTCTACCATCGCGACACCCGGGACGCCTTCACCCAGGTGACCACCGACATCGGCGGCGGCGTTTTCCTGACCCGGCCCGAGAACCTCGGCTCCAGCCGGTCGAGCGGGATCGAACTGGTCGCCAACGGCGCCCTGCACCCGACCCTGCGCTACAACGCCAGCATCAACGCCTTCCGCCAGGAGATCGACGCCGCCGGCATCCCCGGCGCCGCCGACCGCGAGGGCGAGAGCGTCTCCGGCCGCCTGACTCTCAACTGGCAACCGACTCCCGACGACTTCCTGCAGGTGTCCGGCATCTGGAGCGGCGACCAGCTTCTCGCCCAGGGCGTCCGCGAGACCGCCCAGCTGGTCAACCTCGGCTACCGCCGCAAGCTCAACCGCGACTGGTCGCTGCAGGTCACCGTCCGCGACCTGTTCGACGAGTTCGGCGCGACCAGCACCCTCGAAACCCCGACCTTCACAGACCGCACCAGCCAGACCTTCGGCGGCCGCGCGGCCTACATCGGCGTCACCTGGAGCTTCGGCTCGGGTCAGCGACGGCCCGAGCAGTTCGACTTCTCCGCTCCCACCACGGGCGGCTGATCAGAGACGCGTCTCCCACGCCATCCACACGGCCACGGCGGCGATGCCCAGCGCCATCGCCGCCCGCATCCGCCGTCCCTGCATCCGCCGCAGCACCGGCCCGCGCGCGCCCGCCGCGCCCGCCACGATCAGCGCGTGGATCGCGACCGCGACGGCCAGATGCAGGCCGCCCAGCACCAGCGCCTGGGTCAGCGGCGACCCGCGCTCCGGCCGCATGAAGGTCGGCAGCAGGGCGACATAGAACAGCGCCGCCTTGGGATTGAGCAGATTGCCGGTCATGCCGCGCAGGAACAGCCGCAGGCTCGAGTGGTGATCGACCCCGTCGGCCTCCGCCGGATCGCCGTCGCCGCGCCACGCCTCCCACGCCAGCCAGAGCAGGAACAGCACGCCGGCCCAGCGGATGATCTGATAGATCGGCGGCCAGGCGATCAGCGCCTGGGTCAGGCCGAAGGCGGCGGCCAGCATCCACGCTCCCAGCCCGACCGTGATCCCCGCCACCGCCGCGAAGCCCGCCGCCCGCCCGCGGTCCAGCGAGACCAGCGCCAACCAGCCCATGTTCGGCCCCGGCGTCAGCTCGACGAGGGCCACGGCGATCAGGAACGGCAGGAGCACGCCGGGATCGACCGGCCAGGCGGAATGGGGGATCACGGACGCCTCCTCGCGCCGATCCTAGGCGTTCCGCTTCCGGCCCGTCACCCCCTTGTGTGACCCGATCGCCACACCCAGATTTGCGTCATCTCAAGACGCCGCCGCTCCCGGGGCGTCAGGGTGTCTATCCGCCTGACAGGGGATGTCCGTGAACCTCGATCTCTACTCCGACCGCGCCAAACAGGCCGTCCAGTCGGCCCAGTCGCTGGCCCTCGCCCGCCGCCACCAGCAGTTCGCCCCCGAGCACCTGCTCAAGGTGCTGCTCGAGGAGCGCGACGGCCTCGCCCGCAATCTGATCAGCGCCGCCGGCGGCGACGCGGCGAAGGCCGAACAGGCCGTCGAGACCGCCCTGCAGAAGCGCGCCCAGGTCACCGGCGGCTCGGGCCAGCTCTACCTCGACGGCGACACCGCCCGCGTCTTCTCGGCCGCCGAGGCCCAGGCGAAGAAGGCCGGCGACGCCTTCGTCACCACCGAGCGCCTGCTCTGGGCCATTGCGAAGGAGGGCGGCGTCGCCGCCACCGTGCTGGCCTCGGTCGGCGCCGCGCCGGAGAAGCTCGAGTCCGCCATCGCCGAGGTGCGCAAGGGCAAGACCGCCGACTCCGCCGCCGCCGAGGATGCCTACGACGCGCTGAAGCGCTACGCCCGCGACCTGACCCAGGCCGCCCGCGACCAGAAGATCGACCCGGTCATCGGCCGCGACGAGGAGATCCGCCGCACCATCCAGGTGCTGGCCCGCCGCACCAAGAACAACCCCGTGCTGATCGGCGAGCCCGGCGTCGGCAAGACCGCCATCGTCGAGGGCTTGGCCCTGCGCATCGTCAACGGCGACGTGCCCGAGAGCCTCAAGGACAAGAAGGTCATGGCGCTGGACATGGGCGCCCTGATCGCCGGCGCGAAATATCGCGGCGAGTTCGAGGAGCGGCTCAAGGCGGTGCTCAACGAGGTGGCCGCGGCGGAAGGCGGCATCGTCCTGTTCATCGACGAGATGCACACCCTCGTCGGCGCCGGCAAGACCGACGGCGCCATGGACGCCTCCAACCTGCTCAAGCCCGCCCTGGCCCGCGGCGAGCTGCACTGCGTCGGCGCCACCACGCTGGATGAGTACCGCAAGCACGTCGAGAAGGACGCCGCCCTGGCCCGCCGCTTCCAGCCGGTCATGGTCGAGGAGCCTTCGGTCGAGGACACCGTCTCGATCCTCCGTGGACTGAAGGAGAAGTACGAGGTCCACCACGGGGTGCGCATCGCCGACGGCGCCATCGTGGCCGCCGCCACCCTCAGCAACCGCTACATCACCGACCGCTTCCTGCCCGACAAGGCCATCGACCTGATCGACGAGGCCGCCAGCCGGGTGCGCATGGCCGTCGACTCCAAGCCCGAGGCGCTCGACGAGATCGACCGCCGCCTCGTCCAGCTCAAGATCGAGCGCGAGGCCCTGAAGAAGGAGACCGACACGGCCTCCAAGGCCCGGCTCGAAAAGCTTGAGGACGAGATCGCCGAACTGGAGGGCGAGAGCGAGGATCTCACCGCCCGCTGGAAGGCCGAAAAGGAAAAGGTCGGTCAGGGCGCCCAGCTGCGCGAGACCCTCGACCGCCTGCGCGCCGAACTGGCCGCCGCCCAGCGCGCCGGCGACCTCGGCCGCGCCTCCGAGATCGCCTACGGCCAGATCCCACAGATCGAGAAGCAGCTGGCCGAGGCCGAGGCCAACGAGGCCGACAAGTCCGGCCCGCTGACGCCAGAAGTGGTCGACGCCGAACAGATCGCCGCCGTCGTCAATCGCTGGACCGGCGTCCCGGTCGACAAGATGCTGGAGGGCGAGCGCGAGAAGCTGCTCAAGATGGAGGACGCCCTTCGCGCCCGCGTCGTCGGCCAGGACGAGGCCCTCGTCGCCGTCTCCGACGCGGTGCGCCGCGCCCGCGCCGGCCTCAACGACCCCAACCGCCCGCTCGGCTCCTTCCTGTTCCTCGGCCCGACGGGCGTCGGCAAGACCGAGCTGACCAAGGCGCTGGCCGAATTCCTGTTCGACGACGAGGCCGCCATCACCCGCCTCGACATGTCCGAATACATGGAGAAGCACTCGGTCAGCCGCCTGATCGGCGCGCCCCCCGGCTACGTCGGCTACGACGAGGGCGGCGCCCTGACCGAGGCGGTCCGTCGCCGCCCCTATCAGGTCGTGCTGTTCGACGAGGTCGAGAAGGCCCACCCCGACGTCTTCAACACCCTGCTGCAGGTGCTCGACGACGGCCGCCTCACCGACGGCCAGGGCCGCACCATCGACTTCCGCAACACCCTGATCATCATGACCTCCAACCTCGGTTCGGAGTTCCTGGCCGCCCAGGGCGAAGGCGACGACGTGGAGGCCGCGCGCCCCATGGTCATGGATGCCGTCCGCGCCCACTTCCGCCCCGAGTTCCTCAACCGCATCGACGAGATCGTCCTCTTCCAGCGCCTCGGCCGCAACCAGATGGCCGGCATCGTCCGCATCCAGCTGGCGAGGTTCGAGAAGCTGCTGGCCGACCGCCGGTTGACGCTGGCGCTGGACGATGCGGCCGCCGCCTGGCTCGCCGACAAGGGCTACGACCCGGTCTACGGCGCCCGGCCGCTCAAGCGCGTCATCCAGAAGGAGCTGGTCGACCCGATCGCGCGCAAGCTGCTGGCCGGCGAGATCGAGGACGGGTCGGTGATCGCGGTGTCAGCCGGCGAGGGCGGGCTGGAGATCGGGAAGGCGCGGGTGCACTAACACCTCCCTTTCCATTCCGGGCCGCGCAAGCGGAGACGGGATCGGGAATGTGGAGCGGACAAGACGCTTAAGCTTCGACTATCTCGGACTAGAGCCAGTGGGGTTGCACCGCCTCAGCGAAGCGGGATGTCAGATATTACCACGCGAGAGCGGGCGTCCTCCGTCCCAGCGCCTTCTAGCAGCCTAACGAATGCATCGCGCATCGACCAAGCGTCCACGGCCGGCCCGATGATTATGCGGTCTATAAGTTCTGGGACCTCGGCCCCTACAAACCCTTCCTCGGGGTAGTTTCTCAGAGGAATCTTGTGAACACACTGCGGGACGCCTCGCACCACTTCCACATTCGATGGTAGCCGATCAGTCGCCTCTAGTGCGGGTGTGTGGATGATCCTCCACTCACGTTCCTCGTGGAACCCTGGGTGCTTGGTGCAGACAGTAGAGAACCGCATCATCTGAAAGACCGCGTCTATCACGCTCTCTTGTCCAAGGTGGCGCCACAACTCGCGGCTGTTCGCGATGTTGTCGCTGATCAGGCCGAACTCCCGTTCGAACTGTGCATTGCTGAGGTAGGCAACGGGACTCGTGTAAGCTCGAATGGCATCGCTCGCTGTAGCGAAAGCCGTACTGTTTAACACAATAGCGACGCCGGCAGTTGATCCGTAAGCACGCCACATAGATAGCCGGCCGATATCGTCTTCATTGGTGTCATGCTCTGAGATGCAAGTAACATAGGTTTCTCCCCGAAATGCGGGCAGCCAAAGATTGAAGCGCTTCTCAAGCTCATCGCATGTTCCAGGGAATTCCTCATCCAAAGCGGTCTTCATCTTGGTTGCCGCTTCGCTCTTGTAGGCGGCGTTTAGGCACTCGAACCCGTACTCCACCTCCATGTAGTCGTTCATGGTTGTCGTGCGGCGCATCCAAACTTCCCGATTCTGAATTATTCGAACTGCGGCCTCGGCGGTGGTGTAGTGTACGAACCGGGTTTTGCCACTTCGTACGTCGTTCTGCTTCTTCGTGGCGTACGGGAAGAAGAGGCCCGCCAGCTGTTCGTCTATGTCGTCCATAGAACAACGATAGATCGAGTCGGGAGTGGCGTCGCCTAGGCACCGGGCGGATGTCCCCACCCCTTGCAAGCCAGCCTGCCGGTCGGTCGGAGGGAGTCAAGGACGCGCCCGTGCGGGCGCGCCGCGGCGCGGGGGCCGCAGGCCCTCCTTGACGCCCTCCGCCCCGCCCGGCGACGATTCCGGCGAGGGGAGGGGCGCACACACTGAACCTTCTCCCTGTGGGAGAAGGTGGCCCGAAGGGCCGGATGAGGGTCGGCTGGTCCCTTCGGCGTGAGCCGCCGCGCCGCTCGCGCCGCTGACGTTCTGAGAAACCCGACCCTCACCCTTTCGCGCAGCCGCTCGCTTCGCTCGCGGGCGCTCAAGCCCTCTCCCGCTGGGAGAGGGATCGGAGCCCGATACCTTCTCCCAATGGGAGAAGGTGGCCCGAAGGGCCGGATGAGGGTCGGCTGTCTCCGTCGGCGCAAGCCGCCGCGCCGGTCGCGACGCTGCCGCCCCGAAACCCGACCCTCACCCTTTCGCGCAGCCGCTCGCTGCGCCGGCTATGGGTAGCAAACACACCTAAGCTCGAATAAGTCCTTGGCTCATCATTCTGAGGGGCTCACGTGGCGCTGGGGCGAAGGAACAGCGGGAAGCAACTGACCAGCCATCTGAAGCGCCTCTATGGCCGGCTGGGCGGCGAACTCCGTTGGATAGAGAACCCGCCGAAGCTGAGGCAGAAGAAGTGGCGGGGAGGCGAGGCGTTCGCAGCCAAGGCCGCCGAGCGCGAAACGAGGGCTGAAGAGATCAGGGAGGCGCTTCCGCACATCGTTTACGTGATCCAGATGTTCGATCCGGAATGGGACCCCGATCAAGAAAAGCTGATCAGGCCGCTCCGCCGGGGGCCGAACCGTCCGCCGCACGGATGGGCGGACGCGGCCTACGACGTGTTGAGAGAGAACGGCGACTGGCTGACGGTGAGGGAGATGCTTGACTGCGTGGTCGAGCGCCACGACCTCAGCGTGGATGACGGTCCCGCCTATGTTCAGGCATACGGTGCCATCAACGCGGCGTTGCAGCGCGCGCAGCGCGGATTGGTGAATGATGGGGGACAACCGCCGCGATGGGCGCTTGAGTCACGACAGCGCGGGAATGAGGCTAGCGCCGCTGCCGAGGACGATTGCTAGGCGGTGGCGGCTCCCACGCTGCGACCACCACAGCTTCGCGGAAGCGTTGGCGCAGGCTAGAAAGCAGGCGGCCGAACGGCGACGGATCGCGATCCCGGATGTTCAACGGGGCGGCGGTGCGCTTCAGCATCTCCTTCTCCACCGTCTTGTGATAGCCGCAGACCTTGTATCCGATCACCACTTCGCCGCGCAGCCATTCATTCATGGCCGCTTCGCTCGCCTGACGGCTCTTCAGGTCGCCCAGCTCGCCGGTCCCCGCCACCCAGTGGATGGCGAAGATCGATTGGCGGAACGGCGAGTCCCCCATGCTTCCGAGCAGGTGAGCGGCGAGCCTTTCGCGTAGAGAGTAGCTTTCGCCGACGTAACCGTTACGCCACACCCCGTGGTCCCACGCCGGAAGCTGCGGATCAGGGAAATAGCCCGCAAGGTTGAAGAGCCGTTCGCCACTCCGGAGGAACAAGCCGTAGACACCCGGGCTCAGAGGCATCCGCTTGGGATCGTCCATGAACTCGCCCGCCGACATGAACTCGAACCCCTTGCGCCAACGTTTAGCGGATCGGGCGTCGGCGACGCGCGGGGTCTCCGCTTCTCCGCTGGCGCGCTTGGCCTCCTTGCGCGCCCGCCGCCGCTCCTCGGCGCTCGGCGGGCTCCACTCGATCGGCGCGCCGTCCTGATTGATGATTTCGCAACGGCGCTTGGAACCGCCGGCTTTCTTCTTGAGGAAATACCCAGCCATCGGCGAGCGGCCTGGGGTCATCATCGTTCCCAGGAGCGCCGCAAAGCTGTCGTCCGGACCGCCGGCTGTGTGGCTCAACCGCCATGTAAGCTGAGCCGTGTAGAGGTCGAGGTAGTTGCCAAGGATGCGACGATAGATCATCCGCATGCCCTCAAGGACGCGGAAACCGCTCTCGGCCCAGTTGGTGCAGGACTCCGGCGTGTAGAAGTGGTGGTCGTGGATGACCCGCTTCAGCGCGCAATGCTCGCGAATCTGGCCCCAGTGCCCGCCGTCGGCAAATACGACGGCGTTCGGATCGACCACGTCGATGAACGGCGGGATCGGGTGATGCTCCTGCTTGGCGACCCACGCGCGGGCGGGACCAGCCCGCTGGCGGGCCAGCGTCACCCGCAACGTCCGGTCCGGCGCCCCATATGGAAAACGGTAGTGGTCCTTTTCACCGCGCACGTTCTTGGGGCGGATGTAGCCTTTCAGCTCCTTGCCATCGATTTCGATCTCATCGCGCAGGATCGTGCGTCGCTCGAAGGCCTGCATTGCGCATCTGATTTTGTGGAGCCAGACGAAGATCGTCTTGTAGTTCTTCACCTTGGCGCGAAGGTCGCGTCTGATCTCCAAGGCGCTGCGCCCTTGATAAGCGACATTGAACTGCGCGAGAATCAGCAGGATCGTCTTGAACGGGAGCTTGCGGTAGGCGAACGGCGTGTTGGTGGTCAGGGTGAACTGCCTCAAGCACTGCTTGCACTTGTAGAGCTTGCCGTCCTGGTAGGCCCAGGCCGCGGGGCATCCGCAGCGATTGCAGAACGGCTCCCCGCCGTTTTCAGCGAATCGATAACGGCGAAACAGAGCACGCGCTTCTTCTTCCGAGAGTTCGGCGACCTCGGTCGGCGTCGCGGCATGCGCCGGGCCTTGAAGGAGAGCCAATGATGTCAACGCACATACGGGAGGTTTGTCGCGTATGTGCGATAGTCATCGCGCAGGGGTTCGTCAAGAACTTTGTCGCATATATGCGCTTTTTATCGCTTCAACGAGCGATAAGTCGCGTCGGTTGATCGCCGGGAGAAGTGATGGCATGAACAGTCATGGCTAAGCGCGCCGGAACCCCCGCCGATGTTGATGATCCCGAAAACGCTTGGCGGGAGAAGGCGCGAACGCTTTTGCGGGTCGAGCAGCGTCGCCAGAATCTCACCTACGCCGACATCGCGGAGCGCATGCAGGCGATAGGGATCGAAGAGACCGAGGTCAGCGTCCGCAACAAGATCAGCCGAGGGACATTCCCGGCGACCTTCATGCTGCAATTCATGCACGTGCTTGGGGTCAACCTGATCCCCTTCAAGCCTCAGTTGACCGGGGAATTCACACTGCCGCCCGAACTATTGGAGAATCTTCCGCAGGTTAGAATGACGCCTGAAATGGTCGCAGCATTGGTAGGCGCCTCGAAGAAGGAGTGACCCGACCCGCAGCGCGTCCGAGGCTATCGCGCGTTGGGTCGTCCAGCATTCAGGAATGATCGGCGTAAAACGCGGCTGGATGCACGTCTAAAACCTCTGCCATCCGACCAAGGATCGCGACGGTCGGGTTGCCCTCGCCGCGCTCAATCCGGCCGAGATGCCGCATGGCGAGGCCCGCTTCGCCGGCAACCGCGTCGGACCGAGATCGCCTTCCGCCGAGCGTCCGGTGAATTCTACCTCTCGACCCAAGCCATCGAGTTTCACCTGCACCGGGCGATCGCCAACAGGGGGCGGCTGGTGCTCCAGACGACGACTGTCGATCCGGGCACAGCCACAGCGGGCTTCATCTATGCCGACCAACTGTTGATCCCGAACGGGAGCGCCCGCGCGATTCTGGTCGACGTGAACTTCGGCGGCGCCCCGCACCAGTTCACCATCAACCTCGCGTCGTCGAACTCGCCTGATGAAGTTCCGACCAACATCCCGGCCGTTCCCGCCCAGCGGATGCAAGCGATGCAGCGCACGCAGGAGACCTATCAGTGGACCGATGGGCCGCCGGCCACGCCTTACGACGGACTGGAGATCATCGAGTAGGAACCGCCCGCGTCACCGCGACCCGTCCTCCACATCGCCCGAGGCATTCCGAAGAATCTCGATGCCGCCTTTAACTGCGATCCCGGCCACGACAAGACCCACGACCAGGTCCGGCCAGGCCTGGTCCAGCCACATGACCAGCCCGCCAGCGACGAGGATGCCGCCGTTCGAGGCGAAGTCGTTCAGGCTGAACGTCTCGGCAGCTTCCATGTTGACGTCGCCGGACCGGTCCCGCCGCAGGAGCACCAGGCAGATCAGGTTCACGATCGCCGCGACCAGCGCCATGCCCATCATCGTCCAGCCGACCGGCTCCGTGCCGAACCACCAGCGCCGGCCAACGTCGATCAGCACCCCGGCGGCGAAAACCAGCAACAGGATGCCGGACAGGCGCGCCGCGCTCCGTTTCCAGGACGCGGCGCGGCCGATCGCCACGAAGCTGATCAAATAGACGACGGAGTCCGAGGCATTATCGACGGCGTTGGCCAGCAGCGCGCTGGAGTCCGCCAGGATGCCGCCGACACCGAGGCCCAGGAACAGCAAGGCGTTGAGGATCAGAACCACCAGCAGCGTCCGCCGCTGCTGATGGTCCGCCGAGGTCAATTTGCTCAATCTTCCAGTCCTTCCGAAGCCCGGTGCCGGACCGCCCTGGCAGCGAAGGTCGGCAACACCAGCAGGGTCAACGCCGTCGCCGTCAGAAGGCCGCCAATAACCACCGTTGCGAGCGGCTTCTGCACCTCGGCCCCGGCTCCGTGCGCCAAGGCCATGGGGATGAAGCCGACGATGGCGACCAAGGCCGTGGTCAACACCGCGCGCAGCCGGCTCGCGGCGCCTTCGATCGCCGCCTCTCGTGCGGGCAGACCCTCGTTCAGTCGCTGGCGGATGGCCTGCATGAGCACAAGACCGTTCAGGGTGGCGACTCCTGAGACGGCGATGAAGCCGACCGCCGCCGAAACCGAGAACGGCATCCCTCGAAGCAAGAGCGCCAATGCGCCGCCGACGAGGGCGAGCGGGACACAGGCGAACACCAGTCCTGCCTCGGCGAACGAGCCGAGCGCCAGGAACAGCAGAACGCCGATCAGGACGAACACGACCGGAATGACGATGCTGAAGCGCTGTTCAGCACGTTTCAGGTTCTCGAACTGTCCGCCCCAGTCCAGGTAGACGCCGGCCGGCAATTCGATCTCCGCCACCCGGTCCTGAGCGTCGGCGACGAAGCCGCCGAGGTCTCGACCCCTGACGTTGGCCTGCACCACCATGCGGCGGCTGCCGTTTTCGCGGCTGATCTGGTTCGGACCTTCGCCGGTCTGGATACGGGCCACCGAAGACAGAGGCACAATCACGCCGGAGTCCGAGACGACCGGCAGGGCCGCGAGCGCCGCCGGGTCGTTTCGGGCGGCTTCGGGCAGGCGCACGACGACGTCGAAACGCCGATCGCCTTCGAAGATGGTCCCCGCTTCGGCCCCACCGATTCCAACGGAGACCGCTTCGCTGACGTCGGCCGCCGACAAGCCATAGCTGGCGGCGGCGATGCGATCGACGCTGACGGTCAGGGTGGGCAGGCCGGAGGCCTGCTCGACCCGCACGTCGGCCGACCCTGTTGTCTCGCGGAGTGAACCCGCGACCTGATCCGCCACCCGCTGGAGGGTAGCGAAGTCGTCGCCATAGACCATGACGGCGAGGTCCGTGCGCACGCCCGAGATGAGTTCGTTGAAGCGCAGTTCGATCGGCTGGCTGAACTCGAAATTGTTGCCGATCTGCTGGCCTGCGACTTCCTCGATGCGCTCGATCAGCGCCTCCTTCTCCAACCCCGGATCAGGCCACTCACTGCGGTCCTTCAGGACGATCACGCTGTCGGAGATGTTGGGCGGCATGGGATCGACGGCCGCCTCTGCCGTTCCCGTCCGCGAGAACATAGTCTCGACCTCGGGCTGCGCCGTGATGGCGCGCTCCAGAGCCATCTGCATCGCCAGCGACTGTTCGAGCGACGCCGACGGCACGCGCAGGGCCTGCATGGCGATGTCGCCCTCGTCGAGGGTCGGGATGAACTCGCGGCCCAGCGCCATGAAGGACACCGCGCCGACCGCGAGCGCCGCCAGGGCGGAGATCAGCACCACCTTCGGCCGCGCCACCGCCGCCTGGATCGCCGGCTGAATATAGCGGCGCGCGAAGCGGAGGATGGGGGTCTCATGCTCGACGACCTGGCCGTCCGGTCCAACGTGGACGGACTTGGGATCGCGCACCAGAAGGGCGGTCATCGCCGGCACGAAGGTGAAGGAGAAGATGAAGGCTCCGACCAGCGCCAACATGACGGTCGCGCCCATCGGCTGGAAGGTCTTGCCCTCCACACCTTCGAGCATCAGGAGCGGCGCGAACACCAGCAGGATGATCAACTGTCCGAACGCCGCCGGCTTGACCATCTGCCGGGCGGACTGCACGGCCACGTCCAGACGTTCGTGGCGGTTCAGCATACGGCCGAGTTGGGCACGCCGCTGCGTGAGCATGAGCAAGGTGTTCTCGATCACGACGACGCCGCCATCGACCATCAGGCCGAAGTCCAGGGCGCCGAGGCTCATCAGATTCCCGCTGATGCCGAAGCGGTTCATGCCGATGACGGCGAACAGGAAGCTGAGCGGGATCATCAACGCCGTGATGGTGGCCGCGCGGATGTTGCCGAGCAGCAGGAACAGCACCACGACGACGAGCAAGGCTCCCTCGGTGAGATTGCGGGCGACGGTGGCGATGGTCGAGTTGACCAGTTCGCTCCTGTTCAGGACGCTCGTGGCGACGATGCCTGGCGGAAGGCTATCGTCCACCTCGGCCAGTCGCTCCGCCGCCGCCTGGGCCACCGTGCGGCTGTTGCCACCCGCGATCATCAGGGCAGTGCCCAGGACCGCCTCATGACCGTCGCGACTGGCCCCGCCGAGGCGCGGCGCCTGTCCGATCTCGACGGTGGCGACGTCGGCGACGCGGACCACCAGGCCTCCGCGATTGACCACCGGGGCCTGGGCCAGATCCTCGACTGTGCTCGCGAGGGCATCTGTGCGGACGACCAGCGCCTCTCCGGCGCGTTGGATGTAGCTGGCGCCGGCCTGGGTGTTGGCGCGCTCCAGCGCCTCGACCAGATCGCCGAGGCCGAGACCATAACCGGAGAGGCGGGCGGGATCGGGACGAACGGCATATTCCTTGACGTAACCGCCGACCGTATCGACGCCCGCCAGGCCTTCCGCGCCGCGCATTTGTGGCGCGATGATCCAGTCCTGCACCGTTCGCAGATAGGTGGCGCGCTGCTCTGGCGTGGCCAGCCGCTCCCCTTCCGGGGTCAGATAGACACGACCTGGCTGCCATCCCGGCTGCCCCGGTCGCGCCAGATTGTCGCTGTTGAACGGGACGTAATCGACGGTCCACATCAGGACCTCGCCGAGACCGGTGGTGATCGGCGACATCGCGGGCTCGACACCTTCCGGTAGTCCTTCCCGCGCCGCCGCCAGCCGTTCGGCGACCTGCTGGCGCGCGAAGTAGATGTCCGTCTCGTCGGTGAAGATCGCCGTGATCTGGCTGAAGCCGTTGCGTGACAGTGATCGTGTGCTGGTCAGACCGGGGATGCCAGACAGACCAGTCTCAAGCGGATAGGTGACCTGGCGCTCGATCTGCTCCGGGGCCAGCGCCGGTGCGACCGTCGTGATCTGGACCTGCCGGTTGGTGATGTCGGGCACCGCGTCGATCGGCAACTTGGTCAGCTCGAACAGTCCCAGCCCAGCGACCAGGGCGACAGCGATGACGACGAACCAGCGAAACCGGACCGACGCCGCGATAATGGCGTTGAACATGCGCGTCGCTCCCTAGTGACCGTGCTCGGCCTCGCCCTTGGCGAGTTCGGCTTTGAGGAGGAAGGCGTTGGCGCCGGCGACACGCTCATCGCCCATGAGACCGCGCAGGATTTCGGTCCGATCGCCGGCCTGGCGGCCGACCAGCACGGGCGCGACGCGGAACCCTGTCGGGGTGCGCACGAAGACGACGGTCGCGCCCTCCACCGTCTGCACGGCCTCGGACGGCACGGTCGGGGTTGCCGACGTTTCGCCGGTGACGATGACGCCGGTCACCGCCGACCCTGCGGGGGGAAGCAGCGAGCCGGTGGGGCGGGCGCGAATTACGGCTGCGCCGTTCCCCACCCCCGCGCCGGCGGCCACGCCGGTGACGACCGCGTCGAACTCGCCTGCCGGACCCTGCACCCGGATCGCGGAGCCGGCGCGAACCTGACCGGCTAGCGCCGGGGGCGCGCTGAAGACGATCTCCACCCGCGCCGGGTTGGTGACCTCGGCGATCACCCCACCCTGCGGCGCGAAGCCGCCAGGGCCGACCTGGACGCTGGTGACGACGCCGCTGATCGGGCTCGTGACGCCGAGACGGCCGGATGCGCTGGGAGACCCGGCGGCGATTGCCCGGGCTCGGGCCGCGCGCGCGGCCGCCTCGGCGCTCAGGGCCTGGGCATGGGCGATTTCGGCGTCCCGCTCAGCCACCACGCCTTGCTCCGCGAGGCTTTCCTCGCGCTCGTGGGCCTGCTCGGCGGCCACCGCGTTGGCTTGGGCGGCGTCGGCCTCGGCCCGGAGCCCCGCCGCGTCTCCGCTGACCAATACCGCCAGGGGCTGACCGGCGCGGACGGACTGTCCCGGCGCCACCAGGACCCGCTCGACCCGTCCGCCCACGGAGGCGGCGACCGCCGCCCGAGCGTCGACCATGGGTTCCACCCGCCCGGACAGGCGGGTTTCGCCGCCGCCGCCGCCGGTGACCGCCACGACCGCGATACGGGCAGCCTCGATCTGCGCCGGCGTCAGAAGGAGAACGCCTGCCTGGGCCTCCTCTTCAACGTGTTCAGCCTCAGCCGACACGGCGGCGCTCGGGTCCGCCGCAGGGCGGGTGAGAACATAGATGCCCGCGCTGCCGAGGACGACGATGGCGGCGACCCCTGCCATGAGCCACGTCCGATTGATTTGTGGGAAACGGTTCATTGCTGTGTTCCAAACGGGGCGCGGCCTTGCAGGCGCGCGAGTTCGATTTCGGCGCGGACGCGAGCCAGGCGGGCGTCCACGGCGGCGTTGCGGGCGTTGATCAGGGCCGCGCGCGAAGAGCGGAGTTCGAGCTGGGAGATGCGCCCCGCCTCGAAGCCGATCCGCGAAAGGCGGTAGGCATCCTCGGCGGCGGTCACGCCCGCATCGGCGGCGGCGACCCGGCTGGCCGAAGCCCGAAGCCGTGCCTCGGCGGCGTTGCGGTCCGCCTCGGCCTCCTGACGGGCGCCGATCAGCCTGGCCTCGGCCGCCCGGAACTCGGCGCGGGCCGCGTCGATGGCGCCCCGGTTCCGGTCGAACAGCGGCAACGGCATGCTCACGCCGAAAGTCAGGGCCGTGGCATCCTCGGCTTCGTAGCGCCGGATGCCTACGGAGGCGGTGACGTCGGGGCGGGCGCGAACTCGTTCGACCTCGATGCGGCTCTCTGCGGCGGCGCGTTCCGCCTCGGCGACCTGGACCTCGGGAGCCTCCCCGACGGCGACGGTCACACCGGCCGGGGTTCTATCCAGCAAACCTCCATCGATCGAGGTGACCGGCGTCGGCAGCATGGCCACGGCGGTCAGACGGGCGAAGGCCGCGTCGCGTTCCGCCTGCGCCTCGTCCAGCGTCGCGCGCGCCGCCGCCGCTTCCGTCTCGCCCTGGATGCCGCGCAGAAGCGGCTCGCGGCCTTCCTCCACGAGGATCAGGGCCGCACGGGTGTCGGCGATGGTGACGGTCAGCGCCTCCTCGGCGAGTTGGAACCGGCGCTCGGCCGCTTCGGCCTCGGCGTAGACGAGCGCCAGTCGGCTCGCCGCCTCGACGTCGGCGAGGTCCCGGCGCAGGGCGGCGGTCCCGGCTTCAGCACGGGCGACACCGACA
Organism: Brevundimonas viscosa; assembly: GCF_900116065.1. Lineage (GTDB taxonomy): Bacteria > Pseudomonadota > Alphaproteobacteria > Caulobacterales > Caulobacteraceae > Brevundimonas > Brevundimonas viscosa. The sequence continues at coordinate 721,841 of NZ_FOZV01000001.1, forward strand.
CGAGCGCTGCGGCGGCCCCAAAGTTCGAGGTCCTGGCTGAGGGAGAGGGTGGTCTCGGCGTTGTCGTAACCTTGGAAGGGGCCGGTGCCGAAGGCGTTCTCGGCCTCCAGCCCCAACTCCGGATTGGGCCGGACGCGCGCCTGACGGATGCGCGCCTCGGCGGCGTCCAGAAGCGCGTCGGCTTCCATGATCGTCGGTGTCAGACCGATGCGTTCAAGCAGCGCCTCGAATGAGGGCGCGGGATCGGCGCAAGCAGGGCCGGTGACCGCCGTCGCCATCGCGACCACGGCGCAGCTGACCGCGAGACGCGACCAACCAGATTTTAGGGGTGGCATGTTCCATATCCCAGAAGTTCCAGACGATTGACTCGCGCCAAAAGGCGCAGGGTATCGTCAGGCTCTGGGAGGGCGTTCCAAGCCGCTGGGCGCGCGAGACGCCAAGGGCTCGTCAGCCGGGCGCAGCAGGTTCGGCGAAATGGCCGCTGTCACCGCCACTGATTGGGGCGAGGACGGCATCGCGGTGCCGCTGTGGTGACAGTGGCCGTGCGAGCAGATGGCATGGTCGTCGGGGTCAGACGGCAGATCGCCACCGTCGTCGGCGAATGACGCCGCCGCATGAGCGGGTTCCAGTTCCACAGCACAGGCCGCAGCATCGACGGTCGGGATCAGAACGAACACGGCGGCGAACAGCGCCAAGAGCGCCGCCATAATGCCGCGTCTGTTCGATCGAACCATGCCGCCCTTTAGCACGGTTCGCGGCAACATCAACGAACCGGTAGGTCGCAGCGCGAGCGCGGACGTTTCAGCCCTCCCTGTTTTTCTGGCGTATGGCGTTCACGACGTCTTTGCTACGGGTTTGACCGTTCACGTCTTGGGTGGGCCCACCGCTTCATCCGTCAAGTCCTTGCGCCAGCGCGCCGCCTTGATCAACGCCCGAGCCACACTGGCGCGATCAGGCGCGGTGGCGACAACTCGGCCGTTTCGCAGTCCAATGAAGCCTCGGCCATCGCGCTCAGGCGCGATCTGGCAGAGCTGGCTTCCGTGGAAGAAGGACAAGCTGTTCATCGAGTCAGCTCCAGCGAGACAGTAACAGGCTGCTCGACCTGCTTGGTCGCCAGGACCCAGCCCTGCGGTCCCGACGCCATCGACACAGCGCGCACTCGTCCGGCCAGTCGCAGGGGCCTCAGACAGGCCCGAACGCGTTTGGCCATCGTGATTTCCAGCTTCATGTCTGCGGGGTCGAGGTCTCGCTTCTCGACGACCGCCTGTGCCAGCGCCCTCGACGTGAGCGCTCCTTCGGCTTCTCTCAAACAATCGACGACGATGCTGGTGATCTCTCCCGGCGCAGCGGCGTGAATTGGCCGGACCCGCTTCGGGGCGATTTCGCCGATGTCGATGTCGGGTTTGAGCAGGACAAGGACCGCGTCCAGGTTTTGGATCGTCTTCTGAAGGTCGCGGATGAGCCCTTGATGTTGCTCCAACTCCCCGTCCAGCTCGGCGCGTTTGCGGACCAGGGTGTGAAGGGCGACAGAATGCTCGGTGCCGAAAGGGATGATCGAACTTGCCATGCCTCCACCATAAAGGCAGGGGTTCCCACGGTCTCGGTTGTCAAGGTGTGTTTGCTACCCATAGCCGCGCTGCGCTCGCGGGCGCTCAAGCCCTCTCCCAATGGGAGAGGGGGGCGCACCGTTCTCCTTCTCCCTGTGGGTGGAGGAGGTTCGTATACGAACCGACGACGGGTGGCCCGAAGGGCCGGATGAGGGTCGGCTGGCCCGTCGGCGCAAGCCGCCGCGCCGCTCGCGCCGCTGCCGCCCCGAAACCCGACCCTCACCCTTTCGCGCAGCCGCTCGCTGCGCTCGCGGGCGCTCAAGCCCTCTCCCGCCGGGAGAGGGATCGGAGCCAGATACCTTCTCCCAATGGGAGAAGGTGGCCGCGCAGCGGCCGGATGAGGGTCGGCTGATCCTTTCGGCGCAAGCCGCCGCGCCGCTCGCGCCGCTGCCGCTCCGGAACCCGACCCTCACCCTTTCGCGCAGCCGCTCGCTGCGCTCACGGGCGCTCAAGCCCTCTCCCATCGGGAGAGGGATCAGGGTTGGTCAGAACCCCAGCGCCTTCGCCTGCTCGCGGATGGCCGCGTCGATCCGCCAGGGTTCGTGCAAAGCCTGGTCGTTGGTGAACCGGACCACGGTCCAGCCACGGTCCTCGATCGCCCGCTGCCGGTAGACGTCGCGCAGGGCGACGTCGTCCCGCTGATGCACGCCGCCGTCGATCTCGATCGCCAGCCGCAGCGGGATGCAGGCGAAGTCGGCCACATAGCCGTCGATCCGGTGCTGCCGCCGCAGCTTCCACCCGACCACCGCCCCGCCGCGCAGCCGCGCCCACAGCCGCTGCTCGGCCAGCCCGCCGGTCTGGCGCAGGGCGCGGGCGCGCGGGGTGAGGCGGGCGGCTGTCATGGAACGATGTTCTACATCTGTTCCGGGTGCGGGGGAAGAAGGCCCGGATCAGTGGAGGCGCAATCCGAACAAAGACCCACCCCTCACCCTTTCGGCTGGCGCATTGCTTCGCTCTGCGAGCCTCAAGCCCTCTCCCAATGGGAGAGGGGAGGGTGACAACCTTGGTCGCGCCTCGCACACTCCCCCCATGACCCACCCGGCCGCCGTCCGTCCGCCGCTGTTCGGCCGCCGCTACAACCGGCGCGGGCAGCGCATGGCCGGGCCGCCGTTTCACGATCCGCGCACGTGGAAGCTGCTGGCCTCCCCCGCCGGCCTGCCCGGCCTGGCCTTGCTCGTCGTCTTCGGCCTCGTGCTGGCGGTGCAGACCTACGTTACCGGCCCTGAGGTCTGGGTGCTTTCGGGCCACGCCCTCGCCCACGGCGGCTGGCACGCCCCCGTCGCCCACCTGTTCGCCCACGCCGGCCCGGCGCACCTGCTGCTGAACGCCACCGCCCTGCTGCCGCTGACCGCGCTGGTCATGGTCCGGCTGGGGCCCGGCCCCGACGGCTGGCGGCGCTTCGCCCTGCTCTACCTCGGCGCGGGACTGGCGGGGGCGGCGCTGTTCCTCGCCTTCAACCCGACCGGCCCGGCCCTGATCGGCTCCTCGGGGGCCATCTTCGGCCTGTGGGGCGCGGTGTCGCGCATCCGCGCCGACGGAAGCTTCGCGCCGCTGCGCTCGCGGCAGGTCGGCGACGAGGTCTTCTACTTCGCCCTGCTCAACGCTCTGCTCTACGGGATCATCTTCGCCCTCGTCCGCCTCGGCGACGCCGGCATCGGCGGCATGGCGTGGGAGGCCCACGCCGGCGGCTTCCTGTTCGGCCTGCTCTTCATGCCCTGGCTGGCCCCGCGCACCCCGCCGCCGGCGACCGTCTGACCTACGCCGGGTCCCCCAGCACCGGCATCACCTCCACCCCGTCGCAGGGGAAGATCGCCATGTGCGGATGGCCCTCGAACAGCCGCGCCGCCGCCTCGTGGCTGTCGGCGCGCACCACCATGAACACGGTCAGCAGGTTGACCACGTCGGTCACCTCGCCGGCGTCGTCGATCCGCTTCGTCGGCCCCAGCGGTCCGCCGACGTAGTCGATGACGTCGCGGTGCGCGTCCTCCCCAGGCCTGCACCGCCGCCACGCCGGCCTCGGCCGTGGCCGCCTGCTCGGCCTCGCTCATCGCCCGCCAGGCGCGCCACTTCGGTCCCGCCTTGTCGCTGGTGAACACCCCCAGATAGCGTCCCATCCCGTCCTTCCACGAAGATCGGCGCCCGCGGGCGCACGAGCCGCCTTCATCCCTTGCAGGCCAGGCTGCCGGACGGTCGGAGGGAGTCAAGGATGGCCTGCGGCCACCGCGCAGCGGCGCGCCCGGGCGGGCGCGTCCTTGACGCCCTCCGACCGCCCGGCGACGATCTCCGCAAGGGGTTGAAGAGGACCTCCGCGCCGGAGGGCGCCCGTTTCGCCGTCGCCGCGATGGCCCTTCCCGGAACCGCCCCGCTTCCCCCGCCATTCCCCTCCCCATGGACCTCGCCGGCATTCCGTGGATCGAGACGGCGGCGCGGGCGCTGGAGGTGGCCGGCGTCGCGGTCATCCTCGCCGGCGTCCTGCTCGCCGCCGCCCTGTTCGCCCGCGACCTCTTCCGCCGCACGCCGGGCCGCGACGCCTACGACCGGCTGCGCGCCAACCTCGGGCGCGGCATCCTGCTGGGGCTGGAGCTGCTGGTCGGGGCCGACATCATCGCCACCATCACCGCCCCGCTGAGCTTCGAGAGCCTCGGCCTGCTCGCCGCCGTGGTGGCGATCCGCACCTTCGTCTCGGTGTCGCTGGAGATGGAGATCGGCGGCCGCTGGCCGTGGCGCCGCGCCGCCGAGGAGGAGCAGAAGACCGAACGCTAGCCGCGCGACGACGACAGGATGGCGGTCAGGGTGCCGTCGCTCTCGAGGATCACCACCTCGGCCTCGGCGATCTCCCGGCCGCCGGCGCTGCGCACGGCGCTGAGCAGCTCGCCCTCGGTGATCCGCTCGCGGCGCAGGGCCGCGGGCAGCGGCTCGCCGCCGCGGACCAGCACGGCCGGCTCCGAGCGCACCGCGCGGCGCCACAGTTTCCAGCGCACCGAGCTCCAGGTCACCAGAAACTGCAGGCCGATGAGGACGGCGAAGGCGATGAGCCCCTCGGCCAGCGGGACCTTCTCGTCCAGCAGGATGGTGGCCAGGGTCGAGCCCAGCGCCACCGTCACCACCAGGTCGAAGGCGTTCAGCTTGGACAGGGTGCGCTTGCCCGAGACGCGCAGGAAGACGACCAGGCCGACGTAGGCGAGGGCGCCGACCAGCACCGTGCGGGCCGGGCCGGACCAGCCCTGGAAAAGCATGCCGGAAAGATCCATCTCCTCCCAACGGCCCGCGCCCCGCTTCGTTCGCCGCCGCTGGGGTACGTCCGGACCTGACGCATCCGGGTCGTAGGGTCTCCCTTGGCGCCGACGGGGGAGACGCGGACGCATCGGACGGGTCGGACGCATCGGACTGTGTTTTTGAGTCCGCCTCGGCCTCGCGCGGTGGACTCCGCGGACGATGTGGACTCTGTTTTCCCTTCCCCCACCCGCCCCGGCCGAGCCCATGTGCGCCTCCTACGAAGCGAAATACTCCGTCACCCAGCTGGTTGAGGCCTTCGACCGCCACGGCGCGCCGCTGCGCTTCCCGAAGGGCCTGCCCAACATCGAGCCGGTGGAGGAGGTGCGGCCCACCGACCTGTCGCGGGCCGTCCGCGCCGCCGGGGAGGGAGGCGCCGAGCTGGCCGAACTGCGCTTCGGCTTCCCGCCCCCGGCCCCCAAGCGCCCGCCGGTGATCAACTTCCGGTCGGAAGGCCGCCGCTTCTCCAACGGCCCCTCCGGCGGCCGCTGCCTCGTGCCGGTGTCGGCCTTCTACGAGTTCACCGGCACGAAGTACCCCAAGACCCGCTGGGCCCTGCGCGGCGTCGACCAGCCGTTCGTGGCCTTGGCGTCGATCTGGCGGGCGGGGGCCGACGGGGCGCCCGACGCCTTCTCCCTGCTCACCGCCGAGCCGGGCCCCGACGTGGCCCCCTACCACGACCGCGGCGTCATCCCCCTGCCGCCGGCCGCTTGGGCCGACTGGCTGTTCGACCGCCGTCCGGCCGAAGAGCTGCTGGCCCCGCCGGCGGCCGGGACCCTGGCCGCCGAACCGGCCCCGCGGCCGAAGTAGCGCCTTTCGCCGCTGTCGCGCCTTTCGCCCCCGCGATGTCTCGCTTTTCCACCCGCCGATGTAGCGCATGACAAAGGGCCCCGACGTCTCCGCCGGGGCCCCCATGGTCAGTCAGCGATGACGCCGGACGATCAGTCCCGGCGGCGCCGGCCGCGGTCGCCGCCGCGGTCGCCGTCGCGCTTCGGACGGCCGCCGGTGTCGTCCGACAGGGGCGGCTCGCCCCGCTCGGCCCGCTCGGCGTTGATGCGGTCGGTGATGTCCTCGCCGGTGGTCTGGTCGACCACCTTCATGGACAGCTTGGTCTTGCCGCGGTCGTCGAGGCCGAGGAACTTGACCTTCACCTCCTGGCCTTCCGACACGACGTCGGCCGGGTTGGCGACGCGCTCCAGCGCCATCTGCGACACGTGGACGAGGCCGTCCTTGGCGCCGAAGAAGTTCACGAAGGCGCCGAAGTCGACGACCTTCACCACCTTGCCGGTGTAGATCATGCCGACTTCCGGCTCGGACGTGATCGACTTGATCCAGTCCTTGGCGGCGTCGATCTTCTCCTGCTCCGAGGCGGCGATCTTGATGGTGCCATCGTCCTCGATGTTGATCTTGGCGCCGGTCTTCTCGACGATCTCGCGGATGATCTTGCCGCCGGTGCCGATCACGTCGCGGATCTTGTCGACGGGGATCTTCATCGTCTCGATCTTCGGCGCGAACTCGCCCAGCTCCTGGCGCGAGCCCTCGATGGCCTTGGCCATCTCGTCGAGGATGTGCAGGCGACCCGCCGAGGCCTGGTTCAGGGCCTTGGTCATGATCTCCTCGGTGATGCCCGGGACCTTGATGTCCATCTGCAGCGAGGTGATGCCCTCGCGCGTGCCGGCCACCTTGAAGTCCATGTCGCCGAGATGGTCCTCGTCGCCCAGGATGTCCGACAGGATGGCGAACTCGCCGGTCGGCTCGAGGATCAGGCCCATGGCGATGCCCGAAACGGCGCGCGTCAGCGGCACACCGGCGTCCATCAGCGCCAGCGAGGCGCCGCAGACCGTGGCCATCGAGGACGAGCCGTTGGACTCGGTGATCTCCGACACCAGACGGATGGTGTAGGGGAACTCCTCGCTCGTCGGCAGCATCGGACGCAGCGCGCGCCAGGCCAGCTTGCCGTGGCCGATCTCGCGACGGCCCGGCGAGCCCATGCGGCCCGCTTCACCCACCGAGTAGGGGGGGAAGTTGTAGTGCAGGAGGAACTTCTCCTTGTAGGTCCCCTGCAGGGCGTCGATGTACTGCTCGTCCTCGCCGGTGCCGAGGGTGGCGACCACCAGGGCCTGGGTCTCGCCGCGGGTGAACAGGGCCGAGCCGTGGGTGCGCGGCAGGACGCCGACTTCCGAGACGATCGGACGGACCTTGTCGAGCGCGCGGCCGTCCACGCGGTGGCCGTTCTCGATGATGTCCCGACGCAGGACCTCGGCCTCGCACTCCTTGAAGGCGGTGGCGAACTTGTTCGGCTCGAAGCCGTCCGGGTTGGTTTCCGAGGCCACCAGCTGGGCCGCGGCGGCCTTCTTGGCGGCGTCGACGCCCGAGCGGCGGTCGTACTTGCCCGGCAGGGCGTAGGCGGCCTTGATGTCCTCGCCGACCAGCTTCTTGATCGCTTCCACGGCTTCCGAGACGTCCTCGCCGGCGAAGTCGAACGGCTCCTTGGCGGCGTGCTCGGCCAGCTCGATGATGGCCTCGATCACAGGCTGCATGCCGCGGTGCGCGAACATCAGCGCGCCGAGCATCTTCTCTTCCGAGAGCTCCTTGGCTTCCGACTCGACCATCATCAGGGCGTCGGCGGTGCCGGCGACCACGAGGTCGAGATCCGAGGACTCCATCTGGTCCACGGTCGGGTTCAGCACGTATTCCCCGTCGATGACGCCGACGCGGGCGCCGCCGATCGGGCCCATGAACGGCACGCCGGAGATGGTCAGGGCGGCCGAGGCGGCGACCATGGCGACCATGTCGGGGTCGTTCTCCATGTCGTGCTGCAGCACGGTGCAGACCACCTGCACCTCGTTCTTGAAGCCCTTGACGAACAGCGGGCGGATCGGACGGTCGATCAGGCGCGAGACCAGGGTCTCCTTCTCGCTCGGCCGGCCTTCACGCTTGAAGTAGCCGCCCGGAATCTTGCCGGCGGCGAAGGTCTTTTCCTGGTAGTTGACGGTCAGCGGGAAGAAGTCCTGGCCGGGCTTCGGCTGGCGGGCGTAGACGACGGTGGCCAGCACCACGGTCTCGCCGTAGGTGGCGAGCACGGCGCCGTCGGCCTGACGGGCGATGCGGCCGGTCTCGAGGGTGAGCGGCCGGCCGGCCCATTCGATCGTCTTGCGTTTGATGTCGAACATTTTTCTTCTTTCTCATCCCGAGGCCGTATTGCCGTCGGGGGCGGGCGTTCAGGGGTTCAGTCCTTCGGTCCCTGTGGACCCGGACGGCCGGATGCCGGACCGGGCGGGTGGATGAGGACCGGTGAGGCCCTCTGCGTATGCGCCGGGATGAGCCCGCGGCGCGCGGGCGGATAGCAGAAGGGCCCGCGAGCGGGCCCTTCCAGAACCTGGCTGTTAGCGGCGCAGGCCCAGCTTCGCGATGATCGCCTGGTAACGGGCGCTATCGGTCTTGTTCAGGTGGTCCAGAAGGCGCCGACGCTGCGAGACCAGCTTGAGCAGGCCGCGACGCGAGTGGTTGTCCTTCTTGTGGGTCTTGAAGTGCTCGGTAAGGTTGGTGATGCGCTCCGAAAGGATCGCGACCTGGACCTCGGCCGAACCCGTGTCGGCTTCGCCACGGGCGTTATCAGCGATGATTTGAGCCTTGCGCTCAGCAGTAACCGACATCGTATGACTCCGTCATTGGAGATTGAAGACGCGGTCGGGTTCGAGCCGACCGGCCCGCATCGAGCAGAGGGCGACGAGGGTTCCGTCCTGGAAGGCCGAAACGGTTCGCGATCCCTCCCGAAGGCGGGCCTTGAGCGTTTCGACCTGTCGGGGGAGCAGAACGATCGGCCGTCCCTGGCGAAGCTGGAAGGCGTCCTGGTCCGTTACGGCCAGCTCCGGGATGTCGTCCAGGGCGGTCGCGACGGGAAGCAAGCCTTCCGGGGCGGCGCCCCTATGCACCATTTCCGCCAGGGAATCCAGCGTGACGGCGTTTTCGACCGAGAACGGCCCAACCCGCTCGCGTCGCAGCGCCGAGACGTGCCCCTCCGCGCCCAGCGCTGCGGCGAGGTCGCGGGCCAGCGAACGCACATACACGCCCTTGCCGGTGCGCATGGTGATCTCGACGTGGGCGGGATCGGGCGCAGCCGTCACCGCTGCTTCATGGATGGTCACCCGCCGGGCCTTCAGCTCGACCTCCAGCCCGTCCCGGGCCATGTCGTAGGCGCGGCGGCCGTCGATCCTGATGGCCGAGAAGGCCGGCGGGACCTGGTCGATCTCGCCGACGAAAGCCGCCAGCGCCGCCTTCACCTGCTCCACCCCCGGCCGCACGTCCGACCGGGCGGTGATGTCGCCCTCGCGGTCGACGCTGTCGGTGGAGATCCCCCAGTGGATGGTGAAGCGGTAGACCTTTTCCGCATCCATCATGAAAGGCACAGTCTTGGTCGCCTCGCCCAGCGCGATCGGCAGGATGCCCGAGGCCAGCGGGTCAAGCGTCCCGGCGTGGCCCGCCTTCTGCGCGTCGAACAGCCGACGCACCCGTGTCACCGCCTCGGTCGAGCCCATCTCGAGCGGCTTGTCGAGGCAAACCCAGCCGTCGACCACCTGCCCCCGCTTCCGCCGACCCATCAGTCCTCGTCCCCGTCGCGCTCGAGGTCGGCGCGGACGCGGGGATCGTTGAACAGCCGGTCCATGCGGCCGGCGGCGTCGAAGCTTTCGTCGTGCCGGAACCTGAGGTCCGGGGTGAACTTCATGTCGATATGACGTCCGAGCACGCCGCGCAGGAATTTGGCGTGAGCGTTCAGCGCCTTGACGATCTCGTCGACGTGGCCGGCCGTGGGCGCCGTCTCAACTCCGGCGCCGAGCGGCTCGACGAAGCAGGTGGCGTGTTTGAGGTCCGGGCTCAGCCGCACCTCGGTCACCGTCACCGACACCCCCTCCATGGCCGGGTCGTGGATCTCCTCCTCGCGCAGCACCTCAACCAGGGCGTGGCGGATCAGTTCGCCGGCGCGCAACTGGCGCTGCGACGGCCCCTGGGCCCCCGAGGCGTTTCGGGTGTGCTGTTTGCGGCCCATGGCGGCCTCCTCTGGACGTCGCCCGCCGGGGCTCGGACCCGGCTCGAAGCGAAGGGCGGGGGTCTAGTCCCGCCGCGCTCCCCTGTCCAATTCGGTCCTGTCGCGTCCGCCGCGTCGGACGGAAGCCATGACTTCCGCGGAGGTGATGGACTGGAACGGCCGGATCGGCAGACCGGCCGCGTTCAGGAGATCGGCCGTCCAATGGTTGCACAGGTGGCCGATAGAGAAGGTCTCCCGGCTGGCGAAGAACCGGGCGTCATCCCCGGCCCGCGCGGCCGCGACGCGCGGCGCGCCCGAACCCAGGTCGAGCGAGGCTTCGATGCGGGCGGCGAGGGCTCGGAAGCTTTCATCCGAAAGGCGGAAATCCTCGCGCCCCTCCGGTGCGAAGATCCGGCGCGGATCGGCCTGGGCCGGGTCCAGCATGACCACCGAAGCGTTACCGGGCCGGAAGAAGGCGCGAGCGCCGTCGGGCAGGCGGTGGTGGATGGGGCTCTGGTCAACGTAGAATTTGGCGTCGCCCCAACCGATCAGAATCCAGTCGCCCGGCGGCAAGGAACGCACCGCCTGGGCCAGCGGACCGCCGCGGGCCTCCAGCGCCGCGCGCGGCAGGGCGAGGTCGGTGTGGAAACCGTTGTCGAGGAGGGAGGCCTCGACGCCCTGGTCCGGCTCGAACCAGATCCCGTTCCCAGGCCGAACCCAGGTCCAGAGGGCGGCGATCACGCCGATGGCGGCGGCCAACAGCAGGCGCTTGAGGCTGGTCGAACTGCGCTTGCGCCTCACCGCCGTTCGAAGCTCCACGTGCCACATATCGCGCTGGCCGGCGCGTCGGGGCCGATCGGGGCGCGATCGCGGAACAGCATCAAGTCGACCCGGTCGCGGCGGTGCAGCAGCGCGACTGCCCCCGGCGCCTCGCCGCCGCACAGGGGCGACGGCGGCACGGACCGGGCGCCGTCGGCGGGAACCACCCGGCGCAGTTCGATCTGGGCCTCCGCCGGCGCGTTCCACGTCCGCGCAAAGGTCTCGCCAAACACATAGGCCTCGCGCGCCGCGGCGATGCGCAGGGGCCGGGTCGACAGGGTCGCCCCGTTCTCCAGGCGAATGCTCGCGCCCGCGAAGACGGCGCCGCCGACGGTCTGGCGCGTCGCCTCGTCGGCAGGCCCGAACTCGCCGGTCAGGAGGATGTCCGCGTCGGCGGCGGCGAACGGCTGGTTCGGCGCCGCCACGGCCGTCTGCAGGCCGCCCAATCCGTCGGCGGCGCCTTCGGCCATCCAGCTCCCGGCCCGGGCGACCGCTGGCCCTGCGCCGTAACGCACCGCCTGCCACGCAGACAGGGCATGCTTCTGTTCGATCGCCAGCAGGAACAGCACGAGGCACAGGAAGCCAAGGACGCTCGCCAGTCCTTTCAGGCTGCGGCGGCGGGATCGTTCGGTCCGGCTGGCGGGGGCGATAGCGCTCATCGCCGCAACCCTAGCGGGCTGTGGGGCGGGCGCGAAGGCCTATCGCCCGACAGGTGCGTCGTCGCCCGCGGCCGGGGCCGGGAGCGACGCCCATTCCCCGCGCCAGGTGTAGGACAGGGTCACGCAGTGCCGGTAGGTTCCATCCGCCCAGCGCCCCACCGCCTGCAGCGTCAGCGGCCGGGCGAGACGGACCCGCCCGCTGACCAGCCACGCTTCGTCGGCTCCGGGACAGAGGGCCCGGGTGAGGCCGCGGCCGTCGCCCTCGGGCGAGATGGTGTAGATGGCGCTTTCGGCGGCGCCTTCCGGCAGCGCGCGCCGAACCGCCTCGGGTCCGCCGCGCCGCACCTCGGCCGAGCCGCGGTTGGAAGTCGAGATGATCCTGCGCACGCTGATCGCGCCGAACAGGCCGCGATTGGCCTCCAGGGTCACGCCGCGGGTCAGGGCCTGGGTGATCCGGTCCGACGCGTCATAGGCGAGATAACGGATTTCGGCAGACGCCGGGCCGGCGACGAACGACAGGGCGAGGGCGGCGGTCAGGATGCGGCGCATGCGTCTTGATCCCCGATGCGGATGGCGAAACGGCGGCGCCTGCGCGCCGCCGTCCCGGTGATCCTGCGAGCGTCTAGTCCAGCGTCCGCTTGATCTCTTCGACCGTGAAGCACTCGATGTAGTCCCCGGCCTTGATGTCCTGGAAGCCCTGGAAGTGCATGCCGCACTCCTGGCCCGACGGGACCTCGTTGACCTCGTCCTTGAAGCGCTTGAGCGTGTTGAGCGTGCCCAGCTCCAGCACCACCACGTCCTCGCGGATGATGCGGACCTTGGCGCCCTTGCGCACCACGCCCTCGGTGACCCGGCAGCCCGCGATCTTGCCGACCTTCGAGATGTCGAAGACCTGAAGCACCTGGGCGTTGCCCAGGAAGGTCTCGCGTTGCAGCGGCGCCAGCATGCCCGAGAGCACGCCCTTCATGTCGTCGAGCAGGTCGTAGATGATCGAGTAGTAACGGATCTCCACGCCCTCGCGGTCGGCGAGGTCGCGGGCCTGCTTCGAGGCGCGGACGTTGAAGCCGAGGATCGGCGCGCCGGCCGACTTGGCCAGCTGCACGTCGCTCTCGGTGATGCCCCCGGCGCCGGACATGACCGTACGCGCGCGGACCTCGTCGTTGCCCATCTTGTCGAGGGAGCCGACGATGGCCTCGGCGGAACCCTGCACGTCGGCCTTGATGACCACGGGCAGCTCGGAGATCTTCTTCGAGCCCAGTTTGGCCATCATGTCGACCAGCGACACCGAGGTCGCCCCGCCGCCCATGGCCTTCTCGCGACGGACGCGCGCGCGGTATTCGGTCAGTTCGCGGGCGCGGGCCTCGCTCTCGACCACGGCGAACACGTCGCCGGGGCTTGGAGCCTCGTCGAGGCCGAGGATCTCGACCGGCACCGACGGTCCGGCTTCCTGCAGCTGTTCGTTGCGCTCGTTGAGCAGGGCGCGAACCTTGCCCCACGCCGAGCCGGCGACGACGATGTCGCCGCGCTTCAGCGTGCCGCGCTTGACCAGCACGGTCGCCACCGGTCCGCGGCCCTTGTCGAGCTTGGCCTCGATGACCACGCCTTCGGCCGAACGATCGGGGTTGGCGCGCAGGTCCATGACCTCGGCCTGCACCAGGATGGCGTCGATCAGACCGTTGAGGTTCATCCGCTCCTTGGCCGACACCTCGATGATCTGGGTGTCGCCGCCAAGGGACTCGGCGATGACCTCGTACTGCAGCAGCTCGTTGACGACCTTCTGCGGATTGGCGTCGGGCTTGTCGATCTTGTTGACCGCCACGATCATCGGCGCATTCGCCGCCTTGGCGTGCTGGATGGCCTCGATGGTCTGCGGCATGACGCCGTCGTCGGCGGCCACCACCAGCACAACGATGTCGGTGACGTTGGCTCCGCGGGCGCGCATCGCCGAGAAGGCGGCGTGGCCAGGGGTGTCGAGGAAGGTGACGCGCTGGCCGTCCTCCAGGCGCACCTGGTAGGCCCCGATATGCTGGGTGATGCCGCCGGCCTCGCCCGCCGCCACGTCGGTGGTGCGCAGCGCATCGAGCAGCGAGGTCTTGCCGTGGTCGACGTGGCCCATGATCGCCACGACCGGCGCGCGCGCGGCGGTGGCGTCGGCGTCGTCGTCCTCGGCCAGGAAGCCCTCCTCGACGTCGCTTTCCGAGACGCGCCTGACCGACATGCCGTACTCGTCAGCGACCAGTTCAGCGGTGTCGGAGTCGATCACGTCGGTGATCTTCATCATCATGCCCTGACGCATCAGGAACTTGATGATGTCGACGCCGCGCACGGCCATGCGGCCGGCCAACTCCTGGACGGTGATCACGTCGGGAATGACGACCTCGCGCGGACGGTTCGGCGCATCGGTCGAGCCGCCCTTGCGCTTTTCCTTCTCGCGTTCGCGGGCGCGGCGGACCGAGGCCAGCGAGCGCATGCGCTCGGCGGCGTCCTCGTCCCCTCCGGCCAGGGCCTGGATGGTCAGGCGGCCTTCGCGGCGCTTGGGCTCGCCACGGGTGCGCGACACGGCCTTGCCGGGCGCGCCGTCGCCGAAGCGCTTGTCCCGATCGTCCTCACGGCCGGTTCCGGCGGGACGGCCGAAGCCCGCGCGGGCGGGCCGCGCGACGGTCGGTTCGGCCGGCGGCTGGTTCGGGCCCGGACGGGCGCCGGGGCCGGTGCGTGGACCGGTGCGGGCGCCCGGGGCCGGGCGCGGATCGAGGGCGGAGTAGCGGACGGGCTGGGTCGGCCGGGCGCCGCCCGGTCGGGCGCCTTGCGGGCGGTCGCCCTGGGGGCGGCCGGCGCCGGCGGCCCGGTCGGTGAAGCTGCGCTCGCCGCCGCCCATGGCCTGTTCCCGGGCCGAACGTCCGCCGAAGGCCGGGGGCTGCGGACGCTTGGGCGCGCCGGGCTTGGGCGCGCGCTGGCCGAAGTTGACGGTCGGGCGGGCCGGCGCGGCCGGTCGCGGCGTCGGAGCCGGAGCGGGGGGCGGGGCCGGCGTCGGCGCGACCGGCTCGGCCGGCGCGGCGGCGGGCTTGGCGGCGGCCGGACGCGCGGGAGTCGGAGCCGGCGCGGAGGCGGCCAGCTTGGCGGCCTCGCTGCGTGCGGCGTCTGCCGCGGCCTTGGCGGCGGCGGCCTCGGCCTGGGCGGCGCTGGCGGCGCGCTCGGCGGCGGCGGCCTGTTCGCGGGCGGCGGCGTCCTTGCGGGCGCGCTCCTCGGCGGCGGCGCGCTCGCGCTCGGCCTGCTGTCGGGTGGCCAGTTCGATGGCGCGTCGACGGGCTTCCTGCTCGGAGGCCGACAGGCGACCTTCGCCCGGCGCGGCCGGACGCGGAGCCTGCGGCGCAGCGGGGCCTTCGGGGCGCGGTCGCGCCACATCGAAGCCCTGCGGACGCTGGTGGCCGCCGGGCGCGGGCCCGACGCGGCGCTTGGTCTCGACCACCACGGTCTTGGTGCGGCCGTGGCTGAAGCTCTGGCGCACGGTGCCGGTCGAAACCGACCCCGCCGCCCGCGGCTTCAGGCTCAGCGGCGCGCGCGGCCCCGTGGTCGGAGGGGTCGGCTTGCCGTCGTTGGTCTTGTCGTTCTCGTCAGTCATCCGGTCGCTTTACTTTGACGACGGATCGTCCGCCGTCTCGTCACAAGGGTCGTCAAACACAAAAAGCCGTGCGGCGCTCCGCCCCCGATCAGGGAGCAGAACCCCGCCCGTCTTGAAATCCATCCGGGGCCCCGGCCGTATCCCCGCGCCATCCGGGCGGCGTCAACGGTCGAAATCCCGCCAGTCGTTCGACCTCGAAGGTCCAGCGATCGGCCCGCCCGCCCTCAAGCAGGACGGCGTGTATCGCATTTTCCAGCCCGAGGGCCAAACTCAAATCGTCAGCGGTGAAGGCTCCGCACACTTTCGGCGGCGTTGGCTGGTGTTTCGCCAGGCCGAGAAGCTTGCCCCGTCCGTCGGCGGACCCGTCCGCCGCCTCGACCAGCCAGGCGGCGCGACCGGCGCGGATCGCCGCCGCCGCCTTTTCGAACCCGGAGATAAGCACGCCCTCGCGCCGGGCAAGCCCCAGCTGCTCAAGACACCGCCGCGCGAGCAGGCTCTCGACCCGGTCGGCGAGGTCGCCGGCCGGCTTCAGCGGGGCCTTGGCCGCGCGCGCGAACAGGTTCTTCTTCACCGCCGCCTCGACCGAGGCCCGATCGGCGGCGACCCAAAGGCCGCGCCCCGGCAGCTTGCGCGCCAGGTCGGGGGCGACCGTGCCGTCCGGGGCGGCCACGAAACGGATCAGGCGGGATTCATCCATGACCTGGTGCGTCACCAGGTCCCGGCGCTCCCGCTCAGTCGTCGCTTCGCGAACTCCCATGGACGGCCCGGTCTCCCATCACGCGTTTTCGGGTTCGTCGGCGGCCTCGTCGGAAGCCTCCGCATCGCCGTCGACCGCGCCTTGGTCCGTCTCCTCGCCCCGATCGGCGAAGACTGCGTCGGCGTCATACTCGCCCTCGGCGTACTCTTCTTCCTCGTACTCCGGCTCGGGCTCGGGCTGCGGCAGCTCCGAAGCGTCGATCCAGCCGGCCGCGACGCGCGCCTGCAGGATCAGCATTTCGGCCTCTTCCTGGGCCAGGTTGAAGCTCTCGAGCACGCCCGGGACCTTGACCCGCTCGCCGCCCTTGATCTCGTAGCCGCCGCGGATCTCGTCGGTGGCCAGGTCGGCCAGGTCCTCGACGGTCTTCACGCCGCCCTCGCCCAGGGCGACCGCCATCGGCAGGGTCACGCCCGGCACCTCGAGCACGCCGTCCTCGACGCCCAGCGCCTTGCGCTTGGCGTCCTGTTCGGCCGCCTGCTTCTCGAGGAAGTCGCGGGCGCGGGCCTGCAGCTCCTCGGCGGTCTCCTCGTCGAAGCCCTCGATGTCCGAGATCTCGTACGGCTCGACCCAGGCCAGGTCCTCGACGGTGGCGAAGCCCTCGGTGACCAGCAGCTGGGCGATGACCTCGTCGACATCCAGCGCTTCCTGGAACAGGGCGGTGCGCTCGGCGAACTCCTTCTGGCGACGCTCCGAGTCCTGGGACTCGGTGATGATGTCGATCTGCCAGCCGGTCAGCTGCGAGGCCAGGCGGACGTTCTGGCCGCGGCGGCCGATGGCCAGCGACAGCTGCTCGTCCGGCACCACCACCTCGACGCGGTCGGCCTCCTCGTCCAGCACCACCTTCGACACCTCGGCCGGAGCGAGGGCGTTGACGATGAAGGTCGGCTCGTCCGGGTTCCACTGGATGATGTCGATCTTCTCGCCCTGCAGTTCGGCGACCACCGCCTGCACGCGCGAGCCGCGCATGCCGACGCAGGCGCCGACCGGATCGATCGAGCTGTCGTTCGACAGCACGGCCATCTTGGCGCGCGAGCCCGGGTCGCGGGCGGCGGCGCGGATCTCGATCACGCCGTCGTAGACCTCGGGGACCTCCTGGGCGAACAGCTTGGCCATGAAGCCCGGATGGGCGCGGCTCAGCATCACCTGCGGGCCCTTCGCCTCCGGGCGGACGTCGTAGATGTAGGTGCGGATCCGGTCGCCGATGTTGAAGATCTCGCGCGGGATCGAGTCGTTGCGGCGCATGATGCCTTCGCCGCGGCCCAGGTCGACGATGGTGTTGCCGTACTCGACCCGCTTGACGGTGCCGTTGACGATCTCGCCGACGCGGTCCTTGAACTCCTCGTACTGGTTGGCGCGTTCGGCCTCGCGGACCTTCCCGGTCACCACCTGGCGGGCCATCTGGGTCTGCACCCGGCCGAACTCGAACGGCGGCAGCTCCTCGACGTACTCCTTGCCGACGACCGCCTCCGGATCGCGCTTCAGGGCGTCCTTCAGGCGGACCATGGCGGAGTCGTTGAACTCCTCCAGCTCGTCCTCCGGCTGCCAGTCGTCCTCGACGATGGTCACGTGCCGGGTCAGCGCCAGTTCGCCGGTCTTGACGTCGATCTTGGCGCGGATGTCGTGGTGGGCCCCGTAGCGGGCCTTGGCCCCCTTCTGGATGGCTTCCTCGATCGCCTCGACGACGATCTCCTTGTCGATGTTCTTCTCGCGCGCGACCGCATCGGCGATCTGCAGCAGTTCGAGACGGTTCGCGGCGACACCGGTGACGGCCATGCCTCAGTCCTCAGTTTCTTCGGTCGGATTGTTGTCGTTGCGGGCGGCGCGCTTCTCGGCGCCCGCCTTCAGGAGTTCGTCGGTCAGCACCAGCTTGGCGTCGGACAGCCAGGCGAAGGGGATCAGCGCTGTGTCCTCCTCGCCCTCGAGGTCGATGGCGATATTGTCGCCGTCGGTCCCGGCCAGCACGCCCTTGAAGCGCTTGCGGCCCTCGATCATCCGGTCGGTCTCGAGCCGGGCCTCGTAGCCCTCGAACAGCTCGAAGTCCGACAGCCGGGTCAGCGGCCGGTCGATGCCGGGGGAGGAGACTTCCAGCAGGTATTCGCCGGAGATCGGGTCGGCGGCGTCCAGCACTTCCGACACAGCGCGGCTCAGACGGGCGCATTCCTCGACGGCGATGTCGTGGTCTGCAGCGCGCTCGGCCATGATCTGCAGCCGCCGGCGCTGGGTCCCGCCCATCAGGCGCACGCGCACGATCTCCAGCCCCTGGCTTTCGGCCACGGGCTCGATGAGCTCCAGCAGGGCGCGGTCTTCGGCGGTCTTGGCCTTCACGCGGGCGATCCAAACAAAAAGCGGCGGGCCGTCCGGGCCGCCGCTTCAAACGGCGCCGTTAGGACGCCGGTCTAACGATGTGGGGCGGCATATAGGCCACGACGAGGGACTTGTCAGCCCCTGTCGTGGCGCCGGGTCAGAACTCCTCCCAGCCGTCCTCGGCGGCGGCCGGGGCCGGCTTCAGCGCCGCGCCGCCGTGGCCGATCGTCTTCAGCTGGGCGACGGTGCGGGCGGTGCGCTCGCTGCGGGCCGGGGCCGGGGCCGTCCGGGCCGCGGCGGCCGGGGCCTCGTCGCCGATGCGGAAGCGCGCCACCGAGGCGGCCAGGCTCTCGGCCTCCTGGGCCAGCGAGTGGCTGGCGGCGGTGGATTCCTCGACCATGGCGGCGTTCTGCTGGGTCACCTGGTCCATCTGGTTGACCGCGGTGTTGACCTGCTGGAGGCCCGTGGCCTGCTCCTGGGCCGAGGCGGCGATCTCCGACACCAGGCCGTCGATCTCGGCCACCCGGCCGACGATGCGCTGCAGCGCTTCGCCGGTCTGGCCGACCAGCTGCACGCCCGAGCCGACCTGGCTGGTCGAGGCCGAGATCAGCGTCTTGATCTCGCGCGCCGCGTCGGCCGAGCGCTGGGCCAGGGCCCGCACCTCCGAGGCCACCACCGCGAAGCCGCGCCCGGCGTCGCCGGCCCGGGCCGCCTCGACCCCGGCGTTCAGCGCCAGCAGATTGGTCTGGAAGGCGATTTCGTCGATGACGCCGATGATCTGGCTGATCTGCCGGGCCGATTGCTCGATGGCGCTCATCGCCGCCACCGCGTCGCGCACCACCACGCCCGAGGTCTCCGCGTCACCGCGCGCCGCCTGCACCACGTCCGAGGCCTGACGCGCCCCCGAGGCGGTGCGGTTCACCGTCGCCGTGATCTGGTCCAGCGCCGCCGCCGTCTCCTCCAGGCTCGCCGCCTGCTGCTCGGTGCGACGCGACAGGTCGTCGGCGGCGTGGCTGATCTCGCCCGAACCGGCGCGCATCGCCCCCGCGTTGGCGGCGATGTCGGCCATGGCCGCCTGCAGCCGTGCGACGGCGGCGTTGAAGCTGTCCCGGAGCTGGGCGTACGCCGCCGGGACGTCGTCGCCCAGGCGCACGGTCAGATCCCCCTCGGCGAGAGTTCTCAGGCCCTCTCCGGTCAGGGTGACCACGGCGGTCTGTTCGGCCATGACCGCCCGATCGCGATCCGCCGCTTCACGGCGTTCGGCTTCTGCCCGGACGCGCAGGTTCTCGGCTTCCGCCTGGGCGGCCTCCGCCTGCGACACCGCCGCCTCGGCCCTGGTCAGGGCTTCACCCGAAAGGGCGAACATCCGCGCGACGTTGCCGGTGACGGCGATCAGCATCCCCGCTTCCAGCAGAAGGATGACCGCGTGCAAGATGACCCGGCCCAGACTCGCCGAGCCGGGAAAGACGAGTTCCGGCAGGAGGAAGCTGAGCGCGAGGTGGTGGACCGCGACCGTCGCCGTAGCGGCGACGATGGCTTTCCAGTCGCAGTAGACCGCAAGCACCGCCAGCATGGCGAAATAGGTCATGTGCAGGTCGATCTGCCACGGATGGCCGCTTGCCGCCGCGACCAGCAGCGAGACCTGGGCCATCAGAAGCACCGCCGACAGCAGCCGGGTGGCTTCGCCCTCGCGGCTCAGTCGCCAGCCGAGGAGTGCGATCCCGGCCATCGCCAGGGCGCAGAGCGCGACCAGATACCCGCCGGTCATGAGGAAGCCGGTGACGCCGGTCACCACCGCCATGAGGAAGGAGGTCGCTGCGATGGCGTCCGCGCCAAGCCGACGCTGGTCGTCGAGATTGCGAGCTTGCAGCATGTCCGGAAGCCTCAGGAGGAGACGCAGAAGGCGAGAAAGGCAGGGTCCGCGAGCCACAGCGCGCCGCTCCGACGGGCCCGCTGCAGCAGGTCGACGTCTCCGTGGATGACGACGACGTTGGCAAGAGCGCCGCGGCCGCTGACCACCCCGAGGGCGTCGGCCGCGCGGTCGATACGATCCGGCGTCCACCAGGGCGGAAAGACCGCGGCGACGGTGAACGGGGTGCGTGGTGCGCTGGCCACGGCCACGGCCGGCGCCAGGCTCACGCCCATCGCCAGACAACACAGAACGAGGCCCACCGAACGCTTCATTACGGACTGACTAGGTCCGCTGCGTTAATTATCCGTCTAGCGTGGCTGTGCGCGGCAGAGCGCCGCGGCGCTCAGTTCCGCACGAACTCCAGGAAGATCGGCGGGGTGTCGCCCAGCTTCTTCTCCTCGTAGCGGGTGACCACATGGTCGGCCGGCGCGGTCCGCCAATCGTCAGCCTCTTCCGCTTGCCAGACGAGCCCCGGCGTGCGCTCGAACCGCTCCAGCGCCCAGTCGGCGTAGTCCTTCCAGTCGGTGACGAAACGCAGTCGCCCGCCCGGCTTGAGGAGGCGGGCGATCTCGGCCGCCGTCTCGTCCTGCACCAGCCGGCGCTTGTTGTGCCGCGCCTTGGGCCACGGATCGGGAAACAGGATCATCACCCGGTCCAGCGAGGCCTCGGGAAGCGCCGCCATGACGTCACGCGCGTCGCCGGCGTGCAGCCGCACGTTCTTCAGCCCGCGCTCGTCGACGTGGCGCAGGGCCGAGCCGACCCCGTTGAGGAAGGGCTCGCAGCCGATCATCAGCGCCTCTGGATGACGTGTCGCTTGCTCCGCCAGATGTTCGCCGCCGCCGAAGCCGATCTCCAGCCAGACCGACTGGGCGCCGGGCATCAGCGCCTGCGGATCGATCGGGCCGGCCGCCGGGTCGGGCACGGCGATCGTCGGCAACAGCGTATCGAACAGCGCCGCCTGGCGGGGCTTCAGGGTGCGCGACTTGATGCGGCCGAATGAGCGGAGCGGACCCCAGGTGGGGGCGGAAGGGGAGGACATGGGCGGGCTTTAAAGGTGCAAGGTCCCGGGTTCTAGGCGCCAAGGCGCGCCCTGGCGATCCCTGGAACCTGTCAGGCCAGCGCCTTCAGCTTCTCGACCAGATCCGTCCGTTCCCAGCTGAAGCCGCCGTCGGCGTCCGGCGCGCGTCCGAAATGGCCGTAGGCCGCGGTGCGACGGTAGATCGGCCGGTTCAGGCCGAGGTGCTCGCGGATGGCGCGGGGGCTGGCCCCGCCGATCAGCTTCGGGAGTTCGGCCTCCAGCACCGATTCCTCGATCTTGCCCGTCCCGTGCAGGTCCACATGGACGCTGAGCGGCTTCGAGACGCCGATGGCGTAGCTGACCTGGATGGTGCAGCGGTCGGCCAGACCGGCGGCCACGACGTTCTTGGCCAGGTAGCGGCAGGCGTAGGCGGCGGAGCGGTCGACCTTGGTCGGGTCCTTGCCCGAGAAGGCGCCGCCGCCGTGCGGGGCCGCGCCGCCATAGGTGTCGACGATGATCTTGCGGCCGGTCAGGCCGGCGTCGCCGTCGGGCCCGCCGATCTCGAACGAGCCGGTCGGGTTGATGTGCCACTCGGTCTCGTTGGTGATGAAGCCCTCCGGCAGCACCTCGCGGACGTAGGGCTTCACGATGGCCGCCACTTGGTCCTGGGTCAGGCCGGCCTTGTGCTGGGTCGAGACCACGATCGAGGTGGCGCGGACCGGGCGGCCGTTCTCGTAATGCAGGGTCACTTGGCTCTTGGCGTCCGGCTCCAGCCCCGGCTCGCGCCCGGCGTGGCGCGCCTCGGCGAGCTTGCGCAGGATGTTGTGACTGTACTGGAGGGTGGCGGGCATCAGTTCCGGCGTCTCGTTCGAGGCGTAGCCGAACATGATGCCCTGGTCGCCGGCTCCCTCGTCCTTGTCGGCCCCGGCGTCCACGCCTTGGGCGATGTGCGCCGACTGCGGGTGCAGGTGGTTCTCGAACGCGAGGTTGGCGTGGTGGAAGCCGGCCTGCTCGTAGCCGATGTCGCGCACCACCCGGCGCACGGTCGCCTCGATCTCGTCCTTCACGCCGGGGGCCCAGTTGCCCTCGACATCCATGATGCCCTTGCCGCGGATCTCGCCGGCCAGAACCACCCGGTTGGTGGTGGTCAGCGTCTCGCAGGCCACCCGGGCCTCCGGATCCTTGGACAGGAACAGGTCGACGACGGCGTCCGAGATCTGGTCGGCGACCTTGTCCGGATGGCCCTCGGAAACGCTTTCGGAGGTGAAGAGGAAGGACGATCGGGACAAGGGAAGCTCCTGGGCGCGTGGTGGCGGCCAGAGATATAAAGATATCTTTATATGTTCAAGTCGCTTTGGTGCGACGCCAGCGCGCGCCGGGGCTGCGCGGCGGCTCACCGGCGAGAAGGCGCTCGAACACTCCGAGAGGGAGCATGAGGAACAGCAAGGCGGCCAGACCGATCTGGGCCGAAATGTAGGTCGCGCGCGCGACGTCGGGTTGGAGCGCCACGTAGAGGTGGAGCGTCAGCATGAGCAGAAGCGTCCCGGCGACGCCGAAGGGCCACCAGCGATTGCCGGTCAGCGCAAGACGGATCGTCGCCATAGTGAAGGCTGTGTCGAGCAGCACCTCGAGCGGAAGGACGCCCCTGTACCAGACAGTCGGAAGGGGGCCGCCGCTCAGCAGCTCAACCAGAAGGACCCAGACTGTGACGCGGCGTTCGACGTGCCCGCCCCATACCCAGCCGACGGCGATAACGACGATGAACTGAACCAGAAGTGCAAGCTGAAAAGGCGTCATCGCGAACTCCGCCCGCTCTCAGCGCTGCTGCGTGATACGCTCAATCTCGCGAGCTTGATGGGTGTATCCAACCACGAGATCGGCGACCGCCTTGATCAGGACCGCCAGCAACACGGTCGCGAGCAGCAGGATCAGGAGGCGGACGCCCCAGCCGCGCGGGGGAGGTCGGTAGCCGAACCGCCCTGTTGCGCGCCCATCTGGGCCATCACCCAGCCCGCGCTCAGCACCTGCTGCAGCAGTTCCCGCGGCGTCGCGCGCCGGGCGTCTTCCGCGAGCCCCCGCATCAGGTGCTCGCGCACCGGATCGCCGGCGCCCGGCGGCGCGAACCCGTCCAGCACCGCCTCCAGATCCTCCCACGTCCACTGGGGAAGGAGATTGTCCATCTTCGCCATCGCCGGCCTCCCTGACTGGGCGGCGAGGAGACGGGGCCTGTGCGCCGACGACAATGGAGTCTTTCGTAGACCCTGGTACGTTTCGTTCCAGCAGCGCCAGCGCCGCCTTCCGGCGATTGACGCCCAGCCGTCGGCAGGCCTCGTGCACATGCTTCTTGACGGTGGCCTCGGAGAGGCCGAGGCGCGCAGCGATCTCCTTGTCGGTCAGGAAAGCGGTGAGCCTGAGACACTCCTCCTGGCGCGCGCTGAGCCGCGACGGCATCGACAACCTCCTGTTCCGGAGTCTGCCTAGGCTGCGCCGCGTCGTGCGTCCAGACGCGCGAGCCGGCCGGACGGTACGATCATGAATGGAAAGGTGGTGCCGCTTGCGTGACTCGAACACGCGACCCCCTCATTACGAATGAGGTGCTCTACCGGCTGAGCTAAAGCGGCCTTGGGCGTCGGACCGGGGTCCGCGCGAGGCGGGTTCTTTATACGTCGGCGTCGGGGTTGCCAAGCGCCTCCAGCATCGCCGCCTCGGCGGGCGCGGCGGCTATGTCGAGGCGATCGAACCCGCACGGCTGCAGCGGCGCCGCGGCGTTGGTCGAGATGGCCACCGCCCGGCGGCCCCGCGCGCCGTTGACCCCGACAGCGGCCGCGATCGCGCGTCCGGCGCGCGGGGAATGCACCAGCACGACGTCCCAGTCCGCCGGCGGCGACGCCTGCGTCTCGACCGCCTCGTAGACCACCAGCCGCCGCACCTCGACCCGTCCCGCCAGCAGTCCGGCGAGGTCCCCGGCCGGTTCCCGCGCGCCGGGCGCGAGGACCGGTCCCGAGGCCCGGTCGGCGAGCAGCCGTGCGAGGTCCTCAATGGCGCCCGAGGCCGAGACCACGTCGTTCCACCCCGCCCCCCGCGCCGCCGCGGCGGTGGCGTCGCCGACCGCGAACACCGGCAGATCCCGGCGAGGCGTCAGGCGGGCGAAGGCGTCGACGCCGTTCGGACTGGTGAAGGCGAGCGCGCCAGTTCCGTTAAGGTCCGGCTCCGGCCCGGCGACCGGCCGGATCTCCAGCACCGGCGCCGCCACCGGCGCGAAGCCCAGCGCCGCGAGGCGGCCGGCCGTCCGCGCGGCGCCGGGCTGCGCCCGCGTCACCCAGACCCGGCGGGCTCGTGTCAGGACTCCACCTTCTGGTCGCCGGCGTCCCCGTGCACCTCGGCTCCGAGCCGCAGGCCCAGCCCGCGGGCGGATTGCGCGGTCGGCTGGTCGATCTCCCCCGCCCGCCGCCAGCGCGCCGAGCCGTCGGGCGCCAGCATTTCGACGGTCAGGCGCAGACGGCCGGCGACGATCTCGGCATGCGCCCCGATCGCGGTGCGGCACGAGCCCTCCAGCGCGGTCATTGCGCCCCGCTCCGCCTCGATCGCCAGGGCGGTGTCGGCATGGTTCAACGCGCCCGCCCAGGCGGCGCCGATGTCCTCCGCCCGCGTCTGCAGCGCCAGTGCGCCCTGGCCCGGCGCGGGCAGAAAGCGGTCGAGCGACAGCCGCTCGCGGATCGCGCCGGCGAGGCCGAGCCGGTTGAGGCCCGAAACGGCCAGCAGGATGGCGTCGAACTCGCCGTCAGCGAGCCTGCGCATGCGGGTGTCGACGTTGCCGCGCAGCATCTCGATCCTGAGGTCGGGGCGCAGGGCCAACGCCTGGGCCTGACGGCGCAGCGAGGCGGTGCCGAGCCGCGCCTCCATGGGCAGGTCGCCGAAGGTCGCGGCCGTCTCGCTGAGGAAGGCGTCGCGCGCATCCTCGCGCTCCGGCACGGCGGCGATCGCCAGCCCTGGCGGCTGCTCGGCCGGGACGTCCTTCATCGAATGCACCGCCACGTCGACGCGACCGTCCAGCAGCGCCTCCTCGATTTCCTTGGTGAACAGGGCCTTGCCGCCGATCTCCAGCAGGCGGCGATCCTGCACCCGGTCGCCGGTGGTGACGATCTCGACCAGCGGCACGGCCTCGGCCAGATCGGCGTCGGCGACCCCGAGCGCGCGACCGATGGCGCGCTGCATCATGCCCGACTGGGTCAGCGCCAGCTTCGAGCGACGGGTGCCGATGCGGACGAGTGGTGCCATGAAACGTTGCCTGTGCCCGGCCGGGTCGCTACCTCCGACCCGATGACCATGGCGGCGGACTATAGCAGCGGGCCGGGGCGGGCAACCGGACCCTTGGTCGTGCTCGGACTGGAGACCAGCTGCGACGAGACCGCGGCCGCGGTCGTCCGCCTGTCGCCGGAGGGCCGGGCCGAGGTGTTGTCCTCGGCGGTGCACAGCCAGATCGACGATCACGCCGCCTATGGCGGCGTGGTGCCGGAGATCGCCGCCCGCAGCCATGTCGAGATGATCGCGGGGGTCGCCGCCCGCGCCATGGACGAGGCCGGCGTCGGCTACGACGGGCTCGACGGAATCGCCGCCACCGCCGGCCCCGGCCTGGTCGGCGGCGTCATGGTGGGGCTGAGCTTCGGCAAGGCCGTGGCGCTGGCCCGGGGCCTGCCCCTGGTGGCCGTCAACCACCTCGAAGGCCATGCCGTGTCGGCGCGTCTGGGCGAACCGGTCGACTACCCCTTTCTGCTGCTGCTGGTCTCCGGCGGCCACTGCCAGCTGCTCGAGGTGCGCGGGGTCGGCGAGATGACGCGGCTGGGCACGACCATCGACGACGCGGCGGGAGAAGCGTTCGACAAGATCGCCAAGGCGCTTGGCCTCGGCTACCCGGGCGGTCCGGCGCTGGAGCGGCTGGCGGCGAGCGGCGACGGCTCGCGCTTCGATCTGCCCCGCGCCCTGCTCGGCCGCAAGGATTGCGACTTTTCGTTCTCGGGACTGAAGACGGCGGCCTCCCGCCTGGCCGCCGCCTGCGAGACCGACGAGGACAGGGCCGATCTCGCCGACGCGGTGCAGACCGCCATCGCCCGCCAGCTGGCCGAGCGGTCCGATCGGGCCATGAAGGCCTACGCCGGGGCTCACGATCACCGCCTGTTCGTGGTGGCGGGCGGGGTCGCCGCCAACCGCACGGTGCGGGCGACGCTGGAAGCGACGGCGGCGCGCAACGGCTTCGCCTTCCTCGCCCCGCCGATGGCCTATTGCACCGATAACGCCGCCATGATCGCCTTGGCCGGAGCGGAACGGCTGCGGAAGGGTTGGATATCCGACATCGACGTGGCGGCCCGGCCGCGCTGGCCGCTGGATGAACGGCGCGCCATCGACGATCCGGTTCACAAGGCGGGCCGCAAGGGCGCCAAGGCCTGAGGGAGAGCGCATGCAGTTCAAACGGGCAGGGGTGATCGGCGCCGGCGCCTGGGGCACGGCCCTGGCGCAGGTCGCCGGCTGGGCCGGTCTCGAGGTCCGGCTGCAGGCCCGCGAGCCGGAGGTGATCGAAAGCATCCGCGCCCGCCGGATCAACGAGGCCTTTCTGCCCGGCGTCCAGCTGGACGAGCGGCTGGAGGTGACGGCCGACCTGGCCGATCTGGCGGATTGCGACCTGGTCCTCGCCGTGCCGCCGGCCCAGCACATGCGCTCGACGCTGACCGCCTTCGCCCCCCACCATCGCCCCGGCGTTCCGGTGATCCTGTGCTCGAAGGGTATCGAGCGGGGCTCGCTGAAGCTGATGACCGAGGTGCTGGCGGAAACCCTGCCCGAAGCCCCGGCCGCCGTCCTGTCCGGACCCAGCTTCGCCGGCGAGGTGGCCCGCGGTCTGCCCAGCGCCGTCACCCTCGCCTGCGCCGACGACGCGCTGGGTCAGGCGTTGATGAACACCCTGTCCGCCCCGACCTTCCGCCCCTACCTCGCCGACGACCTGATCGGCGCCGAAGTCGGCGGCGCGATCAAGAACGTCCTGGCCATCGCCTGCGGCATGAGCGAGGGCAAGGGACTGGGCCGCAGCGCCCACGCCGCCCTGATCACCCGCGGCTTCGCCGAGATGACCCGGCTGGGCGTGGCGCTGGGCGGCCGCGCCGAGACCGTGTCCGGCCTGTGCGGCCTCGGCGATCTCGTGCTGACCTGCTCCAGCCCCCAGTCGCGCAACATGAGCCTCGGCCTGGCGCTCGGACAGGGTCAGACGATCGAGCAGGCCCTGGCCGGCAAGCGCTCGGTGGCGGAAGGCTACGAGAGCGCCCCGGCGGTGCGGGAGCTGGCGGAGAAGACCGGCGTCGACATGCCGATCTCGCTGGCGGTCGCCGCCCTGCTGGCCGGCGAAACCACTGTCGATGCCGCCATCGAGGGCCTGCTGTCGCGCCCGCTCAAGGTCGAGCGGCATTGACCGAGGGGCCGCCGACCGACCGCAAGCGGGTCTGGAAGACCCCGCCGGAGGTGCCGCTGTGCGCTGAGGCGGACATCGCCGACCCCGGCGCCCGCGCCTTCGTGCTGCAGATTGGCGACGCCTTCTTCCACGGCTTCGTGGTCCGCAAGGCCGGAGAGGTGGCGGGCTATGTCGATCGCTGCCCGCACCAGGGGTTCCCGCTCGCCCTCGAGCTGGATCGTTACCTCACGCCGGACGGGTCGCTGATCCTGTGCGGATGGCATGGCGCCGTGTTCGAGCCGCTCACCGGCGAATGCGTCGGCGGCCCGTGCGCCGGCGGCCGCCTCACGCCGTGGCCGGTTCAGTCCTGCGGCGGCGTGATCCGCACCGCCTGAACCTCGGGTGGGCGGCGGAACAGGTACAGTCCGAAGCCGATGCAGGGGCGGCCGAAACCGAAGACCGCCCGAACCCGGTCGGCGCTCAACCGGATCCCCGCCGCCTCGGGCGCCTCGGGGTTGGCCTCCAGCCAGGCGCGCACGGCCGCATCTGTGGCCGAGGTGAACGCATCGATCACCGGCTGCGGCGACAGCTCGCTCCACGTCAGCTCCAGGCCGGCGGCGGCCGCCGCGGCCTTCCAGCCGGCGTCGTCGGTGAACAGATTGGTCAGGTCGGTGATCTGCCGCAGCGGCGCGGGCGGTTCGGCGGTCCACGTCAGGTCGCCCCACAGCAGCCATCCGCCGGGCGGCAGGCGCTCGCGCAGGAAGGCGAAGGCGCTCTCCGGCGTCGGCAGTCCTTCGCCGGTCACGTTGGTTGTCCCCAGGGCCACGATCAGCCGGGGCGCCTCCATCGCCGTCAGAACGTCGGCGGCCGCACCCTCGACGATCTCCACCGCCTTCTCCGCACCCGCGGCGACGACATTGGCCCGCGCAAGGGCCGCCATATCCGGATTGTACTCGATGGCGGTGACGGCGAAGCCGAAACGTCGCGCCAGCCGGATCGCCAGGGCGGCGGTGCCCGTTCCGACGTCGGCCGCCCGCGCGCCAGCGCCCAGTCCTGTACGCTCCACGGCCGCCTCGATCCGGCCGGGCTCCACCGGATTGCAGACCTCGAGCCCGCGATAGGCGATCTGGTTGTAGCTCAGCATGGGCGTCTCCTCACGCATCCATGCCCTGTCCTGTGGCGCGCAGGAAGCGGCCATCCGCCCGCCCCGTCCTGCCCGATGGACGGGGCCGGCAACGAAGAACTTTACAACATAAAGAACTTGTGAGATGGTCTCCTTATGCGACGGGGAGCCCGACGCGTGAGGAGGAGCAAATCCATGAACGCCAACATCGAAGACCCTGCCGCCGACATCGCGTGGATGCGTCGTCTGGCTGAAGAGGGTCGCGACGCGCCCCTGCTGAACGGCCCCGTCATGGTGGCTGCGGGTCTGATCTTCGGGGCCGCAAACGGGGTGCAATGGGCGATCCAGGCGGGCGTGCTGGTAGTCGATCCCATGGTGCAGCTCTGGGTCTGGCTGGGAGCGGGCGCCGTTTTCGCCGTCGCGCTGTTCCTTCTCATCCGCCGCGCGAGCCGCAAGCCCGGCTACGGTTCGCACGGCAACAAGGCCGTGGGCGCGGCGTGGTCCGGCATCGGGTTCGGGATCTTCGTGATGTGGCTGAGCCTGATGGCCGTCGGCTTCCGGTCGGGCGACTGGACCATGATGTGGGCCATGCCCAGCGTCGTGGCGACGGCCTATGGCACCGCGTGGATCGTTTCCGGCGCCATGGCGGGCCGCCGCTGGATGACCGCCACGGGCCTGCTGGCCTATGCCGGCGCCATCCTGTTCGGCGCCTTGATCGGCGATCCCGTCATCTACCTGGCCTTCACCGCGTTCATGGTCGTGACCGCGCTCATCCCCGGGCTGGCGCTGATGCGCCAGGAACCGGCGGAGGCCTGAACCGTGGCCGACGACTTCGATATTTCCCGCATCGACGATGTGATCCACGGCCGCATCCGGCTCGGCATCATGGCCTTCCTGTCAGGGGTCGAGAGCGCAAACTTCAACGAGCTCAAGGCCCGGCTGCAGACCACGGACGGAAACCTGTCCGTCCATCTGAGGAAACTGGAGGAGGCCGGTCTGGTCGCCGTGACCAAGCGATTCGAGGGGCGCAAGCCCCTGACGGAGGCGCGGATGACCCCCGCCGGGCGGAAGGCGTTTGTCGCCTACCTCGACGCCATGCAGGGGCTGATCAGGAGCGGCTGAATCGGCAGTGACGGGCGGCCGGCGAGCGTCTAGACCGCAGCCATGACCGGCCGCATCCACCGCTTCGAGGCGCTCGAGAATTTCCGCGACTATGGCGACTATGGAACCGCCGCCGGCCGCCGGGTCTCCCGCGGCCGGTTGTTCCGTTCCGCCCACCAGGCGCGGGTCAGCGAGGCCGACCTCGAACGACTGTCCCGCCTCGGCATCTCGACGGTGGTCGACCTGCGCCGCCCGGGAGAGCGACGCGAGCAGCCGTCCCGCCGGCCGCCGGGCTGGGCGGGTCAGATCATCGAGAGCGACCACGACGATGGCGGCGAGGCGCCGCACATCACCTTCCTCAAGACGTCGGACCTGACCGTCGAGTCGGCGCGCGGCTTCATGTCGGGCGTCTACCGCCAGCTGGCCTTCGAGCCGCCGCACCTCGACCTGTTCGCCCGCTACTTTCGTGTGCTGGCGGACGCAGAAGGCGCGGTGCTCATCCACTGCGCCGCCGGCAAGGACCGCACCGGCCTGCTCGCGGCGCTGACCCATCACCTGCTCGACGTGCACCGCGACGACATGTTGGCCGACTATCTGCTGACCAACACCGCCGTCGACCTCGCCGCCCGAGCGCCGGCTATCGCACGGCAGCTGGAGACGTTCACGGGCCGGTCCGCCAGCCACGAGGCGGTGGTCGCCTTCCTCGGGGTCGAGGCCGCCTGGCTCGAGGCCGCACTCGATGAAGTCGCCGCCCGATACGGCTCGGTCGACGCCTATCTGGAACGGGCGCTCGGCGTCGATGCCCGTCTGCGGGATCGCATCGGCGAGCGGCTTTCGGCGTGAATCTCTCGGTCATCGAGCGCCGCATCCTTCCCTGGCGCGAACCGCTGGCGGTCGCCCGGCGTCTGAAGGACCGGCCGGGCGCCATAGCCCTGCTGTCCGACTGCGGCTCTCTCGGCCGCTGGTCGTTCGTCGCGGCTGATCCCGACCAGATCCATGTCGGCGGCCTCGATGAAGGACTGCAGTTGCTCCGTCAGCCGGACTGGGTGCGTCAGACGGTCGGGCTGATGGCCTACGACGCCGGCGCCCGGCCGGCGACCGGGCCGCGGCCTGCCGCGTGGCCCGACCTGATCCTGGCGCGCTATCCGGCGATGCTGGCTTTCGATCACGCGGGGCAGGAAGTCATCGCCATCGGGCGCGGCCCCGGGCGTCCCGCGGCCATCGTTGCGGCGGATCGCGCCGAGGGGTGGCTGGAAGCGGCTGTGAGCCCGACCGCGCCGCCGCCGCCGCCGGCCGCTTCCTTCGACGCCGACGCCCCGTCGGACGCCTACACCGCCGCCGTCGCCGACGTCGTCCAGCGGATCGCCGCCGGCGAACTGTTCCAGGCCAATGTGGCGCGCTCCTGGTCTGGAAGCCTGCGCAGGCAGGGCGAGCCCTTCGACGTCGTGCTGCGGCTGGCGGGCCGGGCCTCGGCGTACGGTGCGTACTGGCGTCTGGGCGACCGCGCGCTGGTCTCCAATTCGCCCGAGCTCTTCCTCACCTTCGACCCCACGACGGGCCGTATCGAAACCCGCCCCATCAAGGGCACCCGGCCCCGGCATGCCGACCCCGCCCTCGACGCCGCACTGGCTGAGGGACTGGCGTCCAGCGCCAAGGACCGGGCGGAAAACCTGATGATCGTCGATCTGATGCGGAACGATCTGTCCCGCGTCGCGACCCCGGGATCTGTGCGCGTCGAACGTCTTTTCGAGGTCGAGCGCCTGCCCACGGTCCACCACCTCGTCTCGACGGTGTCCGCCAGGGCCCGCCCGGGCGTGGGAGCTGCCGACATCTTGCAGGCGACGTTCCCGCCCGGCTCGATCACCGGCGCCCCGAAGCATCAGGCCATGAAGGTCATCGCATCGCACGAGCCGCCCCGCGGACCCTGGTGCGGCAGCCTGTTTCATCTGGAGGACGGCCGGATGACTGCTTCGGTCCTGATCCGCACCGCCGCCTTCGAACGCGTCGGCGACCTGTGGCGCTTCCGGACCCTCGCCGGCGCGGGCATCGTGGCCGACAGCGATCCGGCGGCCGAACTGGCGGAAACGGACTCGAAGATCCGCGCCTTGCGGGAGGCCTTGGTCGGCTCCTAGCAGTCGGCGCAGGTCGTCTGCACCGACGTGCGGGGACGCAGATAGTAGCTGTGCGAGAACTGGGTGACCGCCGGCATCAGATAGTCCGCCGGAGAGTCGTAGTCGTAGGTCGCTTCCGACATGACCACGCTCTCGCCGTCGGCGATGAGGTCGGCCGGCAGCGTCACGGTCGAACCGACGGTTCGCGACGTCATGCCGTCGCCCCGGCTCCAGACCACCCGCGCGACGCCGTCGGTCCGCATGACGCTGCTCACGCGCTGCTTCAGCGCCGCCACCGGGAACGGCTTCATGATCAGTCCGCCGATGTCGAAGATGTCGTCGACGGTGGCGGCGGTGACCGACTCCTCCTGCGCCACGAGATCCGCGACCATGGCCGAGGCGTGGCCCATGCGCTTCTGCGCCATGTAGCCCTGGCAGAACTCCGCAAGGCCGAAATAGAAGAAGATCATCACCGGGGCGATCATGGCGAACTCGACGGCGGAAACGCCGCGCTCGTCCCCGACCAGGCGTTTGAGCGGGAGCCGCGTCATGCCGGTTCGTTCCGGAAGGCGGTGGTGGCGGTCAGACGCGCAGTGCCGTCGTCAAGTCTCGACAGACCCTGCGCCAGGAATGTGGTCAGCAACGGCTGGCGGTACCAGATCCGCACGAGGATCAGATCGCCCGGGTTGCCGTTCGCATAGGTCAGGGCCGCCTCGTCGAACGTTCCGCCCGCCATTGGGTCCGGCGGGACGACGTCGAACTGGGGAATGACGCGGACGTCCACGCTTGCCCGGCTCGGGCAGTCGCCGCTGAAGATGCTCATGCGGCTGCACACTGCCGACTTGAACTGCTCCGCCGTCATGTTCTGCGCGCTGGCCTGTCCGGTGCGGATCAGACGGCCGGACTCGATCGCGGCGTTTTCCAGGACCGAGTCGGTCACGAACACCAGGCCCAGCTCCAGAATGGCGAACATCATCAGGCAGAACGGCAGGGCGACCATGCCGAACTCGACGGCGGTAGCGCCCTCCTCGGCCCGCAGCAGGCTGCGACGGCCCCCCCGTTTTTTTCTGCCCCCGACCCTCAAGCGCTCTTCCTCAGGGCGTGGGGCCATCGGCCGGCGCGGGCCCGGTCGGGCCGCGCATCGACGGCGAGCAGGAGCTGGCGCAGGCCATCTCGGTCGCCTGGGCTCCCCGCCAGACGCGGACCCGGCCTGAGCCGTCCCCGGCCGTCACCACGACCTGGCTCTGGAAAACGGTCCGCCCGATCGGGTCGACGGCGACGACTTCCGTGACGCCGTAGCCCTTGCCGGTGATGTACAGGGTGTTGGCGTCGACCACCGTCACGTCGGCGATCTGCGGGTTGCCGACGATGACCGAGCCGGCGGGCCCGCGCAGCTGCACCCGCTGGGCCTGGTCGATCTCGACGTTGAGCCGGGACTGGGCCGCGACCCCGGCGGGGGCGGCCAGCATGGCCAGCGCCGCGGCGATGGCGAGATGGCGGAGAGGAGGGGTCATGGCGACGTCTTCCATTGAACGGGCGCGCGCGAAAGTGTGGTCCGGACACTGCCGCTGAAACCTCAAGAAAGTCTGAAACAGGCGCGTGGCGACAGGACGTGGAAGTCCGCGCGGTCAAGCTGTCGCGAGGCCCATGGCGTCGCCGGTTTGAGTAAACAGGAGAGTAACCACGCCCGGCGACCCGCCCTTAACCCATACGGGCGATAACCATCCTGCGTTCTGGGGGTCAAGCGGGCTGCCGGCTCCCCCCGCGTCAGTTAGCTCGCTAGATCCAAACCTGAGGATACAGACCATGACCAAGTTCGTTTCGCAGTTCATGTCCGACGAGTCGGGCGCCACCGCCATCGAGTACGGCCTCATCGCCGCCCTCATCGCCGTGGTCATCATCTCGGCCGTCACGGCCCTGGGCACCACGATCAAGACCAACTTCAACACCATCGTAACGAAAATGGGCGGCGCCGCCGGCGAATAAGTCGGGGCGGTCGTTCGTACTGCGAAGGGCCGGCGCGGCGACGCGCCGGCCCTTTCTCGTCGGCTTCGGCGGCGCTCGGCGTAAAGGTGCCGCTAAACACGTTTGTAGGTCCGGACTTAACCGGGCCCCTCCAAGCTGAGGGCGGTTCTGGGGGCAGGCGGATGACCGACTTCCCCGAAGGCTGTCGATAGACCCCAACGGGAGAGGGATTCTGATGATCAAGTTCGTTTCGCAGTTCGTGTCCGACGAGTCGGGCGCCACCGCCATCGAGTACGGCCTCATCGCCGCTCTGATCGCCGTCGTTATCATTTCAGCCGTCACGGCCCTCGGCACCACGATCAAAACCAACTTCAACACCATCGTGACGAAGATGGGCGGTGCCGCTGGGGAATAAGCGAGAGGGCCTGTCTGAAGCGACGAAAAGGCCGGGGCGGCGACGCTCCGGCCTTCTTTCTGGCCGCAACCTAACCTTAAGAGCGGCCATGCCACGGGGAAGGCATGGACTTGCTGACCCTCGCCCTGCTCGGCGTCATGCCCGCCCTCGTCATCGTGGGGGGGCTCAACGACCTGACCACGATGAAGATCCCGAACTGGATCTCCGGGCTTCTCGTCCTGTTCTTCTTCCCCGCCGCCTTCGCGGTCGGCCTGCCGCTGCCCCAGCTCGCCGCGCACGTGGGCGTGGCGGTCGCGGCCTTGCTGGCGGGCGCCGGCATGTTCGCCCTGCGCTGGATCGGCGGCGGCGACGCCAAGCTGATGGCGGCGGCCTGTCTCTGGCTCGGGCTCGCCGGCTCGGGCATGTTCCTGCTGTGGACCGGCGTCGTCGGGGGCGTGTTCTGCCTCGGTCTTCTGTTCGCGCGCTTTCACGCTCGCCCCTATCTCGCCAACGCGCCGGGATGGATCGTCCATCTGATGGAGCCGAAAGGCGACATCCCCTATGGCGTCGCGATCGCCGCCGGAGCGCTCCTGGCGTGGCCGGAATCGCCTTTGATGATCCGATTCATCGGCTTCTGACGGCGCGCCTGGCCGGTTTAGGCCGTCGTTAACTCCCGGACGGGCATGGTCGTTAACGGTAGGAGGCCGCCGAACCGTCCGGGTCGGCCCGGTCCCGCCGGAGACCGCTGATGAAGCCCGCCCGCATCATTGTCATCTGCATCGCCGCTGTCGCCGCCATCGGTCTGGCGCTGGTCGTGCGCGCCATGGGCTCACCGTCCGGCGAACCGGCCGCCGTGGCCACGGCGGCGCCTGTGGAGACGCAGCCGATGGCGCGGGTGCTCGTCGCGGCGAGCGACCTTCAGCCCGGGCAGCGCCTGACCGAGGGCGATATGGCGTGGAAAGAATGGCCGGTCGACGCCGTCGGCGCCGCCTTCATCACCGACGGATCGACGCCGCTCGAGGCGGCGGATGCGGCGGAGGCGGAGAACAAGCCCGAGGGCGCGGTCGCCTCGGTGACCCGCGCCGCCGCCAACCTGGCCGGAGGGGGCGCGAAGGCCGACTACGTCGGTTCTGTGGTCCGCGACCCGATCGCCGCCGGAGAGCCGATCACCGCCCGCAAGATCGTCCGCGCCGGCGACAGCGGCTACATGGCCGCCTACCTCGAGCCGGGCATGCGGGCCATGGCCATCCGGGTCACGGTCGAGACCGCCGCCGGCGGCTTCATCCTGCCGGGGGACCGGGTCGACGTGGTCCTGACCCGCGAGACGAACCTGTCGAACATGGGCGCCCAGGAGGGCGACCGCTCGAAGTTCACCTCCGCCACCGTCATGCGCAACATCAAGGTTCTCGCCATCGACCAGTCGACCCGCGCGGGCGACGACGCCCAGGCCGTGGTCGGCGCGACGGCCACCCTCGAGGTCAGCCCCGGCGACGCCGAGGCCCTGGCGCTGGCCAAGTCCGAGGGCGAGCTCAGTCTCGTTCTCCGTTCCTACGCCGACGCCGGCGGCCCCTCGGGCGCGGTCGCAGGCGGTCGCCGGGATGTCTCGGCCGTCCGCGTCTACCGGGGCGGCGCCCCTGAAGTGGTGGTGGTCCAATGAAGCGCCTGATCGCCGCGGCTGTCGCGGGCCTCGCCGTCGTCGTCGCCGCGCCGGGTCTCGGGGCCGCCGCCCAGACCCGCGCCGCCGTGTCGATGGGGTCGCAATCCCAGCTCATCAACCTGCCGCGCGGTTCGTCGATGGCCATCGACCTGCCCGCCGACGCCCGCGACGTCATCGTGCCGAACCCCGCGGTCGCCGAGGCCATGCTGCATTCGCCGCGACGGATCACCGTCATCGGCCTCGCGCCCGGTGAAACCGACGCGGTCGTCCTTGATAACGCCGGCCGCACCATCCTCTCGCTGCGGATCCGCGTCGACGCCGGCGTCTCCGCCCTGCAGGACACCCTCGACCGGGTCATGCCGGGATCGCGGGTGCGGGCCGAGGCCGTCAACGACAGCGTCATCCTCACCGGCCTAGTGTCCAGCCCCGGCGAGGCGGACCGGGCCAGCCAGGTGGCGCGGGCTTTCGTCTCCGCGCCCGAGAAGATCATCAACATGATGACGATCGAGGGGTCGGACCAGGTGATGGTCAAGGCGCGCATCGTCGAGGTGCAGCGCACAGCCATCAAGCAACTGGGTCTCGACGTCGACGCCGTGCTCAGCAGCGTCGGGGACGGTCTGAGCTTCTCCCAGAACGCCACGTTTGCGGTCTCCGGCAGCCAGCTCGGCGGCGGGATCCTGAACTTCATCGACCGCTCCGGCGACGGCAATGTGCTCGACACCAACCTGCGCGCCTTCGAGCGCGCCGGCCTGGTGCGGATCCTCGCCGAGCCGAACCTGACCTCGGTGAACGGCGAGAACGCCGAGTTCCTCGCCGGCGGCGAGTTTCCGGTTCCGACCGGACGCAGCGTCGACGCCACCACCGGCCAGGTGACGGTGGGCATCGAGTTCAAGCCGTTCGGCGTCCGCCTCGCCTTCCGGCCGATCGTCCTGTCCCAGGGACGCATCTCGCTGCAGCTGTCGACCGAGGTCTCGGAGCTGACCACCGCAGGCGCGTTCACGCTCGGCGGCACGGCCGACGACGGGCTGGTCATCCCGGCCCTCAACGTGCGTCGCGCCTCCAATACCGTGGAGTTGCCGTCCGGCGGGTCGCTGATGATCGCCGGCCTGCTGCGGGAAGACACCCGCCAGAATATCGACCAATTGCCCGGCATCGGCGATCTGCCCGTGCTCGGCACGCTGTTCCGGTCCCGCGACTACCTGTCGGGCGAAACCGAACTGGTGATCATCGTCGAGGCCTACATCGTCTCGCCGACTTCGCCCGGCCGCCTGCAGACGCCGGCCGACGGGCTGCAGATCGCCAACGACGCCCAGACCATCCTGTTCGGCCAGCTGAACCAGCACTACGCCCCGCGCGACGTCGCCCAGGCGGCCCCGGGCAGCGGCTGGAACGGCCCCGTCGGCTATGTGATCGAATGAGGCCGCTCCCGATGCGCTTCCTGCTGCCCTGCCTCGCCCTCGCCGCCGCACTGGGCGGCTGCGCCGGGGCCACCGGCTCCCCGCCGCCGCTGACGCCGCTGTCCCGCTACGCCCTGCAGGTCGAACCCGGACTCGATCGTATCGCGCTCGCCGTCCATGAAGACGGTCTCTCGCCCAACCAGGACGCCGCCCTCCGCGCCCTGGCCGGACGTTACGGCGCGACCGGCACCGGTTGGGTCCAGGTGCAGGGTCCGGTCGGCGAAGACCCGGCTGCCGCGCGCCAGACCTGGGCGGTTCGCGCCGCCCTGGAGGCCGCCGGCGTTCCTGCCGACAGGATCCGCGTGACATCCTACGATGCGCCCGATCCCCGCGCGCCCGTCCTGGCCGGTTTCGACACCGTTCAGGCGGTCGTACCCAACTGCGCCGCGGAGCCGCGCAGCATGGGGCCGCGCTATTCGAACCAATCCTCGCCCGGGCTGGGCTGCGCCATCACCGCCAACATGGCGGCCCAGATCGCCGATCCCCGCGACATCCTCGGAGCGCGCGCCATGAGCCCTGCGGATTCCGGCCGGGCCGCCGTCGTGTTCCAGAACTATCGCGCCGGCGAAGAGGCTTCGACGCCCCAGGAACCCCTTGTCCAGGGCCGCATCGCCCGGGCCGTGGAATAGCGCGCATGAGCAACGCCTTCGCTCCGAGCCCATTCGAGGACATCGAGGACGAGTTCGACCTCGACATGGGCTACGCCGACCCGGACGGTCCCGTCCCGACCGAAGGGGCGATCGAGTCCCACCCGGTCGCGGACGACCGGGCGCCGCTCCGCTTCTCGGCGCCGGTCTCGGCGGCGCCCGCCGGTCCGTCGGCCTATCCCGCCGGCGAAGCGACGCAGGTTCCGGCGGTCTCCGACTTCAATCCGGTCGGCGACCTGGTCGCCGGGGCCGCGGCGGCGTTCTCACCGCCGGCGCTCGGTGCCCATGCGGCCGAGGTGTCGGTGCCGCGCATCGCCATCCACGTCTTCGCCGAGCGTCAGGACACCCTCGCCTCCGCCGAGCGCGCCGGGCAGGACCGCCGCCTGTCCCGCGCCACCACCCAGATCCGCGTCGGCGGCGTCGCGGCGGCCATCGAGGCCTACCGGCACGAGCCGACACCGCCGCTGATCATCGTCGAATGCCTGAAGGACCCGCAGACCCTGCTGTGGGAGGTCGATCAGCTGGCCGAGGTCTGCGACGCCGGCACCAAGGTGGTGATCATCGGCGCCACCAACGACATCCTGCTGTTCCGGGAGCTGATGCGCCGGGGGGTGAGCGAATACCTGGTCGCGCCCATCCAGCCCCTGCAACTGATCTCCGCCATCGGCGGACTGTTCGCCGACCCGGCCCAGCCCTTTGTCGGCCGCTCGATCGCCTTCGTCGGCGCCCGGGGCGGGGCGGGGGCCAGCTCCGTGGCCCACAACACCGCCTACGCCATGTCCGAGCGGATCGGCGCCAACACGGTGATCGTCGACTACGACCTGCCCTTCGGCACGGCGGGCCTGGACTTCAACCAGGATCCGCTGAACGGCGTCGCGGACGCGCTGAGCCAGCCCGACCGCCTCGATCCGGTCCTGCTGGATCGCATGATGGTCCGCTGCACCGACAAGCTGAGCCTGTTCGCGGCCCCGGCGACCTTGGACACCGACTGGGACGTCTCGCCCGAGGCGTTCGAGGAGGTGACCACCCAGATCCGCTCCACCGCGCCCTTCGTCATCCTCGACCTGCCGCATCTTTGGTCCAGCTGGATGCGGCGGACCCTGATCGCCGCCGACGAGGTGGTGGTCGTGGCCACGCCCGACCTGGCCTCGCTGCGCAACGCCAAGAACATGATCGACCTGATCAAGCAGGGCCGTCCCAACGACGCGCCGCCGCGGCTCGTGCTGAACCAGGTGGGCGTGCCCGGTCGGCCGGAGATCCCGGCCAAGGAGTTCGGCAATGCGCTCGGAGTCCATCCCAGCCTGATCATCCCGTTCGACGCCAAGGTCTTCGGGGCCGCAGCCAACAACGGCCAGATGATTCTCGATGCGGGCGCCAAGTCGAAGGCCGCCGAGGCCTTCCAGACTCTGGCCCAGATCGTCTCGCGCCGTGAGCTGCCGCAGCTGGCGGCGCCGAAGGGGAAGGCCGCGGCCAGGTCGATGCTCTCGGGCCTGTTCAGGAAGAAGACCTAGGCCGTGTTCGGCAAACGCACAGCCCAGCCCGGAACCGCCGCGCCCGCCCCGCGGCCGGCGCCGGCCGCCCCGCCGGCGGCCCAGCCTGCGCAGGGTCTGCAGACCCAGGCCTTCTCGATGGGTGCGGATGTCGCCGAGATCGAACGTCCCGAAGCGTCGCGCCGTCCCCCTTCGGAGGCCGCCGACCGCCTCGACGCCCTGGCCAGCCGGCCGCGGCCGGAGGCTCCCGCGCCGAAGACCCAGGGGCCGGGCCCGAAGGCGACGCCGGGTTTCGAGCAGCTGAAGAAGGCCCAGGCGGTCGCCGAGATCGTGCGCGAGCAGAGCGACTACTATCACGCCACGAAGACGACGATCTTCAACGCGCTGATGAACACCATCGATCTGGCCCAGCTGGCCCAGCTGGAGCAGAAGGCGGCGGCGGAGGAGATCCGCGACATCGTCGCCGAGCTGGTGGCGATCAAGAACGTCTCGATGTCGGTGGCCGAGCAGGAGCACCTGGTCCAGGACATCGTCAACGACGTGCTCGGCTACGGCCCGCTGGAGCCGCTGCTGGCCCGCGACGACATCGCCGACATCATGGTCAACGGCGCCGGCCGGGTGTTCATCGAGGTCGGCGGCAAGGTGCAGCTGACCAATGTCCGCTTCCGCGACAACGGCCAGCTGATGAACATCTGCCAGCGGATCGTGTCGCAGGTCGGCCGCCGCGTGGACGAGAGCTCGCCCATCTGCGACGCCCGCCTGCCCGACGGCAGCCGCGTCAACGTCATCGCCCCGCCGCTGGCCATCGACGGCCCGACGCTGACGATCCGGAAGTTCAAGAAAGACAAGCTGACGATGAAGAACCTGGTGGAGTACGCCTCCATCAGTCCCGAGGGCGCGCGCGTGCTCGGGGTCATCGGCGCGTCGCGATGCAACCTGATCATCTCGGGCGGCACCGGCTCCGGCAAGACGACGCTGCTCAACACCCTGACCGCCTTCATCGACCCGACCGAGCGGGTCATCACCTGCGAGGACGCGGCGGAGCTGCAGCTGCAGCAGCCGCACGTGGTGCGTCTCGAGACCCGTCCGCCCAACCTCGAGGGCCAGGGCCAGATCACCATGCGCGATCTGGTCAAGAACTGCCTGCGCATGCGTCCCGAGCGGATCATCGTCGGCGAGGTCCGCGGACCCGAGGCCTTCGACCTGCTGCAGGCCATGAACACCGGCCACGACGGCTCCATGGGCACCCTGCACGCCAACTCGCCGCGTGAGGCCATCAGCCGGATGGAGTCGATGATCACCATGGGCGGCTACGGCCTGCCGTCCAAGACCATCCGCGAGATGATCGTGGGCTCGGTGGACGTCATCGTCCAGGCCGCCCGCCTGCGCGACGGCTCGCGCCGCATCACCCACATCACCGAGGTGGTGGGGCTGGAGGGCGACGTCATCGTCACCCAAGACCTGTTCCTCTACGAGATCACCGGCGAGGACGAGAACGGCAAGATCGTCGGCCGTCACCGTTCCACCGGTATCGCCCGCCCCCGCTTCTGGGACCGCGCCCGCTACTACGGGCTCGAACGCGAACTGGCGGAAGCCCTGGACGCGGCGGAGTAGGCCATGCTTCCCGTCCTCGCCGCCGTTCTGGCCTTCATCACCATCGGCGGTCTCGGCTGGGCCTTCGTCGGCGGCGGGGACTCGAGCGACGCCGCTGTCAAGCGCGCCCAGTCCTTCGGCGCCCCCAAGCAGAACGCCGCCGCGGCGCGCAAGGCCGCGGCGAACACGCCGGAGGCGCGGCGCAAGCAGATCATGCAGCAGCTGCAGGAGGCGGACCGGCTCGAGCGCAAGGCACGGCTCACCCTTCCGGCCAAGCTGAAGCAGGCCGGGCTGTCCATGAACGTCCAGACCTTCTGGATCGTCAGCGCCGTCCTCGGGGTGGTCGCGGCCCTGCTGCCCATGCTTTTCGGCCTCAACCCGCTGATCGCCCTCGGTCTCGGACTGGTCTTCGGCCTCGGCCTGCCGCGCTGGGTGGTCGGCTTCCTGGGCAAGCGCCGCTGCAAGAAGTTCTCCAGCCACTTCGCCGACGCCGTCGACGTCATCGTGCGCGGCATCAAGTCGGGCCTGCCGGTGCACGACTGCTTCAAGATCATCGCCCGCGAGAGCCCGGCGCCGCTGGGGCCGGAGTTCCAGCGCCTGGTCGAGGGCATGGGCGTCGGCCTGACCCTGCCGCAGGCGCTGGACAAGATGTACGAGCGCATGCCGACGCCGGAGCTGAAGTTCTTCTCCATCGTCATCGGCATCCAGCAGAAGACCGGCGGCAACCTGGCCGAGGCGCTGTCGAACCTCTCGGCGGTGCTGCGCGCCCGCAAGATGATGGGCGAGAAGATCAAGGCTCTGTCGTCGGAGGCCACCGCCTCGGCCGGCATCATCGGCTCGCTGCCGCCGGCGGTGATGATCCTCGTCAGCCTGACCACCCCGGCCTACATGGCCAAGCTGTTCACCGATCCCCGCGGCCAGTTCATGCTCCTGGTCGCCGTCGTCATGATGAGCTTCGGCGTCTTCGTGATGAAGAAGAT
This sequence comes from Brevundimonas viscosa, assembly GCF_900116065.1. Taxonomy (GTDB): domain Bacteria; phylum Pseudomonadota; class Alphaproteobacteria; order Caulobacterales; family Caulobacteraceae; genus Brevundimonas; species Brevundimonas viscosa. The sequence continues at coordinate 763,786 of NZ_FOZV01000001.1, forward strand.
GATCTCCTTCAAGTTCTGAGGACCAGACATGCCGGGCCTCATTCCCTTCTTCACCGATCCCGTGAACATCCTCAGCATGGTGGTCGGCTTTCTCGTGTTCGCCACCCTGGTGACCCTGCTCGGCTCGGTCGGCGGCGGGGCGAAGCTCGAGGGCCGGATGAAGGCGGTTGCGGTCCGCCGCGAGGAGCTGAAGCGCCGGTCGCGGCAGGCGATCGCCGCCCAGGGGCAGGGCCCGGGGGGGCTGCGGCACACCGACGAGGGCTTCAAGAAGCGGGTGGTCGAGCAGCTGAACCTGACCAAGCTGCTGGAGGATCCCAAGGTCGCCGACAAGATGGCCCAGGCCGGCTATCGCGGGCCCAAGCCGCTGACGACCTTCTACTTCTTCCGCTTCTCCATGCCCTTCGTCTTCCTGGCGATCGCGGCCTTCTACCTGTTCATCTTCAATGACTTCGGCCTGCCGTTCATGACCCGGGTGACGGCGGTGATGGCGGCGGCGGTGGCCGGCTTCTATGCGCCGAACATCTTCCTCGCCAACCGCATCGCCAAACGCCGCACCTCGATCATGCAGGCCTTCCCGGACGCCCTGGACCTGCTGCTGATCTGCGTCGAGGCCGGCATGTCGATCGAGGCGGCGATCCAGAAGGTCGGGCAGGAGATCGGCGGCTCGTCGATCGACCTGGCGGAGGAGCTGACCCTGCTGTCGGCGGAGCTGAGCTACCTGCCCGACCGCCGCATGGCCTACGAGGGCCTGGCCAAGCGCACCAATCACCCGGGTGTGAAGTCGGTGGCCACGGCCATGACCCAGGCCGAGACCTACGGCACCCCGCTGGGGGCGGCGCTCCGGACCATGGCCAAGGAAAACCGCGAGCTGCGCCTGTCGGCGGCCGAGAAGAAGGCCGCCGCGCTGCCGGCCAAGCTGACGGTGCCGATGATCCTGTTCTTCCTGCCGGTGCTGTTCATCGTCATCCTGACGCCGGCGATCATCAGCATCCAGGACACCATGGCCAAGGGCGGCTAGAGGCCGGGGATGCCCACAGCGGGGGTTGTGTCACCAATTCGGGGCGCCAAACCTGCCACCGTGCCACGGCTTATCTTGCGGAGTTCCCGAAAGAAACCTGCGCGCGCGGCGTGGCACCCTGCCAGATTATCGGAAACTCCCGGCGCCTGACCGGCGCCGATCACGCTCGATTGTCAAAGACCCGCCCGGGAGATGGGCGGGCGAGATCGTGTGGACAAGACGGGACAAGGAATTTATTCCTGACGCGCGATCAGCCCTCGGCCGCCGCCTTCCACGCCTCGGCGATGGCGTCGACGCCGTGGCGCAGCCGCTTGCGATGCTTGTCGAAGAACATCTCGCCGCGCAGGCCCGAGAAGATGAAGCCGTTGGAGACGATGCAGCTGCCGGGCTCAAGCTCCTCGATCTCGAAATAGCGGATCGAGCGGAACCACACGCCGCGGCTCTCGGTCCAGACCAGCTGGGCGTAGGGTTGCCATTCGCCGACCTTGGCGACGACGCGGCGCTCCGGCAGCTCCTCGAACGACTCGGTCAGGGTGATCTGGCCGCCGTAGGCGATGGCCCCCTCCGCGGCCTTCTCGACGGGGTTCCAGCGATCCCAGCCGGGCAGGTCGGCGATGATGTCCCAGATGCGGTCGGTCGGCGCGCGCACGCCGATGCGCTTTTCGATGCGGGCGATGTCCATGACGACGGTCTGACACGCCTTTCCGGCGCTGAAAAGACGCCGCTTACCGGCCCCCCTCCGGTCCCGGCTGGGACGCAGGCGGAGTCTCCGGGGACGGCGTCTCGTCCCGATCGGGGAGGTCTGGCGGGCCGAGCCGCAGGCGGGCGCTGGTGAAGCACAGCAGGGTGGCGAGGCCGAGCAGCAGGATGTTGGCCACGAACGGTCCGGCCTCGGCCAGCTCGTAGAGGGCCACGCCGATCACCGGCGGGCCGAGGAAGCTGAGCCCGGCCAGCGACATCATCAGCCCGGCCACCGCGCCCTGCTCGTGCCGGCCGACCGAGAGGGAGGAACCGGCGGTGAAGCCGGGACGGGCGAAGCCTATCCCCAGCGAGATCACCGCATAGCCGACCACCACGCCGTAATAGCCGGGCGCCGCGATGGTCATGACATTGCCGACCAAGGCCAGGCCCGCGCCCCAGCGCATCAGGTCGGCGGCCTGCAGCTTGAGCAGCGGGATCAGCCCCCACTGGGCCATCAGGGTCGCGGCGGCGCCGGCCAGCATGGCGATGCCGATGAACGGCTGCGCGTCGCGGACCGACAGGCCCGTCGCCGCCAGCTCGTCGATGACGTGAAAGCCGAGCACCGAAATGTTGACCGCCTGGGCGCCGGTCACGAGCAGGCCGTACAGCAGATAGTCGCGCACCCGGGGGTCGCGCCACAGCCCCTTGCCGGCCTCGCCCGGACGGCCCGTGGGCTGGCGTACGACGTCGCCGCTGGGCAGGCGGCGCCACACGATCCACAGCACCACCGCCCCGAACAGGGCGAAGGCGTACATCGGTCCCGCCAGGCCGACGAAGGGCAGGATGAAGAAGGGGGCGATGGCCGGCCCGATGACCGTGCCCAAGCCTTGGGCCGAAGCGAGCAGGGACATCGACTGGGTGCGCTGCTCCGGGGTGGTGCGGTCGGCGACATAGGCCTGGGCGGCGATGGGCGAGGCCGAGCCGAAGACGCCGTAAATCGTCCGCGCCACGGTCATGAAGGCGAAGGCGACCAGCGGGGCCAGCCAGAGCTGCAGCCCGGCCGTGGTGGCGAGGCCGAAACCGCCGATCGAGGCGACGAAGCCGCCCAGCCCGATCATGATGACCTTCTTGCGCCCCAGCCGGTCCGACAGCCGCGCCCAGTAGGGCGAGGTCAGGGTCCACATCAGGGCCGAGATGGCGAACGCCGCCGAGACGAGGGTGTCCCTGAGGCCGAACTCCCGGCCGATGGCCGGCAGCACCGACTGCAGCGCCATGTTGCCGGCGGCGGCGATCAGGCTGACCGCGAACAGGATGGCGAAGGCGGGGGAGCGGAGGTTCACGCGGCGACCGTAGGCTGGAGCGGGGCCTTGCGGAAGCGGCCGTGGTCCGCGACGGTTGCCTCTCTCCCTGACGAGGACGACGCCATGCCCCTTCGCCTGCTGGCCCTCTCCGCGACGGCCCTCGCCTTCTCCGCCGCCGGCGCCGTCGCCCAGGTACCGCTGGAGCGGATCGAGGCGGCCGTCGAGACGGCGACGCCGAGGGTGGTGGAATGGCGGCGCGACCTGCACCGGAATCCGGAACTCGGCTTCGCCGAGACGCGCACCGCCGGGGTCGTCGCCGACCATCTGCGGAGCCTGGGGCTGGAGGTGCGGACGGAAGTCGGCCGCACCGGGGTGATCGGGGTGCTGCGCGGCGGCCGGCCGGGACGCACGGTGGCCCTGCGCGCCGACATGGACGCCCTGCCGGTGCTGGAGGCGACCGGCCTGCCGTTCGCCTCGACCGCCACCGGAACCTACATGGGCGAGACCGTGCCGGTGGCCCACGCCTGCGGCCACGACGCCCACGTCGCCATGCTGATGGGCGCCGCCGAGGTGCTGGCGGGGATGAAGGACGATCTGGCCGGGACGGTGGTGTTCATCTTCCAGCCCGCGGAGGAGGGGGCGCCTCCGGGCGAGCCCAAGGGCGGGGCGGCCCTGATGATCGAGGAGGGGGCGCTGGCCGACCCCCGGCCCGAGGCCATCTTCGGCCTGCACGTGGTGCCCGGCCGGCCCGGCACGGTGTTCTGGCGACCGCAGGGCTTCATGGCGGCCTCGGACCGGATCGACGTGGTCCTGAACGGGCGGCAGACGCACGGCGCCTGGCCGTGGAAGGGCGTCGACGTCATCGCCGCCTCCGCCCAGATCGTGCAGACGATCAACAATCTGACCGCCCGGACCATCGACCCGACGACCACGCCGACGGTGTTCACCATCGCCACCCTGGACGCCGGGGTGCGCTACAACATCATCCCCGACCGGGCGACGATGTCGGGCACCCTGCGCACCTTCGACATCGCCCAGCGCGACGATCTGGTGCGGCGCGCGGAGATCGCCATCGACAACGTGGCCGAAACCTACGGCGCGACGGCCGAGTTCGCGGTGCGCCAGAACGCGGCGCTGGTGTTCAACGACGAAGAGCTGTCGGCGTGGCTGGAGCCGGTGCTGGCCGAGGCGGCGGGTGCGGACAACGTCAACGCCGCCACCCCGCCGACGACGGTGGCGGAGGACTTCTCCTATCTGTCGCAGGAGGTGCCGGGGGTCTTCTACCACCTCGGCGGAACGCCGACGGGGATCGATCCCGCGAACGCGCCGCCGAACCACTCGCCGGCCTTCGACGTCGACGAGTCGGTGCTGCCGCTGGGCGTGAAGACCCATGTGCTGAGCGCGGTGCGCTTCCTCGAGCGCCCCTGACCGCCTCGCCGGCAACCATCTTTCTCAACGGGCGAGCAACAAAGCGGGCGCACCGTCGGCCGGTTTGACGGAGGGTGCGATGCGAGAGTTGCCGGTCAGACTGCCGCCCGCCACGCTGGAGCGCCGCGGTGGGCCGCTACGCGAACTGGTCTTCTTCCTTGTCGCCTTCGCCGCCATGTTAGGCGGGGCGATGCTGGGACTGGACGTGCTGCTCTAGACGCGCGCGAAGAAGGTCTCGATCACCTTCCGGTAGACCTCGGCCAGCTGCTCGATCTCGGCCGTGGGCGCGCGCTCGTCGATCTGGTGCATGGTCTGGCCGACGAGGCCGAGCTCGAGCACCGGGCACATGGCGCGGATGAAGCGGGCGTCCGAGGTGCCGCCGGTGGTCGAGGCCTCCGGGCGGCGGCCGGTCACCGCCTCCACGGCGTCCTGCACACCGAGGACGAACGGGCCGATCTCGGTGAGGAAGGCGTCGCCGGAATGCAGATGCTCCAGTTCGATGCGCAGGCCGCTCGCAGCCTGGGCCCGGCCCGCCTCGGCGTTGAGCCAGGCCATCAGGCTCTCGCCCGTGTGCGACGGGTTGAAGCGGATGTTCAGCCGGCCGCGCGCCTCGGCCGGGATCAGGTTGGTGGCCGGGTTGCCGACGTCGAGGGTGGTCAGCTCGAGGTTGGAGGGCTGGAAGGCCTCGTAGCCGTCGTCGAGCCGGTGGTCGGCGAGGCGGGCGGCCAGCCGGGCCAGCACCGGGACCGGATTGGCCGCGCGATCGGGATAGGCGACATGGCCCTGGCGGCCGTGCACGGTGATCCAGGTGTTCAGCGAGCCGCGCCGGCCGATCTTGATCGTGTCCCCCAGCGCATGCTGCGACGAGGGCTCGCCGACGATGCAGGCGTCGATCACCTCGCCCTCGGCCATCAGGGCCTCGACCACCTTCTTCGTGCCGTGCAGGGCGGGGCCTTCCTCGTCGCCGGTGATCAGGAAGCTGAGCGAGCCGGGGACGTCGCCTTGGGCCAGCACCCGCGACACGGCGGCGACCCAGGCGGCGATGCCGCCCTTCATGTCGACGGCCCCGCGGCCGTAGAGGATGCCGTCGCGGACCTCGGCCTCGAACGGCGCGGCCGACCAGGCGTCCGGCGAGCCGGTGGGGACCACGTCGGTGTGGCCGGCGAAACAGAGATTCGGCGCCGCCGTTCCTCGCCGGGCGTAGAGGTTCTCGATGTTCTCGAACTTCATCCGGCGGCAGTGAAAGCCGAGGCTGATCAGCGCGCGCTCCAGCACGTCCATCGCGCCCTCGTCGGCGGGCGTGACCGAGGGTTTGCGGATCAGATCGCGGGTCAGTTCGACAGGATCGATAACCGGAGTTGATGCGGGGCTCATGCAAGCTTGCTTTACGGGGTCAGGACGATTGCGAATAGGCTCACCATCATGCCGAAGATCGACATCGACGCCGCCCCCACGGGGCACGGGACAGGCTACCCCGAAGAGTTCGCCGGCCCGTGCAAGCCGCGACGCCGCTGGCGGCTGGGGGATGCGGTCGGACTGGACCAGTTCGGGGTCCACCTGCTGCGCCTGCCCGCGGGCGCCTGGTCGAGCCAGCGCCACTGGCACGAGGGCGAGGACGAGTTCGTCTGGGTGGTCTCGGGCGAGGTGGTGCTGGTCGAGGACGACGGCGAGACGGTGCTGAAGGCCGGGGACTGCGCCGGCTTCAAGGCCGGCGTGCCGAACGGGCACAGGATCGAGAATCGCTCCGCAGGGGAGGCCGTGCTGCTGGAGGTGGGAACCCGGACGCCCGGCGGGGACTCCGGGGACTATCCCGACCTCGACATGGTCTTCCGGCCGGAGGGGTATCTGCACCGCGACGGGACGCCCTATCCGAAAGTTTCGCGCCGCACGTGACCACCGACAGCCCCGAAACCCCGCTGGCGGACCCGCCGGAGCCGCCCGAGGGGCCGGCCAGTCCGTGGGGCCTCCGCGACTTCCGCCTGCTGTGGTTCGGGCGCGTCGTCGCCGTGCTCGGCATCCAGATCCAGTCCTCGGCCCTACTGTGGCAGGTCTACGAGATCGCGCGGCGCGACCATCCGGTCGAGCAGGCCAGCCTGTATCTGGGGCTGGTCGGCCTGTTCCAGTTCCTGCCGCTGCTGGCCTTCACCCTGCCGGCCGGGGCCATGGCCGACCGCCGCGACCGCAAGACCACGGTGGCCCTGTCGATCGTGGTCGAGGGGCTGTGCGCCGGCGGCTTCCTGCTGATGGCGCTGCACGGAAACCCGCCGCTGTGGGGGCTGCTGGCGGTGGCGGCGGTGTTCGGCGCGGCGCGGGCCTTCCTCGCCCCGGCCAGCCAGGCCTTCCTGCCCATGGTGGTCGGCCGTCGCGCCCTGCCGCCGGCCATCGCGGCCCAGTCGATCGCCTTCCAGACCGGGGCCATCGCCGGCCCGGCGCTCGGCGGAGTGATCGTGGGGATCAACGTGCCGCTGGCCTACGCCTGCGCCATGGGGCTGTTCCTGCTCGGGGTCTCCGCCTTCCTGATGATCCGCACCAGCGGCAAGCCGCGCAACCCCGGGGGCAAGCAGCCGCCGCTGGAGGCGGTGAAGGAGGGGCTGGCCTACGTCTGGAAGACGAAGATCGTGCTGGGCGCCATCTCGCTCGACCTGGTGGTGGTGATGCTGGCCGGGGTGGCGCTGCTGACCCCGATCTTCGCCCGCGACATCCTGCACGTCGGGCCGGAGGGCTTCGGCCTGCTGCGCGCCGCCTTCGGGGTCGGGGCGCTGGCGATGGCGATCTACCTGAGCCGCTTCCCGATCGTGCGCCACGGCGGGCGCTGGATGTTCGTGGCGGTGGCGGTGTTCGGCCTGTCGACCCTGACCTTCGGCCTGTCGAAGATCGTCTGGATCTCGGGCCTGGCGCTGCTGATCGGCGGGGCCGCCGACATGATCAGCGTCAACATCCGCCAGACGCTGGTGCAGCTGGCCACGCCCGACCACATGCGCGGCCGGGTCAGTTCGGTGTCGATGCTGTTCATCGGCGCCTCGAACGAACTGGGTGAGGCCTATTCGGGCGTCGCGGTGCGCCTGCTCGGCGCGGTCGGGGCGGCGGTGTTCGGCGGCGCGGGCGCCTTGGCGGCCACGGGGCTGTGGGCGGGCATGTTCCCGGGCCTGCGGAAGGCGGACAGGCTGTCGTAGATTCCAGGGTCCAAGTTTCTAGGTTCTAGGTTCTAGGTTCTAGGGACTATGGGCCGGACCCGCAGGCCTCCCTGGAACCTGATCCCTAGCACCTGGCCCCTAGCCCCTAGCCCCTGTCTCACCCCCACGGCCGGAAGTGCTTCGACAGCTTCAGCCCCTGCCGCTGATAGTGGCTGCCGCCCTCGCCGTAGAGGCGGGTCGGGCGTTCCGTGAGCGGCTCATACACCAGCCGGGCGACGATCTGGCCGTGTTCGAGCAGGAAGGGGGTGTCGTGGGTGCGCACTTCCAGCACGCCCTTGGAGCCGGCCCCGTGCGCCTCGTCGGTGCCGAAACCGGGGTCGAAGAAACCGGCGTAGTGGACCCGGAACTCGCCGACGGACGGATCTATCGGGGTCATCTCGGCGGCCTGGTCGACCGGGATCTCGACGTCGTCGGACGAGGCCAGGATGTAGAACTCGCCCGGATCGAGCAGCAGTTCGCCGCGGCGCAGCACCTGCGGCTCCCAGAAATCCCTCGGGTCATGACCGTCGATGCGGTCGAGGTCGACCACCCCGGCGTGACGCCGGCCGCGGAAGCCGACCACCCCGCCCTCGCCACCGGTGAGGTCGACGCCGACCGAGCGGGTCTCCAGCTTCGGCGGCTCGCCGGCCTTGAGGCGCAGCTGGTTCAGGCGGGTGCCGGGACGGACCAGGATGGAGAAGGTCTGCGGCGCGATCTCCAGATACAGGGGGCCGTCGTAGCCCTCTTCGACATCGTCGAAGCTGCCGCCGCGGTCGGTGAGCAGGCGCACGAAGACATCCACCCGCCCGGTCGAGCTCTTCGGATTGGCGCGGGCGATCAGCCCCTTGGGCAGGCTGAGCCGCTCCTGCAGGCGGGCGATGTAGACGCAGCCCTTCTCCATCACGTAGCCGTCCGAGAGGTCGATCGCGTGCATGGCCACGTCGGCGATGCGGTCCTCGACCTGGCGCAGGCCCGGCAGGAAGGAGGCGCGCACGCGCCAGGCGCGGTCCGACAGGCGCAGGTCCAGACTGGCCGGCTGCACCTGGTCGGCGTCGAAGGGGGTCTCGGAGACGATCGCGCCCGTGGCGATCAGGGTCTCGATGGACTGGCAGGGCAGGATGCCCGGGCGGGCGAATTCGAAGGACGTCATGGCCCCCGCTTACACGATTTTCCGGCGTGTCTCGCCTGCCCTCGCGCACAGTCCCGCTTGACCCGGTGGCGGCGCGCGGGCCCATTCGGGGGATGCACGACAGTCGCGCCTACGAAGCCGAGACCAACGGAATCCTGGTGCGGGTGCGGCCCAGCTATCTGGCCGGCCAGTCGGATCCCGACGCGGGACGCTGGGTCTGGGCCTATCAGGTCGAGATCGTCAACCTGACCGCCGGGCCGGTTCAGCTAGTGGCGCGTCACTGGACCATCACCGACGCGCGCGGACAGGTCGAGGAGGTGCGCGGCGCCGGCGTGGTCGGCGAGCAGCCGACGATCCAGCCGGGCGACAGCTATTCCTACGCCTCCGGATGTCCCCTGCGCACCGAGTCCGGGGCCATGGTCGGCTCCTACCGCATGGTCGACGACCGCGGCCGGATGTTCGAGGTGGCGATCCCTGCCTTCAGCCTCGACGTGCCGGGGGAGCGGCGGGTGCTGAACTAGGCGGCTGGTGGGAGCGGGAACGCATCAATCACCCGTCACCGGCCGGCGAACACTTGGCGGCAGGGGGGCGAAGGCTGTTGGCGAAGGCTTGCCCGCGGCGAACGGGTGAGGGGCTGCGTCAACCCGGAGAACCGCAGCCCCGCCCCAGTCTCTCCGCATCCGAAGACCGGCGGAGAGGCGGACGGCGGCCCCTCTAGAGGGCGTGTGTGACGGTCTCGCGACCGAAAGACGACGGGCGCGCGATAAGGAGCGCGCGCCCGCTGGAAGTCGAACTCAGATGTAGCGGCGCAGCGAACGGGCCAGTTCGGCGGCGCCGTCCTTGCCGCCCTTGCGGACCTGCGGCTGGTAGGCGACGCGGGCGTGCTCCACGCAGTAGACGCCTTCCGAGGCGCGGCGGCCGCAGAAGCTGAACTCGGTCGAGGACGGGTCCCCGATCGGCCACTTGCACATGTGCGCGCCCAGCGTCATCACCGTGGCCGTGCCCGGCAGGTCGGGCATCGGAGCCGGAACGGTCGGGGCCGCCGGCCGCGGCTGGGCCGACTCGATGCGGCGCGGGGCCGAGGGGGCCTGGGTCGGCTGGGCCGCCGGGCGCGGGCGCGACGGGCGGAAGGTGGCCCGGGCCGGCTGCGAGGGCGCGGCGCGACCGGACAGGCCGAGCCGGTGCACCTTGCCGATCACGGCGTTTCGGGTGACCCCGCCGCCGAGCGCCTTGGCGATCTGGCTCGCGGACTGGCCTTCCAGCCAGAGCTTCTTCAGCGCGCCGACGCGGTCTTCGGTCCAGCCTGGCGTCATGGGGGTGCCCTCCGGGTAGGATTCAACATCTTGGGTCCCGCCCCGCCTCCCGGGCTCGCGACCTACCACTAATCGTAAACTACCCCTTAAAAGCCGCAATATGTGCGAATCGGTCCGTCCACAGGAACTAGATGTGGTATGGTTAAGGCTCGGGTGCTGCGCGGTGAGCCGGTGACCAGTCACCCGCCACTTGCGCTGGCGCCGCCAGCGCCGCATCTCCGGCCCATGACCGATCTCGCCGCCATGCCTGTCCGTCCGCCGCAGCCGCGCCGCTACCACGGCGTCAACTGGGAGGGGGTGAAGACGCTTTACCTCAAGGAGGTGCGGCGGTTCTGGAAGGTGGGGGCGCAGACCGTCGCGGCCCCCGTGGTCACCACCCTGCTCTACATGATGGTTTTCGTCGTCGCCCTGCAGGGCGCCCGACCGCCGCTGCACGGCACGCCCTTCGCCGAGTTCGTGGCTCCCGGCCTGATCATGATGGCCATGCTCAACAACGCCTTCGCCAACGCTTCGTCGAGCCTGATCCAGGCCAAGATCATGGGCACGGCGACGGACTTTCTGACCCCGCCCCTGACCCCGCTGGAGCTGACCATCGGCTTCTCGCTCGGCGCCGCCACGCGCGGCCTGGCGGTCGGACTGGTGACCGCCGTCTGCGTCCTGCCGTTCGCGCGGCTGGGCGTGACCAATGTGCTGGCCATTGTCTGGTTCGCGCTGGCGGCGTCGCTGATGATGGGCATGCTCGGCGTCTTCGCCGGTCTCTGGTCCGAAAAGTTCGACCACCTCGCGGCGGTGCAGAACTTCGTGGTCATGCCGATGACCTTCCTCTCGGGGGCCTTCTACCTCGTCGAGAACCTGCCCGAGCCCTTCGCGACCATCAGCCACTTCAACCCGTTCTTCTACCTGATCGACGGGTTCCGTTACGGCTTCATCGGCCAGGCCGAGAGCAATCTCTCTGTCGGCGTGGCCATGAGCGGCGCGCTGACGATCGGTCTCGCCGTCGCCTGCTGGGCCGTCTTCCGTTCGGGGTGGCGGCTGAAAAGCTGAGGCGGCGGCCTTCGTTCAGGCCGACGCCGGCGGCCGGATACGGGTGACCGCCACGACGTAGTTGTGGCCGTACGCCTTCGCGCACTTCGGGCAGGTCGTGTAGAAGAACCAGGTCTCGCCGGGCGTCTCGCCCCGCGACCGCATCTCGTCAGCGGCGGCGTGCAGCCACCTGGGCTGGTCGGAGAACGGCCCGTCGAACAGCCGGGTCCTGAAGCGGCCGCTGAGACGGCGATCCTCGAGGCCGGCGACAGGCCTGGTCACCGCGAACAGGTGTTCGGCCTTCCGGGGCGAGAGCTCGCGGCTGAGGACGATGAATTGATCGCCCGGCCCGGCGTTCGCCGCATCGATCCGCCGCTGCGCCCGGGAGAACACCTGCCCCATGTTCAAGGGGATGTGGAACAGGCTCCGGGTCCAGGCGCCGGCGAAGCGCTTGTCCGCGAACTCGAGGACCTCATCGTCCCAGCCGCCGGGCTTGAAGCACGGACAGCATCCGGTGGTGTTGTCCGATCCGTCGTAGATCGGGGTGTGGTTCGGCTGCATGACCGTCTCCGCTGGAGAGGAGCAGCCAACCTCGTGGGGGGGGCGAACGGCCTTGAGGTGGATCAAGGGCCGCTCATCCGACCCAAAAAATCTACCGGTTCGCGCGGCCCCGGTCCTCCGGATCGACGGCGCCGCCCGGACCGGCGTTGTTGGCGACATCGCCCTCGACGGTGTTGTCGCCCTCAATCTCCTCGAGGCCGTCGGCGCGGCTGAGCCCCGGGGACTGGCCGATGCCGGGATTGCGCTGCAGATCGTCGGGGCCCTTGACCGGCTGCTGCGAGGGGGCGGGGTGTTGGGACATGGAAAGCTCCTTTCGACGGACTCAACCGGACCGGCCGGAGGGCGGTTCCGGGAAAGGCGCGCCTGACAGGGTTTTAAGGTGCGCCGCGCCGGCGGGCGCGCTAGCCATGCTCACGCTTCATCGAGGGGGTTCCATGCTGTTCCGTTCGCTCGCCGCCGCCGCGGCGCTTCTCGCCGTCGTCGGGCCCGCCTCCGCGCAGGAGGTTGATCTCCGCGCCCAGGTCGCGGCCTATGTCCAGCCGACCAACGAGGCGCGCACCCGGGTGGTGGTCGATCAGGTCCGCGCCGCCGGCTTCGAGCCGGTGGTCGAGACCTTCGCCGGCGGCAACCGCCAGACCGGCGAGATGGAAGGCCGCAACGTGGTCTTCACCATCGGCGAGGGCGCGCGCGAGATCCTGCTGACCGCCCACTACGACGCCGTCGTGCTGCGCGACGGTTCGATGTCCCAGGGGGTGGTCGATAACGCCGCCTCGGTGGTCGGGGTGATCGAGGCGGCCAGGCGGCTGCGCGAGGCGGACCTCGATCACCGCGTGCGGGTCATCCTGTTCGACCAGGAGGAACTGGGCCTGATCGGCGCGCGCAAATGGATCGAGGCGCACGGCCTGGCCAACGTCGCCGCTGTGGTGAACTCCGACGTCGCCGCCTACGGCGACACCCTGATGTACGGCCTCAACAACGGCGCCCAGTCCGCCGGCGTCACCCGCGCCGTGCGCGAGGTCTGCGCCGAGCGGGCGATGCACTGCGTCGGCTTCCCGGTTTACCCGCCGTCGGATGATCGGGCCTTCTCGGGCGCCGGCCTGGCCGAGGCCGGCGAGGCCGGAGCGACCGATCGCGTGCCCACCGTCTCGCTCGGCTTCCAGGATCACGTCGGCGCGCACCAGATGTGGCTGGCCTTCAACGGCGGCGAGGCGAACGGCCTGGCGGAAGGCTTCGTGCCGCAGGTGTTCCGTCTGATCCATTCGGCCGGGGACACCATGGAGCGGGTCGATCCGGCGACGGTGCGGTTGGCGGCCGAGACCTATGCCGCGGTGGTGGCGAAGCTGGACGACCAGCTGGCGAGGTAATCCCTTCTCCCCTTGCGGGAGAAGGTGGCCCGCGGAGCGGGTCGGATGAGGGGTCGCACGGGTCGGCGGGACCCCTCATCCGACCGCGCAGGTGCGACGGCTGCGCCGCCGCGGGCGGTCTCCCTCTCCCGCAGGGGGAGAGGGAGGTGCGTGGTGTTGACTAACCTCCGGCCCCGTCCGACAAGGCTGCACCCTTTCACCGGCTCCGTCGCGCATCGCGGCGGGGCCGTTCGCTCTTCAGGAGGTACCGTCCCGTGTCCACCGAACATCTGATGGGTGTCTACAACCGCGCGCCGCTGGAGGTGGAGCGTGGGCAGGGCGCCCGGCTGTGGTCGACCGACGGGACCGAATACCTGGACTGCGTGGCCGGCATCTCGACCAACGGCCTCGGTCACGCCCACCCGAAGCTGGTGCAGGCGGTGACCGAGCAGGCGCAGGAGCTCTGGCACGTCTCCAACATCTTCCGCATTCCCGGCCAGGAGAAGCTGGCCGACATGCTGTGCGAAAACAGCTTCGCCGACGTGGTGTTCTTCACCAACTCGGGCACCGAGGCGGTCGAGTGCGCCATCAAGACGGCGCGGAAATTCCACGTCGCCAACGGCCAGCCCGAGCGGATCGACATCTACGGCTTCGACGGCTCGTTCCACGGCCGCACCTACGGGGCCATCAACGCCGCCGCCAATCCCAACTACACCAACGGCTTCGGCCCGCCGATGGAAGGTTTCCACCAGCTGATCTGGGGCGACCGCGAGGCGCTGGAGGCGGCGTTCCGCAACCCAACCGCGGCGGCGATCATCCTCGAGCCGGTGCAGGGCGAGGGCGGCTGCCGCGCCACCCCGGACGAGGACCTGCGCTGGATGCGGCAGATGGCCGACGAGACCGGCGTGCTGATCATCTTCGACGAGGTCCAGTGCGGCATGGGCCGGACCGGCAAGCTGTGGGCCCACGAATGGGCCGGCATGACGCCGGACATCATGGCCGTGGCCAAGGCCCTGGGCGGCGGCTTCCCGGTCGGGGCCTGCCTGGCCACCGCCGAGGCGGCCAAGGGCATGACCGTGGGCGTGCACGGCTCGACCTTCGGCGGCAACCCGCTGGCCATGGCGGTGGGGCAGGCGGCGCTGTCGGAGATCGCGAAGCCGGAGACCCTGGCCCACGTCAACGAGATCGCCGGCTATCTGAAGCAACAGCTTCACGGGCTGAAGGAGCGCTTCCCGGACGTCATCGTCGACGTGCGCGGCAAGGGCCTGCTGATCGGCGTGAAGCTGGCTCCCAACAACCGGGAGTTCATGGGCTGGGCCCGCGACGAGCAGAAGCTGCTGGTCGCCGGCGGCGGCGACAACTGCGTGCGCCTGCTGCCGCCGCTGATCCTGACGCTGGACGAAGCCCGCGACGCGATCGAGCGGTTCGAAAAGACGTGCGAGTTCGCGCGGAACAAGATGGCCGCGGCCTGACATCCGGAGGGGCCGATGGTCCGCCACTTCCTAGACATCCACCGGCTCTCCGCCGAAGACCTGCGCGCCATCCTCGACGACGCCCACGCCCGCAAGCAGGCCCGCCGGGGCTGGCCGCAGGGCCGGCCGGACGCGGACGCTCCCGCCCGCGACCGGGTGCTGGCCATGGTGTTCGAGAAGAACTCCACCCGCACCCGCTTCAGCTTCGACGCGGCCATCCGTCAGCTGGGCGGCAGCTCGATCATCGCCAACGCCGGCGACATGCAGCTGGGTCGCGGCGAGCCGGTCGAGGACACCGCGCGCGTCCTGTCGCGCATGGTCGACGCGGTGATGATCCGCGCCAACAGCCACGAGGATGTCGAGCGCTTCGCCCGCGTGTCGACCGTGCCGGTGATCAACGGCCTGACCGACCGCTCGCACCCGTGCCAGATCCTCGCCGACCTCCTGACCATCGAGGAGCACCTCGGACCGGTGGCGGGCCGGACCTTGGCCTGGGTCGGCGACGGCAACAACGTCTGCCACAGCTTCATGCACGCGGCGCCGAAGTTCGGCTTCCGGCTGCAGGTCGCCTGCCCGGGCGAGTACCACCCCGACCTGCGCGATCTGGCGATCGGCGGCGGCCACGTGCACCTGACCGGCGATCCGCGCGAGGCCGTCGAGGGCGCCGACGTGGTGGTCACCGACACCTGGGTGTCGATGGGCGACAAGGACTACGAGGCGCGGCTGGAGGCGTTCGAGGGCTACACCGTCGACGACGACCTGATGGCCGCGGCCAACCCCGACGCGGTGTTCCTGCACTGCCTTCCGGCGCACCGCGGCGAGGAGGTGACCGACGACGTCATCGACGGTCCCCGCTCGCTGGTCTGGGACGAGGCCGAGAACCGCATCCACGCCCAGAAGGCGGTGCTGGCGTGGTGTTTTTCGGACTGACGACGCAATCGTGACTTGAACGGCCGGGCGACTGCGTCACCCATGCCCTCATGCTCACATCCGTACTGCTTGCGAACCTCGTTCTGATCGCCGCTGCTCCCCCGCCAGGCGCGGAGGAGGTGCTGGCTCGCCTCGACCTGACTTCCTTCCCGAATTCGACCGGCCCGAGGCATCTGCAGGGTCCGGCGACGCCGGCGGCCGCGGGATTTTCCGAGGCCTCCTCCGGGGAGAACGGATGGGCGTTTCGCACCATCCCCGCGGACGGAACCGGCGGCGGCTGGCAGTTGGGTCTGCGCGTCCTCGAGACGAATGGCGAGGCGGTCGTGGTGTGCTTCACCGACATCGCCCGGAACGGCGGCAGCTACTTCGTGCAAACCGCGCTGACGCTGACCCCGACGGCAGACGGTTATACGGCCCGGTCGGGGCCGGAGAGGGCCGACTGCCCCGAATGGCGGCGCCGGTCCGACGCCGCCCCGCCGGCCTGATCCTCGAAGAGCTTACTGCAGGTTGACGTCCCGCACGCCGCCGGTGTCGGGCAGGGTGTCGGTGGCGTTCGCCTTGGCGATCTCGTAGGCGAACTTGAAGAAGCCGCCCTCATTGACCCAGATGCGGCCGTCGCCGGCGTCGAACTTGAGGATGGTCAGGTGCGGGTCGTCCTTGCCGTCCGGATACCAGGCGGCCAGCACCGGGTTCCAGTGGCGGTCGATGATCTCGCGGTCATGGCCGTGCACCGACAACTGGCCCTGGATGCAGGCCCAGACGTTCTGGTCCTTCGAGCCATAGTGGAACATGGCGTCCTGCCCGCCCGGCAAGGCGGCATCCTTGGCCAGGTCGGTGTCGTCGCGGGTGAAGAACCAGATCGTGCCGGTCTCCTCCTCGCGGAAGGCCGTCATCGGCTGGGCGTGATAGCCGGGCTGGTCGAGGCCCAGCATGCCGGTGTTGGATTTCTTCAGGCTGTCCCAGAAGGCCGTCTCGGCCTCGGCGGCGGTGAGGGTCGTGTCGCCCATGCGTCTTCTCCTGATCCTTGGGGTTCGGATCGGGAATGACCGCGGCTCGCAGGGGTTCCGCTCAGTAGGCCCGCTGCGGCACGCCGAGCAGCGCCCCGACGTGGATCAGCAGGACCAGCACCGCCGCCGCCGACAGCACCATGATCCACCGCCAGGGCATCATGCGCACCCCCTTCCGGGGATCCCATGGCCGCGCGCCGCGCCACCCGGCGAACACGGTCAGGGCGGCGGCGGCGGCGGTCGCGGCGAGGGTGGCGGGCAGGTCCATGGCGCGGAGGTGGTCCGGCGCGCCGGCGGACGCAAGCGCAAGCCTTGCCGGAGCGTTAATCTTTACCGCCCGTTAACCGACGCGGAGCGATCTCTGGGGTCAGTACGCGGGCTTTCCACAGGATGATGGCGAGACCCTACATCTTGGGGTTAACCGCGAGTTTACACCCCTGATCTGGGCGATTAGCGTCCAGCCAAAGGTCGGGAGGCGAATCAGTGAGCGCAGCCGCGCCGTGGAGCGTTAAGGGGATCGACCCCAAGGCTCGCGAGATCGCCAAGGACCTTGCGCGTCGATCCGGCATGACGCTGGGCGAATGGCTCAATTCCATGATCATGGAGGATGGCGACGAGGACGAGGGCTACACGCCCCTGCCGCGCCGTCCGCACGCCGTCGAATCGTTCGAGCGACGCGGCCGCAGTCGTCGGCTGGAGGACGCCTACGGCGCCGGGGACGAGGCCTGGCAGCGCCTGAGCGCCTCGGTCGACGCCATCGCGGCGCGCCTCGAGGCGGCGGAGCGTCGCTCGACCGTCGCCATCCAGGGGGTCGACCAGGCTGTCTCCGGCCTGCTGCGCCGGCTTGAGGCCCAGGACCAGGACGGACGGCAGCATGAGCGCCGCCTCGACGACATCGCCGAGGAGCTGCGCGAGGGCCACCGCCGGTTGCGCAAGTTCGAGCAGGAGGTCGGGCCGCGCACGGTCGAGACCTTCGGCAAGGTCGAATCCTCGATCGGGGCCCTTGCGAGCCGGCTCTACGATATCGAGGAGCGTCAGCGGACCGGCGTCAACGAGCTGCGCCAGCGCATGGACGCGGTCGAGAAGTCCGCCGGGCCGGGCGTCGGCAGCGATCTGCTGGCCCAGGTCAGCGCCCGGCTGGACCAGGCGCAGGCGCGGACCACCGAGGCCCTGCGCGGGCTGGAGCGCTCGTTCGCCGGACTGGACCAGCGGCTGCGCGCCGCCGAGGGCCGGATCGAACCGGAAGGCGCGCGCGAGGCCGCCCGCTTCGAGAAGCTGGCCGAGACCCTGAGCCGCCAGGTCGAGGCCAACCGGGCCGAGATGATGCGGCGGCTCGACACAGCTGAGGCCGAGAACCGTCTCGAACGCGTCGAGCGGGCGGTGCTGGCCATCGGCGAACAGGTCAGCACCTCGGAGAACCGCTCGGCCAAGGCGGTCGAGACGATGGGGCGGGAAGTCCTGCGCATCGCCGAGAACCTCAACGGCCGCGTCGGCCGCATCGAGAACGAGGGCGCGGCCCGGCTGGCGCAGCTGGGCGAGACGCTCACCCGCAAGGTCGAGGGCGACATCGGCCGGCTGGCGCAGGGGCTGGAGCAGCGGCTGGTCGCCGCCGACGACCGCCACGCCCTGGCGCTCGAGAAACTGGGCGGCGAGATCACCCGCATCTCGGACCGGCTGAGCGAGCGGATCGCACAATCCGAGCGCCGCTCGCAGCAGGCGCTGGAAGACATCGGCCGGCGGCTGGTCGACAGCTCCACCCGCATCGAGCAGCGCTATGATCGCGCTTCGGGCGAACTGGCCGAGCGCATGCGCCTGTCGGAGGAGCGGACGGCGGCGCTCATCGCCGAGGCGCGCGAGAACATCGAGCGCCGCGCCGCGCCGGCCAGAACTGAAGCTCCGGTCCCCGCGGCGGAGCCGGACTGGCGCGCCGCGGCCTTCCCGGACGCGGCTTTCCCGGACGCGAGCTTCGACGACCCCGCCTTCGCCGAGCAGCAGGCCTGGTCGGCCGAGTTGGCCCCGCCCGAGGCCGGGCCCGCCGCGGCGCCGGAAACGCCCGAGCTTCTCACCGCCGACACCGTGTTCGACGCGGTCATGCGCGGACCGCAAACGGCGACGGACGGGTCGCCGGTCGCGCCGCCGTTCGGGACTCGTGAGGCTGCTGCGGCTGCGCCCGCCGCGACGGCCGAGGAGCCGCGAAGCGGCGCGTCGGCGGCGCCTGCGGCGGCCCCCTTCGGACAGGCGGGCTTCGGGGGCGCCGACGTTTCCGACGCCTTGGCGGCCACCGCGCCCGAGGCCTTCGACCCCGCCGCCGACGAGTTCTCCGGCGAGACCGAGTTCGTCGACCCCCGCGCCCTGCGGGCGGCGGCCGCCCAGGGCCGCGCCGCCTCCACCCGGCAGGCCATCGACGCCGCCCGCGCGGCCATGACCCAGCCGGAGCCCGAGGCCCCGGGCCGCTCCGGCTTCGGCCTGAAGCGCGGCGGCAAGTCCCGGCTGCAGGAGCGACTGGACAAGCAGGCCGGCAAGGACGGCGGCACCGTGCGCAAGGCGCTGGGCGCCTCGGCCGTGGCGGTGGTCCTGACCGCGGGCGGCGCCCTGGCCTTCACCGAACTGACCGGGGCCGGCGTGTCGATCCCCGGCGCCCCGTCGACGACCCCGGCCGAGGAGATCCAGCCGATCGCGGCGCTCGCCGCGACGCCGGCCGACCTGGCGCGCGGGGCGGAGCTGTACGAGCAGGCCACGGCCATGCTGGACGCCGACGATCTCACCGGGGTCGACACCCTGCGTCAGGCTGCAGGCCTCGGCTACGCTCCGGCTCAACTGCATCTCGCCGGCCTCTACCAGGAAGGCGACCGCGGTCTGGCCACCGACCTCGTCGAGGCCCGCAACCTGACCCGCCGCGCCGCCGACAGCGGCGACGCGCGGGGGATGCACGCCTACGGCATGTACCTGTTCGACGGCGTCGGCGGGCCGCGCGACCGGTCCGAGGCCCTGACCTGGCTCCTGCGCGCCGCGGAGCGCGGCCTCGTCGACAGCCAGTACAATGTCGGTCGGCTTTACGAGACCGGAGACGAGGGCATCACGCCGGATCAGACCCAGGCCCTGAAGTGGTATCTGGTCGCGGCCCGCGCCGGCGATGGCGATGCGCAGGCGGCGGCCGAGCGCCTGCAGGCCGCGCTGCCGTCCGGCGAGCGGGAGCAGGCCCGGGCCGAGGCGGCGCGGTTCGCGGTCGAGCCCCTCGCCTGAGGCGCGACCCCCGGCGCTCCGCTGGCGCATCGGGTTGCGCATGCGGCCCGGGGCGTTCAGGACAGTTTCACCGTCGCCTCTCCGGCGCCTGACCTCCGTTCCAGCCGAAGGCGCGTCCTTTGGATATCTATCTGCCGATCGCCGAGGTTTCGGTGAACTGGCCGCTCCTGGTTCTGCTGGGGGCGGCGGTCGGATTCGTGTCCGGCCTGTTCGGCATCGGCGGCGGCTTCCTGATGGCCCCGATCCTGATCTTCCTGGGCATTCCGCCGTCGGTGGCCGTGGCCAGCCAGGCCAGCCACGTCGTGGCGTCCTCGACCTCGGGGGTGATCAGCTACGCGGGCCAGAAGGCGATCGACTTCCGCATCGGCGCGGTGATGGCCGGCGGCGGCATCCTCGGAGCCCTTCTGGGCGTGGAGCTGTTCCGTTACCTGCGCCTGCTCGGCCAGGCGGACCTCGCGGTGGCCCTGTCCTACCTGTTGTTCCTCGGCGCCATCGGGGTGCTGATGCTCTATGAGAGCCTCGGCCAGATCCTGCGCCGGGTGCGGGGGGAGGTGACGCCGCACAAGGAGCGCCGGCGGCCGCTGTGGCTTTACGGCCTGCCGCTGCGCATGCGCTTCCCGCGCTCGGGCCTCTACATCAGCGCCATCCCGCCCTTCGCGCTCGGAACCTTCGCCGGCGTGCTGTCGGCGATCATGGGGGTCGGCGGCGGCTTCATCCTCGTGCCGGCCATGCTCTACATCCTGCGCATGAAGGCGGGGGTGGTGGTCGGCACCAGCCTGTTCCAGATCATCGTCACCACCGCCATGACCACCATCCTCCAGGCGGGCCGCAACCAGACCGTCGACATCGTGCTGTCGACCATCCTGCTGCTCGGCGGGGTGGTCGGGGCCCAGTACGGCGCCCGGCTGTCCGGACGGTTCCGGGCCGAGGAGCTGCGGGCCGTGCTGGGCCTGATCGTCCTTCTGGTCGGCATCCAGATGGGGCTGGAGCTGTTCGTGCGTCCGTCCGAACTGTTCGCTCTCGCGCCGGGGGCGGTCGACTGATGCAGGTCCTTCCGCCCCCGCCGCCCGCCGTCACGGCGCCCGCCCCGGATCGCTCGGCGTCGACCGTCGACGAGGTGCGGGTCGCCGCCGCCCTCACCGACGCGCGGGTGATGGTCGACTCCGGCTTCCGCGGGGCCTCGATCGTCCTCTACGGCGCGGTGTTCAACCCGTCCGACACGCCCGCCGACGTGGTCGTGGTGGTGCGCGGCCCGGACGCCCCGGTCCGCCTGGTCAAGAAGACCCGCAACATGGGGGTGTGGCTGAACAGCCGGCCGGTGCTGTTCGAGGGGGCGCCCGGCTTCTACATGACCGCCTCGACGCGGCCGCTGGGAGACATCGCCGAGTTCGGCCAGTTGCGCCGGCTGGGCGTCGGCCTCGACCACCTGCGCATCAACGCGCCGGAGGAGAGCCGCACCGTCACCCGCTACGGGGTCAAGGACGTGGTGGTCAGCCGGCTGGGGGAGGACTACCTCGACTGGCGCCGCGCCGTGATCCGCCTGCGCGAGGCGGCGGCGCTGTACAACGGCGACCCCGACGGGGTGGAGTTCGTCGACGAGGGCCTGTTCCGCGCCGAGGTCGAACTGCCGACGGTGGCCCCGACCGGCAAGTATTTCGCCGAGGTCTGGCTGTTCCAGGAGGGCGAGCCGGTCTCGGTCTCGAACCTGACCCTGACCGTCGAGAAGGTCGGCCTGGAGCGCGACATCTACGAGTTCGCCCACCGCCGCCCCTGGAGCTACGGCATCCTTTGCGTGGTCCTCGCCGCCTTCACCGGCTGGGGGGCCAGCCGGGTGTTCCGGAGGGAGTAGGGGTCAGCTGGCCGCGAACTCGCTCAGCGCGTCGATCACGGCCCGGTTCTGGTCCTCGGTGCCGACGGTGATCCGCAGGCATTCGGGCAGGCCATAGCCGCCGACAGGGCGGACGATGACGCCCTTCGAGTTGAGGTAGTCGTTGGCGCGCGTGCACTGGTCGACGTCCTTGAACCGGACCAGCACGAAGTTGCCGGCGCTGGGCAGGACGTCGAAGCCGAAGCCGCGGATGGCCTGGGTCAGCCGCGGGCGCCATGTGTGGATCAGGTCGCGCGAGGCCTTCTGGTGAGCCTCGTCGCCGAGCGCCGCCACCGCCGCCTCGATGCCGGGGACGGAGACGTTGAACGGCAGGCGGATGCGATCGACCGTCTCGGCCACCTTCAGCGGGGCGTAGCCGAAGCCGATGCGCAGGCCGCCGAGGCCGTGAATCTTGGAGAAGGTGCGGGTGACGACGACGTTTTCGCTGTCGCGGGCCAGCGGGAAGCTGGTCTCCCAGTCCGGCTCGGTCACGTATTCGGCGTAGGCCTCGTCGATGACCAGCAGGACGTCGGGGCGCAGGGCCTCGTGCAGGCGGCGGATCTCCTCGCCGGTGTTGTAGCTGCCGGTCGGGTTCGACGGGCTGGAGACGTAGACGATGCGGGTGCGGTCATCGACCTGCTCAAGCAGGGCCGCCGGCGTCGCCTTGAACTCGGGCTCCGGAGCCAGCTTCACCGACGCCTGGTTGGCCAGGGCGCTGATGCGGTAGGCGAGGAAGCCGTACTGGCCGGTGACGATGTTGTCGCCCGGGGTCAGGTAGGTCTGGTTCAGGAGGGCGAAGACCTCGTCCGAGCCGTTGCCGAAGATCAGCCGCTCGGGCTCCAGCCCGTGATGGTCGGCGACCGCCTGGCGCAGCTTCGTCGCGCGCCCGTCAGGGTAGATGTGGATGTTGCGAACCGCCGCCTCATACGCCTCGCGGGCCTTCTCGCCGGCCCCGAGCATGTTCTCGTTGGAGGACAGCTTCATCGGCTCGGCGACGCCTTCGATCCGCGACTTGCCGCCGACGTAGGGCGCGATGTCGAGGATGCCGGGCTTGGGCGTCGGAAGGTCGGTCATGCGGGCTCTCAGAATACGGGGGCGGCGCCGATGACGCCGGTCAGGTCGCCGGGCGCGGATGCAAGCCGCCCGTCCTCCGCCTGCACATAGCCCGCCAGCACGAACAGCTTCAACCCGCCGGCGGCGAGGAGGGGGGCGGCGGCGAGGCCGGCGTCGGCCAGCATCGCCACGATGCGGGCGTCGGGCAGGGCGCTGTCGGTGGCCCAGAAGGTGCGGTCGTCGCCCGTGGGGCCGGGCGCGGCCTTCTGGACCATCAGCGCCCGCGGATGGCCGGCGCCGTGCTCCGGCAGGGCGGCGACGATGCGGAGCGCCGGCTCGGCCAGCAGTCGGCCCCACCAGGTCGAGGCGGCGGTCAGGTCCATCAGGGCGCGGGCCCCGTCGCGGACCGCCTGCAGCGCCGCCTCGGGCTTCGCGGCCAGTCTGGCGACGAGGCCGTAGCGGTCGGCTGCCAGCACCTGGCTGGCGGGGCCCCAGACCACCAGCGGCGGACCGCCGGCGGCGTCTATCCGGCCCAGCACCGCCCGGGCGGCGGCGAGCTCGGCCGGGGACAGGCCGGCGAGGACGGCGCGCAGGGCGATGGCGTCGGCGTCCGGCGTTTCGCGGGGGCCGGCGGCGACCCGGGCCCGCACGGCCTCGACCACGGCCCGGTCCAGCGCCAGCCGGGCCTCGTCCGGCGGCGGCTCGCGCAGCATCAGAACAGCTTCGGCGCGGGGGCGAGGGCGAACGGCCCCAGCCAGGTGCGGCCGTTCTCGAAGCGGATGACGAGGTCGACGGGACGATCTCCGGCGGCGGTCGCGGCGGCGGCGGCTCCGGCGGCGCCGACGCGATCGACCGCCCCCGAGCGCGCGCCGGCCAGTCCGGCGACGGCGTCCATCGGCCGCTCGGCCCGCAGCGAGACCTCGCCTGCCAGCCGCCCGTCCGGCCCGGCGGACAGCATGGCGCTCTCCACCCGGGCGCGGCTTTCGCCGGCAGACAGCTCGCCGCGCACGTCGACCAGTCGGCCGCCGGCTTCCGTCCAGCTGGCGAGGAGGCCGGCGGCGTCGACGGCGTTCAGCCGGCTGGCGGCGACGACGGTCGCCTCCACCTCGGCGGTCAGCCGGCCCTCGCGGGTGGCCGCTTCCACAGGCCCGTCGCGCCGCCCGCGCGCGTCGATCAGGCGGAACAGCACATCCATCTCGTCGGTCCGCGCGACGCCGTCGGTCAGGTGCGGACGGGTGTAGAGCTCGATCCGCTCCGCCGAGGCGATGGGGAAGGGGTCGGCGTCGCGATGCGGGGTGAACACCGGCTCCACGGCCTGCAGCCGCAGGTCCGGGAAGCGCGACCGGAGCTGGCTGACGCTGAGCCGCAGCGCTTGCGCGCGCACGCCCATCCTTCCCTTGTCCGCGCGGTCGACGGTCAGGCCGTCGGGCGCCACCACCACCCAGCGGTCCGGATTCCAGGCGTTGGCTTCGGCGACCAGTTCGGGGGCGGCGACGCCGTGGCCCGAGGGGGCGGTCACCTGCACGTGCGGGATCGACACCCGCGCCCGGAACGGCCAGCCGGTGGTGGTCACGGGCGCGTGCTCGATGGTCCAGCCGTCCTCGACGAGGGCCTCGGCCTGGGCGGCGAGGCGCGCCTCGACCTGTTGCGCCAGGTAGAACCACCAGCCCGTCCACGCCGCCAGGAGCAGGCCGACGATCAGGAACGGCCACAGCAGGCC
This sequence comes from Brevundimonas viscosa, assembly GCF_900116065.1. Lineage (GTDB taxonomy): Bacteria > Pseudomonadota > Alphaproteobacteria > Caulobacterales > Caulobacteraceae > Brevundimonas > Brevundimonas viscosa. The sequence continues at coordinate 788,048 of NZ_FOZV01000001.1, forward strand.
GCGGCGGGGATGGCGGTAGGGGGTATCGGCTTGCGTCATGGGGGCTCCGGCGCCAGGCGCATTCGGGATAGGATCAGATCCGGACCCGAGGCAAGCGGGGAACGCCGCCGCGCAGGGTCCGTTCGGATTCGCCGCTCCGGGAGACGCCCCATGGAAGTCCAGTCGCTGCATCGCGGTCGCCTGATCGACCATCTCCAGCTTGTGGTGCGCGACCTCGCCGCCAGCCGCCGCTTCTACGAGGCCGTGTTCGGCTCGCTCGATATCCCGATCGGCGGCGAGGGCGAGACCTGGTTCTGGGCCGACGAACTGTTCGTCTCCACTGCCGACAGCGAGGCCGCGCTGGGCGAGCTGACCGGTCGCTGTCACCTGGCTTTCCAGGCGCGGGACCGGGCCATGGTCGAGTCCTTTCACCGGGCCGGACTGGCCGCCGGCGGGCGCGACAACGGCGCGCCGGGCGAGCGGCCCTACCATCCCGGCTACTACGCCGCCTTCCTGCTGGACCCGGACGGCAACAACATCGAGGCGGTGTTCCACGGGGCGGCGGAGCGCTCGGCGGCGAGCGTCGAGATCACCTTCGAGGCCTGATCAGGCGAGAAATTCGCCGACCATCTCCACCGCCTCGGCCAGTCCCATGCGCTGAACCTCGGTCCCGGGCGGCAGACTGGCGAACAGGCGGGTGGGGGTGGCCGCGTCGAGCATGACGAACACCCCCTTGTCGTCGGCGCGACGGATCAGCCGGCCGAAAGCCTGGGCCATGCGGGCGCGGGCCAGGGCGTCGTCCCAGGCCCGCGCCTGGGGCCCGCCGCCGAAGCGCTCGCGCCGCGCCTTGTGCAGCAGGTCCGGCCGCGGCCACGGCGCCCGGTCGAAGGCGAGGATGCGCAGCGACCGCCCCGGCACATCGACCCCGTCGCGCACCGCATCGGTGCCCAGCAGGCAGCTGTCCTGCTCGGCCCGGAACACATCGACCAGCGCCCCGACCTCCAGCGGATCGACATGCTGGGCGTAGAGCGGGATGCCCGACTTCGCCAGGTCCGGTCCCAGCCGTTCGTAGACCGCCTTCAGTCGCCGGATGGCGGTGAACAGGCCCAAGCCCCCGCCGCCGGCGGCTAGGAACAGCTCGCGCATCGCCGCCGCGGTCTGCCGCGGGTCGTCCTTGATCAGGTCGTTGACCACGATGACGCGACTGTTGGCGGCGTAGTCGAAGGGGCTCTCGACCTTCAGGGTCCGCGCCGGCTCGATCAGCCGGGCGGCTCCGGTGCGCAGGCGGGCGAGGTCGAAGGGATCGTCCGACAGCGGGTCGGACAGGGTCGCCGAGGTGACCAGCACGCCATGGGCCGGCATCACCACCGCCGCCTCCAGCGGCACGGTGGGGTCGATCCAGTGCCGGCGCAGGGCCACGTCCATGATCCGCCCGAAGGCGGCCTCGGCCGACAGCCAGTCGACGAAGTCGGGGTCCGGTTCGTCGCCGCCGGCGTCCAGCGCCGCCAGCATGGAGCGCCAGCCCGGCAGGGTCATGCGCGCCCGCCGGTCGAGGCCGCGCAGGGCGCCCTCGATCCGCGCCCGGGCCGAACCGTCCAGCTCGCCGGCCTCGTCGTCGAGGATGTCCTCGAGATAGCGGGACAGGGCCAGCAGCGGCGCCTCGATCGCGGCCAGCGCCTGGGCCGCCTCGCGCGCCGCCTCCCGCACCGGGTCGGTGGCCGGACGCAGGGCGCACTCCATGCCGAACTCCACGCCGCCGCCCGAGGCGTTCTCGCTGGTGCGCGCGCGCAACTGCTCGAGCGCGGCCAGCAGGAAGCGCTCGACCGGCCCGACCGGATTGACCTCGCCCGAGGCCGGCGCGATGCGGCCCGAGACGCCCTCGCCCGGCAACTGGGCGGCGGCGCGGACGGCGTCCTGCAGCGCCTTCGAGGCCGCCTCGTTGTCGGCGCACAGGTCTCCGAGCCGGTGCTCCAGCCCCCGGCCGCGCCGGGCGCGCCCCTCAGGTCCGCGGATCCAGCGGCGCAGTTCGGCCGCCTCCTGTCCCGAGAGGCAGGCGGAAAAGGCGCTGTCGGCCGCGTCGAACAGGTGGTGGCCCTCGTCGAAGACGATGCGCTTCAGCGCCGCCGTCTCGCCGTCCTGCTTGAGCCCTCGCGCCGAACGGGCGCCGTCGAAGGCGGCCTGCGTCATGACCAGCGCATGGTTGGCGACCACCAGGTCGGCGCGGCGACTGGCGCGGATAGTCTTCTCGACGAAACAGGTGCGGTAGTGCGGGCAGGCGGCGTGGACGCACTCGCCACGACGGTCGACCAGGTTGGCCGGACTGGCCTGCTGCGACGGCGGAGTGGCGAACAGGCCGGGCAGCCAGCCGGGATAGTCGCCGCCGGTCATGTCGCCGTCGCGGCTGTGCAGGGCCCAGCGGCTGGCCAGCCCCATGCCGACGAGGTCGCCGTTGCCCAGCTGCGCCGCCTGCACCATCTCCTGCAGGTTCAGCAGGCACAGATAGTTCTCGCGCCCCTTGCGGACCACGGCCTTCCGCTTGCGCTCCTTCGGGTCGGGCCACAGGCTGGCGATCTCGCGGTCGATCTGGCGCTGCAGGGCGCGGGTGTAGGTCGACACCCAGGCGGCGCCCTGGTTGCGTTCGGCCCACAGGCTGGCGGGGGCGAGGTAGCCGAGGGTCTTGCCGGTGCCGGTGCCCGCCTCGGCCAGCAGCATGCGCGGCCGGCCCTCCTCATTGCGAGGCGAGAAGGCGAAGGCGGCCTCGGCGGCGTAGTCGCTCTGGGTCGGGCGGGTCTCGTCGAGGCCGGAGGCCTGCAGCAGCTTCTCCAGCCGGATGCGGGCGCTCTCGGAGTCGACGGGGGCCGAGCCGGCCTCGCCGCGCGGCGCCTCGTCCTCCCATTCCGGCAGGCGGGCCCAGGCGTCCAGTCCGCTGCCGCGATGGCGGCGCTCGCGCACCGGCTGGTGCTGCAGGGCGCCGAGCACGCGCCAGCCCCAGCTCCATCCGGCCCGGCCCAGCGTCTCGGCGAGCATCACGGCGTCCTCGCGGTTGGGATAGTCCGGCGCCGCCAGTTCCGTCAGCAGCCGCGCAGCCGCCGCGCGCAAGGCCTCGGCCTGGGCCTCGGCGCCCTTGGGTTCGGCCATGCCCATCGCCAGCGCCAGCCCCGCCGCCGAGGGGGCGCAGAAGCGCGCCGGCCGCGCGAAGGCGAACAGCTCCAGCACGTCCAGCAGTTCCGGCGAGCGGGGCGGCGGCGCGAGACCCAGCCGCCGGGCGGTCAGGCTGGCGTGGGCGACCATCACGTCCCCGCCGGTGAACAACCCCTCCGCCGCGCCGCGCCCGATCTTCCGGGCGCCATCGCCGTCGGCGACCGCGCCCGCGCCCGGCGGCACGGCCAGCGCCGGCGGCAGGGCCAGCCACGGTTCGGCGCCGGTCAGGACGGCGGCGGCGGTGAGGGAGTCGACGGACACGGTCGACAGATAACCGCTTCGCGGGTGAAACGGAACGGGAACATGCTATAGGCGATGCGTGACGCCCGCCGCCGCCCCCGCAACGCTTCCGCCCCCGGCCCTTCCGCCCCTGTTCGCCGACTGGTTCGCGCGGCGCGGCTGGGCGCCCCGCCGGCACCAGCTGGAGATGATCGCCGCCGCCGAGGCCGGATCGCACGCCCTGCTCGTCGCGCCGACCGGCGGCGGCAAGACGCTGGCGGGATTTCTGCCGTCGCTGATCGAGCTGGCCGAGCGAGGCCCCAAGCCGGAGACGGGGCCGGGGTCGGGGGTGCACACCCTCTACCTGTCGCCGCTCAAGGCCCTGACCACCGACGTCGAGCGCAACCTGATGACCCCGATCCGCGAGATCGGGCTGAACATCCACGTCGAGAGCCGCACCGGCGACACCAAGCAGTCGAAGCGCCAGCGCCAGCGCGAGTTTCCGCCGGACATCCTGCTGACCACGCCAGAGCAGCTGGCGCTGTTCTGCGCCTGGGAAGGGGCGGCGGCGTATTTCGCCGACCTGAAGTGCGTCGTGCTGGACGAGGTCCACGCCATCTGGAGCGGCAAGCGGGGTGATCTGTTGTCGCTCGGGCTGGGCCGGCTGCAGGCCTTCTCGCCGGGGATGCGCCGGGTGGCGCTGAGCGCGACGGTGGACGACCCGGGGATGATCGCGGAGTGGCTGCGGCCGGGGCCTATTCCTCCCCCGCGGGGGGAGGGGGACCGCGAAGCGGTGGAGGGGGCCGGTCCGAGGCTCCCCCCTCACCATGCTTCGCATGGTCCCCTCCCCCCTGCGGGGGGAGAACGGGTTCGGGTCGTCCTTGGCGACCCCGGCGCGCCCGCCGTCGTCGATGTGCTGGTCTCCGAAGGCAAGGTGCCGTGGGCGGGCCATACCGGTCTGCACGCCCTGCCGGAGGTCTATGAGATCATCCGTCGCGCCGGCATGGCGCTGATCTTCGTCAACACCCGCTGGCAGGCCGAGTTCGTGTTCCAGTCGCTGTGGGCGATGAACGAGGACGACCTGCCCATCGGCCTGCACCATGGCTCGCTCGCCGCCGAGCAGCGGCGCAAGGTCGAGGCGGCGATGGCGCGCGGCGACCTCAGGGCCGTGGTCTGCACCTCGACGCTGGACCTCGGCATCGACTGGGGCGACGTCGACCTGGTGATCCAGCTGGCCGCGCCGCGCGGGGCCAGCCGGCTGGTGCAGCGCATCGGCCGCGCCAACCATCGGCTGGACGAGCCCAGCCGCGCCCTGATGGTCCCGGCCAGCCGTTTCGAGATGCTGGAATGCCAGGCGGCGCGGGAGGCGGTGGCCGAAAACGCCTTCGACTGGGAGCCGATCCACATCGGCACCCTCGACACCCTGGCCCAGCACGTCATGGGCGTGGCCTGCGCCGGGCCGTTCCGGCTCGATGATCTGTACACGGAGGTTTGCGGCTGCGGTCCCTATCGCAGCCTCTCATGGGAGAGTTTCGAGGAGGTGGTCGACCTGGTCGCCACCGGCGGCTATGCGCTCCGCACCTACGACCGCTTCGCCCGCATCGTCCGGGACCGCGAGGGCCGCTGGAAGGTGCGCAACGCCCAGATCGCCCAGCGCCACCGCATGAACGTGGGGGCCATCGTCTCGGCCGCCACCCTCAACGTCCGCGTCGCCTCGCGCCGGGGCCAGAGACTGACCGGCGGGCGCAAGATCGGCGAGGTCGAGGAGAGCTATTTCGAGCCGCTGACGCCCGGCGACACCTTCGTCTACGCCGGCCAGGTCTGGGCCTTCCAGGGCATCGCCGGCATGGACGCCTTGGTCATGCCAGCCCACGACAGCGACCCGAAGATTCCGTCATGGGGCGGCTCGAAATTCCCCATCTCCGTCTCCCTCGCCGGGCGGGTGCGGCGGATGATCGAGGATCGCGACCACTGGCGCGTCCTCCCGCCCGACGTACAGGAATGGCTGGAGCTGCAGGAGGCGCGCTCGGCCATCCCGCAGGCCGGCGACATGCTGGTCGAGACCTTCCCGCGCGGCGACCGCCATTTCCTCGTCGCCTACCCATTCGAGGGCTCCATCGCCCACACGACGCTCGCCATGCTGCTGACCCGCCGGCTGGACCGGCTGGGCGTCGGCCCGCTGGGCTTCGTCTGCACCGACTATTCGCTGGCCATCTGGTCGATCCGGCCGATGCACGGGCTGGACCTCGACGCCCTGTTCGAGCCCGACCTGCTCGGCGACGACCTCGAGGCCTGGCTGGAAGAGAGCTTCATGATGAAGCGTTCGTTCCGCAATTGCGCCCTCATCTCGGGCTTGATCGAGCGCCGCCAGCCGGGGGCCGAGAAGACCGGCCGGCAGGTGACCTTCTCGACCGACCTGATCTACGACGTGCTCCGCCGCCACCAGCCCGACCACCTGCTGCTCCGCACCGCCCGCGCCGACGCCGCCTCGGGCCTGCTCGACGTCGCCCGGCTGGGCCAGCTGCTGACCCGCATCCGGGGCCATGTGCGGCACGCGCGGCTGGACAAGCCCTCGCCGTTCAGCGTGCCGGTGCTGGTCCAGATCGGCCGCGAGCGCGTCGGCGGCGAGGCGGCCGAGATGATCCTCGCCGCCCACGCCGAGGACTTCGCACTGGAGACGCTCGTCGCCGAGGTCATGGCCGACGCCCCGCCGGAACTGGAGGGCGCGCGATGAGCCTGTTTTCACCTCTCCTTCCCCCCTCGCGGGGGAAGGTGGCTCGCGGAGCGAGACGGATGGGGGGGCTGCCGGCCTCACGCCCGCCGTTAGCCAGCCCGCGGGCTGAACCATACCCCCCATCCGACCGGCTCCGCCGGCCACCTTCCCCCGCAAGGGGGGAAGGATCATGAACGCGCAGCTGCGCGAGGCGCTGGCCCCGGTCAGGCGCGGCTGCGGCGGGCTTAAGGTGCGGGTCAACGGCGAGGCCTGCGTGCTGCGCTGCTCGGGCGCCCTGTGGGTTGAGGCCGAACGGACCCTGATCGCCTCGGACCTGCACCTCGAGAAGGGCTCCGCCTTCGCCGTCCGCGGCCAGATGCTGCCGCCCTACGACAGCCCCGCGACGATCGCCAAGCTCGAGGCGGAGATCGAGGCGCTGGACCCCGCCCGCGTCGTCCTCCTCGGCGACAGCTTCCACGACTCCAAGGCCGTCGACCGCCTCAACGACGCCGACCGCACCCGCCTCGACCGCCTCGCCGCCGGCCGCGACTGGATCTGGCTGGAGGGCAACCACGACCTCAAGGCGCTGGCGGGCGCGCTCGACCTGCTCACCGGCCGTGTGGTCACCACCCTGCAGCTCGGCGCCCTGCGCCTCATCCACGAACCGCAGCCCGGCGACCGGCCCGGAGAGGTCGCCGGCCACCTTCACCCCGCCGCCCGCGTCGTGGCCTGGGGCCGCGGCGTGCGCCGCCCCTGCTTCGTCACCGACGGCCGCCGCCTGCTGATGCCCGCCTTCGGCGCCTTCACCGGCGGCCTCGACGTCCGCGATCCCGCCGTGGCCGGCCTGTTCGAGACCCCGCCCATGGCCGCGGCGCTGGGCCGGGACAGGGTGCACGCGCTGGCGTGGGAGGCGTTGCGGTAGTCAGGACAGATGGGTCAGGTCGGGGGCGGGCAGCAGCGCCGCCGACGCCCCCTCGATCTTCCCCTCCAGCTGGCTCATGAACTCCGGCCGTTTCAGTCCCGCCGGGACCGGCGCGAGGAACTCGAACGCCACCGTCCCCGGGTAACGCCGGAACCCGTGGGCCGGCCAGTGCACGCCGGAGTTGGTGGCCACCGGCCAGCACGGGCCGTCGAGATCCCGGTAGATGGCGGCGACGCCGGGCTTGTAGTCGGGGACGGCGCCCGGTTCGGTGCGGGTCCCTTCCGGGAAGATCACCACCTGGCGGCCCTGCTGCACCCGCTCGCGGGCGGTGCGGACCATGTCCTTGAGCGCCTTCGAGCCGGCCGAGCGGTCGACCGGGATCATCCTGGTCTTCCAGGCGAACCAGCCGAAGAAGGGCAGGACCATCAGCTCCTTCTTCATCACCATGCAGGGGTCGTCGAGGACGACGAAGGGGATGATGACGTCGAGCATGCCCTGATGCTTGGCGGCCACCAGGGCGGGGCCGGCGGGCCGGTGCTCGAGGCCGCGGAACTCGACCCGGACGCCGCAGATCCAGCGCAGGCCGAACAGCACGAACTTCGCCCACCAGCGGATCACCGTCATCGCCGCCCGGTGCGGCATCAGCAGGGCCGGCGACAGGCCGACCGCGAAGATGGCCATCGACAGGTAGAGCCAGGTCGTGAAGACCAGCGAACGCACGGTGGTCACGTCAGGCGGCCTTCTCTTCCGGCGCGGTTTCGACCGGGGCGTCCCCGGTCGGCGCCTCGCCGGACACCCGGCCGAAGGCGGCGCGGCCGAGAGCGGCGAGGTACTTCATGTACTCCAGCGTCATCCGCCGGGCGGTCACCGCCGCCCGCCACCAGCGCGAATTGTCCAGCGACGGCGTCTCCACCGCGTAGGGGGTCAGTTCGACCCCCGGCGCCGCGGCGCGGATCTCGGTCAGGGCGCGCGGCATGTGGTAGTCGGAGGTGACCACGATCAGACTGTCGTAGTTCTTGGCCTCGGCCCAGGCGGCGATCTCCTGGGCGTTGCCGATGGTGTCCTCGGCCTCGAAACCGAGGTCGACGCAGCAGTTGAACAGCTTGTTCGAACCGGGAGTCAGCGCGCGCAGCTCCTGGCGGCGCACCTCGCGGTTGACGCCCGAGATCAGCACCCGGTCGCCCTTGTCCTGTTCGAGCAGGCGGATGGCGGCGTTGACGCGTTCGGCCGACGGGCCGGTCAGGGCCACGATGGCGTCGGCGCGCGCCGGCGCCTCGGCGGGCGTGTAGCCACGCACCCGCTCGGCGAAGGCGAACAGGCCGATCAGCCAGATCAGCGCCAGAATGGCGATGAAGGTTAGGAACTTCATGCCTTTAACCTAGTCGTGCCCCCGCAGCCGCGCCAGCGCCGTCAACCGCGCCGCGAGCAACGCCACCGTAGCGGCGAGCGCCGGACATGACGAGAGGATCAGCACGTCGCTCCACACGACCGGCAGGGCGGGCGTGATCCCGTCGCTGCCGCCGAGGAAGCGAAGCAGGGACAGGGCCGCCATGGCCGCGAGCGCGCCGGCGGCTCCGGCCCCGGCGGCCAGCAGCCCGTAGCGACGCTGGTAGAGGCCGGCGATCCGGATGTCGGAAGCCCCGTTCAGGCTGAGGATGGAGATCACGCCCGCCTGGGCCGCCATGCCGGCGCGGGTGGCGTAGACCACCGCCGCCGCGGCCGCTCCCGCCGTCAACAGGAAGGCCGCGCCGGCGAGGACGGTGATCAGGCCGGCCGAGCGCTCGACCTCGGCGCGCCACAGGCTGTGGTCGTCGACGGTGGCGTCGACGCCCGCTTCCGCCAGCGCCCGGCTGAGGCTGACGGCGCTGGCCGGCTGGTCGCGATCCAGCCGCACCACGACGAGGTAGGGCAGGGGCAGGTCCGGCAGCACCGCCTCGCCCAGCCAGGGGCGCAGCAGAGCCTCGGCCGCCTCGCGATCCAGCGCCTCCGCTTCGTCGACGCCGGTTACGCCGGCGAGGGTCTCGGCCGCGCGCGCCGCCGCGGTGGCGCCGCTTTCGCCGACCCGGGGGCGGACCTGGACGGTGGCTTCCGCGCCGAGGCTGCGCGCCCAGCCGTGGGCAGCGCGGTCGGCCGCCAGCGCCCCCGCCGCCGCCAGGCAGGCGAGGAAGCAGAGCGCGGCGATCACCGCCGCGAGCCAAGGCTCGCCGCCGGCCTCGCGCGGCAGGATCGGCGCGCGGCGTCCGGACAGCCGCCCGATCATGCCTGCGCCCCCCGGATGCGGCCGCCGTCGAGCCTGAGCACCGCCGCGCCGGACCGCGCCGCCAGCGCCTCGTCGTGGCTGGCGATCAGCACCGTGGCGCCGAGCCGGTTCAGCGACTGGAACAGCTTCAGAAGGCGCGCCGCCATGTCCGCGTCGACGTTGCCGGTCGGCTCGTCGGCGACGATCAGCTCGGGGCCGGCGATCACCGCCCGGGCGATGGCCAGCCGTTGCTTCTCGCCGCCCGAGAGGGCCGGCGGGCAGGTCTGCGCCCGGTCGCCCAGGCCGACCCATTCGAGCATCTCGGTCACGTTCCCGGCGTAGGCCGCCGGCCGCGCTCCGGCCAGCCGCAGGGGCAGGGCGACGTTGTCGAAGGCGCTCATGTGGTCAAGCAGACGGAAATCCTGGAACACCACGCCCATCCGTCGGCGGAAGGTCGGCAAGGTCCCGCGGGGCGCGTCGCCGGCGTCCTCGCCGAACAGCCAGAGCGCGCCGCGCGTCGGGCGGGCCGCGAGGGTCAACAGCTTCAGCAGCGTCGACTTGCCCGCCCCGGAGTGTCCGGTAAGGAAGTGGAAAGAGCCACGCGGCAAAGTGAGGTTAACGTCCCGCAGCACCTCGGGCCCGTGGCCATAGCCGAAGCCGACGCCGTCGAGGCGGACGGTGTCGGGCGAGGCGGCGGCGTCGGCGGCGCGGCGGGGCTGGACGGGCATCGATTTCTGGGTTGCACGCGGCATGCGCCGCGACGGGAGGGGGCGAAGAGCCTCGCAGTCAGCGCACATGATACTGACCTGCCCGTCCTGCGCCACCAGCTATTTCGCGCCCGACGACGCGATCGGGCCGCACGGCCGCACTGTCCGCTGCAAATCCTGCAAGCACACCTGGCGCGCCAGTCTCGACGAGCCGCTGGAGCTGTCGGCGACCGCCACCGGCCAGCCCGGGGAGACGCCGCCCCGCGACGAGCCCGCGCCGGAATCCCTGGCCGAGACCCCCGCCCCCGAACTGCCGCGCGCCTTCCGCGCCCGCGCCGAGCAACAGCGCCGCCTGCGTCGCGCCGCCGCCCACGGCGCCGTCTGGGCCGGCCTGGCCTCGGCCTTCGCCCTGCTCCTCGCCGCCGCCTGGCTGTTCCGGGTCGAGGTGGTCGAGATGGCGCCGCGCACCGCGGCGGCCTACGCCGCCGTCGGCCTGACGGTGAACCCCACCGGCCTCGACTTCGAGGCGGTCAGCGCCCGGCCCCTGCCCACCGACCCGGGCCGGATCCTCGTTTCGGGCGCCCTGCGCAACGTCCGCGAGGACGAGCGCGTCGCGCCGCCGGTGCGGGTGGCGCTGCTGGACGCCCACGGGGCCGAGATCGGCCACGCCGTGGTGCGCATCGAGGCCGCCCCGGTGCTGCCCGGCAAGGTCCAGGGCTTCGCCGCCGTGATCCCGGATCCGGGCGCCCGCGCCCAGGGCATCGGCGTCGATTTCCTGCTCGAGACGACGCCGGCGCCCGCCTCGCCGCGCCCGGCTGTCGCGGCGCCCCGACGCGAGCCGCCGGCTCCCGCGCCTCCGGCGACGCAGGGCGAGCCCGTCGCCGCCCGCCCCCTGCCGGTCGCGACCTCCGGCCACGCCGGGCTGCGGCCGGCGATGGCGTCCGGGGCCGCCCGCGCCGATCTGCGGCCGGTCGATGCGACGCCGTTGACCGAGGCCCTCGACACCGAAGGCCCCGGGGCGGTATCGCCGGGGCATGGCTGACGCGCACCCCACGCCCACCGTCCTGCTGCCCGAGGCCGAGGTCCTGCGCATCGTCGACGAACTCGCCGCCCGGATCGCGCCGGCGATCGACGACGACACCGTCGCCGCCGTCCTGCTCACCGGCGGCCTGTGGTTCGCCGCCGACCTGACCCGCGCCCTCGCCCGCCGGGGACGCCACGTCCGCTTCGACGCCCTGTGGCTGGCCTCCTACGGCGACGCGCAGACCAGCCGCGGCCGGATCGACGTCTATGCCGACTTCCAGCGCCCGATCGAGGGCCGGCGCGTGCTGATCATCGACGACGTATTCGACACCGGCCTGTCGCTGGCCGAGGCGGTGCGCATCGCCAGGGAGAAGGGGGCGGCGGAGGTTCTCACCGTCGTTTTCGCCCGCAAGCCCCGGCCGAAGCCGCGCGCGCCCGAACCCGACTTCGTCGGCTGGGAAGCGCCCAACCGCTTCCTCGTCGGCTACGGGCTGGACCACGCGGGCGCCCTGCGGGGGCTGCCGGACGTGTGCGCGCTGGATTGAGCGCTGCGCGCGGTGACCGGTGGCTGGTGACTGGTGATTGGTGATTGAACTCAAGGCTGATCGGGGGAAGCACCAACCACCAGCCACCAGCCGCCAATCACCCCTTCAGCCACGCCGCCCGCGGCTCCCGCGCCCACATCTCCTCGTACGAGGGCCGCTTGCGCACCACCGCCCAGCGGTCGCCGTCGACCAGCACCTCGGGGACCAGCGGCCGCGAGTTGTACTCGCTCGACAGCACCGCCCCGTAGGCGCCGGCGCTCATGAAGGCGACCAGATCTCCGGCCTGCAGCGGGGGCAGCAGGCGGTCGCGGGCGAAGACGTCGGTGGATTCGCAGATCGGGCCGACGGGGTCGTGGAGGGCCGGCTCGCCGGCCCGTTCACGCACCGGCACGAGGTCGTGGAAGGCGTCGTAGAGGGCCGGGCGCATCAGGTCGTTCATGCCGGCGTCGAGCACGAGGAAGCGGCGACCGTCGCCCCTCTGGTTGACCTGGATCACCCGACTGACCAGCACGCCGGCGTTGGCCGCCAGCAGCCGTCCGGGCTCGAACGCCGCCTCGACCCCGAGGCCGTCCAGCACGCGCGCGCACATGGCCGCGTAGGCGGCGATCGAGGGCGTCTCCGCCTGCCCGTGATAGGGCACGCCCAGCCCGCCGCCGAGGTCGAGGCGCAAAACCTCGAAGCCGCGCGTCCGCAGTTCCAGGGTGGCCTCGCGCAGGGTGCGGAAGGCGGCCTCCATGGGGGCGAGATCCAGGATCTGGCTGCCGATGTGGCAGGCGAGACCGACCGGCGTCACATGCGGCGAGGCGACGGCGCGGGCGTAGAGGTCGAAGGCCTCCCCGATGGGCACGCCGAACTTGTCGGCGGCGCCGCCGGTGGTGATGCGGGCGTGGCCGCCGGCGCCGATGTCCGGATTGACCCGCAGGGCGATCTCCGGCGCCGCGCTCTTGCCGGCGGCGACTGCGATCAGCCGGTCCAGCTCGGCGCCGCTCTCGACGTTGATCTGGCGCACCCCCGTCTCGATGGCGAAGGCCAGCTCGGCGTCGGACTTGCCGACGCCGGAGAAGATGATCCGGTCGGCCGGGATCCCCGCCGCCAGCGCGCGCCGGATCTCGCCCTCGGAGACGGTGTCGGCGCCGCAGCCCAGCCGGGCCAGGGTCGCCAGCACCGACAGATTGGAGTTGGCCTTCACCGCGAAGGCGATCCGGGCGTCGCCGAGCGACTCCCGGTGGGCGTCCAGCGCCTCACGCAGCAGCCGGTAGTGCCGGGTCAGGGTGGCGGTGGAGTAGACGTAGACCGGCGTCCCGGCCCCGGCCGCGATGGTGTCGAGCGACACGTCTTCCGCGTGAAGGGCGCCGTCGATCCGCTGGAAATGATGCAACTGGGAACCGTGGGTTCAGCCCGGGCTGTTGCCGGGGCCGTCGAAGGGGGTCGAGCCGGGGCCGCCCTCGATGGGCAGCTGGCGGTTCGGGCGATTGATGGTGGCCGGCTCGGGCAGGTTCTCGGCCTCGGCGCTGCGCATGCCGCGCTCGGTGCGTTTGGCCGGGGGAGCGTCGAGGTCGGCCATGCGGCCGCAGCCGGCGGCGGAGACGGCGATCAGGGCGGCGAGGCCCGCGACGGTCAGCTTCTTCATTCCGGTGTCCCCTCGGCCAGGCGGCCCTTCCAGTCGGCGATGCGCGCCCGGACCTGTTCCGGCGCGGTTCCCCCGAAGCTCGTGCGGCTGGCGACCGAGGCCTCGGGGGTGAGCACCTTGTACACCGCTTCCGTCACGCCGGAATGCAGGGCCTGAAGTTCCTCCAGCGGCAGTTGCGCCAGATCCACGCCCAGCGCCTCGGCCCGCTTCACGGCCGCCCCGGTGACGTGGTGCGCCTGACGGAACGGCAGGTTGAGCTCGCGCACCAGCCAGTCGGCCAGATCGGTGGCCGTCGAAAAGCCGGCGCCCGCCGCGGCGGCCATGCGCGCCGTGTCGGGCCGCAACGCCGCGACCATCGCCGTCATCGCCCCCAGCGCCAGCTCCAGCGCGTCGAAGGCCTCGAACACCGGCGGCTTGTCCTCCTGCATGTCCTTGGAATAGGCCAGCGGCAGCCCCTTCATCACCGTCGACAGGGCGACCAGCGAGCCCATGATCCGCCCGGCCTTGGCGCGCACCAGCTCGGCGGCGTCGGGATTGCGCTTCTGCGGCATAATCGAGGAGCCGGTGGTCAGGTCGTCGGGCAGGCTGGCGAAGCCGAACATCGGCGTCATCCAGACCACGATCTCCTCGGCCAGCCGCGACAGGTGGCCCGCGCAGATCGAGGCGGCGGCGAGGCTCTCGAGCGCGAAGTCGCGATCCGACACGGCGTCCAGCGAATTGGCCATCGGCCGGTCGAAGCCGAGCTCGGCCGCGGTCATGTGGCGGTCGATGGGGAAGGGCGAACCGGCCAGCGCCGCGGCCCCGAGCGGGCTTTCGTTCATGCGGGCGCGGGCGTCGGCGAAACGACCGGCGTCGCGGCCGAACATCTCGACATAGGCCATCAGGTGGTGGCCCAGCGTCACCGGCTGGGCGGTCTGCAGATGGGTGAAGCCGGGCATCAGGTCGCCCGCATGCTGCTCCGCCCGCGCCAGCAGCGCCCGCTGCAGCCCCTCCAGCTGCGCGACCGTCCGGTCGCAGGCGCCGCGCACCCACAGGCGGAAGTCGACAGCCACCTGGTCGTTGCGGCTGCGCGCCGTGTGCAGCCGGCCCGAGGGCTCGCCGATCAGCTCGGCCAGCCGGGCCTCCACGTTCATGTGGATGTCCTCGAAGCGGTCGCGGAAGGGGAAGGACCCGTCGCGCATCTCGGCCTCGATCGCGTCCAGCCCGCCGAGGATGGCCGCGGCGTCGGCGGCCGACACGATCCCCTGCGCCGCCAGCATGCGGCAGTGCGCCCGCGACCCGGCCAGATCCTGCGCCCACAGCCGCCGGTCGACGCCGATCGACACATTGATCGCCTGCATGATCTCGGCCGGTTCGGCCGAGAAGCGCCCGCCCCACATGTCTTGACCTTTGGCCGCCCCGGGGGCTTTGGTCGGCGTTTCGGGAGGCGTCGGGTCGGGCATGAAGGTCTCGAAGACGATGATCGGCGCGATTGCGGGCGTGCTGCTGGTCGGAGCGATCGGCGGCGCCGCGGTCCTATACGCCAAACCCGACCTGATCGACAAAGCCGCGCCGCCGGAGCCGGCCGCCCGGAGCGAACTGGCCCGGTTCGCCGTCGGCTCCATCGCCCGGCTGGAGACCCCGACCACGCGCGCACCCGCGCCCGCCTATGTCTTCAAGACCCGCGACGGCGCCGACGTCAGCCTCGCCGACTTCCGCGGCAAGGTGGTGGTGGTCAACCTGTGGGCCATGTGGTGCGCGCCCTGCCGCACCGAGATGCCGACGCTGGCGCGGCTGGCGGAGGCCTACGAAGGCACGGACCTGGTGGTGCTGCCGATCAACGTCGACGCCACGGCGGACGCCATCGCCGACGCGAAGAGCTTCATCGACGTGCACGAGCCCCTGCCGCTGTACAGCGACCCGAAATTCCAGCTGCCGTTCGAACTGCCGGGCAAGGGCAAGATGCCCCAGACGGTGCTGCTGGACCGGCAGGGGCGCATCCGCGCCCACTTCTCCGGCGAGGCCGACTGGGCCAGCGCCGAGGCGCGGGCCCTGATGGACGCCCTGCTGGCGGAGCCGGCGGCGGCCTAGTTGCCGCGTTCGTCCGCGGCGGTCTCGGCCTTCTGCTCGTCGGCTTCTTCGGCCAGCCGGTCGGTGCCCTCGTCGATCTCCTGGGCGACCTCGCCGGCGCCGGCGGCGATGGCCGAGCCGACCTGCGCGGCCTCTTCCTGCAACGAGTCGGCGGCCTCCGCGGTGGCGTCGCCCGCATCGGCGGCGGCTTCGTTGGCGTCGGCCTGGGCGTCGTCCTGCTCGGCCTCGGTGCAGGCGGCGGCGCCGAGCGCCAGGGCGGCGACGGCGGCGAGAGCGATGGTGCGCATGGGAAGTCCCCCTTCGGCGTTGAACCTTGGCGGTTAACGCCCGCGCGCCGGGACGGTTGCGGCCGGCGCGTTCAGCCCGGGCCGGCGCCGTCGCGGCTTGACGAGGAAGGACCAGGTCCCCACCCCGCCCAGGGCCGCCAGCGCGAGACCGGACAGGGCGACCACCAGATCGTACAGCCAGCCGCCCACCGAGGCGGCGTGGATCGGATACAGGGCGTTCTGCAGCCGCGTCCCGCCCCCCAGCGTCTGGGCGTCGACGGTCTGCACCACCCGGCCGGTGGCCGGATCGATCAGGGCCACGGTGCGGCCGTTGGGATGCCATTCGCCCGGCTGGCGCAGGCGGACGGAGGCCGGCTTGCCCGGCTCCGGGGGCAGGCCGGCGGTGCGGATGCGGGCCCCGGGGAAGGCGGCCTGGGCGGCGGGCAGGGCGACGGCCCAGTCGACGACGCCGGTCCCGACCTCGGCCGGCGTGGGCGCCGGGCCGGACTCCGGCGCGATCGCCTGCAGCAGGGCGCGGGTCTGGTCGTGGAAAACGATGGCCCCGCCGGTCAGGCACAGCAGGAAGACCGGGGCGGCGAAGATCAGGCCGAGGTTGCGATGGCTGGCCACCAGGTCGCGCCGCTTCGTCGAGGCGGGCCACACCCGCCAGCCGGAAGCGCGCCACGCCGGGATCCACACAACCAGACCGGTCAGCACCAGCAGGGCGCCGGCCAGTCCGGCCACGCCGCCGACGATCTCACCCGGCGCGCCGGCCAGCAGGAAGTGGTGCAGGTCGAACACCCAGGCCTCGGCCCGCGCCGTGCCGCCCCATTCGGCCAGCACCTGCCCTTCGGCCCCGGCGTAGGCGAAGCGCTCGCCCATGTAGACCTTGTGCAGGTCGAGATCGCCGCCGGCGAACACCACCGAGGAGATGGCGTCGCCGTAGCGGGCCTGCAGCGCGTTCGCCGCGAGCCCCAGCTGCGCCGGATCGGCCGACAGGGCCCCCGGGTCGCGACCGGCGGTCAGGCGAACCCAGTCGTCCTCGAACACCAGCAGGGCGCCGCTGAGCCCGAGGACGGCGAGGATCAGGGACACGATCGCCCCCGCCCAGGCGTGGATGAGCCGGATCGCCCCCATCAGAACCGGCGCGTCACGCCGAGCGTCAGGGTGCGGCCGCGGCCGGCGAAGAACCGCCCGTTGTCGGTCGGCGCCTGGGTGTCCGAGAAGTAGCTGACGTACTGTTCGTCCAGCAGGTTCTGCACGCCGAGGCTGACGTCGCCGAATGACGCACGCCACACGCCGACGGCGTCCAGCAGGGTGTAGCCGTCGAAATCGTTGCGCGGGTCGCCGCCGTCGAAGCTCCGCTCGAACAGGTGCTGCCCCTGCAGGCGCAGGGAGAAGTCGCCGCGATCCATCTCGCCCCACAGCAGCAGGCGGTCCGGGGCGATGTTGGCCCCGTCAAGGTCGCTGTCGAGGGCGCCGTCCCCGTCCATGTCGGTGCGGCCGTCGAGGTGCGAATACGCCCCGCCGACGCGGAGCGCGTCGGTGACGTCGTAGCGGGCGGTGACCTCCAGCCCCTCGATCTTCGTGGCTTGCCGCTGCACCTCGTAGACGCCGCCGACCATGACCAGCAGGGCCCCGCGATCGGACTCCGACCGGAAGGCCGCGGCCGAGGCCTGGAACGGGCCGCGCCGGTACTCCAGGCCGATTTCGGTGTTGTCGGAGATCACCGGCGAGACGTCGAGGAAGGTGTCGACGTCCTGTCCGGGGATGTCGATGCCACGCAGCACCCGGCCGACGTCGGCCATGCTGAAGCCCTGGGCGAACGAGCCGTAGGCGGTCAGCCCGTCGACCAGCTCGAAGGTCGCGCCGACATTGTACAGCGTCTCCTCGAACGAGGGCTCGCCGCCGTCCACCTGCTGCGAGCCATAGGAGGCGAGGGTGGTGAAGTCATCGACGATCAGGGTGGCGCTCTCGTGCCGCACGCCGCCCGACAGGTTCAGCCGGCCGTCCAGCAGGCGCTGGTTCAGCTGCACGAAGGGGGCGAGGCTCTCGTAGGTGGTCTCCGGCACCCACATGCGGTCGGTCAGCACCAGGGCCTGGAAGGTGGTGTCGCGCAGGCCGTCGAGCCCGGCCAGCAGCCGCAGCCCCGGAACGGGATCGACCAGCCGCTCCCAGTCCAGCTTGAAGCCCAGCTTCTCGGAGTTGTTGGCCGATTGGTCGAACAGGGTCCCCCGGGGCGCGATGGCCGGGTCCTGGAAGGTCCCGAAGGTCCCGCCGCCGAACACGCCCTCGTAGTCGTGGGCGAACAGCTGCGCCCGGAAGGTCCCGCCCAGCACGTTGCGGTCGCGCCAGGTCAGGGCGGCCGAGGTGACGTCGTTGAGCGGCTGGATCCCCGGCGGCGTGCCGCGCGCCGAGGTGGTCGGCACGCCGGTCGCCCGGTCGCCCGGGACGGTGACGTAGTCGCCGTCGCCCTCCAGCTCGAAATGATTGACCCACAGCTCCAGCCGGCGTCCGGCCGACGGCTCGAAACCGGCCTTGGCGAACACCGACCAGCTGGAGCTGTCCTGGATCTCGCCCTGGGCGCCATCCATGCCGATGCGCCGGTCCTCGCCGTCGTAGAAGGCGCCCCGGTCCTCGCGCGCGGCGCCGAGGGTCAGGTCCCAGTCTCCGAAATCGCGGCCGCCGATGGCCGCCAGCTTCCAGCCGAGGCTGTCGCCGAACACGCTGTCGTCCACGCTGGTCTGGGCCAGCAGCCGGCCGTCCCAGCCGTCGGCGTTCCGGCCGGGCGCGGCGGTGACGTAGTTGACCACCCCGCCGGTGGCCCCGATGCCCTGGATGGCGTTGGAGCCGAAGATCACCTCGACCCGGTCGATGAAGAAGGGATCGATGGTGTAGCCGTCGCGGCTGTCGTCGCGCAGCGGCGTCGACTGCGGCACCCCGTCGACCAGGTACAGCGGCGAGCGGCCGCGCAGGGTCTCGCCGGAGCCCGACAGCTTCTGCCGCGTCGGCGAGAACGACGGCGACAGGGTGGCGACGAGGTCGACCGCGCTGGCGCCGAGCGCCGTCTGCGTGACGATCTCCCCGGCGTCGATCAGCTGGACGGTGGCCGGAATGGCGGAGCGCGGCGTCTCGGTCCGCGCGGCGGTCACCACGACCTCGTCCAGCGCCACCGGCTCGGTTCCGTCCTGGGCGAAAGCCGGTGAGGCGGCGGTCAGGGCGAGGAGGGAGGCGGTGGAGAGAAGACGCTTGGACATTGAGACGAACCCTTGTTGTTGGCCCGCCCCATAAGCGAATGCGTCTGCAAGTCAATCGCAACGATGCCGCAGGCCGTCAGCCTGAATCCACGGCGTAGTGCGGGCTGGGACGGATTCCTGCGTCCCAGGCCGTCGTCTCTCGACGCCGAGGCGCCTGACGGTGCTCTCAAGCGTCCTGGGCCCTGGCACCCAGGTTTGCGTCAGGCGACCCGTCCGGGGCTGTGGAGCGCCTTTCCGTCGAGTCCCGAGAGGTCGACGAGGATCGGGCAATCCGGCCGGTCGTCGCCGGCGCAGCAATTGGCCAGGGTGCGCAGGGCGTCGGCCATCGCCTTCATCTCGGCGATGCGGGCGTCGAGATCGGCGATGTGCTTCTGGGCGATGGCCTTGACCTCCCGACTGGGGCGGTCGCGGTCGCGCCAGAGCGACAGCAGATGGCCGATCTCCGCCACCGAGAACCCGAGGTCCCTGGCGCGGCGGATGAACTGCAGCTCGCGCACATCACGCTCGCCGAAGTCGCGGTAGTTGCTGTCCGTGCGGTCGGCCGGGCGGATCAGGCCGACGGATTCGTAGTAGCGGATCATCTTGGTCGACACGCCCGTCGCCCGGGAGGCCTGGCCGATGTTCATGGTTGAACTCCTTCGAAGCGGGTCCTGAAGCCGCGCAGGCGCAGGGCGTTGGTCAGGACGCTGACGCTGGACAGGGCCATGGCGCCGGCGGCCAGCATCGGCGACAGAAGCCAGCCGAACAGCGGGAACAGCAGGCCGGCCGCGACCGGGATCAGCACGACATTATACCCGAACGCCCAGACCAGGTTCTGGCGGATGTTGCGCATGGTGGCGCGCGACAGGGCGATGGCGTTGACGGCGCCGCGCAGATCGCCGCCGGTGAGCACTACGTCGGCGCTCTCGATGGCCACGTCCGTGCCGCCGCCGACGGCGAGGCCGACGTCGGCGGCGGCCAGGGCGGGAGCGTCGTTGACGCCGTCGCCGACGAAGGCGACGCGGCGGCCGCCGGCCTGAAGGGCGCGGATCGCCGCGACCTTGCCGTCCGGCAGGATCTCGGCGCGCACCTCGTCGATGCCGAGGCGCCGGGCCACGGCCTCGGCGGTGCGGCGGTTGTCGCCGGTGATCATCGCCACCTTCAGGCCCAGCGCGTGGATGGCGGCGATGGCGGCCGGCGTCGTGGGCTTGATCGGATCGGCGACTGCGATGACGGCGGCCAGCCGGCCGTCGACGGCGGCGTAGAGCGGGCTCTTGCCCTCCTCGCCCAGCCGTTCGGCCTGATCGGCGAAGGCGGACAGGTCGTGGCCAAGGTCGCGCATCAGACGGTCTGCGCCGACCTCAACGGCGCGGCCGGCGACGCGGCCCTCGGCGCCGTAGCCGGGACGGGAGGA
>NZ_FOZV01000002.1 GCF_900116065.1 Brevundimonas viscosa
GAGGCCAACGTCGGCTGGCACTACATCGCGCCGGGCAAGCCCCAGCAGAACGGCTTCAACGAGAGCTTCAACGGCCGTCTACGGGACGAGCTGCTGAACGAAACTCTGTTCCGGTCGCTGCCACACGCCCGCATCGTGCTGGAATCCTGGCGGCGCGACTACAACGAAGCCCGGCCGCACTCCAAGCTCGGCTGGCTGACGCCAAAGGCCTATGCCGAGGCGCTTGACCGGAAAGATCGGCCGGCCTGCTGCGCTGGTTGATGGCTGCGCAGACCGGCCTCTTGCCAACCCCAACAACCCCAGCTCAGATCAACTACGGACTCTTGTTATGGCTGGATGAGAAACGGGGGTCACGTCAGAAGCAACGCGGTGCTCGGCACCTCCCCCACACCCCCGCCTAGCCCTCCGCCCCCCGCTTCCCTATTCTCCCCGGCGGATTCACCGCAAAGGATCGCCGCATGCGTCGCGTCGTCGTCACCGGCCTTGGACTGCTGACCCCGCTGGGCTGGGGCGTTGAGCACAGCTGGAAGGGGATCGTGGAGGGCCGGTCGGGGATCAAGCCGATCACCTGTTTCGACACCGAGGGCTACGCCTGCACCATCGCCGGCGAGGTGCCCCAGGTCGACGGCCGCGGCGGCGGCACGCCCGAGACGCCGGGCGCCTTCGACCCGGAAAAGGTCATGTCGGCCAAGGACCGCAAGCGGGTCGACGACTTCATCGTCTACGCCATCGCCGCCGCCGACGAGGCCCTGGCCGACGCCGGCTGGAAGCCCGAGACGGACGAGGAGAAGGAGCGCACCGGGGTCATGGTCGGCTCCGGCATCGGCGGCCTCGGCCCCATCGCCGCCACGGCGCTGGAGCTGCAGGAGAAGGGCCCGCGCCGGGTCAGCCCCTTCTTCATCCCCTCGGCCCTGATCAACCTGGCCTCGGGCCAGATCTCGATCCGCCACGGGCTCAAGGGGCCGAACCACTCCGTCGTCACCGCCTGCGCCACCGGCGCCCACGCCATCGGCGACGCGGCCCGGATGATCGCGCTCGGCGACGCCGAGGTCATGGTGGCCGGCGGGGCCGAGAGCTCGATCGTGCCCATCGGCATCGCCGGCTTCCTCGCCTGCCGCGCCCTGTGCACCGACTTCAACGACGCGCCCGAGAAGGCCAGCCGGCCCTACGACAAGGACCACGCCGGCTTCGTCATGGGCGAGGGCGCCGGGATCATGGTGCTGGAGGAGTACGAGCACGCCAGGGCGCGCGGGGCGAAGATCTACGCCGAGGTGATCGGCTACGGCATGAGCGGCGACGCCTACCACATCACCGCCCCGTCCGAGGACGGGGAGGGCGGCTACCGCGCCATGCAGATGGCCATCAAGCGGGCCGGCATCGACGTGTCGGACATCGACTACGTCAACGCCCATGGCACCTCGACCATGGCCGACTGGATCGAGGCGAAGGCGGTCGAACGGCTGATGGGCGACCACGCGCCGAACGTGGCGCTGTCCTCGACCAAGTCGATGATCGGCCACCTGCTGGGCGCCGCCGGGGCGGTGGAGGCGATCTTCTGCGTTCTGGCCATCCGCGACCAGCTGGCCCCGCCGACCATCAACCTCGACAGTCCGGAGCACGAGACGGCGCTGAAGATGGTCTCGGGCAAGGCCGAGCCGATGGAGATCGACGTGGCCATGTCCAACTCCTTCGGCTTCGGCGGCACCAACGCCAGCGTCATCTTCCGCAAGGTCGCCTGACGTGCTGCGCCGCTTCGGGGGGAGCGCCGCCGGCGGGCGCAAGGCGGCCATCCTCGCCGCCACCGCCACCTTCAGCCTTTTCCTGATCGCCGCCCTGGCCGCGGCGTGGAGCGTCTTCTACGCCCCGGGCCCGGCGGCCCGCGAGGGGGAGGCGACCATCGTCACCCTGCCCAGCGGGGCCGGGGTCAACGCCATCGCCGCCCAGCTGCGCGCCGCCGGGGTGATCCGCTCGACCGACATGTTCAAGGCCGCCGTGACCCTGACCGGGGCCGACCGCAGGCTGCGGGCGGGCGAGTACGAGGTGCCGTCGCGGACCTCGCTCAGCGGGGTGGTGAAGCTGCTGGTCGACGGCCGGGTGGTGCGCCACTTCGTGACCCTGCCCGAGGGTTGGTCCTCGGCCCAGGCCGTCGACATCCTGATGGCCGAGCCGATCCTGACCGGGGAGATCGCCGAGGTCCCCGAGGAGGGGACCCTGTGGCCCGAGACCTATGAGATCACCCGCGGCGAGAGCCGCGAGTCGGTGCTCGAGCGCATGCAGGTGGCGCACGACCGCAACCTCGCCCGCCTCTGGGCGCAGCGCGGCCCCAACAGCATCGTCACCTCGCCCGAGGAGGCGGTGATCCTCGCCTCCATCGTCGAGAAGGAGACCGGCGTCGCCGCCGAGCGGCCGCGCGTCGCCGCCGTCTTCACCAACCGCCTGCGCATGGGCATGCGGCTGGAGAGCGACCCGACCATCGTCTACGGCATCACCCGGGGCCGGCCGCTGGGCCGCGGCATCCGCCGCTCCGAGCTGGAGCGCCCGACCGAGTGGAACACCTACCAGATCGACGGCCTGCCCCCGACGCCGATCGCCAACCCCGGCGAGGCCGCCATCGCCGCCGTGCTCAACCCGCCACGCTCCGACGAGCTGTTCTTCGTCGCCGACGGCACGGGCGGCCACGTCTTCGCCCGCAGCTTCGAGGAGCACCTGCAGAACGTGGCCCGCTGGCGCGAGATCGAGCGGCGCAAGGCCGGCCTGCCCCCCGGCGCCCCGGCCCCCGCTGTCCCCGGGACCGTGCCGGGCGTGCCCAACGCCGACCCTGACGCCGCGGCCCCGCCCGCCGTGAACGTCCCGCCCGGGGCGAAGGTCGTCACCATCCCGCAACAGGCGCCGGCGCAATGACGGAGCCCCTTTCCGGCATGACCGGGTTCGGTCGCGCCGACGACGTCCACGGCGACTGGAGCTGGTCGGTCGAGGCCCGCTCGGTCAACGGCCGCGGGCTGGAGCTGCGCTTCCGGGGCCCGCCCGGCTTCGACAATCTGGAGCGTCTGGCGAAAGCCGCCGCCCAGGGCCGCTTCGCCCGCGGCCAGGTCACCGTCGGCGTGCAGGCGAAACGCGCCGAGTCCGCCGCCGCCGTCCGCGTCAACGAGCCGGTGCTGGCCCGCTACGCCGACCTCGCCCGCCGGCTGGCCGCCGACGGCGCCGCCCCGCCCACCGCCGACGGCCTGCTGGCCCTGCGCGGCGTGCTCGAGGCCCCCGAGGACGCCGACGACGCCGAGGCCCGCGCCGCCGTCGAGGCCGCCATGGCGGCCTCCATCGACCAGGCGCTCGACGCCCTGCAGGCGTCCCGCCGCCGCGAGGGGGCCCAGCTGCGGCCGGTGATCGAGGCCTTCATCGAGCGCATCGAGGCCCTCGTCGCCCGCGCCGAGGCCGAAGCCGCCGCCCAGGTCGAGGCCGTCCGCGACCGCTTCGCCCGGCGAATGGCCGAGCTCGCCCCCGACGCCCCGGGCCTCGACGAGCGCGTCTTCCTCGAGGCCGCCGCCCTCGCCGCCAAGGCCGACGTGCGCGAGGAGCTCGACCGCCTCGTCGCCCACGTCGCCTCCGCCCGCCAACTGTTGCGCCAGCCCCCCGCCGGGCGGAAACTCGACTTCCTGATGCAGGAATTCATGAGGGAGGCGAACACCCTCTGCTCGAAATCGGCTACCACCGCGCTCACCGGAATCGGCCTCGATCTCAAGGCCGTGATCGAGCAGCTGCGGGAACAGGTCCAGAATGTCGAATGAACGCACGCCGCGCCGCGGCGTCCTCCTGATCGTCGCCAGCCCGTCCGGCGCGGGCAAGACCAGCCTGTGCCGCCGGCTGATGGCCGATCACGCGGGGCTGGAGCTGTCCATCTCCATGACCACCCGGCCGATCCGTCCGGGCGAGGTCGCCGACCGCGACTACCACTTCGTCTCCCACGAGGAGTTCCAGCGCCTCATCGACGAGGACGCCTTCCTCGAGTGGGCCGACGTGCACGGCAACCGCTATGGCAGCCCCCGCGCCCCCATCGACCGCGCCCTGGCCGAAGGCCGCGACGTGCTGTTCGACATCGACTGGCAGGGCGCCCGCGACATCGCCGAAAAATGCCCTGACGACGCCGTCCGCGTCTTCATCCTGCCGCCCAGCCTCGAGGAGCTGCGCCGCCGCCTCGTCACACGCTCGCAGGACGACGACGAGGTCATCGAGCGCCGCATCCAGAACGCGAAGGGCGAGATCGCACACTGCGACATGTTCGACTACGTCTTCGTCAACGACGACTTCGACCGCTCCTACGCCGAGCTGGCCCACATCTATCACGCCGAACGCTCGAAGCGCCGTCGCAACCTCTGGGTGGCGCACTACCGCGACGCCCTGCTGAACGAGGTGGTCTGAGGAGAAGGGCGGAGGTTCCCCTAACCCGCCCCCTTGCGCCGCCCCCCGCGTCTCCTATCTCCAAGCTCCTGTTTCAACAGCGAAAGGAGGTGGTCGAATGTCTCATTGTTTCCAGCCGCGCGCGGCCCGGCCGTCGGACGCGACCTCCCCTCCGGCGGGGGTTTGCGCCTGAACCGAAGCCGTCAAGGCTGAACAATGCGGGGCCGCTTCCGAAAGGGGGCGGCCCTTCTTGTTGACAGCGGGCGAATGATTCCATATTCGCGGAAGTATGGAAACGCAGTCAGCCATCAGCCGCCTGTCCGCTCTCGCCCAGGAGAACCGCCTCGCGGTGTTCAGGCTCCTCGTCCGCGCGGGCCAGGAGGGCGTCGCCGCCGGCGAGATCGCCCGGACGCTGGCGGTCCCGCCGAACACCCTGTCGGCGCAGCTGACGATCCTCTCCAACGCGGGCCTCGTCCGCAGCCGCCGCGAGGGGCGGTCCATCATCTACTTCGCCGACTACGACGGCATGAGCGAGCTGCTCATCTTCCTGATGGAGGACTGCTGCCAGGGCCGGTCGGAAGTCTGCGTCCCGCTCGCCGACGCGGCGA
This sequence comes from Brevundimonas viscosa, assembly GCF_900116065.1. GTDB lineage: Bacteria > Pseudomonadota > Alphaproteobacteria > Caulobacterales > Caulobacteraceae > Brevundimonas > Brevundimonas viscosa. Next base: position 5,001 of record NZ_FOZV01000002.1, read on the forward strand.
ACCGGGTCGTCTGCTGCAACCCCACGGAAGGAACCCGTCAATGAAACGCCTGCATGTCCACGTCGCGGTCGACGACCTCGCGACCTCGATCGGCTTCTACTCGACCCTCTTCGGGGCCGCTCCCGGCGTCGTGAAGGACGATTACGCCAGGTGGATGCTCGACGATCCGCGGGTCAACTTCGCCATTTCCGACCGGGCGCGGACCGCCAGTGTGGATCACCTCGGCATCCAGGTCGACACGTCCGAGGAACTCCAGGAGCTGGCTGGGCGCCTCAAGGCGGCCGGCGAGACCACCCGGGACCAGCAGGCGGCCACGTGCTGCTACGCCCGCTCCGACAAGGCCTGGGTGAATGACCCGTCCGGCCTGCGCTGGGAGACCTTCTTCACCTTCGGCGAAGCGACCGCCTATGGCGAGGACGAGCCGGGTGCGGGCGAACGGGTCGCCGCCGCCGCGCCGGCGGCCTCGTGCTGTTCGACGCCCGCGCAACCCGCCGCCGCCTGCTGCTGAACCGGCATGACCCGCAACGCCCTCTTCCTCTGTACGGGCAATTCGGCCCGGTCGATCCTCGCCGGGGCGATCCTCAACAATGTCGGCGAGGGCCCCTTCCGGGCCTGGGCCGCGGAATCCGTCCAGTGAACCTGTTCGAACGCTACCTCACCCTCTGGGTCATCCTCTGCATCGGCGCGGGCGTGGGTCTGGGCTGGCTGTTTCCCGAGGCCTTCGCCGTCCTCGCATCGGCCGAGGTCGCCGAGGTCAACATCCCCGTCGCCGTGCTCGTCTGGGCGATGATCATACCGATGCTGATGCGCGTGGACTTCTCCGCCCTGGGCCAGGTCCGGAGCCACTGGCGCGGCATCGGCGTGACCCTGTTCGTGAACTGGGCGGTCAAGCCGTTCTCCATGGCCCTGCTGGCCTGGCTGTTCGTCGGCCTGCTGTTCCGGCCCCTGCTGCCCGCCGACCAGATCGAAAGCTACATCGCGGGCCTCATCATCCTCGCGGCGGCGCCCTGCACAGCCATGGTGTTCGTCTGGAGCCATCTGACCAGGGGCGAACCGCACTTCACCCTCAGCCAGGTGGCCCTCAACGACGCGATCATGATCATCGCCTTCGCGCCGATCGTTGGACTGCTGCTGGGGCTGGCGGCCGTGGTGGTGCCCTGGCAGACCCTGCTGCTGTCCGTCGCCCTCTACATCATCGTCCCGGTGATCCTCGCCCAGGCCGCGCGCCTCGCCCTGCTGCGGGCCTCCGACGGCGCGCTGGAGCGGGCGCTGAAAGGGTTTGGACCGGTGTCTATCGCGGCCCTGCTGGCGACCCTGGTCCTGCTGTTCGCCTTCCAGGGCGAACAGATCATCGCCCAGCCGCTGGTGATCGGCCTGCTCGCCGTGCCCATCCTGATCCAGGTCTATTTCAACTCCGGCCTCGCCTACCTGCTCAACCGCGCGGCGGGGGAGGCTCACAACGTCGCGGGTCCCTCCGCCCTGATCGGCGCCAGCAACTTCTTCGAACTGGCGGTGGCGGCGGCGATCAGCCTGTTCGGCGTCCAAACCGGCGCCGCGCTCGCCACCGTCGTGGGGGTGCTGATCGAGGTTCCCGTGATGCTGTCGGTGGTCTGGATCGTGAACCGGTCGAAGGGCTGGTACGAAGGGGGCCGATCAGCGGCCTGAGCGGGACAGGCCTCGACGGCGTCGACCTCACACGGTCGGCAGCGCCGCCGCCAGCCGCAGGAAGCCGGCCAGGTCCACCGTCTCGGCCCGCGCCTCCGGATCGATCCCGGCGGCTTCGCACAGGGCCGCGCCGCCCAGCGGCTTCAGGCTCGAGCGCAGCATCTTGCGGCGCTGGCCGAAGGCCGCCGCCGTGACCCGCTCCAGCCGCTTGAGCGTGTCGCGCTCGGGGCGGTCGGGGCGCGGGACCAGATGCACCACGGCCGAGGCCACCTTGGGCGGCGGGGTGAAGGCGGCGGCGGGCAGGTGCAGCACGATGCGGGCGTCGCAGACCGCCTGGCTGATCACCGCCAGCCGCCCGTAGGCCTCGTCGCCCGGCGCGGCCACGACGCGTTCGGCCACCTCTTTCTGGAACATCAGGGTCAGGGCGTGCGGCGTCCACGGCCCGGTCAGCCACTTGATCAGCAGGGCCGTGCCGACGTTGTAGGGCAGGTTGGAGACCAGGTGCGCCGGCCCGTCGACCAGTTCGGCCTCGCGCACCTTCAGCGCGTCGCCCTCGACGATCTGCAGCCGCCCGGTCCCGTCGTCCAGCTCGCCCAGCAGGGGGAGGAAGCGCGGATCCTTCTCGACCAGCACCACCTTGCCCGCGTCGCTCTCCAGCAGCGCCCGCGTCAGCCCCCCGGGCCCCGGCCCCACCTCGACCACGCTCCGCCCCTCGAACGGCCCCGCCAGCCGCACGATCTTCCGCGTCACATTCAGGTCGAGCAGGAAATGCTGCCCGAAGCTCTTCTTCGCCGAGAGGCCGTGGGCGTCCAGCTGTTCACGCAGGGAGGGGAGGTCGGTCACCGGGCCGTCATACCCATTCCTCCCCCGCAGGGGGAGGGGGACCGCGGTGGACGGGGCGACCCTCACCAATCCTCCCCCAACGGGGGAGGGGGACCACCCGAAGGGTGGTGGAGGGGGCGAATGACCACCGAGGATTGCAATTGATTGCGTCCCGCCGCTGCACCTCGCACCCTGCTCCTCATGGAAGCCCGGCCCCTCACCCTCCACCGCGCCCGCGCCTTGCGCCGCCGAATGTCCCTCCCGGAGGTCGTTCTCTGGCAGGCGGTGCGACGAAACCGGCTGGGCGTCCACTTTCGCCGACAGCATCCGGAGGGCCGTGGATTCTCGACTTGTATTGCCATGCGTGCCGCCTGGCTGTGGAGATCGACGGCGTCTGCCACGAGGACCCAGAGCGCCTCGTCCGCGATCGCCGCCGCGCCGTCTGGCTGGAGAGCCGCGGCATCTCCACCTTCCGCATTCCGGCGCGGGAGGTGCTGGAGAACCTCGACGGGGTTCTGCAGGGGCTGAGGGCGCGGATCGCGGCCGAGGCCCTTCACCAGCGGACGGCTCGCCGCCCCCTCCACCGCCGTTCCGGCGGTCCCCCTCCCCCTGCGGGGGAGGATTTGTGAGGGTCGCCCCCTCCACCACCCTTCGGGTGGCCCCCCTGCGGGGGAGGATCAGGCGCTCGGCGCCGCCGCCCGCGCCGCCGCCATTTCCCCCGCCAGCTTCACCGCCGCGATCAGGCTGTCGGCCCGCGCCATGCCCTTGCCGGCGATGTCGAAGCCCGTGCCGTGGTCGGGCGAGGTGCGCACCACCGGCAGGCCGAGGGTGACGTTGACGCCGCCCCAGAAGTCCAGCGTCTTGACCGGGATCAGCGCCTGGTCGTGGTACAGGCAGATCGCCGCGTCATAGGCCCTTCGGGCCTCGTCGTGGAACATGGTGTCGGCCGGCAGCGGGTCGGTGATGTCCACGCCCCCGGCGCGCAGGGCGGCGGCGGCCGGGCCCAGAACCTCGATCTCCTCGCGCCCCATGGCGCCGCCCTCGCCGGCGTGGGGATTGAGCGCGGCCAGCGCCAGACGGGGGGCAGCGATCCCGAAGTCGCGGCGCAGGGCCTCGTGGACGACGCGGGCGACGTGTTCCACCCGGTCGGCCTTGACCCGCGCCGGCACGGCCGACAGCGGCTCGTGGATGGTGACCAGCGCGGCGCGCAGATCCTTCGCCGTCAGCATCATCACCGGCCCGCGGGTTCCGGCGAAGGGAACGTCGGCGGTCAGTTCAGCCAGGAATTCGGTGTGGCCGGGGAAGCGGAAGCCGGCGGCGTACAGCGGGGCCTTGGCGATCGGGGCGGTGACCACCCCGGAGGCGGCGCCGGAGACCGCGAGGCTCACGGCCTCCTCGATCCAGTCGGCGACGGCGGCCGCGTTGGCCGGGTCGGGCCGGCCGGGCGTGACCGGCGCAGGCAGGGGGCGGTCCAGCACCGGCAGGGCGCGCGGGAAGACGGCGGCGGCTTCGGACAGGTCGGCGACGGCCTGGACAGGCCCGCCCTGGCGGCGCAGCAGGGCGGCGTCGCCGACGACGGCGAAGGCGGGGCCCGAGGCCTTCAGGGCGTCCCGGGCGGCGGCGACGATCTCGGGCCCGACGCCCGCCGGCTCGCCCAGACTCAGGGCCAACGGCGCGACGGGGCCGGGGCCGGCCATCACTTCATCTCGATCAGGGCGTCCTCGCGCAGATCGCGCATGTAACGCCGCCCCAGGGTGGCCAGGTTCTGGCCGAACAGCTGGTTCTCGACGCGACGGCGGTCGGGGGCCTCGGGGCCGCCGGCCCGGCGATCGCAGACGGCCAGCAGGTGCAGGCCCAGCGGGGTGCGCACCGGGGCGCTGACCGAGCCGACCGCGGCCTCGCGGGCGACCTGCTGGAACTGCGGCGCGAGGTTCTGGATGTCGGACTCGCCGAGGTCGGCGCCGAGCAGGCCCTGCTCCGAGCTGGCCCGGGCCAGGATGTTGTCGCAGGTCAGCTGCGGGCGGATCGCCTCCAGCCGCTGGCGCGCCGCGGCCTCGTCCGCGCCCTCCGGCAGCTCGATCATCACCTGCTTCAGCTGCACCAGGTTCGTCGCCGCCCCCTCGCGCTTGTCCCGCAGATAAATAATGTAAACTCCCCCTTCCACGGGGATCGGTCGCGACAGCTGTCCCGCCTCAAGCTGGTCGAGAGCCTGCTGCAGGGGAGGGGGGACGGAGCCTTCGACGATCCAGCCGGCATCGCCGCCGCGGGCGGCCGAGGGGGCGGCCGAGAACTGCTGCGCCACGGCCTGGAAGGGCGCGCCCTGGACCATCTGCTGCACCAGCTGGTTGGCGCCGTTCAGGGCGGCCTGCTGACCGCCGACGCGGCTGGCCTCGATGTAGATCTCGCCGATCAGATACTGCTTCTTGGTCGCCGCCTCGGCGATCTGGCGCAGGGCCGCGTCGACAGCGGCGGGGCTCGGCCGGGCGCGGCTCTGGAAGCGGCCGCGGACCAGTTGGGACCAGCCGATCTGGGTGCGCAGCTGCTCCCGGAAGGTCTGGGGACGGATGCCGCCCTGGGCGAGGAAGTCGAGGTAGGCCTGGGGTGTGGCGCCCACCTCTTCCGCCATGGCCGCGATCTCGCGATCGACCTCTTCGTCGGTGATCCGCAGGCCCTCTTCCTCGAACTGGGCGAGCTCCTGGTTCTGCAGACGCTCGTCGACAAGGGCGTTGAGAGCCTGTTGCTGGATGGCGGGCAGGTTCTCGGGGGTCGGCTGCACCTGGGTCATGGCGATCAGCAGCAGCATGCGCTGACGCAGGTCGTAGCCGGTGATGACGCTGTCGTTGACGGTGGCCAGGATGCCGTCGGCCAGCTGGAAGGTCGGGGCGGCGGGCGGCGACTGCGGGGTCGCTGACGGGGCCGCCGGGTTCAGCGCGCCTGCGGCCGCCGGCTGTTGGCCCGGCGCCGTTTGCGCCACAGCCGATCCGGCCAGGAGGGCGGCGATGGCCACGCCCGTCAAGTAACGCTGAAAACGCATGCTAGTCCCGATTCCTCAAGCGGCGCCCGCCGGTTGTTCCCGGCTCCGCGGTCAACCGCGCGCCCCGAGTCGCGCGACGCCGGGCGCCCTTCGCCCTGTCCTTACCCTGTACCGCCGAAAGTGGCGAGGTTTAGGCGGATGTAGAGCCCCTCCGACGGCCCGCTCGGCCGCACGCGGGTGTTGTCGCGGCGCCAGCCCAGTTCAAATCGAAAGCAATCGTCGTCGAAGAGCAGGCCCACTTCCGACCGGATCACGATGTCGCGTTCAAGATCGGCGATGCCGGACGCCGCCACGCCCCAGTTGCCGTAGACGAACTGTTGTCCTGTCAGCTGCACAAACTCGTAATTCCGGTTCTCCGGTCCGGCGACGGGATTGGACCGATCGACGATGTAGCTGACCGACGCGAGGTTGCGCCGCCCCCAGCGCCCGTCGATCGCCGCCTCTGCGCGGCGTACGTCGCCTGAGGAGTCGATCGTGGCGTGCGCCCAGCCCCTCACGCCTTCCGAGGCTGAGAAGGCCCCCTGGACGACCCAGTCGGACGCCCCGTCCGCCAGTCCGGTGGGGTCATAGAGCCGCGCCGGATCGTCGACGGCGGCGGTGAGGAAGGCGGGCTCATCAGCGTCGCGGAGACTGCGACCGACGAACAGGCTCGCCTGTCGCCCCTGGCCCCAGCGCAGGGTAGCCCGCGCGCCGGCGGTGAACCTCAGCCCACCCTCGAGCAGGTCATGGCCCGGGAAGCGGTCGATCCGGAACAATGAGCTCTCGTCGAGCTCGAGCGTCTGGCTGTCTTCATTGGGGATGCGGGGATCGAGATCAGGATCGGTCGAGACCGAGAACTGGGCCATCGGCTCCAGGATGAGGTCGGCGTCATGACCCATGCGGCGGATCAGCGGATAGGAAACGTCCAGTCCGGCGGTCGCGCGGCCGCGGCTGAAAGCTTCGGTCTCGAGCCCCAGCATCGGGGGCAGGTCGCCTATGGAATAGAGATCGGCCCGCACATCCACGAACGGCTCCCACCGCACCCCGAGCGGGGAGACGAGAGCGCGCCGCCATTCCGCTTGTCCGGAGACACGGCGGCTGTCGACGCCCGGCAAACCCGGGGGATTCCCCGGAGGAATGGCCTCCGGACGAAGCACCGGACTGCCGACGAACTCGTCCCGATACAGCGATGCGGCCGAGCCTCTCAGGCGAAGGCGCCCGCCGAACACGGGGCCGTCGGGCTCCCAGCGGGCCTCGACCAGCGGTGCGACGAGCGGCAGGGTTCCCTCGTCCTCGAAGACCTTGAAACCTCGGGCGTCGCGGAAGTCCGTCGCCGCGAAGCGCGGGTCGAGACGCAGGCTCTGGATGTGGAATGCGGCGATCGACAGATAAGACCGTTGAGTCTGCCGCTCGACATAGGCCTGGCTGATCAGGCGACGCTGGTCGCCGTAATAGAGACCGTTGTCCTGATAGGGATCCCGGACGTCATACCGGTCAAAGAGCGTCTTGTCGGAGGTCTGTTCGGCGGTGAAGCCCCAGCGCCACGGTCCCGCGGGATCGAAGCGCCCGTAGCCGAGAAGGTAGCTGCGGCTTGTCCGGTCGCCGAAGCGGACATTGCTCTCGGCATCGCCGTCCCCGTCGAGATCGAAATCCCCGAAGTTGCGCTCGTAGGTGTAGCCGCCCCGCATGACGATTGTCCCGTCGCCGAACCGGCGTCGCCATTGCAGGTTCAACAGCGGCGCGACCTCGGTGTTAAGCTGCGGGCTGATCAGCCAGTCTTCCGAAGGCGACACCACCTGCAGATAGGGGACCTCCAGACTCAGTCCCCGCCCTTCGTCATAGCTCGGGGTCGGCACGAGGAAGCCGGAGGCCCGCTCCACGGTCGGATCCGGGTGGGCGAAGACCGGCAGATAGAAGACGGGCACGCCGCCGACCCGGAACACCGCGTTGCGATACAGGACCGCCCGCAGTTCCTCGTCCTGCACGACCTTCTCGGCCTGGATGGCGATGCTCGGCTGCTTCGGCCGCCCCTCGTCGTCGCAGATGGGGCAGGGGGTGAAGAGGGCGTAGTTCAGCTCGTTGACGTTCTCGCTGCGACGGACGGCGGTCGCCGCCATCAGACTCGCGCCGTTGCGGAAGCGGGTCGCGAAGTCGACGGCGACTCCGGCCCTCAGGTCGGAGTCGAGTTCGAGGTGACTGGCGAAGACGACATTTCCTTCGGGGTCGGTGAACTCGACCCGATCGTCCGCCGTGGCGAGCCCCAGATTCGTGTCGTAAGCCAGCCGACCTGCCCGCAGGGTGCTGTTGCGAAACCGGGCGAGAACACGCTGCTCGCCCCCGGCCGCGGTGATCACGTCGCCGTTTCGGGTGGCGGTGTCGGCTTCGAGATAGACCGCGTTCGGGCCGAGGCCGTCGGCGGGCGGCGGCGGGGGAACATCCTGCGCCGCCGCCGCCCCGGACGTGATCGTCAGCGCCGCCGCCGCCGCCCCGGCGAGGAGGCTGAGGCGCAGGGCTGCCGTGCGGGATACGGGACAGGCGCGCTGCATGCGTTGGACTCGGGAAGGCGGACGGATGAGAGGCTCGCTTAGCCGTCCTCGGTATAAAACAGCAAGGTGAAGGCGGCGAGCGCCGTCAGAAGGGGCGGCAACCAGGCCGCGAGCCACGCGGGAATGACCTCGGCCGATCCGAAGGCCGAGGCCGCCTGGTTGACGAAGAAGAAGCCGAAGCCGAGCAGGACCGCCGCGACGCTCATTCGGGCAAGGTCGCCCAGGCGCATCAGGCGGAGGGAGAACGCCGCGGCGAGCATGGACATGGCCGCGAACATCAGCGGGGTCGCGAGAAGCTGCTGCAGCCGGAGCCGATACGCTGTTGTGGAGAAGCCGGCGTTCTCGACCCGTCCGATCTGCGCCGGCAGCGCCCAGAAGGACGTGGACTGGGGCCGGGCGAAGCGCTCGAAAGCTTCGTCCTCGGCAAGACTGGAAGGCAGGTCCAGGGTCGCGTAGCGGACGGCGCGCTGGCCGATCTGTGCGCCGACCGCGTCCACCAGCCGCCAGCGGCCCGCGCTGAGCGACGCCGACGCGGCGTCGATACGCTCCGAAAAGGTGCGCGAGCCGGCCGCGTCGTTGCTGTAGATGAAGAAGCTGACGTCGAGCAGCCGCGCGCTGGCGCGATCCTGTTGTTCGGCGCGAATGATCATCTGGCGGGTGTCGTCGCCTTCCCGAATCCAGACCGCCTGGGGCGCATCCAGGCCTCCGGCGGCGCCCGAAAGTCGCGCCCGTTCCCGCTGGAACAGCCCGTCGGCCGCGGAGGCTGCGGGACCCAGGGCGGTCACCGTCAGGACGCCGACCATGAAGGCCGCTCCGGCCGCGGGCAGGACGAACCGCCAGGCCGAGATGCCTGCGGCGCGCATGGCGATCAATTCGCTGCGCCGATTGAGGCCGACGAAGGCCGCCAGCGTGCCGAACAGGAAGACAAACGGCAGCAACTGGATGACGACCTGTGGGGACTTGAGCAGCATGAGGCCGAGAATTCGTGCGGCCGGCAAGTCGACATCGGAGCCGACGCCGCGGGAGATCTCGACGAAGTCGATCAGCATGATCAGGGCGGCGATGACGCCCAGGGCGATCGCGAGAGAACGCCCCTGCTGGACGAGCACGTACCGCTCGATCCGGCCGAGTCGCAGCCACGGGACGGGCAGGGAGGTGCGGTTGCTCACGCGAACCTCGCTTTAAGCCGCTCGTAGGGGGCCCAGCTGCGCCCCTTTCGCGGCTTCAGGGCGCGGAACAGCAGGCGCAGGGCGATCGCCGTTGCAGCAATCGGAAGTAGATACTGGAGAACGTTCAACCAGCCGTTCCACGCGCTGGCGGCGACCACGCCATAGCCGACGATGCGCACCACGAGAAAGGCGGCGGCGGCCCGGGCGATCCGGAACCCGTAGCCAGTCCGGCTGAAGGCACCGCCGAGGATCGCGGCCAGGGCCATGGCCATGGCCATCAGGGCGTACAGCGGAGCCGACAGGCGGGAATGACCCTCGGCTGCGAGTTCTCCGCCCGTCCCGACCCGGGCGAGATCGCGCGGCGAGGGATTGAACAGCTGGGGCAGGTAGAGATCCGACGGCTTGTAGCGGACATCCTCGGTGACCTCGGCGTAGGCCCCGAGCGGCACGTCCTGGCGGCCAAAAGACAGGTGCTCGAGCACGCCCCGGCTGGAATAGCGCTGCCACGAGCCGTCGATCAGGGTCAGGATCGGCTCGCCGTCGATGCGGGAGAAGCGGGCCTCGGCCGCGTCCCAGGTGGTCACCCTGTCGCCGTCCGTCTGGTATATGAAGATGTTCTTCAGGAGACCGTTCTGCTCGATCTGCTGGACATAGACGGCCAGCCCCTCCGGCCCCTGCACGAAGCGACCCTCCTCGACCAGCAAGGCCGCGAGGTCGGTGCGGACGGCGAAGGCCTCGGCCCGCGCCTGGCGCTGGGCCCATGGCTGCAGGACGGTGGTGATCGCCAGGGTCAGAACCGCGGCGATGGCGGCAAGGATCACCGCCGGCTTGATGGCTGACCAGCGAGTGACCCCGGAAGCGAAGATCGCGGTCAGCTCCTGCTCCCGCTGAAGGCGCGTCAGGGCGATGAGGGCGCCGACGAACAGGCCGATGGGGATGATCACGGCCAGCAGCTGCGGCACTGCCAGAAGCGTCAGCTTGACCATGACCCAGACGCTCTGGCCGCGTTCGACGATGATTTCGAGCTGATCGAGGCTCTGGCTCAGGATGCCGATTCCGGCCAGCGCCGCGCACGCGCCGACGACGGGTCGTGCGATCTGGCGAAAAAGATAGCCTTGAATCAGCGTCATGCGCGGCAGGAAATCGCCCGGTTGCGGGTGGCGGTGCGGGAGCGCATCTAATACACAGCCAGTCGCGCCGGTGAAACCGCGCGCCCATTGCCCAATCGCGCAAGACCGGGGCGTACATCCCGGCGGGAGCTGTAGATGAATATCGAGTTTGTTGCGTCCGCGGGCGCCGCCGAGGTCCTGGCGGTGCTGGTCAATGAAGGTCGCAAGCTGTGCGGCGCGGGCGGCCAGCTCGACCAGGCGGGCTCGGGCGCGTTGACGCGGGCGATGAACGCCAGCCGGTTCACCGGCGGCTCCAACAGCACCCTGATTGTCGCGGCTCCCGCGGGCGTGGACGCGCAGACTGTGGTTCTCACCGGGGCAGGCGAGGCTGAGAAGTTCGACGATCTCGCGCTCGAGGCCGCCGCCGGGGCCGCCTACCAGGCGGTCAAGATGTCCGGCGCCAAGGTCCTGACCATCGACGCCGCGCACCTCAGCGCGGACCAGGCCGCGCGGGCCGCCTTCGCCGCGCGTCTCGCCGGCTATCGGTTCCTCAAGTACCGGACGACGCTGAAGCCGGAGAAGACGCCGTCGATCGAGACGATCCGGGTCGTTGCGGCCGATGTGGACGCCGCCCGCGCCGCCTACGACGCCTTCGCGGCCGTGGCCGCGGCGGTCGAATTCTCGCGCGATCTGGTCAGCGAGCCGGCCAACGTCCTGTACCCGGCCGAGTTCGCCCGGCGGGTCAAGGCGCTGGAGACGCTGGGCCTCGAGGTCGAGATCCTCGGCGAACCCGAGCTGGAGAAGCTGGGCTTCCGCACCCTGTTGGCCGTGGGTCAAGGCAGCGAGCGCGAGAGCCAGGTCGCGATCATGAAGTGGAACGGCGGAAAGGCCGGCGACGCGCCGATCGCCTTCGTCGGCAAGGGTGTCTGCTTCGACACGGGCGGCATCTCGATCAAGCCGGCCGACGGCATGGAGGAGATGAAGTGGGACATGGGGGGCGCCGCCGCCGTGGCCGGCCTCATGCACGCACTGGCGGGTCGCAAGGCGAAGGTGAACGCCGTCGGCGTGCTGGGCCTGGTGGAGAACATGCCCGACGGCAAGGCGCAGCGTCCGGGCGACGTGGTCATGTCGCTGTCGGGTCAGTCGGTCGAGGTGCTGAACACCGACGCCGAGGGTCGCCTCGTGCTGGCCGACTGCCTCTGGTACACCCAGGAACGCTTCAAGCCGAAGTTCATGATCGACCTGGCGACCCTGACCGGCGCCATGATCGTGTCGCTGGGTCTGGAGTACGCCGGCGTCTTTTCGAATTCGGACGAGGTGGCGGGCGCCATCGTCGAGGCGGCGCCGAAGGTCGGCGAGAATGTCTGGCGGATGCCGATTCCGGCGGCTTACGAGCGTCACATCGACAGCCCGATCGCGGACGTGAAGAACACCGGCAACGGTCGCGCCGGCGGATCGATCACCGCCGCCCTGTTCCTGCAGCGCTTCACCAACGGCGTGCCGTGGGCCCACATCGACATCGCGCCGACCGCCTGGGTCAAGGACAGCAAGAACCCCACCGTCCCTGACGGTGCGGTCGGGTGGGGGGTCCGGACCCTCGACCGGATGGTGGCTGACCGCTACGAGGTCTGACGAAGTGGAGGGGAGGGGCGGTCGCCTCTCCCCTTTTTCGTGGGCACGGTGCTATGGCTCGCCCATGCGCCAATCCTTCGACGAAACCACCGACCCGACCTTTGCGGCGAAGCACCTGCCCCTCCTGCGGGCGAAGATGGCCGAGCAGGGCCTCGACGGCCTGCTGGTTCCGCACGAGGACGAGCACCAGAACGAGTATCTGCCGGACGCCAATGAGCGACTGGCCTGGATCAGCGGCTTCACCGGCTCAGCCGGCGCCGGCGTGGTGCTGAAGGATCGGGCGGCGATCTTCGCGGACGGCCGATACACGGTGCAGGTCAGGGCGCAGGTCGACCCCGCGCAGTTCGAAATCCATGCGTTGGAGGACAACGGCCTCGCCCGCTGGCTGGAGGCCGTCCCGGCCGGGTCGGTCATCGGCTACGATCCGCGGCTGCACAGCCCCGACGCCCTGGCCTCGCTGAAGCAGGCGGCGGAGAAGGCGGGGGCGACGCTGCGGCCCCTCGACGCCAATCCCCTGGACCTCGCCTGGGGCGAGGCGCGCCCCGCCCAGCCGGCCGCACCAGCCGTCCCTCACGACGACCGCTACACAGGCGAGTCCAACGCCTCGAAGCGGGCGCGCATCGGCGCAGCCATCCGCGAGAAGGGAGCGGACGCCGCTGTCCTGACGGCGCCCGCGTCCGTCGCCTGGCTGTTCAACATCCGGGGCGGCGACGTCATCCGGACGCCCCTGCCGCTGGGACAGGCGGTGGTCGAGGCGGACGGGTCGGCGCGACTGTTCCTCGATCCGCGCAAGGTCACCAACGAACTGCCCGGCTGGCTGGGCGACGCGGTGCAGCTGGAGGCGCCGGAGGCGCTGGACGGCGCGCTGGAGTCGCTGAAGGGCCGCAAGGTGCTGGTCGATCCGGCCCAGTCGTCGGCCTGGTATTTCGACCGGCTGACGGCGGCCGGGGCCGACGTGGTGCGGGGCATGGACCCCTGCACCCTGCCGCGCGCGACGAAGAACCCGGTCGAGATCGAGGGTAGCCGGCAGGCGCACGTTCGCGATGGGGCGGCGCTGAGCCGCTTCCTGCACTGGGTCGACACGATCGCGCAGGACACCCTGCCGGACGAGCGCGAGATCGCCGAGACGCTGGAGCGCTTCCGCGAACAGACCGGCGCGCTGAAGGACCTGTCCTTCGATACCATCGCCGGGGCGGGGCCGAACGGCGCCCTGCCGCACTACAAGCCGGTGGGGGCGAAGATCCGCCGCATCGAGAAGGGCAGCCTGCTGCTGGTCGACGGCGGCGGCCAGTATCTGGACGGCACCACCGATGTGACCCGGACCATGGCCGTGGGCGAGCCCTCGGCCGACCAGCGGCGCATGTTCACCCTGGTGTTGAAGGGGCATATCGCCATGGCGACGGTGCGCTTCCCCGCCGGCACGACCGGCCATCAGCTCGACGCCCTGGCGCGGCTGCCGCTGTGGATGCAGGGCTTCGACTACGATCACGGCACCGGCCACGGCGTGGGCAGCTATCTGGGCGTGCACGAGGGGCCGCAGCGGATCGCCAAGATGGTCAACACCCAGCCGCTGCTGACCGGCATGATCCTGTCCAACGAGCCCGGCTACTACCGCGAGGGCCACTGGGGCATCCGCATCGAGACCCTCCAGGTGGTCACCCCGCCCGAGCCCATCCCGGGCGGCGAGCGGCCGATGCACGGCTTCGAGCAGCTGACCTTCGCGCCGCTGGACCGCAGGCTGATCGACGCCGGGCTGTTGACGGCCGATGAGCGGGCCTACGTCGACGCCTACCACGCCGAGACGCTGGCGAAGGTGGGGCCGCTGCTGGACGGCGAGGCCAGGGCGTGGCTGGAGCGGGCCTGCGCGCCCTTGAATTAAGGCCGAACGGCGCCCATCTCCCGTGCGCCGGCGGACGCGCCGCCGGCTCCCACACATTCAGGAGATGCGCTCATGAAGACGCGCAAGCTGGGCCGTTCGGGTCCTGAGGTTTCGGCCATCGGCCTCGGCTGCATGGGCATGGCGGCCTTCTACGGACAGGCCTCGGACGAGGCGCAGGCGACGGCGGTGATCCACCGCGCCCTCGACCTCGGCGTCACCTTCTTCGACACCGCCGAGATGTACGGCCCGCACACCAACGAGATCCAGGTCGGCAAGGCCCTGGCCGGTCGCCGCGACAAGGCTTTCATCGCCACCAAATTCGGCATCGGCTACAACGCCGACCGTACGGCCCTGGCCGTCGACGGTTCGCCCGCAAACGTCCGCCGCGCCATCGAGGGCAGCCTCACGCGGCTCGGGGTCGACCACGTCGACCTCTACTATCTGCACCGCGTCGACCCGAACACGCCGATCGAGGACACCGTCGGCGCCATGGCCGAGCTGGTCGCCGAGGGCAAGGTCCGCTTCCTCGGCCTGTCCGAGGCCGCGCCCGAAACCCTCCGTCGCGGCCACGCCACTCATCCGATCACCGCCCTGCAGACCGAATATTCGCTGTGGAGCCGCGAGCCCGAGGACGGACTGCTCGGCCTCTGCGAGGAACTGGGCATCGGCTTCGTGCCCTACAGCCCGCTCGGCCGCGGCTTCCTGTCCGGCGAAATCCGCTCGGTCGACGATCTCGCCCCCGACGACTTCCGCCGCTCCAATCCGCGCTTCCAGGGCGAAAACTTCCAGAGGAACCTCGACCTTGTGGAGGCGGTGAAGGGCATCGCCGCCGACAGGGGCGTGACCGCCGCCCAGCTGGCCCTGGCCTGGGTGCTGGCGCAAGGGCCGCACCTCGTGCCGATCCCCGGCACGCGGCGCATCCGCACGCTGGAGGAGAACGTCGCCGCGACGGAGATTGTGCTGACGCCCGAGGACCTCGCCCGCATCGAGGCCGTGTTTCCCAAGGGCGCAGCATCGGGACATCGCTACGCCGAGGCGGCGCGGGCGGCGCTGAACCGCTAGCCGCCGATCAGCGCCAGCCATTCGTCCTCGGTGAGGACCTTCACGCCGTGCTTCTGCGCGTCGGCGAGCTTGGAGCCTGCGCCGGGGCCGGCGACGAGGTAGTCGGTCTTTTTCGAGACCGAGCCGGAGACCTTGGCGCCGAGACTCTCGGCGCGCGCCTTGGCCTCGTCGCGAGTGAAGCGCTCGAGCGCGCCGGTGAAGACCACGGTCTTGCCGGCGACGGCGGTGTCGGTCTTCGGTCGCTCGGCGTCCTCGATGCGATCCAGCTCGGCGACGAGGGCGTCGACCATGGCGCGGTTGTGCGGCTCGCGGAAGAACAGGGCCAGCGCCCGGGCGGCGACAGGGCCGACGCCGGCCACCCCTGCGATCTGGCCGAGGGCGTCCGACGGACCCTCCTCGCGCGCGATCCGCGCCAGCTCGACGAGGCCGCCCCAGTCCGCGGCGAGCCCGGCGAGCGACCGCCGCGCCGGGGCCGCGAGACCGGGAAAGGCGAGGGCGATCTTCTGGTCCAGCGGGGCCTCGGGCCAGGGGTCGGTCGTCGGCGGGCGGGCGGCGGCGAGAGCGTGGAGCACGCGAGGCGAGATAGCGTGAGCCTCGGCCAGTCGCGTCCACGCCTCGGACGGCACACCCGAGGCGGCGGCGACGCAGGCGGCCTCGAAGGCCGGCCAGGTCTCGAAGGCGCGGGCGAGGACGAGCGAGGTCTGCTCGCCGATGTCGCGCACGCCGAGGCCGTAGATGAAGCGGTCGAGGGCGATCGTCCGGCGGGCGTCGATGCCGGCCACCAGATTGCGCACGCTGGTTTCGCCGTAGCCCTCCTCGGCGCGCAGCTCGGCCAGTCGGGCCTCGTCGCGGGCGAGGCGGAAGATGTCGGCAGGCTCGCGGATCCAGCCGCGCTCGTGGAAAGCGATCAACTGCTTCTCGCCGAGGCCCTCGATGTCGAAGGCGCGGCGGCTGGCGAAGTGCTTGAGGTGCTCGATGCGCTGGAAGGGACAGGCCAGTTCGCCGGTGCAGCGCCGCACGACAGACTCCACCCCCGCGGCAGTGGTCTCCTTGACCAGAGGGGTCTTCAGCGGACAGGCGCAGATGTGCGGGAAGTCGTAGGGCTCGCCGCGGTCAGGGCGGTCCGGGTCCACCACGCCGAGGATCTGCGGGATGACGTCGCCGGCGCGCTGCAGGGTCACCGTGTCTCCAAGGCGAACGTCGAGCCGGGCGATCTCGTCGGCGTTGTGCAGGGTGGCGTTGCGGACGACCACGCCGCCGACGGTGACCGGACGGAGGCGGGCGACTGGTGTGTGCGAGCCGGTGCGGCCGACCTGGATGTCGATGCCTTCGAGCACCGTCTGGGCCTGCTGGGCAGGGAATTTGTGCGCCACGGCCCAGCGCGGCGTGCGGGCGACGAAGCCGAGGCGGGACTGCCAGTCCAGTCGGTCGACCTTGTAGACGACGCCGTCGATATCGTAGCCGAGCCGGGCGCGGTCGGTCTGCAGGCGGTCGTAGATCGCCATCAGGCCGGCAGCCTCCTCGACCCGCTCGGAACGGTCGTTGACCGGGAAACCCCAGGCGCGAAGGATCTGCAGCGCCTCCCATTGCGTCCCGGCGATCGGTTGCGAGGTCTCGCCCCACGCATAGGCGAAAAAGCGCAGGGGGCGCGTCGCGGTGATGGCGGGGTCCTTCTGGCGCAGGGAGCCGGCGGCGAAGTTGCGCGGGTTGGCGTAGGTGCGGGCTCCCGCCGCCTCGGCGGCGGCGTTGAAAGCGTCGAAGGCGTCGTTGGGAGCGTAGACCTCGCCGCGCACCTCCACCACCGACGGCCAGCCGGAGCCGGCGAGGCGGTCGGGAATGTCGTCGAGGGTCCGCAGGTTGGCGGTCACGTCCTCGCCGGTGCGCCCGTCGCCGCGGGTGGCCCCGGTGACCAGCACCCCGTTCTCGTAGCGCAGGCTGGCGGACAGGCCGTCGATCTTGGGCTCGGCCACGAAGGCCACAGGCTCGTCGCCCGCCAGCTTCAGAAAGCGGCGGATGCGGGCGACGAAGTCGGTCACCTCCTCCGGCGCGAAGGCGTTGTCGAGCGACAGCATGGGCACGCCGTGCCGCACCGGCGCGAACTGGGCGGCGACAGCGGCGCCGACCGCCTGTGACGGCGACTCGGCGGTGGTCAGGTCGGGGAAGCGGTCCTCGATCTCCAGCGCCCGGCGCTTGAGCGCGTCGTACGCGGCGTCCGAGATCTCCGGCGCGTCGTGGCGGTAGTAGAGCGCGTCGTGGTGGCGGAGGGCCGCGGTCAGGCGGTCCAGCTCGGCGCGGGCCTCGCTTTCGCTCAACTGGTCGACAGGCTTGTCGGACATGCATCGCTCCGGATTCGCGCCCTGCTTCTAACACCCGGCGCGGAGGGACGGAGCCATGACAGAGAGTTAATCTGACCTGGCGGCCGTCGCCCGCTAGCGTCCCCGGCCGGTCCCGAGGAGTCGCCATGTTTTCGTATCGTCGCCTGACGCTGTCGTCCGTCGCCGCAGCCCTTCTGCTGGCCGGATGCGCCGCTCCGGCCGTCATGCCGCCGGCGACGCCGCAGCCGCCGGCCTTCCAGGCCCAGCTGCTTGAAGATGTCCGCGTGCTGGCTTCGGACGAGATGCAGGGTCGCGACACCGGATCGGCGGGGGGCGAGGCGGCGCGCGCCTATATCGTCGGCCGGATGGAGGCGCTGGGCGTCGAGGCCCCGATGATGGGACGGCTGCAGCCTTGGGAGATGACCGGCCGCAGCCGCGAGGGGGCGAAGACCTGGAACGGCGTCAACGTGCTCGGGCTGGTGCGGGGGACGCGCGCGGCCGATCGCTACATCGTGGTCACCGCTCACTACGATCACGTCGGCGCGCATGGCGGCCAGATCTACAACGGCGCCGACGACAACGCCTCGGGGGTGGCGACGATGCTCGCGCTGGCGGCCGAGCTGAAGCGCGAGGCGCCGGAGCATAGCGTCCTGTTCGTGGCGCTTGACGGCGAGGAGCGCGGCCTGCTGGGCGCCCGGCATTTCGTCGAGGCGCCGCCTTTCCCGCTCAGCTCCATCGCCATGAACCTGAACTTCGACATGACCGCCCGCGCCGAGACCGACGGCAAGCTGTGGGTCACGGGCACCTACCAGCACCCGCAGTTCCGGCCGATCCTCGAGGCGCTGCCGGCCCAGGGGGCGGTGGCCCTGGCCTTCGGAAAGGACACGCCGCAGGACACCGGCGAGGACAACTGGGTCGAGGCTTCCGACCATGCCGCCTTCCACCGCGCCGGGCTGCCCTTCCTGTACCTGGGCGTAAACTACCACCCCGACTACCACCGGCCGTCCGACGACTTCGAGCGGATCGATCCCGGGGTTTTCACGAGCTCGACGCGACTGGCCATCGACTCCTTCCGGGCGCTGGACAGGGCGCTGGACCGCTAACGCCTTTCGGTCGCGAACACAGGCCTTGAAAAGGTCACCGCCCTGCCGTCACGGTGCGTGCGGAGACCTGCGCATGACCACTCTGACGCCGTCCGCTCTCGACCTCGGAACCGTCCAGAAGATCCGGAAGGCCGCGGTGCTCGCGGGGCTGATCGGCCTGGTCGGATTGTCTCTGGTCAGTCAGTCCATCGGCGGCGTCGACGGCGCATGGCACGAACGGGTCGAACTGGCCGGCTTCGTCGCCATGATCATCTCGATCGTCGGCCGGGCGTGGTGTTCGCTCTATATCGGCGGGCGCAAGAAGGCCGAGATCGTCGACCGCGGCCCGTATTCGATCACCCGCAATCCGCTTTACCTGTTCAGCTTCGTCGGCGCGTTCGGGATCGGGGCCCAGAGCGGCAGCGTGACCATCGCCCTGCTGTTCGTCATCGTCGCCCTGCTGGTGTTCTCCCTGACGGTGCGCCGGGAGGAAGCTTTCCTGGAGCGGGAGTTCGGTGAAACCTACCGGAGCTACAAGGCGCGCACGCCGCGGTTCTGGCCCCGGTTTTCGCTGTGGCGCGACGAGGATCAGCTGACGGTCCGGCCGTCGCTGTTTCTGCTGACGATCCGCGACGGTCTCGTTTTCCTCCTCGCCATCCCGCTGTTCGAGCTGATCGACGCCGGACAGGCGGCTCACTGGCTCCGGGTGTTCGCCCACCTCCCCTGAGCCGGGGCGTGACACGGGCGCCCCGACGTGTTGGGTATCGTCCGTCGTCCGCCGGAGATTCCCCATGCGCCGTCTCGCCTGTCTCGCCGTCCTGCTGCTGGGGCTCGCCGCGTGCGACGGCGGGACCGACCGCGCCTCCGCTCCGGCGACGCCGGCCGAGTCGTTCGCCTACAACGCCGCCGGCGACATCTCCGGCTACTACATGCCGATGGACGAAACGCGCTTCGGCCAGTGGTCGTTCGAGCACCTGTTCGTCGGGCAGTCGGCCGAGTTCGGGACGTGGGAAGGGGGCGAGCGCAGCCCGACCTTCGCGCCGGTCATGCTGGTGTTCGACGACGTGACCAGCCCCATGGTGCAGACCGAACTCGGCGAGGCGCGCAGCGTCTCGGTGCGGGTGCTGCCCACCGTCTACGCCGTGGACGACGTGCAGGTGCGGTTCGAGGGGCGCGCCGCCGAACTGGGGCGGGTGATCTTCGACGGCCGCATGGACCAGGGCGCGCTGGCCACGTCCCGGCGCAATCTTGGCGATGAGGGGGTGGTGATGACCGGCTCGCTCAAGGTCGGCGACGCGGCGCCCAGGGCCGTGCGCCTCCGCTGGTGGATGGGCGATTAGGTCGCCGTCCGGCCATCGATCTCCAGCTTCAGGCCCAGCGCCTCGGCCGCGGCCTTCCCGCGCTTTCGGGTCTGTTCGCCCAACAGGACGTCGGCGTAGCCATCTGCGGCCGAGAGGATCAGTCGTCCTCCGCGCACGTCGGCATTGGCGTTGGCGAGCAGCTGGGGCGAGCGACCGGAGAGATCGCAGGCCATGCGAATGGCGAGACCGACGGCGCGGGCCGACCGGCGCTGCTCGTCTGTCAGCAGGCGGCGGACAAGCTCGGGCGAGGGCGTCGCCCCCGGCCCGCCGTAACGGGCGTTGATCGCCATCGCCAGCCAGGCCCGCTCGGCATGGGTCTGACCGGGCACCGGCGCCCGCAGCACCTGGTCGAAGGCCAGTTCTATCCTGTGGTCCGGATGGAGGCGCGCCCCGATGTCGGCCAGCCGGCAGGCGGCGTCGGTCAGCACGGCGTCTCGCCCTGGCGAAAACGAGACGGGGAGGGCTTCAAGCATCGGGGCGATCCAGGCGTTCAGCACGCCGGGCAGGGCCGGCGACACGCCCTGCCGGGCGCCCAGTGCCGTGCAGCCGGCGAGCAGAGGGTCGGCAGCCGCCGTCTCCGGGTCCAGCGCGTCGTACAGCAGCCCCTCACGCACGCCCCAGGCGGAGAGCACGATACGCTTCAGACCGAGCCGATCGATCAGACCTTCCAGCACGAGCGAGGCGTGCGGCAGGGTCTCTGCCCGCTTCTTCGTCAGCCCCGGCCACTTCTCGAGCGATTCCCGCGATTGCCGCGCGATCAGACGGGCGGTCTCGCGGGCTTCGGCGGCGCCCATCTGGTACTGGTGCAGGATGTGGAGCGGGTAGCCCGTCAGGCTCATATGCGCCTGGGCGAGCGTGCGCCAGGCGCCGCCGACGGCGTAGAGGGTGTCCGCGCGGAAGTCGCTCGCGGGGCCGAGGCGTGAGGCGATCTCGCTGCGGCGGACTTCGAGGCTCAGGGTGTCGCCCAGCGAGAACGGGCCAAGCGGCAGGGTGACGCCGCGCCCGACATTGCCCTCGCTGATCGGCACGAGCTCGAGACTGGAGCCGCCGAGGTCGCCGACGATCCCCGCAGCATCCGGAATCCCGGCCAGCACCCCGAGGGCGGCGCGGCGGGCTTCTTCCTCGCCCGACAGCACCTGCACCTGGAGGCCTGTCTCCGCCGCCACGCGGGCGCAGAAGTCGGCCCCGTCCTCAGCCTCACGGACCGCGGCCGTCGCCGCGACGAAGGCGTGGGAGGGCTGCACGCCTTCCAGCACGGCCGCGAACCGCTTCAGGGCGATGAGCGCCTGCTCGACCCCGTCCACCGCCAGGCGGCCGGTGCGCGTGAGGTCACGACCGAGTCCGGCCAGCACCTTCTCGTTGAAGACCGTCCAGATGGCGCGCCCTTCCAGCCGGTAGAGCACGAGACGGATCGAGTTCGAGCCGATGTCGATGGCGGCCACGTCGCGCGGCGCGCCGGGCGCAGAGCCGGGAACGTCAGGCATCAGCGCTTCTTCCGCTCTGGCCGGTCGTAGCGGAGTTGCGCAGGCAGTGTCTTCACCTTGCGACCCCGGCCGGAGAGGCTTGGATTGGTCATGAAGTAGCGGTGCGCGGAGAACGGCCGCTCCGGATCGAGCGGAACCACCCGGCGGTAGGCGCCGTCCGGCTCCAGCAGCCAGCTCTGGGCGTCATCCTTCAGGTTGGCGACCATGATCTGGTCCAGCACCTGGTCGTGGACGGTGGCGTTGCGCACAGGCGTCATCAGTTCGACCCGGCGGTCGAGGTTCCGGGGCATCCAGTCGGCCGAGGCGATGAACACCAGCGCCCGGTCGTGAGGCAGGTCGCGGCCGTGGGCGAACGCGACGACCCGGCTGTGCTCGAGAAAGCGGCCGACGATCGACTTCACCCGGATGTTCTCGCTCAGTCCCTCCACGCCCGGTCGGAGGCAGCAGATGCCGCGCACCACCAGTTCGATGCGGACGCCCCACTGACTGGCCCGGTAGAGGGCGTCGATGACCTCGGGATCGACCAGCGCGTTGACCTTGGCCCAGATGGCGGCCGGCTTGCCCTGCGCCGCCGCGGCCATCTCGCGCCCGATCAGGTCGATCAGGGTGCGTTTCATGTTGAGCGGAGAGACGACCAGCGCCTCGAGCTCGTCCGGCTGGGCGTAGCCGGTGATATAGTTGAACACCCGCGTGGCGTCGCGGGCGAGCGTCGGGTCGCAGCTGAACAGACTCAGGTCCGTGTAGATGCGGGCGGTGATCGGGTGATAGTTGCCCGTGCCGAAGTGGCAGTAGGTGCGCAACGACTCCCCCTCGCGCCGCACCACCACGCTTAGCTTGGCGTGGGTCTTGTACTCGACGAAGCCGAACACGACGTGCACCCCGGCCCGTTCCATGGCCCGGGCCCAGCGCAGGTTGGCCTCTTCGTCAAAGCGCGCCTTCAACTCCACGAGAGCGGTGACGTTCTTGCCGTTCTCGGCCGCCTCGATCAGGGCGGCGACGATCGGGCTGTCCTTCGACGTGCGATAGAGGGTCTGCTTGATGGCGATGACGTGCGGATCGCGGGCCGCCTGCCGCAGGAACTGCACCACCACGTCGAAGCTCTCGAACGGGTGGTGGATCAGCATGTCCTTCTCGCGGACAGCGGCGAAGATGTCGCCGCCGTGGTCGCGGACGCGTTCCGGGTAGCGCGGCTCGTAGCCCGGAAACTTGAGATCCGGATGCCCGCCCGGAATCAGCTCGGCGAGCTGGGCGAGGCCGAGCATGCCGTCGACGACGACGATGTCCTCGGGCGCCGCCTCCAGCTGGCCGGTGATGAAGGAGCGCAGATCGTCGGGCATCGAGGCCTCGATCTTGATGCGCACGACCGAGCCCAGGCGACGCTGCTTCAGCGCCTCCTCGAACTCCATCACCAGATCCTCGGCCTCCTCCTCGATCTCGATATCGGAGTCCCGGATCAGCCGGAACACGCCGCGCTCCAGCACGTCGCAACCGGGGAACAGGTGGTCGATGAAAAGGGTGAGCAGGCTTTCGAGGGTGACGAAGCGCCTGCGGCCCGGCGTGGAGCGCCCGTCTGTCGCCAACGGCCAGAAGCGCTTCACCTGGGTGGGCACCGGCACCAGGGCGTAGAGAACCCGACCGTCGCTGCGGCGCTTGACCTTCAGGGCCAGCGAGAAGCCGAGGTTGGGCAGGAAGGGAAAGGGGTGCGCCGGATCGATCGCCATCGGCGTGAGCACAGCGAACAGCTGGCTGAGAAACTCCGGCTCCAGCCGCTCGCGTTCGGTGCGGGTGATGCGGCCTACATCGACGACATCGATGCCGGCGGACGCCAGCTCCTTGCGCAGTCGGCGCCAGCGTCGCTGCTGCTCCGCCATCAGACCGCCGGCGGCGCGGTTCACCCGGTCCAGGGTCTCCTGCGGCGTCAGCCCGTCGGCCGACACCACTCGCACACGCTCCCGGACCTGGCCCTTGAGGCCGGCGACCCGGGTCATGAAGAACTCGTCCAGATTGTTGGCCGAGATGGACAGGAAACGCAGCCGCTCGAGCAGCGGGTGGGCCGGGTTGGCGGCCTCCTCCAGCACACGGCCGTTGAAGGCCAGCCACGAGATCTCGCGATTGAAGAACCGGGCAGGCGAAGCCATCAGCTCTTCGGAGAGGTGAAGCTGCGGCGCGCGGGAGGAGGGGACCTCCGCGCCGGAGGTGTCGTCGCTGATGGCCGCGTCGCTCATGCTTCGCTTCTGGCCCGGCGGGCGAGCGGCTGCAACCTTGCTCCGGACGCGAAGACGCCGGCCGGTCGCGGGGACCGGCCGGCGCTTGCTCCGTGGACGGACGGCCCTACCAGGCCCAGGCGTCGTAGACCACGTCGATGACGTACCCGTCGAACTCGTCGATCAGATAGATGTGGTTGTCGACGAGAACCCACCGGGCGCCGGGCGGCGGATAGCCGAGGCCATAGGTGCGCCAGTCGTTCAGCTGATACCGCCAGAAGATCGACGGCAGGTACTGGCCGACATGCCAGCGCTGGTTCCAGTAGCTGCGCGGCACGCTGTAGTAGCCGTAGCCCGGTGCGAAATAGAAGCCGATCCGGACCCCGGAGAAGCCGCGCCAGCGCCGGTCGTGCCGCCACCAGTCGCGAGCGTGCCGACGGTTCCAGTCCCGCCGCCAGTGGTCGGCGTTGAAGCGGTTGCGGAATTCGCGGTACTCGCGGCGATCCTCACGCCGTTCCTGCCGTTGCTCGCGCCGATCCTGACGCCACTCGCGCCGATCCTCACGACGGTCCTGACGCCATTCGCGGCGGTCTTCGCGGCGCTCCTGCCGGTTGTCCCGGCGGTCTTCGCGTCGATCCTGACGCAGGTCGGGCCGGTCAGCCCGCCGATCCTCCCGGCGCTCCTGACGGTCCTCCCGTCGGTCCTGACGCAGCTCCGGTCGGTCCGCGCGCCGTTCCTCGCGGCGCTCTTCGCGACGTTCCTGACGGTTCTCCCGCCGATCCTCCCGACGCTCCTGCCGGTCCTCGCGCCGTTCGGCGGGGCGCTCGGGCCGCGGGGGAGGGGGCGTTTCCGCCCGCGGCTGGCGCGGCCGCTCGGCACGGGCGGGACGATCTTCCGCCTGCCGCTGTCGACGTTCCTCGCCGCCGTTCTGCAGCGCCGCGCCGCGGCGGCCGCCCCCGGCTTCGGCGTCCTGGGCCAGGACGGTCAGCGGCGCCGCAGCCGGAACGGCGAAAGACGCCAGGGCTGCTGCGACCATAAGTGAGCGTTTCATTCTCGTATGTCTCTCCGCACGCCCCTGTCAGACGGCTGTCCGGAGCGTCGCTGTTTCATTCTGAACCGTGACTGAACGCGAGCCTGTGATCGAGGCGCATGAAAACGCCCCGCGAAGCAGGATCGCGGGGCGCAGACGCAGGGCAGGCGAGGCCGATCAGAAGACGTCGTACAACACGCTGGCGATGAGGCCGGTGGCGATGGCCATCAGCACGATATCGTCGCCGGCGTGGACGTACCGATAGCCGCGCGGCGCCGGCCGGAGGCCGTAAACGTACGGATCACGCACATAGTAGTGGCGATAGGCGGAGGGCAGGTAGTGGCCGCGCTGCCAGCGATAGCCGTAGTAGCGGGGTTCGACGCGATAGTAGCCGTAGCTGGGGGCGTACCAGTAGCCGCTGCGGCGGCCGGCATAGTCCCGAAAATCGCTGCGGCCGCGCCACCAGTCGCGATCGTTTCGATCCCAGCGACGGTCCCGCTGATAGTCACGCCGGTCGTCGCGACGTTCGCGGCGGAAGTCCCGGCGGTCGTCACGACGTTCCTCGCGGAAGTCCCGACGATCTTCCCGGCGGTCGCGGCGGTAGTCGCGCCGGCTGTCGTACTCCCCCTGTCGCCAGTCGCGGCGGTCGTCGCGACGTTCACGCCGGAAGTCGCGACGGTCCTCGCGGCGATCCTGGCGGTACTCCCGGCGGTCCTCGCGACGATCCTGACGATACTCGCGGCGGTCGCCCCGATCCTGGGCCTCGGCAGCCAGCGGCGCGGCGGTGGTCGCCAGCGCCAGGGCGACGATGGCGGCCTTCGTGAAGCTGTTCATGGTCGGTCTCCGATCGGGCGGGGCGCCTCGAAGCGGCTCCGCTCGTTAAGCATGAACCGTCCACCCCGGCGAATGAACCGGGCCTGAACGCCAGCGTCAGGTTGCAGGTGTCCCCTGCGCCGCCCATGTCCGGATCAGATCGAGGAGACCTCATGAGCCGCCCAATCGAACTCTGGTACTGGCCGACGCCGAATGGCTGGAAGATTTCCATAGCTCTCGAGGAGATGGGCCTGCCGTATGAGGTGAAGGCGGTCAATATCGGGGCGGGCGACCAGTTCTCGCCTGACTTCCAGGCGATCAGCCCGAACGGCCGGATGCCCGCCATCGTCGATCCGGACGGTTCGGACGGGCGTCCGCTGTCGATCTTCGAGTCCGGAGCGATCCTGCAGTATCTCGCGGTCAAGTCCGGCCGCTTCTATCCGCAGGAGCCGCGTGGCAAGGCCGAGGTCGACCAGTGGCTGTTCTGGCAGGTCGGCGGGCTCGGCCCCATGGCCGGCCAGACGCACCATTTCCGCCAGTACGCCCCGGCGCTGACTGCGGACCAGCGACACCTCGCCTACGGGGTGCGCCGCTACACGGACGAGACCAATCGGCTGTACGGGGTTCTCGACCGACGGCTGGCGGACCGCGAGTACGTGGCGGGAGAGTACTCGATCGCCGATATGGCGATCTGGCCGTGGATCCTGCCGCCCCTGCAGGGACAGGATCTGGCCGACTTTCCCAACCTCAAGGCCTGGCACGCCCGTCTCGGGGACCGGCCGGCGGTGGTCGCGGGTCGGGCCGTGGGGGATGCGTGGCGGCGAAACCTCGGTGCGGCGGGGAAGGAGGCGGAGCAGGCCCGCAAGCTGCTGTTCGGGCAGCGGGCGCGGTAACCCGGCGGCAAGCTTCCGCTGACTCCTTGTTAGTCGGTGTGAATCGAAGATTACCCATTGATTTCAGAGGTATTGACGCCGGCCGAGTATTTGTTCGCCCGGAGCTGAAATCGGCCGCTTCCGGGGTCGCTGTTAACTTTAACTTCAATCCGCGGGGCATTTCATTCGTGTCAGAGGGCGGAGCCAGAACGGCTCCGGTTCGGGAGACACGGTGATGATCGCGCAAGAAACCGCGCCGACGACCAGCGAGGAGCAGGGGCTGCCCCTGCCGACGCCCGGGATGAGCGGCGACGACCTGTTCCGTCTGGGCATGATGTATTCGACCGGCCAGGGCGGTTGCCCGATGGACCGGGTCTCGGCCCACATGATCTTCAACCTCGCGGCCATGAAGGGCTCGATCGAGGCGCGCGTCTATCGGCGCGAGATGAGCCAGGAGATGGATCGCGAGGAGATCAGCGAGGCCCAGAAGGCGGCCCGCCGCTGGATCGACGCCGGCGTGGTGACGCTGGCCGCCTGAACAGCCGACGCATCCGACCGGTCGCTCAGAACGACTGGTACTGCCCCCCGATGGCGTAGCTGAAGCCGATGGGAAGGGCGTTGCGGAACTGGGTGACGAAGTTGGCGACTTCGCCGAGCGTCGAGCGGGGGACGTAGATGATGTCGCCACGCCGAAGGGCGACCACCTCTCCGCGCCGGGGGCGCAGATCCACAGCCCGCATCATGCGCACCCCGCCGGGGCCGCGGCGGATCAGGGCCACCTCCTGCGGACGGGCGGAGGGCAGGAAGTCTCCGGCCTGGATGATGGCCTGGTAGGCGTCCAGATCGCCCGTCATCTCGATCATTCCCGGCGTGCGCACCTCGCCGCCGACCCAGACCCGGATCGGCCCGGCGGCCTTGAGGGTGGCCTCGACATGAGGGCGACGCAGATAGGGTGCGAACGCCTCCGAGGCGTCGGCTTCCAGCTCCGCGATTGTTCGGTCGGCGGCCATGATCTGGCCCGCCAGCGGCAATGAGATGCGGCCGTCAGGACCGACCCGCAGGGTCTTGGTCTGCTCCGGGGCGGTCGGGGTGGCGACCTCGATCTCGTCTCCGGGATAGAGAACGTACTCCGGCTCGGCGTCGGTCCAGTCGGCGAAGCCGATCTCGGGAAAGGCGCTTCGCCCCGCGGCCTGCACCCGGCCGCCCGGGGCGCCAGTCGCGCTGGCTGGGAGCGGCAACCGTCCCTCGTAGTCGCCGCCATACCCGCCGGCGCAGCCGGCGGTGACTGCGGCGCTGGTCCCGATGAGGCCGAGGAGCAGGGTGCGGCGGTCGAAGGACATGGCGGAACGGCTCCGGCGACAAGACGAGATGGCAGGGTGCGGCGCCATGGGTAACCCATGGTTAACGCCGGTGGGCGAAGGCTGCTCTGGTCAGTCCCGTTTGATGGAATCAGTCCGCCCGCATGCGCACGACGGCCTACAATACAGTCCGCCCGCGCTACGGCTTCGCAGACGTCGTCGGTCTGCTGTTTCGCGAACTGCTGCTGATGGTCGTGATCTTCCTGGCGATCTTCGCTGTCGGGACGGCCGCGGTTCTGACGCTCAAGAAGTCCTACACCGCTTCGGCCAGCGTCTACGCCGGTGTCGGACAGGAATATGTCTACCAGCCGCGGGTGGCGGGGCAGGCGGAGCGGATCGGACAGGCCCCGGAAGCGGACGCTGTGGCGCAGTCGGAGGCCGCGATTCTGGGCAGCCTCGAGGTCAAGCGTCGCACCGTCCGCGCCCTGGGCCCCGAAACCGTCCTCGGAGAAGGCGCCGGCGGGACCGCGGCTGAGCGGGAGACGGCGGCCCTCAAGGTCCTGGACAACAATCTGGGCGTCGGGACGACCCCCGGCAGCGCCATCATTTCCGCCTCCTACCGCTCGGGCGATCCGCAGCGCGCCGCGCAAATCCTGAACGCCCTGATCGACCAGTACCTGGTCCGGCGCCGGGAGGTGTTCCGTGATCGCGCCGACCCGGCACCCTACGCGGCGCAACGTGCTGCGTTCGAGGATGAACTGGCCGCCGCCGACACGGCCTACGCCGCCTTTCTTCGCTCCAACGACATCGGCGACTTCGCCACCGCCAAGGCCACGCTGGCCGCCAACTTCCAGACGGTGTCGGCGGAAACCCTCTCGGTGCGGGCGCAGCTCAACCAGGCCAGCCAGCGGCTGGCGACCCTGGAGGCCCAACTGGGGCAGCAGCCGGCGGAAGTGGTGCTGCAGCAGGACCTGAACATCTCCGCCCAGGACCAGATCCTGCAACTGCGCACCCAGCGCGAGAACCTGCTGGCGCGCTACACGGAAGACGCCCAACCCGTGCGCGACATCGATGAGCAGATCGCGCAGCTCCAGGCGTTCGTCGCCACCGGAACGGCGGTCGGCGCCAAGGAGGTTCGCACCGGGCCGAGCGCCATCTTCACCGAGATCGAGACTGTACGGATCAATGCCGCAGCCGATCGTGACGCCCTGGCGGCGCGGTTGCGGGTGCTGGAAAGCCAGCTGTCGACCCTTCGCACCCGGCTGGCCGAGCTTACCCGGCTGGAGTCAACCCACGCCACCCTCGCAGGCAACCGCGAGACCCTCACTGCGGCGATCCGCGACTTCCAGCAGCGCGAAAGCCAGTCGCGCGCCGAGCGGGCCCTGGTGGCGGCGGGCGCGGACAATGTGACGGTCATCGAACGCGCCCAGGCTCCGACCCGGGGCAGCAGTCTGAAGGCGCCGCTGCTGGCGGTGGTCTTCCTGTTCGCCGCCTTCACCGCGCTGTGCGTCGGGTTGCTGCGGGTGTTTACGCGGCGGGGTTACGTCACGCCGGCCTCGACTGGCCGAACCCTGGACCTACCGGTGCTGGCCGTGGCGCCGGTGAAGGCCCGTTGATCGGGCCGTGCTACCGTCCGGGAGAATGAGTGGCGCGTAGCGATTCGATGGTCGATCTGACATCCGAGATGGCCGCTCTCTGGGCGGCGCTGGGCCCGGCGCCCCGCCACCGCGGCCGGGTGATCCAGGTCGCCGCCGCCACGACCGGCGAAGGCGTCTCGACCGTGGCGCGGGAGTACGCCCGCCTTGCCGCCGTCCGCGCCCGCAAGCCGGTCTGGCTGATCGACGCCGACCTGTCGCAGCAGGGGCAGATGGAGGCGATCGCGGCCCAGCCCGAGCGCTTCGGCCGCATGGGCAAGGCGGCTGTGGCCACCCCGGACGGCTCGATCTTCTTCGCCATCACGCCACGCGTGAAGGATCGGGAGGGCAAGCCGGTCCATCCCGCCCGACTGGTCACCGCACGGCCCTTCCTCGGCGGCCGCCTTTGGGCGACGCGCTTCGCCGGCGAATGCCTGCGCTCGGGCCAGCGGGCGGAGGTCATCGGCGACGCCCGGTACTGGGACGCCCTGCGTCGACATGCCGACACGGTCGTGATCGATGCGCCCGCCGCCGACAGAAGCGACACCGCCATCACGTTGGCCCCGCTCGTGGACGCGACCGTTCTGGTGGTCGCCGCGGGCGGCGCCGCCGCCGGGGAGCCGCTGAGCCTGCGCGACGAGATCGAGGCGGTCGGCGGCAAGATTGCAGGGGTGGTCATCAATCGCTCGACCTACCAGCCTCCGGGTTTCCTGAGGCGGTTGACCGGCTGATCAGCCGGAGCGGTCCAGCCGGGCGAGTTCGCGCGCACCATAGAATCGGGGTTCCAGCCCCTTCATCCAGAACAGCTTGCCGATTCCGCGTGCAGTGCGGTCGTACAGATCCGCCCGACGCGGGCTCGCCGCCAGGGTCAGGCCGGCGGCCATGACCCCCCAGACCACCGCCTGACCCGCGCCGATGACCATCCAGCGGAGCACGGCCGGCCAGTCCCGCTCGGCTGCGGCGGCCTGACTCGGCCCCTGACCGTAGGCGAACGCCCGGGTGAGGGTGTAGCGCAAGGTGGCGCGGTGGGGAGGCGCGAACTCCTCAACCCACGCGTCTGCGGCCCAGCCGAAGCGGCCGCCGCGGGTCCTGAGCGCCGCGAAAAGTACGTCGTCCTCGCCGCCGACGTGGTCCGAGGCGGCGCCGAACGGCGCTTCGCCCGGCAGCGCCGTGCGGCGCAGCATCAGTGAGTTGCCGCAACCGAACGGCTGCGCGATCAATCCTGTAGCCGGCGGGCCCGCGCGGCCGAAGAAGCGTTCGAGATATGGCCGCAGCCACGGCGCGGCTTCCGGGGCGCGGCCAGCGATGGGGCCGAACACCACGTCGGCGTCCGTGGTCTCGCGGGCCTCGATCAGGGCCGCCAGCCAGCGAGGGGAGGCGACCTCATCGTCGTCGAGGAAGGCGATCAGCGGGGCGTCGGTGCTGGCGAGCCCGGCGTTGCGGGCGGTCGCCACTCCCGGCGTCGGCGCATGGCGATAGACCAGCGGCCAGGGGGAGTCCTCGCCGAGCCGCGCCACTGTAGCGGCCGCCGAACCGGTCGGGTCGTTGTCTACGACGACGATAGCCGACACGCGGTCCGCGACCCGTTCCTGGGCGAAGATGGACCGGATCGCACGCTCGAGACCGGCCGGCCGTCTCAGGGTCGGAACGATGATCGCGACGTCGGCCATTACACTGCGTCCGCATAGAGGGCGGCGCGATAGAGCCGCAGGGAGAAGGCGCGTGCGCCGACCGGCAGCCAGCCGCTGCGGGCGGCTTCGCGCAGCAATCTGCGAAGGCTTGGCAGGGCGGGGACGCGCTTGAGCAGGCGCGCCGCCCGATAGCTGGGATAGGCCGAGACGAGCTCCGGATGACGTGAGGCCATGCGGCCGAAATTCGGTGCGGACTGCTCGTACTTGCCGGCCAACGCCTCGACGGTGTCGAGGCCCAGGTGGGTCGCGGGATTGTCGACGTGGACGACCGGAAATCGCCGCGAAACCCGCATGGCCCACTCGACGTCCTCCCAGCCCCAGCCGGTGAAGCCCGCGTCGAACGCCTCCGCCTCGAAGACGTCGCGACGGACCAGCAGATTGGAGGTGTAAACGTACTTCTCCGGCTGCTTTGAGCGCTCGACCGCGCCGACGCATTCCGACTTCGCCGCGAGCGCCCGGTGCACGGCGAAGCGTGGTTCATCCGGGGCCTGCAACAGGGAGAAGCCGCCGAAGGCCACGGCAGGCGTGTCGCGCGCCACGAGGTCTGCCCACGTCCGGAGGAACTCGGGCCGGTCGGGACGCATGTCGCTGTCGAGGAAGAGCAGATTCCCCCCACGGGCCGCCGATGCAAGGCGATTGCGTCCGCGCGCCCGGCCCTCGTTGGTCGACAGGGTGATCAGGCGCGCCGGAAGGGCCATGGCCCTGATCCGCTCCTCGAGGCGGGAGGTCAGGCTCGTATCGGCGGTGCCGTCGTCGAGGACGATCAGCTCGACGCCGCCGCCGAGGGCGTCTGCTTCAGCGTCCAGCCGGCCCAGAAGATCGGTGGGGTCGTCCCGCAGGAACGGAATGAGCACCGACACGGACGGCCGGGCGTCGGCCCAGGCGGCGTTCTCCTGGATCGCGGCGCGGCTCATGCGGCTGACCTCGCGGCGCGCAGGCGGACCAGCAGGCGCCCCGCGACGTCGCGGACGCCGGCCGCGTTGAGGGTCAGGGCCGCGAGAGCGTAGACGATCCCCCCGGTTGTGGCGTCGAGCGCCAGCTCGGCCAGTCCGCCGATCGGCGGCAGCAACGAAACCAGCGCCGCCATGACCGCGGTTGCGATCCCGCAGCGGACGAGGCTGTCCCAGGCGACCGGCAGGGCCAGCACCCGGCGTCCCATCAGCAGGGTCGCCGCCAGTCCCAGCGCAAAGCTGGCGGCGGTGGCCCAGGCCGCGCCCATCAGGCCGTATCGCGGAACCAGGACCAGGTTGAGGACGACGTTGGCGGCGGCGGGCAAGGCCATGGCCGCCAGCAGCCGCTTCGTCCGCCGCCCCAGGGTGAAGGCCTGGCCGAAGTAGTAGGCTGTGAGGCCGTAGAGCAGGGCCGACAGGGCGATCCACGGCGTGATCGAGGCGGCGGCGACGCGCAGCTCCTCGCCGATCAGCACCTCGGCCAGAGGCCGTGAAACCAGCGCCACGCCGGCGGCGGCGGGCAGACCGATGAGGAGGAAGGTCGACAGCTGCTCGCGCGCCGCAACCCTCAGGCGCTCGGCGCCGCCGCGCTCCAGCGCCATCACCAGGGCGGGCTGGCCGGCCGAGCCGAGCCAGAGGAACAGCACGTCGAGGGTCCGGTTGGCGATCGAGTAGCCGGCGTGATAGGCGCCCACCGCCGCCTCGTCCATGAAGGCGGCCAGCAGGAACCGGTCGGTCGAGGCCAGCACGACCGTCAGCGCCAGCGAGGCGGCGATGGGATAGCCGTAGGTGGCGTAGCTGCGGATGCGTTCGGGCTCCACCCGTCCGCCGCGCGCTTCGCGCAGCTCGCCCGGGAGGACGAAGGGCAGGGCGAGCAGGGGCGCCAGTCCGAGGCCGAGCAGGGGCGCGGCG
The DNA here is from genome assembly GCF_900116065.1 of Brevundimonas viscosa. GTDB lineage: Bacteria > Pseudomonadota > Alphaproteobacteria > Caulobacterales > Caulobacteraceae > Brevundimonas > Brevundimonas viscosa. Next base: position 37,544 of record NZ_FOZV01000002.1, read on the forward strand.
CCGCCGGCCCCGGCGAGGGCGAAGCCGACGCCGATGACGAGGCCGCCCGCGGTCGTGGCCATGTCCAGGTTCGCCGCCTTGCCCACCTCGCCGGCCGCCCGATAGCGCTCCTGCCCCAGCTTCACCAGGCAGCGGGCGGGCACACCGGCCAGGCCGGCGGCGAGGGCGACGCGGAACAACGGGTCGCCGGGCCACAGCCACAGCGCCAGGGCGGCCACGGCGAGGAAGCCGGCGGACAGGGCGAAGGCGACCCGGTAGAGGCTGGCAAAGTGGCCCCTCAGCCCGTCTCCGGGCGCTTCAGCGGCCCAGAAGCGAGCCATGGCCGCCTCCAGCCAGCTGAACACGGCCACATGGGCGAGGGTCACCACCGAGAAGGCGAGGGCGTAGAGTCCGAACTCCGCGGGCTCGAGCAGGCGCGTGAACAGCACGATGGTCAGGAAACCGACCACGCCCTGGACGATGTTGGCGGGCAGGTAGCCCCAGACGCCCTTCCAGAACATCAGCCGCTCCGGGTCACCGGACGGCCGCGCGGTCGCCGAGAAGGACAGGCACGGTGACGGCCATGATCCACAGATCCATCCACAGGCTCTGGCGTTCGACGTAATCGATGTCGAGTTGCACCCGGCGACGCACGTCCTGGGCGGTATGGAGCGGGCCGCGCGAGCCGTTGACCGCAGCCCAGCCGGTCATGCCCGGCTTGATCCGATGACGGTGGGCGTATTCCGCCACCAGCCGCGCGGATTCGATGTGGCCGGTCTTCATGCCGATCGCGTGCGGACGGGGCCCGACGAGGGACATCTCGCCCCGGATCACGTTGATCAACTGGGGCAGTTCATCGAGGCTGGTGGCGCGGATGAACCGGCCGATCCGGGTCACGCGCTCGTCGTCGTGGGTGACCTGCCGGCTCGCCGTCGCGTCGGCGGCTTCGTGCCGCATCGAGCGGAACTTCCAGACCACGATCTCTTCCTGGTTGAAGCCGTGGCGGCGCTGGCGGAACAGGACAGGACCCGGGCTGTCGAGCCGGATGGCGACGGCGATCAGGCCCATCAGCGGGGCCAGCAGCACGAGGGCGATCAGGCCGAGGACGAGATCCTGCAGCCGCTTGTTGAAGGCGCGGCGATCCGCGTCCACCGGACCCTGAACGTCGGCGAGCGGGGCCGCCGCGAGCCTGTCGAGGGCGGACGCGGTCTCCGCCGGCCCGTCGGGCTCCACCAGAAGGGTGACTTCATTGGGCAAGACCCGCAGGCGCGCGGTCAGGTCGCGCACCCGGGCCTCGGCGCGCGGGTCGATGGCCAGCACGACGCGGTCGACGTAAGGCGTCATCCGGTGAGCGAGCAGATCCTCCGCCGTCCCGAGCACCGGCACGCCGGCCACGGCCTTCGGCGCACGGGCCAGGCGGTCGTCGAAGATCCCGAGGACGTTGAGGTCCCGACGCTGCAGAGCCTCGCGGATCAGGGCCTCGGCCCGCCGGGTGGCGCCGACCAGCACGATATTGGGCGTCAGGGCTCCGCTGGCGCGCCAGCGGCCGACCAGGTCGCTCCAGCCGGTGTGCAGGGCGTTGAGGGTGATCAGGACCAGTCCGGCCCACACCAGATAGGCGGTCCACTGGGCTTGCGAAGCGTTGAGCACGGCCGCGACGGCCATCGCGACGGCCGCGCCGGAGGCCACGATCGCCGCCACCGAGGCCAGGTGTACGGCGGTCCGCTGGCCTCGCGCGAACCGGTAGCGGCCTGTGGAGCGCATCAACCCAAGGGTCGCGGTCGTCCCGGCGGCGAAGGGCGCGACCTGCCAGATCTCGACATGCGCCAGCGGACCGGACGAGGACGCCCAGGCGACCAGCAGGGTGACGGCGACGACGGCGAGGACGTCGAAGGCGCGAAAATAGTGGGCCGCGAGCCGTGACGCGTGGCGTTGCCGGGCGTTCAGCCAGACCTCCGGGCGGAACGGGCCGCGGCGCGACGCGTCGTCGTCGGCGGCCGCAGCGCTCGCCACCCATGCGCGCAGGCGCGCGGCGTCCGCCCCGGCGGGCGGCGCGTCGGCGACGGTGAGGCGGCTGGCGGCGTCGGTCATGCGATCCCGCAGGAGGTTCGTCCCCAGCCTGCATATCCCGCCTCACTGTCGCGTTAACGCCCGGACCGCCCGAACCCGTTGCGCCGGCCCGCGCGCTCCGCTAAGCACGCCGCCTGCCGGAGACGTGGCCGAGTGGCTGAAGGCAACGGTTTGCTAAATCGTCGTACCCTGTAAGGGGTACCGAGGGTTCGAATCCCTCCGTCTCCGCCAGATGCCCCTCCGCAGGGGTTCGCCACAGTCCACAGACAATCCAGCCAGAGCCCTGCCAGCGGGCGTTTCCGTGCGTCAGAGTTCGCAGCGGTTCGCCGCAAGCCGACGTCCGATCTTAGGGCGGAACTTAGGGCGGGCTTAGGGTGGCGACCGATCCTGACGTTCCCCTATGTTCTACTTCCGTTCACGGAGGCCGTAGGTGGCGCGAGCGATCAACAGACTGACCAGCCGGGGCGTCGCCGCCCTGCGTGAGCCGGGGCTCCATGCCGACGGCCAAGGTCTGTACGTGCGGATCGACCAGACCTGCGCCCGGCGCTGGGTGCTGATCTTCCACCTGCGGGGCAAGCGCCGGGAGATGGGCCTCGGCTCGCTCGAGGACGTCAGCCTGGCCGAAGCGCGGGCGGCGGCCGAGGCGGCGCGGTCTTTGATCCGCGACGGGCTGGACCCCATCGAGAAGCGTAAGGCGGACGCCATCCCGCCGGTCTCGCGCCTGTTCTCCGCCGTGGCCGCGGACCTGATGGATACGCTGGAGCCGAGCTGGCGCTCACCGAAGCAGCGCGGCCAGTGGGAGGCTTCGCTCCAGCAGCATGCGCCGGCGATCTGGAAGGCTGACGTCGCGGCCGTCGACACCGAGATGGTGCTGGAGGCGCTGAAGCCGATCTGGTCGACCAAGGCCGAGACAGCGACCCGCGTGCGCTCGCGGATCGAGCGGGTGCTCGACGCGGCCAAGGTCCGGGGCCTGAGGGCAGGGGAGAACCCGGCCCGCTGGAAGGGCCACCTGTCGGCCCTGCTCCCGAAGGCCGAGCGCAACAAGGATCACTTTGAGGCCATGCCCTACGCCGACGTCCCGGAGCTGATGAAGCTCTTGGCCACGCGGACGAGCATCTCCTCGATGGCGTTGCGGTTCCTGATCCTGACAGCCAAGCGGTCCGGCGAGGTCCGCGGCGCCACCTGGGATGAGATCAGGGGCGATGTCTGGATCATCCCGGCCGAGCGGATGAAGGGCGGCCGGGAGCACCGGGAGCCGCTGTCGGCGCCGGCGCTGGAGGTGCTGGAACTCATCCCCGCTGAGGCCCGCCGCGGCATCATATTCGCCGGCTGGAACGGGCAACTCAGCGACATGAGCCTGTCGAAGGTCCTGCGGACCAACGGCTTCGACGGCCCGACCGTGCACGGCTTCCGGTCATCCTTCCGGGACTGGGCCGGCGACTGCACCACCTATGCCCGCGAGACCATCGAGGAGGCCCTGTCGCACCAGATCGGCGACAAGGCCGAGCGGGCCTATCGCAGGTCGACCGCGCTGGAGAAGCGCCGCGCCCTCATGGCCTCCTGGGCCGATTTCTGCACCGGCCGCCGCGGCCAGGTCATCCCCATCAGTAGAGTATCGGAGGGCGCGTGAGCACCGCAGTTGAGACAGCTATCCCGCAGACGGACGAGGACCGCGCGGCGCTCATGGTGCGCCTCGTGAAGGAAACCCTGCACGCCGACACCGCCGAGGGCCGGGCGGGGATTGGCGCGATCCTGCGTGAGCTTCGGCACGCGGACCCTGAAGCGATCGAGCGGCTCGCGGCCGGCATCCAGATAGCGCGGGCGGGGCTCAGGGCAGGGGCGACCACGCATTGAAGCATGGGCGCTCGCGACCCCGACACCATCAACTCGCCGCCGCACCCCCTGACAGCCCTGACCCTCGCTGAGATGCACGCCCGACGGTGGCTCGTGCTCGCCGTCTGTCCGACCTGCGGCGCCCGGACCCACGTCGACCTCTCCGCCCTGCGCCGGCTGCTCGGCGACGCCTATGTCCTTTGGGGGCGATCGACCCGGTGCAAGTCTTGGGTGCGATGGGAGGTCGATCGCCGTTGTCCCGGCCATGTCGCCTTCTGGGCTAGCTCCAGCCTCACCGGCACGGCCGTGCCGCTTAGGATGTCCGGCGAGGTGAGGGACGCGGTCGAGCTTCGCGCACAGGCGGCGCAGCGCCGCTGATGGGGCAGACCCTCTCGTGCGCGATCACCTGGTCCAGGCGCCGCATGTCGATGACTCGGGCGCAGGTCGGGCATCTGATCCGGTGTTCCGCCACCTTCAGCCGGGGATCTGGCGCTTCCATGGAACGGCCAATCCGGTTCGGCGCTGAGTCGTTCCGATGGCCCGTCCGCAGATCATCCGCGAAGAGCACGGCGTCGTGCTGATGTTCATCGACGCCCCGCGCGAGGCTCGCAGCGGGACCGGCGGCCCGCACTATCGCATCACCAGCAAGCGGGCGGTCCAGCCGATCGTACGGAGCGACCGGGCCGAGGCGGACGTGTGCTTCCTGCGAGAGGTCGCGGCGTCGAAGCGCGATCCGCTGGTCGAGAAGATACTCGCGGCGGGCCTGTGACAGCAGAACGCCCCCGGCGTGAACCGAGGGCGTCTGTCGGAACCCCTACGGTGTTCCTGTGGCTCCGCGAAGAGCCTGCGGATCAGGGGCAATGCCCCGCACCGCGCGCGCCGGCAGTATGCCAGACAGCAGAAAGGCCCGCCACCCCGTAGGGCAGCGGGCCTCGAACGCCTCTCGGGCGTCATGGATATGGGGTCAGGTGGGAACTAGCCCGGCTCGCGCGGTCGAGGCGTCGGCGCCGGGCAGCGAAGCCCGCGCATCCCCATCTCGTCGAAGAACCGGCAGAGCCGGCCGACGGTGGCCCAGCCTTCCTCGCCCCAGGCTTCGACCGCGTTGTCGTACTGCTCCCCGGCGATCCGGGAGGTCAGGACGTCATCCGGCGGCACCGGCTTCGGCTGGACCGCCAGGTCCGCGGCAGGCGGGAAGGTCGCGCCCGGCGTCTCGCAGCTGGCGACAGCGACGGCGCAGCTCGCGATCATCAGGCAGGCCGTCAGGAAGCTCTTGCGCGGCATGGTCTCTCTCCTTTTGCCGGTCACGGATGGTTAGGGTGTCGTTCAGGCGCTCGTCGGCGGCCTTCTCGCGGGCAGGGGCGGCCTTGCGCTCCAACCGGGCTTCTCTGGCGGCCTGACGGTCTCGCTCGCCCTCAGAGGCCCGGTGAGCGCAGTAGGCGCCGAAGAGCAGGAAGGCGGCGAGGATGCCGACCACGGCCCAGCCCTGCGGCGAGAGCATCTTCGGGACGCGGCGGAGGAAGGCGAGGGCCTTGAGGGCGAGGACGATCATCGCGGGTTCCACAGGTTGAGCGCCCAGCACACCCCGGCGACCGCGGCGACGCAGAGGACGACCGGGACCATGGCGGCTAGGCTGAGGAAGGTGAGGCGGTGGCCGGTCACGACGCGTAGAGCGCGGCTTCGGCGGCCCGGCGGCGAGTGAGGCCGGCCATGACGCGCCCCCCCGCCCGGTTCCAGCGGCCGAACTGCTGGCGCGCCCCGGCGTAGTCTCCCGCCTTGTGCATCTTCAGCAGGGTCGAGCCGCGGAAGTTCGCGAGGCCGACGTTGTAGGCGAGGCTGACCATCGCATCGAACTGGCCCTGCGTCGTGGGCGACCCGTCCAGCGCGTCCAGAACCCCGGCGGCGAAGCGGTCCAGATCCATTTGGAACCGGGCGGCTGCACGCTCGCGGCTCCAGACCGTGCCGAGCTTGATCGGACGGCCCTCCTCGTCCGTGGTGGAGCCGAAGCCAATGGTGATCGGCAGGCCGCCGGTGCCAGGGTCGACGTAGGCCTCCGAGCGGAAGCCTTCGAACGAGTGGATCAGGTCGATCCCCGCCCTGCTGACCTTCATCGCCTCACCCTCTCGGGGCAGGGCGAACATGTCCGCCAGTTCGTCGATCGCTTCGACGTGGAGCGGCATCAGCTTGCCGCCGGGCGCGAACGGCCGGACGGCGTCGAATAGGGCCTTGCGCGACATCGCGGGCCTCCGTGCTATAGTCAGGGGATGCGCCGGACCGACCGCTTCACCATCACGCTCGTCATCATGGCGATCGGGCTGGTGGTCTGGGCTATTCAGCGGCTCGGGTAGGGACCGGCTCGTCGGGGCGGTTCACCACCTCAACCGGCTGGGGCTGGCGGCGATCGACGCCGGAGCGCGCGATTTCGACGTCCGCCTCGGCCGCGACTTCAGCCTTGCGGGTCCGCGACTGCTCCCACGCCTTCGCGGTGTAGAGGGCCGCGGTTCCGGCCCATGCGGCGCCGATGTAAACCGCGCCCTCGCTCAACGAGGCCGTGCGAAACGGGATTGTCACGGTCGCCACTGCGGAAGACCAGCCCGCGAGGTGCAGGGTCGAGGGTCGGGCGATCTCCCCGATGAAGGTGGCAAGGCGGTCGAGGTTCATGCCCTGCCCTCCGTCCGGGTCATGGACGCCATGACCTGCTGCTGCTGCCTGATCTGGCCGTTGAGCATCTCGACCTTCTCCAGCGCCTTCCGCGCGTCCTCGCGGGCCTCATCCCGTTCATGGCGGGTCCGTTCCAGCTCGGCGGTCAGCCTGGCCGCCTCGGCTTCCGCCGCCTCAACCCGCTGATGAGCATGGGCGAGGGCCGCCGTGATCCGCGCAACGTCCGCCTGAAGCCGCTCGATCTCCTCCCGGAGCCCGCTCGTCACCTCGGTAAACGCCGAGGCCGTGGCCGTGATGACCGCGGCCTCTCCGGTGGCGTGATCCTTGGCGGCCACGGCGTCCGCGTTCCGGCGGGAAGGCCGCTCGACTATCGCCTTCAGCACGGCCCCCAGCCCCAGGGCGCCCAACAGGCTGGCTATCCCCTGCCACGAGGCGAGCGGGGTGATCGGGTCGCCTGCGGACATGGCGGCTCCTAGAGCTGGGGTGGTCGGCGGATTTCCGGTAGAGGTTGGCCCGTCACGCGTGATGCGGGCCGTCACTGGCTCGGGGCCGGGGGAGGTGTTCGCTGCACCTTCCCCGGCTGCGTTCTGTCGTGTAGGCCACGACAATGGACAGGAACGAAGCGCCCCTGTGGTATGTCGTCGCTTTCGTGGCGGCTTGGTGCGCCGTGATTATCGGCGGAACCTGCCTCGGGATGCGGCAGTCAACCGCTTCGGCGGCCGAACAGATCAGTACGGAGTGAGCGCGCCCATGTAGGCGCGAACGCCGTCACCGAGGGTCCACAGGGACAGCACGAGGGTTTTCAGGTCAGCGCGGGCTCCGAAGAACACGAGCAAAAGCCCGACCTGAAAGCCGGTGAACAGCAGTCGCATAACGCCAGAGGTGAGGGCCGGGAGTTGGCCCGTCAGCACCAGAACCAGCCCGAGCATGTAGAGGGCCGGAATGAAAACAGACATCAGCAGATGGGTGAACATCACCGATGAAATGGTGGTGTGGACCGGCTCGATGTCGATGACCTGCTGCCGGAGCATCCAGACCATTACACCCATCACCAGCCAGTAGAGGACTTTCGGCCAGCCCGTTTGCGCGTCGGCGCTCACGTCAACGCCAAAGTCTGAAATCAGGTAGGCCAGATCGACAGTCTGGAGATACAGGCCCGCGCCAATCGCGAAGGGCACCGCTATGAACAGCAGAGCGCGCCGGAACCCGGCTGGAGAGATCATTAGCCGCCAGCGCGGCATGAAGAGGTTGAGAAAACCCGGCAGTAGCAGCGAAACCACGAACAGGAGCAGATACGGAACCAGCCCACCGTGAACGAAAGCCGCCCCTACCAGTATGAGGCCTGCTATCCACCACGGCCGGCCCAAATAGTAGTTGGACAGCGCGACCACGACCATGGCGAACGCCAGACCTTCGCGGATTTGAACCCCGGCCTTGACGGAAAGGATCGCGACGATGGTGGTCGCGACCGCAATCGCATGAAGTGGCCCCAGACGTGGCTGCGCCGGGATCAGGAATGACAGCCAGACGGCGAACCCCACGAACGCGGCGAGCATCGCCAGCCGGAAGCCCTCGTATCCATTCTGGCCGAATACCCGGTTGGCGACCTCGATCAGCCAGACAAAACCCCGGTCGCGCCCCTGCGTGTAGAGCCACGCCCCACCGTTGTTGTAGATGTGCTCATACCCCCGCCAGTCGAACGTTGCATCCGACCACTGATAGGCGACAATGAGCGCAAGGCTCGCGAGCAGGGCGGAAAAGATCGCGACGTGCGGTGCGGGCCGGTACATTCCGACGGATTTATCCGGCTCGCAGCCGGCCCGCAATATCAGGAGATTTTCTGGACGAGGAGGCGGTTGTATTCCGCGTCGGTCGTCACATCCTGGTCGACCCCGGTGCTCTGGAAAATCTGGAGCGTGAAGGTGTCGCCTGCGTCCAGATAGACCGCGCCGCTCAGCTCGAACACGACGGGAATGCCGCCTCCGGTCGAGCCGTCGACAAGAGCGTTGCGGCCCTTCATGTTGACCCCCGCGCTTGTCGCCAGTCGCATGTAGGCAAACGTCTCTCCAGCGGCATCGAACCCGTCTAGCGCAAGGGCTGCGTCAAAGCGGTACACGCCGGACTGGTGCACAGTTCCGATGCCAGTTGTGTCGTCGTAAGATATGGCGTCGGCCCGGTAGACAACTTGCGTGTTGTAGAGGATCGCAACGTTCGTATATGACGTGACGGTCTGGGCGCTGTTCTTGCGAAGGAACAGCATTGGAGCTTCGCGCGTGTCGTAGACCTTGCCCGTCGAGCCGTAGGTGATGTGACTTCCAACAGCACCCTTGTCGTAGACGTAGCAGGTCTGCACCGCGTCGATGGTGACGTTTTTGACGTTGGGGCCTTCAAGGCTGATGGCCGGGTAAAGCGGGTGTTCGCCGTTGACGCCGTCGTCATAGGTGGCTGGCGCGCCGCCCAGCTCAAAATAGCAGCTGTAGAACCCGAGGCCGAGCGCTCGGTTGATCTTGATGAGCTTCGCGACGTAGCAGGCGCCGCCCGGCGTCCCGAGAACGCCAGCGCCGTCAGCGACAAACTCGTGCTCCACAGAGGCCGAATAGACGCCCTCAAAGGCCACGCCGACGAATGCGTTGTTGATCGGCGAGAGGGTCGTCCCGCCCATTTCGAGGGCGCACACGATCCCTTGAATGGAGCCGCCGCAGAAGACGTTGGCGTTGCTGTCCTCGTAGATGCCGAGGCCGATGTTTGGCTTTGATCCGTTGTCCTTGGCGATATAGAGGCTGTCGAAGCGACCGTAGAGGGTCAGGTTGCCGTTGGCGGCAGGCTCCAGCAGGACGCCGTAGTCAGCAACCGCGTTGTCGAGAGTGGCGACCTCCACGTTGGTGAGCTGGGGGCGCTGAATGCCCGCGACGCGCAGAACGGCCCGAGCCGTGTTGGCACCCGAGTGGTAGATCGACAGGTCCCGCAGCCCGAACCCGCCGTAGCCGTTGAGCGCGCTTTCCATCTCGACGGCGTAACCAGCCGCCGGAGCCGCGCGCTCGATGACAGTCCCGCGCTCCGTCCCGGCGTTGTAGAAGGCGTGGTGGGCCGTGCCCTTGCCGGCGAGGTTCACGGCCTTCTTGAGCGTCAGGGTTCCGGTGCCAGTCTGCGTTCCAACCGGCAGGTTAAGGACCGCGCCGCCCGCAGTCAGGCCGTCGATGCTCGCCTGTAGTCCGGTAAAATCTCCGAGGTCTTTCGTGTCGCGCAGCTTGTCGCGAACGCTCCGGCTTCCCGCTCCCGTTCCCGATTGCAGGAACAGCAGGTTATTGGTCGCCGCTTCCTTGTCCGCCAGATCGTTGAGGTTCTGCGCCTTGGCCGCACGGGCCGCGATCGCCGCGGCGTCATCGCCGAGGGCTTGGATGGCGAGCGCATCCTCGTAATTCTGCTGCGCGGCCGCAGCGGCCGCTTCGGCTTCATCGACGTAGGCCTGGGCTGCCGCTGCGGCGGCTTGCCCGGCAAGCGCGGCGACCAGCGGCCCGCCGGCGACGGCGACCCGCACCTGGTTGTTCACCAGCCTGAGAACGCGATCAGCCATTCTGGGTCACTCCGGGCTTGATGATGAACTTGCCCTCCATCATCCGGGTCTTCTCCAGACCGCCTCCGGTGATGTGCAGGTCGTAGTAAAGGGTGACGTCCTTGCCGGCGCCGGCGGCGTTCAGGAGCAGGCCCTCGATGGTCGTCTCGTTGATGCGGATTTGGACGCTGCTGAGCGTCTGGCCCTCCACGGTCGCGACGCTGACGCTGATCCCTTGAGCGTTGGAGGCGGCATTCGCCAGCGAGACCGGCGGGTCGCCTGCCGCATCGGGGAGGACCCGTATGTGCATGGCGAAGGTCGCGGCCGAGAAGTCGAAGTCCTCGAACACGGTGACGTCGACGAACGGCGTCCATCGCTGAGCGACGAGGTCGACCCTGGCGGGTGTGATCATGGCTGTCTCGCTGATCTGGCCGCCCTAGCGAGCGACGTACTGCAGGTCGTAGGCGGGGGCGGTGACGCCGGCCGGAGCGGTCTCGGCGAGGACGAGCGCGCCCTCCTCGGAGACGACGATGTGCCCGTCGTCGATATGCATTCCGTCGTCACCGGTGATGACGAAGAGTGCTTCTCCATCCCGGGCGTTGAGCGCCAGCATCTCTGGAGGGGCGACGACCTTTCGCAGGATCGCTCCCGACACCGGATCGATCACGAGGGCCCGGTCGGTCACCGCTTCATCTCCTCGACGCTCAGGGTTCGGCCCTGCACGGTCTGGATGGCCGCGTCGTTGTTGCTCAGGCTGACGATCAGGTTGAACGTGTACGTCCCGGCCGCCAGCGTCACCGTCGCCTCCGGCGTCTGCCAGCCCTGAATGTAGTCGCCGCCGATGGCGTCATAGGTCAGGTCGATCAGGTTTCCGCCAAAGGGCAGCGACTGCTCGATCCTCACCCGCGCCGAAATGCCCCCCGCGGACGGGTGGTGCACGGTCATGAAGAAGTTGCCGCGCACCTTCAGCCGGCCGCCCGTCGACGTGTAGGTGACCGTCTGAATGGTCGTGAACGACGTGCCGCCGAGAGTGAGAGACGCCGAGGTGTCAGCCACAGCCGAGTTCGTGACGGCGTTCGGCGCAATCTGCGCGGTATCAGCCTCATCGAGCACCGCCAGATCGCCTGCCAGGGCGCCGCCGGTTCCGGGGGCCGTGCGGACTACATCCGCGGTCTCGAGCGCGTCCCCGAGCTGCTCCTGGTCGAGGGGAAGGCTATAGCCGGTCACCGCCACAGGATCGAGGACAAGTCGGTCTGATGTCCGGTTGCCCCGGCGGTACGAGAGGGCGACCTCCCAGTCCCCGGCCGTGACGCCTGAGATGATCTTCTTCGCCAGTTCGGGCGTCGAGACGACTTCCTCGATCCAGTCCGTCGCGCCAGAAGCCCGGTACTCAATGACGATCTGGTCGGCCACGCCATCCGGCATGCCCCCCGTGACCACGATCGCAGGGACCTCCGAGCCGTCAGAGCCGGTGACGGTCCCCGCGACCGCGCTCCATTCGGTCGCCTCGGGAGCCGGCGGAGTAGGATCGACCGCGGTGAGCGATGGGCTCGCCGGCGGGCTGGCGCTCTGCCCCAGCGCCCATGCGTGCTTCGCGTCCGTCTCCGACCGGCACTCCAGCGTAACGACGGCCGAGGCCGAATCGAACGGCCGGCGCATCAGCACGACCTTCTGGCCGTTCATGCCCGTTTCCGGAGCCTCGACGGTGAAGGCGTCTCCTGCCCGGAGGCCGAGCATGTAGGGCTTCGCCGGGATCGAGGGCCGCAGCGTCTCGCGGGCGTTCGCCAGGTCGTAGGCCGCGAGTTCGGCCGCCTGTTTGGCGGCGGCATTTCCTCCGCCGACGTAGCGATAGCTGACCTCGCGGGTGCGGGGTTCGCCCCGGTCCTCTGTGACGTAGGTCTCAGCCGAGACCGCCCCGGCCGGCACCTCCTCCCACTTGTGCGGCTCCGACCGATAGCGGGGAACGATGGTGTTCGGCCGGTCCCGACGCGAGGCCATGACCCCGATCCGAACCGGCCCGACGATGTCCTCCTGCGTCAGGGTCAGGATCGACGCCCGAGGAGCCTCCGTCATGCAGCCGATCATGGCGCCGCGGTTGAGCGGAACGGCCCCTCCGGCCTGCAGCATGGCGGCCAGCACCTGCCACTTGTCGTCCGACGTCGTCCATTCGCCGCTGATCTTCCAGCCGTTAGCGTCCGCGACGTTCGCGCCTTCGACGAAGGAGGCGATGTCGATCGCGGCGTCCGGGGCCCCGACCCCCGCGAGCCGCTTCGTCCGGTCGATCGAGCCGTCAGTCTCGAGCTTGAAATGACCCCGCACCCACGCCAGCGCATGCAGGTGCGGGTTCTCGGAGTAGGCCCAGGTCGTCCAGTCGTCCCGTCGCTGCGGGCCCGAGCCGCCCGGGTAGGTGCTGTCCAGCCGAGGATCCCAGACCAGCATCCCGAGCAGGGTCCAGAGCGGCCGAGGCACGCCGCTCTCGTAGCTGGCCCGCTTGGAGTTGTTCTTCAGGGTCCAGAAGCTGGCGGCGAGGCCCGGCGTGGTGTGGCTGGTCGTCCACTCGCTCATGGAGGGCGAGCCGTCGGGGACGCCGGAGGGCGGCTGCAGGGCCGTATCGGTGGGGAGCCCCAGCCGATACGTCATCCACATCTTGTCCTTGTAGGGCTCGACGCTCGCGGCCAGTCCATCAGGGCCGGGGAAGGTCACGACGGTGTCGTTCGCCTTGAACTGGGCGATGCCCTCGATAGGCCCGAGGCTCATTGTCGTGGCAAACGACAGGTAGAGGTTGCCCTTGCCCCAGACGTTGCCGTGAAGCTGCCGGCCGCCGACGCCGAAGCGGCCCATGACGCCGGAGATCGGAGCCGCAGGGTCCGCCTTGAAAGCAGTCGGGGAGCCGCCAGCGCCGACGCGGGGCTGGAACAGCGCGCCTGCCGCAAGGGCGAGGCTGGCGTTGAGAGCCAGCGTCCCGGCCGCGCTGGTGAGAGCCGCTGCGGTTCCGGCCGAGAGGCCAGCTGCGGTCAGAGCGCCCGTGAGGGCCCCGCCCACAGCGGCTGCAGCACCCCCGACCCAGCTGATCGCGGCCCCGGCCGCAGCGGCGACGAAGGGCATCTAGATCGACCTCCACGCAGCGTCGTAGCGGAGCGGCTGGAACACGGTGCAGACGCCAGCCGCCTCCCAGAAGCCGAGGACCCGCCCGTTCCCCACGGCGACCGCCAGCGCCAGATCGGAGCCATCCGCAGCCGGCAGGGTCAGGATGTCGCCCGGCAGGGCCATCGCCGGCGCGATGCGCGGCAGGCCCAGCGCATCCACCGCTTCGGCCAGGGTTTCGTAGCCGAGGCGCTTCATCACCCGCCGGGCGCCCGCCTCCGACGAGTAGCTTCCCGCCTTCAGGAGCGAGGCCCGCACTCCCTGCTTCCTCAGCGCGAAAGCCGCCATGCGGACACAGTCGTCCGTCCCGAGCTTCAGGGGCTTGTCGCGAAAGCGGTCGATCGTGGCCTGCACCGCCTCGACCCGGCGGATCATCGGGCTCATCAGAACAGGCCCCGAACGATGTCGTTGAAGCCGCCGCCGCCGCCGCCGATGGGCGAGCCGCCGTAACCGCCCCCGCCACCGCCGCCGGTCGTGTCGCTCACCACCCGCGGCCGGGGCGCGTCATAGCCCCACGGGAGATCGCGCTGGATCTCGGTGACGAACTGCATCCCCAGCGCCCCGGGATAGACCGACTGCCAGAACTGATGGTTGAGCCGGTGGCCCTCGTTGGCCTCGAACAGCCGCTCCCATGCGGAGACGGCGTCGAAGCTGATCACCGTGGCGGTTTCGCTGGCCTCGACCTCGGCGGTGTCCAGCTCGCCGGCGAAGAGGAGCTCCGGCTCGCCGATCACCAGCCCCGACGCCTGGTCGACCGCGGCGAACCAGCTGTAGATCGGCGAGCCCTGACTGGCCGGGTTCGTGATGTCGGCCAGCGCTGGCAGCGATGCCGGCAGGAAGGTGAAGCGCACCGTCGGCGCTTCGGTCCCGACCTGCTCCGTCATCTCCTCCACCGCATCGAGGACGCCGTAGACCTCGTCCTCGCCGGTGTAGGTCTCGCCGCCGTGGACGACTTCGCCCGCCCCATCCACCAGCAGGATCGTGTGCCCCGGAAGCTCCATCTTGAGCAGCAGGCACACCAGCGGCGCCGCACCTTTCAGCGCGGCGTCGAGAGAGGCGTCGAGGGCCATCGGCTACTCTCGCTCGGTCACGGTAAAGGACAGGCCGACGAACATCCCGCGGTCGACGGTCCATTCGGTCGCCCGGCCGGAGAGGAAGCCCTCGATCACCGGCTCGGCGAAGTTGGCGGCCGAGTTGTCGGCTGGCGAGCGGCGGATCATCGGGTTGATCGGCAGGGCCGCGGCAGCGCCGCCGGATGCGACGGTGTCGGTTGCCACCTGGTATAGGTACTTCTGGCCCGTGGGGCCCACGAGGTTGAACCACTGGCCGGCGCGGGCGACGTACTCCGGCGTGAAGCCATCCAGCGCCAGGAACGAGCCGAGTTGGCCGGCGCCGTTGACCAGCGGGGAGCCCGGCGCTCCAACATCAAACTCCGGCTGCGGGATCGGCAGGATGACCGTGTCGGCCTCAGCGCTGGTCAGGGCCGCCACCCAGGCCATGGCGGCGTCGTAGTAGAGCGGCGGCAGCTCCACGTCGGCGGCCCACTTGGAACCGAGACGCCGAACCCGGCTGGTCGGACCGCCGAAGGTCGGCTCCAGATCGCGGCGACGGCTGACCAAGCGCCAGATGATCGACACCGGCACGTCCGTCGTCGGCAGGATGATCGCCATCAGCGGACGAAGCTCTGACGGGCCCGGCGGACGGCCTGGCGGCGCTCCTCGCGGACGGCTGCGTAGCCCATCATTGCCGTGTTCGCAGCGATGGGTGTGGCGACCTCGGTGGCGGTGTCGACCACATAGGCGTGCATGCCGTCCTTGTCGGCCGACACACGCACATCGACCCTCGCGGCGATAGCGGAGGCCGCTGCATCTCTGGACTGGGCGTCCCGCGCGCTGAAGGCGCGGACCGCCGCGGTTGAGGCCTCCGCGCTGGAGTTGTCGTTCGCGGCCGAAGGCAGGCCGGGCGTTCCGCTCCCGCCGCCCTTGAGGCCCAAGCCTGCCAGCAGGCCGAGCATGGCCGCCACGGCCGGAAAGGCCCATGGCCCGAGCGCCTCGAACATCTTGGCCGCCCCAGCTGCCGTAGAGGCAGCGCCCTTGGCCATGGAGTTGGCGACCGACGAGGCGGCTTCCTGCCGGCCGAAGAGGATCGACTGGAGCATCCCGGCCAGTTGCTGCGCCCGATAGACCTGCTCGATGGCCAACATGACCCGGTAGCCGTCAGACCCCTCGCGGAAGAACCCACGCGCCGCCGCCGCCATGTCGCCGTAGGACTGGATTTGCGCCTGGGCCCGCTCTCTGTCGGCCTGCATCGCGGAGAGGCGGTGCTCGCGTTCGGCGAGCGCGATGCTGGCCAGGCGCTCTTCATAGCCGGTCATGGTGGTGAGCAGGTCGCCCAGCGCCCGGCCGGTCTCCCCGAAGGCCGAGGAGAGCCCGCTCGCCATGTCCCGGGTCAGGTCGTCGATCAGGCGCAGCTCGTCGGCGGTCTGCTCGAGCGTGTCGTAGATGTCGACGAACATGCCCTGCAAGGGCTGCAGGTTCACCCGCTCAAGCTGCTGAAGGCGCTCAACGACCTGGGCGGTCTCGCGAACCCCGTCTCGGCCCGCGCCCCCGCTGCGCCGTTCCGCGTCGGCGTCTCCGGCTTCCCCGCGGATACGGTTCCGCGCCGCGTTGGTGATGCTGCCGGCGAGCGCCGCACGTTGCCGGTCCAGCCATGCGAGCCCGTCCTGCGCCCCCTGCGCCGCCCCGCGGGCGAACGCCCCGCCGGCCGCGCGTCCGGCTCCGGCGAAGCGGTTGGCGAATGCGGGAGCCTCGATGGCGCGGATCAGCGGCAGGTCAGCGCCCGGACTGACCGCGTTGGACGCCAGGATGAAGGCGTTCAGCAGCGTCCGCCCCCGGTTGACCATGTCCACCACGGCCCGGATCACTTGATTGGCCGCCGAGATGGCGATGTCGCCGAGCGCCTCGGGCAGCATGCCCCACGAAGCGATGATGCCGCCCCGCGCCGCGCCGAACCCGGCCGCGATGTTCCGGATGCCCTGCCAGACGAAGGACGTCACCCGGTCCATGGTTTCGCTGAACCACTCCCCGAGCTTCGTCACCGAGGGCCCGACCTTGTCCCAGATGATGTCGCGCAGATAGCTCAGCGAGCCACCGACCACGTCACCCATGGTGACGCCCCGGTTCTGGACTTTCTCCAACTGCTTCTCCGTCAGGCCCATTCCTTCGGTCAGGTCGCCGAAGTCCTTGTTGAGCTGGCGCGTGGCGAGCGCGAGAGTGCCTCCGATCACCGCCGTGGCCGCCCCGACCGCGGCTATGAGGGGGAGGAACGGAGCCATCGCCCGCCAGGTGGCCGCCGCCGCGGCGTTCATCGCTGCCGTGACGGTCGTTCCGGTGCGAGCCGCCGCCATCTGGAAGGTGTCCAGCACCTGCGGCCCCTGCTGGATCGCGATCAGGAGCGGGTTCATCCCCATGGCGGCGGTGACGCCGATGTCGGTGAACTGGCGGGACAGGTTCAGCCCTTCGGCAGCCGTGAGCCCCATGCCGCCCCGGACGGCCGCGAGAGTGGCCGCCTGCTGCCGGATGGCGGTGTTGGCGACCATCTGGGCAGCGCCCTGACCCCGAGCGGCCGCAGCGAGCCGCTCCGTCGCCGTCTCAGCCCGGGTGGCCGAAGCGGTCAGGTTGTCCAGATGGCCGTCGGCCTGGGCGACCTCCTGGCTTTCGACGCGGATCCCGAGGGAGGCGAGGTCGGTCATGACGTGCTCTCCTTCAGGGCCTCAGCGGCAGCTTTGGCTTCGCGGGCCTTGATCGCCGCCCGCAGGCTGGCCCGGATTTCCGCGACGTTGGTGGGCTTCGGCTTGCTCGACAGCCGGCCCGGCATGGCGGCCTCGTAGGCGTCGTCCAGCCGCCGGATCAGGCTCTTCTGCCAGTAGGGCAGGCCGCCCGGCACCGCCTCGGCGTAGGCGTTGATCTCGGCCCAGGTGATCTGCTGCGTCGCGAGGCCGACGAGCCGGGTCGGCCTTAGAGCGGCGAAGTCGTCCCAGACGTGCCGGAGGGCCTCGGGGAAGGGCGGCAGCCGGGCGCCGGCAGCGCCCGCAGCGACGGCCTCGGCGAAGGCGATCAGCTCTCCGGCGAGGCCTTCATGAAATTTGCCCGGTCAGCGACGAAGACGCGGACCTGCTGCCGGAGCCAGCGCAGACGCTTGTAGAGCTTCTTGGCGTTCTCCTCCGAGAACTTCAGGACTTCGCCGTCGAGGACGATGCCGCTCCAGCCGACCGTGGCCCGGGCGAGGCGGCTGATCTCCTTGGCCTCCGCCAGTTCGGCCGTGATCGGCTGCCCGCCACGGAGGCTGCGGTTGACCAACTGGCGGTCGAACTTGACCAGCTCGTCGCTGTCGTCGCCGAGGAGCGTGATCGTGACGGCAGCCCCGTCCTCCTGAAGCACCGGCTGGCCATCGGGGCCGTGCACCGGCATCGCGACGCCTTCGTTGGCGACGTCGGCCGTGTCGAGAGAAGCGAGGTCCATGGGTTCTGTCCTTGGAAAAGGACGCCGGGGCGCGACCCCGACGTTGAAGTTGAAGGCGGGGATCAGGCGACGGCTTCGGACGGCTCTTCGAAGAAGACGTTCAGGCCCGCGTTAAAGGTGCGCTTGGTCACGTCGTTGGCGCCGCCGACGTTGTTGCGGGCGCTGAAGATCGGACCGCGACCGTAGAAGGTGGTCGGGGTGTCGTTGGCGTCGGCCTCGTCGGCCAGCACGATCTTGATCGCGTACTCGTACTTGGTGGCCGCGGCGGCCGCGAGGGCGATCTGGCCGGCGTCAAGCGGGTCGCGAGCGCACACGATCGGCAGCATGCCGTTATCCACGGCGCCCTTCAGGTGCTGGACGCTCGGGCCCTTCAGCGGCGTGAAGGTCACGTCCTGGGCCTGCGGACCGAACTCGCCGATGCTCTCGACGCTGCCGATCTCGACGTAGGTCAGACCCTCGAGAGTCGCCTGATCAGTCGCGGCGGTGACCGGGCCGATGAAGACCGACGACCCTTCGGAAGTACCAATGGCCATTGCGGCCTCCTGTGATGTTGGTTCCGCAGCCCACGCGGCAGGAGAGGGCGGCCTGGCGCCTTAGGAGGCAGTCCAGGGAATGGTGACCGGCGTCTCGGTCCAGGCGTCGCCCTGCAGGGGGCTGGCGTGCCAAGGCTCGCCGACCTTCACCCGGGCCGAGCCTTCGATGAGGACGAGTGCCTTCGGGAAGTGGGCCTTGACCGCGTCGACCGCGGCGCTGGCCTGCACGATGCCCTTGCCCTTGGGCCAGACGACGGTGACCTGCAGCAGGCCCTGATCGATCCGTCCGGTCTTCAGGCCCGACCAGAACGGTGCGTTCGGGAAGTGGTCGACCCGGAAGTACGGCTTGCCTGTCTCGGGCGTGAAGGCGACGTCCGGCATGGCCTTCTTCATCACCGGCGAGCCGTAGGTGAGGCTGTCCGCCCGGGCGAGCAGGGCCTTGGCCACTTCAGCCGCTGTCGCCATGCTCAGCCTCCGGTGCGGGCTTTCACCTCGTCGCAGACAGACGAGACGATCTGAGGCCAGCGCTGCGCCGCCAGAGCGACCCATCGGTCACCGGGCTGGCCCCGGGCGCCGTACTCGCGCGGGCGGGCATAGTTGGCCGTGTAGACGAAGGTCAGCGGCTGGGTGATCTCGGCCCCGGCGATCACCAGGCTGATCTGGCCAGCGTCGTAGCTGAAGGCCGCGGGGCCGTCGGGCTTCTCTCGCGTCGCCGGCAGGGCGACAGAGGTGGTCCCGATGAGCGAAGCCCTTAGAAAGCCGGTGTTGACCCGGAGATTGCCGCCGAGGCCCCGAGGGGTCTGCATCACCTCAACGACGCGCTGGGCGCTCTCCTTGTGGACCGCCTCCCTCCGCTCCTTCGTCTTCGCCACGAAGGCGCTGATCTGGGCGGAGAAGGAGCCTTGGGCCATAGTGGCTAGGCGTCGGCGCGGGCGAACCGCTCCCGCATCTCCGACTGATGCAGGTCGACTGCGGCCGACTTGACTGCGGCTTCGGCCTCCTGAACCGCATTGAGCGCGGCGGTGTAGTTGGGATGGGCGGGGAGGGCCTCGATGCGATGCGCGAGGCTGTTCAGGTCGTTCGCGATGATCGCGGCGAGGGATTGGTGGTGCACGTTCTGGCTCCTGATCAGCGGAGGTTGGCGAGGAAGTCGATCCGGGTCTCGCAGACACACCGGCAGCCGATGGTCTCCGAGGCCGGGGCTCCGAGGCTCGTGTCGCCGGGGAAGAGCATCCGGGCGCCGGAGGGGCTGACGAAGGCCTCGGCCAGCTTCACGCTGTCGCCGTTCAGGCCCCGATGAGTGTGGCGGACCCTCAGGTCCCCGGCCGAGCGCCAGACCCGGCGGACGGCCGACTCCGCGATCTTGCCCGACGCGACTGCCTGCCGGATGGCCTCGTAGGCGGCCCGGTTCAGCGAGGTCAGGGCTTCGGTCCGGCCGATCATCTCGCCCCGGAGCTGGAGAAGGCGGCGCTCGTAGGCGGTGATGGCCTTGGCGGCGATCTCGGCCGGGACCGGCTTCTCCTCGCGGATGGCCTTGGTCACCGACCGGTCGAAGCGCTTATCCCGGCGGCCGCGGGTCAGGTACTGGCGCATCAGGGCAGGGTCGCCGGAGGCCAGTTCGTCCCGGGCGTTGCGGGCATATCCCTCCTGCGCCTGTGTCAGGCCGAGGATGCCGCCCTCGCGTCGCCCCGTCGCCCGGTTCACCCGGCCGACGATGTCCAGCGCGGCCGAGCGCGGGTTCCGGCCGGTCTCCATGCTGGCCAGCAGGGACATGCGGACCGCAGCGCGCTGATCCTCGGTGATGCGGGTCACCAGCCTGGCCGAGTGGTCGCGGAGCCAAGCCTCCGCCTCCGGGTTCCGGCCGTCGAAGCGGACCGTCAGCGCGGTTCCGTCGGGAAGCCGGCGGGGAAGAGCCTCGGCCGCCTTCCTGCCGCCCTCGGCATGCGCGTCCCGGATCCGGTCGAGCATCTCGTCGTAGGCGGCCGGATCGATGTCCAGCGTCTCCAGCGCGCCTTCGATGTCACGCGCCTCGATGCGGGCGACGAGCCGCTGAAGCTGGACGGCGGACCGGATGTCCTCGACGGCCCGGAGGAAGGCGTCGGCGACCAACCGGCCATAGCGATCCTGCAGGTCGTTGAAGACCTGCTGGAACGCCCCGGTTCTGGCCATGTCAGCCCTCCGAACAGAACGGCCCGGCGGATGAGGCCGGGCCGCTTTCATTCTTCATGCGGATACGGCGACTAGGCCGCGATCAGCCCCGCTCCGACGGCGCCGGAACTCGCGAGCTGATGGCGGGCGAAGTGGCGCTGTTCGCGACGGGCCTGGAACGAGATCACCTGCGCACGCTGGACCTGCGTCAGCCGCTGGGCGGAAGGCTCCGGGGCGACGACGTCGAGCGTCGCGGGGAAGGCGATGTCGTACATCTCCCGCAGCGCCGAGCCGGCGGCCGAGAAGATGGAGGTGGTGGCCGAAGCGACGGCCGAGCAGGCGTAGATGATGGCGCAGCCGATCAGGCTGAACACCGACAGCAGTCGGGTCATGATGGTCTCCCATGGGTGTGAAGCCGCTCTGAGGCGAACGGCAGTCCTTCGGGTCAGGCCCGAACTTGTCCGAGGTCAGTCCTCGATGATCGCCCTGGTGTGCACGCCCGCGGCGGCCATGTGGTCGAGATAGGCGTCCAGATGGGCGTGGGCCGCAGCCCGGATCGCTTCCTGATCGGCCTCAGGAGCCCCGCGCATCGCGCTGCCGGTGATCGCCTTGCCCTGCGAGATGATGTCCTGCAGCGACGCCGTGGCCAGCACCAGCGCTTCCTTGCGGTCGGTCATCGACGAGCCTGCACCCAGTAGAAGACGGGCACGCCGGCCGGGGAAAGCGGGTCGACGGCGATGACACTGTAGGCCTGACCGGCGGCGTCCAGCAACTGATGCTCCGTGGAGGGCTCGACCGGAAGGCCCTTGGCCGCGACGAGGATGCGCTTGTCCGTGGCAAGGATCCGGGTGCCGTCGACGTCGCTCTTCTCGAACTCCAGCACGGCCATGACGGCGTCGTGGTCGGTGATCGTCGGCTCGCCCGGGTCGTAGGATGGGCCAGAGCCGGGCGTCTCGACCCGGAGCTTGCCGGTCTGGCCAAACTTCTGGATCAGGCGCTCGGCGGTGGCCGCGGCGCGGGTGTAGTCGAAGCCGGTCATCAGACGGCGAAGATGGCGGTCTCGGGCCGCCGGAACAGCGGCGAGAGCAGGCCTTCCACCACGGCGAGACGAATGGTGGCGTCGGCGAGCACGTCGCCGGAGGAAGTCGCATACTCAACCTCGAGCGGACCGACCTTCTCGCGCTTCACGGCCGCAGCGCCGGAGGTGGCGGCGGACAGACCCCCTGGGTTCTCCGCCTCATACAGCGCAGCCGCATAGCTGGCCTGCACGACGGCGGTGGGAATGGTGTCGGAGGCGATCTCCGAGCCGTAGGCGGTGGCGCCGGTGCGCGGCCATGCGCGCTCCTGGGCGACGCCATCGGTCGGAACCCCGAGGAAGCGGGAGCCATAGACGCCGTCGACATAGGCGCTCCCGCGTTGGCGCAGCACGGCGGACGACAGCGATCCGTCGGGCAGGGCGTGACCGTTGTCGGCCAGCCATGCCGCGAAGCCGCTGTCGTCGCCGTAGCCGGCCATGGTCAGGCGGCCTTCGCTTCGCGGGCCAGTTCGATGGCCGCGACGATGTCGGCCTTCTTGGTGGCGTCGCCGAGGTCGATCTCTTCCGCCTCAGCCACCGCCTTCAGCTCGTTGACGGTCATGTCGCCGAGCTCCTTGGGGCCGTCGTCATCGTCGTCGACCGCCTTCGGTCGGCTGAACCAGCCGGTGCGCTTGGCCGACTTGGCCTCGGCCTCACTGATCTCGACGTCGACCGTCTTGCCCGGCTCGACGTAGACGAGGCCGTTGACGGTGTTCAGGCCCTTGGGGCCCGAGGTGTGGTTCGTGAACTTCATCGGTTCTGTTCCCTGAATGAGGTTCGGCCCCCGCCATGAGGCAGGGGCCGGGTTCCTCAGATGCCGTCGCGGTAGGTCATGGCCTTCGGCAGGCGGACCTCGGTCCCGCCGACGTTCATGATGCCGCCGACCTCGTAGGTCATGGACGACTTCTGGAACGGCGGCAGGAACTCGTGATCGCCCGGCAGGTGGAACTGGGCGACCTCCGGCGAGGCGTCGTAGGCGATCATGCGATCGGTGTCCGACGCGCCGGCGCCCGCGAGTTCACGGATCGGCACGAAGTTGATGTTCTCGCCGCCGTCCCGGTTGCCCCGGATGTAGGCGAGGATCGTCGTGCCGGTGTCCGACATGCGGGTCTGCTCGATGTAGCGGAGCTTCTGCGTCGGCAGGCCCACGGTCGTCGCCGTGTGGGTTTCCCCGGTCTGGGTCTCGACCGCGTTCACGGCGGCCCAGATGTCGCGGCTGATCTGGTCCGGCGTCTTGGTCGCCCAGGTCGTGGCCGAGCCGGTGCCGTCGGCCGCCACGTTCGCGGCGGGGACGTTGGCGTCGTTGATCAGGCCGGTCCAGCCCTTCTCCGAAGCCGCGGTGCCGGGCGCGCGGCCCGTCATGGCAACCGACCGCTTGAAGAACTGCGCCGCCTTGCGGGCCGCGGCAGCCTTGTCGGCGGACAGCGAGCGGCCGAGCTTCGCGGCGCGCTGCAGCTCCTGCGTCGACCACTCGTACCCGATGCCGGCCAGGTAGAAGCCGCGGCTCGACTGGTTCATCAGCGTGGAGGCGTAGGGCATATCGAAGCCCTTGCCGCTCAGGAACTCGGCCTTGCCGGCCTCGTCCATGCTGTAGAACACGGTCCCGACGTCCCACATGTCGCCGTCCGTGTTGATCGGGATGAGCCCGGTCAGGTCGGCGTTCGGATAGCGGCGCAGGTAGACCTGCGTCTCGATCCGGTAGAGCTGCGGGGTCAGGAAGGCGCGGCCGACCTGGGCGTCCACGAAGAACTCGTTGGCCTTGTCGCCGAAGGTGGCGGCGAGGGCGGCGTCGTATGCAGCCCAGCGCTGGAAGGCGAGCTCGCGCTGGCTGGCGTCAGCCGCGAGGAAGGACCCGACGTCGGTGAACAGGCCACCGGTCGCGTCAGCGAGATTGATGATCATGTCCGGTGCCCCTTAGCGCTTGGCGATGCGGGCGAGGCCCGTCGCGGAGGTGGTGTCGTCGAAGACCCAGCCGTTGGTCCCGATGTGGGTGGCGTCGGCAGCGGTGTCGCCGATGGCGTCCGCCGCGCCCGCGCCGGTGCCGACCGTGACGGCAGCGCCGTCCGCGTTCGCGCCGGTGGCGGTGACCCAGATCACGCCCTGGGTCAGGATCGCGACGTCGTCGTACTGCTGGTACTTGTCCGCCGTCTGGCCGGCGAGCAGGCCGAGCGCCTCGTGGGCGATGGTCCAGCCCAGGAAGGTGTCGGCGGTGCCCACGGTGGCGGTGCAGCCGTGATCGCCCGAGCCCCGGTAGACCGGGACCCCGAAGCCGATGCCGGCGGCATCCTCGCAGGTGCGCGAGATGCGGTTGGAGGTTTCGCCGTTGGCGATCATGCCCGCGTAGCCCGCGGCCAGGTTCTCGGCGTAGGTGTCCTGAAGAACAGCCATTGTCTGGGCTCCCTTAGTTCAGGCTGGCGAGACGCGCGGCGTCCCGGATGGAGGCGACGGGGGCGACCGACGTGTTCGCGTCGGCGATGGTCGAGCGCAGCGGATCGGCCGGCTTCAGGTCGGCCGTCTTCAGGTCGAAGGCGGCGTCGACGTAGGCGTCCGACTTGTCCTTGGCCCCGTCGCCCAGGACGGCGCGCTTGATCTCGGCGTTGGTCTTGCCGTCGACCACGACCTTGGCGTCCAGCGCCCTGGCCTTGGCGACGATGCTGGCGCGTTCGGCGACCAGAGCGTCGAGGGCGGCGCCGTCAATGACCTTGGCCTTCAGGTCCGCGATCTCCGCGTCCTTCTTCGCCAGCTCGGCGTCCTTGGCGGCGAGAGCGGCGTCGTGGGTGGTCTTGGCGGTCGCCAGAGCGGCGTCCGCGGTGGAGAGCAGGCCGCGCAGCTTCTCGATAGCCGCGATGCCCGCGTCCGTGGTTTCGACCGGGAGGCCGTCCACGGTGATGGTCTTGAGCGTCATGTGACGGTCTCCATGGTGAAGGGGCGCAGGGTCTTGGCCGGTCTCGGGAGCGCCCTGGTCTCCGACACGGCAATGGGGGCCGGCGCGGCCTTTCGGCACGAGCGCCAGATGGTTGATCCGGATGTCCCGCTGGACCGCCTGATAGGACTCGCCTTCCGGCGTCACCCCGTCCTCGAAGGCGAGGTCGCAGACGTAGCCCATGCTGATCTCGCGGGTGCCGTCCTGCACGGCCTTGATCGCCGCGGCGTCCATGAGAGCCAGCGGGACCTTCACGAAACCGCCGTCCCGGACGACGTCGCCGCCGACGATGCCGACGGCCAGCTTCTTCCAGCTGTCAGCCGTCACGGCCTCGGCCGGGTGGTTGATGGTCACCGGCTTGAAGCCATAGCTGGCGAGGCTGTCGGCCGCGAAGACGCTCTCCGGCGGCCGGTAGACGTTGACGACAGCCAGATCCGGCCGGCCCACCTCGCGCCCGGCGTACTGCTGGATGCCGGTGCGGGCGGCGCGGACCTCGGCGACGGCGTATCCGTCCCGGGTCAGGCGCACGCCTGCGATCGGCGCGGCGTCCGTGAACTGCATGGCGATGTCCTCGGGTTCAGGCTTCGCGGAGCTTGCCGGTCCAGTCCTCGTCGATCTCCTCGAAGATCTCCGGGCCGAACACGAGCTTGCCGCGGTACGGCTCAACCTTGCTCAGGTCGATGTCGCCGCCGGCGTAGGTGATGGTGACGTGTGGCTGGTACTCGGGGAAGTCCCACGAGGCCCCGGCGTCCCGGCGGATCGCCTCATGCCGCCAAGACAGCTCGGACGAGTTGAACAGCAGGACGACCGCGCCCTTGTCGCCGAGCTTCTCGACCAGCCGGGCGCCGCCGGGGTTCACGGTCAGCTTGCCGTCCCTGTCGCCGGTCCAGGCCTCGCCCGCCTTCATCCAGTCGACCGGCGCGCGGCTGAAGGCGACGGTGACGTGCAGGTCCTCGGCCGGGGTGGTGGTCGCGAAGCCCTGCGCCTTGGCCCACTCGATGAATTCGGCGGCGTTCAGGAGCTTGCGCTGGACGTAGAGGGTCCGGGGCGCGGCGTCGTTGGCGGCGAGTTCCTCTGCCGGCGGGGTGAGGGCGGCCTGGGCGTCCTTATCCTCGCCGTCCTGCTCCGAGAGCTTGCCGTACTCCTCGATGGCCGCCTCCAGCCCGGGCAGGTGGCCGTCTTCGATCATGGCGTTGACCAGACCGTCGGACAGCGCCTCCAGCGGCATCAGGGGCGGCGACATGCCGCCGGTGCCCGCGATGGCCCGAGCCCCGTCGGCCTTCGTCTTGAAGATGTCGGCCTTCTCCTTCTCGCTGATCTGCCACAGCGGGGCGAAGGCGAAGTGCACCTCAGGCGGGCGGGCGCCCAGCGCTGAGCGGATCAGGACCTCGTCGACGCGTTCCAGCCGCGGCCTGACGTAGACCTCCTGCTCGGCGGCGAGCCGGTCGTAATAGTTCCGGAGGTCGCTCTCCCCGGTGGCGTTCAGACCATCCGGGGACTGGCCCAGGAGCCGGGTGGCCGGGATGTCCGCGGCGCCGGCGGCGATTTGCAGGTAGAGCCGCAGCACCTCGGGCAGCTGGGTGAAGCTGATCTGCTTCTGGTTCCACTCCTCGGCCGCGTCCATGACGAGCGCGTTCGAGATCGACTTCGCCTGGTTGGCCAGCGCGATCCGCTCCAGCACCTTCGTCCGGTACGCCTCGTCCCCGACGTTCGCCATGAAATCCGGGATCTTGAAGACGTCGACCTTGGCTTCCTGCAGGAGCTGGGCGATCCCGCCGGCGGCGAGGCCCGCGTTCTTCACCGCGTCGTCGATCGCCTGCAGGACAGACTCGCCCCAGCCTTGGCCGACGGTCAGGTCCGGAACGTCGGCTCCGATGAACGGGATGACCCGAGACGGGTGCAGCGTGAGCGTGCCGCCCATGGTGTAGCTGACCGGCTCGCCCCAGCGCGGGGAGGCTGGGTCGCGCTCAAGCTGGCCGGCGGCGATCTCGTAGCGGCTGGCGACGTGGATGAACTCCAGCCTGCCCTCGCTCACGCTCTCCGGCCGGAGCGGCTGCGACGGGTCCGTGTCGCCGGTGCCGAGGATCAGGGCCGAGCCGCCGTAGAGCCGGGCCAGCTTGATCGCGCGAGCCAGCTTCGGCCAGAGCTGGAGCCTGGCCTCTTCGGCCTCGAGCTTCTCGATCTCGTCCGGGCCGGCCTGCCAGTTCCGCCGCTCCCGGACCATGTCGAAGGCGGGGATGTCGATCACCTTCCGGGCAATCCAGTCGCCGCGATAGGCCGCGAGGGCCTGCGCCGGGTCGAGTTCGTTGACGTACCAGGCCGCGGCCGAGGACTTGTCCTTCGCCGTCCCCATGGAGGTGACGAGGTTCACGAGGCGGTCGCGGACGCCGAGGAACATCAGACGTTGTCCAGCGAGTAGGCCGGCTTCGTGTCCACGAAGGTCAGCATCAGCGCGTCGGCGTAGTCAGGGGAGGCGATGCCGCGACGGGCGAGGGCTTTCTTCTGCTCGATCACGATCTTGCCCTTCTCGTTCTTCTCCCACTTCACCAGCGAGAGCTGGAGGCAGAGGGTGTCGCTGTCCTTGTCGCCGGAGGGCAGGGCCAGCAGGTCGCTGACCGAATGCTCGACGCCGCCGGGACGGCCTTCAATGAAGGCGACGTGCTCATGCGTGCGCTGGAGCGCGGTGCGGCAGAGCCACCAGACCTCGGCCTTGGAGTTGCCGAACATCTCCTCGGAGGTCCGTCCGTCAGGCCAGCGGCGCTCTGTCGGCGGAAGCCCGGTGTTCACGGCCGAGACCGTCAGGCCCGCCACCTGATTGTGCTTCAGGGTCGAGGCGACGCCGGCGCCAACTCCGGGGGCGTCGAAGTTCAGGAAGGCCGCCCCGTCCGCCTTGGCGATCGCGAGACCCCAGTGCGCCGTCTCCGTCGTGTCAGGGTCCCCGCGAGACTGCGGCTTGGCCACGACGGGCCCGCGCCGGGTGACCGCCACCGACTTGGACTTGCCCGCGCCGACGTCGAGGCCGGTGACGCCCTGGTTCGACGGCGAGAGCCGCGGCTCCAGCGCCGCGAGCCGCTTCGCGCTCTCCACCCAGATGGCCGGGATGCAGATGCCCTCGACCGAGGCCGAGTAGTCGATGTCGTACTCCGAGGCCCAGGTCGTCGGGTCGGAGAAGCTCGCCTGCTTGGCGTCCGCCCACTCCTGCGTCTTCCGCGGGTCGTCGCGCCAGTGCAGGCGGAAGATCTGGCGCGGCTTCAGGATCGAGTGCCGCTTCCTCGCGAACAGGTTCCCCATCCCGTTGACGGAGGAGACCCAGATCACGACGTCGGTGTTGCCGGACAGCGCCTTCTCGACCGTCTCGGCGTTGGGGACGAAGGCCGCCTCGTCGACCACGTAGAGCGAGGAACGGCCGCCCCGGCCCATGTCCTCGCCGCCTTCGCCGGAGATCACCGCCCCGGTCGCCGGGTTCGAGATCCGCATGTAGTTGTCGTGCTGCGTCCAGACGAAGCCCTCAGGGAGCATCTGGGGCGGCAGGCGCCGGAGCATGATCCGCAGCTTCGCGAAGATGCTGTCCGGATTGTCCTTCTTGTCGACGTAGTCGACCTTGCGGGAGCCGAAGGTCGTCTTGAACCCGGGGACGAAGAGCCAAGCCCACAGGGCGAAGCCGGCGCATAGGTAGGTGACGCCGGTGTCCCGCGACTTCTCGCAGAGGCCCTCCTCGTTTCCGTCCACCCGCGCCTTCAGCCAGGTGATGAACTCCCGCTGCTTCGGCCAGAGCTTGAACGGGACGTAGGCGCCGCCCGGCTTTCCGACGAGGCGAGGGTCATAGGTCCAGACGTGGCGATCGAACCAGTAGAGCGGATCGGCCGCGCACTTCGCGATCTCAGCCTTCCAGCCGCCGGCCTCGGCTTCGATGCGCTCCCGCTCCGCCTTCTCCCGCTTCAGCCGCGCCCGCTGTTCGAGGAGGGCGAGGTACTCACGCTTCGCTGGCAGGCTCAGGTTCGCCGTCGCCGGCTTCAAGCGCGGCGATGCGAGCATCGATCTCTTCCTCTGTCAGGTTGGCGTACTCGATGGGCCCGCCGTTCCGCCCGGTGTGCTCCCGCTTGTCGACGATCAGGCCGTTCAGCTTGGCCACGTCCATGAGGGTCTGACGGGCGACGCCCAGCTTGTTGGCCTCGGCCGTCCGCTCGCACTTCTCGGCGATCTTCAGCAGGCGTTCGGAGATGCTGGCGACGGTGATCTCGGCGCGGGTGGCGGCCTTCTCGAGGATCTCGGCGACCCGGCGCTCGACGCTTTCATTTGCTTTCAGGCGAGCCGCGTTCCCGCGGTTCTCCTCGTAGCCCGCGAGGACATAGGCAGCGTCGGCGGTTTCACCCTTGGCCAGGGCCTGGGCGAAGCGCTCGTGCTTGGGGTTGGAGAGAGCGGGCATGTCGCGTTTCTCGACTCCCGTTAACGATTGTGGCACGGTTCAATAGTTCCGAGCCGATCCGCCACTTCAGACGTGGCGGGCACCCGGTGACGACGAGAGCGTGCCGCGCGCTGAGCGAAGGACGATGCAGCCCGGAGGGCCAAGCGGAGTCTGAGGGCCGGAGGCCCTACCGCCTCACGTGTCGGGTCTGACACGCGCCGGAGGCTATTCTAGAACGCCCGAGGCAGCCGAACCGAAATCCGACGGGGAGCGGTCAAACACTCCGAGGTGGCCTGTCCTTCCAACCCCACCGGGTCGGAGGCGCCGAAGACCCGAGGGAACCCGGCCAATGCCGCAAGTTTTCTCGATCAAGGTGACGGTCAAGGCTGACGTCGCAGCAATCCTCTCGCGAGTGGCGCTGCTTCTGATGATCCTGACGACCTAACCAGGGGGCGGTTCCGGCAACGGGCCGCCCTTTGCTTTTCAACCCGCCAGCGCCAGCCTTCGCCGTAGCTCCGCACATGGGCGGCGGGGGTATGCGTATCGATCCGGCCGGGCGGTAGCCTGGTGGCCCCCTTAAGGAGACCGCCATGATCCGCTTCGCCTGCCCCGCTTGCCGCTGCTCGATCCTGCTCAAGCTTTTGACCACAGGAACGGTGGTTGGGTCGTCTCGCTGCTCGATGACATGTTCGGCGTCTGAAGCTCGAGCTGAGCTGTGGTGTCTGCTCGCCCGGACCCTCTGAGGCCATCAAAAAGGCCCCGGACGCAAGGTCTGGGGCCGTTCGGGCGCGAGTGCACCTATGGCTGGTGTCTGTGATTACCTGTCCGGTGTCAAGCGGCGGCTGGCTTCCCGCAACAGTACCGATGCTTTCTACCGCTTCCGCACTGACACTTCTCATTGGCGATCAGCCGCGCCTCTCGCCGGCGCAGCGTCTCTAAGACTTCCCACCCAATCTGGCGAATCGAGTAAGCCTCCGCTTGCTCTAGCGGCGTCTCGGTCTGGCCATCGCTGAACATCCAGCCCAGCGAGTTTCGGCGTGCCAGGTCATCGTAGGTCTCGTCGATCGTGCCATCGACGTGCGCTCCACCGTCTTGGTTCGCAGCGATCAATACGAGGTCACGCCGGCGCAACATCCTGTTTGAGCCGTCTTTTATGACCGGCTCATTCCACCAAGCATCAAATGCCAGCTCACGGGGGGCGAGAGGGCCGCCGCCCGGCGTCTGGCAGAGCGCCACGTAGCCGTTCCTGCCGGATCCCCCAACGATCCCGATGAGGCCGTGGTGGCTCATGAGGTTTCCATCGTCGTAGGGGAACCCTGAGCTCACAAACTGAATGCCCTTCTCACCGAGGTGCGTCAGTAGCGAGGTGGAAGAGCCGGTGTCGTGCACCACAGTACGAACCGCCGCGGCAATCCGCTTGAACTCCGCTGTTCGTCCCTCGTCGAAGCCAGAACACGAAGCTTCCAAGTATCCAACCTGCTCAGCGAGGTGCTCATGGAATCGGGCGGCGCTGACGCTCACGCGAGGGGGTGCCGGTTGCTTCTGTTTGGCCATGCCTACTCCAATCCGTAGGCGATAGCTGCACAGTCCAGCGCAACCATCAAGGCCTCCGATGTGCGCGCCCGCACTGATCCGCTGCTCGACAAACTAAGCAGGTTCGACCCCTTCCCCGCGATCTCCCGCAGGGCCCAGACCGCCCGGCCCTGCCGCTCGACGTCGCTCCGGCCGAGGGCACCGCGGAAGGACGGATCCTCCTCCTGGATCATGGCCTCAAGGTCTCGGACGAACAGCTCCCGCTCCGCCCGCTTCTCCGCGAACCCGTCGCCGCCCCGAACGATCTTCCGGCTCTGGTCGATCGGGGGAGGGGTCAGGCCCTTCTCCGGGTCGAGGAGCTCGTAGTCGGCGCGGTAGCGGAGGCCGGCCGCGTGGTGGGTGCTGGTGATGGAGCCGGCGGTGAGCAGGGTTTCCAGCCCATCACGGCTGGCCCGGGGGGCGCCGGCGGTGCCCGGCTGGCGGGAGACGCCGATGTCGAGGCCCCGGAGCGCCTCCAGCCCACGCAGCTCCTCAAGGTTCGCCTCGGCCTCGCGAGCTCGCAGGGTGGCGTCGATCTCCCGGTCAAGCGTCTCCAGCATGTGATGGCCCCAGCGGCGGGTGGCCAGGTCGTCCGAGGCTAGCTTCGCTTCCGCGTTCGCCAGCCGCAGGGCCTGGCCGTCAGTGAGCTGGACGCCGCGGATGGAGATCGGCGACCAGTTGTCGTTCGCCGTGGCGATGTTGTCGTTCGCCCCGACTACACGGGGTAGCGACGGCTTGGCGTACCGGGCCCGCTTCTGCTGGCGCTTCTTGGCGCGGTCGGTTTTGCTCATCGGGGGCGCTCCCAGAGGGTGAGGGGGACAGCATAGCCGGTCGTGAGGGTGTGGCGCGGATGGCCGTCCTTGGTGATGCCGAGGCAGTGCAGCGGGCGCCCCACGGCATCGCTGATCGCCGCGACAGTCCGCCAGCGCCCACGCAGATGAGACGGGACCTTGGCCGGCGGTCCCCAACAGGCGACGACGATGTCAGCGTCGGCCATGATCTGCCGCAGGTGGTCATCGTTCACGGGATCACGGCCGGTCTCCAGCCGGCGCAGGCCCTTGATGTCCGTTGAGACCAGGGCGAACAGGTTGCCCTTGATCAGCCGGCCCCAGCCGTGGCGCTCACCGAAGCCGATGTCCTTGCGGATGGTCTGGTCGTTCCGGTCGTCGTTGGCGATCGACGGATTCACGCCGATCATGGCAACCGTCGGCCCGGCCCGGCCGAGGTCGCGCTCCAGCCGGTAGCGGTAGAGGCCGCAGGGGGAGAAGACCGCGTTCATGCCGCCGCTCCTTCAACGTCGGGCCCGGGCGCCCGCTTCTCCGCCTCAATCGCGCGGCTCACCGCATCCGCCGCGTCCATCAGGGCGAACTTCAAGGCCGAGCCGGTCGGGGCCGAGGTGATGCGAGCGACGATCTGGCGCTGGATTTCGTGGAGGTCGGTCATCACAGCCCCCGAATGCGGGTCATGCGGCCGCAGTGGTCGCACTTCGTCCGGGACCGCTCGGCCCGTCGCTCGCTGGCCCGCTTCGCCGCCTGCTGCGTGGCGTGCATCCGCCGGTCCTCGCGGGCGAGCTGGACCAGCACCCACATCGGGTTGACCTTGCCCTTGCACCGGCCGCACGTCACATCGGCGTCCGCCTCGCTCACGGTGTAGGTGGCGAACAGGTGGTTGCAGGTTGGGGCGCCGGGCACCTCGTATGGCTCGACCAGCACGCGATCATCCGGAGCACGCTCTCGGAATTTCACTCCCAGCGGCCGGACGTTGTCGGGCATCTCCTCGCTCACGCCGCATCTCCTCTGGCGAACAGGTCAGGCTTGGGGTCGTTGGCGGCCGGAGGGGTGATCCCGAACTCGGCCAGGATCGCGGCCGGCGCTCGGCATCCGGGGCGGCCCGGCCGGGGACCGGCATCGTCCGACGGCCAGTAGCCGTTGCGCTTGAACTCCCGGAGCCAGCGGCGCCAGCGGTTGTCGGCAGCCGGGGCCGGACGGCCGGCCAGCGCTGCGGCGGCGGTCTTCGGGGCCTTGGCGATGTCTCCCCGGCACCACTTCCGCCAGGCGGCGGGCCAATCGGCGTAGCGGTGATCCTTCGCGATGCACTGGTCCCGGAAGTAGGTCGCGAACCGCCGAACGTCGAAGTTGGCTCCAACCTCACGTGCTTCGGCTTGCATCGCATCGATCAGTTCGTCCGTCGGGAAGCCATCGGGGATCGAGACCTTCGGCTTCCGGCGCCCCCCTTGGGGGGGAGGGGGGGATTTATCCTCTCCTCCTCCATCCTCCATCTGCGCGGCTTTTCCTGTACCGGTACGCGACTGCTCTGCGAGCGGTCTGGGCTCGCTCGTGGACAGCCCGACATATTCCCCAATCTTTTCAGTGAGCGGGTGAATAGCGTTCGGCTTTTGGGGGCGCTGGAACTTGCGGAAATCTTTGATCGCACCGAAACGCTTTCCGTCGACTTCATAGGCCTGCACCAGGTCAACCCCGGCGAGCTCATCGAGCAACGCGGTCGCGTCTGCGCCATCTCCGGGCAGGAGGCGCATCTTCAGTTGCAGCGGCTTCCACTCGAAAAGCCCTTGATCGTCGGCGTCGGTCCAGAGGCCGATGTAGAGGATGCGCGCGAGCGGGCTGCAGGAGACCCAGGACTCGTCGGTGAACAGGCTGGGGTGAACTGAGCGGATCCTAGCCACGGGCCCGCCCTCCGATGAAGTCGACCCAGTGGACGCGCGCGCCCTTTCGGCTGTTGCAGGTAGCGCAGATGACCTGACAGTTGCGTTCGATGTCCGCGCCGCCCACCGAGCGAGGCAGGATGTGGTCGAGGTGCCACTTTCCATGATCGTCCTGCGAGCCGCAGGTGACGCAGGAATAGGCCTGCTTCGCCAGCAGCCAATCGAGCTGATCCGGCGACCCCTTGATCCGTCGACGGGCAGCGTCGTCGATCTGGCTTATCGGCAGGCTGACGTCAGCAAACGCTTCGTCGGCACCGCCCGCCTCCGGCCCCCATCCTTTCCAGTAAACACGCTCGACCAGCCCCAACCTGACCAGCCGATCGACAGCCTCGACGACCTCCGCTTCCGACGCTTGGCAGAAGGACGCGAGCTCTCTGGTTTCGAACGCCGAGTAGGCCATTCCGTTGGGGGCGTCGTCGATGCGGGCGTGATGGACGATGAAGATCCACGCGAGCTTGCTGAGAGGGTCCCCGGTGTTGTCGCGTAGGGCGATGGGAAGGGCCTGGAAAGGCATCAGCGGCGCTCCGTGTTGGTGATGAGGTCGATCTCGGCCCGGTACTCCTGGGGCTCGGAACCCTCGGAGCCATGGCGGTTCTTGGCGATGATGACGTCCATGGCCGTGCGCAGCTCGGCGCAGCGCATCTCCCACTCGAAGTGGGCTCCGCTGATCCCGACCGGGTCAGGCTTCGGCTCGGACTTCTGGAGGTAGTAGACCTCGCGGAAGGGGAAGAGGACCGCGTCGGCGTCCTGTTCGATCGATCCAGACTCCCGCAGGTCAGACAGCTGCGGCCGCTTGTCGTCGCGGCTCTCGACGGAACGGTTGAGCTGGCTGAGCAGGATGATCGCGATCTTGGCCTCCCGAGCGAGGGTCTTCAGGGCGCCGGTCATCTCCGCGATGGCGCTGGCCTCATTCCGGCCCGCGAGGGCAGGGCGGCGCATGAGCTGCAGGTAGTCGATGCCGATGGCGGCCAAGTCGCCGCGACGCTTCATCGCCCAGACGGCGCGGCTCACGTCCTCGACGGAGACGCCGGCCCGGTCCCGGAGCCAGAGATTGCGCGGGATCCGGACCTTGGCCCGGTGCAGGGCCTGCAGGTCGAAGCTGGTGAGGGGCTGGACCTTGGCGATGTCGGAGAAGCTGACCGGAGCGTCGTCGTCGGCGGTCAGGCGGGACAGGGCCCGGTCGTTCAGCTGGTCCGTGTCCATCTCCAGCGAGAAGCCGGCGAACAGCTTGTTCGGGTTCAGCAAGGCGGCGCCGTAGAGCACGTTCCCCAGCAGGGCCGTCTTACCCATGCCGGGCCGGCCGGCGAGCACGATCACGCTCCCCGGCAGAAGGCCGCCGAGGCGCTTGTCAAAGCAGGAGAGGCCGGTCTGCACGCCCTTGGGCTTCCCAGTGGCGACCTCGACTTCGAGACGGTCCATGCGGGCCAGGGCGGCTTCGTGGGCGTTCTGGAAGAGGGTGTCCTCAAGGGGCGGAGCCTCGCTCGGCTTCTTCAAGGGCCGCGCGCGTCTGGGCGACCGCGTCATAACCGGTGCCGTCTGGGGAACGGGCGCGCTGGATCGCCTCTTGGCCGAGGACGATGAGACGGCGGCGAACCGCGGCGTCCGCGACCTGCAGGGCGAGCTCCGGCGCCAGCTTCGGGTTCGGAGCCTTCTCGATGAGGTCGTAGAGGGCCGGCTGCCCCCCGAAGCTGGAATACGCCGGGTCGCTCGTCAGTCGGCCGTGCAGGACCGAAGGGTCGCAGGGCTCGCCAGACGCGATCAGGGCGTAGAGCCGCCCGTGGAAGGGCTCAGCGAAGTCATCGGCCGTCACCCTATCCGCGACCGTGCGCAGGGCCTCAGGCGCGAACAGAAGCGCCCCCAGCAGGCCGAGTTCGGCCTCCAGGTTCATCGGGACGGATGGGGCCTCTTCCATGTCCCGCGGGTCGCCGTCGAACATCAGCCCTTCTCCGTGTCGAAGAGGGGGCCGCACTTGATCGCTTCCACGCGCGCCACGGCCGCGTCGGCGAACCGGCGCAGCTGCTCCGCCGCGGCCGGGTAGCGCTTGGCCCTGGCGTTCGCCTCCCGGCGCATCATCCGGGCGTAGTGGAGCTCCATGTCGATGATGTCGGCGCGGTTCACAGCTGGCCCTCGCGCTTAAGGCAGAAAACGCTGATCCTCGGGCGGATGATCCCCGACGAGGCAATGCGCTGGATGCTCTTGGAATTCTCGACCTTCACCCGCTCGGAATGGTTCGATTTCGTTTCCACTCTGGTCGGGACAATCGCCCTCTGCGTCGCGCTCGGAATTGCATTAGTCGAACACCAGCGGGCCGTCCGGGCGGACGAGAAGCGCCTGAGCGACTTTCGCCGCTCCGTTCGCGCGCTGGTGAACGACCTGGACGCGGTGGGGCAGCGGATCTCCGACCGCTTCGATGCCGGTGAGGACGTCTCTTTCGCTTGGGAGGAGTGGTGCCACCTTGCTTCTGACGTGCGCCGTGCATTGGAGGCCTTGCTGCCCTCGGCGCCACCTCTGCCGAGCGAAATTGTAGCGGTCTCTGCCATGATCCGGCGGCTGGAACAGTCCGAACGCTTTCGGGAGCTGGCGTGGAACCCGCAGCCGCGTCGGGACCACGCCCGCGCGGTCCGCGATGACTTGGCTCGACAGATCGACAAGATTGGCCGGTAGGGGTCAGACATCGTCGCCCCCGTCGTTCGCCGGCTTCGCGAAGAGCCGCGCGGCCTCGGCCAGCATGACCTTCCTCGGCAGGATGTTCTTCCCGGCCTCGTAGGCTTCGCGGGAGAGGATGGAGGCGGCCGAGGGCTCGCCGTGCAAGCGGACCAGGTTGGCCCGGATCGACGCGGCGAGGCACTCCGAGAAGTCGGCGTGGTCGTTTGCCGGCAGGGTGCCGATCTCCGAGAGGATCAGGCTGTCGGCGCGGGCCTGCAGGGCCTTCTGGCGGGCGGTGCGCTCTTCACGGGCGTCGGCGCGCTCCCGGCGGCGGTCGATGCGGCCGATGATGAGGGACTCCTGACGGCTCACGCGGCGGCCTCCGCACGGCGGGCGACTTCGGCGGCGACGATGTCGAGGGCCTGGGCGAACGAAGCATCCGAGAGGGCGGCCAGACGCGCCGGAAAACCGGCCAACGGCGAGCTCACGATCTCGATGGAGCGAGCCTGTCCCTTGAGCCGCCGGATATGCCCGCGCTCTTCGAGGCCCTGCATCAGGGCGAACACGCGGCTCTTGCTGGACAGTTCGAGCGCGGCTTCGATCTCGGAGTAGCTCGGCGAGGCTCCGCCGTTCTCCTCGATGTACCGCTCGATGAAGCGCAGGCAGGCGCTTTGCTGGTGCGTCAGGCCGCTCATGCCACCCATCCGTCGTTGTCGTTCATGTGAGCCCGGCTGACGCGCTGGAGCGCAGCCTGGGCGGCCGCTTGGGCGCCGTTCATCCCGGCGACGTCTCGGATCGCCCGGAGGGAGCCTTCGATCTTGGCCGTCTCGATACGGATCAGGTCGGCTTTCTGGGCGGCGAGGCGGAGCTCGAGCGAGGCCGAGCGCTCCTCCCGGATCGCCTGTATGGCGGCGTCAGGCATTGGTCCGCTCCCTCGTCTTGGCCGGGGCGGGCGCGTGCAGTTCCTCGTCGTAGGAGGTTTCCTGCTTCAGCCAGTCTTGGATGTTGCGGCGCTGGACCTTGCGGAAGATGAAGTGCGGGTAGAACCCGGTGCCATCCACATCAACGCCGAACAGGCCTTCGATATGAGGATGCGGGGCGATTGCCCGCACTATGAAGCGGGTCCCTTCGTCGAAGTCCGCTCCATCCGCTGTGGGGAGGAACAGCGAGAGCCAGAGGTTATAAGATCGGCCCAGATCTCCGCCGTCATCGTCCACCGCCACCACTTCATCACCCGGCTGGAAGTCACACATTGGCGAACCTCCGGAGGCTCCGCTCGTAGGCCTTCGGGTCCGGCGCGCCCTTCAGGACGGACCGGGAGACGGCGCGGGCGGCGTGCGCGGGGCAGTAGGTCGGCACGGCCCGGTTCGCGTCCTCAGGGACCGGCTGGCCGCAGCAGAGTTGGTCAGCCGGCCGGACCGGATCCCCGACGGGCCAGGAGCACTGGAAGGCGCGGCGGTTGATCAGCAGGATCGCGTCGTCGTTCGCCGGAGCCGCGAAGGCCGAGACCAGCTTGCGGCCAGCGGCGGCCGAAGCCTCCGAGCGCTTCTGCGCCTCCGCCGGGGTGATCGACGGGACGTAGCCGGAGCCGAAGACGTCGGCCGGCTTCAGGTGCGGAGCGGGCTTCGGGGGGCGACCCTTCCGAGCGTTGATGGCGCCAGCCTGCCTGGAGGACCGGACCTCAGGCGCGCCCACCCGCCGGGCATTCGGCAGGTAGGTGATGAAGTTCTCAGGCGCGCTTCGCTGCGCGAGACCCAGCCGGTTCGCCTTCCCGATCACGGCCGCTCTGGTCAGGCCGCCGCCGAGGATGTCGGCGATCTCGGTGCCAGACTTCCCCTCGGCCCAGAGCTTCTTCAGCTTCTCGACCTGCTTCTCCGGCCAAGGCTTGTTGTTCCCGTGCGCCGTCATGACGCCCTCCTGATCGGTTCGATGATCACGTCGACCCCGGGCGTCTCGGCGTAGCGCTTGGCTGCGGAGAGGCGGACGATCAGCGCGTCGTCCCGGAAGGCGACCTTGTTGCAGCCGTCGAGGACGGCCTTCACGACGTTGTCGAGGTCGGGGAGCTTCGTCGGGGCGATGGCCCCGTCGAGCATGGCGGCCCGCTTCTTGGCGCTGTGCGAGGCTGCCGGGACCATGCGGACCGCGACCCGCACGCTCAGCGGCTCGTCGAGCGGTGGCCGGCCGGCGAGGGCGTGGACCGCCGCCAGCTTGACCAGGTTCTCGTAGGTCGCCGTCTTGGCGTCGGTGAACATGCGCGCATGGCCGCCGATGGTGGTGGCGCGGGGCCGGCCCTTACCGCGAGGGTCGCCCGGGATCGTAAAGGCCAGCCCCTCCATCACGCGGCTTCCGGCTGGTCGACCGGGGCGGCGTCGTTGGCGACGTCCTCGATGTCGAGCTGGTCATCGTCGGGCTCGCCGGCGGCTGCGGCCGTCGCCTTTGCCTTCTCCATGCGGGTGGCGAACGCGCGCCGGACCGTGGCCTGGCCCTCCTCGTGACCCTCGCCATAGGACTGGATGCAGTCGGTCGGGCACTCCTTCGGAGCCTCGTTCGCCCAGCCGCGGCCGGCGACGCCGTCCTTGAAGCCGATGTTGCGCCACTTCAGCTGCTCCCGGACAGGATCCGGCGTGGCGTCGGTGCCGTAGAGCTCCAGCTGGGCGCCGATGGGGTGGCGCTGCGCCTCCGCGTACCAGTCGCGCTCGGCGTAGAACTTCTTGACCTCTTCCGGGGTCCATTCGAGCAGCCGGACCTGCTCGTCCAGCACGCCGAGGGTGACGCCCTTCTGCTTCAGGCCCTTCCGGAAGGCGCTGATTTCGGCATTGAGCTTCCGGCGCCGCTCGTTGAAGGCCACCATCTCGTTGACGGCCATCCGGACCTCGTCGTGCGACGGGAAGCCGTTCGTCGGCTCGTTGGGGATGCTCCCGATGGTCCCCTGTTCGGCGGGATACTCGTCATCGGCGGGCGGCGGGTTCTTCGGTTCCTTGGCCATCTGGCCCTCCTTCGCGACCGCTCGACGGGGCGGTCAGTCCCGTTCGGTCAGGCGGACTCCGGCGCGCGCGCCGGAGTCCGCTTCGGTTCTTCGAAGTCAGTGCGTTTCGCCGCGAGATCCTCGACCCAGCCGCTCAGGCCGCGTGGGTGGATCTTGCGGAACATCAGGACGTTCATCCCGCCCGTCGGGCCAAGGTCCCAGTTGTGGAGCTGGAGGCCGATCTCAGGCCCGTCCATCGAACGGCCTATCGCGGTGATGGTCCCGATGTGGCCGATGGGAGGAAGGCCCGGATCGCCACCGTCCTCCATGTATTGGAAGAGCACCACCTCATCGCCCGGCTTGAAATCGCACATCACGCAGCCCTCAGCGGGGAAGGGCTGGCGGCGTCGATCGCCCGGCGCGCGGCCTTCAGACGGTCGAGCGCGGCTTCTGCGTCCCGCTCAGCGGCGGCGATGGCGTCGATCTCGCGCGGGGTGAGCTGGCCGTCCGACAGGGCCCGGCGGATCAGGGCCTGGGCCTCGAGGGTCTGTTCCGACAGTTCGCAGGCCAGATCGGCCAGGTTGCCGGCCGGGACCGGGAACATGCGGCGCTCGGCGATGGCGCCGGAGTAGATCGGGCCCTGTTGGGCGTACTCCTCGAGCGCGTCGATGATGTCCGCCGGCATGGTCGAGGGGTCGTGGGCGGTCTGGTAACCGGACAGGGCGGACTTCTTCACCCGACAGGCGCTGGCCGCCTCTTCCAGCCCGCCGCAGGCTTCGATCAGTTCCCGGGCCAGACGGGCATGTTCGCGGGGGCTGAGCTTCTTGTTCACTGGATGTCTCGTGGTGCTTTCCGGATGACCGCCGTCTGTCGGCGGCCGTACAGGTCAGGCGGGTTGTTCGGAGGTGGCGGGGTGTTCGTCGTTGGCGGCGTGCAGATGTGGTTCGGGACGCTCCCGGAGGGGGAGGCGGCAGCCTGGGGTCCACTGCGCCCGGTCCAGATGCTTTGCGGCTTGCGCTTGGGCGGAGCGGACGCCGCGGAGGAGGGGCTTCTGCTCGGCGACGATGGCGGCCGCTTCGGAGACCAGCGCCCGAAGCTTCGCCTCGTCGCCGGCGCCGATGTGCTGCCGGGCCCGCTCGATCAGGTCATAGACCCGGCCGGCTTCGGTCAGGACGTCATGCGAGAGCATGCGCATCGGGGGCTCCTGTGATCGGGGGTTGCCCGCCGCGGGCTGACGAAGGGGAGGTGCCCGCGGCGGGCGCCATCGCGAGCAGCCGGGCGCTCAGCGATGAGATGGAGGCGGCCATTCAGGCGGCCTCGCTGTTCGGTTCGGCGTCGTTGGCGGCGCTCAGTTCCGCGATCCGGCGGTCGAGCGCATGAGACACCTTCCGCAGGGTGCCGAGGCGCGGCTCCACGCCGCCTTCTCGCCACCTCCACCAGGTGGATTGCGCCACGCCGACCTCAGCGAGGATCGACGCCATGGTGAGCTTCGCATCCTTGGCGCGCTGCTCGATCTCGATGACTTCGGGGGCCGGTGCTTGCATGGCGCAGAGAGTGTGCAGGAATGCACGATCTGTCAATGCGGAAATGCACGCTCACTGCATCATGCGCATGTGCACAATCGCGCCATGGCAGAAGTCGCCGACGAAGCACGCGCTTTCCTCAACCACGCCCTGCAGGTGTCGGGGCTGAAGCCGCACGCCTTGGCCAAGAAGGCGGGCGTTGCGCCGACGACGATCACGCGCCCGCTGAACGATCCGGAGTTCAAGTTCACGCCGAAGCCGGCCACGCTGCGGAAGATCGCCGAGGCGGCGGGGCTCGATCTGCCGGCCGGGCTTGCCGTTGCCGCGCCGTCTTCGCCGATCATGCAGGAGCTACCGATCGTCGGCCCCATTCAGGCCGGCGCTTGGCTCGCGCTCGACGAGACGGCCCAAGACGAACCGATCTTCTTCACCGCCGTGGCCGACCGGCGCTACCCGCATGCTCGCCAATGGCTGCGGGAGGTGCGGGGCGATTCAATGAACGCCAAGGGCATCATGCCCGGCGACCTGGCTCACATCGTCGATGTCACTGAGGCGGGGATCAATCTCAACACCGGCATGGTGGTAGAGGTGACGCGTACTCGGGCCGGCGGCTCCCTCCGGGAGATCACGCTCAAAGAGGTCGAGATCTCGCCTGAAGGCGTGCGGCTGTGGCCGCGGTCGACCAACCCGCGCTGGAGCGAGCCGCTGTTGCTGGACGACGGCGACGGCGCTGAGATCGAAGTTCAGGTCACCGGCCTGCTGCTGCAGGCGATCAAGCGGTTCTTGTAAGGGGGATGCGATGTTCGGCGGGAAGAAGAGCGCAGCGCCACAGCCCTTCGATAACGAGGGCTACAGCCACGAATACGAGTACTACGCAGCGGCCTACCTCGGGATCAACGCCTTCAACTCGGGGGTGAACGAACTCGCTCGAAAGGGCTGGGAACTGGTCAACGGCGCCATGGCCGGCACGGCGCATTACGCCTACATGCGACGGCCGCTGAAGAAGCCGTCGAACGACTAGCTGCCCGCTGCAGCTTTCAGGATCGCGTTCTCAAGCACGCCCAGGCTGTTGCAGCGGGACACCGAGAGCTGGCCCTGAGCCAAGGCGTTCGAGCGCGTCTCGCGGAACTGCGTCGTGACCGTGATACGGGTCGAGCCCGCCTGCTCCCGCACGAAGACGTTGAGGTCCGCCGTCGCTGCAATCGCTGGAGCGAGGAAGGCGGATCCGCACGAGGCGACGGAGCTGATCTCCTGCGGCCCGGCGAGCATCCGCTCGGCATAGATGATCCCGCTGTCCTTCTCGATGGTCTTGATCGAGATGTTGCTGGTCGCGAAGTACTCGACGAGGTTGCTCCACACCTCATCCTTCGAGAGCTGGACCGTCGCCGTATTGTCGAACGGAATGTAGGCCGGAGGCGTGGCGCACCCCGCCATCAGGCCCAGGGCGCCGAGGCCGATGATGGTCCTTTTCATGTTCATCTCCTCAGGGGGGCGCCTTCGCGCAGGTCTGTTCGTTGCGCCGCGACAAGGGCGATCAGATCGACACCTGGCGGGCACCGGTAGGTCGTTTCATAGCTCCCCGCGGCTATGAGTTGCGTCGCGAGGGGCGAGCACCCGACCGGGGCCAGGAAGCTACCGGCCGCCGCTTCAAACTCTGGGATGGTTCCCATGCCGCCGCCGGTTTGGTTCAGCGAGCGCTGGATCAAGAGTGTCGGATCGGACGGGTGGACGTAAATTTGAAACTCGGCCTCGCCCAAGCGGACGCGGGCGTCAGCCAACTGAGTGACGCCATAAGAGAACAGCCGGCCAGTGCCGGCGCAGCCTCCGAGCGCGGCGCACACAGCCGCTACAGCCAGCAATCCCCTCATCCTGCATCCTCCCACGAGCACCATAGCCGAGGGGCGCGGAGTGTCATTCTGCGAAACCGTGCATTTGTGCATTGACACGCAGCGTGCAGGAATGCACAGTCTCCCCATCAACGGGAGACGCCGATGTCGCTCACCACCACCAACCACCTGTTCGCGGAACGCCGGGGCGAAGCGCCTCTGGACCGGGCCGCCCGTCTGGTCGCGGAAGCCCCGCTCGATCTGACCGGCCTGACCCGCTCGCAGGTCTTCACCCTCGAATGCGCGGCCTCGAAGGTCGTCTATGAGCGCCGGGACACCGACGGCTCGGCCCTCGATCTGCAGGAGGTCGCCGCCGACCGGCTGGCGGTGATCGACCGCCGCGACCGTCGCCGGGTCGATCTGGTGGAAGCCGCTCAGGCTCGCCGGGTCGAGCGGGCTGGCGCTGGCATGAAGGCGGCGGCCTGATGGGCAGGGAAGCGCATACGGCTGTCCGACCGGCCGGACATTGCGACGATGACGCCGCGTGGGCCGAGTTCGCTCGCCAGTATCAGGGGCAGCCGCGCTCGCGCCCCGACCTGACCGACTTCGCTCTAGCGAATGCCGTGTTCATGGCCGACCGCTCGGACCTCGACCTGATCGTCTATCAGACCGCCGCGAAGGAGCGCATCCGCTGGCTGTCGCTGCGGCTGGCGGAGACCGTCGAGGCGCTGAAACACACGACCGAGCTGCTGGCGTCGGCCAATCGCTCGACCGACAGGCCGTCCGAGCATGTCTCGCGACGTGTCAGGGAAGCCAGAGCCGCCATCCAGTCCGCCACCGGGGAGGTCCGGTGATGGTCTTCGCCTGCTCCTCCACCCCCGGCGAGCGCACCGGCCTGCGTCTGATCAAGGGCGAGGTCGACGGCATCGTCGAGCGCCTCGGCATCCCGGCTCAGCCCGACCGGCGGCCGCTGTATTTCGCGGAAGGCCCGTATGTCGTCCGCACCCACAACCGGGAGCGCATGGATATCCGCGCCGCCTTCGCCGAGGCCCAACGGCTGCTGATCAAGGCCGCCAGCGCGACCATCGAGCCGAGCCTGGCTGATGCGTACCGGGACGAACTCAACACCCTGATCGACGTCATCCGGGAGGCCGACGGCAATCGCCCGCGTCCGCCCGCTCAAGCAGCGAGGGCCGCAGCATGAAGGGCGCATACGTGATCCGGTGCGGGGAGGGCGCCTATGTCGGCGGCTCGACCCACATTGTCGCGCGCTGGGCGCAGCACCGCTACCGCCTGCGCGAGGGCAATCACCGCAACCCCCGGCTTCAGGAGGCATGGGCTCGCTTGGGCGAGGACGCCTTCGCCTTCGAGGTGCTGGAGCTGTGCGAGACGGGCGACCTGCTCGCCGTCGAGCAGCGTTGGCTGGA
The DNA here is from genome assembly GCF_900116065.1 of Brevundimonas viscosa. Lineage (GTDB taxonomy): Bacteria > Pseudomonadota > Alphaproteobacteria > Caulobacterales > Caulobacteraceae > Brevundimonas > Brevundimonas viscosa. The sequence goes on from NZ_FOZV01000002.1 coordinate 81,066, forward strand.
CCGCCTGAAGGCAGAGGGCTCCCTCTTCAACGTCGACATGGTGGCAGGGTCGCCCAAGGGTCGGCTTCATTCACCTGAGACCAGGGCCAAGATGTCGGCATCCCGTCGGGGCCGGTCCTTCAGCCCGGAGACCTTGGCTAAGATGGCGGCCGCAAAGCGGGGCGAGAAGTGCTCCGCCGCTAAGGTCACCGAGGCGGACGTGCGGGATATCCGCCGACGCGCGGCGGAGGGCGAGCCCTACCGCAGCATCGCCGCCGACTACGGAATAGCCGACAACACGGTCTGCCAGATCGTCACCCGGCGGAGCTGGGGGCACGTCTCCGACGCTGCGAATGACGCAGATTGCGCCATGCGCGAGGCGGGAACGCCGACGCCGCCGGCCGCCATGGCGAAGGCTGCGTGATGGAACTCCACCCTCAGGTTCGCGCCTCGCTGGTCGCCCAGACCAACCCGACCTACCTCGGCTACTGCGATCCGGGCGCCGGTGTCGGCTACCGCATCGCCTTCTACGGCGAAGGCATCTGGGAGCAGGTCGAGACGGCCTTCCCGGTCATGACGCACGAAGAGGCGAGGGCGCTGATCGCGGCGGCCGAGCAGCTGACCGAGCGGCTGATGACCCGCATCGCGAAGGCGAGGGCCGCGTGATGCGTGAGCTGATCGAACGGCTGGAGAAGGCTGAGGCGGGTAGCCGTGAACTCGACGGCCTGCTGGCGCGTCGCTTTGGCTGGCACCGCGTTGAGCCACGCCACGCGCGGAACAGGGCAGGGGGGTGGATCGCCCCCGAAGATTTCATGGGCCTGAACAGTGACGGCTCGCCACGGCTGGACAGCTTGCACGGCACAGACATTCACCGCGACCCGCCGCGCCTTTCTCAGTCCCTAGACGCCGCTCTGGCTCTGGCGGAGAGGGTGCTACCGGGGTGGTGCTGCGCGACAGGTGGAAAGCTGGCCCGGGGCCATAGGGACGCGTTCGCGCGCGTCGATACGCCGGACGGCTGCGACTTTGAGGAGGCCTACGCCTCCACCCCCGCGCTCGCCCTGTGCATCGCGATCCTCCGCGCCCTCCGCACCACAGAACAGCACTCCCCCGAGGAGCGCGCCTGATGCCGCCCCTCGCCGAAGCCCTCATCCACCTGATCGTCGCTGCCGTCTGGATTGCCGGCGGTCTGGCGGTCCTCACCCGCCTTCCGAACCGGGAGCCCTGAAATGCTCGCCCAGGAACTGATCAAGCACACGGCCCGCCTTCGCTGGGTGGACCGCGACGGCCGGGAGCATGCCGAGCGCCACGCCGCGTGGACCGCCGCCGAAGCCACGCGCATGGCCTACCGCCGGGCCAAGTCGATGCGGCTGTCGGGTGAGGCCGCGGCCTTCCGCATCGAGCATCACGAGCGGGTCATGGCCGAGGGCTGCGTCCTCGAGGCGGCGAACGACGACTTCGCCATTCCAGACTTCGGGGGCGCGGCGTGACCCTCACGAACCCCGCCAAGCTGGCCGACGGCGAGAAGATCGCCGCGCCCGGCGTCTACGACCTGTCGATGGCGCAGTACCACGGCGACTGCTGCGCGGCGCCGTCGATCTCGTCGTCTGGCCTCCGGACCATCTGGAGCCAGTCTCCGGCCCACTACTGGTACGCCAGCCCCTACAACCCGCATCCGCCGGAGCCCGAGGAGCGGCCACACTTCTCCATCGGCCGGGCCGCGCACCACCTCCTGTACCTGGGCCGGAAGGGCTTCGATGCGGAGTTCGTTGTCCGGCCGTCGGAGTGGAAGGACTGGCGGACGAGGGCCGCTCAGGAATGGCGCGCCGAGCAGATCAAGGCCGGCAAGACCATCATTACCGATGGCGAGCTGGAGAACATCACCGGCATGGCCCGGTCGCTCGGCGCCCATCCGCTGGTGAAGGCCGGGATCCTCGACGGCGCCGTCGAGCGCTCGCTGATCTGGCGCGACCCGTCCGGTGCCTGGCTGAAGAGCCGACCAGACAACATCCCGACCGGCTCCGGGCTCTACGCCGACCTGAAGACTGCCGACAGCGTGTCGGACGAGGCCCTCGAACGGTCGCTGGCCAGCTACGGCTACCACATGCAGGCCGCGCTGGTCGGCATGGCTTCGGAGGCCGTCCTCGGCCGCCAGATGGAGGAGTTCGCCTTCGTCTGGGTCGAGAAGAGCCCGCCCCACTGCGTCCGCGTCACCGTCCTGACCGGCGAAGATCTGGAGCGCGGGCGGATGCAGCTGCGCCGGTCGATCGACACCTTCGCCCGCTGCGTCGCCACCGGCGAGTGGCCTGGCCCGGGCGGCGGCAGAACCGATGCCGAATACCTCCAGCTTCCCCCGTGGGCCGCTAAGCGCATCGACATGGCGCTCGAGGTCGCGGCGGCGGAGGCGAACGACAACGCGGCTGAGAGGGGGCGGGCAGCATGACAGCCCTTGCCTGGTCTCCGGCGCCCAAGCCGAGCGACTATCGGTTTATCGATCTGTCGGGCCACCAGTACGTCGGCCTCACCGTCGAGGCTTTCGCCGGCCGGGACAGCCGGGGACGCCACGTCTGGCGCTGCCGGTGTGAGTGCGGCGCCACCACGCACGCCCGGGCAGACCACATTCGGTCTGGTCGCATCATGTCCTGCGGCTGCCGTCGCGACGCTGGCATCGGCGCGCGGCGCCGCTCGCATGGCCTCACCGGCAGTCCCGAGCATCGATCATGGAAGGGGCTGCGGGCAAGGTGCCTGTCGCCCACGAACCCGAAGTACCCCGAGTACGGCGGGCGCGGCATCAAGGTCTGTCCTCGCTGGGACAGCTTCGCGGCGTTCCTCGCGGACATGGGCCCGAAGCCAAGCCCCGAACACTCCATCGACCGGATCGACAACGACGGCGACTACGAGCCGGCGAACTGCCGATGGGCGACCCCGACAACCCAAGCCAACAACCGGCGTCCGCGCCGAAGGAAAGACAAATGACCGAGCAAACCGCCGTCGTGAACCTGGAGCGCCAACCGCGGTCCGTTCTGGTCGACATGTCCACCCGGTACGGCATGGAGCCGGCCGCCTTCGAGGCGACCGTTCGGGCCACCGTCTGCAAGGGCCAGGTCTCCCGCGAGGAGTTCGCCGCCTTCCTGCTGGTGGCGAAAGAGTACCGCCTGAACCCGCTGACGAAGGAGATCTACGCCTTCCCGGCCAAGGGCGGTGGCATCCAGCCCATCGTGTCGATCGACGGATGGGCCCGGATCATCAACGAGCGGCCGGAGCTGGACGGCATCGAGTTCGACGACATGATCGTCGACGGCGAGCTCTTCGCGGTGACCTGCAAAATCCATCGCAAGGACCGCTCGATGCCGGTCTGCGTCACCGAGTACCTGTCGGAATGCAAGCGCGCCACCGATGTCTGGAAGCAGTGGCCGGCGCGGATGCTCCGCCACAAGGCGCTGATCCAATGCGCGCGCTACGCCTTCGGCTTCTCCGGCATCGTCGATCCTGACGAGTTCGAACGGATGGAGAGCGTCCGCGACGTCACCCCGCGCCGCGGCCCTGATCTGGCGGCCCGGCTGGCTGCGCCGGCGGACGATCACCCGGCCGAGGGGTTCACGGCTGTGAACAGCGAGCCGGCCGAACACGCCAGCCCCCTCGGCGACGACGACATCCCGACCTTCGACGCCGAGGAAGTCGGGGCCAGCGAAGGGCAGGGGGCTGAGGCTCCGGCCGGGGATGACGACGGCTTCCCGGGGGATCGGTGATGGCGGGCGGTGCCTCAGCCATTCTCGATCTCGTGCCGGAGCATGTCTGTCGCCTGTTTCAGGCTTCCAAGCGCCAACGAGAAGTAGTGGAGGTGACTCAAAATCCGGTCGTTCGCATCCTTGCGACCCGCGGTATCGGCCATTTCTTCAAGCGCCGTTCGCAGGCCGAAGATCGCCGAGTGAGCAGCCATGACTGCCTCGACCCCCCGCACCGGCAGATCGCCAGTCTGCACGGCCTGTGCTTGTTGCTCCATAAGGGTAAAGCCAGCGTCGAGCATCGCCCTCGCGTAGCGGGCGATCAGCGCCGGCTCCCTGCGTTCGGCGATGTCCGCCAGGCGTTGGGCCTGACCCGCCATCGCCGCATGGATGTTGTAGAAGACCGCCCAACCGGCCATCTGCCGAGCCAGCTTCTCCTTCTTGGCTTCGCGGCGAGCCTCCCACCACTGGAAGGCCGTTACGGCGACAGCGACGAACGAACCGGCGGCCTGAAGCCACGCGGGAAGATCAGCTGGGGCCGGCCAAGAAACGCCCGCAATCCGCGCGAGGGCAACAAGCCAGGCCCCGCACAGTCCAGCACAAATCCAATCCGCCCGGGTCATCTCGCGAAGACTGCACGGCACAGCTTCGGCGTCCAGAGGTCAGCGGCATGATCCAGAAGCGCCGCCCCCTGACCCGCGCCGAATTCGGCCAGCTGATGGTCGACCAGGGTGGCCGCTGCGCCTGCCCCTGCCGGGAGAAGCTGCAGCCGCTCGGCGAGGGCGTGATTGACGAACACAGGATCCCGCTCGCCCTAGGCGGCTCCAACGACCTGTCGAACCGCGAGCTCTGGCGGAAGCCCTGCGCCGCGGCGAAGACGGCCGGCCGGGATGCACCGGCGATCGCCAAGGCCAAGCGACAGGGCGGCGAGACCGGCCAGCGCGCCCGGCGTGAGAAGCGCGGCGGCGGCTCTATCAAATCCAGGGCCTTCGGCTCTGTCTCCCGAGGCTTCGACGGGAAGGTGAAGCTGACGAAGCGGGCTCAACGGGAAGCCAAGGCCAACGACGACGCCCCCGGTGGGGAAGGGAGGGCGGTCGGATGATCGCGGCGCTCTATGTCGAGACTGGCGGCTGCTACTATGGCCTACCCGAGGTCGACCCGTGGGACGTGGTGCGCGACGCTCGACGCTATGCCGGCCCACACCCCGTTGTGGCGCATCCGCCGTGCGACCGCTGGTGCCAACTCGCGCCGGTCAACGAGGCTCGCTACGGCCACAAGGTTGGTGATGACGGGGGCTGCTTCGCCGCGGCCCTCGACGCAGTGCGAACTTGGGGCGGCGTCCTCGAGCACCCGGCGCTTACGTTCGCGTGGTCAGCACACGGCATTCCGCGCCCGCTGGCCTCTGGCTGGATCCGCACCCCCTGCGGGGGCTGGACCGCTCAGGTCGCGCAGCGCCAGTACGGCCACCGCGCCCGGAAATGGACTTGGCTCTACGCCTTCGGCTTGATCCCGCCCGATCTGCGCTGGGGACCGGGGCCGGTCCCGGAAGTCTGGATCAGCGCCGACCGGCCGCGGTCAGAGCTGGCAGCTCGGGGCATCTCACAGATGCAGTCGAAGGAGGCCAAGGCGACGCCGCCGGAGTTCCGCGACCTGCTGCTCTCGATCGCCCGCGACGTTCCGAGCCGGAGGGCCGCCGCATGACCTCCGACCGCCTCTTCATCGCCGCGGCCCATCGGTTCGCCGCTCAGGCATGGGCCGCATCCGATAGCGAGCCGCATCGGAGATTTGCCCCGGTTCTGGAAGCCTGGGCCGCCAATGCCGAGCGCCGGGCGATGCTTGACCAGCCCGATCTATTCCAGGAGCAGACCAATGGATGACGACCTGAAAGCGGTAGTTGGGCGGGTGCGCGACTGCTTGGACGACGCCACCGAGGCCAGCGTTGCGGTCGATACGGGCGACCTCCGCACCCTCCTCTCTGCCCTCCGCCAGAGGGATGAAGCGCGCACGCCCTACGAGGTTGGCGACCCGCTCGCCTACGACATAGGCAATGGACACACGCTCCGCTGCACCTATCGCGGCGACTGCGAGGGCTGGCCGATGGTGACGTTCGATGCGGACCCGTCGTCCGAATCTCCGATTCACGTCCGCCCGTCCCGCCTCAAGCGCCGCGCCATCCTTACCGGGAGCGAAAGCAATGCCCGCTGACACCCCCTCGTTCTACGTCGCCAGCCGCGCGAGCGTCCCTGAGCGATCCGCCATGTGGCGCAAGCTGCGGGACGGCGGCGTCAACATCACCTCGACATGGATCGACGAGGCCGGAGAGGGCGCGTCCGCCTGCCTGGTCGATCTGTGGCGGCGCATCGCCTACGAGGTCGAGAAGGCCGACTTTCTGATCCTCTACGTCGAACCTGACGACTTCCCGCTCAAGGGCGCGCTGATCGAGGTCGGCATGGCGCTCGGCCACGGCAAGCGCGTTCTCGTGGTCGCCCCCGATGTGAAGCTGGAACCGCGCTCGCTTCGACCTCTCGGCTCGTGGGCGATGCACCCGCTCGTGACCTTCCACGGCTCGATGCGCCACGCCCTCGACCATGCCTACACGATGAGCCGCAGGAGCGCAGCATGACCACGCCGACAACGCCCGCTGACAGCCCTCGCGAACTGCCGATGCCGCCCTATCGCTTTCAGGATGGGGCCGGACAGAGCATATCTGGCAGACACGCCCTTTCCGCCTCCCCTGCACGGGGAGAGGGGGAGCCGGAGCGGATGTTGTGCAACATCTGCAAGCGGCCGGTGAACGCCGGGCATCCGTCCGAATGGTGCACCTGCCACCCCTACATGGCTCCCGCCGGAACGCACGCTGCACGGGGAGAGGGGGATGCTCCGTTCACCGCCGACGATCTGGCGAACGAAATCCGCCGGGTCGATGGCAACCACTCGCTCGGGGCCGGCGCGCTCGCAGAGGCGCTGATGCCGTTCCTGTCCCGCCCCTCCCCCGGAGAGGGGGATGCCGACCGTCTCATGCAGGATTTCTACCTGAGCGCGGACTACGACCCGAAAGCCGCCCGTCCGGCGGACACCGTGAAGGCCGCGATAGCCTTCGCCCTTCGCACCCACCCCACCCCCGCCACCCCGGCAGGAGATGAGATGCTGGAGTCCGACGCGGCCTTTGCGCTTCGCCACGCCCTCGACCGGCTTCAGCAGGTGGAGCGCCATCGCAATGGCGAGGCTCCGCTTCCCGCCGTGATCGGCGCTATCGGCATGGTAGAGAAAGCCCTCGCCGCCCTCCAGCCCCAAGCAGAAGGAGGGGGAGGCCATGGCCGCGGCGAACGATAACGGCTTCAAGCTCGCCTACACGCCGGCGGAGGCCGCCCAGGCGACGGGCCTCGGTAAGACGACCATCTACGAGCTGATGAAGAACGGCCGGCTGAAGCGGGTGAAAATCGGCCGCAGTACGGTTATCCCCAGGTCCTCTCTGCTGGCCCTGCTTGGTGAAGAGGCCGACGCCGCTTAGGGCGCATTTTAGGGCGGAAGGGCCGGCCGCCCGCCAAAGGCACGCCCTGCGGCAGGGGTCGGCGCCCTCCGTCTCCGCCAGACCCTCCCCGTCATTGCGCCGAGCCCGCGTCGCCGCCGCCGCGCGGCGTCGGCTGGGGGAACGGCGGGACATGGCTACGGTCGAACCAAAACGGGGTTCGCGGCTTCTGATGCCGTAGTCCGAGGAACCACGCGATGTCCCCCGAACCCGGCCCGTCCCCTCTGTCCCTGTCCCGCTCGCGGTTGAAGCTCCTCGTCGCCGGTCCGCTGGCGGCGGTCGCCGTTCTCGGACTCGGGGCTGCGGGCGTCGCGCGCCTCCCGGGTGGAGGCGGCGCCCCTGCCGCTGGCGAGGGATTGCGGATCGAGGTCGTCCAACCACCGGCTCCGGCGGTCGATCCCGGATCGCGCATGGATGTCGGCGAGCTGGTGGACGGCTACAGGCACGTAAGCCTGCGCCGACCGGAGCCGGATGACTCCTTCGGTGAGTTCTACGCCGAGGCCTGGCTGGAGCCCCTGCCGCCGCTGCCCGAGCCGCCGCGCTTGCGTCGCGAGGCCAGCGGCGAGCCCCGGATGGTCGAACTCAGGCCGACCGCCCGGCAGCCGGCGCTGGACGAGCGGCCGGGGCCGGAGAACCCCTACGGGTTCGACGCGCCGACCCCGGACTATCATGCGGAACGCCGCGCCCGCCGCGAGCGCATGGCGCGCCTTGAGATGGAACGGGCCGAGGTCCGTTCCCATCGCGAGAACAGGGGCGTGTGGCGGCCGGTGCCGTCCTACGGCCCTCCGCCGCGGCTGGAGCGGGACACCGCCTTCTACTGACGGTGGACGGGGCGGCCCCGCGCCGCGCGAACTTGACCCCGCGTGATCTTGGCAGCGGTCCTTACGCGGTCTAGGTCGAAGCCTTCATCGTCTTCAGGGAGAGACGCCATGGCCGACCTGGCCTCCGTCACCGAACACATCCGCGGCGCCGTCGGCGACAATTCCGGTCTGGGCAAGACCGTGAAAATCGATCTGGGCGATACCGGCAAGATCTTCATCGACGGGGCCTCGGTCCCGAACACCGTGACCAACGAGGACAAGCCCGCAGACGCCACGGTGTCGATCTCGTGGGACGACTTCATGGCCCTGTCGGAAGGCCGGCTGGACCCCATGATGGCCTTCATGCAGGGTAAGCTGAAGATCGCCGGCGACATGATGATCGCCCAGAAGCTGGCCCCGCTGCTGAAGCGCTGAGCTTGAGCTGAGGCAAGGATCACAACGGCGCGGCGTCCCAGGATGCCGCGCCGTTTCTCTTTCCGCACAGGACCGCACCATGGATTTCCGTCACAGCGACCGCGCCCTTGAATGGCAGGACCGCCTGCGCCGCTTCATGGACGAGCGCGTGCTGCCGCGCTCGGCCGAGTACTGGGCCCAGGTGCGCGAGGATCACACCCGCCAGCCGCCGGTCATGGAGGAGATGAAGGGTGAGGCCCGCGCGGCCGGCCTGTGGAACATGTTCCTGCCCGGCGAGCACGGCGCCGGTCTGACCAACCTCGAGTACGCGCCGCTGGCCGAGATCATGGGCCGGGCGCTGTGGTCGGCCGAGGTGTTCAACTGCAACGCGCCGGACACCGGAAACATGGAGGTGCTGCACCTCTACGGCGACGAGTTGCAGAAGCGCCGCTGGCTGGAGCCGCTGATGGCCGGCGAGATCCGCTCGGCCTTCCTGATGACCGAGCCGGAGGTGGCCTCGTCCGACGCCACCAACATCCGCACCCGCATCGAACGCGACGGCGACCACTATGTGGTCAATGGCCGCAAGTGGTGGTCCACCAACATGGGTCACCCCAACGTCGCGGTGAGCATCGTGATGGGCAAGACCGACCCCGACGCCTCGGTGCACACACAGCAGTCGATGATCGTCGTACCCGTCGACACGCCCGGTTTCCGGGTCGAGCGGATGCTGTCGGTGTTCGGCTATGACGAGCGCCCGGTGGGGCATGCCGAAGTGGTGCTGGAGAACGTCCGGGTGCCGGCGGAGAACCTGATCGCCGGCGAGGGGCGGGGCTTCGAGATCGCCCAGGGCCGGCTGGGGCCGGGGCGGATCCACCACTGCATGCGCACTATCGGCGCCGCCGAGCGGGCGCTGGAGTTGATGGTCGAGCGGCTGCTGTCGCGCACGGCCTTCCGCAAGACCATCGCCGAGCATTCGGTGTGGGAACAGCGCGTCGGTGAAGCCCGCACCAATATCGAGATGTGCCGCCTGCTGGTGCTGAAGGCGGCGTGGATGATGGACGAGGTCGGCGCGAAGAACGCCAAGTCCGAGATCGCCCAGATCAAGGTCGCGGCCCCCCGTATGGCCCTTCAGGTCATCGACGACGCCATCCAGGCCTTCGGCGGCGCCGGTGTTTCGGCCGACACGCCGCTGGCGGAGATGTACGCCATGGTGCGCACCCTGCGCATCGCAGACGGGCCCGACGAGGTGCACAACCGGACCATCGCCCGGCTCGAGTACGCGAAGCAGGGCGGACGCCGCTGAAGCCTTCGCCATTGCGCCGCCGTGCGCGCGGTCCATATGCGGTCGATGGCGATGCGAGGTGAGCGGTCGGGACGCAAGTCCGACCCGATGGCGAAGGCGGCGGCGGCGGGAGCCGTCGAACGGAGCGCGGGGCCGCCAACCCTGCAGGCGCTGATCGACCTCGCGCGGCTGGTCGCCCGTTCGGGAGCCCCGCAGCTTGGCCCGCGTCTCGCCGCCGCCGTGACCATGACCCTGGGGGGCAAGGCCCTCAACGTGCTTGCGCCCCTGGTCCTGGGCGCGGCCGTCAATCATCTGGCGGTAGGGCAGGGGGCGGGCGTGGCCTTCGCCCTCGGGTTCGCCGCCTTTGCGGGGGGCTGGGCCTTTGTCCGGCTTCTGGCGGCGGTGGCGCCCAACGCCTCCGACGTGGTCTTCGCGCCGGTGCGGGCGGCGGCGCAACGCAGGGCGGCGGCCGAGACCTTCGCCCACGCACTCGGCCTGTCGCTGGATTTCCACCAGACCAAGCGGTCGGGCGCTCTCTCGCGGACCATGGACCGGGGCTCCCGGGCGGTGGACTTCCTCCTGCGAATCCTCGCCTTCAACCTCGTGCCGACCGGTGTCGAACTGGTGCTGGCGGCGGGGGTGCTGGCCGGGAAGTACGACTGGCGCTTCGGCGCGCTGGCGGTCACTGTGGTGGCGATCTACGCCGTCTCGACCTTCGCCCTGTCGAACTGGCGGATCGAACACCGGCGCGAGATGAACACGGCCGACACCCAGGCCGCCGGGGTCTCGGTCGACGCCCTGCTCAACTACGAGACGGTGAAGTCGTTCGGCGCCGAGGGGCGGGCGGCGCGCGCTTACGATGCAGCCTTGGGCGACTACACGCGCGCGGCCCTGAAGGCGAACAGCTCGCTGGCCCTGCTGAACGTCGTCCAGGCCACGATCATGAACGTCGGGCTCGGCGTCATGGCGGTGATGGCCGGCTTCGAGGCGGCGGCGGGCCGGATGGGACCCGGCGACGTGACGGCGGCGGTGCTGATCATGATCTCGCTCTACGCACCGCTGAACATCCTCGGCTTCGCCTACCGGGAAATCCGCCAGTCCTTCATCGACATGGAGGAGATGCTCAAGGTGACGCGGCAGACCCCGCAGGTGGCGGACGCGCCCGGCGCGGGGCCGCTGGTCCGCGCGGGCGGCATGCAGGGCGCGGCGCTTGCGTTCGAGGACGTCGGCTTCCGCCACGACGCGCGCGCCAGCGGGCTGGAGGACGTCAGCTTCGTCGCGGCCGCCGGCACGACCACGGCTCTGGTCGGTCCGTCGGGGTCGGGCAAGTCGACCATCGTCAAGCTGGCGCTGCGCCTGCTCGATCCTCAGGAGGGGCGGGTGCTGATCGATGGTCAGGACGTGCGCTCGGTGACCCAGGAATCCTTGCGGGCGGCGGTGGCGCTGGTGCCGCAGGACGTGGCCCTGTTCAACGACACCTTGCGGGCCAACATCGGGTTCGCCCGGCCCGAGGCGGGCGAGGCGGCGATCTGGGCCGCCGCCGAGGCGGCGGAGCTCGCCGGCTTCATAGGCGATCTGCCTCAGGGGCTGGACACCGTCGTCGGCGAGCGCGGCCTGAAGTTGTCGGGCGGGGAGCGCCAGCGCGTCGGCATCGCCCGCGCCCTGCTGGCCGACCCGTGCATCCTGATCCTCGACGAGGCGACCAGCGCGCTCGACAGCCGGACCGAGGCGGCGATCCAGAAGACCCTGCGCAAGGCGCGGGCGGGCCGCACGACCCTGGTCGTGGCCCACCGGCTGTCGACCATCGCCGACGCCGATCAGATCCTGGTGCTGAAGGCGGGACGCATCGTTGAGCGTGGCGCCCACCACGAGCTGGTGGCGCGGCAGGGCGGTGAGTACGCGGCGCTATGGCGCAAGCAGACGCGCGGGGCGCGGGGTCTGATCCAGCCGGCCTGAGCCGGCGCCGCCTCAGGCGGCGCGGCCGATGGCGTAGAAGCGCTCGGCGCGGGCCTTGCGAATCTCGTCCGCCGACAGGCGCGACATAGCTTCCAGCTCCTCGGCGAGCACGTCGCCCACCTGCACCACGGCCGCCGCGCGATCGGCGTGGGCGCCGCCGACCGGCTCGGGGATGATCCGGTCGACGATGCCGAGCTCGACCAGATCCGGGGCGGTGATCTTCATGGCCATGGCCGCGTCCCTAGCCCTGGCGCCGTCGCGCCAGAGGATGCCGGCGGCGCCTTCGGGAGAGATGACCGAATAGATCGAGTGCTCCAGCATCAGCACGCGACCGGCGGCGGCGATGGCGATGGCCCCGCCCGAGCCGCCCTCGCCGGTGATGGTGGCGATTGAGGGCACGCCGAGAGTCAGGCAGCGCTCGGTGGAGCGGGCGATGGCCTCGGCCTGGCCGCGCTCCTCGGCGCCGAGGCCGGGATAGGCGCCGGCGGTGTCGACGAAGCTGAGCACCGGGAGGCCGTACTGCTCGGCCATGTCCATCAGCCGGACCGCCTTGCGATAGCCCTCGGGCCGCGCCATCCCGAAATTGTGGGTCAGTCGTGTCTGGGTGTCGTGGCCCTTCTCGTGGCCCATGACCACCATCGGCCGGCCGCGGAAGCGGGCGAGACCGCCGAGGATGGCCTGGTCGTCGCCAAACTGCCGGTCCCCCTTCAGCTCGACGAAGTCGGTGAACAGGCCTTCGACGTAGTCGACGAAGTGCGGCCGCTGCGGATGGCGCGCGACTTGGGTCTTCATCCATGGATCGAGGCTGGCGTAGGTCTTCTTCCGCAGCTGCTCCGCCTTCTTGCGAAGGCCCTCGATCTCGGCGTCGAACGAGCCTGCGGACGAGGAGAGCAGCGACAGCTCCTCGATCTTGGCTTCCAGCTCGGCGATCGGCTTTTCGAAATCGAGGTAGTGCGTGGCCATCAAGGCGTCCGGTCAGGTCGCGCCGCGGCGGCGCATCGGAAGGCGGCGGAACCTAGTCAGGTCAACGCCGGGGGGCAAGCGGCGGTTCAGCCGTCGCGGGCGAGCGGATGCTTGTCGCGCACCGTCTGCGTCAGCCGGTCGACCGCCACATGGGTGTAGATTTGGGTGGTGCCGATGTCGGCATGACCCAGCAGGGTCTGCACGACGCGCAGGTCCGCGCCGCCCTCCAGCAGGTGGGTGGCGAAGGCGTGGCGCAGCACGTGCGGGCTGACGCGGGCGGGATCGATCCCGGCGTCGATCGCCGCCTGGTCGAGCAACTGGGCGAAGCGGCGCGGCGTCAGATGGTTGCGGCCGGCGGGAGAGGGGAACAGCCAGGGGCCGTCCGGCGTCTCGGGCTTGCGCGTGGCGTCGCGGGCGGTGAGCCAGGCCCTCGTCGCCTCGCGCGCCGAGGCGTTCAGCGGGGCCAGCCGCTCCTTGCCGCCCTTGCCACGCACGATCAGATAGGCCGGGTCCCGTCGCACCGCCTCGACCTTGAGGGCCAGCAGTTCGGACACTCTCAGGCCCGAGGCGTAGGCGAGCTCGACGAGGGCGACAAGCCGCAGGCCAGCGGCGCCGTCGCGGGCGGCCGCAGCGACGAGCAGGCGCTCGATCTCGTCGCGCGACAGGGATTTCGGCAGGGCGCGGCCCTGCTTCGGGGCGTCGAGCCGGCGGGACGGGTCGTCGGCCCGCCAGCCCTCGCCGAGGGCGAAGCGATAGAACTGGCGGACGGCGGCCCGTCGGCGGGCCTGGGTGGCAGGCGACAGTCCGCGCGCGCCGAGGCCGGCGTACCAGGCCTCGACGGCTTGTTCATCCGCCGACATCAGGCCGCCGACTACGCCCGCCTCCGCATCCGCCAGGTCACGGCCGTAGGCGGCGAGGGTGTGCGGCGAGGCGGCGCGTTCGACCGCCATCATCTCGAGAAAGGCCTCGATCTGGGGCGTGCTCATCACGCGGCGCGCTTTGCCGACGCGCGGCTTCGTGTAGAGGGTGGCGGAGCCATGCCTGCGAACGACCTCGAACCGATTCCCGTCCAGGAGCGCACCATAGCCCTGGTCGGGCTGATGGGGGTGGGCAAAACGACGGTCGGACGCCGGCTGGCGCGGCGGCTGGGCCTTCCGTTCGCGGACGGCGACGTCGAGATCGAGGCCGCTGCGGCCATGACGGTGTCCGATATCTTCGCGCGCTACGGGGAGAGCGAGTTCCGGGCCGGCGAGGCGCGGGTGATGCGCCGGCTGCTGGAAGGGCCGCGCAAGGTGGTCGCCACCGGCGGCGGGGCCATGCTGAACCCGGAAACCCGGGCGCTTATGAAGGCGCGGGCGGTGACCGTCTGGATGCGGGCCGACCTGTCGATCGTCGCCCAGCGGGTGCAGCGACGGGACACCCGGCCGCTGCTGCGCGGACGGGATCCGCTGGAGGCGCTGGGCCAGCTGGCGGAGGCGCGTTACCCCGTCTACGCAGGGGCCGACCTGGTGGTCGACGTCACCGGCGGCGCACACGCCGAGGCGGTGGAAGCCATCATGCGGGCGCTCGAGGCGCATGGAGTCCTGGAGAGCCGCCCGTGAGCATCCCAATCCCTGTCTCCGGCGCGGGCTTCCAGCCGTATGAGGTGATCGTCGGTCGTGGCCTGCTGGCCTCGCTCGGCAGCCGGATCGCGCCGCTGGCGCGCGGACGGGCGGCGGTGGTCACCGACGAGACCGTGGCGGCGCTCCACGGGCCCTCGGCGCTGTCGGCGCTGGAGGCGGCGGGCCTGCGGGCGCGGCTGCTGACGGTTCCGCCGGGGGAGGGCTCGAAGTCTTTCGCCGAACTGGAGCGGGTGCTCGACCGGCTGGCCGCCTTCGGCCTCGACCGAACCGATCTGGTGATCGCGCTCGGCGGCGGCGTGGTCGGGGACCTCGCCGGGCTCGCGGCGGCGCTCTACATGCGCGGCATCGACTTCGTCCAGGTCCCCACCACCCTGCTGGCGCAGGTCGACTCCTCCGTCGGGGGCAAGACGGCGATCGACACGCCGCGGGGCAAGAACCTCGTCGGGGCCTTCCACCAGCCGCGGCTGGTGGTCGCCGACATCGACCTGCTGTCGACCCTGCCCGAACGGCAGGTGCGCTCCGGCTGGGCGGAGGTGCTGAAGCACGGGCTGATCTGCGACGCAGCCTTCTTCGACTGGCTGGCCGGGGAGGGCGCCGCCGGGGCGTCGGGAGACCCTGCGGCGCTGGAGCGCGCGGTGGTGCGGTCGGTGCAGATCAAGAGCGCCATCGTCGGCGAGGACGAGAAGGAGGCCGGGCGGCGCGCCCTGCTCAACCTCGGCCACACCTTCGGCCACGCCCTGGAGGCCGAACTGGACTTCGACGAGACCCGGCTGACCCACGGCGAGGCGGTGGCTCTCGGATGCGTGTTGGCCTTCCGGTACTCGGCCGCGGAGGGTTTCTGTCCGACCGGCGACGCCGAGCGGGTCGTCGGGGCGGTCGCCGCTGCGGGGTTGCCCACCTCGCTCGACCAGGTCGGTTCGTTCGACGCCGACGCCCTGCTGAAGCGGATGGCGGGCGACAAGAAGGCCGAGGGAGGCCGGCTGACCCTCGTGCTGGCGCGGGGGATCGGCGAGGCCTTCGTCCAGAAGGGCGTCGACCGGAAGACGGTCGGCGGCTTCCTGCGCGCGGAGGGGGCGGCATGACCCGGATGGCGCTGAGCGCGGCGGTGCTGGAGGACCGCTTCGTGCGGCTGGAGCCCTTCTCGGAAGCCCTGCGCGAGGAGGTGCGCGCGGCGCTGGATTGCGACCCGGAGGCCTGGGAGATCATGGTCGGTGCCGCCTGGGGTCCGCATTTCGACGGCTGGTGGGCGTCGGCGATGGCGGCGATGGCGAGCGTGAGCCGAATACCGTGGGCGGTGCGGGAGAAGGCGAGCGGGCGGGTCGTCGGCACGACCAGCCTGTACGAGATAAAGCCCGACTATCGCCGGTGCGAGATCGGCTCGACCTTCTACCGGCCGGAGGCGCGCGGCGGGCCGGTGAACCCGGCGTGCAAGCGGCTTCTGCTGGGCCACGCTTTCGACGCCGGAGCGGTGCGGGTCGAGATCATCACCGACGCGATCAATCCCGGCAGCCAGGCGGCGATCCGCAAGCTGGGCGCCCGGGACGAGGGGGTGCTGCGCAAGCACAAGATCACCTGGACCGGTCGGATCCGGGATACGGCCCAGTTCGCCATTCTCGACGAGGACTGGCCTGAGGTGCGCGCGCGGCTCGAGGCGCGGCTGGTCAGTTACATCTAGTTTGATCCGGGTAAAAAGAGGGGGCGTGGCACGAATTCGGGGCGCCAAACCTGCCAACCCTGCCAACCCTCAGCGCACAAGCAGCGGAGACTGAGGTGCAAGGCGTAAACCGAGGGTAGGGGGACGCGCCAGATCATCGGAAATCCGGATGTCGCGGGTTCACGATGCCAAAGACCACGCGGAGAGGTGGGCGCCGAACAGCGTTGTGCAAGAGGGGGGGGAATATTCCTCGCCAGACGTCTCAGTCCACGGCGCGGCATTCCGTAGGCTCCCGCCCATCGGCGGTCCAGGTGGCCATCGCGCCGACGCCGCGGAGTTCGTAGCCCGAGGCCCGGTACCAGATGCCGTCGGCGGCGCGCTCCTGGTACAGGTCGACCGCCTTGCCGCTGGAGTCGCGCACGGTCGCCATCTGTCGCGGATTGTCGAAGTCGACCGACAGGCGCTCGCTGTTGTTGCAGAGATAGACGGTGCGGATGACGCGATTCATCACCCGGCTCTGGATCTCCGCGCCGGTGCGGCGTCGCGCCGTCTGCGCCTGTTCGGCGCGTTCGCGCACGGCGTCGCCGTCGGTCGGCGCCTCGTCGGGTGTCGGACCGCATCCGGTCAGGACGCCAAGGCCAAGGACGCAGACGAGGAACGCGCGCATGAAACAAGCCTTGCCGTTGGAACCGGCCGATCAACGCGCCGTGGCGGGGGCCGTTCCTTTGCGCCGGGCGCGGAAGAAGTCGCGCAGCAAGGTCGCTGCCTCGGGCGCCAGGACGCCCCCCTCCGCCGCCGGGCGCCAGTGGCAGGTCGGCTGTTCGAAGAAGCGGGGCCCGTGCGCGACCGCCCCGCCCTTGGCGTCGTCGGCGCCCCAGACCACGCGTCCGATGCGGGCGTGGCTGATCGCCCCCGCGCACATGGCGCAGGGCTCCAGCGTCACATAGAGGGTCAGGCCGGTGAGCCGGTAGTTGCCCAGCTTCGCCGCGGCGGCGCGCAGGGCGGCGATCTCGGCGTGGGCCGTCGGATCGTGGGCACCGATGGGGTGGTTGCGGCCCGTGGCGACGACGGTTCCGTCGCTCTCGTCGACGATCACGCAGCCGACGGGCGTCTCGCCCTCGTTCGCCGCCGCTTGCGCTTGGTCCAGCGCCATGCGCATGAACCGCTCATCATGGTCCGCCATCCGAACGACAACGACAAGAAGCCCCGCCCGCGTCAAGACGACCGCAAGCCCGGGCCCCGCAAACCCTTCGCCAAGGACGGCGCGAAAGGCCCGCCGAAGGGCGGCAAGCCCGGCGGGAAACCCGCCGCCGTCCCGGCCGAGCCGAAGCGCACCGAGCGCATAGCCAAGGCGATGGCCCGGGCCGGCATAGCCTCGCGGCGCGAGGTCGAGCGGCTGATCGGCCTGGGCAAGGTGGCGGTCAACGGCAAGATCCTCGACACGCCGGCGACGCTGGTCACGCGCGACGACGTCATCACGGTCGACGGCAAGGCGATCGGCGCGGCCCAGGCGACGCGGGTGTGGCGCTATCACAAGCCGTCCGGCCTGGTGACCTCGCACGGCGACCCGCAGGGCCGGCCGACGGTGTTCGACGCCCTGCCCAGCAGCCTGCCGCGGGTGATCTCGGTCGGGCGGCTGGACCTAAACACCGAGGGGCTGCTGCTCCTGACCAACGACGGCGAGCTGAGCCGGGCGCTGGAGCTGCCGGCGACCGAGCTGGTGCGCCAGTACCGGGCCCGAGCGCGCGGCCGGGTGACCCAGGCGCAGCTGGACACGCTGAAGGACGGGGTGACCGTCGACGGCGTGCGCTACGGCCCGGTCGAGGCGACGCTGGACAAGGCGAAGCCGACCGCGGAGGGCGAGAAGGCGTCGGCCAACCTGTGGATCAGCGTCTCGATCACCGAGGGCAAGAACCGCGAGGTCCGGAAGGTGCTGGAGCACCTCGGCCTGACCGTGAACCGGCTGATCCGCCTCGCCTACGGCCCGTTCCAGCTGGGCACGCTGCCGGTGGGAATGGTGGAGGAGGTCGGGCCGCGGGTGATCCGCGAGATGCTGGGCCAGTACATCCGCCCGGAGAACCTGCCGACCGGCAACACGGTGGAGACGCCGGCGCCGATCCCGGGACGCCGCACCTCGGCGCCGATCGTCAAGGGCCGCTCGGGCTCGGCCATGTCCGACCCGTCGCGCAAGCCGAGCCGGGTGCGCGCCGCCGAGGCCGCGGCCTCTGAAGGCGGCGACACCGGTCGCCGGGCGCCGAAGGGGGAGGGCTGGGCCAAGGCCAGGCCGAAGTTCGAGCACCCGAAGAAGGGCTTCAAGCCACGGGCGCGGCCGGAGGCGGCGGCAGGCGAGCGGGCCGAGCGGCCCAAGCGGGCCTTCAAGCCGCGCGAGGACCAGTTCATCGACACGCCGCGCGGCGCCGGCGGCCCGCGCAAGGGCGGCGGCGGCGGCAAGGCCGGCTACGGCGCCCGGCCAGGCGGCAAGGGCGGGGCGGCGCGGTCCGGCCCCGGCAGACCCCCTGCCAGGCCGGGCGGATCAGGGCGCGGGCCGCGGTGACAGATCGGGCCTCGCGCTTCCGGCGCGATTGGCCAGGCGTTCGATGAAGACGATCGTGATCAGGGCGACGAGGCCCTCCGGGGCGAGGTCGATCCACGCCGAGTCCTGGCTGAGGGCGGCTTCCGACAGCGGGGCCCAGAACAGGCCGATGAACAGGTTGCTGGCAAGGTGCGCCCCGATGGCGAACTCGAGCCCGCCGAGTCTCAACGCCGCCCAGGTCCAGACGCCGCCCGAGACGGCCCGGGCGACGAAAGCGACCGGATCGGGATCGAGATGGATGGCCGAGAACAGCAGGCCGTTCACGACGCACAGGGCGATCGGCGCCCGGGTGATCAGACCGGTCAGCCGCAACAGCACGCCGCGAAACACGACCTCTTCCGCAGCCGCCGCGGCAAGCAGACCGGCGGTGATCGCCAGCACATAGGTCAGCCGCGTCGGCCCGGCGTAGTGCGGGTCGAGGATCGGAGGGTTCCACTCGCTGCCCATCAGCAGATGGAGCGGCACGGTGATGACGCCGACGCCGGCCATCACCAGAACGCCGACGCCGAACTGCGTCACGTCGAAGCGCCGGCGCGGCCAAAGGAAGGCTGAGAGCGGCTGACGCCAGGCCAGGGCGGCCGCCCCCGCGATGGCGACAGCCGGACCGGCGAGCAGGAGGCCGAGCACGAGGGCGAAGGTTCCTTCTTCGGCGAGCCTCAATGGTCCGTCTGGAAGGGTTCCTTCCGGAATCCGATCCGCCAGTCCGGGGAAGGCCGCGAAGCCGACCCCCAGGATCAGGAAGGTGATCGCCAGCAGCAGGGTTCCGAAGAGGAGGAAGCGCGCCAACTGCCGCCACGGCTGCTCTCCGCCCATGGTCGCGGTCAGGCTGGAGCGGGCGGCGGCGGCGTGCGCGGCGACGAAAGCGGGCGAAACCAAGCGCTGCATGAACCGAGCGTTGCATTCGTCCCCGGTTCCGGTCCAGAGGCAGGTCATGAGAATCGTCGCCGGAAGCCTGAAGGGGCGGAGCATCGTCGCGCCGGAGGGGCAGGGCACCCGCCCGACCTCGGACCGGGCGCGGCAGGCCGTGTTCAACGTGCTGGAGCATGCGTCGTGGGCCGAGCCGCTGGACGGGGCGCGCGTGCTGGACCTGTACGCCGGCTCGGGGGCGCTGGGCTTCGAGGCGATCAGCCGGGGCGCGGCCTTCGCCCTGTTCGTCGAGACCGACGACGCGGCGCGCGGGGCGATCCGCGAGAACGCCGACGCCTGGGGCCTGATGGGGCGGACGCGGGTGCACCGGCGCAGCGCGACCGATCTGGGCGTGCGCCCGGGCTCGGCCGGCGAGGCCTTCGACCTGGCCTTCCTCGATCCGCCCTACGGCAAGGGACTGGGCGAGCAGACCCTGGCGCGGCTGCTGGAGGGGACCTGGCTGAAGCCGGGCGCGATCGTGGTGTTCGAACGCGGCTCGGACGAGCCGGAGATCGAGACGCCGGGCTACGAGCGGCTGGACGCGCGCGACTACGGGGCGGCGCGGGTGCTGTTCCTGAGGGCGGCGGCGCCGGCCTGAAGCGGTCTGGCGCAGGCGGCGGTTCCGGGGCAGGCTGAGGGCATGACCCAGCTCGATCGCCGCGCCTTCCTCGCCGCCGCCGGAGCCTCGGCGGCGGTTCCGTTCGCCGCCTGCGCGCAGACGCCGGCCGCCAGCTGGTCGGCCCGCTCGACGCTGCCGTGGGCCATGCAGGAGGTCTACTGCGCCGTCTCGGGCGGGCGGATCGTCGTCGCCGGCGGCTTGCGCCGGGCCGGGGGCGTGACGGAGATCGAGGACCGCACCGGCGTCTATGACCCGGCCGCCGACCGCTGGAGCGAGGGCCCGCGGCTGCCGGCCCCAAGGCACCATCCGATGATCGTGGCCGACGCGGCGGGCCGGGTGTTCGCCCTGGGCGGCTACGGCCGCTCCGACGCCGGCGAGTGGACCTCGATGACCGAGGTCTGGGCCCTGGACGGCGGGCGCTGGGTCGAGGCGGGGCGGCTGCCGGAGCCGCTGGCCGAGACCGTCGGGGCCGAACTGGGCGGGCGCATCCACCTGGCCACGGGCCGGTCGCCGGGGACCGCCAACGGCCAGTGGAACGACCAGGTCGACGTGGCGACGCACCGGATCTTCGACCCCGCCGCGGGCCGCTGGGAGACGGCGGCGCCCTGTCCGATGGCCCGTAACAGCGCCGCCGGGGCGGTGCTGGACGGGGCCCTGTGGATCGCCGGCGGGCGCACGGTGAACGGCGGCGGCACGGGACGGCTGGACCGCTACGACCCGGTCGCCGACCGGTGGGACACCCTGGCGCCGATCCCGGCCTCGCCGGCCACGGGTCAGCAGGTCGGCGGCGGCCTGGCCATGGCGGCGGCGGGGGGGCGGCTGGTCGCCTTCGGCGGCGAGTGGTTCGCGCAAGGGGCGGGTGCGGGGGGCGGCGGCGGGGTGTTCCCCGAGACCTGGATCTACGACCCGTCCGCGGACCGCTGGACGGCCGGGCCGGACATGCCGACGCCGCGGCACGGGCTGGCGGCGGCGGCGGTGGACGGGGTGGTCTACGCCTTGGCCGGCGGGGCCGTGGTCTCCGGCGGCCGGGCCACGGGCGTGGTCGAGGCGCTGCGGCTGTAGGCTACACCTCCAGTTCGGACAGGGCCGTCTCGTGCCGCCGCAGGCGGACGCGGCAGCGGCGGGCGTGGCGTTCCTGCAGGGCGACGGCGGCGAGGACGAAGACGAGGGCGAAGACGATCACCGGGTCGTCGACGGCGACCCCCTGGCTGATGGCAACCGCCGCCACGAACAGCAGGGCGGCGACGCCGACCGCCTGGCCGGCGCGGGCCCAGCGCAGGCCGGAGCGGGCCTGGCCGGCGGCGGCCCGCAGGGCCGCGGCGGGGGTGTCGGCGGCCTCGGGCGGCAGGCCCCGGCGGGCCCACAGGGTCATGGCCAGGGCGAAGCCGGCGAACAGGACGACGGCGACGGCCACGCCCGGCTCGCCGTTGCGCAGCGCGGCCCAGACGCCGATCAGGCCGGCCGCGATCGAGCCCAGGGCCTCGGCCAGGAAGTTGAGGCGGCCGAGCCGGGCGCGGCGGCGGACCGCGCGGGCGAGGCCGGGATCGACGGCCGGCCCGGGCTGCGGCGCGGTCCACACCTCGGCGAGAGCGTCCCAGTCGTCGCCGGTCTGCGGGGGGCGGGTCATCGCGAGGCCTCCGGGTTCATCAGCGCGCGCAGCTCGGCGCGGGCGCGGGTCAGGCGGATGGAGACGGCGTTGGCGTTGAGGCCCAACATCCCGGCGATCTCGGCCGGGCTGAAGCCCTCCAGCGTCAGGCTGGCCGGCTGACGCAGCGACAGGGGCAGGGCGCGCACGGCGGCGGCGAGGCGTTCGCGCAGGTCGTCGGCCTCCAGCCGGTCGTGCGGCGACGGGTCGGCGGAGGGCAGGGCCTCGTCCAGCGGGGCGCGGCGCGGCGCGGCGGCCTCGCGGGCCACGTGGGTGACGGCGCGGTTGTGGGCGACGCGGGCGAGGAAGGCCTTCACCGGCGCCTCGCCGCGGAAGCGGGGCAGGGCCTTCCACACCGCCAGCAGGATCTCCTGCTCCAGCTCGCGGCGCCGCTCGGGGTCGGCCTCGTAGCTGCCGGCGATGCGGCGCAGCATCGGGCCGTGCTCGGCCGCCAGCGCCTCGAAGGCCGCGTCCCTGTTCAAGCCCGTCCCCCTCATGGTCGGCGGGTGATCTTGCCGACGCGATGAAAGACTCGCGCGGAGGCGTGGACTTTCAAGTCCGACAGCGATTTTCGAGGGAGAGCCCGATGACCGTCGAGACCGAAACCCCCGCCGGGACTGGCATGCGCCGGAGCCGCAGGTTCCTGTGGACCCTCGCCGGGCTGGTCGCCGTGGTCGCCGTGTGCGGCTGGATCAGCCTGTTCGTCGGCCTGGGCCTCGGCGTCGGGCGCGAGACGCGGCTGATCCTCGCCGTGGTCGCCGCCGTCTCGAGCGAGGCGCTGTTCTGGATCGCCGCCGCGGCCCTGGGCGTGTCGGTGTTCGAGGCCCGCAAGCGCATCTGGCGGCGGATCACCGGCCGGGGCTGAGGCGGGCGGGGGCGAAATGTGCACTCCGGAAAAATTCGGGTGCACATCGTGCACATTTTCGGGCGGGGCCGGCGGAATGCGGCGCAGGGCCTCGCCCAGGCGCTCGTCCTCGCCGTCCCGCGCCCTGTACGGGTCGAGGAAGTGGGCGCAGATCTGCTCGGTCGTGCCCCGCTTGACGATCTCGGCGCCGACGGCGGCGCGGTCCTCGCACAGCTGGCGCCACAGCCGCCGCCAGCGGACGGCCTCCAGCGCCCGGCCCTCGTCCAGAGCCTGGATGAAGCGTCGGTAGGCGACGTCGATCTGCTCGTCGGCGTCGACATCCCGATAGATGGCCAGGGCCATGACCCCGGCGGCGGCGTCCGGCTGGTCGAGGCGTCGCCAGCCGAACTTGCGGGCCCGGCGGCGGAAGGCCGACAGGCCGAGGTCGTGGCGGCGGCAGACGCTCTCGGCGTCCATGCCGGCCAGATAGTCGTCGCGCGCCCGGGCCCAGACCTCGGCGTCGCGGATGCGATAGGGCGTGGTCATGGACGGGGAGTATGGGGGCGGGGTGCGTCAGAAGCGGTCGTAGGGGGCGGAATGTTTTCCTTCTCCCTGTGGGAGAAGGTGGCGCGCAGCGCCGGATGAGGGTCGGCCGGGACCGGCGGCGAAGTCGCCACGGGGCCGCTGCGGCGGCTGACGCCGACGGCGACAGGCGACCCTCACCCTTTCGGCTGGCGCATCGCTTCGCTCTGCGAGCCTCAAGCCCTCTCCCAACGGGAGAGGGAGGCCGCCAGCGCCCGCGCCGCCGCGGTGACCTCGGCCCAGGTGGCGTCGAAGCCGGCGGCGTCGCCGAACCACGGGTCGGCCACGGCCTGGCCCTCGCGGCCGGGGACGTGGTCGAGCAGCAGGCTGAGGTCGGCGAGCGCGTCGGCCGGGGCGAGGCGGCGCAGGTCGGCGAGGTTGTCGTGGTCGAGGGCGATCACATGGGTGAAGCGGCGGAAGTCGGCGCGCCGCACCTGCCGCGCCCGCAGGCCCGAGATGTCGACGCCGTACCGGGCCGCCACGGCGATCGCCCGCGCGTCCGGCGGCTCGCCGGCGTGCCAGTTCCCCGTGCCGGCGGAGTCGATGTGGAGGTCGAGCTTCAGCCGCGCCGCCTCGGCCCGCAGCGCGCCCTCGGCGAGGGGCGAGCGACAGATGTTGCCGAGGCAGACGAAGAGGATGGAGGGCATGGGGCGGGTCAGGCTTCTCGGTCAGCGGGCGTGAGGCGGCCCTGCCGGACGAGGTCCAGCATGGCCGAGCGGAGCGCTTCGTACAGGCCCTTGGGCAGGCGGCCGTAGGCCCAGCGCTCTCCGGGCATGGCCGGGACGATGCCCGGATCGTTCCACGAGACGGTGTTGGCCTCGTCAGCGACGATGTAGCCGCGTTCGTCGTCCAGCCCGAGGTGGCGGGCGACGCGTGGCGGGATGGCGAGGGCCGCGGCGCCGGGGCGGGGCGCGGCATGGGTGATCGGGGCGAGCAGGACATGGGTCTCGCCGGCCGGGCCGCGCGTGACGGCGGCGACGACCACGCAGGGGCGTTCCTTGGCCCCGGCGGCGTAGCCCCGGGCGCGCTCGTGCGACCACAGGAAGTCATAGCGGATCACCAGCCCGACCTGCGGCGCGGGCCGGTCCACGCGGTCAGTCGGTCAGGGCTTCGAGCGCCGGGTCGGCGGGGCCGTAGTCCGCCTCCGACAGGGCCTCGGCCCAGGCGTCGGGCAGGGCCTCGGTGCGATGCGCCTCGCGCGTGTCACGGGCCTTGAGCCGCTCGTACTCCGCGATGTCGATCAGTACGCGCGCCACGCGGCGGTGTTTGGTGATGAACACCGGGGCCTTGGCCGACCGCTCGATATAGAGCCCGGCGCGGGTCTGGAACTCGGTGGCGGAGACCGGGGCAGTGGGATCGGGGGCGGACATGATGGGGATATTAGCTAATATAGGGGGATTGGCAAGGGGTGGGGTGCGCCAGCGCGCCAGTTCCCCGTGCCGGCGGAGTCGATGTGGAGGTCGAGGTCACGGCGCGCCGCCTCGGCCCGCAGGGCGCCCTCGGCGAGGGGCGAGCGACAGATGTTGCCGAGGCAGACGAAGAGGATGGAGGGCGGCACCTAGGAGAAGCTCTCTGCCTTTCCACGAGCGACATCCTTTTCGTACGACTTCAGAAGGAGGTCCGTTAGCTCCTCGACCTGCTTCGGGCTCTTGAGCTCCGCCTTGTAGTCGAAGGTTGGTCCCTTCGCTTTAACTTCGTAGTTGAGGTCTATGACAAGGCTTCCAACGATGGCCTCGCACTTCTTGTAGAACGCATCGGCCTCCGGACCGGTGAGCGATGATGGGTTCCTCATGGCAGCGTGGGAGCTCTCGCTGAGCCGCAAAATCCGGGACAACACGGAAGCGAGAAAATATCGAGTTAGGGCGTAGTGAGCTAATGGCTTCACCTCAATGCCATCGATCTTCTTCTCGATAAGACGCATCAGTCGGATGACATGAATAACCCGAGCAGCATCGACTTCTTTCCTGCCGAATATCTCGGCGTACTTATCGTCGAATATCTTGTATACCTGATGGCATGACCATGGCTCCAGCAGATCTATCGCCAATAGAGCCCGACCGGACTCTTCATTCGAGATGACGATGCGGTCCTTAGGAGCGACTTCGCCTCTCTTTATCTCGAAGAAATATGTGTCGGAGAACTTCGACATCTCCTCTTGGAGTCGTGTCATAAGGGTGTGGCCAGAACGTAAATCTCTTGGCTTAATGGCATTCTGGTTATTGCTGTACTCAGTAATCTTTCTAGCGAGCTCATCATCTTTGAGAGCAATAACTCTTACCAATATTCTCAGGTCGTCAGTTAGCTTCGACTTTGAACCGTGAAAGGTCGTGATGCTTTGAGCTCCATTCACAACCGAATAGTTCGATATCTTAAGCTTGCCATCGGCAACTGTAGCGGACTCGCAAAGAAGGATCACGCCATTATGAAACAATGGGAAGTGCTTATGATCCGGCTTCCGCTCGATTGACTTCTTTATGGACTTGTTCACCGGCGTGTTGCCCAAGCTGTAACGCACATTCTTGGTGAACAGGCTTGTGTCCGCAATTCCGCCGAGCGCCACCAATTCTAGGGCGCGGGCGGGAAAGACGAACACTTCAGCTCCGTCCGTTGCAGACCCAATCACCATGGTCAGAGGGTCGACGTAGCTAAGGTCAAACTCAAACGTGCCCTGAACTCCTACGCCCTGATCGGCATCGATAAAGTTCTCCGCGATCCGATCGCGATCATAAATAATGAGCCGCGTCTCAACCTTCTCGTATGAGATGGAATCATCGTCGTGCTTTTCGTTTGTGACATAGACGGCGACGGGCCTGTAACCTTTCCCAACAAGGTCGGATATCTCCAAACGCGATAGAAGATTTTTAAGGCCCTGATTGGCGTTGCCTGCCAGTATAGCGTCAATCTTTTCCTTGCTGTCGAACTGTCCGACTGAAGCAACAAATGTTTTAGGATTAACATCACCGACAGTGCCGTTAGCCTTTTGTCGTACTTTGCACTGAAAGAAATGAATTTCCTCGTTGTTGTTGTCGACGTAAATGGCATCGATGCCTTTGTCGTTCTGCGAGTCGCAGATCGCGTCATCTGCAGCCACCGAGTCGAGACGGTATATGTTCTCTAAAAACCAGTTTAAGAATGTGACTGATTCACCCTTGCCCTTCACGAGCAGAGGAGAAATGATTTTCATCAGGTTGCTGTAGATAAGATCGTCGGATTGCATCTCATCCCCCTTAGTTAGGCTTGTTCTTACAATACTGCCTGGCATGGTCCGCACCGGCACGTGATCCATGTCAGGCAGGGTGATCGGCGACGGCCTCTACAAATCGTCTAGCGCCGCCCGAACAACCGCTCCAGATCCGCCAGCTTCAGCTCCACGTACGTCGGCCGCCCGTGGTTGCATTGCCCTGAGTGCGGCGTCGCCTCCATCTGCCTGAGCAGGGCGTTCATCTCCGGCGCGGACAACACCCGCCCGGCTCGCACCGAACCGTGGCAGGCCATGGTGCCGCAGACCTCGGCCAGGCGCTCCTTGAGGGAGAGGGCGGCGCCGTGTTCGGCGAGGTCGTCGGCGATGTCGCGGATCAGGCCCTGGACGTCGGTCGAGCCGAGCAGGGCCGGGGTCTCGCGGACGAGGACGGCGCCGGCGCCGAAGGGTTCGACGACGAGGCCGAGCTCGGCCAGCTCCTCGGCGCGGGCGGCGACGCGTTCGGCCTCGGCGGGGTCGAGCTCGACCACCTCGGGGGCCAGCAGGGCCTGGCGGGTCACGGCGCCCTCGGCCATCTGGGCCTTCATCCGCTCGTAGACGAGGCGCTCGTGGGCGGCGTGCTGGTCGACCACCACGAGGCCGTCGCGGGTCTGGGCGACGATGTAGGTGCCGTGCAGCTGGGCGCGGGCGGCGCCGAGGGGGAGGTCTATGTCCGCCGCCGCTGGCGCGGCGGCGTCCGGGTCGTAGGGCTTAGGGCTTAGGGCGTAGGGGGCGTCCGGGGCGGGTTCGACGCGCGCGCTGCGGTCATTGAGGCCGGGGATTATCTGGGCGGTCGCGGTGGCGGGTTGGGTCCAAGCGTCCCACCTGCTGTAGCCTTGGGCGTTCGCTGCGCCTTGCCCTAAGCCCCAAGCCCTATGCCCTAAACCCTGAGGGGCCACACCCTCATGCGCCGTGAACCCGGCCAGCGCGTCTGCGGCGACCGTTGTGGAGGCGCGGTGGCCCGCGGCGGCGAGGGCGTGCCGCAATGCCCCGACGATCAGGCCGCGCACCAGCTGGGGATCGCGGAAGCGCACCTCGGCCTTGGCCGGGTGGACGTTGACGTCGACGTAGAGCGGATCGAGCTCGAGGAAGAGGACGGCGGCCGGGTGGCGGTCGCGGGCGAGGAAGTCGGCGTAGGCCCCGCGCAGGGCGCCCTGCAGCAGGCGGTCCTTCACCGGGCGGCCGTTGACGAACAGGTACTGGTGGGCGGCGTTGCCGCGCGAATAGGTCGGCAGGCCGGCGTAGCCCGACAGGCGGACGCCGTCGCGGGCCTGGTCGATGAGCAGGGCGTTGGCCTCGAAGTCGCGGCCGAGCAGGGCGGCGAGGCGCTTGAGCCGGCCCTCGTCGCCGGGGTGTTCGGCGGGCAGGCGCAGGACGTTGCGGCCGTCGAGGTCGAGGCTGAAGGCGACGCCCTCGTGGGCCATGGCCTGGCGTTTGATCTCCTCGGAGATGGCCATGGCCTCGGCCCGCTCGGACTTCATGAATTTGAGCCGGGCGGGGGTGGCGTAGAACAGGTCGCGCACCTCGACCCGGGCGCCGTGCGGGCCGGGGAAGGCGGCGGGGGCGACGGGGCGGTGGTCGCCGCCCTCGACGGTGATGCTGTGGGCGTCGCCGCCCTCGCGGGGGCGGGAGGTGATGGTCAGCCGGGCGACCGAGCCGATCGAGGGCAGGGCCTCGCCGCGGAAGCCGAGGGTGAAGATGCGCAGCAGGTCGACGTCGCCGGCGTCGTCGGGCTCGAGCTTGGAGGTGGCGTGGCGCTCGACCGCCAAGGCCAGCTGGTCCGGGGCCATGCCGCAGCCGTCGTCGGCGATGAGCAGCCGGGTCAGGCCGCCGCCGTCGGCCTGGACCTCCACCCGGCGGGCGCCGGCGTCCAGCGCGTTCTCGACCAGCTCCTTGACCGCGCTGGCCGGCCGCTCGACCACCTCGCCGGCGGCGATGCGGTTGACGGTTTCGGGGGGGAGGCGGCGGATGGGCATGCGAGTCGGAGTATGGCGCGGGCGAGAGGCGGGAAGAAGGGTGAGGATGGGCCGCGGGGCCGGCGAGTGCGGCCGGCGTGGCGGGTTCATCACGAAGGACACGAAGGAATCACAAAGGACACGAAGGAACCCGGTCTGGACCGGCGCCGGCGGGCCAACGGCCCGCAATCAACGAATGCGGACCTGCGGCCCGCGAAGGCGAGCCGCGCACTCGCTCCCTTCGCGTTCTTCGTGCCCCCTTTGTGTCCTTCGTGATGAACCAGCTCCGCCTGAAGCCTGCGCGGAAGGCGAAGGCGGAGTGTGGTCTTCACCCCTCCACCATCCTGCGCCCTGCGGGCTTCGGATGGTCCCCCTCCCCACCGCTGCGCGACGGGGAGGAGACGGGTCAGGCCGTCGCTTCGGCCAGAGCTTCCTCCGCCTCCATCCATGCCTGTTCGGCGGCGTCGAGGTCGGCCTGGGCGCGGGCGCGGGCGCGGGTCAGGCCCTCGAGCTTCTTCGGGTCGTTGACGGCCGCGTTGGCGAGGTCGTCGTCGAGGCGGGCGAGGTCGGCGGTCAGCGCCGCCATGCGCTCCTCGGCCTTCTTCGCGGCGTGGCGCAGGGTGGACGGGGAGGGGCCTTTTTTCTGGCCCCTATGGCTCGCGCCGCGGGCGCTCGCTGCCTGAGGGGCGGGCGTGTCCGCCTTGGCCGGGGCCGGCTCGGGCTCGTTCCTGACCTGGGACGGTTTCATGCCGGCCTGCTTCGCCCGGTCGAGGACGAATTTCGCATAGTCGTCCATGTCGCCCTCGAAGGGCTTCACCGTGCCGTCGGCGGCCAGCCACAGGCGGTCGGCGACCAGCTCCATCAGCGAGCGGTCGTGGGTGATGAGGATGACGGCGCCGGTGTATTCGTTGAGCGCGTCGAGCAGGGCGCGGCGGCTGTCGATGTCGAGGTGGTTGGTCGGCTCGTCGAGGATCAGGACGTGCGGCGCGTCCATGGCCACGAGGTTGAGCAGCAGGCGGGCGCGCTCGCCGCCGGAGAGGGCGGCGACCTTGGTCTCCTGCTTCTCGAACGGCAGGCCGAACTGGGCCAGGCGGCTGCGCCGGCTGGACTCCGAGGCGTCCGGCATGGCCCGGCGGATGATCTCCAGCGGGGTGTCGGTCGGGTCCATGGCCTCGATCTGGTGCTGGTGGAACCAGCCGACCCGCATCTTGCCGTCGCGATGGAACTCGCCGGCGTCGATGGTCAGGGCCTTGGCGATCAGTTTGGCGAAGGTCGACTTGCCCGCGCCGTTGACGCCGAGCAGGCCGATGCGGTCGTCGAGGTCCATGCGCAGGTTGAGATTGCGCAGGATCGGCTTGCCCGGCTCGTAGCCGACCGAGGCCTTCTCCAGCCGGATCAGCGGCGGCGGCAGGGGTCGCGGCGGCGAGGGCAGGGTGAAGGGGGCGACGCGCTCCTCGGGCGGCAGCTCGACGGTCTGCATCTTCTGCAGCTTCTTGACCCGCGACTGGGCCTGGGCGGCCTTGGAGGCCTTGGCCTTGAAGCGGTCGACGAAGGCCTGCAGATGGGCCCGCTCGGCCTCCTGCTTGGCCCGGGTGGCGGAGAGCAGGCGCAGCTTCTCGGCGCGCATCTTCTCGAAGGCGTCGTAGTTGCCGGTGTAGAGCTCCAGCTTGCGGTTCGCGAGGTGGAGGATGTGGGTGCAGACCTCGTTCAGCATCTCGCGATCGTGCGAGATGATCAGGGCCGTGGCCGGGTATTTCTTCAGCCGCGCCTCGAGCCAGAGGGCGCCTTCGAGGTCGAGGTAGTTGGTCGGCTCGTCGAGCAGCAGCATGTCGGGCTGGGCGAACAGGGCTGCGGCCAGGGCGACGCGCATGCGCCAGCCGCCGGAAAAATGGGACATCGGCCGGTGCATGTCGTCAGGGCTGAAGCCGAGGCCGGCGAGAATCTCGGCGGCGCGCGAGGGGGCGCTGTCGGCGTCGATCTCGATCAGCCGGCCCCAGATCTCGCCCATCTCCTCGGGCTCGGCGGTCTCCAGCCGGGTGAGCAGGTCGTGGCGCTCGACGTCGGCCTCGAGGATGGTGTCCAGCACGCTGACCGGGGTGGCCGGGTGCTCCTGGTCGACCGAGCCGATGCGGGCGGTCTTGGGCAGGGAGACCTCGTCGCCGTTGGCGGCCAGTTCGCCGAGGATGATCTTGAACAGGGTCGACTTGCCGATGCCGTTGCGGCCGACGAGGCCGACCTTGGCGCCCGGCGGCAGGCTGACCGAGGCGTCGTCGAGGAACTGGCGGCCCCAGGCGTTGAAGGTCAGGTTGGATATCTGGAGCATACGCGGGCGTTGACTTTCGAACTGGTCATTTCAATATGACCAGTCATGACACATGACCATGTGACGGGAGAGGTCGTCATAACGGCCACCGAGTTCAAGGCCAAGTGCCTGGAGCTGTTCGATCAGCTGCAGCGGCGCGCGATCCGCAAGGTCACCGTCACCAAGCGCGGCAAGGCGACCGCGGTGGTCCTCCGGCCGGACCCGGTCGAGGACTACAACGCCGCCAGTCTGGTCGGGAGCATGAAGGGCATGGTCGAGGCTCCGGCCGGTTTCGACTGGACCTCGCCGGTCATGACCGAGCGGCTCGACGCCGAACAGGGCGTGCTGCACCGCTGATGGCCGGACGGGTCCTCCTCGACACGTGCGCGATCGTTTTCCTGACGGAGGGACTGGTGCGTGGCCCGGAGATCGGCCGGGTGCTGGAAGCCGCCCGCCCCGGAGACCTTGTCGTCTCGGCCGTGTCCGCGTGGGAGATCGGGACTCTGTCCCGCCTCGGCCCGCGCCGCCGGGTCCGGTTCGAGCCGAGCGCCGGCGACTGGTTCCAGATGTTCGTGGACCGGTTCGAAGCGACGGTGCTGCCGCTCGGCGCGCGGGCGGCGCTGGACGCGGCCATGCTGCCGGAGCCTCTGCACGGCGACCCGGCCGACCGGCTCCTGATCGCCACCGCCCGCGAACTGGAGGCCCCCATCGTGACCCGCGACAGGCGGATTCTCGACTACGCCGCCGCCGGCCACGTACAGGCCATCGCCTGCTGAGGCGACGCCTTGGAATGCGGGGAGGGCGCGTCTATAAGCCCGCGACCTTCAATCTCCCAAACAGAAGTCACTCCCATGACCGAACGCACCTTCTCGATCATCAAGCCGGACGCGACCCGTCGCAACCTGACCGGCAAGATCAACGCCGTGATCGAGGACGCCGGCCTGCGCATCGTGGCCCAGCGCCGCGTCAAGCTGTCGGAAGAGCAGGCGAAGAAGTTTTACGCCGTCCACGCCGAGCGTCCGTTCTACGGCGAGCTGGTGGCCCAGATGACCGCCGAGCCGGTGGTCGTGCAGGTGCTGGAAGGCGACAACGCCGTGGCCAGGTACCGGGAAGTCATGGGCGCGACCAACCCGGAGCAGGCCGCCGAAGGCACCATCCGCAAGTCGTTCGCCCTGTCGATCGGCGAGAACTCCGTGCACGGTTCGGACTCGCTCGAGAACGCCAAGATCGAGATCGAGCAGTTCTTCACGGACGACCAGATCGTCGGCTGATCGGCCTCAGATCGCCGGAACATTGACGCGGCCGGGTCGGTGACGATCCGGCCGTTGTCGTGTCAGGCTGTCTGAAAAGGCGAGTCGGATGCGCGAATACGGACGAAGGGGCGTTCTGCTGGCGGCAAGCCTGTCGGCGCTGGCGGGGTTCGTCGACGCCGTCGGCTTCATGACCCTGGGGGGCTTCTTCGTCTCCTTCATGAGCGGCAACCTGACCCGCTTCGGCGTCGGCGCGGCGCTGGGCCGGTGGGACCAGGCGGCGACCGCGGCGGGCATCATCGGCCTGTTCGTGCTGGGGGTGGTCGCCGGCGCCCTCGTGGCGCGACGGGCCGGAGAGGGGCGACGATCGCCGGTGCTGGCGGTCGAGGCCGCGCTGCTGCTGACGGCGGCGGGACTGTGCACCGCGGGCTGGACCGCCGCCGGCATGGTCGCGGTGGTGCTGGCCATGGGCGTGGAGAACGCCGTGTTCCAGCGCCAGGGCGACGTCGGAGTCGGCCTGACCTACATGACGGGCACGCTGGCGCGGATGGGACAGCGGATCGCCACCGCCCTGTGCGGCGGGCCGAGGTGGGACTGGGTTCCCTTCCTGCTGCTGTGGGCGGGCCTCGCCGCGGGCGGGGCGCTGGGCGCGGTCAGCTTCCTGCGCTGGGGGGTGCTGGCGCTGTGGTTCGCGGCGGGGGTGGTGGTCGTCCTGACCGTCGCGGTGCGCAGGGCGGAGGCGCGGGCGGAACGGGCCGGCTAGCGCGACGTTATCTGCCGGACCCTCATCTCCCCGGAGGAATTTCGATGAAGACCCTGCTCAAGCTCTCCGCCGCGACCGCCGCGCTGTCGCTTCTCGCCGCCTGCGGCTCGACCATGGAACAGCGGGCCGCGACCGGCGCCGTAGCCGGCGCGGTCGCCGGTCAGGCCATCGGCGGCGATACCGGCTCGACCGTCGCGGGCGCCGCCATCGGCGCGGTCGCCGGCGCGGCCACCCGGCCCGACAAGTAAGGCTGCGGCCCGGAACGAAAGCGGCCCCGGCGAGCGATCGCCGGGGCCGTTTCGCATTTCAGGACAACGCCCGGCAGAAGTCGGCGAGGGCGCGGGGATAGAGCGCGTGCTCCGCGGCCAGCACCCGAGCGGCGAGGCTTTCGGCGGTGTCGCCGGGCCGCACGGGCACGGCGGCCTGCGCGAGCACCGGGCCCTCGTCGACGCCCTCGGTCACCACATGCACGGTGCAGCCCGCCTCGACGTCGCCGGCGGCGAGCGCCCGGGCATGGGTGTCGAGGCCGGGATACTTCGGCAGCAGGCTGGGGTGGATGTTGAGCATCCGCCCGGCCCAGCGGCCGACCAGCCAGGGCGTGAGCAGGCGCATGTAGCCGGCCAGCGCCACCACCTCGACCTCGTGCCGGCGCAGGGCGGCGTCGACGGCCCGTTCGTGCGCCTCGCGATCCTTGCCGAAGGGGCGGTGGTCGACCACGGCCGTGGCGACCCCGGCCGCCGCGGCGCTCGCCAGCCCGCCGGCTTCCGGGCGGTTCGACAGCACCAGCACCACCTCGAAGGGGCTGTCAGGCGCGCGGGCGGCCTCGACGAGAGCGGCCATGTTGGAGCCGGTCCCCGAGATCAGCACCGCCACGCGCGTGCGGCGGTTTGCGGCGTCCGGCATCAGCTGGCGGGCGCGGCCGGGTCGCCGACGGACACGAAGGCGCCCGCCGGCCCGGGGAAGACGACGGGGCTTTCGTAGCCGTCCTCCGACACCGCCGAGACGCCGAAGAAGTAGTCGTCGATGACCACGCCGGGCAGGGTGATCTCCGTGGCGTCCCCGGCCCAGCGGCTGTGGGTCCACTGGGCGGCCGTGGTCGGGCGCCACCAGACACGGTAGCCGGCGGCGCCGGGAACGGCCTGCCAGCGGAGGGTGGTGTCGGGCTTGACCGCGCCCTCGATGGCGACGCCGAGCGGCGTCGCCGGGGCGTTGGCGAGAGCGGCCATGGAGACGATGTTCAGCCGGGCCACCTGGGAGAGATAGTCGAAGTCGACGCCGTCGATGGTGTCGCCGTAGTGGACGCCGTCCTCGACCCGCAGGTCCTGGTGCTGGCGGTCGTAGTTCTCGGCCCCCTCGGAGATGCGCACCGCCGGGAAGCCGGCGCGGAGCATCTCGACCTGGTCGCCGCCGCGGCCGTAGCGGTCGGTGCGGTAGATCATCTCGACGTCGAAGTTGGTCAGATAGCGATCGGCCATGCCGTCGATGAAGCGGGCGAGATTGCGCGACGAGGAGTCGACCTCGCCGCCATTGTAGCGCCGGCGCTCCTCCTGGGCCTCGGTTTCGACGGTCTTGGTGCCCTCGGAGAAGACGCGCACACGGGTGGTGTCGCGAACCCCGGACTGGCCCTCGGAGTTGCCGACGATGTCGTTGTTGAGGTTGGCCTCGACCCGCCAGCCCTGCGCCTGCGCATAGTCGGCCAGGATCTTGCCGCCCAGCAGGCCCTGCTCCTCGCCCGACAGGGCGGCGAAGACGAGGGTCGCGTCGAAGCGGTGTTTCGACAGGATGCGCGCCGCCTCCAGCACCGCCGCGACGCCCGAGGCGTCGTCGTTGGCGCCCGGCGCGTCGTCGGTGAAGTTCATCACGTCCGTGACGCGCGAATCGAGGTGGCCGGAGATGATGATCACCCGGTTCGGGTCGCCGGTCCCACGCTGGATGGCGACCACGTCGACGACCTCGGTCGGGGTCGGGACGCGCCGGCCGGTGACGGTGTCGGACGGCGTGACCACGGTCAGGCAGCCGCCGCAGTCGCGGGAGACAGCCTCGAACTCGCGCTGGACCCAGCGGCGGGCGGCGCCGATGCCGCGGGTCTCGGAACGGGTCTCCGACAACGTATGGCGCGTGCCGAAGTCGACCATGGTCTGGATGTCCGCGCGCATCCGCTCCGGCCGGACCTCGCCCGCGAGCTGGTGCAGCAGGGGGTGTTCGGTGGTGGGCGTCTGGGCCTGGGCGGCGGTCGCGCCGGCGAGCAGCAGTCCGGCGAGGGCGAGCGGCAGCGTGCGCATCCGGTGAGTCCTTCGGTGGCGGGGCGGCGACCTTGCCGGGGGGCTCGGCAGGGGTCAACGGGGGCGGCGGGTTGCGTCCGCTCGTGGAGCAGGAAAAGGTGGGCGTCTGGAGGTTTCATGCTCGTCCCGATCCTCGCGGCCTCGCTCCTCGCCGCGCCCCAGTCGACCGAAGATTTCGCCCGGAGCGTTCTCGAGGACCTGTGCCTGCCCTACGTCGTCGGCGAAGGGGGAGAGGGGGGAGCGATCGACTTTCTCGGCTTCGTGGAGACCGGCAGGGATGCGGGCACGCGCCGCTTCGCCAC
Source organism: Brevundimonas viscosa (assembly GCF_900116065.1). Lineage (GTDB taxonomy): Bacteria > Pseudomonadota > Alphaproteobacteria > Caulobacterales > Caulobacteraceae > Brevundimonas > Brevundimonas viscosa. Next base: position 116,271 of record NZ_FOZV01000002.1, read on the forward strand.
CGGCGACGAGGCCTGGCTGCTGCGCCTGACCGAGAGCGGCACGGCGGAGGACGGCGACCTGACCCGTCTCTGCGTCCTGCAGGCCCGCCACGGCGGACTGGAGGCGGTGCGCGCCGGCGTGGCCGGGCCGCTGGAGGCGGCCGGCTACCGCCGCGAGGTCGACATGCCGGCCGAACGGCCGACGTGGAGTCGCGGCGGCGTCACAGTCGCGCTGCACCAGAACGAAGGCCGGGCGACCCTTATGCGCGTCAGCTGGAGCGCGCTGGACGGGGAGTGATCCACTTCAGGCCGCTGTCAGCTGGCCGCAGACGAAGGCGACCTCGCCGGCGTTGAGCAGGGCCGCCAGCACCGGCTCGGCGTTCTCCGGGCTGACGATCAGAATGAAGCCGACGCCGCAGTTGAAGGTCCGGCGCAGCTCGTGATCGGAGATTCCGCCGGTTTCGCCGAGCCACTGGAACACGTGGGGCAGGGGCCAGGCGTCCCAGTCGAAGCTGGCCTGCAGCCCTTCGGCGATGCAGCGCGGCGGGTTCTCGACCAAGCCTCCGCCGGTGATGTGGGCGGCGCCCTTGACCAGCCCCGCCTTCATCAGCGGCAGCACCGGTTTCACATAGATGCGGGTCGGCTCCATCAGCGCCTGGGCCAGGGTGCGGTCCCTGGCGAAGGGCGCGTCGTCGGCCCAGGACAGACCGGACTTCTCGACCACCTTGCGGATCAGCGAGTAGCCGTTCGAGTGCGGGCCCGAGGAGCCGAGGCCGATGATCAGATCGCCGGCCTGCTGGCGGTCGAGGTAGGGCAGGGCGTGGCCGCGCTCGACCGCGCCCAGCGAGAACCCGGCGAGGTCGTAGTCGCCGCCGCCGTACATGCCCGGCATTTCGGCCGTCTCGCCGCCGACCAAGGCGCAGCCGGCCTGGCGGCAGCCCTCGGCGATGCCGGCGACGACCCGCTTCGCCGCGTCCACGTCCAGCTTGCCGGTGGCGTAGTAGTCGAGGAACAGCAGCGGCTCGGCGCCCTGGGCGAGCAGGTCGTTGACGCACATGGCCACGAGGTCGACGCCGACGCCGTCATGCCGGCCGGTCTCGATGGCGATCTTCAGCTTGGTGCCGACGCCGTCGGTGGTGGCGACGATCAGCGGATCCTCGAAGCCGGCCGCCTTGAGGTCGAACAGCGCGCCGAAGCCGCCCAGCGCGGCCTCCGCGCCGGGCCGGCGGGTCGACTTCGCCAGCGGCTTGATGGCGTCGACCAGCATCTCGCCGGCGTCGATATCCACGCCCGCGTCAGCGTAGGTCAGGCCGTTGCGCAGGCTGTCGGGGGTGTCGCTCATCGGTCACGGGCCTGATTCTGGAGGCGGAAATGCGTCGGCGGCTCTTGCCACACCGCCGTCGCGCGGGGCTATAGCACCCGAATGACGCCAATCACCACCACCGGGGCGCTGCGCGAGTTCTGCGCCCGCCTGGCCACAGCTCCCTTCATCACGGTCGACACCGAGTTCATGCGGGAGACGACCTACTGGCCCAAGCTGTGCCTGATCCAGGCCGCGTCGGCGACCGACGCCGCCAACATCGATCCGCTGGCCGAGGACCTCGATCTGGAGCCCTTCCTCGAGCTGTTGCGCGACGAATCGATTCTCAAGGTCTTCCACGCCGCGCGGCAGGATGTGGAGATCTTCGCCAAGCTCGGCGCCATGCCCAGGCCGATGTTCGACACCCAGGTGGCGGCGATGGCGGCCGGCTTCGGCGACCAGGTGTCCTACGAATCGCTGGTCCGGCAGATGCTGCGCCAGGAGGTCGACAAGGGCAGCCGCTTCACCGACTGGGCGCGCCGGCCGCTGAGCGACGCCCAGCTGACCTACGCCATGGGCGACGTGACCCACCTCGCGGCGCTGTATCCCAAGCTGCGCGACCGGCTGCAGAAGGACGGGCGGCTGGACTGGGTGATGGCCGAGATGGCGGACCTGACGGATCCCGCCCTCTACGACACCGATCCGGAAAAGGCGTGGAAGCGTCTGAAGCCGAAGAAGTATTCGGCGAAGTACCTCGCGGCGTTCAAGGCCACGGCGGTGTGGCGCGAGCGGGCGGCCCAGGAGCGCGACCAGCCGCGCGGCCGCATTCTCAAGGACGACGCCATCGACGAGATCGCCGCCCAGGCGCCGACCGATCCCGAAGCGTTCAACCGGCTGCGGTCGGTGCCCAAGGGGTTCGGCGCCTCGCGGCTGGGTCTCGAGCTGACCGAGGAGCTGAAGCGGGTGCTGGCCGACCCGGAGGCGCATTCGCCGAAGCTGGAGCGGCCGTCCCACAACCAGCCGGCGCCGCCGTCGGTGGTGGAGCTGCTCAAGGTTCTGCTCAAGACCAAGAGCGACAACGCGGGGGTGGCGACCAAACTGATCGCCAACGTGGCTGACCTCGAGAAGATCGCGCTCAGCGACACGGCCGACGTCGATGCGCTCAAGGGCTGGCGCCGTCAGCTGTTCGGCGAGGACGCCCTGAAGCTGAAGCGCGGCGAGATCGCCCTGGTCCTGAACGGGACCCGGGTCGAGGTGGTCGAGATCGAGGGCTAGCCCCGCAGGCCCTCGAGTTCACGCGTGATGTTGGCGCGGGCCCGGGCCTCGAATCGCGCCGCCCAGGCCGGGTCGGGGTAGAGCCGCGGGCTGTCGAGAAAGCGCTGCAGGACGGCCGCGCGGCCGGCCCGCCAGGCCTCTTCCGGAACGTGAGCGTATTCCTGCCGCACGCCGCGGACGTATGAGTCGTACGCGGCCGGGGCCGCGCCGAGGATCGACAGGTCGATCGACACCATCCGCGCGCCGAGCACGTCGTCGGCGTCGGCGGCGTGGCCGGCGGTGAGGGCGACCAGGCGCTCGACCTCGGCGACATGATCCTCCGTGGCCCCGTCGTTCGACAGCTCCTCGCGCGCGAGGCGGGCGCTCTCCGCCTCGTTGTCGGTCCGCGCCGGATCGTAGACCGCGTCATGGAACCACAACGCCGTCTCCAGCAGGTCGCGCTGGGCGGTGGTCAGGTCCGTCGACGCCGCGGCCTGGGCGAGGCAGTCGGTGAGGTGCGCGAGGGTGTGATAGCGGCGGTGCGGCTCGCGATAGCGCGCGATGAGGCGATCGCGAACCGCGCTGGAGAACACGGTCTCAGCCCACCGTGGCCTTGACGATCTTGCCGGGATTGCGGGGCGGCTCGCCCTTCGGCAGGGCGTCGACATGCTCCATGCCTTCGACGACCTGGCCCCAGACCGTGTACTGGCGGTCGAGGAAGGTGGCGTCGTCGAAGCAGATGAAGAACTGGCTGTTGGCGCTGTTCGGGTCGGAGGTGCGGGCCATCGAGCAGACGCCGCGCACGTGCGGCTCCGACGAGAACTCCTGCTTCAGGTTCGGCTTCGACGAGCCCGAGGTCCCGGTGCCCGTCGGATCGCCGCCCTGGGCCATGAAGCCGGGGATGACGCGGTGGAAGACCACGCCGTCGTAGAAGCCTTCCGAGGCCAGATCGGTGATCTGCTTGACGTGGTTGGGAGCCAGGTCGGAACGCAGCTTGATGACGACGTCGCGCGGCTCGCCGTCGCCGGTGTCGAGGGTGAAGGTCAGGGTCTCGGCCATGTCGGCTCCTTTCGTTTCGCGGGGGTCATAGCCCGCAAACCCGGTCGGGGCTATGTGGGATGCATGAGCGAAGACGATAAGCCGGTCGAACGCCGCCGCATGGTGCGTCCGCCTTCGGGCGGCACGGCGGCCGGGCGCGGCATGGGCCAGAAGATCCGCACGGCCGAGAAGAAGTCGATGTCGAGCCAGCAATGGATCAAGCGGCAACTGGCCGACGAGTGGTCGGAGCGGGCCCGGGCCGAGGGCTGGCGCAGCCGCGCCGCCTTCAAGCTGATGGAGATCGACGACCGCCTGCGGCTGATCAAGCGCGGGTCGCGGGTGGTGGACCTGGGCGCCGCGCCCGGCGGCTGGGTGCAGGTGGCGCTGGATCGCGGCGCGGCGGCGGTGGTCGGGGTCGATCTGCTGATGATCGAGCCGATCCCGGGGGCGACGCTGATCCAGGCCGACTTCACCGATCCGGGCGTGGACCAGCAGCTGCTCGAGGCGCTGGGCGGGCCGCCCGACCTGGTGCTGTCGGACATGGCCCACAACACCGTCGGCCACCGCCAGACCGATCACCTGAAGATCATCGCCCTGATCGAGATCGCCGCCGACTTCGCCATCCGCCACCTGAAGCCGGGCGGAGCCTTCGTGACCAAGAGCTTCCAGGGCAGCGACGCCGGCGAGGTGCTGGCGCGGCTGCGGGCCGAGTTCGAGGACGTGCGTCCGATCAAGCCGAAGGCCAGCCGCAAGGGCTCGTCGGAGGTCTATCTGGTGGCGACGGGGAAGAAGTAGGCCTCAGGCCTTGGCGAGCGCGCTGCGCCGCCGTTCGCGCCGCGTCTCGATCCGGCTCCAGACGCGGTCGTGCACGGTGAAGAAGACCGTCTGCACCAGCGGCTCGATGATGCCGATGGCCAGGGCGACGCCGATGTCGCGGGTGAGGGCGAAGGCCACCAGAACCGCGACGGCGAAGTGCATGACGCCGTAGGTCACGGTCTTGAACGCCACCTGCTTGAACGAGCGGGGCAGGGCGTGGCTGTGGCCGGCATGGCCGTGCGCGCGCGATTGCTCCTCCGCCGACATCACCTCCAGGCGGGCGGTGAAGGCCTCCGAGGCCTCTTCGAGGCCAGACAGCATGCGGCGGCGCTCGATGCGGTGCCAGACGCGGTCATGGATCGAGTAGGCGATGGTCTGGAAGAAGGGCTCCACCAGACCCACCGCCAGCGCCAGCCGCCAGTCGCGCGTGATGGCGAAGGCCACCAGGATGGCGACCACCAGGTGCATCACGCCATAGCTCGCGATCTTGAGCGCGAGCTGGCGGGCGGTGCTGATCAGCAGCTGGACCATGTCCCTCCAGATGTGGGGCGACGGCCGCCCGGAGCAAGGCAATTGTTCTTATCGGAACGATAGGCGCGGCGAGGCCTTGCGGTTCCAGCCGGGACACGGTTATACGCGGCCCGCAAAACGGAGGCTCCTCATGGAGATTCGCGAAGGGCTCACCTTCGACGATGTTTTGCTCGAACCCGGCCCGTCCGAGATCATGCCCGCCGACGCGGACGTCTCGACGAAGCTGACCCGCGACATCCGACTGAACATCCCGCTGCTGTCGTCCGCCATGGACACGGTGACCGAGGCGCGACTGGCCATCGCCATGGCGCAGGCCGGCGGTCTGGGGGTGCTGCACCGGAACCTGACGGTCGAGGAACAGGCCGAGCAGGTGCGCCAGGTGAAGCGCTACGAGAGCGGCATGGTGGTCAATCCCGTCACCGTCTCGCCTGACACCACGCTCGGCGAGGTGCGCGAGATCGTGGCGCGCAAGAAGATCACCGGCTTCCCGGTGGTCGATCCGGCGACCGGCCGGCTGGTCGGCATGCTGACCAACCGCGACATGCGCTTCGAGAACGACCCGACCATCAAGGCCGCGGCCCTGATGACCACGGGCGACCTGATCACGGTGCGCGAGGGCGCCGGCCGCATGGAGGCGCAGGAGCTGCTGCGCACCCGCAAGATCGAGCGGGTCATCGTGGTCGACGAGGCCTACCGGGCCGTCGGCCTGATCACCATGAAGGACATCCAGAAGGCCCAGGCCTTCCCCAACGCCGCCAAGGACGAACAGGGCCGTCTGCTGGTCGGGGCCGCCTCGACGGTCGGCGACAGCGGTTTCGAGCGGTCGATGGCGCTGGCCGAGGCCGGGGTCGACGTGGTGGTGATCGACACCGCCCACGGCCACTCGGTGCAGGTCGCCCGCGCCGTGGAGCGGGTGAAGCGGGAATCGAACCGCATCCAGGTGATCGCCGGCAACGTCGCCACCTACGACGCCGCCCGCGCCCTGATCGACGCCGGGGCGGACGCGGTGAAGGTCGGCATCGGACCCGGCTCGATCTGCACGACCCGCATCGTCGCCGGGGTCGGGGTGCCGCAGCTGACCGCCATCATGGAGTCGGCCCGCGCCGCCCGGGACAGCGGCACGCCGGTGATCGCCGACGGCGGCATCAAGTATTCCGGCGACCTGGCCAAGGCCATCGCCGCCGGGGCCAGCGTGGCCATGATGGGCTCGATGTTCGCCGGCACCGACGAAGCCCCGGGCGAGGTGTTCCTGTACCAGGGCCGCTCCTACAAGTCGTACCGCGGCATGGGCTCGGTCGGGGCCATGGGGGCCGGCTCGGCGGATCGCTACTTCCAGAAGGAGGTCGAGACCCAGAAGCTGGTGCCCGAGGGCATCGAGGGCCAGACGCCGTACAAGGGGCCGATCTCGCCGGTGCTGCACCAGATGGTCGGGGGGCTGCGCGCCGCCATGGGCTACGTCGGCGCGCCGACCATCGCCGAGTTCCAGCAGCGGGCCCGGTTCGTGCGCATCACCGGAGCGGGCCTGCGCGAGAGCCACGTCCACGATGTGATGATCACCCGCGAGGCGCCGAACTACCGGCAAGGTTGAGAAGGGGAGGGCAAGTGATGGAACTGACGCCGGAATTCACCTTCCTCGCCCTGACCCTGATCCTCGCCCTGGTGCAGATCGGGGCGGCGGGCATGGCGCGCACCGCCGAGCTGGGGGCGAAGTGGAACGCCGGGCCGCGCGACGAGGCGACGCCTCCGCCGGGCCGGCTGGCTGGCCGGCTGATGCGGGCCCAGGCCAACCTGTTCGAGACCCTGCCGCTGTTCGCCGCCGCGGTGATCATGGCCGAGGTGGCCGGCAAGACCGGCCTACTGACGCTGTGGGGCTCCGGCCTCTACTTCGCCGCGCGGCTGGTCTACCTGCCGCTCTACGCCCTTGGCGTGCCCTGGCTTCGCTCGCTGGTCTGGCTGGTCGCCGCCGCCGGGCTCGTCATGGTCATCGCCGCCCTGTTCGCCTGAAAGCCCTGACTTGACCCCAGCCGCCCGCCTCGCCGCCGCCGCCTCCGTCCTGGACTCGATCGCCCAGGGCCGCCAGCCGGCCGAGGCCGTCCTCAAGGCGTGGGGCCAGCAGAACCGCTACGCCGGCTCCAAGGACCGGCGGGCCGTGGCCGACCGCGCCTACAAGGTGCTGCGCGCCCGCGGCCGGCTGTCGTGGGCCATGGGCGGGCGCGAGGACGGCCGGGCGCTGGTCATCGCCTCACTGAGCCTGATCGACGGCCTGCCGCTCGAGGACATCGAGGCGCTGCATTCCGGGGAGGGCTACGGTCCGCGGCCGCTGTCGAAGCAGGAGCGCTCGCGCCTGACGGCCGCAGGCGAGGGCGAGCTGCCGGGCTGGGTCGCCTCCGGTCTGCCGGAACTGGCGGTCGAGGACTTCAAGGCGACCTTCGGCGAGCGCTGGGGCGAGGAGGCGCGCGCGCTGATGGCCCCGCGCGCGCCGATCGACCTGCGCGTCAACGGCGCCGTCGCTGGCGTGGAAGAGGTGGAGGCCGAGCTGCGCGAGGCCGGGCTGACCCCGGAGCGGACGCCGTTCTCGGCCTTCGGCCTGCGCCTGCCGTCCGAGCCGCCGCCGAACATCCAGGCGCTGGAGGGTTTCAGGGCGGGTTGCTTCGAGATCCAGGACGAGGGCAGCCAGATCGTCTCCTGGCTGGCGGGCGCGGCGCCGGGCCTGACCGTGGTCGATTACTGCGCCGGCGGCGGCGGCAAGACCCTGGCGCTGGCCCAGGCCATGGCCGGGGAGGGGCGGCTGGTCGCCTGCGACGTGGCGCAGAAGCGGCTCGACAACATCAGGCCGCGGCTGGCGCGCGCCGGGGTCGAGGCCGAACTGCGCCTGCTGGGCCAGAACGGCGGCGGGGCCGAGGACCTGAACGGCCAGGCCGACCTGGTCTTCGTCGACGCGCCATGCAGCGGCTCCGGCACCTGGCGACGGCGGCCCGAGGACGCCTGGCGGCTGACGCCCGAGGAGGTCGAGCGCCTGCACGCCCTGCAGGTGCGCATCCTCCAGCAGGCGGCCCTGCTGGTGAAGCCGGGCGGGCGGCTGGTCTACGTCACCTGCTCCATGCTCAGCCGCGAGAACGAGGCCTCCACGGCCGCCTTCGAGGCGGCCCATCCGTCGTTCCGGCCGGTCCCGGTCGCCGACGCCCTCGCGAGCCCGTGCCTGACCGACGCCGCCCGCGAGCGGCTGACCGCGCTGGCGGACGGCCATCGCCTGCGCCTGTCTCCCGCCGCCGCCCACACCGACGGCTTCTTCGCCGCCCTCTTCGAGCGGACGGAATGAGGCTGGAGCGATACGGCGCCGTCGCCGTCCTTCCGGTGATGGCCGCTCCGGCCGAGTACGGCCGCCATCTGCGCGCCCGCATAGAGCCCCTGATGACCGGCGTCGGCCCGGTCGAAGCGGCGATCGTCCTGTCGCGGGTGTTGAGCCGGCTCGAGGGCGTCGACAGCCTGCCGGATGTGATCGTCTCGCTCGGGTCGTGCGGCTCGAGACAGCTGGAGCACGCCGCGGTCTACCAGGCCGCCTCGGTCAGCTATCGCGACATGGACGCCAGCCCGCTTGGCTTCCCGAAAGGCGTGACGCCCTTGCTGGACGAACCCGCCGTCCTGCCCCTGCCGTGCCCGGTTCCGGACCTGCCGACCGCCCGGCTGTCCACGGGAGCGAATGTCGTCTCGGGCGCCGCCTACGACGCCATCGACGCCGACATGGTCGATATGGAGACCTGGGCCCTGGTCCGCGCGGCCCGGACCTTCGGCGTGCCGCTGGTGGCGCTGCGCGGCGTCTCGGACGGTCGCGCCGAACTCAGGGCGCTCGAGGACTGGACCTCGACGCTGCACCTTGTCGACGAGAACCTGGCCGATGCGCTGGACCGGCTGGCCGCCGTTCTGGCCGCCTGCGGCCCCGCCGCCCTTGAACTCGCCGTCCCGGGCGGCCAAGACCCGGCCCAATTCGCCCCCCACCTGGAACCGACCTTGCCATGAGCACGCCCCCCAAAGACTCCGGCGCCCACGAGAAGGTCCTGATCGTCGACTTCGGCAGCCAGGTCACCCAGCTGATCGCCCGGCGGCTGCGCGAGGCGAGCGTCTATTGCGAGATCCATCCGTTCGACAAGGCGGAGGCGGTGGTCGACGAGATGAAGCCGCAGGCCATCATCCTGTCGGGCGGGCCGGCCAGCGTGCTGGAGCCGGACAGCCCGCGCATCGGCCGCAAGCTGTTCGACCTCGGCCTGCCGATGCTGGCCATCTGCTACGGCCAGCAGCTGCTGTGCGACGTGCTGGGCGGCAAGGTCGAGGGCGGGCATCACCGCGAATTCGGCCGGGCCGAGATCGTGCTGACCGAGGAGACGCCGCTGTTCGCCGGCATCGGGGCGGTCGACCACCGCGAGCCGGTGTGGATGAGCCACGGCGACCGGGTCGTGGCCATCCCTGAAGGCTTCAGGGTCGTCGCCACCTCCGCCGGCGCCCCGTTCGCGGCCATCGCCGACGAGGCGCGCCGCATCTACGCCGTGCAGTTCCACCCCGAGGTGCACCACACCCCGCGCGGGGCCGAGATCTACCGCAACTTCCTGTTCGGCGTCGCCGGGCTGAAGGGCGACTGGACCATGGCCGCCTATCGGGACGAGAAGATCGCCCAGATCCGCGAGCAGGTCGGGTCGGCGAAGGTGATCTGCGGCCTGTCGGGCGGGGTCGACAGCTCGGTGGCGGCGGTGCTGATCCACGAGGCGATCGGCGACCAGCTGACCTGCGTCTTCGTGGACACCGGCCTGTTGCGCAAGGACGAGGCGGCTCAGGTCACCACCCTGTTCCGGGAGCACTACAATGTTCCGCTGGTGCATGTTGATGCGTCGGGGGAATTTCTCGGAGCTCTGGCGGGGGTCAGCGATCCCGAGACCAAGCGCAAGACCATCGGCCGGCTGTTCGTCGAGGTGTTCGACCGGGAGGCGGCGAAGATCGAGGGGGCGGAGTTCCTCGCCCAGGGCACCCTCTATCCCGACGTGATCGAGAGCGTCTCGGCCACCGGCGGCCCGTCGGCGGTGATCAAGAGCCACCACAACGTCGGCGGCCTGCCCGACTTCATGAAGCTGAAGCTGGTCGAGCCGCTGCGCGAGCTGTTCAAGGACGAGGTGCGGGCGCTGGGCCGCGAGCTGGGGCTGACCGACGCCTTCGTGGGCCGCCACCCCTTCCCGGGACCGGGCCTGGCCATCCGCATCCCCGGCGAGATCACGCCGGAAGCTGTCGCGACGCTTCAGGAAGCGGACGCCATCTATCTGGAAGAAATCAGGAATGCCGGCCTGTACGACCAGATCTGGCAGGCCTTCGCCGTGCTGCTGCCGGTCAAGACGGTGGGGGTGATGGGCGACGCCCGGACCTACGAGAAGGTGCTGGCCCTGCGCGCCGTGACCTCGACCGACGGCATGACCGCCGACTTCTTCCCCTTCCCGTGGGAGGTGCTGGGCAGGACGGCGACGCGGATCATCAACGAAGTGCGCGGGGTCAACCGCGTGGTCTACGACGTCACCTCCAAGCCCCCCGGCACCATCGAGTGGGAGTGAGGGGGAGCGCCGCCCCGGGGCCGTGTCGCGCACGGCAGGCCGGGAACCTTGGCGGCGGGGCGCCATCCGTCCGATTCCGTTGAATGAGCGGCGAGCCGCGCTGTAGGCTCGGCCTGATCCTCCGCCTGAGGCCGTACATGCCCATGCTCCGCCTCTCGACCCAGCTCCACAAGTGGATCGCCCTCGTGGTCGGCGTGCAGGTCCTGTTCTGGGTGGCCGGGGGGCTGGTGATGACCGCCATCCCGATCGAGACGGTGCGCAGCGAACATCACGTCCGCGAGGCCGCGCCCGCGGCGCTTCCTGCCGTCCTGCTGCGGGCCCTGCCGGACGCGGCGGGGACGATGGCGGGCGGTGTCGCGCGAGCCGAGCTGAAGTCCACCCCGAGAGGCCCCGCCTGGGTGCTCACGCCTGTGAGGGGCGAACCGGTCGCGCTGGCCGCCGACACCGGCCGCCCGTTTCCCGCCCTCACACCGGCGGAGGCCGCCCGGCTCGCGGCGCAGGCCTATACGGGCGAGGGCCGCCCCGTTTCGGCTGTCCACCTGTCCGAGGCGCCGGCCGAGACCGGCCGCACGGGTCCGATCTGGCGCGTGGAGTTCTCGGACCGCGAACAGACGGCCTTCTACCTGTCGCCGGAGACCGGCGAGGTGGTGACGCGCCGGTCGGCCGTCTGGCGCTTCTACGACTTCTTCTGGCGGCTGCACGTGATGGACTGGAAGCACGGCGAGGACTTCAACCATCCGCTGATCATCGTGACCACGATCCTGACCCTGAGCATCGTGGTCACCGGCTTCATCCTGCTGTGGATCCGGCTGTCGCGCGACATCCGCCTCGCCCACGCCGCCCGGCGGAAGCCGTAGCCTCCGCCGCCGTCTGTCGCCGTGGCGCGACGATCGCCCGGGCCGCGCGATCCCGGCGAGCCTCGCTGGAAGCTCGCGGGACCGGTGACGCGGATCGCCTGCGTGTCTTGATCCGCATCAATGCCCGGCCCCGATCCGGCGGTCAGGGCGTTGAAGCCAGACAACCGGAGTGAGCAGAATGAACCGAATCCTGTCGGAGCCCCTGCGGCGCAAGGTGATGAGCGCCGGGGCGGCGGCGGAACGGATCCGGCCGGGGTCGACGGTGGGGCTCAGCGGCTTCACCGGTTCGGGCTACCCCAAGGCGGTGCCGCTGGCGCTGGCGGCGCGGATGGACGAGGCGCGCGCTCGCGGTGAACGCTTCCGGGTGCGGGTGTGGACCGGCGCCTCGACCGGGCCGGAGCTGGACGGCGCGCTGGCCCGGGCCGACGGGATCGAGTTCCGGCTGCCCTACAACTCCGACCCGGTCGCCCGCGAGAAGATCAATCGCGGGGAGATGGAGTATTTCGACATGCACCTGAGCCAGGTGGCGCCGGCCGCCTGGCAGGGCTTTCTCGGGCCGCTCGACACCGCGGTCGTCGAGGTCGCCGGGGTGCGGGAGGACGGCTCGCTGATCCCGTCGTCCTCGGTCGGCAACAACAAGACCTGGCTGGACCGCGCCTCACAGGTGATCCTCGAGGTCAACAGCTGGCAGAACCCGGCGCTGGCCGGGATGCACGACATCTACTACGGCACCGCGCTGCCGCCGGACCGCCGCCCGATCCCGCTGACCCGCGCCGACGACCGCATCGGGGAGCCGTGGTTCCGCTGCGACCCGGACAAGGTGGTCGCCGTGGTCGAGACCGACGCGCCCGACCGCAATGCGCCGTTCACCCCGGCCGGGGCGGACGACCTCGCCATCGCCGGCCACCTGCTGGAGTTCTTCCGGCACGAGGTGGCCAGGGGGCGGCTGCCGGCCGCGCTGCTGCCGCTGCAGTCGGGGGTGGGCAACACCGCCAACGCCGTGCTGGGCGGTCTGCAGGACGGGCCGTTCGAGCGGATGACCGCCTATACCGAGGTGATCCAGGACGGGATGCTGGGACTGCTCGAATCCGGCCGCCTGCTGGCCGCCTCGGCCACCGCCTTCTCGCTGAGCCCGGAGGCCGCCCATGACCTCAACGCGCGGATGGACGCGTTCCACGACCGGATCATCCTGAGGCCGCAGGAGATCAGCAACCACCCCGAACTGATCCGGCGGCTCGGCTGCATCGCCATGAACGGCATGATCGACGCCGACATCTTCGGCAATGTGAACTCGACCCACATCATGGGCTCGCGCATCCAGAACGGCATCGGCGGGTCCGGCGATTTCGCCCGCAACGCCTATGTCTCGATCTTCATGGCGGCGTCGACCGCCAAGGGCGGGCGGATCTCGACCATCGTGCCGCACGCGCCGCACGTCGACCACATCCCGCAGGACGTGCAGGTCATCGTCACCGAACAGGGGCTCGCCGACCTGCGCGGCCTGTCGCCCAAGCAGCGCGCGGAACTCATCGTCGCCAACTGCGCCCACCCGGACTACCGCCCCGCGCTGCAGGACTACTATGCGCGGGCCCGGCGGGACTCCTATGGCCAGCAGTCTCCGATGCTGCTGCAGGAAGCCATGGCGTGGCATGAGCGCTTCGTGAGAACGGGGTCCATGAAGCCGGAGTGAGCTCCCCGGCGCGGGCCTTGATCGGGGTCAAGGAGTCCGGGCGGCGGTCGAGGAAGATGGGACGCCGCCAAGGAGATGAATCCGTGACCCTTTCCGCCCCTGCCGCCGTGGCGCCGCCCGCCCCCGACGTGCGTCCCCTCCCTCGGGGGACCCGATGACCCCGGACGGCGTTCGCGAGCAGCTTGCGCAGGGCCTGCTCGGCGTCGGTTACGCCGGACTGACTCCGGTGCAGCGCAGCGTGGTCGACCTGATGGCGGCCGAGACGCCGACCGGCCACGGGCCCGCGCTGGTCGAGGACCGGACCTTCTGGGAGCGACTGGCCGACCGGGTGGCGCAGGTCGGCGGCTCCTGGAGCTTCCTGGGCGGTTTCGGTCTGGCCATGGCGATCTGGATCGCCGCGAACCTGCTGCTCGCCCGGTGGGCATTCGATCCCTATCCCTTCATCTTCCTCAACCTCGTGCTCTCGACCCTTGCGGCGGTGCAGGCGCCGGTCATCCTGATGAGCCAGAACCGGCAGGCGGCGCGGGATCGACGCGCGGCCGAGCACGACTACCGCGTCAACCTGCGCGCGGAACTCGAGATCATGCGGCTGCACGACCGCCTCCAGCTCAGCGAGGCCCAGTTGCAGCGCATCGAGGCGGCGATCGCCGCCCTGGGCCCGTCGCCGGCCTCATCGCCCGCAGACGAGGCGTACCGCCCCTGATCGACTCCTTCAGATCCCGCGCGCGCCCATCTGGCCGACCCTGGCGAGCACCTGCTCATGGTCGCGGCGGGATTCCACCCCGCCGATGACCATGTCCCGAACGGGCCGGAAGCCGACAAGCCCAAGCACGCCGCGCTTCAGCGAGGCCAGCGAATAGCCGATGAAGCCCGTGCGGTAGATCAGGGCCGGCATGCCCATGGTGACGATCACCCGCGCCGACCGCCCCAGGCGTCCCCGTGCGGCTGGTCCAGAGTCATTCCGCTCGGCCAACGCCGATCCACGACAGGAGCCCGCCATGACCATGCTCAAAGTGATCGAAGTCCTCGCCGAGTCGGATGACAGCTGGGAGGACGCGGCGCAGAAGGCCGTGGCGGAAGCCTCGGAAACATTGCGCCACGTGCGGTCGATCTATCTCGAGAACCTCCAGGCCACGGTCGAGAGTGGCCGCATCGCCCGCTACCGGATCAACGCCAAGATCACCTTCGCGCTGGACAGCGGCGACTAGGCCCCAGCCGGCGGATCGCTCCGTCTTTCCCGGCGCCTAGGGGACAAGCACCGCCGCGCCGGTGAAGCGGCCGTGACGCAGATCGGCCAGGGCCTCGTTCGCCCGCTCGAGCGGATACTCCACCGTATGCGGGCGCACGCCCGCCTCAAGCGCCACCGGCAGGTATTCGAGGGCGTCCTGGCGCGTGAGGTTGGCGACCGAAGCCAGCACGCGCTCTCCCCAGAGTCGCTCATACGGCATGGCCGGAATGTCGCTCATGTGGATCCCGCCGCAGATCACGGCGCCGCCCTTGCGCACCGCCGCGAGCGCGAGCGGGACAAGCTCGCCGACCGGGGCGAACAGGATCGCCGCATCGAGGGGCTCAGGGGGCGGAGCGTCGGACGGGCCGGCCCAGACGCAGCCCAGGTCGCGGGCGAGCGCGGCGGCCGCGTCGTCGCCCGGGCGGACGAAGGCGAAGACCCGCTGGCCGCGCCAGATGGCCAGCTGGGCCAGCAGATGTGCGGCGGCCCCGAAGCCGTAGAGCCCGAGAGCGTCCACCCGCCGGTCGGCGCAGGCGGCCCGCCAGGCGCGGAACCCGATCAGGCCGGCGCAGAGCAGGGGCGCGCATTCCGTGTCCGTCAGCCGCGGGGGCAGGGGAAAGCCGTAGCGTGCCTCGACGATGACCTGATCGGCGTAGCCGCCGTCGCGCGTCCAGCCGTGGAACTCCGCCCGGTCGCACAGGTTCTCGCGCCCCTCCCGGCAATAGCGGCACTGCCCGCAGGTCCACGCCAGCCAGGCGGCGCCGAGGCGATCGCCGACCCGCACCTCCGTCACGTCGGCGCCGATCGCTTCGACCACGCCGACGATCTCGTGCCCCGGGACGATCGCCGGACGCCGGGCGGGGAGGTCGCCGTCCAGCACGTGCAGGTCGGTGCGGCAGACGCCGCAGGCGCTCACCCGGAGTCGCACCTGCCCGGCCGCGGGGGCGGGGTCGGGACGGACTTCGGGCACGAGGCGACCGCCGGAAACGCGCAATGTCATCGTCCGCATTCCGTGGAAACTGCCACCGCGCCGTGGGGTCTCCTTGATGCGGATCAAGGCGAACTCGCCCGCCGGCGGGTGAAATCCCTCAATCTGGAGGAGACCATGGCCCGTCGACAGGTCTGCCCGGGCGAGCCCGGGGAGTGCTCTCTGGATGCGGCGCTGGCCGCGTCCTTCCCCGCCAGCGATCCGGTCGCCGCGCTGGAGCCGGCCGCCGAGCGACCGCGCTTCCGGGCGAGGAAGCGCGCACGGATGCAGGCGGACAGCCAAAAGAAGGAGGAACGCCGGTGACTTACAGAATCATCCTCACCCTGGTCGACGGAAGTCGGTGGGCCGAGAACCGCGCCCGCGTCGCCGCCGGGCTCGCGGCCCGCTTCGGAGCGCGGCTGACGGGCGCCTTTCCGCGTCCGGCGCCGCCGGTGTCCGCCTGGGATCAGCCGCTCGACTGGGGCCTGACGCCCTCGATCCCGCCGGCGTTGTCGCTGGAAGCCCTCGCCGCCTACGAGCGGCGCAGCGACGCCCAGGCCGAGGACGCGCGCATGGCGTTCGAGGCGGCAGCCGATCAGGCCGGCTGTCGGTCGGATTGGCTGACCCTTTCGGGAGAGAGCCCCGCCGGGACCCTCCAGTTGATGCGCCGGACCGATCTCACCGTCCTTCCGACGGGACGACTCCCGACCATCGGGCAGACCGGAACGACCGCCGCCGACCTTGTGCTCGACAGCGGAGGGCCGGCCCTGCTGCTGCCGGATCGTTCGAGAGGGACGCTTCCCGGGCGACGCGTTCTCGTCGCCTGGAACGGCAGCCGGGAGGCGGCTCGCGCGCTGCGCGACGCCTGGCCGTTCCTCATGATCGCCGAGGCGGTGCGCGTGGTCCTCGTCCGGCCCGCCGAGGCCGAGGAGCCGGATAGCCTTCTGCAACGCTATTTCGAGGACCACGGCCGCGCCGTCGACCTCGTCGTGGTGCGGGAGTCCGACGCCGGCGCGGCGGACGCTCTCAGGGCCGAGGCCGAAAGGGCGGGCGCCGACCTGATTGTCATGGGCCTGTACGGCCGCTCCCGGCTTCGCGAGACCATCCTCGGCGGGGTCAGCCGGTCGCTCCTCGACACCGCCGGCATTCCCCTGCTCGTCACCCACTGACCCAGTTCCGCGCTTCGGGCGCGACCGGCCTTCGCTGCGGAGACCGCCCTTGAGACCTCCTCCCGACTTCAGAGATCGCGCCGAGGCGGGCCGCCGCCTCGGGGAGGCGCTGGCCGAACGGAACGAGAGCGACGTGCTGGTCTACGCCATCCCGCGCGGCGGCGTCCCGGTCGGGCTGGAGGTCGCCCGCGCGCTCGACGCTCCCCTCGACCTGGTGCTGGCGCGGAAGATCGGCGCTCCCGGCAATCCCGAACTGGCGCTGGCGGCGGTGATCGCCGGCGCGCGGCCGCGCACCATCATCAACGAGGAGATCGTTCGCCTGAGCGGCGCCACGCCGGACTATCTGGAACGCGAGCGCGCCGCCGCCCTGGCCGAGATCGAGCGGCGGCGGCGGGTCTATCTCGGGGATCGGCGTCCGCTTGATCCCGCCGGCCACACCGTCGTGCTCGTCGATGACGGCCTGGCCACGGGGGCGACGGCGAGGGCCGCGGCGGCCGGCCTGCGGGCCCAGGGCGCCCGCCGCATCGTCCTCGCCGTCCCCACGGCCCCGCGGCCCCTGCTCCACGCCCTGAGATCCGAGATGGACGAGGTGGTTTGCCTGCGGGATTCGGATGATTTCGCGTCGGTCGGCGAGGCCTACGCCGACTTCCGCCAGGTCGACGACGACGAGGTCGTCGCCTGCCTCGCCGCGGCGCGCGCGGGATGAACCCTCCGGCTCACGACACGAGCGCGCGGCCGTCGGCCGACTGGGTCGCGACGCTCGACGAGGTCGGACTTGACGACCTGCCGCGGGTCGGCGGCAAGACCGCATCGCTCGGAGAACTGCGCAGGCTGCTGCGTGACGGGCCGGTATCCACGCCGGACGGCTTCGCCCTGACCGCCCGCGCCTATCGCGACGCCCTCGAGGCCGCCGGCGCCTGGTCCGAGCTCTCCGCCCTGTTCGCCAAGCTCGACGTCCAGGACGTCGCCCAGGTCGCCGCTTGCGGACAGAAGGCCCGGGGCATCGTCTATCGCGCCACCGGCGGCGCGGCCCTGAGGCAGGCGATCGCCGCCGCCTACCGGGCGATGACGGAGGGCTCCCGGGGCCTCCCCCGGGTCGCCGTGCGCAGCTCGGCCACGGCCGAGGACCTTCCCGGCGCCAGCTTCGCCGGCCAGCACGACAGCTACCTTCACATCCGCGGCGAGGCCGACCTGGTCGAGGCCTGTCGTCGTTGCTTCGCCTCGCTGTTCACCGATCGCGCCATCGTCTACCGGGCCCGGAACGGCTTCGACCACCTGAAGGTGGCCCTGTCCGTGGCGGTGATGCGGATGGTCGACGCCGACCACGGCGCCAGCGGGGTCGCCTTCACCCTCGACACCGAAACGGGCTTTCCGGACGTGGTGTTCATCAGCGACTTGGGGGTTGGGCGAAGCCATCGTGCAGGGACGGGTGTCGCCGGACGAGTTCTATGTCCACAAGCCCACCTTCCGGGCCGGCTTCCGCGCGGTGCTCAGGCGCACGCTCGGCGGAAAGCAGATCCGCCTGGTCCGCCCGGCCCGTCGCACCGACGCCGGGCGGCTGGTCGAGCGCGTTGTGGCGAAGCGCGACCGTGAGCGCTTCAGCCTGTCGGACGACGAGGTGCTGGCGCTCGCCGGAGCGGCCCTGGCCATCGAGGACCACTATTCCCGCAAGGCCGGGCGCTGGACGCCGATGGACATCGAGTGGGCCCGGGACGGCGGCGACGGCCGCCTCTACATCCTGCAGGCGCGGCCGGAGACGGTCGCCAGCCGGCGGACGCCGGGCGTCGTCGAGACCCGCCGGCTGACGTCCGTTCCCGAGGCCGCGCTGGTCACCGGCCGGGCGGTGGGGCAGGGCGTCGCCTCCGGCGCGGTTCGGGTCATCGCGACGGCGGCGGACCTCGAGACCTTCAGGCCGGGCGAGGTGCTGGTCGCCCGCACCACCAGCCCCGACTGGCTCCCGGCCATGCGCAACGCCGCCGCGATCGTCACCGACCAGGGCGGCCGGACCTGCCACGCCGCCATCGTAGCGCGGGAGCTCGGCATCCCGGCCGTGGTGGGGGCGGGGGAGGCCACCGGCCGGTTGACGCCGGGGCGCGACGTGACCGTGAGCTGCGCGGAGGGCGAGAAAGGCGCGGTGTACGAAGGGCGCCTGCCGTTCACCGTCGAGCGGCTGGAGCTCGCGAGCCTGCCGCGCACCCGGACGGGGGTCATGCTCAATCTGGCGCAGCGGGACGCCGCCTTCGTCGCCGCCGCGCTGCCCGCCGGCGGTGTGGGACTGGCCCGGATGGAGTTCGTGATCGGACAGATGATCGGCGTGCATCCGATGGCGGCGGCGCATCCGGAACGCATCTCTGATCGCGAGCGACGGGCCATCGCCCGCCGACTCCAGGCCGACGAGACGCCGCACAGCTGGTTCGTGCGCCGGCTGTCGGAAGGCGTCGGGTCGATCGCCGCGGCCTTCCATCCGCGGCCGGTGATCGTGCGGCTGTCGGATTTCAAGACCAATGAATACGCGGCGCTTCTGGGCGGAGCCCCGTTCGAGCCGGTCGAGGAGAACCCGATGCTCGGCTTCCGGGGCGCGTCCCGCTACACCCATCCCCGCTACGCCGACGGTTTCGCCCTGGAGTGCGAGGCGCTGGTGCGGGCGCGGGAGACCATGGGTCTGACCAACCTGCACATCATGGTGCCGTTCTGCCGCCGGGTGGAGGAGGCGCGGCGGGTGCTGGAGTCGCTGGCCGACCACGGTCTGGGGCGGGGCGATGGCGGACTGCAGATCTACGTGATGTGCGAGATCCCCAACAACGTCATCCAGATCGACGCCTTCGCCCAGCTGTTCGACGGCGTCTCGATCGGATCGAACGATCTGACCCAGCTGGTGCTCGGTGTGGACCGGGACTCGGCGGAGGTCGCCTTCGACTTCGACGAGCGAGATCCCGGCGTGATGGAGATGTTGAACCAGGCCGTGACGGGCGCTCGACGCAACGACTGCGCCGCCAGCATCTGCGGCGAGGCGCCCGCCAACTATCCGGAGGTGACCGCGGCGCTGGTGCGGGCGGGGATCGACACGATCAGCGTCAATCCCGCCAGCTTTCCGCAGGTGGTCCGGTCCGTGGCGCGGGCCGAGGCCGGCGTCGCGGACTGACGGCCTGGCCGGTCAGCGAAACGCCGGACCGGGCACGACGCCGAGTCGGCGGAACAGCCGCGCGATCGGGCAGAAGCCGGTGATCGACGCCTGGAACAGGTTCACTCCGATGAAGACCGTGAACCACATCCAGGCCGGGTGCACCCAGTAGGTCAGGGCGACGCTGACCAAGATCATGAGGCCGGCGAACATCATGACGGCGCGGTCGAGGCTCATCATCTGGATTCCTTTGCAGTGGAGACGGGCGTGCGGCGCACCTTGTGGGCGCCGATCAGATCGAGGGCGAGCTTCTCGTAGAGCGGCTCGGCCTGGCCCGTGCGGACCTTGTGCAGGAAGTAGCCCTCGAAGGCGACCTTTGCCGTGTGCACCCAACGGCCGCTGGCCGACCAGTTGATGTTGCGCGGCGGAATCTGCGGCTGGGCCATGAAGGCCACGCCGCCGTCGCCGAAGTCGGCCAGGCAGATGGCGTTCCAGCTGGCCTCGAAAGTCGGCTGCTCGCCGTCGAGGATCTGTTTCAGGTTGGCCGAGATGGCCGAAACCATGCTCTCGATCATGAAGCCGGTCTTGGGCACCCCCACGGGCACGGGGGTCGGCCCGGTCGGCGGGATGGCGATGCAGACGCCCAGGGCGAAGATGTCCGGCCAGGTCGGATTGCGCTGGTGCTTGTCGACGATGATGAAGCCGCGCGGGTTGGTGAGGCCCTCGATCCCGCGCACCGCCTCGATGCCCCGGAACGCCGGCAGCATCATCGACCAGGCGAAGGGCAGGTCGTGGGTCGCCTTGACCGCGCCGTCCTCGCCGACCTCCTCGACGTGCATCATCCCGGCGTCGACGCCCTTCACCCTCGCATTGGTGATCCACTTGATGTGGCGCTGGCGCATTTCGCTTTCGAGCAGGCCCTTGGTGTCTCCAACGCCGTCGAGGCCGAGGTGGCCGATGTAGGGCTCGGAGGTGACGAAGGTCATGGGCACCTTGTCCCGCAGCTTGCGGCGGCGCAGCTCGGTGTCGAGGATCATGGCGAACTCGTAGGCGGGCCCGAAGCACGACGCGCCCTGGACCGCCCCGACCACGATGGGGCCGGGATTCTGCACGAAGGCGTCGAAGGACTTCGCCGCCTCGACCGCGTGGTCGACATGGCAGATCGAGACGGTGTGGCCGTCCGGCCCGAGGCCGGGCACCTCGTCGAAAGCCAGTTCCGGGCCGGTGGCGATGACCAGATAGTCGTAGTGCAGCGCCCGTCCGTCGGCGAGATCGACGCCCTTCTCGTGCGGCCGGATCCCGGTCGCGCCGACGCCGATGAACTCGACGCCCCGGCGCTTCATCACGGTCGGAAGATCGACCTCGATGGCGTCGCGTTGACGCCAGTGGACCGCCACCCAAGGGTTGGACGGGGTGAAGTGGAAGGTGTCGCCCTTCGAGACGACCACGATGCGCGCGCGGTCGCCCAGGGTGTGTCGCAGGTCGAAGGCGGCGATGGCGCCGCCGAGTCCGGCGCCCAGGATGACGATCGTCGGCCGATCCATGTGCACAGCTCCTTCAGCACGAGTTTCTGCGTCAACCTGCGTCCGGGGGGACGGTCTCGCCTTGATCACGGTCAAGGCGGGACGGACCCGGCGGAGGAGAGTCAGTCGCCCGCTTGCGAAAGAATTAGCATGCGCTAATATTAGTGCAAGCTAATTAATGGACCGCTCCATGAAGAGACCTCCGGCCCCCGCGCTTCTCGCCTCCGTCCTCCTCGCCGCCGCGGTTTCGGCCTGCGGCGGAGAGCCTGAGCGCGTGGCGACCGCGCCCGCGACCGGCGAACGCGTCGTCGCCGCCGAGGCGCGAATCGACGCCCTCAAGCCGGTGTCCGCGGTGGTGGCCTCGCGCGACCTGGGCGAGGCGCGGGCGCGCATCTCCGGCACGCTTGTCCAGCTCTCCGTTCGCGAAGGCGACGTCGTCCGCGAGGGTCAGGTGCTCGGGCTGGTGGTCGACGAACGCATCGGCCTGGAGACGGCCGCGCTCGGGGCGCAGATCGCCGCGGCGGAGGCCGAGGCGGAACGCGCCCGGGCCGATCTGTCGCGGGTGCAGACCCTTTTTGACCGCGGCTTCTACGCCCAGGCCCGGCTCGACCAGGCGAGGGCCGCCTCGCGCGCCGCGGACGCCCAGGTTCGCGCGGCTCGCGCCCAGCGGTCCGCCAGCGCGGCCGTCGGCGCCCAGGGCCGGATTCTCGCGCCCGCTTCCGGCCGAATCCTGAGCGCCGACGTGCCCGCCGGCTCGTTCGTCTCCGCCGGACAGTCGGTGGCCACCGTCACGGCCGGGCCGCTGGTCCTGAGGATCGAGCTGCCGGAGGCCGAGGGCCGCAACCTGCGGATGGGACAGGTCGTCTCGATCACCGGCGAGGGTCTGCCGTCCACGGGGGCCGTGGCGCAGGTCTATCCGGCCGCCGAGGCGGGGCGCATCGTCGCCGACGTCGCGGTGGACGGGCTGCGCAGCGACCGCGTGGGTCAGCGGGTGATGGTCCAGGCGCCGGTCGGACAGCGGCAGGCGCTGGTCGTGCCGCGCCGCTTCGTCTCCACGCGCTACGGTGTCGACTTCGTCCGCACAGTCGATCGCGCCGGTCGGGTCAGCGAGGCCCCGGTGCAGCTCGGCTCGCCGGTCGGCGAGGACCGCGTCGAGGTGATGTCGGGGCTCAAGGCCGGCGATGTGGTCCTCGCCCCGGAGCGGACGCGATGAACCTCGGTCTCTCGGGCCGGCTGACGCGGGCCACACTCAACTCGCCGCTCACGCCGCTGATGCTGCTGGCGGCGATCGCCGTGGGTCTGATGGCGCTGCTGTCCATCCCACGCGAGGAAGAACCGCAGATCAGCGTGCCCATGGTCGACATCATGGTGGCGGCGCCCGGCCTCAACGCCTCCGACGCGACCGAGCTGGCGGCCAAGCCGCTGGAAGCCATCGTGCGCAGCATCGACGGGGTGGAGCACGTCTACACCCAGGTCGAGGACGACCGGGTGATGGTCACCGCCCGCTTCGAGGTCGGCTCCGATCCCGACGACGCGGCCGTGCGCGTGCACGAGAAGGTGCGCGCCAACTACGACGCCATCCCCGTGGGAGTCTCCGAACCCCACATCGTCACCCGCGGCATCAACGACGTGCCGGCCGTGGTGCTGACCCTGACGCCCCGCGCCGGGGCCGCCGGCCGCTGGAGCGACCAGGCCCTCTACGACATCGCCGCCCGGCTGCGCACCGAGGTCGGCAAGGTCGAGGACGTCGGCCTGACCTTCCTCGTCGGCGGCCGACCCTCCGAGATCCGGGTGGAGCCCGACCCCGCGCGAATGGCCGCCCGCGGCGTGCCGCTGTCTTCGCTGCTGGAGGCGGTCGAGCAGGCCAATCGGAGCTTCCCGGCCGGGTCCTTCCGGGACGCCGGACACGCGGTGGCCGTGCGCTCGGGCGAACGCCTCGCCACCTCCGACGACGCCGCCCTGCTGACGGTGACCTCGGTCACCGGCGAACCGGCCTACCTGCGCGACGTCGCCACGGTGACGCTGGCCCCGCGCGAGGACCAGGCCCGCGCCGCCCACTACGCCCGTACCGGAGAGGGCTGGAGCCGCACGCCGGCCGTGAGCCTCGCCGTCGCCAAGCGGCAGGGGGCCAACGCCGTCGTCGTCTCGCATGCCGTCCTCGAACGGGTTGAGGCGCTGAAGGGCACGCTGATCCCCGACGGGCTGGAGGTGGTGGTCACCCGCGACTATGGCGAAACCGCCAACGAGAAGGCCAACGAACTGCTGATGCACCTCGGCCTGGCGACGGTGTCGATCGTCGTCCTGATCGGCTTCGCCATCGGCTGGCGCGAGGCGGCGGTCACGGCGCTCGTCATCCCGACGACCATCCTGCTGACCCTCTTCGCCTCCAACCTGATGGGCTACACCATCAACCGGGTCAGCCTCTTCGCCCTGATCTTCTCGATCGGCATCCTCGTCGACGACGCCATCGTCATGATCGAGAACATCGCCCGCCACTGGGCCATGAACGACGGCCGGACGCGGGCGCAGGCGACGGTCGAGGCCGTGGCCGAGGTGGGCAATCCGACCATCGTCGCGACCCTGACCGTGGTGGCGGCCCTGCTGCCGATGCTGTTCGTCTCGGGCCTGATGGGGCCCTACATGGCGCCGATCCCGGTCAACGCCTCGGCGGCCATGGTCTTCTCGTTCTTTGTGGCCGTGGTCATCGCCCCCTGGCTGATGATCCGACTGGCGCGCCGGGCGCTGGCGGGCGGTCACGGGGAGCACGGCGAAGGCGCGCTCGGTCGCCTCTACCTCCGGGTCGCGGAGCCCGTGATCCGCACCCGCCGCAGCGCCTGGACCTTCCTGATCGCTGTCGGCGTGGCCACCCTGCTGGCCATGTCGATGTTCGGCCTGCGCGCCGTGCCGGTGAAGCTTCTGCCCTTCGACAACAAGTCCGAGCTGCAGGTGGTGCTCGACATGCCCGAAGGGACCAGCCTCGAAACCACGGAGCGCACGCTGGCGGGGGCTGCGGCCGTGGCCCAGGGCCTGCCCGAGGTGGTCTCCATGGAGAGCTACGCAGGCACGGCGACCCCTTTCAACTTCAACGGCCTGGTGCGCCACTACTTCCTCCGTGACCGGCCCGAGCAGGGCGATCTGGCGGTGATGCTGGCGCACAAGGGGGAGCGGCGGCGCAACAGCCACGCCGTGGCGCTGGAGCTGCGCGAACGGCTGCAGGATCTGCCGCTGCCGCCCGGAGCCTCGATCAAGGTGGTCGAGGCGCCGCCCGGACCGCCGGTCCTGGCCACCTTGCTGGCCGAGGTCTATGGCCCCGACGCCGCCACCCGCCGCGCCGTCGCCGCCGAGCTGGAGACCCTGTTCCGGGCGCAGGACTCGGTGGTGGACGTCGACAACAGCTACGGCGTCCGCCGCCCCGTGCTGCGGCTGATCCCCGACCGCGAGAAGATCGAGCGCTTCGGCCTTTCCGAGCGTGAGGTGCACGACTCGATCGCCGCCGTCATGGGCGGCCGGACGCTGGGCTACGCGGTGCGGGAAGACGAGCGCACGCCCGTCGAGATCGCGGTGCGGCTGCCGCAGTCCGCCCGCACCTGGGACGAGCGCATGGCGGTCATGCCGGTGGCCATGACCACCCTCGACGGCGGCCGTCGGCTGGTCGAGCTGGGCGAGGTGGTCGAGGCGCGCGAGGAGCTGGCCAGCTGGCCCGTCTATCGCCGCGACGGCCGCCCCGCCGAGATGGTCACCGCCGAGCTGGCCGGCCAGTTCGAGGCGCCGATCTACGGCATCCTCGCCATCGACGCGGCCATCAGGGACCACGACTGGAAGAACCTGCCGCGACCGCAAATCCGCCTCAACGGCCAGCCGGACGACGAGACCGTTCCCACCGTGTTGTGGGACGGCGAGTGGGAGATCACCTGGGTGACCTTCCGCGACATGGGCGCGGCCTTCGGGGTCGCCCTGCTGGGGATCTACGTGCTGGTGGTGGCGCAGTTCAAGGACTTCCGCATCCCGCTGGTCATCCTGACCCCCATCCCCCTGACCCTGATCGGCATTGTCATCGGCCACATGCTGTTCGGGGCGCCCTTCACCGCCACCTCGATGATCGGCTTCATCGCCCTGGCGGGGATCATCGTGCGAAACTCGATCCTGCTGGTCGACTTCATCCGCCATGCCCGGACGCCGGGCCGGTCGCTGCGCGAGGTGCTGCTCGAGGCCGGGGCGATCCGCTTCAAGCCGATCCTGCTCACGGCGCTGGCGGCGATGATCGGCGCGGCGGTGATCCTGTTCGACCCCATCTTCCAGGGCCTAGCCATCTCGCTGCTGTTCGGCCTGATGTCGTCGACCCTTCTGACGGTGCTGGTGATCCCGGCGATCTATGTCGCGTTGAAGGATGACGGCCGGCCCCTTAAGTCGCCGGAGCCTGCCGGAGACCCTGCATGACCGACGCCATTCCCGCCCCGACGCCCGCCGCCCTGGCGGAGCTGGAGGCGAGCGCCGCCCCGGCGGCCCGCCTGATGCGCCTGTTCGGCAACGAACAGCGCCTCATGCTGATGTGCCGTCTGAGCGAGGGGGAATGCGCCGTCGGGGAACTGGCGTCCTTCGCGGGGCTTTCCCAGTCGGCCTGTTCGCAGCACCTCGCGCGGTTGCGGGAGGAGGGGGTCATCGCCCCGCGCCGCGAGGCCCAGACCATCTACTACGCCATCGCGGATTCCGCGGCCGCGCGCGTCATCGGCCTGCTGTGCGACATCTACGGCGGCAAGCCCAAGGGAGCGACCTGATGAGCTATTTCCACGCCCGCACCATCCCCGGCGAATTCGACGCGGTTCTCGAACGGACCCGCGCCGCCCTGCAGAAACACGGCTTCGGCGTGCTGACCGAAATCGATGTGCAGGGGACGCTGAAGACGAAGATCGGCCAGGACTTCCGTCCCTACCACATCCTCGGGGCCTGCAATCCGATCATGGCCCACGAGGCCCTGAAGCTGGAGCCGCACGTCGGCGCCATGCTGCCCTGCAACGTCGTGCTCCAGCAGACGGACGGCGGCGTCGAGGTCTTCGCCATCGATCCCGCCGCCTCGATGCGGGCCATCGACAATCCGGCGCTGCTCGAGCACGCCGGCAAGGTCGGCGAGCACCTGCGGGCGGCGGTCGACGAGATCTGAGCCCGCGGCGTCGCCCTTGATCCAGATCAGGGGCCGCCGGGCGGGGCTCTGGCAACCTGCGCGCGATCAAGGGAGATCGGCGCATGTCTCTGGCCAGAAGGCCCTCCCGGCCGGGCGGGCCGGCCGCGGACGTTGTGAAAAATGGGACGGCCCCGGGGGCGGCGGAACTCTGCTTCCGCGCCCGCGGCGTCACCAAGGTCTACGGCGAGGGTCAGGCGGCGGTGCACGCCCTTCGGGGAGTCGATCTCGACCTCCCGGAAGGTGAGATGGTGGTCGTGCTGGGCGCTTCCGGCAGCGGCAAGTCGACCTTTCTCAACATCCTCGGCGGACTCGACACGCCGACCGGCGGCGAGGTGCTGTTCCGCGGCCAGGACATCTCCCGCGCCAACCAGCGCCAGCTCACCGAGTATCGCCGCCGCCACGTCGGTTTCGTGTTCCAGTTCTACAACCTGATGCCGAGCCTGACCGCCCGCGAGAACGTGGCCCTGGTCACCGAGATCGCCGAGGCTCCGCTGGCGCCCGAGGCGGCGCTCGCCATGGTCGGGCTGGAGGATCGCCTCGACCACTTCCCGACGCAGCTGTCCGGCGGCGAGCAGCAGCGGGTGGCGATCGCGCGCGCCGTGGCCAAGCAGCCGTCGGTGCTGCTGTGCGACGAACCGACCGGCGCCCTTGATTCCGCCACGGGCGTCCGGGTGCTGGAGGCGCTGAAGACCGTCAACGACGACCTTGGCGCGACGACGCTGCTGATCACCCACAACGCCGGCATCGCCGACATCGCCGATCGCGTCGTGCTGTTCGCCGACGGGCGGGTGCGCGAGGTCCGGGTGAACCGCGCGAAGAAGCAACCGCGGGAGATATCCTGGTGATCCCCTGGCCGGCATGGATGGGGGCGCTGGACCGCATGCTGGTTCGCGACCTTTGGCGCATGAAGGGACAGGCGCTGACCATCGCCTTCGTCATCGCCGGCGGCGTGGCCGTGCATCTGCTCGCCGCCGGCATGCTCAGCTCGCTGCAGGCGACCCGCGACGCCTACTACGACCGCAACCGCTTCGCCGACGTCTGGGCGCCGGTGGTCCGGGCTCCGGAACATCTGCTGCCGGACATCCGCGCCGTCGACGGCGTCCAGACCGCCGCGGTGCGAATCCGCGTTCCGGCGCTGTTCGAGCCGCCCGGGACCGTCGCGCCATCGACGGGCGAGGTTCTGTCCATTCCGGACGAGGGGGAGGCGACCCTCAACCGGCTTCATCTGGTCCGCGGCCGTCTGCCGGTCTCCGGCCGCAGCGACGAGGCGGTGGCGCTGCAGGCCTTCGCGGATGCGCATCGGCTTGAGATCGGCCGGGTTCTGCCGGTCACCTTGCGCGGCGGACGTCGAAATCTCGTCGTCGGAACCGCGCTGTCCCCGGAACACGTCTACGCCATCGGCCCGGGCCAGTTCGTCCCGGACGACCGGTTGTACGGGGTGCTGTGGATGCGCCGCAGCGCGCTCGCGGAGGCGGTCGACCAGGACCAGGCTTTCAACGAGGCGGTGGTGCGGCTCTCCCGCGACGCTTCCGAGCCCGCCGTGATCGCGGACCTCGATCGCCTGCTGGCGCCCTACGGCGCGCCCGGCGCCTACGGCCGCAAGGAGCAGATCTCGGACGCCTTCGTGTCGAGCGAGATCGACCAGCTGACCACCATGGGGCGGGTGTTGCCGCCGGTGTTCCTGCTGGTGGCCGCCTTCCTGGTCAATGTGGTGATCACCCGACTGATCGCCGTGCAGCGCTCCGGAATCGGCCTGCTCAAGGCGTTCGGCTACCGCGACCGGGACGTGGTCGCCCACTATCTCAAGCTGGTCTGCGTCGTGGCCGCGGTCGGGGTGCTCATCGGCGGCGCCGCCGGGACCTGGTTCGGGCGGTCCATGGCCGAGATGTACCGGGAGTACTACCGATTCCCCTACCTGCTGTTCGAGGCGAATCCGGCCGACTATGTGGTCGTCATCGCCGTCGCCGCCGCGACCACCCTGGGCGGCGCCGCCCTGGCGGTGCGGCGCGCAGCCGCCCTGCGACCCGCCGAGTCGATGACGCCGGCCACGCCGCCCGACTTCTCCCGGGCCGCCGGCGGGCGCATCACCCGTATGAAGGTGCTCGACCAGCAGACCCGCATGATCCTCCGCCAGATCATCCGCTGGCCCGGTCGGGCGGCCCTGACGGTGGCGGGGGTGGCGGCCTCGGGGGCGCTGCTGATCGGCAGTCTGTCGATGCTCGACGCCATCGAGGTGATGATCGGGTCCAGCTTCGACGTCTCCAACCCGCACGACGTCTCGGTGACCCTGGTCGAGCCCCGCTCCCGATCCGCCCTGTTCAGCCTCGCCCGCGAGCCCGGCGTGCTGGAGGCCGAGCCGTTCCGCACCGTCGCCGTGCGGCTGCGCCACGGGCCGCACGAGGAGCGCACGGCGATCACGGGCGCCCCGCTTGACGGAACCCTGTCACGGCTCGTCGACCGCGATGACCGGCCGGTCGACCCGCCGCCCGGCGGGCTGGTGCTGTCGAGCGACCTCGCGGCAAAGCTCGGAGTCGAGCCGGGCGACCGGGTCGAGGCGCAGGTCACCGAAGGACGCCGGCCGTTGCTGAATCTGCCGGTGACCGCGGTGGTCGACAGCTACGTCGGCTCCGGGGCCCGGATGCAGCTGGAGGATCTGAACCGCGCGCTGGGCGAGGGGCCGCTGATCTCGGGCGCCTGGCTGGGGGTCGACTCCGAGCGGACCGACGACCTCTACGCCAGGCTCAAGGCCGCGCCGACGGTGGTCGGCGTCGGCCTGCAGGACGAGGCGGTGCGGCGGCTGGCGGAACTGATCGACGAGAACCTCGGCGTCGCCATCTTCACCTACGTCGGCTTCGCCAGCCTGATCGCCGCCGGGGTGGTCTACAACACGATCCGGATCTCCTTCGCCGAACGGAGCCGGGAGCTGGCCTCGCTGCGGGTTCTCGGCTTCTCGCGCGCCGACGTCTCCTACATCCTGCTGGGCGAGGTGGTGGTGCTGACGCTCGTCGCCCTGCCGCTCGGCGCCGCGGCGGGCGCGGCCCTGGCCTGGTACCTGGCCCACGCGATGAGCTCCGACCTGTTCCGCCTGCCGTTCGCCGTCTCGCCGGCCACCTTCGGCCTGGCCGGAGCGATGGTGCTGGCGATCACGGTCGCCGCCGGGCTGCTGGTGCGGTTGCAGATCGACCGGCTGGATCTCGCCAGCGCGTTGAAGACGGGGGAATGAGATGACGAAGCTCGGTACGCCGAAGCTTTCCTTCCGGACGGTGTTCTGGACGCTGGTCGGCCTTGGACTGGCGGGCCTGCTCGCGCTCGCCTTTCGGCCCGGTGGACGTCGCCGAGGTCACCCGGGGGCCGCTCGCCGTGACGATCCGGGATGAGGCGCGCACGCGCGTCCGCGACGTCTACCTGGTCTCCGCGCCGGTCGCGGGGCGGCTGCTGCGCGTCGGCAACCGGGCGGGGGAACGGGTGGAGGCGGGAGCCGTGGTTGCGGTGATCCAGCCGGCGTCGGCGGTGTTCCTGGACGACCGCTCGCGTGGCGAAAGCCAGGCCGCGGTGCGCGCCGCGGAGGCGGCCCTCGCGCTGGCCCGGGCCGAACTCGAACAGGCGGAGAGCCAGCTGGCCTGGGCGCGCACGGAGGCGCAGCGCGCCGAGACCCTGTTCGCCAGCGCCGTCGCCTCGCAGAGCGCCCTCGATCGCGCCCGGCTGGAGCTGCGCACCGCCGCCGCCGCCCTCGACCACGCCCGCGCCGGGGTGAGCGTGCGCCAGGCCAACCTCGAGGCCGCCCGCGTCCGTCTCGTCGACCCCTCCGCGGGGAGCGCCTCGACGCGCACGGTGTCGATCCGGGCCCCCGCCTCGGGCCGGGTCCTGCGGGTGCTGCAGGAGAGCGAAGCCGTCGTCACACAAGGGGCGCCGCTGATGGAGATCGGCGATCCGGGCGACATCGAGATCGTCGCCGACTTGCTGTCCTCCGACGCCGCACGAGTAAGCGTCGGCGCGCCGGTCATCATCGACTCCTGGGGAGGTCCGCCTCTTCGGGGCCGGGTGCGCGCGATCGAGCCGGCCGGCTTCCTGAAGGTCTCCGCCCTGGGGGTGGAGGAGCAGCGGGTCAATGTGATCATCGATCCGGACGACCCGCCGGCGGCGTGGCGCGCGGTAGGTCACGCCTATCGGGTCGAGGCGGGGGTGACGGTGTGGAGCGCGGACTCCGTGCTCCGCGTCCCCGTCGGCAGTCTGTTCCGCGATGGCGGACGCTGGGCCGTGTTCCGGGTGGAAGGCGGACGCGCGCGGCTCACGCCCGTCGGGATCGGTCAGAGCGATGGCGAGCTGACCGAGGTCCGGTCCGGTCTCGAGGCCGGACAGCGCGTGGTCGTCTATCCCGGCCAGGCGGTCTCCGACGGCGGCCGCGTCCGGCCGCGGTGAGGCCGGGCCCCATCGGCGGACGCCGCGGACAGTCACCCGGCCGCTTCACCGGCAGGGGCTTGTGCCCGGGCGAGGTGCGCGGGGACGTGGGAGAGCAGGAGCGGCCGGGGCGCGCCGGCGAGGAACGAGCGGGTGACGCCGCCGAAGATGCGCTCGAGGGTCGGCGAGCGACTGTAGCCGCCGAGGACGATCAGGCCGGCGTCGAGATCCCCGGCGACGGCGGCGATGGTCTCGGCGACCGTGGCCGACCCTGAGGTCGTCCACTGCACCGCAGCCTTGACGCCGCGCTCCCGCAGGCTCGTCGTGAGGTCCTCGACACCTTCGAGCGAGGCCGCGTCGTCGACCACCAGAATCGTCGCCGATCCGGCCGTGCGGATGAGGGGCAGGGCGTCCTCGACGGCGCGCCGCGCGGCCGGACTGCCGTTCCAGCAGATCAGGACAGGCCCGTGCACAGACGACTCCGCGTCGGACGGAAGGATCAGGACCGGCCGCCCCGAGGCGATCAGGAGCCGCTCCGCCGTCAGGGCGTCCGGCTGGTCATGCAGCTTCGGATGGCCGACCACGAACAGGTCGCCGGCCCGGGTCGGCGGGAGGGACGCTGCGCCGTCATCCCACGTCGGCCGGAAATCCACGGGCACGCCGGCTGCGCCGACGGCGCGGACGAAGGCCAGCCGCGCCTCCGTGCTCAGCCCGGCCTCGGCGGCGGCCTGGTGCTCGAAGACCTCGTGCATGGGGCCGGCCCCCCGCGCGAAGGTCTCGGCCGGGGAGGGGGAGGGACGACGAAGGACCCACAGGGCCACCAGCCCCGCATCCAGACGCCGGGCGAGGGCGGCGGCGGTCCGGGCGAGACGCTCGCCCTCGGGCGAGGCGTCGGCAACGGCCAGTAGCCGGCGGATGTGGTGCGACATGCGAGGCCTCCTGTCGCCCGAATTTTGTCCGCCGCCGCGGTAGCGCGCCTTGATCAGGCGCAAGGCGCACCGGCCCGGCCGGCGGATTGATCCCGGTCAAGGCCGGCTTCCGGAGCTCCGCCATTCTAGCCGGGTTGGAGGCCGTCATGCTCAACGAGACCTATGCCGTCGCCCTGGCGATCGTCGCCTTTCTCCTCACCTTCCTCGTGCCCGTGCGCGGGGTCTCTGTTCTGGGCCCGCGCCCGTTGAGGCGACTCCGCGCCGGTCTGGCTCGGGTTCACATCCGGCGTCGGTAGCCGGCGTCGTCAGCCTCGTTCGAACACGCCGCAGGCGATCCGGTCGCCGCTGTCGCCGGAAGGGTCGGTGCGCTGGTCGTCCGCCGAGGCGTGGACCACGAAGGCGGAGCCGTCCGCGTCCAGCAACCCGTCGAACGCGCCCTCCAGACGGTATTCCAGCGTGCCTTGTCCATCCGCGCCGACGGTCAGGTTGGGCATGTCGCCCGCGTGCTGACCCTGCGGGTTCTCCAGCCCGTGCTGCGCGCCGGACGGGTTCCAGTGCCCGCCGGCGCTCTCGAACGCCGGCGGATCACACCGTCCGGTCATGTGGACATGGACACCGTGCTGCCCCGGCGCCAGGCCCTCGACGTTGAGCGTCAGCATGGTCTGGCCGTCCGTCGAGGTGGCGGTCGCCGTGCCCGCCGCCTCGCCGGCCGCAGTCCGCAGCACGGCGACGGCGCGCATGGCCGCCCCGGCGGCGGCAGGGGCGCCCGTGGCGGGCGTCGTGGCCGGCGCGTCGGCCGGTTCCTGCGGGCTTTCGGGCGATCCGCACGCCGCGAGCGCGAAGGTGAGCGTGGCGGCGGTGCAGGCGAACCTGATCATGGGAGCCTCCTGTTGTCGGTCGTCGACCCCTCAAGTGGCGAGGGGCGCGATCCGTTCCGTACACCGCGTCGGACGACTTGCCCGATCAGCGACGGAGGGGCAGACGAGGGCTGATCACATGGTGAGGCGACCCATGCTCCCGACCCTTTACGGCATCCCCAACTGCGACACGGTGAAGAAGGCGCGCGTGTGGCTGGACCAGCACGGCGTCGCCTACGGCTTCCATGACTACAAGAAGCTCGGCATCGACCCGGCGACGCTCGCCGACTGGGTCGCCGCCCACGGCTGGGAGACGGTGCTGAACCGGGCCGGCACGACCTTCCGCGGCCTGCCGCCCGAAGCGAAGGCCGACCTCGACGCCGGCAAGGCCATCGAGCTGATGCTGGCCCAGCCGTCGATGATCAAGCGCCCGGTGCTGGAGGTCGACGGCCGCACGACAGTCGGCTTCAAGCCGGAGGTCTATGCGGCCGTGTTCGCCTGATCAGCGCGTCAGGGTGAAGCGGACGGGCTCGCCGGCCTCGGCGCTGGGCGCCAGCCAGACATCGAACTCGCCCGGCTCGACCGTCGGCCGCAGATCGGCGCCCAGGAACAGCAGATCGTCGAACTTCAGCGGCAGCGAGACCTCGACCGAACCGCCCGCCGGCACGACGGCCCGCCGGAAGCCCTTCAGCAGGCGCACGGGCTGGGTGATCGTGGCCGCCCGGTCCCGGATGTACAGTTGCACCACTTCCTCGGCCGGCCGCTCGCCGACATTGGTCAGGGTGACGCTGGCGGTCAGCTCGCCGTTCCACGGCATGGTCGACGACGACAGCCGCACCGGCGAGTACTGCACGGGCGAATAGGTCAGGCCGTGGCCGAAGGGATAGAGGGCGTCGTTGCCGGTCTCGCGGAACTGCGCCTTGAAGCCCTCGTCGCGTGAGGCGGCCGGCCGCCCCGTATTCTTGTGCGCGTAGTAGAAGGGCGACTGGCCCGAGAAGTGCGGGAAGCTGACCGGCAGGCGGCCAGTCGGGGCGTGGTCGCCGAACAGGACGTCGGCCACCGCGTTGCCGGTCTCCGAGCCGAGGAACCAGGTGACCAGGATGGCGCGCGCGTCCTTCACCGCGCCCGACAGCTCCATGGCCCGCCCGTTGCGCAGCAGGACCACCACCGGCTTGCCGGTCGCGGCCACGGCCTCGGCCAGGGCCAGCTGGGGCTCGGGAATGCCGATGTCGACGCGTGACTGGGCTTCGGCCGACATGTTCTGGCTTTCGCCCACGGCCAGCAGCACGACGTCGGCCTGCGACGCTGCGATCACCGCCGCCTCGATGCCGCCCTCCAGCGGCGTCTCGACGTTCGAGCCCTTCACCACCGTCAGGCTGGAGCCGTCGCCCAAGGCGGCGCGAAGGCCCTGCTCAAGCGATACGGCGAGGTCCGGATCCTTGAAGATCGACCACGGTCCGAACAGGTCGACACGGTCGTCGCCAAACGGGCCGATCAGGGCGTAGCGCTTGCCGGTCTTCGGCAGCGGCAGCAGGCCGCCGTCATTCTTGACCATGACGATCGACTTGCGCCCGGCCTCGCGGGCGAGGGCGAGGTGCTCGCGGCTGCCGGTGACCCGCGCCTCCAGCCGCACGTCCGAACCGCGGTAGGGATTTTCGAACAGCCCCAGGGCCGCCTTGGTCATCAGCACCCGGCGCACCGCCTCATCGACCCGCTCCACCGGCACGTCGCCCGACTGCACCAGCCCCGGGATGTGCTCCATGTAGAGGCCGCTCTTCATCGACATGTCGACGCCCGCCATCAGGGCGATGCGCGCCGCGTCACGACCGTCGGCGGCGAAGCCGTGCGCGATCAGTTCCTGCTCCGAGGTGTAGTCCGAGACCACGAAGCCGGCGAAGCCCCACTCGCCGTGCAGCAGGTCGGTGAGCAGCCATTTGTTGCCGCTGGTCGGCACGCCGTTCAGGTCGTTGAAGGCGCTCATGATCGACAGCGCCCCGGCGTCGATCGCGGCCTTGAACGGCGGCAGGTAGACCGAGCGCAGCTCCAGCTCGCTCATGTCGGTGGAGTTGTAGTCCAGGCCCGCCTCGGCCGCGCCGTAGGCGGCGAAATGCTTGGCGGTGGCGAGCAAGGACGACCAGTGCTTCAGGTCGTCCCCCTGGAAGCCCCGGGTGCGGGCGGCTGCGAACAGGTTGCCCAGCAGCACGTCCTCGCCGGCGCCCTCGACCACCCGGCCCCAGCGCTGGTCCCGGCCGATGTCGACCATCGGGGCGTAGGTCTGATGCACCCCCGCCGCGCCGCCCTCGACCGCGGCCGCCCTGGCGGTGCGCTCGGCCAGGTCGAGATCCCAGCTGGCGGCCTCGCCCAGCGGCACCGGGAAGGTCGTCTTCAGCCCGTGGACGACGTCGGCGGCGAACAGCAGTGGAATGCCCAGCCGGCTCTCCCGCACCGCCAGATCCTGCACGAAGCGCGTGGTTTTCGCCCCCACGCCGTTGAACAGGGCGCCGATCCGGCCGGCCCGGATGTCGGCCGCGGTTTGCTCCTGGTTCGAATCGAGCGTGTCGCCGGGGTTCACCCCTTCCGGCCGCCAGCGGAACGGATCGTTCTGCAGGTTCAGCTGTCCGGCCTTCTCCTCGATGGTCATGCGGGCGATCAGGTCGTCGACACGCGCTAGGTTGTCCCGCGCCTGCGCCGCCGCCATCCGCGGCGCCAGCATCAGCCCGGCCGTTAGCGCGCCTCCGGCCAGCAGCAGACGACGGGTCGGGACGAAGGGCGTATGGCGCATTGTAACCGGTTCCATTGACGACATGGCAGCACTAGCGGCGGCGGCCGGCCAAGCCTACCCCCGGCCGTTCACAAGGCGTTGCTCGCCCTATGGCGCGCGGCGGCGCAGGAAGTCGATCACCGCCGCCCGTTCGCTTGCCGGGCCGCCCTGATAGGGCATGGCCGTGCCCGGAACGGCGGCCTCGGGATCCTCGAGAAACTGCGCGAGCGTCGCCGCGTCCCAGGTCAGGCCCCGACGGCCCGCCTCGCGCAGGGCCGGGGAGTAGGCGAAACCCTCCGCCGTTCCCGCGCGCCGGCCGAACACGCCGTGCAGGCTCGGGGCGACCGACTGCGAATCGTCAGGCCGAAGCGAGTGGCAGCCGGCGCAGCGCTGGAAGGCCCGCTCCCCGGGATCGCGAGCCTGCGGCGGAACCGCCAGGGCCGCCAGCATGATCAGCAGGATCGCCACGTCACTCGCCGTAGCGGATCACCACCAGCCGGTCGGTCCCCGACTCGGCGCCCCACACCTCGCCCGGCCGACCCAGCATCTGCCGAACGTTCGCCCCTTCGCGGTCGCTCGGAAAGCTGCGGAAGGTCTCGGTCTCGGGGTCGAACAGCACGATGGCGTTGGCGGCGAAATCGGTCAGCCACACCTTGTCGCGCTCATCCACGTAGACGGAGTAGGTCTTCGGCGCCTCGCCCGGCAGCTTCCAGGTGCGCCAGCTGCCCTCGGCCGGGTCGTGGACGCTGACGTTGCCGCTGTTCCACTCGCTGACCCACAGCCGCCCCCGGCTGTCCGACCAGATGCGCCGCGCCCCCTGGTTCGGCGTCGGCGGCTCGACGATGGTCGCCTCTCCGGTGTCGAGATCGACCCTGGCGATGTGGCTGCCGGCCAGCGAGGCGTACCAGATGTCGCCCGAGGGCGTCGCGGTGATGCCGTACGGGCCCCGGCCGCGCGGGGCCGACCACACCTGCATATCGTCCGTCGCCGGATCCAGCCGCCCGTAGAAGCCGGTCTGGCCGGTGAACCAGATGCGGCCGCGCCGGTCGAAGGCGGCGGTGTTCATGTTGATGGGACCCGTCTCTTCGGGCAGCGGCCAGACCTTCACCTCGCGCGTCTCCCGGTCGACGCGCACGATGGCGTTCTGGCCGCCGTCGGTGATCCAGGCGTTCCCGTCCGGTCCGACGATCACCCCGTGCGGCGCCGAGCCCTCGCCCAGCGGCACGATCGTGGTCTCGCCCGTGTCCGGATCGAGGATGCCGTGGGCGCCGCCGCGCTGGACGGTCCACCAGACCTCCTCGCCGTCGGCGGTGACGGCCACGTCATGGGCCCGGCCGCCGGCCGGCACATTGTAGTAGCGGACGTCCTGGGCCAGTGAGTTGGCGGGCAGGGCGAGCGCAAAGGCGAGAAGGGAGGCGGCGAGGGGGCTCCGGAACGGGCGCATGGCGGATCTCCTGTCGGACCTCCCCCATACGGCCGTCTTCGGCCGCCGGATGCAACCGTGGCCGTTCAGCCTTCGACGACGGGATCCGGCCGATCGCGGCCGTCGGCGCGCTCGACCACCCACTCGCCGGAGGCGTCGGCGTACTCGATGAAGGCGTCCTCGTCCGGAACCTTCTGCTCGCGGGCGGCGGCCACAGCGGCCGCGCGAGCGGAGTCGTGATCCGGGTAGGTCTCCGACCAGGTGTCGCCCAGCCGGTAGGCCCAGCCTCCGTCGTGTTCGGCGATGCGGTAGGTGATCTGGACCATCACGGGCTCCGGCTATTGCAGGCGACGTGCCCGGCGAACGCGCCGGGAACCGCAGGAGTTGCGCCGCCTCAATGCAGTCTGAGGGTCGCGGCCACCCCGAAGTGGTCGGACGGGTGCACGCCGGCCAAGGAAGCATCGCCGATCACCTGCGCAGTTGCCCGTGTGAAATGCGCCGTCTCGGCGAAGATGTGATCGATCACCCGCGACTGGTGCCCCTTGGCCGGGTTCAGCGTCGTGCGGGCGGCTCCGTCGGGCAGGGCGCTGAAGAACCGGTCGCCGGTCAGCGCCGCCAGCCCGGCGTCCGTCTGCTCGGCGTTGAAGTCGCCCATCACCGCCAGCGGCGTGCCGTCGTCCGGCAGCCAGTCCATCAGGTCGGCGATCTGTCGCGCCCGCGTGGCCGCCTGGTCCGGCTGCCAGGCGAGGTGGGTGTTGACGACGTCGACGGGGCGGCCGCGCAGGTCCACCCGCGCCCGGATCGCCGTGCGGTAATCGTCCAGCGGCTCCAGCTTGCGCGAGTCGTGCTCCAGCACCGGCAGCCGGCTGAGGATGGCGTTGCCATAGCGCCGGGGCGCCCCCTCCGGATCGGTCGAGACGAAACGCACCTCGTAGCCGCCCAGCGCCGCCGCCAGCGTCTCCGCCTGGTTGGGCAGGCCGACGGCGGCGTCCTCCAGCACCTCCTGCAGGCCGATCACGTCGGCGTCCGCCGCCCGCAGGGCCGCGACCAGCAGCGGCAGGCGGGCCGGCCAGTCGCCCTGGTTGTGCCAGATGTTGAAGGTGATCAGGGTCAGCTCGCGTCCGCCGTCGCCCCCGCGGGCCGTCGCGCAGGCGGCGAGGGGCGTGGCGGTCAGTCCGGCGAGCACGGCGCGTCGATCCAGCATGAGAGTCCTCCGGGTTCCGCGTTGTAACCGGTTTCACCGGCCTTACGAAAGTTTCACCCCGTCCGGCGCATCCGTCGGCGCATCCAGCCGCCTCTTGTCGTCAGAAGGCCGGAGCGTCACGCTCCTGCCGAATGAGGAAGAGGGGATACCCCAATGGAAGATTTCATTCCGGTCTTCGCGATCTTCGCGGTCTTCGGAACCATCACCGCCATCGTCGTCGGCCCGAGCTGGCTGAAGAGCCGCGAAAAGCGCGAGATGCAGGCGACCCTGCGCCACGCAATGGACAAGGGTCAGACGCTGCCGCCCGAGGTCATCGACGCCCTGACCCAGGACGTGTCGCGCAATCTGCCCTCGCGCAGCCGCGACATTCGCCGCGGTGTCATCTGGCTGGCGGTCGGCATCGGCATCGGCGCCTTCGGCCTGATCAATGATCTCAGCTCGGGCGGCAGCGAGTGGGGCCCGAACGTCGGCGACGGCCTGCTGGGCATCGCCGCCATCCCGGTCACCATCGGTCTGGCCTTCATCGTCCTGAGCTTCTTCAACAAGAACAAGGACTGAGGTCGGACGGGACAGGGGGAAGAACCATGACCCAGCCTCTGGTCGACCGGCACGACGTCGAGCTCGCCGCCCTCGCGGCGGCGGGCGGGCGGCGCGAGTTCGGAGAGCTCGTTCGCCGCCACGGCTCGGCGGTGCGCGGCCTGCTGCGGCGGATGGGCGCCCAGCCGGCGCTGGCCGACGACATCGCCCAGGACGCCTTCATCCAGGCGTTCGAGCGGTGCGCCGAGTTCCGCGGCGAGGGCACCTTCGCCGCCTGGGTCAAGCGCATCGCCGCCCGCCTCTACATCAAGCGGGTGGCGAAGGAAGCGCGGTATGTCGCGGAAATCGAAAGCGAAGATGTCGCGCCGCCGACCGATCACGCGGGACGGGTCGATCTGGACGAGGCCCTCAAGAGCCTCAGCGAGGCCGAGCGGCTGTGCGTCTCTCTTTGTCACGGCGCGGGCATGGCCCATCCCGAGATCGCCACGGCCCTCAATTTGCCACTCGGCACGGTGAAGTCTCATGTCAAACGTGGTCTGGATAAACTCCGTGCGCGGCTCCAGCCGGAACCCGCACAGCCCCTGGGGAGGACTCAGCATGTCGGCTGACGAATTCGACCCCGACATCGAGCGCCTCTTCGCGCGCGCGCCGGCCTTGCCGGACGCCGCCCTGTTCACCGCCCAGGTGGAGCGACGGCTGCAGAAGGGTTCGGCCGTGCGCGGCCTCGCCCTTGGCGTTGCGGGAATCATCGGCGGCGTGGTCGCCGTCCGCGAAACCCTGACTGTCAACATCGGCTCCGACGACGGCGTGGTCGCCGGCGAGGCGCTGGGGCAGGGGGTCCGCTCGGTTTCGTTCAACGCCCAGACGGCGATCCAGTCGGGTCTCGACCAGTTCGGCCTCGGCAGCCTCGAGCTCGGCTCGATGAGCGGGATGCAGATGTTCTGGATCATGGCCGGCGCCCTGATCGCCGTCGCCGCCGCCGGCGTGGTGCGCCTGTCCCAGGAAGTGTGAGGTGACGGCCGCCGGCGGGGGGCCTATCTAGGAGCTCCCCCGACCTGGAGCCGACCCGATGTCCAGTCAGAAGCAGGAAACCGTCCGCCGCCTCGCCGCGCCGGACATCCGGGCCCGCAAGGGTGGCGAACCGCTCGTCTGTCTGACCGCCTACGACGCGCCCACGGCCGCGATCCTCGATCCTCACTGCGACGTGCTGCTGGTCGGCGACAGCGTCGGCATGGTGGTGCACGGCCTGCCCAACACCGTCGGCGTCACCCTGGAGATGATGATCCTGCACGGCCAGGCGGTGATGCGCGGCTCGAAGCGGGCCATGGTGGTCATCGACATGCCCTTCGGCTCCTATGAGGGCGGCAAGGAACAGGCCTACGAGAACTGCGCCCGGGTGATGAAGGAAACCGGGGCCCAGGGCGTGAAGCTGGAGAGCGGTCCGACGGTGGCGGAGACGATCGCCTATCTGGTCCAGCGCGGCATTCCCGTGATGGGACACGTCGGCCTGCGGCCGCAGGCCGTGCTGACCGACGGCGCCTTCAAGGCCAAGGGGCGTACCGACGAGGAGCGCCTGCGGGTGATGTCGGAGGCCGAGGCCACCGCCGACGCCGGAGCCTTCGCCGTGGTGGTCGAGGGGGTGGCCGAGGGGCTGGCCCGCGACATCACCGCGGCGATCGACAAGCCGACCATCGGCATCGGCGCCTCGGCGGCGTGCGACGGCCAGATCCTCGTCGTCTCGGACATGCTGGGCCTGTTCGACTGGACCCCGAAATTCGTGCGTCGCTACGCCGACTTGAAGGGCGAGATCGACCGAGCGGTCGCCGACTACGCCCATGACGTCCGCGAGCGCCGTTTTCCTGCCGAAGTCGAGACCTACTTCTCGAAAAAGCCGGCCGCCTCCTAAGCGGCGCGTTGCGGCGGACAAGCCGAGCCTCTAGGGTCCGGCCGGTTTGAGTTTTCAGCGGCCTGATGTCCGTTTTCGAGGGGCGACGTTTCCGTGGTTGATGTCTTCGAGCAGGTCGAGGAGGAGCTCCGCTCCGACCGCTACAAGCGGCTGGCCCGCACCTGGCTGCCCGTCGTCGGCGGCGTGCTTCTGGTCGCCCTTCTGGCCGCCCTGGGCTGGTGGGGCTGGCAGAGCTGGGAGACCTCGAAGGCCGACAAGGCCTCGGTCGCCTACGAGCGCGGCATCGAATCGCTTGAAGCGAACAATCCCACCGGCGCCGACGCCGCCTTCAAGCAGGCGGCCGACGAGGGCAACGGAGCCTACAAGGCCATGGCCCTGATGCAGCGCGCCGGCATCGCGCTCGACGCCAACCGCGCCGACGACGCGCTCGCCCACCTCGACGCCGCGGCCAAGGCTTCGCGCGATCCGCTGATCGCTGACGCCGCTGCGCTTAAGGCGGCCCGGATCGCGATGGACTCGGCGTCCCTCGCGGACATCGAGGCCCGGCTCGAGCCGTTGACCGGCGACGATCGTCCGTACCGTTCGTTCGCCGCCCTCGATCTGGCACTCGCCCGTCTGCAGCATGGCAAGGCCGACGAGGCCCGCGAGGCG
The DNA here is from genome assembly GCF_900116065.1 of Brevundimonas viscosa. Classification (GTDB taxonomy): domain Bacteria; phylum Pseudomonadota; class Alphaproteobacteria; order Caulobacterales; family Caulobacteraceae; genus Brevundimonas; species Brevundimonas viscosa. Next base: position 157,177 of record NZ_FOZV01000002.1, read on the forward strand.
CTGGTGGTGCTGAAGAACAGCCTCGACACGCCGCCGATGGTCGGTCAGGTGGCCGATCTGGCCATCTCGGGCATCGACGCCGGCGGGGCCGCCAACATCGCCGCCATCACCCGGGCGCAGGCTTCCATTCCGGTTCCGGACGCGACCGCCGCTCCCGCGGACCGCCCGGCCGGAAGCCCCCAGCCGGCCGCCCCCGCGGCCGCCGACCGCCCGTGATCCCCGTTCCCAGGACGTCCGCCATGAACCGTGTGCTCAAAGTCGCCCTGCTGTGCGGCCTCGCCGTCACCGTCGCCTCGTGCGGCACGGTGCGGCGCGTCCTGCCGTTCGGCCTCGGAGGACAGGACCAGCCGTCGGCCACGGCCACCGAGGGCCAGCGCATCTCGGTGCTTGAGTTCGAACAGCAGCTCGCGCCCTCCGCGGCTCTGGCCGGCCGCGATTTCTTCCTGCCCGGTCCCCAGGCGGCGACGGCGTGGACCCAGCCCGGCGGCGGCGCCGACAACGCCGTCGAGCACGTCATCGCCGGCGCCGACCTGACGGTCGCCTGGCGTCGCGACATCGGAACCGGCTCGTCGCGGGACCACCAGGTCATGGCCCCGGTGGTCGCCGACAATGGACGGGTGTTCGTGCTGGACGGCGAGTCCACGGTAACGGCCGTCGACGCCGGCAGCGGGAACGTCGCCTGGCGTACGGACATCAAGCCGGATGAGGCCGAGGCTTCGCGCGGACTGTTCGGCTTCGGCGGCGGCTCCAGCGGCGGCGGTTTCGGCGGCGGCGTGGCCATCGGCGGCGGCAAGGTCTTCGTCGCCTCCGGCTACCGCACGGTGACCGCGCTCGACCAGGCGACGGGGGCGGTGCTGTGGACGACGCCGGTGGACGTGCCGATCCACGGCGCGCCGACGGTGGCCGGCTCGCGCCTCTTCGTGGTGGATGTCGAGAACCAGATGTTCGCCTTCGACGTGAACACCGGGCAGCAGGACTGGTCCTACCGCGGCATCCCCGAACCGGCCCGCATCATGCGCGCCTCCAGCCCGGCGGTGACCGGCGACACGGTGATCGCGCCCTTCTCCTCGGGCGAGTTGATCGCCCTGCGGGCCTCGACCGGCCAGTCGCTGTGGACCCAGGTCCTCGCGCGCACCACCCGCACCAGCGCCCTCTCCGAGATTCGCGACATCGCCGGCCGTCCGGTGATCAGCCGTGGCGTGGTCTACGCCGTCAGCCACTCGGGCCAGATGGCCGCCCTCGACGTGCGGTCGGGCCAGCCGAAATGGCAGCTGCCCGTGTCCGGCGTCAACGCGCCGCTGCCGGTCGGGGACGTGGTCTACGTGGTGTCCAAGAGCGGCGAGCTGACCGTGGTCAATCGCGAGACGGGCCAGGTCTACTGGACCCGCGACCTCAACGAGGGACGGACGCGTAAGGAAGGCGGCTTCCTCGGCTTCTTCGACCGCACCGTGACCCCCGAGTGGTCGGGACCGCTGCTGGCCTCGAACCGGCTGCTGCTGGTCAACTCCGACGGCGAACTGGTGGCCTTCGACCCCAAGACGGGCGCCCAGACCGCCTCGGTGCGCCTCGGCGGCCCGGCCTTCATCGCCCCGGCCGCCTACAACGGCGCGCTTTATGTGCTCACCGATCGGGGCGTTCTGGTCAGCATCCGCTGACGGAATCCCTCCAGACGCGTTAGAAGGCCGGCATGGCTCTGAAGGTCGCCATCGTCGGCCGCCCCAATGTGGGCAAGTCGACCCTGTTCAACCGCCTCGTCGGCAAGCGCCTGGCACTCGTCGACGATCGCCCGGGCGTGACCCGCGACCGTCGCTACGCGGACGGGAACATCGGCGACATGGACCTCACCCTGATCGACACCGCTGGCTACGAGGACGTCACCGACGAAAGCCTTGAAGCCCGTATGCGCGAGCAGACCGAGGCGGCCATCGACGACGCCGAGCTGATCCTGTTCATGATGGACGCGCGCGAGGGCGTCACCTCGCTGGACCGCATCTTCGCCGACCGTCTGCGCAAGGTCGACAAGCCGGTCATCCTGCTGGCCAACAAGTCGGAGAGCCGCGAGAGCGGCGGCGGGGTGGGCGAGGCGCACGGCCTCGGCTTCGGCGAGCCGGTCGCCCTCTCAGCCGAGCACGGCGAGGGCATGGCCGACCTCTACCAGGCCATTCTCGCGGCCACCTCGGACATGGTGCTCGCCGAGAGCGACGCGGAGGAGGCCGACAAGCCGATCCGCATCGCCGTGATCGGCCGCCCCAACGCCGGCAAGTCGACCCTGATCAACCGCCTGCTGGGCGAGGACCGCCTGCTGACCGGCCCCGAAGCCGGCATCACCCGGGATTCGATCTCGGTCGACTGGGACTACGAGGGCCGCGCCGTCCGCTTCGTCGACACCGCCGGCATGCGCCGCAAGGCGCGGGTGCAGGAGAAGCTGGAGAAGCTGTCGGTCGCCGACACCATCCGCGCCATCACCTTCGCCGAGGTGGTGGTGCTGGTCATGGACAAGGACAACGCCTTCGACATCCAGGACCTGCAGCTCGCCGACCTGGTCGAGCGCGAGGGCCGGGCGCTGGTCTACGTCGCCTCCAAGTGGGATCTCGAGGACGAACCGCAGGCCCGTCTCGCCGAGCTCAAGCGTCTCGCCGACGACAAGCTGCCCCAGCTCAAGGGCTCCCCGTTCGTCGCCCTGTCGGCCCATTCCGGCCGCGGCGTCGAGCGCCTGATGCCGGCCATCCTGCAGGCCTGGGACACCTGGTCGGTCAAGGTGAAGACGCGCGACCTCAACGACTGGCTGGCGCTGGCGGTGCAGCGACACCCGCCGCCGGCCGTCGACGGCAAGCGCATCAAGCCGAAGTACATCGCCCAGACCAAGGCCCGGCCGCCGACCTTCGTGCTGTTTTCCAGCCGCGCCTCGGCCATGCCCGATCACTACAAGCGCTACCTGGTCAACTCGATCCGCGAGAGCTTCGACCTGCCGGGCACGCCGATCCGCCTGACCGTCAAGTCCGGCTCGGCCAACCCCTACGCCGAGGGCGGCGCCAAGTCGGGGCCGGAGCGCTTCAAGGGCGCCGCGAAGACCGCGCCCAAGCGGGTGCAGAAGGCCGAGAAGGCCGAAGCGGTGTCGAAGCTGCCCGGCAAGGCGCTGGAGCAGAAGACCCGCGCCGGCTTCAAGCCCAAGGTGAAGCCGCTCGGCGGCCTCAAGGCTTCGGCCTCGAAGAAGGCCGGCAGCAGCGTCGCTGTCCAGAAGGGGGCCCGCGGCGGGGCGCGCCAGGTGTCGCGGTCGGGCCGTGTGCGCACCGGGCAGAAGGGCGGACCCAAGCGCTAGACCAGCGCCGCCGCCCCCGGGCCGTCCTTCCACTCGCGGAAGCTGACCTTCAGCGGCGGCTCGCGATCCGGACGTGCCAGTTCGACGATCAGCGGGCCGATCTCCGACGGGTGCGGATTCTGCTCCGGATCCTCGCCCGGATAGGCCTGGGCCCGCATCTGCGTGCGCATCCGGCCCGGGTCGAGCACGGCGACGCGGATCTTCAGGCTTTCCAGTTCATCCGCCCAGCAACGCATCAGGGTCTCGGCCCCGGCCTTGGTCGCCGCATACACCCCCCAGAAGGCCCGGGGCGTGGTCGCCACGCTGGTGGTCAGGTGGATCACCCGGCCGGCGTCGGAGGCCCGCAGCAGCGGCTCCAGCGACCGGATCAACCGGTAGACGGCGGTGAAGTTGGTGCGCTCGACCTTGGCGAACTGGCGCGGGTCGGCGTGCGACACGGGCGACAGGCCCTCGGCGCCCAGCGTCGCGGCGGCCTGCACCCAGATGTCGAGGCGGCCGAAACGCTCATAGATCGCGCCGCCCAGCCGGTCGATGGCGCCGCCGTCCACCAGGTCGAACGGGATCAGGGTGGCGTGCCGGCCTGTGGCGGCGAAGATGGCGTCGTCCAGCTCCTCGAGGCCGCCTTCGGTGCGGCCGGTGGCGATCACGTGCGCGCCCGCCTGCGCCAGCGCCAGGGCGCTCTCGTAGCCGATGCCGCGCGAGGCCCCGACGACGAGGGCGATGCGGTCCTTGAGGGGGAGGTCGGTCATGGCGCGCTGATAGCGCGGCCGGAGCCGGGCCGGAAGGCGCGAGGGATCAGAATCCGGGGGCGGGGCGCCACAGGCTGAAGCTCACGCCCTGGTCGTCCTCGACCACGGCGGTTCGGCCGGACCGGCTGTCGGACGGCACCGCCGCCTTGCCGCCCAGCTCCACGACCCGCTCGCACAGGGCGTCGACGTCGTCGACGCGGAAGTACAGGTGTTCGTTGTTCTTCGGCCGCTCCACCTTGACGAAGCCGAAGGGCGGCTGGCTGTCGGCCACATGGGCGTAGGCCGTGTGCGATTGGGCCTCGTCGAAGCGCCAGCCGAACAGGGCGCCGTAGAAGGCGCGCGCCTTGTCGATGTCCTGGGTGTCGATGGTGAAATAGCCGAGCTGGATCATGAGCGCTTAAGCGCTCACCAGCAGCGAAAGTTGCCGGTTCGCCTCCTGCCGGCCGCCTTCCTCGATCTCCCGGTCCAGCAGGCGGGTCGGGTATTCGCCGGTGAAGTAGTGGTCGGTGTACTGCGGATTGTCCGGATCGCGCGGCCCGGCCTCGAGCGCGCCGTACAGGCCGTCGACCGAGAGGAAGCCCAGCGAGTCCACCTCGAGGTAGGCCCGCATCTCTTCCAGCGACTGATTGGCGGCGATCAGCTGGTCCCGCTCCGGCATGTCGATGCCGTAGAAGTCGGGGTACAGGATCGGCGGCGAGGCCGAGCGCAGGTGCACCTCGGCGGCCCCGGCCGCGCGCACGGCCCGCACCAGCTTCACGGAGGTGGTGCCGCGCACGATCGAGTCGTCGATCAGCACCACCCGCTTGCCGGCCAGCACCGCCTTGTTCGGGCTGTGCTTCATGCGAACGCCCTTCTGCCGCGCGCCCTGGCTGGGCTGGATGAAGGTGCGGCCCAGATAGTGGCTGCGGATGATGCCCATCTCGTAGGGGATGCCGCTCTCCTGGGCGTAGCCCAGCGCTGCCGGCACGCCGGAGTCCGGCACCGGCACGACCACGTCGGCCTCGACCGCGTGCTCGCGCGCCAGCTGGCGGCCCATACGCTTGCGCACCTCGTAGACCGACTTGCCGTCGAGAATGCTGTCCGGGCGCGAGAAATAGACATACTCGAACAGGCAGGGGCGGGCGGCCTTCTGGGGGAAGGGCTTCTCCGAGCGCAGGCCGTCGTGATCGATGACCACCACCTCGCCGTTCTCCACATCCCGCACGAACTCGGCCCCGATGGTGTCCAGCGCGCAGGTCTCCGAGGCCAGCACCCAGGCGTCGCCCAGCCGGCCGAGCACCAGCGGCCGGATGCCGAGCGGGTCGCGCGCGCCGATCATCTTGGACCGGGTCTGACAGACGAGGGCGTAGCCGCCCTCGATGCGCCCGATGGCGTCGATGAAGCGGTCGACGATCTTCGCCTTCCGGCTGCGGGCGATCAGGTGAAGGATGACCTCCGAGTCCGACGTCGACTGGAAGATCGCGCCTTCCGACACAAGTTGGCTGTGCAGGTATTTGAAATTGGTCAGGTTGCCATTGTGGGCGATGGCGATGCCGCCCTGGTCCAGATCGGCGAACATCGGCTGGATGTTGCGCAGGAAGCTGCCGCCGGCGGTGGAGTAGCGGGTGTGGCCCACGGCGGCCGACCCCGGCATGCGCCGCGGCAGGTCCGCCCCGCCGAAAGCCTCGCCGACCAGGCCCATATGCCGTTCGGTGTAGAAGCGCGCCTCGTGCACGCTGGCGATGCCGCAGGCTTCCTGCCCGCGATGCTGCAGGGCGTGCAGGCCCAGGGCCACGATGGCGGAGCCGGCGTCGGGCTCGGCGCCCCAGACGCCGCAGACGCCGCACTCGAGGCGCGGACGGTCGTCGTCGACGTCCCGGAAATGCTCCCGGTGGACGACCGGTTCGGCGATGCAGTGCTCGAGGCGGCTCATCGAAGACTCCGATGACGCGAGGAAAATCAGCGGGCGGCGGGCGTCCGCGAAGTATTGTCACTTTGCGGCGGGGGCAAGGCTTCGTCGCCGGAAAACCCTTCGCTCACGGACGAAGCGACCACCGGCGTGAGCGCGTCGGCCCCGCGGCCGATGCCGGGGAGCACGATCTGGATCAGCCGCGCCGCCCCCGCCGTCGCCGGCCGGACGGCCGCTTCGCTGAGCCAGCGCGGCGTCCGTTCGCCGGGGAGGGCGGCGACCACCACCAGGTGGATCGCTCCCAGCAGCACCAGGGCGCGGGCGGCGCCGATGAAGACGCCGAAGAACCGGTCGACCCCGCCGAGCCGCGGATGCGCCTGCGCCCGACGCGACAGGATCGAGCCGAAGATGCGAATGCCGAAGTAGATCAGCAAGAAGGAGACGATGGCCGCGAGGATGGTCCCGCCCCAGTCGGGATCGACCAGGCCGCGGCCGACCGGCGCGGTCAGCGGCAGGGCGACGAGGGCGACAAAAGCCGCCAGCACGAAGCTGAGCAGGGTGATGATCTCGCGCGTCGCCCCGCGCACCCAGCCGGCGGCGGCCGAGCCGAGGATGACCAGAATGGCGATGGCGTCGAAACCGGTCATGCGGGCTCGGCTGCGGCTGGGGCTGAACTAGTAACGGCTTTCCGAGATTCGTTCGACCGCCTCGCCCAGTCGGGACACCGCCGTGAGGCGGACGCCCTTGTCCTTGGCCGTCAGCGGCGGCGACAGGGCCTGGTCGAAGCCCAGCTTGGCCGCCTCGCGCAGCCGGGCCTCGGCCCGGCCCACGGCGCGCACCTCGCCCGACAGGCTGATCTCGCCGAACACCACGCACCCCTGCGGCAGGGGCATGTCGTTGGCCGAGCTGATCAGCGCCGCCGCCGCCGCCAGATCCGCAGCCGGCTCGTTGATGCGCAGGCCGCCGGCGACGTTCAGGTAGACGTCGCGATCGCCGAAGCCGAGCCCGCAGCGCGCCTCCAGCACGGCCAGCACCATGGCCAGCCGGCCGGAGTCCCATCCGACCACGGCCCGCCGCGGGGTGCCGTAGGCCGAGGGGGCGACCAGCGCCTGCACCTCGACCAGCACCGGCCGGGAGCCTTCGATGCCGGCGAACACCGCCGACCCCGGAGCCCGCTCGGTGCTGTCGCCGAGGAACAGGGCCGAGGGGTTGGCGACTTCGCGCAGGCCGGCGTCGCCCATTTCGAACACGCCGATCTCGTCGGTCGCCCCGAAGCGGTTCTTGCCGGCGCGCAGGATGCGGAACGGATAGCCGCGCTCGCCCTCGAAGCTCAGCACGGCGTCGACCATGTGTTCGACCACGCGCGGGCCAGCGATCTGACCGTCCTTGGTCACATGGCCCACCAGCACCACGGCGACGCCCTGCGCCTTGGCCAGCCGCACCAGTTCTCCGGCGCAGGCCCGCACCTGGGTGACCGATCCGGGTCCGGCCTCATGGGCGTCGCTCCACAGGGTCTGGATCGAGTCGATGATGACGATGTCGAACTTCTCGCGCTTCAGCGTCCCGACGATCTCGCGCAGGGCCGTGGCCGAGGCGAGGTTCACGGGGGCCGAGGCCAGTCCCATCCGCTTCGCCCGCGCCCGGATCTGCTCGACCGCCTCCTCCCCGGAGATGTAGGCCACCGACGCGCCGGCCATCGCCGCCTTCGCCGTCACCTCCAGCAGCAGGGTCGACTTGCCGACGCCGGGATCGCCGCCCAGCAGGATGGCGGAGCCCGGCACGACGCCGCCGCCGCAGACGCGGTCGAACTCGCCCACGCCGGTGACGATGCGCGGCGGCTCGGGCGTGTCCGACTGCAGCGTCTCGAACTGCACGCCGCGGGCCCGGCTGGTCGCCGCCGGTTTCAGGGCCCCCGGCGGCGCCGCGCGGCTCTCCTCGACGATGCTGTTCCACTGCCCGCACGCGCCGCACTGACCGGACCACTTGCCGTGGACCGCCCCGCAGGACTGACAGACGTAGATCGCACCATCCCGAGCCATGGGTGCGGCTTACAGCAGTCCGGGCGAGCGGGGCAGGGGGTGGACATTCGTCTACGACCGATTCTGACGTGTGCCGCCCAACCCGCGAGCAACCCTGACCGCCGCCGAGACCGTTGCGCCGCGCGCGGGCGCCGTGCCAGCTTGGCCGCGTCCAGGAGATTTCCCATGCTGCACCGTCTGGCCGCCGCGGCCGCCGCCCTCGTCGTAAGCTGCGGCTTCGCGGTCCCGGCGGCAGCAGACACGCTGGTGATCACCGCCGACCGGATGGTCGACGTCGAGCGCGGCCGCTACATCGACAACCCCGTGGTGGTCGTCATCGACGGCCGCATCGTGTCGGTGGGAACCACCCTGCCCACGGAGCTCGCCGCCGACGCCGAACGCCTCGACCTTCCGGGTCTGACGCTGCTGCCCGGCCTGATCGACATGCACGTCCATCTCGCCTCGACGCCCTACGTCTCCGGCTGGCGCGAACTGGACTACGCTGACGACTTCGGGCCGATCCTGCAGGTGCCGCACGCCCGCGCCAACCTCGACGCCGGCTTCACCACGGTGCGCAATCTCGGCGGCCCCCCCTTCGCCGACGTGGCGCTGATGCAGGCCATCGAGGGCGGCTTCGTCGAGGGGCCGCGCGTCGTCCCGTCGGGCGCCTCGATCAGCGCCACCGGAGGCCACTGCGACGAGACCGGGTTTCCCTATTCGATGCGGCGGACCAGCGACTTCGTCGCCGACGGGCCCGAGGCCATGCGCCGGGTGGTTCGCGAGGTGCGCAAGTACGGCGCCCGGGCGATCAAGATCTGCGCCACCGGCGGCGTGTTCTCGCGCAACACTGAACCCGGACAGCAGCAGCTCAGCTTCGAGGAGCTGAAGGCGGCCGCCGACGAGGCGCACATGTGGGGCCTGCGCGTCGCCGCCCACGCCCACGGCGCCGACGGTATCCGCGAGGCCATCCGGGCCGGTATCGACACCATCGAGCACGCCTCGATGATTGACGCCGAGGGGGTCCGCCTCGCCGTGGAGCACGGGACCTGGCTGTCGATGGACATCTTCAACACCGACTTCACCCAGGAGACCGGCACGGAGTTCGGCGTCACCGAGGACAACCTGCGCAAGGACCGGGAGATCGCCCAGATCCAGCGCGACAATTTCCGGCGCGCCCACGAGGCGGGGGCCCGGATGGTGTTCGGCTCGGACGCCGCCATCTATCCCCACGGCCTCAACGCCCGCCAGTTCGCCGTCATGGTCGAGTACGGCATGACCCCGGCTGAAGCGATCCGCGCCGCCACCTGGAACGCCGCCCAGGCCCTGGGGATGGAGCGCGACGTGGGCGCGGTCGCCGTGGGCCGTTACGGAGACCTCATCGCCGTGGCCGGCGACCCGCTCGCCGACGTGCGGGCGCTGGAGGCGGTCGCCGTCGTGGTCAAGGGCGGCGAGGTGGTGAAGGACGCCCGCTAGTCGCGATAGACGCGCGGCACGCGTGCCGTGATGGCGCTGAGCAGTTCGTAGGCGATGGTGTCCGCCGCGGTCGCCGCGTCGTCGAGCATCCGGTTCGGTCCGAACAGTTCGACCCGGTCGCCGACCCCGACCTCCAGCCCCGTCACATCCACCGCGCAGGCGTCCATCGACACCCGTCCGACGATCGGCCGCAGTTCGCCGGCGACGAAGGCCTGGCCTGCCGGGCTGTAGCTGCGCAGCACCCCGTCGGCGTAGCCGGCGGCGCAGGTGGCGATGCGGCTCGGCCGCCCGGCGGTGAAGGTCCGCGAATAGCCGACCGTCTCGCCGGCCGGAACGTCGCGCACCTGCAGCACCTCGGCGGTCAGGGTCGCCACCGGCCGGATGCGCGGGTCGGGACGTCCTTCGGGCCCCCCGCCGTACAGGCAGATGCCGGGCCTGAGCGCGTCGAAGGCGTAGTCCCGCCCGAGGAAAACGCCGCCGGAGTTGGCGAACGAGCGCGTCGTCCCCGGATAGCGCTGCGCCGCCGCGGCGAAGGCGTCGCGCTGGCGGGCGTTCATCGGCTCGGCGGGGTCGTCGGCGCAGGCCAGGTGGCTGAGCACCAGCTCCAGACCCTCGAATGGCTCCGGCGCCTCTTCGGGACGGAAGCCGAGGCGGTTCATGCCGGTGTCGATCTGCAGGCCGCAGGGACCGCCGCCGGCGTACCGCCACTCGGAAAGCTGCGCGGCCGTGTTGATCACCGGCTGCAGCGCCGCCGCGCGCAGCCGTCCCGCGCGTCCCGCGACGCAGCCGTCCAGCACATAGATCGCCGGCGCATCGCCGAGCGCCCGGCGCAGCGTCTCACCCTCGCTGGTCCGGGCGACGAAGAAGGTCCGCGCCCCCTCGGCCATGAGCCGGCGGGCGCAGGGAGCCGCGCCGAGGCCGTAGCTGTCGGCCTTGACCACGGGATGCACAGGAACCCCGCCGATGGCTTCGAGCGTGCGGAAGTTGGCGGCGAGCGCCGACAGATCGACAGTCAGTTCGGCCGGGGAGGGCATCCCGCCATCTACGGCCTGCCCGTGCTGCGATGCAACAAAAAGCCCCTAGGCCCGCGGGAAGGCATTGCCGGCCGCGTCGAACAGATGCGCCTGTTCCGCGGGGACGCCGAGGCGCAGCGTCTCACCCGGGCGGGGCCGCCGGTCGCCGGCCAGCTGCACCGTCAGCGGTGCGCCGGCGTAGTCCGCATAGGCGAAGGTGGCGTGTCCGAGGGTCTCGGCGAAGGTCACCCGGCTGGCGATCCCGCCTTCGGCTTCGCCGGTCAGATGCTCGGGCCGGACGCCGACGGTCACCGTGTCGCCTGCCTTCGCTGCAGACGCGTCGACCGCCGCCGTCACGAGGTCTCCCGCCGCCGTCCTGACCTTCGCCTGCCGCGCGCCGGCCTCGACGATCTCGCCGGGGATCAGGTTCATCTTCGGACTGCCGATGAACTCGGCGACGAACAGGTTGCGCGGTCGCTCGTAGAGATCCATCGGCCGTCCGACCTGCTCGATCCGGCCGCCGTTCAGCACCACGATCCGGTCGGCCAGCGTCATCGCCTCGACCTGGTCGTGGGTCACATAGATCATCGTCGTTTTCAGCCGCTCGTGCAGCGCCGCGAACTCGTACCGCATCCGCACCCGCAGGGCGGCGTCGAGGTTCGACAGGGGCTCGTCGAACAGGAAGACCTCGGGCTCGCGCACGATCGCGCGGCCGATCGCCACCCGCTGCCGCTGTCCGCCGGACAGGGCTTTCGGCTTGCGCTCGAGATAGTCGGAGATGTTCAGCGTTTCCGCAGCGTTCCGCACCCGCTGGTCGATCTCGCCCTTGTCCGCCTTCGCCAGCTTCAGCCCGAAGGCCATGTTCTCGTACACGCTCATGTGCGGGTAGAGGGCGTAGGACTGGAACACCATGGCCACGCCGCGATCCGAGGGCGACAGATCGTTGACAGTCCGGCCGCCAATGGCGATCTCGCCGCCGGATGCCGCCTCCAGTCCCGCGATCGTGCGCAGGAGGGTGGACTTGCCGCAGCCCGACGGGCCGACGAAGACCACGAACTCGCCGTCGGCGATATCGAGGTCGATCCCCTTCAGGACCTCGGTCGCCCCGAACCGTTTGCTCACCCCGGTCAGCCGGACGTCCGCCATGTTTCCTGCCCGCCGCTTGTGCCTTCGGGCACCGTAAACGGTTACACCCGCAGATCAATGCCAGCCCCGGAGGGTGACATCGCGGGTCGGGATGCTAGGTTTCCGCAGTGAAGTCCTCCCCCGTTTTGCACGCCCTTCGCCTCGCGACCGGCGATCTACATCGCGAGATCGAAGCGGAATCGCGCGTCGAATTGCGGCTCCGCGATTCCGCCACGCGCCCTGCCATGGTGGCCTGTTTCCTCGACTTCCACCGGCGCGTCGAGGCCGTCGTGGAGCCTTGGCGCGACGAACTCCGTGACGGCGGATTCGAAGTGCGACCCCGCGTGCGGGAGATGCGGGAGGATCTGGAGCGGCTCGGCGGGGTGGACGAGGCGGGCGAGGTCGCGTCCGCGGCGCCCACCTTCGGTGAGGCTCTGGGCTGGCTGTACGTGGCCGAGGGATCGATGCTGGGCGGCCGCGTGATACGGCGCGGGTTGCTGCAGGACGGAGTTCCGCTGACGGGGCTCGGCTTTCTCGATCCTTGGGGAGATGCAACCGGAGACCATTGGCGCGCGTTCGTGACTGCGATGGAATCCGCATGCGCGTCGGGGCGAGTGCGGCAGACGGATGTCCTCAAGGGCGGGCGCGACGCGTTCAAGCTGGCCTTCGCGTTGCTGGTTCCACCCCGCCCGATCGAGTCCGCCGCATGACAGACACTCGCGCTGCCGCGCGCATCGACCTCGCCGACTGTGATCGCGAGCCGATCCATATTCCCGAAGCGATCCAGCCTCACGGCCTGCTCCTGCTGCTGGACCGGGGCGATCTGGCCGTCGTGCGCGAAGCCGGACGGATGGAGGCCGTCACGGGCCGGAACTCGTGGATCGGCCGGTCGGCCGAGGACCTGCTGGGAGAGCGTCTCGCCTCGCGCCTGAAGGCGGTCGCCAGCGTGGGCGCCGAGGGCTTCGCAGGCCGCTGGCGCGGCGCCAATGGCCTCGACTACGACGTCATCGTCCGCCCCGGCGAAGCCGGCCTGATCGTGGAGGTGGAGCAGAGCTCGCACGGCGCCCAGCTCGGCGTCGAACTGATCAGCCGGCTCGATGCGGCCAGCGCGACGCTGGAGCGCGCCGCCACGGTCGGGGCCGTCTGCGAACGGGCCGCCGAGTCCTTCCGCGCCCTGACCGGCTTCGACCGGGTGATGATCTACCGCTTCCTTGAGGACGAGGCCGGCCAGGTGGTGGCGGAGTCGCGCTCGCCTGAGCTTGAATCCTTCCAGAACCATCATTTCCCCGCCACCGACATTCCACGGCAGGCGCGCGCCCTCTATCTGCGCAATCCGGTGCGGGTGATCCCCGACAGCCATTACGAGGCCCAGCCGCTGAAGCCGGCCGCGCAGGCCCCCCTCGACCTCAGCGACTGCGGCCTCCGGAGCGTGTCGCCGGTCCACCTGCAGTATCTGCGCAACATGGGCGTCCGGGCTTCGGCGTCGGTGTCGATCATCGTCGACGGCGAGTTGTGGGGGCTCGTGGCCTGTCATGGCTCACGGCCCCAGCTGCTGCCCTTCGAGCTCAGAACCGCGGCCACCAACCTCGCCCGCTCGATGGCCCGACAGATCAAGGCCAAGGGCGACGCGGAACTCTACCGGAACCGGATGCGGCAACGGCAGCTCGAGGACGAGCTGATTGGTCGTTTGTCGCCGGACCAACCGCTCGAGGCGGCGCTGGCCGACCGCGGGCGCGAACTGCTCGAGCTCGTCGACGCGGACGGGCTGGCGCTGGTCGGAGCGCGAGGTGTCTTTCAGCTCGGCGTGACGCCCCCAGAGGGCGCAGTCCGCCGCCTGGCGGGCTGGGTCGCGGAGCAACCCGGCCTGCGCCCGCTCGCCACCCACGCCCTCGCCACTCGCTTCCCCGACGCCGAAGCCTGGCGGACGGAGGCCAGCGGTTTGCTCGGCGTCCATCTGCAGGGCGAGCAACCGACGACGCTGATCTGGTTCCGGGCCGAGATCGTCGAGACCGTGCGCTGGGCCGGCAATCCAACCACGGCGGTGAAGAGCGGCCCCGCGGGTCAACTGACCCCGAGGGCCTCCTTCGAGGCGTGGTCGCAGACGGTCAGCGGGCGTTCGCGTCGCTGGAGCGCGTCGCAGATCGAATCGGCCATGCGCCTCCGTGACGCGCTCATGGACTTCGCCGCTGTAACCCAGCTCCGCGATCTGAACCGGTCCCTGGCGGCGTCGCTGAGCGAGCGGGAGCTGCGCCTCGAGCAGCAGGAGTACCTCATCCGCGAGGTCAATCACCGGGTCCAGAACAGCCTGACGCTCGTATCGTCCTTCCTCGGCCTGCAAGCCCGCCAAGCGGAGCCCGGGGCGCAGACGGAGCTGCTGGAGGCCCGCCGACGGGTGCGCGCGGTGTCGATGGTGCACAGCCGGCTGTATCGGGCGGAGTCCGGATCGTCGGTCGATCTGGAGCGCTACTTCGCCGAACTGATCGACGATCTCGGCGCCTCGATGGGCGCCGACTGGAGCGCCCAGCTGGACTCGGACCTGACGCCGGTCCGCGTCGAGGCAGGCCGCGCCGTGACGCTGGGGCTGATCCTGACCGAGCTGATCATCAACGCGCAGAAATACGCCTACGACGGCCGACCCGGACCGATCCGCGTCTGTCTCGAAGAGGATCGTTCGACCCTGCGGCTGGTGGTCGAGGACGCCGGCAAGGGCGGCCACAAGGTCGGCGAGGGCTTCGGCTCGATGATGATCGGCAGCCTCGTGGGCCAGCTCGGCGGACAGCTCGACTACCGCGACGCCAGGCCCGGACTCCGCGCCGCGCTGAAGGCGCCCGTCGCCGCGGCCTGATCAGCTTCGGGGCTTGCCCTTGAACGGCTTGCCGCCCGCTTTCGCCTTGAAGCCCGGCTTCGGCTTGCCGGTCCATGGCCGGTCGCCGGCCGAGGCGCCCCCCTCGGTGCGGGGCGTCCACGGCTTCTTCGCCTTTGCCTTGTCCACCCAGGGCTTCTTGCCTGGAGGGGTCGGCCCGTCCTTGGTCCGTTTGACCCATTTACCGCCGCCCTCGCCGGCCTCCGAGGCCGCCGGAGCCTCGCGCTCGGCGCGCGGAGCCCAGGGCCGGGCCGGGGCCTCGCCCTCCGGTCGGGGCGTCCACGGCTTCTTCGGGCCGGCGCCGTCGACGCGCGGCTTGCGGAAGGGCTTGTCCTCGCGCCCGGGCCGTTCGCCGGACGGCTTGTCCCACTTGCGCAGGCTCTTCTCGCCGGGCGCCGGCGCGACGGCGTCCTGGATGGTCACGCCCTCGTCGTTCGGCTGGGCCAGCGCGGCGCGGAACTTGGCCTCGGCGTCGCGGGTGATCTCGAACTTGGTTTCGCGGTCGAAGATCTTGATCGAGCCGACGTCCCGCTTGGTGACGTGGCCGAGGCGGCAGATCAGGGGCAGCAGCCATTTCGGGTCGGCGTTCTTCTCGCGCCCGATGTTGACGCGGAACCAGCTCATCTCGCCGCCGCGGGCGAAGTCGGTCAGCGGGCCGTCCTTCTGGCCGCGCTCGTTGCGGCCGCTGGCCTGGGCGCGGGCCATGCGCTCGTCGTCCTGCACGTCCTCGGGCGGCGGCAGCTTCTCGCGGTAGAGGCGGATCAGGGCGGCGGCGACGTGCTCGGGCGAGGTCCGCTCCAGCAGCTGCCGGCCCAGCTCCAGCGCCTCCTCGTCGGCCGGCGCCATCAGCACCGGGTCGGTCAGCATCCGCTCCTGGTCCTTCGCCCGGATCTCGTCCGCGGACGGCGGGCCCGACCACTCCGCCTTGATCGCGGCCGACTGCAGCATCAGCTCGACCTTGCGGCGCCGGGTGTGGGTGACCATCAGCACCGACGTGCCCTTCCGGCCGGCGCGGCCGGTCCGGCCCGAGCGGTGCAGCAGGGTCGCCTTGTTGACCGGAATCTCGGCGTGAATGACCAGCCCCAGATCGGGCAGATCCAACCCCCGGGCCGCCACGTCGGTGGCCACGCACACCCGCGCGTGCCCGTCGCGCAGCGCCTGCAGCGCCTCGGACCGCAGCGACTGGGTCAGTTCGCCCGACAGACCGACGACCGAGAAGCCGCGCTCGCGCAGCGAGGCGGTCAGGTGTTTCACCCGCTCGCGGGTGTTGGCGAAGACCAGCGCCCCGGGACTTTCGAAATAGCGCAGCACATTGACCACACCGTGCTCGACCTCGTGCGGGGCGACGCGGACGGCGCGGTACTCGATGTCGCCGTGGGCGACGTTCTTTGAAGTGGTGTCGATGCGCAGGGCGTCGCGCTGGTATGTCTTGGCCAGCTCGGCGATGTCCCGGGCGATGGTGGCCGAGAACAGCAGCGTCCGCCGCTCCTGGGGCGCCTGGTCGAGGATAAAGGTCAGGTCTTCCGAGAAGCCCATGTCGAGCATCTCGTCCGCCTCGTCGAGCACGACGGCCTTGAGCTCCGACAGGTCGAGCGCGTCCCGCTCGATGTGATCCTTGAGCCGCCCCGGCGTGCCGACCACGATGGCGGCGCCGCGCTCCAGCACGCGCCGCTCGGCGCGCGGATCCATGCCGCCGACGCAGGTGGCGATCCGGGCGCCGGTGTTGGCGTAGAGCCACTCCAGCTCCTTCGAGACCTGCAGCGCCAGCTCACGGGTCGGCGCGATCACCAGGGCGACCGGACTGGCGTTGTCCTCGAATCGCTCCGCGTCGCCCAGCAGGGTCGGCGCCAGGGCGAGGCCGAAGGCCACGGTCTTGCCCGAGCCGGTCTGGGCGCTGACCAGCAGATCTCGACCGGCCTCGGTTTCCAGAACGGCCGCCTGGACAGGCGTCGGCTCGGCGTAGCCGCGATCGGAAAGGGCGCGGTCGAGCGCGGGATGGCTGGCGGGGAAGGGCATGGAGAGGTCCGTAGGGCGCCGACGCGGCGCGCGCCAGCCGGGGAGGCGGGCGAAGGGCGGGGCTTGTGCCCGTCGAACAAGGCGGAACCGGGGCCCTTCGGTTCCTGATATCGGCGCTCGCGCGGCTGACAACCGGGAGGAGTCGGCTAAGCTGTGCCGGAACTGAGGGGGACAGCATGTTCAGAACGCTTCTCGTCGCCACCACGGCGCTGACGCTCATCGCCGCGCCGACCGTCGCCCAGGTGGCCAGTCCTTCGTCCGACACGCCCGCGGTGGGAGCGGCTGCGGGGCCGGGCGGCGCTGACCAGCTCCGGCCCGGTCAGACGGTGAGCGGGGAGCTGCGTGGGGGCGACGACACCCTGTCCTCCGGCGAATACAATGACCGCTGGACCTTTCCGGTCCGGCGCGGCCAGACCTATGAGGTCAGCCTGACCTCGACGGCGTTCGATCCCTACCTGCTGGTGCGTGGGCCCGGCGGGCTGCAGGAGGACAACGACGACGATCCCTCCGCGCGCGGGTCCCGCGACAGCCGCATCCGCTTCACCGCCCCGGCGGACGGCGAGGTCGAGATCGGCGCCACCAGCTATGAGCCGGGCGAATCCGGCCCCTACCGACTCACCCTGGCGGCGGTCGGGAGCGGCGCCGACGAGCCGCGCGCCCCGGCCCCCGCGGGCGCCGCGTTGGCGATCGGGCAGACGGTCGCCGGCGAACTCGTGCGCGGCGACGCCCGGCTGGACAGCGGCGAGTTCATCGACACTTGGACGCTGCACGGCCGCCGCGGCCAGCAACTCGACATCCGGCTCACCTCGGCCGCCTTCGATCCCTATGTCGCGATCTCGGGCCCCGGCGGCTTCTCCGACTTCAACGACGACGACGCCGACGCCGGCTCGCGCGACAGCCGTCTGCGCGTCACCCTGCCGGCGGACGGCGAGTACACGATCGGCGCGACCAGTTACGAGCCGGGCGAGAGCGGCGCGTACCGGCTGGCGGTCGTGGCGGACGCCGGCGCGCCGGGGGTGCGGCCGCCGGCCGAAATCGCCTCGGGACAGCCGTCCTCCGGCGGCGCGCTCGCTGTGGGCCAGACGGTCGCCGGCAGCCTCGCCGCCGGCGATGAGACCCTCGACAGCGGCGAGTACGTCGACACCTGGCGCTTCACCGGGCGCCGGGGGCAGCGGGTGTCGGTGGAGCTGACCTCGTCCGCCTTCGACGCCTACACCATGCTGCGGACGCCGTCGGGCGAGCAGTTCGACAACGACGACGGTGAGGACGGAACCGACAGTCGCCAGCAACTGGTGCTCCCGGAGGACGGGGAATACGAGGTGCTGGTCACCTCCTACCGCCCGGGCGAAACGGGGACCTACCGCTTCAGCGTCGAGGCCGGCCGCGAACCGCCGCGCCAGGCCGCTGTCGCCGGCGGAGCGCGGGTGTTCGCGCTCATGGTCGGCGTGTCCGACTACGGCGGCCGCGCCACCGACCTTCCCTTTACGGACGAGGACGCCCGCAAGCTGGCCGAGGAGCTTCGTCGCGACGGCTCCCTCAACGACGCGAGCGTGGTGCTGACCAACGCCGAGGCCACCGTGGACGGCGTCCGCGAGGGCTTCCGCCGGGTCGCCGCACAGGCCGGTCCGGACGACGTCTTCCTGTTCTTCTTCTCCGGACACGGCGATCAGCAGCCGACCGAGGTCAGCGGCCTGGAGCCCGACGGCAAGGCTGAAACGCTCGCCCTGTTCGACGGCGACATCGACGATGTCGAGCTGGCCCGGCTGTTCGACACCCTCGACACCCGGCTGTCCCTGCTGGTGGTCGACGCCTGCTTCTCCGGCGGCTTCGCCCGCAACGTCGTGGATCAGCCGGGAGTCATGGGCGTGTTCAGTTCCGAGGAGGACCTGACCAGCGCCGTGGCCGACAAGTTCCAGGCCGGCGGCTACCTGTCCCACTTCGTGCGGGCGGGTATGACCGGAGAGGCGGACGGCGACGGCGACCGCCTGGTCACCGCCGGCGAGCTGGCCACCTACCTGCGCCGCCAGTTCCGGACCGAGGTCGAGGACGTGCAGGCCGAGACCCAGGACGGCCAGCGCAACTACCAGAACCTCGTCATCGACCGCGGCGGCGTTCAGGTGGACGACGTCATCGTGCGTCTCCCGCCCGCGCAACTGGCCGCCCTCGGGGACTGACCCGGGATTGCGGCTCGCCGCCATCCGGGGTCTACGGAGGGATGGCGAGGCGCTCAGCGACGGGAAAGAAGACGGTCTCGGCCGCGAATCTGGCGGCCCTGGGCGCCGAACGGCTGGCCGCGCTGCTGCTGGAGGCGGCGGGCGGAGACGCGAACCTGAAGCGCCGCCTGCGGATGGAGCTGGCCGCCGAACTCGGCGCGGCCGACCTCGCGGTCGAGATCGACAAGCGCCTGACCTCTCTCGCCGGGAGCCGCAGTCGCGTGTCGTGGCGCAAACGCCCCGCGCTGCTGGGCGACCTCGTCGCGGTGCGGAGAATCATCCTCGAGCGCCTGGCGCCCCTCGACATGCGGCTGGGCCTGGACCGGCTGATCGCCTGGTTCGACCTCTATCCGGGCCTGGTCCGACGCGTCAGCGACGCCAGAGGCGAGCTGCCGGCCATGTTCGAGGCCGCGGCCGTCGACCTGGCCGCGCTTGCGTCGCTGGCCGGACCCGACATCGCGGGCGAAGCGCTCAGCGAAGCCCTGTCGACCCGGCTGGACCCCTGGGCCGCCTGGGTCGGGGCCGCCGCGCAGGGCCTCGACCCCGCCGTGGCGCGCCGCCTGCTCGCCGATCTGACCCATGGCCGGCCCCGGCCGACCGGGCGTCTCGCCGGCGTCGCGCGTCGGCTGGCCGAGCGCGCGGGCGATGTCGACGCCTGGATCGCCGCGATACCCGACGAAGAGCGACGCCGGCCGGCGATGCAGGTCGAGATCGCCCGACGTCTGGCGACAGCCGGCCGGCCGGCGGACGCTCGCGTGGCGCTCGACGCGGCCCGGCGCGCAGCGAAGGCGGGGTCGGGCTGGCTTCGCGGCGCGGGTTCGCCGCCGCCGGACCCGGCGTGGCTCGAGGCCGAGATCGCGGTGCTCGACGCCGAAGGGCAGGCCGCGGAAGCCGACGCCGTCCGCTGGGGCCTGTTCGAACAGACCCTCTCGCCGGACCTCCTGAGGACGGTGATCTCGCGTCTGGCCGATTTCGAGGACGTCGTCGCGCTGGATCGGGCCTTCGCCCTGGCCGCCGCTCATCCGGATGTGATGAAGGCGCTGGCCTTCCTGATGGACTGGCCGGCGCTTCGTGAGGCCGCCGCCCTTGTCGAGGCGCGCGGCGACGAACTGCGGGGCGCCCACGAGGACGCGCCGTTGTGGGCCTCGCGACTGGCCGGGCGACATCCGCTGGCCGCGCTGCGCCTGCTGCGGGCCCGCATCCGGAGCCTGACCCAGCTGGGCGCCGCGGACCGCGAGATCGAGGGGCTTCTGGGCGAGGCGGAAGGGCTGGCGGCCGGCGTCGAACTGCCCGAGGAGCTGCCCGATCATCCCACCTTCATCGCCGGTCTCCGGCGTTCCCCCGCGACGAGACCGCGACGGCGCTGACGCTGGGCGGCGGGGACGGGGGGAAGGAGATGGTGGATGCGACAGGGATTGAACCTGTGACCCCCTCGGTGTGAACGAGGTGCTCTCCCGCTGAGCTACGCATCCATCCTGACGGGCCCCGCTGGCGGGGAGGCGCGGACATAGCCCGACCTCCGCGGACGCGCAAGCGTCAGATCGCCGGCTCGCGCAGGAGCGTGCGAGCCGACAGCCGTTCGACCGCCGCGATCAGGTCGAGAAAACTGTCGATGACGACGTCGCCGCCCAGCTGGTGAAGCGGCAGGTCGTTGTAGCCGAAGCCGCAGACGACGCAGGGCACGCCGGCCGCGCGGGCGCTGCCGGTGTCGGTGGAGGCGTCGCCGACCATCACCGCCCGGGCCGGATCGCCGCCCGCCATGCGCACCGCCTCGACCACGTGGGCCGCGGCCGGCTTGCGCGCCGACACCCGGTCCGCCCCGGCCACCGCCGCGAAGTGTCGGCCCAGGTCCAGCGCCTCGATCAGCGCCTCCGCCAGGTCGCTGCGCTTGTTGGTGGCCACGCACAGGACCGCGCCGCGCCCGGCCAGGGCGTCGAGCGTCTCCACCACCCCTTCGAAGGGACGGCTGTCGTCGGCGATGCGCCCGAGGTAGTGGGCGATGAAGCGGTCGAACAGGCCCGGGTCGGCGACCTCGTCCCACACCGCCCCGGCCTCGGCGAACCCATGCCGGAGCAGGGCCCGCGCGCCGTGCCCGACCAGATGGCGCGCCGCCGACAGCGGCACAGGCGGGTGGCCGTGCGCGTTCAGCAGATGGTTGAGCGTCCCGATCAGGTCGGGCGCCGAATCGACCAGCGTGCCGTCCAGATCGAAGGCGATGGTCCAGCCGTCGAGGTCCCGCACCGTCATCCGCATCTCCCGCCGGCCGCCCCGATGGGCTAGACCGCCCCGGACGACTAGCCGCCGGACCGATTCATGACCAGCACAGCCGAACCCAGGGCCGCCATCATCCTCGCCGCGGGGCAGGGCACACGGATGAAGTCTCCGCTGCCCAAGGTGCTCCACCCGGTCGGCGGCCGGGCCATGCTGGACCACGCCATCGACGCCGCCGAGGCGCTGGGCTGCGAGCGGGTGGTCGTGGTGGTCGGGGCGCACTCGCCCGAGGTCCGGGCCCACGTCGCCAGGCGGCTGGGCGAGGACTGCATCGCGGTGCAGGACCCGCCGCTGGGCACCGGCCACGCCGTCCGCGCCGCCGAAAGCGCACTGGCTGACTTCCGCGGCCAGGTGGTGATCACCTACGGCGACGTGCCGCTGCTGCGCGCCGCCGACATCGAGCCGGTCTTCGCCGCCAGCGAGGGCGTTCGGGTCATCGGCTTCGAGGCCCGCGATCCGGGGGCCTACGGGCGGCTGATCCTGAAGGGGGACGACCTGGAGGCGATCACCGAGGCGAAGGAGGCTTCGCCCGAGATTCTGGCGATCAGCGCCTGCAACTCGGGCGTCATGGCCGCGCCGGTCGGCCTGCTGTTCGAGCTTCTGGCCGAGGTCCGCAACGACAACGCCAAGGGCGAATACTACCTGACCGACGTGGTCGAGCTGGCCCGCCGCCGGGGCGAACCGACCCGCGCCGTCTTCGCCGGAGAGGATGCGGTCATGGGCGTCAACGCCCAGGCCGAACTGGCCCAGGCCGAAGCGCTGTTCCAGAAGGTCCGCCGCGAGGACTTCCTCGCCACCGGCGTCACCATGCCGGCGCCGGAGACCGTGCACTTCTCGTGGGACACCGAGGTCGGCGCGGGGACGACGGTCGAGCCCTATGTCGTCTTCGGCCCCGGGGCGCGGATTGCGCCCGGCGCCCGCATCCGCAGCTTCAGCCACATCGAAGGGGCCAGGGTCGCCGGCGGGGCCGAGGTCGGCCCGTATGCGCGCCTGCGGCCGGGCGCCGATCTGGGCGAGGGCGCCAAGGTCGGCAACTTCGTCGAGGTCAAGAACGTGGCCATGGGCAAGGGGGCCAAGGCCAACCACCTCGCCTATCTCGGCGACGGCGAGGTGGGCGCGAAGGCCAACATCGGCGCCGGCACGATCTTCTGCAATTACGACGGCTTCTTCAAACATCGTACGACGGTGGGCGAGGGCGCCTTTGTCGGCTCCAACAGCTCGCTGGTGGCGCCCGTGAGCATCGGCGCCGGGGCCATGGTCGGATCCGGCTCGGTGGTCACGCGGGACGTGGAGCCCGGCGACCTGGCGCTGGCGCGCGGTCAGCAGACCGCCAAGGCCGGCTGGGCGGCGCGGTTCATGGAGACCATGCGGGCGAAGAAGGCCGGGCAGAAAGGGAAGGCCGGATGAGCGCCGACGACCAGAAGCGCCGCGCCGGAGAGGCGGCGGCGGAACGCGTGGCGGCCGGCATGATCGTCGGTCTCGGCACCGGCTCGACCGCCGCCTGGTTCGTCAAGGCGCTGGCGGCCCGCAAGCTGCCGGACCTCCGCTGCGTGCCGACCTCGGAGGCCACCGCCGAACTGGCGCGAGAGCTCGGCCTGCCGCTGTCCACGCTGGAGGATACGCCCCGCATCGACCTGACCGTCGACGGAGCCGACGAAGTCGGGCCCGGCCTTGCGCTGATCAAGGGCGGCGGCGCGGCCCTGCTGCGCGAGAAGCTGGTGTGGGAAGCCTCGGCGCGGTGCATCGTCATCGCCGACGCCGCCAAGGTGGTGAAGACCCTGGGCCGCTTCGCCCTGCCGATCGAGGTGGTCGCCTTCGGCCACAAGACCACCGCCAACCGCATCGCCGACGTGCTGGCCGACCACGACATCGCCATGCCGGCCCGGGTGCGGCAGGCGGAGCGCGGCCTTGTCCGCACCGACGGGGGCAACCTGATCTACGACGCGGCCTGCGGCGCCATCCACGACCCCGCCCGTCTGGCCGACGACCTCAAGCTGATCACCGGCGTCGTCGAGCATGGGCTGTTCCTCGACCTCGCGGACGAAGCGATCGTCGGGACAGACGACGGTATCGAGGTGCTGACGCCCTGAGGCCGGCGCGGCGGGGGCGGCTAGTCGTCGGTGGCCGCGTCCTCGTCTTCCCGGACGCGCTCGTGGGCGCGACGGATGGAGGCGGCGACCTCGGTCCGGTTGGCCCTGCGGTTGAGGTGATTCCGTTCCGCCGCGTACAGCCCGCCAAGATAGGCCAGATCCCAGTCCGTCAGGTGAGGGCTGGACTCCGGATCGTCGAACACGTTGAGGATCGAGGAATAGGCGCTCGTGTCGGCGTCAGGATTGATCTGGGCCAGCGTCACCATCGCGATGTAGTCCGCCAGCTGCTGGATGGAGAGCTGGGCGACGTCGTCGACGTCGACGATCACGATGGTCCTGAAGATGTTGTCGACGATCTGGGTTCTCAGACGCGAGGCGGCGAAGACGTTGATTTGCGGAGCATAGTCCACGGGGTCCAGGCAGGCGTCGCGACACTCCCCGGGAATACGCGTGGCCCGCAACCCCGTCTCCGAGTCCACGGGCATGCTCACCTGCCACCACCGGACCGGACGATCGGCGTCCCGGAAGTCCGCCAGGGCGACGCCACCGCGGTCCATGCCGGAGCCGCCCATACGGAACGCCCGCCGCCGTTCCTCCACGAGTGTCCTCGCCAGTTCCCCGCCATCGCCAGTCGCGACGATCATGATGGTCGGGGTGCATCCGGGCTGGCCGGGATCCAGTCCCAGGTCCTCCGCCACCGTGGAGACCCGGTCGGCCAGGTACTGGGCGGCCTCCGCCCGCAGATTGGCGACGCCCACGCAGATGTCGCCGCTCCAGCGCGCAAGCCCGCGACGGGGGTTCGGCTCCGCCACCTCGCTGACGAAGTCGCGGATGAGGCTGTCGAGAGGCCGGCCGGTGACGGTCACATCCTCAAGTCTCAGCGGGGCGTCCTGGGGTGCGGTGGCCGCCGCCGCGTCTTGGTTGGGGGCGGCGGCGAAAGGGACCGAAGCGGTGTAGGGGTCGGCCGCAGAGAGCAGGGCCCCCGCAAGAAGCAGCGCGATCATCGATCCTCTCCATAAACCCTTGGTTGATCCAGCTACACCCGCTCGTGTGAACCGGCAACGGTTTGGTCTGGACGCGGGAGTTCGCAGCAACCACATAGCGGGCCCGCGAGGCGCGACCGCCGTGACCGATGGAACGCAGCTGTGACCGACTACGACTACGACCTCTTCGTCATCGGCGCCGGCTCCGGCGGCGTCCGCGCCGCCCGCCTGACCGCCCTCGGCGGCAAGCGCGTGGCCATCGCCGAGGAGTTCCGGGTCGGCGGCACCTGCGTCATCCGCGGCTGCGTGCCCAAGAAGTTCATGGTCATGGCTTCCGAGGTCAGCCATGCCCTGGAGATCGCCGAGGGCTACGGCTGGTCGTTCGACAACGCGAAGTTCGACTGGCCGACCTTCCTCGAGGCGAAGGACGTCGAGATCGCCCGGCTGTCGGGCATCTACGCCGCCAACCTCGGCAAGGCGGGCGTCGACCTGATCCATGGTCGGGCGGTGCTCAGGGACGCCCACACGGTCGAGATCGTCGGCAAGGACCAGACCATCACGGCGGAGAAGATCCTCATCGCCACCGGCGGCCGCCCGTGGAAGCCGGAGAACCTGCCCGGCATCGAACACGCCATCACCTCGGAAGAGGCCTTCCACCTGCCGGAACTGCCGAAGCGCATCCTGATCGCCGGGGGCGGCTATATCGCCGTGGAGTTCGCCGGCATCTTCGCCGGCCTCGGCGTCGAGACCACCCTGATCTACCGCGGCCCCAACATCCTGCGCGGCTTCGACGACGATGTCCGCGCACACCTCGCCGGCGAGATCGAGAAGCGCGGGATCAAGGTGATCCTCGGCTGCCAGCATAGCTCGCTGGAGAAGACCGCCACCGGCATCGTCAACCACCTCGAGAACGGCATGGCGCTGGAGACCGATGTGGTCATGTTCGCCACCGGCCGTGTGCCGCACGTGAAAGATCTTGGCCTCGAGACCGCCGGGGTCGAGCTGAACGAACAGGGCGCCGTCAAGGTCGACGGCTTCTCGAGGACGACGGCCGACAACATCTGGGCCATCGGCGACGTCACCGACCGGATGAACCTGACGCCCGTGGCCATCCGGGAGGCCGCGGCCTTCCATGAGACGGTCTATCGCGACAACCCCCAGGCCTTCGACTACGAGGCCGTGGCCACGGCCGTGTTCAGCCAGCCGCCGGTCGGCGTGGTGGGACTGACCGAGAGCGAGGCGCGGCACAGCTGCCCCGGCGAGGTCGATGTCTACGTCACCCGTTTCCGACCGATGAAGTACGCCTTCACCGGCTCGGACGAGCGGGTGCTGATGAAGCTTGTGGTCGACGCCACCTCGGAGAAGGTGGTGGGCGTCCATATCGTCGGTCCGGAAGCGCCGGAGATGATCCAGCTGGCCGCCATCGCGGTGAAGGCCGGCCTGACCAAGGCCCAGTGGGACGCCACCTGCGCTGTCCATCCCACCATGGCCGAGGAACTGGTCACCCTGAAGGACAAGCAGCGGCCGGGCAGCGTCGCCGCGGGGTAGGCGTTCGAACGGCCACGCCATGCGGCAAGCCGTTCATTGTCGAGGAAGGGGCGGCGGCCTATCTTGCCGCGATGAGTATGCGCTGGACCCCCGACAGCTGGAGAAGCAAGCCCGTCGTGCAGATGCCGACGGACTACCCGGACACGGAGGCCCTCGCGCGCGTCGAGGACGAGCTTCGCGCCATGCCGCCGCTGGTGTTCGCCGGCGAGGCGCGTCGTCTGACCGGCAAGCTCGCCCAGGTCGAGGCGGGCGAGGCCTTCCTGCTGCAGGGCGGCGACTGCGCCGAGAGCTTCAAGGAGTTCTCGACCGACAACATCCGCGACACCTTCCGCCTGATCCTGCAGATGGCCGTGGTCCTGACCTTCGCAGGGCGCAAGCCGGTGGTGAAGGTCGGCCGCATCGCCGGCCAGTTCGCCAAGCCGCGTTCGTCCTCGCTGGAGACGATCGGCGACGAGACCCTGCCCAGCTATCGCGGCGACATCATCAACGGCATGGGCTTCACCCCCGAGGAGCGGGTTCCGGATCCGCAGCGGCTGCTGCGCGCCTACAACCAGTCGGCCGCCACGCTGAACCTGCTGCGCGCCTTCGCCGGCGGCGGCTACGCCGACCTGCACAACATCCATCGCTGGACCCTCGGCTTCGCCGCCGAGAACGCGTACGGCGCCAGGTACCGCGAGCTGGCCGACAAGATCGGCGAGGCGCTCGATTTCATGCAGGCGGTCGGGGTCACGCCCGAGACCCATCCCGACCTGAGCCGGGTCGAGGTCTTCACCAGCCACGAGGCCCTGCTGCTCAATCTGGAAAGCGCCCTGACGCGGCTCGACGGCGCCACCGGCGAGTGGTTCGACACCTCGGCCCACATGGTCTGGATCGGCGAGCGCACGCGTCAGCTGGACGGCGCCCACGTCGAGTTCGCGCGCGGCATCCGCAATCCGGTCGGGGTGAAGTGCGGACCGACGATGGAGCCGGACGATCTGCTGGCCCTGATCGACGTGCTCAACCCTGACAACATCCCGGGCCGGCTGACGCTGATCGGCCGTTTCGGGGCGGACAGGGTCGGCGAGCGTCTGCCGCGCCTGATGCGCGCGGTGAAGGCGGCCGGCCGGCGGGTGGTCTGGTCGATCGACCCGATGCACGGCAACACGCTCAAGGCCGGCAACGGCTACAAGACGCGGCCGTTCGAGCGCATCCTCACCGAGGTGCGGACCTTCGTCGACGTGGCCGAGGCCGAGGGCGTGCACCCCGGCGGCGTGCATCTGGAGATGACCGGCCAGAACGTGACCGAGTGTCTCGGCGGGGCCCAGATGCTGACCGAGGACGACCTGTCCAGCCGCTACCACACCCATTGCGATCCGCGGCTGAACGCCGACCAGGCGCTGGAGCTGGCCTTCCTCGTGGCCGAGCGGCTCAAGGCCGGCCGCAGCGCCCGTTCCGAGGCGGCCTGACATGCCGGGCGTCGGTCGTCCGGAGGGCGGCGCCCCGCCGGGCCGCTGCGCCTACCAGGGCGCGCCCGGCGCCTTCAGCCATGAGGCCTGCCTCGATCTCCGTCCCTGGGACGAGCCGGCGCCCTACGAAACCTTCGAGGCGGCGCTGGCCGCCCTCCGTCGGGGCGAGGTGGGCTGCGCGCTCCTGCCGGTGGAAAACTCCAGCATCGGCCGGGTCGAGCCGGCCGCGACCCTCGTCGAGCGGTCCGGGCTGAAGGTGGTCTCGGAGGTATGGCGGCCGATCAGGCTGGCGCTCATGGCGCCGCCCGGCGCGCGCCTCGCCGACATCCGCACCGCCGAGAGCCATCCGGCGGCCCTCGACCAGTGTGTCGGCGTCCTGTCGAGCCTCGGGATAGACGCGGTGGAGGCATTCGATACGGCCGGCGCCGCCCGTTCGGTGTCCGAAGCCGGCGACCTGACCCGCGCCGCCGTGGCCCCCGCCCGGGCCGCCGAGGTCTACGACCTGTCGATCCTGCGCCACGATGTTCAGGATTCGTCCGACAACCGGACGCGCTTCGTCCTCCTCAGCCGCGACAGCGCTTGACGGACGGCGGCCGATCGGGATGCTGAAGCGCATGGTCCGTTCGCACGCCCTCGCTGCGGCTTTCGCCCCGCGCTTCGCCGCGGGCGCGGACCTGTATTCCGGCTTTCGATACGCCGGCTGAGGCGTCGGGCGCTCCGTCCCGGCGGCCTCGCCGGCGACCGCTCCACAGGGGAGCGGCGGCTCGCAAACCCTCCGGACCTTATCGAACCGAAAGCCTCATTCCGTGCCCCACGCCCTGAATCCCGCCCTGCAACAGGTCTGGCCCCCCGCCGACCGCCGGCCCGACGACATCAGCCCTGAGCACATGGCGCTGGCGGCGCTGCGCCACGAGATCGACCAGCTGGACGACGAGATCCTCGCCCTGTTCGAGCGTCGGCTGACCATCGCCGCCCGCGTCGGCCGCGCCAAGGACGCGCCGGCAGGGCCGCATCTCAAGCTGCGTCCGGATCGCGAGCAGACGGTGCTGCGGCGCGTCTCCGACCGCGCCCGTCCTGCGAACCGCGCGACGGTGCAGGCGCTGTGGCGCGAGGTGGTCGGCCATGGCCTCGCCCGCCAGGGCCCGATCCGGGTGCAGGTCTGGGCTCCGCTGGAGCCGACCCGCGCCTGGGACGCCGCCCGCCGGCGCTTCGGCGCGGCGGCCGAGATGCGCATGGCTGAGGATCCCCAGGCCGCGCTGAGGTGGGCGGCCGAGGGGCAGGGGGTGGCGGTGCTCGCCATCAACGCCGGCGAACCGTGGTGGATCGGCCTCCGTCGCCAGTGGACGTCGCTCAGCGTCTTCGAAGGGTTCGGCGGCGCGGCGCCCACGGCTCTGGCCGTCGGCAAGATCGATCCCGCCGCGCTTCCGACCGGTCCGCGCGTCCTCGTCGGCGCCGGCGGCGACGCCGGCGACGGGGCCGGCCGCCGCATCGGCCTCGCCACCCACCACGGCTGGACCTTGTGTCTCACCGACGCGCCGCTGCCCGTCGGCGGGCCGGAGGGCTGCGTCGGCGCGATCGCCTAGACCGCCAGGTTGTCGATCAGCCGGGTGCGGCCGACGCGCGCGGCGGCGAGGATGCGCGCCGGGCCGTCGATGATGCGTTCGAACGGCGCCAGGTCCTCCGCCCGGCGGATGGCGACGTAGTCGACGACGTCGAAGCCGGCGCCGAGCAGGGCGTCGGCGGCGTCCGCCTCGACCGCCTGCACGGCCTCCCCGGCCGCGGCCCGCGCGCCGGCCTCGGCCAGCACCCCGTTCAGCCGCCGCGCCGTCTCCAGCTCGGCGGCCGACAGGTAGGCGTTGCGGCTCGACAGCGCGAGGCCGTGGCCGTCGCGGGCGGTGGGCATGCCGACGATCTCCACCGGGATGTCCAGATCGCGCACCAGCCGCCGGACCACCATCAGCTGTTGCCAGTCCTTCTCGCCGAACACGGCGACGTCCGGCTGCACCTGGTTGAACAGCTTGGCCACCACCAGGGCCACGCCGCCGAACATCTGCGGCCGGAAGGCCCCCTCCAGCCCCGCGGCCGGGCCGCCGACGTCGATCCGGGTGGTGGCGCCGGCGGGATACATCTCCTCGACCGCCGGCGCGTACATCAGCTCGCAGCCCGCCCCCGCCAGCAACTCCGCGTCGCGCGCTTCCTGGCGGGGATAGGTCCCGAGATCCTCGTGCGCGGCGAACTGGGTCGGGTTGACGAACACGCTCGCCACCACCTTGTCGGTCCGCTCGATCGCGGCCCGCACCAGCGACAGGTGGCCGTCGTGCAAGGCGCCCATGGTCGGAACGAAGCCGACGCTGAACCCTTGCCGCCGCCAGCCGCTTACCGTCTCGCGCAGTTCGGCGATGGTGCGCGCCACGGGCAGGGCGGGGGTTTCGAGGTCGGCCATGGTGAACGGATTAACCCTTCGCGTTAGGCGTGATCGTGAACCGCGTTGCAAAGCTCCGCGTGCCAGGGTCCGGCTTATGACGCCGCGTGTCCCGTTCCGTCCAGTGCTCGCCTTGCTCCTCGCCATGGGCCTGACCGCCTGCGGCGCGGTCGAGAGCGACCCGAAACGGTTCGAGAACATGGCCGAGCGCGTGGCCGCCATCCCGCTGGAAGGGTCGGCCCGGGCGACGCCGGCGGACGCACCGACGGCCCGCCCCGCCGCCGATCGCGGCCTTCGGCCGGCGCTGCGCGTAGAGGTCCTGGATCCGCACGCCCTGTGGGACGCCCGCGACGGCGGCCTCGACGGCGTGATCCAGACGGCGAGCACGCGCGTGGCCGCTGCGGCTGCGCCGGCCGTGGTCGACGGCGTGGTGACCGAGGTTCGGCAGCGCGTGGACGGCGTCGCCCGGCGGGTCCCGCTCCGACCGGCGCTTCGCATGGTCGAGGCGGATCGGCCCCTGGTCCAGCTCGGCGCCTATTCGACCGAGGCGGCCGCCCGGGCCGCGTGGGGCCGCCTGCATGCCGGTCCCGCCGCCGAGGCGCTGCAGGGGCTGTCGCCGGTTCTGGAGCCGGTCGAGGTCGGCGGTCGCCGCCTGGTCCGTCTGAAGACGCCGGCCCCCGCCGCCGGGGCCGCCGCCCTCTGCGCCGCCGCGGGCGTCGACGATCCGTGGTGCCGGCGCGCCGCCTGACGCCAATTCACAGCTTCGCCGGGCGCTCCGCGTTGACGCCGCTCCCGCCGGCGGCGACCCTGTCGCCCCATGACCGCGGGTTCGAGTCGGCGGTCGCTTCAGGATTCGAATTCCATGGCTGACCCTGTGGTCATCGTCGTCGGCAACGAGAAAGGCGGGGCGGGCAAGTCGACGCTCGCCATCCATATCGTCACCGGCCTGCTGCACGCCGGCAAGCGGGTGGCCATCATCGATCTGGACCTGCGCCAGCGCTCGATGTCCCGCTTCTTCGCCAACCGGGCCGCGTGGACGTCGGCCAACGGGCAGACCCTGCCGATGCCGGTGGAGCCGGACATGGGCGACGGCAAGGAACTGGCCCGGGCCGCCGAGGCGGAGCAGCTCGCGCGCTTCGAGGTCGCCTTCGCCGAGGCGAGGGCCATCGCCGACTTCATCCTCATCGACACCCCGGGAGGCGACACCGTGCTGTCCCGCGCCGCCCACGGTCTCGCCGACCAGATCGTCACCCCGATGAACGACAGCTTCGTCGACTTCGACCTGCTGGGCCAGGTCGATCCCGTCACCCTCGAGCTGCAGAAGCCGTCGATCTATTCCGAGAGCGTCTGGGAGGCGCGCAAACACCGGGCCATCACCCAGGGCCGGAACGCCGCCATCGACTGGATCGTGGTCGTCAACCGCATGGCCGTCGCCGCCGCCCGCAACCGCCAGCGCCTCGAGGAGCGGATGGAGAAGCTGGCCCGCCGCGTCGGCTTCCGCATCGGCCCCGGCCTGCGTGATCGGGTCATCTATCGCGAACTGTTCCCCTTCGGCCTGACCGTCGCCGACCTGTCCAACGAGGTCCGGCCGGTGGCCGTGTCGCTGGCGCACGTCGCCGCCCGCCAGGAGCTGCGCAGCCTGATGCTGGCGCTGGGCCTCGACGGCGGCCAGCTGGACGCGCCGCTCGACGCGGCGGCCTGAGCGGGTGAGCCTCGTCTGGCTGGCGCTGGCGGCGATCGCCGTGTGGGCGCTCGTCCGGCTGGGGCGGCAGGGCGAGCGTCCGGGGCGCGGTCACTGGCGGGTCGCCGCCACTCTGCTGGGAGCGGTGCTGCTGGCTGGCGCGGTGCTGGCCGGGTCGCGAGGGGCCTGGATCGCCACGGCGGCGCTGGCCGGCGCCGGTCTCTGGTTCCTGATCGCTTCGCGACAGCGCACCGTCGCCCCTCGGACGGAGTCCATGACCGACGCCGAGGCGCGGTCCCTGCTGGGCGTCGCCCCCGACGCCTCGCACGCCGAGATCAACGCCGCCTGGAAGCGGTTGATGGCCCGCGCCCATCCGGACCAGGGCGGCACGGACGGACTGGCCGCGCGCCTCAACGCCGCGCGCGACCATCTCCTGAAGCGCTAGGCCTTGGCCTTCTTCGCCGGCGCCTTCTTCGCGGCCGGCTTCTTCGCCGCCGCCTTGGGCGCGGCCTTTTTCGCCGAAGTCTTCTTGCCCTTGGCCGGCGCGCCCGCCTTGGCGGCCAGCAGCGGCAGGGCGGCCTCCAGCGTCATGTCCTCGGGGGCCGTGCCCTTCGGCAGGGTGGCGTTGACCTTGCCGGACTTCACATAGGGGCCGAAGCGGCCCGCCATGACCTGCACCGGATCGCCGGTCTCCGGGTGCGCCCCCAGCTCCTTCAGTGGCGCGACCGCCGAGCCGCGCCCGGCCCGTCCGGCCCGCTTCTCCGCCAGCAGGGCCACCGCCCGGTTCAGGCCGATGTCGAAAACCTCATCGATGTCAGAGACATTGGCGTAGGTCCCGGCATGCTGCACGAAGGGGCCGTAGCGGCCGAGGCCGGCGGTGATCGGCTTGCCGTCCTCCGGGTGCAGCCCGACCTCGCGCGGCAGGCGCAGCAGGCGCAGGGCCTGTTCCAGCTCCAGCGACGCCGCCGACCAACCCTTGGGCAGGGACGAACGCTTCGGCTTGTCGGCGTCGCCGGCGGTTTCGACGTAGGGGCCGAAGCGGCCGATCTTCAGCAGCACCGGCTGACCGGTGGCGGGGTCGACGCCCAGCTCGCGATCGCTGGCGGCTTCCTCGGCGCCGGCGCCCGCGCCGAAGCCGCGGGTGTATTTGCACTCGGGGTAGTTCGAGCAGCCGATGAAGGTCGACTTCATCTTGAAGCTGGCCTTCAGGTGCAGCCGCCCCGTGCCGCAGACCGGGCAGGCGCGTGCGTCCGACCCGTCCGCCTTGGGCGGGAACAGGAAGGGCCCGATGGCCTCGTCCAGCTTGTCGATCACCCCCTGAAGGGCGGTGACCTGGTCCGTGGCCGGCTTCAGCTGGCCCCAGAAATCGCGCAGCAGCACCTTCCAGTCGAGGTCGCCGGCGGAAACCTCGTCGAGCCGGGTCTCAAGGTCGGCGGTGAAGTCGTACTCCACCCACTTTCCGAAGAACTGCTCAAGGAAGGCCGTCACCAGCCGCCCGGTGTCCTCGGGGATGAAGCGGTTCTTGTCCATGCGGACATAGCCGCGGTCGCGCAGGGTGGTCAGGATCGAGGCGTAGGTCGAGGGCCGGCCGATGCCCAGTTCCTCCAGCTTCTTCACCAGGGTCGCTTCCGAGAAGCGCGGCGGCGGTTCGGTGAAGTGCTGTTCGGTGCGGATCGCCTCGACCTTCGCCGCGGCGCCTTCCTTCAGCGCCGGCAGGCGGGTGGCGTCGTCCTCGTCGTCGTCGGACTTCGGCCTGTCGTCCCGACCCTCCTCGTACACGGCGATGAAGCCGTCGAAAGCCACCACCTGTCCGGTGGCGCGCAGTCCGGTCTGGCCGTCGGCGCTGTCGATCTCGACCGTGGTCCGGTCCAGTCGCGCGCTCTCCATCTGGCTGGCGACCATGCGCTTCCAGATCAGCTCGTAGAGGCGCTGCAGATCCGGCTCCAGGCGCAGGGAGTCGGGCGTGCGGCCGATGTTGGTCGGCCGGATCGCCTCGTGCGCCTCCTGGGCGTTCTTGGCCTTGGTCTTGTAGTAGCGCGGCTCCGCCGGGACATAGGCGGGACCGAAGCGTTCGGCGATCACGTCGCGGGCTTGGGCGATCCCCTCCGGGCTCACCGACACGCCGTCGGTTCGCATGTAGGTGATCAGGCCGCCCTGGTCGTCGACGCCCTCGTACAGCTTCTGCGCCGCCTGCATGGTGCGCTGGGCGGTGAAGCCCAGCTTGCGGCTGGCCTCCTGCTGCAAGGTGGAGGTGGTGAAGGGCGGGGCGGGTGAACGCTTGACCGGCTTCTTCTCGATCGAGCGGATGGTGAAGGCGCCGCCGTTGATGGCCTCGCGCGCCGCGCTGGCCATCGCCTCGGAAACGATGTCGAGCCTCTGCACCCGCTTGCCGGCGTGCTTGACCAGTCGCGCCGTGAACGGCGGGCTGTCGGCCGCCAGATCGGCCTCGACCGACCAGTACTCCTGCGGCCGGAAACGCTCGATCTCGAGCTCGCGGTCGACCACGATGCGCAGGGCCACCGACTGCACCCGGCCGGCCGAGCGCGCGCCCGGCAGCTTGCGCCACAGCACCGGCGAGAGGGTGAAGCCGACCAGATAGTCCAGCGCGCGGCGGGCCAGGTAGGCCTCGACCAGCTCCATGTCGAGTTCGCGCGGCGCCGCCATGGCCTCCAGCACCGCCCCCTTGGTGATGGCGTTGAAGGTGACCCGCTGGACCTGCTTGTCCTTCAGCGCCTTCTTCTTCTGCAACACCTCCAGCACGTGCCAGCTGATCGCCTCGCCCTCGCGATCCGGGTCGGTGGCGAGGATGACGCGGTCCGACTTCTTCGCCGCCTCGGCGATCTCGGACAGCCGCTTGGAGGCCTTGGCGTCGACCTCCCAGCTCATGGCGAAGTCGTCGTCGGGCGCGACCGAGCCGTCCTTCGACGGCAGGTCGCGGACGTGTCCGTAGGAGGCCAGGACGGTGAAGTCCGGACCCAGATACTTGTTGATGGTCTTGGCCTTTGCGGGGCTCTCGACGACGACGAGGTTCATGCGGGGAGGGGCCTTTCAGAGGCGCGGGAACGTGGTTGGCTCAGGCCCGCGTGTCAATCGGCCGTTGTCGCGACGGCTCTCACAGCGAGGCCAGACCGCCCGGCAGCAGGGTCGCCCGGCCGGCCAGGCTGAGCTCGAGCAGGGCCGCGGCCACGGCCCCGACCGGCGCGCCGGCGGCCCGGGCCAGCTCGTCGCGCGGCGTCGGGGTGGGGGAGAGCAGGGCGGCCACCCGCTCGACCAGTTCCGCCTCGATCTCGTCGGGCGCGCCCGCGAATGGCGTGTCTCCGGCCGGCTCGCGGATGGCCCGTGGCCGCTCGAACTCGCGCTCGATGTCGGCCAGCCCCTCGCACAGGATTGCGCCCTGGCGCAGCAGTTCGTTCGGTCCCTTCGAGCGCGGATCGAGCGGCGAGCCCGGCACGGCGAAGACGTCGCGGCCCTGCTCCGCAGCCAGCCGGGCGGTGATCAGCGAACCCGACCGCAGTTCCGCCTCGACCACCACCACCCCGCGCGACAGGCCCGAGATGATGCGATTGCGGCGGGGGAAGTCCTTGGCCTGCGCCCGCGCCCCGACGGGGCTCTCCGAGACCACGCAGCCCTGCTCGACGATCTGCCGGTACAGGTCGGCGTTGTCCGGCGGATAGACGTCGTCGATCCCGCCGCCCAGCACCGCCACCGTTCCGGTCGGCAGCGCGCCGGCGTGGGCCGCGCCGTCGATTCCCCGCGCCATGCCCGAGACCACGATGTGGCCCGCCTCTCCCAGCTGTTGCGCCAGTCCCCGCGCAATCCGCTGGCCGCCGGCCGAAGCGATGCGCGCCCCGACGATCGCCATGGACGGCCGCGCCATCAGCGCGGGATCGCCCAGGGTCCACAGCAGCGGCGGCGGCGGGTCGATGGCCGCCAGCAGGACGGGATAGTCGGCGTCGCCGAACACGATCAGCTGCGCTTTCAGCCGCTCGCCCGCGGCGAGCTCGGCGTCTATCTCTCCGGGAGACGGCAGGGTGAAGCCATGACCGCCGCCACGGCGGACGAGGTCGGGCAAGGCGTCGAGGGCCCGCGCGGCCGTTCCGAAGCGGTCCAGCAACTGGCGGAAGCTGACGGGACCGACGCGGTCGGTGCGGGCCAGCCGCAGCCGGGCGAACCGCTCGGCCGCCTCGAGGGTCACCCCTTCTTCGCCCCGATGCGCGGCTCCGTCCCCTTCAGCAGGCGGCCGATGTTCTCGCTGTGGCGAATCCAGATCAGCACCGCGGTGAAGGCGGCCAGCGAGAGGATGGGGGCCGGGGCCGGCAGTCCGAGAGCGGCCAGCGGGAGCAGGGCGTAGAGCGGCGCGGCCGCCGAGGCGACGAGGGCGGAGAGCGACGAGATGCGGAACAGCGCCGCCATCAGGATCCAGGTGGCGCCGGCCAGCAGGCCCAGCGGCCAGGCGGCCGCGATCAGCAGGCCGAAGAAGGTCGCCACCCCCTTGCCGCCCTTGAAGCCGAGCCAGACGGGGAACAGGTGGCCGAGGAAGGCCGCCCCGCCGGCGATCGCCCCGGCGACCTCGCTGTCGAACAGCTGCCGGGCGACCAGCAGGGCCGCGGCGCCCTTGCCGGCGTCGAGCAGCAGGGTGGCCAGCGCCAGATCCTTGCGCCCCGTGCGCAGCACATTGGTGGCGCCGATGTTGCCCGAGCCGATGCCGCGGACGTCCTGGCCGGTCGCGGCCCGGGTCAGAATGACGCCGAACGGGATCGAGCCCAGGAGGTATCCCCCGGCCGCCACCAGCGCCAGCGTTCCCAGAGCGGGCCCGACCAGATCCTGCACCTCAACCCCCATACAGCCGACGCGTGTATATCATGCGGGCGCGCGGCTTCGCCAGCCGGCGGAAGATGGTGTGATTCGGTGAAGCTCGTGTCCGCCGCCCGGACGCGTCACCGGCCGTCGTGCACGACGCGCCCGCCGGCCACCGTCAGCCGCACCTTGCCCTGCAGCCGTCGGCCGTCGAAGGGCGAGTTCTTGGACTTGGAGCGCAACGCGTCGGCGGCTATGACCACCGGCGCGCCCGGGTCGAACAGCACGAGGTCGGCCGGCGCGCCCGCCGCCAGCCGTCCGGCCTCGAGGCCGAGCAGGTCGGCGGGCCCCGCCGTCAGCGGCCGCAGCAGGTCCAGCAGGTCCAGGCCTTCGGCGTGATGCAGCGTCAGCGCCGCCGGCAGCAGGGTCTCCAGCCCGACGGCGCCCGGCGCGGCCTCGGCGAAGGGCCGCCGCTTGTCTTCGGCCGGGGCCGGGGCGTGGGCCGAGGTGATGACGTCGATCAGCCCTTCGCGCACCGCCTCGACCAGCGCCTGCCGGTCGCTCTCGGTGCGCAGCGGCGGATCCAGCCGGTAGAAGGTCCGGTAGTCGCCGATGTCGACCTCGTTGAAGCACAGGTGGTTGACCGACACCGAGGCGGCGACCTCCAGCCCCTTCGCCCGCGCCCGCGCCAGGGTCTCCAGCGCGCCCTCGGTGGAGATCTGGTCGACCAGGAAGCGCGCGCCGGTCTGCTCGACCAGCGCCAGGTCGCGTTCCAGCTGGATGCGTTCGGCGATGGCCGGCGCCGAGGCCAGCCCCAGCCGGGTCGCCAGCTCGCCCGAGGTCGCCACGGCCCCCTCGCTCAACCACGGATCCGCCGGCCGGCAGGCGATCAGGGCGTTGAAGGCGGCGGCGTAGCTCATCACCCGCTGCAGGGTGCGGCTGTTGGCGATCACCTTGTCGCCGTCGGTGAAGTACAGGGCGCCGGCCTCGTCCATCAGGCCGATCTCGGCCATCCGCTGGCCGTCCAGTGCCCGCGTCGCCGCCCCGGCCACGCGCACATTGACCAGCCCCAGCGCCGCGCCGCGTCGCTGGATGAAGTCGACCATGGCCGGGTCGTCGATGGCCGGGTCGGTGTCCGGCTGCACCACGATGGTGGTGACTCCGCCCGCCGCCGCCGACAGGGCCGCGGACTTCAGCGTCTCCTTCGGCTCGGCCCCCGGTTCACCGGTCTTGACCCGGATGTCGATCAGGCCAGGCGACAGGCAGAGGCCGCCGGCGTCGACGACCTCCACGCCCTTAGGCGCCGCGGCGCCCGCGCCATGGACCACCTCGAGGATGCGGCCGTTCTCGACCAGCACGGCGCCGGCGCCGTCGTAGTCCGTCGCCGGGTCGAGCAGGCGCGCGTTCAGGATCGCCAGAGCCTTGGCAGCGGACGCGCTCATGCCGATGCCTCCTCGCGGCGCACCGACAGGGTGGCCAGCACCGCCATCCGCGCCGCCACGCCCATCTCGACCTGGTCCTGGATCAGCGACACCGACAGATCGTCGGCCACGTCGGAGTCGATCTCGACGCCCCGGTTCATCGGCCCCGGATGCATCACCTTCGCGCCCGGGTTCGCCCAGGCCAGCTTCTCGCGATCGAGGCCCCAGAAGCGGAAGAACTCGCGGGTCGAGGGCACCAGCGCCCCCTCCATCCGCTCCAGCTGCAGGCGCAGCATCATCACCACGTCGCAGCCCCGCAGGCCCTTGCGCATGTCGTGGAACACCTCGCAGCCCCAGCGGTCGGCGTCGCCGGGCACCAGCGTCGGCGGCCCGATCAGCCGCACGCGGGCGCCCATCATCGACAGCAGGGCCACGTTCGACCGCGCCACGCGGCTGTGGGCGATGTCGCCGCAGATGGCCACCGTCAGTCCGCCCACGTCGCCGAAGGCGCGGCGCAGACTGAGCAGGTCCAGCAGCGCCTGGGTCGGATGCTCGTGCCGCCCGTCGCCCGCGTTGACCACGGCGCAGCCGACCTTCTGCGACAGCAGGGCCGCCGCGCCCGAAGCCCCGTGCCGCACCACCAGCACGTCCGGTTTCATGGCGTTCAGGGTCGCCGCCGTGTCGATCAGGGTCTCGCCCTTGGCCACCGATGACGTGCGCGGCGACAGCGCCGTCACATCCGCGCCGAGACGCCGGGCCGCGATCTCGAACGAGGCCGAGGTGCGGGTCGAGTTCTCGAAGAACAGATTCACCACCGTCCGGCCGCGCATCAGGTCCAGCGCCTTGGCCCCCTGTCGGTTGAAGTCGACGAAGGCGTCGGCGAGGTCCAGCAGCGGCGGGACCGTGGCGGCGTTCAGGTCGCCGGCGGACAGGAAGTGGTCACGGGGAAACGGCGCCAGCCGTTCCCGGATGATCTCGGCGAGGTCGGACTGGCTCATCGAAGCCCGGCTATAGGGCCAGCCGCGCCGGAACGGAAGCCGTCGCCTCAGATGTAGCCGAACAGGCCGAGCAGCAGCGGGATGGTCGCGGCGCTCGCCACCGTGGTGAAGGCCACCACCCCGGCGACCAGCGGCGCGTCGCCGCCCATCTGCCGCGCCAGCACATAGCTTGCCGCCGCGCCCGGGGCCGCGCCGGCCAGCAGGGCCACGCCCTGGGCCGTCCGGTCGCCGCCCAGCCAGCCGCACAGCCAGAACATCGCCACCGGCAGGACCAGCAGCTTGATCGCCGCGACCGTGGCGATGGTGACCGGCCGCGCCGCCGCATAGCGGAAGCTCAGCCCCGCTCCCGCCGTGATCAGTCCCAGCGCAATGGCCCCCGGCCCCATCAGTTCAAACACGCCGTCCAGCATCGGATGGGTCGGAAGGCCGGCGAGATTCAACACCGCCCCGATGGCGCAGGCCCAGATGATCGGGTTGCGGCCGAGGGAGTGCAGGGCCAGCCGCCAGCCGCCGCCCTGTCCGGCGCCCCAGCGCGCCAGCGCCAGCACGCACATCACGTTCAACGCCGGGGCCAGCACGCCGAAGGCCACTGCCGCCGTCCCCAGGCCGGCCGGGCCGAACACCGCCGTCGCCACCGGCAGGAAGACGAACCCGTTCCACCGCACCACACCCTGGAAAACGCTGGTGAACGAGGGGTCGGGCAGGCGCAGGGCCGGCTTGGCGAGAATGGTCAGCGCGACGACCAGCAACGACACGCCGATGGTGCTCAGCGCCACCGGCCCGGCCGTGCCGGCGCTGAAGTCCGCGCCCCACACCGCCGGGACGAGGAAGGCCGGGTAGAAGACGAAATAGGTCAGCCGCTCGACCGCGCGCCAGCCGTCGTCGGCGAGGAAGCGCACCTGCTTCAGGCCCCAGCCCAGGGCGATCATGGCGAACACCGGCACGATGCCGGCCAGCAGCCCGTTCACCGGACGCCCGCGTCGCGCAGGCGGTCCAGCGCCCCCTGCAGGATCCAGGCGGCCGCCGTGCGGTCGACCACACCGGCGCGGCGCTTGCGGGTCAGGTCCAGCTCGTCGATCAGGAAGCGCTCAACGGCGGTGGTCGACAGCCGCTCGTCCTGGAAGGCGACCGGCACCTCTCGCAGCCGTTGCAGGTTGCGGGCGAAGGCCCGGCACGACTGCGCCCGGGGCCCTTCTGATCCGTCCATGTTGAGCGGCAGGCCGATGACCAGACCGCTGGCGCGCCGCGCGTCCATCAGCTTCAGGACGTGCTCGGCGTCCTGGGTGAATTTCGTCTTGCGGACCAGCTCCAGCGGACTGGCGATCATCCGCGTGGCGTCCGATGCGGCGACCCCGATGGTCTTCTCGCCCAGATCCAGCCCCAGCCACGGCGTCCCGGGCGGGGTCGAGGCGGCCAGTTCTTCGAGGGTCATGACGGTCACCCGCGGGCCCTAGGACTGGCGGGCGACGCTGGCAAGGTGCAAGCTGCCCCGGTCGATCGACGATGAGGGGTCCGATGAAGCATCCGCTCCTGTTCCTCGCCGCATTCATTCTGCTGGCCGCGTGCGACACGGGCGTCGAGAGTCGCCGCCACGCCCTGCCGGCCGAGACCCGGCCGCTCCCTGCGCAGGCGGTTGCGCCGCTGGTCCCCGACGGCCCCGCCGCCTCTGTCGAGCCGAACGCCGAACCGGCGCTGCAATGGTCCGCCGGCGTCGCCCGCCTCGATCCGCTTACCCGCCAGGGCGACGCCACGGTGAAGCTGTTCGGAACCGCGGGCGGCGACCCGGCGATGAACGGCCTCTACACCCACATCGCCTTCTTCCACTCTCCGGCCGAGGGCTGGCGCGTGTTCCGCATCGGCGATGTGCTCGATTACCGCGTGCGCAGCGAAACACCCGGCCGCGTCGATCTCGAGGTCGAGGAAAGCCTGATGGACCCGGCGACCGGACGCATCGGCTCACGCAGGCGAGGCATGATCGTGGCCTGGACCCCGGGCCCCGGCGGCAGCCCGCCGGCGTCCATCACCGTCACCCCCGCGCGCTGACGTCGCGCGGCGTCTGAATCCTTGTGAATCCGGGGCCGGGCGGCTAATCCCGCCGGCTCAGGTTTCGCATTGGAGGGCCGCATGGCCGTCGACGTCGCGACCGTGCGCCGGGTGGCGCACCTCGCCCGCATCAAGACCCCCGAGGAGCGGCTGGAGCCGCTGGCCCAGGAGCTGAACGGCATCCTGGCGTGGATCGAGCAGCTCAACGAGGTCGACGTCGAGGGCGTCGAGCCGATGACCTCCAACGTCCACCAGCCGCTGCGCCTGCGCGACGACGTGGTCACCGACGGGAACAAGGTCGCGGACGTCCTCTCCAACGCTCCGAAGTCGGCCGACGGCTTCTTCGTGGTCCCGAAGGTGGTCGAATAGAATGTCCGACCTGACGAAGCTGACCCTCAAGGCCGCCGTCGACGGCCTCAAGGCCCGCGACTTCTCCTCGGAGGAGATCACCCGCGCCTTCCTCGCCAACATCGAGACCGCCAACCCGCGGCTGAACGCCTACGTCCTGCCCACCGCCGACAAGGCGCTGGACATGGCCCGCGCCGCCGACGCCCGGCTGGCGAAGGGGGAGGGCGGCCCGCTCGAGGGCGCGCCCCTCGGCGTCAAGGACCTGTTCTGCACCGACGGGGTCCAGACCACGGCCGGCTCCAACATGCTCAAGGGCTTTGTCCCGCCCTATGAGTCCACCGTCACCGCCAACCTGTGGCGCGACGGCGCGGTCATGCTCGGCAAGCTGAACATGGACGAGTTCGCCATGGGCTCGTCCAACGAGACCTCGGCCTTCGGGCCCGTGGTCAATCCGTGGAAGTCCGGCGTCTCCAACGCCGACCTGACCCCGGGCGGTTCTTCCGGCGGTTCGGCCTCGGCCGTCGCCGGCGATCTCTGCCTGGCCGCCACCGCCTCCGACACCGGCGGCTCGATCCGCCAGCCGGCGGCCTTCACCGGCACCGTGGGCGTCAAGCCGACCTACGGCCGCGCCAGCCGCTTCGGCATGGTCGCCTTCGCCTCCTCGCTCGACCAGGCCGGGCCGATCACGAAGACGGTCGAGGACGCGGCCATCCTGCTGCGCTCGATGTGCTCCTTCGATCCGAAGGACTCGACCAGCCTCGACGTCGAGACGCCGGACTGGAGCCAGTCGCTCGGCAAGTCGGTGAAGGGCCTGCGCATCGGCATCCCGAACGAATATGTCGTCGACGGCATGCCCGCCGAGCAGATGGAGCTTTGGGAGAAGGGCCAGGCCTGGCTGCGCGAGGCCGGCGCCGAGATCGTCGAGATCAGCCTGCCGCACACGAAGTACGCCCTGCCGGCCTACTACATCATCGCCCCGGCCGAGGCCTCGTCCAACCTGGCCCGTTACGACGGCATGCGCTTCGGCCACCGCGCGGCGGAGGCGAAGTCGCTGACCGACCTCTACGAGACCAGCCGCGCCGAGGGCTTCGGGAAGGAAGTCCAGCGCCGTCTGACCATCGGGGCCTACGTCCTCTCGGCCGGGTTCTATGACGCCTATTATGTCCGGGCGCTGAAGGTTCGCCGCCGCATCGCCGAGGACTTCGACAAGGTCTGGGACCGCGTCGACGCCATCCTGACGCCCTCGACCCCGTCGGCCGCCTTCGCCATCGGCGACCGGCAGATCGACCCGGTGACCATGTACCTGAACGACGTCTTCACGGTCACCGCCAACCTCGCCGGCCTGCCCGGCATCTCGGTCCCTGCCGGCCTCGACAAGGCCGGCCTGCCGCTCGGCCTCCAGGTCATCGGCAAGGCGCTGGACGAGGCGACGGTGTTCCAGGTGGCCGGCGCGCTCGAAGACGCGGCGGGATTCGTCGCCCG
This sequence comes from Brevundimonas viscosa, assembly GCF_900116065.1. Lineage (GTDB taxonomy): Bacteria > Pseudomonadota > Alphaproteobacteria > Caulobacterales > Caulobacteraceae > Brevundimonas > Brevundimonas viscosa. Next base: position 199,383 of record NZ_FOZV01000002.1, read on the forward strand.
GCCGGAGAAGTGGTGGTGAGCATGACCGACAAGACCTTCACCATCCAGGGCCGCACCGGCCCCTGGGAACTCGTCATGGGGCTGGAGATCCACGCCCAGGTGGCCTCGCGCGCCAAGCTGTTCTCCGGCGCCGCCGTCGGCTTCGGCGCCGGCCCCAACGAGCAGGTGTCGCTGGTCGACGCCGGCTTCCCCGGCATGCTGCCGGTGCTCAACAAATTCTGCGTCGAACAGGCCGTCCGCACCGGCCTCGGCCTCAATGCGCAGATCAACAGACGCAGCCAGTTCGACCGAAAGAACTACTTCTACCCCGATCTGCCGACCGGCTATCAGATCAGCCAGCTGTTCTATCCGATCGTCGGCGAGGGCGTGGTCGAGGTCGAGGCGGAGGACGGCTCCTTCTTCAACGTCGGCATCGAGCGCCTGCATCTGGAGCAGGACGCCGGCAAGCTGATCCATGACCTGTCGCCGACCGAGTCCTACGTCGACCTCAACCGCGCCGGCACGGCCCTGATGGAGATCGTCTCCCGGCCCGACATCCGTTCGCCGGACGAGGCGGTCGCCTACGTCAAGAAGATCCGCACCATCCTGATCTACCTCGGCACCTGCGACGGCGACATGGAGAAGGGCAACTTGCGGGCCGACGTCAACGTCTCGGTCTGCCGCCCGGGCCAGTACGAGAAGTTCAAGGACACCGGCGACTTCAGCCATCTCGGCACGCGCTGCGAGATCAAGAACGTCAACTCGTTCCGCTTCATCAACCAGGCCATCAACTACGAGGCGCGGCGCCAGATCGAAATCCTCGAGGACGGCGGCACGGTCGATCAGGAGACCCGTCTCTACGACCCGACCGCCGGCGAGACCCGCTCGATGCGCTCCAAGGAAGAGGCGATGGACTATCGCTACTTCCCCGACCCTGATCTCCTGCCGCTCGAACTGGAGCAGGCGTGGATCGACGAGATCAGGGCCTCGCTGCCGGAACTGCCCGACGAGAAGCGCCGCCGCTTCATGAGCCAGTACGGCCTGTCGCAGTACGACGCCGGGGTGCTGATCTCGGAGCAGGCCAAGGCCGACTGGTTCGAGGCGGCGGCGAAGGGCCGGGACGCCAAGCTGGTCTCCAACTGGGTCACCAACGAACTGTCGGCGCGCCTCGCCGCTGACGGGTCCGACTTCGCTGACTGCAAGCTGCCGCCGGCCTATGTCGCCGAACTGGTCGAACTGATCGAGACCAACGTCATCTCGTCGAAGATCGCCAAGGAGGTGTTCGACCACGTCTGGAACGGCGAAGGCTCGCCGGCGCAGGTCGTGGAGAAGCACGGCCTCAAACAGGTCACCGACACCGGCGCCATCGAGAAGGCGGTCGACGACATCATCGCCGCCAACCCGGACAAGGCCGCCGCCGTCGCCGAAAAGCCCCAGGCGGTCGGCTGGTTCGTCGGCCAGGTCATGAAGGCGACGGGCGGCAAGGCCAACCCGGCCGTGGTCAACGAGATCCTGAAGGCGAAGCTGGGGCTGTAGGTCAGCGTCCTTCTCCCCTTGCGGGAGAAGGCGCCCCGGAGGGGCGGATGAGGGGTTGCTCCGGCCCCTCCCGCGCGCCCCCTCATCCGACCTCGCTCCGCTCGGCCACCTTCTCCCGCAAAGGGAGAAGGGACGTCGTCATTCAAACAGCTCCCCGCTCTCCGCGCCGCCCTCGAGGGCCTCGCGGGCCAGCGTCCGGGTCACCGGTCGGTGCAGGGCGTCCAGCCGCTCGACCACCGCCGCCGCCGCCGCCGAAGAGCGGTCGATGCGGCGCAGCAGATAGGGGATGACGTCCTTCGCCGGCCGGATGCCCCGTTCGGCGAACCGGCTCTCCAGCATGGCCGCCAGCACGGCGTCGTCGGGCGCCTCGACGGGCGCCGTGCGGACGGCGTTCAGCCGCGAGCGCAGGTCCGGCAGCCGCACCTCCCACGCCGACGGCGGCGGCCGGTCGACCAGCAGCAGGGCCCCACCCGGCGCCTGGGCGAGGTTGATGAGGTGGAACAGGGTTTCGTCGTCGGCCTGCATGGCGTCGTCCAGCAGCACCGGCCGTCCCTCGATCTCCAGCGGATCGACCAGCGCCGCTTCGGCGCCGTGCACGGCCGTCGCGCCCACCCGTTCGGCCCAGATCTGCCCCAGGCGGCTCTTGCCCGAGCCTTCAGGACCGCAGATCGCCATGGTCCCGCCGATCAGGTTCGGCCAGTCCTGCACAGCCTCGAAGGCGACGCGATTGCTGTCCGAGACGACGAAGCCCGTCGCGCCGTCGGGCAGATCGCTCTGCAACGGCAGGCGCATCTGGTCGGGCGGGGCGGAGCGGGCGGTCATGCGTCTTCACCATAGCAGACGCCGCGGTCGCGAAAGAGCGGGTTCCCGCCCGGCCGTGGACAAGCGCACGCACCTGTGGATTCGGGGAACGCAGGGGGAGGGGGCTCGGTCAGCGCGACCCGGCCAGCCTTGACTTTCCGGGGCGATGATGCGCCCTTCCGCGCTCCCGAATTGCGCCCGTCCGGGCCCTGAATCCAAGACGAAGACGCCATGCACGCCTACCGCTCCCATACCTGCGGCGCCCTCCGCTCGACCGACGCCGGCTCCAGCGTGCGTCTGTCCGGCTGGGTGCATCGCAAGCGCGACCACGGCGGCCTGCTGTTCATCGACCTGCGCGACCACTACGGCCTGACCCAGCTGGTGCTGCACCCCGAAACCCCCGGCTTCGACGTGGTCGAGCGCCTGCGCGCCGAGAGCGTCATCCGGGTTGACGGCGAGGTGGTGCTGCGCGAGGCGGGTACGGTGAACCCGAACCTGCCGACCGGCGAGATCGAGGTCCGGGTGAAGGCCGTCGAGGTCCTGTCCGAAGCCGCCGAGCTGCCGCTGCCGGTCTTCGGGGAGCCGGAGTATCCGGAGGAGATCCGCCTCAAGCACCGCTACCTCGACCTGCGCCGCGAGACCCTGCACAGGAACATCGTGCTGCGCTCGAAGGTGATCTCCTCGATCCGGCGCCGCATGGTCGAGCAGGGCTTCCTTGAGTACCAGACCCCCATCCTGACCGCCTCGAGCCCCGAGGGCGCCCGCGACTTCCTGGTGCCGTCGCGCCTGCATCCCGGCCAGTTCTACGCCCTCCCGCAGGCCCCGCAGCAGTTCAAGCAACTGCTCATGGTCTCGGGCTTCGACCGCTATTTCCAGATCGCGCCCTGTTTCCGCGACGAGGACCTGCGCGCCGACCGTTCGCTGGAGTTCTACCAGCTCGACGTCGAGATGAGCTTCGTCACGCAAGAGGATGTTTTTGCTGCCATCGAGCCCGTCATGCACGGCGTGTTCGAGGAGTTCGCCGACGGCAAGAAGGTCGATCCCTATCCCTTCGTCCGCATTCCCTACCGCGAGGCCATCGCGATGTTCGGCACCGACAAGCCGGACCTGCGCAACCCGATCGAGATGTCGGACGTCAGCGATCATTTCCGCGACGGCGGCTTCGGCCTGTTCAACAAGATCCTCGCGGCCGACGCGAAGAACGCCGTCTGGGCGATCCCGGCGCCGACCGGCGGCTCGCGCGCCTTCTGCGACCGCATGAACTCCTGGGCCCAGGGCGAGGGCCAGCCGGGCCTCGGCTACATCTTCTGGTCCGAGGACCAGGGCGCATGGGGCGGCCCGATCGCCAAGAACCTCGGCGCCGAGGCGACCGACGCCCTGATGAAGTCCCTGGGCCTCGGCAAGGGCGACGCCGCCTTCTTCGCCGCGGGAGATCCCAAGGTCTTCCACAAGTTCGCCGGAAACGCACGCACCAAGCTGGGCCAGGACCTCAACCTGATCTCGGATGACGAGTTCAAATTCTGCTGGATCGTCGACTTCCCGATGTTCGAGTGGAGCGAGGAGGAGAAGAAGGTCGACTTCTCGCACAACCCCTTCTCCATGCCGCAGGGCGAGATGGAGGCGCTGACGACGAAGGATCCGCTCGACGTGCTGGCCTACCAGTACGACATCGTCTGCAACGGCTACGAGCTGTGCTCGGGCGCGATCCGGAACCACAAGGCCGAGATCATGCTCAAGGCCTTCGAGATCGCCGGCTACGACGCCTCTGTGGTCGAGGAGCAGTTCGGCGGCATGCTCAACGCCTTCCGCTACGGCGCACCGCCCCACGGCGGCCTGGCTCCCGGCATCGATCGCATCGTCATGCTGCTGGCCAACCAGACCGCCATCCGCGAGGTCATCGCCTTCCCGCTGAACCAGCAGGGCCAGGACCTGCTGATGGGCGCTCCGGCCCAGGTCCAGGAGAAGCAGCTCAAGGAACTGCACATCAGGCCGGCCCTGCCGCTGAAGGTGTGATGGCGCCGATCAGCGCCGCAACGAGGAAGGCCCCGGTCGTCGACCGGGGCCTTTTCTCGTTACTGGCCGCCGGCGACCACCAGATTGCGCACCCGCGGCGGCGCCGGAGGGGTCGGTGGGCGGGGCGGCGAGATGCGAAGGATGCCGCGGCAGGACCGGGCGCTCAGTCCGGCGGGCAGGAGGGTCGAGCCGTCTCCGCAGGCCTGCCCCACCTTCTCCTGGGTCAGGCCGCGGGTGCGACTCAGATTGGCTCCCCGGATGTCCGTGCGGTTGAGTTCGGCGCCGCGGAAGTCGGCTCCGGCGAAATTGCCTCCGGTCAGTCGGGCGCCGTTCAGTTCGGCGTTCACGAACGAGGCGCCTCGAAAGTCCCCGTTCGACAGGTTCGACATGCTGATCTCGGCGTTCGAGAAGTCGGCCTGCCGGGCGTCGACGTTGGCGAGCGTGCTGGCATTCAGTTCCGCCGCCCGGAGGCTCGCGCCGCTGAGCACCGCGGTGTTCAGGTTCGCGCCGTTGAGCTCGGCCCCGTTGAGATTGACGCTGTCCAGCCGGGCGCGGACGAGGGTCGCTCCCATCGCCATGACGCCGGTCATGTCGGCGCGGGAGAACCGCGCTCCCGTGAAGTTGGCGCCCACCATGCCGGCGCCGGTCAGATCCGCCCGGCTGAAATCGCTGCCCGCGAAGTTCGAACCGACCAGTTCGGCGCCGCGCAGATTGGCGCCCACGAGGGTGGCGTCGGTGAACATCGCGCCGGTGAAGGCGGCTCCGGCGAGGTCGCGTCCCGAGAGCTCGCACGCGTGGCAGGAGCCGCCCAGCGAAACCATGCGCGCCACGTCGCGATCCTGCCACTGCAGCTGGATCTCGGCCACGGCCGGCGCGGCGACCACCATGGCCGCTGCGGCGGCGCTGGCGGCGAGGAGGCGACGGACTTGGATTCGGGCGAACTGGGTCACGCGACCTTCATGACGCCAACGTCCGACAGACCCTACTTAATTCGCTGTAAGGTCGGTGGCGGATCAGCAGCGGGGAATGGTCAGACCCGACGGCAGCTGGGTGGCCTCGTCTCCGCAGGCCTGGTTCAGGCGCGACTGGGTGAGGCCACGCGCACCTCTCAGGGACGCGCCGGCGAAGTTGGCGCCGGAAAGCGTCGCACCACTGAAGTTGGCGCCATCCAGATAGGTCCCGACGAAACTGGCGTTGGTCAGGTTGGCCCCGGAGAAGTTCGACCCGGAGAACACGCCCCCGTAGGCCTCGACGTCGCGAAGATCGGCGTTGTCGAAACGGGTCCGGTTCATCACCACGAGACTGAGATCGGCCTGGCGGAGGCGGGCGCGCGAGAGGTTCAGTCCTCGCGCCTGCAGACCGCTCAGCTCGGCCTGGAACAGATTGCAGCCGCTGCAGCTGGCCCCGCCGCGCACCCGCGCGATCTGGCCGGCGTTCTGCGCCTGCGCCGGCGCGGCGGCCATCAGGACGGCGAGAGAGATCAAAAGGCGCTTCATGGCGGACTCCAGGTCGGCAGGGACCAGTCAGCGCAAGCTTCGCATCAATTCGTTGACTTAACCCTGCATCGACGGCGCGGCCCCGCAGGTTTCGCAGATCCAGCCGCCGCCCTGCTGCCGAAGCGACAGGTCGCCGCAGTCCGGGCACGCGGTCGCCGGCGGCCCGGCGCCGGCGTTCGACCGGGGCGCATCACGCTTCTGGCCGAACGGCAGGACGACAAGGTTGTCGGGAGCCGCGCCGCGCGCGAAGCCTTTCGAGATGAACCGCGCCGCCGGAACGGTCTCCGGTTCGTGGCCGCCGGCGTCGGTGGCGCCCAGACCGTCCCCCGCTTCAGGATGGGCGTTGGCCAGCTCATGCCGGCCCAGGTAGGACACGCCCAGTTCGCGGAAGATGTAGTCGAGAATGGAGGTGGCCGACCTGATCGAGTCGTTGCCGGTCACCTTCCCGGCCGGCTCGAAGCGCGTGAAGACGAAGGCGTCGACGAACTCCTCCAGCGGCACCCCGTACTGGAGGCCGATCGAGATCGCGATGGCGAAGTTGTTCATCAGCGAACGGAAGGCGGCGCCTTCCTTGTGCATGTCGATGAAGATCTCGCCGAGCTCGCCGTCCTCGTATTCGCCGGTGTGGACGTAGACCTTGTGTCCGCCTACCGCCGCCTTCTGGATGTATCCCTTGCGGCGGTCCGGAAGCTTCCGGCGGCTGCGCTCGCGTTCGACCACCTTTTCGATGACGCGCTCCACCATTCGCGGCTCCGGGTCGGGTCTCCGGTCCCGTTCCGTCGCGGCCCCGTCCGCAAGCTGGAAAAGCGGACCGGCGGGCGCCGTTCCGCGCATCAGCCGCACGCCGCGCAGCCCTTCGCGCGCTGCGTCGGCGAGGGCTCGCGCCGCCTGACCCGCGCCGGCGTCCCACGGCAGGGGGATCGGCGTCACGTCCGGCGCGGCGCTGAACGGCTCCAGGGCGCGGCGCAGACGGCGCTCGAACCCGGCCGGATCCGCGAGGACAGACGTCAGGGCCGACGGCGCCGCCGGCCAGTCGCGCAGATCGCCATGTCCGAACACCCACGCGCCGGCCGCCTCGATCTGTTGCTGCGAGAAGCCGAGACGCGGCAGGACCTGTTCGCCCGGCTCGACCTCAAGACCGAGCACGTCGCGCACAAAGCCGCTGTCCAGCACGGCCGGATGGAAGGCGTCCTCCAGTCGATCGACACAGGCGAGCGCCTGTTCGACGGCTTCCAGCTCCACGTCTGTGAAGCCGGCGCCCCGCAGCGCGGCATGGTCGAGCCCGGGCGCGCCGACGAGTGTGCGTCGCCCCAGAAGCTGACGTTCCGCCGCCTCCACATCGCCGCCGCCGCGCGCGATCGCCGTCGCCAGCGAGGGTCTGAGTCGGCGCCCTGTCTCCCCGTCAGCGGTCTGGAAGACGTCGAGCGCCCCGAGGCCGGACAGGCCGACCCGCAGGGCGGCCTCGGGATCGTCGATGAACAGGCTCAGGGCTTCGCCGTCCGATCCCGCGGCCTTGCGGATCAGTTCTGCGAGCCTTTCGGCGGCCGCTTCAGGGTCGGCCGCGCCGGCAGCCAGCAGGTGGTCAGCGAGGCCGCCGACCCCGAACGTCCAGGCGCCGTCTTCGGGGGCGAGCGCGGCGCTCCAGAGCTCCACCTGCCGCTGCAGTCCGAGCTCAAAAGCCTCCCCGAGCAGCTCTGCGAGCCGGGGAGTCGACAGCAGGATCGCCGGCCCGCGGCTGGCCTCGAGGAGCGCCTCGGCGGAGCCGGGATCGAAGGTCACGACCAGATCCCCGTCCAGGGTCGCGCCTGCGGCGAGCTGCGCTTCGGGCCCGCCCGAGGCCGCCACGCCCCTGTCGGCGATCGCGATCAGGGGCGACGGTTTGGCCAGCTGCAGCTCGGCCGCCTCGATGCGGTCGCCGGCCGCGGCGCGGAGAATGTCGACGTCCGCCACGCCCGCCGCCCGGGCGGCGCGGGCGGCGCGGGCGAGGGCGGGATTGCGCGACGGGTCGGCGCAATCTGCGGGGGAGCCGCTGCAGCGCTCGACCGCCTCGGACACTGTCTCCAGCGCCGCGACGGCGGCGCGCGTGGCGCCGGCGGCGAGCCGGAGCGCACGCCTGCGCGCGCCTTCCGCCGCCAGCAGCCGAGCCGTGGCGGGATCATCCAGCTGCAGCGGCTGGGCGGGATCGATGGCGGGCGCCCGGGCGGGGCTGACAACGCCCAGCAGGAGGGCGGCGGCCAGCTCTGCCGTCTCCGTCGGCGGACGGCCCAGGCCGTTCACCCAGGCATGCACGGCGGCGGCGAGCGGGTCGGCGCCGTCCATCGGCAGTCCGGCGTCGGCGGCCCAGTCGAGCCAGGCTTCGATCTGGGCGTCCGTCCAGGCTTCCGGGGCGCTCGCCGCAATCACCTGTGCGCCGCGCTCAAGCTCGCGCGGCGGCCGGGGAAGGTCGCTGAACACGGCGGCGAGCGATGTGGACTGGCGCATGACGGCGTCTCGATGCGGCGGTTCTGCGAGCCTAGCCGTCACTTGGCTGGTCCTGCAATAAATGTGGCGTGGATCTTGCCGCTTACCCCCAAGATGTTGAGAGATTCGGCATCGCCGGCGCGCTGGACGCAAGCGCTCCGGGTTTCTATGATCAGCGCAGCTGACGCCGGGCGTTCCGGCCGATCCGAACCGAGTGGATTTCCCGACGTGCTAGGCAAGATTTTCGGTTGGTGGGACGGCGCCACCATCGGCACCCTGTTCACCATCGCCAAGCGCGGCCAGCTCGTTGGAACCGACGAGTTCGGCAACCGGTATTATCTCTCCCGGGATAACACGAGCTATGACGGGCGTCGCCGCCGCTGGGTCGTCTACAACGGCTACGCCGACGGGTCGAAGGTGCCGCCGGAATGGCATGGCTGGCTGCATTACACGATCGACGAGCCGCCGACGGAGCGTCCGCTTCCGCGGAAGGCCTGGGAGAAGGACTACCTCCCGAATCTCACGGGAACGCCGATGGCCTGGCGGCCCAAGGGTTCGCTCGCCGCGGAGGGCGTGCGCCCCGCGGCGACTGGCGACTACGAGGCGTGGAAGCCCGAATGAGATTCCGGCGGGCGCTGCTGGTCGGGATCACGTCCGCTGCGGCGCTGGCTGCGGGCGGTGTGATCGCCTCTGCGCTCAGCGACCTGCCGCAGGACGCCCGCCCGGTGCAGGATCCGACCGCCGAACTGAATAGCCAGCCGGCGCAGCCGCAGACCCCGCCGGTCGTCGTGCCCCCCCGCGAGCCCGCGCCTGAAGCCGCGCCGGCTCCGGTCGTGCCGATCCCGATCACGCCGGCCAATCCGCCCGTCGTGGTTGTCCCGGAGGCCGACGAGATCGCCGCCGCCGACGAGGAGGAGGCAGGGGCTGAGGAGGCGGAAGCCGCCCCCGCGCCTGTCCAGACCGCCGAAGAGCCGGCCGAGGCGGCGCGCCGTCAGCGTCGCCGCGTCGCCATTGTCGAGGCCGTCGACAAGATCACCGCCGAGACCATGCGTTTCGCGGTCGAGGTCGGCGGGCGCCCCGTGCGCTTCGCCGACTCCCTAATCGTCACCGCCCGCGCCTGCGAGGTGTCGACCCCTGAAGAACTGGTCCCGGACTCCGTCGCCTACCTGGAGTTCCGGATTCAGCCCCGCGGCTTGCTGCAGGCGACGGAGCCCCGGGAGATCTTCCGGGGCTGGATGTTCGCCTCGTCGCCCGGGGTCAACGGACTCCAGCACCCGATCTACGACGCCTGGGTGGTGGGCTGCAGGGCGTAGGCCACGGCCTCGGCGCCGGTCATCGGGAGCGCCAGGGCGGCGGCGTCGGCCCGGGCTGTCCGCGCCGTCCGGAGCTGGCGCAGATAGGCCGATTGGGGGACCTCCACGGCGCCGAACTGCCCGAGGTGTTCGGTCATGAACTGGGCGTCGAGCAGCCGCCATCCGCCGCGCTTGAGCCGCGCCACCAGGTGCACCAGCGCCACCTTTGAGGCGTCCCGCTCGCGGCTGAACATGCTCTCGCCGAAGAAGGCGCCGCCGAGGGTCACGCCGTAGAGGCCGCCGACCAGGCGCTCGTCTTTCCAGCATTCTATGGAATGGGCATGGCCGCGGGCGTTGAGCTCGCCGTAGAGGCGGCGGATCGGATCGTTGATCCAGCTGTCCTCGCGCCCGGGCGCCGCCGAAGCGCAGGCTTCGACCACAGCGGCGAAGGCGGTGTTCACGCGGACGTCGAACCGTCCCGCGCGCACGGTTCGGCGTAGCCGCGTCGGGATGTGGAACGCCTCAAGCGGGATGAGGCCGCGCATGTCCGGCTCCACCAGGAAGACCCGCGGGTCATCGCGCGCCTCGCCCATGGGGAAGACGCCCGTCGCGTAGCAGTGGAGCAACTCGTCCGGACCGAACCGGCCGAAGGGGAGGCTGGCGCTGAAGCCGGGATCCTCCACCGTCGTCAGGCTGCGCCCTTCTGGCGTTTCGCCCAATTCTCCAGCCAGTGGATGTCATAGTCGCCGGACAGAATGTCGGGCTCCTGCAGCAGCTTCTGGAACAGGGGAATCGTGGTGTCGATGCCGCCGACGACCATCTCGTTCAGGCTGCGCTTGAGGCGCGCGATGCATTCCTCGCGGTCGCGTCCGTGGACAATGAGCTTGCCGATCAGGCTGTCGTAATAGGGCGGGATCGAATAGCCGGCGTAGATGGCGCTATCCAGCCGGACACCGAGGCCGCCCGGGGCGTGGAAATCGTTCACCGTGCCCGGCGAGGGCGTGAAGGTCTCCGCGTTCTCGGCGTTGATCCTGACCTCGATGGCGTGCCCTTCGAAGTGAATGTCCTCCTGCCGGAAGCTGAGCGGCAGGCCCGCGGCGATGCGAATCTGTTCGCGCACCAGGTCGACGCCGGTGATCATCTCCGTCACCGGATGCTCGACCTGCAGGCGGGTGTTCATCTCGATGAAGAAGAACTCGCCGTCTTCCCACAGGAACTCGATGGTGCCGACGCCAAGGTAGCCGATCTTGCCGATCGCCTCGTTGACGGTGCGGCCGATCTGGGCCCGTTCGACCGCAGACAACGCCGGGGAGGGCGCTTCCTCGAGGATCTTCTGGTGGCGGCGCTGCAGAGAACAGTCGCGCTCGCCGAGGTGGACGACGTTGCCGTGGCTGTCGGCGATCACCTGCAGTTCGATGTGGCGCGGCTTCTGCAGGTAGCGCTCCATGTAAACCGCGCCGTTGCCGAAGGCCGCCTGGGCCTCGGACTGGGCGGTCTGGACCGCCTCCACGAGGTCGTCCGGAGTCAGGGCGACCTTCATGCCGCGTCCGCCGCCGCCGGCGGCCGCCTTGACGATAAGGGGGAAGCCGATCGACTTCGACGCCTTGATCGCCGCCTCGACCGTCTCGACCTCGCCGTCGGAGCCGGGCACCACCGGGATGCCCGCGTCCTTCACCGTCTGCTTGGCGGTGATCTTGTCGCCCATGACCCGGATGTGCTCGGGCTTGGGGCCGATGAAGGTCATGCCGTGGGCTTCGACGATCTCGGCGAAGCGGGCGTTCTCGGACAGGAAGCCGTACCCCGGATGGATGGCCTGGGCGCCGGTGATTTCAGCGGCGGCGATGATCGACGGGATATTCAGGTAGCTCTTGGCCGCCGGCGCCGGACCGATACAGACGCTTTCGTCAGCCAGGCGGACCCACATGGCGCCCCGGTCAGCCTCGGAGTGCACCGCCACGGTGGAGATGCCCATTTCCTTGCACGCCCGGTGAATCCGCAGGGCGATCTCGCCGCGGTTGGCGATGAGGACCTTGGTGAACATGGCCTACGCCTCGAGCAGGACGAGCGGTTCGCCGAACTCGACCGGCTGCGCGTCGCCGACCAGCACCTCGGACACCACGCCGTCGCGGGGGGCCTGGATCGGGTTCATGGTCTTCATCGCCTCGACGATGAGCAGGGTCTGGCCCTTCTTCACCTTGTCGCCCGGCTGGACGAAGGGCGGGGCTTCCGGAGAAGGCTGCAGATAGGCGGTGCCGACCATCGGCGACTTCACCTCCTCGCCGGCGCGGGCGACGATGGTCGCCGGATCCGACGGCATGGCGGCGCCGGAAGGCGCAGCCGCCATCGCGGGGACGGCGTGGGCGACAGGCGCGGGCGCGGCGGCATAATGCACAGGCGCCGCTGCGACGGTGACGTCGCGCTTCACCTTGATCTTCAGGTCGTCCTTCTCGACCTCGATCTCGGTCAGATCGGTGTCGTTGAGGATATCGGCGAGTTGACGCACCAGGGCGGCGTCGATGCCGCTGTCGTCGTTCTTCAGCCGGGGGGTCTTGTCGGACATCGGAGCCTCTCGTCCCTGTCTAGATCGAACGGTCCGCGGACCGGCTGCGTTCCTGCGCCAGACCGAGGGCGGCCTGGACGGCCAGTTCGTAACTCACCGGGCCGAAGCCCGAAACCACGCCGGCGGCGACCGCCGACACATAGGAGCGATGCCGGAAGCGCTCGCGCGCCGCCGGGTTCGAAAGGTGGCACTCGACGATCGGGATCGTCAGCGTTTTCAACGCGTCGAGCAGGGCCACCGAGGTGTGGCCGTAGCCGGCGGGGTTGATCACCAGGGCGTCGGCCTTGTCCCGCGCCTCCTGCACCTGGTCGATCAGTTCACCCTCGTGGTTGGTCTGGCGGAACACAACGGTCGCGTCGCCGGCGGCCCGTTCGCAGCGCGCCTGCACGTCCGCGAGGGTTTCGCGGCCATAGACCTCCGGCTCGCGCACCCCAAGCAGGTTGAGGTTGGGACCGTTGAGGACGTAGAGGACGGGGCTGTCGGGCATTCGCTCGCGGAAGTTGGCGTCCGACCGGAATCGGTCCGGCCTTTTAGCTGAGGCGTCGCGGCAAGCAAGCCGGACGCGATGGAGATTGACGTAGCGTCATGGACAACGCCGTCACTGGCTTTGCGAGGCGAGTGCTCGTTAGGTCAATGACAGCGGCCCTACAGCGGACCTTCAGAATGTCTGCGAGGGGTGGGGAGCGGACCTTATGCTCAGGCCGCGTCACTAGCCACAGCACGAGGTGCCCTGCTGGATCGGTGGGCATGGAGTGTCCGCGTAAGAACAGAACACACAGCAATCGCCGGGCAGCGGTCGCAACTTGGTCCCACAGCCAGCGCAATCGTAGAACCAGATGCAAGCGTCTGTCGGCATGGTTTCGGTAGCCACATGCCCGCAGTCAGGGCAGGTGAGGGTGGATTGTAGCAGGATGCCGTCGCTCATCGCGCTGCCATCAAGACGCTCATCGCCCAAGGCTCAATGAAAGGCCCCCAAACCAGAGCGAGGCCAACCAGCACGGAAGCCAGAACAAGCAGCCAAAAAGCCGTCCGCGACGGTCGAGCGCAACTCACGTCAGTTCGGCACTTCCGAACCCGCCGCCAATGCAAGAGCCAGCCCACCACCAACACGAGCGCCGCAATGGCCGTCAGCCATGTTCGCGCTCCTGCGATTACGGCGGCTCCTGCGAAGGAAACTCCGGCAAGGGAGAGAGCGAGAGGCAACACGCAGCAAGCCGCCCAAGCGAAGACCGAGGCAAACCCTCCGACAGCAGCCGACGTGCTGACGACAACATCGGGATTAGGGGGAGGCTTGTGGGTCATCATGGGAAACTCCGTCCAGTGTGATAGAGGCTACAACCCGTAGCCACTACGGGATCAAGTGCGTGAAGCGTCAAACGATGACGATTGGAAGGTTGGCCCGCGAAGCTGGGGTGAACCTCGAAACCGTGCGCTACTATGAGCGTATCGGCGTCATGCCCGTGCCTGACCGAACCGAGGGCGGACACCGTAGTTACGCTCCTGAACACGCTGAGCGTCTGAAGTTCATTCGCAGGTCTCGGGAGTTGGGGTTTGGCATCGAAACCATCCGACGTTTGATCTCTTTGGGCGAGGCCGAGACGCAAGCGTGCTGTGAGGTGCGGGATATGGCCAAGGATCAGATCGCCAGCATCGATGCTAAGATCAGCGATTTGACACGGCTCAGGAGGGTCCTGCAGCAGGCCGTAGTCGACTGTGGAGAGGGCACCGAAGTTCGTTGTCCCGTCATCCAAGAGTTGGGATCGAACGGAAGGCTAGCTGGCTTGACTGAGAGTGGTCGGCCACAGGGGATGAAATAAGACCATGAGCATCAGGCCCGGTTTCTACAGCGTTCGCCAATCTGGATCGGACCAAGACCCCATGGACGACGAAGCGTGGGGGCTGGCAATGCTCTCACACTTCAAGGACGGGCGCGTCGTTGGAGTTGATCAGGGCGGTTGCCGGGTGAGCGGGACGTATCAAGACCGTCCAGACGGCGGCATCGAACTACACATGATCTACGACCTCAAATGCGGCTCTCACCTGCCCAACGGAACCGTGCTGGAAGCCGATCACCGGATTGAGGGCGATCTGGTTCTAACTGGCCAGACGGTCACTGGTGGCCATCAGCTTTTGGACATCGGCCTAGGCCCCATGTTCATTCGCTTAGAATGGCTGGCAGAGGGGGTCTGATTTCCTCACAGGGAACGTCCGCTTTGGGTCGGAAGCCGACCATTCTCTATGAGCGAGAAGCGGACCGGACGGATCGGCTCATGAGACGGGCGGCCCAGACAAAAACAAGAACGCCCGCACCATGAAAGGCTACGTTGGTCCAGTAGCCTTGGGGATCACTGGCTCTTGAGATAGGTCCGCCAATCTTCGCGTAACTAACCCCGGTCCAAATCTCCCAAGCGATACTCGTGAGAATGACGGCTGCACCGACCGCGAACAGCGCAGCGAAGAAGCGCGCCGCGATGTGATCCGAGTTGGCAGGAACATCGCCCATGCCCCAGCATGCTGACCGCTCGCTACTTCCGCAATGGGTCGAAAGCGGAGTCTACCTTCCGCGCCGAATGTGCGCGTCCCGACAAATGGGCTATGAGGCCGTCAGTCGCTCCCGGCGTCTCTGTCTGAATTACATCATTGGGGCTATCTTGCTGCGCATCCAGGTCAACGGCGAAACTCTGGAAACGTCCGCCGCCACCGTGCTGGCGCTGGTCGAGGAGCTGGGGCTGGACGTGCGCAAGGTGGCGGTGGAGCGCAATCTGGAGATCGTGCCGAAGTCGCTGCATGCCGCGACGGAGATCGCGGAGGGGGACCGAATCGAGGTGGTCCAGTTCGTCGGCGGCGGCTGACCCGGGGCGCCGGGAACCTCGCGGCGCGGGCGACATCGAATGGGGACGAACCCCCACACGAGGATGTCCCCATGGCCGCCGCTTCCGTCTCCGCCCTCGCCTTCGAGCCAGCCTCGCACGCCGCATGCGACGCGACAGCGCAGCTTCCATGGCGGCGGCCGACGCGCGCCGAGGCCGAGGCGGCGGTCCGCACGCTGATCGGCTGGGCCGGGGACGACCCGCGGCGGGAGGGGCTGCTCGACACGCCGGCGCGGGTGGCGCGGGCCTATGAGGAATGGTTCGCCGGCTATGCGCAGGAGCCGGCGGAGATCCTCGAGCGGACGTTCGGCGAGGTCGCCGGCTACGACGAACTGGTGCTGCTGCGCGACATCCCGATCGAGTCGGTTTGCGAGCACCACATGGCCGTGATCCGCGGCGTGGCGCACGTGGCCTACCTGCCGTCGGAGCGGGTGGTCGGCATTTCCAAGCTGGCCCGCCTGGTCGACGCTTTCGCGCGGCGACTGCAAATCCAGGAGCGGCTGACCGCCGAGGTCGCGGAGGCGCTGGAGCAAACCCTTAGGCCTCGCGGCGTGGCTGTGGTGATCGAGGCCGCCCACGAATGCATGGCGTCGCGCGGGGTGCGCAAGCACGGGGCCTCGCTGGTCACCCGGCGCTTTACCGGCGTGTTCGAGGAGCCGGAGCGGCGACGGGAGGTGCTGGCGGCGCTGGCTGGATGAACGGGAACCTTGTCGAACCGCCGGCATCCAACTGATGATGCACTACGAGGTACAGGCATGGCCGGGCTGAAACGACAGGCGCTGGACGCCATGGACGAGGCGGGGCTGGTCCGGCTGGCGCAGGCCGGCGACGGCGAAGCCTTCTGCGTCATCATGCAGCGCGGCAATCAGCGCCTCTTCCGGGTGGCGCGCGGCGTCGTCCGCGACGACGCCGAGGCGGAAGACGTGCTGCAGGAAGCGTGGGTGCGGGCCTTCGCAGCCATCGGCGGCTTCCGGGCCGAAGCGGGAAACATGACCTGGCTGACCCGTATTGTGCTCAACGAGGCGCGGGGGCGCCTGCGGCGACGGCGGCCGACCGTAGAGCTGGAGGCGGTCGAGGCGGCCCAGATGGAAGCCGGCCAGGTGGTCCGCTTCCCCGGGGCGTTCGGGAGCGCCAGCCCCGAGGCGGACGCCGCGCGGGCCCAGATGCGCGGCATCATCGAGCATGCCGTCGACGACCTGCCCGAACCGTTCCGGATGGTCTTCATCCTGCGCGATATCGAGGAGTGCAGCATCGAGGAGACGGCCGCCACCCTGGGCGTCAGGCCGGAGACGGTGAAGACCCGCCTGCATCGGGCGCGCCGGCTGTTGCGCGAGGCGCTGGACGCGCGCCTCGCTTCGGCCATGGCCGACGCCTTCCCCTTCCTCGGCCCGCGCTGCGAGCGGATTACGGCGGCCGTGCTGGCCCGGCTGGCGGCGGCGGGACGGATCGCGACCGGCTCCTAGGCCGGCGGCAGGGGCCGGCAGGTGGGAGCTTCCTCGTTGGGCAGGCCGTAGCCGCCGAAGCGCATGTCCTCGGGATCGGCCGGAGCGTAGCCGGGCAGGTCGCCGTCGCCGACCTCCTGACGCAGCTTCTCCAGCCGCTCCTTCAGTCGGGCCTCCTCGGCGGCGTATCCGGGACGGCCGGCGAGGTTGGTCTGCTCGTTCGGGTCGGACTGCAGATCGTACAGCTCCCACTCGTCCGCCAGCTCCCAGTGGATCAGCTTCCAGCGGCGGTCGCGCACCCCGCGGTGGGGGCGGACGCAGTGGGCGGCGGGGAATTCGAAGTACTGGTACAGGAAGTCCTGGCGCCAGTCGGCCGGGACCTGGCCGGCGACGACGTCCTTCCAGCTGCGGCCGTGCATGTGCGGGTCGCGGTCCAGACCGGCGTAGTCGAGGAAGGTCGGGGCCACGTCGACGTTGAGCACCATCTGGTCGGTGTTGACCTGGCCCGACGCGATCGAGGCGGGGTGGCGGACGAGGAAGGGCACCTTGATCGACTGTTCGTACATCAGCCGCTTGTCGAACATGCCATGGTCGCCGAGGAACATGCCGTTGTCCGTGGTGTAGACCACCACGGTGTTCTCGCTCAGGCCCTCGGCGTCGAGCAGGTCGAGCATCCTGCCGACGTTCTCGTCGACGCCCAGCAGGACGCGATAATAGTCCTTGATGAAGTGCTGGTAGTTGAGCCGGGCCCGCTCCTCGACCGGCATGTCGGCGCGGACGCCCCGGCTCCGGTAGTCGGGCATGTCGGCGATCAGCAGGTCGGCGGCGCGAATGGCGCGGGGGCGGTCGGCGATGTCCTCCATGAAGGTGGGCGGCGGGGGGATGTCGACGTCGGCGAAGGCGGTCCTGAAGCGCTCGGCCGGCTCCCAGCCGCGGTGCGGGGCCTTGAACTGGAACAGCAGGGCGAAGGGACGGTCGCGGGGGCGGTCGCGGACGAACGACATGGCGGTCTCGCCGATGACGTCGTCGGTGTGGCCGCGGCCGCGGGTGCGGACGCCGTTGACGTCCATCGGCGGGTCGAAATACTGGCCCTGGCCGGGAAGGACCGCCGAATAGTCATAGCCCCGCGGCGGGGTGTTGACATGCCACTTGCCGACCACGCCGGTGTGATAGCCGGCCTTGCGCAGCATCACCGGCCAGGTGGCGTCGTGGTTGAGCAGCGGCTCGTTGTTGAAGTTCGATTCGGCGCCGTTGGTGACCATGCCGTGGGCGTGGGAGTAGAGGCCGGTCAGGTAGGTGGCGCGACTGGGCAGGCACAGGGAGTTGGTGACGAAGGCGTTCTCGAAGCGGACGCCGTCGGCGCCCAGCCGGTCGAGGTTCGGCGTCCGGAGAATGCGGTTGCCGTAGGCGGACATGGCCGACTGGGCGTGGTCGTCGGTCATGATGAAGATGATGTTGGGGCGGTCACGTCCGGCGCCGCGGGCCGCGGGGGCCGTGGCGCAGCCGGCGGCGGCGAGGGCCGCCATGCCGGTCATGCCCTGAAGCAGGCGGCGGCGGTGGGGCGTGGTCATGGACGTTTCCTCCCGGCGGCCGGCGCCGCTCTCTTCCGGTCCAGCATGCAGGAGATGTAACCGCTTACAAGCGCTGCAATGAAATGTCAGCGGCCGGGAACCCCGGCGGCGGTCGGACATCCAAGGGACAGGCGGGTGCATCTCCAGCCGCCGTTTCGAAGGAATCTCCGATGTTCAGAATTATCGTTCTCGCCGGCGCGCTGGCCATGGGCCCGGCCGCGGCCGCCCAGGAGGCGCCGGTCACCGACGCCCAGATCGCCCACATCGCCTACACCGCCGGGCAGCTGGACGTGGAAGCCGGCCGGCAGGCATTGGCGAAGACGACCGATCCGGAGGTGCGCGCCTTCGCCGAGACCATGGTGCGCGACCATGCGGCGGTGAACGAACAGGCGCTGGCGCTGGTCGGGCGCCTGAACGTGACGCCTGAGGCCAATCCGGTGAGCGCGGCGCTGACCGAGCAGGCGGCGGCGACCCACGCCCGCCTCGCCGGCCTCGAGGGGGAAGCGTTCGACCGCGCCTACGTCCAGAACGAGGTGGCCTTCCACCGGACCGTGAACGAGGCGCTCAGCGGGACCCTGATCCCGTCGGCGCAGAACGCCGAGCTGAAGGCGCTGCTGGAGACAGGTCTGGAGCTCTTCCGGGCGCACCAGGCCCACGCCGAGCAACTGGGCGCGCAATGAGGCCGGGGCTGTCCCGTCGGAGTGTGCTGGCCGGGGCGGCGGCCCTGGCCGTCGCCCCGGCGCCGCCGGCCGCCACGCCGGCGCGGACCCACACCATCGTGATGGAGCGGATGCGCTTCGGGCCCTCGCCGGAGGGACTGCGGATCGGAGACACCATCGTCTGGGTCAACCGTGATCCGGTCCGCCACACGGCCACGGCGCGGGACGGCGCGTTCGACGTCGACCTCGCGCCGCGGGCCAGCGGTCGCACGGTGATACGCAAGGCGGGGACGATCCCCTACATCTGCCGGCTGCATCCGGCGATGACCGGGCGACTGGTCGTCGCACCCTGATCCGCCTTCACCGGGCGGGAGAGAAGGTCTATCCAGCGGCCCATGAGCACGCCCCCCGACTCGTGGACCGTCGCCGGACGGACCTTCTCCAGCCGGCTGATCGTCGGCACCGGCAAGTACGCCGACTACCAGCAGAATGCCGACGCGGCGGAGGCCGCGGGGGCCGAGATCGTCACCGTGGCCCTGCGGCGGGTGAACCTGTCCGACCCGTCGCAGCCGATGCTGGTGGATTACGTGAAGCCGGACCGCTTCACCTTCCTGCCCAACACCGCCGGCTGCTTCACCGGCGAGGACGCGGTGCGGACCCTGCGGCTGGCGCGCGAGGCCGGCGGCTGGGACCTGGTCAAGCTGGAGGTGCTGTCGGACACGGCGCACCTGTATCCGGACATGGTCGAGACCCTGCGGGCGCTGGACCTGCTGGTGAAGGACGGCTTCGACGTCATGGTCTACTGCACCGACGACGTGGTCATGGCGAAGCGGCTGGAGGAGGCGGGGGCGGCGGCGATCATGCCGGCGGCGGCGCCGATCGGCTCGGGCCTGGGCATCCAGAACCGGGTCAACATCCGGCTGATCGTCGAACAGGCGAAAGTGCCCGTGCTGGTCGACGCCGGGGTGGGCACGCCGTCGGACGCCACCCTGGCCATGGAGCTGGGCTGCGACGCGGTGTTGATGAACACGGCCATCGCCGGGGCCAAGGACCCGATCCGCATGGCGCGGGCGATGAAGCACGCGGTCATCGCCGGGCGGGAGGGCTATCTGGCCGGGCGGATGCCGAAGCGGATGTACGCCAGCCCCAGCTCGCCGATGGCTGGGCTGATCTGATAGCCGCCGGCGGAAAAGTGCACTCCGTAAAAAATTGAGTGCACATCGTGCACTTTTCGCGATCTGACCCGGCCGAAGCGGCGCGCCTGCGCGGCGCGGCGGGAGCAGGTTGTCAAAGACCGGGGGCAGGAAAGCACGGCGATGCGTCGGAAACGGACGTAGGGCGCGTGAGGGTGCTCTGCTCCGGGCGCCCGCGCCGCCCCCCTCCTGATCGTCGCTACGCGCCGATCGGTCCTCCCCATTCGCCTGCGCTCATGGGGAGGTGAGCCGTGCGTCACCTCCCCACGTAGTGGGGAGGGGGACCGCCGGAACGGCGGTGGAGGGGGCGGCGCCGGCGGTCGATGCGGAAAGCCCCCGCCCGCTTGGCGGAATCCGCCGTCGGGGCTAGGACAGCGGCTCCTTCCCGAGAGACCTGCCATGCACGACATCCGCGCCATCCGTGACAATCCCGACGCCTTCGTCGCGGGGTGGTCGTCGCGCGGGGTGGAGGACGCGCGGGCGATCGTCGACGAGCTGCTGGAGCTGGATCGCGAGCTGCGCGCGGCGCAGACGGCGGGGCAGGACGGGCTGGCGAAGCGCAATGCGGCGTCCAAGGCCATCGGCGCGGCCATGGCGAAGAAGGACATGGCCGAGGCCGAGCGGCTGAAAGCCGAGGTCGAGAGCCTGAAGAGCGAAATCGCCGCCGCCGAGGAGACGGAGCGGGAGGTCGGCGGCAGGCTGCGCGACCTGCTGGCGGCGCAGAAGAACCTGGCGGCGGACGACGTGCCGGACGGCGCGGACGAGGACGCCAATGTCGAGGTGAGCCGCTGGGGGACGCCCCGCGAAGGCGGGCCGGCCAAGGATCACGCCGATCTCGGCGAGGCGCTGGGCCTGCTGGACTTCGAGGCCGCGGCGCGCATGTCGGGCGCGCGCTTCGCGGTGCTGAAGGGCGGGCTGGCGCGGCTGGAGCGGGCGATCGGCCAGTTCATGCTGGACGTGCAGACCGGCGAGCACGGCTATCTGGAGGTCAATCCGCCGTATCTGGTGCGCGACGAGGCGATGTTCGGGACCGGGCAGTTGCCGAAGTTCGAGGAGGATCTGTTCAAGACTGAGGCGTTCGACTGGGATCGTCTCCAAGCAGAGACTCATGCGAGCGCTGATCTCGCCTTTAAGGAAGACGAGCAACGCCTCAATGAGCTTGTGAAGGACCTGCAGGGTAGTCTCGATCCTGACGTTTTCGAACACGCATGGAAAGCTGCTCGGGCTGAGATGACTCAGCAAGCCAAAGACCGGCACCTTCCGAAGATCATGCAACGTGTCCAGTCGGGGGAGTTCTCTGAACGCTACTACCTCATCCCCACCGCCGAAGTCTCCCTGACCAACCTCGTCCGTGAACAAATCCTGCTGGAGAGCGAGCTGGCCGAGCCGATCCGCTATACCGCCCTGACGCCCTGCTTCCGGGCCGAGGCGGGGTCGGCCGGGCGAGATACGCGGGGGCTGATCCGGCAGCACCAGTTCCACAAGGTCGAGCTGGTCTCGATCGCGCGGCCGGAGGATTCCGAGGCCGAGCACGAACGCATGGTCGGCTGCGCCGAGGCCATCCTGCGGCGGCTGGAGTTGCCCTATCGCAAGGTGCTGCTGTGCAAGGGCGACATGGGCTTCTCGGCGAAGAAGACCTACGACCTTGAGGTCTGGCTGCCGTCGCAGGGGACCTATCGCGAGATCAGCTCCTGCTCGAACTGCGGCGACTTCCAGGCCCGCCGGATGAACGCGAAGTTCAAGCGCGACCAAGGTCGTCCCTATGGAAGCGGCACCTACGGTTCCGGCACCTACGGGGCGAAGACCGAGTTCGTGCACACCCTGAACGGCTCGGGGCTGGCGGTCGGTCGCACGCTTGTCGCGATCCTGGAGAACTATCAGCAGGACGATGGATCGATCCGCGTGCCTGCGGCGCTGATCCCCTACATGGGCGGCGTCGAGCGGATCGTCGCCGACTGAGCGGAGGAATACGCATGCGGATGTTGCTGGCTTTGGCGGGGGCCGCGGTCCTCGCGGGATGCGGGACCATGGTCGGGAACGCCGGCCCGGCGCCGGCGGGCTTCGACGCCTCGGCGAGCCGGTTCGAGGGCTGGGTGCGCGTGACCGGCGAGGAGTTCCAGCTGTTCGCCGAGCAGCGCGACCTGCGCAATCCGGGGTCGCGAGCTTGCGTGTCGGGGGCGCTGCCGCGGAACCTGCAGCGGGCGTCGGGCGACATCTCGGGCTCCCAGGTGCGCTTCTTCGGCCGGACGCTGGCGTGGAGCGCGCGCAACCAGCCGCAGACCCACGACTGGCAGGGCTCGAGCATCACCAACGCCTGCCGCAAGGACGTGGTCATCCTCGCCGACCGGGTCGAGGTGGTGCGGTAGGGTCTGTCCTCAGGTCGGCGCGTGCGGCTGGCGTCGCTGGTTCATCACAAAGGACACAAAGGACCACAAAGGGCACGAAGGGGCCGGTTCCTTCTGCGGCGCCCGCAGGGCGACGCCTTGGGATCGATTGTGCGCCTGCGGCCCACGGGCAGCGGAGACAGCCTCGCTCCCTTCGTGTTCTTCGCGCCTCCTTCGTGTCCTTTGTGATGAACCAGCAGCGCCGGCCCCGTCGCCGCCTCTCGCCGGCTGGATTTTTCGGTCGCGCCTCGCCGGTCTTCGGACTAGTCAGACCGCCATGCGAATCCTGCTGACCAACGACGACGGGATCGAGGCCGAGGGGCTGGAGTGTCTCGAGCGGATCGCGCGCACCCTGTCGGACGACGTGTGGATCTGCGCGCCCCAGGTGGAGCAGTCGGGCAAGGGGCGGGGCATCACCCTGACCGAACCGCTGCGCGTCAACCGGCTGGGCGAAAAGCGCTTCGCGGTGACCGGCACGCCGACCGACTGCGTGGTGCTGGCGGTCAACGACCTGATGCCGGAGAAGCCGGACCTGGTGCTGTCCGGGGTCAACCGCGGCCACAACGTCGGCGAGGACTGCTCCTATTCCGGCACGGTGGCGGGGGCGCTGCAGGGCATGGCCTTCGGCATCCGCTCGATCGCCCTGAGCCAGAGTCTCGAGCGCTTCCACGACGAGGTGCGGGCCCACTGGGAGACCGCCGAGGCCTTCGCGCCGGGCATCATCGAGCGGCTGCTGGAGCAGCCGTGGCAGGCAGGGGTGGTGATGAACCTCAACTTCCCGGCCCTGCCGCCGACCCTGGTCAAGGAGGTCGAGGTGACCCGCCAGGGCTTCCGCGACATCGGCGAGATGCACGCGGTCAAGCGCACCGACCTGCGCGGGCGGGACTACTACTGGATGAGCTTCCGCGGGACCAAGCAGGAGCACGCCGACGGCACCGACCTGCGGGCCATGGACGAGGGCCGCATCTCTGTGACGCCGCTGCACATCGACCTGACCCACATGCCGAGCGTCAACGACCTGAAGGGCATGCTGGGCGGCGCGCCGCCGAAGGCGAGGGCGGCGGCGTGAGGGGACCGGGCGCCGACAGGACATTCCTCCCCCCGAGCGAAGCGAGAGGGGGAGGGGGACCGCGCTCAGCGCGGTGGAGGGGGCGACCCTTCGCGCCGGCGTCTCTGCAGGCCCCCTCCACCATGCTTCGCATGGTCCCCCTCCCCCTGTGGGGGAGGATTTCGCGATGAAGCTGAACGACGACCGCGCCGGACGGCTGATCCTCGGGCTGCGGCAGCAGGGGGTGACCGACCCGCGCGTGCTGGCGGCGATGGAATCGATCGACCGCTCGGTGTTCGTGCACGAGAAATTCCTCGACCAGGCGTGGGACGACAAGCCGCTGCCGATCGATTGCGCCCAGACCATCAGCCAGCCGTACATCGTCGGCCTGATGACCCAGGCGTTGGACGTGCAGCCGCGCCACCGGGTGCTGGAGATCGGCACCGGCTCGGGCTACCAGGCGGCGGTGCTGAGCCGGCTGGCGCGCTACGTCTACTCTGTCGAGCGCTACCGCAGCCTGCTGACCGAGGCCGAGGGGCGGCTGCGCCAGCTGGGCATCGACAACGTCATCACCCGCCACGGCGACGGCGGTCTCGGCTGGCCCGAGCAGGCCCCGTTCGACCGGATCATGGTCACCGCGGCCGCGCCCGGGGAGCCGACCGAGCTGCTGCACCAGCTGAAGCCGGGCGGCGTACTGGTCGTGCCGGTCGGCCGCACCTCGGTGCAGATGCTGCACCGCTACGTCGGCCAGGAGGACGGCAGCTTCCGCCGCGAGAGCCTGGCCGAGGTGCGGTTCGTGCCGCTGGTCGAGGGGACGGCGAAGGAAGGGTAGGGGAGGGATTAGGGATTAGGGATTAGGGGTTAGGGATCAGGGATCAGGGATCAGGGATCAGGGGGAGCCTGCGAGGCGGGCGGCAGACAGCGCCGTTCGCCTCCGCCGTGAAGCCGGCCGGTCACCTTTCCCTAATCCCTGGTCCCTAATACCCAATCCCTTCTCATTAACCTTCCCGCCCAACTTTGGCGCGGTTCGCGGGCCAGGGATGGTCCGGCAGGCGGGACGTGGATTCGGGAGCGGGCGAATGGACTGGATGACGGCGGGACGACGGGCGGCGCTGGCGCTGGGCGCGCTGATGACGCTGGCGGCCTGTTCGAGTTATCCGGACGCGCCGCGCTATCCGATCTACGCCGGCGCCGCGCCGCCCGTGAGCTGCGCACCCGCCTATCCGACCACGCCGGCGGCCCCGGCGGTCTCGGGCGAGGGCGTCCGCGGGGCGACCAATCCGGCCGCCGACGCGCCGCCGCCGTCCACCGCTCCGGTCGCAGACATCGAGGGCGGGGCCCTGGATGCGCCGGCTTCGACCGCTTCGGGCCGCACCCCCGCCGCCGGCCCGGCGTCCGAAGGCTTCGCCGCCCCGCCGCCGCCGGCCGGTTCGGTCGCCGCGGTGGCCGGGGCCAGCTATGTGATCCAGCCGGGCGACACCATTTCCGGCATCGGCCGACGCTTCCAGACGCCGGTGCAGGTGCTGATCGATCTCAACGCGCTGGGGCCGCGGGCCGACATCTCGCCGGGACAACGGCTGATCCTGCCCCAAGGGGCCGTCGACGTCGGCGGCGACCCCTACGCCACCGGGCCGTCGCCGGAGGGGATGAGCACGCCCGAGAGCGTCCCGCCGCCGCCGCCGCCTCCTCCGCCGCTTCCCACCGCCGCCCCGACGCCGTTGCCGCCGTCGCGCGAGCCGGCCGCGACCGCCGCGCCCACGGCGCCGCCGGCGGCCTCGACCGTGGCCCTGGACTGGCCGGTGCGCGGCGAGATCGTGCGCCGCTTCGGCCCGGTTGGCCTGGGCGAGCGCAACAACGGCGTCAACATCGCCGCGCCGGAAGGGGCGGAGGTGCGGGCCGCCGCGGCCGGGCGGGTCGGCTACGTCGGCGACGACCTGGCGGGACAGGGGCTGACGGTGCTGATCGTCCACCGCGACGGCTGGCGCACCGTGTACGGCCATCTGGGCTCGGAGACGGTGCAGGACGGCCAGGACGTCGCGGCCGGGCAGGTCATCGGCACGGTCGGGACCAGCGCCGGCGACGGACGGCCCTCGATGCACTTCGAGACCTGGCGCATGCGCGGCGACGAGCCGAACGCCGTCGACCCGCTGGGCGTGTTGCCGCGATAGCGCAGCCGTCGACGCGCGCGGCGCGTCGCGTTGCAAAGTCCGGCGGCGCGCCCTAGGTTCCGCGCCTCATTTTCCGGGGGCGCCGCCGCGAGCCGGCCGGCCCGATCAAGGACGTATCGATGACTGCTGCCGACGGCGGCCTGATGGCCATTATCGTGAATTTCCTGCCCTTCGTGGCGATCTTCGTCCTGTTCTACTTCCTGATGATCCGCCCGCAGCAGAAGCGGATGAAGGAGCACCGGGCGATGATCGAGGCGATCAAGCGCGGCGACACCGTGGTGATGTCCAACGGCATGATCGGCAAGGTCACCCGCGTCGAGAACGAGGAGGCCATGGTCGAGATCGCCCAGGGCGTGAACGTCCGCGTGGTCAAGTCGATGGTCACCGAGGTGCGCAACCGCACGGCGATCGCCGCCAACGACTCCAAGGCCTGAGCGGCCGCCTGAAAGGTTCGGGACAGCCCGCATGGTCCATCTGTCGCGCTGGAAGGTCATCCTTCTCGCAGTCACGCTCGTTCTCGGGCTGCTGTTCTCCTACGCCAACGCGCTGAGCCCTGCGCAGCGCGAGGCCCTGCCGGGCTGGCTGCCCAAGCCGACGCTGAACCTCGGCCTCGACCTGCAGGGCGGCTCCTACCTGCTGCTGCAGGTGGACGTGGAGGCGATGCGGGAGAAGCGCCTGCAGAACCTCAGCGAGGACGCCCGTCAGGTGCTGTCCGAGGCGCAGATCGGCGTGGCCGGCATCGCCCGCGACGGCAACGGCGTGGTGGTCACCGTGTCCAGCCCGGACCAGACCAACGCGGCGGTCGACGCCCTGCGCCGGCTGCTCTCGACCGGCGTGGGCCTGGTCTCCGACCGGACCGTCAACCGCGTCGGCGACAACCGCGTCCGCTACGCCTACACCGACCAGGCGCTGTCGCAGATGGGCCCCACGGCGGTCGAGCAGTCGATCGAGGTGGTGCGCCGCCGTATCGACAGCCTCGGCACCCGCGAGCCCTCGATCACCCGCCAGGGCGCCGACCGGATCGTGGTCCAGGCGCCGGGCGAGAGCGATCCCACCCAGCTGGAGCGGGTCATCGGCCAGACGGCCCAGCTGACCTTCCAGATGGTCGACGTCGAGAACTCCCTGCAGGAGGCGCTGGCCGGCGCCGTGCCGCCCGACGCGGAGGTGCTGTTCGGCGAGGACGGCACCCCCTATCTGGTCAAGCGCCGGGTGATCGTCTCGGGCGAGAACCTCGTCGACGCCAGCGTCACCACCGACCAGAACAACCGCCCCGCCATCGGCTTCCGCTTCGACGGCCAGGGCGCGCGCCGCTTCGGCGAGACCACCGCCGCCAACATCGGCAAGCCCTTCGCGATCATCCTCGACGGCAAGGTCATCTCGGCGCCGCGCATCAACTCGGCCATCACCGGCGGCCAGGGCATCATCGAGGGCAGCTTCACCATCGCCTCGGCTTCCGAGCTGGTGAACCTGCTGAACGGCGGTTCGCTGCCGGCCCCGCTGACCGTGGAGGAGCGCCGCAGCGTCACCGCCTCGCTGGGCGCCGACGCCGTGCGCGCCGGCCAGCTGGCCACCCTGATCGCCTTCATCGGCGTGCTGGTGTTCATGGTGCTGTCCTACGGGCTGCTCTTCGGCGGCATCTCGGTCGTCGCCCTGCTGATGAACGGCCTGCTGATCATCGCCGCCATGTCGCTGACCGGCGCCACCCTGACCCTGCCGGGCATCGCCGGCCTGATCCTGACCCTGGCCATGGCCGTCGACGCCAACGTGCTGATCTTCGAGCGCATGCGCGACGAGGCCAACGCCGGGCGCTCGCCGATCGCCGCCATGGACGCCGGCTTCAACCGCGCCATGGTGACCATCGTCGACGCCAACCTGACCACCATCCTGGCGGCGCTGATCATGTTCTGGTTCGGCGCCGGGCCGGTGCGCGGCTTCGCCTGGACGCTGTCGATCGGTGTCGTCACCTCGGTGTTCACCGCCGTCCTGGTCACCCAGGTCCTTCTCGCCTTCTGGTTCCGCGTCGCGCGGCCGAAGAAGCTTCCGATCGCGTCGTGAGGTCGCCCATGTCCCGCTTCTGGCCCCTCATCAAGCTGCTGCCGATCAAGACGAACTTCCGGTTCGTCCGCTACGCCAAGCTGTTCGGATCCCTGTCCGTGCTGCTGGTGGTGGCGTCGGTGTTCTTCACCATCTGGCCGGCCGACAACAAGTGCGGCGGCCTGACCTGCGGCGTCGACTTCCTCGGCGGCAACCTGATCGAGATGTCGACGGCCCCCGAGCCGGTCGATCTCGCCGAGATCCGCGCCAGCCTCAACGACCAGGGCGTGCCCGACGCCCAGGTGCAGAGCTATTCCGTTCCCGGCTCGGACCCGAGCGGCCGCTTCCACGCCATGGCCAAGTTCGGCAACCTTGAGGGCGTCACCGCCGGCGAGACCATCAACCGCGTCAAGGCCGGTCTGACCGAGGACCTCGGCGCGGTGCAGTTCACCCGCACCGAGGCGGTCGGCGCCGCGGTGTCGGGCGAGCTGCTGCAGAACGGCGTCATGGCCCTGCTCGTCGCCATCGTGCTGATGCTGGTCTACATCTGGTTCCGCTTCGAATGGCAGTTCGGCCTCGGGGCCGTGATCGGCCTGTTCCACGACGTCATCCTGACCTTCGGCCTGTTCGCCCTGACGGGCATGGAGTTCAGCCTGACCGCGGTCGCCTCGATCCTGACCGTGATCGGCTATTCGATGAACGACACCGTCGTGGTGTACGACCGCATCCGCGAGAACCTGCGCAAGTACAAGAAGATGCCGCTGGGCGAGCTGATCGATCTGTCGATCAACGAGACCCTGTCGCGGACCATCATGACCGGCGTCACCGCCCTGTTTGCCCTCGGCGTGCTGGCGGTGCTGGGCGGCGGTCCGCTGCAGCCCTTCGCCATCGCCCTGATCTTCGGCATCGTGGTCGGCACCTACTCCTCGGTCTATGTGGCCGCGCCGGTGCTGCTGCTGTGGGGCGTGAAGCGGGGCGGACCTGACGACGTCAAGCCGGTCAAGCTGGGCATGGCCTCGCAGCCGTAGGGCGGCGAAAGCCCCCACATTCTTTCGGTGTTTGTCTGTGAAGCGCGGCTGTAAGGTCGCGCTTCATTGATTCACGACGCCCGGGGAGGGGCGGCCGCCATGTTCGCCAGACTGCTTTCCAACTTCCGCACCACCATCCTGCTCGGCCTGGTGATGGCCGGGGTGATGATCTACGCCTTCGGCCAGCTGGCTCCGGGCGGTTATGACCTCGGTTTCTGGCAGGCGGCGTTCCGCTGGCTGCACGTCCTCGCCGGCATCCTGTGGATCGGGCTGCTGTACTATTTCAACTTCGTCCAGATCCGGGTCATGCCCGCCATCCCGGCCGAGCTGAAGCCGGCCATCGGCAAGCATATCGCGCCCGAGGCGCTTTTCTGGTTCCGCTGGTCGGCGCTGGCCACGGTGCTGGCCGGTCTGGCGGTGATGTTCGCCCGCGGCCACGCCTACGCCATGGAGGTGCTGAGCTTCGGCTTCGCCGGCGGCATGGTCGAGGGCGACCAGCAGTTCGCCCTGATGGGCATCGGCGTCTGGCTGGCCATCGTCATGTTCCTCAACGTGTGGGGGATCATCTGGCCGAACCAGAAGCGGGCCCTGGGCATCGTCCCGGCCGACGACGAGAAGAAGGCGAAGGCGGCGCGGCTGGCCATGCTGGCGAGCCGCACCAACCTCCTGCTGTCGCTGCCGATGCTGACCTCCATGGCCATGTACCAGACGCTGTTTGGCTGACCGCATAAGGACGACGGATCGAGCGGCCGGGGAGGGCGACCTTCCCGGCCTTTCGCGTTATGGGGCGCGGATGACCGATCTCGACGCCCAGGTCCGCGCCGCCGACCCTGACCGCTGGCTGTCCAGCCGCTTCGTCGCCGACGAGGCCGTGCGCGCCGACCTGATGGCGCTCTACGCCTTCGAGGCCGAGCTGGCGTCCATTCCGGCCAAGGTCGGCCAGCCGCTGCTGGCCGAGATGCGGCTGACCTGGTGGGCCGAGCAGATGGACGGGGTGTTCGCCGGCGCGCCGCGCAAGGGCCATCCGGTGCTGGAGGCGCTGGCCGCGGCCGTGGAGCGGCGCGGGCTGGAGCGGCCGTGGGCCGACGCCCTGATCGAGGCGCATGTCGATCGCGCGCACCGACGGCCGCACGATCTGGAGGCCCTTTTCGTCGGTCCGACGCAGGCGGCGGCGCGGGTGCTGGCGGGACCGGGGCATGAGGCCGCCGTGGCCGGGGCGGCGCGGGTGCGCGGGTTGACGCTGACGGGCCGGGCGGAAGAGGCGGCCGCCCTGCGCCCGGCGGCCAACGCCGCGCTGAGGGCGCTGCCGGCGGCGGCCTTTCCGGCGGTGGCCCATGCCGCCCTGCGGGATCCGGATGCACCGGAGCCATTGAAGCGCCTCAGGCTGGTGTGGGCCACGGCGAGGGGGCGGATCTGACGATCCTTCGCTTGCCGGGGAGCGAGAAGCGGGCTTCCTTTTCCGGGAACCTCCGGAGCGCCGCCCATGACCCGCATGAAGTCTCACCCCGAATGGCATCGGGTGGCGCGCATCGGCTGGCTGCGCGCGGCGGTGCTGGGGGCCAACGACGGGCTGGTCTCCACCGCCAGCCTGGTCGCCGGCGTTGCGGCGGCGGAAGGGTCGCGGGCCGCGGTGCTGATCGCCGGGGTGGCGGGGCTGGCGGCCGGGGCCATGTCGATGGCGGCCGGCGAATACGTCTCGGTCAGCTCCCAATCCGACACCGAGAGGGCCGATCTGGCGCGCGAGACGGCGGAGCTGGCCACCGACCGGGAGGCCGAGGTGGAGGAATTGGCGGGCATCTACGCGGCGCGCGGCGTTGAGCCGGAGCTGGCGCGCAAGGTGGCCCTGCAGTTGATGGAGAAGGACGCCCTGGGGGCGCACGCCCGGGACGAACTGGGCATTTCCGAGATTTCCACCGCCCGGCCGATCCAGGCGGCCCTGACCTCGGCCGTGACCTTCGCCGCCGGCGCGGCCTTGCCGCTGCTCATCGCCGCGCTCGCCCCGGAGGCCGCGGTTCTGGCCTGGGTCGTGACGGCGACCCTCCTCGGACTGGTCGCACTCGGCCTGCTGGGGGCGCAGGCGGGCGGCGCACCCCTGGTCCGTTCGGCCGCTCGGGTGCTGTTCTGGGGCGCCCTGGCCATGGCGGTGACGGCGGCGATCGGGCGGCTGTTCGGGACGGTCGTCGGCTAGGGCGGTTGCGCTGGATCAACGAAGTCGGCCGGCCGCCGGCGCAAGCTTGGTCATGTCATCCAGGAGCCGCCCCATGAGCTTCGTCGCCGCGTCCGTATCGCCTCGTGCGTACAGCCGCCTGTCCATCGGCCTGCACTGGCTCATGCTCGCGCTGCTGGTCGCCGTTTACGCCACCATCCTGCTGCGCGAGGGCTATCCCCGGGGCAGCGAGATCCGCGAGGCGTTGAAGGCCTGGCATTTCAGCCTTGGCCTGACCGTGTTCGGCCTCGTCTGGGTCCGGGTCATCGCCCGCTGGTTCGGCGGCGGACATCGTGCGGGCCGCAGTCTCGCCGACCGGGGCGCCGCCGTGCTGCACCTGGCGCTCTACGCCTTCATGATCGCCATGCCCCTGCTGGGCTGGCTGACGCTGAGCGCCGAGGGCGACCCGGTGCGCCTGTTCGGCGTGTCCCTGCCGCCGTTGACCGGCCCGAACGACGGGCTGGCCGAACGCACCGAGGAGATCCACGAGACGCTGGGGACCGTCGGCTACTGGCTGGTCGGCCTGCACGCCGTCGCGGCCCTGGCTCACCACTACGTCATGCGGGACGGAACGCTGCGGCGGATGACCGCCTGGTGATCAGGCGGCGGGTGGGAGGCTGTCCCGGAACACGACCGGCCGCTTGATGGATACGATCAGCGGCAGGTGATCGGAACCGATGCCCGGACCGATCTCCGCCGAAGCGTCGAGACCGGGCGTGACGAATACGTGGTCGATCGGCAGGCCCAGAACCGGCAGGCTCGAGAACCAGGTGGATGCGCGGGCAGGGGATATCCGGATCAGCCGCCTTGAGAGCTGGCGCAGACGGGCCGACCAGGGGGTTGCGTTCATGTCCCCCACGATGACGCCCGCGTCTCCGTCCAGCTGGGCGGCCGCGCCCGCCAGCATCATCTCGCTCTCCGCGAGCCGGCGGCGGCTCACCGCGACCGGCGGATGGAGAGCGGCGACCGTCAGCCCGTCCACCTCCACGACCGAAACCGGATAGCTTGCCGGCGGGAGGTCGGGGCCGCCGCGCTCGGTCAGGGGACGCCTGCTGAAGATCGCGGCGCCGTGGCGGTCCGGATCGTGGACGCCGTAATGAAACGGATAGTCCGCCAGCAGGCGGCGGGTCGTCTCCGGGGCCGGGGGTTCGCCAAGGATGACAAGCTCGGCCCCCCGACGGCGCGCCAGCTGCGCGAGGCGCTCGGTCGCCGCGTCCGATTTGAAAACGTTGCCCCAGACAAGGGTCAGATCGGGCCGGTCCACGGGTCGGGGGACTCGCGAGAAGAGTTCCGGCGTCGTCAGCAGGAGCAGGGCGAGGACGCCGGCGGCGAGGCCCGCAGTCCCGTATCGACCGACGGTGATGGCGGCGACCCCGAAGGCGAGGACCAGGACGGCGATCTGGGGCCTGAGATTGGCCAGCAGTTCAAGCGGCGCCGCCCGCACGTTCAGGAGCGCCGGCAGAGCCGCGAGCAGGATAAGGCCGCCGGTGATCCAGAACATGTCCCTCGCCCGCTCCATCCGGGGCAGGCTAGACCGAGTCCCGCCAGGTCTTCAGCGCCTCCAGCGCCCGCACGCTCATCAGCCGCTTCTTGGCCCGGCCGCGGTCCTTCGGCGGAATCTTCCGCCCCTCGGCGTCCACCTTCGGCGCCTCGAGCGGCGGAAGCAGGCCGTAGTTGATGTTCATCGGCTGGAACTTGGCGCCTTCGAGGTGGCCGCCGGTGATGTGCTCGACCAGCGCCCCGATGGCGGTCTCGGGCGGTGGCGGAGCGAGGCTCCGGCCCAGCGCCTGGGCGGCGGCGAGGCGGCCGGTCAACAGCCCCATGGCGGCGCTCTCGACATAGCCTTCGACGCCGGTGACCTGACCGGCGAAGCGCAGGCGCGGCAGGGCCTTGAGGCGCAGCTGGCGGTCGAGCAGCTTCGGCGAGTTGAGGAAGGTGTTGCGGTGCAAGCCGCCGAGGCGGGCGAACTGGGCGTGCTGCAGGCCCGGGATCATGCGGAAGATCTCGGTCTGGGCTCCGTATTTCAGCTTGGTCTGGAAGCCGACCATGTTGAACAGGGTGCCCAGCGCATTGTCCTGGCGCAGCTGGACGATGGCGTGGGCCTTGACCGTCGGGTCACGCGGATTGGTCAGGCCGACCGGTTTCATCGGACCGTGGCGCAGCGTCTCGCGGCCGCGCTCGGCCATCACCTCGATGGGCAGGCAGCCGTCGAAATAGGGGACGTCCTCCCACTCCTTGAACTCGGCCTTGGGGCCGGCCAGCAGGGCGTCGATGAAGGCGTCGTACCGGGCCTTGTCCATCGGGCAGTTGACATAGGCGGCGGCGTCGCCGCCCGGGCCGGCCTTGTCGTAGCGCGACTGGCGCCAGGCGATGTCGAAGTCGATGGAGTCGGCGTGGACGATGGGGGCGATGGCGTCGAAGAAGCTGAGGCTCTCCTCGCCCGTGGTCTTCAGGATGGCCTCGGCCAGGGCGGGGGAGGTCAGCGGGCCGGTGGCGACGATGACGTTGTCCCACTCTTCCGGCGGCAGGCCGGCGATCTCCTCGCGCACGACCGTCACCAGCGGGTGGGCCGTGAGCCTGGCGGTGACCGCCTGCGAGAAGCCCTCGCGGTCCACTGCCAGCGCCCCGCCGGCCGGCACCTGGTGGGCGTCGCCGCAGGCCATGATGATCGAGTCCAGCGCGCGCATCTCGGCGTGCAGCAGGCCGACGGCGTTGTACTCCCAGTCGTCCGAGCGGAAGGAGTTGGAGCAGACCAGCTCGGCCAGGCCGTCGGTGTGGTGCGCATCGGTCCTGACGCCGGGCACGCCGCGCATCTCGTGCAGGACGACGGGCACGCCGGCGGAGGCGATCTGCCAGGCCGCCTCGGAGCCGGCGAGGCCGCCGCCGATGACATGGACGGGGGAGGGGGTGTTGCTCATGGCGGGCTTCTAGCCGCCCCGGGCCGCGACGTCAGCCCGTACGTCGAAAGGGCTGACGAACCGCCGTTCAATGGTTAAGGTTGGCCCCGGGGGACTGACAATGAAGACATTCTCGATCTCGGACGCGGCCGGCGAGGCGTTCCGGACCGGCTTCGGCCGGCCGCTGGCGACCACGGCGTGGGGGCTGGTCCTGCTCGCGCCCGTCCTGATCGTGCTCGGCGCGGCCGTGCCGATGTTCGGCGAACTGAGCGCGGCGGGGACCTTCGCCGCCGGAGCCGATCCGAAGACCCTGGAGGCGGAGCTCGGCTCGATCTGGCGGTTCCAGGTGTGGTCGCAGCTCGCCAACCTCGTCCAGCTGCTGTCGGTGCTGCTGGTGACCACGGCGGTCGGACGGGCCGTGCTGTCCGGACGGCGGCGCGGCGACCCGGCGATGTTTCTCCGCGTCGGCGCGGACGAACTGCACGTGGCGGTCGTGGGGCTCGCGGTCGGCGTCGGGGCCATTCTCGTCCTCGTCGTCGCGGCCATGCTGGCGGTGGGCGTGGGGTTCGCCCTGTGGCAGGTGGCGGAGCCGTGGCGGACGCTCAGCTACATCGGCATGGGGGCGGTCGTCGGGTTTGGTATCCTGCTGCTCTGGGGACGTCTGGCGTTGATGGCCCCGGCCAGCCTGCGCTACCGGACCTTCGGCTTCGAGCAGGGCTGGAAGCTGGGGCGCGGCCAGACGTGGCGCCTGTTCGGCCTGCTTCTGCTCATGGTCCTCATCGCCTTCGGAATGGCGGTGGCCTTGATCGCGCTGGTCGTGCTCGTCGCGATGGTGTTCGGACTGGGCGCGGGCGCGCTGGCCGTGGACAATCCGGAGGCGTGGGAGGCCTGGTTCGAGGGCCTCGGCGAGCAGCCCGGCTGGCTGATCGCCGCCGGGCTGATCCTGCTCCTGCCCATGGCCTGGCTGCAGGGCTTCTCCCAGGTGCTGATGACCGCGCCCTACGCCCGGGTGGTCGAGGTCCTCGCCCGTGAACCGGCCCCGGCGGAGCCGATTTCCGCTGACACCGGGCTGGAGCCTCTCTAGACTCGCGGCGGACTCAGAAGGGGCAAGACATGGCTTTCTCGGCGACCGATGCGGTGTTCGAGGGATTCCGGGTGGTGCGGCGTCGGCCGATGACGCTGGTCTGGTGGTCCCTGTTCTACATGGTGGTGATGGCGCTGGTGATGGCCGCGATCGGCGGCAGCCTGATCCGCCTCGTCAACGCCGCCGAGGCGCTGGAGGCCGCGGGGACCCCGTCGCCCGAGGACTTCATGCCGATCTTTCAGCTCTACATGAGCGTCTTCGCCGTGGTGCTGCCGATCAGCCTCGCCGCCGGCGCCGTGGTCTATGCAGCGGTGTCCCGGGCCGTGCTGCGGCCCGAGGAGAGCCGCTTCGGCTACCTGCGCTTCGGCATGGACGAGGTGCGGGTGCTCGTCGTGACCGTCGCCCTGGGGCTGATGTTCATGGCCCTGGGCGGGGTGACCTTCACCCTTGTGGGCATCGTCGGCGGTCTGGCCGCCTCCCTTGAGGCGCCGTGGTTGTGGCTGGTCGCCGTCCTGCTCGGGCTGGCGGCTCTGGGGGGCCTCATCTGGCTGGGAGTGCGCCTGTGTCTCGCGGTGCCGATCACCGTCGGCGAGCGCCGGATCGCGATTCTGGACTCCTTCCGTCTGACCCGCGGCCGCTTCTGGCCGCTGCTGGGCATGGCGATCCTTGCCGGAGTGCTGAGCCTGGTGGTCGGTCTGCTTGGCTCCCTGGTGCTCACGCCGCTCCAGTTCCTGACCGGCGGCATGACCGGGCTGCAGGACCTCGAGGGCGCCGCCCTGGCCGAGATCCTGCAGACGGCCTGGCCGATGATCCTCGTGTGGATCGTGACCAACGCCATCGTTTCGGCCCTGCAGGTGGCCGTGGTCTATGCGCCGTTCTCGGCGGCCTACCGAAGCATCACGGCCGACGGTCCCCGCGCGGCCTGACGACGGGCCCTCAGGCCCGCTTCTTCAGCGCGGCCACCCGCGCCTTGCGCCGGACCTCGTGGCGGTCCAGCACCTCCTTGAGGTATTTGCCGGTCCAACTGGCGGGGTTCTGCGCCACCTGTTCGGGCGTGCCCACGGCCACGATCTCGCCGCCGCCGTCGCCGCCCTCGGGGCCGAAGTCGAGCAGCCAGTCGGCCACCTTGATGACGTCGAGGTTGTGCTCGATGACGACGATGGTGTTGCCGGCGTCGACCAGTTCCTGCAGCACCTCCAGCAGCTTGCGGGTGTCCTCGAAATGCAGGCCCGTGGTCGGCTCGTCGAGGATGTAGAGGGTGCGGCCGGTGGCGCGGCGCGACAGCTCCTTGGACAGCTTGACCCGCTGGGCCTCGCCGCCGGACAGGGTGGTGGCGGGCTGCCCGACCTTGACGTAGCCCAGGCCGACCCGCTCCAGGGTCAGCATCTTGTCGCGGATCGACGGCACCGCCGTGAAGAAGCTGGCGGCCTCCTCGACGGTCATGTCGAGCACGTCCGAGATGCTCTTGCCCTTGAAGACGATCTCCAGCGTCTCGCGGTTGTAGCGCTTGCCCTTGCAGACGTCGCAGGTGACGTAGACGTCGGGCAGGAAGTGCATCTCGATCTTGATGACGCCGTCGCCCTGGCAGGCCTCGCAGCGGCCGCCCTTGACGTTGAAGGAGAAGCGGCCGGGCCCGTAGCCGCGGGCCTTTGACTCCGGCAGGCCGGCGTACCAGTCGCGGATCGGGCCGAAGGCCCCGGTGTAGGTGGCCGGGTTGGAGCGCGGCGTACGGCCGATCGGGCTCTGGTCGATGTCGATCACCTTGTCGAACAGCTCCAGCCCCTCGATGCGGTCGAAGGGGGCGGGGGCGTCGGAGGCGTTGTGCAGCCGGCGGGCGGCCGCCTTGTACAGGGTCTCGATGGTGAAGGTCGACTTGCCGCCGCCGGACACGCCGGTGACGCAGGTGAACAGGCCGCCGGGGATCTCGCCGGTGACGTTCTTCAGGTTGTTGCCACGGGCCCCGCTGATCTTCAGCATCTTCTTGCGGTCGACGGGGCGCCGCCCGTCGGCCGGCAGCTCGATCTCGCGCTCGCCGGTCAGGTACTTGCCGGTCAGCGAGTTCGGGTTGGCCATCACCTCTTCGGGCGTGCCTTGGGCGCAGACCTCGCCGCCGTGCACGCCGGCGGCTGGACCCATGTCGATGACGTAGTCGGCCGTCAGGATGGCCTCTTCGTCGTGCTCGACCACCAGCACCGAATTTCCGAGGTCGCGCAGGCCCTTCAGGCTGTCGAGCAGACGGGTGTTGTCGCGCTGGTGCAGGCCGATCGACGGCTCGTCGAGCACATAGAGCACGCCGGTCAGGCCCGAGCCGATCTGGCTGGCCAGGCGGATCCGCTGGCTCTCGCCGCCCGACAGAGTGCCGGAGCTGCGCGACAGGTTGAGGTAGTCGAGGCCGACGTTGTTGAGGAAGCGCAGACGGTCGTTGATCTCCTTCAGGATCCGCCGCGCGATCTCCATCTGCTTGTCGGTGAGTTGGCCGTCCAGGGCGGTGAACCACTCGTGCGCCGCCTTGATGGAAAGCCAGCTGATCTCGGCGATGTCCTGACCGGCGACCTTGACCGCCAGGGCCTCGGGCTTGAGGCGCTTGCCGCCGCAGGCCTCGCAGGGAGTCTCGGACTGGAAGCGGCCCAGCTCCTCGCGCACCCAGGCGGAATCGGTCTCGCGCCAGCGCCGCTCGAGGTTCGGCAGCACGCCCTCGAAGGCCTTGGTGGTCTCGTAGGTGCGGGCGTTGTCGTCGTAGGTGAACTTCACCTTCTCGCCGGAGGAGCCGTGCAGGATCACCTGCTGCGCCGCTTCCGGCAGGTCGCGCCACGGCTTGTCCATGGAGAAACCGTAGTGGCGGCTGAGCGACTGCAGTGTCTGGGTGTAGAGCGGCGAGGGGCCGCGCGACCAAGGGGCCACCGCGCCCTTGTGCAGGCTCTTGTCGCGGTCAGGCACCACCAGGTCGGCGTCGAAGGCCAGCTTGACGCCGAGGCCGTCGCACACCGGGCAGGCGCCGAAGGGATTGTTGAACGAGAACAGCCGCGGCTCGATCTCGCTGATGGTGAAGCCGGAGACCGGGCAGGCGAACTTCTCGGAGAAGACGATCCGTCGCGGCTGGCTCTCGCCCTCGGCGACACTGGCCCATTCGGCTGTGGCGATGCCGTCCGCGAGGCCCAGCGCGGTCTGCAGGCTGTCGGCGTAACGGCCTTCCAGTCCCGGCTTGGTGACGATGCGGTCCACGACGATGTCGATGTCGTGCTTGAACTTCTTGTCGAGCGCCGGCGCATCCTCGATGGCGTAGAACTCGCCGTCGATCTTCAGGCGCTGGAAGCCCGAGCGCTGCCACTCGGCGATCTCCTTGCGGTACTCGCCCTTGCGGCCGCGCACGACGGGGGCGAGCAGCAGCAGGCGCTCGCCGTCGGGGAGGGCGGTCAGCTTGTCGACCATCTGGCTGATGGTCTGGCTCTCGATCGGCAGGCCGGTCGCCGGCGAATAGGGCACGCCCACGCGCGCCCACAGCAGGCGCATGTAGTCGTGGATCTCGGTCACCGTGCCCACCGTCGAGCGCGGGTTCTTCGAGGTGGTCTTCTGCTCGATGGAGATGGCCGGCGACAGGCCTTCGATCAGGTCGACGTCGGGCTTGCCCATAAGTTCGAGGAACTGGCGGGCGTAGGCGCTCAGCGACTCCACGTAGCGGCGCTGGCCCTCGGCGTAGATGGTGTCGAAGGCGAGCGAGGATTTGCCCGACCCCGACAGGCCGGTCATGACCACCAGCTTCTCGCGCGGGATGTCGAGATCGACGCCCTTGAGATTGTGCTCGCGCGCGCCGCGCACGCGGATGAAGTTGTGCTTTTCGGTCATGGAATCCGGAAACGCGGGGGAGCCGGAGCAGGCTCCGGCGCGACGTCGCTATATGGGGAGCAATTCGCCGGATTCAGCAAGAACAATGCGGGAACATTGTGGCTGGCGGCATGCGCTGCTGACAGAAGATGGCAGCAGGGACCGAAAGCCTTGTCGCCGCGTGGAGGGGAAGCCGGCGCGTTGCGCGATCAGGAGACCCGGCGTAATCTTTCGAAATGGCCGACGGCTTCGACATCCATCTCGATGAGGATCGGGCCCGCCGCTTGCGGCAGGCCGCAGAGGCGGCCGGAGTGGACGTTCGATCTTTCGCAGTGCAGGTTCTTGACCTTGCGCTTGAGGACGACTGGGCGGAGGACTTCAGCCGGGCCGCCGAGTACGAGAAGACCGGCGAGTTCCTTGAGGCCGACCAATGGATGCAGGGGCTGCAGGAGTCGATTCGCGCCAGGTACAAGAGCTGAGCCTTGCTTCCGGTTCGGCTTTCCCCGCGCACGCTTGCGGATCGGGATCGCCTCTTCGCCTTCCTCGTCGAGATGAGCCCGCAGGTGGCCGATCGGGCGATGGCTGTCTTGCAGGACGCTCTCGGCGACATCGGAAAGTTCCCGCGTCTTGGCCGTCCAGGCCCGCCCGGGTACCGCCGCCTGGTGGTCCGGTTTGGGCAGGGCGGATATGAGGTCCGCTACCGGATCGTTCCGGATGCAGTGCTGGTCACGCGCATCTTCCATACGCGCGAGGATCGCTGACCCCACTCAGCCCGGAGACCTGCGAGCCTCTGGCTGCCGCACATACCGCTCCCCCTTGCCCAGCAGCACGCCGTGGGCGCCGGCGATCCCGAGTTCGAGGCTCTCGGCGATGCGGCGGGCGCGTTCGATGAAGTGATCGGCGGCCGCGGGCGGGCAGACTTCGCGGGCCGTCTGTTCGAACAGTTCGAGCCACCGGTCGAAATGCGTCGCGTCGACCGGCAGGGGCAGGTGCTTCGGCATCGGGCGGCCATGATAGACGCCGCTCATCAGGGCCACCGACGACCAGAACAGCCGCATCTGCGCGAGGTGGGGTTCCCAGTCGGAGATGCGGGCGTCGAACACCGGCCCGAGCAGGGGATCGGCGCGCACCTTGCCATAGAAGGCGTCGACCAGGCGCGCGATCATCGGCTCGTCGATGCCGGTCTCGGCGCGGATCTGCTCGATCAGGGCCTCGCGGCGGCTGCCGAGGCCCTCGGAGGTGACGCGGGGTTCCATGGCCCGGATGTAGGGCCGCGCGCCGCCCTGGGCCAGCGCGGGCGTACGCCTGCGACGACGCGGCACGATCTCGTGATCGTCCGTTCCCGGCGAAAAGGCTTGCAGGCGGCGGACGCGGCCCGCATCTTCACATCGTACGAGTGAACCGGCCCGGAGGCCCGACGACCATGATCAGCACGCTGGAAATCGCAGTCGCCCTTTCCGCCCCGCTGCTCGTGCTCGCCTATGTCGCTCTCCAACCCCGGCCGAAACCCGTGCGCATCCGCGCTCGCGACGCTCGATCGCGTCGCCGCCCGCACGCCTGACGGCCGCACTCTCTTCGCTGATCTGAGCCTCGCCTTCGGGCGGGAGCGCACCGGTCTTGTCGGCCGCAACGGGACCGGCAAGACCACCCTGTTGCGCCTGATCGCCGGTCCGGGCCATCCGGCCGAGGGCGTGGTCGCGCGCGCCGGGACCGTGGCGTGGCTTGAGCAGCGGCGCGAGCCAGGCTCCGGCGAGACGGTCGCGGCGGCCCTCGGCGTCGCCGGCCCGCTGGCCGCCATTGAGCGCGTGCTGGCGGGGCAGGGGAGCGAACAGGACCTCGCGGAGGCCGACTGGACGCTGGAGACACGCATCCAGACGGCGCTGGCCGATGTCGGCCTCGAGGAGCTGCAGCCCGGTCGCCACGTCGCCACCCTCAGCGGCGGGGAACAGACACGGCTGCGGCTGGCGGCGTTGCTGCTGGACCCGCCCGATTTGCTCCTGCTCGACGAACCGACCAACCACATGGACGGCGACGGCCGCGCCCGTGTGGCCGAAGTGCTGGGCCGCTGGCCCGGCGGGGTGGTGGTCGCCAGTCACGACCGGGCCCTGCTGCGCCGTATGGACCGCATCGTCGAGCTGTCGGGCCTCGGGGCGGCGACCTACGGCGGCGGTTACGACCTCTACGCCCAGCGCAAGGCGGCCGAGCGGGCGGCGGCTGAACGGAGCCTGGAGACGGCGGAGCGGGAGGTCGAGCGGGCGGGACGCGAGGCGCAGCGGGCCGTCGAGCGCAAGGCGCGGCGAGATCGCGCCGGGCGAGCCTTCGCCACGAAGCGCTCGGAGCCGAAGATCCTGCTGGGGGCGATGAAGGAGCGGGCGGAGAACTCCGGGGCGCGCGAGGATCGGCTGGCGCAGCGCCGGGCCGAGGCCGTCGCGCTGGAGCTGGCGGAGGCGCGCGACCGGGTCGAGCAGGCGCGGACGCTGGACATTCCCCTTCCGCCAACGGGGCTGGCGGCCGGGCGGACGGTTCTGGCGGTGGAGGAGGCGGTGTGGACGACGCCGCAAGGCCGGCGCATCCTCGGGCCGCTCTCCTTACGGCTCACCGGGCCTGAACGTGTCGCGCTCGTGGGGCCCAACGGCGCGGGCAAGTCGACCCTGCTGAAGCTGATGGCCGGCGCGCTGCACCCCACGCAGGGGCGGGTGGAGCGGCCCGCGGCCTCCGCCCTGCTGGACCAGGAGGCGGCGCTGCTGCGGCCCGGCGAGACCCTGATGGACGGCTACCGGCGGCTGAACCCGGAGGCGACGCCGAACGAGGCCCACGCCGCCCTCGCACGCTTCCTGTTCCGCAACGCGGCGGCGCAGAGGATGGTCGGAACGCTGTCGGGCGGCGAACGGCTGCGCGCGGCGCTGGCCTGCGTCATGACCGGGAGGCGGCCGCCGCAGCTGCTGATCCTCGACGAGCCGAGCAACCACCT
The DNA here is from genome assembly GCF_900116065.1 of Brevundimonas viscosa. GTDB lineage: Bacteria > Pseudomonadota > Alphaproteobacteria > Caulobacterales > Caulobacteraceae > Brevundimonas > Brevundimonas viscosa. The sequence goes on from NZ_FOZV01000002.1 coordinate 240,897, forward strand.
CGACCTCGACTCGGTGGCGGCGGTGGAGGCGGCGTTGCGGGCCTGGGACGGCGCGCTGGTCGTGGTCAGCCACGACGCGGATTTCCTCGAGGCGATCGGCGCGGATCGCCGGATCGAACTCAGGCCGTGCGGTTGAAGGCGACGGCGCGGCCGTCGCCGGCGTTGGCCCGACCGGTGGCGCCGTAGGCGGTCGGCGCGCCACGCTGGCCGGCGACCTCGGCCGCGATCGTCCGAACCAGTCCCTCGGAGACGGTGCGGGCGGCTTCCACGGCGAGGGCGTGGCGCGTCAGGATGGCCTCGAAGGCTTCAGTGGCGCGGATCAGCGCGGTGCGCTCCGCCGCCGGGGCGGCCGCGACCATGGACGGATTGGCCTTCAACTGGGCCGACTCGCGACGGTAGGCGTTGGCCAGCTCGGCGGTGCCGGCGACGATGGCCGCGGCGTCCTGCGGCCGACGGGCCTCGAAAGCCTGGGCCTCCTCGGCCAGAGACGCGGTCAGCCGCTCGGTCAGGTCGATCAGCTGGCGCAGGCGGGCGGTGGCGTTGAGGGCGGCTCCGGTCATTGCGACTGCTCCTGCATCTTCAGCATCTGGGCGACCACCTGGTCGGCGAGGCCGATGCCGCCGGCCTGCACCGTCTGCTTGGCCATCGCCTCGATCATGAAGCCGCGCCAGGTCGCCTCGCCCTGGCCGCCGCCGAACATGCCGTCGGTCTTCAGCCCCTCGAACATCGGCTTGAGCATCTGGGCGAGGAAGGAGGCCTCGAAGGCCTCGGCGGTCTCGCGCATCCGGGCGGTCGGGGCGGCCGGCGGGGGCGCGGGGGAAAGGGCGTCGATCATGCTCACATCACCTCGATGTCGGCCTGCAGGGCGCCGGCGGCCTTGATGGCCTGCAGGATGGAGATCATGTCGCGCGGGCTGACGCCGAGGGCGTTGAGGCCGTTGACGAGCGACGACAGGGAGGCCCCGCCGCCGACCATGCGCATCTGGACGCCGCGCTCCTCCTCGACCTGCACCTGGGAGTCGGGCACCACGACCGTCTCGCCGCCGCGGCTGAACGGCTCGGGCTGACTGACGTAGGGGCTCTCCTGCACCGAGACGGTCAGGTTGCCCTGGGCGATGGCCACGGTGGAGACCCGCACGGCCTCGCCCATGACGATGACGCCGTTGACCTCGTCGATGATCACGCGGGCCGGCGCGTCGACCGACACCGGCAGGTTCTCCACCTGGCTGATGAAGCCGGCCATGCCCATCTGGCCGGGCGCGCGCAGGGCCACGACGGTGCCGTTCTCGGCCAGGGCCGTGCCCGGATAGACCTGGTTGATGGCGGCGGCGACGCGCTGGGCCGTGGTGAAGTCCGGGTTGCGCAGGGTCAGGCGCACCTCGTTCATGTTGGCCAGCTGGAAGCCGGTCTCGCGCTCGACCGTGGCGCCCGAGGCGATGCGGCCGGCGGTGGGCACGCCGCGGGTCACCGACGAACCCGAGGCGCCGGAGGCGGAGACGGCGCCGGTCTGGATGGAGCCCTGGGCCACGGCGTAGACCTGACCGTCGGCGCCCTGCAGGCTGGTGACCAGAAGGGTGCCGCCCAGCAGGCTCTTGGCGTCGCACATGGAGGAGACCGAGACGTCGATCCGCGAGCCCGGCGTGGCGAAGGGCGGCAACTCGGCCGTCACCATGATCGCCGCCATGTTCTTGGAGTTGGCGTTGGTCCCGCGGATATTGACGCCCAGCCGTTCGGTCATGCCCTCGAGCGACTGGCGGGTGAAGGGACAGTTGCGCAGGCTGTCGCCCGTGCCGTTCAGGCCCACGACCAGGCCGTAGCCGACCAGCTGGTTGGAGCGCACCCCCTCGACGGCGGCGATGTCCTTGATCCGCGACTGGGCCGCCGCGGGGCCGGCGAATCCCGCCAGGGCGGCGGCGGTCAGGAGGGAGGCGAGCAGTTTCTGCATCGGTCGGACGTCCGCGAACTGTTGACGGACGCTCCGATGCCAGCCTCGTGCCAGAGAAAAAGTCTAAGGAAAACAGCAAAAGGGCGGCGTGGAGGCCAGGCTCCGGGGGCAAGTTTTGCCGGGGTGTTAACCAAACGGTGACCGGGACGGCGCGAAGGTCCGGCATGTTCTGGAGTCGCCGCGCATGAAGGTCACCGGTCCCACCGGCTCCTCCGCGAGCCAGCCCTCCCGCGCCGGCAAGGCGCCGGGCGGGTTCTCGCTGGGCGGCGCGGCCCCTGCGGCGGCGACGGGGGCGGCGGCGGCCGCCGCTCCGCTCGCGGGCGTGGCGGGCGTTTCGGCCTTGATGGCGCTGCAGGGCGTCGAGGACGCGACCGAGCGGCGACGGCGGGCGATCCGCCGGGGCGGCAGCCTGCTGGACCGGCTGGATGAGCTGAAACTGGCGCTGCTCTCGGGCGCGGCGGGCGACGGCGCGCTCGAGCGGCTGTCGCGGGCGTTGCGCGAGGAGCGGCCGGTGGACGCCGATCCCGGCCTGAACGGTCTGCTCGAACAGATCGACCTGCGCGCTGCGGTTGAGCTCGCCAAGGCCGATCTTCGCCGCAACGCAGCATAAATCGGCGAAATCGTTCAAAAATCCGTGCGGCTGCCGCTGCGGGTGATGAAGAAATGTCACGGTCGACGTTAACGGACGCCCGCGGCCGGTAACGCTCGCGCGAGCGTTGTTGCCGCGACTCCCCGACCTGCCTATACGCATCGTGCGCCAGAGGGGGCGTGATTGAGAGCGTGAGTGCGATGAACGCATTGGCGTCAGTTGTGGAACCGAACACCTACCGTCCCAGCGACGACGAGCCGTTCATGAACGAGCGGCAGCTGGCCTATTTCAAGGCCAAGCTCCTGGAGTGGAAGGAGGACATCCTTCGCGAGTCCAAGGGCACGGTGATCAACCTCAAGGCCGAGACCGAGAACCATCCGGACCTCGTCGACCGCGCCTCTTCGGAATCGGACCGGGCCCTGGAGCTCCGCACCCGGGACCGCCAGCGCAAGCTGATCGCCAAGATCGACGAGGCGCTGCGCCGCATCGAGGACGGATCCTACGGCTACTGCGAGGAAACCGGCGAGCCGATCAGCCTCGGCCGCCTCGAGGCCCGCCCGACCGCCACCCTGTCGGTCGAGGCCCAGGAACGCCACGAACGCCGCGAGCGGGTGCACCGGGACGACTGATCAAGCCTGGAAGGCGGATCTGACGTCCGTGAGGGGAAAGTCGGCGCCCTTGAAGAGCAGGGGGGGGCATCCACCTGCCTGGCCAAGGCATAGGCGAAACAGTCGCCAAGGTTCAGCCTTGCAGGCGTCCGCTTCCCGAATCGCGCCTCAGCGCCGCTGGCCAGTCTCGCGCTGGTCTCGGAGGCCGGAAAGATTGTGATGTGCAGTTCCGTCAGGAGGCGGTCGAGGCGGACCACACCTGCATCGCCGTGGTGGCTGCGGAGCTTGGTCGCCGCCTCCCAATAGCCGACCGGGGACAAGAACGCTTCATCCGCTCGAAGCAGCAGGTCACGCATCGGCGGTCCCTCCGGCTCATCCAGCAGGATGGCCAGGAGCGCGGAAGCGTCCACGGCGATCATCTGGGCAGGCCATCTTCGTCGTAGAGGTCGTCATCTGTAAGCAGCGGACCGACGACCGGGAGGCTGTTGAACTCGCGGACGATTTCCTCGACCGCCCGTCTACGACGCGCGATGTCCGCTTCTCGGGCCGCGGTCAGCCGCTCGTCACGCTCCCGCACCATCTCATCGACTAGTTCGGTGATCGACTTCCCCTCAAGGGCCGCCAACCGACGAAGCCTCTCGACCGTGTCGGCCTTCCGGATTTGCACGGGAGCGTTCATGACGGCCGACAATCTATCATGACGACCGCTCCAGCCCAAGCCGCGCCTTGACTTGCCGGTCCCGGGGCGCGACCTGTCGCGCCCTCGCGTCTGAAGGTCCCTGCATGTCCGTCAAGGTTCGTTTCGCCCCGTCGCCGACGGGGAAGCTGCACGTCGGCAACGTCCGCACCGCGCTGGTGAACTGGCTGTTCGCCAAGGGGCAGGGCGGACAGTTCGTGCTGCGCATCGACGACACCGACCTGGCCCGCTCCACCGTCGAGTTCGAGCAGGGCATCGAGCTGGACCTGCGCTGGCTGGGGCTGGATTGGGACGAGCGGCACAACCAGTCCAAGCGGTTCGACCGCTACGAGGCCGCGGCCGAGCGCCTCAAGGCCATGGGTCGGCTGTACGCCTGCTACGAAACCGCCGAGGAGCTGGACCGCCGCCGCAAGGTGCAGCTGTCGCGGGGTCTGCCGCCGATCTACGACCGCGCGGCGCTGAACCTGACCGACGCTGAAAAGGCGGCCTACGAAGCGGAGGGGCGGCGGCCGCACTGGCGCTTCAGGCTGGACGGCAAACGCGTCGCCTGGGAAGACCTGGCGCGCGGCCACGCCGAGGTCGACACGGCCTCGATGTCGGATCCGGTGCTGATCCGCGAGGACGGCCTGTTCCTCTACACCCTGCCGTCCGTCGTCGACGACATCGAGATGGACATCACCCACGTGATCCGAGGCGAGGACCACGTCACCAACACCGGCGCCCAGATCGAGATTTTCGAGGCGCTGGGCGGGCCGGTTCCGGCCTTCGCCCACATGCCGCTGCTGGTCGGCGCCGACGGCCAGGCCCTGTCGAAACGGCTGGGATCGCTGTCGATCTCCGAAATGCGCGACCAGGGCTATGAACCGATCGCCATCACCAGCCATCTCGGCCGCATCGGCACCTCCGACCCGCTGGAGGTGGCGGAGTCGGTGCAGGCGCTGGGGCAGAGCTTCGCCTTCTCGAAGATGGGGCGGTCTCCGGCCCGCTACGACACCGCCGACCTTGACCGGCTGAACGCCCAGGCGCTGCACGCCATGGACTACGCCGTCGCGAAGCCGCGGCTTGAGAAATACGACGCCGATCTGGGCGAGGCTTTCTGGAACGCGGTGCGGCCGAATCTGCAGAAGTTCGCCGACGTCGTCGACATGGCGCGGATCGTGCGCGGGCCGGTGGCGCCTGTCATCGAGGATGCGGCGTTCGCGGAGGCGGCGCTGAAGGTGTTGCCGGAGACGGTTGACGAGAACCTGTGGCCGACCTGGACGGCGGCGGTGAAGGAGGCCACCGGGGCCAAGGGCAAGGCCCTGTTCATGCCGCTGCGCCTGATCCTGACCGGCCAGTCGCATGGCCCCGACATGGCCGCTGTCGCCCCGATGATCGGTCGCGAGCGGATCGTGAGGCGGCTCAGGGGCGAATCGGCCTGAGGCGACGGGACCTTCGGGCGCAAAAAAAGGGGCCGCCCCGGCTGGAGCGGCCCCTTATGTTGCGACGCGGCCGATCAGGCGTTGCAGGCGGCCACTTCCTCGGCGGTGAGGGCGACCCCCTTGTAGGTGAAGGCGGACACCTGGCCGAAGCGCGCGACGACGCGGCGGCAGGCGCGCACGGCGGTCTGGCTGGCGCCGCCGGTGGCGGTGCAGGTCGCGCCCTCGCAGCGCCAGGCGGCGCCGTCGATGATGGTGCGGCCGGCCGGAGCCTTGGAGGCGTCGGCGAGCGTGGCGCTCGACACGTTCGACTGGGCGAGAGCAGGGGCGGCGGCGAACAGGGCCGCGGCGACGATGAGGGCGCGCATGGGGAGGTCTCCGTGCCTCGGGCGTGAGCCCTTGGCGGCTGTGGACGTTGCTTCGAACTCGAATCCGCCCGCCGCCCGGGTGGGCGACGATGCGACTGAACAACGATTACTTATCGCTGATCATGTTTCAAGTGAGGCATGTCGTCCGCCCGTTGCATCAGGGCGACGGCTTCCTCGACGGTGGCGACCACGCTCCACGCCTGACGGAAGCTCTCCGGCGTCATGCCCTCGGCGATGCTATGTTCGAGCACAGCGAGAAGCGAATCCCAGAAGCCGTTGATGTTGAGGAAGATCACCGGCTTCCCGTGGAGGTCCAGCCGCTTCCACGACAGCACCTCGATGACTTCTTCCAGCGTGCCGACGCCGCCGGGGGCGACCACGAAGGCGTCAGACTGGTCGTACATGATGGTCTTGCGCTCGTGCATCGAGGTCACGACCAGGGTCTCGACCTCGTCGTAGAGGCGTTCGCGGCTGCGCAGGAAGCCGGGCATCACGCCCAGCACCCGGCCGCCCGCCTCATGAGCGGCCCGGGCCGACGCCCCCATGAGCCCCACCCCGCCGCCGCCGTACACCAGCCGCCAGCCGGCTTGCGCGGTCTGCTCGCCGAACCGGCGCGCGGCGGCCGTGTAGATCGGGTCCGACCGGTCGGACGAGCCGCAGAAGAGGCAGACGGACTTTCCGTCGAACGGCTGGATGGCGGGCGGCATGGGGCCTCGGCTAGGGTGTGGGAGACAGGACGCGGTCGCGCGCGCTATCCGGGGCGACACTCCTAGCGGTCTGAGAGACGGGATGAAACGGGCCAGGTTGGCGAAGATCGCCTTTGCGGGCGGGCTGCTTCTGGAAGCGGTCGCGTGTTCGGGGCCTCCCGGCCGCCCGACGACTGAAGGCGCGCCCCCGGAAGACGGCGGCTGGACCCGCACGCCTGCGATTCTGGCCATCCGCCGGGCCGAAGGGGGACTGGTGGTGACCGGCCGCGCCGAGCCGGGCGGGCGGGTGGTGCTGCGCAACTCCGCCGGGGCGGCCTACGCCGCGGCGGCGGACGCCGCGGGGGCTTTCGAGATCCGCATCGCCGCCCCCGAGGCGGCGCTGCTGCTCCGGCCGGAAATCCAGGTCGGCCAGGATGCGGCGGAATCGCCGGACCGGCTGCTGATCCTCGATGGAGGCCGGGGGCCGGTCGCGGTGCTTGCGGTGGGACGGCCGGCGATCCGCCTGGATGCGGCGCCCGCGCTGGGGGCGGTCGACAGCGACGGCCAGTCGGCGTTGGTTTCTGGGCGGATGACCGGGGAACAGCCCGTCACCGTCGTGGCGGGCGGAGCGGCGAGGCGGGTGCAGCCGGGGCCGGGCGGGCGCTGGAGCCTGCTGGCTCCCGCGGGCGCCGGAGAGACGATCCAGGTGAATGGCCGCGACTTCGCCTGGCCCGGACCGGGCGACGAGGCGCCCGGCGACCTGCAGGTGGAGCGGATCGCCGGCGGCTGGCGGGTGGGCTGGACCGGGCCGGGCGCCGCGCGGCAGTGGACCTGGCTGCCCGTCGACTCCGGATCATGATTTACGGGCTGTTAACCAATTCGGCCCAACCACGGATCGTCTTCCTTCTTCGGGGACACCCACCATCACCGAACTTTCCAGCCCGACGTTCGCGTCGGGCTTTTTTCTTGTCCGGGGCAGGGGGAGCCGCGCGCGCGCCAGGTCGACGGCTTGCGCCGCCCGGGTGCGGACGATGAGGGGGGACCGAGTGGCTCCGCGGGTAGGATTCGAACCTACGACCAGCCGATTAACAGTCGGCTGCTCTACCACTGAGCTACCGCGGAACAGGTTTCGCTCGGGAAGGCGGGCGCTATAGCAGCGCGAGTCAGCGTCGCGCAACGGGAAATATCCGAACGTGAACATCATCCGCATCGAGGCTCCCGACGACCCGCGCACAGCCGCCTTCCGCGACATACGCGAGCGCGACCTCACCGGCCGGGAAGGTCAGTTCATCGCCGAAGGCGAGGTGGTGTTGCGCCAGCTGGTCTCGGCGGCGTCGCGCTGTCGCCCGGCGGCCGTCCTGCTGGCGGAGAACCGGCTCGGCGGACTGGCTGACGTGCTGGCCCTGTCGCCGCCCGCCATGCCGGTCTACGTGGCCCCGCAGGCGGTGCTCGACGGGATTGCGGGATTCCACTTGCACCGCGGCATACTGGCGCTCGGCCGGAAGCCGGACGTCGCCGCCTTGCCCGACGTCCTCGCGGGCCTGCCTCGAACGGCGCTGGTCGTGCTCGCGTGCGGCATCGGCAATCACGACAACATCGGCGGCATCTTCCGCAACGCGGCCGCCTTCGGTGCGGACGCCGTGCTGCTGGACCGGCAGTGCTGCGACCCCTTCTACCGCAAGGCCATCCGCGTCTCCGTCGGCGCGGTGTTGCGCACCCCGATGGTGGTCGGACTGGATGCGACGGCGGCCGTGGAGGCGCTGAAGGCGGCGGGCTTCGCGGTGCTGGCGATGACACCGTCGGCGGAGCTGACCCTGGACGCGGTTCCGCCTGCGGCTCGAATCGCCGTGGTGCTCGGGGCCGAAGGTCCGGGACTGCCCGCGGACCTGATCGCCCGCTGCACGCCGGTCGGCATCCGCATGTCCGGCGGCTTCGATTCGCTCAATGTGGGAACGGCGGGGGCGATCGCCCTGCACCATTTCGCCCGACGGGCGTAATCGATCACCAGTTCGCGATTAACCCTTCGTATACCTTGATGAACGGCTCCGCTTGTGGCGTCGTGGCCGGCGTCCGGGGGGAGTGCAGGCCATGTTCGGCGGAATCTTCGATTTCATTCATCGCAATGCGCGCATGGCGCTGGCGGTCGCCGTGGTCACGGCGGCGGTCGGGGTGGCCGGCGCCGTCGGCTGGATCACCGCCCCGGTCTCCTGACCGGGCGGGTGGAAGGTCTGAAGCGGGAGAATCTCGCGATGGAGGCCTGACCGAGAATCGAACTCGGGTGCACGGATTTGCAGTCCGCTGCGTAACCACTCCGCCATCAGGCCGTGGGCCGCGTGAAACGGCCGCGCCATCGCGAGGCGCGTTCGCTATCAGATCGGATTGTCCGCCGCAACGCGCAGACCTATAAGCGCGCGAGATTTCAGCAGGACAGTTCCCATGGATTACGCCGCGGCCCGCAAACTCATGGTCGACAGCCAGGTGCGGGTGAACGACGTCACCGACCGCGCCCTGCAGGCGGCGATGCTCGAGGCCCCGCGCGAGCGGCTGCTGCCGGCCGACCGCGCCTTCGCCGCCTACGCCGAGATCGAGCCGGAGGTCGCGGCCGGCCGCCGGCTGATGCTGCCGCGCGATCTCTCCAAGCTGCTGATGGCCGTGGCGGCCCAGCCCGGCGAGCGGGCGCTGGCCATAGCCGGACCCTACGCCGCCGTCGTTCTGGCGCGCATGGGCCTGCAGGCGACCGCCCAGGAAGCCGACGGGGCCGTGTTCGATGTGGCCGGCGCCGGTCTTGCCGATGAGGGCGTCGCCACCGTCGTCGCGCCGCTGGCGGAGCCCGCCGGGGAGGACTGGGACGTCATCGTGTCGGAGGCGGCGGTCCCGGCGCGTCCCGAGGCGTGGATCGCGAAGCTGAAGGTCGGCGGCCGGCTGGCCGTAGTCGAGCGCGCGGGGCCGACGGGCAAGGCCGTGCTCTACGTCCGCGGAGAGCGGGGCGTGTCGCGGCGGGAACTGTTCGACGCCGCGCCGCCGGTGCTTGTGGAACTGGCTCCGGAACCCACCTTCGCCCTGTAGGGCGGCTTCTTCGGCCCGGCGTGAAAAAAACTTAACTGGCGGAAGCGCAAAGCCTCCCGCATCAGGCGTATGGGATACGAAGGGGCGCGCATCCTCGCGCCGGGCAGGAATCGATATGCTGAAACGTTCGCGTGCGCTCGCCTCGGTCGCCGTCATCGCCATGATCGGCGGCATGGGCGCCCCCGCCTGGGCGGAGACGCTCCAGGAAGCGATCGCCCTGGCCTACCGCACCAACCCGTCGCTGCTCGCCCAGCGGGCCAACCAGCGGGCGCTGGATGAATCGATCGTCCAGGCCCGCGCCGGTCTGCGGCCGACGCTCGACGTGACGATCAGCGGCGATTACGCCCGCGACTACAGCGACACGGCTTTCGATCCGGACAGCGACGGCGCCTCGGCCAGCATCGGCCTGTCGCAGACGCTGTGGTCCGGCGGACGCATCGGCCACGGCATCACCGCCGCCGAGGCCGACATCCTGGCCGGCCGCGAGAACCTGCGCGGCATCGAACAGTCGGTCCTCGCCTCGGTGATCCAGGCCTATGCGGATGTGATCCGCGACATGGAGATCCTGCGCATCCGCCAGGCCAATCTGTCCGTGCTGCAGCGGCAGCTGGAGGAGTCGTCGGCGCGATTCGAGGTCGGCGAGATCACCCGCACCGACGTGGCTCAGTCCGAGGCCCGGCTGGCGCAATCGGAGGCCGAACTGGCCAACGCCCAGGCCCAGCTGTCGACCTCTCGCGCCGTCTACGCCGCCGTGGTCGGCCAGGCGCCGGGCGATCTCGCGCCGATGCCTGCGCTGCCGGGGGTCCCGGCCGATTTTGACAGCGCCCTCGACGTCGCCCTGGTCGACAACCCCGCCATCCGCGCGGCGGCCTACAACCTAGCTGCAGCGGAGGCCAACGTGGCCGCGGCGCGGGCCGAGTACATGCCGTCGGTGCGGGCCACGGCCAGCTACGGCGGCTCCAGCAACGATTTCGACCGCTTCGGCGAAATCGCCGACAACACGCGGCTGACGGCCGGGGCCACCCTGTCCATTCCCCTGTTCACCGGCGGCCTGAACGCGTCGCGCGTCGCCGCGGCGCTGGAGCGCGCCAACGCCGCCCAGATCAACGTCGAGGGCGAGCGTCGCACGGCGCTGCAGGACGTCAGTTCGTCCTACGCCCAGGCCATCTCGGCGCGGGCCTCGCTGCAGGCCGGCGAAGAGGCGGTGCGGGCCGCCAGCGTCGCCGCCGAGGGCGTGCGCCAGGAGGCCCAGGTCGGCCTGCGCACCACGCTGGACGTGCTCAACCAGGAACTGGAGCTGCGCAACGCCGAGGTCACCCTCGCCAGCGCGCGGCGCAACGAATATGTGGCGCAGGCCAACCTGCTCGCGGCCATGGGCCGGCTGGAAGGGCCGGATCTGGACCCGACCCTCGAGCGCTACGATCCGGCCGCCAACTACCAGCGGGTGCGCAACCGCGGCGCCCTGCCGTGGGACGGGGTGCTCGAGACCCTCGACCGGGTCGCCGCCCCGCCGGTGACTCCGGCCGCGGACCAGGCGGACGCTCCGATCGACGCCCAGCTGAAGTCCGAGGTCGTCCAGACCGCGCCGCAGGACTGAGGCGCCGCTCGCCCGCCGGGCGAAAACGCCCGTTGATTCCAAGGGGCGTAGATGCGACGACAGGCTGCGGGGAGGGGCCGCCCCTCCGCGTCAGCCAGATCGACTTGTCCGTGCGCGGATGCGTGCTCCCGGGGATTCGCCATGACCGACCAGACCGCCCAGGAACCGACGATGGAGGAAATCCTGGCGTCGATCCGCCGGATCATCTCCGAAGACGACGCGCCCGCGGAGATTGCGCCGGCGCCCGCCGCGCAGCCTGAGCCGGAACCTGAGGCGGAGCCCGAGGACGTCTCGCCCGCGCTGATGGACGAGACGCCGTCGATGCAGGAGCCCGCCGCCTCCGAGGAGGACGTGCTCGAGCTGACCGACACCTACGAAGCGCCGGCCGGGGAAACCATCGGCGATCTGGACGTCTCGCCCGCCGAGGCCGAGCCGGAGCCCTTCCCGGCGGCGGAGGCGGCGCCGACGGAATCCTTTTTCGACGCCCCGGGTGGGGAGTCGACGGGCGGCGGCTATGATTCGCTGGTCGGCGACAGCGCCGCGGCCAGCGCCGCCTCGGCCTTCGCCGGCCTGGCGTCCTCCCTGCGCAAGCCGGAGCCGGCCAGCGCGCCGCGGGGCCCAGACCTCAGCTTCGCCAGCGGTTCGACCATCGAGGCCATGGTCGCCGAGATGCTGCGCCCGATGCTGAAGGACTGGCTGGACGCCAATCTGCCCGGCATCGTCGAGCGCGAGGTACGCAAGGAAGTGGAACGCATCGCCCGCTCGGCCGGCTGACCTTCACCTGCGCACCGATCTTCTCTAGATCGTCCCAGGGCGGCTCCGGCGGGGCCGCCCTTTCTCTTTGTCCGATTGATCCTCCCCATGCTCGACAAGACCTTCGATCCGAAAGCCGCCGAACCGCGCCTCTATGCGCAGTGGGAAGCCAGCGGCCTGTTCGCCCCGCGTCAGGACACCGCGGCCGAGGCCTATTCGATCGTTATTCCGCCGCCGAACGTGACCGGCTCGCTGCACATCGGCCACGCGCTGAACAACACCCTGCAGGACATCCTCGCCCGCTATCACCGGATGAAGGGCAAGGCGGTGCTGTGGCTGCCCGGCACCGACCACGCCGGCATCGCCACCCAGATGGTGGTCGAGCGCCAGCTGGCGGCGCAGGGCAACGTCGGCCGCCGCGACATGGGCCGCGAGGCCTTCGTGCAGAAGGTCTGGGAATGGAAGGTCGAGAGCGGCGGGACCATCGTGCGTCAGCTGCGTCGGCTGGGCGCCTCCTGCGACTGGAGCCGCGAACGCTTCACCCTCGACGAGGGGCTGAACGCCGCCGTCCGCAAGGTCTTCGTCCAGCTGTTCCGCGAGGGGCTGATCTACCGCGACAAGCGGCTGGTGAACTGGGACCCGCACTTCCAGACGGCCATCTCGGATCTCGAGGTCGAACAGCGCGAGGTCGACGGCCACTACTGGCACTTCGCCTATCCGCTGGCCAACGGCGTGACCTACGAACACCCGGTGGCCTTCGACGACGACGGAAGCGCGATCGAATGGGAGACGCGCGACTACATCGTCGTGGCGACCACGCGGCCCGAGACCATGCTGGGCGACACCGGCGTGGCGGTGCACCCGGACGACGCCCGCTACGCCGCTCTCGTTGGCAAGGAGATCGACCACCCGATCACCGGCCGTCGCATCCGCATCGTGGCCGACGACTACGCCGATCCCACCAAGGGCTCGGGGGCGGTGAAGATTACTCCGGCTCATGATTTCAACGACTTCGGCGTCGGAAAACGCACGGGGCTCGAGGCGCTGAATGTGCTCGACGCCTTCGCCCGGATCACCAACGCCGATACGCCCGACGTGCCGGCGGAATACTGCGGCATGGACCGCTTCGAGGCGCGCAAGGCGATCGTCGCCCGCGCCGAGGCCGAAGGCTGGCTGAAGGAGATCGAGAAGACCCGCCACGTCGTCCCGCACGGCGACCGCTCCGGCGTGGTCATCGAGCCGTGGCTGACCGACCAGTGGTACGTCGACGCCCACACCCTCGCCCAGCCGGCGATCCGGGCGGTGGAGCAGGGCGACACCGTCTTCGAGCCGAAGAGCTACGAGAAGATCTACTTCGAGTGGCTTCGCAACATCGAGCCATGGTGCATCTCGCGCCAGCTGTGGTGGGGCCACCGCATCCCCGCCTGGTACGACGACGCGGGGAACATTTACGTCGGCGAGACCGAGGAAGAGGTCCGGGCGCAGGCCGGCGACCGCGAGCTGCGCCAGGACGAGGACGTGCTCGACACCTGGTTCAGCTCGGCCCTGTGGCCGTTCTCGACCATGGGCTGGCCGGAGAAGACGGAGGACCTCGAACGCTTCTATCCGACGTCCGATCTGGTGACGGCCGCGGACATCATCTTCTTCTGGGTCGCCCGGATGATGATGATGGGACTTCACTTCATGGATGAAGTTCCGTTCCGGCGCGTGATCATCAATGGCCTGGTCCGCGACGAGAAGGGCCAGAAGATGTCGAAGTCGAAGGGCAACGTCATCGACCCGCTCGGCATCATCGACGAGCTGGGCGCCGACCCGCTGCGCTTCACCATGGCCATCCTGTCGGGCACGCGCGACATCAAGTTGTCCAAGCAACGCATTGAAGGCTATCGCAACTTCGGCACCAAGCTGTGGAACGCCGCGCGCTTCGCCCAGATGAACGAGGCGGTCCGGGTCGAGGGCTTCGATGCGGCCGGCGCGCAGCAGACCATCAACCGCTGGATCCTCGGCGAGCTGACGAAGGCGGAGCGCCAGGTCTCGACAGCGCTCGAGGGCGGCCGTTTCGACGACGCCGCCGCGGCGCTGTACCGCTTCGTCTGGAACGTGTTCTGCGACTGGTACCTCGAACTCGCCAAGCCGGTGTTCCAGGGCGCGGACGAGTTGGCCAAGGCCGAGACCCGGGCCATGACCGCCTGGACGCTGGACCAAACCCTGAAGCTGATGCACCCGGTGATGCCGTTCATCACCGAGGAGCTGTGGGCCCAGACCGCCGGCGACGGCGCGCCCCGCGACGAGGATCTGCTGATCGGCGCCGCATGGCCGCACCTGCCCGACGCTTTCGTCGACGCCTCGGCCGAGACAGAGATCGGCTGGCTGGTCGATCTGGTCACCGATATCCGCCAGCTGCGCGCCGAGATGAACGTGCCGCCCTCGGCCAAGCCGCCGCTGGCCTTCGTCGCGCCGGACGCGGCGACCGCGGAGCGGATGAGCCGCCACCGCGACCTGATCCGGACCCTGGGCCGGGTGTCCGAGCTGACGAGCGCCGAAGCCGCCCCGGAGGGCGCGGTCACCTTCGTCTCGGGCGGGGCTACCGCCGCCCTGTCGCTGGCCGGGATCATCGACCTCGCCGCCGAACGCGCCCGGCTGGAGAAGGAGATCGCGGCCTTGGACAGCGACATCGGCCATTTCGGCAAGAAGCTGGGCAACCCCAATTTCGTCGCCCGCGCCGCCCCCGAGGTGGTCGAGGAGCAGCGCGAGAAGCTGGCCGCCGCCGAGGCCGGCAAGGCCAGGCTGCAGGCGGCGCTGGCCCGGCTGGAAGGGCTGTGAGGCGATGACAATCCTCCCCCATTGGGGGAGGGGGACCGCGAAGCGGTGGAGGGGGACGACCCTCGCGCCGATGAAGGTGGCGCCCCCCCTCCACCATGCTGCGCATGGTCCCCCTCCCCCTGCGGGGGAGGAATGATGAGGCTCGACCAGTTGCTGGTCGCTCGCGGTCTGGCCGAAAGCCGGGCCCGGGCGAAGGCGGCCATCGAGGCCGGCGGGGTGACCGTCGACGGCCAGCCGGCGAAGGCGGCGTCGCAGATGGTGGCGGCGGACGCCGAGATCGGCTTCGCGGCGGCCCACGACTTCGTCGGCCGCGCGGCGCTGAAGCTGGATCATGCGCTGGACCTGTGGCCCGTGCCGGTCGAGGGGCGGGTCGTGCTCGACATCGGCGCCTCCACCGGCGGCTTCACCGAGGTCTGCCTGCGCCGCGGCGCCGCCGGGGTCTGGGCCGTCGACGTGGGTCAGGGGCAGCTGCATCCGCGGATCGCCGCCGATCCGCGGGTGATCAACCTCGAGAAGACCGACGCCCGCGACCTGACGCCGGACCTGATCCCGAAGCCGCCGCAGCTGTTGGTCTGCGACGCCAGCTTCATCGGCCTCGCCAAGGTCCTGCCGGCGGCGCTGGCGCTCGCCGCTCCGGGCGCGGACCTCGTCACGCTCGTGAAACCGCAGTTCGAGATGGAGCGCCGCGCCGACGTGGGCCGCGGCGGCCTCGTTCGCGATCCGGAGGCCCGGCAGGCCGCGCTCGACCGTGTCGCCGCCTGGCTGGAAGGGCAGGGCTGGCGCGTGCAGGCGACGGCGGAGAGCCCCATCGCCGGCGGGGACGGGAATGTGGAGTGGCTGCTGTGGGCGGTGCGGCGGTAGGCGGGGAGGCAGTGGGCAGTAGGACAGTAGGACTTGTGGACGCGATCCCCGCCGCATCCTGCCGCCGCCGCCAGCTTCCCCTGCTGCCTACTGCGTAAGCCCTGCCCAATGGAAAAGCCCCCGGCGGATCTCTCCACCGGGGGCCTCCGTCACGTCGCCGATCGACAGGGGGGCTGAAAAGTAATCGGCGCCGCGATCTCGTCAGTAGCCGTCGCAGACGTCCTCGTACCGGGTCACGATCCGGCCGTTCCAGTCGCGGGTCTCGTAGCGGACCGACCGGCAGCCGTAGCGGCTCTCGTAGCGGCCGGAGCTGTAACGGCTGTCGTACCGGTAGCGGTCGTCGTAGCGATAGCGATCGTCGCGATACCGGTCGTCGTAGCGGTCGGAGCCGTAGTAGCCGCGGTCGTCGTAGCCCCGGTAGCCGGAGCGGTCGTAATACCGGTCGCAGTCGCGGCCGGAGTCGTTGCCGACGCTGCCGCCGATCACCGCGCCGAGCACGCCGCCGAGGATCGAACCCTCGGTGCGACGGCCGCGGGCCGCCAGCTGGGAGCCGGCCACGGCGCCCACGCCGGCCCCGATGGTGGCGCCCGCCGCGCGGCGCTGGTTGCGGTCGCTGCGGCAGTAGTCGTAGCTGTCGTACCGGTCGTAGCCGTAGCGGTCCTGGCCGTAATAGCGGTCGCCCTGATAGCCGTAGGCCTGGGCCGAAGCCGTTGCGGGGGCGGCCATCAGGCCCGCGGCCGCGAGGGCGGCGGCGCCGAAGACGGCCTTGCGGGTCCGGGAAATGTTCATCGACCTGGTCCTCGAAAAGGTTAATCCGATGGCCGAACGGTTCCGGCCCCCTGTCTGTTGCATCGCTTGTAGGGCCCGCAAGCTGAACGGCCTTTGAGCGATGCGTTCATCTTCGTTCAGGTTTCGCGCGACGACGGCGGCGGCTAAGAGCGGCCGATGACGGAGACGCTGATCATCTCGCGCGTGGGCGCCCAGGGCGACGGCGTCGCCGACACCCCGGCCGGCCCGGTGTTCGCGCCCCTGACCCTCCCGGGCGAGACGGTGCGCGGCGAGGTGCGCGACGGACGGCTGGAGGGGGTGGAGATCGTCACGCCCAGCCCGGAGCGGGTGGCGCCGCTCTCGCCCCACTACGGCGACTGCGGCGGCTGCTCGCTGCAACACTGGGCCGCCACGCCCTACCTCGAATGGAAGCGCGAGCAGGTCCGGCTGGCGCTGGCGCGCGAGGGGATCGAGGCGGAGATCGAACCGACGGTCGCCACCCCGCCGGCCAGCCGGCGCCGGCTGGCCCTGCACGCGCGCCGCGGGGCGGACGGCCGGGCCATCCTCGGCTTCAAGGCGCGGCGCAGCTGGCGGCTGGTCGAGGTGACGGAATGCCCGATCGCCGATCCCCGGCTGGTCGCCGCCTTTCCCGCCCTGGCCCGGGTCGCCGCGCCCTTCCTCGAACATCCGAAGTCCGCCCCGACCCTGCACGTCACCGCCACCCTGACCGGGCTGGACGTCGACGTCACCGGCGTCGAACGCCGCACCGGCGGCCTGTCGCGGGACGCGCAGATGCGGGCCATCGCGGCCGCCGCCGAAGCCGATCTCGCCCGCCTGAGCCTGGCCGGCGACACCCTGGTCATGGCCCGCCAGCCGACCGTGGCCTTCGGCCCGGCGACCGTGCCCCTGCCGGCCGGCGGCTTCCTGCAGGCCTCGCCCCCCGCGGAGGCGGCCATGGTCGAGCGCGCCGTGGCGGCGGTGAAGGGGGCCAGGAAGATCGCCGACCTGTTCTGCGGCGCCGGCACCTTCACCTTCCCGCTGGCGACGGTCGCGCCGGTGCTCGCGGCCGACGGCGCGGCGCCGGCCATCGCGGCGCTGAAGGCCGGCGTGGGCTCGGCGCGCGGGCTGAAGCCGATCGAGGCCCAGGCGCGCGACCTGTTCCGCCGTCCGCTGGCGCCCTACGACCTGCGCGGCTGCGACGCCATCGTGCTGGACCCGCCGCGGGCCGGGGCGCTGGAACAGAGCCGCCAGCTGCCGGGGACGAAGGCGTCCACCGTCGTCTACGTGTCCTGCAGCCCGGGCAGCTTCGCCCGCGACGCCCGGGTGCTGATCGACGCCGGCTTTGGGCTGGAGCGGGTCACGCCGATCGACCAGTTCCTGTGGTCGGCCCACGTCGAGCTGGTGGGCGTGTTCCGCCGCTAGGGCGATTTTCAGCTTGGCGGCGGGAAGTTTCGCGACCTAGTCTGGCGGCCGTCTGCGCCGCCTGCGCCGAAGCCCGGAAGCCGCCTTGTCCCTGACCCTCGGCCTGATCGCGACCGTCCTCTGCGCGGCCGCGCCGCCGCAGACGCCGCCGATCTTCCAGCCCGGCGCGCCGGGGCAGCCTCCGCGTGTGATCTCCGCCGGCGAGTCGGTCGGCCTGAGCCGCACCGGCTTCACCGCCGAGGACGTCCGCTTCATGCAGCACATGCTGGTGCATCACGCCCAGGCCGTGGCGATGGTCGAGCTGCTGCGCGCGCATGGCGCCGATGCGACCGTCCGCCAGCTCGGCGAGCGCATCGCTCTCGGACAGGCCGCCGAGATGGAGCAGATGCGCGACTGGCTGGCGGCGCGCGAGCAGCCGGAAGCGGCCGCCGACCCCCACACGGGCCACGGCGGGCACACCGGACACGGCGCCCCGTCCGACACGCCGCTGATGCCCGGCATGCTGTCGCCGGCCCGGATGCAGGCGCTGGCCGCCGCCCGCGGACCGGCCTTCGACCGCCTTTTCCTGGAGGGCATGATCGATCACCACCAGGGGGCCCTCGACATGGTCGACGCCCTCATGGCCCTGCCCGACGCGGGCGAGGATCCGCTGCTGTCCGACTTCCTGAGCTCCGTCGTGGCCGACCAGTCGGCCGAAATCCTGCGCATGCAATCCCTGCTTTCCGACCTGAACCCCACCGCCGAGGACCGGCCATGATCGTTCGCAGCCTTCTGCTTTCCTCCGTCGCCGGCGTCCTGCTGGCATCGGCCGCCGCCGCCCAGACCGCCGATCCGCGCAGCAGCCTGTCGCCCGGCCTGCGCGACGCGGGTCAGGTCGCCTCGGGGCTGGAGCTCGAGCATTCGCTGGAGCCGGCGCCGGGCTTCTTCGACCCCGAGGCCATCTTCGCGCCGCAGCCCCGCCGGCCGCAGGGGGAGGCGGCCACGCCGGCCGCGGCGACCGCCGAGCCGCCCGCCCGGCCGCGCTACAGCCCGCTGGCCCTGGCCAACAGCGACATGGCCGTATCCGACGGTCGCCTGTTCGTGGGCAGCTTCCACGGCTTCAACGCCTACGACCTGAAGGCGGGCGCGGCTCCCGAACTGGTCATGTCGGTCGTCTGCCCGGGCGGGCAGGGCGACGTGTCGGTCCACGGCGACCTGCTGTTCATGTCGGTCGAGCAGAACAGGGCCCGGCTCGACTGCGGCACAGCCGAGGCCGAGGGCGAGGTCAACGCCGACCGCTTTCGCGGCATCCGCATCTTCGACATCTCCGACCTGAACGCGCCGCGCCAGATCGCCGCCGTGCAGACCTGCCGCGGCTCGCACACCCACACCCAGGTCCCGCACCCGACCGATCCGAACGTCCTCTACCTCTACAACTCGGCGACCTCCGGCGTGCGCAAGTCCGAGGAGCTGGGCATCTGCTCCGACGGCCAGCCCGGCGAGAACCCGGAGACCGCCCTCTATTCCATCGACGTCATCAAGGTGCCGCTGGATGCGCCCGAACAGGCCGCCATCGTCAGCCGCCCCCGCATCTTCGCCGACCGCGAGACGGGGGCGATCGCCGGCCTGTGGCGCGGCGGCGCGGCGGGGATCGCCAGCCAGCGCACCGCCCAGACCAACCACTGCCACGACATCACCGTCTATCCCGAGCTCAACCTCGCGGCTGGGGCCTGCAGCGGCAACGGCATCCTGCTGGACATTTCGAACCCGGAGCAGCCGAGCCGCATCTCCGAGCTGTTCGACGCCGACATGGCCTACTGGCACTCGGCCACCTTCAACGATGCCGGCGACCGCATCGTCTTCACCGACGAGTGGGGCGGCGGCACCAGCGCCCGCTGCCGGGCCGAGGACCCGGCGACCTGGGGCGCCAACCTGATCGCCACCGTCGAGGACCGCCAGCTGAAGGGGCAGAGCTTCTTCAAGCTGCCGGCCTCGCAGGCGGCCTCGGAGAACTGCGTCGCTCACAACGGAAACCTCATCCCCGTGCCCGGGCGGGACCTCATGGTCCAGGCCTGGTACCAGGGCGGCGTGTCGGTAATGGACTTCACCGATCCGGCCCGGCCGATGGAGATCGCGTATTTCGACCGAGGACCGCTCGACGCGGAGCGGCTGATGGTCGGCGGTGCCTGGTCGGCCTACTGGTTCAACGGCCGCATCTACGCCAGCGAGATCGCCCGCGGGCTCGACGTGCTCAAGCTGGTCCCGGGCGAGCACCTGTCGGCGGCCGAGATCGCCGCCGCCGAGAGCGTCCGCCTCGACACGATCAACCCGCAGACCCAGACGCGCATCGTGTGGGCGGACAGCCCCGATGTGGCCCAGGCCTGGCTGGATCAGCTGATGCGAAACCGGGCGATCGAGGGCGAGCTTGCGAGCCGGGCGCAGTCGGCCATCGAGAGCTGGCGCGCCGGGCAGGGCGGCGACGCCTCGGGGGTGTCGGAGGCGCTGGCCGCCGCCGCCAGCCGCGCGACGGGGCGGGACAAGACGCGGCTGACCGAGCTGTCCGCGCTGTTCGGCCGGCGGGCGGCCTGACGGGATCCGGAGCAGCCTCGATGCGCCCGTCCATCCTCGCCGCCGTCCTCGTTCTGGCCTGCGCCGCTCCCGCCGCGGCGCAGCAGCCGCCCGCATCGACCGTGGAGGCCCCTGCCGCCGCAGCGGCTTCCGCCGACGCAGCCTCGCCGGAGGCCGTCGTCGCGGCCCTGTACGACGTTATCTCCGGAGACGCCGGCCAGGCGCGCGACTGGGATCGCTTCCGCAGCCTGTTCCATCCGACCGCGCGGCTGATGCCGTCCGGCGCGGACCGGGAGGGCAGGGGCGTGGTCCGCTCGGTCACGCCGGACGAGTACATCGCCCGCAGCGAGCCCTTCCTGCTCCGCGAGGGCTTCCATGAGCGCGAGATCGCCCGCCGCAGCGAACGCTTCGGCCGCATCATGCACGTCTGGTCGACCTACGAGACCCTGCACAACCTCTCCGACGCCGCGCCTTTCGCGCGGGGGATCAACAGCATCCAGCTGTTCCACGACGGCGCGCGCTGGTGGATCCTGTCGGTCTACTGGCAGGCCGAGACCCCGGACGCGCCGCTCCCGGCGGAGTATCTTCCCTAGGCGCTACCGACCGTCTTCCTTCCCCTTTTCGGGGGAAGGTGGGCCGCGGAGCGGCTCGGATGGGGGCTCTCAGCTGGCGCGCCGCCCTCGCCAATCCGAATGTGGACAGAGCCCCCATCCGTCAGGCTCCGCCTGACACCTTCCCCCGAGATGGGGGAAGGGGTGTGTGCCGCGATGGCGGCGATGACCTCGTGCGGACGCTTCTCGACCTGGCCGTTCGTGAACCGAAGCACCCTGAAGCCTTGCCCCGCCAGCCAGTCGTCCCGCTGGCTGTCATCGAAGGTGCGCAGATCATGAACGCCGCCATCGACCTCGACCACCAGCCGCTGCGAGAAGCAGGCGAAGTCCATCACATAGGGACCGATCGGAACCTGGCGCCTGAACCTCAGGCCGGCGACCTGTCGCTGACGGAGGTGACGCCACAGAATGGCCTCGACCTTGGTCGGCGCCTTGCGCAGGCGTCGGGCCCGGCGAACCGTTCCTTCCTGCTGCATCGCATCCTCCTCCCACGGCCTCACGCCGCGTCGAACAGGTCCAGTTGCTTCTTCATGTCCGCCGGGACGCGGAAGCGGCTGGTGTCCAGCGCCGGGCGCGGCCCGTCCAGGCCGTAGCGCTTCAGGGCGGCCCGGAAGCGCGTGCCGATCAGCTCGGCCACCGGCCCCTCGCCCTTCATCCGGTGCGACCATTCGGGATCGTAGTCGCGGCCCCCGCGCGTCTGTCGCACCAGCGACATGACCCGCGCCGCCCGGTCCGGGCGGGCGTCCTCCAGCCATTCGCGGAAAAGGTCCTTGATCTCCAGCGGCAGGCGCAGGGTCACGTACATGGCCGAGGTCGCCCCGGCCTTCGCCGCCGCCTCCAGCACCGCCTCCAGCTCGTGGTCGTTCAGCCCCGGGATCACCGGGGCGAAGCCCACCCCGACCGGACAGCCGGCGTCGGCCAGACGCGAGATCGCCTCCAGTCGCTTCGCCGGCGTCGAGGCGCGCGGCTCCATGGCTCGCGCCAGCTTGCGGTCCAGGGTGGTGATCGACACCAGGGCCGAAGCCAGCCCCTCGCGGCCCATGGCCCCGAGAATGTCGGCGTCGCGGGCGATCAGCACCGACTTGGTGATGATGCTGAGCGGGTGGTTGAAGCGCTGCAGCACCTCCAGCACCGACCGCGTCGCCTTCAGCTCGCGCTCGACCGGCTGATAGGGGTCGGTGTTGCCGCCTATGTGGATGTGGCGGCCGACGTAGCGGGGCCGAGCGAGTTCCTGCTCCAGCAGACCCGCGGCGCCGGGCTTCCAGAACAGCCGGCTCTCGAAATCCAGGCCCGGGGATAGGCCCATGAAGGCATGGGCCGGACGGGCATAGCAGTAGATGCAGCCATGTTCACACCCCCTGTACGGGTTGATCGAGCGGTCGAAGCCAACGTCCGGGCTGCTGTTGCGCGTGATGATCGTCCGCGCCCGCTCAGGCGTCAGGGTCGTGCGCAGGGGCGCGACCTCGGCGTCCTCGCCGGTCCAGCCGTCGTCGAAGGCCTCGAGCGTCTCCGGCTCGTAGCGCCCCGTCGCATTCGATCGCGCGCCACGTCCCTTCGCTGCCTCGGCCATGGCGGAACGATAGCAGACGCGGAGAACAAAGCAAGAACCTGCTGCGCGGCATGCCGGGAGCGCTCAACACAAGCCTGCTAGCGAGCAGGCCGCCTCTCCAAGGCTCACGGGGCGTCCCGCCTCGCCGCCTCGGGCCCCGGGGATGTCCGGCGCGGGCTGCCACGGCGAAGCAGAATGGTGCGGATGAGAGGACTCGAACCTCCACGCCTCGCGGCGCTGGAACCTAAATCCAGTGCGTCTACCAGTTCCGCCACATCCGCAGGTCCGCCTCCGGCTGTAGGGCAGGGCGCGGAAAAGCGAAAGGCCCGGGATCGCTCCCGGGCCTCCGCATTCGTCTCACCGCGGATCAGTCGCGGCGATCATCCGTCGGCGACGGCGCGCCGGGCATCGGCGGCACCGGTCCGTGCGGCGCGTCCGGATCAAGTTCCGGCACCTCGACGAGGCCGCGGCCGACGTGGCTCTTGCGGATGCCGTAGAGCAGATAGATCACCAGGCCGATGCCGCCCCAGATCGGCAGCACCATCTTGGCGTCGTGCGGC
Organism: Brevundimonas viscosa; assembly: GCF_900116065.1. GTDB lineage: Bacteria > Pseudomonadota > Alphaproteobacteria > Caulobacterales > Caulobacteraceae > Brevundimonas > Brevundimonas viscosa. Next base: position 263,764 of record NZ_FOZV01000002.1, read on the forward strand.
AGGTTCCAGAACAGGGCGGCGCAGCCGAAGGCCGACAGCGGGGCGATGATCCAGACGAACGGCGTCCGGAAGGGACGGCGGCGGTTCGGATCCTTCACCCGCAGCATCAGCACCGCGATCGACACCATGAAGAAGGCGAACAGCGTGCCCGAGTTCGAGATGTCGGCCAGCTGGCCGACGGGGAACAGGGCCCCGGCGATGGCCACGGCGATGCCGGTGAAGATGGTCACCACATAGGGCGTCTTCCACTTCGGGTGGACCTTGGCCAGGCCTTCCGGCAGCAGGCCGTCGCGCGCCATCACGAAGAAGATGCGGGTCTGGCCGTAGATCATCATCAGGATGACCGAGGGCAGGGCCAGCATGGCGGCGGTGCCGAGGGCGTTGCCGACGGCCGGGTAGTCGATCTCGCGCAGCACGTGGGCGAGGGCCTCGTTCGAGCAGACCAGACGGTTGGCGTTCTCGGCCAGCTGGCAGGCGGCGATGAAGCCCGGCGAGCCGGGCTGGACCGCCTCGCCGGCCGAGCCCAGCACCGGCTGGGCGCCGATGGCTCCGACCGCGCCGGCGGCGACCAGCAGGTAGAAAACGGTGCAGATGGCCAGCGAGCCGATCAGGCCGATGGGCACGTTGCGCTGCGGGTTCTTGGTCTCTTCCGCCGCGGTGGAGACCGCGTCGAAGCCGACGTAGGCGAAGAAGATCGACGCCGCGGCGCCGATGATGCCCATGCCCGAGGATTCGCCGAACAGGCCGTTCGGGGCGAAGGGGGTGAAGTTGCCGGTCTTCAGGATCGGCAGGGTCAGCACGATGAAGGCGGTCAGGGCGGCGACCTTGATGGCCACCAGCGCCGCGTTGACGCGGGCCGATTCCGTCGTGCCGATCATCAGCAGCAGGGTCACGGCCAGGGCCACCACGATGGCGGGGACGTTGACGATGCCGACCGAGAAGTCCGGGGTCGGAATGAAGCCGTTCATGCTCCACGCCGGCCCGGCCTGCAGCAGGTCTGGCCAGTCGAATCCGAGCGCGTTCTCGATCAGGCCCAGCACATAGCCGGACCAGCCCACCGACACGGCCGAGGCCGCCACGGCGTATTCGAGAATCAGCGCCCAGCCGACCATCCAGGCCAGCAGCTCGCCCATGACGGCGTAGGTGTAGGTGTAGGCCGAGCCCGACACCGGGGCCATCGAGGCCAGTTCCGAGTAGCAGAGCGCGGCGACGGCGCAGACGGCGCCGGCGATCACGAACGACCACATCATCCCCGGCCCGGCCTTCTGCGCCGCCGCGGCGGTCAGCACGAAGATGCCGGTGCCGATGATGGCGCCGACGCCCAGCAGGGTCAGCTGGACCGGGCCCAGCGAGCGATGCAGTGATTTCTTCTCGGCCGTGGCCAGGATGGCGTCGAGCGACTTAACGCGCCACATGAATGTCCCCTCCGACTTACAGCCTGATGCTGCTTTTCGGCGCGGACGCTAGCGGCGCATTTCCGCGCTGGCAACGCGGTTTCCGAAGGGTGAACCTCCGACGACGCTTTCGTGAAGCGGCGCGTTGCGGCTACAGCGCAGATCGATGCTGCCCATCCACGCTGTTCTCGAGCCGCTGAAATCCGCCCTCGCGGAGACTCGTGCGGTCGTCCTCGCCGCCCCGCCCGGGGCCGGAAAGACCACGGTCGTACCGCTGGCGCTGCTGGACCAGCCGTGGCTGGGCGTTGCCAAGGTGCTGGTGCTGGAGCCGCGGCGGCTGGCCGCCCGGGCCGCCGCCGAGCGCATGGCCGCGACGCTCGGCGAACGCACCGGCGAGACCGTCGGCTACCGCACCCGCCTGCAGACCCGCGTCGGCCCGAAGACCCGCATCGAGGTGATCACCGAGGGCGTCTTCACCCGGATGATTCTCGACGACCCCGGACTGGAAGACGTCGGCGCCGTGCTGTTCGACGAGTTCCACGAGCGCAGCCTCGACGCCGATCTCGGTCTCGCGCTGGCGCGGGAGTCGCAGTCGCTGCTCCGCGACGACCTGCGCCTGCTGGTCATGTCGGCCACCCTCGACATCGCCGGCGTCTCGCGCCTTCTGGACGCCGCGCCGGTCATCGAGGCCGAGGGGCGGATGTTCCCGGTCGAGACCCGCTACCTCGGCCGCAATCCGGCCGAGCGGTTCGAGGCGGCGATGGCCCGGGCGATCCGCCAGGCGCTGGCGGAGGAGGGCGGCTCCATCCTCGCCTTCTTCCCGGGACAGGGTGAGATCCACCGCACGGCGCGGCTGCTGGGCGACCGCCTGCCGGGCGACGTCGACCTCGCCCCCCTCTACGGCGCGCTGGACAAGGCCGAGCAGGACCGGGCCGTCGAACCGGCGCCGTCCGGTCGCCGCAAGGTGGTGCTGGCCACCTCCGTGGCCGAGACCAGCCTGACCATCGAGGGCGTGCGGGTGGTGATCGACGGCGGCCTGTCGCGCGTGCCCCGCTTCGAGCCGGCCAGCGGCCTGACCCGGCTGGCCACGGTGCGGGTCAGCCGCTCCTCGGCCGAGCAGCGCCGCGGCCGCGCCGGCCGTACGGAGCCGGGCGTCTGCTACCGCCTGTGGGATGCGGAGCAGACGCGCGGCCTGGTCCCGCACCAGCGGCCGGAGATCCTCGAGGCCGACCTGACCGCCTTCGCCCTCGACCTGGCCCGCTGGGGCGCGCGCTCGCCCGACGGGCTCGCCCTCCTCGACCCGCCGCCCGCCGGCGCCTTCGCCGAGGCGCGCAAGGTGCTGGCCCGACTGGAGGCGCTGGACGGGGCGGGCGCGCTGACCCACCACGGCCGCCGCCTGACCCGCATCGCCCTGCCGCCCCGGCTGGCGCACATGGTGGCGGCGGCCTCGGACAAGGGCGACGCCCTTCTGGGCGCGCGCATCGCCGCCGTCCTGGCGGAGCCCGGTCTCGGCGGAAGCGATCCCGATCTGCGCGAGCGGCTGCGGGCGCTGGACCGCGACCGCTCGCCCCGCGCCCGGGACGCGACGAAGCTGGCCGAGCGCTGGGGGCGCAGCGCGGGAGGCGGGCAGGGCGGCGAGGTGGATCCCGGCGCCCTGCTGGCCGAGGCCTTCCCGGAGCGGGTGGCGAAGGCGCGCGGCAAGCCGGGCGAGGTGCTGCTGGCCTCCGGTCGCGGCGCCTTCATGGACCCGCACGAGCCGCTGGCGCGCGAGCCTTGGCTGGCGGTGGCCGAGCTGGGCGGCGGCGACGCGCGGGACCGAATCCGGCTTGCCGCGCCGGTCGATCCGGCGGACCTCGAACATCGCATCGAGGTCGAGGACCGCCTGTCGCGCGAGCCCTCCGGCCGCATGACCCTGAAGCGCCGCCGCCGGATCGGCGCCATCGTCGTCGACGAGAAGGAGATGGGCCGCCCCGACCGCGCCGCGATCACCGCCGCGATCGAGGCCGAGGTCGAGCGCGACGGCCTGAAGAGCCTGCGCTGGGGCGAACGGGCCGGCGCCCTGCGCGCCCGTCTGGCCTTCCTTCGCACGCTCGACGACGGCTGGCCCGACGTCGGCGACGAGGGCCTGCTCGCAGCCCGCGAGCTCTGGCTCAGGCCGCTGCTCGCCGAGGCGCAGTCGCTCGACGGCATTCCCGACGCCGCCCTTGAGCAGGGGCTGCGCGCCCTCGTTCCCTGGGACCGGCAGCGCGCCCTGGACGAGCTGGCGCCCGCCCATCTGCAGACGCCGCTCGGCTCGGCCGCCATCGACTACGCCGCCGAGGGCGGGCCGCGCGTCGACATCCGGGTGCAGGAACTGTTCGGCGTCACCAGCCACCCGACCGTCGGCGGCGGTCGCGTGCCCCTGACCCTGGCCCTGCTGTCGCCCGCGCGCCGACCGATCCAGATGACGAAGGACCTGCCCCGCTTCTGGGCGGGCTCGTGGAAGGACGTCCGCGCCGAGATGCGCGGCCGCTATCCGAGGCATCCCTGGCCGGAGGACCCGGCCGTCGCCGAGGCGACCAGCCGGGCGAAGCCGCGCGGAACCTGACCGTCAGGCGGCCCCGTTCAGCAACCTGCCGTAGCTGTCGACCAGACTGGGATAGGTCGGCACGAACATCACCGTCGCCCCGCTCCCCGTGTCCACCGGCGCCTTGATCTCGAAATGCAGGTGGATGGTGGTGGCCGAGCCGCCGAAGTCGGCCGACACCTTGCCGAGGGTCTGTCCGCGCGCCACCGTGCGCGAGGCCGCGTCCGGGAACAGGGCGTGCACCCCCGGCATGTCCATGTGCAGGTAGCGGTAGATGCGGCCGGAATCTCCCAGCAGGGTGACGGTGTAGCTGCCGATCGAGGTGATCCGCCCGCTCTCGGCGGCGACCACCTCGTGCACCTTCTTGACGCAGGTGGCGGGGCGGATGTCCTGCCCCTGGTGGCCGCGCCCGGCGGGGCAGAGGCCGTTGGTCCACGAGCGCGTCTCGCAGAAATTGTCGCGCCACGGATAGCTGTAGTTGCGCGGGTCGCACTGGCCGCCGGGCCCGGGCGCCGCAAAGCCGCCGTAGCCGTAGACCTGGGAGTTGGCGTAGGCGGGGCCGGCCTTCATCGGAAAGCGCATCCCGGCCGCCCAGACCGTCGGGTCGGTCGCGCCGCTGCCCGAGCCGGGGGCGAGGCCTCCGGGCGGGTCGTGAGGCCAGTCGACCGGTTCGGGTTCCGGCGGCGTCTCCGGCGCCGGCGGTTCGGCCGGCGGCTCGGCGGGACCGACCGTGTCGCCGGGGGCCGGCGGCGGGCCCTTGTCCGGGGCGGGCGGGGTTCCGTCGCAACCGGTCGGCGAACAGGCGGTCAGCAGCAACAGGACCGCCAGCGAAGCCGCCCGCCTCACGCCCCGCCCCCGATCAGCACCAGGCCGGCGGCGAAGGCCACGGCCTCGGCCTCGCCGCAGCCGGGCGCGCCCTGGCCCTCGCAGATGAAGCTGACGCAGTAGGCGGCCCCGAAGCGGCTGAACGAGACGTCGTGGCCGTACTCGGTCTGCTCGGTGCGCAGGTTGGTCAGGCCCGCCGCCTGCGCCCGTCGCGCCGCCGCAGCCGACCGCACCAGGGCCCGGGCGACCGCCAACCGCGCCGGGGCTGCGGCCTGTCCGCCCCGGGCCGGGGTCTGCGCCACCGGAGAGCGGAAGGCCTTGGTGCTCCCATAGATCTCGATCACCTGCGCGCCCCGCTCGAGGCTCATCATGTAGTGGCGGTCGCCGGTGAACAGCCGGGCTCCGGGCAGCAAGGCGGGATCGGCCGCGGCCAGCACCGGAACCGGCGACTCCGCCGCCAGCTGCAGCATGGCCGCCGTGCGCGGATCCTGCGCCATGGCGCCCCGGATGCGCGCCGCCAGCGGATCCTGGCGGGCCTGCGCCAGCGCCGCGGCGTCGGCGCGGGAGCGCGGCAGGTCGACCTGCACGGCGGCGACCGGCGATGGCGGCTGTTGCTGTGAGGTGGCGGCTCCCGCCGCCGCGGCCGTGGCCACCACGACGCCCGCCAGAACGGATCGGATCCGGTCCATGTGTCTCGCCCTCCCGCCCGACAATATAGCGCCGTTACGTCACCCTGACGAGCCGCGTCCCGCCACCGGTGACGCCGGGCCCACGGACAGGCATATGACGCGCATGGCCGACGACGACCCGCGCCCGCCCCCGATCGGCCTGTGGCCGCTGTTCCTGCGCTTCCTGCGCTTCGGGGCGCTGGCCTTCGGCGGGCCGGTGGCGCAGATCGCCATGGTCCGCCACGAGCTGGTCGAGCGCGACCGCTGGATGTCGTCGGAACGCTTCAACCGGCTGCTGGCGGTGATGCAGGCCCTACCGGGGCCAGAGGCGCACGAGCTGTGCGTGCACATGGGCGTGCGGGCCCGCGGACGGATCGGCGGCCTGCTCGCCGGTCTGGGCTTCATGCTGCCGGGCTTCCTGCTCATGCTCGCCGCCGCCTGGGCCTGGTTCCGCTTCGACGTAGGGCAGGGGGCCCTCGCCGCGGCGCTGCTGGTAGCGCAGGCGGCGGTGATCGGTCTGATCGCCCGCGCCGTCGAGCGCATCGGCCGCCACATCCTCGTCGCCCGCAGCCTGTGGCTGGTCGCGGCCCTGGCCCTGCCGGCGACCCTGGCCGGCGTCCCGTTCTGGATCGTGCTGCCGGCGGGGGCCGTGATCCACGGCCTCGCGGCGACCCGGCGGCGGGGCGGGGCGCTTGCAGCGCTGGCCGCCGCCGCGACCGTCTCTGTGCTGTGGCTTCTGCGGCCGGCCGCGCCGCAGGCCGCCGACGTGGGCGTCGCCGCGCCGGTTCTCGCTTCGGCCCTCGCCCTGTTCCTGACCGGCCTGAAGGCGGGACTGCTGACCTTCGGCGGCGCCTACACCGCCATCCCCTTCGTCCGCGCCGACGTGGTCCCGCGCGGCTGGATAAGCGACGCAACCTTCCTCGACGGCGTGGTGCTGGCCAATGTCATGCCGGCGCCGCTGGTCATCTTCGGGACCTTCGTCGGCTACGCCGCCGGCGGCTTTCCTGGCGCGCTGGCGGTCACCGCCGGCGTCTTCCTGCCCGCCTTCGCCTTCTCCATGATCCTGCACGACCGGCTGGAGCAGGTGGTCGAGGCTCCGGCCGTGCACGCCGTGCTGGACGGGATCGCCGGCGCCGTGGTCGGGGTGATCGCCGCCACCGTATTCCAGCTCGCCGCGGGCCTGGCCGGGCAGGGGCCGGGCTGGCCGCTGCTGGTCATCGGCGGCCTCGCCCTCGTCGCCGCCTGGACGCTGAAGGGCCGTTTCGCCGCGCCCCTGATCCTCGCCGTCGCCGCCGCGGCCGGCCAGTTGTGGCTCGGGTGAGTTCGAGGTCTCTGGCGACCGGCGGGCGGCGCTGCGGCGCGGAGCCCGATCAGCAGGGTCGTCGAAGGCCTCAGCTTTCAGAGGGAGGCGCAGTCGTCCAGCAGCCTTCCAGACGACGAAGGGCTTCTGTCCACCATCGCTCGACGGGTGTGTTGACGTTGCCCTCCAGGATCATGGACATCGCAAGGCCGGTCCGTGCATCCCGGGCGGTGGTCCAAAGCCGGTGATGAACACCGTCCAGGGTCCAGCTCCACCGTTCGTCTTCCCGACCCAGCCGGGGCACGTCGATCCACGCCGCAGGCAGGTTCTCCAACTGAAGAAGCACCCGCTCCAACGCCGGGCAGGATCGCGAGTCCGCCCAGGCGATGTCCGTCTGACCGGCCGTCGGGCCAAAGCTCTCGCCTGATGCCCGACGAGCGACCCAGTAGTGAGTGGTGTTCGGCCACGCCCCGAGGTGGACGACATAGAAGCGATTGGCGGACCAGGATCCCGACCGCGCGCCGGACGTGGTCACACCCGCGAACGCTTCCCGGCGCGGCCATGGCTGGTGTCGAATATCAAGTTCGTCGGACGCTGATTGCGCGACAGCAGAAACGGGCGCTCCAACGCTCAACGCGACGGCGAGCAGCAGTACCGATTGCCTCATACCGGTTGTATCCGACCGAACCGGCGCGCATGCAAGGCGACCTTGCTTTCAGCCCGCAACTCGCCTAGAGACCCCGCGCACTTCGCACGCGGGCGTGGCGCTTCCGGGGGAGACATCCCCGGCGGCTCCGTTCCGAGGGGCCATCCGGTCCTTTAACCGTCCGCGCAACGTCTATCGGAAAAAGGACAAGACGATCATGGCTCTGCCTGAATTCTCCATGCGCACCCTGCTGGAAGCCGGCGCGCACTTCGGCCACCAGACCCACCGCTGGAACCCGAAGATGGAGCGCTACATCTTCGGCGCCCGCTCGAACATCCACATCATCGACCTGTCGCAGTCGATCCCGCTGATGCACCAGGCGCTGGTCGCCGTGCGCGACGTCGCCGCCAAGGGCGGCCGCGTGCTGTTCGTCGGCACCAAGCGCCAGGCCGCCGATCCGGTCGCCGAGGCCGCCAAGCGCTGCGCCCAGTACTACATGAACAACCGCTGGCTCGGCGGCACCCTGACCAACTGGAAGACGGTGTCGGGCTCGATCGCCCGCCTGCGCGAGCTGGACTCCCTGCTGGAGTCGGGCGGCGAGGGCCGCGTCAAGCGCGAGCTGCTCAGCCTGCAGCGCGAGCGCGACAAGCTGGAAGCCTCGCTGGGCGGCATCAAGGACATGGGCGGCATCCCCGACATCATGTTCGTGATCGACACCAACAAGGAAGCGATCGCGATCCAGGAAGCCCGCAAGCTGAACATCCCGATCATCGCCATCCTCGACACCAACTGCGATCCGGACGGTATCACCTATCCGATCCCGGGCAACGACGACGCCGCCCGCGCCATCCAGACCTACTGCGACCTGATCGCCGACGCCGTCCTCGACGGCCTGGCCTCGGGCGCCGCGGCCTCGGGCATCGATCTGGGCGCCTCGGAAGCCCCGGTCGAGCCGATGCTGCGCGAGGCCGAAGCCCCCAAGGCTGAAGCCGAAGCCGCTCCGGCCGGCACGGAAGGCGTCGCCGCCGAGATGGAAGCGGCCGCCGAGCCGGCCGTCGCCGACGAGGCCGCCCAGGAGGCCACCACCGAGGCCAATGACGCGGTCGAGACCGAGAAGGCCACGGGCTGATCGCCCGACGGCCTTCTGGATGAGGGCCGTGCGTTCAAACGACACACGGCCGGGCTAATCACCCGGCCGTTCCCGCATACGAAATACCCCAAGGAGAAGAACATGGCCGAGATCACTGCCGCCCTCGTGAAGGAGCTTCGCGAGCGTTCGGGCGTCGGCATGATGGACTGCAAGAAGGCGCTGCAGGAAACCAACGGCGACATGGACGCGGCCATCGACTGGCTGCGCGCCAAGGGCCTGTCCAAGGCCGCCAAGAAGGCCGACCGCGTCGCCGCCGAGGGCCTCGTCGCCGTCGCCTCGAAGGAAGAGGGCAAGGGCGAGGTCGCCGCGGCGATCGAGTTCAACGCCGAGACCGACTTCGTGGCCCGCAACGAGCTGTTCCAGAACGCCGCCAAGCGCTTCGCCCAGCTCGGCCTCGAGCACCACACCGTCGAGGCCCTGCACGGCGCCGAGCTGGAAGCCGGCAAGACGGTCCAGGACGAAGTGACCCAGATGATCGCCACCATCGGCGAGAACATGCAGCTGCGCCGCGCCGCCCGCCTCGCGGTCGACGAGGGCGTGGTCGCCAGCTACGTCCACAACGCCGTCTCGCCGGGCGTCGGCCGCATCGGCGTGCTGGTCGCCCTGCACGGCGGCGGCGACAAGACCGCCCTGCGCGAGCTGGGCCGCAAGATCGCCATGCACGTCGCGGCCACCGCCCCGCTGGCCCTGAACACCGACGACCTCGACCCGGCCGCGGTGGAAAAGGAACGCGCCGTCCTGATCGAGAAGGCCAAGGAGGAAGGCCGTCCGGAGAACATGATCGAGAAGATCGTCTCGGGCCAGATCGCCAAGTTCCAGAAGGACGTGGTGCTGACCAAGCAGCCGTTCGTCATGGACCCGGACAAGACCATCGAGCAGCTCGTCGCCGACGCCGGCAAGGAGCTGGGCGCGCCCGGCCTGCACGTCGCCGGCTTCGTCCGCCTCGCCCTCGGCGAAGGCGTCGAGAAGGTCGAGGGCCCCGACTTCGCCTCGGAAGTCGCCTCGATGACCAGCAGCAGCTGATCGCTCCATCCTTCGGGATGCGCTGAAATCAGGGGTCGGCGAGTTCGCTCGCCGGCCCCTTTTTCGCGCCTGCGTCGGCCCTGATGGGACAGTTGACGTGAAGGCGCGACAATTGTAGCGTGTCAGCGACAGGCAGGAGATGCGTCGTTGGCTGCAGTCGATCCGAACGATACGGAGCTCGAGGTTCTGAAGCGCTTCTGGCGCGACGGAGACCTTTCAGCGCGCGAGGTGCACGAGCGCATCGCCGCGGAGTTCGACTGGACCCCGTCCACCACCCGTACCGTGCTGGAGCGTATGCGGGCCAAGCGCCTGCTGTCGCGCCGCCAGGTACATGGCGTGGTCGTCTACGCCGCCGTGCAGCCCAAGGTGCAGGTGCTGGGCCGGTTGATGCGGCGGCTCTCCGACCTGCTCGAGCTGGACAAGGGTCTGCCGGCGGCCGCCTTCGTGGGCAGCCAGATTCTCGACGCCGACGACATCGCCGAGCTGGAGGCCCTGCTCGCCGAAATCCCTGAGGGGGATGGAGCGGCGAAATGAGCGGGGCCCAGCTGATCCTTCTCTCGCTCGGGCTGTCCGTCGGACTGGCGGCGGCCGGTCTGGCCCTCCTCGGGAGATGGGAGCGACGGCTGGGCGACCCCGCTCTCCGCGAGCGGCTTTGGGGCGCGCTGCTCTACGTCTCCGTCCTCCCGGCGCTTCTGGTGCCCCTCAGTCTGCTGCTGCCCGCGCCCGTCGTGGTCGTCCCCGGGCTCGCGGGCGGGGCCGCGCTTTCCGTGGACGCCGTTCCGGCGGCCGGCGCCGGGCCCGGCCTTTCCCCCGATACAGCCGTGCTGGGCGGTCTCGTCCTGGCTGCGGCGCTCAGCTTCCTGCGAGCCACCGACCTGGGCCGACGCGCAATCGCGCTGCATCGCCTCGCCACCGGCGCCCGCGACGCCGGCCCGGACGTCGTGCGAAAGATCTCCGTGGCCGCGGGCCGCCTTGGCGCTCGCGTGCCAAGCGTCTGCTGCAGCGATGCAATCCCGACCCCCTTGTTGACCGGCTTCTTCCGGCCCCTCCTGCTTCTGCCGGAAACCGTCGCCGGCCCCGCGGCCGAGGCGATCTGCGCCCATGAGCTGGCGCACCTTCGGCGCGGGGACCACCGGACGGTGTGGATCGAGGAAGCGCTTCTCATCCTGTGCGCGGCCAACCCGCTGTTGCCATGGATCCGCGCCCGCCGGGCCGCGGCGCGGGAGGAAGCCTGCGATGCGCTCGCCCTGTCGGGTGCCTCGGACACCGCGCGGCGCCTCTACGCCCGGGCGCTCGTCGAGGCGATCCGGAAAACCCCGAGCTCGCCGGTCCCGGCCCTGACCTTCACCAGTGCGAAAAGGAGCTTCGCCATGCTGCGCCTGAAAGCCATCCTCGAGCCCGCCCCGCCCGCGGAGCCCCGCCTTCGCCGGACCGCCCTCATCGCGGCAGGCTTCGCCACGGCGGCCGCGGCCTCCGCATCGATCGCCGTCGCCGCCCAGCGGGAACCGGTCGTGACGACCGCGCAGGAGGCTGCGGCCGCGGAGGCCGATCGGACGATCCGCAATCCCGACTGGGCCCGGCATCCGATGCCCGCCTACCCCGCCGCGGCGCTGGATGCAGGCGTCAATGCCGGCTCGGGGCAGGTGCGCTGCATGGCTCAGCCCGACGGTCGCCTGTCGAGCTGTTCGGTGCTCAGCGAAACGCCCGGAGGCCTCGGGTTCGGCGCCGCCGCCGTCCAGGCGGCCGGCAACGCCCGACTGGCCGCGCATCAACTCGCGGAGGTTCGTGAACCGACGCCGGTCGTCTTCACCGTTCGGTTCCGCATCGCGGGGTGAAGTCGTCAGGGATCAGTCGGACCGGAAGAGGGCGGACGACCCGCGGCCGGCCTCTTCCGGGCCTGACGTGTCGCGGGGCGTTCCGCCATGGAGGCGGCGATCCCTCGGGAAACGTCTCTGGCCCGTTGCGCCAGCCCCCGCGCCCTGACTTGCATGGCGGGGGCCAGAGGTGCAGGCTCCGATCTCCCCGGAGTTCCCATGCTGCTCGCGCCCCTGATCATCGCGGCCGTCGCCGCCAGCCCTCAGGTCCCCCATCCGGCCACGCCCCAGACATTCGAGGGACGGCGTTCCAGCTATGTGCAGGGCACGCTGAACGTCGCGATCGGCGAGCGCGCCACGCTGCGCCGGAACGCGGACGGGACCTACGACCTGATCGCCGTGGATCGGATCCAGCTGGCCGACGTGCTGCCTCCGGCCGACGGCTCGCGCGGGGGCCCGAACGGCGCGGCGCCTGGAACCCTGCGGTTCGGCCTGCACGCCCGGCAGGACGTCGGCTCGCTTCTGAAGGTCGAGAACGGCCAGGATCAGGGGCTGAAATACGCCGGCTACGTCGTCCGTTACGTCGGCGGCCAGGCCCGCGGCCCTGACGCCACCTCCGTCTGCACGGTCCCGGCCGCCATGGCGACGTTCGAGCGTTGGCCCGAGCCGGTGCTCCAGGTGGTGGTCGGGGCCCTTTCCCCTTCGGACGACGCCCTGCCTGTCTGTCCGCCGCACGTCGAGGACTGACGCGGGAAGAGTCTTCAGCATCTCCCTCCGGTCACATTCGCCGTTTGCGCATCCGTCCGGCTCGCGTCAAATGCCCCGGTCTCGATTCCCGGGGGGTCCCACATGAAGCGCCTGTTCGCCGCCGTCTCCGTCGCCGCCGTCCTCGCCGCCGCGCCCGCCATGGCCCAGGCGCCCGACCTGGTCGCCGTCAACGGCATCTTCGACCAGGGCTTCAACCACTCCGAGGTGATGCGCACCGCCGCCCACCTGACCGACCGCATCGGCGGGCGGATGACCAACTCGCCGCAGATGCGCGAGACCGAGCGCTGGACCCAGGAGCGGTTCCGCGAGTGGGGCCTGTCGAACGTGCGCGCCGAGGGCTTCGAGTTCGGCCGCGGCTGGTCGATCGTCCGCTCCGACGCCCGCATGGTCGAGCCCCGGCCGCTGGAGCTGCGCGCCATTCCGGTGGCGTGGACGCCCGGCACGGACGGGACGATCAGCGGCGAGGTGGTGCTGGCCCCGATGAGCCGCGTGGCCGACTTCGACAAGCACCGCGGCAAGCTGGCCGGCAAGATCGTGATGATCTCCGAGCCGACCGACGCCGAGGACCCGACCACGCCGCAGTTCCGCCGCTGGACCGACGAGGAGCTGGCCGGCCGCACCGCCTATGTGCAGCCGAACCACGCGCCGGTGACGGTGAGCCGCGACGGCGGCCGGGACAACTTCGCCCTGCGCATGGACGAGTTCCTCGCCTCGGAGGGCGCGCTCGGCTGGGTGCGCATGTCCTATCGCGACGGCGGCCTGCTGCATGGGGCCGGCTACACCCATCGCGTCGGCGCCACGCCGCGCCTGCCGGGCATGGAGCTGGCCGCCGAGGACTACCGCCGCCTGGCCCGCCTGTCCCGCGCCGGCGCGGCGCCGAAGCTGGAGCTGCTCAGCGAGGTCCGCTTCCACGACGAGGACGTCAACGCCTACAACGTGCTGGCCGACATTCCCGGAACCAGCCGCTCGGGCGAGTACGTCATGGCCGGGGCCCACTTCGACAGCTGGGTGGCCGCCGACGGGGCCGTGGACAACGCCGCCGGCACCGCCGTGGTCATGGAGGCCGCGCGCATTCTCAAGGCCCTGAACGTGCGCCCGAAGCGCACCATCCGCTTCGCCCTGTGGAACGGCGAGGAGCAGGGGCTGCACGGCTCGCTGGCCTATGTCGACCGCCACCTCGCCACGCGGGCTCCGCTGGGCGATGCGGAGCTGGACGCCCTGCCGAACGGCCAGACCTGGCGCGCCCGCTGGCCGGTCCAGCCGCGCGACGGCCATGACGACCTCGTCGCCTACTTCAACATCGACAACGGCTCCGGCCGCATCCGCGGCGTCAACGCCGAGGGCAACGTCGCCGCCGCCGCCGTGTTCGAGGAGTGGCTGGAGCCGTTCCACAGCCTCGGCGCCACGACCGTGTCGCTGCGCCCGGCCGGGGGCACCGATCACGTCTACATGCAGACCGTCGGCATCCCGGGCTTCCAGTTCATCCAGGACCCGCTGGATTACGGCAGCCGCCTGCACCACACCTCGATCGACAGCTACGACCACCTGAAGCCCGAGGATCTGCGCCAGGCCGCCGTGGTGCTGGCCGGCCTGCTGCTGGCCGCGGCCAACTCGGACGAGCCCCTGCCGCGCATGCCGCTGCCGACCCGTCCGACGCCGACCGATCCGTTCACGCAATGACCCGGCGGCGGCGACGGGGGAGGGGCGCGTCATCGCGCGCCTTCTCCCGCGCGTGCGGAACCGCTAAGTCCTCGCCATGATCGGAAGACTGAACCACGTCGGCGTCGCCACCCCCTCGATCGAGGCCAGCGTCGCGATGTATCGCGACATGCTCGGCGCGACGCAGGCGCACGCGCCCTTTGATCTGCCGGCGCAGGGCGTCCGCGTCTGCTTCGTCGACCTGCCCAATAGCCAGATCGAACTGATCGAGCCGCTGGGCGAGGACAGCCCGATCCACGGCTTCCTGGCGAAGAACCCGAAGGGCGGCCAGCACCACGTCTGCTTCGAGGTCGAGGACATCCTCGCCGCCCGCGACGCCCTGCGGGCGAAAGGCGCGACCATCCTCGGCACGGGCGAACCGCGCATCGGGGCCCACGGCACGCCGATCATCTTCCTGCACCCGAAGGACATGGGCGGGGTGCTGGTGGAGCTCATGGAAACGCCGAAGGAGGCGCACTGACATGCCGGTGGGCCTCTTCACCATGGTCGCCATCTATCTCGTCTGCTGGTGGGTGGTGCTGTTCACCGTCCTGCCGCTGGGCATGAACCAGCGCGACCAGGAGCAGCCCACCGACGGCGCCCAGTGGGGCGCCCCGGTGCAGCCGAACCTCAAGAAGAAATTCCTCACCACCACGTGGATCTCCGCCATCCTCTGGGCGCTGATCATGGTGCTGGTCTGGCTCGGCTGGATGCCCATCCCCGACCTCGCCCCGCCCGCCGCCTGAGGAGCGCCGCCGTGACCGATCGCCTGTTCCTGATCAATCCGGGCTGGACCGACGACCACGGCGGCCCGTGGTACTGCCCCGCCGGCGCGGTGATCGAGGGCGTGCTGGCCTTCCATCCGCAGCTGAAGGACCGGCTCGAGATCGTCCGTCTCGACTGGCCCCGCCCGCGGCCGGCGGTGATCGAGCAGGTCGGCGAGGACCATCAGTCGTGCCCGCTGCTGGTGCTGGACGGCGACTTCGACTGGCCCGGGGCGCAGACCAGCGCCGCCACCGGCCGCCGCTTCCTGCAGGACGAGGCGATCATTCCGTATCTGGCCGCGCGCTACGGCATCGCCCGCCCGCATCCGTAGGGACTAGGGATAGGGATTAGGGAGCAGGAAGGCCGGGCTGAGTCAGGACTGCTGGCGGTGCACCGGTTCCGCGCCACGCGCTTGATCCCTAATCCCTGATCCCCAATCCCCAATCCCTAATCCCTTCCCCCGGCCTAGCTTTCGCCCCGCCCGACCCGCTAAACCGGTCCTCCCACGCCTCCCACGCCGGATTCTCCCCATGCGCCTGTCGCGCTATTTTCTGCCCACGCTGAAAGAGGCGCCCGCCGACGCCCAGATCGTCTCGCACCAGCTGATGCTGCGCGCCGGCCTGATCCGCCAGGAGGCCGCCGGCATCTACGCCTGGTTGCCGCTGGGCCTGCGCGTGCTGCGCCGCATCGAGCAGATCGTGCGCGAGGAGCAGGTGAGGGCGGGGGGCGTCGAGCTGCTCATGCCGACCCTGCAGCTCGCCGACCTGTGGCGCGAGTCCGGCCGCTACGACGCCTACGGGCCCGAGATGCTGCGCATCACCGACCGGCACGAGCGCGAGCTGCTCTACGGCCCCACCAACGAGGAGATGATCACCGACATCTTCCGGGCCTACGTGAAGTCCTACAAGGCGCTGCCGCTGAACCTCTTCCACATCCAGTGGAAGTTCCGCGACGAGCGCCGCCCGCGCTTCGGCGTCATGCGCGGCCGCGAGTTCCTGATGAAGGACGCCTATTCCTTCGACATCGACGAGGCCTCGGCGCGCCGGGCCTACAACCGCATGTTCGTGGCCTATCTGAACACCTTCGCCCGCATGGGGCTGAAGGCGGTGCCGATGCGCGCCGACACCGGCCCGATCGGCGGCGACCTGAGCCACGAGTTCATCGTTCTGGCCGACACCGGCGAGAGCGCCGTGTTCTGCGACCGCAAGCTGGTCGAGATGCCGGCGCCCGGCGGCGACGTGGACTGGGACGACCTTCAGTCAATCGTTGATCAGCGAACCGCGCTCTACGCCGCCACCGAGGAGATGCACGACGCCGGGCGCTTCGAGGCGGAGACCGCCGAGGGCGACCGCCTGTCGGCCCGCGGCATCGAGGTCGGCCACATCTTCTACTTCGGGACCAAATACTCGGCCCCGATGAAGGCCCACGTCCAGGGCCCCGATGGCAAGGACGCCCCCGTGCACATGGGCAGCTACGGCGTCGGCGTGTCGCGCCTGCTCGGCGCCATCATCGAGGCCAGCCACGACGAGGGCGGCATCATCTGGCCGGACGCCGTGGCTCCGTTCGACGTGGTGGTCATCAACCTGCGCGCCAACGACGCCGCCGTCTCGGCCGCCTGCGAGCAGGCGGTCGCGAAGCTGGAGGGCCTCGGCAAGGAGGTGCTCTACGACGACACCGACGAACGCCCCGGCGGCAAGTTCGCCACCGCCGACCTGATCGGCGTGCCGTGGCAGCTGACCATCGGTCCCAAGGGGCTGGCCGAGGGCGTCGTCGAGCTCAAGCGCCGGGCCACCGGCGAGAAGCTGTCCCTGCCGCTGGACGAGGCGATCGCGAGGCTGACCGCATGACGGACACCGCAGCGGCCATGAAGCCCGTGAAACCCGCCGGCCCCTTCGCCGCCTGGGAGTTCGGGCTGGCGTTCCGCTACCTCCGCGCCCGGCGCAAGGAGGGCGGCATCGCCCTGATCGCGATCATCTCCTACGTCGCCATCGCCCTGGCGGTGATGGCCCTGATCACCGTGATGAGCATCATGGCCGGCTTCCGCAGCGAGCTGCTCAGCCGCATGCTGTCGTTCAACGGGCACGTCTATGTGCAGGGGCAGGTGCTGACCTCGCCCGAGCGCGACGCCGCCGTCGCCCGCCTGCGCGCGGTCCCCGGCGTGGTATCGGTGACGCCGCTGGTCGAGAACCAGAGCCTGCTGCGCGCCGCCGGCCGCACCACGGGGGCCATGGTGCGCGGCGTCGCCCCCGACGACCTCGACTCCATGTCCTTCGTCTACGCCAGCCTCGACGAGCGCACCAAACAGACCTTCGGGCAGGGGCCGTACGGCGGCGACAACGTCATCATCGGCAAGGCCCTGGCCGAAGGCCTCGGCCTGCGCGTGGGCGACCCCATCACCCTCTTTTCTCCCACTGGCGCGGACAGCGCCTTCGGCAATCTGGGCGGGCTGGAGAAGACCTACCGCGTCGGCGGCGTGTTCAGCTCGGGCACCGCCGACTTCGACCAGCTGTTCGTCTTCATGCCGCTGGAGCAGGCCCAGCTGTTCTTCGCCAAGGAGGGCGTCTGGGACGTCATCGAGATCAAGGTGCAGGAGCCCGACCGGGTCGGCGACCTGCTTCAGCCCCTGCGCGACGCGGCCGGCCCCACCGCCCTGGTCAGCGACTGGCGCGACCGCCTCGCCGCCTTCTGGGGCGCGCTCAAGGTCGAGCGGGTGGCGATGAGCATCATCCTCGGCCTCGTCGTGGCCATCGCCGCGCTCAACATCATCTCCGGCATCGTCATGCTGGTGAAGAACAAGACCCGCGACATCGCCATCCTGCGCACCGTCGGGGCCAGCCAGGGCTCCATGCTGCGCATCTTCTTCATCGCCGGCGCGACTATCGGCGTGCTCGGCACCCTGACCGGCCTGCTGCTCGGCCTGCTGTTCTGCCTCAACATCGGGGCCATCCAGCACTTCCTCGAGGGTCTGCTGGGCGTGCAGCTGTTCAACGCCGATGTCTACATGCTCGACGCCATCCCGGCCGAGGTCGACCCGCTCGACGTCTTCTGGGTCACCGTCTGGTCCTTCTTTATGAGCTGCGTGGCCGGTCTGATCCCGTCGTGGCAGGCCGCCCGGCTCGATCCCGTGGAGGCGCTCCGCTATGAGTGAGACCGCCCCCATCCTTTCGGCCCCCGTCCCTTCGGCCCCCGTCCTTTCGGTCCGCGGCCTGACCCGCACCTACGACACCGCCGGCGGCGGCCTGACCGTGCTCAGGGGCGTCGACCTCGACGTGCGGCCGGGCGAGGTCGTCGGCCTGATCGGCCCGTCCGGCTCGGGCAAGTCGTCGCTGCTGCACGCCGCCGGCCTGCTGGAGCATCCGACCTCGGGCGAGGTGCGCATCGACGGCCATGAGATGGGCCATCTGCCCGACAACGCCCGCACCCGCGTGCGGCTCGGGGCCATCGGCTTCGTCTACCAGTTCCACCACCTGCTGCCGGAGTTCGACGCCCGCGACAACGTGGCCCTGCCGCTGCGCATCGCCGGCGTCGGCCGCGAGGCGGCCCGCGCCCGCGCCGAGGAGCTGCTGACGAAGCTCGGCCTCGCCGACCGCCTGACCCACCAGCCGGCCCAGCTGTCCGGCGGCGAGCGCCAGCGCGTCGCCGTGGCCCGCGCCCTGGCCAACCGCCCGCGCCTGCTGCTCGCCGACGAGCCCACCGGCAACCTCGACCCGGCCACCAGCCAGACGGTGTTCGAAGCCCTGCACGACCTGGTCAAATCCACCGGCGTCGCCGCCCTCATCGCCACCCACAACATGGAGCTGGCCGGCCACATGGACCGGGTCTTCGCCCTGAAGGACGGCCACCTTGAGGAGCGGCCGGCGGAGAGCCACGCCTACTGATGCGAGCGGCGGCGTTCTCCGGGTTGGTCGCTCTCCTCGTGGCGGGCTGCATGGACCCGAAGGCGCCGGAGACGCTCGCGGGGCAGCGGCTCGAGGTCGGCGACCAGAGGCTGCTCGCCTGGCCGGCGACGGCGATGGATACGCCTGCCTACGGCGTGATCGGCGTATCCTGCGAGATCGGCGAATTCCCGATCCAGGTTCTGGAGCCTGATCGCGATCCGGCCATCGCCCGCCGGGAGTTCGCCTTCGCGGCCGCCTTCAATCAGGCGATGATCGCGAGTCCCTACTACTCGGCCGCTGAATGCCGGGCCTTCAGCGCCGACGGACAGCCGGCATTGGGCAGGGTGGGGCCAGAGGCGACGCGGGTCGCAGCGCCCCGCCTTGGCGAAGACTTCCGCCAAATATTCGGGTTCGAAGCCCCGTAGCCTCCGCGGCCCTCCACGGCCGGCTTGACAGGAACACAACGCGAACATAGAACATACGAGGAACACGCAACCGGGAGGACCGACATGGCGCGTTGGATGAGGGATCTGCTGTCGCTGGCCTCGTGCGGCGGGGTGGTCTGGGTGATGTGGCAGGCGGCGCTGATGCTGCCGGCGGCCTGAGGGCGCTGGCAGGTTTGGCAGGTTTGGCGCCCCGAAACCGTGCCAGGGCGCAGACTTTCACCCGGATGAAAACTTGTCCACGCCCGATCGCGGTCTTCCCCGGCTGAACCCGCCCTTCCGCCTGTCCAGCGAATCGTCGCCGGGCGATAGGGTGGGGGAGGCCGGGGCGTGAGCCGGCTGTGGGAGACGCGTGTGCCGCAGGGCTTCATCCACCTCCGGGTCCGTTCGGCCTATTCGCTGCTGGAGGGCGCGATCAAGGCCGGCAAGGTCCCGCGCCTGGCCGCCGACGCCGGCATGCCCGCCGTGGCCGTGGCCGACCGGGCCAACCTGTTCGGGGCGCTGGAGTTCAGCCAGGCGGCGAAGGACGCCGGCGTCCAGCCGATCATCGCCTGCGCCCTGCCGGTCACCGGCGTGGGCGGCCGCCCGGCGGAGCGCTGGGCCAAATGCCCGACCGTGGTCCTGATCGTCCAGAACGAGGCCGGCTGGCTGAACCTCTGCGCCCTGTCGTCGGCCGCCTTCCTCGAGGCCGGGCCGATGGACGAGCCGGGCGTCGACTGGCGGCGGGTGGTTGAGCACGCCGAGGGCCTGATCCTGCTCTCCGGCGGTCCCGATGGTCCCGTCGACCCCCTGTTCGTCCAGGGCAAGCCGGACGAGGCCGCGACCGCGTTGTCGGCCATGCGCGAGGCCTTCGGCGACCGCCTCTATGTCGAGCTGCAGCGCCACGGCCTGCCGCAGGAGGCCCAGGCCGAGCGGGGTCTGGTCGAGTGGGCCTACGCGAACGACGTCCCGCTGGTCGCCACCAACGACGTCCACTACGCCAGGGCCGCCCAGGCCAAGAGCCACGACGCCCTGCTGTGCATCGCCGACGGCGCCTTCACCGGCCAGGAAGACCGCCGCCGCATCACCGGCGAGCACTGGTTCAAGCCGGCCGCCGCCATGCGCGAGCTGTTCGCCGACCTGCCCGAGGCCTGCGACAGCACCATCGACATCGCCCGCCGCTGCGCCTTCCTCGTCACCACCCGGGCGCCGATCCTGCCGCGCTTCGACACCGGCGCCGGCCGCGACGAGCCGGCCGAGCTGGAGCACCAGGCGCGCGAGGGCCTGAAACAGCGCCTGCGCGAGGTGACCCCCGCCGCGCCGGAAGAGGAGTACTGGAAGCGCCTCGAATGGGAGGTCGGGATCATCGTCCAGATGGGCTTCCCCGGCTACTTCCTGATCGTGTCGGACTTCATCAAATGGGCCAAGGCGCACGGCATTCCGGTCGGGCCGGGGCGCGGCTCCGGGGCCGGTTCGCTGGTCGCCTGGGCCCTGACCATCACCGACCTCGATCCCCTGCGCTTCGGCCTGCTGTTCGAGCGCTTCCTCAACCCCGAGCGGGTGTCGATGCCGGACTTCGACATCGACTTCTGCCAGGAGCGGCGCGAGGAGGTCATCGCCTACGTCCAGGACAAGTACGGCAAGGACCGCGTCGCCCAGATCATCACCTTCGGCACCCTGCAGGCCCGCGCCGTGCTGCGCGACGTCGGCCGGGTGCTGCAGATGCCGCTCGGCCAGGTCGACCGCCTCGCCAAGATGGTGCCGGCCAACCCGGCCAACCCCGTCACCCTCGCCCAGGCCATCGAACTGGAGCCTCGCCTGAAGGAGGCCCGCGACAGCGAGGCGGCGGTGCGCTCCCTCCTTGACACGGCGCTGGAGCTGGAGGGCCTGTACCGCAACGCCTCGACCCACGCCGCCGGCGTGGTCATCGGCGACCGCCCCCTGACCGAGCTGGTGCCGCTCTACCAGGACCCCCGTTCGGACATCCCGGCCACTCAGTTCAACATGAAGTGGGTCGAGCCGGCCGGCCTGGTAAAGTTCGACTTCCTCGGCCTCAAGACCCTGACCGTGCTGGACCGCGCCCACGGCTACCTGTCGCGCCGCGGCGCCGCGCCGGTGTGGAACCAGCTGCCGCTGGACGACCCGAAGACCTACGAGCTGATGGCCTCGGGCCAGACCGTCGGGGTGTTCCAGCTCGAATCCCAGGGCATGCGCGACACCCTGCGCAAGATGCGCTGCGGCTCCATCGAGGAGATCACCGCCCTCATCTCCCTCTACCGGCCGGGGCCGATGGAGATGATCGACACCTACATCGACCGCAAGTTCGGCCGGGCCGAGGTCGACTACCTGCACCCCTCGCTCAAGGAGGTGCTGACCGAGACCTACGGCGTCATCATCTACCAGGAGCAGGTGATGAAGATCGCCCAGATCCTGGCCGGCTACAGCCTCGGCGAGGCCGACCTGCTGCGCCGGGCGATGGGCAAGAAGAAGAAGGAGGAGATGGACTTCCAGCGCGCCCGCTTCATCAAGGGCGCGTCCGAGAAGGGAGTCCCCGAGGAGCAGTCGGGCGGCATCTTCGACCTGGTGGCCAAGTTCGCCGGCTACGGCTTCAACAAGTCGCACGCCGCCGCCTACGCCCTGATCTCCTTCCAGACCGGCTGGCTGAAGGCCAACCACCCGGTCGAGTTCATGGCTGCGTCCATGAGCCTCGATCTCAGCAACACCGACAAGCTGGCTGTTTTCTATCAGGATTGCCGTCGCTTCGAGGTGCCGGTGAAGGCCCCGGACGTAAACCGCTCCTCGGCCGACTTCGACGTCGCCCGGGAGGACGGGCAGGGCAGCGTGCTCTACGCCCTGGGGGCCATCCGCAACGTCGGCCTTGAGGCGATGAAGCACCTCGTCGAGGTGCGCGAGACCGGCGGCCGCTTCACCGACATCTTCGACTTCCTCGAACGGGTCGACCCCAAGTACGTCAACAAGCGCGCGCTGGAGAACCTCGCCCGCGCCGGCGCCTTCGACAGCTTCCACTCCAACCGCCGCCAGCTGGTCGAACAGGCCGACACCCTGATGGCCTATTGCCAGAGCGTGGCCGCCGAGCGCGCCTCGGCCCAGGTCAGCCTGTTCGGCGGTGACCAGGCCGCCGCCGCCCGCCCGCGCCTGAAGCCGGTCGAACCCTGGGTCGGCCCCGAGAAGCTGGACCAGGAACTGGCCGCGGTCGGCTTCTACCTCTCCGGCCACCCGCTGGAGGACATGGCCCCGGCCCTGAAGCGCAAGCGCGTCACCTTCGTCGCCGAGGCGACCCAGCTGGCCGAGAGCGGCCACGAGGCCTTCATGATGGCCGGCGTGGTCCGCCGCCGCCAGGAGCGGGCCAGCGCGAAAACCGGCGAGAAGTTCGCCTTCGTCACCTTCTCCGACCCGACCGGCGAGTTCGAATGCCTGTTCCCGCCGGAACAGCTGCGCAAGTGCCGCGAGGTGCTGGAGGCGGGGGCGTCGGTCATGGTCCGCGTCCGCGCCAAGGCCGCCGACGGCGAGGTGCGCTTCTTCGGCGACGACGCCAGCCGCCTCGACGCCGTGATGGACGACACCCAGCTGGCCCTGCGCGTGCACGTCTCCGCCCGCGCCGCCGACGCCCAGGCGCTTCGCGCACGACTTGAACGCGCGTCGGCAAGCAACGGCAAGGGCGGTGAAATCCTGCTCGTCGCGGCCCTCGACGGCCGGCGCGAGGTGGAGATGAAGCTGCCCGGCCGCTACCGTCTCGACGGCGCCCTGCGCGGCGCGCTCAAGTCCGCCCCCGGGGTGGTCATGCTGGAGGATGCCTGATGACCGACGTTCAAACCCACACCGGCTCCTGCCATTGTGGCGCCGTGGCCTACGAGGTCGACATGAGCCTCGACGGCCTCATCGAGTGCAACTGCTCGCACTGCTATCGCAAGGGCTTCGTGCTCGGCTTCGTCCAGCCCGACGCCTTCCGCCTGACGGCCGAGGGAGCCGAGACCGAATACCGCTTCGGCAGCCACAAGATCGGTCATCGCTTCTGCCAGACCTGCGGCGTCCAGACCCACGCCCGCGGCGAAGGCCCCGACGGCCGGCCGATGGTCGCCGTCAACGTCCGCACCCTGACCGACATCGAGCCGTTCAGCTGGACCGCGACGCGGGTGGACGGGCGGAGCTTCTAAGGCTCAAGCGGATGAAGGTGCATGATCGGTCCGAGCTGACGATCCCATATTCGCGCGTGCGCGTCCTCGGCGGGGCGCTGCTCACGAGCACCCTCTCGGTTTTGTTGCTGCTGAGTTTCATCGACCTCGACGCCTACAGCGGGCGTTACGCGCACGGCTTCGGGCCGGTGCTGGTCGCCGTGATCACTGTGGGATTGATCGGGGGGCTGCTGCCGGCGACGTTCTTCGACTGGTTTGTCCTGTGGCGCCGTGGGTATGCCGCTCGCGTGGCCGACGAGGTCCTGACCTTCTACCGAGGCGACGTCGTCCTGATCTGGAAGAGGGGATACGTCGCCGTTCCGGTGCGGGAGATCACCTCCGTGGAGGAGGCGGGACCGGCCCTCCGTTGGGGGCGACTCATTCGCATCCGGTGTCGGAGCGGCGCTGTTCTGATGGAGACCTTCTACTCCAGCGGGAGTCCGGACGAGGTGATCCGATCCATTCAGGCCGCGGTGGGGCTCGCCGGGCCTCTTAAGGCTCAATCCTCGTCCGTCACCGCATAGACCATGATGCCGGTGGCGATGGCCAGGTTCAGGCTGTCCGCCCGGCCGCGCATGGGGATCTTGACGTTGACGTCGCAGGCCGCCGCCAACTCGTCCGTCAGCCCCGCCTGCTCATTGCCCATGACGATCAGCGCCGGCCGCTGGATGGCCGCGTCGCGGTAGCCGTGGACCGCGTCCAGCCGGGTGCCGATGACGCTGCCCGGCCAGCCCTGCCGCCAGGCGAGGAACTCGGCCTGGCTCGCCCGCGCGATGGCCACGGCGAAGACCGAGCCCATCGTCGCCCGCACCGCCTCCACCGAATAGGGATCGACGCAGTCGCCGACGAGGATCACCCCGCCGCAGCCGGCCGCGTCGGCGGTGCGGACGATGGTGCCGAGGTTGCCCGGATCGCGCACCTGTTCCAGCGCCACCCAGCACGGGGCCGACTCCGGAACGACGGCCGACAGCGGCGTGTAGACCTGGTCGAACACGCCCAGCACCGTCTGCGGATTATCGCGCCGGCTGATCTTCTCGAGGATGGCGCGGGTGACGACGACCACCTCGCCGCCCGCCGCCCGGGTCTCCGCCTTCGCCCGCTCCAGCAGCGGATGCGGCCGCGCCTCCTCGCCGACCAGCAGCAGCTTCGGCGCCCGGCCCTGGTCCAGCGCCTCGCCGATGAACTTCAGACCCTCGGCCAGGAACCGCCCCGTGGCCTCGCGCTCCTTGCGCATGTGCAGGGCCCGCACGGCCTTGACCGTGTCGTTGGTCAGCGAGGTGATCAGCCTGTCCTGTTCCGGGGCGGCCATGCTCAGGCGCTCCACCGCGCGAAGAAGCTCAGCCCGATGGCCCGCCCGTCGGGCCGGTCCTCGGCCAGCGCCAGTTCACCCCAGTCGATGATTCCGCCGCGATCCGCCGTCGCCTCCGCCATCAGGTGGGCCAGCGACAGGCCCGAAATCCGCGCCGCATAGGCGTTTAGCAGCAGGAAGGAGGCGTCGTCCGCGAGCAGGGCGGCGCAGTCCTTCAGCAGGAGCGGCAGGTCCTCGAACAGCCGCCACACCTCGCCCGTCGGGCCGCGTCCGTACTTGGGCGGGTCGAGGATGATGCCGTGGTACTTCGATCCCCGCCGCACCTCGCGCGCCACGTACTTGCGCGCGTCCTCGACGATCCAGCGGATCGGCCGGTCCGCCATCCCCGAGACGTCGGCGTTCTCCCGCGCATAGCCGACCGACTTCTTGGACGCGTCGACGTGGGTGACCTCCGCCCCCGCCGCGGCGCAGGCCAGGCTGGCCACCCCTGTGTAGCCGAACAGGTTCAGCACCCTGGGCCGGCCTTCCGGGGCGCTAACGCCCTTCGGGCTGCCTGAGCGCGAGAGCGTGCGCACCCGCGCGTCCAGCCACTCCCAGTTCGCCGCCTGCTCGGGAAAGAAAGCCAGGTGCCGGAAGGGCGTGAACCGCCCGGTGAACCGGACGTCGCGCCACGCCAGCGGAAAGGTGTCGAGCGGCCGGGCGGCGAAGCGCCAGCGGCCCGCCTCGTCCTCGTCGGTCGGATCGAACACCGCATCGGCGCGGTCGAAGGCCCCGGGGTCGCGCGGGCTCCAGAAGCACTGCGGCTCGGGCCGCACCACGGTGAAGCGGCCGTAGCGCTCCAGCTTGCGGCCGTGGCCGCTGTCCAGCAGGGCGTAGTCGGCCCAGCCGCGGGTGACGAGGGTCTCAGGCGACGGGTTCAGGCGCGGCGACATGGGCCGCTGATAGGCGCTGCGGGGCCGCCTCGTCCAGCGCCCCGTCAACCGCCGCGGCCGGGGCGGGGGCGTCGGGGCGGTGCCGCGTCTTGTCCCAGGCGAAGGGCTCGCGCACCAGCCGCCACACGGCGTGGGCGAAGGCGAGGCTGAGCAGGCTCCAGTAGGCCGGCGCGGCGAGCATGTCCCTGACCCCGTAGGGCACGCCGGCCCGGCGCGCGCCGATGGCGCAGGCCAGCCAGGCCGCCGCCGCCCCCATGACGAGCACGCTCAGCGACAGGAAGGGCGTGGCCGGCGACAGACCGGCCGTTGCCGCCACCAGGGTCGCGGCGGCGATCCAGGCCAGCGACGGACCGTGCAACGCCGCCGAGGCCAGGCCGGCGCCGACCGTCAGGAGCAGCGCCGCCGCCCCGCGCAGGCCCAGCCGCCACGGCCGCCGCGTGTGCACGCCCCACGTCTGCATGTAGCCCTTCTGCCACCGCACGCGCTGCGGCAGCCAGTGCTCCAGACGGCCGGGCGGCGTCTCCCGGGTCGGCCGATCGATCATCCCCAGCCGCCAGCCGCGGCTCCACAGCCGGAAGCCGAGGTCCGCATCCTCCGTGACATTCCAGGAGTCCCAGCCGCCCACCGCCTTCAGGGCCGCCGTCCGGAAGTGATTGCTGGTGCCGCCGAGCGGGAAGGGAAGGCCGAGGCGCGCGAGGCCGGGGAGGGCGGTTTCGAACAGGGCGGCGTACTCGGCGGCGAACTGGCGATCGAGGAAGGGATCGGCGCCGTCGGTCCCCAGACGCCGGATGCGCAGCGGCGCCTGAAGACAGGCGAGGCGGCCGCTGTCGTCGGCGGCGAAACGCGCCGCCGCGGCCCGCAACTGGCCCGGGTCGGGCTCGTCCTCGGCGTCGTAGACGGTCAGGAGTTCGCCCGTGGCCCGCTCCAGGGCGTGGTTCAGCGCGCGGGGCTTGGTCTGCGGCGCGCCCGGCGGAATGATGAACAGCTCCAGCCACGGCGGGCGCGGCGCGGCGAGGGCGGCCCGGATGGTGTCGTGGTCGTGGGCCTCGAGGAGCAGCAGGCCCTGCAGCCGGTCGGCCGGATAGTCGATCCGCGCCAGCCGCGAGACGAGCAGCGGAACCACCTCGGCCTCGTCATACAGCGCCGCCAGCACCGTGTAGCGCGGCCAGACGGTCGGGTCCGGCGCCGGTGGCGCCGGGGCGGCGCTGAGCATGACCAGCAGGATCCGCCAGACGGCGACCAGCAGGAAGCCGGCTCCGAGTGCGACCACGATCACGGCGCCGGTCCGCTCAGCCTGCAGCCAGAACCCGGCCCCGCCGCACCCCGCCAGCGTCGTCAGGATCAGCCACTGGAAGGGCGCAAGGCCCCGGCGGCCGGCGCTCTCTTCCGACGCCGGTCCGTAGCGCGCCTCACCGCGCTGCGGTTCGCCCGCCACGCTGGTCTCAGCCCTGCCCACACGCAATGGTTAACGCCGCCGGGCGCGCACGGCAACCGGTTGGCGAGGACGGTCGAATGCCGCTATTCAGGACAGACGCCGCCGGGAGTTCACCGTGTCCACCGAAGCCCCAGCCAGCGCCCGCTCGCAGCGCAAGCCGAAGGGCGAAGGCCATGAAC
This sequence comes from Brevundimonas viscosa, assembly GCF_900116065.1. Lineage (GTDB taxonomy): Bacteria > Pseudomonadota > Alphaproteobacteria > Caulobacterales > Caulobacteraceae > Brevundimonas > Brevundimonas viscosa. Next base: position 290,729 of record NZ_FOZV01000002.1, read on the forward strand.
GCCGCGCGGAGATCCTCGCCGCGGCGGAGCGGATCTTCGTGGAGCACGGCTACGAGGGGGCCACGATCCGAAAGATCGCCGACGAGGTCGGCCTGTCCTCCACCGCCCTCTACATGCACTTTCCCGACAAGGGCGCGATCCTGCAGGAGATCTCCCGCCAGGCCTTCGAGGCCCTGCGCGCCGGGAACGAGCGCGCCATGGCGCAGTCGGGGCCTGCCGAGGATCGTCTGCGCCGGATGATGCGCGCCTACGTCGAGTTCGGTTTCGGCAATCCCAACGCCTATCGTCTCGTCTACATGACCCGCCCGGCGGAACTGCAGGAGGGGCCGCAATCTTCGGCGCGCGAACTGGGCACGGAACTGTTCCGGTCGTTCGAGCGGGTGGTCGAGGAGCTGGAGGCGGCCGGCCGTCTCCGCGTCGACGCCCGCACCGCCGCCCAGGCCCTGTGGGCGGGCGGGCATGGCGTCGTCTCGCTGATGATCAGCAAGCCGTACTTCGACTGGGTCGACCGCGAGGCGCTGACCACGGCGATGATGGAGGGGCTGCTCGCGGGCTTCCTGCGGCCTTGAGGCCCGCAGCGGCCGTCGCGGCGGGCCTGTCCGCGCTGTTTCTGGCGAGCGCCGCCGAAGCCCGGCCGCTGCGCGCCATGGCGCTGGACCAGTGCGCGGACCAGTATCTGCTCGCGCTCCGCCCCGACGCCGACCTGGCGTTGTCGCCGCGCGCCGACGATCCGGACGCCTGGCTTCGCTCGGCCGCGGAGGGGCGGCGGCGCGTCCGGCCGACTCTTGAGGCCGCCGTCGCTTTCGAACCCGACGTGGTGGTCCGCTACTGGGGCGGCGAGCCGCGGCTGCTGCGACGGCTCTCGGATGCAGGCGCGCGCGTCGCCGTGATCGAGGACGCCAGCGACTTCAAAGGGGTGCGCCGGAATATTCGCATCGTCGCGGAGGCGCTCGCGGCGCCGGAGCGCGGCGAGGCGCTGATCGCCCGCATGGACGCGCGCCTCGCCGCGGCGGCGGCGACGCCCGGCGCGCCACGCCCCGGGGCCCTGTATCTCACCGCCGGCGGCTTCACCGCCGGTTCCGGCACTCTCGTCGATGCCATCCTGGCCGCGGCCGGCTTCGCCAATCTCGCACCGGCGCCGTTCTTCGGCCCCGTCAGCGTCGAGCGCATCGCGCTGCAGCCGCCGGCCCGCTTCGTGCTCGGCTTCTTCGACCAGATCCGGGGCGACTGGCGCGGTCCGGGACGGCATCCCGTGGTGCGTCGGTCGGCCCGCGGGCGGGTCGCGGCCAGCCTGCCGGCGGCGAGCCTGACCTGCCCGGCGTGGTTCGCCGCCGACGCCGCCGCCCTGCTGGCGGAGCGCCGCCCGTGACGCCCGCCCCGCGGGCGTCGCTCACGGCGGCGCTGACGATCGCCATCCTCTTCGCTCTCGTGCTCGCCGTGCTCCTGGGAGAAAGCCCGCTGTCCGCCGCGCAGCTCGCCGAGGCCTTCCGCGACCCGTCCTCGGGGCCCGGCCTGGTGCTATGGCAGGTGCGGGCGCCCCGTGCGGCCACTGCCGTGCTGGTCGGCGGCGCACTGGGCCTGGCGGGCGCCGTCATGCAGGGGCTGCTGCGCAATCCCCTGGCGGATCCCGGCGTGCTCGGCGTCTCGGCCAGCGCCGCCTTCGCCGCCGCCGTCGCCATCGTGCTGGGGCTCGCCGCCGTCCCCGGAGCGGTGGAGGCTTCGGCCCTGGCCGGCGCCGGCGCGGCCGGCGGCCTGCTGGTGCTGTTCTCGGCGCGGGTGCGTTCGCCCGAGGCGCTGATCCTGTTCGGCGTCGCCCTGTCCAGCTTCGCCGGGGCCGCCACGGCCCTGATCTTCAACCTGTCGCCGTCGCCGATCGCCAGCGCCGAGGTGATGGGCTGGCTGCTCGGCTCGGTGCAGAACCGCAGCTGGATCGACGTTGCATGGGTCGCGCCGGCCGCCCTTCTCGCCGCCGGTCTCGCCCGACTCGCCGCGCCCGGCCTGCGCATGCTCAGCCTCGGCGAGGAGACGGCCCGCACCTCGGGCCTGCCGATGGCGCGCCTCCGGGTGCTGGCCCTGCTGGCGACCTCCCTGGCGGCGGGCGCGGCCGTCGCCGTGGCCGGGGTGATCGGCTTCGTCGGCCTGGCGGCCCCGCACCTCGTCCGCGCCGCGGTGCGGGGCGATCCCGGTCGGCTTCTGCGGCCTTCGGCCCTCGCCGGCGGCCTGATGCTGGTGGTCGCCGACCTGCTGGCGCGCATCGTGCCGACCGATCAGGAGCTCAAGCTCGGCGTCTTCACCGCCCTCGTCGGCGCGCCCCTGTTCGCCCTCATCGCCTGGCGCGCGGCGCGGGAGTGGCGGCTATGAGCGCCCTCGAGCTCGCCGGCGCGACCGCGCGGCTGGGCGGCCGGGCCGTGCTGGAGGCGGTGGACGTCGCCGTCGCCCCGGGCGAGCTGGTGGCGCTGGTCGGTCCCAACGGCGCCGGCAAGTCCAGCGCCATCCGGGCGCTCGCCGGCCTGCTGCCGCTGACGTCTGGCGAGGCGCGGCTGGGCGGGGACGCCGTCCACGCCCTGTCCGGGCGGGAGCGCGCCGCTCGCGTCGCCTACCTGCCGCAGGAGCGGCGCATCGCCTGGAACCTGCCCGCGCTCGAGGTCGCCGCCCTTGGCGCGCCCTTCCTCGCCGGATCGCAGGCCATCGCCGCCGCCCGTGGTGCGCTGGCGCAGGTGGAGGCGGGCCATCTCGTCGACCGCGGCGTGGCCGAGATGTCGGGGGGCGAGCGGGCCCGGGTGCTGCTCGCCCGGGCGCTGGCCGCCGACGCCGCCGCCCTGATGGCCGACGAGCCCATCGCCGGCCTTGATCCCGACGCCCAGCTGATGGTGCTGGAGCTGCTGCGGGGCCGCGCCCGCGCCGGGCAGGCGGTGCTGGCCAGCCTTCACGACCTGACCCTCGCCGCCCGTCACGCGGACCGGGTCGTCGTGCTGGACGCCGGACGCGTGGTCGCCGAGGGGCCGCCGCTGGAGGCGCTCGGCCCCGGGGTGCTGGCCCGGGTCTTCGGTCTTTCAGGGCGCTGGATGGAAACCCCGGAAGGTCCGCTGCTGTCCGGCGTCCGCTATTCCGAAGGATCTGACGGCGGCGTCCGCAGGTCCGGCTCGCCCTCAAATCCGGGATAGGGTCGCGGCCCCTCGGCAGCGCCGCGGCGCAGGTCCTCGGACAGGGTCAGCCGGGCCGAGCCGCCGTCCAGCCGGGCCTTGTAGATGCTCATGTTCTCCATGACCCGCATCATGTAGTTGCGCGTCTCGGTGAACGGGGCGCATTCGATGAAGTCGACCGGATCGGTCTGGCCGCCCCGCGGGTCGCCGCAGCGCGCGATCCACTGCGGCGGGCGCGCCGGGCCGGCGTTGTAGCCCACTGTGGTCAGCAGCATCGATCCGCCGAAGCGGGTCATCAGCTCGCCGAGGTGGTAGCTGCCCAGCGTCATGTTGTAGTCGGGCTCCCACAGCCGCTCGGCGGACCAGGGCATGCCGAGGCGGCGGGCCACGCCGGCCGCGGTCGACGGCAGGAACTGCATCATGCCACGCGCATCGGCGCTGGAGCGCGCTCGCGGATCGAAGCTCGACTCCTGGCGGGTGATGGCGAGCGTGAAGGGCAGGGGAGCCGCCCCGGCCACCTCCGGCGGGATGCGGACCGGATACTGCCGCTCCGGCATCAGGAACCCGCGCTGGCTGGCGGCGCGGCCGACCATCATGGCCGTGAAGCCCTCGCCATAGCCGCGCGCCGCATCCATCAGCAGGGCGAGCTGCGCCGGCCCCGGCAGGTCGTCGTCCAGCTGGTAGGCGAACACCCGGAACAGGCTGGCCTCGCCGGTTTCCCCGAGGATGCGCAGGGCGCGCACCCGCTCGTCCGCTTCGAAGGCGGCGCGGTCGGCGGCCGACGGAACGGGATCGGCGGGCAGGGAGATCGTCGTCATCCCCGCCTTCTCGGCGGCCAGCTGACCGTAGAAGCTCTGGATGTGCTCGGCGCCGGCCCGGTAATGGGCCACCGCCGCCGGCGTATTGCCCTGCGCCTCGGCCGCCCGGCCGAGCCAGTACAGCGCCCGTCCCTGGGTGATCGGCGTAGACGAGGCCTGCCGTAGCGTTTCGAAATGCGCCGCCGCCCGGGCCGGATCGTTCAGCTTCACCAGCGCCACCCAGCCGGCGAAGAATTCGGCGTCGACCTTGCGTTCGCCCGAGAGGAAGCCGTGTCCGGCCATGGCGTCGTAGGCCGCCTGCCAGTTGCGGCGCTCCAGCGCGTCGAGGAAGTAGTTGCGCCGCTCCGACCACAGGGTGTTCTGCGCGTCCGTCGAGGACGTCCCGGCGGGGGGAAGGGCGGAAAGCAGGGCGAAGCCCTCTGACTGCCGGTTGGCCGCCCGCAGGATGCGGGCCCGCTCCAGCGCCACCGCCGGCTCGCGCGCCTGCGCCGGCGTCAGATTGGCGACGATCGCATCGGGACTGTAGGCCGTGCGCAGCGCCATGGCCGCCTCGGCCACCGCCCGCCGACCGGGCGAGACCAGCTGGGTCATGGCGCGGGTCGCCGGCCCGTGCGGGCCCGCCAGAAGCAGGTTCAGGCGCGCCTCATGGTCGACCTGGGTGAGGGCGGAGCCCCAGCGGGCGAGGATGCGGGCCTGGCTGGCGTCGTCGAAGGAGCGGCTCGTCCACCAGTCGCGGATCAGCCGCCGCGCCTCGTCGCCGCGACCGCGGTGCTCCAGCGCGTCGGCCAGGGCGATGGCCCCCTCGACCGTGGTCGGCTCAATCCGCTGGAACAGGGCGAGCGTCGCGTCCGGCCCGGCGTAGCCGCGCTCCAGCGCCTTCTCCACCGCCGCGCGGCGGCTGTCGGAGCGCGGCCAGCCGGCGAAGCGGGCGTCGACATCGGCCAGCTCCGACCACGACATCCGGTCCGCCGAGGTGTCGAGCAGTGCCCATTCGACCAGCTTGCGCGCCGCCGGATCGGCGATCCGGCCGATCACCGCCCGCGTGCCGGGAATGTCGCGCGCCCGCGCCAGCGCCAGCCCCTCGCGGAACAGCGCCGCGTCCTGGTCCCCCAGGACCCGCGGCTGATCGCCGACCGGCCCCTGGGCGACCGAGGCGTAGGGGACCTGGGGCGGCATCAGGGTTTCCGGCGCGGGCGCGAGGAGGGCCAGCGCGGCCGCGAGACTGGTTCCGATCATGCCGTGTGCGATCCCCATTGCGTCCTGTTGCGGTCAGCCGGTCGGCGACCTACCCTTTGCGGCCTGTCCGGCGCCCGCCGCCCAACCTTCCGTCCAGGATCATCGTTCCCATGACCGCCCCCTTGTTCAAGGGCGTGATCACCGCCCTGATCACACCACTTCGTGACGGAAAGGTGGACGAGGCCGCCTTCCGCGCCCTGGTCGAACGCCAGATCGCGGCCGGGGTTCACGGCCTGGTGCCCATGGGCACGACCGGCGAGAGCGCCACCCTGCATCCGGAGGAGCACCGCCGCGTCGTCGAACTATGCGTCGAGGTCGCCGCCGGCCGGGTGCGCGTCATCGCCGGCGCGGGCGCCTCGGCCACCGACAAGGCGATCGATTTCGTGCGCCACGCCAAGACCGTCGGGGCCGACGGGGCGCTGGTGGTCACACCCTACTACAACCGGCCGTCGCAGGCGGGCCTGTCCGCCCACTTCGAAGCTGTCGCCGAGGCGGTGCAGCTGCCGATCCTGCTCTACAACGTGCCTGGCCGCACTGGCGTGGACATGGCCAACGAGACGGTCGCCCGACTCGCCGTCCATCCCAACATCGTCGGGATCAAGGACGCCACCGGCGACCTGGCGCGCGTCAGCTGGATGCGCGCCAACATCGTCGGCCAGCAGTTCGACCTGATCTCGGGGGACGATCCCAGCTACCTCGGCTACCACGCCCAGGGCGGCGTCGGCGTCATCTCGGTCACCTCCAACGTCGCCCCCGAGGCCATGGTCGCCCTGCACGAGGCCGCCGCCGCCGGCGACTACGCCGTGGCCCGCGACTGGCAGGACCGGCTGATCGGCCTGCACAAGGGCCTGTTCCTCGACAGCTCGCCTTCGCCGGCCAAATACGCGCTCGCGCGGCTGGGCCTGTGCACGGAGGAGGTCCGCCTGCCGCTGGTCCCGACCTCGGACGCCGTCAAGCCGGCCATCGACCGGGCCATGGCCGACGCGGGCCTCGGCTGATGGCGTCGGACAAGCCGAAGATGAAGGTGATCGCCGAGAACCGGCGCGCGCGCTTTGACTACTTCCTCGAGGACTTCACCGAGGCCGGCATCCAACTGCTCGGCACCGAGATCAAGGCGCTGCGCGACGGGCGCGCCAACATCGCCGAGTCCTACGTCGCGCCCGAGGGCCGCGAGCTGGTGCTGATCAACGCCGACATCCCGCCGTACAAGCAGGCCAACCGGTTTAACCACGAGCCCCGCCGGCACCGGAAGCTGCTGCTCCACCGCCGCCAGATCGACCGCATGATCGGCGCGGTCCAGCGCGAAGGCCGCACCATCGTGCCGGTGAAGCTCTACCTGAACGAGGCGGGCAAGGCGAAGATCGAGATCGCCCTCGCCAAGGGCAAGAAGATCCACGACAAGCGCGAAGCCTCGGCCGAGCGCGACTGGCAGCGCGACAAGGCGCGCCTGCTCAAGGAGCGCGGCTGACCCCGCTCAGCCCTGCAGCGGCTGCGCTTCCAGCACCCCCGGGGGCGGCGCGGACTCATAGGCGTCCATGCCGCCCAGCGACGGTTGCGTATGTTGCTGGATCACGATGCCGCCGGCCGCGATCAGGGTCGCCCCGACCAGCGCCCACAGGGCAGCCCTTCTTTCCCGGGGCGTGAACACCCCGCCTCTGCTACGCATGACAGCCTCCAAAGCTGTCTGGTCAACGCCCGCCCCCGGGCGTCGTTCCTGAGGATGGACGGTACACCCGTTGCAGGCCGATTCCCGTGATGCGGGAGACACACCGCAGGAAAACCGAACGCCGTTCTCAACCGTCCAGGAGGCTGCGCGCGCGCTGGAAAATCGCCTCGAACATGCCCGCGGTCAGGCGTCCGGTGTTCGTGTTCAGCCGGGAGCAGTGGTAGCTGTTGAGCAACACGTAGGGCCCGATCCGGCCCTCCGCTCCGTGGCCAGCCGGCATGGCGGAGCCCGGCCGCCCCAAGGCCCGCAGAACGTTCCGCCGCGAAACGTCGCCCAACGTCACGATCACCTTCAGCCGGGGCAGGGCCGCCAGCCGGGCCTGCAGGAACGGCCGGCAGGTCGCCTCCTCGACGGGCAGAGGCTTGTTGCCGGGCGGCGCACAGCGGACCGCGTTGGTGATCATGCAGTCGACCAGCTCCAGCGCGTCGTTTCCGTCCGGATCGTAGCCGCCGCGCGCGAAGCCGGTGCGCTGCAGGGTCTCGTAGAGCAGCCAGCCGGCGTGATCGCCGGTGAACGGCCGGCCCGTGCGGTTCGCGCCGGTCCGGCCCGGCGCCAGCCCCGCCACCAGCAGCCCGGCCTGCGGATCGCCGAACGAGGGCACCGCGCCGTTGAACCAGCCGGGGGTGCGTCGCTCGTTGTCCTTCCGGTACTCGACCAGCCGCGGGCACAGGGGGCAGTCGCGCGGCGCTTCCGGCGGAGCGGCGGTCACGACCGGTCATCCCGGGGCAGGCCGACGCCGCCCGACGTCCGCGGCCGCCCGATGTCCGGCAGCAGGTCCGCCAGCTCGACGAACGCATCGGCCTGCCGACGCAACTCGTCGGCGATCTGCGGCGGCTGGCTCTTCAGGGTGGAGACGACGGTCACCCGCACCCCCTTCGCCTGCACCGCCTCCACCAATCGGCGGAAGTCGCCGTCGCCGGAGAACAGCACCGCATGATCCAGCCGTGGCGCCAGCTCCAGCATGTCCACGGCGATTTCAATGTCCATATTGCCCTTGGTCCGCGACCGTCCCTCGGCGTCGGTGAACCGCTTCACCGGCTTGGTCACGACCGAGAAGCCGTTGTAGTCCAGCCAGTCGACCAGCGGCTTCAGCGGCGAGAACTCCTCGCCCTCGACCACGGCGGTGTAGTAATAGGCGCGGACCAGGACGCCGTCCCCGCGGTACAGCTCGAGCAGCTTGCGGAAGTCGAGGTCGGCGTTCAGGGCGCGGGCCGCCGAATATAGGTTGGCTCCGTCGATGAAGAGGGCGGTGCGTTCACCGGGATTGGGCGTCATGAATACGGGCTCCGGAAAATCCGACGACGTCCGGCCCTCCGTCGAAATAGACGGCGGCCTCGATCTGGACTCCGCTGTCATCGTCGCGCTGGGCTGCAATGACAAGGGGGCGTGGGCCGACTGCCGGGAGGCGCTGGAGGCCGCGCTCGCCCGGTTCCGCAGCGAAGGTGTGGATGTCGTCGCCCGTTCCTCGTGGTGGCGTTCGGCCGCCTGGCCCGATCCGGACGATCCGCCCTTCCTCAACGGCGTCGTCATCGTCCGCACCGAACTGGGGCCGCACGAGCTGATGGCGGCGCTGGGCCGCATCGAGGAGGCTTTCGGCCGGCAGCGCGGCCGCCCAAACGCCCCCCGCACGCTCGATCTCGACCTGATCTCCTACGGGCGGCTCAGCGGCGACCTCGACGGCCTGATCCTGCCGCACCCGCGCGCCGCCGACCGCGTGTTCGTCATGGGGCCCCTGGCCGAGATCGCGCCGGAGTGGACGCACCCGCGCGGCAGAACGGCGCACGCGCTTGCCCGCGACGCTGCCGTCGGTCGGGACGCGTCGCCCATGAAGGAGGGGACATGAACTTACTGGTCGTGACACTGTTCGCGGCCGCGCTCGGCGCCCAGGACCCGACGGCGCCGGCCCCGCAAGAGTGGGATCCCGGGGACCCTCGGGTGCGGTTCGTCGAAGGCAGTCGATGGAGGGGGATTCCCCCGCGCGGGCGATGGTCAGGCCGGGCCAGCGTCCACATCCGCTGCACGGTCGTGTCGAACGGACGCCTCGAAGGATGCGAGGTGGTCGCCGAAACGCCCCGCGGACGGATCTCGCACTCCGACGCCCGGCGCGCGTTCGCGGACGCCCGCCTGCAGATGACGGAGGCGGGACCTCAACCGGGGGACCGGGTCACCCTGGAGATCGTCGTGACCCAGGAACAACGATTTCGCTGACGCCTCATTCCCGCCCATGCGGCGTTGCACAATCAGCTCCGTATCTCTATTTTCCGCGGTTCTCCCCCGCCGCCCGAGGATTTTCATGGCTCGCGTCACTGTCGAAGACTGCATCGAGAAGGTGCCGAACCGCTTTGGTCTGGTCCTGCTGGCCGGTCACCGCGCCCGCAATATCGCCAACGGCGCGCCGCTGACCCTCGACCGCGACAACGACAAGAACCCGGTCGTGGCCCTGCGCGAACTGGCCGAGGACGCCGTGCGTCCCGACGAGTTGCGGGAGAACATCATCACCACCCTGCAGCGGGTCGACGAGCGCACCGAGGCCGAGGACGAGGCCGAGACCGTCGCCCTGCTGGCCGAGCCGCAGCACATGAACATGGCCGAGGCCGAGCTGATCCGCGCGCTGCAGAGCGACCGCGACGGCGGGCAGGAGGAGCGGTACTGACGGCGGATCCCGCCAGCGGTGTCACTATCCTGCCGGCGCGACAGACCGCGCCGACCCCCAAAGCTGCCAATCTGAACGAACCGGCCGGCGAAGCGCCGGCGGCGGGCGTCCCCGACTACGCCGCGCGCAGCAAGGTGCTGCGCCAGTTCGAACTGGTCGAGGCGGTCAAGGCGTACGACCCGACCGCAGACGAGGCCCTGCTCAACCGCGCCTACGTCTATGCGATGAAGATGCACGGCTCGCAGCTGCGGGCCTCGGGCGATCCGTATTTCGCCCATCCGATCCAGGTCGCCGGCATCCTGACCGACTACCGGCTGGATACGGCGACCATCGTCACCGCCCTGCTGCACGACGTGGTCGAGGACACTTCGGCCACGCGCGACGACATCGCCGGCATGTTCGGCGAGGAGATCGCCTCCCTGGTGGAGGGCGTCACCAAGCTGTCGCGGCTGGAACTGCAGGCCGAGCACACGCGCCAAGCCGAGAACCTGCGCAAGTTCATCCTCGCCATCTCGAAGGACGTGCGCGTCCTGCTGGTCAAGCTGGCGGATCGCCTGCACAACATGCGCACCCTGCGCTACGTCAAGCCGGAGAAGCGCGAGCGAATCTCCCGTGAGACCCTGGAGGTGTATGCGCCGCTGGGCCGCTCGATCGGCATCCACTCGATCGCCTCCGAGCTCGAGGAGCTCGCCTTCGAGCACCTCAACCCGACGGCCCGCACGGCCATCGAACGCCGGCTGGAGGCGCTCAAGCTCGAGCACGGCCGCGCCATCGGCGGGGTGTCCCGCGAGATCGAGCGGGTGCTGGAGGAGGCGGGCGTCAAGGCCCGGGTCCTGGGCCGCGAGAAGACGCCCTATTCGATCTGGCGCAAGCTGCAGCGTAAGTCGGTGGGCTTCTCGTCCCTGTCCGACATCTACGGCTTCCGCGTCATCGTCGAGGCCGAGGACGACTGCTATCGCGCCCTCGGCGTCATCCACCGCGCCTGGCCCGTGGTGCCCGAGCGGTTCAAGGACTTCATCTCCACGCCCAAGTCGAACAACTACCGCTCGCTGCACACCACGGTCGTGGGCCCGTCGGGGCTGCGCATCGAGATGCAGATCCGCACCGAGGCCATGGACCGGGTGGCCGAGGACGGGGTGGCGGCGCACTGGGCCTACAAGAACCACTCCTACGGCTTCGACCGCGAGGCGATGGCCGCCCAGGGCGGGCGCGATCCGCTGCAGAACCTGCGCCACCTCGTGCAGGTCATCGAGCACGGCGAGGGCGGGGAGGACTGGGTCGAACACGCCAAGCTCGAAATGTACCTCGACCAGGTGTTCGTGTTCACGCCCAAGGGCGCGCTGATCACCCTGCCGCGCGGCGGCATGCCGCTGGACTTCGCCTACGCCGTACACACCGAGGTGGGCGACTCTGCGGTGGGCGTGAAGATCAATGGCGAACTGAAGCCGATGCGCACCCAGCTGCAGAACGGCGACGTGGTCGAGATCATCCGCGGGGCCAAGCGCGAGATCCCGTCGGACTGGCGCTCCCTGACCATCACCGGCCGCGCCCGCTCGGCCATCCGTCGTCACATCCGCAGCTCCGAGCGCGAGGAGTTCCAGAAGCTTGGTCGCGCCACGCTCGACCAGACCCTGTCGAGAGCCGGCAAGGCCCTCGCCGAGGTGTCGCTCAAGCCGGCGCTGGAAACCCTCGCGGCGGGGTCCGAGGACGACCTCTTCGAGGCCATCGGCCGCGGGCGGCTTTCCGCCGCCAAGGTCGGTGAGACCCTGTTCCCGAGCCTCAAGGGTCGCCTCAAGGCCGGTCCTGACCGCAAGCGCATCGGCGACGACCAGGCCCGGTTGTTCGTGCGCGGCGGCGGCCTGACGCCCGGCGTCAGCGTCCACTTCGGCCACTGCTGCTCGCCGGTCCCCGGCGATCGCATCGTCGGCATCCTCGAACCCGACGTGGGCCTGACGGTGCACACCATCGACTGCCAGCGCCTCGCCGACTTCGCCGACGACGATTCGGTCTGGCAGGACCTGCAGTGGACGCCGCAGGCGGAACAGGGAACGGTCGCCGCCGCCCGGCTGCGGGCCACCATCAAGAACGCGCCCGGGGTGCTCGGGCAGGTCGCCACCATCATCGGCGAGGCCGGCGGCAACATCCTCAACCTGGTCATGACCCATCGTCAGCAGGACTTCTTCGACGTCGACATCGACGTCGAGGTCGAGGACGCCCGCCACGCCACCACCATCATGGCCGCCCTGCGCGCCAATCCCTCGGTCGACACCGTCGAGCGGGCCCGCGGGTGAGAGACGAGTTCGACGCCGCCGAGCTGAACGCGGCCCAGATGGCCTCGCCCTCCTATCGGCTGGCCGCCCTCGACCAGGACTTCCTGCTCGGCGATTCGATGCGCGGCGTGCGCTTCATGCTCGAGTACGGCAAGGCCGAGGAGGCGCTGCGCGACTGGGGCGTGCGCTCGACCCTGGTCGTCTTCGGGAGCGCCCGCATCGGCGAAAACGGCGATCCGGTCCACGCCCGCTGGTACAATGAGGCCCGCGCCTTCGGCCGCCTGGCCTCCGAGCGCGGCGGGGCCCTTCGCGCCCGCCCCGGCGAGCCGCGCGACAACGTCATCGCCACCGGCGGCGGCCCGGGGATCATGGGCGCGGCCAATCGCGGGGCGCACGACGTCGGCGCGCCCTCGATCGGCTACAACATCACCCTGCCGCACGAGCAGGAGCCGAACCCCTGGTCGACGCCGGAGCTGACCTTCCGCTTCCACTACTTCGCCATGCGCAAGATGCATTTCGCCATGCGCGCCAACGCCCTGGTGGTCTTCCCCGGCGGCTTCGGAACCTTCGACGAGCTGTTCGAGATCCTCACCCTGCGCCAGACCGGCAAGAAGCGGAACGTGCCGATCGTCCTGTTCGACGAGGCATACTGGCGTTCGGTCGTCGGCTTCGAGAAGCTGGTCGAGTTCGGCATGATCGCCCCGGTCGACCTCGAACTGGTCAGTTTCGCCGAGGACGCCGAGGGGATCTGGACGGAGCTGCTCGCCCGCGGCCTGAGACCCGGCCACGAGAGCGCCGAGGATCCGCATCAACCGGCGCTTCAAAGCGAGGGCGTGACGGGGTAGGGGAGGTCGCTATGACCGCTCCCATGACCTCGGACGACGTCCTCGACGAATTCCGCGCCGCCGGCGCCCTGCGCGAAGGCCACTTCGTGCTCTCTTCCGGCCTGCACAGCCCGGTCTTCCTGCAGAAGAACCTCGTCTTCATGCACGCCCACCGCTGCGCCCGCCTGTGCAAGGCGCTGGCGGAGAAGATCACGGCCGCTGTCGGCCCCGTGGACGTCGCCATCTCGCCGGCCGTCGGCGGCATCATCCCCGGCTACGAGACCGCCCGCTGGCTGGGCGTCCCGTCGATGTACGTCGAGCGCGAGGGCGGCGCCTTCCGCCTCCGCCGCGGCTTCCACGTCGAACCGGGCCAGAAGGTGGTCATGGTCGAGGACATCGTCACCACGGGCCTGTCGAGCCGTGAATGCATCCAGGCCATCCGCGACGCGGGCGGGGACGTGGTCGCGGCCGCCTGCGTCGTCGACCGCTCGGGCGGCCGCGCCGACGTCGGCGTCCCCCTCGTGGCCCTGGCGACCCTCGACGTTCCCGCCTGGCCCGCCGACGCCCTGCCGCCGGAACTGGCCGCGCTGCCGGTCGAGGACCCCGGCAGCCGCCGCCTGGCGAAATAGGAAGGACCGCCATGCGCGATCGGGTTCGCCTCGGAATCAACATCGACCACGTCGCCACCGTGAGGAACGCCCGCGGGGGCGGCCATCCCGATCCCGTCCGCGCCGCCCGCGAGGCGCTGGCCGCCGGCGCGGACGGGATCACCGCCCACCTGCGCGAGGATCGCCGCCACATCACCGATCCGGACATCGCCGCGCTCAGCGACCTGTGCCTGGAGGCCGGAAAACCGCTCAACCTCGAGATGGCGGTCACCGACGAGATGCTGGCCATCGCCCTGCGCCACCGCCCGCACGCCGCCTGCCTGGTGCCCGAGCGGCGCGAAGAGGTCACGACCGAGGGCGGGCTCGCCGTCGCCGGGGCCGAGCCCCGCATCGCGCCGGTCGTGAAGGCGCTGTCCGACGCCGGCGTCCGCGTCTCCCTGTTCATTGAACCCTCGCTGGAGCAGGTCGCGGCCGCCTCCGGCGTCGGCGCGCAGGTGGTCGAGTTCCACACCGGGCGCTACTGCCACCTGTCCGGCGACGACCGTCTGGTCGAGTTCGAGCGCCTGCAGGCCGCCGCCGCCCGCGCCGCCGACCTCGGCCTCGAGGTGCACGCCGGCCACGGCCTCGACTACGCCACCGCCGCCGACATGATGGCCATCCCCGAGGTGCGGGAGCTGAACATCGGCCATTTCCTGATCGGCGAGGCGGTGTTCGTCGGGCTGGCGCCGGCCATCCACCGCATGCGCGCCGCCATGGACGCGGCCGCGGCGGAAGTCGCATGATCGTCGGCGTCGGCGCGGACCTGACCGACATTCGCCGCATCCAGCGGTCGCTGGACCGCTTCGGCGACCGTTTCCGCCATCGCTGCTTCACCGAGCTCGAGCGCGTCCGCTCGGAACGCAAGCCCGATCCGGCGTGGAGCTACGCCAAGCGCTTCTCGGCCAAGGAGGCCTGCGCCAAGGCGCTGGGCACCGGCATGCGTTCGGACGTCTACTGGCGCGACATGGGCGTGGTGAACCTGCCTTCGGGACAGCCGACCCTGGCGCTGACCGGCAATGCGGCGGCCCATCTGGAGCAGATGATGCCGCCCGGCCACCGCCCGCACATCCACCTGACCCTCAGCGACGAGCACCCGTACGCACTCGCCTTCGTGGTGATCGAAGCCTTGCCGATGGCGTAATCAGGCTATACCCGTTTCGCGGCTGAAAGACCGCGGTCAGCGGCTGGGGGACAGGGTTGATATGAGCGACGAGCACAAGCCGCACGAGGACGATCACGGCGCCGCTCCGGCGGCCGATCCCCGGCCTGGGCCCGCCGATGCGGAGCCGGCGACGCACGACGCCCCTGCGCCGTCCGGCGAGCCCGAGGCGCGCATCCATGAACCCGCGCCGGTCCGGGAGCCGGCGGAGGCGCCGACCGCCGAGGCGACCGCCTCCGACGCCGCTCCGGATGAACCCCAATCCCACGCGAACCTCGACGCCGAACCCGCGGCGACGGCGGCCGGGCGCCGGCCGGTGTGGAGCGACTCCGGCGACGCCCCGTTCGAGGATGTCGAATCGACGCCGGTCTACGCCCGCAGCGGCAAGGGCGCGAAGCGCAAGGCGAAGAAGAGCGGCGGCAGCGAGAGCTGGGAGATCATCAAGACCGTCGTCTTCGCCCTGCTGATCGCCCTGGTCCTGCGCGTCCTGCTGTTCCAGCCCTTCACCATTCCCTCCGCCTCGATGGAGCCCAACCTCCACGAGGGCGACTACATCGTCGTCTCCAAGTGGAGCTACGGCTATTCGAAGCACTCGATCCCGTTCAGCCCGCCCGTGTTCGAGGGCCGCATCTTCGCCAGCGAGCCGGCGCGCGGCGACATCGTCGTCTTCAAGCTGCCGCGCGACGACCGAACCGACTACATCAAGCGCGTCGTCGGCCTTCCGGGCGATCGCATCCAGATGATCGCCAACGTTCTGCACATCAACGGCGCACCGGTCCGCGACGTGATCGTCACCGGCCGGGACGTCACCAACATGTACGGCGAACTGGTCGTCACCGCCGACGAGACCCTGCCCGGCGGCCGGACCTTCCGGATCCAGGACTACGGCCCCGGCCGCGATCTCGACGACACCCCGGTCTTCGAGGTGCCGGCCGGCCATTACTTCATGATGGGCGACAACCGCGACAACTCGGTCGACAGCCGTGTCGACGAGTCGATGGGCGTCGGCCTCGTTCCGGCCGAGAACCTGATCGGCAAGGCGGAGATCATCCTGTTTTCGTGGCAGCCCGGCGCCTCGCTGTGGAACCCGATCAGCTGGTTCTCGAAGGTTCGCCCGAGCCGGTTCTTCACCGACCTCGACTGATGGCCGATCGACGGGCCGAGGCCGTCGCCGCGCTGGTGCGCGGGCTGGGCCACGACTTTCGCGACCCGGGTCTGCTGGAGCGCGCCCTGACCCACCCCAGCGTGGGCGAGGGCGCGGCCCGCGACGCCCGCGGCCGGCCCTTCGTCGACAACCAGCGGCTGGAGTTCCTCGGCGACCGCGTGCTCGGCCTGCTGGTCGCCGACCGCCTTCTCCGCGACTACCCCGAGGCGGCCGAAGGCGAAATGTCCTCCCGCCTGCATGTCCTTGTCGACAAGTCCGCCTGCGCCCGGGTCGCCGAACGCCTTGGCGTCGGTCCGGCCATGCGACTGTCGCCCGGCGAGGCGAAACAGGGCGGTCGTCGTCGCGGGGGCGTGCTGGGCGACGCCATGGAGGCCATCCTCGCCGCCGTCTGGCTGGACGGCGGCATGGATGCCGCCCGCGCGGTGTTCGAGCGGGTCTGGGCCCCCGAGTTCGCGGCCTCGGCGAAGCCGTCGCTGGCCAACCCCAAGTCCGCGCTGCAGGAATGGGCCCTCGGCCAGGGCAGGCCGCTGCCGACCTACCGGATCGTCGACCGCACCGGCTCCGACCACGCCCCGACCTTCACGGTCGAGGCCAGCGTGGCCGGATACGAGCCCTTGACCGCGAAGGGCCGTTCGCGTCAGGAGGCGGAGAAGGCGGCCGCGACCGCCCTTCTCCAGCGTGAAGGCGTGATTTGACCGATATCCAGAACCAGCGGGCCGGCTTCGCCGCCATCATCGGCGCCCCCAACGCGGGCAAGTCGACGCTGGTCAACCGACTGACGGGGACCAAGGTCTCGATCGTCACCCAGAAGGTCCAGACCACCCGCTTCCCGGTGCGCGGCATCGCTATGTACGGCGACGCCCAGATCGTGCTGGTCGACACTCCCGGCATCTTCAGCCCGCGCCGCCGGCTGGACCGCGCCATGGTCGCCTCCGCCTGGGGCGGGGCCGAAGAGGCCGACGCCGTCGTCCACCTCGTCGACGCGGCCTCGCACATCGCCGCCCAGGGCAAGGAGGGGACCCCTGCCGACCGCCGCTCGGCCGAGGACACCGAGACCATCATCTCGGCGCTCAAGGAGTCCGGCAAGAAGGTCATCCTCGCCCTCAACAAGATCGACGGCATGCGTCGGGACACCCTGCTGGCCCTGTCGCAGCAGCTGTTCGAGACCGGCGTTTACAGCGAGGTCTTCATGATCTCGGCCCTGTCCGGCGACGGGGTCGACGACCTCGGCCGGCGGCTCGCCGGGATGATGCCGGCGGGGCCGTGGCTCTATCCCGAGGATCAGTCCGCCGATGTGCCGATGCGCGTGCTCGCCGCCGAGATCACCCGCGAGAAGGTCTACCTGCGGGTCCACGAGGAGCTGCCCTATTCGGCGGCGGTCGAGACGACCTCGTTCGAGGAGCGCCCCGACGGCTCGGCCCGCATCGAGCAGACCATCTATGTCGAGCGCGACAGCCAGCGCCCCATCGTGCTGGGCAAGGGCGGCCAGACGCTGAAGTGGATCGGTCAGAAGGCGCGCGAGGAGCTGACCGAGCTGCTCGACCGTCCGGTGCACCTCTTCCTGACCGTGAAGGTCGACCCGAAGTGGCAGGACTCGCGGGCCCTCTACGCCCAGTTCGGCCTCGACTACGACGTCTGAGCCCTTGTTCCACGTGCCCCGCCGCGCCGGCAACCACCCCCGGCTGACCTTCGGTCTCCTGGCCGTGCTGGCCGTGATCGTCGCCGGCGGCGCGGGGTGGGCCACGCTGAACCGGCCTCCGCCCGAGGGCGAAGCCGCGGCGGCGACCCTGCCGCCGCGCCCGCCGCTGGTCGAGGTCGAGGGCCTGCCGCAGCTCAAGGAGCAGCTGGATCGCTGGGGCGGCGCCGGCCGCTTCACCGGCGGCGTGCTGGTCGCCCGCGGCGACGAGGTCCTGTTCCGCCAGGTCTACGGCATGGCTGACCGGGAGGCCGGGGCGCCGCTGGAGCTGGACTCCCGCTTCCGCCTGGCCTCGGTCAGCAAGCAGTTCACCGCCGCCGCCGTCCTGCGGCTTCACGACGAGGGCGTGCTCTCGATCGACGATCCGCTGTGCCGCTGGATCGATGACTGCCCCGCCTCATGGGCGCCGGTCCGGCTTCGCCACCTGCTGGCCCACACCTCCGGCATCCCAGATCTGATGGCCCGTCCCGGCTGGGGCCTGCGCCGGGTGACGCCCGCGACGCCGGAGGAACTTACTGAAGACTCAACACGCTATAGCCCGTCCTTCCCACCGGGGACGAAGGTCCGCTACAGCAATGCCGGCTACAATCTGCTGGGCGTGGTGGTTGAAAGGGCTAGCGACCAGCCGCTGCACGACTACCTCCGCGCCGCCTTCTTCGAGCCGCTCGGCATGGCCGACACGGGCTACGACGACGGCCTCTCGGACGTGGTCATGGGCTACGCCAACCTGGGCGGGCCGCCCAGCCCGCAGCCCAACGCCAACCTCAGCATCATCTTCGCCGCCGGCGGGCTCTATTCGACGCTCGACGACCTGCTGGTGTGGAGCCGCGCGCTGCACGGCGGCCACCTCCTCTCGCCCGAGAGCTATCGACAGATGATCGCCGACCATGCGCCCGCGGATACGCCCGACGAACGTGGCCAGCCTCGCCGCATGTGGGGCTTCGGTCTCTACGAGAAGGCGCTGGGCCGTCAGGTGCGACCCGACTTTCTGGATCGCCAGATCTATCACACCGGCAGCTGGTCCGGGTTCCGCAACCTGGTGACTTACCAGCCGGACGAGGACGTCACGGTCATCGTCCTGTCCAACAACTTTCACCAGCGCGAGGCCGTGCTGCTGCTGTCCCAACAGGGGATGGCCGAGGCTCTCGGCCGGCCGTTCCCGAGCGCGGTCGCGCGCTAGCCTTCGGCTCGCGATCCGTTCCGTCGCGCCTGGCGGGCTTCGCTGACCCCGTCACCGGCGAAGGAACCGGTCGGCACGTCGCCGGCCAGACGGTATGCGCCCACCACCACGCCCTTGCCTGTGACCTCGGTCCCCAGCGGCGTCCAGCCGCGCGGGCGCGAGCCGGCGTCGAACAGGCGCTTGCCCTCGCCCAGCACCACGGGGAAGGTCAGCAGCGTCATCTGGTCAATCAGGTCGGCCGCGAGCAGGGCGTGGATCACCTGACTCGATCCCTGAATGAGCAGGTCGCGACCTTCGGTCTGTTTCAGCACCCGGACCGCCTCCACGACTTCGCCCTCCAGCAGGTGACTGTTCGCCCACGGCGTCGGCGTGCCCGGGCTGGCGACGACGTACTTGTTCACGGCGTTGAAGACCCGGGCGATCTCGTCGTTCTCGTGCGGCCAGTAGGCGGCGAAGATCTCATAGGTCCGGCGACCGAGCAGCAGGTCGTAGTCCCGGCCCATGGCGCGGTCCATCAGACGGCCGAGGTCCTCGTCCCAGTGCGGAAACACCCAGCCTCCGAAGCGGAAGCCGCCGGCCGGATCCTCCTCCGGCCCGCCGGGCGCCTGCATCACCCGGTCCAACGAAACAAAGGTGGCGGTTCGGATCGTGCGCATGGCGGCGCCTCCTGTCAGTCGGCCTTAGAAGAATCCGGGCGGGGGCGGCGGAACCGCGTCGTCGAGGAACGGCAGGATGGCGTCCGCCAGCCGCTGCGGTTCGCCGAACACACCGATGTGCGAGGCGCCCGGCAGGATGGCCAGCCTCGCGGGCGGCGGTTCGGTCAGAAAGGGCTGCGACGCCCGCGCCGCGTCCCCGCCGCCGCGCAGCCGGTACAGCTCCACGGCGTGCTCGGGCCGAACGATGTCGTGGTCGCCGACGATGACGAGGGTCGGATGGGGCAGGGCGCGAATGTCCTCCGCCGGCCAGTCCTGGCCGTGGTCCATAACCTTGATCTTGTCGACGACCGAGGCGAAGGCCTCCGGATCCGGCGCCAGCCGGCGGAACTCGCGCTCCATGGCCGAGCCGGCGAACATCTGCGGCGTGATCTGCGCCATCATTTCGGTGAAGCCCGGCAGGTTGCCGGCCTCGTTGAAGCTGACCGAAATCACCACCAGGTGGTCGACCCGCTCCGGATGCCGCAGCGCCAGCTGCAGCGCCGCACCGGCCCCCATCGAATAGCCCACCACGTCGGCCTTGCCGACGCCGGCGTCGGCCAGCACCGCGGCGGCGTCGTCGGCGAGGGACTCGTAGGCGATAGGGCCCGGCAGGTCGCCGGTGCGCCCGTGCCCGCGCTGGTCGAGCACGATCAGCGGCCGGCCCGGCATCAGGTCGGTCAGCGGTTTCATCGCATCCGACGACATGAAGGCCCCGTGCAGCACCAGCACGGGCGTGGCTCCGGAGCCGAGGTCGCCGTGCACGAAGTAGCGCACCTCGCCGCCATTGACCGTCGCGGAATCGGTCCGCAGCGCGGCGGCCTGGACGGCGGCTTCCGCCGGCGGTGCGGCGGGCTGCGCCCAGACCGGGAGGGCGGCCGCCAAGGCGGCGGCGGCGACGGCGGTCAGCAGGATCGGTCTCATGGGTCTTCTCCGCAAATCGGGTGGCCGTCAGGCGGACGCCGCCGGCTGACGCCGCCATGGGAACAACCCACGCACGGCGGGGTCGCGCAGCCAGAGCCCGCCCCACATGAACAGGCCAAGGTAGAGCGAGAACAGCTGGTGACTGAGCAGGGGGTTGCCGACCCGCACCTGGGTGGCCATGGCGCCGCCCAGCAGACCCGTCATCAGCACCGCACCCAGCACATTGGTGCGCGGGAAGAGATACAGCAGCAGGCAGCCCAGCTCGATCAGGCCGATCGCGAGGACGTAGTCCGCCGACCAGCCCAGCGCCTCCAGGGTTTCGGCGGCGACGGGCATGCCGGCCAGCTTCGGCGCGATCGAGGCGCCGAGCATGAACAGGGCGAACAGGACGGTCAGGACGCGGCCGGTCCAGACCATGGGCGAGGCCTTCATGGGTTCTCTCCTCGGGAAGGACAGGGGAGGGGCGGCACGGCCGCCCCCCCGGGATCGTCAGCTCTTCGGCCCGCGCCACTCGCCGGCCGGCACGGTGTTGACCATCCACGGCACGCCGAAGCGGTCGATCAGGCTGCCGTAGCCGGGCGACCAGAAGGTCTCCTGGAAGCCCATGACCACCTGGCCGCCCTCGGACAGCGCCTCGAACCAGCGCTGCGCCTCCGACCGGTCCTCGGTGTGCAGGGTGACGTCGAAGCCGTTCTTGGGCTTGTCGACGTTCGGGGCCCAGTCGACGTCCATGTCGGCGCCCATGATCGCCTGGTCGCCGACCTCCAGCCAGCAATGCATCAGCCAGTCGCGGTAGGTGTCGCCCACGGGCATCTCCGGCGGGGCGTCGGAATAAGGCATGGCCGCGGTGATCTTGCCGCCGAGAACCCGGGCGTAGAACTCGAAGGCCTCGCGGCACTGGCCGCGGAAGCTCAGGCTGGTCACGATCTTCATCATCTGTCTCCGTCGTCGGCGAGAAAGGCGACGAGGCGCTCGAAGGTCGAGGTCCAGCCGTGCCGGTGCCCGGCCAGGCTCTGCTCCGACTTCAGGCCCTCGTGGGTGAAGTCCATGCGGGTGCGGCCGTCGGGAAGTTCGGCGAACTCCACCGTGACCAGGGTGTCGACCGGCGGCCCGTCCTCGTGGGACTCGTCCCACTTGAAGGTGAACACCAGGCGCTCGGGGGGGACGATCTCGCGATAGACTCCGCCCTGCCAAAGGTCCTGTCCGGTCTCCGGCGAACGCAGGCAGGCCCGCCAGGCGCCGCCGACGCGCAGGTCCTGCGACACGCTCACCGCCGGCCATTCGACCGGACCCAGCCACAGCACCACGGTCTCGGGCGTCGTCCACGCCTTCCACACTAGCGCCCGAGGGGCGTCGAAGACGCGCTGCAGGTGCAGGGAGGGACGGGTGGCGATGGCTTCGACGTGGCTCATGTGGCCAGCTCCGGTCGACGGTCGGGGAAGGGGATCAGTTGTTCTTCAGCAGCTGCTCCAGCTGGTCGGCGCACTGGCCCCAGCCCTCGTGGAAGCCCATGGCCTCATGCTGCTTCATCGTCTCGGCGTTCCAGTGCCGGGCCGTGGCCACGTACTCCGCGCGGCCGTCGGCCAGCGGCGTTAGTTCGACCGTCGCGACCATGAACGGCTGGCCGGCGGGCTTCCAGTCCGGAGTGAAGGCGTCGGTCGTGGTCCAGCGCCGGTGCGGCTCGGCCTCCAGAAAGACGCCGTGGTTCGGAAAGCGCTCGCCGTCCGGTCCGTGCATGATGAAGTTGAACACCCCGCCCGGCCGCGGATCGACCCGCACGTCCGAGATGCGCCACGGCTTCGGCGCGAACCACTGCTCCAGCAGCTCAGGCGTCATCCACGCCTTCCAGATCCGCTCGGGCGAGGCGTCGATAGTCCGGCGCAGCTCTAGTTCGAAGGCGTGCGCCACGCCGTCGGTGTGGCAGGGGTTGGCGTCAGTTTCTTGGGCCACGGTCGTCTCCTTGCTGAATCTTCTTCAGGTACGCGTCCAGTCGGTCGAAGCTGGCGTCCCAGAAGCGGCGGTAGTGCTCCATCCACTCGGCGATGCCCTTCAGCGCCATCGGCTCCAGCCGCGCCGGCCGCCACTGCGCCTCCCGCCCGCGGCTGATCAGCCCGGCCTTCTCCAGCACCTTCAGGTGCTTCGACACCGCCGGCAGGCTGATGTCGAACGGCTCGGCCAGTTCGTTGACGCTGGCTTCCCCCTCGCTCAGCCGCGCCAGGATGGCCCGACGGGTCGGGTCGGCCAGGGCGGCGAATTGGGCGGAGAGAAGGTCGGTCTGCATGGCGGCTTCGTATGTAACTGACAGGTTAAATGCAGCGGGTCCGTCGCGTTGTCAACCGTGCGGTTAAATAAAGATCCGGAACGCGCCGACGGGCGCGCGCATTGGCCGGGCTCCAGCCGAGGAGACGACCCCATGAAGGCCCTGGTCCTGAACTGCACGCTCAAGCCGTCGCCGCAGACCTCGAACACCGAGGCGCTCGCCCGGGTGGTCATGGCCGAACTCGAGAAGGGCGGGGCTGAGACCGAACTGGTTCGCCTCGTCGACCTCGACATCAAGCCCGGCGTGAAGAGCGACGAGGGCGGGGGCGACGACTGGCCGTCCGTGCGCACCCGCATCCTCGCCGCCGACATCCTGGTCATGGCCACGCCGACCTGGCTCGGCCAGCACTCCAGCGTCTGCATGCGCGCGCTGGAGCGGATGGACGCCATGCTGTCCGAGACCCGCGACGACGGCCGCCCGGTCGCCTACGGCAAGGTCGCCGGGGTGGTGATCACGGGCAACGAGGACGGCGCCCATCACATCGTGGCCAGCATCTGTCAGGCCCTGATCGACATCGGCTTCACCATTCCCGGCCAGAGCTGGACCTACTGGCACCTCGGGCCCGGCCCCGGGCCGGACTACACCGACACCGACCAGGCCCACGAGTGGTCCGACCGCACCGGCCGCATCGCCGCCCGCAACCTGCTGGCCCTCGCGCGAGCGCTGAAGCCCGACACCTTTCCCGTCCCGGAAAGCGGCGACTAGGCCGACGGCCGGGGCCGGTCTAGGCTGCCGTCCATGCTCGCGCCCCTGCTCGCCCTCGCCCTGTCGGTCCAGGCCCCGGACCCCGCCGTCGCCGAGGCCGCCGCCGTGCTCGACGAACTCCATGCCGCCGCGGCCCGCGCCGACGTCACGGCCTGGGCGGATCGTCTCGCGCCGGGTCTGGTCTGGGTCGGCAACGAGACCTCCGAGCGCTGGAACCGCGACGCCTTCCTCGACTTCGCCGCGCCCGTCTTCGCCCGCGACGAGGGCTGGACCTATGTCGCCCGCGAGCGCCACGTGACCTTGGCCCCCGACCCCTGCGCCTGCGTGGCCTGGTTCGACGAGGTGCTGGACAGCGCCACCTACGGCACGGCGCGCGGGGAGGGCCTGCTGGTCCGCGACGGCGGGCGGTGGCGCGTGCTGCGCTACGCCCTCAGCTATCCGATCCCGAACGACCTGGCGCGCGACATGACCGCCGAAATCCGGGCCTTCGAGGCAGCCGCCCCGGTCGTCGACGCCCCCGGCGAGGCCGCCGACACGCCGGAGGAAGAGGCCGCCGCCGTCACCCTCGATGCCCTGCACGCCGCCGCCGCCGCGGCCGACAGCGCCGTCTATTTCGACCTCTTCGCCCCCGACGCCGTCTATATCGGCACCGACGTGACCGAGCGCTGGACCATCGACCAGTTCCGCGCCTACGCCGAGCCCTACTTCGCCCGCGGCCGCGGCTGGACCTACACGCCGCGCTCCCGGGCCCTGACCTTGGCCCCGCTCGACTGCCGCTGCGTGGTCTGGTTCGACGAGGTCCTGGACAGCGAGTCCTACGGAACGAGCCGCGGCACGGGCGTGCTGGTGCGCGGCGACGACGGCCGCTGGCGGGTCGCCCTCTACGCCCTGACCTTCCCCATCCCCAACGCCCTCGCGCGCGACATGACCGCCCGCATCCGCGCAGCCGCGCAGTAGGCATGGACTTCACCGACGACGCCTACGTCCTCGCCGCCCGCGCCCACGGCGACACCGGCGCCGTGGTGGAGCTGCTCACCGAAAGCCACGGCCGCCGGGCGGCCTATGTCGCGGGCGGCGCCTCGCGGCGGATGAAGCCCTTCCTGCAGCCCGGGGCCCGGGTCGTCGCCGACCTGCGCGCCCGCACCTCCGAGCACCTCGGCTCGGCCCGGCTCGAGCCGGTGGGGGAGGGGCCGGCGGCCCTGTTCGACGACCCGCTGGCCCTGACCGGCCTGGCCGCCGCCGCCGCCGTGGCCCAGGGCGCGCTGCCCGAGCGCGAGCCGCACCCGGGCGCTTTCCTCGCCTTCGAGGCCCTGATGTCGGCCTTCGCCGTGCCCGAGGTCTGGCCCGCCATCTTCGTCCGCTTCGAGGCCGGCCTGCTGGAGGATCTCGGGTTCGGCCTCGACCTCAGCCGCTGCGCCGCCACCGGCTCGACCGACGACCTCGTCTGGGTCAGCCCGCGCACGGGCCGCGCCGTCAGCCGCGTCGCGGGCGAGCCCTACGCCGACAAGCTGCTGAAGCTGCCCCCCTTCCTGCTGGGCGCCCAGGCCGGTCTCGGCGAGGGCGACGTCGGCGCCGGGCTCGACCTCACCGGCCATTTCCTCGAACAGTTCGTCTTCCACCCGCTGGACCGGCCCCTGCCGCCGGCGCGCACGTGGATGATCGACCGCCTGCGCGAGGCGGGACGGCTGTAGCGGCCCGCTTCAAGCGGCCTTAACCTGCGGTTGGTACGCTGGCGCACGATGACGGGTCCCTCGCCGAGGCAATCGATATGAGTCTGGCGTCCCTCGTCGAAACCTCTCTCGTGGCGGACGAGCCGGTCTCGGCGCCCGGCGATGCCGGGGACGCCCACCTCGCCACCTTCTTCGACGTCTCCCTCGATCTCCTGGTCATCCGCGATCTGCAGGGACACGTGGTCAAGGCCAGCCGGTCCTGGGAGAAGGTGCTGGGACACCGTCCCGCCGACATGGAGGGTCGGCCCCTCCTGCGTCTGCTGCACCCGGAAGACGTCGCCGCGACGCGTCTCAGCGTCCACGAGGTCGAGAACCGCAGGCGGGGCGATCCGGTGCTTGGCTTCATCAACCGCTACGCCCACGCGGACGGGTCGTATCGCACCCTTGAATGGCGCGCCCAGCGCTACGGCGACCTGATCTACGGCGTGGCCCGCGACGTGACGGATCGCATCGCCGCCGAGCGCGCCATGGCCGAAGCCCGGGCTGCGGCCGAGGCCGCCAACCGCGCGAAGTCCGACTTTCTGGCCAACATGAGCCATGAAATCCGCACCCCGCTTAACGGCGTCATCGGCATTGTCGACGCCCTGTCGCGGACCGCCCTGAAGCCGGAGCAGGCCGAGATGGTCGGTCTCGTGCGCGAGTCGGGCGTCGTGCTGGAAAGGCTCGTTTCAGACATCCTCGACGTGTCCAAGATCGAGGCTGGCCATATGACCCTCGAGAGCCGGCCCTTCGACCTGGTCCGGGCCCTCGCGCCGTGCATCGAGGGCGCTCGCTCCCGCGCCATGGACAAGGGCCTGGACGTCGTCGTCGCGCACGATCCAGCCGCCCAGGGTCGTTTCATCGGCGACAGCACCCGCGTCCGCCAGATCGTCGACAACCTGATGTCGAACGCCATCAAGTTCACGGCCGCCGGCACGATCTCCATCCGCATCGAGGTGGACGACGCCGGGCTCGTCCGGATCGAGGTGCAGGACACCGGCGTGGGTTTCGACGCCGAGACCGGCGCACGCCTGTTCGGTCGCTTCACCCAGGCGGACACCAGCATCACTCGCCGCTTCGGCGGCACCGGGCTGGGACTGTCGATCTGCCGTTCGCTGGCCGGGATGATGGGAGGCGACATCGCCGTCGATTCGACCCCCGGCGTCGGCAGCCGGTTCACGGTCCGCCTGCCGCTGGCGCGCGCCGCGGCCGACCCGGACAGCGCCGCGAACGACGCGGCTCCGGCCGTCGGCGCCCGTCGCGACAGGCCCCTGCGCGTGCTCCTGGCGGAGGACCACCCGACCAATCAGCGCGTCGTCCAGCTGATCCTGGCCTCGACCGGAGCGGAACTGACCATCGTCGAGGACGGTCATCGGGCGTTGGAGGCCTTCACAGCCGGGACATACGACGTCGTGCTGATGGACATGCAGATGCCGACGATGGACGGCCTGACCGCCACACGCGCCATCCGCGACCTCGAGACGCGGCGCGGCGTCAGCCCGACCCCGATCGTCATGCTCAGCGCCAACGCCATGCCGGAGCATCGCGAGGAGGCCCGCGCCGCCGGCGCCGACCTGCACGTCGCCAAGCCGATCACGGCCGCGAGCCTTCTGGCGGGCATCGAGCAGGCGGTCGGCTGATCGCCCACAGGCGCTTTCCGGCATGGACGGCGATCCTGCGCTAGACTGACGGCTTCCAGGCTCGAATCAGTTTCCCATGACCGTTCATACCCCGCCGCCGGAAGGCGGTCGCATCATCGACGAGCCCATGAGCGAGGCGCTGTCGCGCCGCTATCTCGCCTATGCGCTCTCGACCATCACCAACCGCGCCCTCCCGGATGTGCGCGACGGCTTCAAGCCGGTGCACCGGCGCATCATGTACGCCATGCACGAGATGCGGCTGAACCCGCAGGCGGCGGCGCGCAAGTGCGCCAAGGTCGTCGGCGAGGTGATGGGTGGCTTCCACCCGCACGGCGACGCCTCGATCTACGACGCCCTCGTGCGCCTCGCCCAGGACTTCTCGCAGCGCTACCCGCTGGTCGACGGTCAGGGCAATTTCGGCAACATCGACGGCGATAGCGCCGCGGCCATGCGCTACACCGAGTGCAAGCTCACGCCGGCCGCCATGCTGCTGATGGACGGCATCGACCAGGACGCCGTCGATTTCCGCCCCACCTACGACGACCAGGACGAGGAGCCGGTCGTCCTGCCCGCCGGTTTCCCCAACCTGCTGGCCAACGGCTCCTCCGGCATCGCCGTCGGCATGGCCACCTCGATCCCGCCGCACAACGTCGGCGAGCTGATCGAGGCCTGCCAGCTGCTGCTCGACAGGCCGGAAGCGACGACCGAAGAACTGGCGGCGATCGTCCCCGGGCCCGACTTCCCGACCGGCGGCGTCGCCGTCGAGGGCCACGCCTCCATCCTCGACGCCTACGAGACCGGCCGCGGCGGCGTACGCCTGCGCGCCCGCTGGGAGACCGAGGACCTCGGCCGCGGCGTCTGGCGCATCGTCGTCACCGAGGTGCCGTACCAGGTCCAGAAGTCCAAGCTGATCGCCGATCTCGCCGAGCTGATCGAGAACAAGAAGGCGCCGCTGCTCGCCGACGTGCGCGACGAGTCGGCCGAGGATATCCGCCTCATCCTCGAGCCGAAGTCCCGCACGGTCGAGCCCGAGGTGCTGATGGAGAGCCTGTTCAAGCTCTCCGACCTCGAGATCCGCTTTCCGATCAACATGAACGTGCTGGACGCGACCGGCACGCCGCGGGTTATGGGCCTCAAGGCCTGTCTGCAGGCCTTCCTCGATCACCGCCGCGAAGTGCTGGTCCGGCGCGGGAACTGGCGCATCCAGAAGATCGAGAAGCGCCTCCACCTGCTGGAAGGCCTGCGCATCGTCTTCCTCAACCTCGATGAGGTGATCCGTATCGTTCGCGAGGAGGAGCAGCCGAAGGCTGTCCTGATCGCCCGCTTCGGCCTGTCCGAACTCCAGGCCGACTATGTCCTCGACACCCGGCTGCGCCAGCTGGCGCGCATCGAGGAGATGGCGATCGAGAACGAATACAAGGCACTGTCCGAGGAACTTGCCGGCCTGCGTGCGATGATCGCCTCGCCGGCGAAGCAGTCGAAGCTCATCGCCCTAGGGCTGCAGGACGTGCGCAAGGCGATGATCTCGCCGCGCCGTACGACCATCTCGGAGGCGGTGGACACCTCCGCCTTCGCGCCCATCGAGGCCTTCATCCCGCGCGAGGCGATCACCGTCGTCCTCTCCGAGCGCGGCTGGATCCGCGCCCAGAAGGGCAAGGTCGACGACCCGTCCGAGCTGAAGTTCAAGGAGGGCGACAGTCTCGCCTTCCTCGTCCCGGCGTACACGACCGACAAGCTGCTGCTGGCGGCTTCGGACGGCCGCATCTTCACCATCGGCGCCGACAAGCTGGCCTCCGGCCGCGGCCACGGCGAGCCGGTGCGGCTGATGATCGACCTCGACGAGGGAGTGGGCGTCGTCAATCTGGTGGCGCACCAGCCGGGGGCGAAGCTGCTGGTCGCCTCGAAGGCCGGCTACGGCTTCGTCGCTCCCGAGGACGACCTGCTCGCCCAGAAGCGCGGCGGCAAACAGGTGCTCAACGGCGAGATGCTGGCCGCCCTGCGCGTCGCCGGCGATCATGTCGCCACCATCGGCGAGAACATCAAGGCGCTGGTCTTCCGCGTCGACGAGTTGCCCGAGATGGGGCGCGGCAAGGGCGTCAAGCTCCAGTCGTTCAAGCAGGGCGGCCTCGCTGATCTCACCACCTTCAACGCCGAGTCCGGTCCCGAATGGGTCGACGGCGGCGGCCGTCGCCGCCAGTGGCCGGACTGGAAGGACTGGCTCGGCAAGCGCGCCCAGGCCGGGCGCCAGGGCCCGCGCGGGCTGCGGAAGTTCCGGTGACCCGCAGGAGGTGACCACGATTTCACTTCGCGGCGTGAGCGTGAGCGGCGATAGTCGGGGCGAGGGGCCTGCCGCCCCGCTTTGGAGACCGACATGACCTTCATCATCATCGGCCTTGTCGTCGGGGCGATCGTCGCCTTCATCGTCATCGGCGGCTACAATCGCCTCGTGGCGCTGGATCAGCGCGCCGACCAGTCGTTCGCGGACATCGACGTCCAGCTCAAGCAGCGCCAGGACCTGATCCCCAATCTGGTCGAGACGGTGAAGGGCTACGCCACCCACGAGCGCGGCACCCTCGACGCCGTCACCCAGGCGCGGGCCGCCGCCGCCGGGGCGCACAACATCAACGAGCGGGTGCAGGCCGAGAACATGTTGACCGGCGCGCTCGGCCGTCTGTTCGCCGTCGCCGAGGCCTATCCGGACCTCAAGGCCAACACCAACTTCCAGCAGTTGCAGACCGAGCTGTCGGACATCGAGAACAAGCTGGCCGCCGCCCGCCGGTTCTTCAACAACGCCGTCTCCGAGTTCAACGCCGCCCGCCGCCAGTTCCCCGTGGTCCTGTTCGCCGGGCTCGTCGGCTTCGGCTCGGACAAGCCCTTCTTCGACGTGGGCGAGGCCGACCGCGCCGCCATGACCGCCGCCCCGCCGACGGTGAATTTCCAGGCCTGATCGACCCATGGGCGCCGTCGGGCTCCAGACCCACATCTGGGCGAACAACACCCGGTCGATCCTGCTGCTGGCGGGCTTCCCGGTGCTGCTGGTCTTCATCCTCTACGGCGCGCAGCTGGTGATGATGGGCTTCGGCCTGCTGCCCGGCACGGGGCGGGGGCTGGGCGACGACATGGCCTTGGCCGCCTCCTGGCTGGGCTGGACCGTGCCGACCGCCCTCGTCGTGGCGGCGATCTGGTTCGCCATCGCCTACTTCGGCAACCAGGCCATCATCGACTCGATCACCGGCGCCCGGAAGGTTGAGAGACGGTCTGAACCCGAGCTTTATAACCTGCTGGAAAACCTCGCCATCTCCCGTGGCCTGCGCACCCCGACCCTGCGCATGATCGAGAGTGACAGCCTCAACGCCTTCGCCACCGGCCTGCACGAGGGCCGCTACAGCGTCACCGTCACCCGCGGCCTGGTGAACGCCCTGAGCCGCGACGAGGTCGAGGCGGTGCTGGCCCACGAGCTCACCCACGTCATCAACAGGGACGTGCGGACCATGGTCATCGCCTCCATCTTCGCCGGCATCATCAGCGTGCTGGCCGAACTGGTCTTCCGCGCCCTCATCCATACCGGGGGAGGGCGCGGCCGCTCGAAGAACTCCAACGCCGGGCCGCTGATCCTCATCGGCCTGGCCTTCGCCGCCGTCGGCGTCGCTCTCGCCGTGGTCATCCGCATGATGCTGTCGCGCACCCGCGAATTCGTCGCCGACGCCGGCTCCGTAGAGCTGACCAAGAACCCCGACGCGATGATCTCGGCCCTGCGCAAGATCGAGGGCCGCTCCTCACTGAAGGGGCCGGACGAGGTGCAGCAGATGTTCCTCGACAACCAGCCGGACGGCCGCGGCCTGGAGGGCCTGTTCGCCACTCACCCGCCGATCGGGAAGCGCATTGACGCACTGGTGAAATTCGGCGGCGGGCGGGACCCGGGCCCGTGGGTCGGACCGCAGTCGGCGGGGCAGGAGACCTCGGTCCCGGCGACCGGCTAGGGCAGGGCCCGCCAGCCCAGCCGGGTCAACTGCTCCAGCGGCCGGAAGCCGGCCTTGTAGTCCATCTTCTCCGAGCCCCGCACCCAGTAGCCCAGGTAGACGTATGGCAGCCCCACCGCCTGCGCCTGCCGCACGTGGTCGAGGATGGCGAACCGCCCCGGGCTCCGCGCCTCCTGATCCGGATCGAAGAAGCTGTAGACCATCGACAGCCCGTCCGAGAGCAGGTCGGTCAGGCACACCCCCACCAGGTCCCCGGGACCGCCGTCGGGGGAGGGCAGCCGGTATTCGATCAGGTGGGTCCGCACCGCCGTGTCCTCGACCATGGCCACATAGTCGAGCCAGCCCATGCCGGTCATTCCGCCGCCGGGATGCCGCGCCGCCAGATAGCGCCGCAGCAGGTCGAACTGCTCGGTCGTCGCCTCCGCCTCGACCAGATCGCGGCTCAGATCCCCGTTCCTCGCCAGCACCCGTCGCTGCGACCGGGAGAAGGCGAACTGCCCGGTGGGAATGCGGACCGAAACGCAGGCGTCGCAGCTCTCGCACGCCGGCCGGTAGGCGATGTTCTGGCTGCGCCGGAACCCGGCCTGGGTCAGCTCGTCGTTGACGTGCACCCCGTCCGAGAAGGGCAGGTTGGCGAACACCTTCCGCTCGGTCTGCCCCGGCAGGTAGGGGCAGGGAGCGACCGAGGTCATGTAGAAGCGCAGCTGGCGTTGCGGAACGAAGCGGGTCACGAGCTCACCACGCCATCCAATTCCGCCCGAAATCCGGCGCCTTGCACATGTGCGTATGTGGGACCGCTCCGCGCCCCGGCGCAAGCCCGACCCTCGCTGGCCGGGCGGCGGGTCACAGGCTGGTGTCCGTGGGCAGCACCGGCGCCTCGCGCAGCAGCACGATGGCGATGCGGCGGTTGCCGGCCAGCGTCGGATCGTCCGGATACAGCGGGTCCGACCCCGCCTTGCCCGAGACCTGGTAGACCCGGTCGGGGTCGACACCGGCCGCCTGAAGGATCAGGCGCGAGGCGTTGGCGCGGTTGGAGGACAGGGGCCAGTCGTTCGGGCCGCTGGCCCGGTTCGATCCGGGCGCCGCCGAGGTGTGGCCGGTGATCGAGATGCGGTTCGGCAGCTGGTTGATCACCCGCGAGATGGCGCGCAAAAGCAGCTGGGCGCGGGGGTTCGGCCGGGCCGAGTTGGTCTCGAACATCGATCGGCCTTCCTGGTCGACCAGCTGGATGCGCAGGCCCTCCGGCGTCTGGTCGATGATCAGCTGTTTCGACAGCTCGGCCAGCTCCGGCATCGACTGCATCGCCTGACGCAGCGATTCCGCCGCCGAGGCGAAGTCCGCGGCCTCGCGCCGGGCGATCTCCTCGCGCAGCTCGGCCTCGCTCGCCGCGGCGAGGTTCGAGCTCTGTCCGGCCTCCGGCGGGGCGTCCTCGGGGGCTTCCGGGGCCAGTTGCGTGATCACCGACATCGAGCCGGAGCCCTTGGAGCCGTCCTCGCCCAGCGAGGTCCCGCCCAGGATGCCGCCCGAGCCGGACGTCGATTCGGAAACGCTCGCCGGGGCGAAGTACTCGGCGATGCCGCGCTTCTGCTCCGGATCCGTCGTGTTGATCAGCCACATCAGCAGGAAGAAGGCCATCATCGCGGTCACGAAGTCGGCGTAGGCCACCTTCCAGGCGCCGCCGTGATGGCCGTGCCCCGCGACCTTCTTGACCTTCTTGATGAGGATCGGCCGATCGCTCATGGACATGGGGGAGGGGCTCCGACGGGACTGTCCCGATCCTGGACGGCGAGGCGTTAAGGCGACGTTTCCCATCCATGCCTTGCCCCCCGCGTCCGGGCCGCCTAGGTCGAACCCGTGACCCTCGAACCGCCGCCCGACCACCCGACCGCCGAAACCACTGCCTACCGCCGCGCGCTCGGGGCCTTCGCCACCGGCGTGTGCGTGGTGACGGCGGACAGCGCCCAGGGGCCGCTCGGTCTGACCATCAACTCCTTCACCTCCGTCTCCCTGAAGCCGCGACTCATCCTCTGGTGCCTGGACGAGCGGTCGGAGCGCTGGCCGGCCTTCGCCGCCGCCGACCGCTTCGCTGTCCATGTCCTCTCGGCGGCGGACCGCCCCCGCGCGGCGCGCTTCGCCCGCGGCGTCGCACTCCTGTCCGAAGGCGAGTTCGAACGTCAGGCCGACGGTGCCCCCTGTCTCCCCGACGCCCTGGCGCGCTTCGACTGCGCCGCCCACGACCGCATCCGAATGGGCGACCACATGATCATCGTCGGCCGCGTCGAGGACTTCGCGGTCGGGGAGGGACCCGCGCTGACCTACTGGCGAGGTCGCTACGGAGCCATGGGAGAGGGCGAATGAAGATCGGTTTCGCGGGACTGGGCGTCATGGGCGGGCCGATGGCCCGCCATCTGGTCGCCGCCGGACACGAGGTGACGGGCTTCAACCGCTCATCGGCCAAGGCGCAGGCCTGGGCCGCGGTCACGGGCGGCCGCTTCGCCTCCACCGTGGCCGAAGCGGCCCGGGGCGCCGAGATGCTCGTCCTCTGCGTCGGAAACGATGACGATGTTCGCCAGGTCGTCCTCGAGGCGCTTCCGCACCTCGGGCGCGGGGCCGTGATCGTCGACCACACCACGACCTCGGCGCGTGTGGCCCGGGAGATGGCGGTCCGGGCGGAGACATCCGGCGTCGCGTTCATCGACGCGCCGGTTTCGGGCGGCCAGGCCGGCGCCGAAGCCGGCAAGCTCAGCGTCATGGCCGGCGGGGACGCGGCCGCGCTGGCCCGCGTCGAGCCGGTGCTCGCCGCCTACGCCAAGGCCGTGAAGTACATGGGGCCCGCGGGCGCGGGCCAGCTGACGAAGATGGTCAACCAGATCTGCATCGCCGGCGTCGTCCAGGGCCTCGCCGAGGCCGTGCATTTCGCGCAGTCGGCCGGCCTCGACGCCGACGCGGTCTACGATGCGATCTCCCAGGGCGCGGCGCAGTCCTGGCAGATGGACAATCGCTGGAAGACCATGGCCCGCGGCGAGTTCGACTTCGGCTTCGCCGTCGACTGGATGCGCAAGGATCTCGGGCTGGTGCTCGAGGAGGCCCGCGCCAACGGCAGCCATCTGGCCCTGACGGCGCTGGTCGATCAGTTCTATTCCGAGGTCCAGGCCCTGGGCGGCTCCCGCTGGGACACGTCGAGCCTCGCGGCGCGGCTCCAGGACCGCGGCGGCACCAGGTAAGGCGATCGCTTATTTCGCATAATATGTCTTAGGCGTGTCACAGGTCTGGCGAGCGGGATGGGTCCGGAGTATGGTGCGTCTGCGCCTCCGGACGCCTGTCGCGGGAGATTTCGCATGACGCCGCACCGCCTCCTCCTGACGGCCTTGCTGGCCGCCGCCGCCGGCTTCATCACAGCGGCGGCGCCGTCGCCCGCCGAGCCGTTGGCCATCATCTACCGCGATATCGGGTACCGCGGGCCCGCCCGCACCCTGACCGGCCCCAGTCCGGACCTCGATCTGCAGTGGCCGGTCCGGTCCATTCGGGTCCAGCGCGGCGTCTGGGAGCTTTGCGCCCGGCCGAACTACCGCGGTCTCTGCACCCGCTACGAAGCCAGCGAGCGCTCCATTCCCTCGGCCCGTGAATACACCCAGAGCGCCCGCCCGGTGACCGACGCCGCCCCCGACTGAGGCGGTTCAGATGTGCAGGACGCGCTGCCAGGCGTCGAGCGACGCCTCGTGCATGGCCTCGCTCATGGTCGGGTGCGGATAGACAATGCCGTGCATGTCTTCCTCGGTCGCCTCAAGGGTGATCGCGGTGACGAAACCCTGCACCATTTCCGTGACTTCCGCCCCGATCATGTGAGCGCCGACGAGCGCGCCGGTCTTGCTGTCGAAGATGGTCTTGACGAAGCCCTCGATCTCGCCGGCCGCCACCGCCTTGCCGTTCACGCGGAACGGGAAGCGCCCCACCTTGACTTCGCGACCGGCCGCCTTCGCCGCCTGCTCGGTCAGGCCGACCGAGGCCACCTGCGGCTGGGTGTAGGTGCAGCCGGCGATCGGCGAATGGATGTTCGGGCTGCGGAACCCGGCGATGTGCTCGGCGGCGTGAATGCCCTCGTGCGACGCCTTGTGCGCCAGCCAGGGCGCGCCGGCGCAGTCGCCGATGGCGTACAGTCCCTTCACATTGGTCTCGCCGTGCGGACCGGTCTTGATATGCCCGCGGTCCATCTCGACGCCGAGCGCTTCCAGCCCGATGCCGTCGGTGTTGGCGGTGATGCCGACGGCGGAGATGCAGATCTCGGCCTCGAGGGTCTCGGCCTTGCCGCCGACCTCGACGGCGACCTGCACCCCCTGCCCCGTCTTCGAGACCTTGGTCACCTTGGCGCCGGTGCGGAACTTGATGCCGCGCTTCTCGAAGGCCTTCTGCGCCGCCTTGGAGACTTCCTCGTCCTCGACCGGCATGATCCGCTCGACCGCTTCCACGACCGTAACTTCCGCCCCCAAGGCACGATAGAAGCTGGCGAATTCCAGACCGATGGCCCCCGATCCGATGACCACGAAGGACTTCGGCAGCCGCTTCGGCGCCAGCGCTTCACGATAGGCCCAGATCCGCTCGCCGTCGGCCTCCAGACCGATCTGCGGCAGCGCCCTCGCCCGCGCGCCGACCGCCAGCATCACCGCCTTCGCCTCGACCGTGCGCTCGCCGCCGGCGTTCAGCTTCACCACCACCTTCGGGGCCGCGGCGCCCTTCTCCAGCTTCGCCGAGCCCTCGATCACCTCGATCTTGTGCTTCTTCATCAGGAAGGCGACGCCCTTGTTCATCTGGGCGGCCACGCCTCGCGAGCGCTGGATGATGGCGTCGAAGTCGAAGCCGACCTTCTCCGCCGAGAGGCCGTAGTCCTTCAGGTGCGACAGACTCTCGAACTTCTCGCCCGATTTCAGCAGCGCCTTGGTCGGGATGCAGCCCCAGTTCAGGCAGATGCCGCCGAGGTTCTCGCGCTCGATGATGGCGACCTTCTGGCCCAGCTGCGAGGCGCGGATTGCGGCCACATAGCCCCCGGGGCCGGAACCGATGACGACCAGATCGAACTGAGCCATGCGCATATCTCCTTGTCCCCGGCCTCTTAGCCTGCAGGGAACGCGAAAGGCACCCTCCCCGGCTCATCGGGAAACGAAATGTCAGGCGCGGACGAAGGCCATGAAGGCTTCGAAATCCATCGCCGAGATCGCCACGGCCAGTCCGGCCGGGAACAGGGCCAGGCCCGTGTAGAGCGCAAGGTGAACGCCGCCCCGCCACAGCGCCTGCAGCCGCCCGACGCCGTAGTACCGGCTGGCGGCCAGCGTGAAGAAGGCGAGGTACGGAAACACCAGCGGCCAGGCGGGGGCCGCTGCGCCGAACTTGTTGGCGAGAGCCAGGAGGATCAGCAGGCTGAAGCCCGCGACATGCGCCCACAGGGCGAAGATCAGATGCTCCATGAACAGCCGCCGCCCGAAGAAGGGCGCGAGCATCAGGGCGTAGGCCGGCATCAGCAGCCAGAGGGCGTTGGGGAGCCAGGCCGCGAGACGCTCGCTGATGATCGCCTGCTCGCTGTTGTTCTGGTTCTCGTAGAGCAGGTTCTGGCGGTCGAGCTCGGTCGTGGCCCGGTCCGCGGCGGCCTGCACCGCGGCGGTGACCGCCGTGTCGATCGCGGGCTCCACCCGCCGCTGCATCCACAGCTCCGCCTGGGTGACGTTGCCGAGATGGACGGTGGCGCCGTCGGGGTCGGCCACGGCCGTCACGGGGCGGGTCGGGTCCGTCACGCGGGCCACGTACTGGTAGAGCGCCACGTCGGAGAAGTTCAGGGCCAGCAGGAACAGGGCCGTCGCCACGACGAACGACTTCGTCGGGGTCTGGTACAGCGAGCCGGAGCCGTCGCGACAGGCCTCGAGCAGGCGGCCGGGCCGGAGCGCCAGCGCGATCAGCGTCCGCGCGGTGCGGCCGTCCACCAGGTTGGCCTCCGAGAAGGCTTCCGCCGCCCAATCGCGCAGCGGCCGCGGCCGCGCCTGCGAATCCTGGCCGCACGCGTGACAGTACCGGCCGCCCAGCACCGCTCCGCAGGCCAGACAGGGCTGCGCTCCTTCAGCCGTCACGCGATCGCCCCGCCTCCGCCCTTCCCTGCCCGCATCATGGGGCCGGGGTCGTCTCCCGGGCAAGGCCCGCCGGGGTTCACTCGTCTGAAAGCGGCAGCACCCAGCGGTCGATGTCGTCCATCCCCTGGCTGGTCGCGGCCGACCAGAACGACTCCGGCAGCCGGTCCCAGGCGCTCGTCCACGCCACGCCGAGCGCCACCGGCAGCCAGGCGAGCAGGAAGAAGGCGGCCAGGTGGACCGCCCCGCGCCACACCGAGCCCAGGGTGGAGAGGTCGTAATAGCGGCGCGCCGCCAATGTGAAATAGGCCAGGTAGGGGATGGCCAGCAGCCAGAAGCTGAGCTGGAGACCGAGCCAGTTCAGGGTGGCGAACAGCACCAGCAGGATGAAGATCAGGCAGTGCGCCCAGAGGGCGAAAACGAGGTGCTCGACCAGCAGCCGACGGCGGCCGAACAGCGGCCACAGCATCAGGGCGTAGATCGGGATCAGCAGCCACAGCAGGCGCGGGAGCCAGGTCTCGAGCGTCGCGTTCAGCCCGGTCCAGGCGGTCTGGTACTGGATGAAGTCGGCGATGGCGCGGGCCTGGACCGCGTCCGCGGCCGGGCGCACCGCCTCCAGCGCGGCAATTCTCTCGCGCGCCACCGAGCCGTCGGCGCGCGGCATGAGGAAGACATCCCGCAACTCGCCGCCGATCAGCCGCACCCCGTTCGGGACCAGCTCGGCCGTGACGGGCGTGGCGCCGGTCCGCACCGGCAGGAACTGGTAGATGGCGACGTCGCTCCACACGAGGAAGACGAAGAAGGCCGCCGAGACGATCAGGAACAGCTTGAACGGCGTGGTGTAGAGGCTGCGGCCCTCGCGGAAGGCGACCAGCAGGTCGCCGGGCCGGCGCAGCATGGCGTCGGCGGTCAGGAAGGTCTTGCCCTCGAGGTTGAAGCTCTCCGCGAGGACATTGCCGAGCAGGTCGCTGAGCGGAAGCACGCGGGTGCGGCTGTCGTGACCGCAGGCGTGGCAGAACGGCCCCACCAGGGACGCGCCGCAGTCCACGCAGCTTCGTCGCTCCAGGCCCGCCGGGCCTGCTGTCGTCTCGGACATCCTTCCCCTCCCCCCGGGGCCCCCGCCCCGCTCCCGGCCGTCAGGCCAGCATGGTCACCGGGTCCTCGATCATCGCCTTGAACATCTGCAGGAAGCGGGCGCCGACGGCTCCGTCCACCACGCGATGATCGCAGGTCAGGGTGACTGTCATGACCGTCGCCACCGCCAGCTGGCCGTTCTCGACGACAGGACGCTGTTCGCCGGCCCCGACGCTCATGATCGCGCCCTGCGGCTCGTTGATGATCGAGGCGAAGGCCTTGATGCCGAACATGCCGAGATTGGAGACCGAGAAGGTGCCGCCCTGGAACTCCTCGGGCTTCAGCTTGCGGTCGCGGGCCCGCTTCGCAAGGTCCTTCGACTCCATCGCGATCTCGCGCAGCGACTTGGTCTCCGCCTTGCGGATGATCGGGGTGATCAGCCCGCCGTCGATGGCCACGGCCATGGCCACGTCGGCGTGGTGGTGCATGGCGATGCCTTCGGGCGAATAGCTGGCGTTCGCTTCCGGCACCGCCTTCAGCGCCATGGCGGAGGCCTTCAGGACGAAGTCGTTGACCGAGACCTTGATCCCGTCCTTTTCCAGCAGGGCGTTGACCCTGGCGCGGGCGGCCAGCAGGCCGTCGATCTCGCAGTCGATTTCGAGCGGGAAGTGCGGCACGTCGCGGAAGCTGTCGGTCAGGCGCCGGGCGATGGCCTTGCGCATGCCGTCCAGCGGCACGAGGTCGTAGCTGCCGTCCGGGATGCCCATCTGGGCGAGAGACTGGACCTTGCGCGGCTCGGCGCCGGCCTGGCCGGCCGCGGGAGCCGCAGCGCCGCCCTTGCCGGCGGCCTCGACGTCGCGGCGCACGATTCGGCCGCGCGGACCGGTGCCCTTGATCGACGTGAGATCCAGACCTCCCTGGGCCGCCAGGCGGCGCGCCAGCGGTGAAGCGAAGATGCGACCGCCGTCAGCCCTGGCGGAAGCGCTCGCCGAGGCGGGCTTCACGCCTTGCGGCGTCGCGACAGCCTCGCCGCTCTCATGGCCGGCCGGGGCCGGTTCGGCCTTCTGCGCGGCGGCCTTCTGCGGAGCGGCCTCGGCAGGCTTCGGCGCCGGCGCGGGCGCGCCGTCCTCCCCCTTCAGTCGGGCGATCGGCGTGTTGACCTTCACCGCCTCGGTTCCCTCGGGAACGAGGATCTCGGCCACCTCGCCCTCGTCGACCGCCTCGACCTCCATGGTCGCCTTGTCGGTCTCGATCTCGGCGATGACGTCGCCCGCCTTGACCGTGTCGCCAGCCTTGATGTGCCACTTGGCGAGGACGCCCTCCTCCATGGTCGGGGACAGGGCGGGCATCAGGATGTCGGTCATTGTACGCTCCCCGACGGCGTGGTCGGCTCGGCGAGCGTCTGGACGTTGTCCGCCTTGATGACGTCGCTCAGCCCCTGGAGAATTCGATTGTAGGCCTGCTTCTCGTCGTGCCCGTGCCGCACGGCGTAGCCGTACGCCATATGCCGCGCGGCGATGGCGAGCAGCTCGCCGAACTTCGCCGGATCGTTGAAGGCGGGCTTCACGGACATCACCGGCTCGCTCTTCGACCACCACATCCGGATGATCTCGATGGCCTCCGGATCGGCGGCGACGCTCTCCGGCGTCTTCAGCTGGTGGGCGTCAGGTTCGCTCATGCCATCACCGCCTTGACGGCCTTGATGATCTTGTCGGCGCCAGGCAGCGACAGGGCTTCGAGATTGGCGGCGTAGGGCAACGGCACGTCTTCCTGGTGGACCCGCAGCGGGGGCGCGTCCAGGTAATCGAAGGCGTGCTCGATCACCCGCGCCACCACCTCGGCCCCGACCCCCATCGGCCCCCAGCCTTCCTCGGCCGAGACCAGGCGGCTGGTCTTCTTCACGCTTTCGACGATGGTCTCGTGGTCCAGCGGACGCAGGGTGCGCAGGTCGACCACCTCGCACGAGATCCCCTCCTCCGCCAGCTTCTCGGCGGCCTGCAGGGCGAAGCCGACCATGCGGCTGTGGGCGGTGATGGTGACGTCGGTCCCCTCGCGGCGGACCTTGGCCTTGCCGATCGGCAGCACCCAGTCCTCGACCTCGGGCACGTCGAACTCCAGCCCGTACATCATCTCGTGCTCGAGGAAGACGACGGGGTTGGGGTCGCGGATGGCCGCCTTCAGCAGGCCCTTGGCGTCGGCCGCGTCATAGGGCGCGATGACCTTCAGGCCCGGCACCTGGGCGTACCAGGCCGAATAGTCCTGGCTGTGCTGCGCCGCCACGCGGCTGGCCGCGCCGTTGGGACCGCGGAACACGATCGGCGCCCGGATCTGGCCGCCCGACATGTACAGCGTCTTGGCCGCCGAGTTGATGATGTGGTCGATCGCCTGCATGGCGAAGTTGAAGGTCATGAACTCGACGATCGGCTTCAGCCCGGCCATGGCCGCGCCGACGCCGAGGCCGGCGAAGCCGTGCTCGGTGATCGGCGTGTCGACGACCCGCTGGGGGCCGAACTCCTGCAGCAGCTCGCGGCTGACCTTGTAGGCGCCCTGGTACTGGGCGACTTCCTCGCCGATCAGGAAGACCGCCTCGTCGCGGCGCATCTCCTCGGCCATGGCGTCGCGCAGCGCGTCGCGGATCGTCGTCTTGACCAGCTTGGCGTCGGCCGGGAGCTCCGGATCCTTCAGTTCGACCTTCGGCCCCTTCGCCGTGTCGTCCTTCTTTTCGGGATCGCCCGAAGCGTCGGACCGGGCCGCAGAAGTGGCGGTTGTCGAGGGTGTAGCCTCGGAAGTCGCCGATATGGTCGACGTGCTTGTAGACGGTCTGGCCGCGGCTTCATCGCCCGCAAGACGCGCGATCGGCGTGTTGACCTTCACGTTCTCGGAGCCTTCGGCCACGAGGATCTCCAGCACCTCGCCCTCGTCGACGGCCTCGACCTCCATGGTCGCCTTGTCCGTCTCGATCTCGGCGATCACCTGGCCGGCCGACACGGTGTCGCCCGCCTTGATGTGCCACTTGGTCAGGGTGCCCTCTTCCATCGTCGGAGACAGCGCCGGCATCAGGATGTCGGTCACGGATCAGGCCTCCACGTAGACGTCGGTGTAGAGCTCGGACGGGTCCGGCTCCGGGCTCTCTTGAGCGAACTGCACGGCTTCGGCGACGATCGCCTTGATTTCGTTGTCGATGGCCTTCAGCTCGTCCTCGGTGGCCTTGGCCTGCTCGAGCAGCATCTTGACGTGCTCGATGGGGTCGCGGGTCTTCTTGACCTCGTCGACCTCCTCCTTGGTGCGGTACTTGGCCGGGTCCGACATCGAGTGGCCGCGGTAGCGGTAGGTCTTCACCTCGAGGATGTAGGGTCCGCCGCCTTCGCGGGCCCGCTTTACGGCCCGCGCCGTGGCGTCGCGCACGGCCAGCACGTCCATGCCGTCGAC
Organism: Brevundimonas viscosa; assembly: GCF_900116065.1. Lineage (GTDB taxonomy): Bacteria > Pseudomonadota > Alphaproteobacteria > Caulobacterales > Caulobacteraceae > Brevundimonas > Brevundimonas viscosa. Next base: position 331,829 of record NZ_FOZV01000002.1, read on the forward strand.
CTGCTCGCCCGGAATGCCGAAGCTGGCGCCGCGCTGGTAGAGCTCGGTCGTCGCCGACGAGCGCTCGATCGAGGTGCCCATGGCGTACTGGTTGTTCTCGATGATGTAGATCGCCGGCAGCTTCCACAGCTGCGCCATGTTGAAGCTCTCGTAGACCTGCCCCTGGTTGGCGGCGCCGTCGCCGAAGTAGACGAAGCTGACGCTGTCATCCCCCCGATACTTGCCGGCGAAGGCCAAGCCGGTGCCCAGCGCCACCTGGGCGCCGACGATGCCGTGGCCGCCGTAGAAGCCGGTGGGCACGTCGAACATGTGCATCGAGCCGCCCTTGCCCTTGGACGAGCCGCCGATGCGCCCCGTCAGCTCGGCCATGACCTCCTTCGGATCCATGCCGGCGGCCAGCATGTGGCCGTGGTCGCGGTAGCCGGTGATGATCTTGTCGTGACCCTGCTTGATGCTCTCCTGAACGCCCACCGCGACGGCCTCCTGGCCGATGTAGAGGCGGCAGAAGCCGCCGATCAGCCCCATGCCGTAGAGCTGGCCCGCACGCTCCTCGAAGCGGCGGATGAGGACCATCTCGCGATAGTAGCGCAGCAGGTCCTCCTTCGAGGCCTGCGGCGTGTTGGGGATACTCCTGGCCTTGCTGGAATCAGCTTTGGCGGCGGGGGCTTTCGCCATCCGTCTTCACTCCCGGCTGGGCCCGCGGCACGGGCCTCTGTCGTTACGGAAAGGGGCTTTAGCAGCCTTCGTTCCCGAAACGCAAAGCGGCCCGGTCAAGCTGTAACGAAAGTTCACGAATTGGCGGCGCGGGCCCGATCAGAGGCCGGATGGGAGACGCGGATCACATAGTCACGAGGGTCGGCGAAGCCCAGCACGGCCCGGGCCCGCTCCTCGAGCAGGTCGCGCGACAGACTGTCGGTGCGCAGGTAACGGACGCGCACCTCCAGATCCCGCCGCTCCTCGAGGATTCGCGCCAGCTGGGCCTCGCGGCGCAGCAGCATGGCCTCGCGCTCGCCGCCGCCCAGCAGGCCGCGCTCGCCGGTCAAGGCCTGCACGCCGAGATAGGCGATCAGCAGCAACAGGACGCAGGACGGGACGTAGGGCTTCATCCGCTCGGGCACTCGGACGCTCCTTCTGAGCGCGGACTCGTGATCAATGAGTCCTGACCGAAAATGCCTAACGAACCGTAGCTTGGCCGCAGGATCTGCGTCCGCTCCCGTGGCCTACTTCAGCAGCATGCCGTCGCCGTAGTAGGCGCCCTGGTCGCCCAGCATCTCCTCGATGCGGAGCAGCTGGTTGTACTTGGCGGTGCGGTCCGAGCGGGCCAGCGAGCCGGTCTTGATCTGCCCGCAGTTGGTGGCCACGGCGAGGTCGGCGATGGTCGAGTCCTCGGTCTCGCCCGAACGGTGGCTCATCACCGCCGTGTAGCCAGCGCGGTGGGCGATATCGACCGCATCGAGGGTCTCGGAAAGCGTGCCGATCTGGTTGACCTTGATGAGGATCGAGTTGGCGAGGCCCTCGCCGATGCCGGCGGCCAGACGGGCGGGATTGGTCACGAACAGGTCGTCGCCGACCAGCTGGACGCGGTCGCCGAGCCGTTCGGTCAGCAGCTTCCAGCCGTCGAAGTCGTCCTCGGCGCAGCCGTCCTCGATCGAGACGATCGGGAAGCGCTCGCAAAGGTCGGCGAGGTAGCCGACCATGGCCTCCTGATCGAAGGTCTTGCCCTCCCCGGCCAAGACGTATTTGCCGTCCTTGAAGAATTCGGTCGAGGCGACGTCGAGGCCCAGCTGGAAGTCCTCGCCGGCCAGGTAGCCCGCCGACTGACCCGCCTGGGTGATGAACTCCAGCGCCGCCTCGGCCGACTGCAGGTTCGGGGCGAAACCGCCCTCGTCGCCGACGTTGGTGTTGTGGCCGGCGTCCTTGAGCGCCTTCCTCAGGGCGTGGAAGATCTCGGCGCCCATGCGCAAGGCCTCGGAGAAGCTCTCGGCGCCGGTCGGCAGGATCATGAACTCCTGGATGTCGATCGGATTGTCGGCGTGGGCGCCGCCGTTGATGATGTTCATCATCGGCGTCGGCAGCACCCGGGCCGAAACCCCGCCCAGATAGCGGTAAAGCGGCAGGTTCGAGCTGATGGCGCTGGCCTTGGCGCAGGCGAGGCTGACGCCGAGGATGGCGTTGGCGCCCAGCCGGCCCTTGTTCGGCGTGCCGTCCAGTGAGATCAGCGCCTCGTCGATGCGCCGCTGGTCCTCGGCGTCCATGCCGGACAAGGCGTCGAAGATCTCGCCGTTCACGGCGTCGACCGCCTTCTGGACGCCCTTGCCGCCCCACAGGTCCTTGTCCCCGTCGCGCAGCTCCACCGCCTCGTGGGCGCCGGTCGAGGCCCCCGAAGGCACGGCGGCGCGGCCGAAGCTGCCGTCGTCCAGCACCACGTCGACCTCGACCGTGGGGTTGCCCCGGCTATCGAGGATCTGGCGGGCGACGATTTCAGCGATGTCGGTCATGGGGCGCTCTGTCTGCGGGAAGCGAGAGATGGCTCGCGTTTAGCCGCCGCGCCCGGGTCGGGCAAGGAAGCCGGCGCGGGGGGGGGAAGCGTCCGGGTGTCCGCCGGATTCGTGGGACGCTTTCGGACACTCGGAACAGGACGCAGGTTCAGGCGCAGCCTTCGACGTACTGGATGGAGGGCCCGCCGGCCCGGATGGCCTTGACCGCCCCGTCCTGGCCGACCTCGAAGACCAGGCCGCGGGCGTCGGGATCCTCGACATAGCCCGTTCCGCCGCCGCGGCTCCATGCGGTTATGTAGCCGGCCGGCGCGGGTTCGTACTTGTGCGGTTCGCGCACAGCGCCGGCGCCGTAGGCCGCCGCGATGCCGTCGCCGGGGTCGCCGACGCCGTAGCCGCGGTCCGTGGTCACATCCGAAGGTCGGATCAGCGAGATGCGGGTCAACCGGTCGCGCTCGATCATCACCAGCATGGCCTCCGGCGCCCGCTCGGGGCGGAACTCGTCGCAGCTGGCGGGATCCGGCCCGCCGACCGCCTCCGGATTTGCGTCCTCCCCGAGGGCGGCGACCACTTCCGCGCGGGTCATGCCGATGCGCAGCGGGCCCCAGCCCTCGGCGGTCAGCTGCGGCGTGGTGGAGCTGGCCACGGGCGGCGGCGTCGGCTCGGGCGCGGCCTCCGGGGCGGCGGCGTTCTCGGCCCCGCAGGCGGCGAGCGCGAGAACAGCGGACGACAGCAGCAGACGACGGATCATGGGGAGGCCTCCGGTGAGTCGGGGGGCGCATCAACGCACGAAAACGGCGCGCGGAGAACCGCGCGCCGTCGAACGCTTCATCCGGTCCCGCGGACCGGCGCCGGAAAGGCCTAGTCTTCCTTCGGCGTCAGGACCTGGCGGCCGCGATAGGTGCCGGTCTTCAGGTCGATGTGGTGCGGGCGCTTCAGCTCGCCGGTGTCCTTGTCCTCGACGTAGGCGTTCGTGCCCAGGGCGTCGTGGGCGCGGCGCATGTTGCGACGCGAGGGCGATACTTTCCGCTTCGGAACGGCCATGTCCGTCTCAATCTTCTGGTCGGGCGCCGGCAAAGGCGCGAAAACAACAGCGGCGGCCCCCGGAAGAGCCGCCACGCGAGCGCGGGCTTATGCATGAAGCCGGGCGGCTTTTCAAGGGCGGCCGCGGGGTATCAACCCGCCGGCCGACGATCCCGCCAATCCTGCCGCGAAAGCCCGTAGTACAGGCTGTCCTTCCACTCGCCACCGATATTCCAGGTCCGCGCCGCCGACCCGACGCCCATGAAGCCCAGCCGCTCCAGCAGGCGAATCGATGCGAGGTTGTCCGGATCGACGTCGGCGGTCAGCTGATCGAGATCGCGGCTGGCGAAGACGTGATCGATCGACGCGGCCACAGCCTCGCTCGCCAGCCCCTGTCCCCAGTGGTCGGGATGCAGGATGTAGCCGACCTCGGGCAGTTTCCAGAAGCCGGCCTTGCCGACCACCACCCCGTCGCGCTCGATCACGAAGTCGGGCTGGTCGGGGCCATTGGCGATCATGCTGTCGAGCCAGGCGGCGGTCTCGTCGAGAGAAGCGTGGGGCGGGGTCGACCACCAGCGCGTCGCTCGGGGGTCGGAGAGCACTGTATGCAGGGCCGCCAGGTCGTCCGGGCGAGCGGAGCGCAGACGCAGGCGGGCAGTGACGATCTCCATCCCCGGCGAGTGCCGCCGGACAGGGCCGCGGTCAAGCCAGGGCCCGCTCCAGCACCATGAAGGCGAGGTCGTTACGCCGCGGCGTGCCGAATCGCGGATCAGCGGCCGGGAAGGGCCGCGTCTCGCCGGTCGGACGGTATCCGCGCCGGACGTACCAGTCGATCAGCTCCGTGCGCTGGACGATGACCGTCATCTCCATCTTGCCGGCCCCAAAACGGCCCCGGGCCTCGGCCTCGGCGGCGGAGATCAGGGAGCGCCCCAGTCCCTCGCCCTGCAGGGCCGGAGCCACGGTCAGCATGCCCAGGTAGGCCAGCCCCCGGCCCTTGTCGGTCACCTGGACGCAGCCGAGCAGGCGGCCGTCGCGCTCCGCCAGCAGCACCGCCTGCGTCGGGTCGGCGACGATGGCCTTTAGGGTCGGGAGATCGATCCGGTTTCCGTCCAGCAGGTCGGCCTCATGCGTCCAGCCGCGCCGGGCGGATTCGCCGCGATAGGCGCCGTGCACCAGCCCATGCAGCGCCGGGACGTCGTCCGCGGTCGCGCGGCGGAAGGTCGGCTCAGTCATTGGCCAGCATCTCGGCCACCGCCTCGCCTATGGCCAGCGAGCTGGTCAGGCCCGGGCTCTCGATGCCGAACAGGGCGACCAGCCCGTCGATTCCATGATCCTCCCGGCCCCGCAGCTGAAAGTCCGGTTGCGGCTCGCCGGGTCCGTGCAGCTTGGGGCGGATGCCGGCGTAGTCGGGCGTCAGCGCGCCCTCCGGCAGGGCCGGCCAGAAGCGGCGGATGGTGCGCTCGAACGCCGCCACCCGCGACGGATCGACCGAATAGTCCTCGGCGTCGACGTACTCGAGGTCCGGCCCGAACACGGCCTGGCCGCCGAGGTCCTTGCGATAGTGGGTGCCGAGCGCTCCGGGGATCGGCGGCGGATAGACCAGACGCTCGAACGGCGCCTTGCCGGCCAGCCGGAAGTAGACTCCCTTGCCGAAATGGCCGGCCGGGATGCGGTCGTCCGGGTAGCCGTCAACGCGGGCGGCGACGTCCTGCGCCTGCAGGCCCGGCGCGGTGACCAGCAGCCGGCCGGTCAGGACCGCGCCACCCTCTCCGCCCGCCGTGATGCGGAAGCCGCCGCCCCGCAGCGGCTCGGCCCGCTCGAACGGTGTCGACGCGACGACCGAACCGCCGGCGTCCTCGATCTCGCCCTGCAGGGCCAGCATGTAGCCGTGGCTATCGAAAACACCGCTCTCGGGGGACAGGATAGCGGCACGGGCCGTGAGCGCCGGCTCCAGCGCTCGCACCTGAACATCGGTCAGGAGTTCCAGACCTTCGACGTCGTTCGTCCTCGCCTGTTCGAGGATAACCTGAAGGCGGGCCACCTCCGCTTCCTCCGTCGCGACGACCAGCTTGCCGCAGCGGCGGTGGTCGACCTTGCGGCTGTCGAGAAAGGGGTAGAGCGCTCGCCGGCCCTCGACGCAGAACCGCGCCTTCAGCGAGCCCGTCGGATAGTAGAGGCCGCCGTGAATGACCTCGCTGTTGCGCGAGGAGACGCCCTGGCCGATGGCCGGCTCCTTCTCCAGCACCAGCACCGACAGGCCGCGGCGCGAAAGCGCTTGTCCGCAGGCGAGCCCTACGGCCCCGGCACCCACGACCACGGCGTCGAAGTCGAAGCTCACGCCTTCAGACCGTAGAGGTGCGCCGCTCGGGCTTCGAAACAGTGCATCAGCTTGCCCACCGCGCGGTCGAAATTGGTCTGTAGCATCACATCCAGCAGCCGCGCCTTGAAGGCGAAGTCGATGAAGAACTCGACCCGCGTGCCTTCCGGGTGCGGGAAGAACTCCCAGCGGTTCTTGAGGTGGTGGAAGGGTCCACGTAGCAGACCGACCTCGACCAGCGGCCGGTTCCGGTCATGCCGCACCCAGGTCGAGAAGCGCTCCTTCAGGAACGAGAAACCCACGCCAGCCTCCGCGTCCTCCACGCACACGCCGGGCCGCTCCTCGCGCCGGTTCCACGTGCGCATCGAAGTGACCCAGGGCACAAACTCCGGATAGGCGCGCACGTCCGCGACCAGATCGGCGAGCTGGTCGGGCTGGTATGGCAGGATCTTCGTGACGCGGTGGACGGCCAAGGCGGGTTCAGCGGCCGCTCTGCGCCAGCCGCGCCGCCTTCAGCCGGGCGAAGTCCTCGCCGGCGTGGTGCGAACTGCGGGTCAGTGGCGAGGCCGACACCATCAGGAACCCCTTGGCGCGCGCGATCGCCTCGTAGGACTTGAACTCCTCGGGCGTCACGAAGCGCTCGATGGCGGCGTGCTTGCGGGTCGGCTGCAGGTACTGGCCGATGGTGATGAAGTCGACGCCGGCGGAGCGCATGTCGTCCATCACCTGCATGACCTCCTCCTTGGTCTCGCCGAGGCCGACCATGATGCCGGACTTGGTGAACTGGTTGGGGTCGCGCTCCTTGACCATCTGCAGCAGGCGCAGGCTGTGGAAGTATCGGGCGCCGGGCCGGATCTTCAGATAGAGCCGCGGGACCGTCTCGAGGTTGTGGTTGAAGACGTCCGGACGGGCGTCGATCATCACCTCGGCCGCGCCGTCCTTGCGCAGGAAGTCGGGCGTCAGGATCTCGACGGTTGTGTTCGGGGCCTGCAGGCGGATCTGGCGGACCACCTCGGCGAAGTGGGCGGCGCCGCCGTCGGACAGGTCGTCCCGGTCCACGCTGGTGATGACCACGTGGTTGAGGCCCATCTGCTGCACCGCCAGGCCGACCTTGATCGGCTCCTCCGGATCGAGCGCGTCGGGCAGGCCGGTCTTGACGTTGCAGAAGGCGCAGGCCCGCGTGCAGGTGTCGCCCATGATCATCAGGGTGGCGTGCTTCTGGCTCCAGCACTCCCCGATGTTCGGGCAGGCGGCCTCCTCGCAGACCGTGTGGAGACCCTTCTCCTTCACGATGGCGCGGGTGGCGTTGTACTGGCCCGTTCCCGGCGCCTTGACGCGCAGCCAGTCCGGCTTCTTGAGCACCGCGCTCTCCGGCCGGTTCTGCTTCTCCGGGTGACGCAGCTCGGCGGGGGACTTCTTCAGGGCGTCGATCAGGGTGACCAAGGCGAACTCGCGCTCCGGGGGCGGGAACCGGCTATGTCGTCCTTCCGCGCGGCCAAGGCAAGGCGGCGAGGCGCCTCACGCAAGGTAACGTATCTTTTCAACGAACCGCCCGCGCACTAGTTTGCCCCGCCCAAGCACAGGTGCGGCCAACGCGCCGGCACGGAGGATGACGGTTTGCGCGTACCCCTGGACCCCAAGGCCGGCGAGGAGACCATCTTCGACGCCCTGATCGCCGCGCGCGACACCTATGGCGACAAGGAGATCCTGGAGGACCAGGACCGCAAGCCCCTCACCTACACGGGCTTGATCCGGGCCGCCTTCGTGCTGGGACGCAAGGTCGCGGCCATGACCGCGCCGACCGAGCGCATCGGCATCCTGCTGCCGTCCAGCATGGGGGTGGTGGTCACCTACTATGGCCTGCACGCCCACGGCCGCGTGCCGGTGATGATCAATTTCACGGCCGGCGAGCGGAACATCAAGGCGGCGATCGCCGCGGCCGGCGTGAAGAAGATCCTGACGGCCCGACGCTTCATCCAGCAGGCGAAGCTGGAAGAGCTGGTGGAACAGATCGGGGGCGTGGCCGAGATCGTCTGGCTGGACGACGTGCGCGCCTCGATCGGCCTGCCGGACAAGCTCTACGGTCTGATGGCGGGGCTGATGCCGAAGCGCTTCCGGGTGAAGACCGAGCCGTCGTCGCCGGGGGTCATCCTCTTCACCTCCGGCAGCTTCGGCGCGCCCAAGGGCGTGGTGCTCAGCCAGTCGAACCTGGTCGCCAACTGCCGGCAGGTGGCCCAGCACATCGACCTCAAGCCCGAATGGGTGATGTTCAACCCGCTGCCGACCTTCCACTGCTTCGGCCTGACCGGCGGGGTGCTGCTGCCCCTGCTGCAGGGGATGAAGGCGTTCCAGTACCCTTCCCCGCTGCACGCCAGGCAGATCGTCGAACTGCTGCCGCAGGTGAAGGCCTCGATCCTGTTCGCCACCGACACCTTCCTGAACCAGTACGCCCGGGTGGCCGGGCCTGACGACTTCTCAACGCTGGAATTCGTGGTCGCTGGCGCCGAGCGGGTGCGCGACGAGACCCACCACCTGTTCAACACCCGCTTCCACGGCCTCAAGCTGCTGGAGGGCTACGGCGCCACCGAGGCCGCGCCGGTGGTGGCGGTCAACCATCCCGACCGCAATCGCCCGGGCACCGTCGGCCAGATGCTGCCGGGCATGGAATGGCGGCTCGATCCCGTCGACGGCATCGACGAGGGCGGCCGGCTCTACCTGCGTGGGCCCAATGTGATGAAGGGCTATCTGTCGCCCGACGATCCCGATGAAATCGAACAGCTCAAGGATGGGTGGCACGACACCGGCGACATCGTCTCGGTCGACGAGGAGGGCTATGTCTGCATCCTCGGCCGCGCCAAGCGCTTCGCCAAGATCGGCGGCGAGATGGTGTCGCTGACCGCGGTCGAGGGGCTGGCCAGCGCCGTCTGGCCCGAGGCGCGCCACGCCGTGGTCGCCGTCGCCGACAGCCGCAAGGGCGAGAAGCTGGTGCTGGTCACCGACCGCAGCGACGCCGAGGTGGCGAGGCTGGCGGAATGGGCCCGCGAGCACGGCGCGCCGGAGCTGGCGGTGCCGAAGAAGATCGTCCGCGTCGGCGAGGTGCCGGTGCTCGGCACGGGCAAGACCGACTACGTCGCCATCCAGCAAATGGTGGAGATGGACAAGGCCGCCTGAGCGGCCTCAGCCGATCCGGACCCCGGTCATCGAGATCGAGCCGCCCTCGATGACGTCGTTGAAGAAGGCGACCTCGTCATCCGGCCCGCGCTGGGCGGCGACGTAGAGCAACGGCAGGAAGTGCTCGTCGGTGGGCACGCTGAGCTGGGCGTCCTCGGCCAATCCGACCCAGTCGACGAGGGCGGCGTCGTCGCCTCGGACCAGCGCAGACTTCACAGCTTCGTTGAAGCCGGTCGCCCAGCCGTAGGGCTCGCCCCCGTCCCGTTTCCAGGCGCCGAGGTTGTGCACAAAGTCCCCCGAGCCGGCGACGATCACCCCCTCCTCCCGCAGCGGCCGCAGGCGCCGGGCGAGGTCGAAATGCTGGGGCGGGGTCAGACGCCGGTCCAGCGACAGCTGGACGACCGGCACGTCCGCCTCGGGCCAGACGTGGACCAGCACCGACCAGGTCCCGTGATCCAAGCCCCACTGCTCCGTGGGGGCCGCGCCGGTCAGGGCGGCGACGCGGGCGGCGAGTTCCGGAGAACCCGGCGCGGGGTACTGCATCGCATGCAGTTCGGCTGGAAAGCCGCCGATATCATGGATGGTCTCCGGTTTCTCATGGGCCGTGACGGCGAGGCCGACCGTCTCCCAGTGGGCCGAAACCATGACCACACCCTCCGGCTTGCCGACGGCCGCGCCCAAGGCGCGCCAGCCATCGGCGAAGGGCCCGCCCAAGGCGTTCATGGGCGAGCCGTGGCCGAAGAAGATCGCCGGCTGGCGGGTCACGGCCTCAGCTTCTTCGCGTGTTCGGCCACCCAGCGGCCCTGCCAGCGCGCGCCGTCCAGCTCGTTCTCGCTTGGCATGCGCGAGCCGTCGCCGCCGGTGATGGTGGTGGCGCCATAGGGGCTGCCGCCGGTGATCTCGTCCATCCGCGACTGCCCGGCCCAGGCGTAAGGCAGTCCGGCGACGACCATGCCGTGATGCAGCAGGGTCTGGATCAGGCCGATCAGGGTGACCTCCTGCCCGCCGTGTTGGGTCGCGGTCGAGGTGAAGGCCGAGCCGACCTTGCCGACCAGCGCCCCCTTCGCCCACAGGCCGCCGGTCTGGTCGAGGAAGTTGCGCATCTGCGAGGCCGCGGTGCCGTAGCGGGTGCCGGCCCCCACGATGATGCCGTCGTAGTCCGCGAGCTGGTCGACGGTCGCGATCGGCGCGGCCTGGTCCAGCTTGTAGCCGCTCTTGCGCGCCAGTTCCTCGGGGACCAGCTCGGGGACCCGCTTGATGTCGACCTCGACGCCCTCCACCGAGCGCGCGCCGTCGGCGACGGCTTGCGCCATCCGCTCCACGTGGCCGTAGGTCGAGTGATAGAGAACGAGTACGCGGGTCATGTCCTGCTCCGATGCTGGACGCCTATTGTAACAGCGTCAGTGTCTATTTTGGATGCCGCTCGCCGAATGCAAGGGGTCCGCAGGGACAATCGGTCGGGCGCGGGACGGTTCCGGCCTCAGGCCCGGTTGATCGGGCAGACCCGGTCGTAGAAGGCCCGGTCCGCGGGAACCTTCTGGCCGCGAGAAAGCCGGAAGCGGTGTTCGACCACCATGGCCTGCTGCTCGATGTTCAGCCCCTCCCAGGCGCAGTCCATGCCGAGCGGGTAACGGTAGGCCTCGGGCCGGTCGCCGGCCCTGAGCTTGCCGGTCAACAGGTTGATCCCGTTGGCCGACTGCCAGACGTGGGTGAGCTCATGGATGAGGGTCGCCTGCATACCGAGCGCCGCGGCGGCGATGTCGCCCGGAAGGGTTCGCGCCGGCCAGACGATCCAGTCCCGCCCGAACCAGCGCCCCGGCACGAAGGCGCGCGTCAGAGGCCACGGCGCGGCGAGGATGCGGATCGCGGCGTAGTCCAGCGCGTCGCCGAAAGCCTCGCGCGCCAGAACCATCTCGGCGGACGTCAGGCGGCGGATCACGGGGCGGTTGCGGCGACGTGATAGTCGCCGGTCAGGCCCGTCCACTCCCAGTGCCACGGCTCGTAGACGTAGGGCGTGAAGCCGAAGCGGCCCGCGTTTCTGACCAGCCAGCGATAGACCGGCCCGCGCGCCATGTGCAGACGGCTGGCCGGAGAGGTGTCGTCGACGCCGAGCCCGGCGATGTGCCCGACATAGAGATCGACCGCGGCGCCCGTACGGTGCGGCGAGCACACGGCGCGGCGGAGACCGTCGCAGTTGCCCTGCAGGGTGCAGCGGGCGGCGTCGGCCTCCGGATCGCGGAAACCTGAGAAGATCTGCAGCAGTTCGGGATCGGCAGCGATCTCCGGAACCTCGGCGCGGGCGGCGGCGACCATGCGGCGGTAGGCGTCCAGCACGTCGCGCCGCAGCAGCCGGGTCAGCCGGTCGGCGTGCTCCTCCTCGGCGACAAGATAGCCCAGCTGGTTGAGCGGCGGGGGCTCCGGGCACGGCTCCTCCCGCACCCGGGCCATGATGAAGGGCCGACGCTCCTGCCAGACGCCCCGGAACACCTGGAAGGTGGCGGGGTCGAACCAGCCGGTCGCCGGCAGGCCGTAGCGCGTCTGGAAGGCCGCCAGCGCGCGGGCGAAGGCCGGAGAGCCCGGGGCGCAGTCCGTGCCCAGCTCCTGCTGGATCAACGGGACGTAGGTCTCCCAGCCCCACTCGGTCGGGCCGAAGGGCCTCCACTCCAGCGAGTGCACCGAAATGGCGTTGGCCATCGCCGGGGCGGCCCATTCGATCCCGCCAGCATCACAGGCGCCGGTCGTCTCCGCATGCGCCGCCGACGCCCCCGCCAGCAGGAGGGCGGCCCCGATCAGCGACAGCAGGCGGCGGCCGGTCCACATGTCCGCAGGGTGCCTCCGCCCGGCCCGCTCAGGCAAGGGCCTTCGCGCGGGGATGGAGCAGCGACGGCGAAAGCTGGCATGGTGGCGCCGCGGCCGACTCAGCGCCGTTCCGCGGACCCGTCCATGACCGCTGACTCCCCTGCGCCCGCCGCACCCGTCGTTCGCCGCTCCAACGCCGTGCTGTCGGCCTTCGCCGCCAGCTGTCTGCCGTATGCGGCGCTGGGGCTGCCGGTCTACGTCACCCTGCCGGAGTTCTACGCCAGCCACGTCGGGGTGCCGCTGGCGGCAGTCAGCCTGATCTTCCTGATCGTGCGCCTGGCAGACATCGTGGTCGATCCCTTCCTCGGCATGGTCATCGACCGGACGTCGACGAAATGGGGCCGCTACCGGGTGTGGATGGCCATCGGCGCGCCGATCCTGATGGGGTCGGTGGCCATGCTCTTCTTCGTCGGCCGCGGGGCGGGCCCCACCCACCTCGCCGTGTGGCTGGTGATCATGTACCTCGGCTATTCCATCAGCCTGCTCAGCCAGATGAGCTGGGCCTCGGTGCTGTCGCCGGACTACGACCAGCGCTCGCGCATCTACGGCTTCTGGCAGGTCGCCAACATCATCGGCGTGCTGGCGGTGCTGCTGATTCCAGTGGGCGCCCAGGCGATGGGCCACAGCTACGTCGAGGCGGTGCGGATGCAGGGCGGCTTCATCGTCGTGCTGCTGCCGATCGCCCTGCTGATCACCTTCGCCTTCACGCCTGAGCCGAAGAACGTCACCCCACCCCCGCACGGGGGTCTGGGCGCCACCCTCGCGCTCATCGCCAAACCGGTCCTGCGCCGCCTGCTGCTGTCGGATCTGATGCTCGGGGCCGCGCGCGGCCTGATCGGGGTGCTGTTCTTCTACTTCTTCGAGCAGGCCCGCGGCTTCGAGCGAGAGCAGACCTCGCTGCTGCTGCTGATCTACTTCGTCGCCGGCCTCGTCGGCGCGCCGATCTGGGCCGTGCTGGCCACCCGCATCGGCAAGCACCGCGCCCTGGCCGTCGGCAGCGTCTATTTCGCGGTCAGCTTCGCCGCCGCCACCCTGCTGGTCCCCGCCGGCAACTTCCCCGCCGCCGTCGCCGCCATGTTCGGGGCCGGCCTGGCCTTCGGGGCCGCCGACCTGCTGCTGCGCGCCATGATGGCCGACGCCTCCGACGCCATCCGGCTCGACGTCGGGGCGGACCGCACCGGCCTGCTGTTCTCGATCCTCAACGCCACCTCCAAGCTGGGTTACGCCGTCTCCGTCGGGGCCTTCGCCGTGCTGGAGTGGATCGGCTTCGACGCCGCGCCCGGGGCGGTCAACGAGCCGGGCGTGATCCTCGGCCTGCAGTGGCTGTTCATCGCCGCTCCGGTCGTGCTGCTGCTGGCCTCGGCCCTGGTGCTGCGGATCTACCCGCTGACGCCCGAACGTCATGCCGAGATCCGCGCCCAGCTGGCGGCTCGCGACGGAGAGGCGGCGTGACCCCGATCGACCGCCTCCGCCGCATCATGGAGCGGCTTCGCGACCCCGACGGCGGCTGCCCGTGGGACGTGGAGCAGACCTTCCAGACCATCGCCCCCTACACCCTGGAGGAGGCCTACGAGGTCGCCGATGCGATCGAACGCGGCGACTGGGACGATCTGAAGGGTGAACTTGGAGACCTCCTGTTCCAGGTCGTTTTCCATGCCCGCATGGCTGAGGAGCAGGGTCTGTTCGCCTTCGACGACGTGGCTGAGGCCATCGCCGACAAGCTGGAACGCCGCCACCCGCACGTGTTCGGCGACGAGGCCGCCAAGGCTGACGGGGCCGCCCAGAAGGCGCGCTGGGAGGACATCAAGGCCGCCGAACGCAAGGCGAAGGCGCAGCACGGCGTGCTGGACGACGTCCCCGTCGGCCTCCCCGCCCTCGCCCGCGCCGCCAAGCTGACGAAACGCGCCGCCCGCGTCGGCTTCGACTGGCCATCAACCGCGGAGGTGTTCGACAAGCTGGACGAGGAGGTCGCCGAGCTGAAGGCCGAGATCGCCGCCGGCGACCTCGACAAGGCGCGCGGCGAACTGGGCGACCTGCTGTTCGTCATGGCCAATCTGGCCCGCAAGCTGGGCGTCGAGCCGGAGGACGCCCTGCGCGGGACCAACGCCAAATTCGTCCGCCGCTTCGCCTTCATCGAGGCGGCGCTGGCGAAGGACGGGCGGACGCCGGAGCAGAGCGACCTGGCCGAGATGGATGCGCTGTGGGACGCGGCGAAGACGGCGGAGCGGCGCAGCGGCTGACCCCTCCCCCATCCTGCGCCTGCGGCTCCGGATGGTCCCCCTCCCCATCGCTGTGCGACGGGGAGGAGACGGCGGCGACGGCGATTTCTCTCCCGCCCTGCGGCGTCGGTCTCCCGCGACGTGAGCCGGCCGATCTCGCCGCCCTCCTCGACCCATAGCGCACCGGGCGGGTCCCCGCTTGACCTGATCCGTGCGCGGAGCGAGCCTCCGCCCGGTCTCCGGAGCGAGCGTCATGCCCCTGTCCATGCTCATCGGCCTCCTGATCGCGCAGGACCCTGCGCCGCCTCCGCAGGACGCGACCGCCATCGGGGACGTGGTCGTGGTGGGCCGCGCGCCGCCGCGGCCGGATCCCTTCGAGATTTTCCGCGCCCTGTGTTTCGACGCCAATCGTCTCGACGGGCGGGCCTTCCGTCCGACCATGGTCACGCAGTGGCGTCCCATGGCAGGCGCGTCCCCGTTCGGCGACGGCGCCGCCGGAGGAGAGACCTTCATCCGGCGCGAGGGCGACCTGGAGATGGTGCTCAGGATCGACGAGGGTCCTGACGAGGTCACCGCCCGGGTCAAGCGCAATGTCTGCAGCCTGACCCTTGTCGGGCCGCACGATCAGCAGTCCCTGGAGCGCGGCATGAGCGCGGCGCTGCGCGCCGGAGGCACGAGGACCCACCTCAACTACGAGACCCTGTATCCGACCTGGCAAGGCTGGACGCAACTGGCCTGGACCGCGATCCCGCAGCGCCGCCAATCGAGATGGAGCGCCTTCGCACCGGGCCACCGCGACACCAGCGGCTTCGTCGTCGTCACTGACGCAAGCTTCTACCGTGAGAACAGCTATCTGGTGACGGAGCTGCGCTATACGAACCGGGAGCCGAGGCCCGTCAGCCACATCACCATGACTTACCTGACCCGGGACGAACCCTGACCGAACATTCGCTCGAAGCGTCCCAGCGCGGCCGGATGGAGCCGGACCTTCACATGCGTCCGACCCGCCTCGTCCGTCTCCCGCGCGGTGACGCGCCCGTTCTCGTACAGCCAGGCCAGCGCCTCGCCCTGGGAGGGGTCCAGCGTCAGCTCCGTTTCCGGATCGTCATCGATCAGCGCGGCGATGGTCTCGCGCAGCGTCTCGACCCCCTCCCCGGTCCAGGCCGAGACGGCGACCGCCTTGCCCTGAACCCGCAGCCGTTCGGCCTGGCCGAGCACCGCCTCGCGCGCCTCGCCTTCCAGCAGGTCGATCTTGTTCCACACCTCGAGCACCCGCCGGGTCCTGCCCTCGACGGCGGGGATCTGCTCCAGCACCGCCTCGACGTCCCTCGCCTGGGCGTCGCTGTCGGGGCTGGCGATGTCGCGCACGTGCAGGATCAGGTCGGCCTCGCCCACCTCCTCCAGCGTGGCCCGGAAGCTCTCGACCAGCTCGTGCGGCAGGTCGGAGATGAAGCCGACGGTGTCGGCGACGATCGCCGGCCGGCCCTGCGGCAGGCGGATGGTGCGCTGGGTGGTGTCGAGGGTGGCGAACAGCAGGTCCTTGGCGAACACCTCGGAGCCCGTGAGCCGGTTGAACAGCGTCGACTTGCCGGCGTTGGTGTAACCGACCAGGGCGACAGTCGGGAACGGCACCTTCTGGCGCGCCTTGCGATGCAGGCCGCGGGTGCGGCGCACCTCCTCCAGCTCGGCCTTCAGCTTGACGATGCGGTCGGCGATCAGGCGCCGGTCGAGTTCAATCTGGGTCTCGCCGGGGCCGCCGGTCGAGCCGGTGCCGCCGCGCTGGCGCTCGAGGTGGGTCCAGGTGCGCACCAGCCGCGAGCGCTCGTAGTCGAGGCGGGCGAGTTCGACCTGCAGCCGGCCTTCCTTAGTCCGCGCCCGGCGGCCGAAGATCTCGAGGATCAGGCCGGTGCGGTCGATGACCTTGGCGTCCCAGGCCTTCTCCAGATTGCGCTGCTGCACCGGGGTGAGCTGGTCGTCGACGACCACGGCCTCGGCCTCGGCCGCCCGCACCAGGGCGGCCAGCTCGTCGACCTTGCCGGAGCCGAACAGGGTGGCCGGCGCGACCTTGCGCACGCGCACGATCTCCTCGGCGCGCACGTCGAGGTCCAGCGCGCGGGCCAGACCCACGGCTTCCTCCAGCCGCTCCTCGGCGAGGCGCGGGCTGTCGCTCCGTCCGTCGGGGTGAATGACGACCGCCCGGATCAGCGGGACGGCGTGGTCGATATGCTTCGAGGTCAATCAGTCTTCTTCGGCGTCGGGCTCGTACAGCTGCACGGGCTGCGACGGCATGATGGTCGAAATGGCGTGCTTGTAGACGAGCTGCGACTGGCCATCGCGACGCAGCAGCACACAGAAGTTGTCGAACCAGGTGACGATCCCCTGCAGCTTGACCCCGTTCACGAGGAAGATGGTCAGCGGCGTCTTGGTCTTGCGGACCGAGTTGAGGAAGGTGTCCTGGAGGTTCTGACGCTTGTCTTGCGACATGGCAGGTTTGTCCTGTTCTTGTTGCTTGGCGGGCGGGAGACCCGGGGGCTCACCTTAACGGCGCCTGCGTCCGTCGCAACGCCTAGATGGCCTCGCGCCGCGCCCGTTCAAGGTACAGGGTGCGCAGCCTGGTCGCTACAGGGCCCGGCTTCCCGTCGCCGATCTTCACCCCGTCGATCGAGACCGCCGGCATCACGAAGCCGCTGGCCGAGGTGTAGAAGGCCTCCCTCGCCCGCCTGGCCTCGTCGACCGAGAAGGCCCGCTCCTCCAGCTCGATGCCCTCCTTCGCCGCCATCTCCAGTACGGCGGCGCGGGTGATGCCGCGCAGGATGTTGGACTGGGTGTCGCGGGTGCGCAGCTTGCCGTGCTCGTCGACGATCCAAGCGTTGGTCGACGACCCCTCGGTGACCAGGCCCATCTCGTCGACCATCCACGCCTCGGCGGCGCCGCGCTCCTTCGCCGCCTGCTTGGCCAGCACATTGGGCAGCAGACCGACGGTCTTGATGTCGCAGCGGCCCCAGCGGATGTCGGGCTGGGTGATCACCGCCACGCCCTTGACGGCGGCGGCGTTCCCCTTGGCCAGCGGCAGGGTGCGGGCGGTGACGACCACGCTCGGCGGGGTGCCCTCGGCCGGGAACGGATGGTCGCGCCGGGCCGTGCCGCGGGTGATCTGGATGTAGACCAGCCCCTCGCGCACCCGGTTGCGGCGCACCGTCTCCTTCAGCACCCGCGCCAGCGCCTCGGGGCTCATCGGCCGGTCGATGCGCAGTTCGTCGAGGCTGCGCCAGAGGCGGGTCAGGTGACCCTCGAAGTCGGCCAGCCGGCCGTCGAACACCGACCAGACCTCGTAGACCCCGTCGGCGAACTGGAAGCCGCGGTCTTCGACATGCACGACGGCGTCGCGCAGCGGCCGATAGGTTCCGTTGACGTAGGCGAACCGGCTCATGCCTCGGCAGCTCCCTCTTCGATGTCCTCGCCGCCCCGGGCCGGCGAGACGCCGAGCGACTTGAGCTTGCGGTGGAGGGCCGAGCGTTCCATGCCGATGAAGGCGGCGGTGCGGCTGATGTTGCCCCCGAAGCGCATGATCTGGGCCGCCAGGTACTCGCGTTCGAACACCTCGCGCGCCTCGCGCAGCGGCAGGGCGATGATGCGCTCGGCCCCCAGCGAGCCGCTCGAGCCGGCGTTGGTGGCCTCCTGCGGCAGGGCCTCGGCCCCGATCGGCTCCGCCGGGTCCCCGGTGGCGAGGATCAGCAGCCGCTCGACGTTGTTGCGCAGCTGGCGGACGTTGCCCGGCCACGGATGGACCTGCAGCACGGCGATGGCGTCGTCGCCCAGCCGGCGGCGCGGCAGGCCCTGCGAGGCGGCAAGGCTCTCGATGAAGTATTCGACCAGCTCGGCGATGTCCTCGCGCCGCTCGGCCAGCGGCGGCACCCGGATCGGCACCACGTTCAGGCGGTGGAAAAGGTCCTCGCGGAAGCGGCCGGCCGAGATCTCTTCCTTGAGGTCGCGCGAGGTCGAGGTGATGACGCGCACGTCGACCTGCACGTCCTGCTCGCCGCCGACGCGGCGGAAGCGCTGTTCGACCAGCACGCGGAGCACCCGGCTCTGGCTCTCCCGCGGCATGTCGCCGACGTCGTCGAGATAGAGGGTGCCGCCGTGGGCCCGTTCGAACACCCCGATCTTGCGCGGCCGGCCGTCCATGCCCTCCTCGCCGAACAGCTCGACATCCAGACGCTCCGGCGTCATTCCGGCGGCGGCGATGGCCACGAACTCGCCGCGGGCGCGGGCGCTGGCCTCGTGGATCTGGCGGGCGACCAGTTCCTTGCCCGACCCCGGCGGGCCGGAGATCAGCACGCGGCTGTTGGCGGGCGCGACCTTGGCGATGGTGCTGCGCAGGGTCTGGGCCGCCGCCGACTTGCCGATCAGGCCGGTCGGAGCCGCCACCTGGGCGCGCAGCCGGCGATTCTCGCGCTTCAGCTGGGACGCTTCAAGCGCCCGCTGAACAACCACCACCAACCGGTCGGACTTGAAGGGCTTCTCAATGAAGTCGTAGGCCCCGCGCTGCAGGGCGCTGACCGCCGTCTCGATGTTGCCGTGGCCCGAGATCATGACCACGGGCAGGTCCGGGTCCAGCTCCTTGATCATGTCCAGCAGCTCCAGCCCGTCGAGGCCGCCGCCCTGCATCCAGATGTCGAGCAGGGCCAGCGACGGCTTGCGCGCCCGGATGGCCGCCAGCGCCTCGTCGGAGTTGGCGGCGACCCGCACCGCATGGCCTTCGTCCTCGAGCAGGCCGGAGACCAGTTCGCGGATGTCGGCCTCGTCGTCGACGACCAGAATGTCGGCTCCCGTGGATCGCATGACGCGCCTCGCTATTCCGCCACCGCACGCGCCGGGGATGGAGACGCCGAAGCGCCCTTGCTCCCGGCTGCAGCAGCCGCCTTCAGGGGGAAAATCAGACACACGCGCGCGCCGGACAGGGTCTCGGCGTCGGCCAGCCTGAGCTCGCCGCCGTGTTCTTCGCAGATGCGCTTGACGATGGCGAGGCCGAGGCCCGTGCCCTTCTCGCGCGTGGTCACATAGGGTTCGGTCAGTCGCTCGCGGTCCCGCGCCGGCAGTCCGGGACCGTCGTCCTCGACGATGAAGGTCGCCAGACCCTCCTCGACGTGCAGGCGGGCCAGGATGCCGGGCCGCGTCTCGTCGTCGCTTCGCGGGGCGGCGTCGCGGCGGGCCGCCACCGCCTCGCCGGCGTTCTTCAGGATATTGGTCAGGGCCTGGCCCACCATGCGGCCGTCGGCGTGCAGGACGACCTTCGGCAGGGGTTCGACCAGCTCGACGCCGATCGACGGGGCCGCCACCCGCTGGGCGAACACCGCCTCGCGCAGCAGCTCGGCGGGATTCTCGGCGGTGAAGCGCGGAGCCGGCATCCGGGCGAAGGACGAGAATTCATCGACCATCCGACCGATATCGCCGACCTGCCGGATGATGGTCTCGGTGCAGCGGTCGAACACCTCGACGTCCTCGCCGACCTGCTTGCGGTAACGGCGACGCAAGCGCTCGGCCGACAGCTGGATCGGCGTCAGCGGGTTCTTGATCTCGTGGGCGATGCGTCGGGCGACGTCCCGCCACGCAGCGTTCCGCTGGGCGGTGACCAGCCGGGTGATGTCGTCGAAGGTCAGCACCATCTCGCCGCCCAGCCCGCCCTCGATGCGCACCCGCAGCCGGCGCGTCTCGCCGGCGTGCGCGACGTCGATCTCCTCCTCGATATGCGCCTCGGCCCGTCCCGCCAGCTCGCTGAGTTCCGGCGACACCTCGCCCAGCGGCCGGCCGATGATCTCGGCATCAGCGATGCCCAGCAGGTCGACGGCGCTGTCGTTGATCGCCGAAACCCGGCGCTGGCGGTCGACGCCGATCACGCCGGCGGAAACGCCCGACAGCACTGTCTCGATGAACACCGTACGCGCCCGCGCTTCCTCACTCGCCGCGCGCAGGGCCGCCTGCTGCGCCTCGAGATCGCCTGTCATGCGGTTGAAGGCCGTCGACAGGGTCTGGATCTCGCCCGGTCCCTCGCTGTCGTCCACCCGCGCCGACAGGTCGCCGCCGGCCACGCGATCGGCAGCCTCGACCAGTCGCCCGATCGGGGCCGAGATGGCGCTGGCCGCCGACATGCCCAGCCACACGGCGCCGACGAGCACCAGAAGGGCCGTTTCGAGGTAGCTCAGCGCGAAGGCGGCCTGAATGCGTTCGCGACTCACCATCGCCTCGCGATAGGCGACGATCGACTGCTCGGCTTCGGCCAGCTGGGCGATCAGACCCGGCCGCAGCGGGCGCGCGACGTATAGGTAGGCGTCGCCGTAAGCGGGAAAAGCCATCAGGCCCCTGACGGCGTCGGGATTCTGGGTGACCTGCTGGACCGAGGGCTCCTCCCCGCCCGCGGCCTCCTCCAGGGCGGCGATCGGAGGGGCGATGTAGGGGGGCGCGCCCGGACCTTCGCCGCTGGCCAACACCTCCCCCTCCGCGCCGAGGATATAGATGGCCGGATAGCCGAACAGCTCCCCGACCTGGGTCAGGGCGTCCGAGAACTGGATGCGGCTGTCGAACAGCGGACGCACGCCTTCCAGCTGTTCGGCGATCACCGCCAGGTCCCCGTCCATCTGCGCCGAGACGTCGGCCGTGTAGGCCCGGCCGATGCGGGCCCCGTTGTCGACGGCGGCGCGCACGTTCTCGCTGAACCACTGGTCGACCCCCCGATTAACCAGCACGCCGAAGACCAGGGCGATGCTGACGGCGGGCACCAGCGCCACCAGTGAGAACAGGGTGACGAAGCGCAGGTGCAGTCGCGCCCCAGCATGAGTCCGCCGCCGCACCAGGACCAGCACCCGTCGCCCGATGACGATCGCCAACGCCCCGATCAGCAGAAGGTTGAGCGCCAGCACCGTAAGGACGGCTTGGCTGGCCCGATCGCGGGCGCCCTCCCCCGTGGCGCCCGGGGCGGTGGCCAGCAACCAGATCGCGGCCCCGCTGACCAGGAATGCGACGACGTAGGCGGCAAGGAAGATGTGGCGACGGCGATCCTCCGACCAGCCGGCGAACCAGCGCGCCGCGCCGCGGGCGGCGGGGTCCTGCGCGGCGTCGGCGGGGGGGGTGTCCGTCATGCCGCGTCAGCTTCTGCCAACTGTTGCCGGATATCAACAGCAGAGTTGCCGGAATACGTCACCGGCCGCCACAACTCCGCGAGCGCGGCCTCGACGTCCCCCGCCGTGTCCAGCCGGCACAGTCGCGCCTTGGCCGTCCGTCGCGCGGCCGGATCTGCCGGCCACGGCGCCTGCTCGACGTACCAGCCGAGATGCTTGCGGAACATCTTCAGCCCCAACGGCAGACCGTAGAAGGCGACCGAGGCGCGCAGGTGCTCGACCACGATGGCGAGGCGTTCCTCGCGGTCCGGCTCCCGAAGCACCGTTCCGTCCGCCAGCGCCCGCTCCAGATGGGCCGCCAGCCAGGGCCGGCCGTAGACTCCCCGACCCAGCATCAGGGCGTCCGCGCCCGACTGCGCCAGCGCCGTCCGCGCGTCCTCGGCGGTGGCGATGTCGCCGTTGACGATCACCGGCACGCCCACCGCCGCCTTGACCTCGGCCACCGCCGCCCAGTCGGCCTTGCCGGTGTAGAACTGCTGGCGTGTGCGGCCATGCACCGTCACCGCCCGGACGCCGATCTCCTCCGCCCGCTGCGCCAGCTCCGGCGCGTTGCGGCTGGCGTCGTCCCAGCCGAGGCGCATCTTCACTGTCACCGGCCGGGAGGTGGCGCCCACCGCCGCCTCCATGATCCGGCAGGCCAGGTCCGGCGTGCGCATGAGGGCCGAGCCGCAGGCGGCGCCGGTGACCTCCTTGGCGGGGCAGCCGAAATTCAGGTCGACGATGTCGGCGCCGGCCCGCTCGGCCATGCGCGCGCCCTCGGCGATGGCGGCGGGATCGCCCCCGACCAGCTGGATCACCGTCAGCGGCAGCCCCTCTCCGACGGCGGCGCGACGCACCACGTCCGGCCGCGCGCGGGCGAGCTCGGCGGCGGCGACCATCTCGGTGGCGACGTAGGCTGCGCCCAGCCGGCTGGCGAGCCGGCGAAACGGCAGGTCGGTGATGCCGGTCATGGGGGCGGTCAGCACCCGGCCGGGCACCTGCACGTCGCCGATCTGGATTCCTGGGTTCATCCGTCCTTACCGCCTGCCGGACGCCCCTCTCGTCAAGCGCAACCGCGGCGATTAGAAGGCCGACGATGTCATCCCCCCTCCCCGTCTTCGCCGCCGTCGTGGTCGCGGCCGGTTCCGGATCGCGCGCCGGCGGCCCCAAGCAGTGGCGCCTGCTGGCCGGTCGTCCGGTGATCCGCTGGTCGGTCGAGGCGCTGCTCCGGGCGGGAGCCGCGGAGGTCGTGGTGGTGGTCCCGTCCGGCGCCGAACCGGAAGCCGCCGCCGCGCTGGAGGGGCTGTCCGGCTGGCGCACCGTGGCCGGAGGCGCGAGCCGCGCCGCCTCGGTGCGCAACGGACTGGCCGTCCTCGGCGGCCCCGGCGACCGGCCGGTGCTGGTCCACGACGCCGCCCGTCCGCTCCTTTCGGGCGCCGTCATCGACCGGTGCGTGCGGGCCTTGGACGAGGCCGACGGCGCCCTGCCGGCGCTGCCGGTGGCCGACAGCCTGCGGCGAGAGTCCGCTGGGCTGGTGGCCGGAGCGGTGGATCGCGACGGCCTGTGGCGCGCCCAGACCCCGCAGGCCTTCCGATTGGAGACCCTGATCGACGCCTGGGCCGGCTGGCCCGCGGGGGAGCCGGCGACGGACGAGGCGGCGGTCGTTCAGCGCGCCGGCGGCCGCGTCCGGATCGTCGAGGGCGATCCGCGCCTGATGAAGCTCACCTTCCCCGAGGATTTCGCCATGGCCGAGGCCCTGATCCCCCGCCGGACCCGCACCGGCTCGGGCTTCGACGTCCACCGCTGGGGTCCGGGCGACGCCGTGTGGCTGTGCGGGATCGAGATCCCCCACGACCAGACCCTGATCGGCCATTCCGACGCCGACGCCGGCCTCCACGCCCTGACCGACGCCATTCTCGGCGCCATGGGCGACGGCGACATCGGCGACCACTTCCCGCCCACCGACCCGCAGTGGAAGGGGGCGTCCTCGGACCGCTTCCTGCTCCACGCCGTCGAGCGGCTGCACGCCCGCGGCGGTCGGCTGGTCAACGTCGACGTGACCCTGATCTGCGAACGACCGAAGGTGAAGCCGCACCGGCAGGCGATGCGCGAGCGGCTGGCCGGACTGCTGGGGCTCCCGCCCGAGGCCGTCAGCGTCAAGGCGACCACGACCGAGGGGCTTGGATTCACCGGCCGCGGCGAGGGCCTCGCGGCGCAGGCGATCGCGACCGTCGAACTGCCCGACGCCTAGAACGGCCGCTCCGGCGGCGGGAACCAGCTGCGCCACAGGGCCCCGATCAGGTTGACGTAGTCGTCGGTCCACGGCCGCACCGTGGTGGCCCGCGTCGCCTTCCAGCGGGGATCGGCGCGGAAATCGGCCAAGGCCGCCTCGCTGCGTCCAAGGATGACGGCCTCGGTCGAGGCCTCGGCCATCTCGGCCGCCGTGCCGCTCTCGTAGTAGATCTGGTGCAGGGTCGGCACGCCCAGGGCCTGGCCGGCGGCGATCGCCGGCAGGGTGATCTCGAGGTTGCGGTTCGACAGGTGCAGGAGCACCACGCCTTCGGGCTTCAGCAGCCGCAGGTAGCCGGCGATGGCTTCCGCGGTCAGCAGGTGCGTCGGCACCGCGTCCGAGGAGAAGGCGTCGATGATCAGCAGGTCGTAGCTGCCGGCCGGCTGGTCGGCGAGGGTCAGGCGGGCGTCGCCCAGAACGGTGTCGACCGGCCCCTCCGCGCAGTCCGAGATGTAGCTGAACCACTGCGGATCGCGCGACAGCTGGTCGACCATGGGGTCGATCTCGAAAAAGGTCAGGCGGTCCACCGGACGCTTGTAGGCCGCCATGGCCCCGGACCCTTGACCGACCACGCCGATCCGCGCCGGGCCGCGCCGCTGCACCATCAAGGCGGACTGACCGATCGGCGTGGCGGTGTTGTAGTAGAGGGTCGGCGCGCACTCGTTGAGGTCGTTGCGCGCCTGCGCCCCGTGCAGGGTAGTGCCGTGCATCAGCACATGGACGTCGCCGCCCATCCGCGGATCCGGGGCGTTGGCCACCCGCATGACGCCGAAGAAGCTCCGCTCGGAGTAGCTCCAGTCATAGCCGCGGGCGATCCACTGGGCCGACAGGGTGATCATCACCAGCACGGCGGTGAAGGCCAGCGCGCGGTTGCGCAGCAGGAAGGCGCATATCGCCGCGGGGATCAGCATGATCATGGCCAGTTGGCCCATGCCGGCCGGGAAGATGCGGTAGAAGGCGCCGCGCGCCTCGTCGTTGGCGTTCAGCCACAGCGACAGCAGCACCGGCGACAGCGCCACCACCGCACCGGTGAGCAGCAGGGCGACCTGCGCCCGGGTGAGCGGTCCCTTCCCCCAGGGCCGCGCCAGGCCGACGAGCACCAGCACCAGCGGGTACTCCCAGACCATGTTGAAGATCGCCGGGGCCAGCAGGGCCGTGAAGGCGCCGCCGACCACCCCGCCGACCGAAAGCAGCAGGTAGAATTCGGTCAGCCGGTCCGGCGCCGGGCGTCGCGCCGCCAGCAGCTGGTGGCACATCAGGGCGGCGAAGAAGAAGGCGACGAGGTGAATCCCGAAGGCCATGGCCCAGTTGGCGGAGCGGAAGGCGACGATCAGCACCACCACGGCCCCGACCGCGCCCTGCACGGCCAGGGTGACCGGCAACGGGATCCACGGACGGTTCTGGAAGGCGATGACGAAGGTCAGCAGGTAGAGGGCCAGAGGGATGACCCACAGGAAGGGAGCGGAGGCGACGTCGGTCGACAGGTGGGCGGTGACGCCCAGCATCAGGCTGGACGGGGCGGCCGCGAGCAGGATCAGGATTCCCTTCTCGCGCCAGGACATCGGGGCGGAGCGGGCCAGCGGCGCCGGCTCCGCGCTTCGGTCGATGCGGCGACGCCAGACGACCAGCGCCAGCCCCACGACCATCAGGCCGAAAGCCGCATAGCCGAGGGTCCAGCCCCAGCGCTGGCCGGACAGGGTCGCCAGCGGCTCGATCAGGGACGGATAGGACAGCAGGGCCAGGAAGCTGCCGAGGTTGGAGGCGGCGTAGAGGACGTAGGGATTCCGGCCGTCGGCATGGGCGGCGCGGACCCGCGCATACCAGGCCTGCAGCAGCGGCGCGGTGGCCGACAGCACCGCGAAGGGCGCGCCCACCGACAGGGCCAGCGTCGACAGCAGCCACAGGATCGGGGCCGCCGGATCGGGGGCTCCAAGGATCTCGTTGACCTGCAGCGGCAGGAACAGGGCGGCCAGCACCAGCAGGCCCAGATGCACCCCGACTTGCGCCTTGATCGATCTGATCCGCTGCAGCAGGTGGGCGTAGCCATAGCCGGCCAGCAGCGCCGCCTGGAAGAACACCATGGCCGTGTTCCACACTGCGGGCGAACCGCCCAGCATGGGCAGGATCAGCTTGGTGACCATCGGCTGGACCACGAAGACCAGCGAGGCCGAGGTGAAGATGGCGATCGCGAAAAGAGCCGGGGTCAGTCGGTCGCCGGGCGCTGCGGACGCCGTGTCGATGGTGGTCTCGCTCATGCCCGCCCCGTATGATGCCGCCGACCCGGCGCGACGCGACCCTAGCGTGACTCGCGCCCGGTTCGGAAAGGACCAGATGTTCTCCTACGATATCCAGGCGCTGGCGCGACGCGTGGTCGAGGAAGGGGCGGCGCGGGGGCTGACGATCGCCTGCGCGGAGAGCTGCACCGGCGGGTTGGTCGCGGCCGCAATCACCGCCGTCCCGGGATCCTCGGCGGTGCTGGACCGCGGCTTCGTGACCTACAGCAACGCCGCCAAGACGCAGATGCTGGACGTTCCGGCCGAGCTGATCGAGGTGTCCGGCGCGGTGTCGGAGGCCGTGGCGCGGGCCATGGCCGAAGGCGCGCTGCGGAACGCCGGGGCCGACGTCTCGGTCGCCGTCACCGGGGTCGCCGGACCCGGCGGCGGTTCGGAGGCCAAACCCGTCGGGCTGGTGCATTTCGCGGCGATCGGACCGGCGGGCGCGGTGCATGTCGAGCATCGCTTCGGCGACATCGGCCGCGAGGCGGTGCGACTCGAGAGCGTGCGGACGGCGCTGGGCCTGCTGCTCGACCGGATCGGCGCGTGATCGTCGACGCCCGCGGCCATCGCTGCCCGACGCCGAGCCTGAAGCTTCAGAAGGCGCTCCGCGGCGCACCGCCGGGATCGCGGGCGACCCTGCTCGCCACCGATCCGATGGCGCGCATCGACGTGCCCTTCCTGATGTCGGGTCTCGGCGGCCGCGTCGTCTCGGTGGAGGAGAGCGGCGGTGTGCTGACTATCGTGGTCGAGACGCCCGCCGCGCAGACAGGCTGACCACCCGCTCCGACGAGGTCTCTTCGGGAGTCTCGGGCAGTTCCGGGGCCTGTCTGGAGCGGGCGGCGATCTCCATCTCGGTGGCGAAGGCGCCGCCGTAGAAGATGGCGTTGACGTTCCAGGACAGCCAGATCAGCAGGACCACCACGGCGCCGACCGAGCCGTAGGTCGCGCCCAGCGGGGCGATCTGCTCGACGTAGATGGCGCACAGCCAGGACGAAATGGTCGAGAACACCGTCGCGATCACCCCTCCGGTGATCGACGGTCCCCAGGCCACCGGAGTGCGGTGGGACATGGCGTAGCGGTAGAGCAGGGTCAGGCCGACGGCGAGGCCGAGCGCCGGCCACAGTCCGTTCGCCGGCAGACCGCCGCCGCCCTCTCCCGGTCCGGTGTGTTCGAGCAGGCGCGAGGTGACCACGGCCCCCGACACCACGGTGAACAGGGCGAAGGCGAACAGGGCCACGAAGAAGGCCAGCAGGTTGAAGCGGAAGAAGCCGTGCGGCTCGGTCTCGTCGTGGATCAGGTTCAGGCCCGCGAGCAGCGCCTTGAAGCCCCGGTGCGCGGCGTAACCGCCGATGACCAGGGCGAGGAAGCTCTGCGTCGACACCGTGCTGGCCGAGGCGTTGGCCAGGCGCTCGATCTCCTGAAGGAAGATGGCCCGGGCGGCGTAGGGCATCACGTCCGCGAGCGCCGCGGCCTGCTCGCTGACCTGACCGATGCTGAGCACCGCCTTGTAGAAGCCGATGAGGATCGCGATGGCCGGGAACACAGCCAGCAGCGCGAAGAAGGACACGCCGCCCGTGTAGAGCATGACGTCGCGGCCCCAGCTTCGCGCGAAGGCCTTCGCCGCCAGCCGACCCCAGTGGCCGGGCGTCGTCATCTGCGTCCCGGCGCCCCGTTCGGAAGTTGCGTTCACCCGGTTCCCCAACCGTCCCGACAGGCGCCCTCCTTAACGCAATTCTCCCGGGAGGAAACATGCGGAGCCCGTCGTCCCGGCACAAACCTGCGTGAACCGTTGCCTCGCCACGGCGCTCCTCGCTATGGTCCCGCCCCTGAAGACCGCTCCGGGGCTGGGGGCGTCTGGAGAACTCCACCTTGGCTTCCGATCCGCGCATTCTGGTCGTCGCGCCGGACGATGGCCTTGTCGGCCCCCTGTGTCAGGGACTCGACGCCCTCGGCTGGCGAACGGTCACGGCCCGGTCGTTGGTCGGGGCGGTGCAGGTCCTGATCGACTGGCCGCTCGAGGCGGTCATCCTCGACAGCCGGCTGGCCGAGGCGAAGGCGGGCGTCGAGGCGATGCGCCAGACGGTGTCGCCGCGCCGGTTGCCGGTGCTCGCAATCGGGTCGGAAGCGGCCAGTTGGGAGGCAGGACGGGTCGAGATCGCCATGTCCGCGCCGCCGCACGCGGCCCAGGCCGCTCTCCGACTCGAACATCTGGTCCGCGCCGCCATCGCCGAGGAGGAGGTCAGCCTGCGCGAGGCGACCTTCGCCGCGCGCGGCGAGCCGCTGCCGGCGGCAGAGCCCGACCCCTCCCCGCTGCGGGTGCTCGCCGCCGGAAAGCCGGACCGGCGCTTTCTCGCCCTCTCCAACTCCCTGACCGCCCTCGGCTGCGACGTCATCGCGGCGCCGACGCCCTATACCGCCTTCGACTACCTCCACGAGCGGCCGTTCGATGCCGCCGTGCTGTGGGGGGGCGAGGACCACGCCCCGGCCCTTTCCATCGCTTCGGGGATGAAGCGCAACACCCGCCTCTATCACGTGCCGGCGGTGCTCTATCTGCGCGGCTCTGCCGAGATCAATCTGGCCGAGCTGTACAACCGCGGCTTCGCCGACGTCGCGGCCGCCGACACGCCGGAAGAGGAAACCGCCGGGCGCATCGTCGCCCTCGCCCGGGCCCATCGTCGGCACGTCGCGATCCGCCGCACCCTCGAGGGCGCCCGCGCCTCCGGTCTGACGGACCCGGCGACGGGCCTGTTCACCCCCGAGCTGTTCGCCGCCCATCTGGCCCGCGTGGTCGACGGCGCCCGCCTTCGGCGTCGGCCGCTGTCTGTGGCGGTCCTGCGGATAGCCGCCACCGAGGCGATCGCCGCCGCCCGGGAGGGCGGCTGGCTGGACCGGGCGCTTCCCCAGGTCGGCGCCATGGTCTCGCGCCTGATCCGGACGGAAGACACGGCCGCCCGCCTGGCCCCGGACGTCTTCGCCCTCGCCCTGCCGGCCACGCGGGGCCCGGCCGCCCGTATCGCCGCGGACCGGATCGCTGCCGTGATTGGCTGCACGGCCTTCGATGCAGGACCCGAGCACCCGCCGTTCGTGGTCGAGTTCGAAGTGGGCGTGAGCGAGATCGGGCCCGAGGAGTCGCCCGCGGCCGCGCTGGAGCGTGCCCGCGCCGGCATCGGCCGTCGCTGATTTGACAATTTCTTCTGTCTAATGAAAAGTGGGGCCATGACGCCCCGCCCTTCCGCCCTGCTCGACGACCAGGACGCCGCGCATCTCGCGCTGGCCCCGATCCGCCGGCGCATTCTCGCCGCCCTGGCGGAGCCTGCATCGGCGGCCGGCCTGGCCGAACGGCTCGGCATGCCGCGGCAGAAGATCGGCTATCATCTTCGGGCTCTCGAGACGGCGGGACTGGTGCGGCCGGCCGGCGAACGGCGCAAACGAGGCTTCACCGAGAAGCTGTTTGTCGCCGCCGGCGCCTTTGTGCTGGATCCTGCGCTGCTCCAGGCGCCGCCCGACCCCGACGCCGTCGACGCCCAGGACCGCCACGCCAGCGGTCACCTGATCGCCGCCGCCTCGGCCATGGTCCGCGACGTCGCCCGCATGCGCGACGTCGCCGCGGCCGAGGGCTCGCGCCTGCTCACCCTCACGGTCGAAGCCGACGTGAGCTTCGCCGAACCTGCGGACTTCGACGCCTTCTCCGATGAGCTGGCCGAAGCCGTCGCGACCCTCGCCCGCAGGTACGCGGCCCCGTCGGGCCGGCGTTTTCGCCTCATCGCCGCCGGCCATCCCGCCGTCAAACGGCCCACGCCCGTGAAGAACTGATGATCGCCATGACAGACGCCCCCGCTCCCATGGAGGACCATGTCCTCGTCGAGGTCACGGTCCCCGCACCGGCAGACGTGGTCTGGGACGCCCTGCGCGATCCGGCGAAGATCAGGGACTGGTTCGGCTGGGAGGCCGACAGCCTGAAGGACGAGATCGACTTCATCTTCGTCACCCATGCCCGCGCCGACGAGGCGACGAGGACCGTCGTCTTCGAGGGCGTCAACGACCGCTATGAGGTGGAGGCGCGCGGCGACTCCAGCGTGGTGCGTGTTGTGCGCTCCGCCCCGGCAGGCAGCTGGACCGACGTCTTCGACGGCATGATCGAGGGCTGGATCTCCTTCACCTGGCAGTTGGCCTTCGCCCTCGCCCGCCATGGCCTGAAGCGGCGTCGCACCCTGTTCTTCTCCGGCCCGCCGCGCGAGGACAGGCTGGGTCGCGGCCTGCTCGGCCTCGACGCCGCGCCCGCCGCCGGAGAAGCGTGGGCCGGTCCGCTCGGCCCGGAAGCGGACGCCGCCGGCGAGGTCTGGTTCACCGCCCGCCACCAGACCGGCGTCACCGTCGACGCCTGGGGCGACGGCCTGCTGGTCGTCGTCGACCAGCCGCCGTCGGAGAAACACCCACGCGGTTTCGTCATGCTGACCCTGACCACTTACGGCCTGTCAGAAGCGGCGCTCGCCGAGCTGCGCACCCGCTGGCAGGCGTGGTGGGAGAAACGCTTCGAGAGCGCCGCGCCGGGCTGCTAGGGGGAACGCCGTTCGAATCATGGCTGCTGGCCAGCTGGAGGGCTCATGAAACTCGCGATCACGATCTTGTCCGCCGTACTGGTCGCCTCATGGGCCAGCGCGGCCGGGGCGCAGGATGATGCGCCGAACACACCTGCCTATGCCGCTTGCATGGAAGGCGCGGGCGGCGTCACGGCCCTGGTCCGGGAGTGCATCTCGGAGGAGCACGCGCAGCAGGACGCCCTGCTGAACGAGGCTTACCGCGAACTGATCGGGCGACTGGACTCCGAAGCTCGGAGCGACCTGCGAAACGCCCAGCGAACCTGGATCGCCTTCCGCGACGCCGAGTGCGCCTGGCGGGCGTCGGGCGAGACGGGAACCATGGGGCCGCTGATCATCGACAGCTGCCAGCTCGGGTTGACGACCGAGCGCGCGGCGCGGCTGCAGACTGATCTGGGCCGGGTCAGCGAACGGGCCCCGTCCGACTGAGGGGCCGGGGGAGGCGCCTCAGGCCGCCCCCGCAACCCGCGCGAGGTCGGCCGTGATCCGCTCGGCCACCTTCAGACGGTCCTCGGGCGTGTCCCAGTCGCCCTTGACCACGATCTTCTGGTCCGGGCGGATCTTCCAGAAGGCGTGGTTCTTCTGGATCAGCCCGACCAGGCCGGCCGGGTTGGGGAAGGCGTTGCCGCGCAGGGTCAGGACGGCGCCCTTGGGGCCCACGTCGATGCGCTCGATGCAGGCCGTCTTGCAGTTGGCCTTGATGCCCACGATGCGCAGCAGCTGTTTCGCCTCGTCCGGCAGCGGGCCGAAGCGATCGATCAGCTCGGCGGCCAGCGCTTCCCGGCTCTCGCTGTTCTCGGCGTCCGACAGGCGGCGGTACAGGCTCAGACGGACATTCAGGTCCGGGACGTAATCCTCTGGAATCAGGACCGCGGCGCCAACATTGATGGCCGGCGACCAGCCGCGGTCGATCTCCTCGCCATCGCCTTCCGCCTTGAGGCTGGCGACGGCGTCCTCGAGCATCTGCTGGTACAGCTCGACGCCCACCTCGCGGATGTGGCCCGACTGCTCGTCGCCGAGCAGGTTGCCGCCGCCGCGCTGATCGAGGTCGTGGCTGGCGAGCTGGAAGCCGGCGCCGAGGTTGTCCAGCGACTGCAGCACCTGCAGCCGCCGCTCGGCGGACAGGCTCATCGGCTTCTCGTTGGGCGTGGTCAGATAGGCAAAGGCGCGGGCCTTGGACCGGCCGACCCGGCCGCGGATCTGGTACAGCTGGGCCAGGCCGAACATGTCGGCGCGGTGCACGATCAGGGTGTTGGCGGTCGGGATGTCGAGACCGCTTTCGACGATCGTCGTCGAGACCAGCACGTCGTACTGGCCGTCGTAGAAGGCGCTCATCACGTCTTCCAGCTGGGTCGCCGACATCTGGCCGTGGCCGACCACGAACTTCACCTCGGGGACCTGTTCGCGCAGGAAGCGCTCTATCTCTGGCAGGTCTTTCAGCCGCGGCGCGACATAGTAGGCCTGGCCGCCGCGATACTTCTCGCGCAGCAGGGCCTCGCGCACCAGCACCGGGTCCCACGGCGTGACATAGGTCCGCACCGCCAGGCGATCCACAGGAGGCGTGGCGATGATCGACATCTCGCGGATGCCCGACAGCGCCATCTGCAGGGTGCGGGGGATGGGCGTCGCCGTCAGGGTCAGCAGGTGTACGTCGGCGCGCAGGGTCTTCAGCTTCTCCTTGTGCTTGACCCCGAAGTGCTGCTCCTCGTCGACGATGACGAGGCCGAGGTCCTTGAAGCCGACCTGCTCGCTCAGCACCGCATGGGTGCCGACGACGATCTCGAAGCTGCCGTCCTTCAGCCCGGCGCGGGTCTCGGCCGCGTCCTTCGCCGTGACCATGCGCGACAGGTGGCGGACCTTGACCGGCCAGCCGGAGAAGCGCTCGCTGAAGGTCTTGAAGTGCTGCCGCGCCAGCAGGGTCGTGGGGCACACCACGGCGACCTGCTGGCCGCTCATGGCCACCACGAACGCGGCGCGCAGCGCCACCTCGGTCTTGCCGAAGCCGACGTCGCCGCAGATCAGCCGGTCCATTGGCGTGCCCTTGCCGAGGTCCTCCAGCACGTCGGCGATGGCGTTGAGCTGGTCCTCGGTCTCCTCGTAGGGGAAGCGGGCGCAGAACTCGTCGAACAGGCCGTGCGGCGGCTCCACCGCGTCGGTCCGGCGCAGCGCCCGCTTGGCGGCCAGCGCGATCAGCCCCTCGGCCATGGCGCGCAGCCGCTCCTTGGCCTTCGCCTTCCTCGCCTGCCAGCCGGCACCGCCCAGCCGGTCCAGCTGCACCCCGTCGGCGTCGGTCCCGTAGCGGGTCAGCAGGTCGATGTTCTCGACCGGCAGATACAGCTTGGACTCGCCGGCGTAGAGCAGCTCCAGGCAGTCGTGCGGCGCCTCCTGGATCTCCAGCGTCTTCAGGCCTTCGTAGCGGCCGATGCCGTGGTCGAGGTGGACCACCAGGTCGCCGGTGGTCAGGGCCGAGGCCTCGGCGAGGAAGTTCGAGGCGCGCCGCTTCTTGCGCGGCCGCGCCAGCCGGTCGCCGAGGATGTCGGTCTCGGAGATAACGGCGACCTCGTCGGTCTCGAAGCCGTGCTCCACCGGCAGCACGCCGCGCAGGAACAGCCCCTCCGGCGCCGCCTGCACGTCGGCCCAGTCGCGCACCGCCACGACGTGCTCCAGCCCGTGATCGGCCAGCATCGAGGCCAGCCGCTCCGAGGATCCCTCGGTCCACGAGGCGAACAGCACGCGCCTGCCGGCCGCCTTGACCGCCTCGGCATGGCGGGCGACCGCCTCGAACAGGTTGACGCTGTCCTGGGCGCGCTCGGCCGCGAAGGTGCGCCCCAGCCGCCCGCCGGCGTCCTCGCCCTCGCCCTGGAAGGGCGAGAAGCGGCGAACGTCGCGCCCGGCCAGGGCCGAGTTCCAGTCCGCCTCCGGGAGGTAGAGCCGGTCCGGCGGCAGGGCGCGGTACGCCGTGCCGCCTTTGCCCTTCGCCGCCTCGCGCCGCGCCTCCCAGGCGTCCTGGGTCAGGCTCCAGCGCTCCGCCCGCGCCGCCTCCACCTGGTTGTCGAGGAAGATGCGGCCGTCCTCCGGCAGGTAGTCGAACAGGGTCTCCAGCCGCTCGTAGAGCAGCGGCAGCCAGTGCTCCATGCCCTGCCGCCGCGCGCCCTCGCTGACCGCCGCGTACATCGGGTCCTCGCCCGGCGCGCCGAACAGGTTCAGGTAGCCGGTGCGGAACCGCGAGATGCTGTCCGGATCCAGCAAGGCCTCGGACACCGGCGCCAGCGATACGCTGGTCATCTGGCCGGTCGAACGCTGGGTGTCGGGATCGAAGGTGCGGATCGACTCCAGCTCCGAGCCGAACATGTCCAGCCGCACCGGCTCCTCGAAGCCCGGCGGGAAGACGTCGATCACCCCGCCGCGCACCGCGAACTCGCCGCGCTCCGACACGGTCGAGGCGCGCACGTAGCCGTTGGCGGCGAAATAGCGCTCCAGCGCCGCGGTATCGAGGTCCAGACCGACCGTGGTCTCGAACCCGGCTCCGCAGGTCGCGTCCCGCGGCGGCGTCCGCTGCATCGCGGCGCTGACCGTCGTGACCACCAGCAACGGCCGGCTGTCCCCCGCCTCGCGACGCGCCAGCGCCGTCAGGGCCGCCATGCGCTGGGCCGACACGCCGGACGTCGGGCTCAGCCGGTCGTAGGGCAGACAGTCCCACGCCGGAAACTCGAGCACCTCCATGTCGCCGGCGAAGAACCGGAACGCCTGGGTGAACTCGCCCATGCGGGCGAAGTCGCGGGCCACGAACAGGCCGACGCCGCCCGCGGCCTTCAGCCGTTCGGCCACGGTCAGGGCGTCCAGCCCCTCCGGCGCGCCGCCCAGGGTGCGATCGGCGCGCTTCGGCACGGCGCCGTCCATCAGGCGACCCCCTTCGCCACTTCGGCGGCGACGTGTTCGGCCATGAAGGCGCGGATCTTCTGCATTACAGGTCCGTCGTGCTCTGGCGGAGTGGGGGCGGTCTGGATGATCCAGGCGTAGAGGGCGTGATCGTCGTCCTGCATCAGCAGGGCCTCGAAGGCGTCGAGCTCCGCGTCATCCAGCGTCGGTCCGACCTCCTCCGCGAACGGCCCCAGCACCAGGTCGGCCTCGCGGAAGCCGCGCCGCCACGCCCGGAAGGCGATGCGGCCCAGCCGGGCCTGTCGGGTCTCGTTCGCACGCGCGTTCGTATCGGCCACAAGAATCCTTGCCCGGTCCACATCTTCTAACAGGGCCGTCCAGATAGCGTTCCAGACGCCCCGCCGCCAGCTATGCTGCGCGGTATGCGGCCGCAGATTCTCTTTCCGCTGTTCGCCGGGGTCGAGACGCTGAAGGGCGTCGGGCCGCGCGTGCTGCCGCTCGTGCAGAAACTGGCCGGCCCGCTGGTGCGCGACCTGCTGTTCCTCGCCCCCTCCGGCGTGGTCGTGCGGCGGCCGATGACCGCCGCCGACGCGGTCGAGGGCCTGACCGGCCAGTTCGAGGTGCTGGTCGACCGGCTGATCGTGCCGCACAAGCCCGGCGCGCCGATCAAGGTGCGGGCCTCGGACGAGACCGGCTTCGTCCACCTGATCTGGTTCGGGGGCTCGGCCCAGCACATCGAACGCCTGGTGCCGAAAGGACAGAAGCGCATCGTGTCGGGCAAGGTCGAGCGCTTCAACAACGAGGTGCAGATCATCCATCCGGACGTGTTCCGGCCCGAGGAGGCCGGCGACATCGCCGCCGTGGAGGCGGTCTATCCGGCCACCCAGGGCCTGTCCTCGCGCCAGGTGCGCAAGCTGGTGCAGGCCGCCCTGCCCCACGCGCCCGAGCTGCCGGAGTGGCAGGACCCGGCGTGGCTGGCGAAGCGGCGTTGGCCCGGCTGGCGCGCGGCGCTGGGCCAGTTGCACGCCCCGGCCGGGGAGCCGGACCTCGAACCGGACGCGCCGGCCCGGCAGCGGCTGGCCTGGGACGAACTTTTCGCCCACCAGCTGGCCCTCGCCCGCCGGCGACGCGCGCGCCAGATCACGCCCGCGCCGGTGATCCTGCCCGGCGAAGCCTCGGAGCGCCTGCTCGCCGCCCTGCCTTTCGCCCTCACCGGCGCGCAGACGCAGGCGATCGCCGAGATCCGGCGCGACCTCGCCTCGGGCGAACAGATGGGGCGGCTGCTGCAGGGCGATGTCGGCTCGGGCAAGACCGCGGTCGCGGCGCTGGCGCTGGCCGACGCCGCCGCCTCGGGCTTCCAGGCGGCCCTGATGGCGCCCACCGAGATCCTCGCCCGCCAGCATTTCCAGCGGCTGGCGCCGATGCTCGAGGCCGCCGGCGTGACGACGGTCCTGCTCACCGGCCGCGACACCCCGGCCGAACGCCGGCCCCGGCTGGCCGCCCTGGCCTCGGGCGAGGCCAGGGTCGCCATCGGCACCCACGCCCTGTTCCAGGACACGGTCCGCTTCGACCGCCTCGGCCTCGCGGTGATCGACGAACAGCACCGCTTCGGGGTCAATGAGCGCCAGCGGCTGCAGGCCAAGGGCGACCCGCGGACCGGCGGGGTGCACCTGCTGACCATGTCCGCCACCCCGATCCCGCGAACGCTGGAGTTGACCCAGTACGGCGAGCTGGACGTCTCGCGGCTGACGGAGAAGCCGCCGGGCCGCACCCCCGTGACCACGGCCGTCCTGCCGCTGACGCGCATCGGCGAGGTGGCGAAGCGGCTCAAGGCGGCGCTCGACGGCGGCGCCCAGGCCTACTGGATCTGCCCGCTGGTGGCCGAAAGCGAAGCCTCCGACCTCGCCGCCGCCGAGGCGCGGGCGGCTGACCTGCGCCGCATATTGGGCGTCGAGGTCGGGCTCGCCCACGGCCAGATGCCGGGCCCGGAGCGCGAGGCGGTGATGGCCGACTTCGCCGACGGCCGCACCCCGCTGCTGGTCGCCACCACGGTGGTCGAGGTCGGCGTCGACGTGCCCAACGCCTCGATCATGGTCATCGAGCACGCGGACCGCTTCGGCCTGGCCCAGTTGCACCAGTTGCGCGGCCGCGTCGGCCGGGGCTCCGCCGCCAGCACCTGCCTGCTGCTCTACGGCGGCGGCGACGAAGGGCTGGGCGAGACGGCCCGGGTGCGGCTGGAGACCCTGCGCCGCACCGAGAACGGCTTCGAGATCGCCGAGGAGGACTTCCGGCTGCGGGGCGGCGGCGACCCGCTGGGGCTGAGACAGAGCGGTTTCCCCGCCTACCGTTTCGCCGATCCGATCCGGCACCGGGATTTGCTGCTCGCCGCCGCCGACGACGCCCGTCTGGTGCTGGCCCGCGATCCGGACCTGGCCTCGCCGCGCGGCGAGGCGGTGAAGGTGCTTGAAGCCCTGTTCGACTGGCGCAACGACCGGCCGGGCGTGGACTAGGCCGGGGCCGTTGCGCGCCAGGCCGCCAGTCGCGTCTGCACATCCGCTTCAAGGTCGCCGTAGAAGAGATTGTAAGGCCGTGATTTTCGGCGGTCCGCCCAGCTGCCGGTCTCGCGGAACGACTCCAGATCCGGCTCGGTGTGCCGCAGCAGGCCGTCGCGGCACTGCGCGGCCACCTCGCGCGTCATGAGGGCCGGATGAGCGCCCCACTCCAGCCCGGTGGCGTTGGTCGCGCCGCGATGCGCCCGCGCCGGCGCCGGCGACGTATCGGTCGAGCCGGTGAGCGGGTTCACGCAGACCGGCCGTCGGTCCTCCAACTCGACCAGCCGGCCCCGCGCGTCCCAGACCAGCGCCCGCCGCAAGCGCCGCCGCGCCGCGCCGTCGTTGCCGTCGCCGACCGGGGAGAAGGCGACGACGCAACCGGCCTGGTCGCGCCGTCCGCAGGCGGGAAGCGCCGGCGACAGTCCGCTCGCCGCGACCACGACGTCGATCAGATAGACGGCCGCGAGGCGCTCGCGCAGCGAAGGATCGGTCGCCACCCGTTCCCGAGCCAGCCGCTCGACCAGTTCCCCGCCCTGCTCCACCCCGGCGAGGACGATCGGCCCCTCGGGATGCCGCTCCAGCCAGGCCTCGAAGGCGGCGACGATGTCCTGATAGGCGAAGGCCCGGGCGTCCCGGGCGTCCTCGCGCAGGGTCAGCCGCGTGTAGAGGCTGGCCTGCCGGTAGCGGGGCGCGCTGACGGCTCCGGCCCGCGCGAACGGCCCCGCGTAGTTCGGGATCACCACCTCGCGCAGCCAGCGTTCGCCCTTGGCCGTGCCGACCGGCCCGTTCCAGTGCCGGCCGCCTTCGTAGGTGGTCGAATGGACGAAGAACACGGCCGCGTTTCCGGCGCCGGGCGCGCGGGCGTCGCGCAGCACCCAGGCCGCCGGCGCGCCGTAGTCGGGCGCGGGCGGCGGCGCGTAGGTCTGGAACGGCACCTGCGGGTCCAGTCCCGCCCTCAGGATGTCGCCGCGCCACACCGCCGTGGCGGCGGTCAGCAGGAACACCATGGCGAAGCCGAACCAGCCGATCCACTGCCGCGGGGTCAGCCGGGGGAGCCTCACCGGTAGGGATCCGCCTGCATCAGGAAGTCCTGCACATAGCGGCGGACCCCCTCCTCCAGAGGCGTCGACTGGCCGGCGTATCCGGCCGCCCGCACCCGCTCCATGCGCGCCTCGGTGAAGTACTGGTACTTGTCGCGGATCGACAGCGGCGTGTCGACGTACTCGACCCGCGGCGACTTGCCGGCCGCGGCGAAGGTGGCGTTGGCCAGGTCGAGGAAGGACCGCGCCTGTCCCGAGCCCGCGTTGAATACGCCCGACACGCCCGGCGTCTCCAGCAGCCAGTCGACGATGTCGACCACATCCTCGACGAAGACGAAGTCGCGCATCTGCCCGCCGTCGGCGTAGGCCGGGTTGTGCGAGCGGAACAGGGTCACCGCCTCGTCCGCCGCCACCTTGGGCCAGATCTGGGCCACGACCGACTTCATGCCGCCCTTGTGGTACTCGTTCGGGCCGTAGACGTTGAAGAACTTCAGGCCCGCCCACTGGCTCGGCGCATGCCCTTCGTCGGCCTGTTTCGCCGCATACTGGTCGAACAGATATTTCGAATAGCCGTAAGCGTTTAGCGGCTTCAGGCGCGACAGCCTCTCAAGATCATCAGCGTCCTCGAACCCCTGTTCGCCGTCGCCGTAGGTGGCCGCCGACGAGGCGTAGACCATCCGTGCGTCGCGCAGCGCGCACCAGTCCCACAGGTCGCGCGACAGGCTGAAATTGGTGCGCAGGATCAGGTCGGCGTCCGGCTCGGTGGTCGATGAGATGGCGCCCATATGGACCACGGCCTCGACTCGGTCGGCGTGCCGCTCCAGGCGCTCGAACATCTCTTCCGGCTGCCAGAAGTCGGCGATCGGGTGCTTGGCCAGGTTGCGCCACTTG
The DNA here is from genome assembly GCF_900116065.1 of Brevundimonas viscosa. Lineage (GTDB taxonomy): Bacteria > Pseudomonadota > Alphaproteobacteria > Caulobacterales > Caulobacteraceae > Brevundimonas > Brevundimonas viscosa. The sequence continues at coordinate 370,593 of NZ_FOZV01000002.1, forward strand.
CCCGAGGCCGCGTCCTCCAGCCGGTCGCAGACCACCACGTCGGCCGTGTCGGCGGCGCACAGCCGCGCCACGATGTTGGAGCCGATGAAGCCGGCCCCGCCGGTCACCAAGATCATCCGGCGCGCCATCAGCTGTCCTTCATCCTCTCGATCGTGCGTGTGGTCGAGAAGCCGTCCTCGAAAGTGGCCAGCCTCACCTCCCCGCCCCAGCTCTCCACCAGGTCGCCGCCGACCACTCCCTCGCGGGTGTAGTCGGCCCCCTTGATCAGCACGTCGGGTCGCAGTCGCTCGATCAGGGCCAGGGGCGTCGGATCATCGAAACTGGTCACCCGGTCAACGCTCTGCAGCCCGCCGATGACCACGGCGCGGCTGTCGAGGTCGTTGATCGGCCGCCCTTCGCCCTTCAGCCGGCGCACGGATGCGTCGGTGTTGAGCGCCACGACCAGCCGGTCGCACCAGCTGCGCGCCTGCGCAAGGTAGGCCACGTGGCCGCGGTGCAGGATGTCGAAGCAGCCGTTGGTGAAGCCGACCTTCAGCCCCTGCCGTTTCCAGCCCTCGACGACATGGGCCAGCTCCTCCAGCGGCATGACCTTGGCGTGGGCCCCGGCGGCATGCTGGCTCATCTCCGCGTCGATCAGCTCGGCGGGCGTGACCACGGCCGTGCCGGCCTTGCCGACCACCACGCCCGAGGCGAGGATGGCGAACTGCACCGCCGTCTCCAGCGACGCGCCCGCCCCCAGCGCCAGCCCCAGCGCCGCCAGCCCGGTGTCGCCGGCGCCCGAGACGTCGAACACCTCGCGCGCCCGGCCCGGGAAATGCTTCACCGGTCCGCCGCGGCGCATCAGGCTCATGCCCTTGCCAGCCCGGGTGACGACGATGGCCTTGGCCGTCGTCGCCGCCAGCAGGGCCTTCAGCGCCGCCTCGACCTCGGCGTCGCTGTCCACCGGCAGGCCCGTGGCCGCCGCCAGTTCGCTGGCGTTGGGCTTGATCAGGTCGACGGGCCCGTAGCGGGCGAAGTCGCGCCCCTTGGGATCGACGATCACCGGCGCCCCGCTCGCCTCGGCCGCCGCCAGCGCCTCGCCGATCAGCAGATCGCTGACCACGCCCTTGGCGTAATCCGACAGGAGAATGACGGAAACACCTGTGAATGCCTCACTTTCCTCGCCCATCACCGCCGGCGCTTCCTCGTCGAGGCGCAGCAATTGCTGACCGGCGGCGACGAAACGGGTCTTGACGATGGTGGTCACGCCGTCGCGCCGTTCGACTACATCTTCCACGCCCGGCTCCGCCGCGATCAGGGCGGCCAGCTCGTCGCCGGCGGCGTCCGTGCCCGCGACCGCCCCCAGCCGGGCGACGCCGCCCAGCGCCGCGACGTTGCGGGCGACGTTGCCCACTCCGCCCGGCATGGCCGTGGTCCGCCGCGTGTGCAGCACCGGGATGGGCGCCTCCGGCGAGATGCGGCTGACCTCGCCATAGACATAGCGGTCCAGCATCAGGTCGCCGACGCAGGCGACCTTCAGGCCGCGCACGCGCTCCAGCAGGGCCTGCAGTTCGCCGAGATCGAGGGTCCGGACCGTCATCCTGCCGGGACTAACGGATTCAGGCCGCCTTCGCCATCCGCGCCTTGGTCAGGTCGTCGTAGGCGATCAGGTCAGCGGCCAGCGCCTCGAACTCGTTCAGCGGCACCATGTTGGGCCCGTCCGACGGAGCGCGGTCGGGATCCTGGTGGGTCTCCATGAACACGGCGTCGACGCCCACCGCGACGGCGGCGCGGGCCAGCACCGGCACGAACTCGCGCTGGCCGCCCGAGGAGGTCCCCTGCCCGCCCGGCTGCTGCACGCTGTGCGTCGCGTCGAAGACCACGGGGCAGCCGATCTCGCGCAGGATCGGCAGGGCCCGCATGTCGCTCACCAGGGTGTTGTAGCCGAAGCTGGCTCCGCGCTCGCACGCCATGACGTTGGGATTCCCGGCGCCGACCACCTTGGCGATGACGTGCTTCATGTCCCACGGGGCGAGGAACTGGCCCTTTTTGATGTTGATCGCCTTGCCGGTGGCCGCGGCGGCCAGCAGCAGGTCAGTCTGGCGGCTCAGGAAGGCCGGGATCTGCAGAACATCGACCGCCTGCGCCGCCTCGGCGCACTGGGCCTCGTTGTGCACGTCGGTAAGCACCGGCAGGCCGACGGTCTCGCGGATCTCGGCGAAGATCGGCAGCGAACCCGCCAGGCCCAGGCCGCGCGCGGCGTTGACGCTGGTGCGGTTGGCCTTGTCGAAGCTGGTCTTGTAGATGATGCCGACGTTCAGCCGCTCGCCGATCTCCTTCAGGGCGTTGGCCATCTCCAGCGCATGCTGGCGGCTTTCGAGCTGGCAGGGCCCGGCGATGAACACGATGCGCTGGCCGCCGCCGATGCTGACGGGCCGCTTCAGGCCTTCGGTGATGTCGATGACGGCGTTGGGCTGGGGCACGGGACGACCTTCTTCTGAACTCGGCGGCGAGAGCCTGTGACGCGCTTCTGCGGCGATCAGGTGGCGCCGACCGGCGGGCGACGCAAGGTGGCATGCGCCGCGCCCGTTCGGCGAGGGCATCCGGCCGGCGAGCTGCGCCGTATCCCGCCGACGCCCTCGCTGTGTGGAGTAAGCCGACCGATGCCAGGATCCCCGTCGCGCCGCGCCCGCCGGCGCCTGCCCGCCCGGACTCTCGCGGAACGGGGATTGACGACCGCCCCGCGGCTACCCAACATCGCCGCCATGACCTCGGTGACCGCCGACCGTCTGGAGCCTGGGGCCCGCACCCCGCGCGGGTTCGCCCTCCTGTTGCGCCTCCTCACCGCCAACTGGCGCGTCGGCCGTCTGACCGTCCGACTCCCCAACGGCGCGATCCACCAGCTTGAAGGCGACGCGCCGGGCCCGTCCGCGGTGCTGGAGGTGCGCGACTACGGCTTCGCCCGGCGGGTGCTGGCCGCCGGCGACATCGGCTTCGCTGAAGGCTACATGGCCCGGGAGTGGGAGACGCCGCATCTCGCCGCGCTTCTCGAGGTGCTGGTGCGCAACCAGCAACACATCAGCCGCCTGTTCCGGGGCAATGCGATGATCCGGGCGCTGAACTGGCTGGCCCACCGGATGAACCGCAACAGCCGCGCCGGCTCGCGCAAGAACATCCACGCCCACTACGACCTCGGCAACACCTTCTACGCGACCTGGCTCGACCCGACGATGACCTATTCCTCGGCGCGGTTCAGCCGCGCCGGCATGGCGCTGGAGGCGGCGCAGCGCGAGAAGTACGCCTCCCTTGCCCGAATGATGGACCTGCAGGCCGGCCACTCGGTGCTGGAGATCGGCTGCGGCTGGGGCGGCTTCGCCGAGTTCGCGGCGACGGAGGTCGGAGCCCGGGTCACCGGCATCACCATCTCGCGGCAGCAGTACGACTTCGCCCGGCAGCGCATGTTCAATGCGGGCCTGTCCGATCGCGCCGACATCCGACTGGTCGACTACCGCGACGTCGAGGGGCGGTTCGACCGGATCGCCTCGATCGAGATGTTCGAGGCGGTGGGCCAGGAGTACTGGCCCGCCTATTTCGGCAAGATCCACGAGGTGCTGGCTCCCGGCGGCAGGGCCGGCCTGCAGATCATCACCATCGACGACGCCCACTTCGGCGGCTACCGCAAGCGGGCCGACTTCATACAGAAATATATCTTCCCCGGCGGCATGCTGCCGTCCGAGGCGGCGCTGAAGCCGGTGGTCGACCGGGCCGGGCTGGCCTGGGGGACGGTCGAGCGATTCGGCCGCGACTACGCCGAAACGCTGAAGCTGTGGGACCAGCGTTTCCAGTCGGCCTGGCCGGAGATCAGCCGCATGGCCGGGTTCGACGAGCGTTTCCGCCGCCTGTGGCGCTTCTACCTGGCCTACTGTGAGGCCGGCTTCCGCTTCGGTCGCACCGACGTGATCCAGCTGGCGCTGGCGAAGAGCTGACCGCCGGCGTAGCCGTGCACCCATGCCCGACCCCAGCCCCCTGATCTCCACCCACGACCTCGCCGCCCGCCTCGGGGCCCAGGATCTGCGGATCGTCGACGCCAGCTGGCATCTGGACGGGCGCGACGGACGCCCGGACTTCGTGGCGGCGCGCCTGCCCGGCGCCGTCTTCTTCGACCTCGAGGCCAGTTCGGACAGCTCCGGCGATCTGCCGCACATGCTGCCTTCGCCCGAAGCGTTCGCCGCTCGCATGGGCGCCCTCGGGCTGTCCGAGGCGGACCACATCGTGGTCTACGACACGCTTGGCCTTCGCTCGGCGCCGCGGGTCTGGTGGATGCTGAAGGTCATGGGCGCGCGCCGGGCGCAGGTGCTGGACGGCGGCCTCCCGGCCTGGCGCGAGGCCGGCCTTCCGCTCGACAGCGGCCCGGCGCCCGAGCCGCGCCCGGCGGTGTTCCACGCCGGGTTCGACGCCGACAGGGTCGCCTCGATGGACGACGTGCGCCACGCCCTCGAGGCCGGCGAACAGGTGCTCGACGCCCGCCCGGCCGCCCGCTTCCGCGGTGAGGCGACCGAACCGCGTCCGGGGCTCCGCTGCGGCCACATGCCCGGCGCGCGCAACCTGCCCTTCCCTGAGGTGGTGGACGCCGCCGGCCGGCTAAAGGCTCCCGGCGAGCTCCGCGCGGCCTTCGCCTCGGCCGGGATCGATCCCGACCGGCCTGTCATCACCACCTGCGGCTCGGGCGTCACCGCCGCCATCCTCGGCCTCGGCCTGGCCGCGCTGGGCCGGTCGTTCCGCCTCTATGACGGCAGCTGGGCCGAATGGGGCGCGCCCGACGGCGGCCCCGTCGCGATCGGCGCCTAGTCGGCCGGAGGCGCCACCGGCTCCGGAAGATCCGGCGGCACGATCTCGTCGCTCTCGCCGCGCGAGACCACGGTCGCCGCCACCAGGTCGCCGGTGACGTTCAGCGTGGTCCGGCACATGTCGAGGAAGCGGTCGACGCCCAGCACCAGGCCGATGCCTTCGGCGGGCACGCCGACCATGGTCAGGATCAGGGCGATGACCGGCAGCGATCCGGCCGGCACCCCCGCCGTGCCGATGCCGCCGAGGATGCAGACCAGCATGACGATCAGCTGTTGCGTCAGGCTCAGATCGACGCCGAAGAACTGCGCCAGGAACAGCACCGTCACGCCCTCGAACAGGGCGGTGCCGTTCTGGTTCGCCGTCGCCCCCACGGTCAGCACGAAGCGCGAGATGCGACGCGGCAGCTTCAGCTTCTCTTCCGCCGCCTTCAGCGCGATCGGCAGGGTGGCGTTTGACGAGGCGGTCGAGAAGGCGACCACGAAGGGCTCGCGCACGCCGCTGGCGAAGCGCAGCGGATTCATGCCGCCGAAGATCCAGACCAGCAGCGGATAGACCACGAACATGTGGATCGCCATGGCCCCCAGCGCGACCGCGGCGTAGGCGCCCAGCCGGACCAGCAGATCCCAGCCGAACACCGCCGCCAGGTTGAACATCAGGGCGGCGATGGCGACCGGGGCCAGTTTGATGACGAGGTTGATGAGTTTCATCATCACCTCGAACAGCCCCTGCAGCGTCTCCTGCAGCCGGTCGGTCGAGGGCGACTTGGCCATGACCATGCCGATGCCGAAGATCAGGGCGAACACCATCACCGGCAGGATCTGGTTCTCCGAGGCCGCGGTGACGACGTTCGAGGGGATCATGTCGAGGAAGAACTGGCCCGCCTCGATGCTCTGCGGCGCATTGCCGACGATGGCCGAGGCGCCCTCGGCCCCGTCGGCCAGCAGTTGCCGCGCCAGCGCCGGATCAACGCCCGCGCCCGGCTGGAACCAGTTGACCATGACCAATCCGACCGCGACGGCGATGGCCGAGACCAGGATGGTGAACAGCAGGGTCTTCAGCCCCACCCGGCCCAGCGACTTGAGGTCGCCCATCTCGGCCACGCCCACGGCCAGGGCCGAGAACAGCAGCGGCAGCACCAGCATGAACAGCAGGCGCAGGAAGATCTGGCCCACGGCCTGGATGATCTCCATCACCCAGGGCACGACCTCGAGGCCGTTCAGATTGACGAAGAGGCCGCCGCCCAGACCGGCCAGAAAGCCGACCAGCATCCAGACGTAGAGCGGAATCCCGCCGCGTTTCGTGGTTTCCATGAAGCTCCCCCGGGCCCTGTGGCGGCGTGGTTATCGGATGGGCAGGGCGTAGATCAACCCGCCGGGCCGCGCGTTCCATTGTGCGTTGAGGCCGCGCGCCAGGTCGAGAGAAGAATCCGCCCCGATGTTTCGGGCGAAGATTTCCCCATAGTTGCCCTCAGCTTCGATGGCTCTCTTAATCCAATCCTTCGACAGGCCGATCATCGGCCCGACGTCGCCCTCGACGCCCAGCAGGCGACGCATCGTCGGGTCGCGCGATGCCTCGGCCAGCTGGCCGGCGTTTTCCCGGGTGACGCCCAGCTCCTCGGCGAGGATCAGTCCGTTGAGGGTCCAGCGCACGATCGAGGTCCACGCCTCGTCGCCTGCGCGCACCGCCGGCCCCAGCGGCTCCTTGGAGATCACCTCGGGCAGGATGGCGTGCTGTTCCGGATTGCCCAGCAGGGTGCGGGCCGCCGCCAAGGCGGAGACGTCGGCGCTGAAGGCGTCGCAGTCCTCCCGTGCATAGGCTTCTCGCGCCGCATCCTGGCTGGCGGTCACCACCGGGCGATAGGCGATGCCCCGCGCCCGGAACCAGTCGGCCACGTTGAGCTCAGAGGTCGAATCCCTCTGAACGCAAATCCGCGCGCCGTTCAGCTCGACGGCGCTGGCCAGGTCGAGGGCGCGTCGCACCAGGAAGCCCTGGCCGTCGTAGTAGTTGATCCCGGCGAAGCGCACGCCCTCCTCCGCCTCGCGCGCCAGCGTCCAGGAGGTGCTGCGCCACAGCACGTCGATACGGCCGCTGCGCAGCGCCTCGAAGCGCTGGCTGGTGGTCAGGGGCACGAAGCGGACCGCGTTCGGGTTGCCCAGCACCGCCGCGGCGAGGGCGCGGCAGAAGTCGGCGTCGAAGCCGCGCCACTGGCCCCGGTTGTCGGTGTAGGCGAAGCCCACCAGGCCCTCATGGACCCCGCAGTTCAGCCGGCCGCGCCGCTTCACGGCCGCCAGCGTCGGACTGTCGAACTGGGGCGCGGCGGCGTCAGTGCGGACCGGCTGCGGCTCCACGACCTCCTCGGCCGGCTCGCCACGGCCGCAGGCGGCGACCGAAAGCCCGAGGACGAGCGCCGCGCTCGTCGCCTTCCACCAACCTGCCGTCCGTATCCGCATCCCGCGCCTCGCCGCCGCTCTTGCGCCCCCGCCCGTTTAGAGGCCTTTGGAGGCTTCACCGCAACCCTTGGGCAGGCGTGATGACCGCACGATCCGACCGGACCCGCCTGATCGCCGGCGCCACCCGCCGGGGCGCCGGCCGGCGCCCGGTCTCCCCGCCGGTCGAGCGCGCCTCGACCCTCCTTAACGACGACCCCGCCGCCATGCGTGACGAGACCGCCGGCCCGGTCTACGGCATCGAGGACCTGACCGCCGCCCGGGAGCTGCGCGCCGCCGTGGCCGGGCTCGAGGGCGCCGTCGACGCCTGGCTGGTTCCGTCCGGGCTCGCCGCAGTGACGGTCCCGCTGCTGGCCCTGCTGCGGCCCGGCGACGAGGTCCTCGCCACCGACGCCCTCTACGGCCCCAGTCGCCGTTTCCTGAACCGCTGGCTCGCGCCGCGCGGCGTGTCGACGCGTTTCCACCGGGCCGAGGCGTCGATCGACGGGATTCTCGCCGCCGTGACGGACCGCACCCGGGTCCTGCTGATCGAATCGCCCGCCTCCCTGACCTTCGAACTGGCCGACGTCCCGGCCCTGGCCGCCGCCTGCCGCGCCCGCGGCGTGATGACGGTGATGGACAACACCTGGGCCGCCGGTCTCGCCTTCCGTCCGCTGGCCCATGGCGTCGACGTCAGCGTCCAGGCCCTGACCAAATACGCCGGCGGCCACTCCGACCTGCTGATGGGCTCCATCGCCGTCGCCGACGCCGCCGCCGGGCGGCAGATCGCCGGCACGATCGAGGACCTCGGCTGGCGGGTCTCGCCCGACGACGCCTGGCTGGCCCTGCGCGGCCTGCGCACCCTGCCGCTGCGCTACGCCGAACAGGCGCGCTCGGCCCTGCAGGTCGCCGGGTGGCTGCGCGGCCGGCCGGAGGTGGCCGAGGTTCTCTACCCCGCCCTGCCCGGCGCGCCCGCCCACGCGCTGTGGCGTCGCGACTACGGGGGCGCCGCATCGCTGTTCGGGGTGGTCATGAAGGGCGGCGATGAGGCCGCCGCCCACGCCCTGATGTCGGCCCTCGAGCTCTTCGGCTTGGGCTACTCCTGGGGCGGCTTCGAGAGCCTGATCACCCACGAGACCGGCCAGCTGGCCCTCCGCGAGCGGCCGCCCCGGCTGGCCGGCGAACTGCTCCGCCTCCACGTCGGCCTTGAGGATCCCGCCGACCTGATCGCCGACCTGGAGGTAGGCCTCGCAGCCTGGAACGCCGCCCTCAGTCCAGGGTGATCCAGACCGGCGCGTGATCGCTCGCCTTCTCCCCGCCGCGCACCTCGCGGTCGACCCCGGCGTCGGTCAGCCGCGCCGCCGCCGCCGGGCTGAGCAGCAGGTGGTCGATCCTGAGGCCGGCGTCGCGCTCCCACGCCTGACGGAAATACTGCCAGAAGGTCCACGGCGGCGGGTCGTGCGGGAAGCGCTCGCGGATCCCGTCCGTCCAGCCCTGCTCCAGCAGTTCCGCGAACGCCGCCCGACCCTCCGGCTGCAGCAGGGCGTCCCTCTTCCATGAGCGGCTGTTGTAGATGTCCGCCTCCGTCGGCACGACGTTGTAATCGCCGGCCAGCACCACCGGCGCCCCGGTCGCCAGCAGCGTCGCCGCATGGGCGTTCAGGCGCGCCATCCACGCCAGTTTGTAGTCGAACTTCGGCCCCGGCTGCGGATTGCCGTTGGGCAGGTACAGGCAGCCGACCAGCACGCCGCCGACCGCCGCCTCGATGTAGCGACTCTGCGCATCGGCCGGATCGCCCGGAAGCTCGCGCCGGGTCAGGACCGGTTCGCCGATCCGTGACAGGATGGCCACGCCGTTCCAGCGATGCTCGCCCTTCCAGACGGCGTCGTAGCCGACCTCGCGCAGCGCCTTCGCCGGGAACTGGATGTCCGTGGCCTTCAGCTCCTGCAGGCAGACCACATCTGGCTGGGTGGTTTTCAGCCACGCCAGCAGGTTGGCCAGCCGCGTGTTGATCCCGTTGATGTTGAAGGTGGCGAGCTTCACCCCCGCTCAACGGCGCCGCCGCGGCGTCGGTTTCCGTCAGTTCGCCCCTGCGGTTCAAATGCTAGGCTGCCCCGACTCCCCAGCCGCCGAGGGCGCATGACCGAGCCGCACCCGATCTATTCGGACCCCACCGGGCCCGACCTGATGCCGCCGCGCCCGCCCGACCTCGTCCTCGGGGCCCTCAGCCTGTGGATCGAGGGTCCGCAGGGGTCGGCGGGTTGGCTCGATACCGTTGTCTACGTCGGCGACCACTTCGAGACCCTGATGCATACGCGCGGGCCGCTAATCCAGAGGTCCGCCCTCGCGGCCTTCGCCGAGGACCTGCGCGAGCTGGCGGCCAAGGAGGCCGGCGAGGTGTTCCTGCCTTCCGACGGCGGCTCGCTCGGGCTCCGCCTCACGCGCTACGAGGGCGTGATGGGCGGCGCCTATTGCGAGGTCGCCTATCGCTTCTATTCGGCCGACCTCCGACTGAGCGTTCGCTGCCAGCGGACCGAGCTCGGGCCGGCTGCGGACGGGCTGCAGATCGCGCTCGACCGGCTGGCCCGCCGGCGCGCTGCGCAATGGCTGCCGGCCCTGCTCGGCGGCCCGCCCCAGGTGCGCGAACGGCTGGCGCGGCTGGTCGGCCCGATCGGAAGCAAGCCGGCCCCCGACCGCCCCACGCGGCCGCCGCCGGCCCCAGCGCCCGAGCCGCCGCAGGGCCCGGCGCCCGAGTTCGAGTTCACCTTCGAGAGCCACGGCTGGCACGGTCTGACCGTCCGCCTCGGCGACCAGCTCGGCGAGATGGGCGGTAGCGACATCGGCGACGGCCTCGACGAACTGCTCCGCGCCGCCCTGCAGCTCGCCGCCGGGGCCCCGCACGCCGAGGTCCTGTTCAACGCCGAGCCGGGCCTGACCCGCCTCCGCTTCGAGGCCCTCTACGGCTACGCCGGCCATCCTCCGCATCGGCCTTGCCGCATCCGCATGACCGACGAAAGCGGCTTCAGCGCCTCCGCCGAGGGGGTCGAGTTCGAGGCCGTCTGCGGATCGACCCTCTACGTGGCCCGCGCCCTCTACCGCATGGCCCTGCCCCACTTCACCGACAACGACCGCGCCGACCGCCTGACCTTCGCCGCCCTTGAGGGCGCGCTGGCGGGGATCGAAGCGGCGCGGGAGGCGGATTCGGCGCACGCGCCATAGCCGGCCCGCGTCCTCCTGCCCCCTTGGCGCGCCCTGCAGGATTCGAACCTGCGACCGTCCGCTTAGAAGGCGGGTGCTCTATCCAGCTGAGCTAAGGGCGCCCGGAGGCCATCGCTTGCGCCTCAAGTAGCGCGAAGCGCGGTAGGCGCACCAGAATTCAATGCGTCCACGGGACCTTGCGGAAGGGGGCGAAGTTATCGGCGTAGGCCTTGAGGATCACCGGCGGCTCCTGCGGCTCGTGCAGGCGGAACGGGATGCCGTAGCGCTCGGCGTAGGCGATCGCCTCCTCCTTCGAATCGAAGGTCAGCCGCACCTGGCCGTTCATGTCCGACGACGAGGTCCAGCCCATCAGCGGGTCGATGGTCCGCGCCGAGGCCGGCTCGAACTCCAGCCGCCAGTCCCTGGACTTGGCCTTGCCGGACTGCATGGCGGTCTTGGCGGGGCGGTAGATGCGGGCGAGCATGGATGAACCTCTTCGTCCGGCCGCAGCCGGTGGTCCGGCTCTAGGACGCCCGGCCGCGCCGATCAAGCCGGCTCCGCCTCCGCGGCCGGTTCCAGAAAGCCCAGCCGGCGCAGTTCCGCGATCGACCCCGCGGCGCTGGTGTGGGTGATAAACACCCCGCCTTCCTGCTCCCAGAGGTGGCGGAACTTCACCGTGTCGTCGACCAGGGCGTCGCCGGGATGGCAGTGCTCGCGCTTCAGCGCCGCGCGGGTGGTGATCACCTCGACGCCCGGGAAATGCCGCCCCGCCCAGCGCCGCTTCTGCGCCTCGGCCCAGCCGCCGCGGGGCAGCCCGGTCAGGATCACCGGCTCCCGATGCCGCACGGCCGCATACAGATCCATGGCATCCGGCAACAGCTCAAGCCGGCCGAAGAAATCCTCGGCCGACCCGAGCCGCGCCCAGAAGGCGCGAAGGCCGAAGCGCGCCTCGAAGGCCCTCGGCGGCATGCCGAGGACCTCCGCAGCCCCGCGCTCGAAGTCCGCGAGCACGCCGTCGCAGTCCAGATAGATGCGCGGCCGCGGTCGCGGCGACTTCGACACGGCCCCGGCCGCCGCGATCAGCGCCGGTCGTCGGCGTCGCTGCGCCGCGCGCCGTTGTTCCGGTCCGAGTGTTGACGGAACTGGCCTTCGCTCCAGGTCGTGACCACCGCCTCGCCGTCCAGGGAGACGGCGCCGGCGGGCACCATGCGCACGGTCCCGTCGGCCGAACGGACGAGGAAATGCACCGTGCGGCCGGCCTCGTTGCGCGTCACTTCGACGATCTCGCCCAGATTCGCCCCGTCCGAGCTGCGAACGGTGACGCCGGTTTGCAGGGCGGCGTCGACAGCGGCGCCGTCACGGTCGGCGCGCAGGCCGGCGCGGGCGTTGGTGTCAGCGCGCGCGTCGACATCCGGCGCCGCGTCCCGCGCCATCCGCCGGCTGTTCGAGACGGTGTCGCGGGTCCGGTCCCGGGCGCCGCGAAGGGTGTCGCCGAGGTGGCCGGCCGCCGGGCCGACGGCCGGACGGTCGATGCGGCCGGAGACGCCGCCGGTCACCTGGCCGCCGAGGCCGCCGGCGATCTGGGCCGCCGCCGGCCCGGCCGCGATCAGCGCGGCCGCGGCGGCGGTGCAGGTCAGAAATCTGGTCATGGAAAGCGTCCTTGTTACAGCCCCCTGCCGGGAGCTGAAACGGTCGCGGCGCGCCGCTGTTCCCACTCCGTGCGGGTGCCGGCGCCGGAACCGTCGCTCGGCGGTCCACGTTCCGATGCCCACGATGGAGGCCGCCATGAAGCACCTTGCAACCCTCAGCATCACCCTCGGCGCCACGCTCGCCCTTGGGCTCGCCGCGCCAGCGGCGGACGCCCAGAACCCCGGACGTGGCGGCGAGAACGGCCGCGGGCCGGAGCGGGCGGCCGGGCGTCAGGACAACGACAACGGCAACCGGGGCGGCGACCGTGGTCGCGGTCCCGAACGCAACGCGGAGCGGCAGATGGAGCGCCGGGTCGAACGCGAGGCCGAGCGCGTCCGGAACGTCCGCCAGAACGAGGCCCGCGACCTCGAACGCCGTCTGGACCGCGCGCGCGAGGTCCGGCGCGACGAGGCCCGGAACGTGGAGCGGCGGCTCGAACGCGACCTGGACGCGGTGCGCGACCGGGGCCGCGACGAAGCACAGCGGCTCGATCGTCGGCCCGAGCGGGACGACGACCGGCTCTTTCCGATCGTCCGCGATCTCGACCGTGGCCTCATCGCCGGCTGCCCGCCCGGGCTGGCGAAGCGGAACAATGGCTGCCTGCCGCCGGGACAGGAGCGCAAGATCGCCAGGGCCAGCTCCTACTGGCTGTGGGACCGGGGCGACGACTACCGCTATCGCTTCGACGAAGGGTACATGTACCGCCTGAACCCGCGCGGCGACCTCCTGGGCTGGCTTCCAGCGCTCGGCGGCGCGCTGGCGGTGGGACAGCCCTGGCCGAGCCAGTACACGGACTGGCGTCCGGCGCCGGACTACTACACCCGGTACTATGGTCTGGAGGACCGGTACCAGTACCGCTACGCCGACGGCGCGCTCTACGGCGTGGACCCCACGACCCAAGCCATCGGCCAGGTCGCCGCCCTGCTGACCGGTCAGCCGTGGACTGTCGGCCAGCCCATGCCGGCCGGGTACGACATCTACAACGTGCCCTACCAGTACCGGTCGCGCTACGCCGACACGCCTGACAGCCTGTACCGTTACAGCGACGGCTACGTGTACCAGGTCGACCCCACCACGCAGCTGGTGATGGCTGCGATCCAGTTGCTCGCCTGATCCATCCCAGGAGATCCCGGATGCGCCCCACCCGTACCGCCGCGCTCGCGGCCCTGTCCGTCCTCGTCCTCGCCGGCTGCGGGGCCAAGGAAGCCGATGACGCGTCGTCCGCAGCGGCGATCGACACCGACCGGACCCTTGCCGCGGCGCTGGACGGCGACGACGGCCACGACGTGCTCGGCGACATCGCCGACAACGCCGGCCTGGCCGATGTCTTCGCCGGCGTCGGCCCCTACACGGTGTTCGCGCCGGCGGACGCGGCCTTCCAGGTCGAGGGCGCGACGGACTTCACGGCCGACGACCACCGCACCGAGGGCGCCGCCCTGGTGCGGGCCCACGTGGTCCCGGGGGCGCTGACGCGGCAGGATATCATGGCCGCCATCGACCGTTCCGGCGGCGACGGCGTCGCCATGCGCACCATGGCCGACGGGCTGCTCACCTTCACCCGCGAGGGCGACGCCATCGTGGTCGTGGCCGGCGACGGCGCCCGCGGCCGCCTCGCCGGCGAGGAGGCGGTGGTCCGCAACGGCGTGCTCCAGCCCGTCGACGCCCTGCTGGTGAGGCCGGCGGCGGGCTGAGGCCGGCTGAAACCCGCGCCTGACTGCGGACGGAGCGAAAGCCCGCTCCCGACCCATCGCAGACGTTTCGTCAGAGAGGCTTTGCACTTTTCCTGGCAAGCCAGGCGTCGTCGAGACGTAGGATGAATACAAGGACCACTCCGAGCCCCGTGAAAACGCTCGCGGGTGGGACTGCGTAAGCAAGATGCATCGCCCACAACTCCGAGAAAGTGACTGGCTGGTCATTGAGCAATAACCACGAGTTCACTGTGCCAAATGACGCTGCACCGATCGCGATCACCGGAGAGATGCACGCGAGAAAGCAGGCGGCAGCCATGCTTGTCCGGCGCAATCGGCCTCTGGACACCAGATCGACCAAAACGACGACCAAGACGATAAACGCGACTGCGAGTCCGATCTGACCCGCGGTGATCACTGATGAGTCAACACCGTGGGAGATGGCGGAGAAAGTAAGACGGCCCTGGTGTTGGCCGCTCACCATAACTGGCTCGTGTCCTGACACGCTTCGCTCCGCTGCCGCCATCCACCGAAGATCAGCTTCAGGCTTATCACTCTCGCCTGCAACAGCAGTGGCGACCACGCCTATAGAGCCTTCGAGCGTCCGCACCCGACCCTTAGCGGGCATTCGGAAACGTGCTTAGGTCGGGCATGGCCTTGAGCCGGCCGAACGTCGCGCCCGGAGGACACTCTTCACCTTTCGCATGAAGAGCCCACCTATAACCCATGGTCGGGGCGGCAGGATTCGAACCTGCGACCCTCTGCTCCCAAAGCAGATGCGCTACCAGGCTGCGCTACGCCCCGATCCAGGGAGGCGGCCTCATGCCACGCCGGGCCGGCCGCCGCAACGCACGGCGCCTATTCCGAGGCGAAGAACGGGTGCCGGACCACGTCGCCCGGCTCGGCGCCGATCTCGGCCGCCCGGCCGCCGCGGATCTCCAGCACGCCGCTGGCCGGACCGTTCGAGGGGATCACGGCGTCCGAATTCGGCGTGGCGTTGCGGGCGATCGAGACGATGCGGCCGCGCGGGTCGATGTAGATGATGTCCAGCGGGCTGGGCGTGTTGCGCATCCAGAAGCCGCGCTCGGCCACGTCGGGGAACTGGAACAGCATGCCGCGGTCGTCGGCCAGCGGCGGCCGCTCCATCAGGCCCCGGGCCCGTTCGGCGTTGTCGTCGGCGATCTCGACCATGAAGCGGTGTTCGCCCGTGTCGGTGACCACGGTCAGGGGCTCCAGCGGATTGCCGTTCGCGTCCTGGGGCGCGCCCGCGCAGCCCGCCACCAGCGCCAGTCCGACCACGCCCGCCAGAATTCCGCGACGATTCGACATGCTCTCTCCGCCCTGACTGGGGCGGCCGATCAGCCGCCCGGCCTGATTTCCGCGACCACCAGACCCTTGGGGCCCTCGGCGAACCGCACCGAAACCGCCTCGCCGGGCAGGAGGTCGTCCAGCCCGCAGCGACGCAGCGTCTCCACGTGCACGAAGATATCGCCCGCCTGCCCGTCGCGCACCACGAATCCGTAGCCTTTTGTGCGGTTGAACCATTTCACCACCGCCGGCTCCAGCGGCGCGTCGCCGGCGGCGACGGCGAACACCGCCGGCCGCACGCCGTCGGGGGCCGCCCGACGCGGCGCCGCCAGGGCGGGGTCGCCTTCGCCCAGTTCGTGGATCGTCACCACCTGCCATCCCTTGGGGCGGCGCACGCAATCGCAGGATATGGTCGCCCCTTCGGCCGCGGACTCGCGCCCGCTGTCGCGCAGGCTCGAGATGTGCAGCAGCACGTCCTTGAGATCGGTCATGCCGGGGTCGTCGGGAACGATGAAGCCGTAACCCTTGCCCGGATCGAACCACTTGACCCGCCCGGCGATCCGGATCGCCGTCATGGTCTCCATATCCTCGTAGTCGGACACGACTTTCCCCCTGCCCACGCTCGGTGCGGGCCGCGCCTTATTTAACACGGTTCTGCGAACACCTGAAAAGCGAAATTCAGGTCGGGCCGGGTTGTGTTAAGGATTTCTCACAACCGACGCAACGGCAAAGCCGTACGGCGGCGCGACGGCCATGGCGGCGGGCGGCGAGGATGTGTCTGCAATGGAGGAGAAAGCCCCGCGTGGCAGTCCCTAGGGGAATCGAACCCCTCTTTTCAGGTTGAAAACCTGACGTCCTAACCGATAGACGAAGGGACCGCTGCGCGGGGAGCCGGCGATATAGCCGCCGATTCCGAAGGGTGCAAGCGGGGGCCGCGCACTTTTTGAACGAACGGCGACGTCCGTTCGGCGGCCCTTCGCCAGCGCGCTCAGCCGGCCAAACGCGGGTCGGCGACGTCCTCGATCTCCAGCTGGACGCCGCGGCGGCCGTTCCAGTCGTCGGCCTTGAGCCGGCCCGCCACGCTCAGCCCGCCGCCGCCCGCCAGCAGGGCCTGTCCGCCCGGGAGATCGGCGCAGCGCCAGGCGATGGCCTTGACCGCCGAACCGTCGGGTCCGGCCAGCCGGCACCGCACATGGCCGCCGTTCATGGCTGTCGCCTCGCGCACCGACACGTGCTCCAGCGCGAACATCGGCTCAGGATTCGCCGGCCCGAACGGGGCCAACTGCTCGAACTGCTCGAACAGGGCGCGCGTCGCCGCGCGCGGATCGACGAGGGCGTCGACCTCCACCGCGTCCAGCGCCTCGGCCGCCGGCTGCTCGCCCGCCATCCGCTCATTGAGGAAATCGCGCAGGCGGGCGATCGAATCGCTCTTCACCGTCAGCCCGGCCGCCATGGCGTGGCCGCCCCCGGCCAGCAGCACGCCGGCCTCCCACGCCGCCTGCACCGCCCGGCCCAGGTTCATGCCCGGCTGGGAGCGGCCCGACCCCTTGCCGACGCCGTTGACGGCGTCGACGCCGATCACCACCACCGGCTTGCGCCAGCGCTCGCGCAGCCGCCCGGCCACGATGCCGACCACGCCCGGATGCCAGTCATTCCCCTCGACCACCACCACCGGGCTGCCGTCCGCATGGGCGCCGGCGGCCTCGACCCGCCGCACCGCCTGATCGGTGACCTGCCGCTCGACCTCGCGCCGGGCCAGGTTCAGGGCATCCAGCTCCTCGGCCAGCGCCCGCGCCTCCTCCGGGTCATCGGTCGACAGCAGCCTGGCCCCGAGATCGGACCGGCCGATTCGCCCCCCGGCGTTTATCCGCGGCCCGAGGATGAAGCCGGCGTGGTTGCACTTGGCCGGCCCCGGCTCGGCCCCGGCCGCCGCCAGCAGGGCCCGCAGGCCGGGATTGGCCCAGTCCGACATGACCCGCAGCCCCAGGCTGGTGAGGGCCCGGTTGAAGCCGGTCAGGCCGGTGACGTCGCAAATCGCCCCCATCGCCGCCAGATCCAGCCAGCGGCGGATGTCCGGCTGCTCGCGCCCGTCGAACATGCCGCGGGCCCGCGCCTCGCGGTTCAGCGCCGCCAGCAGCACGAACACCACCCCGGCCGCAGCCAGGTTGCCCTGCCCCGAGTTGCAGCCCGGCCGGTTGGGATTGACCACGGCGAGGCACTCGGGCGGCTGCTCGCGCATCAGGTGGTGGTCGATCACCACCACCTTCAGCCCGATGGCGCAGGCGTGCGCCACCGCCTCGTTGGCGGCCGCCCCGCAGTCGACGGTGATGACCAGATCGGCCCCGCGCGCCTTCAGCGTGTCGAAGGCCTTCGCGCTGGGTCCGTATCCCTCGGTCAGCCGGTCGGGGACATAGATGGGCAACTCCGCCCCCATGGCCCGGAACCAGCGCACCAGCAGCGCCGCGCTCGAGGCGCCGTCGACGTCGTAGTCGGCGAAGACGTGCACCGACGCCCCGGCCTGCACCGCGTCGACGATGGCGCCGGCTGCGGCGTCCATGTCCATGAAGCTGGACGGATCGGGGAACAGGGCCTTCAGCGTCGGCGCCAGGAAATCCGCGCCCTGGTCGGCGCGCACGCCCCGGGCCGCCAGCGCCCGCGCCAGCGGCTCGTCCAGGCCCAGCGCCTGCATGTGGGCGCGCACCACTCCCGCATCGGCGGGCCTCTGTCGCCACGCGCGGCCGGACAGCGAGCGGGAGACGCCCAGAAACGCTGGCGGCGTCCCCCCGTCCGCCATCAGACCGGGCGCGTCATGCGGATGCGACGAACCGTGCGGGTGGAGGAGTCCATCACCAGCGTATGCGTGCTCACGAAGCCGCCGCGCATGGCCACGCCGTCCAGCATGGCGCCCTTGGTGACGCCAGTGGCGGCGAAGACGGCGTCGGTCGAGACCAGCTCGTGCAGGTCGTACTTGCGGTCGAAGTCGGTGACCCCGGTCTTCTCCGCCCGGGCCCGCTCGTCGTCGTTGCGGAAAATCAGCCGGCCCTGGAAGTGGCCGCCGACGCACTTCAGCGCCGCCGCCGCCAGCACGCCTTCCGGCGCCCCGCCCGAGCCGAGGTACAGGTCGATGCCGGTCTCCGGCTCGGCGGTGTGGATCACCCCCGCCACGTCGCCGTCGGTGATCAGCAACACCTTGGCCCCGACCTCGCGCAGGGCGGCGATCAGTTCGGCGTGGCGCGGCCGGTCCATGACGCAGACGGTGATCTGGTCGGGACGCACGCCCTTGGCCGAGGCCAGCGACCGGACATTGTCCTGCGGGCTCATGTCCAGGTCGACCGTGCCGGGCGCATAGCCCGGCCCGCAGGCGATCTTGTCCATGTAGGTGTCAGGCGCGTGCAGCAGGCCGCCCTTGGGGGCCATGGCCAGCACCGCCAGCGCATTGGCCATGGCCTTGGCGGTCAGGGTGGTGCCTTCCAGCGGATCCAGCGCGATGTCGATCGCCGGGCCCCGCCCCGTGCCCACCTTCTCGCCGATGTACAGCATCGGCGCCTCGTCGCGCTCGCCCTCGCCGATGACGATGCGGCCGTCGATGTCGAGCGCGTTCAGCGCCGTGCGCATGGCGTCCACCGCCACCTGGTCGGCGTGCTTCTCGTCGCCGCGGCCGACCTGGGCGAAGGCGGCGATGGCGGCCAGTTCGGTGACCCGGGCGGCGTCGGCGGCGAGCGTGGAAGCGTAGGGGGCCGTGTCGGCCATGGGCGTTCTCCTGAGGGGGAAGATCCCCGGATTCTGTCGTCCGGGCGATGGAAAGGATGGGATCAGCGGCGCGGGATCGGCGGCGGCGCCCGGCCGCGCTCGCGGGCCCGGCGGGCGAACGCCTCGATCTCGGCCGCGGTCTCCGCCGTCACCGGGTCGACCTCGACGGCCCCGACCCGCGCCCGCGCCGCTTCCGCGTAGGCCGCGGCGTCGCCCGTGGTCTGCCAGTCGATGCGCGCCGCCGCCGCCGCCAGTTCGCCCGAGGAGCCCTCCAGCGCGTCCACCCGGGCGGCGATCTCCGCCGGGGCGGGGGGGAGCTCGGTCTGGCGCGGAAAGTCCGCCCAGCGCGGGTATTCGCGGTTGGCCGCGACCAGCGACTCGACCCGCGCCGCCGCCGGCGAGCCAGGGTCCACGGCGGGATCGAAGGCTCCGATGCAGCCGGCCAGCGCCGCGCCGCCGCCCAGGGCGACCGCGACGGCTGCGAATTTCCGGATCGACGCGTTCATTTCCCGGCCGGTCATATGCCATGATCGGGACCGGCGGAAGGGCGCGCGCCGACCCTTGCGTCCGAACCTGACGTGTCCCGGAGCTTCACCCATGGCCCGACGCCCGACCGAGCCGCCCGCGCCAGACGCCGCCCCGCGCCCGGCGCGCAAGCCCGGCCGTCCGACCTCGGCCAAGCCGCCGCGCCCGCGGGCGAAGAAGGCCGCCCCGGCTCCGGCCCCGGAGGCAGCGTCCGCGCCCGAGCCTCCGCGGGTCGAGCCGCCGCCGCCCCCCGGGCCGCCGCCGGCCGTCCCCGCCGACCCCTTCGCCGGCCAGCGCGAAATGCTCGAGACCCTGTCGCTGAACCTGGCCCGGGCCGCCATGACGGCCCAGTCCGCCATCGCCGAAGCCGCCCTGGCCCAGGCCGACCGCCCGGCGGCCCTGTCGCCCGACCCGTTCAACGTCGGCCCGGCCATGACCAGCGTCATGTCCAGCCTCGCCGCCCGGCCCGACAAGCTGTTCGCCGCCCAGGCCGACCTGTTCGGCCGCTATATGGACCTGTGGGCCTCCACCGCCCGCCGCGCGGCCGGCGAGGAGGCGCCGCCGGAGACGTCGAAGGACAAGCGCTTCAAGGATCCCGCCTGGACCGAGAACCCGCTGTTCGACGTCATGCGCCGCTCCTACCTGACCACGGCCGAGTGGATGAACGGCCTCGTCGCCTCGGTCGAGGACGTCGACCCCCGCACCAAGCGCCGCGCCGAGTTCTTCACCAAGCTCCTCACCGACGCCTTCTCCCCCGCCAACTTCCTCGCCTCCAATCCGGCCGCCCTCAAGGCGCTGGCTGAGACCAGCGGCGAATCGCTGGTGAAGGGGATGCAGAACTTCGCCGCCGACCTCGAGCGCGGACGGGGCAAGCTGGCCATCAGCCAGGCCGACTACGGCCGCTTCGAGGTCGGCCGGAACGTCGCCACCGCCCCCGGCCAGGTGGTCTGGCGCGACGAGCTGTTCGAACTGATCCAGTACGATCCCGCCACGGACAGGCAGCGCGCCATCCCGCTGCTGATCTTCCCGCCGTGGATCAACAAGTTCTACATCCTCGACCTGCAGCCCGAGAACTCGATGATCCGCTGGCTGTCGGCCCAGGGCTTCACCGTCTTCGTCTGCTCGTGGGTCAATCCCGACGTCGACAAGGCGAACTACGGCTTCGACGACTACCTTCAGAAGGGCATCTACCGCGCCATCGAGAAGGCGCTGGAGCAGTCGCAGGCCGGGCGCATCAACACCGTCGGCTACTGCATCGGCGGCACCCTCATGGGCGCCGCCCTCGCCCACATGGCCGAACACAACGACGACCGCGTCGCCGCCAACACCTTCTTCGCCGCCCAGCACGACTTCGCCGAGGCCGGCGACCTGCTGCTGTTCACCGACGACCACTGGCTGAAGGAGATCGAGCAGCAGATGGACGCCGCCGGCGGCGTCCTGCCCGGCGCGGCCATGGCCGACACCTTCAATGCGCTCCGCGCCAACGACCTGATCTGGTCGTTCTTCGTCTCCAACTACCTGATGGGCAAGGATCCGCCGGCCTTCGACCTGCTGTTCTGGAACGCCGACCAGACCCGCATGCCGAAGAAGCTGCACATGGACTATCTGCGCTCCATGTACGGCCGCAACGCCCTCAGCCAGGGCGAATTCGAGATCGGCGGCGTCAGGGCGGACCTGTCGAAGGTGAAGATCCCGCTCTACTTCCAGGCCAGCCGCGAGGACCACATCGCGCCGATGAAGTCGGTCTGGCGTTCGGCCAAGGCGTTCCGCAACGCCGACGTGACCCTGACGCTGGCCGGCTCGGGCCACATCGCCGGGGTGGTCAATCCACCCTCGGCCAACAAGTACCAGCACTGGACCAATCCACAGCTGCCGGAGACCCTCGACGCCTGGCTGGCCGGCGCCGAACAGCACCCCGGCAGCTGGTGGAACCACTGGGCCGACTGGCTCCACGCCCGCTCGGGCGACTGGGTTCCGGCGCGGAATCCGTCCAAGGGTCCACTCAAGCCCATCGAGCCCGCGCCCGGCTCCTATGTGAAGGTCAAGTCTTGAACCGCAACGTCAACGTCCTGCTGGCGGTCACCAGCGTCCTCGCCCTGACCCTGGTCACCGCCAGCGCCATCGTCAGCGCCCGGCCGGAGCAGGCGCCGATCTACCTCGGCGCCTCGCTGTTCAGCGCCCTCGGATTCATGCTGCTGAACGGTCTGTGGATGCACAGCCGCAAGCGCAAGCCGAAGCCGCTGATTGACCGCCACGCCCCCGTCACGGTGATCATGGCCATGGTCTTCCCGCTGGCCATCATCCTGTCGGCGGTTCTGCCGCTGATCGCGCCGACGGGCGATTACGGCCTGATGCTGATCATGGCGGGCATCTGGACCGGGCTCACCCTGCAGTCGGCCCGCGCCGCCCTCAGGCCGCCGGCCTGAAGACCAGGGCCGCGCCGTTGTTGCAGTAGCGCTTGTCGGTCGGCGCCGGCCCGTCGTCGAACACATGCCCCTGGTGCCCGAGGCAGCGGGCGCAGTGATACTCTGTACGCGGGAAGCCGATCGCGAAATCGGTCTTCGTGCCGACGTTGGCGGCCATCACCCGAAAGAAGCTGGGCCAGCCGGTGCCGGAGTCGTACTTCCATTCCGAGCGGAACAGCGGCAGCTCGCAGCCGCGGCAGACGAAGGTTCCGCGCCGGTGTTCGCGGTCCAGCGGACTGCTTCCCGGCCGCTCGGTCGCCTCGTGGCGGAGCACGCGGTAGCTGAGGTCCGGCAGACGCGCCCGCCACTGGGCGTCGCTCAACCGCCGGAACGGCGAGTTGGCGAACCGCGCCGTCTGCGCGTCGGCCCTGTCAGGGGCACACCCCGTCAGGGCCGCGGCGCCGGCGGTCAGCAGCATCGAGCGGCGATCGATCGTCATGATGCGGATACGTCGGGATGCGCCCCGCGGATCGCAAGCGGGACGGGGCTCAGGCCAGCCCCGCCCCCTCGTCGAGGCCCAGCATCAGGTTGAGGTTCTGCACCGCCGCCCCGGACGCCCCCTTGCCGAGGTTGTCGAGCAGGGCGACCAGCCGCGCCTGTTCGCCGTCGCGATCGCCGAACACGTGGAGCCGCATCCGGTTGGTGCTGTTCAGCCCTTCCGGATCGATCCCGCTCATCGCCTCGGTCTCCTCCAGCGCGGCCACCTCGACGAAGCGCGCGTCCGCATAGGCCTCGACCAGCGCCCCGTGGACCACCTCCACCGAGGGCGACGCCGGCAGAGCGGCGAGATGCAGCGGAACCTCGACCAGCATGCCCTGCCGGTACGCCCCCACCGCCGGCGCGAACAGCACCGGCCGCTCCAGCCCCGTGTGCCGCGTCATCTCCGGCACGTGCTTGTGCTTCAGCGACAGGCCATAGGCGCGATACGGCGGCGCCCCCTCCCCGCTCTCGAACTCGGCGATCATCGTCTTGCCGCCGCCGGAGTAACCCGACACCGCATCGACCGTGACCGGCCACCCCGCCGGGATGATTCCCGCCGAGACCAGCGGCCGGACCAGCCCGATGAAGCCGGTCGGATAGCAGCCCGGGTTCGACACCCGCGTCGCCGTCGCGATCCTCTCCCGCTGCCCCGGCGCCATCTCCGGAAAGCCGTAGGTCCACGCCGGATCGACCCGGAACGCCGTCGAGGCGTCGATCACGCGCACCGCCGGGCTGTCGATCATCGCCACCGCCTCACGCGCCGCGTCGTCAGGCAGGCACAGGACCACCGCGTCGGCGCTGTTCAAGGCCTCGCGCCGCGCCTCGACGTCCCGGCGGCGATCTCCGAGCAGGATTAGTTCGAGGTCGGAGCGGCGCTCGAGCCGCTCGCGGATCTCCAGCCCGGTGGTCCCGGCCTCGCCGTCGATGAAGATGGAATGTGGCATCAACGCATCTCCTTCCCTTCTCCCCTTGCGGGAGAAGGTGGCCCCGCGGAGCGGGGTCGGATGAGGGGTCGCACGAACCCCCCGGAATCCAGCGAATGTGGGGCGTGCACCGGACATGTCGGCGCGACCCCTCATCCGTCAGGCTTCGCCTGACACCTTCTCCCGCAAGGGGAGAAGGAGCCCGGAAAAGAAGAAGGGCGCTCCGGTCTCCCGAAGCGCCCCTCCATATCCGCTTTCGCGATACGCCTTAGCGCTTCGAGAACTGGAACGAACGGCGGGCCTTGGCGCGGCCGTACTTCTTGCGCTCAACGACGCGGGCGTCACGGGTCAGGAAGCCGTGGGGCTTCAGGACCTTGCGCAGCTCCGGCTCGTAGTGCGTCAGGGCGTGCGACAGGCCGTGGCGGATGGCGCCGGCCTGGCCCGACAGGCCCGAGCCCTCGACCGTGCAGACCACGTCGAACTGGGTCTCGCGGCCGGTGACGACCAGCGGCTGGGCGATCATCATGCGCAGCACGGGACGAGCGAAATACTGCTCCTGGTCCTTGCCGTTGATGGTGAACTTGCCGGTGCCCGGCTTCACCCACACACGGGCGATGGCGTTCTTGCGCTTGCCGGTCGAGTAGGCGCGGCCCTGGGCGTCCAGCTTCTGGACGTGGACGGGAGCCTCCTCGGCGGCCGTGCCCATGCCCTTCAGGGCGTCGAAGCCGGTGGCGGTTTCGGTGTTGGCGACGTCGGTCATGCTCAGACGCTCCGGGTGTTCTTGGCCGACATCGACTTGAAGTCGATGGTTTCCGGCGACTGGGCTTCGTGGGTGTGCGTCGCGCCGGCGAACAGGCGCAGGTGCGTCATCTGCTTGCGGGCCAGCGGGCTTTCCTTGGGCAGCATGCGCTCGACGGCCTTCTCGAGCACGCGCTCGGGGAAGCGGCCGCCCAGCACCTTCTCGGGCGTGGTCGACTTGACGCCGCCCGGGTGACCGGTGTGGCGATAGTAGACCTTGTCGGTGTTCTTGGCGCCGGTGAACACCACCTTGTCCACGTTGGTGACGACGACGTAGTCGCCGCAGTCGACGTGCGGGGTGTAGTCCGGGCGGTGCTTGCCGCGCAGACGGTTGGCGATGAAGGTCGCGAGACGGCCCACGACGACGCCTTCGGCGTCGATGTGGATCCACTTCTTCTCGACCTCGGCCGGCTTCAGCGAAGCCGTGGTGCTCTTCAGCATTGCGAGGGTTCCTCGGGGACGAAACGGGCTGCCCCTCCCGAAGCCGGGACGAGCGGAAGGCGCGCTGATAGAGGATGGACGAGCGCCGGTCAATGGCGCCCGTCGCGGCTTCCAAGCGATAGTATGTTGTATTTTCCCGATATTTTGTGTGCGGTATTAAAATACCCCATGTCTCGCGGAGCGCGGCCGCCATCGCTGGTTCATCACCAAGGACACCAAGGACACCAAGGGGGCACGAAGGACACGAAGAGAGCACGCCTGTCCCCACCGCCCGCGGGCCGCAGGCCCGCAATCAGGATTGGAAGGCGTCGCCCTGCGGGCGCCGCAGTGGCCGCCGGCCCCTTCGTGTCCTTTGTGGATCTTTCGTGTCCTTCGTGATGAACCAACCCTCTCAGCCGCTCCCGGGCGCCGGGAGTTAATGTTTAAATCCCCTATCGCACGCACATCGCCCGCTGCTTTCATTGAACAAACCACGGCAGGCAGCGTCATTTCCCCGCCATGGGAAGAACCGCCCCTACGCTCCTCCCATCCCGTCGATGGGGAGGGCGTCGGATCCACGACCTCGACGACGGCGGGCTGTGGTCGAGCGATGAAGCCGGGGCGAAGGGCAGTCCCGGGGTCCTCGTGGACGTCGAGTGGATGGCGTCCCTTGCTCGCCGCGCGCCAATGGAATGCGGGCTGCTGTCGGCGTCTCAAGAGCGCCGTCATGTCCGCCCCGCGTCGAAGGCAGCAATGTCTTCGGCGGAGATCCGGCCAGGCTCGAATATCAGGGCCGCCAACCGGAGAGCGCGCGATCCAACGACCGCGCGGGGCGTCAGTCTCGTCGAAACGGTAATCATCTCACAGACCGGGCGAGGCCCGGCGCCCCGCTCCCTTCCCACCCTCACCGCTTCCCCCGGAAGCGGCGAACAGACGCGCCCGCCGTCACAAATCCCTGATGACCCGCCCGCGTCGGCCGGTCCATAACCGCGCCCGAGTTCTGGAGTCTCCCATGCTGTTCGACCGCCGCCGCCTGCTCGCCACGGCTCCCGCCGCCCTCGCCTTCTCGGGCCTGGCGCGCCACGCGGCCGCCCAGGCTGCGGGCGAGGAGACCTACGTCAACCAGGTCCACGGCTACGGCCCGCTGGTCCGCGATCCGAACCGGCTGCTCGACCTGCCAGAGGGCTTCACCTACCAGGTCGTCTCCCAGAGCGGCGACACCATGGACGACGGCCTGTTCGTCCCCGGTCAGCCGGACGGCATGGGCTGTTTCGATCTCGGCGGCGGCAAGGTCGCCCTGGTCCGCAACCACGAACTCAAGGGCTCCAGCGCCCTGCACCGCAATCTCGGCCCCGGCGGCTTCCACCAGGAGCGAATCGGGCTGCTCGATCCGGCGAGGGCCTACGACACCTACAAGGACGGCCGTCCCCTTCCCGGCGGAACGACCACCCTGGTCTACGATCTCGAGGCCCGGCGCACCGTCAGCCAGCATCTGTCGCTGGCCGGCACCTCGACCAACTGCTCCGGTGGCCACACGCCCTGGGGCAGCTGGCTCACCTGCGAGGAGACCGAACAGACCCCGGCCGACAGCGACGTGACCCGGCCCCACGGCTTCATCTTCGAGGTCCCCGCCCGCGCCTCCGGCCTCGTCGATCCCGTGCCCCTGACGGCCATGGGCCGCTTCGATCACGAGGCCGTCTGCATCGACCCCCGGACCGGCGTCGCCTACCTCACCGAGGACAAGAACGACGGGCTGTTCTACCGCTTCCTGCCCGCCACCCCCGGCAGGCTGGCCGACGGCGGCCGACTGCAGGCCATGGCCTTCAAGGGCCAGCCGGGCGCCGACACCCGCAACCAGGAGGCTCGCGAATGGGCCGTTGGAGACTGGCGCGAGGTGGTCTGGATCGATCTCGAGGACGTCGAATCCCCGAACGCCGACCTGCGCATGCGCGGCCACGCCGACGGCGCCGCCCTCGTCGCCCGCGGCGAAGGCGTCTTCTGGGGCGACGGCGAGCTCTACATGACCGCCACCTCGGGCGGTCCGCTGCGGCGCGGGCAGATCCTGCGCTACGTCCCCTCCCCCGTCGAAGGGCAGAGAGGCGAGGCCCGCCGCCCCGGCCGGCTGCAGCTGTTCCTCGAAAGCGCCGACGAGAAGACCCTCAACATGGGCGACAACATCACCATCGCCCCGTGGGGCCACCTCGTCGTCTGCGAGGACAACTACTCCACCGACACCCGCAACCACCTCAAGGGCGTGACCCCCGAGGGCGAGGTCTATGCAATCGGCCGCAACGTCTTCGCCGGCAACTCGGAGTTCGCCGGCGCCGTGTTCTCGCCGGACGGCGAGGTGCTGTTCGTCAACATCATGTACCCGGGGATCACCCTGGCGATCAGAGGCCCCTGGACCTCGGTCCGGAGATGAAGAGCCGCGGCTGCGACCGGCGGACCAGCCACAGGTTCACGGTCGCCGCCGCCAGCACCAGGGCGGCGCCGGCCTGGTGCAGCGCCCCCAGCCAGAGCGGCACGGCGTGCATCAGGGTGACGACGCCAAGGATCGCCTGCAGCCACAGGGCCGCGGCCAAGATGAAGGCCGAGGCGCCCAGCCCCTCGGCCAGCCGCCAGCGCCACGCCTGCACCGCGTACGCCGTCCCGGCGAGCAGCAGGACGTAGGCCCCGATCCGGTGGTTGAACTGCACCAACGCCTGGTCGTGCAGGAAGGCCAGCGCCCCCGCCCCCCACTCCGCCGGCGGGAAGAAAGCCCCGTTCATCAGCGGCCAGTCGGTGTAGACGAAACCCGCCTTGGCGCCGCCCACCAGCCCGCCCAGCAGGCACTGGGCGAACACCGCCGCCAGCAGCAGGCCGGCGCCCCAGCTCCAGCCCGAAGGCGACCGCGACGTCTCCTCGCCGTTCCACGCCTCCAGCCCCGTCCAGATCAGGCCGCCGAAGATCAGCAGGGCGAGGCCCAGGTGCACGGTCAGGCGCTCCGGCGCCACGTCGACGCGCTCGCTCAGGCCGCTCGACACCATCCACCAGCCGATCAGCCCCTGCAGCCCGCCCAGCGCCAGCAAGGCGACGCAGCGCCCGATCAGCCGTCGCGGGATGCGCCGCATCAGCAGCAGGATGGCGAACGGCAGGGCGAAGGCGAGCCCGATCAGCCGGCCGAGGAAGCGGTGCGCCCACTCCCACCAGAAGATGCCCTTGAACTCGCCCAGCGTCATGCCGGCGTTGACCTGCTCGTACTGCGGAATGGCCTTGTACTTCTCGAAGGCCTCGGCCCAGTCGGCCGCGTTCATCGGCGGCAGGGCGCCCATGATCGGCTTCCATTCCGTGATCGACAGTCCCGAGCCGGTCAGCCGCGTGACTCCGCCGACCACGACCATGGCGAACACGAGCGCCGCCACCGCCCACAGCCAGATCGCCGTGGCCCGGCTTTCGTCGCCCCCGAACAAACGCTTCATTCGACGCTCGCTGATCCGCTCGCTACAGTGCCGCCGCGCCACTGGTCGCGCCCCGGCCCGAGCGGTATGCCCGCCGACGACGGCGAGATCGAGTCGCTTTTCGGCGTCCGTTCGCCGCAAGTCAGGAGAGCCGGGTTGCAGTACGCCGACATCGTCATCGCCGCCCTCGGCGCCTTTGTCCTCGCCTGGCTGGCCGACGCCCTCACCGGCCGTCGCGGCCTGTTCGCCACCTCGCTGGTCTCGGGCGTCGGGGCCGTCGCCGGCTGGTTCCTCGCCGTGCGCGTCTTCGCCGTCTCGACCATGGACCAGTGGAACTGGCTGCTCTGGTCCATGGCCGCCTCGGTCCTCGCCCTCGGCGCCTTCTTCCTGTTCCGGAGCAAGCGCTGATGGGCCCCCGCGCCCGCCGCTTCGTGGCCATGCTCGGGGTGCTGGCCTTCCTCGTCTTCTGGATCTGGGGCGCCATCGCCCTGCGCGGCCTGCTGCCGCCGGGCCAGCTGATCGATCTGATCGTCTTCGCCGTCGCCGGCATCGGCTGGGGCGTGCCCCTCTACCCGCTGTTCCGCTGGGCCGAGTCGGGAGGGAAGTAGGCGGGGTCCAAGGGAGGAATGGTCGGAGCGACAGGATTCGAACCTGCGACCCCTTGACCCCCAGTCAAGTGCGCTACCAGGCTGCGCCACGCTCCGAGAGGCGCTCCCTATAGACGGCCCCGGCCGGAGCGCAAACCCCAAAAAACGGTCGTCAGCCGCTTCGCGTCAGCACCGCCTCCAGCCGCGCCCGCGCGCCGTCGAGTTCGGCCAGCACCTGCCGCAGGCGAACCGTGGAATCGCCCGCGGACCGGCCTGCGGCCGCCTCGCCGTCCGGCTCGAACGTCACCTGTCCCTCCGGATCGCCGTAGCCCGCGATCCGCTTCAGGCCCTGTTCGCGGTGCAGCCGCTGGACGCCCTTGATGGTCAGGCCGTCGTCGTGCAGCAGCCGCCGCACGGCCTTCAGCAGCACGATGTCCTGCGGCCGGTAGAAGCGCCGTCCGCCGGCCCGCTTGAGCGGGGCGATGAAACTGAATTTGGTCTCCCAGAAGCGCAGCACATGCTGCGGGGCGCCGACCTCGTCGGCGGCCTCGGAGATGGTCCGGAAGGCGTTGGGGCTCTTGGCCACGGTCAGGCCGGCACGATGGCGTCGTGCACCCGGCCCTTCATGATCTGCGAAGCCCGGAAGCTGATCACCCGGCGCGGGTGAATGGCGGCCGGTTCGCCGGTCTTCGGGTTGCGTCCCATCCGGGCCCGCTTCTCGCGGACCTGGAAGACGCCAAAGCCGGACAGCTTCACCGTCTCGCCGCGCTCGAGGGATTCGACGATCAGTTCGAGCGTGCGCTCGACCAGCAGCGAACATTCCTGCCGGGACAGGCCGACTTCCTCGTGGACGGCTTCGCACAGGTCCGCGCGGGTCAGGGTCTGCGCCAAAGCTTGTC
This sequence comes from Brevundimonas viscosa, assembly GCF_900116065.1. Taxonomy (GTDB): domain Bacteria; phylum Pseudomonadota; class Alphaproteobacteria; order Caulobacterales; family Caulobacteraceae; genus Brevundimonas; species Brevundimonas viscosa. The sequence goes on from NZ_FOZV01000002.1 coordinate 400,013, forward strand.
TCCCCTCATGCTCGACGGCGGCCATAAAAGGCCAGACGTCGCGAAATGGAAAGGCGAATTGCGTCCTACAGGCGAAACGCGCACGCCCCCCAGGTCAGTCCGCCGCCCATGGCCTCGATCAGCACCATGTCGCCGCGCTTGATGCGGCCGTCCTGGATGGCGGCGTCGAGGGCCAGCGGGATGGAGGCCGCCGAGGTGTTGGCGTGCTCGGCCACGGTCGAGACGACCTTGTTCTCGTCCAGCCCGAGCCGTTCGCCCACGCCGCGGATGATGCGCTGGTTGGCCTGGTGGGGCACGAACCAGTCGACGTCGGCGATCTCGATGCCCGAGGCGGCGCACGCCGCCGTGATGGCCTCGGCGATATTGACCACGGCGTGACGGAAGACCTGGTTGCCGGCCATGCGCAGGTGGCCTACCGAACCGGTCGTCGCCGGGCCGCCGTCGACATAGAGCAGATCGGTCTTGTTCCCGTCGCACCGGAGGGCGAAGCCGAGCAGGCCCTGGTCGGCCTTGGTCCCCTCCCCCTGTCGCGGCTCGAGCAGCACGGCCCCGGCCCCATCTCCGAACAGCACGCAGGTGGACCGGTCCGACCAGTCCATCAGCCGCGTCATCTCCTCGGCGCCGATGACCAGGGCGCATTTCGAGATGCCCCGCGCCACGAAGCCGTCTGCGACGCTGAGAGCGTAGACGAAGCCCGAGCACACCGCCTGGACGTCGAAGGCGGGACAGACCGGCACGCCGAGCTTGCGCTGCACGATCGAGGCTGTGGCCGGAAACGTCATGTCGGGCGTGGTGGTGGCCACCACGATCAGGTCGACATCCTCCGGCGACCGGCCGGCGTCGGCCAGCGCCCGGCGGGCCGCGGCCACGGCGAGATCGCTGGTCGGTTCGTCCTCGCGGGCCTTGTGCCGCTGACGGATTCCGGTGCGCTCGACGATCCATTCGTCCGAGGTGTCGACGATCTTCGCCAGGTCGGCGTTGGTGACCACCTGTTCCGGCAGGTAGGAGCCGACGCCGGTGACGACGCTGCGGATGACGCTCACTGGGAAGTCTCCTTGGCCGGATCCGGCGGAGAGGCCGACGGCTGTTCGAGCACGGCGGTGAGGCGGTTCAGACTGTGTCCCACCTTCGCCAGATAGTCGCTTCGCGCCAGCTCCACCGCGATGCGGATGGCGTTGCCGAAGCCGCGCGCGTCGGCGCCGCCGTGGCTCTTCACGACGATTCCGTTCAGGCCGAGCAACGGGCCGCCGTTGATCGCGCTGGGATCGATGCGCTGCTGCATCCGCCGCAGGGCCGGCAGAGCCAACAGCGCTCCAGCCTTGGCCAGCGGACCCGAGGTCAGCGCTTCCTTCAGCAGGGCGGAGATGAAACGGGCCACGCCCTCCGCCGTCTTCAGGGCGATGTTGCCGGTGAAGCCGTCGGTGACCACCACATCGACAGTGCCCTTGGCGATATCGGTGCCTTCGACGAATCCGCGATAGTCCAGCCCGAAGCCGCCCTCGCGCAGGATGCGGGCGGCCTCACGGACCTCCTCGTGGCCCTTCATGTCCTCGGAGCCGACGTTGAGCAGGCCGATCGTCGGCCTTTCGACGCCGTGCACCGCCTGGTGGAAGGCCTCGCCCATGATGGCGAACTCGACCAGTTGCTCGGCATCGCTTTCGATATTGGCGCCGACGTCCAGCACCGCCGTGACGCCACGCAACGTCGGCCAGCTGGCCACGATCGCCGGGCGCTCCAGTCCGTGCGCCGACATGCGCAGGATCAGCTTGGAGATCGCCATCAGGGCGCCGGTATTGCCGGCGGAGACAACGGCCGCGGCTTCGCCGGTCTTCACCGCCTCGATCGCATTCCACAGGCTGGAGCCCTTGCCGCGACGCATCGCGGCGGCCGGTTTCTCGGTCATGGCCACGACCTTGTCGGTGTGGCGGATCTGGCAGACGTCGTCGCCGAGGCCCGCCTTCGTCAGCTCCACGCGCAGCGCCGTCTCGTCGCCATGCAGCAGGAAACGGACGCCTTCTCCGCCATCGCGCTTGCGATAATCGCGGACGCCGCCCACCACGACGGGCGGGCCGTGATCCCCGCCCATGGCGTCGAGCGATATCAGTACAGGGGAAGGCAAGCCGTTTCGACTCCGTCGCGCCGCCACGCGGGGCGCTGGTCAGGCGCGACGATAGCGTCGCGTCGGGGGGATGCAACCGGGCGGACCCTGCGTCAACCTTCGTCGCCGGGCCGCAGTTTCCTGAGCACGGCGAAGGGCGAAATTTCGGCAGGCTCCGGAGGCTGGATGAACTCGGCGCCGGGTTTGCGCGGGAACGGGTCGAGTCTGAGCGCCAGCTGCTCGACGGCGTACTGGCCCAAGTCGATTCGGCCCTCCTCGATCAGGTCGGGCGATTCGTCATCGAGCGTGATGATGATTTCGTCTGCATCCGGATCGCTGGCCTCGGCGAGCGAAACCGAAAAGGCGTCGTCGATTTCCAGCGGCAGGGGCTCGAGCGTGACCCCGCAAGTCTGCGCCAGTCGGGCCCGGATCCGGCCGGTCAACGCCCAGCCGCCGGGGCTCGGCGCCAGCTTCATCTCGACCTCGAGAAAGTCGAGCGACGCGAGGTCCAGCGCCCTGGCGATACGGGCCCGGGCGGCGGCGTCGGGGATCAGGGTGCGGGACATCCCGGCCCCGACCTGATGCAAGCGCACCGGCTCGCTGTAGGGAAGGTCGGCCACGGTCATGCCTCCAGCTCCGCCCAGCAGGGCGCGGCCAGAACCGCGTCGAAGTCCTGGCCGGCGAGGGCGCGCTGACTGGCCAGCGCGTACCCGGCCAGGAGCGGCGCATTCGTCGCCGCCGCGTCCTCATAGACGTTGCGCGCCAGCGAATCCGACAACGCCGTCGCGTCCTCGGCCCGCAGCGCCGCTTCCCAGGCCCTCATCCGGCCGTAGAGCGCCTCGCCAAGCTTGCGCATCTTCTTGCCCACCGAAATGTCGCCGACGCCGAGCTCGCGCAGCGCGTGGTCGAGGGCGGACACATAGGTGTCGAACAACTCCTGCCCCGCTTCAGCTCCCCGCTCGCCTTCGTCGCGCAGCCGCATGGTCAGCAGCAGGACGTGCAGGGTGTAGAGTTCGAAGCGCGCGTCGATGCGGTCGGCGACACCGAGCCGCGTGTAGAAGTCCGGCCGACGGGCCTGACGCACCGCATGATCGTACAGGCTCTCGCCAAGCCGGCCGCGGCGGGTTCGGAACAGGTTCTGCAGCATGATACGCGGCCCCTTTTCCGCCGCGCCGTTGAACTAAGGCTCCGGTCCGGTTAGGTCAAAGACCTTGTTCTCTCGCAGGCGTCTCTCATGCCCCGTTCCAAGCTCCTCATCGCCGCCCTCGCGGCCGCGGCCCTGACGGCGGCGTGCGCCCCGGTCATCGGCCAGAACGGCTTCCAGGCGGTGGACGCCAAGCCGGCCGACATCGTCGCCGGGACTGACACACGCGAAACCGTCCTGACCAAGCTGGGGACGCCCTCGACCACCTCGACCTTCGAGAGCGACAGCATCTGGTACTACATGAGCCAGGTGACCGAGAAATACACCTACAACCGCCCGCAGGTGACGCAGCGGACGATCACCGAGATTACCTTCAACGACGCTGGACAGGTCGCCGCCGTGCGGACCCTCGGTCTGGAGGACGGTCAGCGTATCGCCATGAACGACCGCGAGACCCCCACCCGCGGTCGCCAGCTGACCATCCTCGAGCAGCTGCTGGGCAACGTCGCCCGCGGTCAGCTTCCGCGTACCGAAGAGGACATCCCCGGGCAACGCCGTCCGGACTGACGGTCCGGTCCCCCTGAAGACAACGACGCCCCGGAGATCGCTCTCCGGGGCGCTTGTTTTCTGTCCGGTCGAGGTGGCCGCCGCCGCCCGAAGGCGCCGGCGGCCCGCACTCAGACGATCTTGCCGCTCGCCAGCACCGCCAGCAGCAGAAGCGCGACGATGTTGGTGATCTTGATCATCGGGTTCACCGCCGGACCGGAGGTGTCCTTGTAGGGATCGCCGACCGTGTCGCCGGTCACCGCAGCCTTGTGGGCTTCGGACCCCTTGCCGTGGACGACGCCGTTGCGGTCGGTGAAGCCTTCCTCGATCACCTTCTTGGCGTTGTCCCAGGCGCCGCCGCCCGAGGTCATCGAGATGGCCACGAACAGTCCTGTGACGATGACGCCCATCAGCATGGCGCCGAGCGCGGCGAAGGCGTTCGCCTTGTCCGGCTGGATCATCAGCACCACCACGAACAGCACGATCGGCGACAGCACCGGCAGGAGCGACGGCACGATCATTTCGCGGATCGCCGCCGAGGTGAGGATATCGACGGCCTTGCCGTATTCCGGCTTGACCTCGCCGGTCATGATCCCCGGGTTCTCGCGGAACTGGCGACGAACCTCGGCGACGACCGACTCGGCCGCGCGTCCGACGGCGGTCATCGACAGACCGCCGAACAGGAAGGGCAGCAGCCCCCCGAACAGCAGTCCGACCACGACGTACGGGTTGGCGAGATCGAAGGCGACCGCGCCGAGACCGTCGAAGAAGCTGCCCGGCGCCGCCTCGGCCGCGAAATGCTTCAGGTCCTCCGTATAGGCGGCGAAAAGCACGAGGGCTCCGAGACCGGCAGAGCCGATGGCGTAACCCTTGGTGACCGCCTTAGTCGTGTTGCCAACCGCGTCCAGCGCATCTGTGGACGTGCGCACGTCCGGCGGCAGGCCGGCCATTTCGGCGATGCCGCCGGCGTTGTCGGTGACCGGGCCGAAGGCGTCCAGCGCCACGATCATCCCCGCCACGCCCAGCATGGTGGTGGTGGCGATGGCGATGCCGAAGAGGCCGGCCAGCTGATATGTCGCCACGATGCCGATGATGATGGTCAGCGCCGGCAGCGCCGTGGACTCCAGCGACATCGCAAGGCCCTGGATGACGTTGGTGCCGTGACCGGAAACCGAGGCGTTGGCCACGGACTTCACCGGACGATAGTTTGTGCCGGTGTAGTATTCGGTGATCACCACGATGGCGGCGGTGACCGCCAGGCCGACCATGCCGGACCAGAACAGGCTCATCGGCTCGATGGTCAGACCGCCCGAGGTCACGACCGGGCCGAGGATGTCCTCGCCGCGCAGGAACTGGAACAGGCCGAAGATGGCGGCGATCGACAGCACGCCGGTCACGATCAGGCCCTGGTAGAGGGCGCCCATGATGTTCTGCGACTTGCCCAGGCGGACGAAGAACGAGCCGATGATCGAGGTGACGATGCAGACCGCGCAGATCAGCAGCGGCAGCAGCATCATCGCTTCGACGTAGGGCTGTCCCCGGAAGAAGATCGCCGCCAGCACCATGGTGGCCACCGTGGTGACCGCGTAGGTCTCGAACAGGTCCGCCGCCATGCCGGCGCAGTCGCCGACGTTGTCGCCGACATTGTCGGCGATGGTCGCGGCGTTGCGGGGATCGTCCTCGGGAATGCCGGCCTCGACCTTGCCCACCATGTCGCCGCCCACGTCGGCCCCCTTGGTGAAGATGCCGCCGCCCAGACGGGCGAAGATGGAGATCAGCGAGGCGCCGAAGCCCAGGGCGACAAGGCCGTCGATGACCTCGCGGCTGGTCGGTTCGAAGCCCGCCCCCAAGGTGAGGAAGGCGAAGTAGCCGGCCACGCCGAGCAAGGCGCCGCCCGCCACGAACATTCCGGTGATGGCTCCGGAGCGGAACGCCAGATCCAGACCTTTCGACAGGCTTTCCGAGGCGGCCTGGGCGGTGCGGACGTTGGCGCGAACCGAAATCAGCATGCCCGCGAAGCCGGCGGCTCCCGACAGCACGGCCCCGATCAGGAAGCCGACGGCGGCCCACGGCCCGATCAGCAGCCAGGCGGCGATCAGGATGACCACGCCGACGATGCCGATGGTGGTGTACTGACGACGGAGGTAGGCCGAGGCGCCTTCCTGGATGGCGGCGGCGATCTCGCGCATCCGGTCGTTGCCGGTGGACGCCTTCATCAAGGCGGCGGTCTGGACGGCTCCGTAAAGCACCCCCAGTCCGCCTGCGGCTATGACCAGCCACAGATACATACTCATGGTGTTTCCAAACCCTGTCTTTTGAGGCGCCCGGACCCTTGGCGCGGGGGGCGTTTTCGCCTCTCTCCGCCTTCCGGTCCCCCCGTGCGCGGCGGACGCAGCTTGCGTCCTTGGGGAATTGCGGCGGAAACGTGCCAAATGCGTCGGTGTGACGCAACAGGCTTGGTGAACAACGATCAGCCGGCGCGGACCCCGGTCCGACGCCGCGGAGCCTGGCTGACGACTTCGACGCGCACGACGGCGCCGGGCCCGGCGAGCCTGGCCGCGGACCGCATCAGGCTGGACGAGAGGGCTGCCGCGTCGAGACGCGTCCAGTCGTCGGCCACCAGGAAGGGCGTGCGATGGCCGGCGCGCACCAGGGCGTCGCGCAGGAACGGCTCCTTCAGCCTCATCGATTCCGGGGTGGCCGATCCGCCGAGGTGCAGGCGCAGGGAAACGAAGACGTAGTTGCGCAGGCGTCCACCGGCGATCACCGGCAGCCCGACGCCCGACATGTTCAGACTTGCCCCGGCTGGCCGGTCGGTGTCGCCGGCCGCGACGGGACCGGCGGCGAGCGCCACGGGGGCGGCGATGAGGTCTCGGCGGCGCATGATCCGATGCTGCGACCGGCCCGTTGAGATTTCGTTGTCAGCCGTGGGTGAAGCCGGTTCGGACGAAGCTGACCGCCTTGCCGGCGAAGCGCGCGGTCACCCCCGCGCCCGCGACCGCCCGCCCGAGTCGCGTCACGCGAACATGGCGCCGCTCCGCCTCGCGCCGTAGAGCCGCCTCGTCGCGGGCGGCGACGGTGAAGGCGATCTCGTAGTCGTCGCCGCCCGTGACCAGTTGTTCCAGCGCCGCCTGGGGGTCGACCCGTCCTTCGAACCAGGCCGCGCCGGCCGCCGAAAGAGGGACGCGTTCGAGGTCGATTTCGATCCCGACGCCGCTCGCCGCCGCAAGATGCCCGAGATCAGCGATCAGCCCGTCGGAAACATCCAGCGCCGCCGTTGCGAGGTCGCGCACAACGGGGGCGAACCCCACTGGCGGGACCGGCGTCCGGAAGTGGTCGGCAAGGGCGCCGAGCCGCTCCGGGTCCAACGATATCCGGTCCTGGAGGGCCTGCAGTCCAAGCCAGCCGTCGCCGATCGATCCGGTGACGAAAACAGGATCGCCCGGCTGGGCGCCGGCGCGGGAGACCGTCCGCCCCTTGGGCGACCAGCCGAGGGCGGTGAGCGAAAAGCTGGCCGGTCCCGGGGTGACGACGGTGTCGCCCCCAAGCAGCCAGACCCCGTAGGCCTTCTGGTCGGCCCGCAGACCGTCGACGAAGCTCATCCGCTCGGGCCAGCCGCAACGTTCCGACCAGCAGCAGGCGAGCAGATAGCCGAATGGCTCCGCGCCCTTGCTCGCCAGATCCGACAGGTTCACGCGCAGCAGTTTCCGGGCGACCGTGTCCAGCGGGTCGGCGGGAAGGAAGTGCACGCCCTCGACGATGGCGTCCTTGGTCAGGACGAGGTCGTATCCCGGGCGCGCCGGCAGCACAGCGACGTCGTCGACCAGGCCCCGGCCCCACTCCGGATGGGCCAGCGGGGCGAGCAGGCGCCGGATGGTCTCGAACTCGCCGGCGACGTCGAGGGCCGACATCCGGGCTACCCGGCCTGGCCGCGCACGTCCCGGGCGACGCCGTCCAGCGCGGCATTGACGAACCTCGCCTCGGCGTCATCGAAGAAGGCCTTGGCCAGTTCGACGTACTCGTCGATGACGATCTCCTTCGGGACCTCCTGGCGCTGACGCAGCTCCCAGGCCCCGGCCCGCAGAAGCGCGCGCAGGGTCGAGTCGAGCCTCTCCAACCGCCAGTTGGACGCCAGCCGCGCCTTGATCGAGGCGTCGATCTCGCGCTGCAGGGCGACCACGCCGCGCACCACGTCGCCGAACCAGGACTCATCGGCCTCGGCCAGCGGCTGGCCTTCGATGTCGGCGTCGAAGCGGTGGTTGGCGAACTCGCTGATCACCGTCTCCACCCCCTCACCGGCCAGCTCCATCTGGTAGAGCGCCTGGACGGCGGCGAGGCGCGCCACGGTGCGCGCGCGGCGCTGACGGGAGGTGAGCTCAGGCTCGGCGCGGGACTTCTCCGCCTCGGCGAGTTGCTCGAGGACGGACTGGAGGCTGTTGGGTTCGGTCACGAGGCCAGTCCTACCCGCAGCCGCTTGCGCAGCGCAATGAGGTCGAGGCAGGCGCGCGCGGCCCCGCCGCCCTTGTCGCCCTCGCTGCGGCGCGCCCGCGCCCAGGCCTGGTCCTCGTCCTCGGTGGTCAGGATGCCGTTGCCGATCGCGAGGCCCTTCAGGCCGAGCTGCATCAGGCCGGCGGCCGACTGATCCGAGACGATCTCGAAATGGTAGGTCTCGCCCCGGATTACGCAGCCGAGAGCGACATAGCCGTCGTAGCGGGGCGCCGTGGGATAGCGCCCGGCCTCCTCGGCGAGCGCGATCGCGGGCGGAACCTCGAGCGCGCCCGGCACCGAGACCACGTCGTACTGCACCCCTTGGGCGCGCAGGGCGTCCGTCGCTCCCTCCAGGAGGGCGTCGGCGAGGTCGTCGTAGAAGCGGGCCTCGACGACCAGCACGCGGAGGGAGTCGCTCACGCCTGATCCTCCCCGTCCATGTCGCGCCAGCCGACGATGCGCAGGCCATAGCCCTCCAGCGCAGCCGGATTGGGTCGGGTCGAGCTCATCACGATCATGTCGCGGACGCCAAGGTCGAGCAGGATCTGCGCCCCGACGCCGTAGTTGCGCAGGGCCCGGTCGACGGCGGCGGGTTTCGCCACGCCCGCGAGCCTTTCGGCGAGGCCGTGCAGTTCCGGGTCCCGCAGGAAGACGGTGACGCCGGGACCGGCGTGGGCGCTGATCGCCTTCAGGGCGCGGGGCACATAGTCCTGCCGCGCCTCGACGTGACCCAGCAGGTCGGCGGCGAAGTCGACCTGATGCATGCGCACGAGGGTCGGCTTGCCCGGTTCGATCTTGCCGTGAACGAGGGCGACATGCTCCACGCCCTCGATGGCGTTGCGGTACAGCATCAGGCGGAAGGGGCCGCCGTGGACGCTCTCGAACGGCGTGTCCATGACCCGTTCGACCAGGCGCTCGGTGCGGCGGCGGTAGGCGATAAGGTCGGCGATGGTGCCGATCTTCAGCCCGTGCAGCTGGGCGAAGGCGACGAGGTCCGGCATCCGGGCCATGGTGCCGTCTTCATTCATGATCTCGCAGATCACCCCGGCCGGGGTCAGGCCGGCCATGCGGCTGATATCGACCGCCGCCTCGGTGTGGCCGGTGCGGACCAGCACCCCGCCGTCGCGGGCCACCAGCGGGAAGACATGGCCCGGCGAGACGATGTCGTCGGCGCCCCGGGTCGGGTCGGCGGCGACCTGCACGGTGCGGGCGCGGTCGGCGGCGGAGATGCCGGTGGTGACCCCTTCCTTCGCCTCGATCGAGACGGTGAAGGCCGTGCCCATACTCTCGCGGTTCTCGGCCGACATCGGCGGCAGCCGCAGCTGACGGGCGCGGTCGGCGGTGATGGCGAGGCAGATCAGGCCGCGGGCGTGGCGGGCCATGAAGTTGATCTGGTCCGGCGTGGCGAACTGGGCCGGGATGATGACATCGCCCTCGTTCTCACGGTCCTCGGCGTCGACGAGGATGTAGGGCTTGCCGTTGCGGGCGTCCTCGAGGATGTCCTCGATGGGGCTGATCGGGCTGTCGTTCATGTTCGCGGCCAATTGCATCACGCCGTCTCCTGCCACCGCGCGAGGTATCGCGCCAGCATGTCGATCTCGAGGTTGACCGCGTCGCCAGCTTTCAGCCGCCCGAGGGTGGTGGCCTCCCAGGTGTGCGGGATGATGTTGACGCCGAACGTCCGGCCTTCCACCGCATTCACGGTCAGGGAGACCCCGTCGACGGTGATCGACCCCTTGGGTGCGATGAAGCGGTGCAGCGGCTCAGGCGCCTCGACGTCGATCCGGTGCGAACCGCCCTGCGGCGTCACCGAGATCACCTTGCCGAGGCCGTCGATGTGGCCCGAGACGATGTGGCCGCCCAGCTCGTCGCCCAGTTTCGCCGCGCGCTCGAGATTGACCCGGTCGCCCGCCTTCCAGTCGCCGAGAGTGGTCTTCGACAGCGTCTCGGCCGAGACCTCCACGGCGAACCAACCCGGCCCCTTCTCCGTCACCGTCAGGCAGCAACCGGCGTGGCTGATCGAAGCCCCGAGGTCGATGCCGGCGGTGTCCCACCCGGTTTCGATCTCGTAGCGTCGGTCGCGGGCGGTCTGTTCGACCTTCCGGACGCGGCCGATATCGGTGACGATGCCGGTGAACATTCAGATGCGCTCGTAGCGTTCCCACAGGTCGTCGCCCAGCGGTTCGGCCGACAGACGCCGGAACTTGGGGGCGTCGGCCAGCTTTGCAAGCGCCAGCGCCGCGACGCACGGCCGCCCCTCCCCGCCCAACAGAATGGGGGCCCGGAACCACTCCAGCCGGTCGACAAGTCCGGCGCGCAGGAAGGAGGCCGCCACCTGGCCGCCCCCCTCGATCAGCACCAAATGCGCGCCGGCCCGCTGGATCGCCCGAAGCGCCGCCGCCGGCGACGGCCGGCCGTCCGGCGCGTCGATCCTCTCGACCCTGGCTGCGCCGATCGCGGCAGGCTCCATCGCGGTGAGGATCAAGGCGTCCCCCCGGGCGACCATCGCCGTCGGCGGCGTCCGTAGCCGGCTGTCCAGCACGACGCGCAGGGGCTGATCGACGGGACGACCCGGCAGGCGGGCAGTCAGCTCGGGATCGTCCGCCAGCACCGTCTCGACGCCGACCAGAATGGCGTCATGCGCGGCGCGCAGGCGATGACCTTCCAGCCGAGCGGCCTCCCCCGTGATCCACTTCGACTCGCCCGTCGCCGTGGCGATCCGCCCGTCGAGGGAGGTCGCCAGCTTCAGGGTGACGGACGGGCGCATCAGCGCCGGCCGGACTCGTCGTCCAGGCCCCCCTCGTTGAGACCTTCGGCGCCGAGGAAGCGGGCGAAGTCGCCGGTGTGGCGGAAGTCCTTGTAGACCGAGGCGTACCGGACATAGGCGACCTCATCGACCGACTTCAGCGCCTTCATGATGAAGTCACCGACGGTCGAGGACGGGATCTCGGTCTCGCCCAGGCTCTCCAGCTGGCGGACGATGCGGCTGACCAGTTGTTCGATCTGTTCCGGCTGGACCGGCCGTTTGCGCAACGCGATGCCGAGCGACCGCTCCAGCTTGTCCCGGTCGAAGGGCGTGCGGCGGCCGTTGCGCTTGAGGATCACCAGCTCGCGCAGTTGCACCCGCTCGAAGGTGGTGAAGCGCCCGCTGCACTGCGGACAGGACCGCCGGCGACGGATGGCGGCGCCGTCGTCGGACGGGCGGCTGTCCTTCACCTGGGTGTCCGGGTTTCCGCAGAAGGGGCACTTCATCGGCGGCTCATCCGTAGATCGGGAAGCGAGCGGTTAGCGCCCGCACCTCATCCGCCACCCGTTGCGACACGGCCGCGTCGGCCTCGTCGCCGCCCTTCATCGAGTCGATCACGTCGGCGATCCAGTGGCCGACCTGCTGGAACTCGGCGACGCCGAAGCCGCGCGTGGTGCCGGCCGGCGTGCCCAGTCGGACGCCCGAGGTGACGGTGAAGGGGGCGGTGTCGAAGGGCACACCGTTCTTGTTGCAGGTCATCAGGGCGTGCTCCAACGCCGCCTCGGTGGCCTTGCCCGTGACGCCCTTGGGCCGCAGATCGACCAGCATCAGATGACTGTCGGTGCCGCCCGAGACGATCGCCGCGCCGCGCTCGACCAGCACCGCGGCTAGCGCCCGGGCGTTGTCGACCACCTGCTGCGCATAGGCCCTGAATTCGGGCTTCAGCGCCTCGCCGAAGGCTACGGCCTTGGCGGCGATGACATGCTCCAGCGGCCCGCCCTGCAGGCCGGGGAACACGGCGGAGTTGATCTTCTTGCCCAGCTCGACGTCGTTCGACAGCACCATGCCGCCGCGCGGGCCGCGCAGGGTCTTGTGGGTCGTGGTGGTGACGACGTGGGCGTGGGGCAGCGGGTCGGGATAGACGCCGCCGGCCACGAGGCCGGCGTAGTGGGCCATGTCGACCATCAGATACGCCCCGACGCTGTCGGCGATCTCGCGGAAGCGGGCGAAGTCGATGTGCCGGCTGTAGGCCGAGGCGCCGGCGAGGATCAGCTTCGGCTTCTCCTGCTCGGCCATCTGCGCCACGTGGTCGTAGTCGATCAGATGGTCGTCCTCGCGGACCTTGTAGGTGACGGGGCGGAACCATTTGCCGGACTGGTTGGCCGGCGAGCCGTGGGTCAGGTGGCCGCCACAGGCCAGGTCCATGCCGAGGAAGGTGTCCCCGGGCTGAAGCAGGCTCATGAACACCGCCTGGTTGGCCTGGGCGCCGGAGTGCGGCTGGACGTTGGCGAAGGCGCAGCCGAACAGCTGCTTCGCCCGCTCCCGGGCCAGGTTCTCGGTGACGTCGACGTATTCGCAGCCGCCGTAGTAGCGGCGGCCGGGATAGCCCTCGGCGTATTTGTTGGTCAGGACGGACCCTTGCGCCTCCAGCACCGCCTTCGAGACGATGTTCTCGGAGGCGATCAGTTCGATCTGCTCCTGCTGGCGCGTCAGTTCGCCCTGGATGCCGCCGAAGACGTCCGGATCGGCCTCGGCGAGCGATTTCGAGAAGAAGGCGTCGTGGGTGAAGGCGGTCACTGGAATCCCCGGCGTTGCGGCCCGTTCATTTACGCCGCGCCACCTTCGGCCACAACATCTTGTGGGTCACCGCGACAGAAGCGCCCGTTTCAGCTTCGCGATCGCCACGCGTTCCAGCGCGCGCGGCTCCGCGGCCGGCCCCACCGCCGACACCTCGAGGCCCGTCGCCACGTGAACGGCCGCGCACTTGAGCCACGCGCCGGTGCGGGTGAACTCGACGATGATCTCGTCGCCGTCTCCCGGCCCGCGAATCAATCCCATCGCGGCATGCCGACCTGCAGCGCGGCCATCTGGCTGCGCGACGGCAGGTCGGACTCCTTGCGGGCCATCACGAACCAGTGGAGTGCCGGATGCGGCCACGGACAGGCGCGGATCTGGAGCCCGGCCTGCACGGCGAGCGCCGCGACCCGGGCGGGGGTGAACTCCACGAAGCCGGGATAGACCCAGTCGGTGGTCGCCGCCGGCGGTCCCGCCGATTCCGGGCCCAGCAGCCAGTTCGAGACGATCAGCCCGCCCGGCGCCAGGCTCCCGGCGAAGGCGGCCAGCGCCCGCGCCGCTGGCTGCTCCCCGGTGTGCGAGAAGATCGACTGGGCCACGATGAAGTCGAACTGCTCGCCGAACACGTCGAGCCGCCAGTCGCGGTTGGCGTCGAAACGCGGCCGCTTCAGCGCCCGGGCGTCCTCGCCGAGCTCGTGAGCGAAGCCCGCCTCGACCAGACCCGGCTCGGGCTCGATTCCGAAGTATCGGTCAGGCTGCAGATAGGGGATGGCGAGGCGACCGAGACGCAGCGAGCCGCAGCCGAAGTCGAGCAGGCGATGGTGCTCGCGCAGTCCCAGCAGGAACAGCAAGGCGAACTGCGAGGCGCCGGCGACGTCGTAGCGTTGCGGCTGACCGACAAAGGCGCGGTGGGCCGGGTAGGCCTCGAGCGGCAGGCGTGCCGGCCTCTCGCCCATGCCCGTCAGGCGGCGACCGGGCGTCGCGCCACGTTGCAGCGGGTCCAGAGCTTGTCCATGGCGCGGACGAGGTCGTCCATCATGGCGTCGTCGTGGTTGGGCGACGGGGTGAAGCGCAGGCGTTCGGTGCCCTTGGGCACGGTCGG
>NZ_FOZV01000007.1 GCF_900116065.1 Brevundimonas viscosa
GGTCGAGGCTGTAGACCAGCTGATACATCAGGAAGAACATCACGACCGTCGAGGTCGCGATCATCGCCGCGAAACGGCCCCAGCTCATTTTCATCCTCGGACACTCCGGAAGAACGTTGTCTTCCGGGCCAACGCCGCTGCGGCGTCCCGTGTTCCGGCGGGGAGCCCTTGACCTTCCAACGCTGGGAAACCCCACCTGCCTCATCGTCGATCGACAAAGGAGATGACGATGATCGAGTTGAAGGTTGAACGGATGACGTGCGGCGGGTGCGCCGCGACGGTCAGGGCTGCCGTGGCGGAAGTGGCGCCCGACGCCCGCCTGGAGATCGAGATCGCCTCGGGAACCCTGCGGGTCGAGGGGGCCGGCCACCCCGCCCGGCTCGCGCGCGACTTCAGCCGCTCGACCGAGGCCTACGCCCCCCAGACCGGAGAAGCCAGTTCCCGGCCCGCAAGAAAGCCGCGGACAACCCGCAAGACTCTGACGTTGCTTGCAAAACCGGCGCGATTTACGGGGAGTGGGGCGCAACCATGAGGTTATGCTCCATGCATCCGGAACCCGTCCCGAAACCCGAAGAACCCCTGGCGCTCAGCCAGCGCGAGACCGAATGCCTGGCCTGGGTCAGCCGCGGCAAGAGCTCCTCAGACATCGGCGCCATTCTTGGGTTGTCGCCGCGAACGGTCGACAGCTATCTCGAAAAGGCCTGCGCGAAGTTGCGCGTCCGCACCCGGATCGAGGCGGTGGCCCTCGCCGTCCGCACCGGCCTGATCGATCCGATCTGAAGGGGAGGGGGCGGGCCTGGAACTTCTGTACGGAAGCCCGGCGTTTCACAGCCGATCGCCGCCGACGCCGAAGACGTCCCCTGGCTCAAGATCGACCGCTATCGTTCCGGAACCCGCCGGGGACTCTTCTACATCACCGTCGGCGTCCGCGCATGCCCGGCATCCGGGTGGACGGGTCTGTACGCAGCGGCCGTCGCGGCCCCTCGTCGCTGGCGGACGACGACGACTATATTTCGCACTCCGGAACCGTCGCCGGAAGGCGGGGTTGTTCAGGCGTTCGCAACAAAGGGAGCCGGATCGCGGAACGGTTTTGTCCCGTTTGCCACGGAACGCCGCGTACGCCATCCGGCCGTAAGCCGCCATGCCCCTCCGACTCGTCCGTTCCGTCGCTCATCTTGGCGCCCCGCTTGTCCTTCTGGCCGCCTGCGGCCCGGGCGCCGAGCCCGGCGCGACCAAGGTCGAGGCGCAACAGCCGGCCGCGCCGGCGCAGGCGGCCGGGCCGGCCACGCCCTACGCTGCCGCCGAACAGAAGATGCACCAGGCAATGGCGGCGGCGAGCGGGGCGACGCTCGACGAGACCTGGACGCGCAAGATGATCCCGCACCACCAAGGGGCCGTCGACATGTCGCGCGTGGCGCTGGGGAGCACCCAGGACGCCGACATCCGGCGCATGGCCCAGAAGACCGTCGACATGCAGACCATGGACATCGCCGACCTGCAGCGATGGCTGGAACAACACGCGCCCTCGACGGGCGCCGGGCCGGCCGGTGATCCGTTCCGGGCGGCCGAAGACAGGATGAACCAGGCCATGATGGCCGCCAGCGGCGAGGGCGAGGTCCTGTGGGCCCGCAAGATGATCCCGCATCACCAGGGCGCTGCGGACCTGTCCCGCATCGTCCTTGAGCAGAGCGACGATCCAGCCATTCGCGAGAAGGCCCGGAAGATCATCGACGAGTCCATGAAGGACATCCGGGAGCTGGAGGCCTGGCTTTCGGAGCACGGCGGCTGAAACCGCGATCAAACCGGAGGGCGCCCGCCATGGCCAACAGCCATCCCGAACACCCGGGCCAGGAGATGAAAGGGGCGTACCGCGGTCTCTTTATTGAACTCGCGATCGATTTCGTGATCATGTACCTGGTCATGTACACGATGATCGCCACGCCCGATCACTTCCGCCTCAACCTCAACAACGTCTACATGACCTTGATGATGGTCGCCCCGATGGGGTTGGTCATGCTCCTGTTCATGCGCTCGATGTTCCCGTCCCGGCGCGCCAACCTGCTCATCGGCGCCGGGGCCGCGGCGGTGTTCGCCGTCAGCCTCTGGGGCATGCGCACCCAGGCCGCGATCGGCGACGACGAATTCCTCCGCTCGATGATCCCGCACCATTCGGGCGCCATCCTGATGTGCCGCGAGGCCCGCCTGACGGATCCCGAGATCATCCGCCTCTGCGACGGGATCGTGCGGTCCCAGCAGCGGGAGATCGACCAGATGGAGGCCATCCTGGCGCGGCGTTAGCCGGTGCGGTCGCCCCTGCGGGACGGAGATCGGGCGTTCAGCCCGCCGCGGCGCGGCGACGCGATCGCCACATCGACCAGTCCCGCGCCAGCCGGATCCAAAGCAGGATGAAGCCGGTGATCACGATGGTGAAGGTCAGGAAGGTGACAATGATGATCAGGGGGTGGTTGAAGTTTTCGCCCTTCTCCAGGTCCATGATGTGGAGCCGCCAGAAGAAGTCGTAGAAGCGCCACACCGCCGAGCGGCGGGTGACCACCTCACCGGTCTGCGGCGACAGGTAGAAGGTGGTGCGTTCCCTGTCGTCGAAGTCGACGCGCCAGATCGGCCCCTCGCGGCCAGTCTCCTGGGGGGCCTTGTCGAGCAGGACGGCGGCGGTCGGCGCGCCTTCGCCCTGATAGGCGCCCTGAGCCAGTCGCCGGGCCAGAGCGGCGTCGAGGGGTGGGAAGGCCTCGCCGGTCACGGCGGACACTGTCACCGGTTCGCCCTTCGCGGGCTTCAGGATCCAGGCGGGGCCGCGCGGGGTGGACCTGAGCTCCGCGCCGGCCACCGCCAGGCCGCGAGCGCGGGCGATGTCGCCGGGACTCCTGAGACTGTCGAAGGCGATGGGGACGGCTTCGCGCTCGCGAACATGGTGCTCGCTGCGCACGGTCTCGATCGGGATGGCGGTCATCACCAGCCCGCCGGCGACCCAGAACAGCACCTGGATGCCGACAGCCAGCGCGATCCACTTGTGCAGCTGGGTCGAGAGTCGAAGCACCTTCATCGTGGTCCTCAGGCTTGGGCGTTATGGCGGGCGAAAAGGCGGGTTGCGCCATTCTTCAGCACCAACAGGGTGTCGTAGGGCTCGCGGTCGCCGCCCGGCGTCTCCATCCCGGGCGATCCCGGCGGCATGCCCGGAACGGCGATCCCGACCGCCTCGGGCCGCTCGGCGAGCAGGCGACGAATGTCGGCGGCGGGCACATGGCCTTCGACGAAGTAGCCGGCGACGCGGGCGGAGTGGCAGGACGCCAGCGTTTCAGCCAGGCCGTGACTGCTGCGCAGGCCGCGCAGGTCCGCCAGGATGTTGACCGACACCATGAAGCCGGCGCCCCGCAGATGGCTTATCCAGGCGTCGCAGCACGCGCAGGTCGGGGTTTTGTAGACGGCGATCGCGTGGTTTTCCCGCGCCTGGCCGCAGGCGGCGGCCGGCGCGACGGCGGCCAGAACAACGCAGCCGAGGACGGCGCGGCGGGCGAGAACGGGCAGGGGCATCGGGAGGCTCGGTGTTGGTGACGAGGCGCCGAAACGACCGCGAACTTCAGCGGCCTGGACGGGCTGGCGTGTGGGAAAGGTCTAGGCGGCCGGGCGCGGCGCCCGCGAAGACGAATGATAGCGGATGATCCGCCAGCGTCCATCGCGGCGCTCGAGCACGCTGGTGGCGACGCCGCGCCGCTCGACCGTCGCCCGGGTGGGATCCTTGAAGACGATCCGGTAGCGGTAGGTCTCGGTCGCATAGGCGAGGTCGCCGGCCACCGTCGTCTCGAGTCGCCGGTCCTCGAAGGTGAACGCCGAGAACGCGGCCAGTTCCGGCCCGAGGTGGTGGGCGAGATAGTCGGCGAAGCGGCCCTCGACGCCGCCCTGCTCGTAGACCTGCGCCTCCGGCCAGAAGAACTGTGCAGCGGCCTCGCCGTCGAGCGCTTCGACGGCGGCCCGGTAGCCTTCCAGCACGGCAGCGACCTCGCTCTGGGCCTGGGAGGCGGCCTGGGGCGCTGGCGTCGCGTGGGCCAGGACGGGCGGAGCGACAAGAAGGACGGCGAGCAGGCTCAGGGCCGCGATCAGCATGCGGGACATCAGAAGGGTTCTCCTTGGTCGCTGTGGACGCTGCGCGTCTGTTCCAGCCCGGGGACAGGTTCGCGCCGTTCGACGAGCCGGCGGATCAGCCGTCGGCCAGGGCGCTCGATCGCCATGTGGATTCCGGCCGCCGCGGCCAGGGTCAGGGTCAGCAGGAGCGCCAGTTCCCCCAGACCCATCCGATAGTCGCCGCCGAGACCGGCGAGCCTCTGGACGGCGTTACGCCAGACCATCAGCACGGGCAGGTGAACCAGGTAGAGGGCGTAGGACGCCTCGCCGGCGAACAGCCAGAGCGGCTGTGACAGGAAGGTGCGGGCGCCGGATTTGGCGAGCAGGGCGAGCGCCAGCAGGAAAGGCCCCGAGAGGGCGACGATGAGGCGGTCGTCGAGCGGGATCTGCATGGCCGCGAGCAGGGCGGCGGTCGCTGCCAGCACGGCGGCGATCGCCGCCCGGGGGGAGAGCGCCACCCGCTGTCCCAGATAGTAGAGGCCTATCCCGAACAGGAACTCCGGCGCGATGCGCAGGATGCCCATGCTGTCTTCGGCCCGCGGCAGGACCACCCCGAAGACCCTGCGGTAGACGAGGTCGAGGGCCAGGAAGAACAGGGCGGCCAGGCCGGTCAGGACCAGCGGTCGGTCGCGCAGACGAAGGGCGATCCAGGCGAAGGCCGGAAAGGTCAGGTAGGCGAACCATTCCGCGGACAGCGACCAGGCCGGCCCGTTCCACAACGCCAACGACTGGCGCGGGAACCAGGCCTGGACCAGCAGCAAGGTCTGGACGAAGTCCGGGGCGTTGAAACGACCCGGCTCCAGGCCCACCCCCGCCAGGGGCGCCGCCAGCACCAGGGCCAGCATGCCCAGAAGGATGGCCAGGTGGGCGGGATAGATCCGGGCGAACCGCGCCGCCAGGAAGCGCCGGTATCGGGGTTGGGCGTTCCCCTGCAGATAGACGTGGGTGAGGATGAAGCCCGACAGGATGAAGAAGATGTCGACCCCGAGACGGGTCCGGTCCAGCAGGCCCGAGGCCGACGGCGGCAGCGTCCAGTAGAGCTGGTAGTGGAACAGCACCACCCCCAGGGCCAGGAAGAAGCGGATGCTGGTCAGCGGGTCCAGGACATCGGGGAAGGGATGGCGTCTAGAAGCGGAGATGGTTGACGCCATGGGTCAGCGCGCCTCCGAGCCAGGCGTTGAGCAGGACCGCCAGGGTCACCGCGGCCAGCGCCGCCGCGTAGAGGCCGCGCGCGGCGCGGCCAGACTGCCGACGCATCGATCGCTCCTTGGCCCACCAGGCCAGCAGCCCGAGCGCCGCGATCCCGGTCCCGAGCCACCGATGGAGGGTGTGGGTGGCGTCCTCCACCGGACCTGGCAGGCCCATCGCCAACCAGCCCAGGGCCGCGGCCCCGATGGCAGACAGCGCGGCCAGGGCGATCAGCACCCGCGTCCCGTCCGTTAGCCAGGCGCGTCGTCCCCAGGCCGCCGCCGCCTCGAGAACCGCGGCCACCAGGAACAGCGCGATCGGAAAATGCACCACGGCCGGATGCCAGCGACCGAGCCAGCGGACGAGGCGCTGCGGCATCGGTTTGGGCTCGGCGGCCGCCTCCGTGGCGGTATGATCCATGGCGGCGTGGTCCATGGCCGCCGGCGCGCCGGGCTGCGCCGCCGCGGCGGTCGGCGGGGGCGCCTTCTTGTGATCCTCGTGCGCCCAGCTCGGAGCCGTGACGAAGAGGGTTCCGATCGCCAGGACTGCCGGAATCCACCGCGACAACATCATTTCCCCCTCCGCACCAAGGCTTGCTATCCAGTGTTACGCGCTGGCCTCTCGGCCCCCTCGTCGGCCGCGCGGCGAGGGCCGTAGCCCCGGCGCGCGTAGTTCGAAATGGGGCGTGAAGGACGACGATCATGGACAATCTGGATCAATGGCTGGCGCGGGTTCCGCCGGGCGGCCCGTCGCTGAACCAGCTGGAGGCCGATGTCTGGGGCCGCGTTCGAGCCATGCGGGCCGAGCGGGCCACGGCGCGTGTGCGCGTGGTCGCGGTGATCTTCGCCCTGAGCGTGGGCGTGGCCAACGGCGGCCTGGGGGCCAGCCTGGCCCGGCCGCCGGCCTCGGAGATGTCGGTGTTCTCCTCCGCCGCTCTGTTGCCCCTGGCGCGCCTGGAGGTTCACTGATGACAATCGGCTGGAAATCCATCGCCGTGACCACCGTGCTGGCGATCGCCGCCAGCGGCATGGGCGCCTGGGGCGGCGCGACCTGGGTGCTGCAGCGGCAGACGCCGCCCTCGCTGCATGAGATCGTCCATCGCGACCTCGACCTTGACCGGGGCCAGTTGGCCCGAATCGAGGCGATCGAGTCGCGCTTCGCGACACGCCGGATCGCCCTTGAACAGCGGGTCCAGGCCGCCAACCGGGAACTGGCGCAGGCCATCGCCGAGAGCGACGGCGACAGCCGCAAGGTGCAGCCGGCGATCGATCACTTCCACGACGCGATGGGCGACCTCCAGCAGGCCACGGTCGCCCACATCTTCGAGATGCGGACGGTGATGACGCCGGCCCAGGCCGAGCGGTTCGATCACAGCGTGATCGCGGCGCTGGCGGTCGCGGGCGAGTAGGCGGCGGTGACGGCCGAGGAGGATCTGCCGGCCAGGGCCGCAGCCGGGGATCCGGAGGCCTTCGAACGCCTGATGCTGGCCACCAAGGCCAGTCTCTATCGGCTCGTCCGGCGCTATGTCGGCGACGCGGACGAAGCCTACGACCTGGTGCAGGAGACCTACGCCGCGGCCTGGCTGGCGATCCGCCGCTTCGATCCGAAACGCCCCTTCGAGGCCTGGCTGAGGACCATCGCGCTCAACAAGTGCCGGGACTGGAGCCGCCGACGGCGGGTCAGACATTGGTTGCTGGGCGCCGCCGACCTGGCCGACCGCGAAGCCTTGGCCGTCGCCGATGAGGCCCGGGGCGCGGCGGAACAGTACGAACTGGGCCAGACGCTCGGCCGGCTCGAGGCGGCCATCGCCGACCTGCCGGCCCGGCTCAAGGCGCCGCTCCTGCTGACCGCGCTGGAGGAGCGCAGCCAGGCCGAGGCCGCCGCCATCCTGGGCGTCTCGGTCAAGGCGGTGGAGACCCGCGTCGCCAGGGCGCGACGCAAGCTGGCCGAAGCGCTGGGGCCCGCGGCCGGGGCGATCTGAGCGGGCCGGGAACGGTCGGCCGCACGACGCTTTGATCGCGCGTTGCGTCAACTTGCCCGAGGGCGCCGCGCCGCGCGCGCGTAGACCGGAAGAAGGCCGGGGTTCGCCGCGGGACGCCGCCAGTCTGGAGCCAGGTATGAAGTTCGATCGTCGCGCCCTGCTGGGCGGAGCCGCCGCAGGCGGCGGCCTGTGGGCGCTGCAGGCCTTGCTGCCGGCCTGGGCTCAGACCGACTCGGCAGGCCTGAGAGCGGACCTGCCGACGCTAACCGGCCCGGACATCGGCCTGACGATCGGCCGGACGCCGTTCACGGTCAACGGTCGGACCGGGCAAGCGGTCACCATCAACGGCACGCTGCCGGCGCCGGTGCTGCGTCTGCGGGAGGGCCAGACCGTACGGCTGTCGGTCACCAACACCCTCGACGAGGACACCTCGATCCACTGGCACGGGATCCTGCTGCCCTTCCAGATGGACGGGGTGCCCGGCATCAGCTTCCCGGGCATTCGCCCGCGCGAGACCTTCGTCTACGAGTTCCCGATCATCCAGTCGGGCACCTTCTGGTACCATAGCCATTCCGGGCTTCAGGAGGCGCTCGGGCACTACGGCCCCATCGTCATCGATCCGGCGGGCGCCGATCCGGTCGGTTACGACCGCGAGCACGTGCTGGTCCTGTCGGACTGGAGCTTCATGCGTCCGCACGAAATCCTCGAGAAGCTGAAGAAGAGCCCCGGCTACTTCAACCGCCAGCGCACGACCTTAGCCGGGCTGCTGGACGGCAGCGACCGGATGAGTCTGGAAGAGCGGCGCATGTGGGGATCCATGCGCATGGACCCGCGCGACATCCTCGACGTCAACGGCTCGACCTACACCTACCTGATCAACGGTCATGGCCCGGCGGAGAACTGGACCGGCCTGTTCCGCCCCGGCGAGCGGGTCCGGCTGCGGATCATCAACGCCTCGGCCATGTCGATCTTCAACGTCCGCATCCCCGGTCTGGCGATGACCGTGGTCCAGGCCGACGGCGAGAACGTGCGGCCGGTGGAGGTCGACGAGTTCCAGATCTCGGTCGCCGAGACTTACGACGTCATCGTCCGGCCGACCGAGGATCGGGCCTACACCATCGTCTCCGAGGCCATCGACCGCTCCGGCATGGGGCGGGCGACCCTCGCCCCCCGGCCGGGCATGACCGCCGAGGTCCCGCCGCTGCGCCAGGTCCCCAACCTGACAATGCGGGACATGGGCATGGGTAGCATGGACCATGGCGCCATGGCCGGCATGGATCACGCCGCCATGGGCGGCATGGCTCATGGGAGCGCGAGCCCCGACCCGGCGTCCGGCGACGGGGCCATGTCCATGGCCGGCATGAACATGCGCGATCCCGACAACGCCCCGCCGGACATGGAGGTGGGCGTCGGCGTGGACATGGTCTCGATGGATCCGGCCAACCGCCTTGGCGAACGGCCGACGGGATTGGAGACCGTTCCACACCGGGTGCTCGTTTATACCGACCTCGTCTCCCTGCAGCCCAACAAGGATCAGCGCCCGCCGTCGCGAACGATGGAGATCCACCTGACCGGCAACATGGAGCGGTTCATGTGGGGCTTCGACGGCCGCAAGTTCAGCGAACTGGTCGAACCGATCCGCTTCGAACGCAACGAGCGGGTGCGGGTGACCCTGGTCAACGACACCATGATGGCCCACCCCATCCACCTGCACGGCCACTTCTTCGAACTGGTGACGGGTGGTCCCGCAGGCCATCAGCCGCTCAAGCACACGGTGAACGTCGCGCCCGGCGGCAAGGTGACCTTCGACCTGACCGCCGACAATCCCGGCGACTGGGCCTTCCATTGCCACCTGCTGATGCACATGCACGCGGGGATGTTCAACGTCGTGACCGTCCGCCCCCTCGAAGGAGCCGCCTCGTGATCCGCGCCTCCGCCGCACTGCATCTGCTCGTCCTGGCCGCGGCCCCGCCGGCCTTCGCCCAGTCGCATGCCGGCCATCTCTCGACGCCCCAGGCCGGGCAGGCGGCGCCCCCGCGGGCCGGCTGCGTCCGCCGGGGCGCGCCGACGGCCGACGCGGCGCGCCTCGGACAACCCGGCGCGCCGGCCTGTCCGACCGGTTATGTGCCGGAACGATCGCCCGCCGCCGACCCGCACGCCGGTCACGACATGGGCGCCCCGGGGCAGCCCCAAGTCGCACCGGCGAGCGATCCGCATACGGGTCACGCCATGCCGGAGACGCCGGCGCCGAGCGCCGATCCGCACGCTGGCCATGACATGGGCGCCCCGGAGCAACCCCAGGCCGCTCCGCCGAGCGATCCGCATGCGGGTCATGCCATGCCGGAGACGCCGGCGCCGAGCGCCGATCCGCACGCTGGCCATGACATGGGCGCCCCGGCGCGACCCCAGGCCGCTCCGCCGAGCGATCCGCACGCCGACCACCCCATGCCAGGAACGCCGGCTCCCGTCGCGGCGGACCCCCATGCCGGTCACGACATGGCCGGCATGGCAATGCCGCCGGACGTGCCGACCAGCGCCGACACCCCGGGCCGGCCGCCGGAGGATCCGGCCCCCCCGGCGGCGTCGCGGGGCCCGGCGCACGCCGCTGACCTCCTCTTCGATCCGGCAGAGATGGCGGCCGCCCGGGAGCAGATGCGCGCGGAGAACGGAGACGTCCGCACCACGGCGGTGGTCTTCGATCGGCTCGAGGCGAACCTCGGTGACGGCGAGGAAGGGTTCGCCTGGGACGCCGAGGGCTGGAGCGGGGGCGACATCAACCGGTTCTGGTGGAAGTCGGAAGGGGAGGGGGGTTTCGGCGACGAGGTCGAGGAGGCGGGGGTGCAGGCGCTCTACAGCCGCGCCGTCGCGCCCTTCTGGGACGTCCAGGCGGGCCTGCGCCAGACCTGGCGGCCGGTAGAGAACCGGACCGACCTGGTGATCGGCGTCCAGGGGCTGGCGCCCTACTGGTTCGAGGTCGACGCCGCCTTGTTCCTGTCCAACAAGGGGGAGCTCACCGCGGCCGCCGAGGGCGAGTACGATCAGCGCATCACCAATCGCTGGATCCTGCAGCCGCGCGCCGAGGTGAATCTCTCGGCCGAGGACATCCCCGAGCTGTCGATCGGTGCGGGTTTGACCTCGGTGCAGCTCGGCGCGCGTCTGCGCTACGAGATCCGCAAGGAATTCGCGCCCTACATCGGCGTGGAATGGACGAAGCGCTTCGGCCGCACGGCCGACTACCTCGAGGCCGCCGGACGGAACACCGAGGATACTCGGATCGTCGTCGGCCTGAGAGCCTGGTTCTAGATCGTGAAAGGACTGCAGATGAAACCCGTCTTCCTGGCGCCGCTGGCCGCCGCCGTCGCCCTGGCGGCCTGCCAACCGGCGGCCGAAACCCCGCCGGCGCAACAGCCCGAGCCGGCTCCGGCCGCGCCGCCCGCGACCGCGGCGCCCGCCGACCTCGCTGTCGAGACCCCGGCGACCGCCGCGCCCGCGCCCGCGCCGAAAGCTGCGCCGCAGCGGCCGCGACCGGCGCCCGTGCCCCCGCCGGCGACCGAGCCGGCCCCGACCGACCCTCATGCCGGACACGACATGAGCGACATGCCGCCAGACATGCCCGGCATGGATTCTCCGAAGACCTAAGGAACCGCCCTCATGCGCAAGCTGCTTTCTCCCGTCCTCGTCGCCCTTTCCGCCTTCGTCCTGGCCGGCGTCGCCCAGGCCCAGACCGATCCGCATGCCGGGCACCACCCCGCCCCCGGAGCCGCCGCCCAGGCCGCCGAGGTCCGCACGACCCCGGCCGACGGCTGGATGGGCTCAACCGCCCCGACCGCCTTCAGCATCACCTTCCGGCATCCAATGCGGCTGACCGCCGTGAGCCTGAAGAGCGGTGAGGCCGACCCGGCGGCGATCGCCGTGACCGACGCCGCCTCGAGCGCGGCGGTCAGCGTGCCGTTGCCGGCGCTGGCCAAGGGCAACCATGTGCTGACTTGGTCGGCCCAAGGCGCCGACGGCCACGTCATGAACGGCGTTGTCCGCTTCATGGTCCACTGATCGCGGATCGCCCGCGGCACGGAGACAGGTCTAGACCGACCTGTGGTCTTCTGTCGCAGGCGCGTATTCGAGGCGGCGATGATGAGGGGAGGACGGCGACGGCGCGTAAAGCCACGCCGTCTTCCTGTCGACATAAATCATTGATGCGCCTCCGTATTTATCCGTAGTCCTGTTCTATTTCTTTGACTTCGAAATGGAAGGCGCGCCAACTTCGAACATGTGGACGCTGCTGCGAGCCCTCCTCGTCGCCTTCGCCCTGGCCGGTCTTGCCGGCCAGTTCGGCGCTCACGCGACGACCCCGCCGTCGGCCGCCCAGGCGGCCGCGACGATGGACGACTGCGCGGATATGGAGGGCATGACGGACTCGGACCGCTCCGGGCGCGGTCAGCCGTGCTCGGATAGGACCCCTGCCTGCATAGCCAATATGGGATGCGCGGCGCCCCTCGCGGTGCTTCCCGCCGTCGTCGGGACGCCCATCCCGGCTGCGGCGACGGTGCGGCTGCGTGCGGATTCGCAGCGGAGCCTGGACGAGGTCCAGGGGCCTGGGATTCTGAGGCCGCCCAGGACCGTGGCCTAAGCCTCTCCCGGTCCGCCCGGCCCTGTCCGGGCCGAGAAACGGCGCGCTCGCGCCCCCACACCACGGATATCCCATGTCTGCTCTCTTCTGCGGGAGGGCGCGCGTCGGCGGGCGCGGCCATTCCCGCATCGCCGACCCGCCGGCGGGTCGCCAGGCCGCCGTCGCCGCCGTCCTCGCCTTGGCGCTCGCCACCCCGTCCTTGGCCGGACCGCTCACCTACGGCCAGGCGCTTGAGCGCGCCGCGGCCGACGCGCCGGAGGTCCGCGCCCGCGGCCTGGCGGTCGACGCCGCCCGGGCCGCTGCGCCCGCCGCCGGGCAACTGCCCGACCCCGAGCTCTCCGTCGCGGTCGAGAACCTTCCGGTCTCCGGCCCCATGGCCGGTTCGTTCGGTCGGGACGAGATGACCATGGTCCGGGTCGGGGTCATGCAGGCCGTGCCGAGCGGCGCCCGGCGCCGCGCCGAGCGCCAGATTGCCGCCGCCGATATCGGCGTGGCCGAAATGCAGTCGCAGATCACGCGTCGCGAGGTCCGGGTCGCCGCGGCCCTGGCCTGGACGGACCTGCATTACGCCAAGCGACGGCGCGAGGCACTGGACGAGGTGCTGGCGGCCCTGGAACCGCTGTGGGACGCCGCGCCTGCCGCCGTCGCCTCGGGTCAGGACCGGCCGGCCGGCGCCCTTTCGCCCATCCGCCTGAAGGCCGCCCTGGAGGACCGTCGCAGCGCCCTGGTCGCGGCCGAAGAGCGCGCCCGGGCCGAGCTCGCGCGCTGGACCGGCGAGCCCGATCCGCAGGCCGATGGCCCGCCGCCCGAGCCGGTTCTGGACGAGGGACGGCTTCGGGCCGGCCTGGAGCAGGTCCCGACCCTGCGCGCCTGGACCGCGGTCGCCGATCGCGCCGACGCGGAAACCGATCTCGCCCGGGCCGGACGCCAGCCCGACTGGAGTTTCGAACTTGGCTACGGCCGGCGCGATCCGATGTACGGGGATATGGTCTCGGTCGGCGCGCGCGTGAGCCTGCCGCTGTTCGCCGACCGCCGCCAGGATCCGGTGATCGCGGCGCGCTCGGCCGACGCCCGCCGGGTCCGCATCGAACGCGAGGCGGCGACGCGGGGTCTGCGCGCCGCTCTTGAGGCGGACCTCGCCGAGCACCGGATGCACCACGACCAGTGGCGGCGAGCCCGCGACGTGCTGCTGCCGGCCGCCCGCGACCGCGCCTCGCTCGAGACTTCCAGCTACGGCGCCGGACGGGCCGGCCTGGCGGACGTCATCGACGCCTTCACCGGGCTCGCCGACGCCCGCCTCGAAACCCTGGACCGCGAGGCGCTGGTCGTCCGCGAGGCGGTCCGCATCTCGCTCACCTACGGGGAGGACCCCCAATGACCCGCATTGCCCAGAACCGGTCGAGGCTCGCCCTCGGCGCGGCCGGCCTGCTAATCCTCGGCGCCGCCGTCGGCGTGGCCGTGGTCCGCGTCCTGCCGGCCGGCGAGACGTCCCCGGCGGCCCAGGCGCCCGAGCGACGCGTGCTCTACTGGTACGACCCTATGGCTCCGGACCGGCATTTCGACGCGCCGGGCAAGTCACCGTTCATGGACATGCCCCTGGTCCCCCGCTACGCCGACGAGGCGGAGGCCGGGCAGCAGGCCGGCGTGCGGATCGATCCGGCCCTGACCCAGGCCCTGGGCGCGCGCTACGCCGTCGTCCAGCGGGGCGTCCTGGCGGGCGACCTGACCGTCACGGCGGTGGTCGACTTCAACCAGCGCGACGTCGCCGTGGTCCAGGCGCGGGCCGGCGGTTTCGTGCAGCGGGTCTATGGCCGGGCGCCGGGGGACGTGATCGCCGCCGGCGCGCCCCTGGCCGACCTGCTGGTCCCGGAGTGGGGCGGAGCCCAGGCGGAGTACCTGGCCGTCCGGAGCGCCGGCGACCCGCGCCTGGTCCAGGCCGCCCGCCAACGGCTGCTTCTGCTGGGCATGCCGGAGGCGCTCATCTCGGCGGTGGAGCGCAGCGGTCGCCCGCGCACCACGGTGACGGTGACCAGCCCGTCCGGCGGCGTGATCCGCACGCTCAGCGTGCGTGCCGGCATGACGGTCTCCCAGGGCCAGACCCTGGCGGAGGTGAACGGCCTGTCGACGGTCTGGCTGAACGCCGCCGTTCCCGAGGCGCAGGCCTCGCGGCTGCGTGTCGGGCAGGCGGTGGAAGTCACCTTCGTCGGCTTCCCGGGGGAGCGCTTCAGCGGCCGGCTCGGCGCGCTGCTGCCGGAGGTGTCCGGCGACAGCCGCACCCTGACCGCCCGGGTGGAGCTCGCCAACCGCGGCGGACGGCTGCGGCCCGGCATGTTCGGGCAGGTCGTCTTCGGCGGCGGAACCGAGGAGACCCTGCTGGTCCCGTCCGAAGCGGTGATCCGCACCGGAACCCGGACGTTGGTCATGCTTGCGGAAGGGGACGGCCGCTACCGCGCCGCCGAGGTTCGCATCGGCCGCGAGGCCGGCGGGCAGACCCAGATCCTCCAGGGCCTCGCCGAGGGCGAGCGGGTGGTCGCCTCCGGCCAGTTCCTCATCGACTCCGAGGCCAGCCTGAGCGGCGTCGCGGTTCGTCCGCTGTCCGGAACCGCGGCGTCCCCGCGTCCGGCCCAGGCGTCCGGCCACGCCGGGCACGGGGGAGCGCACTAATGATCGCCGCCCTCATTCGCCTGTCGGTGCGCGCCCGCGTCCTGGTGCTGATCCTGGCGGCCGCGCTGTTCGCCGCCGGCCTGCTGGCGGTGCGCGGCACGCCGGTGGACGCCTTGCCGGACCTCTCCGACGTCCAGGTGGTGATCCGCACCCCATACCCCGGACAGGCTCCGCAGATCGTGGAGAACCAGGTCACCTATCCGCTGGCGACCACCATGATGTCGGTGCCCGGAGCCCGGACCGTGCGCGGCTATTCCTTCTTCGGGGACAGCTTCGTCTACGTCCTGTTCGAGGACGGGACCGATCTCTACTGGGCCCGCTCGCGGGTGCTGGAGTATCTCAACCAGGTCCAGGCCCGGCTGCCGGAAACCGCCCGGCCGGCCCTGGGCCCCGACGCCACCGGGGTCGGCTGGATCTACCAGTACGCCCTCGTCGACCGGACCGGTCGCCACGACCTGTCCCAACTGCGCAGCCTGCAGGACTGGTTCCTGCGCTATGAGCTCAAGACCGTGCCCGGCGTGGCCGAGGTGGCCACGATCGGCGGCATGGTGCGCCAGTACCAGGTCGTGCTCGACCCTGTGAAACTGGCCGGCTACGGCGTCACCCACCAGGCTGTGACCGATGCCCTGCAGCGCGCCAACCAGGAGACGGGCGGCTCGGTGCTGGAGCTGGCCGAGGCCGAGTACATGGTGCGCGCCAGCGGCTATCTGACCAACCTGGACGACTTTCGGGCTGTGCCGATCCGCACCGCCGCGAGCGGCGTGCCCGTGCGCCTGGGCGACGTCGCCACCGTCCAGGTCGGACCGGAGATGCGCCGGGGCGTCGCCGAGCTGAACGGGGAGGGCGAGGTCGTCGGCGGCGTCGTCGTCCTGCGCTCGGGCGAAAACGCCCGCGCCGTCATCGACCAGGTGCGGGACCGGCTGGCCGCGCTCAAACCGAGCCTTCCCGCCGGTGTCGAGATCGTTCCCGTCTACGACCGCTCCGGCCTGATCGACCGGGCCATCGAGAACCTCAGCGGCAAGCTTTTGGAGGAGTTCATCGTCGTGGCGCTGGTCTGCGGCCTGTTCCTGTGGCACGCCCGCTCGGCCCTGGTCGCCATCCTGACCTTGCCGCTCGGGGTCATGGCCGCCCTGCTGGTGATGAACCTGCAGGGGGTGAACGCCAACATCATGTCGCTGGGCGGCATCGCCATCGCCGTCGGCGCCATGGTCGACGCCGCCGTGGTCATGATCGAGAACGCCCACAAGCACATCGAACGCTGGGAACACGACCACCCCGGCGAACGGTTGCTGGGGGAGGCCCGGTGGCGGGTGGTCACGGAGGCCGCCGCCGAGGTCGGCCCGGCCCTGTTCCTCAGCCTGGTGATCATCACCCTGTCCTTCGTGCCGGTGTTCAGCCTGCAGGCCCAGGAGGGGCGGCTGTTCGCGCCACTGGCCTTCACCAAGACCTACGCCATGGCGGCGGCGGCGATCCTTTCGGTCACCCTCGTGCCGGTGCTCATGGGCTATCTGATCCGCGGCCGCATTCCCGCCGAGCAGGACAATCCGGTCAACCGCGTCCTGACGCGGCTCTATCGGCCCGCGCTCGATCTGACGATGCGGCGACCCCGGCTGACGCTCGCGGTCGCCCTGCTGGTGCTGGTGTCGGCGGCCTGGCCGCTGTCGCGCCTGGGCGGCGAGTTCCTGCCGGCCATGGACGAGGGCGACCTGCTCTACATGCCCTCCGCCCTGCCGGGCCTGTCCGCCGCCCAGGCCTCCAGCCTGTTGCAGCGGACGGATCGGATGATCGCCGCCGTGCCCGAGGTGAAGACGGTGTTCGGCAAGGCCGGCCGCGCCGAGAGCGCCACCGATCCGGCTCCGCTGGAGATGTTCGAGACCACCATCCAGTTCAAGCCGAGGGACCAGTGGCGACCCGGCATGACGCCGGAGAAGCTGGTGGAGGAGTTGGACCGCGCCGTCCAGGTTCCGGGTCTGTCCAACGTCTGGGTGCCGCCGATCCGCAACCGGATCGACATGCTGGCCACCGGCATCAAGAGCCCGATCGGGGTCAAGGTCTCCGGGGCCGACCTCGCGGAGCTGGATCGGATCGCGGCCGAGGTCGAGCGGGTGGCCAAGGACGTGCCGGGGGTCAGTTCGGCCCTGGCCGAGCGCCTGACCGGTGGCCGCTACATCGACGTCGACATCGACCGCGCGGCCGCCGGCCGCTACGGCCTGAACATCGCCGACGTGCAGTCGATCGTCGCCGGCGCCATCGGCGGGGAGACCATCGGCCAGACCGTCGAGGGCCTGGCCCGCTATCCGATCAGCGTCCGCTACCCGCGGGAACTGCGCGACAGCGTCGAGGACCTGCGCGCCCTACCGGTGCTGACCCCGTCCGGCCAGCAGATCACCCTCGGGACCGTGGCCGCCCTGCGCGTCGCCGACGGGCCTCCGATGCTGAAGAGCGAGAACGGCCGGCCGTCCACGTGGGTCTATGTCGACGTGCGGGGGCGGGATCTCACCTCGGTGGTCTCGGACCTGAGGCGCGCCGTCGGCGCGCAGGTGCGGCTGTCGCCGGGCGTCAGCATCGCCTACGCGGGCCAGTTCGAGTATCTCGAACGCGCCGGCCAGCGGCTGGCGCTGGTGATTCCGGCCACCCTGCTGATCATCTTCGGCCTGCTTTACCTGACCTTCCGGCGGCTCGACGAGGCGCTGCTGATCATGGGTACGCTGCCGTTCGCCCTCGTCGGCGGGGTCTGGCTGCTCTACCTGCTCGGCTACCACCAGTCGGTGGCGACCGGCGTCGGCTTCATCGCCCTGGCCGGCGTCTCGGCCGAGTTCGGCGTGGTCATGCTGATATACCTTCGGCACGCCCTGGCCGAACGGGGCCCGACCCCGTCGCCCGAACAGGTCGAGGCGGCGGTGCGCGAAGGCGCTCTTCTGCGGGTGCGACCCAAGGCGATGACGGTAGCCGTCATCCTGGCCGGCCTGTTCCCCATCCTGATCGGCCACGGCGCCGGGTCGGAGGTGATGAGCCGCATCGCCGCGCCCATGATCGGCGGCATGCTGACCGCGCCGCTGCTGTCCATGCTGGTCATCCCCGCCGGCTATCTGCTGCTGCGACGGCGACGCGCCCGCCCCGCGGTGCGCAGCGGGGGCGGCGCGTCGTGACCTCGTCCGCGGCCGGGTTGATCCAGCGCAAGGCGCCCGCGCCAAGCCGGATGTTGGCTGGCCTTGGGAGGCGGCCATGAAGCTGAACGCCAAAACCTGGGTTACGGTCGTCGCGATCACCCTCGTCGCGCTCGCCGGCGGGGCCGGCCTCGCCTATTGGCGGCTGCAGCCCCAGCCTCAGCCGCCGCAGGTCATCTACGGCAGTGGCCGGATCGAGGCCGATGAGGTGCGCGTTGGCGTCGAAGCGTCCGGACGCCTGGCGGAGATCCGCGCGGTCGAAGGCGAGACGGTCCAGGCCGGAGGTCTTCTGGCCCGGATCGTGGGGACCGACTACGAGTTGATGACCGAGCGCGCCGAGGCCCAGCAGGCGGCGGCGGTGCGGACCCGCGCTCAGCTGGACTCCCAGATCGACCTGGCCACGCACCATGCCGAGACCGCAAGGACCAATCTGTCACGCTACGAGACCCTGAGCAGCCAGGGTTACCTTCCCGCCCAGCGTCTCGACGCCGCGCGCGACGCCTACGCCGAGGCTCTCCACCGGGTCGAGGTTCTGCGACAACAGCGGGCCGAAGCCCTCGCCCAGGCCGACGCGGCGGGCAAGACCTTGGCGCTGGCTCGTTCCCAGAGCGGCAAGACGGTGGTGACCGCGCCGATCACCGGCGCGGTCCTGGAGCGGCTCGTCGAGCCCGGCGAGGTGGTCGGGCCCGGCGAGGCGGTGGCCGTGCTCGCCGACCTGTCGACCATCCGGCTGAAGGTGTTCATCACCGAGGCGGACCTCGGCAAGGTCCGGCTGGGCGCGCCCGCCCGCTTGCGGGTCGACGCCTTTCCGGGGCGGGATTTCCAGGCCCGGGTGGCGCGCGTCGACTCGCAGGCGCAGTTCACCCCCCGGGACGTGCACGTCCCGGACGAGCGCAGCCGCACCGTCTACGGCGTGATCCTCGAAGCGCCCAACCCCGACGGTCTGCTCAAACCCGGCATGCCCGCCGACGCCTGGATTCTCTGGGATGAGGCGGCGGGCTGGCCGGCCACCCTGCAGGTCCCGGAATAGGGATGTCGGCCGCCCCCGTGATCACGGCGGACAGCCTGGCGCGCCGGTTCGGCAAGCGCACCGTCCTGGAGGGTGTCAGCTTCGATCTAAGCCCCGGCGAAGTCCTCGGCGTGGTGGGACCGGACGGCGCTGGCAAGAGCACCCTGTTGCAGATGCTGGCCGCCATCCTGCGGCCAAGTTCGGGCCGCTGCCGTGTGCTCGGCTCGGACGTGCGCAAGGCGCCTGGGCGGGTGCAGGCCCAGGTCGGATACATGTCGCAGGGGTTTTCGCTCTATGATCGCCTCACCGTCGCCGAGAATCTCGCCTTCGCCGCCGCCATCCGCGACGTCCCGAGAGCGGCCTACTTGGAACGCAAGGGGGTGCTGCTGGCGATGGCCGGCCTCGCGCGCTTTGAAGGCCGGCGCGAGGGGGCGCTGTCGGGCGGAATGCGCAAGAAGTTGGCCCTTTGCGCCAATCTCATCCACGAGCCGCCGCTGCTGATCCTCGACGAGCCGAGCCTGGGGGTCGATCCGCTCTCCCGGCGGGAACTCTGGAAGATACTCGATGCGGCGAGGACGGCGGGCCGCTCCATCGTCTTCGCCACCTCCTACATGGACGAGGCCGACGCCAGCGACCGGGTACTGCTGCTCCGGGACGGCCGCCCTCTGGCGGTCGGATCGCCGGCCGAGCTTCGCGGCGTCGCACGCGGGCGGGTCTATCGGGCCACCGCGTCGGATCCCGCCGCGCTGGAGCGGCAGCTCACCGCCGCGCCCGAGGTGCTGAGCTTCCAGAAGAGAACCGCCGACACGTTCCGCATCCAGCTGGCCGGCGACGCTCCGCTTCGACTGCCCGGCGCGCCGGTTCTCGAGCCGGTGGAGCCGAGCATGGAGGACGCCTTCACTGTCGTAGCCGCGGCCAGCGCGCCGGTCACTGCGGCGAAGGAGGCCCGTGAGCCCCGCGCGCCATCGGCGGAGGTTCGCGTCTCGGCCGAGGGCATGACCCGGCGCTTCGACGACTTCGTCGCCGTCGACGATGTCAGCCTGACGGTGAAGGCGGGCGAGGTGCTGGGCCTCCTCGGTCCCAACGGCGCCGGCAAGACCACGCTGATCCGCATGCTTTGCGGCCTGCTGCCGCCCAGCGACGGGCGCGGGTTGGTCGCCGGGCTGGATGTGGCGCGCCAGAGCGAGCGGGTCCGCGCCAGCATCGGCTATGTCTCGCAGAAGGTCTCCCTGTTCACCGACCTGACGGCGCAGGAGAACCTGGACTTCTTCGCCCGCGCCTACGGGACGCCGCGCGGCGAGCAGGTGAGGCGGATCGACCGGGCCTGCGATCGGGCGGGCTATGACGCGCCGCGGGACGGACTGGTTCGCAGCCTCTCCAGCGCCGTGCGCCAGCGCCTGGCGCTCGCAAGCGCCATCGTGCATCGGCCCAAGGTTCTGTTCCTCGACGAGCCGACCTCCGGGGTCGATCCACTGGCCCGGTTCCGATTCTGGCGGCTGATCGACGCCCTCGCGGCCGAGGGCGTCGCGGTGATCGTCTCGACCCACTATCTCGAGGAGGCGACCTACTGCGACCGTCTGGGCCTGATGATGGACGGGCGGATGATCGCGCTTGGCCCGCTGTCGACCCTGCAGGCCGAGTTGGGGCTCTCGGAGGCCCGGGTCGAGGATGTCTTCCTGGGATTCATCGCCCGCGCGCGCGGGCAGGCGAGGGCGGCATGAAGCTGTCGCGCACGCTTGCCTTCTCACGCAAGGAGACACTGGAGATCGTCCGCGATCCGATCACGGTCTGGATCGCGGTCTTCATGCCGCTCGTGATCCTGTTCCTGTTCGGCTACGCCCTGTCCTTCGATGTCGAGGAGGCGCCGCTGGTCGTCGTCGATCACGACCGGAGCGCGGCCAGCCGCGCCCTTGCCGACCAGTTCGTCAACACCAGCTATTTCCGGCTCGCCGCCAGCCCCCAGAGCGAAGAGGAGGCGGAGCATCTGGTGATGCGAGGCAAGGCCCGCGCCGTCCTGGTGATCCCGCCCGACTTCGGCCGCCGCCTGCGGAAGGGGCAGGACGCTCCGGTCGAATTCCTGGTCGACGGCACCTACGCCTCCACCGCCGCCATCGTTTCCGCCTATGGCCGGGCCATCATCTACGCCTTCCCGAAAGGAACGCTCGAGTTGCCGGTCCAGCCGCAGGTGCGGGTCTGGTACAATCCGCAGCTGCGCAGCCGCGACTTCATCGTACCGGGGCTGTTCGCG
Source organism: Brevundimonas viscosa (assembly GCF_900116065.1). Classification (GTDB taxonomy): domain Bacteria; phylum Pseudomonadota; class Alphaproteobacteria; order Caulobacterales; family Caulobacteraceae; genus Brevundimonas; species Brevundimonas viscosa. The sequence goes on from NZ_FOZV01000007.1 coordinate 21,022, forward strand.
GTGATCCTGATGGCTTTTCCGCCTCTGCTCACCGCGCTCGCCGTCGCCCGCGAGAAAGAACTGGGGACCATCGCGCAGATCTACGCTTCGCCGCTCGGCAAGTTCGAGTTCATGGTCGGCAAGCTGCTGCCCTACGCCGTCATCGCCTTCGCCCAACTGGCCCTGGTGCTCGCCGCCGGCTTCCTGTGGTTCAAAGTTCCGATGCACGGCAGCTTCGCGCTGCTGATCGCCCTGGGCGCCCTCTACGTGATCTGCACGGTCTCCATCGGGTTGCTCGTCTCCACGCTCGTCAAGACCCAGGTCGCGGCCATGCTGGTGACCCTGATCCTGACCCTCATGCCGGCCTTCCTGTTCTCCGGCTTCATCTATCCGGTGTTCACCATGCCCGAGCTGTTCCAGGGCTACTCGGCGCGAGTCCCGGCCATGTACTTCGTCAACATCTCCCGCGGCATCGTCATGCGCGGGGCCGGGCTGGCGGACCTGTGGTTCAACGTGGCGGTGCTGGTCGGCTACACCGCCGTGGTGCTCGGCCTGTCGAGCCTGTTGTTCAACAAGCGGGTAGCTTGACCATGCTCGGCCGGCTCCAGGGCCTGATCGGCAAGGAGTTCGCGCAGATGCTGCGCGATCCGGTGGTGCTGTTCCTGGTGTTCTGGCTGACCACGGTCGAGGTCGTCATGTGCACCATGGCCATCGGGTTCGACGTGCGCGACCTGGGACTGGGGCTGGTCGATCACGATCGCAGCGCGGCGAGCCGGGGGCTGGTGGAGGAGATGACGGCTGGCGACAGTTTCATCCTGAGGCGTCAGTTCGCGACCGCGCGCGAGGCGGCCGACGAACTGCGGAAGGGGACGCTGCACGCGGTTGTGGAGATTCCGCCCGGGTTTGGCGCGCGGGTGGACGGCGGCCGTGGCGCCGGGTTCGGCGTCATCGTCGACGGCTCGAACGCCACCGTCGGCGCCCGCGCTCGGGCCTACATCATCGAGATGGCCGCCCGCTTCACCCGCGGGCGCGCCATGGGATCCATGCCGATGAGCGGCGGTGTCGAGCCGTCGGTGCGCGTCTGGTACAATCCCGACCTGACCAACACCCGCTTCTCGGCCCTCAACATGCTGGCCCAGGCCGGCTTCATGCTGGCGGTCATCCTGCCGGCGGCCGGCTTGGTGCGCGAAAAGCAGAACGGCACCCTGGAGCAGATCCGGGTCACGCCGATCCGTGCGCACGAACTGTTCCTGGGCAAGATCATTCCACCGATCCTCGTGACCCTCGGCTCGGTGTTCCCCTCGCTGCTGGTGATCCGCCTGCTCGGCGTGCCCATGGCCGGAGATCTCGCGACGCTCTTCCTTCTCGAATTCCTGTTCCTGCTGAGCGCGGTCTCGATCGGGGTCTTCGTCGCCACCCTCACCAGCACCCTGCAGCAGGCGATGCTGGCCAGCTTCTTCAGCCTGTTTCCGCTGCTCTTCCTTTCCGGCAGCATCGCGCCCGTCGACAGCATGCCCCGGTGGTTGCAGGTCGCCGCCCAGGCGAGCCCCCTGCTCCATGCGCTGGAGAGCGTCACCGGCGTCTTTCTGAAAGGGGCGGGGATGAGGGAGCTCTGGCCGCATGCGGCGGCCCTTGTCGGCATCAGCCTGCCGTTGCTCGGCGGCGGATGGCTCATCTTCCGACGCCAGTGGTGAGCATCCGACACCTTGATCCGGCGCAAGGGGAGGCACTCTGGACCCGCGTAAGGAGTCTTGGGGCCCCGGAATTCCGTCCGAGCCCTTCATCGGTCTTCGCGAGGCGCTGATGCGTGTGATCCTGCCGATGCCCGGCAATGAAACCTTCGCGGCCAACCTGGCGGCGGCCGGCGGATGGCGGCTGGGCGAATTGGAGACCCGCCGCTTCCCGGACGGGGAGAGCTATGTCCGGATTCTTTCGGACGTGCGTGGCTGCGGCGTCGAGATCGTCTGCACCCTGGCGCGGCCGGATGACGCCTTCCTGCCGCTCATCTTCGCCGCGGACGCCGCGCGCGACCTCGGCGCGACCGAGGTGAATCTCGTCGCCCCCTACCTCGCCTACATGCGCCAGGACCGGCGCTTCAAGCCCGGTGAAGCGATCACCTCGCGAAGCTTCGCCCGGCTGGTCAGCGCGACTTTCGACCGGCTGACCACGATCGACCCGCACCTGCACCGCTACAGGGCCCTTTCCGACCTCTATGACATCGACGGCCAGGTGCTGCATGCGGCATCGGTGCTCGCGGACTGGATCGCGGCGGAGGTCCGCGACCCCTTGATCATCGGCCCCGACGAGGAAAGCGAACAGTGGGTCTCCGCCGTCGCCGCGCGGGTGGGCGCCCCACACGTCGTCCTGCGCAAGATCCGGCATGGAGACCGCGACGTCGAGATCGCCGTCCCCGATCTTTCCCGCTTCCGCGCCCGAAGACCGGTGCTGATTGACGACATCGCCTCGTCCGGACGCACCCTGATCGAAGCCGCCCGGCAGTTGCCCGCGCAAGGTCTGGCGCGCCCGGTCTGCGCCGTCGTGCACGGCGTGTTCGCCGCGGACGCCTACGACCAGTTGTCGGCCGTCGCCGGGCGTATCGTGTCGACCGACTCGGTTCCCCATCCAAGCAACGCCATCCCGCTTGCGCCCCTGGTGTCGGCGGCGCTCGCGCGCGGCGGGGAGGCGGAGGGGCCGGTGCGTCGCCGGCGGCCGCCGGAACCGGTCGACCCCGTCGAACTGGCCGGCGTCGAATCCTTCCCCGCCAGCGATCCGCCCGGCTGGACGACGGGCGGGTGAACACCCCCCTTGATCCAACGCAATGCGCACCCCGAGCCGGGCCTGAAAGATCGGGCATCCAAGGAGACGACACCGATGCGCACGCTCTTCCTCGCCTTGGCCTTGGCCGGCTCTCTGACCGCCGGCCAGGCCCTCGCCCAGAACCAGGACCTCGCCCCGTCCATCACGCCGCGGGCCGCGCAGCCGGAGACCGCCGCCCAGAGGCACGAACGGTGCAAGGCAGTGGTGGCCGCGGGCATGGAGCCGCGCCAGCGGCACGATCACCTGCGTGACAAGACCGGGGCCGCGACGCCGCCCAAGCCCCTGTCGGAAGCCGAGATGGATCGGCAGCACCGCGAGTGTGAGGCCCTGATGGCGAAGGCCAAGGCCGCCGACGCCGAGAAATAGCGCCAAAGGCCCCGACCCTCCGATCTCGTCACCACGTGCGAGGGGGAGGCCGTCGCGCGGCCGTAGTTCTTTACGAGCCGCCCGGGCCTCCCCGAGCGGCCCATCCTGGGGTGCGAACATGCCGCCGACCCGATCCGCCGCGTTCGAAGCCTGGGCCGCGGGCTACGGGGTCATCCGCCACGCGCCGGAGACCGTCGGCCGGATCGAGGCCCTCGCCGAGCGTCTGTGTCACCGCGACGAAGCCGGCCTCGACCGGTTTTACCGCTTGCTCGCCGCGGCCGACCGCCTGACCAGCGCCGGCATGTGGATGGTCGCCCACATGACCTATGCGCGGCGCGTCGACCTGACGGGCGCCGACCTGCCGGCCGAGGCCTTCAAACCACGGCCGGAAGGTCATACCGGCGGCTCCCTCAACATGGTCCCGGCCTTCGTCGGCTATCTGGTCGCCAACGCGCTTTCTGGCGTCACCCGCTCCTGGGTGATGGGGCAGGGCCACTGCGTGGCCGCGATAGAGGCCGTCAACGCCCTGACCGGCGACGTCTCGCCGGCGCAGCGCGGTCGCTACGACCGCAGCGAGGAGGGACTTTCCCGCCTGGTGGCCGACTTCTATTCCTACGCCATCGGGCCAGACGGTCGACCGGCGGTCCCGATCGGCAGCCATTCCGGCGCCAACACCGCCGGGGCGATCTCGGAGGGCGGCTACCTCGGGTTCGCCGAGGTCCAGTACGTCCACATGCCTCTGCCGGGCGAGAGTCTCGTCGCCTTCCTGAGCGACGGGGCCTTCGAGGAGCAGAGGGGCTCGGACTGGTCGCCCCGCTGGTGGCGCGCCGACGACTGCGGCCTGACGATCCCGGTGATGATCCTCAATGGCCGCCGCATCGAGGAGCGTACGCAGATCGCCCAGGAAGGCGGCGCCGCCTGGCTGGCGGCCCACCTCCGCCTGAGCGGCTTCGATCCGTTTGTGGTGGACGGCCGCGATCCCGCCGCCATCGCCTGGGCCGTTCTCGAAGCCGAGGAGCGCCTGACCCGCTTCGCCGCCGACCCGTCTCGCCGGTATCCGGCGGCGATGCCCTATGTGATCGCCGAGACCGTCAAGGGCTTCGGCCTTCCAGGCGCGGGCACGAACCCGGCGCACAATCTTCCGCTGGCGGCGACGCCCCGCGACGACAGGGTTGCGCGCAAGGCCTTTCATGACGCGGCCCGGGTTCTGTTCGTGCCGCCCGCCGTTCTGGAAGACGCCGTCGGCGCGCTGGCCACCCACGAGGCGCAAGGCCGCTCCCTGGAAAGCCGGCACCCGGCCGCAGTGCGCCATCCGCCCGCCCCGATCCTGCCCCAGCCGAGCTGGGCCCAGCCGGACGCCGCGCCGGGCTGCGCCATGGAGGCGATCGACGGCTGGTTCGTGGAACTTGTGGAAGCGAACCCGGCCCTGCGCGTGCGGGTGGGCAATCCCGACGAACTGCGCAGCAATCACATGGGGCGGACGCTCGAGCGTCTCCGCCACCGCGTCAACACGCCCGAACGCGGAACCCCCGAAGCGATCGCTGGCGGCGTCATCACCGCACTTAACGAGGAGGCGGTGGCCGGCGCGGCCCTTGGCAACAAGGGCGGATTGAACCTGATCGTGAGCTACGAGGCGTTCGCGATGAAGATGCTCGGCGGCCTGCGCCAGGAGATCATCTTCGCCCGGCATCAGCGCGAACTCGACCAGGGGCCGGGGTGGATCTCCGTGCCCCTGATCGTAACCTCCCACACCTGGGAGAACGCCAAGAATGAGCAGTCGCACCAGGATCCCACGATCGGCGAGGCGCTGCTGGGCGAGATGTCGGACGCCGCCCGGGTGCTGTTCCCGGTCGACGCGAACAGCGCCGTCGCCGCCCTTAAGGACGTCTATGGCCGCCGCGGCCAGATTGCCTGCGTGGTGGCGCCCAAGCGGGCCATGTCGCACCGTTTCACCGGCGCCGAGGCGGAGGCGCTGGTCCGGACGGGCGCGGCCCATCTCGCCGGCGACCCGCGCGAGGCCGAGATCCAGTTCGTCGCCATCGGCGCCTACCAGGCCGAGGAAGCGCTGAAGGCGGCCGAGCGGCTGCAGGCGCGCGGGCGCCAGGCCTGCGTCACCGCTCTGATCGAGCCGGGCCGCTTCCGCGCGCCCCGGGATCCGCTCGAGGCCGCGCAGACGGTCGATGATGCGAGGCTGGCCGAGTTCTTCCCCCCGTCGCTGCCGCGTGTGATCCTCAGCCACACCCGGCCCGAGCCGATGCTGGGCCTGCTGCGCCGCCTGGACGGCGGACCAGGCTCGACCACGGCGCTGGGCTACATCAGCCGCGGCGGAACGCTCGATGTCGCCGGCCTGCTGTTCGCCAACCGCTGCACTTGGGCGCACGCCGTGGACGCGGCGGCTGGCCTGTGCGGCTGGGCGCGGGACGATCTGTTCACGGGCCCGGAGCGGGCCGCCCTCGACGGGCGCGGCGATCCGGCCGCCCTTTCGACCATGGAGACCTGAAGATGCTGACCCTCACCTCGCTGGGCGGAGCCGGGACCGTCACCGGCTCGAAGCACCTGCTGGAGCACGATGGCCGCCGCATCCTCGTCGACTGCGGCCTGTTCCAGGGGCTGAAGAACCTGCGTGAGCTGAACTGGGCGAAGCTTCCCGTCGATCCGGCCTCGATCGACGCGGTCGTGCTGACCCACGCCCACCTCGACCACTCCGGTTACTTGCCCAAGCTGGTCCGCGATGGCTTTCGCGGGCCGATCGTCTCCACGCGGGCCACCCGGGAGGTGGCCGAACTGATCCTGAAGGACAGTGGTCACCTGCAGGAGAAGGACGCCGAGTACGCCAACCGCAAGGGCTTTTCGAAACACAAGCCGGCCTTGCCGCTCTACGGCCTGCGCGACGCCGAGCGGGCCATGGAGTTCTTCTCGCCGGTCGCGACCCACACGCCGATCGACCTGCCCGCCGGCGCGAGGCTGACGCTGCGCCGCGCCGGCCATATCCTCGGCGCCGCGACGGCGGAGATCGAATGGGGCGGCCGCCGTGTCGTGTTTTCCGGCGACCTGGGGCGCTACGACGACCCGGTGATGGTCGACCCGGAATTGGTCCCGCAGGCGGATTACCTCGTCGTGGAGTCGACCTATGGCAATCGCCTGCACGAACGCAGCGACCCCACCGAGAGCCTCGGCCAGGTGATCGAGCGCACCACCGCGCGCGGCGGCAGCGTGATCATTCCGGCCTTCGCGATCGGTCGGGCGCAGTCGCTGCTCTATCATCTGTGGCGCCTGAAGCAGGCCGGCCGGCTCGGCCTGATCCCGGTCTATCTCGACAGCCCCATGGCCATCGACGCCACGGCCCTGCTGCACGCCTATCGCGAAGACCACCGCCTGCCGCCGGAGGTGTGCGAGGCGGTCTGCGCCGTCGCCACCTACACCCGCGATGTCGAGGACTCGAAGGCCATCATGACCAACACCGTGCCCAAGGTCATCATCTCCGCCAGCGGCATGGCGACCGGCGGCCGGGTGCTCCACCATCTCAAGTCTTTGGGACCCGACCGGCGCAACACCATCGTCATCTCCGGCTTCCAGGCCGCCGGCACCCGCGGCCGGGCTTTGGCCGACGGAGCCCGGGAGTTAAAAATCCACGGCCAGTGGGTCCCGATGCAGGCCGAGGTCGCCGACTTGCCCATGCTCTCGGCGCACGCCGACGCCGACGAAATCCTGCGCTGGCTCGGAGGCTTCGAGCGGCCACCCAGAGAGACCTTCATCGTGCACGGCGAGGCTTCCGCCTCGGAGGCGCTCCGGGTGAGGATCGACCGTGACCTCGGTTGGCAGGCGTCGGTTCCCCTTCAAGGCCAGGTGTTCGAACTTTGACCGGGTTGGCCGATCGCGCGCCGACGCTGAAAGCCCGCCGGCTGCGGCTGCATACGCAGCACGAGCCGGTGGTGATCATGCGGAGCGACTGCCACGTCTGCCGCTCCGAGGGCCTGGCCGCCCGATCGCAGGTGCTGCTCGCAGCGGGGGACAGGGCGGTCCAGGCGACTCTCTTCCAGGTCGATGGCGACGCCTTGCTGGCTCCGGACGAAGCGGCCCTGTCGGAGGCGGCCTGGACGCTGCTGGGCGTTCAGGAGGGCGATCCCATCCACGTCAGCCATCCGCCGACGCTGGAGTCGCTATCGAGTGTTCGCCGGCGCATCCACGGCCATCGCCTCGACGCGGAGGCCATGGCCGGGATCGTGCGCGACGTCGTCGCCGGCCGCTACAGCGAAATCCACCTTTCGGCCTTCCTGACCGCGACCGCGGCTTGGCCGCTTGATGGCGACGAGACCTCCCACCTGACCCAAGCGATGATCGAGGCCGGAGACCGGCTGTCGTGGAACGCTCCGATTGTGGTCGACAAGCACTCGATCGGCGGCCTTCCGGGCAATCGCACTACGCCGATCGTCGTCGCCATCGTGGCGGCCCTCGGCCTGACCATGCCGAAGACCTCGTCGCGCGCCATCACCTCGCCGGCGGGCACGGCCGACACGATGGAAACCCTGACCAAGGTCGATCTCGACATTCCGGCGATGCGCCGGGTGGTGGAAGCCGAAGGGGGATGCCTGGCCTGGGGCGGCGCGGTCCGTCTCAGTCCGGCGGACGACATCTTCATCCGCGTCGAGCGGGTGCTGGACATCGACACCGAAGGCCAGCTGATCGCCTCGGTGCTGTCAAAGAAGATCGCGGCGGGTTCCACCCACGTCGTTCTCGACATCCCGGTCGGCCCGACCGCCAAAGTCCGGAGCGAGGAAGCGGGCCGCGCCTTGGGCGAGCGCCTGGTCGAGACCGCCTCGCGGTTCGGCCTCACGGCCGTCTGCCTGCAGAGCGACGGCTCCCAACCGGTCGGGCGGGGCGTGGGACCGGCGCTGGAGGCGCTGGATGTTCTCGCGGTCCTGCAGAACGATCCAGACGCGCCCGACGACCTGCGGCGCCGGGCTTGCACCCTGGCCGGCGCCGTGCTGGAGCTGGCGGGCGCCGCGGCCGAAGGCGACGGCTTCGGAGCCGCCGCGCAAGCGCTCGCCGACGGGCGCGCATGGTCGAAGTTCCAGCGGATCTGTGAGGCCCAGGGCGGGCTGCGGGTTCCGCCTGCCGCCGCCCTCCGGCGGCCGCTTGCGGCGACCCGCTCCGGCCGCGTCGTCCACATCAACAACCGCAAGGTCGCCCGGTTGGCGAAGCTCGCCGGCGCGCCGGACGCCAAGGCGGCGGGGCTGGCGGTGGAAGTTCGCCTTGGCCAGGAGATCGCGGCTGGGGACCCCTTGCTGACGGTCCATGCCCAGACGCCGCGCGAGCTCGCCTACGCCCTGGACTACGCCGCGGCGAACCTGGATCTCGTGGAGATCGAGGCCTGACGGCGGAGCTAGACCGTCAACCAGACGAGGGCCAGGTAGCCCGCCAAGGGGAGGATCGCCGCCCAGCAGCCCCAGTAGAGCGCCTCTTCCCACCACGCGGCCGGCCGATCTGCGTCCAGCCTGCGCCGGGCCGTCATCGCCCCGAGATGGGCGAACAGGCCGACGGCGAACGGCTGGGCCGCGGCGGTCTTCAGAACGCCCGCCGCCAGCGCGCCCAAGCCGAGGCCGGCGGGCGCCGCGCCGACAACCGAGAGGGTGTCGAGGGCCTTCGCCCGCCGGGCCAGGGCGACGTCAGGCGCTGGCTTGGCCATGGGCCGCTCCGTCTTGATGCGGATGTCCCTGGCGGACATGCGCCCGGGGCCCGAGCCGCGTCCGCTTCAGCAACAGGGCGTTGATGGCGACCAGGGCCGAACTGCCGGACATGGCCAGGGCGGCGATCTCCGGACTGAGGGTGAACGGATAGAAGACGCCGGCCGCCAACGGGAAGGCGATGACATTGTAGCCGACGGCCCACCAGAGGTTCTGGTGCATCTTGCGCAGGGTGGCGCGGGAGAGGGCGATCGCCTTGACCACGTCGGCCGGGTCGGAGCGCATCAGCACGACATCGGCGCTCTCGATCGCCACATCTGTCCCCGCGCCGATGGCGAAGCCGACGTCGGCCTGGGTGAGGGCCGGCGCGTCGTTGACGCCGTCGCCGACCATGCCGACCTTGTTTCCTTCGTCCTGCAGCGCCTTGACCTTCGCGGCCTTGTCGCCCGGCAGTACCTCGGCCAGGACGATGTCGATCCCCAATTCATCGGCGATGCGTTTGGCGGTGCCGAGGTTGTCGCCGGTCATCATCGCCACCTTGACCCCCAGCGCCTGGAGCGCCTCGATCGTCTGACGCGCGGTGGGACGCACGGCGTCGGCGACGGCGATCAGGCCGATGATCCGGCCCTCCTCGGCGATATGGACGACGGTGCGGCCGGCGCCCTGCAGGCGCTCGGACTCGGCGGCGAGATCGCCGAGATCGACGCCGTGCTCGGCCATCAGGATGCGGTTGCCGGACAGCAGCTGACGGCCCTCGACGGTCGCCATCAGGCCCTTGCCGCCGAAGGACTGGAAGTCCGTGGCGACCGCCACCGGCAGACCCGCGGCGCGCTCGCGCACCGCCTTGGCGATGTGATGCTCGGAGCCTTGCTCGATGGCGATGGCCCGGGTGAGCAGGGCCGTCTCGTCGAGCCCGGCGGCGGGCACGACCTGCACCACCTTCGGCGCGCCCATGGTCAGAGTGCCGGTCTTGTCGAAGACCACGACATCCAGCTTGACCGACTCCTCGAGGGCCGCGGCGTCCTTGATGAGGATTCCGTTCTGGGCCCCGAGGCCGGTGCCAACCATGACCGCCATGGGGGTGGCGAGGCCCAAGGCGTCCGGGCAGGCGATAACGAAGACGGTGATCGTCAGGGTCATGGCGAACAGCAGCGACTGGCCGATCACCCAGAACCAGATGGAGAAGGTCAGGAGGCCGATGACGATCGCCGCCAGCACCAGCCATTGCGACGCGCGATCGGCGAGCAACTGGGCCGGGGCCTTGGAGTTCTGGGCCTCCTGGACCAGTTTGACGATCTGGGCGAGGGCGGTGTCCGCCCCGATCCGGGTGGCGCGATAGCGAAACGCCCCGGCGCCGTTGATCGAGCCGCCGACCACGGTGTCGCCGACCGCCTTGGCGACGGGCAGGGATTCTCCGGTCAGCATGGACTCGTCGATGTCCGAACGGCCGTCCTCGATGGTCCCGTCGACGGGGATCCTGCCGCCGGGCCGCACGATGACCTCGTCGCCGACGATCACTGCCGAGGTCGCGATTTCGATCTCGACTCCGTTCCGCCGCACCCGGGCCGTCGGCGGCGCGAGGTCCATCAGATGGCGGATGGCCTCGGATGCGCCGGCCCTCGCCCGCATCTCAAGCCAATGGCCGAGAAGGATGAACACCAGCAGCAGGGCGGAGGCTTCATAGAACTGGGGCGCGTCGTAGAAGAAGGTCGAGCCGATGCTGAAGAGATAGCCCGTGCCCACGCTGAGCAGGACGAGGACGGCCATGTTGAGGGCGCCGCGGCGCAGCGCCCGAACTGCCGCCACGAAGAAGGGCCAACCCGGATAAAGGATCGCGGCGCTGGCGAGCACGAACAAGGTCGGCTCGAGCGGCAGGCCGAAGGGCGGCTCCATCTTCATGAAGTCCATGCCCATGGGGGCCAGGAAGAAGATCGGGATCGTGAACAGCAGGCTGATCAGGAAGCGATTGCGCATGTCCCGCGCCATCGCCTGCATGTCGGCGCCGGGGCCGTGACCCATGTCGTCATGGGCCGAGTGGGCGTCGCCGCCCTTCGCCGTCCGGGGTCCGTGCGCGGCGTGGTCGTGATGCGACGCAGCGTGGACGAGCGCCGGCGGGGCGGTGTCGGCGTCCGGCGCGCAGACGTGGCGGGGGAGGACCTCGCCCCGGCAATGGAAACCACAATCGCGCACCGCCTGGCGCAGCGCCGCGACGCTCGTCCTGGACTCGTCGTAGGTGACGGTCGCCGAGGCCGAGGCGAAGTTCGCCGCGACCTGGGCGACACCCGGCAAGGCGCGGAGTTTCTTTTCGACCACGAGGGGATCGAGCGGGGTTCTGAAGCTGGTGACGTCGACGGTCGCGGTGCGCAAGGGAACTCCTGGACGGAAGGCGGGTCAGGCGGCCGCGGGCGCGCCCAGTCGAGGTAGAAACGCCGGCGTGACGGCCTTGTAGCGGCGGTAGGCGTCGCCGAACTCCGCCAGCACGGCCTTCTCCTCGGCCAACGCCAGCCGCCAGTAGGTCACGACCAGGATCGGGAACATGATCAGGGTCAGGAGGGTCGGCCACTGCAACAGGAAGCCGAACATCACCAGCACGAAGCCGACGTACTGAGGATGACGCATCCGCGAGTAGGGGCCGGTGGACGCCAGCACGCCCTCCTTCTGGGCCCGGTAGAGCACGGACCAGGCGGTCGAAATCCGCCAGAAGCCCCCGCCGATGAAGACGAAACTGAGGATGTGGAACGGGCCGAAGTGGGGGTTGGCCTTCCAGCCGATGGTCATCTCCAGCAGGTGGCCTGCATCGTGCGACAGCCAATCGACGCCCGGGAACCGCGTCTGCAGCCAGCCCGACAGCAGGTAGATGGTGAGCGGAAAGCCGTACATCTCGGTGAAGAGCGCCACGATGAAGGCGCTGAAGGCGCCGAACGCCCGCCAGTCGAGGCTCGTCCGCGGCTTGAAGAAGCTGAGCGCGAAGAAAATGAAGAGGACGGAATTGACGATCACCAGGGACCAGAGGCCGTAGGCTTGGGGTGTCTGGGTCATGGTGCGCGCCCGCTGTCGGGGTCTTGAGCGCGGGGGGCCTGTGCATGGCCCCCGTGCGAGCCATGTCGCCCATGCATCGTGAAGTGCATGAGCGGACAGAGGAGGAGCAGCAGCAGAGGCGCCCATCCCAGCAGGTGCATTCGATGTTCGAAGGCCAGCAGGGCCAGGAGCGTCAGGGCGAAGAGCCCGATCACGACCTTCGCCGCCAGTCCCAGGTTCGTCCTCATCTCAAGGCCCTCCCTCCAAAGGATACGCAGCGAAACGGTGAGCCCCTCGCCAGGGTGTCCGCAGCGGCACCTCCCTCGACGCAGGCTGAACCGGGACCCCACGGGCCGCCTTGATCTGACGCAAACCGAAATTGCCCCCGCCGCGGCCCCTGGCGGAAGCGGAATTCACCCTCGGTTTCGACGGAGCCAGTCGCCGGCAAGGCGGGCGATCATCGACTGTTCGTCTGTGGGGAGCACAAGCACATTGACGGCCGAGTCTCCGGCGCTGATGCGTCGGTCGCCTGCGGTGTTCCGGGCCTCGTCCAGGCGGACGCCGAGCCAGCCCGCGGCCGCGCAGATCCGCCGCCGGATCTCCGGCGAGTTCTCTCCGATGCCGGCGGTGAACACCAGGGTGTCCAGGCCGCCCAGCGCGGCGGCGAGGGAGCCGATGGCGCGACCGGCGCGGTAGACGAACAGGTCCACCGCCTCGCGGGCTTCCGAGGCGCCGCTGTCCAGCAGGACCTCCATGTCCCCGGAAAGGCCGGAGACGCCCAGCAGGCCGGAGTGGTGGGCGAGCAGATCGGCGACCGCGTCGGGCGACAGGCCCCGATCGCTAATCAGATGCAGGACCACGCCCGGATCAAGCGCGCCGCTGCGGGTGCTCATCGGCAGCCCATCCAGGGGCGTCATCCCCATGGTCGTGGCCATACTGCGCCCGTCATGGAGCGCGCAGAGGCTAGCTCCGGAGCCCAAGTGGGCGACGATGGTCCGGCCGCCCGCCCGCTCGCCGAGGACCGTCTGCAGCGCCTGCGCGATCCAGGCGAAAGACAAGCCGTGAAAGCCGTAGCTCATCACGCCGTCGCCGCTGAGGGCGCGGGGCAGGGCGTAGAGGCGCGCAAGCCGGGGCTGGGAGTGATGGAAGGCCGTATCGAAGCATCCCAGGTGCGGAACGCCGGGGATCGCCGCCATGGCCGTCTCGACGCAGGCGATATTGACCTCTTGATGCGCTGGGGCCAGCGGCGCAAGCCGCCGCAGGTTCGCCAGCACCCGTCCGTCCAACGGGGTGGGTTCGAAATAGTCCCGACCGCCATGCACGATCCGGTGCCCGACCGCCGTGATCTCTCCGAGCCGCTTCGCGGCGCGCAGGCGCTCGAGCAGCAGGTCCAGAGCTCGCGAGGCCGACATCGGCCCGCCTGAGAGCGGCTCGTGCCGAGACTCTGTCGCGTCTTCCCGCCGGACGCTCAGGCGCGGTTCGCCGGCCAGTCCAGCGACGGAGGCGCTCCAGACCCGCCGTTCGCCGAGCTCGTCATGGAGGGCGCACTTCAGGCTGGATGAACCGGCATTGATGGCGAGGATCAGACCAGCCACTGTCGCTCCGACTCGACGGCTCGGTTTACGAACCCGGACAAGCAGGTTCGTTCCTGGGCCGGGGTTTGTGAAGACAGGGAAGAGGACGTCGCATGACGCACGACGACGCCGGTCGGCCGAGCCGGGACGAGGTGCTCAATCGGGCGTGTTTCTGCATCACGCTCGAACGGCCGGCGCTCGAGACCGCCCTTCGCCGCGAAACCTCAGATCCGCAATTGATCGACGCCCTGCTTTCCGAGCGTCCGCATCTATTCTCGAACGCGCCCGTCTTCGTCTCCAAAGAGGACCTCGCGGCTATGACCGTGGTCGTGGAGGCCTTGGAAGCGGCGGCCGAGACCCCAAGCTACCAGGAGCAGGTGCTGAGCTGGGCGCCCGAGATCGCTCGGCGGGATTTTGGCCCTCGCGGCGCCTTCATGGGGTACGACTTCCATCTGGGCGACGACGGGCCGCGGCTCATCGAGATCAACACCAACGCCGGCGGCGCCTTCCTCAACGCCATCCTGGCGCGGGCGCAGAGCGCTTGCTGTCGCGAGGTGAGAGAGGCCTTTCCGGTTGACGGGTCCGGAGCGTTCGAGGCGGCGGTCTGGCGCATGTTCCTCGACGAATGGGCGTCGCAAGGGAGGGCTGGGCAGCCCGGCCTGATCGCCATTGTCGACGACAGGCCGACGGAGCAGTACCTCTATCCGGAGTTCCTGCTGGCGAAGTCGCTGTTCGAACGGCGCGGGGTCGAGGCGGTGATCGCCGATCCGACGGAGTTCGACCACGCCGGCGGCCGGCTGTCGCACCGGGGTCGTGCGATCGACCTGGTCTACAACCGGCTCGTGGATTTCGCTTTCGAGGCGGAAGACCACCGACCGTTTCGTGACGCCTACCTCGATGGGGCGGTGGTGGTGACGCCGAACGCCCGAAATCACGCTCTGCTGGCCGACAAGCGGAACCTGGTGCTGCTTTCCGACCCGGCGGCTGTGCGCGCGTTGGCGCTTCCGGATCGACACGAGCGGGCGCTGGCGGCGATTCCGAGAACCATTCTCGTGACCAAGGAAAACGCTGAAGCGATGTGGGCCGACCGCAAGCAGTTCTTCTTCAAGCCCGCGGGCGGGCACGGCGGCAAGGCGGTCTACCGTGGCGACAAGATCACCCGCGGGGTTTGGGCGCATGTGAGCAAGGGCGGCTACATCGCCCAGGAGGTTGCCCCGCCCGGTGAGCGCCGGCTCCGCGTGGACGGCGAGGTGCGGTCTCTGAAGCTGGACGTCCGCCTCTACACCTACCGAGCCAGGCCCCTTCTTGCCGCCGCCCGCCTCTATCAGGGCCAGACCACCAACTTCAGGACTCCCGGCGGCGGTTTCGCGCCGGTCTATGCGGCGTAGGGGCGGCGACGGAGGGGATGCGGGCGGTAAGCCCAGCCCTTAAGTCGACCGTTGCGGCAACTCCCAGTTGCCATCATCGGCGAGGTGTCCGAGCCTCGCCCGTCTTTCCAGACGGGTGAGTGCGATGCCGACAACAGTGGTCAAGCCGATCCATTTCGAAGACTTCGGCGGCGTGGATTTCGAGCGCCTGGTCTTCGCCTACCTGCTGCGGGCGGGCTGGGTCGATGTCGCCTGGCACGGCCAGACAGGGAGTGACTTGGGCCGCGACATCATCGGGACGCAGGTCTTCGATGATGAACCTAATCGCCGAACCGTCGTGCAGTGCGTCAATCGCAGCAGCCTCACCAAGACCAAGGCCGAACGGGACATGCGGCGGCCCGCCGATGCCCCGACCGGAAAGCCCGACGCCATACGCTTCATCTGTCGCGCCAACATCTCGTCGGAGCGACGGGACCACGTCAGAATCTTTGGCCGGTCGCTCGGCGTAACGCACGCCGACGCCTGGTCGGGCGGCGAGTTCGAGGAGCATCTGCGCCATGACGCCGAGTTCCTGTTGCGGCGGTTCGTGGAAGGCGTGGCGTTCCCCGACGGCGCTGAGGATTTACGCCGGTTCATTGGCGATTTCCCGGACCTGACTGACGATGACGCACTGCAGCTGATGGCGGCGGTGTTCGATCGTCCCGTCTTCCGCACGCCCTTCCAGGGTGAAAGCCAGTTGCCGGCCTTCCAACAGGCGATCAGCGACACCATCGAAGCGCTCAACACCGGCGTGTGGCGAACGCGGGAAGGGCTTGAGGTGCGGCGCATCCCGTCACGCCATCACATCCGGTCGGCCGCCGTCCGGGCAACGTTGGCGACCGTCGTCGAGAAGCTCGACCTCACGCGCGAGCTGTTCAGGGCCCGGCTGGCCGACGGTGGCGTGCGGCATTGCGACTGCGGCCAGGAGGACTGCCCCGTATTCATGGTAACTGAGGCGGCGGCAGCTGAACTCGACACGGCGAGAAGGGACGCGCTGCGGACCTTCGGCTCGGTGACCCACGGGTTCGATGTCGAAATCCGGGAAGGCCGCTGGTGAGTGCGCCCTCGCTCTATGCTCGGATGCGCGAGCACGGGACGCTGACGGAGACGCCCAAGGACATCCCCGACGCGGTTTTCGCGCTGCCGTCGACTCTCAACTGGATGAAGGCCCTGGCGATCCTGACTACGGAACTTGGGGTGGATTTCCAGAACGCGCGGACCTTCTACCAGCGCGTCCAGCGACGCGACCTGGCCGAGCCGCAACTTAACTCGGTCTTCGAGCAACTCCTTTTCTCTCTCAATCAGCTCGCGGCCCTGCGTGCCCTGACGGCGGTCCCGAACAAGGCCGATGTCGCCCGGGTCGGCATCGTGACCTGGTACTATGGCGTCTACGGCGCGGCCTCGGCGATGATCGCGGCCGCAGACGGGTCCTTTCCGGAGACTCACGCGATGACGGCCCTGCAGTGGGACCGGCAGTTCGCCAACCCCAAGCTGGCGATGCCGCCCTTCGCCGATCGACTGAGCAGTGTGAAGAAGACCGACGCCGACGCAGAACTGGCGGCGCCCCGATCGCGCGGACAGTATTCGTTGACCACCACGCCAACAACGCTCGAACAGGCTTGGGGGTGTAGTGCGGAGTACCTGTCCGGCACCGCGGCCTGGGAACGATGGAACCAGGAGCAGCGGGTCCGGAGTTCCCCGGCCTTCAAAGCCTTGGAGGTCGAGGACTTTCGCACCAAGGCCGCCCGGGAACTGCGCGACGCCGCCTTCGTCCGAAAGAGCATCTGCTTCCTCCACGAGGCGTCCCGCTATCGCGGCAAGGCCAACTATCGGGACGCCATCTATCTCGCCTACGGCAGGTCTGTCTCGACCCTGGTCGATGGCTTCATCGACGATCTGGCGATCGTGCTGTCCCGCTTCTCCGCCATGGCCGCGGGCTACAGTTCGGTGCGGATGGGCAGGGACCGCTGGACCGAGTTCATGACGGACCTGGAAGCCCGGCGGGCTATTTCACTCTCCCCATTGGAGGTGTGGTCGTAGATGCGCGAAGGCGCAGTGGGCCAGCAGGGCTGATAGCAAGCCTAGACTCACTGTAGTGTCAGCCGTGCTACAAGCGAGGCCGGGGACCCCGGAAATCGACCTTGCGACCGAAGTAAACAGCTATGAATGTGCTGCTGATAGGGTCTCCGGCGTTGTCAATAGGTCGCGAAAGATGTCCGGATCACCGACTTTTTATTTCATCCGTTTTCACTAGTCTTTTCAATGGCGTTAGATTTTTCCGGTCTTCTGATCGGCCTGAGCCAGGCTGTCGACAAGAAAATCCCGATAAAACAAATAGTTATTTAATTTCAAGTGATCGAGTGGGAGTGAGGGGCGGCGGGCATGCGGGAGCGCCCTCCGGCGAGGGGCTTTCGTTGATGACGTCGGGCAGGCGCCGGAGCCTAAATCCAGTGGGTCTGCTCCTGACGGCCTTCTGACCTTCGCCGTGTCCGGTTGCGGATTCCTGTAATCGGCCGATAAGGGCAACATGGTCTGGCCGCAGACAATGGAGGCTCTTCGCCTCTTGCTCGCGGTGTTTTCCGTGGTACTCGCAGAAGGCGAGTGGGGGCTTAGGTGACGGACCAGAGCAGCGCCGACATCGGCACGGTCGTCGGTCAGGCGGATTCCGGCCTCGCCTGTCTGGCCATGCTGCTGGCGTTCCACCAGATGCCTGCTGCTCCCGAACAGCTGAGGCATTCGCTCGGCCACGGCGAGCCGGCTGACGAGGCTGACCTCGTCGGGCTGGCCAGACGTCTGGGGGCTCGCGCCAAGTCGGCGTCTGTTGATGTCGAGCGGCTTCTCGATCTCCCGCTGCCGGCCATCTGACGGGACGCGTCCGGGAACTTCTTCCTGATCGCAGCGGTGCGGGACGACGAAGTCCTGATCCAGCGGCCGGGCGAGCCGGCGCAGCGGCTGCCTCTCGGGCGGCTGGCGGAAGGGTGGTCCGGCCGGCGCTTGCGGCCAGACCGCTGATGAAGCGGAAGCCCGTCGCCGCGCCTGGGCCGCAGCTCATCAGCCGCGGCCGTAGGGTCCTGCTTCGCGATTTTGACTGCGGGGCTGCCAATCTGGATGTCGTGTTTTTGGCGCTCAGGGAATGACCGCTCCTGGCGCGGAGCAGTACTGCTTCGCGCCGCCAAGGAATGGCCCCGGTTAGCTGACCGCGAGTTCGACCAGCTGAGCTGCTATCGCGGTCCACGCGGCCAAACTCATGGCACAAATAGCTATGGCCCATTTTGTCAGCCATTCGATTTTGTCGCCGATGCGCACCAGGTCATCTTTGGTCGCGAGGACACCTGTGACCGAGCGCCCTGCGTTAGACGGAGCGTGAATGTTTGACTCAGTTTCAATCACGCTGCGCCTCGCTATCATTTCGAGTTGCGGAAAGCCGGGCCTTCCAGCCGCCCTGGACGGTGACCCAACCGCGACCAGAACTGCCTGCGCATGATGCGTCCCTGAAGTCGCCCCAGACAAGCGAGAAGTATGGCGGTAGAGTTCGGCTTCCAGCGTGCCTAGGAATGGCGTCTTTCCGCCTTGCCGGCAACGCTGGAAGCGGTGCCTAGCGGAGCTCCCCATCACGCGGGAACGTCCACGGTCCCAGATATACTATGGTGACCAGTGCGAGCTCCCGCACCCAACATTTCAGCGGCCCCGCGAGCGATCGTGGGGCCGTTGTCGTTTTCCGGACCGGAGCAGTCGGCAGGCGAGGCTCCGTTCACGCCGTCTCGATCAGCTTTCCGTACCGGAACCCGGACATCGACGGCGGCCTCGAGCCCCGGGCGCTCCCCGCTAATCCGCCGTCCAGCCCCCGTCCACCAACACCGAGCTCCCGGTCATCAGGCTGGACGCGTCGCTGGCCAGCAACAGCAAGGGGCCGGAAAGCTCCTCCATTCGGCCCAGCCGGCCGAACTTGATCCGGCCGAGCACGAACTCGCGCGTGCCAGGCGTGTCGAGGATCGGTCGGGTCAGGGCGGTGTCGATGAAGGTGGGGCAGAGGGTGTTCACCCGGATGCCCGCCGGGGCGAGATCGATCGCCATGCAGCGGGTCAGGCCTTCCAGCGCCCACTTGGACGCGCTGTAGAGCGAGCGGCCCGCCCCTCCGGCGTGGCCCATCTGCGACGAGACATTGATGATCGAGCCCGGCTTGCCGGCGGCCAGCAGACCGCGCGCCACCGCCTGGGCCACGAACAGGGCCGCCTTCAGGTTGAGGTCAAGCACCGCATGAAAGTCGGCCTCCGTGACCTCGACGATCGACCGGATGCGGTTGGCGCCGGCATTGTTGAGCAGGATGTCGAACGGGCCCCGGGCGGCGATCTCCTCGCCCACCCGCGCCGTGTCGGTGACGTCGAGCACGAAGCCGTCGGCCTGGAGGCCGGCGTCACGCAGTTCGCGCACCCGCGCCTCGATTTCGTCGCCGCTGCGGGCGCACAGGGTCACCTGGGCCCCGGCCTGGGCGAGGACGGCCGCGCCGGCGGCGCCGATGCCGCGCCCGGCTCCGGTGACGAGCGCCCGCTTCCCGTCGAGCCGGAACGACGGCGGAGGCGACAGGCTCATGGGCGATCCTCCCCAGGCCTGGCCCCATACGCCTGCGCCTGGGCGCGGACGAGATCGACGAGGCTGCCCATGGCGTGGTCCATGTCGATCAGGTGCAGGCCCCAGGAGTAATCAGGACCCGTGGCCCGCACGATGTGGCCGGCAAGATCATCGGCGCGGGGGTCGGCCGGATCGGCGTTCACGCGCAGCTCCAGATAATCGAATTCGCCCCGGCGGACGCATTCGGTGGTCAGGAGCCCCGGGGTGGTCACGAAGTCGGTGGCGATGTCGCGGGGCGGCTTCAGCCACTCCGGCTGTTCGGTCCCGCCCGAGCCGTTGAGGAAGCCCCGGGTCAGGAAATAGGAGCGGGGGCGTCCCGGTCCGCCGGCGAGTCTGGCCGGATTGAGGCAGGCGATCCTCAGACCCTCGCGAGCGCGGCCGAAGCGGGCGTCGGCCGGCGGGGGCACGCGGTCGCGGTAGGTGGCGTAGCTGACGACGCAGCCGGTCTGCCCGGCCGAACGGCAGAGTGGAAGCGACCGGAAGGAGCCTCCGACATCGGCGCCCGCGGGAACCGTGACAGGGGCGCCGATGATCAGGGCGGAGACGAGCCGCGTCTGGGCCGGCTGGCCGTCGATCTCCTCGGCGATCAGCCGGGTCAGCATGGCTCCGCCCTGACTGTGGCCGATGAGAACCACGCCGCGGCCGCGGTTCTCATGGGCCAGGTACCAGCGCCACGCGGCGCGAACGTCGGCATAGCCCCCGACGCCGGGGGGCGGCGGTTCGCCCTGCGGCGCGGGGCCTCCCGCCGGCGCGCGCAGACGTCGAAGCGTGCCCTGGCGGTAGAGCGGCGCGAAAAGCCGGCACACCTCGCCGAAACGGGCGAACTGCAGCCGCACGGCGCTGTACTCGGCTTCGTCGGGCTGCAGGTCGGACTGCCACGTCGGGTCGTTCGAGACGGTGGGATAGACGTAGAAGCAGTCGATGGCTGGGTCAGCGGCGGGGCGGTGGCGCTCGATCGACAGCGCCCCGTCCGGGGCGATCACCGTGGCATCGAGGTCGACGTCGCAGGCGTCTCCCGGCAGGTCGGGGCGGCACAGCCAGACTCGGCCGTCGGCGTAGTCCGGTCCGGCTTCCGGCGAGGTCGCGTGCGCGACCGACGTCGCGGCTACGCTGAGCGCCAGGGCGGCGATGACAGCGGGGAAGGAAGGAGCGAGCAGGGCGGGCCTCGAGAAAGAAGGGGGCGGGCGGCCGGAGCCGCCCGCCCGAGGTTCAGGAGACAGGGGTCAGAAGGACTTGCGGATGCCGATCTCGAAGGTCCGCCCCAGCGGGTTGGCCGTCCACGGGTCGTAGCCGAACTCCTCCTGCGCCGGCGGCGGATCGCGATCGAACAGGTTGGCGACGGTGGCGGTCAGGACCGTGTCGGCGCCCAGTTCGAGGCGGTAGGTCACGTCGGTGGTGATCCAGTCCTCGCCTGTTTCGCCGTACTGCACACCGGGCCGCTCATCCTCGACGGCGGAGACATAGTTGACGCCGACCCGGACGCGGTGGCGGTCCAGGCTGTAGTTGAGGCCGAGGTTGGCCCGCCACTCCGGCGCCGCCTGCCCGAAGGTGGCGAAGTTCAGATAGCCCAGACGATCGTCGCCGGTGGAGACGGTGACGCCGTCCAGCTCCGTCGGCCCGGTCTTCAGCTCGGTGACCCGGGTCGCCGTCAGCTCGGCCGAGAAGTCCCCGCGGCCCAAGGGCATGGCGTAGCTGGTCTGCAGATCGAACCCCTTGGTTGTCTGGCCCGGACCATTGCCGAACAGGGTGGTGACCATGGAGAAGCTACCGATTCCGCTCATTCCCACGGCGCAGCCGCTGTTGAAGGTGATGCGGTTGAGCAGCGGCTGGGCGGCGGGATCGCAGGTGGTGATGGTCCCGCCGGGGCCGTTGAACACCAGGCTGGCGATCTGGTTGGGGTCGGCGATCTGGCCGATCTGGTCTTCGGTTTCGATGTCGAAATAGTCGAGGATGAAGCGGAAGCGATGGTCGTCCCGGAAGCCGCGGCTGTCCCAGATCAGGCCGAGGTTGGAGGTGCGGGCGGTTTCGGGCTCAAGGTTGTCGTCAGTGATGAACTGCGCCGCCAGCCAGTTTCCGGCCGCGACCGTGTAGGTGCGCGCCGCGATGGTGATCTGGCCCGGCAGCACGCCCACCGGGGGCGACTGGTAGTTGGTGCCGTAGGAGCCGCGCAGCGACAGCGGGCCCCACACGTTCCAGCGGCCGGCGATCTTGTAGACGGTGGCGCCGAGGCCGCCGGAGAACTCCTCGCGTCGCGCCGCGAGCTGGATGTCGAGGTTGTCGAGCACCGGGATCTGCAGCTCGCCGAAGATGGAGTATTGCTCGCGGTCGGCGCTGTCAGGCGGATTGGTGGCGAACAGCACGAACGGGCCCGGGGCGTTGGGCGTGCAGCCGCGGAAGTTCGGATCCGTCGTGGGCAGCGGGATCGCCGGCAGGTTCGGCGAGCCGGGGCCGTTGGCGCTGGTGAAGTTCGACGGCCACTCGCAGGGGAGTGCGCCGTTGAACAGCGGGCTCGGGACCACCTCGCGCGTCTCGAAGTGCCGCCACTGGCCGCCAAAGGCCCAGCCGAGGTCGCCGCCGGGAAGCCCCACGGACGCCGTCCCGTCGAACACCAGGTCGACCGTCACGTCGTGCGACAGGGTTTCCGTGGCGCGCGGGTCGAACAGCCAGTCCGCGACCTCCTCCGAATTCTCCTCCGCCGGGATATGGTTCGGGTTCGCCAGGCCGAGCATCGGCTGCTCCGCGAAGGCGGTGGAGAAGGGGTTCCACCAGTGGCAGTCGCCGACCCCGGCCAAGGCCGGGTTTTGCGTGCCGAAGCGCGCCGGATCAAGGTCCTGGACGTTGCAGTTCGGACCGCCGAAGCCGTTCAGCGCCTGCTGCAGCCGGTAACCGATGGTGTCGGGGTGGGTGTTGTAGTTGCGGGCGTAGTTGTAGGTGACGGCGAAGTCGAAGCCGACGTCGCGGGCCGGCCCGGCCCAGTCGCCAAGGCGGCCGTTCAATCCTGCCGACGCCCGGAAGATCTGGTTCTCGATCCGGTCGGAGACCCCTTGTCCGTCTCCGTTCGAGTAGAAGGGATTCCCCCCGTGTCCCATCAGACGATAGGTGATCGGGGTGAACCCCGAGGCCCCGGCGATTCCGTTGCGAGCGGCGAACGAGGCCGCGTAAGGGTTCGTGATCGGGACGTAGAGCTGGTAGAGCGCGCCAGTCGCAAGGGCGGGTCCGTTGACCAGCGGCTGCGCGGGAGAGCCCATCACCTGTGGCAAGGTGATGTCGGCATAAGACGCCTCGGCATGGAAATCGATGTCCGGAGTGACCTCGGCGTTCATCTGAGCGTAGACGCGCCAGGTGTCCTGGTCCTCCACCAACCGGTAGTACGGGATGTAGTTGTAGGCGCAGGTGAAGGCGTTGTCGTAACGCCCGCCTACCGCCGCACAGCTGTCGGGCGTGAAGTCCGACACCAGACCAAGCGCCGGCCCCCACTCCCCCGCGTCGGTTGCGCTCGGAACAGCCGGCAGCGGCCCGCGCGGCACCCACCCGGCCAGATTGGTCAGCGTCGACCAGGGCGCGGGGTTGTAGCCGGGGCCCACCTCGATTGAGTCGTAGGTGAAGTCCCGCTCAAGCGTGCTCAGACGGGAGCGGTGCTCGTACTCGAGCGACCAGAGGAAGTTGACCCGGTCTTCGCCAAACCCTCCCAGCAGGCCCAGCGAATAGTCGCCGTCCGACCCGTCAATGTACTTGTACTGGGCCTGGGCCTCGAGGCCGTTGAAGCGGGATCGGGTGATGAAGTTGACCACGCCGCCGGTGGCGTCGGCGCCGTAAATCACGGCCGCGCCGTCCTTGAGCAACTCCGTCCTCGCCAGGGCGATGAAAGGGACATTTCCCGTGTTGATGTTCATCCGCCGGCCATTGAGAAGGACCAGGGTCTTGTCCGCGCCGAGCCCGCGCAGATTGAAGTTGACCGACCCGACGAGCGTGGGGCCGCCGAAGTAGTAGGATTCGCCGGTGGTCGGGCCCGACACGGTCAGGTTCTTGGCGAACTCCAGCGCGGTCGGCGACCCCTGCGCCTCCATGTCTTCCCGGGTGTAGACCTCGACCGGCAGGGCGGCGTCCTCGGGAGTCCCGCGGATGTTCGAGCCGGTGACGACGATGTCGTCCAGCCGGGCCTGCGACTCATCCTGGGCCTCCTCCGGCCCGGGTGAAGGCGTCTGCTGCGCCGCAGCCGGCGAAGCTGCGCCCAGACAGGCGGCGGCGAAAATCACGACTCCAGACGCGCTGGAGAGCGCAAGCTTCCTCATGGCATCCTCCCGACGATGAGCTTCATACTCATTCATTCTAGAGTGAGGATTGCCCATTCATCCGGGTTCGTCAAACGCAATTACATCGGCTTGCCGTCGTGACACTGGAAAGCGCGGCGACCACGGTTTAGGCCTGCGCGAGACATGGTCGCGACGGCGGGAGATCGACAGTTGGCAGGGGTTGAGGAGGACCAGGCGACGCCGAAGCCGGACCAGGCCAAGCGCACTTCGCGCACAAGGGGCAAGGCGCGTCCCCGCACGAAGGCGGAGCAGCGGGCCCAGAGCCTCGAGCAGATCCTCGACGCCGCCGAATACCTGTTCTCCAAGCGCGGTCTGGACGGCGTCACCCTTCGTGACGTGGCCCAGCGCGTCGGCATCCACACCACGCTGCTGCACTACTACTTCAAGGACAAAACCAATCTGTTCGAGGCCGTCTTCGCCCGGCGCGCGGGTGTGACAAGCGGTCGGCGGATGGTGGCGCTGGAGCAGTACGAGGCCGAAGCCGGCGACAACCCCACCGTGGAAGGCGCGCTGCACGCCTTCCTCGACACCGACCTGGACCTTTACTACCAGGGTGGCGAGCCGTGGATGAACTACGCCGCCTTCTGCGCCCGAGTCAGCAACACGCCTGAGGGCGCGGCCCTGATGGACCAGCACTTCGACCCGGTGGTGCTGAAGCTGCTGCAGATCCTCAAGCGCGCCCTGCCCGACTATTCGGAAGAGGACATCTTCTGGGGCTACCACTTCGTCTCGGGCGCGCTGATGAACACCCTCGGACGCACCGGCCGCATCGACCGGCTGTCGGGCGGCGTCTGCCACTCGGACGACTTCCCCGCCATCAAGAAGCGCATGGCGCGCTTCATGGCGGCGGGGTTCATGGCCCTGAAGCGCTGACCCTCAGCGCGCGTCCGGCCGGTCGCAGGCGAGGTTCGGCCCCGGCAGCACCGGCGAGGCCGTGCCGACGTTCCAGTTCCACGCCATGTCGCCGCTGACCCGGCGGCGGCAAACCGCGCGCTCGTGCAGGATGAACATGCCCGGCATGAGCCCCGCCTCCGGACGCGGCGTTTCGGCGAAGCGCATATAGGCGCGCCCCTCGCGGAAGGCCGGCCATTCCGGGCCGCGAGGACTGGCCGGGCGACCGTCGCGGGCGAACGTGGACCAGTAGTCGAGCATGGTCCGCGACAGGCCCAGCTCGGCCGCCGTGTCGGGCACGCGCGGCCACAGGGGCGGGGTGCGGTCCGGCGTGCCGAACACGTAGGGCAGTTCGCTGGCGTGAAAGGCGTGCAGGCCGGCGTCGTCCGCCGCCGGATAGCCGTGATCCCACAGATAGACCCAGGCCGGCTGGCCCAGGGCCATCTGGCTGCGCGCCAGTCGCTCGGTGGTCCACCCGTAGAGGGCGTCGCGGGCGGCGGCCAAGCTGCTCGCGTCCAGATCCGAGGCCGGATACAGGCGCAGGAACTCGTCGGCGAGATCATTGTAGCGCTCGCGGATCAGCCGTTCGTATTCGGCCGCGTCGGCGGGCTTCGGCGGCGCCAGCACGCGGAGTGAGCGGATCTCGCCGCTGTTGAAGCCGGCCAGGATCGGCGCCGGCGCCTGTTCGCCACGCTCGAAAACCGCGGGCAGCTGGTCGGTCAGATAGACGCCGTCGACCACGCCCGACGGCCCGAAGCCGGCGCCCGCCGCGCCGTCGGTCAGCGCCTGGGCGTCGAGCGAGCGCAGGGCGGCCAGATCGGCGGCGCCGAGGGCGGCGGCGACCGCTTGCCCCGCCGCCTCGGCTGCGGGCATGCCGTGCGCCGGACGGCGCAGCTCGGGCATGGAGATCATGTAGGCGCTCTGCGCCACCGCCTTGTGAAACAGGCCGCGCGCATCGGGGGAGGCCATCAGATACATGACGCTGAGCGCCCCGGCCGATTCCCCGGCGATGGTGACGTTGTCCGCGTCGCCGCCGAAGGCCACGATATTGTCGCGTACCCAGCGCAGGGCGGCGATCTGGTCCTGCAGGCCGTAGTTGCCCGAGACGCCCCGGTCCGACTCCGCGCTCAGCGCCGGATGGGCCAGATAGCCCAAGGCGCCGAGCCGATAGTTGATCGAGACCACGATCACGCCCCGCTCGGCCAGCCGGCGTCCGTCGTACATCGGTTCGCGGCTGGAGCCGCCGGTCAGGGCGCCGCCGTGGATCCATACGAAAACCGGCGCCGCCCGGGCCCCGGTGGGGCTCCAGATGTTCAGCGTCAGACAGTCCTCGCTCGTGGCGCCGAGGTCGTTCGAATAGAGATGACGCACGCGCGGCGTCGGCTGGATGCAGGCCGGACCGAAGTCGAAGGCGTCGCGCAGGCCGTCCCACGGCTCGACCGGCCGCGGGGCGCGCCAGCGGTTCTCGCCGGTCGGCGGGGCTGCGTAGGGGATGCCCTTGAAGGCCGTCACCTCGCCCACCTGTACGCCCTGCACGGCGCCGGCCGGAGGGCGCGCCACGGGCCCGTCCGCCGTCGCTCCGGCGCTGAGCAGCAGCGACCCGAGCATCGCCGCCGCGCCGACCCACACGCGTCTCATCCGGCGCTCCTTTCCTCGCGTCCCAGCACCCGCGCCAGCCAAAGGAACAGGCCGATGGCCAGCACATAGAAGGGGGTGATGGTGTACAGCGCGATCTGCAGCGAGTTTTCCGGGAAGTCCGCGCGGAAGTAGTCGCTGGCCGCGCCCACATAGGTCGGGCCCAGGCCCAGGCCGATGAAGTTCATGATCAGCAGCAGCAGGGCGCCCGACATGACCCGCTGGTTCGGCTTCACCTCTTCCTGCACCAGCGCCACCGAGGACGACAGGTAGAAATAGTTCAGGAAGGTCGGGAACAGCAGGAAGACGAGCGCCAGCTGCCAGCCCGGGGCCCATACGAACAGCAGGTAGAAGGGAATGGCCAGCGCAAGGGATGCCGCCGGGATCAGGGCGTAGGCCTTCTTGCTGATGCGGGTGAAGCGGTCGATCGCCCAGCCCGAGACGAAAATGCCGCCCCCCATGCCGAACAGCACCACCAGTGCGTACCAGAGGGCCACGTCCTCCAGCGTCATGCCCTTCTCGCGCATCAGGAACAGGGTGGCGAAATTGCCGAGGCCGTAGGTGATGAACTGGGTGGCTCCGCTGCCCAGGGACGCAAGCATCAGCGCCGGCCGGCTGACGAACATCTTCAGCGTCTCAAGGAAACGGGCCTTTTCGGGAGCCGCGATCACGGCGCCGGAGGCGTCCAGGCCGCCGCGTCTCGGCTCCTTGACGATGAACAGCAGGGCGACGGCGGCCACGATGCCGATCACGCCGATGATGACGAAGGCGTCGCGCCAGCTGAAGGCCGCCGCCACCGAGGCCCCGAAGGCGATGCCCAGCGCCGCCCCGACGGGTGGTCCAAGGTTGTATATGCCCAGCGCCATGCCGCGCCGCCCGGTCGGAAAATAGTCGGATATGATGGCATAGGACGGCGGCACCCCGCCCGCCTCGCCGAAGCCGACGGTCATCCGCGCCACAGCGAACTCGCCGAAGTTCCGCGCCAGGCCGCAGGCGGCGGTCGCCGCGCTCCAGATGGCGCAAGCCGCCGAGAGGATGGCGATGCGGTTGGTCCGGTCGGCCAGCCAGCCGACCGGGATGGCGATGAAGCAATAGAAGAAGGCGAAGTACAGCCCGCCGACCAGCCCCAGCTGGCCGTCGGTGACGTTGAGTCCGTCCTGGATCGGCTTGGCCAGGATCGACAGCAGCTGCCGGTCGAGGAAGTTCAGGACGTAGATGAACCACAGCATCCCGAGCGCCGTCCAGGCGCGAGGACCGACGGGACGAGATTGCACAGGGGCGGCGGGGGCGGCGGGGAGGGGAGCGTCGGTCACGCGACCGGCCTCCGGAGCGCCGGTCGCGCTCCCTTGGAAATCACCACATCGTCCTCCCGGTTGTTGTTGGTTTATGGCGTGGTTCCGGCACGAGATCAGCAAGTCGCCCTGCCGTCAATCTTCACTCTCACGCGCGTGAGCATTCACGCGCGTTCGAGCACGGCGGCGATGCCCTGTCCGCCGCCGATGCACATCGTCACCAGGGCGTAGCGGCCGCCGCTGCGGCGCAGTTCGTGCACTGCCTTCACCGTGTTGATCGCGCCCGTGGCGCCGACGGGGTGGCCGATCGAGATGCCGCTGCCGTTGGGGTTCACGCGGGCGGGATCGAAATCCAGCGCCCGCGCCACGGCGCAGGCCTGGGCGGCGAAAGCTTCGTTGGACTCGATCACGTCGAGGTCGGCGACGGCCAGACCGGCCCGCTCCAGGGCCTGCCGCGTGGCCGGCACGGGACCCATGCCCATGTGGGCCGGATCCACGCCGGCATGGCCCCAGCTGACGATGCGAGCCAGCGGCGTCAGCCCTGCGCGCGTCGCCGCCGTCCCCGTGGCCAGAACGAGGGCGGCGGCGCCGTCGTTGATGCCCGAGGCGTTGCCGGCGGTGACCGTGCCGCCGTCGCGACGAAACACCGGCTTCAGGCTGTCGAAATCTTCGCGGCGCGCATCGTGGCGGATGTGCTCGTCGCGATCGAAGGCGACGGTCCGCCCCCTGGTGCGCACCTCGACGGGGACGATCTGGTCGACGAAGCGGCCGCCGCGACAGGCGGCGGCGGCGCGGCGGTGGCTCTCGAAGGCGACGTCGTCCTGGGCCGCGCGATCGACGCCGTGCGCCTCGGCCACGTTCTCGGCGGTCATACCCATGTGGTAGCAGTTGAACGGATCAGTCAGGGCGCCGGTCAGGGCGTCGACCATGGCGGCGTCGCCCATCTTCAGCCCGAAGCGGGCGCCGGGGACCAGGTACGGCGCCCGGCTCATCACCTCGGCGCCGCCGGCGACCGCGACCTCCGCCTCGCCCAGCTTCAGCATCTGCGCGGCAGTGACCACCGCCTGCAGGCCCGACCCGCACAGTCGGTTGACGTTCATGGCCGGCGTCTCGACGCGACAGCCGGCCGTGACGGCGGCCCACCGCGACAGGTAGCAGTCGCGCGGCTCGGTCTGGATCACCTGGCCGAACACCACATGGCCGACGGCCTCCGCCTCCAGCCCCGAGCGGGCGATGGCCTCCCGGGTCACCGTCGCCGCCAGATCGGCCGGCGGCGAGTCCTTCAGCGAACCGCCGAAGGTCCCGACCGCGGTTCGGACGCCGGAAACGATGAAGATGTCGGTCACGAGAGCTCCTCGAAAGGCCCGGCGTCGGTCAGGGCCTGATAGGTGAAGACGCGGGCCTTGCGACGGAATTCGTCGCTGACGGGATCGGCCACTCGCTGGATCATGCCGACGAAGACGATGTCGTGTTCGGGGTCGATCCAGAACCAGGTGCCGCCGCCGCCGCCCCAGGCGAGGGTTCCCCGACCCTCCAGAGACCCCATTCGCGCGGGGTCATGCATGACTGAAAAGCCGAGGCCGAAGCCGAAGGCGGGGTTGAACGGCAGCAGCCGCAGCGGATGCGAACGGGCCAGAACCGGCTCGGGGATCATGTTGCTCGCCATCAGCCGTACGGTCGCCGGCGCCAGGATGCGGACGCCGTCCAGCGCGCCGCCGTCGAGGATCATCTGGCAGAAGCGGGCGTAGTCGACCGCCGTCGAGATCAGCCCGCCGCCGCCGCCCTCGATCGGCGGTGGCCGCGACAGGTCGTGCACCGGCACGCCGAAGGTATCGGTCGCCGGCCGAAGTCCGCCGGCGCCGTCGTCGGCGTAAAGGACGCAGGCGCGCGGCAGGTCCTCGGCCCGGACCTGAAAGCCGGTGTCCCGCATCCCCAGCGGCTCGAAGATGCGCTCGTGCAGAAAGTCGCCGAAGCGCTGGCCGCTGATCCGTTCCACCACCAGACCCAGCAGGTCGGTCGCGACCGAGTAGAACCACTCCTCGCCGGGCCGGAACATCAGCGGGATGGCCGCGGCGCGGCGGGCCAGTTCATCGAGGCTGCTGGCGGTCAGGACACCGTCCGCCTTGTAGGCCCGCTCCACCGGATGATGGTCGAACAGGCCGTAGCCGAGCCCTGCTGTGTGGCTCATCAGCTCGCGCATGGTCGGCGGACGCGCAGTGTCTTCCAGGCGCATGTCGCCGCCGGCGTTGAAGTCGACGCAGACCTTCAGGTCCGAGAACTCGGGCAGGTAGCGGGTGATCGGATCATCGAGGGTCCAGCGTCCCTCCTCGAACAGGATCATGGCGGCGACGCTGGTGACCGGCTTGGTCATCGAATAGATTCGGAACAGGGCGTCGCGCGGCAGCGGCTCCGGATCGCCCAGCCGGCGGCCGCCGAAGGTGTCGAAGCGGACGATCCGTCCGCGCCGCATCAGCAGGGTGGAGCCGCCGGCGATCCGGCCCTGCTCCACCATCCCGGCCATATGGTCGCGCAGGCGCTGCAGGCGTCCGGAATCGAATCCCCCTTCCTCCGGCCGGTCGTATGCGGGGAGGCGCGTCATCGGTTCAGCCGCCGTAGGTTGCGCGGAGGGCGGCCTTGTCGATCTTGCCGGTCGCGGCCAGCGGCATGGTCTCGACCGGGATGATCTCGTCGGGCATCCACCAGTCGGCGACGCGGCCCTTCAGCCTGTCGCGCAATTGCGTCGCGTCCACGGCCTGCCCCTGGGCCGGCTCGACCACCATGACCGGCCGCTCGCCCCACCTGGGATGGCTGCGTCCGATGACGGCGACAAGGCCGACGCCGGGCTCGGCCCCGACGATCTCCTCGATCTCCACCGGATTGATCCATTCGCCGCCTGACTTGATCAGGTCCTTGGTGCGGCCGGCGAGGTGCAGGGCGCCGTCGTCGTCGATGAGCGCCAGGTCGCCGGTATCGAACCAGCCGTCGGAGTCCACGGCCGGCTCGGAGGCGCCGAAGTACTGGCGCGTGACGCTGTGGCCGCGGACCCGCAGGCGGCCGACGCGGTTGCGCTGCTCTGGCAACACCTCGCCGGTCTCGTCCACGAGGCGCAGGTCCAGCCCCAGCGGCGGCCGGCCGGCCCCGATGGCGGCGCCCGGCTGATCCGTCGGCGGCGAGACGACGCCGAGCGGCGACAGCTCGGTCATGCCCCAGCTGGTCTGAACCGTGACGCCGAGCCGGGTCTCCATGCGGCGGATCAGGCTGTCGGGACAGCTGGAGCCGCCGATCATCACCCGCCGCAGGCTCGGGGTGTCCTCCCCCGTGGCGTCGAGATGGTCGAGCAGGCCGAGCCACACCGTCGGCACCCCGACCGCGAGGGTCACCTTATGGGCGTTGATCAGCCGGGCCAGGTTGCGGCCGTCCAGGTCGCGGCCTGGCAGCACCATGTCGGCGCCCACGGCCGGAGCGGCGAACGGCAGCCCCCAGGCGTTGGCGTGGAACATCGGCACCGCCACCAGCACCGAGTCCTTCGCCGTCAGGGCCATGGCGTCGGCCTGCAGGCTGCGGACCGTGTGCAGGTAGTTGGAGCGGTGGGTGTAGGCCACGCCCTTGGGGGCGCCCGTGGTGCCGGAGGTGAAGCACAGGCCGGCAAGGGCGGTCTCGTCGAACTGGCCCCAAACGGCCGGCCGGCCGTGAGCCGCGAGGAAGTCCTCGTAGCCGAGCGCTGCGCCATCCGCCGGCTGGTCGTCGAGCAGCACAAGGGCCTCGAGACAGGGGCAGGCGGCCATCAGCGCGCGACCGAGGTCGGCCAGGCCCGCGCCCACTGCCAGCCAGCGGTCGCCTGCCTCGAGGACCATGGCCGTCAGGTGCTGGAGGGTCAGGCGGGGATTGAGCGTATGGCACACCAACCCCGCCCCCATGGCCCCGTACCAGATCTCGAGATGGTGCTGCGTGTTCCAGGCCAGGGTGGCGACCCGGTCCCCCTGGCGCAGTCCCTGGTCGAGCAGCGCGCCCGACAGGCGGTTGGCCCGCTCGCGCAGCTCCGCATAGGTCGTCCGCCGGTCGTCCTTGCTCTCCGCCGTGACGACCCGCGCGGTCGGCCGCCAGCGCGCGCCGTGTTCCAGAAAGCGGTCCACGGTCAAGGCGTAGTCCTGCATGGGCCGGAAGTCTGAGGTGGTCATCCTGAGATACGATCAATCCCGTGCGGGAAATCCGGGGCGACGAAGGCCGCCGCTCCAGGCGGTTACGACTAGAAGAGGCGGGTGAGGATCAGTCCGTACTGACGCGGTGGGCCGGCGTAGCGCAGGCCGGCGTTGATCGCCGCGATGTAGGTCTGGTCGGTCAGGTTGGTGGAGAAGGCCGACAGCCGCCAGTCGTCCCGGGCGTAAGTCACCAGCGCGTTGACGATGTTGCGCGCCTCCAGCCGGTCGCCCAGCGCCTCGTTGGCGAAGATCGAGGTCCACGCCTCGCCGATGTGAGCGTAGTCGACCCGCGGCGTCAGGGTCGCCCCGCCGCCGAGATCGAAGGTGCGCTGCACCCCGATGTTGAAGGTGAACTCCGGCGCGTAGCTCTGGCTGTTGCCGGCCAGGTTGGAGCAGTTGGGGCTGGCCGGGCCGGTCTCGGCGTCGCACAGAGCGGTGCGGCCCACGCGCGGGTCGGCGGCGTAGAAGTCGCCCAGTTCGGAACTGGACAGCGAGGCCGCGACGTCCATGGCCCAGGGGCCGAACACCGCCTGGGCGGAGGCCTCGAGACCCATCAGGATCGTATCGCCGCCGACGTTCATGATCGAGGCGATCTGCGGGTACTCGGGATCGCCGATGTTGACCTGGAAGTCCTGGTACACCGTGTAATAGGCGCCCAGTTGGGTACGCAGCCGCCCGCCGAGCAGCGTCGACTTCCAGCCCAGCTCGTAGTCGACGAGGTCCTCCGGCCCGAACGACCGGGGCGGACGGTACAGGTTCGGCGCGTTCAGACCGCCCATCTTGTGGCCGGTAGCGACGAAGCCGTAGACGAAGTTGTCGTCGTCCAGCTTCCAGTTCAGCGTCAGCTTGCCGGTGACCTTCTCGTCCTCGACAGACTCGTCCTGCAGCAGGACGATGCCGAACTGCGGATAGGTGGTGTAGACCTCGTCGTTGGTCGAGGTGGAGTGGGCGTAGCGTGCGCCCAGCTGGACCTGCAGCCGGTCGCTGATATCGTAGCTGACCTGCCCGAAGACTGCGGCTGTCTCCTTGGGCGTATCCCCGAACAGCGAGATGTCCAGCACCCCTTCCGGGAAGCCGATGAGGTACTCGCCGTAGGGGAAGCTCGCCACCGGAAAGCGGGCGTCATCGTGCTGGTAGTACAGCCCGACCAGCCAGCCCAGGCGCTGGTTTTCCGGCGACAGCAGGTTGAATTCCTGCGACCAGATGGTCTCCTCGAACCGGTCGGCGAAGGTGTTGTTCAGCAGGCTGGCGCCGTCCAGGTCGGTCGAGAACAGGCTGACGCCGTCCTGGTAGCCGGTGATCGAGCGCAGCGTCACGCCGTTGTCGAAGGCATAGCTGACGTTCAGCGACGACCGCACGAAAGTGTCATGGGCCCGGTTCGGACCGTTGCTGGTGATCTCGAACGGATCGTTCGTCGCCAGGGCCGGGTCGGACGGATAGCCGCCGAGGTCGATGTCGTTAAGGTCCGTCTTCCACAACACGCGCAGCGCGTCGGTTGGCGTCCACAGGACGCTGGCCCGCAGGCTGGTGGAATCCACCTCGCCCGGATTTCCCGTGTAGGGGCCGGTGATGTCGTGGAAGCTGCCGCGGGTCTCGTGATTGAAGGCGAAGCGGGCCGCAAGCGTATCGCCGAGCGGCAGGTTCACCGCGCCCTGGGCCTTGAACTGGTCGTAGTTGCCGAGCTGGCCGGCTAGGTAGCCGTTGACGCCCGAGAAGTCGGGATTGCGCGAGTTCAGGAAGACGGCGCCGCCGGTGGCGTTGGCTCCGGCGAAGGTTCCCTGCGGACCGCGCAGAACCTCGAGGCTGCCGATGTCGTAGTAGGGTTCGGTCTGGAAATAGCCCGGAAAAGCCGCCACGCCGTCCCGGTAGGTGATCACGCCCACCCCGATGGCCGTTGTGGCTTCCGACTTGCCAATGCCGCGGACGTTGAAGAAGTTGCCCTGGCCGAAGTTCTGCACCGTCGTCGACGGGGCCGCGAACTGCAGCTGGTCCAGCGAGGTGACGCCCTTGTTCTGCAGGTCTTCGCCGGTCAGCACCGTGGCGGCGACGGCGGTTGTCTGCAGGCTGGTCGAGCGCCGCTCGGCGGTCACGACCACCTCGCCGAGGACCGCGGTCTCGTTCTGATCCGGTTCCGCGATGGAGCCCGGCGCTTCCTGGGCCGAAGCCGCCTGCGCCCACAGCAGCGCCGCGGCGGACGCGGCCCAATAGAGCCTGCGGCTCATGAATCCCTCCCTCGTGAGTGCGCGGCGTTCTCGGTGACGCCGTCTGCCCCCCTTGCTTCCACCTCGGACGGCTGCCTGTCAATGCTAACTAAGTGCTGAATGAACATTGACGCGACGACGGCCGGGCGGCAGGTTCGCCGCGCTGCAGCATGGGAGGGTGGCGTCAATGGCGATCGATCTGCGCGGACGGGTGGCCGTGGTCACGGGCGCCGGCGGCGGCTTGGGCCGGAGCCACGCGCTCGCACTGGCGCGTTACGGGGCGAGGGTGGTCGTCAACGACCTCGGCGAGAGCGCCGCGCGCGCGGTGACGGAAGAGATCGTCCAGGCCGGCGGCGAGGCGCAGACGTGCGCCTGCAGCGTCACCGACCGCGAGGCGGTGGCCGCGATGATCGAGGACGCGGCGGGCCGTTGGGGCTCCCTCGACATCCTCGTCAACAACGCCGGCATCCTGCGCGACCGCACCTTCGCCAACCTCGAGATCGAGGACTTCGAGGCGGTGTTCGCGGTTCATCTTATGGGCTCGGTCATCGCCACGAAGGCGGCCTGGCCGCACATGCGCCGGCAGGGTTATGGTCGGGTGATCTTCACCACCTCCTCCTCCGGCCTGTACGGCAACTTCGGCCAGTCGAACTACGCCGCGGCCAAGATGGGGCTGGTCGGCCTGATGCAGACCCTCGCGCTTGAAGGCCGCAAGTACGGCATCCACGTCAACTGCCTCGCTCCGAGCGCGGCCACGCAGATGACCGAGAAACTCTACTCGCCGGAGGATCTGCGCGGTCTGTCCACCGATCTGGTCAGCCCGGGGGTCGTGGCCCTGGCGGACGAAAGCGCGCCGACGCGAACGATCCTGCTCGCCGGCGCCGGAGCCTTCGAGCAGGCCCACATCACCATGACCCAGGGCGTCTACTTCGGCGACCGCACCGACGCCGCCGAGCAGATCGCCGCCCAGTGGAGCCGGATCGGCAACCGGAGCGGGGAACAGGTGCCCGAATCGGGCTCGGCCCAGTACCACCACGAGGTCAGGCATTCCGATCGGGTCGCCTGAAGCCGGGCGGACCGGCCCGCTGGCTCCGACGGCTTCAGGAAAACGTCGGGTTTCTCGCCACGTCCCAATTCCGGTCATTCCACATGGGTCAGTGCGGGCTCCCGCTCCCGCGCCGAAAGCCTGAAAGCCCCGCCTGGCTTCGTCAGCGAGGCTTTGTGCTTTTCCCGCGTCGGCGCCCCCTGGCCCCTTACCGAGAGTTCACGAGACCGCCCCAATTCGGCCCGCATTCGCTACAAACGTAGCGCTACGAATGTAGCGAGACGGGTCATGGTCGAAGGATTGCCGAGGCGGGAGCGAGAGGTGTTCGAGGTCCTGTGCCGGCTCGGCGAGGGCGGCGCCGCCGCTGTGCGTCAGGCTCTTGCGGATCCGCTCAGCGACTCCGCGGTGAGAACCCTGTTGGCCCGGCTGGAGGCCAAGAGCCTCGTCCGGCGCCGCAACGACGGGTCGGGCATCGTCTATGCGCCCGCACCCCGCCCGGAGACAATCGCAACCGGCGCCCTGAGGCGCCTCGTCGACACCTTCTTCGCCGGCTCCGCCGTTTCCGCCGCAACGGCTCTCCTCGGCCTTCCGCAGCGACTGGATCCGGAGGAGATCGAGGCGCTGCAGCGAGTCATCGACCAGGCCCGGGAGTCTGGACAGTGATGGACGCAGCCTTCCTGGTTCTGGATATCCTGGTCCGCTCAGCCCTGATCGCGGGATCGGCGCTCGCCCTTGCAGGACTGTCGCACCGACGGTCGCCAGGCGAGGCGGTCGCCGTTCTGAGAGCCGGCGTCTGCCTGCTGCTCTTCCTGCCCGCGATCCTGGCCTTCGCGCCCTCCGTGGCCTTGCCCCTGCTGCCCGTCGGCGGGGCGCCGGCGCCCGCGCCTGTACCGATCTGGGCCGGCGACGTGGGCCCGGTCGCGGGCGTCGCGGTCAGCGCGGCCGTTCTGCCGCCGTCGCCGGTCGTCCTGGCCGTGTGGCTCTGGGCGGGCGGCGCCCTCCTCGTTGTCGGGCGCTTCGCCGTCGGCGTATGGACGCTGCGCCGCTGGACCCGCATGGCCCGGCCGGCGACCGGGTCGGCGTGGACCGCCACACTCGCGCGGCTCGGGGGACCTCGCCCGCCGCGTCTGCTGGTTTCGCCGGCCGCGCCCGCGCCCCTGAGCTGGGGCCTGCCGCCCGGGGTCGTTCTCATCGATCCCGTCTGCCACACACGACCCGAAACCGCCGCCGCCGTCCTCGCTCACGAACTGGCTCACGTGCGGAACCGAGACTGGCTGTTCCTGGCGCTGTCGCGGCTGGCGCTGGCCCTGTTCTGGTTTAACCCGCTCGTCTGGATCCTGGACGCCCGGCTCGCCGCCCGCACGGAGGAGGCCGCGGACGCCGCCGCCTTGGCGGAGGTGGAACCCGTCGCTTACGCCCGCACCCTCGTCAGCCTCGCGGCCGACGGGGGGGCTCCCGCCGCCCTGGCCATGGCCGGGCCGGCCTCCACGCTCGCAAGAAGGATCGCCTGCATCATGAAGACCCGTCCCGCTTCCCCCACGCGGCCCTTGGTCGCCGCCCTGACGATCGCCGGCCTCGTCGCCGTGGCCACTCCGATCGCCGCCATCGAACTGGCGCCGCGTCCGCCGGCGCCGCCGGCGGCTCAGCCCGCGCCGCCGGTCCCGCCGGCTCCGCCGGCCCCGCCTTCGCGCCTCGCCATGCCGGCGCCCCCGGCGCCGCCTGCGCCGCCGCGCCTCGAGGCCGGGTCGCAGATCACCATCACCGACGGAGGCCGGACCCGGGTCTACCGCTCGGTCGAGGACATGGATCCGGAGACCCGCCGCGCCTATGAACAGGCCCTTGAACAGGCTGCCGGGGCCCGCGCCCAGGCCGCCGAGGCGAGGGAACAGGCCCGCGCCGCCCGGGCCGAAGGGGCTCGCGCCCGGTCCGAGGCGCGGGTCCACCACGCCGCCGCCATGGAGCAGGCCCGGGCCGCCACCTCAGAGGCCCGCGCCGCGGCCGCCGAGGCCCGCGTCCAGGCCGCCGCCGCCCGGGGCGAGGTCCGCCAGGCCATGGCCCGCGCCCGTGTCGAGATGCGTCAGGGCGCGGATGAAATGGATCGCGGCGCGGACGAGATGCGGGAGGAGGGGCGTCGCCTGCGCGATCCGGCCTATCGCGCCCGGCAGATCGAGCGCGCCCGCGAACGCGGAGACCGGGTTCCGACGGACGCCGAGCTGCTGGAGCTCTCCCGTGATCTGCCGCAGAAGGCCGACGAGCTGGAGGCCCAGGCCCGCCGGCTCCGCGAGGAAGCCGAAGGGATCGGCTGAGGTTCAGCCCGCGGCGCGGGCGGCGTCCATCCAGCGGACGGCGTCGGCGTCGCGGGCGCTCAGGTCCGGATAGTCCGGATCCGAGCCGACGTCCGGCACGCGCCGCCATGAGCGGGCGCATTTCGGATGGTCGGCGAGGCGGACCTCGACCGTGACGGCGTCGCCGCCGGCGACCAGTTCGGCGCCCGAGGTGCGGAACACCTCGGCCGCGTCGAGGCCGTCGAAGGGGGCGAAGGCGTCGGCGGGACCGGCGACCACCGGCCAGGCGTCCAGCGCGCCGCCGATGCGCTTGTCGCGCCGGGCGGCTTCGAGGGCTTCGTTGACGATCTCCAGCACGGTCTGCACCCCCGCCCAGCGTTCGGCTTCGGCCCGGTTGCGCCATTCGCCCGGCGTCTCGGGGATGACGCGGGCGCAGTTGGTTCCGGCGTCGGGGAAGCGGGTGGTCCAGGCCTCCTCCATGGTGAAGGGGACCAGCGGGGCGAGCCAGGCGGTCAGGCGGAGGAAGACCTCGTCCATCACCGTGCGGGCGGCGCGGCGGCGATCGGCGTCAGGCCGGTCGCAGTAGAGGCTGTCCTTGCGGATATCGAAATAGAGCGCCGACAGGTCGTTCGAGCAGAACTCCAGCACCGGGCGGATCACGTCCTGGAAGCGGTAGCTCTCGTAGGCGAGGCGGACGTCGCGATCGAGCTCCCACAGCCGGTGGAGGATGAACTTCTCCAGCGGCGGCATGCGGTCGTAGGGCAGGCGCTCGGCCTCGTCGAAGCCGGCGAGGGCGCCAAGGAGATAGCGAGCGGTGTTTCTGAGCTTGCGGTAGGCGTCGACGGTGGTCTGCAGGATCTGCTTCCCGATCCGCTGATCCTCGGCGTAGTCCACCAGCGCCACCCAGAGGCGGAGGATGTCGGCGCCGGACTCCTTGATGACGGTCGCCGGGTCGGTGGTGTTGCCCTTTGACTTCGACATCTTCTCCCCGTTCTCGTCGAGGGTGAAGCCGTGGGTCAGGACCGCCTCGTAGGGGGCGCGGCCGCGCGTGCCGCAGCCTTCCAGCAGATTGGACTGGAACCAGCCGCGGTGCTGATCCGAGCCCTCGAGATAGAGATCGGCCGGCCAACGGGTGTCAGCGCGCCCTTCGAGGGTGAAGGCGTGGGTGCAGCCGGAGTCGAACCAGACGTCGAGGATGTCCTCGACCTTCTCGTAGCGGTCCGGGTCGTGCTGGCCGAGGAAGTCGGCGTCCGGGCGGGTGAACC
Organism: Brevundimonas viscosa; assembly: GCF_900116065.1. Taxonomy (GTDB): domain Bacteria; phylum Pseudomonadota; class Alphaproteobacteria; order Caulobacterales; family Caulobacteraceae; genus Brevundimonas; species Brevundimonas viscosa. The sequence continues at coordinate 59,621 of NZ_FOZV01000007.1, forward strand.
AGGCGTCGGCGCCGCCCTCGGCGATGGCCGCCACGATGCGGGCGTCGACCTCGGGGTCGTGCAGGGGCTGGCCGGTCTCCTTGTCCACGTACATGGCGAGCGGGGTGCCCCAGGCGCGCTGGCGGCTGATCAGCCAGTCCGGCCGCCCCTCGACCATGGAGCGGATGCGGTTCTTGCCCGCGGCCGGGTGGAAGGCGGTGGAGTCGATGGCCGCAAGCGCGCGCTCGCGCAGCGTGCCGTCGTCCTCCAGCGGCTTGTCCATGCGGATGAACCACTGCGGCGTGTTGCGGAAGATCACCGGAGCCTTGGAGCGCCACGAGTGCGGATAGGAATGCTCCAGCCGGCCGCGGGCCAGCAGGGCGCCGGCCTCGATCAGCTTGTCGATCACCGCCGGGTTGGCTGGACCGAACCTGCCGGTCTTCTTGCCCTCGGTCTCAAGCACCTTGAGGCCGGCGAAGAGGGGCACGTGCGGATAGTAGGCGCCGTCGGGATCGACGGTGTCGGGCACCTCGTGGTGGCCGTGGGCCTTCCACACCTCGAAGTCGTCGGCGCCATGGCCGGGCGCGGTGTGGACGAAGCCGGTCCCCGCGTCGTCGGTGACGTGGTCGCCGGCCAGCAGGGGCACCGAGAAGCCGTAGCCCGAGGACAGCGGCGCCAGCGGGTGGGCGCACTCCAGCCCCGAGGGGCTGATGTCGCCGACGCGGGTCCAGCGCGCGATCTTCGCGGCCTTGAAGACCTCTTCCGCCAGCTTGTCGGCGAGGATCAGCCGGTCGCCGGGCTTCGCCCAAGGCTCGAACTCCAGCCCTTCCTCCATGGCCGCGACCTCGTAGAGGCCGTAGGCGATGTCGGGGCCGTAGCTGATGGCGCGGTTGGCGGGGATGGTCCACGGCGTGGTGGTCCAGATCACCACCGACGGGGTGCCGGTGCGGAAGGACAGCAGGTCGTCCGGATGGTCGTCGGTGGCGGCGACGACCGGGAACTTCACCCAGACCGTAGGGCTGACGTGGTCGTGGTACTCGATCTCGGCGTCGGCCAGGGCGGTGCGCTCGACCGGCGACCACATCACTGGCTTGGAGCCGCGGTACAGCTGGCCCGAGTTCTTGAACTTGTGGAACTCGGCGACGATGGCCGCCTCGGTCGGGAAGTCCATGGTGGCGTAGCGGTTGGCCCAGTCGCCGGTGATCCCGAGGCGCTTGAACTGCTCGCGCTGCACGTCGATCCAGCCGGCGGCGTATTCGCGGCAGGCCTGGCGGAACTCGGCCTTGGAGACCTCGTCCTTGCGGCGGCCCCTGGCCCGGAACTGCTCCTCGATCTTCCACTCGATCGGCAGGCCGTGGCAGTCCCAGCCGGGGACGTAGTCGACGTCGTGACCGAGCAGGAAGCGGCTGCGGACCACGAAGTCCTTCAGCGTCTTGTTCAGGGCGTGACCGATGTGGATGTCGCCGTTGGCGTAGGGCGGGCCGTCGTGGAGCACATAGAGGGGCGCGCCCTCGGCCTGGCGCTGCTTGCGGAGCGTCGCATAGAGGTCGCCCCATTGCTCGAGGATCAGCGGCTCCTTCTGGGGCAGGCCGCCGCGCATGGGGAAGGGCGTCTCCGGCAGGAAGACGGTGTCGCGGTAGTCGCGGCCAGTAGGGGAGTTGTCGCCGGCGTCAGCCATGAAGTCTCGTTTCGTCGTTCGGGTTCGTTCCGCCTGGATTTTTCGCTCCGCTATCGCTCGCCAAGCGGCGGCTCGCTGCTTGAGCGGGGCCCGGCGAGCGCGGGGCTGCGAGCCCTGCGGCGCTACGCCGGGCGGCTAATCGAAATCGGGCGAAACAGGCGGACGTCCATGGTGCGGCCGGTCTAGCAGAGGCGGGACGGGGCGCGCCACCGGAAAGCGCCGCCTTGTCAGCGGTGGAGCGGGGCCGGATAGTCGGCCCCGGGAGGATCCTCGCATGCGCCGTTACGCCCTGATCGCCGCCGCCTGCGCCGCCATGGCGGCCTGTTCGTCGCCGGAAAGCGAGGTCGCCGAGCCCGCCGACGCGCCGGCCGCCCTGCCGCCGGGCCGGGACGCCATCTACGAAGCGGCGCGGGTCGGGCCGGAGGCATTCGTTCGCGCCGTCTATGCGGCCCACGCCGCCGGGGCGATGGGCGAGCCGCCCAAGCCGGGACAGGAGCCGATCTACGGGCGGATGTTGAACGCCATGGTCGGGGAGGACTTCCGCCGGGCGGGGGACGATGTTCCCACCCTGAACTGGAACCCGATCTGCGACTGCCAGGACGGCGAGGGATTCCGGCTGGAGTCGGTGGTGGTGCGCGAGAGCTCGGCGACCGAGGCCGAGGCGGATGTGGTCTTCGTCAACAGCGGCGAGACGCACCGGCAGACGCTGAAGCTGGTCAAGGAGGGGCCGATGTGGCGCATCTCCGACTTTCTCGTGCCGGGGCGGCCGCCGCTCACCGAGACCCTGATGGCCGCGATCAGCTGAGCACGGCGCGGGCATCGGCGGCGTCCCGGTCGATCTGCGCCCTGAGGGCATCGAGATCGTCGAAGTTCATCTCGGGGCGGAGGAAGGCGACCAGTTCGGTCTCGACCGTCTGGCCGTAGAGTTCGCCGGAGAAGTCGAAGAGCCAGACCTCAAGCAGGGGTTCGTCGGTGCGGAACATCGGCCGGACGCCGAGGCTGGCGACGCCGTCGAACCGGCGGCCGTCGGGCAGGCGGACGCGCACCGCGTAGATGCCGAAGGCCGGGCGCATGTAATCGCCGAGCGGCACGTTGGCGGTCGGCACGCCGATGGTGCGGCCGCGCTTGTCGCCGTGGACGACCTCGCCCTCGATGGCGAAGGGGCGGCCGAGGATGGCGGTCGCGCGGGCCATGTCGCCGGCGTGCAGCGCCTCGCGCACCGCCGAGGAGGACAGCTTGAGGCCGCCCGCGTCGTCGACCCGGTCGGCGACCGAGACGGTGAAGCCGAGATCGGCCCCGTAGCGGCGCAGGGCTTCGGGCGAGCCAGTGCGGCCCTTGCCGAAGGTGAAGTCGAAGCCGACGGCGGCGTGACGGACGCCGAGGCCGTCCGCGAGAACGGCGCGGGCGAAGGTCTCGTCGGACATGGCGGCCATTTCGCCGTCGAAGGGCAGGAGGTAGAGGCGCTCGACGCCGAGCGGGGCCAGCGACCGGGCCATCTGCGCCGGGGTCATCAGGCGGAAGGGGGCGGCGGCGGGCTGGAACCAGCGGCGCGGGTGGGGATCGAAGCTGACCACGGCCAGAGGCGCCGAAAGCGCACGGGCGGCGCGCGCCGCCTCCGCGATGACGGCCTGGTGGCCGCGGTGGACGCCGTCGAAGGCGCCGATGGCCACGGCGGCGCCCTTCAGCTCCGGCGGCAGGTTGCGCCAGTCGAGGACGACCTCGATCACGGTCGCCGCCTCAGCGGGCGGAGGGCTTGCGGCGGCGCGGCACGCGGACCACGGCGATGCCGTCCATGATCAGCTTTCCGTCGACGAAGCCCTCGCAGTTGAGCCGCACCCGGGCCTGTTCCTGCTCGACCTCGACCACGGTGATGCGGATGACGACGGTGTCGTCGACGCGCACGGGCAGGTGGAATTTCAGCGTCTGAGATACGTAGATCGAGCCGGCGCCGGGCAGGATTGTGCCGACCACGGCCGAGCCGAAGGAGGCCGAGAGCAGGCCGTGGGCGATGCGGCCGCGGTAGGCGGTCTTCGCGGCGAAAGCCTCGTCGAGGTGCACCGGGTTGAAGTCGTCCGAGGCCTCGGCGAAGCGGCGGATGCGCTCCTCGGTCGCCTGGATGATCTTCTCGGCGGCCATGCCGGGGCGGAGCTCCTCGAGGATGTAGCCGCCCGAGGGATGTTGCTGGACCAGTTCGACCATGGACGGGCCTTATCGTGATTTGCCGCGCCTCACCACGCCAGATCGAGCGTGGCGTAGCGGGCGTAGGTGGTCTCGGCCTTCAGCAGGTCGCCGGCGCGGGCCGCATCGAGCGCCCCGTCGGGGCCGCGGGCGGCGTCGCCGTGGATTCCCTGGGCGACGAACAGGCAGTCCAGTCCCTGGGCGTTGGCGCCGCGCACGTCGGTGACCACGCCATCGCCGATACAGAGCACGCGCGAGCGGTCGACCGGACGGCCGAGCAGCCGGGCGGCCTCGTGCAGGGCGAGATCATAGATCGGGCCGAACGGCTTGCCGGCCATGACCACCCGGCCGCCCAGCTCGGCGTAGAGGTCGGCCAGGGCCCCGCCGCAGTAGATCAGCCTGTCGCCGCGCTGGACCACCCGGTCGGGGTTGGCGCAGATCAGCTCGAGATCCCGGGCGACGCCGGCGGCGAGGCGTTCGCGGTAGTCCTCTGGGGTCTCGGTCTCGTCGTCGACCGGGCCGGTGACCGAGATGAAGGCGGCGTCCTCCGCCCCGTGGGCGTCGGCGAGGCCGAGCCCCTCATACAGCGGCCAGTCGCGCTCGGGGCCGATCACCCAGGCCGGGCCGGGGGCGCGGCGGGCCAGTTCGGCGCGGGTGGCGTCGCCGGAGGTGACGAAGGCCCGCCAGCTCTCACGCGGCACCGCCAGCCGGTCGAGCTGGGCGACCACGTCGGAGGAGGGGCGCGGCGAGTTGGAGATCAGCACCACATGGCCGTGGTCGCGATTGAAGCGCGCCAGGGCCTCGCAGGCGGCGGGCCAGCTCTCGCGCCCGTTGTGGATCACGCCCCAGACGTCGCAGAGCAGGATGTCGTAGTCGCCGGCGATCGCGCCGAGCCCGGGCAGCGGGTGGGGGAGGGTCATTCGGGGGGCATAGCGGGTTCGGGACGAGGGGTGAAGGCATGGGGCGTCGCCGCTTCCGAAGGGAAGTGGTGAGGATGGGAAGGGCGCGGGGCGCCGGGCCTCGCCCGGTCTGTGAGTTGGTTACCGTTTCGACGAGACTGACGCCCCGCGCGGTCGTTGGGTCGCGCGCTCTCCGGTTGGCGGCCCTGATATTCGAGCCTAGCCGGATCTCCGCCGGGACCGTTGCCGGGCCCGACGCGGGGCGGACATGACGGCGCTCTTGAGACGCCGACAGCTGTCCGCAATCCATTGGCGCGCAGCGAGCAAGCGGCAGGATCCACTCCCTGCCGACGAGGACCCCGGAACTGTCCTTCGCCCCGGCTTCATCGCTCGACCACAGCCCGCCGTCGTCGAGGTCGTGGATCCGACGCCCTCCCCATCGACGGGATGGGAGGAAGTCTGCAGGCGGTTGTTCCCATGGCGTGAAAATGACGCTGCCTGCCGGTGTTTGTTCAATGAAAACAGCGGGCGATGCGGGCGAGATAGGGGACTTAAACATTAACTCCCGGCGCCCGGGCGGGGTCTGGCGCCGCGGGTTCATCACGAAGGACACGAAGGGGCCGGCGTGTTCTGCGGCGGCCGCAGGGCGGCGCCATCGATTCCGATTGCGGGCCTGCGGCCCGCGGGCGGCGGAGAGGGGCGCGCTTTCTTCGTGCTCTTCGCGCCCCCTTGGTGTCCTTTGTGATGAACCAGCAATGGCGGCCGCAGGCGCGGGCGCGGGGCGTCGGCGCCTCCTCCCTCCACCACGCTCCGCGTGGTCCCCCTCCCGCCTGCGGGGGAGGACCGCGGCGGCGGCCTAGGCGCCGTTGTGGCGGCCGAAGACGCGGGTGGTGCCGTCGTTCATCAGCAGGATGGTGCGGTAGGGCTCGCGGCCGGCGGCCTCCATGCCGGGGGAGCCGGCCGGCATGCCGGGGGCGGTGAGGGCGCGGGCGGCCGGGCGTTCGCGCAGCAGGCGCTCGACGTCCGACGCAGGCACATGACCCTCGACGGCGTAGCGGCCGACGACGGCGGTGTGGCACGAGGCCAGCCGGTCCGGCACGCCGTGGCGAGCGCGGATCGGCGCGAGATCGTCGCGGATCACCTCCTCCACCGTCCAGCCGGCGCGGCGCATGTGGGCCGCCCAGCCGCCGCAGCAGCCGCAGGTCGGGGTCTTGTACACGACCAGGCGCTTTTCCGGGGCCGCGACGGCGGGGGCGGCGAAGGCGGTCAGGGCGGCGCCGAGCAGGACGGCGCGGCGGGAGGCGAGGACGGCCATGGGGACTCCACGTTCAGGCGAGGGCGACAGACTAGCGCATCGGGAGGCCCGGCGCGCGGCCCGCGCTGTCGCAGCCGTCAGTGATAGCGGCGGCGCTGCTCGGCGGAGCGCAGGGTGGAGCGCAGGAATTCGGCCGGCGGATCGGTCTCGGCCAGCACCTGCTCCTTGATGGCGCGCGGCTCGCCGAACAGGTGGCCCTGGCCCATGGAGACGTCGAGCTCGAGGATGTCCACGATCTGGCGCTCGGTCTCGCACTTCTCGGCGATGACCTCGATGCCGTAGCGGCGGGTCAGCGCGGCGAAGTCGGCGGCCTGGATGTCGCGCAGGGACGGCAGGGCGGGCGCGGCGTCGGGGTCGAGCAGCTGCTCGATGAGCAGGTCGGCGGCGATCTTGACGAACTTGACGTCCGAGCGCTGCAGGTCCGCGAAGTCGAGGTCGAGCGTCTGGACCTTGTCGATCGAGAAGCGGAAGCCGAGGTCGGCCAGCTTGGCCATGTTGCGGGCCTCGACGGCGCCGCGGGCGTCGAACACGGCCTGGCCCAGCTCGAAGATCAGGGCCTGGTTGAGGTCGCGGTTCTCGCTGAGGAAGTCGAGGAACTGCGGGAAGAAGGTCTCGTCGCCGAGCGAGGACAGGGCGACGTTGCAGAACACCCCGACCTTGCGGTCCTGACGCGCGAGGCGGCGGACGATCTGGGCGCAGCGGAACAGCAGCAGGTTGTCGATGGCGGGAACCAGGCCTTCCCCTTCCGCGATCGATAGGTACTCGGCCGGCATCATCACCCGGTCGTCGGCGGCGCGCAGGCGGGTGAAGCTCTCGTAGAAGATGGTGCGGCGCTGGGGCAGGGAGACGACCGGCTGCAGGTAGAGGTCGACGCGGTTCTCGGCCAGGGCCTCGTGGATGGTCTGCAGCAGGGCGTTGGACTGGTGCTGGTGCCGGGCCTCGAAGGGGTTGGCGGCGGCCGGCTGGGCGAGGCGGTGGTCGATCGACTCGCTCATCTGCTGGATCAGGGACTCCAGCATGCGGACCTCGCCGGAGAGCTGTTCGGTCGAGGACAGGGCGCCGGTCTCGATGGCCTGGGCCAGTTCGGTGAGGGCGCCCTGGGTGCTTTCCATGGCGTCGGCGAGCAGGCGGTGGGCCTCGCGGACCTGGTCGATCTCCTTGCGCAGGGCGGCGCGCTGGCCGCGGCCAACGACCAGCACGTGGACGGCGAGGAGCAGGCCGGCGGCGGCCAGACCGGCGGCCACGCCCGGGCCCGCGCCGAGGCCGGCGCGCCACAGGAAGGTCCCCACCGTCAGCGACAGGAACAGGTAGCCGAAGAACAGAAAGCCGTTGGTGACAGCGCGCATGGGCAAGGGCCGAATCCGCCTTCCCGGATGGAATCGCCCGAGTATCGGGGTATCAGGACAAATCGCCTAGCCGTTCGCCGGCTTTCCCCACGACTATCGAGGTTAACGATGGAATTGTTCGACCTGGCCGGCAAGGTCGCGGTGATCACCGGCTCGTCGCGGGGCATCGGCAAGGCCATCGCGGAGCGGCTGGCGGAGCACGGGGCGAAGGTGGTGATCTCGTCGCGCAAGGCGGGTCCGTGCGACGAGGTCGCGCAGGCGATCAATGCGAGGCACGGCGAGGGACGGGCCATCGCCGTGCCGGCCAACATCGCCGCGAAGGACGAGCTGCAGCGACTGGTCGATGAGACCAACGCCGCCTTCGGACGCATCGACATCCTGGTCTGCAACGCGGCCACCAACCCCTACGCCGGGCCGATGGCGGGGATCAGCGACGAGCAGTTCGGCAAGATCCTGCAGAACAACGTGGTCTCCAACCACTGGCTGATCCAGATGGTCGCCCCGCAGATGCTGGAGCGGAAGGACGGATCGGTGATCATCGTGTCGTCGATCGGCGGCCTGCGCGGCAACGCCCTGATCGGGGCCTACAACGTCTCCAAGGCGGCGGACATGCAGCTGGCGCGCAACCTGGCGGTGGAATGGGGCCCGTCCAACGTGCGGGTCAACTGCATCGCCCCCGGCCTGGTGCAGACCGACTTCGCCCGCTACCTGTGGGAGAACCCCGAACTGCTGAAGCAGGTCACCGACCCGGCGCCGCTGAAGCGGATCGGGCAGCCGGACGAGATCGCCGGGGCCGCGGTCTACCTGGCCTCGCCGGCGTCCAGCTACATGACCGGCCAGACCCTGGTGGTCGACGGCGGGATCACCATTGCCTGGTGAGGGCGAGCGCAAGGTCGGCCTCGGTCAGGACCTGAGGTGGCGGCTGGAGGCGGCCGCCTTCGCCGGACTGACGACGCTGCTGCGCCTTCTGGGCGTCGAGCGGGCCTCGAACCTCGGCGGCTGGCTGCTGCGCACCCTGGGGCCGAAGACGGGGACGCACCGGACGGTGACGCGCAACCTGCGCATCGCCTTTCCCGACATGCCCGAGGTCGAGCGCGAGGCGCTGGCGGTCGCGGCATGGGAGCAGACCGGGCGGACCTTCGCCGAGACGCCGCTGCTGGACCGGATTACGGTGGAGAGCGGGCGGGTGGAGGTGGTCGGGCTGGAGCGGCTGCACGCCATTCGCGACAGCGGCCGGCCGGTGGTGTTCGTCTCGGGCCACCTGGCCAATTTCGAAACCATGGCGGCGGTGATCCTGGCGGCCGGCGTGCCGTGCCAGATCACCTACCGCGCGGCCAACAACCCCTATGTCGACGCCCAGATCCGCCGGGCGCGAGCCCGCTACGGGGTCAAGCTGTTCGCGCCCAAGGGCGGCGAGGGCGCGCGCGAGCTGCTGGCCGGCCTGCAGCGCGGCGAGTCGGTGGCGCTGATGAACGACCAGAAGTTCAGCGAGGGGCCGGAGGTGAGCTTCTTCGGACAGCCGGTCAACGCCGCGCCCGGGCCGAGCCGGCTGGCGCTGCGCCATGGCACGGTGCTGCAGCCGATGTCGGTGGTGCGGCTGCCGGGGGCGCGCTTCCGGGTGACCGCCCACGAGCCGATCGAGATCCCCCGCAGCGGCGACCGCCAGGCGGACATCGCCTGGGGCGTGCAGGCGGTGACCCGCTTCGTCGAGGACCGGGTGCGCGAGCACCCCGTGGACTGGTTCTGGGTCCACAAGCGGTGGCCGGACAAGGTGTATCGGGCGCTTGAAGGCGGCTGACCGCGCCGGCGGCTGGCGGCCCTCAGGAATCCACCGTCGCCTGGTCCGAGGCGCGGCGGCGCGGGCCCTTGTAGTCGGGCTTCTGCACGCGGCGCCGGTCCGGGCCGAAATAGCTCTCGGTGCGGACGAACGGGCGGGTGTGGAAGATCACCGCCTGGATGCGGTCGAGCACGGCCTTGGCGGTGATCGGCTTGACCACGAATTCGGTGACGCCCGCGTCGCGGGCCTCATAGACGCGGGACCTGGCCGAATGGCCGGTCATCATGATGATCGGCAGATAGGGGTTGGGGCTGTCGGCGCTGTTGCGGACCAGGCGGGTGAACTCGACGCCGTCCAGCGGGAACATGTTGAAATCGACGATGGCCAGGTCGATCGGGTATTCGCGCAGGATCTCGAGCGCGGAGCCGCCGTCGGCCGCCTCGCGCACCGTGCCGACGCCGGCGGACTTCAGCACGGCGGAGGCGATGGTCCGCATATGCTGGTTGTCGTCGACGAGAAGGACGTGAAGGGCGGAGAGCGAGGACATGGAGGCGGGACGCGCAGACGGCCTCCGCAACGGGGGCCCGAAGATTCGGGTGATCTAGCGCCTCGAAGACTTACCGGTAAATGACTGATCAGCGATCACAGTGAAGGTAAACGATTACACGGACTCAGCTTTTCACCAGCAGCGACGGGTCGAGGTTGCGGTCGCGCCATTTCATGCGCCAGCACAGGTGCGGACCGGTGGCGCGGCCGCTCATGCCGACGCGACCGAGAGCCTGGCCGCGCACCACCTCCTGCCCGGCGCGGACGTCCAGGCGGGACTGGTGGAGATAGGCGGTGATCAGGCCCTGGCCGTGGTCGAGGAGGACGAGGCCGCCCTCGAAATGCAGGTCGGGCTCGGCCAGGGCGACGCGGCCGGCGGCGGGGGCTAGGACCGGCGTGCCCTGCGGGGCGGCGAGGTCGATGCCGTAATGGGGCCGGGCCGGCGTGCCGTTGAGGACGCGCTGGGCGCCCCAGGGGCTGGTGATCCGGTAGCTGGCCAGCGGCCAGTCGAACCCGTCGCGGAAATGGTCGGCGGCCGTCCGGCTGGCGAAGCCCTCGGTCTTCAGCACCACCTCGCGCCGGATGCGCTCGAGCAGGGCGGGATCGGTCGGTTCGACCGTGGACGGCGGCAGGCCGTCGATGCGCGTGGTGCGGAAGCTTCCCCCGGCGATGGCGAGAGTGCGGCGGGCGCTACGGCGATCCGAGCGGACCTCGATTTCGACGCTGGCCGGGGCGTCGCGATCGAAGCCGACCACGAACCAGCCGGCGTCCGAGGCGGCCGAGAGGGCCTCCCCGTCGACGAAGACGAGGGCGTTGGGCCAGGTGCGCCCGATGGCGTGGCCGCCCTGGACGAAACGTCCTGTCAGCTCAAGATCGGGAATGCGGGCGCTGGCGGGGCCGGCGGCGAGCAGGGCGGCGGAGCCGACCAGCAGATCGCGCCGGCGCGGGCTCACGGGACCTGGCCCAGACGCTGGAAGGCCTCGGCGGGCCCGGCGTAGGCCTCCTGCAGGCGGGTAGACCAGTAGCGCAGCGTCTCCAGCGGCACCGGCCGGCCGGAGACGGCGCAGGTCACCGTGCGGCCAGGACGGATGACGGCGAACTCGCCGTCGCCATAGTGGAGCAGCGCCTGTTCGGAAGCGGAGTCGACCATGGCTGCAACCTAGCGTGGACCCGGGAGTCCCGCCACCGCTTTCGGCTTCAGAACAGGTCGCCCTGGCCCGGCGGCGCTGCCCTCGCCCGGGACGCCGGGCGCGGACGGGCGACGGCTTCCGACGGGGCGCCGCCGCCCGCGATGCGGGCCCTCCGCGCGCCGTCGGCGAAGACCAGACGCACGTCCTGGCCGGGCTGGAGGGCGGCGGCGGCGGGGATCATCACGCCGTCGACGGTCTCGACCCGGGCGAAGCCGGGCTTGGGCGTCTTCGGGTTGAGGCTGGCGAGGGCGCGGGACAGGGCGGAGAGCCGGGTCCCGTCGCGGTCGAGACGGCGCGACAGGGTCGGGACCAGACGGTCGGCCAGGGCGTCGAGGCGCGCGGCGCGCTGGTCGAGGCGGCGGTGCAGCGGGGCCGGCGTCAGGCGGTGGGCGGTGTGCGCCAGCCGGGCCTCATGGGCCGCGACGTTGGCGGACAGGCCGGCGCCGAGGCGCTGGCCAGCGTGGCCGAGGCGGTCGCCGGCGCGGTCGAGGCGCTGGGCCAGCAGGGCGGGGCTGATGCGGCCGGCGGCGGCGAGCAGCTGCCGCTCGTGGACGGCGAGGTTGCGGTGCAGGCCGGAGGCGAGGCGGCTGCCGGCGTGGTCGAGGCGCTGGGACGGCAGGGCGAGAAGATCCTCGGGCCGGGCCGGGAGGCCGCGGGCGGCGGCGCGCAGGCGGGTGCGGCGGTCCTCCAGCAGCCGGCCGCCGGCGCGGGCGAGGCGGCGATCGAGATCGGCGACGGCGGCGCGCAGGTCGGCCAGCACGGGGGTGACGATCTCGGCGGCGCCGGTGGGGGTCGGGGCGCGACGGTCGGAGACGAAGTCGATCAGGGTGGTGTCGGTCTCGTGACCCACGGCGGAGACGATCGGGATGCGGGCGGCGGCGACGGTGCGGGCCAGACCCTCGTCGTTGAAGCACCACAGGTCCTCGACCGAGCCGCCGCCGCGGGCGACGATGACCACGTCGGGGCGGGGGATCGGGCCGTCCGGGCGCATCGCGTCGAAGCCGCGGATGGCGTTGGAGACCTGGCCGCAGGCCGCGTCCCCCTGGACCACCACGGGCCAGACGATGACGCGGCAGGGCCAGCGCTCGGCGATGCGGTGCAGGATGTCGCGGATGACGGCGCCGGTCGGGCTGGTGATCACCCCCACCACGGCCGGAAAGGCAGGGATCGGCTGCTTGCGGGCGGGGTCGAACAGGCCCTCGCCGTGCAGCCTGGCCTTCAGCCGCTCCAGCTGGGCCAGCAGGGCGCCGGCCCCGGCGGCCTCCATGGTCTCGATGACGATCTGGTAGGACGAGCGGGCCGGGTAGGAGGTGATCTTGCCGGTGACGATGACCTCGAGCCCGGTCTCGGGCTGGACGCCGAGGCCGCGCGCCTGACCCTTCCACACCACGCCGTCGATGCAGGCCTTGTCGTCCTTGAGGGTCAGGTAGACGTGCCCCGAGGCGTGGCGGTTGACCTTGGAGATCTCGCCGCGCAGGCGGACGTGGCCGAAACGGTCCTCCAGCGTGCGCTTGAGGGCGAAGGACAGCTCCGAGATCGACAGCGGCGGATTGTTGTCGCGCGGCGCGGCCGGCTCGGCCGGACCCTCGAAGACATAGGAGTCGTCGGTCATCGGAGGAGGGTAGCGGGCGCGCGCCGCCGGGGAAACCGGCGGAAGGATCCGGAGCGGACCACCGGCGCCCGGGCTTGCTCCGCTGACGGATCGGTGTTCTGCTGGAGTCCCGCCTTTCCAAGGAGGCCCCCATGCTCGTCGCCGTTTTCGCCCTCGTGCTCGCCGGCCAGAGTTCGAGCCAGGTCGCCGTCATCGCTACCCCCGCCGCGCCCGCCGAGGCCCGCCGCTCGGAGGCGGAGGCGCCGACCCGACGCGTCTGCCGGCTGGAGCGGGCCACGGGCTCGAACATGCAGCAACGGGTCTGCCGCGACGTGCCCCGCTCGGGAAGCTTCCAGGACCAGCAGACGCGCGAGTTCATGCGCGCCAACCAGCGTATCCGTTTCCCGGACAACGGCGCCGCGCCGACTCCGGCGGGGCCGAATGGCTGATTCCGGCGTCCCGCGCCGCGATCCCCGGCCCGGCGCGCAGGAACCGGCCAGGCTCACCCCCGTTGGTCGCTCATGACCGCCGATCCGCGCCGCTTCGATCCCGTGGACGAAAGCCCGGAGCAGCGCGGGCTGCGGCGGCGTAGCGGCGAGACGGGGCTGGCGCCGTGGACCGCGGTGGTGCTGGTCCTGATGCTGGCGGCGCTCGCCTATGTGATCTGGTCGGTGGCGAGCTGATCCGCGGCGCTTGACCCGGAAGCCGCGCGCGGCCATTGCGCGCACATGAACATCCTGCTGGTCGGATCGGGCGGGCGCGAGCACGCCCTGGCGTGGAAGATCGCCCAGTCGCCGCTGGTAAAGCGGCTCGTCATCGCCCCGGGCAACCCCGGCATGGAGAAGCTGGGCGAGCTGATCGCGCTGAAGGCGACCGATGCCGAGGGGCTGACGGCGCTGGCGCGCGAGATAAAGGCCGACCTGGTGGTGGTGGGGCCGGAGAGCGCGCTGGAGCAGGGCTTGGCCGACCGGCTGGCCGCGGCCGGCATCCCCTGCTTCGGGCCGACCCGGAAGGCGGCCCAGCTGGAGACCTCCAAGGCCTTCTCCAAGGCCTTCATGGAGCGGCACGAAATCCCGACCGCGGGCTATGGCGTCTACGAGCGGCTGCATGAGGCGCGCGAGGCGCTGGCGGTGTTCAGGCCGCCCTATGTGATCAAGGCCGACGGGCTGGCGGCGGGCAAGGGCGTGGCGATCAGCACCGACAAGCGAGACGCCGAGTCCGAGATCGAGCGCATGCTGGGCGGCCGCTTCGGGGCCGCCGGGGCGCGGGTGGTGATCGAGGAGTTCATGTCCGGCGAGGAGGGCTCGCTGTTCGCCCTGTGCGACGGTCAGCGGGCGGTGCTGCTGGGCGGGGCCCAGGATCATAAGCGCGCCTTCGACGGCGACATGGGACCCAACACCGGGGGCATGGGCAGCTATTCGCCGGCGCCGGTGTTCACGCCGGAGCTGGTCGAGGCCGCCGACAGGACCATCGTCCAGCCGACGGTGGCGGCGATGGCGGCCGAGGGCATGCCCTACCGCGGCGTGCTGTACGCCGGTCTTATGGCCACCGACGCGGGGCCGAAGGTGGTGGAGTTCAACGCCCGCTTCGGCGACCCCGAGTGCCAGGTGCTGATGATGCGGCTGGAGGGCGACATCGTGCCCTTGCTGCTGGCCTGCGCGCGCGGCGACCTGGGCCGCGCGCCGGCGCCGGCGTTCAGCGGCGACACAGTGATTTGCGTGGTCATGGCCGCCAAGGGCTATCCCGACAGCCCGCTGGAGGGGTCGATCATCCGCGGCGCCGAGCAGGACTTCGGCCCGCACGTGCAGGTGTTCCACGCGGGGACGAAACGGCGCGACGATGGCCAGCTGGTCGCCGCTGGCGGGCGGGTGCTGAACGTCTGCGCCCGCGGCGCCGACATCGCCGAGGCGCGCGAGCGGGCCTATGCGGCGGTCAAGAAGATCGACTGGCCGGGCGGGTTCTATCGCACCGACATCGGCTGGCGGGCGCTGGAGCGGGGGTAAGCCCGGTCGAGGCAGCCGAAGATCATCCAGCTCAGGTTGAGTCTGCGTGCGCCGGGCGGAGTGGCGTGGCAGGATGCCGCCATGGATGATCCACGCAACGAGATGGACGAGGAGCCCGCGGTTTTCATCGCCGAGGAGACCGTCGAGCTTGACGCCCGCGATCGGAAGGCGATGGCGGACATCGACGCCGGGCGCTTCGTCAGCCACGAGGCGGTGATGCGCTGGCTGCGGTCCTGGGGCACGGACGATGAGCTGCCGCCGCCCAAATGCGGCGACTGATCTGGTCGACCGACGCGATTGGCGACCTTCGGGCGATCCGGTCCTACATCGCCGAGAGCAACCCGGCCGCTGCGTCCCGGGTGGCCGCCGCGCTGATGGGGGCGGCCAACGGCCTGACCGCCTTCCCCGACCATGGCCGGCCGGTTCGGCCGGGCGTCCGCGAACTGACGACGGTCCGGCCCTATGTCATTCGATATGCGGTTCTGGCCGAGGAGATCCGGGTCACCAGCATCCGCCACTCGGCCCGCCGGCCGGCGCCCTAGGCCCAGGCGAAGAGCAGGCGGCCTTCGCCCATGCGTTCGCGCAGGCGGGGCAGGTCGTGGTGGGCCACCGAGAAGCAGCCGTAGGAACGGCCCAGCTTGCCCTCGCGGGCGAGGAAGTCCGGGTCGGCGTAGTCGGCGCCGTGGACGATGATGGCGCGCTCGCGGGCGAGGTTGTTGGTGTACTCCAGCCCGTCGAGCAGCACGTTGGGGCCCTGCTGGGCGCCGTGGCTGGCGCCGGCGGTGGCGTAGGCGCCGACCGAGGACATGTGACTGTCGGGCGTGTTCGAGAAGCGCCGGGCGTAACCGCTGTGCGACGGATCGGAGCCGCGGCCGTGGCTGGTGCGGATCAGGGTGACCTCGCCGCCCGCGAGGTCGACCTCGTAAAGCCGCTCGTCGCCGGAGAATTTGGTGAAGTCGACCAAGTATATGCGGTCGCGCTGCGTGATCTTGCCGGCGTGGATGTCGAGCGCGGCCAGGGCGCGCTGCATCAGTTCGGGCCGGACCTGGCCGCGCGGATCCAGCGGTCGGGTCGAGTTGAGGTGGGAGGTGATGATCTCGGGCGCGCGCGGCGGAACCTGGGGTTCGACCACGATCGGCGCCGCGGCGGCGATCTGCTGCGCCGCCGAACCGGCGGTGGCGCAACCTGAAAGGACGGCAGCGCCGCCCAGGATGAATCCGCGTCTGGCAAGCCGCATGCGACGCCCCTCGCATGTTCACTGAATGCGTCAACTTGTTTCAAAAGGCGGGGGTCCGGCAAGCGGGGGCTTGGCGGCGAGACGCCGCAGGGGCAGGGTGGGACGAACCTTCGGGAGGATTTCGTGAAGTCGATCACAGCCGTTCTGGCCGCCTTCGCCGCATGTGTGGCCACCAGCGCGACTGCGCAGACGTCAGTTTCCAGCGGGAATTCTCCCGACCGCGGAACGACGTACGTCCAAGTGGGGCGGCTTCTGGCCGATCCTGCGAGCGGCCGGGTCGAGCGCGATAAAACTCTCGTGATCAGGGGGAACCAGGTCGCGGAAATCCGCGACGGCTTCGTCGGCGAGGGTGAAATCGTTGACCTGAGGTCAGCTTTCGTCCTGCCGGGGCTGATCGACAGCCACGTGCACCTGACCGGGCAACAGAACCCGAACGCCCGGCTGGAGGAGGTGACCCAGTCGAACGCCGAGCAGGCCTTCGTCGGCGCCCGATACGCCCGGCGGACCCTGATGGCGGGCTTCACGACGGTGGCTGATCTGGGCGCCAGCAACGAGTCGATCTTCGCCCTGCGCGACGCCATCCGCCGCGGCGACGTGCCGGGGCCGCGGGTGATCGCCTCGGGCAGCGCGGTGTCGGTGCACGGTGGCCACGGCGACATCAACGGCTATCGCGAGGACATCATGCACCTGCTGTCGTCCGAGAGCGTCTGCTCGGGGCCGGACGACTGCATGCGGGCGGTGCGCACCCAGGTGCGCTCGGGCGCCGACATCATCAAGATCACCGCCACCGGCGGGGTGCTGTCGAACACGGCGGCAGGGCTGGGCCAGCAGTTCTCGGACGACGAACTGGCCGCCATCGTCGACGTCGCCCACCGCATGGGCCGGCAGGTGACGGCGCACGCGCATGGCGCCGACGGCATCAACAGCTTCCTGCGCGCCGGCGGCGATTCGATCGAGCACGGCACCTATCTGGACGGGGAGTCGATCCGGCTGATGCGGCGCGACGGCGTCTACCTGGTGCCGACGCTGATGGCCGGGGACTTCGTGGCCCGCATCGCGGCGGGACCGGACAACTTCTTCACCCCGGCCCAGACGGCCAAGGCGCTCGAGGCCGGGCCGAAGATGCTCGACATGGCGCGCCGCGCGCATGCGGGCGGGGTGCGGATCGCCTTCGGCACGGACAGCGGCGTTTCGGCCCACGGCGACAACGCCGGCGAGTTCGCCCTGCTGGTGCGCGCCGGGCTGACGCCGCTGGAGGCGGTGCAGGCGGCGACGGTGAACGCGGCGGACCACCTCGGCATCGCGGCCGAGGCGGGCCGGATCGCGCCGGGCATGCCGGCGGACCTGATCGCCGTCGGCGGCGACCCGCTGGAAGACGTGACGGAGCTGGAGCGGGTGCGGTTCGTGATGCGGGACGGGGTGGTGCACCGGGAGGAGTGAACCTCCCTTCTCCCCTTGCGGGAGAAGGTGTCAGCTGAAGGCTGACGGATGAGGGGTCGGGCCGTCGGCGAGAGTCATCGACCCCTCATCCGACCTCGCTTCGCTCGGCCACCTTCTCGAACAAGGGGAGAAGGAAGCGGGAGAACCCCGCCTCGTCGTCGAACGTCGCCTTGACCGGCCAGCTGATCACGCGCGCGCGCCACGCCGGCGGCAGGCGGGACCAGTCCTTCTCGGTGGTGATGAGGCGGGCGTCGAACTGGTCGGCGCGCGCGGCGAGGAAGCGCAAGTCTTCCTCGCGGAAGGCGGCGTGGTCCGGAAAGGGGGCGAAGTCCTTCAGATCCGCGCCGGCGGCCTTGAGCGAGCGTTCGACCTTCCATGGCTTGGCGATGCCGGCGAAGCCGACCAGCGGGCCCGGCGGAGGCGGGGCGGCGGGCTCCAGGCGGGCGACGAAGACGGGAAGGCCGCCGAACACCTCCACAAGTTCCGGATCGGGCTCCGTCAGGTCGGCCGGCAGCAGGATGACCACGGCGTCGGCGCGGGCAAGGCCGGCCTTCAGCGGCTCGCGCATGGGGCCGGAGGGGAAGACCGAGCCGTCGCCGAAGGGCCATTCGTCGTTGCGGGTCTCGCCGTCGACGACGACGAGGCTGAGGGACTTCTTCAGGCCCGGGTTCTGGTGGGCGTCGTCGAGGACCAGGGCCCCGGCCCCGGCGGCGACCGCGGCGCGGGCGCCGGCGACGCGGTCGCGGGCGATCCAGGCGGGGCTGTCCAGCGCCAGCATCAGCGGTTCGTCGCCGACCTCGGCGGCGGCGTGGACGGCGGGATCGACGCGGACCGGGCCCGGGAGCGAACCGCCGTAGCCGCGCGACAGGGCGTGGGCCTCGACGCCGGCGGCGCGGAGCAGGCGCAGCGCCTCGCGGGCGACGGGGGTCTTGCCGGAGCCGCCGACGGTCAGGTTGCCGATCGAGATCACGGGAGTTCCGGGCTCGACCGGCGTGGCGCGGGCGAGGCGGCGGGCGGTGGCGGCGGTCCAGATCCAGCTGGCTGGCTTCAGCAGCAGGCGGGCGACGGCGCCGTGGCGGCGATCACGCGTGTACCACCAGCGGGGCGTGTTCAGCTTCACCGGGGGCCTCCCCGGGGCGAGGCGGGCGGCAGGAGGGGCAGGAGGCTGTCGACCAACCGGTCCAGCCCGGAGCCGGCCTCGGCCGCGGCGCGGCGGCCGCGTTCGCCCATCCGTTTGGCCTCGGCCGGATCGGCCAGCAGGGGGGCGAGGGCGGCGGGGAGGTCCCACGGCGCTTCCACGATCCTCAGGCCGTCGGCGGCGACCAGGGCTTCCGTGACGGCGGCCCAGTTCGACATGTCCGGGCCGGTGATCGCCGGCTTGCCGAGACGGGCGGGCTCCAGCGGGTTGTGGCCGCCGACCGGGGGCTTTTCCAGCGCGGCCGAGAAGGCGCCGCCCATGATCACCACGTCGGCGAGGCGCAGGAACAGGCCCATCTCGCCCAGGGTGTCGGCGAGGTAGAGGTCGGTCTCCCCGTCCGGCTGGCGGCCTTCGGAACGGCGGGCGAAGCGGTAGCCGTCGCGGATCAGGGCGGCGGCGATGGCGTCGCCGCGCTCCGGATGGCGCGGGATCAGGATCAGGCACAGGCGCTCGTCGAGCCGGTCCAGCGCCCGGACGATGGCGATCTCCTCGCCGTCGTGGGTGGAGGCGGCGACGACCACCGGCCGGTCGCCGATGGCGGCGGACAGGCGGGTGAAGGCGGCGGGGTCGTGCGGCGGGGCGTCGCCGGCGAGCTTGAGATTGACCCGGCCGTCGATGCGCGCGCCGAGGCTCTCCAGCCGGGCGGCGGAGGCGTCGTCCTGGGGCAGGATACGGTCGAAGGCGGCGACGAGCCGCCGGGCCGCGCCGGGGAAGCGGCGCCAGCCCTCGACGGTCTTTTCGGTGATGCGGGCGCTGGCCAGCACCAGGGCGATGTCGCGGCGCCGAGCCTCGAGGATCAGGTTGGGCCACAGCTCGCTCTCGACCAGCACCCCGGCGACGGGACGCCAGTGGTCGAGGAAGGCGGCGACGGCGGTCGGGCCGTCGACCGGGGCGTACTGGTGGATGACGCCCCCGGGCAGGCGCCGGGCCAGCAGGGTCGCCGAGGTGACGGTGCCGGAGGTGACGAGGATCGCCAGGTCCGGCCGCACCCTGCGCAGGCGTTCGACGACGGGGAGCAGGGACAGGCTCTCGCCGACGCTGACGCCGTGCAGCCAGACGAGCTCGCCGGCGGGGCGGGGGACGGAGGCGACGCCGAGGCGCTCGTCGACGCGGACCGGGTCTTCCTTGCCCTTGCGCGCGCGGGCGTCGAGCAGACGGGGCGCCAGCGGCTCGAGCAGGCGGGTCGCCAGCCGGTAGAGGAGGAGGGCGGGGCTCACGTCAGATCCGCTCCAGGCCGGTGATCCGGTCGGCCTCGGCCTCGACGGCGGTGAGGCGGGCGGTCCAGTCGGCGGCGACCTCGGCGACGCCCGCGCCTTCGGGATAGCGCGTCTCGTCCCAGACGATGGCGCCCTTGCCGAAGGGCAGGGGCAGAAGCGCCCGGTCCCAGCTGTCCAGGCGGATGGCCGGCTTGCAACTGAGGCCGATGAACAGGACCGGCGCGCCGGAGAGCTTCGCCATAAGGGGGAAGCCCTCGGCCATGGTGCGGGCCGGGCCGCGCGGACCGTCGGGGGTGACGCCCAGCGCCCCGACCTTGAGCTGCTTCAGTCCGTCGCGCAGGGCCTGGGAGCCGCCCTTGGCGCGATCCAGCTTGTCCTTGTTGGCCGAGGAGCCGCGGATGGCCGGAAAGCCGAGGCGGCCGACCGCGCGGGCGATGAACTGGCCGTCGGGGCTGAGCGAGATCAGGGCCTTGGCCGGGGTGGCGCGATCCAGCGGCCAGCAGGCGGGGCTGAGGGCGATGCGCGAGTGCCAGAAGGCGCACAGCACGCCGCCGCCCCGCTTCCAGATGGCCTCCGGGACCTGCTGGTTGACGTGGGTCCAGCGAATGGTGGCGAAGCAGAAGCGCATCCAGCTGGCCAGGGTCCAGGCGAGGACGGCCTGGATCACGGGATTGCGGAGCGGCCTCATGAGACGGCGGCGACCGGGTCGCCATCCAGCGACTGCTGCTTCGCCAGCCGGGCGTAGAGGCCGCCCTTGCGGACCAGCTGGGCGTGGGAGCCCTGTTCGACCACACGGCCGGCCTCGAGGACGTAGATGCGGTCGGCGTTGCGGACGGTCGACAAGCGGTGGGCGATCATCAGGGTCGCGCGGCCGGCCATCAGTCGTTCGAGCGCCGCCTGCACCAGGGCCTCGCTCTCGGTGTCGAGCGCCGAGGTCGCCTCGTCGAGCAGCAGGATCGGGGCGTCCTTCAGGAAGGCGCGGGCGATGGCGATGCGCTGGCGCTGGCCGCCGGAGAGGCGCAGGCCGGCCTCGCCGGCGCGGGTGGCGTAGCCTTCCGGCAGGCTCTGGATGAAGTCGTGGGCGGCGGCGGCGGCGGCGGCGGCCTCGATCTGGGCTTGCGAGGCGCCGGGGCGGCCATAGGCGATGTTGGCGGCGATGGTGTCGTCGAACAGGAAGGGCTCCTGGGTGACCAGGGCGATGCGGTCGCGCAGGTCGTGCAGCTTCAGCGTGCGGATATCCTGGCCGTTGACGGTCACGGCGCCGGCGGTGACGTCGTAGAAGCGCGGGAGCAGGCTGAGGAGGGTCGACTTGCCGCCGCCCGAGGGGCCGACGAGGGCGACGGTCTCGCCCGGGGCGACGGTGAGCGAGACCTCGGACAGGGTCGGAGCCACGTTCTCCGAAGCGGGGGCGTAGGCGAAGGCGACCTGCTCGAAGGCGACGGTCAGGGGGCCGGGCGGCAGGGGCCGGGCGTCGGGGGCCTCGCGGATCTCGGGCTGGATGTCGAGAGCCTCGAACAGGCGACGGGCGGCGGTCAGGCCCTCGGACATGACGGTCTGCAGGTTGGTCACCTGACGCAGCGACTGGCCGGCCGCCATCAGCAGGCCGATGTAGGCGGCGAAGGCGCCGACGCTCATTTCGCCCTGACGCGCCTGCCAGCCGGCGTAGGCCATGACGGCGGCGACGATGACCATGGCCACCAGGTTGGAGAAGGGCCCGGCGAAAGCACGGGAGTCGGCGGACTTGATGACGTGGCGCTGACGGCGGGCCACGACCTCCGCCACCCGCGCTTCCTCGGCCGCCTCGCGGTTCTCGATCTTGATCAGACGGACGCCGTCGAGGTTCTCCATCAGGGCGGTGGAAAGGTTGGAGGTCTCGACCATGGCCCCGGTGGTGGCCTTGCGCATGCGCTTGCCGAAGCGGCGGATGACCCAGGCGATGACCGGGGCGCCGAGGAAGACGATGGCGGTCAGACGCCAGTCGGTCCACGCCATGTAGGCGAGCACGGCGATCAGGGTCAGGGCGTGCTGGGTGTAGTTGACCACGCCGTTGGTGAAGGCCTCGCGCACCAGGTTAGCGTCAAAGAGCACGCTGGAGACGAAGCCGCCCGAGTGCTGGCTGCGCAGGCGGGCGAGGTCGGCGCGGATCATGGAGCCGAACAGCCGCACCTGGATGTCGCCGACGATGCCGTGGCCAAGGCGGTTGACCAGGGCGGCCTGGCCGAGCGCGGCGGCGGTCCAGACCAGGCCGGCGCCGACGATGACCAGGGGGATGGCGGTCAGGGCCTGTCCGGGCGGGATGGTGAAGGCCCCCCAGATGGTCACCGGCCGGCCGAGGAACAGGCCGTCGATGGCCGGCTCGAGCAACTGCAGCACGGTGGCGGCCATGACGCCGACGATCGCGGCGCACAGGACCGAGAGGAACAGGGCGGCCCGCCGGCGGGACAGGTAGTCGCGCCAGATGCGCGCCAGCAGGGGGCGCAGCGACGCCCTCGGGGGCGGCGTGTCGTCGGCGGCGGGCGCGGGCGGCGGCGTCATCGGTCCGAGGTCGGACGGAGGCGGAGGGAAGTCAAGCGATGTGGATCACCGAACTTTCCCCGACGGCTTGCGCGCCGGCCGGCGTCAGCCGCGTTCGCCGGGCTCCTGCCGGTAGTTGTGCCGCGGCGGCGAGGGCAGCGGCTCCGCGTCCGGCGGCGGCAGGTCGCCATAGTAGTCCGGCGGCGGCGGCGGCGCGACATGCACCTCGCCCGGGACCACGTGCACCGCGGGAGCCTCGACATGGACGGGCGGGGCCTCGACGGTGACGGGCGGGGCGGTCACCACCGTCGGCGGAGCGACGTGCACCTCAGGCGCGGCGACGTGGATCTCCGGACCGGCGACATGGACCGGCGGCGACTGCACGTAGACCGGCGGCGCCTGGACATACACAGGCGGCGCGGCGTGGACGACCGGGGGCTCGAAATAGACCTCGGGCGGCCGCACGTGGATCTCGGGCGGAGCGACGCGGACCGGCGGAGGGGCGACCTCGATGTGTCGGCGCTCCGCATGGTAGTCGCGCTCGTCGTACCAGCTCTCCGACCGCTCGTAGCGTTCTTCCTCGTAGTACGACTCCGACCGCTCATAGACGGCTTCTTCGCGCTCGTAGCCGTAGCCGTAGTCGCGAGGCGGCGGGGCGCAGTCGCAGCCGCGGCGGAAGGCGGGCGCGCCGCGCCAGCCGATGTATTGGCGGCCGAAGCCATGCACGGCGTAGCCGAACGGCGCGCTGACCGGGCCGGGGCCGAGATGTTCGATCGGGCCGTAGTAGGCTTCCGAATAGCCGTAGCCTCCGCCCTCGGCGTAGCCGCCGCCGCCGACGTAGACGGTCCCGCCGCCCCGCGCGGCGCCGGCCCCGCGCGACCAGGTGCGGGCGTTCAGATGGCTGCGGGCGTCGGCTGCGGCGTACGCCCGCGCCGAGGCGCTGGCGTTGGCGTTGACGTTCACATTGACGTTGGCGTGGCCGCCGTAATGCGGCGGGGGCGGCGGCGGGCGATGATGGCCGCCGCCTCCGCAGCCGCCTCCGCAACCCGGCGGACCCCCCGGTCCTCCCCGCTCGCCTGCGAAGGTCGGCCCGGCCGCCAGGAGGAACGCCGCCGCGGTGGCTGCGACCAGAGGGTGTATCGGCATGGGACAGACTCCTTCTACTGCAAGGAGATCAGGCAAGGGGCGGGCCGTACCGTGCGCCGGACCGGGACCGCGGGGCCGATGACGCCGGGCCCGGGACAGGCTATCTCCGCCCCATGTCGCGCTACGACCTCTCCACCCGCGCCGGCCGCTTCAGGGCCCGCTGGGACTATGTGTGGAAGGACCACGCCTTCCTGCGACGGTGGTTCATGAACGCCCACTGGCTGGGGCCGGACCTGGTGCGGACCAACCAGCCGTCGCCCCGGCAGCTGGCGTACTGGAAGTCGCAAGGCATCAGGACGGTCATCAACCTGCGCGGGGCGCGGGACGAGGCCTACTATGCGCTGGAGAAGGACGCCTGCGCGCGACTGGGCCTGACCCTGATCGACGCGCCGCTGGACAGCCGCGACCCGCCGCAGCGGGATCGCATCCACCGGGCGCGGGAGCTGTTCCGGACCATCGAGTATCCGGTGCTGATCCACTGCAAGTCGGGCGCGGACCGGGCGGGGATGATGGCGGTGCTGTACCGCCACTTCCACCTGGGGGAGCCGATCTCGGAGGCCATCCGGCAGCTGGACAAGAAGTACCTGCACCACCGCGAGGGGCTGACCGGCGTGCTGGACTACACGCTGGAGAAGTACCTCAGGGAGGTGGAGCCGACCGGGCTCAGCTTCATCGACTGGATCGACAGCGAGGCCTACGATCCGAAGGCGATCCGGGCCGAGTTCAAGGCGCAGTGGTGGGGCACGCTGCTGACCGAGAAGTTCCTGCGCCGGGAGTGATCAGCCCCAGGGGCCGCGGGCGGGGCCGGACGGCGGATCTCCCGGGCGGTTCCGGTTGGCGATTTCGGCCTCGCGGCGCGCCTTGCGGTCGGCCTCCCAGCGCGTGAACCAGCGCCGCCAGTCGCGCTCGCCACGCAGGACGAACAGCCAGAGGGCCAGCGTGCCCAGCATGAAGACGAGGCTGGCGATCTCCTCGGCGCCGAGCGTGCGTCCGAACAGGGTCACGGGCGCGGTTCGGCGTCGGGGCGGGACGGCGGGGCCGCGTCGGCGCGGGTGACCGGATCATTCCACGCGGTGTCGGTTTCGCCCGGGAGCGGGTCCGGCCGGTCGGCGGGCTTGCGGCGCACGGCCCACAGCACGATGCCCACGCCGAGGACCAGCAGAACGACGACGATCAGGGTGGTGGTCATGGGCGGGCCCTCCATAGCGTGGCTGTCGCGGGGAAAGCGCGCCAGACGCCGCCGGGGTTCCGTCTACTGGCCGTCGCCGCGCGGGTCGATCAGCCGGTGGGCGTGGAGGATGAAGTATCGCATGTGCGCGTTGTCGACCGTCGCCTGGGCCCGGGCCTTCCACGCCTTGCGGGCCTCCTCGTAGTTCGGGAAGGCGCCGACGAACTCGACCTTGGACAGGTCGCGGAACACCGGTGCGTCGAGGTGGCGCAGCTCGCCGCCGATGACGAGGTGAAGCAGCTGGGGCGTTTCGGTTTCGGCGGTCATGGGCGTTCCGGGTCGGGAGGGGTCACGGCGCGAGCGGAATAGGCGCTGTGGTCGGGGGGATCAAGGATTTGGCCGATCTCGACGCTTCTGGCATCATCTGCAGATGGCGGATGAACCCGACAATCTGGTTCTGGTCTATCTGCGCCGCATCGACGCGAAGGTCGACGCGCTGGCGCAGCGCGTCGACGATCTGACGCACCGGATGTCCGCCGTGGAATCCGGACTCGCGGCCGTCCGTCGGGATCTGGGGTATCTGGCCGAGGCCGACGCCCGCCTGCAGTCCGCCTTCGACCGGCTGAGGCAGGATGTCGACCGGATCGAGCGCAGGCTGGACCTCGCGGAGGAGCCTGCGCCTAGCCCGCTGTAGCCGGGAGCGGGATCGACAGCGTGCGGCGGACGATCTGGGGGTGCAGTGCCGGAGCGGCGCAGACGAGGCTGTTCTGTCGCGGATCGGGGCGGTTGAAGCGCCAGGCGCCGCCGTGGTGGTCGCTGACCCGGCCGCCCGCCTCCTCGACGATCAGGGCCCCGGCGCAGACGTCCCAGTCCCACTTCGGCGTGAGCGCGATGGCTGCGTCGAAGGCGCCGGCGGCGACCAGGGCGATGCGGTAGGCGATGGCGTTGCGTTTCTCGAACCGCATCGCGGGCCACGGCTCGGGCCAGTGGGGACCTTCCAGAAGGCGGGCGTCGGCGAGCACCGAGGCGTCGTCGAGGTCGGTGGTGTCGGAGGCGCCGATCGGGGCATCGTTCAGGGTGGCGCCGCCGCCGAGGGTCGCGGCGAAGGTCTCGCCGAGCGTCGGGGCATGGATGACCGCGGCGACGGGGCGGCCGTCCTCGACCACGGCCACGGGGATGCACCACCACGGCTTGTTCTTCATATAGGCGACGGTGCCGTCGATGGGGTCGACCACGAAGACCCGGCGGCGGGCCAGGCGGTCCGGGCCGTCGGCCGTCTCTTCCGACAACCAGCCGTAGTCGGGGCGGGCGGTCAGCAAGGCGTCGCGGAGCAGACGATCGACCGCCATGTCGGCGGAGGTGACGGGCGAGCCGCCCGATTTGGACCAGATCTTCAGCCCCTTCTCGCGTTCGGCGAGGGCCAGCCGGCCCGCCTCGGTCGCCGCGTCGAGGATCAGGGCCAGATCGGCTGCGAGACCGCTCATTTCCCGGCGATGGCGACCGCGTCGAACAGCAGCGACGGGCTGTTGAAGCTGCCGCGGAACTCAAGGTCGGAGCCGGGGACGAGGCGCGCCCAGAGGTCCTTCAGATTGCCGGCGACGGTGATCTCGCTGACCGGGTGGGCGAGCGCGCCGCCCTCGAACCAGAAGCCGGAGACGCCGGCCGACCAGTCGCCGGTGTTGGCGTTCAGCGACGGCCCGAACATGGAGGTGATCAGCAGCCCGGTTCCGGCGTCGGCCATCAGGCCGGCGAGATCTCTGTCGCCGGGCTCGAGGTGCAGGTTATGGGTCGACACGCCGGGCGGGCCGGCGAGACCGCGCGAGGCGTGGCCCGTGGACGCCAACCCCAGCTGCGCGGCCGAGGCGGTGTTGAGCAGCCAGGTGGTCAGGACGCCGCCCTCGACGATGGCCTGGCGCGTCACCTCGACGCCCTCGTCGTCGAAGGGCGCGGAGCCGAGACCGCGCGGGCGGAAGGGATCGTCGATCAGGTCGACGCCGGGCGGCAGCACCGTCTGGCCCAGACGGTCCTTGAGGAAGGAGGTTCCCCGCGCGATCGACGGCCCGGAAATGGCGCCGAGCAGGGGCGACAGAACCTGCGCCGCGACGCGGTTCTCGAAGATGACGGGGGCGGTGGTCGAGGCGATCTTGCGCGGGCCGACGCGGGCGACGGCGCGGCGAGCGGCCTCGGCGCCGATGGTCTCCGGCGTGGGAAGGTCAGAGAGGTGGCGCACGGCGCGGTGCTCGCCGCCACGCTCCATGGCGCCGTCCTTCTCGGCGATGACGCCGACGCCGAGCGAGAAGGCCGAACCCTGCCATGCGCCGTCGAAGCCGTGCGAGGTGACCAGACGCCAGCGGCTGGCGGAGGTCGCGGCGTGGCCGCCTTCGGAGCGGGCTACGCCTTCGACGGCCAGCGCGACGGCTTCGGCTTCGGCGGCGGCGGCCTCGAGTTCGGCGGCGCCGCGTTCGGTCGGGTCGAACAGGTCGAGGTCCGCGAAAGGCGTCCGCGCAAGACGGTCCTGCGGCGCAAGGGCGGCGTAGGGATCCTCCGGGGCGAGGCTCGCCATGGCCACGGCTCGCTCGACGAGCCGGGCTCGTGTGGCATCCGAAAGGTCCGAGGCGGAGACGGTCGCCTGACGGCGGCCGATGAAGACCCGCAGGCCGAGGTCGCGACTTTCCTCGCGCTCGACGTCCTCGAGCCGGCCGTTGCGGACGCCGACGGAGAGCGAGGCGCGCTCGGAGGCGACGGCTTCGGCGGCGTCGGCGCCCGCCCTGAGGGCGGCGGCGACAAGATCGGGCAGGATGTCGGGAGAGGCGGCGTCAGACGGGGAGGTCATGCCCCGATATGGCCGGGCGCTCTCGCGGGCGCAACCGCCGCCCCGATCAGTTCTCCCGGGCGATCGGATAGAGCCGGTAGCGCTCGTCGTAGAAGGGCGTGCGTTCGTAGAACCACTGCAGGCGCGCGTCGCTGTCGGCGGCGAACGCCGGGTCGGCGGCCAGCCTGGCTTCGAACTCGGCCTTGAGCGCCGGATCGGCGGCGAGCATGCGTTCGGCCAGCGGCGCGATGGCGTAGCCCTCGATATACTCGACGCGGCTCAGCACCTCGGGGAAGAGGCCCCAGGCGAACAGGCTCTCGGAGGACTGCGGCTCGAGCAGCAGGACGACGATGTCGCCGAGCGGCTGGTCGGTCGGGACGCGGACCGACCCGGGCTGGAAGGTCCAGTCACGGCGCTCCGGCGTCACCGAGGTCACGGCGACGGGCACGTGCCCTTCAT
Organism: Brevundimonas viscosa; assembly: GCF_900116065.1. Lineage (GTDB taxonomy): Bacteria > Pseudomonadota > Alphaproteobacteria > Caulobacterales > Caulobacteraceae > Brevundimonas > Brevundimonas viscosa. Next base: position 87,314 of record NZ_FOZV01000007.1, read on the forward strand.
TGGCGCGGGTCGCCAGCTTCGGGTCGTCGAGGCGGAGCATCTCGACCTGAACGGTGCGCGGCGCATCGAGCGTCTCCATGGTCACCCCGTGGGCGCGCAGGCGCTCAATGACGTCGGACCGGTGCGCGGGCACCCAGTAGGCTTCCGGACGTCGCAGCGTCAGGGTCGGATGTGAGCCGTAGAAGGGCATGGCCCAGGGCTCGGGGTCGGGTTCGCCGAGCCAGCGGACCTCCTGCCGGCCGGAAGCCGGGCTGTCGTACATCTCGTAGCGAATGCCCTTGAAAGCCCGGGTGGTCGTGGGCGTCTCGTCGGCGACGAAGTTGGCGGGGATTTCGGCCGGGCGCAGGGCGCTGTCCTCGGCGATGGCGGCGCGCAGGTCGGCGCCGTGTTCGGCCAGCAGGCGCATCGCCTGTTCGAGGAAGACGTAGGTCCCGAGCACGCGCTGCTCGTGCGGCTTGAGGCTGTGGTTCTCGATCAGGATGGTCGGCACATGGGCGGCCGAGCCCCAGCCGTTGGAGAAGCGCTCGCCGAGGCCGCCGTCGGACAGTCCGGCGCGGGGATCGGAGTCGTCGACGCCGAAGACCAGCTCGCCTGGGATGTGGCCTCGGGCCTCGAGCGCGGCGTTCATGGCCGGCTTGAAGGCGGAATCGAGCCAGCGGGCGATGGCCGGAGAGCGCGACCAGACGCCGTTCTCGCCATTGTACCCGTAGGTGACGTCGTACTGGTAATCCATGCCGTCGGTGACGTGGACGTCGACGTAGAGATCGGGACGGTACTTCAGGATCAGGCCGCGGACGGCGCGCATCTCGACCTGGTCGAGCTTGAGGTAGTCGCGGTTGAGGTTCTGGTTGGTGGCGGTGTTGCGCCAGCCCTGAACGCGCGGCCCGCGCTGGTTCGGGCGGGCGTAGGCCGAGGCGCGCTCGTGGCCGTCGACGGACAGGATGGGGATCAGGATCAGGTTGACCCGGTCCAGCAGTTCATCCTTGCCATGGAAGGCGATGTCGCGGAGCAGCATCATGCCTGCGTCCTTGCCGTCGATCTCGCCGGGATGGATGCCGGCCTGGGCCAGCAGCACGGGTTTGGCCGGATCGAAGGCGGCGCCGTCCTTCGAGGCGATGACGGCGTAGATCGGCCGGCCCTCGGGCGAGACGCCGAACTGCTCGATGCGGATCAGGTCCGAGGCGGCGTCCAGCCGGTCGAACCACGCGCGGGTGTCGGCATAGGTCGGGCTGAAGTCATGCGCCGGGTCGGCCTCGAACGGCGTTACCCACGGATCGGAAGCGTCGCGCAGCAGGTCGCGGCTGGCTCCGTCCCACGCCGGCGCGGGCGGCAGGAAGGGCTGGTCCCACGGAGCGGCGTTGGACAGGGGCGGGGTCTGGGACATGGCGAGACTCGGCGACAGGACGAGGGCGGCGCAAAGGAGCGGGAGGAGACGCATGACGGCTTCCTCGTCCAATCGGAGCGGCGGGGCAAGCGCCGGTCAGAGCGCCGAGGCGCCGGGATGGTCCGGGGCGAGGGTCGAAAGGCTGTGCGGCGCGACCGCGGACCCGACGGCCGTGACGAGGTAGATGGCGATGTGCAGGCCGATCAGAACGGCGAACAGGCGGGCGCGTCGCGCGAACGCGGCGGGGACCACGAGCGCCAGGTAGAGCGCCATGGTGAAGCCATAGGCGGTCAGAACCACGACGGCGTCGGGCCTGCCGACGTTGGCGGCCACCGTCGCCAGAACCATCAACAGGTTGGCGGCCACCGTCAGCAGGAGGACCACCTTCTTGTTGGCTCAGAAGTGGTCGTCCAGCGACTGGCCGTCGGCGAAATCATGGGGAAAGATCAGCGAAGCGGCGATGAAATAGACCAGCGCGATGCCCAGGCCCGCGACGAGCAGGCCGTAGCTTAAGGGCAGGTGGCGGAAGTTGGTCCAGGCCGAGTCCCAGAAGCTGGCGATGTCCAGACCCACGAACAGGGCCAGCATGGGCGTGAGGTAGCCGATGCGGATCTTGCGGCGATGCTGGATGGCCGTGGCCACGCCGGTGGCGATGACCGCCACCGACAGGCCAAGCAACAGCCCGTAAAAGCTGAAGAAGAATTCGAAGGCGCTCATGGCGCGCCGTCAGACCCGCGTCAGCGGTTCCGCTTGGCCTCGAGACGGTCGACGGTCCGCTGCGCCGCATCCCGGCGGGCGGTGAGCGCGGCGATCTGGCGTTGCTGGTCCGCCGAGAGCCCGCCGGCGGACTCGCCCGCGGCGCGGATGTCAGAGATCTGGCCGTCCAGTTCGCTGACCTCGTCCTCGGCGTCGTACAGGCGGTTCAGTTCGGCCTCGGAAAGCGACGGGCGACGCGGCGCCTGTCGGGCGGCGCCCCGCCCGGTGAGCACCTGGGCATCGGCGGCGACCGGAATGGTGACGACCGGCGCGGCGATGGCGAGGGCGAGAACAGCGACAAGGGTGCGCTTCATTGAGGGAGGTCTCCGCGGAAGGAATTCGCGCGAGATTATTACCGTTCCTTCATTTGAAAAGCCCTTTTGGGCCACAATTCGCAGGACTTTGAAGCTCGCAGCTATCCCTTGCCGCCCTTCCAGATCGGCGAACCGTCGCCCGGGAGCCCCAAACGCCCCCACATCCCCGTGACCCGCTCGACCACGTCGGCGTCCATGCGGATTTCCTCGCCCCATTCACGCTTCGTTTCAGGCGGCCACTTGTCGGTGGCGTCCAGCCCGATCTTGGAGCCGAGGCCGCTCTCGGGACTGGCGAAGTCGAGGTAGTCGATGGGGGTGTTCTCGATCACCGTGATGTCGCGGGCCGGGTCCATCTTGGTGGAGATGGCCCACATGACCTGTTTCCAGTCGCGGGCGTCGACGTCGTCGTCCACGACGATGACCCACTTGGTGTACATGAACTGGCGCAGGTAGCTCCAGACGCCCAGCATCACCCGCTTGGCGTGGCCGGGGTAGGCCTTCTTCATCGACACCACGGCGATCCGGTAGCTGCAGCCCTCGGGCGGCAGCCAGAAGTCGGTGATCTCCGGGAACTGCTGGCGCAGCAGGGGGATGAAGACCTCGTTCAGCGCCTCGCCCAGAACCGACGGCTCGTCCGGCGGGCGGCCGGTGAAGGTGGTCAGATAGATCGGGTCCTTGCGCATGGTGATGGCGCTGACCTGGAAGACGGGGAAGGTCTCGACCGAGTTGTAGTAGCCGGTGTGGTCGCCGTAGGGGCCTTCGGGCGCGTGCTCGTCGAGCAGGACGTGGCCTTCCAGCACGATCTCGGCCTGGGCCGGGACCATCAGGGGCACGGTCTTGCACGGGACCAGCTCGGCCTTGGCGCCGCGCAGCAGGCCGGCGAACTGGTATTCCGACAGGGTGTCCGGCACGGGCGTGACGGCGGCGAGGATGGTGCCGGGATCTGCGCCGAGGACGACGGCGCAGGGCAGGGGTTCGGTGCTGCGCTTCCTGTGACGGGCGTAGTGCTGGGCCCCGCCGCGGTGGGCCAGCCAGCGCATGATGGCCTTGTCCTTGCCCAGCACCTGCATGCGGTAGATGCCGAGGTTGAAGTCGTCCTCGCGGGCGTCGGACGGACCCTTGGTGACCACCAGCCCCCAGGTGATCAGCGGGGCCGGCTCGTCGGGCCAGCAGCCCTGCACCGGGAGCCTGGTCAGGTCGATCCGGTCGCCCTTGAGCACCACCTCCTGCACCGGCGCGGACTTCACCACCTTCGGCCGCATCGACATGACGGTCTGGGCCAACGGCAGCATCTCCATGGCGTCGCCAAGACCGCGCGGCGGCGTCGGGTTGCGCAGGAAGGCCAGCAGTTCGCCGACCTCGCGCAGTTCGGCGGCGGTGGTGCGGGCCTTCTTCTCCAGCGTCACGCCCATGGCCACGCGCTTCACCGTGCCGAACAGGTTGGCGAGGCAGGGGATCGGGCTGATCGAGCCGTCGGGCATCACCGGCTTTTCGAACAGCACGGCCGGGCCGCCGTTGCGCAGCAGCCGGGTCTGGATCTCGGTCATCTCCAGATGGGTGGAGACAGGCTCGGTGACGCGGACCAGCTCGCCTTCGGCTTCGAGCAGGGCGATGAAATCGCGCAGGGACTTGTAGGCCATGCGGCGAGCCTTAGGCGGGGCCGCGCCGGCTGTCACCTGCGATCAGTAGGCGCGGGTGTCGGAGACCAGGGCCCACAGGGGCAGACGCAGGGCGGCGGTGGCGGCGCCCAGCTGGACGCTGTCGAGGTGGGCGCGACCGGCCTCGGCGCGGCGCTCTTCCTCGGGCGAAATCTCCATCAGGCGGGCGAGCTCGTCGACCGTGACGCCGCGCCGCTCGCGCCACCGCTTCAACCTCGCGCCGACCGCCGCGTCGGACGGATCGACGCCGGGGAACCCCAGCACCGAACCCATGAGCGTCGCCTCCGTGCGAGCCCGGTTCAGCCGCCGGGCTTCAGGCCCATTCTTCATCCCATTTGAAGGCGGGATCAATCCAGTCGCCGAGGCGGCCGTCGGGGCGGGCCAGGGCGTGGATGCGGTCCATCTCCTCGGCCGAGAGCTCGAAGTCGAAGATGTCGAAATTCTCGGCGGCGCGGGATTCCTTCGACGTGCGCGGGATGGCGATCACCTCCTGCTGGATCAGCCAGCGCAGCGTGACCTGGCCGGGCGTCTTGCCATGGGCGCGGGCGATGTCCTTGAGGGTCGCGTCGTCGGCGACCTTGCCCTGGGCCAGCGGCGACCAGGCGGTGATCGAGGAGCCGAGCTCGCGCGCGGCAGCCTTGAGCGTCGAGAGCTTGAGGTAGGGGTGGTACTCGACCTGGTTGGTGACCAGCCGGGCGGGGGACAACGACTGGGCGCGACGGAACTCGGCCGAGGGGAAGTTGGACAGGCCGATGGCGCGGGTCAGGCGGCGCGCCTTCGCCTCGTTGAGGGCCCCGAGGGTCTCCTCGAAGGAGGGCTTCGGCTTGGGCCAGTGCAGCAGCAGCAGGTCGGGGGTGAAGCCGAGGCTGGCGGCGGATTCCTCGGCCTGCTTCATCAGGTCGTCGCGGTGGAAGTGGTCAACCCAGATCTTGGTGGTCAGCCAGACGTCCTCGCGGGCGACGTGGCCGGCCTCGATCGCGTCGCGGATGCCGTCGCCGACCGCCTTTTCATTGCGATAGATCCAGGCTGTGTCGATGTGGCGGTAGCCGATGCGCAGGGCCTCGGCGACCATGCGGCGGGCGTCGTCGGGTTCGAGCATCCAGGTGCCGAAGCCGAGCAGGGGAATGCGGTTTCCGTCGACGACGATCGCGGGCTGGTCGGTCATGGCAGGCTCCGGTGCTGGGGGCGGCTTACCTATGCCGCGCGGCCCCGGGTTCAAGCAGCCAGTCGGCGATCTCGTTCCAGAGCGGCTCCATCCCGCGGCGGAAGGCGCCCTCGTGGCCGATGCGAAGAACGTCGTAGTCTCCCGGCGCGCGGAGGACGGTCTCCTTCGGCGCATTCGGATAGATCCGAAGCAGGCTTTCGGAGGCGGCCGGGGTGGCGATCGGGTCGTCGGTGAAGATCCACGAACGAATCGGGGCGGCGACGGCGTCGAAATCGTGGGGACGGAGCCGGTCCTGCAACTCGCCGAGGAAGTAGTCGCGCCTGTGGCACCAGCGCTTCCACGTCTCGAACACGCCGCGCGGCAGGTCGGTCCCGGCCCAGAGGCCGCCGCCGCGAACGTAGCCGCGCCGGGCGAGGCTATACGGGCCGTAGCCGTGCCAGAAGAACAGCTCCAGCGGATTGTATGAACGGTGGTGCGCGACCCACCAGCCGCTGCCGACCGAGACGAAGGCGTGCCGTGCGATGCGGTCATGGTTGGGCATGAAGCCGAGGAAGTGGCCGCCGACGCTGTGGCCGACGTGAAGCAGGGGAAGGCCCGGCGTAGCCCCGGCGAGGGCGTCCACCGCCGCCGGCATGTCGAGCCGGCCCCAGTCGGGATAGTCCATCTGCATCGCCGCGAGGTCCTCGGGGCGCGAGCCGGCGATGCCGCGGAAATCGTAGGTCAGCACTGCGGCGCCCCTGCCGGCGAGGTGGCGGGCGAAGCGATCGTAGAAGCCCTTGGGAAAGCCGGTGCCGGAACTGACCAGCACGGCGGCGACCGGAGCGGACGGGGCGACCAGCCGCATCGACAGCGGATATCCGTCGCCGGCGGGCGCGGTGAAGTCGCGGGTATCGAGGTCACTCGCAGGCGTGGGCATGGGTCCGTCCTGTTTCGCAACGAACCTAGGCCGATGACGCGGCGTCAGGTCAAGCCTTGGAGCGCGCGGCCCGGTCGGCTAAAGGCGGCGGCTGATTTCGCCTGCGAGACCCGCCATGACCGACGTCCTCCCCGACCGCCTCTGCGTCGACCCCGACAGCCCGTTCCACGACGCCGACGTGCTGGCGAAGGGGATCGGCGTGCGCTTCAAGGGCGAGGAGAAGACCAACGTCGAGGAATACTGCGTCTCGGAAGGCTGGGTGCGGCTGGCGGTGGGCAACCGCGTCGATCGTCGCGGCAAGGCGCTGACCGTCAAGCTGCAGGGCCCGGTGGAGCCCTACGTCAAGGGCGAGTGAGCCTCAGCCGACGCGGTCGAACTCGACCTGCTCGCCCGCGCTGTCGAGGATGAGCGAACCGTCCGGGAGGAGGGTGGCCCGGATCACCCGGTCCATGAAGCTTCCGAAGCGCTGTTCGAACGGGGTCAGGGTGCGCTCGCACACCAGCCCGTCGTCCGAGGTGATCTCCAGCAGCGGACCCTCCTGGCGGTAGCGCCAGCCGGAGAAGACGCAGGCGTTGGCGCCTATACGGCCATCGGAGATCGTGATCTCGACCGGGCCGGAGCCGGGCGGCGGCGCGGCGCCGTGGAAGAACTGCAGTCGCCAACGACCGGTGATGTCGATACGCGGCTGCGGCGGCGCGGGCTCGAAGACCAGCCTCGCCTCAGGCCCGGTCAGGCGCAGGGTTTCTTCCACACGCTCGGCCCGGGTCGCCTTCGACAGGCTGCGGCTGAACTCCGTCTCCCAGTCCGACAGGCCGCGGGCGCACATGGCGCCGGGGTTGGCTTCGGATACGACAAGGCGATCCCCCTGCCGGTCGTAGAGTCGCCAGAAGGCGACGCACTGGGATTGCGCCCGGAAGGTGAAGTCGCCCACGGTCATGGTGATCGGATGATGCGCGTCGTCCGGATCGGTGGCCGAGGGAGCCGGGCGCCCGTTCATTTCGGTCAGCCGCCATTCGCCGCGGATGTCGTCGAACGCCGGATGTTGCGTCGGGGCCTGCGATTGCGTGCGGGGCCCCTCGACGGGTGGCGCGGGACTGCAGGCGACCAGACACACTGCCATCAGAAGGATGCGCATGGCTCCAGAGCGAACGAGCAAGGCGGCGGTTTCATGTCTCGCCGCCCGGCCGAACGTCGGGCGCCGCTTGCGCCGCCGGCGACAAAACCCGGGCCAAGGCCGCTTCTCGCTCCGCGCCAGCCGGTCTAGGTTCGGCTCCTTCCTGAGTCCGGAGCCGTCAATGCGCCTGTCCGTCCGTCTTCTCGCCGTCAGCGCGACCGCGCTGAGCCTCGCCGCCGCTCCGGCTCTGGCCCAGGACGCTCGCACCCTCCGCGAGGCCGAACAGCTCCGCGACAGGGCGCTGCACGACAACGTCGCCTATGAGCTGGTCGAGGAGTTGACCACGCGGTTCGGTCCGCGGCTGGCCGGGTCGGCGTCGGAACAGGCCTCGGCGCGCTGGGGTGCCGACAGGTTCCGCGAGATGGGTTTCGACAACGTCTCGATCGAGGAATTCCCCTTGGCGCTGTGGACCCGGGGCGAAGCGCGGGTGGAGATCCTGTCGCCCTTCCCGCAGCCGCTGCAGGTCGTGGCCCTGGGCGGCTCCATGGCCACGCCCGCGGAGGGGATCGAGGGCGAGGCCGCCATCTTCGAGACCTACCAGCAGTTGCTGGACCAGCCGGAGGGGGCCCTGGCCGGCAAGATCGCGGTGGTGCTGCAGGACACGGTGCAGGCCCAGGACGGGCGCGGCTACGGCGCCACTTCGCCGATCCGCGGGAACGGGCCGTTCGAGGCGGCGAAGCGGGGCGCGGTCGGCTATGTGCTGCGCTCGCTGGGCACCCATGACCACCGCTTCGCCCATACCGGCGCGACGCGGGTGGGCGAGGGCACGGTGCCGGCTTTCGCCATGAGCCCGCCCGACGCCGACCAGCTGCGCCGCATGGTGGCCATGACCGACCAGCCGGTGCGGATGCGGCTGTTCTCGACCGCCGGCTTCACCGCCGACAGCCACAGCCAGAACGTCATCGGCGAAGTGCGCGGTTCGGGAGCCGCCGACGAGGTCATCGTCATCGGCGGCCACCTGGACAGCTGGGACCTGGGCACCGGGGCCATCGACGACGGCGCCGGGGTGGCGATCACCGCCGCCGCCCTGAAGCTGATCGAGGACATGCCGCGCCGGCCGCGCCGGACCATCCGGGTGGTTTGGTGGGGCTCGGAAGAGGTCAGCCAGCCGTCGCCCGCGCAGGGGCTGGCCGGGGCGCGCTTCTACGCCCAGAGCCGCAGCGGCGAGATGGCGAACCATGTGGCGGTCAGCGAGAGCGACTTCGGGGCCGGGCCGATCTACAGCCTGAACCTGCCGGCCGGGGCGGCGGACACGGACTTCCGGCGCGCGGCGCAGGCGGTGCTGACGCCGCTGGGCGTGCTTTTCGACCCGGCCCCGGCGACCGGCGGCGGCCCCGACACCGGGCCGACGGTGGCGGCGGGCGTCCCGGCCTTCCGGCTGAACCAGGACGGCACTGACTATTTCGACACCCACCACACCGTCGACGATGTGCTTGACCGGATCGATCCTGAGGCGATGGACCAGAACGTCGCCGCCTGGGCCGCCTTCCTGTGGCTGCTGGCCAATTCGGACGTGGACTTCCGGACCCTGCGGGGGACCGCGACGCCGACGAACTGAGGGTTGTGGCTTGACCGGGCGCGGTTGCATGCGACGGTAGCGAAACGTTCCGGAGGGAGGGCCGAATGACCGAGGGGCAGAGCCAGGTCGTGATCGTTCAGTCGCAGGGCAACGGGCTGGCGGTCGCCTCGCTCGTTCTGGGCATCCTGTCGATCCTGTTCGTGTGGATCCCGTTCATCGGGCTGGTGGCGTGGATCCTGGCGCCGATCGGCCTGGTGCTTGGGCTCGTCGGGCTAAGCAGGCCCACCGGGAGGGGAATGGCGCTCGCCGGCTCGATCTGTTCGGGGATCGGGCTGCTGGGCTGCATCGGCTGGCTGGTGCTGATCGGAGCCGCGGCGACGGTCGGCGCCTGATCCGTTGGCCGCAGGACGGCCGACTGCTAGACGACGCCCGCCGCGAGCGTGGCGAAACTGGTAGACGCAAGGGACTTAAAATCCCTCGACTTCGGTCATGCGGGTTCGATCCCCGCCGCTCGCACCAGTCCGCAGCAGGCTTTCCGGCTCAGGGCGCGGGGTGGGCGGCGGTGAAAGGCTGGTCGAGCCAGTCGCCGAGCTCATGGTCGGGAACCTTGGTCAGGTTCTTGCCGAGCGTGCCCGCGATACGGGTCCCGCCGCCAAGCCGGCGACGAAGTGTGGCGAGGAGCCGCGGCGAGGCCACGAGGACGACGCCTCCCAGCCGATCGCTCTCCGCGCGGGCCGAGGCGCGGCCGGCGACCTCGCCCATGAAGGCTTCCTTGGCGGGCGTCAGCAGATCTTCCGGTCCTGCGCTGGAGCGACGCGGATCGTGGCTGGAGAAGACCCGCACCGGCGGATTGGCCCGCAACTCCCGGCGCAGCGCCCGGAGATGATCGGTGTGGTCGATCTCCTCGATGGTGACGTAGTGGCGGCCTTCCGCCGCACGCTTGACCAGTCGGGCGCGACCGCCATCGGCGAGGACATAAAGGAGGGGGTTTCTGGTCATGGAGACTCCCGGTCAGACATTTCGTGCAGAGAGCCGCGGCGCGCCGGGGATTCTGGTCGGGCCGCAGCGCGCGGCGACGCTCTTTGTTGGATGAAAAGCCTGCCGCCCCGGGAAACGGCTCGCCTTGAGCGAGATCAAGCGTAGCGCCTCGTCGGGCCGGGTGCGCCGCCGTGGCGGACCTCGGGGCTCCGCGACCGGACACCTCACCCTGAAATCCCGGAGTTCGTCTTTGCGCCAGCGCAATGCCGGAGGTCGCGATCACAGGCACGGAGGCCGTTACCAATTCGCGTGGGGACGTCCGCAACATGCCGACACAATCGAGGACCGCAGGCGCGCCAGGAGACGTGACCTGGCTGTTCCTGTCAGTGGGACTGCTGACCTTGCTGGCCCTTCTGGGGACCGGCATGACCGAGGATCCCGCCTTCCGGCTGCAGGGCGCTATCCTGCTGGCGGCGGGCGTGGCTTCGCTGGCCGCCCTGACCATCGGGATCGGCAATGATCGCTTCCGCTCCGACCCTTCGCGATACGCCGACGGCGTCATCCGCGCCGGGGTCATCGCCACGGTGTTCTGGGGACTCGTCGGCATGCTGGTCGGCGTCATCGCCGCGGCCCAGCTGGCCTGGCCCAACCAGCTCTATTTCCCGGAGCATGGCTGGACCAACTTCGGACGCATCCGGCCGCTGCACACTTCGGGCGTGATCTTCGCCTTCCTCGGCAACGCCCTGATCGCCACCTCCTTCTGGGTGGTGCAGCGGACCTGCAAGGCGCGGCTGTTCGGCGGCGTGCTGCCGTGGTTCGTGTTCTGGGGCTACCAGCTGTTCATCGTCCTGGCCGCGGTCGGCTACCTGGCCGGCATCACCCAGTCGCGCGAATACGCCGAGCCGGAATGGCTGACCGACCTGTGGCTGACCGTGGTCTGGGTGGCCTATCTGCTGGTCTTCCTGGGCACGATCTGGAAGCGCAAGGAGCCGCACATCTATGTGGCCAACTGGTTCTACCTGGCCTTCATCGTCACCATCGCCATCCTGCACATCGTCAACAACCTGGCGATTCCGGTCGGGCTGACCGAGGCGCGCAGCTACTCGGCCTTCGCCGGCGTGCAGGACGCCCTGACCCAGTGGTGGTACGGCCACAACGCCGTGGGCTTCTGGCTGACCACGGGCTTCCTCGGCATCATGTACTACTTCGTGCCCAAGCGGGCCGAGCGGCCGGTCTATTCGTACCGGCTGTCGATCGTCCACTTCTGGTCGCTGATCTTCATCTACATCTGGGCCGGTCCGCACCACCTGCACTACACGGCGCTGCCGCAGTGGGCGCAGACCCTGGGCATGACCTTCTCGGTGATGCTGTGGATGCCGTCGTGGGGCGGCATGATCAACGGCCTGATGACCCTGTCGGGGGCGTGGGACAAGCTGCGCACCGACCCGGTGATCCGCATGATGGTGGTCGCCATCGCCTTCTACGGCATGGCCACCTTCGAGGGCCCGCTGATGTCCATCCGGACGGTCAACGCCCTCTCGCACTACACCGACTGGACCGTCGGCCACGTCCACTCCGGCGCGCTGGGCTGGAACGGGCTGATCACCTTCGGCGCGATCTACTGCCTCGTGCCGTGGCTGTGGAAGAAGCCGGAGATGTATTCGAAGGCCGCCATCGAGTGGCACTTCTGGATCGCGACCACGGGCATCGTCCTTTACATCACCTCGATGTGGGTCTCCGGGATCATGGAAGGCCTGATGTGGCGCGAGTACACGCCGGACGGCTTCCTCGCCAACAGCTTCATCGAGACGGTCTCGGCCAAGCACATCCAGAACGTGATCCGGGTGCTGGGCGGTCTGATGTTCTTCAGCGGAACGGCGATCATGGCCTGGAACGTCTGGAAGACGATCCGCATGGCCGCCACCGACACGAAGACCGTCCTGTCCTCGACGATCGAACCCCAACTCCTGCCCGCGGAATAAGCGCCATGTGGAAGCGACATCAGAAGTTCGAGCGCCACTCGCTGTGGCTCGTCATCGGCATCGTCATCACCGTGTCGATCGGGGGCCTGATCGAGATCGCCCCGCTGTTCTGGGTGGAGAGCACCATCGAGGAAGTGGAGGGCGTGCGCCCGTACACCCCGCTGGAGCAGGCAGGACGGGACATCTACGTCTCCGAGGGCTGCTACAGCTGCCACTCGCAGATGATCCGTCCGCTGCGCGACGAGGTCGAGCGCTACGGCCACTACAGCCTGGCGGCGGAGAGCATGTACGACCACCCGTTCCAGTGGGGCTCCAAGCGCACCGGCCCGGATCTGGCGCGGGTCGGCGGCAAGTACTCCAACGACTGGCACGTCGAACACCTGAAGGACCCGCGCGCCGTGGTGCCGGAATCCAACATGCCGCCCTACCGCTTCCTGGCCGACCAGGATCTCGACACCCACGCCACGCGTGAACGTCTGCGGGCCCTGCTCGCGGTCGGCGTCCCCTACACGGCGGCCCAGATCGAGAACGCGGAGGCCGACCTGAAGGCCCAGGTGGATCCGTTCGCCAGCGAGACCTCGGAGCTGCGCCAGCGCTACGGCCCCAACGTGGTCCAAAGCGACTTCGACGGCGACCCGACCCGCCTGACCAAGATGGACGCCCTGATCGCCTATCTGCAGGTGCTGGGGACCATGGTCGACTTCCGCACCTACGAGGCGGAAAGCCCGGAGAACCTGCGATGAGCGGCCTCGACTACGACACCGTGGCCCGCTTCGCCCAGCAGGGCGGGACCCTCTACTTCGGCGTGATGTTCGTGGCGGGCGTCGTCTGGGCCCTGCTGCCGCGCCACCGCGAGGCCTATCGCCGCCTCGCCCAACTGCCCCTCGAGAAGGACGAGGCCGACGATGTCTGAGCCCGAACGCGACGAACACACCGGCGTCGAGACGACCGGCCACGAGTGGGACGGCATCCGCGAACTGGACAACCCGCTGCCGCGCTGGTGGCTGTGGGTCTGGTACGCGACCATCGCCTTCTCGATCGTCTACTGGGTGCTGATGCCGGCCTGGCCGGGGATCAGCGGCTACACGCGCGGCATGCTGGGCCAGTCGGACCGGGCGGACGTGGCCGCGGACCTGCGCGAACTGCAGGCCCTGCGCGGCGAACGCGAGACGCAGCTGCTCAATGCTTCGCTGGAGCAGATCGAGCGCGATCCCGACCTGCAGGCCCACGCCCTGGCCGTCGGCCAGTCGGTGTTTGGCGACAACTGCGCCAGCTGTCACGGCGTCGGCGGCGCCGGGGCCCGGGGCTATCCGAACCTGCGCGACGACGTCTGGCTGTGGGGCGGAACCCTGCAGGACATCGAACACACCATCCGCGTCGGCGTCCGCGCCGGGCACGCGGACACCCGTGTGTCGATGATGCCCGCCTTCGGCCGCGACCGGATGCTGGACTCCGCCCAGATCTCCGACCTGACCGAGTACGTCGTGTCGCTCTCGGGCCGCGAGGCCGACGCGGCGGCGGCGGGGCGGGCGGCGCAGCTGTACGCCGACAACTGCGCCGCCTGTCACGGGCCCGGCGGCGAGGGCGACCAGCTGCAGGGCGCGCCCAACCTGCGGGACCGGGAGTGGCTGTATGGCTCCGACCGCGCGTCGATCTCCGGCCAGATCCACAACGGCCGTAACGGCGTCATGCCGACCTGGGAGAACCGCTTCTCGCCGGGCGTGATCAAGGCGCTCGCCGTGTACATCCACGCCAACGCCGGAGGGGGCGAAGACGCGGGGGCAGCGGCGGCCGCGCCATGACCCTGATCATCGACCGGACCCGCCAGACGCCGGCCGCCTCGAGCGGCCCGGTGTCGGCGGCGGAGCGCCAGCGGGCGAAGGCCCGGGGGACCGGACTCTACAAGGTCCGCGTCCCGATCTACCCGAAGCTGGTGCACGGCCCGTGGCGCTGGCTGAAGTGGGCCCTGCTGATCGCCATGCTGGGCATCTACTACGTCACGCCGTGGATCCGCTGGGAGCGCCCCGGCGCCCTGCCGGACCAGGCGGTGCTGGTCGATTTCGACGGCGGCCGGTTCTACTTCTTCTGGATCCAGCTGTGGCCGCAGGAGGTGTATTTCATCACCGGCCTGCTGGTGCTGGCGGCGCTGGCCCTGTTCCTGACCACGGCGCTGTTTGGACGACTGTGGTGCGGCTACGCCTGTCCGCAGACGGTGTGGACGGACCTCTACATCTATGTCGAGCGGATGTTCGAGGGCGACCGCAACGCGCGCATGCGCCTCGACGCCGCGCCGATGTCGTTCAACAAGGCGTGGCGCAAGACCGGCAAGCACCTGGTGTGGATCGGCATCGCCTTCGGCACCGGCGGGGCGTGGATCTTCTACTTCCACGACGCGCCGACGCTGATCCGGACCTTCTGGACCGGCGAGGCGCCGATCACCGCCTACGTCTCCTGTCTGGTGCTGACCGGCACGACCTATCTGTTCGCCGGCCACATGCGCGAGCAGGTGTGCACCTACATGTGCCCGTGGCCGCGCATCCAGGGGGCCATGCTGGACGACCAGTCGTTCCAGGTCACCTATCGCTACGACCGCGGCGAGCCGCGCGGGCCGCACAAGAAGTCCGACAGCTGGGAAGGCCGGGGCGACTGCATCGACTGCAACGCCTGCGTGGTCGCCTGCCCTATGGGCATCGACATCCGCAACGGGCCGCAGCTGGAGTGCATCAACTGCGGCCTGTGCATCGACGCCTGCGACGACATCATGGTCAAGGTGGGCCGGCCCAAGGGGCTGATCGCCTACGACACCGACGCCGCCGTGGCCGCGCGGGCCAAGGGCGAGAAGCCGAAGCACAAGCTGATCCGCCCGCGCACGCTGTATTACGCTGTCGCGCTGACGCTGGTCTCGGGTGTGATGGTGTGGGGCTTCCTCGGCCGCAAGGAGCTGGACGTCCACGCGCTGCGCGACCGCAACCCGGCCATGGTGCGACTGAGCGACGGAGCCGTGCGCAACGGCTACACCCTGAAGATCGCCAACCGGACCTTCCAGCCGACGACGGTCGAGGTGCGCTTCGCCGGGATCGAGGGGGCGCGGCTGCGCAGCCCGGGCAAGCCGGCCGGCGAGCCGCTGCGGTTCGAGGTCGAGCCGAACCGGGTCACGCCGGTCCGCGTCTTCGTCACCGTGCCCTACGAACAGGTCGGCGAGGGCCAGCAAGGCGCGGCCTTCGAGGTCCGCGCGGGCGACGAACGCCAGCTGGTGCAGACGGCCTTCACCTTCGGAGACCAGAGATGAGCGGTTTCACCATCAAGGGCTGGCATGTCGGCGTCGGGGTGACGGCCTTCTTCGGTCTGATCATCGCGGTCGACGCGGCCTTCCTGACCCTGGCCTACCGCACGCATCCCGGGCAGGTGGCGAACAAGCCCTACGAGGCGGGCCTGCTCTACAACGCCGAACTGGAGCGGCAGCGGCGCCAGGCCGAGCTGGGCTGGCGCGCCGCCGCCGAGGCGCGGCCGGACGGGGTGGCGGTGTGGATGCGCAACGCGGCGGGTCAGCCGCTGGCCGGCCTGACCGTCAGCGCCGACCTGCAGCGGCCGGCCACCGGGCACGGTCGTACGCGGCTGACGCTGACCGAGGCGGAGCCCGGCCTCTACGTCGCCCGGACGACGCTTTCCGGAACCTGGGACGCCGCCGTCGCGGCCCGCGACGCCGCCGGCCGCGACTTCGTGGCCAGCCGGAGACTGACATGGCCGTGACCTGGGACGCGGCGAACGCGCCCGACATGGGCGCCTTCGTCCGACGCGACGCCGACGGCCGCGCCGGGGTCGACCTGCTGGTGCGCGGGGCGCGCTGCGCCGGCTGCATCGCCAAGATCGAGAAGGCCGTGGCGGCCCTGCCGGGCGTCGCCTCGGCCCGGCTGAACCTGTCGTTGGGCAAGCTGGCGGTGGGTTTCGCCGACGGGCGGGCCGATCCGGCGGCGGTGATCGCCGCCCTCGAGGGGCTCGGCTACGAGGCGACCCTGTTCGATCCGCGCGAGGCGCGCGACCAGCGCGACCGCGAGGGCCGGCGGCTGATCATCGCCCTGGCCGTGGCCGGCTTCGGCGCCATGAACGCCATGATGTTCTCCGTGCCGCTGTGGGCCGGCCTGTTCGACCAGGAGCTGGGGCCGTCCACGCGCACCCTGATGATGTGGTTGTCGGGGATCGTCGGCGCGCCGTGCGCCCTGTACGCCGGCATGCCGTTCTTCGACTCGGCGTGGCGTTCGCTCCGCGCGGGTCGGGCCAACATGGACGTGCCGATCTCCATCGGCGTGATCCTGACCCTGGCCATCAGCTTCTCCGAGACCTTCCTGAACGGCCGGGACGCCTATTTCGACGCCGCGGTCATGCTGCTGTTCCTGCTGCTGGTGGGACGCTGGCTGGATCATGTGTTGCGGGGCAAGGCGCGCAGCGCCGCCGCGGATCTGCTAGCCCTGCAGGCCCCGACGGCCACCCGCCTGGACGGCGAGGGGCGCGAGCGGGCCATTCCACTGGCCGATGTGCGGCCCGGCGATCGCCTCCGCGTGCGTCCCGGAGAGCGCATTCCGGTGGACGGGGTGCTGGAGGACGGCCGCTCCGAAATCGACAACAGCCTGCTGACGGGCGAGAGCGCGCCGGAAGCGGTCGGCCCCGGCGGCGCCTGCCGCGCCGGCGCCCTCAATCTGTCGGGATTGCTGACGCTGCGGGCCGCCGCGCGGTCGGACGACTCGGCGTTGGCGGCGATCGCGCGGCTGGTCGACGCCGGGGCGCAGAACCGCTCGCGCTACGTCCGTCTGGCCGACAAGGCCGCCGCCCTCTACGTGCCGGTGGTGCACACGGTCGCCGCCCTGACCTTCGCCGGCGGCTGGGCGCTGGGGCTGGGCCCGCGCGAGGCGCTGATCCGCGCCGTGGCGGTGCTGATCGTGACCTGCCCCTGTGCGCTCGGGCTGGCGGTGCCGGCGGTCCAGGTGGCCGCCTCGTCGCGGCTGTTCCGCCGCGGGGTGCTGGTCAAGTCGGGCGCCGCCCTGGAGCGGCTGGCCGAGGTCCAACATGTCGTCTTCGACAAGACCGGGGTGCTCACCGAGGGGCGTCCGGAACTGGTCGAGGCGGACCCGGAGACCGTTGCGCGCGTGGCGCCGCTGGCCCGCGCCTCGCGCCACCCCCTGGCCCGCGCCGTGGCGCGCGCCGCCGGAGAGGGGCCGACCGCGACGGAAGTGGTCGAGCATGCGGGGCAAGGCGTGGAAGGCCTCGTCGAGGGCCGCCGCGCCCGCCTCGGTCGCGCCGCCTTCGTCGGCGCTCCGACCCTCAAGCAGGGCGAGACGGAGCTGTGGTTCGGCGTCGAGGGCGAGGCGCCGGTGCGTCTTCGCTTCGCCGACCGCCTGCGCGCGGATACGGCGGAGACGGTGGCGGCGCTGAAGGCGCGGGGGCTGACGGTGGAGATCCTGTCGGGCGACCTGGCCGGGGCTGTCGGCGAGGCCGCAGCGGCGGTCGGCGTGGCCGACTGGCGCGCCGGACTGACGCCCGAAGAGAAGGCGGAGGCGGTGGATCGGCTGTCGACGAACAGCAAGGTGCTGATGATCGGCGACGGGCTGAACGACGCCGCCGCCTTGGCGCGGGCCCACGCGGCCATCGCGCCGGGGTCGGCGCTGGAAGCCAGCCAGAACGCCGCCGACCTGGTGCTGTCCGGTCCGGAACTCGGCGCGGTGGTCGAGGCGCTGGACGTGGCGCGCTCGGCGCGGAACCGGGCGCTGGAGAATTTTGGCTTCGCCGCGGTGTATAATCTCGTCGCAGCGCCGGCGGCCATGCTGGGCTTCGTCAATCCGTTCGTGGCGGCGATCGCCATGTCGGGGTCGTCGCTGGTGGTCACGCTCAACGCGCTGCGCGTGGGAGGCCGTCGATGAACATCCTGCTCGTGCTGGCGCCGCTGTCGCTCGCCCTCGGCATCGGGGCGGTGGTCGCCTTCCTGTGGACGCTGCGCGCCGGCCAGTACGAGGACGTGCGCGGCGCGGCCGAGCGCATCCTGATCGAGGACGAGGACGGCCCGGGCGCCTGAGGGCGCGGCAGGGCGGGCGTCGGGAAGGTCGCAGGCAGTGGAAGAGTTCTACGTTCAGATCCGGCAGGTGCACATCGCGGCGGTGATCGCCAGCGGCGGCCTGTTCTTTGTGCGCGGCCTGCTGCTGAACCTGTTCGACCAGCGCTGGGTGATGGCGGGGCCGATCCGCTGGACCAGCTATGCGGTGGATACGGTCCTGCTCACCGCCGCCCTGATGCTGATGACCATCGTCCAGCAGTATCCGTTCGCCGACGCCTGGCTGACGGTGAAGGTCGCGCTGCTGGGCGTCTACATCGGCCTGGGCAGCTTCGCCCTCAAGCGGGGTCGCTCGAGGAGGGTACGGATCGGCTTCTGGGCGGCGGCGGCGGGCGTGTACCTGTTCATCGCCAGCGTGGCCCGGGCGCACAATCCGCTGGGGCTGTTCGCGGGTCTGTAAAGTCCCGTAGCGGACAATTCCGGAGCGGCCGGATTGCGCGGCGACAAGCGGCGCCGGCCGCCGCGGCGCGACAAGGGCGCGCGGCGATCCTGCCGCGCCCGCCTGGCCTGTCGACATGCTTCTCTCCACCGTTTCCGCCCTGGCCCTTCTGGGCGCGCCGGCCGTCTCCGAACCGCTGGAGGAGCCCACCGTACTGAGCGAGGTGGTCGTCACCGCCATGATCGACCCTGCAGATCCGACCGTGGCGCGTCGCGCCCGCGCGGAGCTGCAGGAGACGCCCGGCGCAGTGTCGGTGATCGCCCGGGAAGCGTACCAGGACCACCTGGCCACCCATCTCGGCGAGGCGCTGCACGGCGCGCCCGGCGTCTACGCCCAGAAGCGCTGGGGCGAGGACGTGCGCCTGTCGATCCGGGGCTCCGGCGTCGGCAACTCGATCCACAACCGGGGCGTGGTGCTGGCCCAGGACGGGGTGCCGTTCAACCAGGCCGACGGCTTCGGCGACTTCCAGGAGATCGACCTGCTGAGCGCCCGCTACATCGAGGTGTACAAGGGCGGCAACGCCCTTCGCTTCGGCGGCGCGGCCATGGGCGGGGCGATCGAGCTGAACACGCCGACGGGCCGCAACGCCCCGGCCGCCAATGAGGTCCGGCTGGAGGGCGGCTCGTTCGGCACCTTCCGCGCCCACGGCGAACTGGCGCGCAAGGGCGACGCCTGGGATGTTTGGGCCGGGGCCACCTTCCTGGCCGCCGACGGCGCCCGGGCGCATTCCGCGCAGCAATCGCAGCGGCTGAGCCTGAACCTCGGCCGCTCGCTGGGCGAGGACCGCGAGGTGCGGGTGCTGCTGAGCGCCGCGGACATCGAGAACGAGATTCCCGGCGCCCTGACGTGGGCGCAGCTGCAGGCCGATCCGGACCAGGCTGCGCCGGGCGTGATCGCCCGCGACTACCGGCGCGACATGACCTCGCTGCGCGGCTCGGTGCAAGTGGACTGGCGGCTGAATGAGGCCTGGACCTTCGAGGGCGGAATCTACGCCGCCCTGAAGGACCTCGACCACCCGATCTCCATCGTCATCGACCAGGAAAGTCTCAACATCGGCGCCTTCGGCCGGCTGGACTGGGCCGGAACGCTCGGCGGGCGTCAGGCCGACCTGTTCGTCGGCGCCTGGCTGCGGCAGGGCGAACTAGACGGACGGGTGCTGCAGAACGTGGCCGGCCAGCGCGGCGCCCTGATGGGCGACACGCGGCAGGAAGCCACCGCGCTGGACGTCTTCGCCGAGGGGCGGCTGTTCGTCACCGAACAGCTGGCGGTGGTCGCCGGCGGCAGCGCGGGCTGGACCTCACGCGACTACACCGACCGGCTGAACCCGGCGCGCAGCGACTCCCGCGACTTCGACTGGTTCGCGCCGAGGCTCGGACTGCTGTGGGAGTTCGAAGGCGGCCAGCAGCTGTTCGCCAACGTCACCCGCAGCGTGGAGCCGCCGGCGTTCGCCGCCCTGGTGCAGTCGCCGATCCCGGCCTTTGTGCCGGTCGAGATGCAGGAGGCGTGGACGTACGAGATCGGCGCGCGCGGCCGGCGCGGGGCTCTGAGCTGGGACATGGCCGCCTACCGGATGGAGGTGGACAACGAACTGCTCTCCTTCCTGCCGGGACCGGACATTCCGGCGGCCACCTTCAACGCCGGACCGACGATCCACAGCGGGGTCGAGGCGGGGCTGGAATGGCGCATCCTGCGCGCTGGCGACTACGAACTGGATCTGCACCAGACCTACGCCTGGTCCGACTTCCGCTTCCACGGCGACAGCCGCTATGGCTCCAACCAGCTGCCGGTGGTGCCGGAGCACCACTACCACGCCGAACTGCGCCTCGGCCGGCGCGGGGTGTGGTCGATCGCGCCGGCGGTGGAGTGGGCTCCGGGCGGAGCCTGGGTCGACTACGCCAACACGCTGGAGAGCCCCGGCTACGCCGTGTGGTCACTGAACGCCACCTGGACGGCCCGTCCCGGCGTGACCCTATTCCTCGACGCCCGGAACCTCACCGACGAGATCTACGCATCCAACGCCAATGCGGTGACCGACGCCCGCGTCGCCTCCACCGCCGTGTTCTGGCCGGGCGAGGGGCGTTCGGCCTTCGTCGGCCTCCGCGCCAGCTTCTAGGAGATCCCGCCATGCGCAACGCCCTTCTGCTCGCCGGCCTCGTCGGCCTCATCGCCGGGCCGGCCGCGGCCCATCCCGTCTTCGCCGAGAAGGAGGCGATCGCCGGCGGCCACTGGGCCGGCGAGCTGCGGCTGGGCCACGGCTGCGACGGCTCTCCGACCACGTCGCTGCGGGTGGAGATGCCCGAGGCGCTGCTCGTCGTCCGGGCGCAGCCCAAGCCCGGCTGGACCGTGGCCATTGAGCGGGCGCCGCTGGCGCAACCGGTGGCGGGCGAGGGCGGGCGGATGATCACCGAGCGTGTGACGGCGGTCACCTGGACCGGTCGTCTGACCGACGACCAGTTCGATGTCTTCGGCCTCGCCGCCAAACTTCCGGATACGGCGGGGCCGCTGGCCTTCGACGTGATCCAGACCTGCGAGAGCGGTGTGGTGGCGTGGAACGAGACGGCCGGGCCGGACGGCGCCAGCCCGGCGCACCCGCCGGCGACGCTGAACCTGGTCTCCGCGGGGGCGCGGCCGCATCACTGACTCCCGCCGCGTCGGCCCTTCGCCGGGCCCTTCATCAACCCTCTCCGTAGAGGCCCGGGAAAGACGCCCGGGCCTCTTTTGCGTTCGACCCAGACGTGTCTCCGTATGACTACCTAGGTGTTCGCACGGAGGGTGCGGCGTCGCCGTGTAAGCAGCGGAAAAAACTCAAGAAATGGCGCGGAAGGGCAAGGGTCGGTAGTGTCACGGAGGGGAGGTTGTCGGCCCGCAACGTTGGCCGATCGGGGGGCTCCTACACGGACCTCATTGGGGCCGATCGAAGCGCCCCGGAGACCCAAAGAGATGAAACTCCTCGCCCTCCTCACCACCGCCGCAGCCGCCGCGCTCGTCGCCGGCGCCGCCGTCGCCCAGGACGCTCCCGCGCCGGCCGCCGCAGAGGCTCCCGCCGCCATCGACATCGTCCGGCGCGGCGACGATCTGCCCGGCCCGCTGACCGCGACCGGTCCGCGTCGCCACGTCGTCAACCTCGAGACCACCGAGGTCGTCGGCCAGCTTGAGGACGGCACCACCTACACCTACTGGACCTACAACAACCGGGTGCCCGGGCCCTTCATCCGCGTCCGGGTCGGCGACACCGTCGAGGTCAACATGGCCAACGCCGCGGACAGCGTGATGATGCACAACGTCGACTTCCACGCGGTCACCGGACCGGGCGGCGGCGCCGAGGCGACCAACGCCATGCCCGGTGAGCACAAGTCGTTCAGCTTCAAAGCGCTGAAGCCCGGCCTCTACGTCTACCACTGCGCCACCCCCATGGTCGCCCAGCACATCTCGAACGGCATGTACGGGATGATCCTGGTCGAGCCCGAGGGCGGCCTGCCCGCCGTCGACCACGAGTTCTACGTCATGCAGGGCGAGCTCTATACCGAGGAGGCTCAGGGCACTCCGGGCCTGCTGACCGAGAGCATCGAGCGCCTGCTGGACGAGCAGCCGACCTATTATGTGATGAACGGGGCCTTCAAGGCGCTGACCGGCGAGCGGGCCCTTGAGGTCGAGGTGGGCGACACCGCCCGCATCTACTTCGGCGTCGGCGGCCCGAACAAGATCTCGAGCTTCCACGTGATCGGCGAGATCTTCGACACCGTCTACGACAACGCCTCGCTGGTCAGCGCCCCGAGCCAGGACATCCAGACCGTGCTGGTTCCGCCCGGGGGCGCGACGGTAGTGGACCTGACCTTCGAGGTCCCCGGCAACTACATCATGGTCGACCACGCCCTGAGCCGCGCCGAGCGCGGGGCCGCGGGCATCATCACGGTCAAGGGACCGGAGAACCGCGAGATCTTCGAGGTTCCCCCGGGTACGCCCGAGCACCAGGGACACTAGCCGCGCTGTTGCGGCGAGCGGCCGCCGGGGATGGCTCCGGCGGCCGCGTTTTTTCTTCGGGAGACGTGGCCATGATCAAGGCCGTGCCGGCCGCCGCCCTGGCGGCCTTTTTTCTGCCCGCTGCGGCGCTGGCCCAGACGCCGGACGAGAGCGGCGCCAAGGTTCTGTTCGAAAGCCGGCTGCGCAGCGAACTGGTGGACCAGCAAGGCTTCGCCGGGCAGGCTCATGCCCTGACCCTGCGGGCCCGGCTCGGCTGGCGCTCGCCCACCGTGAGTGGCTTCCAGCTGCTGGTGGAAGGCGAGGGGGTCGCGGTGCTCGACGACCGCTACAGCGCGCCGGTCGATCCGGTCCCGGGCCGGCCGGCCGTGCCGGACGGGGAGACGGTTGAGCTGAACCGGGCGCAGGTGCGCTGGACGGGCCTGCCGGACACCGAGGTGGTGGTTGGTCGTCAGCGGCTGATCGTCGGCAACAGCCGATTCGTCGGCAACGTGGGCTGGCGCCAGAACGAGCAGACCTTCGATGCGTTGCGGGTGACCGGTTCGGCGCTGAAGCCGGTGACGACGACGTACGTCTTCGCCGACCGGGTGCAACGGCCGCTCGGCCACGAGCATCCGCAGGGCGTCTGGCGCGGAGACATCCACCTGCTGCAGGCCGAGGCGGATACGCCTCTCGGGCGGCTGGCGGGCTTCGGGCTGGCCATCGATCTCGACAACGCCCCGGCCATGTCCTCGACCACGGTCGGGGCGCGGCTGGCGGGAGCGCGGCCGGTGCGCGACGGGCTGTCGCTGACCTGGGCCGGGGAATACGCCGTGCAGACCGACGCCGGCGCCAATCCGGTCGACTACCGCCTGGACCTACAGTCGGTCGCCGTGGGGCTGCAGGCGCCCATGTGGGCGCTCGCGGCCGGTTACGACCGCTTCGATGGCGACGGCGTTTCAGGCTTCCAGACTCCGCTGGGCACCGGGCACGGCTTTCTCGGCTGGTCGGACGTGATCACCACGACGCCCGCCTTCGGGGTCCGGGACGCCTTCCTGCGCGGATCGCTGAGCCGGCCGGCCTTCGGGCGGACCGTGAAGCTGACGGCCGAAGCGCATGCGTTCCACGACGCCGACGGCGACTTCCGCCTCGGCCGCGAACTGGATCTGTCGGCGTCCGTTCCGGTCGACGCCCACTGGTCGATTGAAGTGAAGGGCGCCCGTTTCGAGAGCGACCACGTCGCCTTCCCGGACGCCACCAAGGCGTGGCTGAGCGTGGAGTACCGCTACTGAGAGGCCCGAGCGGCGGGGCGGACGGACCGCCCCGCCGACGGGTTCAGCCGCACTTCGAGTAGCCGCACTCGAAGCAGGTGTCGCAGCCTTCCTTGCGGACCAGACCGGGCGTTCCGCAGCGGGGGCAGCAGGCCTTCGAGGCGGCGGCAGGGACGGCGGCGGGAGCCTCGGCCGCAGCCTCGTGGCCCGCGCAGGCTTCCGCGTCCCGGGCCAGATGGCGCTCGATGACCCCGCCGATGGCGGCGAGCAGCGACGGCACGTAGCGTCCGTTGAGCCAGCCGCCGCCGCGCGGATCGAACACCGCTTTCAGCTCCTCGGCCACGAACGACACGTCGCCGCCGCGCCGGAACACCGCCGAGATCATCCGGGTCAGCCCCAGGGTCCAGGCGTAGTGCTCCATGTTCTTGGAGTTGATGAAGATCTCGAACGGGCGCGGCCCGTCGGGACCCTCGACGTCGTTGAGGGTGACGTAGACGGCGTGCGGGCTGTCGGGCCATTTGATCTTGTAGGTGCGGCCGTCCAGCGCCTCGTCGCGGGCGGCGAGCACCGGGCCTTCGGGCGCGGGAGCCGGCGCCGGGGTCGCGGGGGCCGCAGACAGCACGGATCCGGTCACGGCGTTGGGCCGGTAGGTGGTCAGCCCCTTGCAGCCCATCGACCAGCCGCGGACGTAGACGTCGGCGAAGTCGTCGAAGGCGATGTCCTCGGGGCAGTTGACGGTCTTGGAGATGGAGCTGTCGACCATCTCCTGGGCCACCGCCTGCATGCGCAGGTGGTGCTCGGGCGTCAGCGTCTGGGCGGTGACGAAGGCGTGTTCCGGCGGCGGCGCGTCGCCGTGCAGGCGCTTCCACACCGTCAGGGCGTAGTCCTCGACGGCCTCCTCGCGCTTCGAGCCGTCGGGCTGCAGCACCTTGCGGGTATAGGCGTAGGCGAACACGGGCTCGATGCCGGAGGAGACGTTGCCGGCCAGCAGGGAGGTGGTGCCGGTCGGGGCGATCGAGGTCAGGCAGCCGTTGCGCAGGCCATGCTTCGCGATCAGGGCCCGGGTGTCCTCGTCGAGATCCTTGAGGTTCGGCGTGTCGAGGATGGCGGCGTCGTAGAGCGGGTAGGCCCCTTTCTCGGCGGCGAGTTCGGCGGAGGCGCGGTAGGCCTCGCGCTTGATCACGCCCAGCCATCGGCGGGTGAGGGCGGCGGCTTCCTCGTCGCCGTAGCGGGCGCCGCAGAACACCAGGGCGTCGGCCAGGCCGGTGACGCCGAGGCCGATGCGCCGCTTGGCCTTCGCCTCCGTCTCCTGCTGGGGCAGGGGGAAGCGGGAGACGTCGATGACGTTGTCGAGGAAGCGGATGGCGGTGCGGGTCAGCTCGCCCAGCTTGGCCTCGTCCAGTTCGGCGTCGGCCGAGAACGGGTGGGGGACCAGTCGCGCGAGGTTGATCGAGCCGAGCAGGCAGGCGCCGTAGGGGGGCAGCATCTGTTCGCCGCAGGGGTTGCTGGCCGAGATGACCTCCACGCCCGCGAGATTGTTCCGTTCATTGACCCGGTCGATGAAGATCACGCCCGGCTCGGCCACGTCGTAGGTGGCGCGCATCAGCCGGTCCCACAGGTCGCGGGCGCGGACGGTGCGGAAGGTCTCGCCGCCGAACACCAGCGGCCAGTCGCCGTCGGCCTGCAACGCCTGCATGAAGGCGTCGGGAACCAGCACCGAGACATTGAAATTGCGCAGCCGCGCCGGGTCGCGCTTGGCGTCGATGAAGGCCTCGATATCGGGGTGGTCGATGCGCAGGCAGCCCATCATGGCGCCGCGCCGCTGACCGGCCGAGAGGATGGTGCGGCACATGGAGTCCCACACGTCCATGAAGCTGAGCGGGCCGGAGGCGTCGGCGCCGACGCCCTTCACCGCCGCGCCGGAGGGGCGGATGGTGGAGAAGTCCATGCCCACGCCGCCGCCCTGCTGCATGGTCACGGCCGCCTCGCGCACGGCCTCGAAGATGCCGCCGAGGTCATCGGGCACCGTGCCCATGACGAAGCAGTTGAACAGGGTGACGTTTCGGCCCGTCCCGGCGCCGGCGAGGATGCGGCCGGCGGGGAGGAACTGGAAATCCGTCAGGGCGTCCTCGAAGCGCTCGCGCCAGCGGGCGCGCGCCTTGGGGGCCTCCGCCTCGGCGACGGCGGCGGCGACCCGCGCCCACGTCTGTCCGATCGACTCGTCGCCGCCGCCCTGGGGCGGCTGGAAGCTGTACTTGCCGCGCCAGATCTCGGCGGCCAGGGGATTGTCGAACGCCATGCTGTCCTCCTTCGGGACGAAACAGGCTGACCGATTCCACGGGCGGCGAACTTGCGCCGGCGCAATGTGGCGGCATCACGATCCCGGCAGACTTCGCTTCATGGCCTCCCACCGTTCCGACAAGACTTCCCGACAAGATCCGCAGGCGGAGACGCTGGAGCGATGGGGCGTCAGCCAATGCGACGCTGTGGACCGCTCCGTCTTCAACGCCGGTCTCAGCACGCTGATCGAGATCGACTGTCCGGCGAGTGAAGACCCGGAGCGCCGGCTGGCCCGGTTGCTGCGGGAGGAGGGCGAGGCGATCCGTCGGCGACTGGAGGACGCGGTCGCCCTGGCCCGCGCCGGCGAACGCGCCCACCGGACCGACGATCTGTGGCCGCACGGGCTCGTCGACGAGCTCGACGACCTGCTCCAGGATCTCGAGGCTCACGACGCTCACGAAGCCTTCGCCCGAAGCGCCCCGGGGGCGCCGTCGGCGCTCGCGGCCGGCCTGAAGGAAGATCACGGGATTCTGGCCGCCCGGCTCGAGGCGCTCCGTCGATCGACGCGCGGCTATGAGGCGCCTGCGCACGCCTGCGCCGTATGGCGGCTGCTCTACGTCCTTTGCCTGAAGGTGGACCGGGCCCTCGCCGAGCGGATGCGGCTGGAGGACGCAGGTATCGGCGACACCGCTCCGCAATCATACGGAGCGGTCATCTTGTCCCCGAACAAGGTCAGGCCCGAAGCCGCCGCCTAGAAGACGCCCATGACGCGGCAAGGGTCGCGCCGGTTACTTCAAGGTAGAAAGACAATGCTGAAACGCACCTTCATCACCCTGGCCGCCGCCGGGCTGGCCCTCGCCATGGCGGGTGAAGCCGCGGCCGCCGAGCACCGGGTCCAGATGCTGAACCGCGGCGACGGCGGAACCATGGTCTTCTCGCCGGCGGTGGTCCGGGCCCGGCCCGGCGACACCATCCGCTACGTGCCGACCGACCCCGGGCACAACGCCGAAACCATCGCCGGAATGCTGCCGGCCGGCGTGCAGGTCACCCGCGGCGCCATGGGACGGGAGTACGTCCTCCGCGTGACCCAGCCGGGCGTCTACGGCGTCAAGTGCGCGCCGCACTACAGCATGGGCATGGTCGGGCTGGTGATCGTCGGCGACGGTTCGGCCAACCGCGCGGCGGCCCAGACCGTCGCGGGCCGCGCGCCCAACCTGGCCCGGCGCCGGTTCACGGAGTACTTCGCTCGCTGAAGACTCCGTTGGGGCAGGGGGCGGAAGCAGGGTCCGGGGTTCGCCCCGGGCCCTGTTTTTTGCGGGCGCGGCGAAGTCGGATACTCAGCCTTCGGCGACGGCTTCGAGGCCGGGCATGTCGCGAACGACGATCCGTCGCCGCGCGCTTCCAGTGATGCCTGATGCGTCCCACGCCGCCAGCGTCCGGCTGACGGTGTGAAGGGTGGAGCCGGTCATCTCCGCCAGATCCTGGCGGGTGATCGGAAAATCGATCTCGACGCCGCCTTCGACCGGACGGCCGGCCTTGCGGGCCAGCCGCAGCAGAGCCCTGGCGATCCGCTGTTCGACCCGCTCGCTGGTGAGTTCGCTGACCCGGTTGTGAAGGTCGAACAGACGGGTCCCGGCGGAGGCGGTCGAGCGGACCCCGATTTCGGGGTGCCGCCGCATCAGTTCGCGAAAGGCCGGGACGCTCCAGCGGACCTCCAGGCTTTCCGTCACCGCGAGAGCGTCGGCGGGGAACGGTTGGCCCATAAGTGCGGCGACGGTGCCGTACATCTCGCCGGGGCCGATGAAGCGAAGCACCGACTGGGAGCCGTCCGGCAGGGTCTGGACGATCTTGACCCGACCTTCGAGCAGGCTGTGGCAGGTCACGCCGGCGTCGCCCTGGGCGAAGATGCGCTCGCCCGGCGACAGCCGGCGGAGCGCGCCCGCGGCCATCACTTCGTCGAGCTCCTCGGGGGACAGGCCGGCGAACATTTCGGCGCGTTGCAGCAGCCGGGGATCGGCGTGAGGCATGACGACTCCGCAGTTTGCGCTGCTGTAGAGCGCAACGCCCTTCCGGACACCCTCGGGAAATCCCTTAGGGACGAAACCGAGGTGTCGCGGGCGCCGGCCGGGGCCTAGTGGATCGCCATGCAAGGAGCATCCCGCATGGCCACCTATAATCTCGCAACGGCGCCCCGCACGGTGATCGAGCCCCTCCGGGCGCGGTCGGCGGATCAGCCGTGCTGCCTGTGCGACACCTTCGACGAGGACGCGACGACCCACATCATCGCGGCTGGCCGGGAGCTCTTCCGTCAGTCGGAGCCCAGCTACAAGGTCTTCCGGGTCCGGGCCGGCGCGGTCGCGACCTACCGTCTGTTCTCGGACGGCCGGCGGCAGGTGATGAGCTTCTACCTGCCCGGCGATTTCGTCGGCATGGAGGCAGGTGTCGAGTACGGCGCGACGGCCGTGGCCCTGACCCAGGCGACCGTCGACGTGATGCGGCGCAGCGAACTGTCGGACCTGGCGTCCTCGGACCCGCGTCTCTCGCGCGCCCTGTGGCAGGTCAGCCTGCGGGCGTTCCACCGCAGCGAGGAGCACGCCCTCGTCCTGGCCCGTCATGGCGCGGTCGAGCGCGTCGTCGCCTTCCTCGTCGATTTCGCGGCCCGCACCAGGGCCGGGTCGGCGTTCGAGCTGCCGATGACCCGGCAGGACCTGGCCGACTACCTCGGCCTGACCATCCACACCGTCTCGCGCACCCTGTCCCAGCTGGAAGCGTCCGGCCTGATCGAGGCGCGTTCGAGCCGCGTGGTGCGGCTCCTGCAGCCGGAATCGCTCGAAGGCATGCTGCAATGACCGGGACGACGTCGCCGTTGGCAGGTCCCGCGGTCGTCCTCGTCGAGGGCGATCCGGCGGTGACCCACGCCATCGAATTCGCCTTTGGCCTTGAGGGGCTTGAGGTCAGCTCCTACCCGAGCGGCGCCGACACGCTGGCCAGCGAGCGACCGCGCGCGGCCGGCTGTCTGGTGGTCGACTACAAGCTGCCCGACATGGACGGCCTGGAGCTGCTGGAGCAGTTGCGGGCCAAGGGCGTCTCCGCCCCCGCGATCCTCATCGCCACCAATCCGCGGGCCGTCATGCGCCAGCGCGCCCTCGCGGCGGGCGCGCCGATCGTCGAGATGCCGCTGCTGAACGACGGCCTGCTCGATACGGTGAAGCAGGCCCTCGGGGCCCAGCCCGGGCCCTGCTAGGGCTTTCCGACCAGAAGCCGCATGCGGACCAGTTCGGAGAGGCTGCGCGCCTTCATCTTGGTCATGACGTTGGCGCGGTAGACCTCGACCGTCCGCGGGCTGATCTCGAGGTCGTAGGCGATCGCCTTGTTGGCCTGGCCGGCGACCAGCCCCTCAAGCACCTGCCGCTCGCGCACGGTCAGCTGCTCGAGCCGGGACCGGATCTCGCCGACCTCGGCGTCCTCGCCCGCGGTGGCGGCGTTCTGCGCCAGTGCGGACCGGATCGAGGTCAGCAGCGCCTCGTCGTCGAACGGTTTTTCGATGAAGTCGACGACCCCGGCCCGCATGGCCTCGACCGCCAGCGGAACGTCCGCATGACCGGTCATGACGATGACCGGATGGGACACGCCCTGCGCCTTCAACTGACGCACCAGCTCCAGTCCGTTCATCTCCGGCATGCGGACGTCGGTCAGGATGCAGCCGGCGCGCAACTCCTCCGCCTGGCTGAGCAACTCGGGACCGGACGCGTAGGTCGCCGCATCGTACCCCGATGTCTTGAGCAGAAAGCGCAGGGAATTCCGCACTGCCGGATCGTCGTCAACGATGTGGACGACACCTTCAGTCGTCATTCTCGAGCTCCTTTTCATCGACCGTCATCAGGGTGAAGCAGAAGCGGGTGCCGCCGCCGGGGTTCGGCACGGCCCAGATCCGACCGCCGTGGGCTTCAACGATCGTCCGCGAGATGGAAAGCCCCACGCCCATGCCGGTTCGCTTGGTCGTGATGAAGGGCTGGAATAGCTGATCCACGACCTCCGGCGCCAGCCCCGAGCCGGTGTCCGAAACGCTGACGAGGGCGAGATGGTCGCCGCCGTCCTCGATCCGGACGTCCAGTTGCTTGCGGGGGCTCTCCTCCATCGCCTCGATGGCGTTGCGGATCAGGTTGAGGACGACCTGCTGCACCTGCACCCTGTCGGCGAGGACGAGGTCGATCGCCGGGTCGAAGCGGAACCTGACGCTCACCCCGTGCTCCTTGGCTCCGACCAGCGCCAGGGCTCCTGCTTCCTCGATCAGCTTGTGCAGACTTTCGATGCGGCGTTCAGTCTCGCCGCGCGCCACGAAGTCCCGGAGACGGCGAATGATGTCGCCGGCGCGAAGGGCCTGGTCGCCGGCGAGGTCGATGGCTTCCTTGAGCATCTCCCGCGGCACCTCGGGTCCCCTCAGAAGCCGCGAGGAGCCCTTGAGGTAGTTGGCCACCGCCGACAGCGGCTGGTTCAGCTCGTGCGCCAGGGCCGAGGCCATCTCGCCGAGGGCGGTGAGGCGCGAGATGTGCACGAGTTCGGTCTGGAGCTCCTGCAGGCGGGCCTCGGTCCTTTGTCGTTCGGTAAGGTCGCGGACGAACCCCGTGAAGAAGCGCTCCTGGCCGGAGACCATTTCGCCCACCGACAGCTCCATGGGGAATGTCGAGCCGTCCTTGCGCTCGCCGACGACGACGCGGCCGACGCCGATGATCCGCTTCTCGCCCGTCGTCAGATAGCGGTCGAGATAGTTGTCGTGGGCCTCGCGATAGGGCGAGGGCATGAGAATCTTGACGTTCTGTCCGATGGCCTCCTCGGCGCGCCAGCCGAACAGTCTCTCGGCGGCGTCGCTGAAGGATCGCATGGTGCCGCGCTCGTCGATGACGACCATGGCGTCAGGGACGGTGGCGAGGATCGAACTGAGGTGCGCCTCGCGCGAGCGAAGGTCGCTGTTCACCGCCACCGCGCGGTCTCGCATGACCTGGAACATCTCGCCGCCCGCCCCGATCATGCAGCCGATCGCCACGAAGGCGGCGGTGCTGGCGAGGTCGCCGCCGCCCTGCTGCCAGGTCAGAACGACGCCGCCGGCGACGCCCAGCAGCGTCGCCGCGAGCCCGGGGCCGAGGCCGCCGAGGGTGGCCGCGGCGAAGACGACGGGGATGAACAGGAGAAAGGCGATCCGGTCCTCGAGGTAGGCTGTCGCCGCCAAGCCGATCGCCAGCGCCAGCGCCGTTCCCACGAGCGCTGCGGCGTATCCGCTGCGGTTGCGCCGGGCCGCCAGAGCCCACGCCAGAAGCCCGGCTCCGGGCCCGGTCCAGCGGTCGCTCCGCGCTCCGGAAGATTCCCTAGGTGGAATACCCAAATGTCACCTGTCGCGGTTTGCGCCTAACCCCGGCGAGGGCGGACGCCGCCCTCCGTTTCACTGTTCGAGGCTCGTTGCAACCGTGCTGGATTCGACTGCCGTCGCGCCGAAGGCGGCGCGCCCTTCCGTGCCTTCGAGCTGGCTGGCGCAGGCCGGTCGGACGCTGCCGCGATACACCAGCTATCCCACCGCCCTGGCCTTCACGGCGGCCGAGGACGATGCGGAGGCCCGCTCCTGGCTGGCGCAGATCCGGCCGGACCAGACGCTGTCGGTCTATACCCACGTGCCGTTCTGCAAGCGGCTGTGCTGGTACTGCGGCTGCCACACGAGCGTGTTCCATGAATACGACCGGGTTCGCACCTTCTTTGAAACGCTGAAGCGGGAGATCGAGCTGTGGGCCGCGGCGATGCCCGCCCATGCCGGAACGCAGCATCTGCATTTCGGGGGCGGCAGTCCGAACGCCCTGGCTCCCGCCGACTTCGCGGAGCTGGTGGCGGTGCTCGGTCGCGCCTTCCGCCTGCGACCGGATGCGGAGGTTGCCGCCGAACTCGATCCCGGCCTGCTGACCCACGAGTTCATCGACGCCGCGGTCGCCGCCGGCGTGAACCGCGTCAGCCTGGGGGTGCAGACCTTCGATCCGGACGTGCAGCAGAAGGTCAACCGGATCCAGCCGTTCGAACAGGTGGCGTCGGTGGTGGCCCGGCTGCGCGACGCCGGCCTCGCCGCGCTGAACTTCGACCTGATGTACGGCCTGCCGGGGCAGACGCCGGAAAACGTCGCCGCCAGCACGCGCGACGCGATTTCGCTCGCTCCCGACCGCGTCGCCGTCTTCGGCTACGCCCATGTGCCGTGGATGAAGAAGCACCAGGTGATGATCCGCGAAGAGGATCTCGCCGACGCGCAGGGGCGCTGGGACCAGGCCGAGGCGGCCGACCAGGAACTGGTCGCGGCGGGCTACGTCAGGATAGGGCTCGATCATTACGCCCGGCCCGGCGATCCGCTGGCCGTGGCGGCCGCGTCGGGCAGGTTGCGACGCAACTTCCAAGGCTACACCGACGACCCGGCAGCCGTGATGATCCCGGTCGGGCCGTCGAGCATCGGGCGCTTCGGGCCGGGCTTCGTGCAGAACGCCATCGCCACCGACACCTGGGGCCGGGCCGTAGAGGCCGGGCATCTGCCGGTGGCGCGCCGTCTGCCGGTGACCGAAGAGGACGAACTGCGGGCGGCGGTGATCGAACGGGTCATGTGCGACCTGCGGGTCGATGTCGGCGCCGTGTGCACGGACCGCGGCTTCGCCCCCGACGCGCTTGATTCGTGCTTCGCGGGGATCGCCGAACTGGAGCCGCTCGGCCTGTGCAGGCTCCGGGGCCGGGTGGTCGAGGTGCCCGCCGCGGCCGCGCGCCTCGTCCGCACCGTCGCCGCCTGCTTCGACGCCCAGCTGGCCGGCCCCGCGCGGCGACACGCGCAGGCGGTCTGAGGAGTCTTCCGCGCGTAGAGCTTGCGCCGGCGCAACGTCCCGCGTCGGCAGGCGCGCCAAGGAACGGACAAGGCCGAAGCGGGGGGAGTCCCTGTCGGCAAAGGACAGAGAGAGATGACAACCAAGAGGCTTTGGCTCGTCCTCGCCCTGATCATGACGGCGTCCTTCGCCGTGCTAGGGCTGATGGGACGCGAAATCTACAGGCAGGCCCCGCCGCTGCCGGCGCAGGTGGTCGCGCCGTCCGGCGAGGTGCTGTTCACCAAGCAGGACATCCAGGACGGCCAGCTCGCCTGGCAGTCCATGGGCGGCCAGCAGGTCGGCTCCGTCTGGGGCCACGGCGGCTATGTGGCCCCGGACTGGTCGGCGGACCAGCTGCACCGCGAACTCGTCGCGCTGCTCGATATCTGGGCCAAGCGCGAACACGGCGTCGCGTACGCCCAGCTGGACCTCGAGAAGCAGGGCGCCCTGAAGGCGCGCCTGAAGGACGAGGTTCGGCGCAACACCTACGATCCGGCGACCGGGACCGTTTCGGTTTCCGCCGACCGGGCGGAAGCGATCCGGCAGGTGCGCGCCCACTATGAGGCGCTGCTGAGCGACGACATCGAGCTGTCGCATCTGCGCGAGCAGTACGCCATTGCCGAAAACCCGGTGCCCGACGCCGCCCGCCGGGCGGACATCGCCGCCTTCTGGTGGTGGAGCGGCTGGGCCGCGGGGACCAACCGTCCCGGGGACGTCGTCACCTACACCTCCAACTGGCCGCATGAGCCGCTGATCGACAACGTGCCGAGCTCGGCCAACATCGTCTGGTCGGCCGCCAGCGTGCTGCTGCTGATCTTCGGGGTCGCCGCCCTGATCTTCTGGCACGCCCGCGCCAAGCATGAGGCGCCGCCGACCGTGCCGGCGACCGATCCGCTGTTCACCATGAAGCCGACGCCCTCGATGAAGGCGAGCGGCAAGTACTTCCTCACGGTGATCGGCCTGTTCCTGCTGCAGGTCGGCCTCGGCGCCATGACCGCCCACTATGCGGTCGAGGGCCACGACTTCTACGGCATCCCGATTTCCGAATGGATCCCGTATGCCGTGACCCGCACCTGGCACACCCAGCTTGCGGTGTTCTGGATCGCCACCGCCTGGCTCGCCACCGGCCTGTACATCGCGCCGATGATCTCGGGCCATGAGCCCCGCTTCCAGAAGCTGGGCGTCAACATCCTTTGGGCGGCCCTCGTGTTCGTCGTCCTCGGCTCGATGGCCGGCGAGTGGCTTGGCGTGCAGCAGGTCTTCGACATCCACACCAACTTCTGGTTCGGCCACCAGGGCTGGGAGTACGTCGACCTCGGCCGCTTCTGGCAGATCCTGCTGTTCGTCGGCCTGATGCTGTGGCTGGTGCTGGTCGGTCGCGCCCTGTGGCCGGCGCTGCGCTCGCCGTCGGACAGCAAGCCGGTGCTGGCGGTGCTGTTCATGTCGACCATCGCCATCGGCCTGTTCTACGCCGCCGGCTTCATGTGGGGCAAACACACCCATATCTCGATGGTCGAGTACTGGCGCTGGTGGATCGTCCACCTGTGGGTCGAGGGCTTCTTCGAGGTCTTCGCCACGGCGGTGATCAGCCTGCTGTTCGTCAAGCTGGGCCTCGTCCGCGCCCAGACCGCGAACGTCGCAGTCCTGTTCGGCACCATCGTGTTCCTGACCGGCGGCGTCCTCGGCACCGCCCACCACTGGTACTTCGCCGGCACGCCGGTGTCGGTGATCGCCATCGGCTCCATGTTCTCGGCCCTCGAGGTCGTGCCCCTGGCGCTGATCGGTTTCGAGGCCTTCGAGACCTGGCGGCACACCAAGGTGGCGCCGTGGGTGCAGACCTACCGCTGGCCGATCCTGTTCTTCGTGGCGGTGTCCTTCTGGAACCTGCTCGGCGCCGGGGTCTTCGGCTTCATGATCAACCCGCCGCTGAGCCTCTACTACCTGCAGGGGCTGAACACGACGGCCACCCACGCCCACGCCGCGCTCTTCGGGGTCTACGGCATGCTGGGGATCGGCCTGATGCTGTTCTGCCTGCGCGGCCTCGCGCCGCGGCTGGCCTGGGATGACCGGTTGCTGGCGGTGACATTCTGGACGCTGAACATCGGCGTGGCGATGATGGTCTTCCTGTCGCTGCTGCCCATGGGGGTGGTGCAGGCCTTCGCCAGCATCGAACACGGCATGTGGTACGCCCGCTCTCCGGCGGTCATTCACTCGCCGCTGGTCGAGATGCTGGTGTGGATGCGGGTGCCCGGAGACGTCGTCTTCAGCGTCGGCGCCTTCTCGCTGGCCATCTTCGCGGCCCGCCTCGTGATCGCGGCCCGCAAACCCCGGATCGGCGGCAAGCCGGCCGTGCTTCCCGCGGAGTAGTCGCGGGCGGGCGGGGCGGAGGGGATCGTGGACCCTTCCGCCCCGCATTTCTTTCTGGAGTTCAGTGTTCATGGGCGCGACGCGCGACGGCATCAGGGCCTGGCAGGGCCCGGCGGTTCTTACCTTCGGGTTCCGGCCCTTCTTCCTGCTTTCGGCTGTCTGGGCCGCGCTGGCGGTGCCGATCTGGGTTGCGTCCTTCGTTCTCGGCGACGGGACCATCGGCGGCGCGGACGGGCGGCTGTGGCACACCCACGAGATGCTGTTCGGCTACGGCGCCGGGGTCATCGCCGGCTTCCTGCTGACGGCGGTGCCGAACTGGACGGGCCGTCTTCCGGTCTCCGGATGGCCGCTGGCCGGTCTGGTGGCCCTGTGGCTGGCCGGCCGCCTCGCCGGCTTCCTGCCGCCTGGCGCGGGTCTGTTCGCCATCGTCGCCGACGTGGCCTTCCTCGTCGTCTTCGCGGCCCTCATCTGGCGCGAGATCCTGGCGGCGAAGAACCGTCGCAACCTGCCGGTGGCGGTGATGGTCAGCGTGCTGGCCTGCGCCAATGTCGCCTTCCACGCCTCGGCGCAGTGGCCCGAAGCGGGGCCTCATGCGGAGCGGGTCGCGGTCGCGGTGATCACCGCCCTGATCGCCCTGATCGGCGGCCGCATCATTCCGAGCTTCACCCAGAACTGGGTTCTGCCGCGCGGCCTGGCCCGGCCGACGCCGTTCGGGCTGTTCGACAAGGTTGCGCTCGTTGTCACGGTCGGCGCCCTGGCGCTGTGGGTGGCGACGCCCCAGGCCGTAACGACCGGAGCCGCCCTGCTGGCCGCGGGACTGCTAAGCCTGGTCCGCCTGCTGCGCTGGCGGGGGTGGCAGACCTGGCCGGAGTCGATGGTCTGGATCCTTCACCTCGGCTTCGTGTGGCTGCCCGTCGGTTTCCTTTTGCTCGGCGCGTCCGCCCTGGCGCCGGCGGCTGTGCCGTTCACCGCAGGCGTCCATGCCCTTACGGCCGGCGGCATCGGGGTGATGACGCTGGCGGTGATGACGCGCGCCACCCGCGGCCATACCGGGCGTCCGCGAGCCTCCGACGTCGCCACCACGGGGGTCTACACCCTCGTCCTCGCCGCTGCGGCGGTGCGGGTGGCCGCGCCGTTCCTGCCGGACCTGACGCCGGCGCTGCTCGGAGCTTCGGCGGCGCTCTGGGTGCTGGCCTTCGCCGGCTTTGCGGCGGTCTACGGGCCGATGCTGGTGCGGAAATCCCTCTGAGCCGACTTGCGGCGGCGCAAAGCGTCGGGCGGCGTCCGGACGGAAGGTGCGGCCATGAAACCGGTCAGTTTCCCGTCCGATCTGAACGGCTACGCCGAGCCGTTCGCGCTGGCGCCGACGGCAGGTCGGCCGGGCCTGCGCCTGCTGGGGGCCGTCGCGACCGCGGCGGCGGCGATCGGGGTGGTCCTGCCGCTGTGGCCGACGACGCCGTTCGCCCTGCTGGCGGCCTGGGCCTTCGCCCGCTCCTCGCCGCGGCTGGAGGCCTGGCTGCGAAGCCATCCCCGCTTCGGACCGGCGATCCGCGCATGGACCGAGCGCCGCGCCATTCCGCGCAAGGCCAAGCTGGTCGCCGCCGGCAGCCTGCCGGCCAGCTGGGCCGGGCTCTGGCTGGGGGATGTGCCGATCGTCGGCCTGGCCGCCGCCGGCGCCGTGCTGCTGGCGGTCGGCGCCTGGATCCTGAGCCGGCCGCATTGAGACCGCCGAGGTTGAGCCGGCGCAAGGACGCGCCGCCCCGGCGGCGCCATCAACCCAACCGGAGACCCTGATGCCCGATTCCCCGGCGGCGGCGATCGCCTCGACCTACTTCCCCGGCGCGCGTTGCGAGAATGAGCGCTGGGTCCGTTCCGAGATGCTCGGCCTGCTCGACCACTGGTTCGACTGGCGCAAGAGCCTGTTCCCCGACGACTTCGCAGCCACGTCGGAAGCGGCGGCGGCGCCCGAGGCGCGCGCCGATCTCTCCGCGCGTCT
Organism: Brevundimonas viscosa; assembly: GCF_900116065.1. GTDB lineage: Bacteria > Pseudomonadota > Alphaproteobacteria > Caulobacterales > Caulobacteraceae > Brevundimonas > Brevundimonas viscosa. The sequence goes on from NZ_FOZV01000007.1 coordinate 124,445, forward strand.
GCAGGAACTGGCGCAGGCGCTGACGGCGGAGACCCCGACCCACACGCCCCGCTACATCGGTCACATGAAGGCGGAGATCTCGCTGCCGGCCCTGTTCGGCTGGCTGGCGGCGATGCTGCACAATCCCAACAACACCTCCCAGGAAGCCAGCCGGGTCGGTTCGGTGATCGAGACCGAGGCCGTCGCCATGCTGGCGTCCATGCTCGGCTACGATCCGGCGGAGGCGCAGGGGCATTTCACCTCCGGCGGCACGGTGGCCAATTTCGAGGCGGTCTGGCGGGCGCGCTACCGCATGGATCACTGGCTCAGCCTCGGCCTCTACGTGGCCGAGACCACGGGCGAGCCGCTGGACGTCTTCGCCGCGGCCCACATGGGCTGGGACCGGTTCCGCGAACTCTGGGACCAGCACGGCCTGACCGACGCCACCCTGCGCCGCTACAGCGCCGCCGTCGGCAATCCGGCCGCGGTCTGGGCCCGCATCGGCCGGGCGGCGGGGCGTGACTACCTCGGCCCGGTGCTGCTGGCGCCGGGAACCAAGCACTATTCCTGGCTGAAGGCGGCCAATGTCTTCGGGCTGGGCGAGGGGTCGCTGTGGAGCATCGCCCTCGACGCCGAGGGGCGGCTGGACATCGAGGACCTCGACCGGCTGATCCGCGAGGCCCGCGCCCAGGGGCGTCCGGTGCTGACGGCGGTCAGCGTGGCCGGCACGACCGAGACAAGCGAGATCGACCCGATCGACGCGGTCCACGACCGGCTGGAGGCGTGGGAGCGGGACGAGGGCGTGCACATCTGGCGGCACGTCGACGCGGCATACGGCGGTTTCCTGTGCGCCGTCCTGGGCGGGCCGGACGAGGCGGCACTGTCCCCGGCCAGCGCCGCGGCGCTGCGGGCGATCGGTCGGGCCGACTCGGTGACCATCGACCCGCACAAGCTGGGCTACGTGCCCTATGCGTGCGGAGCCTTCCTGACCCGCGACCGGGCTCGCTACGCCGTGTCGGCCTTCGACGCGCCCTATCTCGATCGGCCGGAGCTGGGCGACGGCAAGTGGGCGTCGACGCTGGAGGGCTCGCGCACGGCGGCCGGGGCGGCCGCCACCTGGCTGACCGGGCGGACGCTTGGTTTCGGGCCGGAGGGGCTGGGGACCCTGCTGGCGGAGACGGTGCGGACGGCGCGGGCCTTCCGGGGCGCGGTCGCCGCGGCTGTGCCGGAGGTGCGCTTCCTCGAGCCGGTCGACGCCAACATCGTCTGCTTCTCGCTGGCGCGGGAGGGCGAGGCCCTGTCCAGCGCCAACGCGCGCACGGCCGCCCTGTTCGACGCCATCCACGCCTCGGCCGAGCTGTCCGCCTCGCGCACGACGCTTGGCGCGGGTTATGCGCGGCTGATCGACCGCCACCTCGCCAGCTATGACGGGGTGAAGGACGCGGACGGACTGGTGCTGGTGCGCTGCGTGTTCATGAACCCCTACTGGGCCGACCCGGCCAATCGCGGCCTGCTGTTCCCGCAGATCGCCGGGTTCATCCGGCGGCACGTCGAGGCGGCGGCGCCGGCCCTGCGGGGGGCGGCCTGATGGGCGGGGCGGCGTGGCGGGGGCGAACCGGAAGGTCCGCCGGCGGGGCGGCGGCCGACCTGTTGATGGCCTTCCGCGCCGCGCCCGAGCGGGTGCTGACCGGAGCGGTCCGCGGCGTCGCCGCCCGTCGCCCGGAGGTGTTCGAGCGGCTGGGCGACGCCCGCCGGGCCGACTTCGTCATCGCTCCGACCGACTTCCCGGTCGCCTTCCGGCTGCGTCCGGACGGAAGGACAGGCGAGGTGAAGGTGGTGCGCCACGACGACGACGCGCCCTGCGCCGCCCGGATCACCGGGCCGCTGGTGCTGCTGCTGTCGCTGCTCGACGGCAGCGCCGACGCGGACGCGGCCTTCTTCTCGCGCCGGGTGCGGATCGAGGGCGACACCGACGCGACGGTCGCCCTGCACAACACCCTGGAGGCGGCCGAGCTGAGCCTGGCCGATGTGCTGGGCGTGCGGCCGCCGTTGCGCGAGCCGGTGACGCGGGGGGCGTCCGCGGCGCTGGCGGTCCTTCGCCGCCATGCAGGAGTGGCCTGACGATGGCGATCGAACTGGTCTGCCCCGCCGGCTCGCCGGCCATGCTGAGAGCCGCGGTCGAGGCGGGGGCCGACAGCGTCTATTGCGGGCTGCGCGACGACACCAACGCCCGCAACTTCCCGGGACTAAACTTCTCCCCGGCCGAGCTGGCCGAGAGCGTCGCCTGGGCGCATGCGCGCGGGGCGAAGGTGCTGACGGCGGTGAACACCTTCGCGCGGGCCGGAGCGGCCGACCGGTGGCGCGGATCGGTCGACGCGGCCGGCGAGGCGGGAGTCGACGCGGTGATCGTCGCCGACCTGGGAGTGTTGGCCTATGCGCGGCGCGCCTGGCCGGGGCTGAGGCTGCACCTGTCCGTACAGGCGGCGGCGGGCTCGCCGGAGGCCATCGCCTTCTACGCGCGCGAGTTCGGGGTGAAGCGGGTCGTGCTGCCGCGGGTGCTCAGCGTGGGCGAGATCGCCGCCCTGATGCGCGAGATCGAGGTCGAGACCGAGGCCTTCGTCTTCGGGGGCCTGTGCGTCATGGCCGAAGGACGTTGCGCCCTGTCGTCCTACGCCACCGGCCGGTCGCCGAACCTGAGCGGGGTCTGCTCGCCGCCGGAAGCGGTGACCTACACCGAGGAGGAGGGCGGGGCGATGACCTCGCGCCTGGCGGGGCTGGCGCTGGACCGGTACGCCCCCGGCGAGCCGGCCGGCTACCCGACCCTGTGCAAGGGGCGTTTCGAGGTCGAGGGCGCGCTGTCCTACCTGTTCGAGGACCCGGTCAGCCTCAACGCCATCGGACTGCTGACGGAGCTGCGCCGGGCGGGCGTGACGGCGGTCAAGGTCGAGGGCCGCCAGCGCGGCAAGGCCTATGTGGCCCGCGTCGCGGCCACCTTTCGCAAGGCCATCGACCTGCTGGAGCGCGGCGGCGATCCGTCGGAGCTTTCCGCCGAACTGACCGATCTCGCCGAGGGCGGACGTGAGACCGCCGGCGCCTACCGGAAGACCTGGAGATGACCCGCCCCGCCATCGGCCTGACCTTGGGCCCGTTGCTGTTCCACTGGTCGCCGCCGCGCATCGTCGACTTCTATGCCCGCATCGCCGACGAGGCGCCGGTCGACCGCGTCTATCTGGGCGAAGTGGTCTGCGGCAAACGCGCGCCGCTCGCAGCCCACGCCTTGGCGGAGGCGGCGGAGCGACTGACGTCCGCCGGCAAGGAGGTGGTCTGGTCGGGGCTGGCGCTGCCCGCCAGCGTCCGCGACCGACGCGGCATCGCGGCGCTGGCGGAGACGCCGGAGCTGGTCGAGGTCAACGACATCTCCGGTCTGCTGGACCGGTCGGCGCCGTTCGTGGCCGGGCCCCTGCTCAACGTCTACAACGAGGCGGCGGCTCAGGAGCTGGTCGAGCGCGGCTGCGTGCGCCTGTGCGCCAACGTCGAGCTGTCGCTGGAGGCGGTGGGAGCCATCGCCCGCGCCTGCCCGGGACTGGAGATCGAGCTCTTCGCCTTCGGGCGCGTGCCGCTGGCTCTCTCGGGCCGCTGCTACCATGCGCGACACCACGGCCTGCACAAGGACTCCTGCCAGTTCGTCTGCGGATGGGACGCGGACGGCCTGCGGCTGAGCACCCTCGAAGGGCGCGGCTTTCTCGCGGTCAACGGCGTGCAGACGCTCTCCGACGGGGTCCAGCTCGCCGACGTCGACCCCGCCGCCCTCGCGGACGCCGGGGTCGCCGCCCTGCGCCTGTCGCCGCACACGACGGACATGGCGGCCGTCGCCAGCGCCTTCCGCGCCTTCCTTGACGGTGGCGTCGACGCCGGCGGGCTGCGGGGACGGGTCGATGCGCTGGGCCTGCCCGGTCCCATCATCAACGGCTATCTGCACGGCGCGGCGGGCATGGCCTCGGTGGAGGCGCGGCCATGATCGACCACCGGCGACTGGAGGACCTGCGCGCCCAACTCGATGGCGTCGACGGGCGGATGCTCGAGCTGATGGCGGCGCGCCAGCGGCTGGTGGAGGCGGTCGCCGAGGTGAAGGGGCGGCACGCCCCGCTGCGGGACCGGGAGCGGGAACAGGCCATCCTCGCCCGCATCCGGGCGGCGGCGCTGGACGCCGGCCTGTCGCCGAAGATCGCCGTGCCGGTCTGGCGTCGCCTGCTCGAGGTCAGCGTCGAACACGAGCGGCGGGTGCTGGAGCAGGTGGAGGATCCCGGGGCCTGCTGCGGCTGTCGCGATCCGGGAGATTAGCAGGGCTGCTACGGGGAATTCCCGAGGTGATCGGTCCGCCCCGACGTGGAATGTTCCGCCCCGCACATCGAGGACCGGTTCATTGTACGACTACCAGGCTGCATTCCAGACCGCCGTTGAGCAGGTGAAGGGGGAGGGGCGCTATCGCGTCTTCGCCGACCTGAAGCGCGTGCGCGGCCGGTTTCCGAAGGCGATCCGTCGCCGCGCGGACGGGTCGGAGCAGGAGGTGGTGGTCTGGTGCTCCAACGACTACCTGGGCATGGGCCAGCATCCGGCGGTGCTGGAGGCGATGAAGGCCGAGGTCGACGCGGCCGGGGCCGGGGCGGGGGGCACGCGCAACATCTCGGGCACGACGCGCTCGGCGGTGGACCTGGAGGCCGAGCTGGCCAGCTGGCACCGCAAGGAGGCGGCGCTGCTGTTCACCTCGGGCTATGTGGCCAACGAGGCGACCCTGTCGACGCTGCAGCGCATCCTGCCGGGGCTGATCGTGTTCTCGGAC
>NZ_FOZV01000015.1 GCF_900116065.1 Brevundimonas viscosa
TCTGCTCTTCCGTGAACCTTGACCGCTTCATTCTGTCCGTCCTTTCAAGGGGCGGACTCTAGCTATTCCTGGAGGAGTTTCAGGGGGTCACGTCAGACCGTATACGTCGTCCTTCCGCCGGATGTCGGCGTCGTCGAGGTAGTGGTAGACAACATCGTGCGGGTAAGGGGGCTCTTTCCCTCTCGCGAGCTTCCCGATTAGCTCCAAGCACATTCGGTCGACAGAAACCCAGTCTATTGGGCTTGCCTCTTCTTTCGCGAGGATCTCGCGCAGGTCGGACCTGAGTTCTTCAAGGGTCATTGCGTTAACTTAGCCGAAGGCTGCGTCCCGGCAACGTCCGCTATCCACCCACAGGCGACTGACGGCTCCCGACCCCTAGCTGACATTCGTCCTGCCCGCTAATGTTGCGACGGCCAAAGATCTGTCGGTGAGAGGGATGTCGATTGCGAGAAGTAATCTCACGTTACAGTCGCCAAAGTTGTCGCGCCTTACTGAAGAGATTGGCCCTGCCACTCGCGTTGCTGGTGCTCTCGGTCGGTGGGGTTCTCTTACTTGGGCCAAGCGTTATCGCCGACCGGCCTTACAAGGCCGGCGCTATCCTGCTCTTCTTCCTGACTCTCATATGGATCATCGTGGCGGGTGGCCCTCTGCTAATCAGCATCATCCTGGGCTCGATCTGGGAAGAGGAACATGTGTGGCTCGAAGGGGGCAGACTTCACATCGGACTTCCCTTCACCCGTCGGGTGTACCTTCGGGACATTTGCGCCGTTGAAGCTCGATACGCGCCCGGCGACATATTCGGCCGGATGCTGACCGTCTCGATCCTCGGCGGCCGAGACGTGTCATTCGTCACAGACGTCAGCACGGAAGACTACGAGCAAATTAAGGAGCGGATCGAGACGGCCGCTCAAAGGGTGGCGGTCCCGTAGAACTGCTTGCCGAGGTGAGGGCCAATGTCTGAAGCTGGCGCATGGCAACCGATTCAAAGATCAGATTGATCGTGGCCGCTGATGAGCCGGCACTGTTCTACTCGTCGGTCTTACAGGCTGAGATGGACCTTGAGGCCATCGACGTGCGGGATGGCGTCTATCCCGTCGGCTACGGGCCCGACGGTCAAGTCTTCAAGCTGGAAGCCATAGGCGACCGGGTGCGCATCTCACACGTGGAGGGGCTGCCGCCGAAGCCCGACGATCTGCGGGCCCTTCTGCTTCGCTACCTGTCAGCCACTGGCGTCCGTGACGTCGAAGAGGCTGATCCGCTTGGGAGCTTGCTGGCGCGGTGCGAGGCGACAGTGGACTAACGTCCGCCCCCCACCCGTCCCGGACGTTCAGGCCGTTCGCGGCCCCGGGGTCGGCAGAGCGCCAGAAGCGGAACTTAGCGCCGAAGCGGAAAGCGGACGTTCGTTGCCCCAGATCTAGAGGCGCGGATCGATCGGCTCGCTCTCTAGCGCAAGAACCGCGAAGACGCATTCATGAACGCGCCGCAGCGGCTCGCGAGCAACGAACCGCTTCAAGGCTTCATGCCCCAGCGCGAACTCGCGAAGGGCGAGATTGCGCTTGCCGCCCAGGCCACGCTCGCGAAGCCGGACGAGGTTGTCCGGGGCGTCGTATTCCGGGCCGTAGATGATGCGCAGGTATTCACCCCCGCGCACCTTCAGCGCGGGCTGGATCAGACCCTTCTTGCCCCGGCTGACAAAGTCACGCGGCTTGACCACCATGCCTTCGCCGCCGGACGCAGTCAGGGTCTCCCACCAGCCGACGGCTTCGGCGCAGGCGGCCTCGTCGGCGAGGTCGACGACACGCCACTGGGTGCGCGTCACGACGCCTTCGCCCTCGGCCAGGCGATCGGCGAGCGTCATGTGCCAGACGTGGTCTTGGTCGAACCAGACCCGTCCTTCGCTCGCGAGCAGATGGAAGGGCGCGACCTTCAGGTCGTCGATGCCGGACACCGGCCAGACATAGGGCGCCCACGCCGTCGCATACCGGTCGGCCCGCTTGGCGCGATCCTCGAACCGGGCATTAAGAGCGCTGACGTCGAGGTTGCGACCCATTGCGCGAGCCAAGGCCTCGCGGGCGGTTCGGAAGCCCTCGGCCGAGGAGGTGGCGACAGGCGCATACTGGCTTTCGATCAGGCTGCCGGCCTTGGCCGACCAGGGCATGATCTCGGCGTCCAGCAGCAGCCAGTCGGTGGCCAGTTCGTCCCACAGGCCCGTCTCATCGACACGTGCCCGCAGGCGGGCCAACAGGCCTTCGGTCATCGCCGGGACGTTGAAGAAGGAGCGGCCGGTGCGGGTCCAGATGGCCCCGCTCTCCTCGCCGGCGACACCGAAGCGCTCGCGCGCCACCGAGGCGTCGCGGCACAGGGCGATCACCGCCCGCGAGCCCATGTGCTTCTCCTCGCACACGACCTGGGCCACGCCGCGCTCGCGGAAGTGGGCGAAGGCCTCCTCCGGCCGCTCGAGCCAGCCATCAACAGTGCTCGTTTCGGACGGCGACATGGTCGGCGGCAGATAGGTCAGCCACTGGGGCGCCAAGGCGAAGCGGCTCATCACCTCCAACGCCGCCGACGCATTCTCCTCGGCGATGACGACCTTGCCCTTGAGTTCCGTCTCGATCCAGCGGCGCCCTGAGACGTCCTGATAGTCGAGCACCCCGTCGGCGTCGGCCTGCGCGGACTTGCCGAGGCTTGATCCGCCGAGCGGACGCATCGGTTCGAACCAGGTCTTCTCCGCCGACACTTCGACGAGCTCGCGCTCGGGCCAGCGAAGCGCCGTCAGCTTTCCGCCGAACACGCAGCCGGTGTCGATGCACAGGGTGTTGTTGACCCATTCGGCCGAGACGACCGGTGTATGCCCGTAAATGACGGCGGTCTTGCCACGATAGGCGGCGGCCCAGTCGGCGCGGACAGGCAGACCGAACTCGTCGATCTCGCCCGTGGTCTCGCCGTACAGGGCGAACTCGCGCACCGCGCCCGAGCCGCGCCCGATCATTTCTTCCTTGAGCCCGGCGTGGGCCACGGCGAGGCGGCCATCATCGAGCCAGACATGGCTGCGGAGGCTGTCGAGGAAGGTCGGCAGACCTTCGCGCAGGCCCCGATCCTGGCCTTCAAGCTGGTCGATGGTTTCCTGCAGGCCGTGGGCGATCGTGACCTTGCGGCCTTCCAGCCAGCGGCCGAGTTTGCGCTCGTGGTTGCCTTGGACGCAGTAGGCGGTCCCGGCCGCGACCATGCTCATGGCGATGCGCAGGGCATCGGGGGAGTTGGGTCCACGATCAACCAAATCGCCGACGAAGACGACCTTTCGGCCCTCGGGCGAGGTGACGGTCACCCTCCGGTCGCCGCGATCTTCGGACCAGGCGATCTCATAGCCAAGTTTGCGCAGCAGGGTCTGGAGTTCGTCCGCGCACCCGTGCACGTCGCCGATAATGTCGAACGGGCCGTGGTCATCGCGCTTGTCGGTCCACAGCGGCTGGCGGGTGACGACGGCGGCCTCGATGCTGTCCTCGCTGGTCAGCTTCCAGACCTGACGGAAGCCCTCGCGCTGGAGACCGCCCAGGCCTTTGCGGATTTCCATCGCCATCCGCTTGGGCACGCCGGGGCCGAAGTCGCGATCGGGCCGAAGCGCGTTGCGCGCGATGCAAACGTCGACGCCCGGATCGATGACGATGGCGATCGGCAGGGCATGCCATTTGCGCGCCAGTTCGACCCAGGCCTTGCGATCGGCGGCGCGCACGTTGGTGGCGTCGATCACCGTCAGCTTGCGGTGCTTCAGCCGTCTGGCCGCGATCTCGCGCACGAGGTCGAAGGCGTCGGCCGAGACATCCTGATTGGTCTCGTCGTCCGAAACCAGGGCGCGGCAGTAGTCCGAGGAGATGACCTCGGTCGGCAGGAAATGTTTCGCCGCGAAGGTCGACTTGCCCGAGCCGGTCGAGCCGATCAGCACGACGAGGGCGAAGTCGGGAATAGCGAGGTCCGTCTTGTCAGCTTCTCTCATCGCGTGAACACCGCCATCTGGGTAGGCGCGCCGAGGGTCGCATCTTCGGTTCCGATGCCGCTGAAGGCGGCGGTGTAGCCATAGGTCTCGCCGATCCTGCCCGCCCAGGCCTCGAACTGCGCCCGGCTCCATTCGAAGCGGTGGTCCGGATGGCGGAAGGCCCCGGCGGCCAGGTTCGGAAACAGGGCGTTGTAGTCGGCGTTGGGCGTGGTCACGATCACCGACTTCGGCGCCGTCTCGCCGAAGACGATGCGTTCGACCAGCGGCAGCCGGTCCTCGTCCAGGTGTTCGATCACCTCGACCAGGACCGCGACATCGGCCTCGGCCCAGCGGCTGTCGCGATAGGTCAGCGATCCATGCAGCAGGGTGACGCGGCCTTCGGGCGGGCCGCCGAACTCGTTCAGCTTGAGCCGCTTTGCCGCCCATTCCAGTTCACGGGCAGCGGGATCGAGGCCGAACAGGCGCTGGACCCAGCGCTCGCGCACCAGCCGGTAGAGCAGCTTGCCCTCGCCGCAGCCGAGGTCGGCGATGACCGTCCCGCCGGTGGCGCGGATGGCCTGGACCACGGCGTCGAGACGCAGATCATTCAGCCGGATCGGCGCCTCCAAGGCCTCCTCGGGCGCCACGCGAGTCTCGGGCGGCAAGGCCTCGCCAGCCGTCTCCGGCGCGAGACGTTCGAGAGCCACGCGCGCAAGGGCGCCGCGATTGCGCAGGTAGCGCCGCACGATGAGGTCCTTGGCCGGATGAGAATCGAGCCAACCCTCGCCCTTGGCCATCAGCTTGTCGATCTCGGCCTCGCCGACCCAGTAGTGTTTGGCGTCGTCCATGACGGGGATCAGGACGTAGAGGTGGTTTAGCAACGCGCTGAGCCGGCCGACGCCGGTCAGTTTCAGGTGCCCGTAGCGCGCTGCGCCGGCCCCCGATCCGACGCCCTCAATCGGCGTCAGGTCAACGGTCCAGCCCAGCGGCTCGAACAGGCTTCTCACCAGAGCCTCGCCCCCGCGCAGCGGCAGCGGGGTCACCACCGCCTCCAGCGGCAAGTTGCTGCCCGCCAGGTCCTGGCGCTCCTTGGAAACGCCCGTCATCGCCGTGCGCAGGGTCTTGTTCAACGCCACCGACAGGAAGGACGAGGCCGCATAGGGACGGTCGTTCACATACTGGTCCAGCAGGCCGTCGGCCTGACCCTTGCCGCGCACCAGTCCGACGGGATCGACATCGAGGATCAGGGCTGCCTCGCAGCGCTCCTCTGTCGCTTCCGGGTAGAACAGCCAGGCCTTGCCGAAACTCAGGTCAGTCTCGTGCAGTCGGTCCGGATGCTTGTGCAGCAGAAAGCCGAGATCGGTGGCAGGCCTATGGGTCGTGGCGATCGACAGGAACATCCGGCACGGGTAGCGCACCATCGGCGAACAACCAATGGGAGCCGGCCCCTCTGGAGCGCCTCAGCGCCAAAACCTGACACTGGGACGGCGGCCGAAAGGGGACGTTAGCTTCGCTGGCGGTGATCTGTTCGGCGGCCTCGTCAGCAAGGCCTCGTTTCAAGCGGATGAGCTATTCGATCTGAGCCTTACCAAACCAAGCCTCATCAATCTGGCCAATAAGCTCCGCTTCTAGTCCCATCGATGGGTCAGCTCGGTGGTGGGCGCTCAACAAAATGGGAATGGCAAAGCTGACCCGATGAGTCGCTTCTTCACTCCGGGTCCGCTTCCGCGCGGCATGCCCGTCGACTGAGACATCGGCATCGACGACGAACACTTTTAGCTTGGAGCCGGCCTTGCCGGTCGCTCCCGAAGAACCCTCCTTGGCATCCGAGACTGAAAGCGACACGTCGAATGTCACGGTGCTCTCCGTTTGCCGAGACACACCTGCGACGCTCCCTGGCGCAATCGAGACTAAGTCCTTGCTCCTAACCTTTGCCTTGGCAACGCCAAGAGCAATTTCAGACAGCGTCGTTTCTATAAACTGATCTAGCCTCACCACCTCACCTCATCGCCCGACGCGACATGATCCGGCCTAAGATTGCCGCGATCAATTTCGCCTCGATTGTAGGAGCAGATCGGGTGTCCCGGTCGCGCCAGTAGCGGACATTGCCCTTTTTCGCGGGTTGTGGACCTTACAGTGAAGATTCCCCGACTGCGGCGTGCAAACTCCCGCGGCCGAACTGTGCGCTGGAGCCGGTCTAAGCAACGCTCCTGAGCGCGCGGCCTAAGCGGGCGCGCCTCGTTTGACTAGAATAAGGGCGAGCGCCTAGCTTGCACCGTTGCGGGCGAGCCAGCGCAGCCCGTCAAGGGGAATCAGTGTTTGACCAAGGTTCAGCGCAGAAGGGGGAAAGTCAGGCAACAACGGGCACCCGCCGCACGCCTTGGTCCCGCCGTTACAGCGTTCATGCGCGGGGACAATGGGACACCTGACATTATCATCGAAATCCACCGACTGCTAAGGATGCACGCCGGTGAACCTGTCGGACCAATTAACAAATTCGTTCTGAATAATACGTTCAGAATAAACCCCAACGACTTTGGATCATCGCTACGCTTCACGGCGAAGCATATCGCTCAACTCGGCGATCTTTGGTCTCAGCCTGCCGGACAAATTGAAGATAACTGGCTCGCTGTGGCGATCGAATACGCCTTGACTAATATTGATAGGGTTGCGGCTTGGATCGATTTCAATGCCGAAGCGTCTGGTCTTATTGCGGAACAGCGGCCTGACGACGTCAAGCAGCGCTTGCTCGCGCTACACCGCACCGATCAGCAGTCGATGTACTCCATGCGGCTTTATGCTTCGCTGCACGCATACTCAGATTCCGCAATCAACGAGTATTTATCCGGCAACCTGACATCATCGTGGTTCAAGGGAAGGCTTCTCTACCCACTTATATTTCACGCGATCAACCAGCCATCTGAGTCATCCCTCTACCAGATGCTGGAGCATTTGCTTCCCGTCAAAGCGGGAGACAAAACCGAGCACAAGCTCATCCATTTTCTCTTAGAGCCGCAGCGGGTTACCGAGGCCAGCCTTTCGTTTCGTTGCTACGTCGGCCTCATGAGTCATCCATACGATGCCCTTGAGTACATAACTCAGCACTTGGAGCTCGTTGCTGCTGAACGTCGGCAGTGCAGACCCTTCCTCCTGGCATGTGTCGATCGGCTGTCCGAGGCGTTTCCAGACCACCGGATTTCCCGGCTCCGCCCGATCTTACATGGCGCCAGCTTCCCTCTCATAGAGCGGCCAAGCCAGCTTTTGGGCCTACGCCTTACAGAAGACATGCACCGCCAAATCATTCACATGGCAGATGCTTCCCGGGAAGCAGCGGAAGCAGGAACAGCGTCGCCATTAACGGACGCGCTGGCTTCACTGCGTTGGAATATTTACCCGGTTAAATCGGACTACGACCTACTCGACACATATCGTACTCGATTTGCCATGCTGTCGGCCGGAACACTCGTCGATTGGCTATCCAGAGCTCTCTTCTTGTTCGAAAGGGAAGACTACCGACGAGAGCAGCTCTGGCTATTCCGCGGCGCTCTGATGTGTGGCGGTGTTTTCCCGCTCCTCGTGATGGGGCCTACAGGCCCGCAGACGATAGATGCTTGGTCAAATTCACTTACGCCGCCGGGGACAGCGGTGTTGAACTTGGTCGAGAAGTCCTTCGGCGGGAGAACAAATCTTCGCAATGACAGGCTTTGGATCTCAGTATCAAACTGGCGGATCGCACTCCTGCAACGGCAGGGGAAGCTTGCAGAATGGAGCAAGGCCGCACGCTCAACCTTTCCGGTTTGGCTTGAGCCTCGCTACCTGTCAGGACTCGATTGGGTTTGGCTCTCACAGGTGATCAAACAGGTCGGCGTGCTGCCATTTCGAGGACACGCGGACGGCATTTATGTTCTCTTCCTCCGGCAAGTCGAGGAAAATCTTCGGGAGTATTCGGCGCTTCGGATTGCCATGGAGCCGTTTGTCGATCGCGGAAACATAAGCGGCTTCTTCGATTGGGTCAGCCAAGAATACGGGGCCGACGCGCTCGCTATTATTCGCGTTACTTTGACGCCGGATACGATTCTGAAGCTGCGGCTAGCTGAGAACTACACCGCTGCGCTGACGGCTCGGCTGACGCTTTTGGAATCCGGGGTGAAAAAGTTTGGTTTCATTGATGGAGTACTAGGGGAGGATGATCTTTCTCAAGAGTCTGCCAACCTGACGGCATCCCTTTCACGGATGAGCTTGGGCGCGCGTCAATTCGAACTTCCTTGGGATACCCTAAAGGCGGACGCTGTCACGAGAAACCAAGCTGCTTATGATGCCTATATAACAATGACGAGTGCGATGAGCGATAGCTCGGCTATCACCAACACTCGTAGAGTTTCGAAATACCCTTATTCCGGGGGCGCGATCATTGAGTACGAGGCGCGAAACAGAGACTGGCCACTTGTCCTGACTATAGCCGGCATCATCGATACATTCCTCACACACCCAACTGCCGGAATCGAAGCCATACTTTCAGTGCGTATTCGCCACGACGCCTTTCGGCGCGAGGTGCTCGCGTCTGTCCATCAGGTCGCGAACTCCCGGATGCCGGGGGTGCACCGCGCAACGATCGCGGCCTATGCGAAAGCTGCTGAACCGGCCCTTTCAAGGCAAATTAATAGCTGGCTCGACGCTCGAATGCACACAGTGCGCAAGAGTAAGGAAGGAGCGTTGTTCGAGTTCGCGCCTACCCGTTCCGAGATGTCTGATCTTCTGGCCGAGGCCATTCCGAAAGAGGACTTCTCGTCGGTCATCGACATCGTTTTCGACTGGATTAGGCCACGCCTCGATGCCGCCCTGGAGCGTGCTCGTGCCTCGCTGAATGACGAGCTATGTCCACGGCTCAAGGCGAAGCTCGTAGAAGTTCAAGTGGAGGTGCAGCACTTGACCGGCCGCCCTGCCGAAGTCGACAGGATCGCTCTCGCCACTGGCGCCGCCGTCGAACGCAGACTGCTGGCTCTGCAGGAGTGGTTCCGGGTGCCCGAACGCCTAAGAGATCATTCGCTAACGATGTATGAGATCTATTTGGCCGTTCAGCAGCGGTTCCAGCCGCACGGGAAGGCCGGAGGCTTGCGATTTGGCGACATGCCACCGAGCATCTCAGGATTGCCAGTGCGACCAGAGCACATTCGGCACATGTACGATCTGCTGAGCGAGATCGCGCAGAACGCGATCAAGCACAATCCATCTCCTGCGATACGGCTCCGTCTCGGCACCGAAATCCGAGAGGGGCAGGTCTACTTGATTGCGTCGAACTTAACCGCCCGTGCCGCGCCAGGCCGGATTCGGATCGAGGGGCACCCGTACGAGAAACTGACGGATAGCCTTTTCGGTGAAGGAAACTCAGGCTGTAAGAAAATTGCATACCTCAACGCGTCGATACGGAAGAGGGTCGGTTCAATCGATCTGGTCCGTAGGCGTCAGTCTTTCCATGTTCTGATCCCAATGGCGGATCACAATCATGGATAGAGTGGATGTTCTAATCGTCGAAGATGTAGATACGAAGTTCAATGATGTTGCTGGAGTCGTTCAGTCAACGTTTGGCGATCACGCCAAAATAGTCCGGGCCAAAAACCTGAACGACGCCGATGACTTGGTGATGTCAGGTGACTGGTCGCTATTGGTCCTCGATTTGTCAATGGATATCGCTGCTTCGGGTTCGATGGATCTTGGCTCCGGTCACGCCACACTTGCAGGATTAGACGTGGTCGACAGGCTGGCGCTCATGAAAATCGCGATACCGACGGTGATAATTACTGGCTTCGACAGTTTCCAAGATCCCGATCGATTCGATAACGCGATAATGGGTGTTGAGGAAGTGAATGCCTTGGCAATCAACATGTTGGGCGCCGACTATCTTGGCTGCGTTCGATACGGGCATGAGGACTGGAAGGAGATTCTTCAGTCCGCCATTTCACGCAGGAGAGTAAGTTGAAAATACTCATCGTTCATGATCGCCGTGATGTTGGTGAACAAATCGTCGAAGTCGTACACGCCAGCAGTGCTGGTTCAGACGCCCTGCTCGTTGAGGATGCAGTCACCGCGCGCGACGCAATGGCGGCAGCATTCTTCGATCTCCTGATTTTAGACCTCACCATACCCAACGTGACCGGTCGCGGAGAGGCAAACTATCAGCCGGCGGAGGCGTTACTCGAGGAGCTTTTCAGCCCTGGCCAAATCCTGACCCCGGCTAACATTCTCGGGATCACTCGAGAGGCCGACGTCGTGGGGAAAATCGGGTCCAGCATCGGTGCCCACCTCATGGCGATTGTAGAGGAGGATGAGGATGGTCTTTGGAAGAAAGACCTGAGTGACCGCATCTCGTATGTCGAGGTAAGTCAAAAGGCGCGAACGACTGCTTGGCTTACCAAGTATGACTACGATCTACTTTTTCTGACTGCTCTAGACAAAGAGCTGCGGCCTTTCAGGGATATGTTCGAGCTCCGCGATGCACCGGGACTTCCCGGCGTTCATGAGTTTATCTTTAACGACAGAAAAGGGACGCCGAGGCGAGGTGCCTGTTCGGCGATCGGCCGCGCGGGTCAGCCGTCAGCGGCGTCAGAAGCTCAGGGCTTGATCTGCCAGCTTCGCCCGAAGCTAGCGATTATGACGGGGTTCTGTGGTGGCGTTCCCGGCAAGGCTGATCTGGGCGACATCCTATTCGGCGAAATCGCTATCGACTGGGATTATGGTAAGTGGAAACCGACGCCGGCTGCTGCCAAGCTCTATTCACGTCCAGAACCAATCTCGATCCGAAACTCGCAGATCCACCGAGTGGCCAGACGTTTGGTAGATGCCGGTGCCAAGTCGATTGATGGTTTGACAGACAGAATGTTCGTTCTGAGTGAGGGCGAACTTAAAACCCCAGCCCTGCGGCTCACCCCGTTTGCCTCTGGATCGGCCGTCATTGGCGATCCTCAGGTATTAGAGAGCATCAGATCTCTGAACGAAAACGTAGGCGGCGTTGATATGGAGTCCTACGGATTCTATTACGCTAGCCACTATGCACGTTCCGCCAAACCGGAGTTCTTGTGCATCAAGGCGGTCGCTGACGACTGTGGCCCGACGAAGGACGACCGCCTCCATGAGGCCTGCTGTTACGCTAGTGCGCAGGTGGGCCGGCACATCGTCATGGTGGAGTGGGAGTTCTGATCTGTAGGCCCAACGCGGTCCCAGCTCCTCCGATCCTCGGACAAGGCGCTGTCGTGCTGAACTGGCTCGTCTAGCTGGCGGCTCTTGGGAAGCTCATCCGTTGGGTCGCGCCTCCCTCATGCGACCGTAGAGTTGACGCTATCGACCGGCGGCAAGAGCCAGCCTCGGCCCAAAGGCCTAGCACCTTGTGGTGCTCCAAGCGGACGTCTCCGACCGCCGCAATGAGTCAAAGGCCGACTCTTGGCGCACCATCGTTGGCAAGGTCCGCGCCTGACTCATTTCGGCCGTTGGGAATGTCAGCTTCAAGGCGAGACGCCTCCGCCATCGCCCCTTGGTCATCCACCATGTCGTCGAAACGTTTGGCGTTACGGGGGGCGAGGTCAGACCTTATGACGAGCCCGTTATCGGGCGATACGTACGTTGGACTTGAGCGCTCCAGTTTGTCGCGTCGAGAGATCGACGAGGATCGGACAGTCCGGCCGGTCGTCGCCGGCGCAGCACTTCGCCAAGGTGCGCAGGGCGTCGGCCATCGCCTTCATCTCGGCGATGCGGGCGTCGAGATCGGCGACGTGCTTCTGGGCGATCGCCTTGACCTCGCGACTGGGGCGATCGCGATCACGCCAGAGCGACAGCAGATGGCCGATCTCCGCCACCGAGAACCCGAGGTCGCGGGCGCGGCGAATGAACTGCAACTCGTGCACGTCCCGCTCGCCGAAGTCACGGTAGTTGCTGTCCGTCCGGTCCGCCGGGCGGATCAGGCCGACGGACTCGTAGTACCGGATCATCTTGGTCGACACGCCCGTCGCCCGGGAGGCCTGGCCGATGTTCATGAGTGGACTCCTTCGAAGCGAGAGCTGAAGCCGCGCAGACGCAGGGCGTTGGTGAGGACGCTGACGCTGGACAGGGCCATGGCGCCGGCGGCCAGCATGGGCGACAGCAGCCAGCCGAACAGCGGGAACAGCAGACCAGCTGCGACCGGGATCAGAACGACATTGTAGCCGAACGCCCAGACGAGATTCTGGCGGATGTTGCGCATGGTGGCGCGCGACAGGGCGATGGCGTTGACGGCGCCGCGCAGATCGCCGCCGATGAGCACGACGTCGGCGCTCTCGATGGCGACGTCCGTGCCGCCGCCGACGGCGAGGCCGACATCGGCCGCCGCCAGGGCGGGGGCGTCGTTGACGCCGTCGCCGACGAAGGCGACGCGACGGTCGCCGTCCTGAAGGGCGCGGATCGCCGCGACCTTGCCGTCGGGAAGCACCTCGGCGCGCACCTCGTCGATGCCGAGGCGCCGGGCCACGGCCTCGGCGGTGCGGCGGTTGTCGCCGGTGATCATCGCCACCTTCAGGCCCAGCGCGTGGATGGCGGCGATGGCGGCCGGCGTCGTGGGCTTGATCGGATCGGCGACTGCGATGACGGCGGCCAGCCGGCCGTCGACGGCGGCGTAGAGCGGGCTCTTGCCCTCCTCGCCCAGCCGTTCGGCCTGATCGGCGAAGGCGGACAGGTCGTGGCCAAGGTCGCGCATCAGACGGTCTGCGCCGACCTCAACGGCGCGGCCGGCGACGCGGCCCTCGGCGCCGTAGCCGGGACGGGAGGAAAAGGTCTCGGGCTCCGGCACGGCAAGCCCGCGCGCCTCGGCGGCCTTCAGAATGGCGCGGGCGATGGGGTGTTCCGAGCGCGTTTCGAGCGCGGCGACGAGGGCGAGCACCTCGTCCTCGATGAAGCCGTCGGCGACGGCGAGGTCGGTCAATTCGGGCCGGCCCGCGGTCAGGGTGCCGGTCTTGTCGAAGGCGACGACCTCGACGCCCTGCAGCGCCTGGAGCGCCTCGCCCTTGCGGAACAGCACGCCGAGCTCGGCGGCGCGGCCGGTGCCGACCATGATCGAGGTCGGGGTCGCCAGTCCCATGGCGCAGGGGCAGGCGATGATCAGCACCGCGACCGCGTTGACGAGGGCGAAACCCAGCGCCGGCTGCGGGCCGAACGCCAGCCAGACGCCGAAGGTCACGGCGGCGATGGCGATGACGACGGGCACGAACCAGCTCGTCACCCGGTCCACCAGGGCCTGGATCGGCAGCTTGGCGCCCTGCGCCGCCTCGACCATGCGCACGATCTGGGCCAGCACGGTCTCGGCGCCCACCTTCTCGGCGCGGAAGCGGAAGGCGCCGGTGGTGTTGATCGTGCCGCCGACGACCTTCGCCCCCTCGCCCTTCTCGACCGGAACCGGTTCGCCGGTCAGCATGGACTCGTCCACGAAAGAGGCCCCGGACAGGACCGAGCCGTCGACGGGAATTCGTTCGCCCGGCCGGACCGCGATGACGTCGCCGGGCGTCACCTGATCGATCGGCAGCTCGATCTCCGATCCGTCCCGCTCGACGCGGGCGGTCTTGGCCTGAAGGGTGACCAGACGGCGGATGGCCTGGCTGGTCTGGCCCTTGGCGCGGGCCTCGAACCAGCGGCCGACGAGGATCAGGGTGACGATCACCGCCGCCGCCTCGAAATAGACGTTGGCGGTCCCCGCCGGCAGCCACCGCGGGACGAAGGTCGCGACCGTGGAGAAGGCCCAGGCGGCGGTGGCGCCGAGCACGACCAGCGAGTTCATGTCCGGGGTCAGCCGGACCAGGTTCGGAACCCCCTTCCGGTAGAAGCGCAGGCCCGGCCCGAAGAGCACGAAGGTGGCCAGCACGAAGCTGACGATCCGCCACGGCGTCATGCCGAGGGTTCCCATCAGCCAGTCGTGGGCGCCGGGCACGAAATGCAGCGCCATCTCGACCACGAACAGGGGCAGGGTGGCGGCGCCGGCGATGGCGACGGCGCGACCCAGGCTGTGGATCTCGGCGGCGCGCGCGGCCTGTTCGCGATCCCCGCTGGTCGCGTCCGGCGGGGCGGCCGCTTCGGCGGTGTAGCCCGCCCCGGCCACGGCGTCGGTCAGGGCGCGCAGGTCGGCGGCGCCTTCCAGCACCCGGACCGTGGCCCGTTCAGTGGCGAGGTTGACGCTGGCGTCCAGCACCCCGGGCGCCGCCTTCAGCGCGCGCTCCACCCGGCCGACGCAGCTGGCGCAGGTCATGCCGCCGATCTTCAGTTCTAGGGTTCGCTCGATCGGTTCGTAACCGGCGGAGCGGATCGCCTGGGTCACGGCGGCCGGTGAGCCGACCTCGTCCAGTTCCACCCGCGCCCTCTCGGCGGCGAGGTTGACGGTGGCGCTCTTCACCCCCGGCGCGGCGCGGATGGCCTTCTCGACCCGGCCGACGCAGCTGGCGCAGGTCATGCCGAGCACGGGAATCTCAAGGGTGCGCAGGGTCGTGGTGGTCATCGGGACGGTCTCCGGGATTCCAGGTCCCGCCTCGGATGGGCCTTCCAGTCATGGGAAGGTCAAGCCCCCATCCGGCGGCTACTCCACCGCCTCGCGAATCTTCGGCTCCATGTCCGGCGTCAGCACCGCCGGGCGCGGCGGGAGCGGCCGATCGGCGCGCTCGCCGTTGAGCTCGATGTCCGCGATCAGCCTCTTCATCTCCTCGATCTCGCGGACCTGACTGGCGATGATCTCGTCCGCCAGCTCCCGGACCCGGGGATCGCTGATCTGCGCCTTGCTGGCGTTGTTGATGGCGATGG
>NZ_FOZV01000003.1 GCF_900116065.1 Brevundimonas viscosa
TCGCGCCGGGCAAGCCCCAGCAGAACGGCTTCAACGAGAGCTTCAACGGCCGTCTACGGGACGAGCTGCTGAACGAAACTCTGTTCCGGTCGCTGCCACACGCCCGCATCGTGCTGGAATCCTGGCGGCGCGACTACAACGAAGCCCGGCCGCACTCCAAGCTCGGCTGGCTGACGCCAAAGGCCTATGCCGAGGCGCTTGACCGGAAAGATCGGCCGGCCTGCTGCGCTGGTTGATGGCTGCGCAGACCGGCCTCTTGCCAACCCCAACAACCCCAGCTCAGATCAACTACGGACTCTTGTTATGGCTGGATGAGAAACGGGGGTCACGTCAGCAGCGACACCGCCATCGACGCGGCCGAGAAGAAGCTGGTCGAGATGGTCGGCATGCCTGTGGTGAACATGTGGTGGGCCCACACGCCGAAGCTGATGAAGCCCGTGGCCAGCATGGCCAGCACCACCAGCCGGTAACCGACCAGCCGGGTCCTCGCCATGGCCGGGATGATGGTCGACATCGCCCCCGCCGCCGGCAGGAAGATGATGTAGACCTCCGGGTGGCCGAAGAACCAGAACAGGTGCTGCCACAGCAGCGGATCGCCGCCCTTCAGGGCGTCGAAGAAGGGCCAGCCCAGCGCCCGCTCGACCTCAAGCAGCAGGGTCGACAGGATGATCGACGGGAAGGCGATGATGATCATGCAGGCGAAGATCAGCATCGCCCAGGCGAAGATCGGCAGCTTGTCCAGCGTCATGCCCGGCGCGCGGTTGCGCAGCACCCCGACGATGATCTCGATGGCCCCGGCGATGGCCGAGATCTCGATGAAGCCGATGCCGAGCAGCCAGAAGTCGGCGTTGATGCCCGGCGAGTAGGTGGTCGAGGTCAGCGGCGGGTACATGAACCAGCCGCCGTTCGGGGCCAGGCCGAAGAAGATCGAGCAGAAGAAGGCCAGACCGCCGATCAGATAGGCCCAGAAGGCGTAGGCCGACAGCCGCGGGAACGGCAGGTCGCGCGCGCCCACCATCTGCGGCAGCAGCAGCACCCCCAGCGCCTCCACCGCGGGCACGGCGAACAGGAACATCATCACCGTGCCGTGCACGGTGAACATCTGGTTGTAGGTCTCCTGAGGCAGGAAGCCGTTCATCGGCAGCGCCAGCTGCGTGCGCATCAGCAGCGCCAGCACCCCCGCCAGCACGAAGAACAGCATGGCCGCGCCGACGTAGTAGACGCCGATGAAGTTGTTGTTGATCGCCGTGATCCACTGCCAGCCCTTGGGGCCGCACCAGACCTGCTCCAGCGCCTCCAGCTCTCCCTTCGGCCGCGGCCCCTTGGTCGGGAAGCGCTCGTAGAGTCCCGGGTCGAACCCCGTCTCGCCCTTCATTCGAGGCTCTCGAGCCAGGCCGAGACGTCACGCAGCTCCTGTCCGGTCAGCACCGGATAGGCGGGCATGCGATTGCCGGGTTTGATCGACTGGCTGTCGGCGATCCAGCCGGCCAGCGTTCCCTGGTTGTTGGGCAGGATGCCGGCTCCCAGCGTGCGGCGCGAACCGACGTGGCTGAGGTCCGGCCCCGCCAGACCATTGAACGCGGTCCCGGCCACCGTGTGGCACGCCCCGCAGCCGGCGCGATCGAACACCGCCGCTCCCGGATGCGACGTCGCGGCGGCGGGGGCCGGCGCCGCTTGTCGCGCCCGCCAGACCTCGAAGGCCGCCGGCTCGTGCGCCACCACGACGAAGCCCATCAGGGCGTGGGGGCCGCCGCAGTATTCGGCGCACTGTCCGCCATAGACGCCGGGCGCGTCGGCCTGGATGCGCATCAGGTTGCGACGCCCGGGGATCATGTCGACCTTGCCGGACAGACGGGGGACCCAGAAGCTGTGGATCACGTCGGCGGAGTCGAGCTCCAGGACCACCGGCCGTCCCACCGGAATGTGCAGCTCGTTGGCGTCCTGCAGCGCCTCGCGCCCATGCGCGTCCAGATAGGCGACGCGCCACCACCACATTTCCCCGGTGACGCGCACCCGCATCTCGCCCGCCGCCGGCTCCTCGGTGAGGCGGCTCGTCAGACCGAGGCCGTAGATCAGCAGGGCGCTGAGCACGACCACCGGAAAGGCCAGCCCGCCGATCCAGATCAGCCGCTCGCCGCCCAGCCGCGCGCGCCAGCGCCGCGGTCCGAACAGGGCGACGCCCAGCGCGACCAGCACGATGACCAGCACCGCTGCGGCCATGGCGAACAGCACCCAGGCCAGCACGTTCAGCGGTCCGGCGAACGGTCCCGCCGGGTCCAGCGCCGGCGGCGGCCAGCCGGACGTTCCGGGCGTCGGGGCGGTCATTGCAGCGTATAGAGCCAGGCGGCGACGTCGCGCGCCTCGGCTTCCGTGATCCGGGTCGCCGGCATGCCGGTCTCCGGAGCCATCGACGGCGCGTCCCGCACCCATCGCACCAGGTTGTCGGGCTGGTTCGGGAACCTGCCGGCGATCAGCGAACGGCCGCCGAAGCCTTCCAGCGAAGGGCCTGCCGCGCCCCGCGGCCACGCGATCCCGGGCGTCTCGTGGCAGGCGGCGCAGCCCACCTTCCGGGCGACCTCCAGCCCACGCGCCGGATCGGCGCCCGCGATCTCGCGCGGTCCGCCGCTCTTGTCGGAGCAGGCTGCGGTCAGCAGCGCCAGCAGCACCGCCCGCCCCTTCACGTCCGCTTCCGTCTGTTCGCCGGCAATCGTTCCGCCCCTCCTGCTCGAGAGCCTAACCCCCGCCCCACGGCGACGGTTCCGGGAACCGCCAAGGTAAGCGGGTGTTCGGTCCAGATGCGCGCCCTCCTGTCCTCCGGTCTGATCCTGTTCGCCGCGGCCTGCTCGGGAACCGACAGCCGGTCGACCGCGGGCTTCACGGCCGACGGCCAGGTCATCGCCATGAGCGGCGGCGAGGGCGGCGCGTCCAACGCCTGCTTCAGCTGCCACGGCCTCGACGGCATGGGCGACGGCGTCAGCGTACCCCGTCTCGCCGGCCTCGACGCCGGCTATCTGCAGAAGCAGCTCGAGGACTACGCCGGCCGGCTTCGCGACGACCCCGCCATGTACGAGGCCGCCCGCTGGCTCGACGACGACGATCGTCGCGCCGTCGCCGCCTGGTACGCCGCCCTCCCCGTGCCGCCGGGCGCCGCCGCAACCGCCCCGCCGCCGCCCGTCTGGCTGAGCGGCCGTCCCGGGGCCGTCGTCCCCGCCTGCGCCGTCTGTCACGACGCGCAGGGACAGGGCGTCGGCCCCGGCAATCCGGCCGTCGCCGGCCAGCCTGCCGCCTACACCCTCGACCAGCTGCGCCGCTGGAAGACCGGCGGACGCCGCAACGATCCCCGCAGCGTCATGTCGGACGCCGTCGCCGGCCTGACGGAAACGGAGATGCGCGCCATAGCCGCCTGGCTCGAGACCGCACCCATTGCTCCGCCGCCAGCCAGCGACGCTGCCACCGCGTCCGCTTCCGCGGCAGCTGCGGCACGACCGGAAGCATCCCGTGGAGTACGTCGTCCCGGTCGATGAGGTGGTGCTTCAGCGCCGCCCCGACATGGATGGGGATCATCAGCAGCAAGGTCAGGATCAGGCCCCAGTGGGTCCACTCGGCGACCGCCTCCACCTGCCAGCGCGTCGTCAGGTCTAGGTTCTGCATCGGCATCAGCGGCCAGGGCACGAAGCCCAGCAGGGTCAGGTCCTCCTCCCGCGCCGTCGCCGAGATCATCGCCCAGCCGCTCAGCGGCAGGCCGAACAGGCAGGCGTAGAAGACGTAGTGGGTCACGTGCGCCGCCATGCTCTCCCAGCCGGGCTTGTCGGCGTCGTTGATCGGCCCCGGGGCCAGCGTCCGCCAGGCGCCGCGCCCCAAGGCCAGCACCAGCATCAGCACGCCGATCGCGTAATGCAGGTCGTGGGCCGCGACCTTGTCGCCGCCCACCGGCAGTCGCCCCATCCACCAGCCCCAGAACAGCTGGAGGATCACCAGCCCCGCCATGGTCCAGTGGAAGATGATGGCCACCGGCGAATAGCGGCCCTCGTCGTGATGACCGGCCGCCCATTCGAGGACGTAGCCCGTAATCTTGACGATCATGCCGCGCCGGCCCCGGCCCTGGCGTCCGGCCCGATCCAGCGGCCGAGGGTCAGCAGCGCCGCCGCCAGATAGACCGCCGCCGCCGGCGCCCACATGATCAGCCCGGCCGCCTGCTGGTCCTCCAGCGCCGTCAGCCCCCACGCCGCGGTGGTGAGCAGATGCGGTGCATAGACCGGCTGGCCGGCGAAGGTCAGCAGGGCCCCGAGCAGGCCCATGGCCACCATCGCGATCAGCAGCTGGGCCACCGCCGCCGGTGCGGAGGCGCATCGCACCCCGGCCCAGAACCATAGCGCTGTGCCCAACAGGCTGGTCTGCATCAGCCAGTAGGCGGCGTCGTGCGACAGCGCCCAGGCGTAGGCGCCGGGGGCGTGCCAGATCCAGAACGCGACCGCCTGCGCCGCCGTCGCCAGCACGAGCGGGCCGGTCCTCCGGGCCGGCAGGGCCCAGGCCAGCAGCGGCGCGGCGACGGCGACCAGCAGCACGTGATGGACGGTGCGGGCGGCGAACAGGGCCGAGCTCAGCGCGCACAGGGGCGAAACGAAGCTGATCGCCAGCACACCGGTGGCCGCCAGCCCCAGCGCCCGCTCGCGCCCGCGCGCGCGCCAGGCGAACACGACCGCCGCCGCCAGCAACCCGGCGATCAGCACCGGGTCGAGGTTCCAGCGCCACTCGCCCCCGGCCGGCGCGGGCCCGCAATACGGCAGCCAGACCGCGCTGTTCATCGCTCGGGCAGCGCCCAGGCGATCACCTGGTCGCCCTTCGGCGTCTCCATGAAGTGGTGCCCTCCGGTCATCAGGACCAGATACTGCCGCCCATCCTGCTCATAGACCATCGGCCCGGCCTGGCCGCCGGCCGGCAGCGCCTCGGACCACACCGTTTCGCCGGTCTCGATGTCGATAGCGCGGATCAGGTCGTCGGTGGCGGCGGCAATGAAGACCAGCCCGCCCGCCGTCACCACCGAGCCGCCGTTGTTGGGCGTGCCGATGTCGATCGGCAGCATCGACGGAATGCCGAACGGGCCGTTCTTCCGCGCCGTGCCCAGCGGCCGGTCCCACACCGTGCGGCCGGTGCGGATGTCGATGGCCCGGATGCCCCCGTACGGGGGCTGCTTGCACAGCATGCCGGTCGACTTCATCCGCCAGCCGGCGTTGACGTCGATGGCGTAGGGCACGCCCCACTGCGGGTCGCCCGCCCCCTCCGCGCCCTCGGGCACGCCCCCGCGCGACTCCGGGGTCTGCTTCTTCAGCCGCGGGTCGCCGCGCGGGAACCAGCCCTTCTCGTTGGCCTCCTCGCGGGGCACCAGCCGGTTGTAGTTCGGCATGTCGTTGTAGTTGGCGATGATCCAGCCGCGTCGCGGATCGACCGCCACCCCGCCCCAGTCCGAGCCGCCGTTGTAGCCCGGATACTGGATCCAGCGGCGGTCCGCGGTCGGCGGGGTGTACATCCCCTCGTACGCCGCCTGCCGGAAGCCGATGCGGCAGATCATCTGGTCGATCGGCGACATGCCCCACATGTCGCGCTCGGTCAGGGCCCGCTTGGCCAGGGTGTGGAAGCCCGAGAACGGCTGGGTCGGGGTGCGCTGGTCCGGCTCGACGCCGCCGCCCGGCACGCGCCGCTCCTCCACCGGCGTCAGCGGCCGCCCGGTGCGCCGGTCCAGGATGTACAGGTCGCCCTGCTTGCTGGGCAGCACCAGCGCCGGGACCATGGCCCCGCCGACGGGATAGTCGATCAGCGTCGCCTGCGACCCAAGGTCGTAGTCCCAGACGTCCCGGTGCACGGTCTGGAACGACCACGCCGGGCGCCCCGTCGTGACGTCCAGCGCCACCAGAGATGTGGCGTACCGGTTCTCCGCCTCCGACCGGTCGGAGCTGTAGTAGTCCGCCGCCGAGTTGCCCATCGGCAGGTAGACCAGCCCCAGCTGTTCGTCGCCCGAGGCCGTGGTCCACATGTTCGGCGTGCCGCGGGTGAAGCTGTCGCCCGCCTCCGGTCGCCCGGTCAGGTCCGGCCGCGCCATGTCCCAGGCCCAGCGCAGCTCGCCGGTGACCGCGTCGAAGCCCTGGATCACCCCCGACGGGGCCTCGTTGTACTGGCCGTCCAGCACCTGGTGGCCGGTGACCACCACCCCGCGGACGATGGTCGGAGCCGAGGTGATCGACACCATGCCGGGGATGACCTCGCCCATGCCGACCTTGATATCGACCGACCCGTTGTCGCCGAAGTCGGCGCAGGGCCGGCCCGTGCGGGCGTCGACCGCAATCAGGCGGCCGTCCAGCGTCCCCTCGATGATCCGCCGGGCGCAGGCCGCGGCGGCCGGGGCGGGCGACGCAGCGGCCGGGGCCGCGGGGGCGGGCCTCGTCCGCGCGCCCGTCGCCGGGGCGCCCTGCGGCATGGCGACCGTCGGAGCGGTCGCCGTCGGCGCGGTCCCGTTCGCTGCCGCGGCGACGTCGTAGTAGGCCACGCCCCGGCAGGCGGCGGTGTAGGGGATCCACTCGTCCGACACCTGCGGATCGTAGCGCCAGCGCTGCTCGCCGGTGCGCGCATCCAGCGCGATCAGCACATTGCGCGCCGAGCACAGGTAGACCGTGTCCCCGACCTTCAGGGGCGTCGTCTCCGCCCCCCACTTGTCCTCGGGCAGGTCGCCGGTGCGGTAGGTCCACACCCGCTCCAGCCCGCCGACGTTGTCGCGGGTGATCTGCGCCAGCGGCGAGTAGCGCCGGGCGCTGTAGGTCCCGCCATAGGCGGGCCAGTCGGCGCCGACGTCCCGCAGCGACGGCTCCGTCATTCCGGGCAGCAATCCGCCCGCGCCCGGTTGGGGCGTCATCGGCCGGTTGGCCTGGGCGACGGCCACGCCGAAGCCGACAGCGCCCAGCGCGAACACGCCGCCGGCGATCAGCGCCAGCCGTCCGCCACGGCGGCGATCAAGCACCGGAAGAGCGGCGATCACGGCGATCAGCAGGACGGCGGGGGCGACGAGGCGCGGAACCAGCGCCCAGCCGTCCAGCCCCACCTCCCACAGCGCCCACAGCACGGTCAGGACGAAGACGGAGACGTAGATCCACGCCCCCGCCGGCCGGAGCCGGAACAGCATCACGCCTGCCGCGACGATGCCGAGTCCGGCCAGCAGGTAGTAGAACGAGCCGCCCAACGACAACAGCCACGCGCCGCCGCCGACCAGGATCGCACCGATCAGGAGGAACACGGCCGCCAGCAATCTCACCGCCCAGCCGCCTGCTCCGGTTCGCCTCGCCATTCCCGCCTCCTTTCCGCCTTGACCGTAAAGCCTGCGGCTTGCGCGGGAGTTCCACAGAAAGGCTGGGCGGGAGCGACCGCGGCTCGTGGACGACCGGACCGAAGAGGGGCAGCCCGGGGTTTGCTCCCGGCCTTCATCCCGCTAGAGGCATCCTCCTTGGGGCATTCAGGGACTTGCGCATGTTTGCAGCGATCCGGCGGCTGGTCCGTCAGCTCAGGTGTCGGCGACACCGATGGCGTCCCGACCGGCGGCGGGAAGGCCGCGAGTTCTGCGATCTCTGCGGGGCGAGGCGGCGGGCCCCCTGATCTTTTTCGACACGGCTCCGAACTTCCGGCCGCGCCGCGGGTTGCCCTGACGCCCCTCCAGATCGGGGCCAACACATTCAGGGAGCCCGGACATGCGCGCCGAACAGATGATCGCCACCCACCCGCACGTTCGCGGCGAGGTCAACACCGCCCTCGCCCGTTGCGTCGAGGCCTGCTTCGACTGCGCCCAGGTTTGCGCCTCCTGCGCCGACGCCTGCCTCGGCGAGGAGATGGTCGCCGAGCTGGTGCAGTGCATCCGCCTGAACATGGACTGCGCCGACGTCTGCCTGACCAGCGGCCTGATCGCCACCCGTCGTTCCGGCGGCGACGTGCCGGTGATCGAGGCCCAGCTGCGCGCCTGCGAACTGGCCTGCGCCCGCTGCGCCGCCGAGTGCGAACAGCACGCCGAAAAGCACGAGCACTGCCGCATCTGCGCCGAGGCCTGCCGCGAATGCGAGCGCGCCTGCCGCGACGCCCTCGCCAGCCTGCCGCGCAGCAGCACCGCGGCGCACTAGAGCAAGATCGGCCGGGTCAGCCGATCACGGCCGTGGTCTCGATCTCCAGCCGGGCCTCGGCCTCGATCAGGCCCTTCACCTCGACCACCGCCATGGCCGGGTAGTGCGGGCCGATCAGCTCGCGCCAGGCGGCGCCGACCTCGCGCAGACTGGCCAGGTACTCCTCGCGGTCGACCACGAACCAGGTCATCCGGACGATATCCTCCGGGCCCGCGCCGCCCTCGGCCAGCACCGCCAGGGTGTTCTCCAGCGTCTGGCGGAACTGCGCTGCGAAACCCTGCGGGAACACGCCCTGGGGGGTCCAGCCGATCTGGCCGGCGACGAACACCATCCGGCCCCCGGCGGCGATCCCGTTGGAATAGCCCCTCGGCCGGGGCCAGCCGTCGGGCAACAGGACGCGGTTCATGCGGCGCTCTCCTCGAAGGGCGCCATCCGCGCCCGCAGGTCCTCGGGCCAGGCCTCCGGCTTCAGCGCGCGGCCGACGTGGACGATGGTCTGCGTCGCCTCGAAACGCCTCTCGCCGCCGCAGTCGATCCGGTGGCGCAGTCCGCACGAGGCGCCGCCCAGCCGGACGACGGCGAGCGAGAAGTCCAGGTCGTCCTCCAGCCGTGAGGGCGCCCTGAACGTCGCCTCCACCGCCGCCGTCGGCACGCTCGCGCCGCGCTCGAGGTGCAGCTCGCGGAACGACACGCCGAGCGGGCCGGCGAACCAGTCCTCCACCACCCCGTTCAGCATCTCGAAATAGCGCGGGAAGAAGACGATCCCCGCCGCGTCGCAGTCGGCGAAACGCACCCGCCGCCGCACGGTGAACACCTGGCCGGTCATGCGCCGCCCTTCAGCCGGAAGCGCTGCAGCTTGCCGGTCTGGGTCTTCGGCAGACTGTCCACGAACTCCAGCGCCCGCGGATACTTGTACGGCGCGATGACGGCCTTCACGTGCGCCTGCAGCTCGCAGCGCAGCGCATCCGACGGCTCCCGGCCGGGATGCAGCACCACGAAGGCCTTGACGATCTGGCCGCGCTCCTCGTCCGGAGCCCCGATCACCGCCGCCTCCGCGACCGCCGGATGGCCGAGCAGGGCGTTCTCCACCTCGGGCGCGCCGATGTTGTAGCCGGACGAGATGATCATGTCGTCCGACCGGGCCACGAACCAGAACCGCCCCTCCTCGTCGAGACGGTAGACGTCGCCCGTCAGGTTCCAGCCGTTCTGCACATAGGCCGCCTGCCGCTCGTCCTCGAGGTAGCGGCACCCCGTCGGCCCCCGCACCGCCAGCCGGCCGGTCGACCCCGCCGGCAGCGGCTCGCCCGCTTCGTCCACGATCCGCGCCTCGTAGCCGGGCACCGCCCGCCCCGTGCAACCGGGCCGTATGTCGTCTCCCTTGGCGGAGATGAAGATGTGGATCATCTCGGTCGAACCGATGCCGTCGACGATCCGCACGCCGGTGGCGCCGTGCCAGGCCTCGGACGTCGCCGCCGGCAGGGTCTCCCCCGCCGAGACGCAGGTGCGCAGCGACGACAGGTCGTGCTGGTCCGCCAGCTTCAGCAGCGCCCGGTAGCCGGTGGGCGCGGTGAAGATCGCCGTCGCCCGCTGCCGCTCGATGGTCTCCGCCAGCGCCTCGAAGCCGGGCCGGTCCGGGAAGGCCGTCGCCGCCCCCGCCGCGGCCGGGAACACCACCAGTCCGCCGAGCCCGAAGGTGAAGGCGATCGGCGGCGTCCCGACCACCACGTCTCCGGGACGCAGGTCGAGCATATGCCGGCCGAAGGTGTCCGCCATGGCCAGTACGTCGCGATGGAAGTGGACGCAGCCCTTCGGCTTGCCGGTCGTGCCCGAGGTGAAGGCGATCAGCGCCGGATCGTCGGCGGCGGTGTCCACCGGCGTGAAGCTGACCCCCGGGGGCTGATCCTGGGCCGCTCGCTGCAATTCGGAGGACGTCATGACCCTGGCGAGCGACGGGGCCGCCGCCCGCGCCTCCTCGACCGTTCCGGCCAGCGTCTCATAGACGAGCGCGTGGCTGATCTGCGCCTTGCCGATGACGGTCGCCAGTTCGGTCGCGCGCAGCATCGGCATGGTCGCCACCACCACCCCGCCGGCCTTCAGGATCGCGAACCAGGCCAGCACGGTCCACGAGCTGTTCGGCCCATGCAGCAGCAACCGATTGCCCGGGACCAGGCCCAGGTCCTCGACCAGCACCCGCGCCATCCGCCCGGAGATGGCGTCCACCCGGGCCCACGAGAATTCGTGGTCGAAGTCGAGCAGGGCCCGCCCCTCCGCCCCCGCCGCTTCCGTAGCGCGGCGGAGAAGCTCGGCGGCCGCGTTCAGCCGCGCCGGATACTCCAGCTCCGGCAGGTCGAAGAGGAAGTCCGGTTGCTGTCCCGGCGGCGGCAGCCGCTCCAGCACGAACCGGTCGACATGCGCGCTCTCCCCCATCAGCCGTCTCCCCGCAGCGCGCCCAGCGCCTGCCGGGCGATGACGATCTTCTGCACCTCCGAGGCCCCCTCGTAGATGCGCAGGGCCCGGATCTCCCGGTAGAGCCGTTCGACCGGGCTGCCCGAGACGACCCCCAGCCCCCCGAACAGCTGCACCGCCTGGTCGATCACGGCCTGCGCCTCGTCGGTGGCGTACAGCTTGGCCATCGCCGCCTCGCGGGTCACCCGCGGCGCCCCTTGGTCCTTCAGCCAGGCGGCGCGGTAGATCAGCAGGGCCGAGGCGTCGATCTTCAGCGCCATCTCGGCCAGCGCCGCCTGCACCAGCTGCAGGTCGGCCATCGGCGCCCCGAACAGCCGGCGGCTCACCGCCCGGTTGGCCGCCTCGTCGAAAGCGCGGCGGGCGAAGCCCAGCGCCGCGGCCGCCACCGTCGAGCGGAACACGTCCAGCGTCGCCATGGCGATGCGGAACCCCTGCCCCGGCTCGCCGAGCAGCCGGTCGCCGTCGACGCGGCAATTGGCGAACCTCAGCGTCGCCAGCGGATGCGGCGCCATCAGCGGAATGCGCTCCACCACCTCGAACCCGGGCGTGTCCGCATCCACCACGAAGGCGCTGATCCCCTTCGCCCCCGCCTCGCCGGTGCGCGCGAACACCGTGTAGCGGTCCGCCAGTCCGCCATTGGAGATGAAGGTCTTGGTCCCGTCCAGCACCCAGCCGTCGCCCTCGCGCCGCGCCGTGGTCGCCAGCGCCGCCACATCCGACCCCGCCTCCGGCTCCGACAGGGCGAAGGCGGCGATCGCCTCTCCCGCCGCCGCCGGCGGCAGCCAGCGGGCCTTCTGCGCCTCGGTCCCGAACAGGCTGATCGGCCCCGACCCCAGTCCCTGCATGGCGAAGACGAAGTCGGCCAGGCCCGAACGCCGCGCCAGCGTCTCGCGCGTCAGGCACAGGGTGCGCACGTCCAGCCGCCCCCCGGCGTCCGGCACGGCGTTCCCCAGCCAGCCGCCCGCCGCCAGCGCCTTCAGGATCGCCCGACAGTCGCCGTCGAGGTCATGGTCGCCATGCCGCCCGACCGCCTCGGCCCCGTCCGCCCACGCCTCCAGATCCGCCGCGAACGCCCGGTGCCGGTCGGCGAAGAAGGGCCAGTCCAGGAAGCTGCGGTCGGCCATGGCTCAGTTCCCCTCGAACACTGGCTCGCGTTTGGCGGCGAACGCCTCGTAGGCCCGCCGGAAGTCCTGCGTCTGCATGCAGATCGCCTGCGCCTGCGCCTCGCTCTCGATGGCGGCGTCCAGGCTCATGTCCCATTCGACGTTCAGCTGGTTCTTGGTCATGCCGTGGGCGAAGGTCGGGCCCTTCGCCAGCGACCGGGCCAGCTCGCGCGCCGTCTCCAGCAGCGCCTCCGGCTCGACCAGCCGGTTGTGGAAGCCCCAGCGCTCCCCCTCCTCCGCCGTCATGTTCCGCCCGGTGAACAGCAACTCCGAGGCCCGGCCCTGGCCGATGATCCGGGGCAGGATGGCGCACGCGCCCATGTCGCACCCGGCCAGCCCGACCCGGGTGAACAGGAACGCCGTCTTCGTCCGCGGCGTGGCGATGCGCAGGTCCGAAGCCATGGCCATGATCGCGCCGGCCCCGACGCAGATCCCGTCCAGCGCCGCGATGACCGGCTGCGGACAACCCCGCATCGCCTTGACCAGATCGCCCGTCATGCGGGTGAACTTCAGCAGCTCCGGCGCCCGCATCTCCGTCAGCGGGCCGATGATCTCGTGCACGTCCCCGCCCGAGGAGAAGTTGCCCCCGGCCCCGGTCACCACCACCGCCTTGCAGTCGTCAGCGTGGACCAGCCCGCGGAACAGGTCGCGCATCTCGGCGTAGGACTGGAAGGTCAGCGGATTCTTCCGCTCCGGCCGGTTCAGCGTCAGCGTCGCCACCCCGTCGTCGTCCAGCGACCACAGGAAATGCGCCGCCCGATACTCACGCGCCTTCATGGACCGTCTCCTCATGCAGGGCCGAGCGGATCGAGCGCCGCGCCCGCTCCAGCCGGCCGCCCAGTTCCTCGACGTCGCCGTCGCCCAGCCCGGCGAACAGCTCGCCGATCCAGCCCTCGTGCGCCGCCGCCATGACCGCGAAGCGGCTCCGCCCAGGCGCTGTCAGCCGCAGTCGCTGCACCCGCCGGTCCGATCCGGCCAGCCGCTCGATCAGGCCCTCGCCCTCCAACCGCCGGGCCAGCCCCGTGACGTTGCCGTTGGTGACCCGCAGCCGTTCCGCCGCCTCGCCCATGCTCAGCCCCGCCTCGCCCGCCCGGTCCAGCGCCGACAGCAGGTCGAAGCGCGGCAGGGTCGAGCCGAATTCCTCCCGCAGCCGCCGCCCGACCTCGCGCTCGACCGCCGTCGAACAGGCCAGCATCCGCAGCCACAGGCGCAGCGCCGCCTTGCCCCCGGCGCCGCTCACGTCTCGCCCCCCGCCACCGGGATCGCCGCCCCGTTCACACCCGAGGCGGCGTCGCTGCACAGCCAGACGATGGTCTCCGCCACCTCGTCCGGCGTGATCAGCCGCCCCTGCGGATTGCCCGCCGCCAGCGCCGCGCGCGCCTCGTCCCCGGTGCGGCCGGTCTTCGCCACGATCGCCTCCACAGAGCGCGCGACCAGACCGGTGTCGGTGAACCCGGGGCAGACGGCGTTGACCGTCACCCCCTTCGCCGCGACTTCCAGCGCCGCGGCCCGGGTCAGCCCCACCAGCCCGTGCTTGGCCGCCACATAGGCCGAGACGTAGGCATAGCCCTTCAGCCCCGCCGTCGAGGCGACGTTGACGATCCGGCCGTGCCGCCGCGCCAGCATGCCGTCCAGCACCAGCCGCATCGCCTGCGCCGGCGCCTCGAGGTTCAGCACCAGCATCTCGCGCAGCGCCGCCGCGTCGGTCTTCAGGAACGGCGCCGAGCTCGCCCCGCCGGCGTTGTTCACCATGATGTCGATCGGCCCGAAGCGGTCGCGCCCGGCGTCCAGCGCCGCCTCCAGCGCGTCGAAGTCGGTGACGTCCCCCGGCGCCGCGAAGGCCGCCTCGCCGATGCGGTCCGCCGTCTCCGTCAGCCGCCCCACGTGCCGCCCGACCAGCGTCACCTGCGCCCCGCTCAGGGCCAGCAGCTCGGCCGTCGCCCGGCCGATGCCCGACCCCGCCCCGGTCACCACCGCGTGCCGTCCCTGCAGGCTCATATCGCCCCCGCCTGCTGCTGCCGTTCGAGATTGCGCGCCAGCTGGGCGAAGCCCTGCCGGTACTGCACGGGCGGAGCCTGGCCGCGCCAGCCCAGCTCCGCCGCCGCGCGCAGCGTCCAGTTCGGATCGGCCAGGTGCGGCCGCGCCAGGGCGCACAGGTCGGCCCGGCCGGCGGCGAGGATGCCGTTCACATGGTCCGGCTCGTAGATGTTGCCCACCGCCATGGTCGCGACCCCCGCCTCGTTGCGGATGCGGTCGCTGAAGGGGGTCTGGAACATCCGGCCATAGACCGGCCGGGCCTCGGGCGTGGTCTGCCCGGCCGACACGTCGATCAGGTCGCAGCCGGCCCCGGCGAACGCGCGCGCGATGGCCACAGCCTCCTCCGGCGTCAGCCCCTCCTCGACCCAGTCGGTCGCCGACAGGCGCACCGACATCGGCCGGTCGTCGGGCCAGGCCGCCCGCATCGCCCGGAACACTTCCAGCGGGAAGCGCAGCCGGTTCTCCAGCGACCCCCCGTAGTCGTCCGTCCGCCGGTTCGAGACCGGGGTCAGGAACGACGACAGCAGATAGCCGTGCGCGCAGTGCAGCTCGACCATGTCGAACCCCGCCTCCGCCGCCTGGCCCACGGCGCGCACGAAGTCGTCGCGCACCCGGTCCATGTCCGCCCGCGTCATCGCGCGCGGAACCTGGTCGCCCTCGTCCCAGGCGATCGGCGACGGCGCGATCAGCTCCCAGCCGCCCTCGATCAAGGGTTGATCGGCGCGCGGGCCCCACGGCCGCTCCACCGATCCCTTGCGCCCCGCGTGCGCAAGCTGCAGGCAGATCCGCGCGCCCTGCCCGTGCACAAAGTCGACGATCCGCGCCCACGCGTCGCGGTGCTCCGGCCGGTACATGCCGGCGCAGCCGGGGGTGATGCGCCCGTCGGCCGTGACGTCGGTCATCTCGGTGAACACCAGCCCCGCCCCGCCCAGCGCCCGCGCCCCGAGGTGGACGAGGTGGAAGTCGTTCACCGTCCCGTCCTCGGCCGAGTACATGCACATCGGCGACACCACGACGCGGTTGGGCAGGGTCAGCCCGCGCAGCCGCAGCGGCGCGAACATCGGCGGCGGCGGCCTGTCCCCCCGCTCCGCCCCCGCCCGCCCGGCGAACCACCGCTCCACCCGCGCCACGAAGGCCGGATCGCGCAGGCGCAGGTTCTCGTGGCTGACCCTCTGGCTGCGCGTCAGCAGGCTGTAGGCGAACTGCAGCGGCTCCAGTCCGACGTAGCGCTCGACCGTCTCGAACCACTCCGTCGAATTGCGCGCCGCGCTCTGCAGCTTCAGCACCTCGACCCGCCGCTCGGCCTCATAGGCGGACAGGGCCGCATCCAGATCGCCGCCCGCGGTCACCGCCTCCGCCAGCCGGATGGCGTCCTCGAAGGCCAGCTTGGTGCCCGAGCCGATCGAGAAGTGCGCCGTGTGCGCCGCGTCGCCCAGCAGCACCACCTTGCCGTCGCGCCAGTCGGCGCACGCCACCCGCGGGAAGTTCAGCCAGGCCGACCCCCGCAGGTGCCGCGCGTTGCTCATCAACGCATGGCCGTCCAGCCATTCGGCGAACAGCGCCTCGGCCGCGCGGCAGGCCTCGTCCTGGTCCATGCGGTCGAAGCCCAGCCCGCGCCAGGTCGCCTCGGTGCATTCGACGATGAAGGTCGAGAGGCCCGGCTCGAAGCGATAGGCGTGCGCCCACACCCAGCCGTGCGGCGTCTCCACGAAGGCGAATGTGAAGGCCTCGAACGCCTTCCTCGTCCCCAGCCAGACGTACTTGTTGGTCCGCACGTCGACGTCGACGCCGAACGCCTCCGGCGCGGCGTTGCGCGTCCGGCTGTTCAGCCCGTCCGCCGCCACGACGAGATCGGCTTGCAGCGCCCGGGCGTCCTCCACCTCGGTCTCGAAGCGCAGCGCCACGCCCAGTTCCGCCGCCCGCGCCTGCAGGATCTCCAGCAGCCGGACCCGCCCGACGCCCGCGAAGCCGTGCCCGCCCGAGCGGATCGTCTCGCCGCGGATGTGCACGTCGATGTCGTCCCAGTGGACGAAGGCCGCCTCGATGCGCGCCGCCGTCTCCGGGTCGTTGGCCTTGAGGTTGGCCAGGGTCTGGTCCGAGAAAACCACGCCCCAGCCGAAGGTGTCGTCCGGCCGGTTGCGCTCGTACACCGTCACCTTCAGCGTCGGGTCGCGCAGCTTCAGGGAAATGGCCAGGTACAGGCCGCCGGGTCCGGCGCCCACGACGGCGACGGTGCGGACCGCGTCGGCTGGCATATTTGAAGCTTAAAATGATCGCAGCCGCTTCGTCCAGCCGCCGTGTCGCCTCCGGGCGTCAGACCCCGGCCGACGCCGCCGGCCGCGCCTTGCAGGTCTGCAGCCAGCGCGCGAGGTGGGTCAGCTCTTCCGGCGGCCGGTAGCGGATCAATCGCGCGAACTCGAGCCCGACCACCCCGACGATGTCGGCGATGGTGAACCGATCCCCGGCTACGAATTCGTGCTCGCCCAGCCGCCGGTCCAGCGACTTCATGAACTTCTCGGCCGAGACCCGGTTGTACTCGGCCACCTGCGGCAGCTGGGTCGCCTCCAGCGCCGCCAGCGCCGGGTGTGTGTGCCGCACGTTCAGCATGATCGGATTGGCCAGGTAGAATTCGCAGCGCCGGGTCCACATCTCGATCACCGCCTGCTCACGCACGTCGCGGCCGAACAGGTTGGGCTCGGGATACAGCGCCTCCAGATAGCGGCAGATGGCCACCGACTCCGAAATCACCGTGCCGTCGTCCAGCTCCAGCGCCGGCACGTGCGGCACGCCCACTTTCGCCCGGTATTCCGGCGTCCGGTTCTCGCCCGCCAGCAGGTCGATCTCGACGATCTCGACGTCCTCGATCCCCTTCTCGGCCATGACCCAGCGGACCCGCCGCGGATTGGGCGCGCGGTGCGAGGTGAAGAGCTTCATCGGGACCTCCGTTGCTTATCGCAACGCTATCAGCCGTAGATCGTCGACGGCAAGAGCCCGACCACGCAGGCGGTCATGATCGTCGCCAGGAAGCCGGCGAACAGCGCCTTCCACACCAGGCCCAGCACCTCCTCGCGCCGCTCCGGCATCAGCACGCTCAGCCCGGTCACGGTGATCCCCACCGAGCCGATGTTGGCGAAGCCGCACAGGGCATAGGTCATCAGCATCCGCGTCCGCTCGCTCATCTCGGCGACCGGCACCCGGCCCAGCTCGATGAAGGCGACGAACTCGGTCAGGGTCAGCTTGACCCCCAGCAGCCAGCCGGCGCGGCCCGCCTCGGACCACTCCACCCCGGTCAGCCAGGCCACCGGCGTGAACAGCCAGCCCAGCACCCGCTCCACCGTCACCTCGCCGCCGAACAGCCACAGGCCGCCCAGCATGACATTGGCCAGCGCCACCAGCGCCACGAACACGATCAGCACCGCCGAGATGTTCAGCACCACCATCAGGCCGTCGGCGGTGCCCTTCACAATGGCGTCCACGGCGCTGTCGTACTTCAGGGCCGAGTCGTAGTCGGCGTGAGCCCCGCCCTCGCCCGGCTTCTCCGGCACCATCACCCGCGCCAGCAGGATGCCGGCCGGCGCCGAGACGATCGAGGCGACCAGCACATGCCCCGCGGCGTTGGTCAGCACGGGCGACAGGATCGCCGCATAGGCCACCATGGTCGACCCGGCCACCGTCGCCAGCCCGACCACCATCAGCAGGAACAGCTCCGACCGCGTCAGCTTGTCCAGATAGGCGCGGATGACGATCGGGCTCTCGATCATGCCGAGGAAGATGTTGGCCGCCACCGCCAGCGCCGAGGCCCCGCCCAGCCCCATGGTGCGCTGGAACAGGATGCCGAAGCCGTGGGTGATCCACTTCAGCACCTTCCAGTGCCACAGCAGCGCCGACAGGGCCGAGATCACCAGGATCAGCGGCAGCACCTGGAAGGCGAAGGTGAACAGCGCCCCGTCGTTGGTCACGGCGTAGGGCTGGTCCCCGCCGGCCAGATAGCCGAACACGAACTGGGTCCCGCGCTGGGTCGCCGCGTTCAGCCCGTCAACCGCGCCGGTGATCGCGGCCAGCACGGCCTGCGAGCCGGGGATGGCGAACAGGGCCAGCACCAGCCCCGCCTGCACGGCGACGGCGCCCAGCGCCAGCTTCCACGGAAACGCCCGCCGGTTCTCCGACAGCGCCCAGCAGGCGGCGACGACCACGACCAGCCCGAACAGGCTCTGGAGATTCAGCAGGCTGAACATGAGGACTCCCCGACCGGCTCCCCGCCGGCCCTCGGCCCCGTTGAACGCCACGGCGCGTTCCGAGGCAAGCGCTTCCCGCGCCGCGAAGCGGGCCGGATATGGCCGCGCTTCTGCTCCGGCGCCGCCCAACCTCCGCCGCGATCCGGGCGCGCCATCACGAAACCGTGATCACGCGGAGACAGGGAGAAGTCGCGATGCGCAAGGGTCTCATGCTGGCCGCCGCCGGCGCCATCACATTGTCCGCCTGTAGCGAGGCGGACTACGCGGGGGAGACGCCGGCGAACGACGTCGCCGCCGAGGCCGCCGCCGCTCCGGACGCCTCGCCCCCGTCGCCCGCCGCCCTCGCCCCGGTGGCGGGGATCGCCTACGCCTTCAACTATGTGCTTTCGGTCCCGCAGGCGCGCGGCGCGGAGCTCATGAGCCGGCACGAGTTCACCTGCGTCTCGGCTGGTCCCGGCCTCTGCCAGGTCATCTCGGCGCGCGCCGACTGGGCCGGACGCGACCCCGGAGGCCGCCTCGAGCTGCGCGGCCAGCCCGACTGGATCAACCGCTTCCGGGCCGGGCTGGCCCTCGACGCGCAGAACGCCGGCGGGCGGCTGGAGGAGGCGCTGACCACGGGCGAGGACGTGACCCGCGATCTCGACGCGGCCGGTACGGACGCGAAGACATCGGCCTCGCTCACCGATCGTCTTCGCGACCTGCAGGGGCGTCAGGGCGGAACCCTGGCCCAACGTCTGGAGATCGAACGCCAGATCGCCGAACTGCAGCGCCAGCATGACGCCCGGCAGATCGAGCTGCGCGCTCTGAACGATCGCGTCCGGTCGGCCCGGCTGACCCTCGACTATCGCCAGGGCGGCGTCATGGCCGCCGACAGCCCGGCGCGGCCGGTCGCCCGCGCGCTGGCCGACGCCTTCGGCCTGTCGATGGGCATGCTGGCGGTCCTCATCACCGCCGGCTCGGTCTTCCTGCCGATCGCCGTGATCGCCGGCGCCGTCTGGTGGGCCGCGGCCCACCGCCGCCGACGACCGGCGACCTCATGAGGGCGGGAGGGCGGCCGGCAGGAATTTAATCCTGCCGGCCCCTTGATCCCGGCTGTGTCCGGACCATCTCGCCAGACAGTTGCGGTCTTTGACAATCAGACACGGACGCCGCGCGCAGCGGCCTCTGCGGAAATCGATTTCCGATAATCTGGCAGGGCGCCACGGCCCGCCGAGTGAGGTCTTGCGGCCAGCCCATTGACCCGACGCGGGATTTATCCGTCCGGGAGCGTGGCGCCTTTGGCAGGTTTGGCGCCCTGAATTCGTGCCAGGGCCTCGCCCGGCGACCTTCAGTCCTGCCGCCGCACCCGCCGCCCGTAGGCCTCCATCAGGTCGAGGCTCAGGGGTCCCGGCGTGAACCGGTATTCCCCGATCTCGCTCACCGGCGTCACCTCAGCGGCGGTTCCGGTCAGGAAGCACTCGGAGAAGGTCGCCAGCTCCTCGGGCCGGATGTGGCGCACGATCACCTCGATCCCCTTCTCGCGGGCGATCTCGATCACCGTCTGGCGGGTGATGCCGTCGAGGATGGCGTCGACCGGCGGCGTGTGCAGCACCCCGTCCTGCACGAAGAAGACGTTGGCCCCGGTCGCCTCGGCGACGTAGCCGCGCCAGTCCAGCATCATGGCGTCGGCGAAGCCCCGGTTCTCGGCCGCCGTCTTGGACATGGTGCAGATCATGTAGAGGCCCGCCGCCTTGGCCGCCGACGGGGCCGTGGCCGGGTCGGGCCGACGCCACTTCGCCCACTCCAGCCGGATGCCTTTCGCCTTGACCTCGGGATCGAAGTAGCTTGGCCACTCCCAGGCGGCGATGGCCAGGTGGGGCTTGCTGTTCCTCGCGGTGACGCTGACCTGCTCCGCCCCGAGGAAGGCCACCGGCCGCACATAGCAGTCGGAAAGGCCCATCTTCGCGCAGGTTTCCTTGCAGGCGGCGTCGATCTCGGCCACGCTGTAGGGAAGGTCGAAATCCAGCAGGTTCGCCGACCGCTTCAGGCGTTCCGAATGGGGCGTCAGCTTGAAGATTTCGCCGCCATACATACGCTCACCCTCGAAGACCGACGAGCCGT
The DNA here is from genome assembly GCF_900116065.1 of Brevundimonas viscosa. GTDB lineage: Bacteria > Pseudomonadota > Alphaproteobacteria > Caulobacterales > Caulobacteraceae > Brevundimonas > Brevundimonas viscosa. Next base: position 20,154 of record NZ_FOZV01000003.1, read on the forward strand.
AGTGAAGGGCATGGGTCAGAACGTGCGTTTTCGCGTCCCGCCAGGGCACGAAATCACCGTCGAACCAGATCCAGCCGTCACGATCGTCGAAAGGAACGAAGGCCATTGAAGAACGTCTCCCGCGCAGTCCCATGGGTTAGAGCCGCCGCAACCGCCCAGGTCAACGCCGCATGACCGACGTTCGCCCGCATGGCCGCTCCGGCCCCATCGCCGGCCCGGGCGTGGGCCGCCACCTGCTTGTCGTCGACGACGACGACCGCATTCGCGAGCTGCTCAAGGAATTCCTCGCCCGGGAGGGCTACCGCGTCACCGGCGCCGCCCACGCCGCCGCGGCCAGGCGGTTGATGGAGATCATCGAATTCGACCTCGTCATCCTCGACGTCATGATGCCCGGCGAGAGCGGCTTCGACCTGACCAGCTGGGTCCGGGCCAAGGCCGAGACCTCGAAGACCCCGGTGCTGCTGCTCACCGCCCGGGGCGATCCGGACGACCGCATCGAGGGGCTGTCGCGCGGCGCCGACGACTACATGTCCAAGCCCTTCGATCCGCGCGAGCTGGCCCTGCGCATCGACGCCATCCTGCGCCGCACCGGCGGCAAGCCCCTGACCCCGCGCGAGATCAAGCTGGGAACCGCCGTGTTCGACATGGAGCGGCTGGAGCTGTCGCGCGACGGCAAGCCCCAGCGCCTCACCGAGGCCGAGGCCCAGCTGCTCAAGACCCTGGCCATCCACGCCCACGCCCCGGTCGAGCGTATGAGCCTGTCGCCCGACACCGCCGACATCACCGGCCGCGCCGTCGACGTCCAGGTCACCCGCCTGCGCCGCAAGCTCGAGGCCGATCCCAAGAACCCGCGCTACCTCCAGACCGTGCGCGGCGTCGGCTACATGCTGGCCCCGGACTGACCATGCGCATTCCTCCCCCACAGGGGGAGGGGGACCGCGAAGCGGTGGAGGGGGGCCGTCCCGCTCGCCGCCTTGGGGTCTCACCCCCTCCACCATCCTCCGGATGGTCCCCCTCCCCCCGCGGGGGCGGAATATCGTGAGGCTGCTCCCCGCCAGCCTCTGGCCGCGGTTCCTGAAGCGGCGCCTGCCGACCTCGCTCTGGGGCCGCTCGCTGCTGATCATCGTCCTGCCGGTGCTGGTCATGCAGGTGGCGGTGACCTGGGCCTTCTTCGACGCCCACTGGCAGACGGTGACGGCCCGCCTCTCCGACGGCCTCGCCGGGGACATCGCCTGGGCGGTCGAGAGCTACGCCGACGATCCGACGCCCCAGAACCTCGAGGTCATCGCCGAGCGCGCCGAGCGGTCCATGTCCCTCTCCGTCGACCTGCGCGAGGGCGACGTCCTGCCCGCCGAGGCCCGGCGCGGGGCGATCGGCGTCGTCGACCGCACCCTCGAGAGGGCCCTCGCCAACCGGCTGGACCAGCCCTTCTGGTTCGACACCACCCGCTACCCGGCCTACGTCGACATCCGGGTGCAGCAGCCCCAGGGGGTGTTGCGCATCATCGCGCCGCGCGAGCGCGCCGTCGCGACCCAGGCCCACATCTTCGTGCTCTGGCTGTTCGTCGCCACCATCCTCCTGATGGGCGTCGCCATCCTGTTCATCCGCAACCAGGTCCGCGCCATCGAGCGCCTCGCCGAGGCGGCGGAGGCCTTCGGCCGGGGCGAGGCCCGCGAGCGGTTCAAGCCCTCGGGCGCCCGCGAGGTCCGCGCCGCCGCCCAGGCCTTTATGGACATGCGCGACCGGATCCAGCGCCACATCGATCAGCGCACCGCCCTGCTTGCCTCGGTCAGCCACGACCTGCGCACGCCCCTGACCCGGCTCCGCCTCGAACTCGCCCTCGCGCCCCCCTTCAAGCGCGCCGCCGCCATGCGTGGCGACCTCGACGAGATGGAGCACATGATCGACGAATACCTCGCCTTCGCCCGCGGCGAGGCGGGCGAGCCGGCGCAGCAGGTGTCGCTCGCCGACCTGCTGGCCGCCGCCGGCAAGGACGCCCGCCGCGCCGGGGCCGAGGTCGAGATCGCCGCGCCCGAGGGCCTGACCGCCACCGTCCGCCCGCTGGCCTTCAAGCGCGCCCTGACCAATCTCGTGGGCAACGCCGCCGCCCACGGCGACCACGTCCGCCTCAGCGCCCGGCCCCTGCCCTCCGGCGGGATCGAGGTGGCGGTCGAGGACGACGGCCCGGGCATTCCCGACGAGATGCACGAGGAGGCCTTCCGGCCCTTCTCCCGCCTCGACGACTCGCGCAACCAGAACCGCAAGGGCGTCGGGCTCGGCCTCGCCATCGCCCGCGACGTCGCCCGGGGCCACGGCGGCGACATCACGCTCGGCCGCAGCGATCTCGGCGGGCTACGCGCCCTGATCCGCCTCCCCGGCTGATCACATTTCCCCACACCCTCTGGCGAAGCGTGGCGCTGGGCATATCTTCACTTCCGACCGGGGGGTCAGGAGGAACTGTTTCATGCGCAAATTCGCCTTCCTCGCCTCGCTGACGGCCGCCGCCGCCCTCGCCGCCGCCGCCCACGCCCAGCCCGCCGCCGTCACCGTCACGCTCGCCCCCGCGTTCGAGCGCTCCGCCGAGGACCTCGGCCGCGCCGACGTGCAGGCGCAGATGGACCGACTGGTCGAAATCGTCACCCGCGAGCTCGCCGACGACCCCGACCTCGCCGGCGTCCGGATCGAGCTGGTGCTGACCGACCTTCGCCCCAACCGCCCGACCGCCGGGCAGCTCCGCGACCGGCCCGGTCTCGACCCGGTCCGCAGCATCTCGATCGGCGGGGCCGTGGTCGACGGCCGCATTGTCACCGCCGACGGCCGCGAGCTGCCGGTCCATTACGAGCGGTTCTCCCACACCCTCGCGGAGGTCCATGGAGTCGGCGTCTGGTACGACGCCGATCGCGCCTGGCGCGGTCTCGCCGCCAATCTGGAGGCCGGACGCTACGTCCAGCGCTAGAAGCTGCGCGCCCGGCGGACGGCCGCCTGCACCGCGGCGGCCGCGGCGCGCTCCAGATCGCCGGACTCGCGCATGGCGTCGAGGCCGGCCCGCGTCGTCCCCCCCGGCGAAGCGATGCGCGCGATGAGGTCGTCGAGCGGCGCCCCCGTCTCCAGTCCTGCGCCGGCCGATCTCAGCGCGCCGCGGGCCAGGGCGGCCGCCGCGTCGGGAGACAGGCCGGAAGCGGCGCCGGCGCGGGCGAGGGCCTCCACGAAGGCGTAGACGAACGCGGGACCCGAACCGGCCACCGCAGTCGCCGCGTCCATCTGGTCCTCGGCCTCAAGGACGACCGTCGCGGCCACCGGCCCGAACAGCTCCCGCGCCGCCTCCAGGGCTCCCGCGTCTTCCGACCAGAGGGCGGCGACGCCGCGCGCCTGCGCCACGGCGGTGGTCGGCATCACGCGAGCGGTGGGACGACCGGCGAGCGCTGCGATCCGGGCGGCCGGAACGCCGGCCATCACCGACACGACCCGGGCGTCCGGGCCGAGGTGAGGCGCAAGGGGTTCCAGCGCGGCTTCCCAGGCGGCGGGCTTGACCGCCAGCACCACGACCTCCGCTCCGGCGAGCTCCGCCGCATCCGGATTGATCCGGGCGCCGACGGCCCGGGCCGCCTCGGCCGCGGGCTTGGAGGACGGCGTCAGGATGATGAGGTCTGTCGGTCGAACGGCGCCGGAAGCCAGCCAGCCCTCGACCATGGCCGAGCCGAGGCGGCCGCACCCCACGAGGGCGACGACCGGCGGCTTGCGGGCGGCGGTCATGGCCTCAGGCGGTGCCGACGGTCTCGAAAAGGCAGGCGTCGATCGCGTCCTGCGGCTTCTTCGAACCCCGGATCATGAAATCGAAGGCGGGGTAGTAGCGATCGGCCGCCTCGACCGCGGCGTCGATCATCGAGGCCGCCTGGGCCAGCGTCGGGCGCTCGCCCAACGGCAGCGCCAGCGAGTGGCGGAAGACGATCTCGCCGTCCTCGGCCCAGACCTCGAAATGGCCCATCCAGGTGCGCTGGTTGATCATCCCGACCAGCTCGTAGGCGGCCGCCCGCTTGGCCTTCGAGGCCTGCAGGTCAAGGGCGCAGCACAGCTGCAGGCAGTCGCCCTCCGGCCGCCAGGCGAACCACAGCTCGTAATCCTTCCAGTCGCCGGCGAGCGAGAAGGCGAGGTCGCCTTCGTCGGTCCGGTCGAAAGGCAGATTCTCGGCGACCAGCACGTGCTCGACCACGTCGAGCGGGTCGTGCGGCGTGTCGATTTCCTCGGGCCGGGCGGCGTCCATCAAGTCGTCTCCGGGCGCGACTCACGCCCTCTTCTGAAACGGTAGGCGGGTTCGCAGATTCGGCTCAACCGGCTGCGTCCTGGGGGGGAACGGCCCCTGTGGACGTTCCCTTGCGGGGCGTTTTGGCCGCCTTGAGCGCGGCGACCTCGGCGCGCAGGGCCGCGACCTCCGCCTTCAGCGCATCCAGTTCATCGCGGCGCACCAGGTCCATTTCGGCGGCGAACCGGTCGGCCTGGGCGCGGAAGGCCGTCTTCGCCTCCTCGCCCGCCGCCTGGGCCAGGCCCATGGCGCCGGTGGTCAGCTTTGCGAACTCGTCGAGGATGGGATTTCGCGTCTGCATGGGAACTCCGACTCAGGCTTGCGGCCGTGTTAACGATGGTTGCCGGATATGGTGAACGAAACCTTGCCGTCCATGCCCCGATCGCGCCCGAAAGGCCATGGATTTTTCGGGGACTGATCCGGCGACGCTTGCTAAACCACATCTCCAAACCGCCGCAGGAGCGCCCGTGCAGTTTCCCGAGTTCGATCCGGTCCTGTTCAGCATCGGACCGCTGGACATCCGCTGGTACGCCCTCGCCTATGTCGCGGGCATCGTGCTGGGCTGGTGGTACGCGGCGCGACTGGCCAAGGCGGAGGCGCTGTGGGCGCCGGCCGCTCCGCCGGCGACCACGCGGCAGCTGGACGACCTTGTCCTGTGGATCACGCTCGGCATCATTCTCGGCGGCCGGTTGGGCTACGGCCTGTTCTACCAGCCGTCGCTCTACGGGCAGCTGTTCACCGGCGACTCCCTGGGCGAGCGCTTCGCGCTGCTGCGCCTGTGGGACGGGGGCATGTCGTTCCATGGCGGCCTGATCGGGGTGTCGCTGGCGATCATCTGGTTCGCGCACCGCAACCGCGTGAACCTGCTCAGCCTCGGCGACCTGGTGGCTCCGGTGGTGCCGATCGGCCTCGGATTCGGCCGTCTGGCCAACTTCATCAACGGGGAACTGTGGGGCCGCGAAACCTCCCTGCCCTGGGGTGTCAACTTCTGCAGCCAGCGCGCCCGGGAAATCTACGGCCAGACCTGCCAGTTCGTGGCAGACAACGGTTCGATCGTCGGCCCCGGCGACGTCGCCCGGCACCCGAGCCAGCTCTATGAGGCGGGGCTGGAGGGGATCGTCCTGTTCGGCATTCTCTGGCTGGCCGTTCACAAGGCGAAGCTGCTCGCCAAGCCCGGGTACGTCGCCGGCATCTTCCTGTTCGGCTACGGCCTTGTCCGCGCGTCGCTCGAGAACGTGCGGCAGCCAGACGCGGGGCTGGAGAACCTGCCGCTGGGCCTGACCATGGGGATGATCCTGTCGATCCCGATGATGCTGATCGGCGCCTGGCTGATCTGGCGGGCGTGGAGCCGTCCGCCGGCGCGCGCCGTCGGCTGAGCCGTGAGCCTGAAGGACCGCCTCGCCCGCGAGATCGCCCTGACTGGACCGATGACGGTCGCCGACTACGTCGTCCGCTGCCTGCACGATCCGCAGGACGGCTACTATGCGACCCGACCCGCGATCGGAGCCGGCGGCGATTTCATCACCGCGCCGATGGTCAGCCAGATGTTCGGCGAACTGATCGGCCTGTGGGCGATCGAACTGTGGCGGCGTCTCGGCGCGCCTGAACGGCTCCGACTGGTCGAGGTCGGGCCCGGCGACGGCACGCTGATGGCCGACGCCCTGCGCGCGGCCCGGCTGGATCCCGACTTCCTTCACGCGGTGGATCTGGTTCTGATCGAACCTTCCCCGCCCCTGCGCGCCGCCCAGGCCCGCATGCTGGCCGACAGCGACGTCCATCCGCGCTGGGTCTCCGCGCTGGCCCGTATCGAGACCGACGCGCCGGTGATCCTTATCGCCAACGAGGTGCTGGACTGTCTTCCGGCGCGGCAGTTCGTGCGCACCGAGGACGGCTGGGCCGAGCGGCGGATCGGGGTCGACGACCACGGCGGCCTGACCTTCGGACTGGTGAAGATCACCGGAGGCTTCCGCCGGCCGGACTTCTCCGTCGAGCCGGGCCAGACGATCGAAATCTCCGATCAGCAGGCGGCCTTCGGGCGCGACCTGGGAACCCTCATCAAGGCGGCCGGCGGGGCGGCCCTGCTGATCGACTACGGGCGGGCGAAGCCCGAGGCCGGCGACACCCTGCAGGCGCTGAAGCGGCACCGGAAGGTGGATCCGCTTGAGACGCCGGGCGAGGCCGACCTGACCCAGTGGGCGGACTTCCCGACCGTGCTGGAGGCCGCCGTTCATGCGGGCGCCGACGTGACCGGCTGCCGGAGCCAGGGCGAGTTCCTGCGCCGGCTGGGCATCGAGCACCGGGCCGCGGCGCTGAAGGCCGGGCGGCCGGAGGCAGCGGCGACGATCGACCGGCAGCTGGGGCGGCTGATCGACGACGCGCAGATGGGGAGCCTGTTCAAGGCCTGCTCCCTGTTCTCGCCCCGGAGCCTGGCGGTCCCCGGCTTCGAGGACTGAGCGGACTCGAAAAACTGCGTCCGACGCGTCCGATGCGTCCACTGCGTCCACTGCGTCCGACGCATCCGCATCAGCCTCCCTCCCGCGGCCACCGGAAGGAGGATGCACGAACGATGCGTCAGATGCGGTCGCAGGCCCGCGGTCGCCGTTCGGAGCGTCATGGCGTAGAAGGCGGTGCATGAGCCCGTCGGTCCCCGCCCTCGCCCCCGTCACCCATACGCTGCTCGAGCGTCCCGGCGTGCGCCACGGGTTCTTCACGCGGCAGGGCGGCGTCTCGACCGGACTGTACGAGAGCCTGAACACCGGCGTGGGCTCCAGCGACGACCCGGCTGCGGTGGCCGAGAACCGGCGGCGGGTCGCTGCGCACTTCGGCGGCACGGCCGACGACCTGGCCGCCTGCTACCAGATCCATTCCGCCGTCGCGCGGGTCGCCGAGACCGGCTGGAAGGGTGAACGGCCCGAGGGCGACGCCAGCGTGACCGCGGCCCCCGGCGTGATCTGCGCCGTGCTGACCGCCGACTGCGCGCCGGTGCTGCTGGCCGACCCGGAGGCCGGCGTGGTCGGAGCGGCGCACGCCGGCTGGAAGGGCGCGCTGGGCGGGATCATCCACTCGACCGTGGCGGCGATGGAAGCGCTCGGTGCCCGTCCCGACCGCATGGTCGCTGTGATCGGCCCCTGCATCTCACAGACCAGCTACGAGGTCGGGGCGGACTTCCAGGAGCGGTTCGAACACCACGATGAAGGCAGCGGCCGCTTCTTCCGCCCGGGCGGATCGGACGACAAGCGCCTGTTCGACCTGCCGGGCTTCGTCCTGTGGCGGCTGGAGCAGGCCGGAGTCGGCGAGGCGGCATGGACCGGTGAGGACACCCGTACGGACGAGGCGCGGTTCTTCTCGAACCGGCGAGCCTTCCTGAACCGGGAGCCGGACTTCGGCCGGCAGATGAGCGCGATCAGTCTCGGCTGATCAGCCCGCCATGGCCATTTCAGGCACGCGGGTCACCTTGCGCCACGCGTGGGGCGCGGCCAGCAGGGCGCGAACCAGCTTGTTGTTCAGGGCGTGGCCGGCCTTGACGCCCTCGTAGCGGCCCAGCAGGGGCGCGCCGAGCACGTAGAGGTCGCCGATGGCGTCGAGCGCCTTGTGGCGCACGAACTCGCGCTCCATGCGCAGACCGCCCGGGTTGAGGATCTGGTCGCCATCGATGACCACGGCGTTCTCCAGCGAACCGCCGCGGGCCAGGCCGGCCTGGCGCAGGGCCTCGACCTCATGGGCGAAGCCGAAGGTGCGGGCGGCCATGATCTCGCTGCGGAAGGTCTCCTCGTCGACGACGAAGTCGACCACCTGGTTGCCGATGACCGGGGTCGGGAAATCGATCTCGAAACGCATCTCGTAGCGGTCGCAGGGCAGCAGGACGGCCGACTTGTCGCCCTCCTCCACCCGGATCGGCTCAAGGATTTCGATATAGCGGACCGGCGCTTCCTGCGGGCGGAAGCCGGCGCGGTCCAGCAGCTGGACGAACTGCAGCGCCGAGCCGTCGAGGATCGGCAGCTCCGGCCCGTCCACCTCGACGACGGCGTTCGACACGCCCAGCGCCGCGAAGGCGGCCATCAGGTGCTCGATGGTCGACAGGCGAACGCCCGCGGCGTTCTCGATCATGGTGTTCAGGCGGGCGTCGACCACGGCCTCGCCCGAGACCGGGATACGGTTGTCGCGGTCCCTGACGTCGGTGCGCACGAAGACGATGCCCGTGCCGACCGGGGCCGGGCGCACGGCCAGACGCACGCGGTCGCCCGTGTGAACGCCGACGCCGGCGATGATCGCGGGCGCGACGGTCGTCTTCTGGTGATGGTCGTTGCGGACCGGCAAACTCGATACTCGCTTCTGTCTTGCGCTCCGCCTCTGCGTGCGGAGTTCGCCCCGAGGTTTCCTTAACGGCCGGTCCGCCACCGGAAAATGAAAGTCGGGTTTCGGATTGTTTCGGGAAGGGAGGGAGCAGGAGTTAGGGCTTAGGAATCAGGGGCGCGCGAACCGGTGCAATGCGAAAGAGCGGCCCGCCGGGCCGCTCTCCCTAATTCCCAATTCCCACGCCCTGATCCCTGAACCCTAGTTGGCCAGCCGCCGCAGGAAGGACGGGATCTCGAGGTCGTCCTCGGCCTCGCCCGGCTCCGGCTGGCGGGGCGCGGGCTGGACCTGACTGGTGGCGCGCATCTCGGTCTGGCGGGGCGAGGGCGACGGGTACGTCGGCTGGGGTTGCTGGCGCTTCTTGCCGAACAGGCTCCAGCCGCTGCGGCGGTGGTCGCGGTCGTCGTAGTCGTCGTAGGCCGGCTCCTCGCGGGTCGGGGCCGGCGCGGGCGCGGCGGCGGCCGGGCGATCCAGATACAGCTCCCCCTGGGCCTCGACCGAGGGAGCCTGGGCCGCCGGACGCGGAGCCGCCTCGAACTCCTCGACCCAGGGATCGACGATCGGCTCGAGCTTGCGTTCCTCGGCGACGTGGATCACCGGCTCGGGCCGGGGTTCGGGCGCAACCGTCCGGGCGCCGAAGGTCGGCTGCGCGGAGGTGAAGGTCGGGACGATCGGGGCCTCTTCCACCCGGGCGGCCGGACGCGGCGCCTCGGCGCGGACGGGTTCCGGACGGGCAGGCTCGCTGCGGACCGGGTCGGCGGCGCGCGGCGCGGCGGCCGGAGCCGGACGGCGGTTCTCGAACGCCGAGGTCGTGCTGGCCGGCGGCGCCTTCGCAGCGGCGAGGTCCTCCATGCCGGTGGCGACCACGGAGACCCGGATCTTGCCTTCCAGCTGCGGGTCGAAGGCGGCGCCGAAGATGATGTTGGCGTCGGCGTCGACCTCGCCGGCGATGGCGTTGGCGGCCTCGTCGACCTCCAGCAGCGTCATGTCCATGCCGCCGGTGATGTTGACCAGCACAGCCTTGGCGCCCTTGAGCGAGGTCTCGTCGAGCAGCGGGTTGGCGATGGCGTTCTGGGCCGCCTGCAGGGCGCGGTCCTCGCCCTCGGCCTCGCCCGTGCCCATCATGGCCTTGCCCATTTCGGACATCACCGCGCGGACGTCGGCGAAGTCGAGGTTGATCAGGCCCGGCAGGATCATCAGATCGGTGATCGAGCGCACGCCCGAGTGCAGGACCTGGTCGGCCATGCCGAAGGCGTCGGCGAAGGTGGTCCGCTCGTTGGCGACGCGGAACAGGTTCTGGTTCGGAATGACGATCAGGGTGTCGACGTAGCGCTGCAGCTCGGCGATGCCCGCCTCGGCGAGGCGCATGCGGTGGCGGCCCTCGAAGGTGAAGGGCTTGGTCACCACGCCGACGGTCAGGATACCGCGATCACGGGCGCACTTGGCGATGACCGGGGCCGCGCCCGTGCCGGTGCCGCCGCCCATGCCGCAGGTGATGAACACCATGTGGGCGCCGTCGAGATGGCTGAAGATCTCCTCGGCCGACTCCTCGGCGGCGTTCATGCCGACCTCGGGATGAGCGCCGGCGCCGAGGCCCTGGGTGATGGTCTCGCCCAGCTGGATGCGGCGGTCGGTCTTGGCGAAGGAAAGGTGCTGGGCGTCGGTGTTGGCGACGACGAACTCGACCCCTTCGAGGCCCGCGTCGATCATGTTGTTGACCGCGTTGCCGCCGGCCCCGCCGACGCCGAACACGACGATGCGGGGCTTCAGTTCCGAGTTTTGCGGACGCACCAGCGAGAGAGACATTTCGTTCCGACCTTGAATTCCGACCCTGCCCTGCAGCCCCGATGCGAAAGCCCCGCCGAATCGCATTGGTTATGAGCGCGTTAAGGAAACACCCACCCTGCTTAAGGGAGTGTTACCGGATAGGCCGAGTCGGGCCGTCAGACACCGGTTTGGTTAACCTTCACAACAGATTTTCGACGTTCCGGCTCGTCCGGCGCGAAAAAGGGCGGCTCTTGCGAGCCGCCCTTTCCGGTTTCAGCGGAGCCTGGGGCCCTTAGTAGGGACGCCAGTTCAGACCGATGTTGAAACGCCGACCGTAGGGATCGAACGTCGAGGCGAAGCCCAGATAGGGCGGCGGCTCGGCGTCGAAGGCGTTGGTCACGCCCGCCCGCAGGGTCAGGTCGTCACGCACGTTGTAACGGACCGAGAAGTCGTTCCGGTAGAAGTTCCCGGTTTCCCACCACTCTTCCGGCTGGAAGTCGAGGTTGCCGGTGGCCACCACGTCGCGCTTCTTGCTGAGGTCCTGCGAGACCTGCCAGTCGAGGCTCCAGGTGAACGACCAGGTGTCGTTCGGCGACCACGTCAGACGCGAGACGCCCTCGACGCGCGGGAAGAACACGTCCGACGTGACGTCGGTGAACGCGGTCGGATCGGCCGGGTCCGTGAAGTTCTTCTGGTCGATCAGCCACAGGCCGCCGAGGCTGTAGTCCAGCCGGCCCCAGTTCAGGCCGAACATCTCCTCGAGGTCCATGCGGTAGTTGACGGTGAAGTCCAGACCGCGGGTCTCGAGCTTGGCGCGGTTGATGGCGCCGAGGGTGAAGCCGCCGAGCGCATCGCCGGGAGGGGCCCCGACCATGAAGTCGTTGAACGGGTTGTTCGGATCCGGATTGTTGCGGAACACCAGGCTGCAGGTTTGCGGGTTCAGCTGCGCTTCGCTGACGCAGTCGTCCGCCAGGAACTGGCCGCCGGGCGTGATGATCACGTTCGAGAGTTCGATCTCATAGTAGTCGAGAACGATCGAGAGGTTCGGGAACATCCGCGGCGCGAGCACCGTGGAGAAGGTGAACGACTCGGACTCTTCCGGCTCCAGCAACGGGTTCGGCCCGATGGTGCTGGCGATGCCGCCGCCGTAGACCGGACGGTAGTCGTCGCTCTGGTCGGGGGTCGCCTGCGAGAAGTCGTAGCTGAGGCCCTTCGCCGCGGCCAGGGCCGTACAGTTGGCGATGCGGTTCTGACGGACTTCCGCCGCGTTCTCGCCCTGGAAGGCCGCGATCACGCCGGTGTGGCAGGGATCCACGAAGCCGTTGACGAAGGTCTGGACGAGGCCGCGGCCGGTTTCGAACAGGTTCGGAGCCCGGAACGAGGTGTTGAAGCTGGTCTTGAAGGTGATGTCCTGGATCGGACGGTAGATCAGGTTGACCCCGTAGACGTCGCCGCTGCCGGCCGCGCTGCTGTAGTCGAAGGCGCGGTAGGAGGCGCTCAGCTCGGCGAACTCGCCCAGCCAGGTGTCGCGCATCAGCGGGATAGCCAGCTCGGCGAAGACTTCCTCGCTGGTGTACTCGGTGCCGAGCATGTCCAGGCCGGTGTTCAGCTGCAGGTTCCGGCCGGCGGTGTCGCGGCTGCGGCCGATGCCTTCAGCGTACTCGCGCCGGTACTCGACGCCGAACGCCGCGCCGATCGGGCCGGCGCCCCAGAAGTCCCACAGCTCGCCGGAGACCGAGGCGATGGCCTGCTCCTGCTCGTTGCGCTCGAACACCCGCACGAAGGCGCTGACGTAGTCGAGGCCTTCCTGGGACTGGTTGCCGGCGCCGAACACGTTCAGCGGCACGCAGCCGGCGACTTCCGGGTTGGAGCCCGGGTTGGAGTAGAACTCGACGTCGTTGCCGACGCCGTCGCCGTCCAGGTCGGTGTTCGGGTTCTGCTCGCGGATCGGGAAGCCGCGCGCGTGGAGCAGCTGGACGCGGCAGACGATCTCGCCCGGCGTGCCGTTCACCTCACCCGCGACGTCGACGACCGAGTCCAGGGCGTGGCCGAAGCGGGTCGCGTCGGGGCCGGTCTCGATGTTGATGTTGTTCATCTCGCCGTAGACGTACGACAGCGACCAGTTGACGTTGTCGACGAAGGCCAAGCGGTCGAGGTTGCCGTCGAGGCCCACCACGTAGCGGGTGACTTCGCGGTTGTTGGTGTAGTCGCGCGCAATGCCGAAGCCGCGGTGGTCGGCGATCGGGCCGGCCCGCAGGCCGGTCGGGGCGCCCGGCTGGTCCGGGGTGGCGGCGCTGGGGCTGGCGTAGCCCATGAAGGTGTTGGCCGCGATGGCGGCCGCCACGTTCGCGGGCAGGAAGGCGTTGTCGAGGCGGGTCGAGAAGCCGGAGGTACCCGAGATCAGGCCCGGGCCGCCGGTGACGCCGCTACCGCCGTTGATGCCGCCGCCGAAGCCGGCGTTGGTGATGTAGATGTCCCAGAAGGAGAACTGGCCGAAGTCGAAGGCGTCTTCGGTGGTGTACTTCACCTCGGCCATGGCCGAGACGTTGTCCGTGAGACGGAAGTTCAGACCCGCCTGGAAACGCTTGGACTCCTGATTGGGGAACTCCGTGCGGTTGTCGAAGGCCGTCCGGTTGGCCGGCTCGCCGTCGCCGCCGATGTTCCATGGCCGGTTGGCGCCGGTGTTGCCGATACGCTGGCCGAAGTTGGCGAGGCGGGCGGTCGGCCCGTCGTACCAGTAGGTCTTGGTCGGATCGACGGAGAAGCAGGCCGCGGCAGTCGAAAGGCCGGGGCAGTTGGCGAACGGCACGTCCGGGTCACTCAGCGGGCTGGGCTGCTGCATGTTGGCCAGGGTGGTCGAACCCCACAGCGGGCGATCCAGACGGCGGGCGTTGTAGAACTGCTCCTGGTCGAAGATGCCGTCGCTGGCCGGGCCGAACAGCGGGTTGGTCGGATCCGCGTCGACGCCGGTGATCAGGCGACCGTTGCGCTGCCAGTTCAGGTACTCGACGAAGACCTCTTCGGCCTTCTCGTATTCGCCGTGGGCGTAGATGTTCAGGCGATCATCGAGCAGGTTGGCGCCGGCGAGGACCGAAACCCGCTGGGTGTGGGCGTCGCCGCCCTGAACCAGCTCGCCGTAGTTGGCGTCGATCTCAAGGCCCTCGAAGTCCTTGCGCAGCACATAGTTGACCACGCCCGAGACGGCGTCGGCGCCGTACACCGACGAGGCGCCGCCGGTCACGATCTCGACGTTCTCGATCAGCAGGCGCGGGATGGTCGAGACGTCGACCGACAGGGTGCCCGACTGCGAGCCGACGTGGCGGCGACCGTCGACGAGGCTCAGCGTGCGCACCGCGCCCAGCGAGCGCAGGTTGGCGAACTCGAGACCGCCGTCGTTCAGGCCGGCGCCCGCGGTGGTGTCGGAGGGGACCAGCGAGTTGGCGAGGGCCGGGATGGTGGCGAGGTAGTCGATCACCGTCGCCTGGCCGGTGCTCAGCAGGTCTTCGCGCTGAACCTGGATCAGCGGGGTCGGCGAGTTGGTCGGGTCGCGACGGATACGCGAACCGGTGACGACGATCTCGCCGATCTCGGTCGCTTCCTCGTCCTGCTGTCCGGTCGAGGTGACGCCGGGCAGGCGGTCCTGGGCGTAGGCCGGAGCCGTCAGGGCGACGACCCCTGCGAGGATCGTCGTGCCGAAGAGGTACTTTCGCTTGGCTAGCATGTGATGGCCCCAACCTGTGATGATGCGGACGCAGAGCCGCCGGAACAGACTCTGCTTCATCGGGCACGCTAGCATCTGCCGTCCGGCGAACAAGGGATTGTGGCGTGATCGCGACCAATCCGGACGACGATTGTTACAATCCGGACACAGTTTGGCCGCTCTCAGGCCGCCCCGGCCCCTTGCGGCGGAAACAGGGGCACAATCATGCCGTCTTTCGGACGCCGTTCGCTCAGAGGTTCTCCCTCAGCCAGCCCGCCGCGCGCGCGACGAGACTGCCCGAGTGGGGGCGCGGCGCGTCGGCGGCGGTGATCTGGCGGGACATCAGCTTGCGGGCCGAGACGGCTTCACGCGGCCCGTAGGCAGCCCGCAGCAACACGCCGGCGGCGGAGCAGAAGGCAGGTCCCGAGGCGGCGTCGGCGAGGTGAGGCGCCCGCTGCGGTCGGCCGAGACGCACCGGGCGGTCGAACACGCGCACCGCGAGTTCGCGCACGCCGTTCAGCTGACTGGCCCCGCCGGTCAGCACCAGACCCGCGCCGGGCTCGAGGCCGACGCCGGCGTTGCGGAGCCGGTCGCGCAGCAGCTCCAGCGTCTCCTCGACGCGCGGCGCGATGACGGTCTTGAGCATGGCACGGGGGACGACCACCGGGCCCGCCGACGGATCTTCGCCGCGCGGCGGGGCCTCGAGCATCTCCCGGTCCTCGTTGGCCGAGGCCATGGCCGAGCCATGCAGCGTCTTGAGGCGCTCGGCCCCGGCGCGCGAGGTCGACAGGCCGCGGGCGATGTCGGCGGTGACGTGGTCGCCGCCGACATTGAGGCTTTCGATGTGCAGCAGGCTGCGGCCGCCCCAGACGGCGGCGGAGGTGGCGCCGCCGCCCATGTCGATGCAGACGCAGCCGAGGTCCATCTCGTCGTCCTCGAGCGCGGCGAGCGAGGAGGCGACCGGCGCGGCGACGACGCCCTGCAGGTCGAGGTGGGCCAGCTCGAGGCAGTGGCCCAAGGCGGTGAAGGCGCTCTCGGCCATGGAGACGACGAGCAGGTCGAGCCCGAGGGAATGACCGCGCATGGCGCGCGGATCGTGCAGGCCGCGCGCGCCGTCGACGGACCAGGCGATGGGCAGGACGTGAATCGGCCGACGGTTGGGCAGGCGGATCTGCGCCAGGGCCATGCCGATGGCGCGCGCCAGATCGGCGTCGCCGACGGGATTCTGGCCCAGCGAGACCCGCGCCTGCACGCGGTGACTGGCCATCTGGCCGATGGCGGTGGTGACGACCACGCCCGACACCGGAGCGCCCGCGGCCCGTTCAGCCCGCTCGACGGCGTGGCCGATGGCCTGGGCGGCCTCGTCCATGTTGACGATGCCGCCGCCGCGCACCCCGCGCGACTGGACATGGCCGGCGCCCGCCACCCGGATGGTGCGATCGGCGTGACGCACGCCCTCGGGCTTCATGATGAAGCAGCCGACCTTGGACTGGCCGAGATCGAGCGCGGCGACGATGGGCGCGCGTCCGGCGGCGCCCCGGGTTTCCGCGGTTCTGTCGACAGACCGAGCCATACTCTTACGCGTCTCCGGCGGAAGGTCGCACCGCGACCTGTTCGGGGGTTCTAAGGTCGATGCGGGCGAAGCCCAGTTCCAGCAGTCGCTCACGCTGATCGAGCGCGTCGAGCTGGATCAGCGCGGCTTCCTGATCGGCCGCAGGCAGCTGGATCAGGCTGCCGTCCTTAAGGCGCAGGTCCCAGCGGCGCTCGTCGACGCGGACCAGCGCCTCGGTGCGGCTCATCAGACGCGGCCGCTGGGCCAGCAGGGGCAATATCTCGGCGGCGGCCTGCTCGGCGCCCTTCCCCACCACCAGCGGCAGGCCGGGATAGCGTCCGGCGTCGGCGCCGGGGATCACCTGGCCCTGGCCGTCGATGACGAAGGCCCTGCCGCCGGTCTGCCACACGGCGAGGCGATCGTGTTCGGTGACGGCGACGATCAGGGTGTTCGGCAGCAGGCGCACCACGCGCGCCGACTTGACCCAGCCGACCTGCTCGACACGCTCGCGCACGGCGTCGAGGTCGATCGCGGTCATGGCCTGGCCGGCCGGCAGCTGTACGGCGCGCTGTATCGCGGCCGTGGCTTCGGGGCTCTCGCCCTCGATGAACACCTTCTCAAGCTTCAGGCCCATCCCCGCTACCAAGCCGTCGACGCCCTGACCGATCGAGGCGCCGATGCGCTCGGCCCGCGCGCCGGTGGCCAGAAGGCCGGCGAGCACCAGCACGCCGGCGGCGATCGACACCACCACGGCGCGGGGGGACAGGTCCAGACGGCCGATGGCCGCCATCTTGCCCGGAATGGCCGGCGCGTTGCGGGGCGCGCGCCCGCGCCCCTGGGATCTGGGAGCGCCGCGTTTTGCGGGCTGGTTCGAACTCTGTCGCCGACCGCCGCGAACTACCGCGGGCATGAGGCGTCCTCCACCATCCACCGGACCAGGTCTCGATACCCAATCCCGACATGGGCGGCCTGCTCGGGGGCGAGCGAGGTCGAGGTCATGCCCGGCTGGGTGTTGACCTCCAGAAGAACGAGAACGTCGTTAAGATCGTCATAACGAAAGTCGGATCGGGAAACGCCCCGGCAACCAAGAGCGGCGTGGGCGCGCTCGGCCTGACGCAGGGCCGCCTCGAAGGCCTGCGGGGGCAGATCGGCCGGCAGCTTGTGAACGGAACCGCCGGGGGCGTACTTGGCCTCGTAGTCGTAGAAGCCCTTGACCGGCGTGATGTCGGTGACGGTCAGGGCGCGAGGCCCGGTCGCCTCGCCGATGACCGCGACGGCCAGCTCCTTGCCGGGGATGTAGGGCTCGACCATCACCTGGTCGCCATAGGCCCAGTCCGGGGCGCCGACCTCCGTCTGCGGGCCGTTGGCGCCGGCGGGCACGAGAAAGACCCCGACCGAGGAGCCCTCGGCGTTGGGCTTGATGACATAGGGCGGCTCGATGACGTGGCGGCGGGCGACCTCGAAGCGGTCGTAGAGCCCCCCGCCCGGCACGGTGACGCCGGCGGCGCGCAGCACCGCCTTGGACTTGTCCTTGTCCATGGCCAGCGCCGAGGCGAGCACACCGGAGTGGGTATAGGGGATCTGCAGGGTCTCGAGAATGCCCTGGACGCAGCCGTCCTCGCCCCAGACACCGTGCAGGGCGTTGAAGGCGACATCCGGCTGCAACTCGGCCAGCACCTGGGCGAGATCGCGTCCGGCGTCGACGCGGCTGACCTTGCGAACCTGCCCTTCGAGGGCGTCGGCGCAGCCCGCGCCGGAATTCAGCGACACCTCCCGCTCCGGCGACAGCCCGCCCATCAGGACGGCGACGTGCAGCTCGGACAGGGGGCGGTTCATGGGGCACTCCGGAACAGTCGTGGCAATGCGCCGAACGTCCTTAACAGCGCGTCAACCAAGGGAGTCTGCGGGGGATTAGGGATTAGGGATTGGGGATTGGGGACGGGGCGCTACCTCGGCCTCCCTGGTCGCCAAAACCCTAATCCCTAATCCCCAATCCCCGATCCCTCACTTCCGGCCGATCCGCCGGATCTCCCAGTCGAGCTGCACGCCGGCCTTCGCCAGCACGTCGGCGCGGACGGCCTCGCCCAGGCCCTCGATGTCGGCCGCGGTGGCCTCGCCGGGGTTGATCATGAAGTTCGAGTGCAGCTCGGAGAACTTCGCGCCGCCGCCGGTGGCCGCGAACAGCTTGCCGCGCCAGCCGGCCTCGTCGACCAGCTTCCATGAGGAATGGCCCTCTGGGTTCTTGAAGGTCGAGCCGCCGGTCTTCTCGCGGATCGGCTGCGTCTGCTCGCGGCGGGCGGTGATCTCGTCGATGCGGGCCTGCACCGCCGTCGGATCGTCGGGCGTGCCGCGGTACGTGGCTTCCACCCAGATGATGTCGGCCGGCGCTTCCGAGTGGCGATAGGTGTAGCCGAAGTCGGCGAGCTTGTAGTCGACCCGCTCGCCAGCCCGGTTCAGCCCCCACGCGGAGACGAGGACGTCCTTCGTCTCGGCGCCGTAGCAGCCGGCGTTCATGGTCAGGGCGCCGCCGATGGTGCCGGGAATCCCGGCGTAGAACTCCAGCCCGGCGAGGCCCGCCTTCGCGGAGGCCTTCGCCACCATGGAGTCCAGCGCGCCGGCGCCGGCGGTGATCGTATCGCCCTCGGCGGTGATCTGGGCCCACGGGCGGCCGGCGAGGCGGATCACCACCCCCTCGACCCCGCCGTCGCGGACGATGACGTTGGAGCCGACGCCCAGCACCGTGACCGGCACAGCCGGGTCCAGCGCCTTGAGGAAGGCGGCGAGGTCGTCGGCGTCGGCCGGGATGAACAGCGCGTCGGCCGCACCTCCGACGCGGAACCAGGTGTAGGGACCGAGGGGCTCGTCGCGGAGCAGCTTGCCGCGCACGTCGGGCAGGTCGATCACGCCAGCGCCTCCAGCTGCGCCGGAAGGGCGTAGGCCCACTGGGTGATGTCGCCGGCGCCGAGGCAGACGACGAGGTCCCCCGGCTTCGCCTCGGCGCGGATCACGGCCGGCAGGGCGTCGACGCCCTCCAGCGGCTGAACCGAGCGGTGGCCGAAGCGGCGGATGCCTTCCACGAGGGCTTCCTTGTCGACGCCCTCGATCGGCGTCTCGCCGGCGGCGTAGACGTCAGCCACCCAGACGGCGTCGGCGTCGGAGAAGCAGGTCGAGAACTCTTCCATCAGGTCGCGCAGGCGGGTGTAGCGGTGCGGCTGGACCACCGCGATGACGCGGCCCTCGGCCACCTGACGCGCAGCCTTGAGCACGGCGGCGATCTCGACCGGGTGGTGGCCGTAGTCGTCGATGACGCGCACGCCGTGGGCGACGCCGGTGGTGGTGAAGCGGCGCTTGACCCCGCCGAAGCTGGCGAGCCCCCGCCGGATGGCGTCGTCAGACACGTCCAGTTCGCGGGCCACGGCGATGGCGGCGAGCGCGTTGGAGACGTTGTGCCAGCCGGCCATGGGCAGGTGCAGGCCGGAGATGCGGATCGGCTCCTCGAGGGCGGCGAGGCCCTGCTGCTGGATCACCACGTCGAAGCGGGCCCCGTCGGGCGACATCTGGCAGTTGTCGGCGCGGACCATGGCCTGGGGATTCAGGCCGTAGGTGACCAGCCGGCGGTTGTCGATCTGGGCCACCAGCCGCTGCACCTCCGGGTGGTCGAGGCAGACCACGCCGAAACCGTAGAAGGGGATGTCCTCGATGAAGTCGACAAAGGCCTTCCTGAGGGCGTCGAAGTCGCCGTAGTGGTCGAGGTGCTCGGGGTCGATATTGGTGATCACGGCCACGGTGCACTTGAGGCGCAGGAAGCTGCCGTCGCTCTCGTCGGCCTCGACCACGATCCAGTCGCCGTCGCCGACCTTGGCGTTGGTGCCGTAGGCGTTGATGATGCCGCCGTTGACGACGGTGGGATCCAGTCCCGCCTCGTCCAGCAGGGCGGCGACCATCGAGGTGGTGGTGGTCTTGCCGTGGGTGCCGCCGACGCCGATCGAGAACTGCAGCCGCATCAGCTCGGCCAGCATCTCGGCCCGACGCACCAGCGGGATGCGGCGCTCGCGGGCGACGACCATCTCGGGGTTGGTCGGCTTGACCGCCGTCGAATAGACCACGGCCGAAACGCCGTCGCTGACGTGGGCGGCGTCGTGACCGATGAAGATCTTCGCGCCCAGCTTCTCCAGCCGCTCGGTGT
Source organism: Brevundimonas viscosa (assembly GCF_900116065.1). GTDB lineage: Bacteria > Pseudomonadota > Alphaproteobacteria > Caulobacterales > Caulobacteraceae > Brevundimonas > Brevundimonas viscosa. The sequence continues at coordinate 40,012 of NZ_FOZV01000003.1, forward strand.
TGGCGCTGGCCCTGGCGTCCGAGCCCTGCACCGAGTAGCCGATCTTTAGCATGATCTCGGCGATGCCGCTCATGCCGATGCCGCCGATGCCGACGAAATGGACGGGACCGAGCTTGAAGGGGACGGGGCGAAGGCGTGCGATCATCGCAGCCGCTTAGCAAGGGTTGGGGGGGATTGCATCATAGTTCCTCCCCCGCTGGGGGAGGGGGACCGCGAAGCGGTGGTGGGGGCAAACCCAAGCGGCGACGGCGGCGGAAAGGCCCCCTCCACCGCCCTGCGGGCGGTCCCCCTCCCCCTGCGGGGGAGGAATACTCACTCCTCGCCGACGAAGTCCTGGGCGAACTCGGGCGCGTCCTCCTCGCCGGGGAGCAGCGGGGTCTCGTCCTCGTCGGAGACGCGGGTGGGGTCGGGGACCTCGAAGCCGGCGGGGATGGACAGGTCGAGCAGGCCGGCGGCCTTCATCTCCTGCACGCCGGGCAGGTCGTACAGGCTGGCGAGGCTGAAGTGCTCAAGGAAGCGGTCGGTGGTGCCGTAGGTCACCGGCCGGCCGGGGGTGCGGCGGCGGCCCTTGAGCCGGACGAAGCCCATCTCCAGCAGCAGGTCGAGGGTGCCCTTCGACAGGGAGACGCCGCGCACGCTCTCGATCTCGGCGCGGGTGCAGGGCTGGTGGTAGGCGATGATGGCGAGGGTCTCGAGCGCGGCCTTCGACAGGCGTCGTGGCTCCTCGCGCTCCTCGGTCATCATGAAGCTGAGGTCGGGCGCGGTGCGGAAGCGCCAGCGGTCGGCGACGCACTCCAGCTCGACGCCGCGGCCCTGGTAGCGGTCGCGCAGGGCCGAGATGGCCCCGCCGACGTCGGCCCCCTCGGGCAGGCGGCGGGCGATCTCGGCGGCTGACAGCGGTCCGGCGGCGGCGAACAGCAGGGCCTCGACGCGGCGCTCGATCTCGGTTTCGTCGGGGGCGAACTGCAGGCTCACGGCGTCAACTCCAGCGGCTGGCCCCGGCCGCGGCGCTTGAGGAAGACGTCGGCGAAGGGCTCGGCCTGTTTCACGTCCATGGCTCCCTCCTTCACCAGTTCGAGGCTCGCGGACAGGGTGGAGGCGGTGTAGCTGGCCTGGGACGGCCCCTCGCCGCCATGCTTCTCGGGGGCGATCTTCTCAAGCGGCGTCCACTGCTCCAGCCGGGGCAGGACCTCGCGCAGCCAGTCGCGCGCGGCCTCGAGCGGGAAAGCCTCGACCCGCTGGCCGGGGCTGTAGCGGCGCTGCTCCTCGCGGCGGCGCTGCTGCACATAGGCGGCCATGAGTTCGTAGAGGCTGGCGTCGATGCGATCGGAGGGCACGATCACCGTCGCCTCGGGATCGCCGCGGACGAAGACGTCGCGCTTGAGCTGCGGCCGCGACTGGATGGCCTCCACCGCCTTGCGCATGGCCTCCAGCTTCTGCAGGCGGAAGGCCAGGGCGGCGGCCATTTCCTCGGCCGGGATCTCGTCGCCCTTGCCCTTGTCGGTGCGGGGCAGCAGCAGGCGCGACTTCAGGTAGGCCAGCCACGAGGCCATGACGAGATAATCGGCGGCGAGCGAGAAGTTGCGCCGCCGGGCCTCGTGCACGAAGGCGAGGTACTGCTCCGCCAAGCGGGTGATCGACAGCTTGAGCAGGTCGACCTTCTGGGTGCGGGCCAGGGCCAGCAGGACGTGCAGCGGACCCTCGTAGCCCTCGAGATCGACCACGAAGGCGTCGCGCGCGTCGGCCTGCTCGACGGCGGAAAAGTCGAGGTTGGGCTGGAAGGCCTCGGTCATTTCAGCGACCTGGCGCGCTTCGCGCCGCTGGAGGTCATGCCTGCGCCTCCCCGACATCGGGGCCTCGGGCGACATCGAGGCGGCCGCTCATGAGAGCGTCGAAGCGGGCCCGGCCCTCCAGCGGGTCGAACGGCTCGGGTTCCCGGACAATCCGGGCCAGGGCGGCCTCGGCCCGGCGGGCGGCCTTGCCCTTCAGCCTGTCGACGCCTTCGGCCACCGACCGCATCTCGCCGAGGTCGCCGTTGCAGTGCAGGACCACGTCGCAGCCGGCCTTCAGGGCGGCTTCGGCACGCTCGGCGAGGGCGCCGGACAGGGCCTTCATCGACAGGTCGTCGGTCAGGATCAGTCCCCCGAAGCCGAGGTCCCGGCGCATCAGCCTGACCGCCTTTTTCGAGGTGGTGGCGGGGCGTTTCGGATCGACGGCGTCGAAGACGACATGGGCGGTCATGGCCAGCGGCATGTCGGACAGGGCGCGGAAGGGGGCGAAGTCCCAGGCGTCGAGGTGGGCGAGGTCGGCGTGCACCACCGGCAGGTCGTGATGGCTGTCGGCGAAGGCGCGACCGTGGCCGGGCATATGCTTGATCACCGGCAGCACGCCGCCGGCCAGCAGGCCCTCGGCGGCGGCGCGGCCGAGTTGCGCCACCGTAGCCGGATCGCGGGCGTAGGCCCGGTCGCCGATGATGTCGTGGGCTCCGGGCACCGGCACGTCCAGCACCGGCAGGCAGTCCACCGTGATCCCGACCCCGCGCAGGTCGTGCGCCATCAGCCGCGCTCCGAGCCGGACCAGTTCGCGCGCCGCCAAGGGATCGTTGGTCGCCTTCAGGAAGGCGTCGCCGGGCGGGTATTTGGGCCAGTGCGGCGGGCCCATGCGCTGGACCCGGCCACCCTCCTGGTCGATCAGGATCGGCGCTTCGGGGTCGTCCACCGTCTCGCGCAGCTCGGCCGTCAGGGCGCGCAGCTGGTCGGGATCGTCCACATTGCGGCGAAAGACGATGAAGCCCCACGGCCGGGCGTCGGCGAAGAAGGCCCTCTCCTCCGCCGTCAGCCGAAGCCCGGAGCAGCCGTAGATCGCCGCCGAACGCGTCACCGGACGATGCAGTCCCCGCCGGAGGCCTTGATGGCGTTGCACAGGCCGGTCGCCTGTTCGCGGCTGAGGCTGGACACGGTGGTGCGGTAGACGGTCGAACCGTTCGAGGCGGTGACCTCCTGGACCCGGCGGCTGGCGCCCTCGGTGAACTGCGAATAGCGGCCGACGACGCGGTTGTATTCGCTCTCGGCCAGGGTCGGGGTCGAGAAGGCGCCGATCTGGACGCCGGAGGTTCCGCCGGCGGCAGGCGCGGCGGGTTCGGCCTTCTTCGCCGGCGGCGCGGGCGTGGTCGGGGCGGGGCGGGCAGGAGCGGGCGACGGCGCGGAGTCGGCCGGCGCCGGAGCCGGGCGCGGCTGCACCGTCTCCGGGGGCGGGGTGAAAGTCGGGGCGTCCGTCGGCAGCTCCGGCTCCGAATAGACGTCGATGCCCTCGGCCGGGTCGACCGGCTGGGCGTCGAGCGGGGCGGGGCCGGTGATCTCTCCGACCGGCGTGCCGACGGCGGGCGGGGCGTCGTCGGAGGAGCGCGGGCCGGCGCGGTAGTAGACCACCACCGCAATGATCAGCAGCAGGAGCACGGCGGCCGAAATGATCAGGGTCAGCGGCGGCGCCTTGCCGCCCCCGCCGCCGGCCGGCCGGCGCGGGTCGTAGCCCTGCCGGTTGAAGGGCAGGTCGTCGTCCGTCGGCGGCGTGTAGGCGCCGCGGTCGCGGCCGGGGTTCGGACGATAGGGGTCTTCGTGGGACATGGCCGCGCCTTCGAGAGTCGGTCCCGGCGCGAATCGACGCGCCGCGTGACCATCCTAACCGCCCCGCCCCGGCTTTCGAATCACAGATCGAGGGCGAGGTCGAGGCTGAACAGCTTGCGATGCTCCTCGATGGCGTAACGGTCGGTCATGCCGGCGATGTAATCGCACACCGCCCGGGCCTTGCGCGCCTCGTCCCCGGCCAGCGCCTTGCCGGACCATTCGGGCGGCAGGGTCTCGGGCTCGGCCATGAACAGCCGGAACATCTCCGCCAGGATGCGCCGCGCCTGGCTGCGCGTGCGATTGACCCGATAGTGTCGGTACATCCGTTCGAAGAGGAATTTCCGCAGCACGCCGAGGTCGGCGAGCATGGCCGGCGAGAAGGCCACCATCGGCCGGCGGGCGGTGCGGACGTCCTCGGTGGAGCGAACCGCGTCGGCCTCGATCCGGCGTTCGGTCTCGGCCAGCACGTCCTCGACCATGACGCCGATCATCCGCCGCACCGCCTCGATGCGCACCATGCGCTCGTCGATGCCCGGCCAGTCCTGGCGCACGCCGTGCAGGACGGGGCCGATCAGCGGGACACCGGCGAGGTCGTCGAGGGTGAACAGGCCCGCCTGCACCCCGTCATCGACGTCGTGGTTGTTGTAGGCGATGTCGTCGGCGATGGCCGCCGCCTGGGCCTCCAGCGAGGCGAAGGTGTCCAGCCGCAGGTCCCAGCCCTGGGTATAATCGACGATGGCCTTCCACGCCGGCTCGTCGAGGCGGTGCGCCACCGGGCCGTTGTGCTTGACCACGCCCTCGACCGTCTCCCAGCTGAGGTTCAGGCCGTCGAAACCGGGGTAGCGCTCCTCCAGCCTGGTCACCACGCGGAAGGTCTGGACGTTGTGGTCGAAGCCGCCCCAGGCCGACATCTGCGCCTGCAGCTCGTCCTCGCCGGAATGGCCGAACGGGGGATGGCCGAGGTCGTGGGCCAGGGCGACGGTTTCGGCGAGGTCGGTGTCGAGCCGGAGCGCGTGGGCGATCGAGCGGGCGATCTGCGCCACTTCCAGCGAGTGGGTCAGACGGGTGCGGTAGTGGTCGCCTTCGTGGGCCACGAAGACCTGGGTCTTCTCCTTGAGCCGACGGAAGGCGGTGGCGTGGATGATGCGGTCGCGGTCGCGCGCGAAGGCGTTGCGGGTGCGGCTGATCGGTTCGGGGACGAGCCGGCCCCGGCTGTGCTCGGGGTATTCGGCGAAAGGCGCGCGGTCGGGGATCAACGTCGGCGGCTCATGGCTGGAGGCGGGCCTTTGCGAACGGCCGCGCCCGCCTCATATAGAGCCGCGTGAGCACCGTCCAATCCGCCCCGTCCTTCGAGATCTCGCCGGCCTCCGCCGGCCATGGCCTTACCCTGGCCGAAAGCGCCGCCCGCCGACTGGCGAAGCTCGGCGAGGCCGAGGGCCGGCCGGTGATGCTCCGCGTCGCCGTCGACGGCGGCGGCTGTTCCGGCTTCCAGTACCGGCTTGAGCTGGTCGAGGCGTCGGAGCCCGATGATGTCCGCATCGAGGCGCACGGCCAGGCCGCGCTGGTGGACCCGGTGTCCCTGCCCTTTCTCAAGGGCTCGGAGATCGCCTTCGTCGACGACCTGTCGGGGGCGCAGTTCGTGGTGCGCAACCCGAACGCCGCCTCCAGCTGCGGCTGCGGGGTCAGCTTCTCGATCTAGTGCCGGCGGTCGCCGCGGTCGCCCTGGCCCTTCGGGGCCTCGTGCTTCGCCTGCCGCCGCTGGTCCTGCGCCAGCGACTTGCCGACGTCGACCATCTCGGTGAAGCGGCCCTCCTCGTCGCGGCGGGCGTAGCGCTTGTCGCCGGGGGTGGGCTCGATCAGTTCGCGCTTGCTCATGGCAATCTCCTTTCGCCCTGACGGAATCGCCGGGGAGTCAGGAGGTTCCCGTCAGGCCAGGGTCTCCTGGAAACGCACCGGCCGGCCATGGGCCGTTCCCTGAAGTTCGCCATCGCGCATGACCACCCGGCCGCGGACGATGGTCGCCTTCGCCTGACCGGTGCATTCCATGCCGTCGAACGGCGTCCAGCCCGAGCGGGTGGCCATGTCCGCATGCCGGAGGACGTGCTTCGCCTTCAGGTCGACGATGGTCAGGTCGGCGTCATAGCCCTCGGCCATGCGGCCCTTGCCGGCGATGCCGAACACCCGATTGGCCCCGTGCGAGGTCAGGTCGATGAACCGGTCGAGACTCAACCGCCCGTTGGCGACGTGGGTCAGCATGACCGGCACCAGGGTCTGCACCCCCGGCATGCCCGAGGGCGAGGCGGGATAGGGTCGCGCCTTCTCCTCGAGGGTGTGCGGGGCGTGGTCGGAGCCCAGCACGTCGGCGACGCCCTGCTCGATGCCGCGCCACAGGCCGGCGATGTGCGGCCCATTGCGGATCGGCGGGTTCATCTGGGCCAGGCCCTTGAGCCGCTCGTAGGCCTCGTCGCCGTCGAGGGTCAGGTGCTGGGGCGTCACCTCGACGGTGGCCACGTCCTTGTGGTGGCTGAGGAAGTCGATCTCCTCCGCCGTGGTGACGTGCAGCACGTGGATGCGGGCGCCGGTCTCCTGCGCCAGCCGCACGAGGCGGCGGGTCGACAGGATGGCGCTCTCGGGGTCGCGCACCTCCGGATGGCTGGTCCAGTCGCCGGCGCGGGCCAGCGGGCGGCGCTCGGCGAGGCGGTACTCGTCCTCGGAATGGAAGGTGGCGCGGCGCTTCACATGGCGCAGCACCTCGCGCACCCCGTCGTCGTCGGCGACCAGCAGGGTGCCGGTCGAGGCCCCCATGAACACCTTGACCCCGCAGCAGCCCGGCAGCCGCTCCAGCTCGCCGAGGAAGCGGGCGTTGTCGTGGGTGCCGCCGATGTAGAAGGCGTGGTCGGTCCACATCCGGTCGCGGGCGCGGTCCAGCTTGTCCTGCAGGGTGTCCGGGTCGGTGGTGTTGGGCTCGGTGTTCGGCATTTCGAACACGGCGGTGACGCCGCCCAGCGCCGCGGCGCGGGAGCCGGTCTCAAGATCTTCCTTCCATTCGAGGCCGGGCTCGCGGAAGTGGACCTGGGTGTCGATGACGCCGGGCAGGACGGTCAGGCCGGCGGCGTCGAAGGTCTCGCCGGCGGAGGCCTGCGACAGGTCGCCGATGAAGGCGATGCGGCCGTCGATCACGCCGACGTCGGCCTTCCCGTGTCCGGCGTGGTTGGCGACGTCGCCGCCGCGGACGATCAGGTCGAAGGTGCGGGTCATGACCCGGCGTTTACGCGCTCGGCCAGGACTTTGCGAGCCGCCTTGAGAACGCGCTCGGCGGAGACCTCGTTCATGTGCTGGATGGCCTGGTTGAGGCCGGGGTCGATCTTGCGGAACTCGGCGACGGAGCGTGGCCCACGCACCACCGTGCCGCCCCAAGGCCCGCGAACGGCGTCGTCGGACGGGCCGAAGGCGGCGACGACGGGCGCCCCGGCGGCGGCCGCCAGGTGGGTCCAGATCGAGTCGCCGCCGAGATAGAGGTCTGCCCGGCGGAGGGCGGCGACCGCCTGGAGACGCGACAGCCGGCCCTGCAGCTCAAGGGTGCGGCCGCGGGGCATGGCAAGGCGGATGGTGTGGGCGGCCCCGCGGTCGCCCTCGTCGCCGATCACCAGCACGCGGGCGCCGGCCAGCGGGCCGTCGGGGCCGGCCAGACTGGAGGCGAGGATGGCGTAGCGCTCGGCCGGCCACTGCCTGCCCATCCACTCCGCGCCGGGCGCGATGGCCAGGAGCGGCGCCCCGTCATCTGGGATCAGCCGGTCGACCGAGGCCTGGGTCGCCTCGGAAACGTACAGTCGGGGCGGCGGCGCCTCGTCGAGCTGCAGCACGCGCGCCGCCAGTTCGACCTTGTGCACGCCCGGCTCGTCCTCGCGCCGGACGGCGCGCTTCTGGCGCTTCAGCTTGTCGGAGAAGCGGGTGCCCCGCATGTCGACGACGAGGCCCCAGCGGGTGGCGCGGACCTGGTTCCACAGCCCCAGCCAGTCCAGCCGCCCCTCCTTCTCGAGCACGATCAGGCGGTCGAGGCGTGGGGTGTCGGCGAACAGCGGCGCGCTGGCGGGGGAGCCGACGACCGTGAAGCTGGCCTGCGGCATGGCCTCGACCAGATACGCCAGGGCGCCCGAGGAGAGGATGGCCTCCTCGGGGTCGGCCTCGGCGAGGTAGAGGATGGGAAAGCGGGCCGTCATGGCGGGATCGTAGACGGATTCTCCGGGGTTCAAGGGCCGGGGAGCGCCGCCACGGCGCGCCCGGAGCCACTTGGCTGTGGATGGTCCCGGCGGCGCGACATGTTGACCCCGGCGACGGTTCGGCCGAGGGAGCGGCGATGTCCCTTCCCCTCCTGCCCGGGCGCGAATGCGGCGGCTGCGTCGAGTGCTGCCGGGTGATCCCGCTGGATCTTCCCGAGCTGGCCAAGCCGACGGGCGAGCTGTGCGCCTACTGCGTCGACGGCGCCGGCTGCCGGGTCCACGCCATCCGGCCGCAGACGTGCCGGACCTGGTTCTGTCTCTGGCGGGTGATCGAGTTGTCGGACGAGTGGCGGCCGGACCGCAGCGGCATCGTGGTGCGGCCGGACGGGATCGAGGACGGGGTGATCACCCTGTTCGTGGTGCGGCGGACGGAGATGCTGGCCTCGCCGGAGCTGTTCGGCGTGGTCGCCGGGTGGCTGGCCGAAGGGATCGAGGTGGCGCTGAGCGTCCCGGGGCCGGTGGGGAGCTATCCGGCGCGGGCGGTGGTCACGGACTGGCTGCGGCCGGCGATCGAGGCGGGCGACCCCGCCGCCTTCGCGGAGCGGGTGATCCGGTCGCTGGACCGGCTGGCGCAGCATGACTGGCAGGCGGACGGGATCACGGCGCGCTACGCCGTCGAAGGCTGAACGCTTGGCCGCCGTCGCCCGCAGCCCTATCTCCGCGGCATGACCCGCATCGCCCGCCTCGACAGCCGCGCCCTCGTCCGGGTTCGCGGGCCGGACGCCCGGCCGTTCCTGCACAATCTGCTGACCCAGGACGCGGAGACGCTGGCGGCCGGGGAGCTGAGGTTCGGGGCCCTGCTGTCGCCGCCGGGGCGGTTGCTGTTCGACCTGTTCCTGTTCGGCGAGGCGGACGGCGTGCTGCTGGACGTCGCCGCCGACCGGCGCGAGGCGCTGCTGCAGCGGCTGGCCATATACCGGCTGCGGGCGCAGGCGACGGTGGAGCCGGTGGACGCCCCGGTGTTCGCCGCCTGGGACGGGACGGCGGACGGGTTCGCCCCCGACCCGCGGCTGCCGGCGCTGGGCGGACGGCGCTACGGCGGGGAGGCGGCGACCACCGCCGACGAGGACGACTTCCAGGCGCACCGGCTGGCGCGGGGGGTTCCGGACCCGGCGGCGGACGCGGTCCCGGACAAGACCTATCCGATCGAGGCGAATTTCGACCTGCTGAACGGGATCGACTTCGCCAAGGGCTGTTTCGTCGGGCAGGAGACGACCTCGCGAATGAAGCGGCGGGGGACGATCCGCAACCGCATGCTGCCGCTGGCGTTCGACGGGCCGCCGCCGCCGTTCGGGGCCGAGGTGCTGAACGGCGACCTGCGGGCCGGCGAGGTGCTGACCGGCCGCGCCGGGGCGGCGATGGCCCTGTTGCGACTCGACCGGCTGGAGGGGGCGCTGACGGTGGAGGGTCGGGGCGTGCAGGTCCGGCTGCCAGCGTGGTTTCCCGCGGCCGGCTGATGCTGCGCTGCGGCAAGAGTCATCTTGCACCTGCGGCGGAAAGGGACGATCTAACCGCCGAACGTTTTGAATGAGGATGCTCCCATGTCCGATCCCGTCGTCATCTGTTCCTTCGCCCGCACGCCGATGGGCGGCTTCCAGGGCGCGCTGTCGGGGGCCAGGGCCACCGATCTGGGCGCGACGGCGGTGAAGGCGGCGGTCGAGCGGGCCGGCGTCGATCCGGCGAAGGTCGAGCAGATCTTCATGGGCTGCGTCCTCCCCGCCGGCCTCGGTCAGGCTCCGGCGCGGCAGGCGGCCATCGGCGCCGGGCTGGGCCAGCACGTCGAGGCCACCACCGTGAACAAGATGTGCGGCTCGGGCCTGCAGGCCGCGATGATGGCGCATGACGCCCTGAAGGCCGGCACCGCCGACGTGATCGTGGCCGGCGGCATGGAGTCGATGACCGGCGCGCCCTACGTCATGGCCAAGCACCGCGGCGGGGCCCGCATCGGCCACGACGTCATCTCGGACAGCATGTACCTGGACGGGCTGGAGGACGCCTACACCCCGGGCAAGCTGATGGGGGCCTTCGCCGAGGAGACTGCGAGCCAGTACCAGTTCACCCGCGAGCAGATGGACGACTACGCCATCGAAAGCCTGAACCGGGCGCGCAAGGCGATCGAGAGCGGGGCCTTCGACAAGGAGATCGTTCCGATCGAGGTGAAGACCCGCAAGGGCGTCGAGGTGGTCTCGAAGGACGAGCAACCGCTGAAGGCCGATCCGGCCAAGATCCCGACCCTGCGCCCCGCCTTCTCGAAGGACGGCGCGATCACCGCCGCCAACGCCTCGTCGATCTCGGACGGCGCGGCCGCCCTGGTGATGACGCGCGAGAGCGTGGCCAGGGCCATGGGCCTGCCGATCGTCGCCCGCGTGGTCAGCCACGCCGCCCACGCCCACGAGCCGGGCCTGTTCACCACCGCCCCGGTGCCGGCCATGAAGAAGGCTCTGGAGAAGGCCGGCTGGTCGGTCGACGACGTCGACCTGTGGGAGGTCAACGAGGCCTTCGCCGTGGTCGCCATGATCGCCATGCAGGAGCTGGGCATCGACCGCGCGAAGTTGAACGTGAACGGCGGCGCCACGGCGCTGGGCCACCCGATCGGCGCCTCGGGCGCGCGGGTGCTGGCCACCCTGCTGTCGGCACTGGAGGCGCGCGGCGGCAAGAAGGGCGTGGCGTCGCTGTGCATCGGCGGCGGCGAGGCCGTGGCCATGGCGGTGGAGCTGGCCTGACGCCAGCGCCCCCTACTCCTCCTCGGCCGGTTCCAGATCCGCGGGATCGAAGGCGTAGTCGAGGAGGTCGCCGGGGCGGCAGTCGAGGGCGGCGCACAGCCGGGCAAGGGTCCGGAAGCGGATGCCCTTGACCTTGCCCGAACGGAACAGCGACAGCTGGGTCTCGCTGAGGCCCACCTCGCGGGCCAGGTCGCGGGCCTTGAGGCCCTTGCGGACGATCAGTTCGTCCAGCGTCACGCGCACCGGCATCAGACCATCTCGTCCAGCTCGGCCTGGACCCGGCCCGCCTGCTCGGCCACGCCGCCGAGCAGGAACAGGGCCCCGCCGATCATGCCGAGCGTCATGCCCGGCACATCGAAATACGCCCAGCCGCCGGTCCCGCCCTGAACCAGGCGGGACAGGTTGGTGATCCCGAACACGCTGAGCAGGCCGCCGACGCCAAGGGCGAGGCCGACGCGGCGGAGCGCGCTGGCCAGCGTCGGCTGGATCAGCCGGCCCTTCGCCAGCTGGCCCATGGCCGAGCCGATCGACCAGACCGCGAACAGGTAGAAGACCGTCGGCAGGGCCCAGATGGCGCCGGCGAGCCAGCGGCCGTCCGGGCCGGGGTCGCCGCGCGCCGCCATCACCGCCGGGGCGATGACGTGCATCAGGGCCAGCAGCGCCCCGACGCTGACCACCATGAAGATGGCCAGCCAGCGGAACTGGCGGCAGCGCAGGCGGAAGCGGTCGATGTCGGCGCGGCTCACGAGGGGTCTCCGAATCTGTCGTTTCTTTAATCTTGACTTAAAGGCACGCGCTCCGCAACTTTATGTAAGAGTTAAACGACAGGGAGGCGGCGATGACTGCGCCGGCGATAGAGACCCAGGGCCTGACCCGCCGCTTCGGCCGCCGCATGGCGGTGGATGCCGTGTCGATGGTCGTGCCCGAGCGGGCCGTTTACGGCTTTCTCGGCCGCAACGGCGCGGGCAAGACGACGACGCTGAAGATGCTGCTGGGGCTGATCCGGCCGGACGCCGGGACGGCGCGGGTCGGCGGCGTCGACGTCGGCGCCGACCGGATGGGCGCGGCCCGGAAGGTGGGCGCACTGCTGGAGGCGCACGGCTTCTACGGCAACCTCTCCGGGCGCGAGAATCTCGACCTGACGCGGACGCTGCTCGGCCTGCCGAAGAGCGAGATCGACCGGGTGTTGGAGGTGGTCGAGATGACCGCCGACGCGGGCCGGCGGGTGGCGGGCTACTCGCTGGGCATGCGCCAGCGGCTGGGACTGGCCCGGGCCATGCTGGGCGCGCCGCCGGTGCTGATCCTCGACGAGCCGACCAACGGACTGGACCCGGACGGGATCGCCGACATGCGCCGCTTCCTGCGCAGCCTGCCCGAACGGACCGGAGCCACGGTGCTGCTGTCCAGCCACCTGCTGGGGGAGATCGAGCAGACGGCGACGCACGTCGGCATCCTCAGCCAGGGACGGCTGGTGCTGGAGGGCGCGCTGGCCCGGCTGAAGGCCGAGCTGGCGCCGGAGATCGCCTTCGCCGTCGACGACGCCGCGCGCGGCGCGGCCCTGGCGACGGCGCGGGGGTTCGAGGTGGCGACCGCGGACGCCGGGCTCGTCGCCCGGCTGAAGCCCGGCGAGGACGCGCAAACCGCGGCGGCGGCGCTGAACCGGGCGCTGGTCGAGGCGGACGTCGCGGTCTTCTCCATCGGCGCGCGGCCGCGTTCGCTGGAGGGCATCTACCGCGACGTCTCCAGCCCCTCCTCCGCCGCCCAACAGCCTGTTCAACCGCAGCCGGAGTTCGCCTGATGCTGGCCGTCCTGTCCGTCGAGATCCGCAAGCTGAACCGCTCGCTGGCCGCCCTGCTGGCGGTCGCGGCGCCGACGCTGATCGCGGTCTTCGTCTTCTTCAACATGCTGCGCGGCAAGCAGCCGGCGCCGTGGGACATGTGGATGACCAGCGCCATGGGCATCTGGGCCTTCTTCATGCTGCCGATGAGCGTCACGGCGCTGACGGCGCTGGTGGCGCACATGGAGCACGGGCCGCGGTCGTGGGATCACCTGCGCGCCCTGCCGGTCGCCCGCTGGAAGATCTACGCCGGCAAGGCGGCCTGCGTGCTGGCGCTGGTGGCGGCGATGAGCGCGGCGGTGCTGGGCTTGACCTGGGCCGCGGTCGAGCTGGCCGCGGCGATCAAGCCGCAGCTGCGGCCGACCGGTCCGTTCGAGCTGGCCGGCTACGCCCGGACGCTGGCGATGATGTTCGCCGCCGCCCTGCTGCTGATCGCGGTGCAGCTGTGGACGGCGCTACGATTCGCCAGCTTCGTGCCGGGGCTGGCGGTCGGCATCGGCGGCACCTTCTTCGCGGTGGTGGCGACCTCAGCGAAACAGGGAGTGGTCCTGCCGTGGCAGATGCCGGTCAACATGCTGGCCACCGAAGCGTGGCGGGTGAACACGGCGCTGGGGCTGGGCGCCGGACTGGGCGCCGTGGCGCTGGTCCTGCTGGTCCTGCACCTGTCGCGGCGCGAGGTGCTGTAGGTCGCCGTCGAGGCTCATCAGGCGCGCCAGGGCGGTCCGGCCGATGGTCAGCACGATCATCGGCCGACTCCTGTTTGTGAGAACGATTCTCAGGTTTCCGCAGACGGGCGGCCGTGGCAAGTCGGAAACCGGATGGCGATCCGACAGGAGCGACACGGATGCGTGAAGACGGAAAGCTGGACTACATCGAACTGCCGGGCGGCGACCTGCCGGCGAGCAAGGCCTTCTACGGCGCGGCCTTCGGCTGGACCTTCCAGGACTACGGGCCCGAATACGCCGCCTTCGACGAAGGCATCGACGGCGGGCTGGACGCCCAGTCTGACGCGGTTCGCCAGCCGTTGCCGATCCTCTACGCCGCCGATCTCGAGGCGATGGCGGCGAAGGTCGAGGCGGCTGGCGGGATCGTCGTGAAGCCGATCTTCGCCTTCCCGGGCGGGCGGCGCTTCCACTTCCGCGACCCGGCGGGGAACGAGCTGGCGGTGTGGTCGGAGACCTGAGCCCCGCCGCCAAGGCCTGCGGCGACTGCGGCCTGTGCTGCAAGATCATGGGCGTGACCGCGCTGGCCAAACCGGCGGGCAAGTGGTGCCGGCACTTCTCGAAGGCCGGAGGCTGCGCGATCTATGGCGAACGACCCGACGACTGCCGCGTGTTCAACTGCCTGTGGCTGCTGACCGACGCCCTGGGGCCGGAGTGGAAGCCGACGGTCGCCGGCTTCGTGCTGCATAGCGAAGCCGGCGGGACGCGGCTGATCGTCGAGTGCGACCCGACCCGCCCGCACGACTGGCGGCGGCCGCCGTACGAGGCGACGCTCAGGCGGTGGGCGACGGCCCCGGCGATGGAGGTGCTGGTGTTTGCGGGGCTCCGGGGGTTGCGGCTCGGCCCGGAAGACCGGGTCGTGCGCCGTGCTCCCGGCCGCCCAGCAGAGAATGGTGCAGGTCGTAGCATTCGCAGGCGGCCCGCTTGAGGGCCGGAAGGTCGATGATGCGGATGACTCCGCGGCTGTAGCGGATCGACCCCGCCGCCTTGAGCGACATCGCGGCCGCGTTGACGGTGGTCCGCTGCACGCCGAGCAAGGTGGCCAGGTCTTCCTGGGTCAGGCGCAGCTCGTTGGATGCGGCCCGGTCGGCATGGACGAGAAGGAAGCGGGCCAGGCGCGACGGGGCGTCGTGCAGGGCGGCGCAGGCGACGCCGAGCGCGGCTTGGGCGTGATAGTCGTTGCACAGGCGAAGCAGGTCGCGCCGCGGATCGGCGCTCACCTCCACCTGGGCCCTCAGCACGCGGGCGGGAACCGAGAACACCGACCCGGACGCCTTCACCTCCACCGCCCAGCCGCAGGGCGCCTCGGCGAGGAAGGGCGGCAGGGCGGAAACGCCTTCGACGCCCATGATGAAGGTCTCGGCCGAGCGGCCGTCGCTGAAGGTGACGGTGTTGGCGAGGTAGGCCGTGGTTGGAAAATGCACGGTGTCGACCATGGCGCCCTGCTCGACGAGGATCTCGCCGCGGTCCACGCGACGCTCTGTCAGCCAGGGGACCAGGGCGGCGAAATCCGCATCCCGCATACCGGCGATGGTGTGGTTTCTGAGCATGGAAGCACTCCGGCGGCGGGGCGGGAGTGCGCAGCTGCTTGTGCCGAATTCTCTCAGCCTCCAGCGGCCAAAAGAGGCTGGAGGTCCAGATAGAGTGGTCGCGAAGGCGAGGAAGTTCCGCCGGCTTCACGACATTGCACGCGGAATTCGGCGTCGAGCGCCGATTTCCGACGCCTAGCGGACGTCCACCGACTGGGCGATCTGTTCCGCCAGGGCGCGGTCGGCGCCATCGAGGGTCATGGTCCAGACGTGGATCTCACGCGGGGCTTCCGCACGCTGGAACAGGTGCTCGACGGCGTGGCGGGCGCCCTGCTCCGTCAGGACCACGCTGGCGCGGCCGCCGGCCTCGACCATCTCGCCCGTGTAGATCGGAAACTGCGAAGCCGGGCCGACGTAGACCATGACGAACGACCGCTCCCCGCGGCGGATCGTATAGATGCGGAAGTCCGGGCCGGGGCGGCCGGTGACGATCTGGAAGCCGGCCGGAAGCTCGACCGAGAACGGCAGGGCGGCGCGCGCGGCGGCGTCAAGGACGGCGACCGCCGGGGTCGGCGGCGGGGCAGGCTCGGCGGCGGGCGCCGCGGCCGGCGGGGCGAGCGGCTCGACCCGCGCCGCCGGCGGGGGAGCGGGCGTGATGGGCGCGGTGCGCGCGGCGGGCGAGGGCTCCACGGGGATGGGGGCGGGGCGAGGCGGCTGGGTCTCGCCCGGGGCCTCGAACGGTTCGGGAATTGAGGAGCGCCGGGTGTCCGGGGCCGGCGAAGTCGGGGTTGGCCGAGCGGGAGCCGGTTCCGGCTGGACCGCGGCGCCCGGCGGAGTCGCCGGGGCAGCGGGCGGTGGCGTCGTCGCCGCCGGCGGCCGGGCGAGGTACTCCTCGATGGTCGGCGGGCCGCTGTTGAGGTCGCGCGTCAGGTCGCTGGCGGAACGCGGGGGCGGCGTCTGCGGAGCGGTCTGGGCGTCGGCGGCGCCGGCGAGAAGCAGGAAGGCGGCGGCGGGTACGAGGACTTTCATGGCCGCGACCTTCCTCCCTCAGCCCATGAACGGCAAGGCCCTGAGCGCATAGGCGACCGCCGCCGTGACCGCCGAGGCGGCGACGGCGAGACCGAGGAACCAGGCCAGGCGCTTCCACAGGGGGCCGGGAGATTCACCGGGCCCGGGCGGGGGCTCGATCCTAATGATAGCCGGCCTCCGGCGTGACCTTGCCGCGGAACACCCAGTAGACCCAGCCGGTGTAGGCGAGGATCAGCGGCAGGATGACCACCGTGCCGACCAGCATCAGGGCGAGCGCGTTGTCGGGCGCGGCGGCGGCGCGGAAGTCGACGCTGTACGGCGCGACATAGGGGAAGAAGCCGGCGGCAAGGCCCGCGTAGCCCGACAGGAAGACCAGCACCGCACCGACGAAGGGCCAGCCGTGGGAGGCCCGTCGTACGCCCCAGCCGACCAGGCCCAGGCCGATGAGGCCGAGCAGCGGAATCCAGGCCAGCGGCAGGAAGCGGCCGAAATCGAGCCCCCCTCCGGTCCAGCCCCAGCGCTCCGCCACCACCGGGTGAACCACCAGTGTCGAAAGGCTGACGCCGACGAGGAACAGGGCGGTCAGCACGCCGGAGATCACCGCCCAGCGGCGGGCGTCGCCGTGCAGCTCGTCGGCGGTCTTCCACATCAGCCAGGCGGCGCCGAGCAGGGCGTAGCCGCAGACCAGACCGGCGGCGACCAGCAGGGTGTAGGGGGTGAACCAGTCGAAGGTCCCGCCCGCGAAGCGGTCGTCGACCACCTCGATGCCCTGGATGAAGCCGCCGAGGATCAGACCCTGGGCGAAGGCGGCGAGGATGGAGCCGAAGGCGAACATGGCCGTCCAGAACGGGCGGCCGCGGCGCTGGCCGCGGAAGCGGAACTCGAAGGCCACGCCGCGCAGGATCAGGCCCGCGAGCATCAGGATCACCGGCAGGTAGAAGGCCGGCATGACGATCGAATAGGCCAGCGGAAACGCCGCCAGCAGGCCGCCGCCGCCCAGCACCAGCCAGGTCTCGTTGCCGTCCCAGACCGGGGCGACAGTGTTCATCATCACGTCCCGGTCCTCCTTGTTCCGCGAGAAGGGGAACAGGATGCCGACGCCGAGATCGAAGCCGTCGAGCAGGACGTAGAGCAGCACGCCCGTGGCGATCAGTCCGGCCCAGATCAGGGGGAGGTCGAGGCTCATGACGGATCTCCCGGAGCGTCCTCGGGGGCGGCGGCGAGCGGGGTGCCGGGGGCGCGCTGGCCCTCGGGCTTCGGCTCGGCGGCGCCGGCGACCGGGCCCTCTCGCAGCAGACGGAGGACGTAGATCGCGCCCGCGACGAAGACGATGGCGTAGACGGTGACGTAGATCAGCAGCGAGGTGGCGACCGAGCCGGCGGTCACCGGCGAGACGGCGTCGGCGGTGCGGACGAGGCCCTGCACCACCCACGGCTGGCGGCCGACCTCGGTGACGACCCAGCCGGCGACCACCGCCACGAAGCCGGACGGCCCCATGAGGACGGCGAAGCGGAGGAACAGCCGGTCGTCGGCGAAGCGCTTGCGCCACACCAGCCAGGCGCCCCAGAGGCCGAGCCCGAGCATCAGCACACCCAGTCCCACCATGACCCGGAAGCTCCAGAACACGATGAAGACCGGCGGCTGGTCCTCCGGCGCGAAGGCGTCGAGGCCGGTAACCACCTCGTCGGCAGGGGCGACCAGCACGCCGCCGCCGGGAATGGCCAGTTCGAAATGGTTCGACTGCGTGGCCCGGTCGGGGATGGCGAAAAGGATCAGCGGGTGGTTGGCGTCGGTCTCCCAGTAGGCCTCGATAGCGGCCAGCTTCTGCGGCTGGTGGTCCTTGGCGACGAGGCCGGACTCGTGGCCGACCAGCACCTGGACCGGGGCGAGCACGGCGATCAGACCGATGGCCATCTTCAGGGCCAGGCGGCTCTCCTCCTGGCCGCGGTTTCGCAACAGCTGGAAGGCCGAGGCGGCGCCGACCACGAGCGCCGTGGTCAGGAAGGCGGCGATCAGCATGTGCGCCAGCCGGGTCGGGAAGCTGGGATTGAAGATCGCCTCCATGAAGCTGGTGGCCACGATGCGGCCGTCGGCCAGCACCTCGTAACCCGCCGGGGTCTGCATCCAGCTGTTGGCCGAGAGGATCCAGAAGGCCGAGATGGAGGTGCCGATCGCCACCAGGCAGGTGGCGAGGAAGTGCAGCCTCGGCCCGACCTTCTTCCAGCCGAACAGCATGACGCCGAGGAAGGAGGCCTCGAGGAAGAAGGCGGTCAGCACCTCGTAGGCCAGCAGGGGGCCGATGACCCCGCCCGTCAGGCGGATGAACTCCGACCAGTTGGTGCCGAACTGGTAGCTGAGCACGATGCCGGAGACGACGCCCATGCCGAAGCTGATGGCGAAGACCTTCACCCAGAACAGGTAGAGGGTCTTGTATGCCTCGCGCTTCGTGCGCAGCCACAGGCCTTCCAGCACCGCGAGGTAGGCCGCCAGACCGATGGTGAAAGCCGGGAAGAGGATGTGGAAGGCGACGGTGAAAGCGAACTGAAGCCGCGACAGGATCAGGGCGTCGTATTCCAAGGCCATACCCTTTCGAGCAGCGAGGCCCGGGAAGGCTACGCCCGCAGGCGGCGCCTGTCACCCGGCGCCCTGTCGCGCGACGGAACGCCTCAGCTTGCGGAAAGGGGTCAGGCCGCGGGCAGTTCGACCCAGAAGGTGGCTCCCTCGCCCGGCGTCGAGTCGACGCCGATCGATCCGCCCTGCAGCTCGACCAGGCGCTTGGCCAGGGCCAGGCCGATGCCGTGGCCCTCGACGGCGGATCGCTCCAGACCCAGCCGGTTGAAGGGCTCGAAGAGCTGGGCCTGCTTTTCCGGCGTCAGCCCGGGGCCCCTGTCGGTGACCTCAAGCCGCACCCCGTCGTGAATCCGGCAGGCCCTCATGACGACGACGCCGCCGGCCGGGCCGTACTTCACCGCGTTGGAGGTCAGGTTGCTGACCACCTGGGCGAGGCGCTGGGAGTCGGCCAGGGCGATGAGGCCGTCGCCCTCGTTGATCATCTCGAAGCGGATCGCCTGGGCTTCCGGACGCAAGGCGGTGGCGCGGCGGACGTCTTCGAGCACGCCGGGCACGTCGGTCGGACGCAGCTCGACCTTCACCGCCCCCGATTCCGCGCGGGCGACGTCGAGCAGGTCGTGGGCCAGCGACTCGACCTGACGCGCCGTTTTGACGAGCATGTCGGCCATTTCGGCCTGGGTCGCATTCACGGGACCGAGCTGACCGGTCTTCCACAGTTCACCGATGCCGATCACGCCGCCGACCGGGCTCTTGATCTCGTGCGCCACGTTGGCCAGGAGCCGGGACTTCGCCTCGGACGCCCGTTCGGCGCGAGCCTGGCCGGCGCGAGCCCGGTCGCCGAGGCGGTCCCGCTCCTCGAGCAGGGCGGCGACGAGCAGGATGGGCAGGTAGCCGAGCAGGACCAGCAGCTGCGCCATCATGGCCCGCTCCGGTCCCGGGAAGGCGGCGTAGGGACCGTAGCCCAGCATGCTGCCGCCGACTGCCAGAACGGTGATGATGACAAGGCCGGCGGTGGTCCCGATCACCCTTAGCCGGACGGCGACAAGCAACAGAAGCGGCAGCACCAGAAAGGCGACGGGCGCGGCGCTGCGGAGAAAGATCGTGGCGGCGACGACGGTCAGCGCCAGGAGCAGGACCGCCGCTTCCGCGGCCCGGGGAAACGCCCGATAGCGCACCAGCTCCCGTCGGGTGACGGCCAGGCCGAAGCTGCCGACGACAGCGATGCTCAGGGCGTGGCCGAACCACCAGGTCTGGGTCGTCTCGAAGAAGTCGGCGCCGTTCATCCACCACAGCATGCCGCCGACGAAGACCGCGGCGGGCAGCGGCGCGACGGCGGCGGCGCTTATCAAAAAGCGGCTCGCCCCCTCGACGCTGGCGAGGTTGAGCGTCGGCGCGAACCGCCGCGCCAGCAGCACGGCGACGTAGATGTCGAGCATGTTGGCGACGGTGAACATCGCCGTCGTCCCTGTGGAGTTGCCGGCCAGCAGATTGCCCGCCGCAAGACCCAGCGCGGCGAGCCCGCCGAAGGACAGGTCGTACATCGGCCCGCGCGAGGTGCGGAGCCAGACCGCGACCGCCAGGCCTGCCGAGCCCCAGAGGGCGGCGACCATGTCCGCCGAGCGCGCGAACGTCAGGGAGAGCACGGTGAGGACCATCACGGCCATGGCCGTGAACACGGGCGCGAGCGGCTGCCGGGCGCCCAGCGGGGCCGCGACGGGCGACGCCTTGAGGACGGGCCTCGCCGGCAGGGGCTCGAGCGCGGGGCTCATGGTCATGGTCGGGTCCGGACGTCTGGAAACCGGACCGGCTTACCCTGCGCTTCCTAATATCCCCTGAAAATCAGAAGGCGCCGGCCAGCGCCGCATCGAAGGCGCGCACCGCCGCGGCCGGACCTTCGGGGGCGTTCCACACTGCCGAGCTCACCGCCACGAAGTCGGCGCCGGCCCGCGCCAGCTCCGGGGCGTTGGCGGGGGTGATCCCGCCGATGGCGACGCAGGGCGTCTCCACCGTCTCCTGCCAGATCGACAGAATCTCGGGATCGGGTCGGTGCGTGGTCGCCTTGGTGTCGGTCGGGAAGAAGGCGCCGAAGGCGACGTAGTCGGCCCCCGCCTCCGCCGCGTCCATGGCCAGCTCGCGGCTGTCGTGGCAGGTCACGCCGATCATCGCCTGCGGCCCCATGATCCGCCGCGCCTCGGCGTAGGAGGCGTCGGACTGGCCGACGTGCACCCCGTCGCAGCCGGCGCGGGCGGCGAGATCGGGGCGGTCGTTGAGGATCACCGCCACGCCCCGGGCGCGGGCCACGGGCGCCAGGGCGGCGACCGCCGCGAGGATGGCGGCGTCGTCGACGTCCTTGAGCCGGATCTGCAGCGCCGCCACATCGCCGGCGTCGAGGGCCTCGGCCAGCGTCACGGCGAAGGCCGCCGGATCGGGAATGGCGGGCGGGGTGATCAGATAGAGCCGGCACGGCGGACGGGGCGGGGCGACGGGTTCTCTGGCCATGGCGCGGGATTGGGACGCCGTCGGCCGTGCGTCAATCGGTTACGTACAATTCCCGAATGCGAACGACTTGCATTCGCCTCATTCCCGTGGCTATAGCGAACTGTTCGCAATCGCATCGGATTTCCGCCGTGTACGTCTGCAACTGCAACGGTCTGCGCCAGCGCGACGTCGCCGCCGCCATCGACGCGGGCGCGACGCGGCCGAAGGACGTGTTTGACCGCCACCAGTGCCGGCCGCAGTGCGCGCGCTGCGTCTGCGAGATGCGCGAGATGATCGACGAAAGCCGCGACGCCTTCGCCCTCGCCGCCGAATAGCTGCACACGCCTTTTACTCGCATTTTCAATGTGCTGAGAAGTGTTCGCAGGTGAACACACTCGCGCGGCGCGTGTTATGAATGCGGCGAGCGACGGGTGATTCAGGGCGTCAGGTCGACGACCGCCCCGCCGACGGGAAGACGATCATGAAGGGCGACCCCGCGATCATCCGCACCCTCAACGCGGTGCTGACCAACGAGCTGACCGCGGTCAACCAGTACTTCCTGCACGCGCGGATGTTCGAGAGCTGGGGGCTGAAGCACCTCGGCCAGATCGTCTACGACGAGTCGATCGGCGAGATGAAACACGCCGACAAGCTGATCAAGCGCATCCTGTTCCTCGACGGCCTGCCCAACCTTCAGGACCTGCACAAGCTAAAGATCGGCGAGAACGTGTTCGAATGCCTCGGCGCCGACCTGGCGCTGGAGCTCGGCGGACGCGACGCCCAGATCGCCGGCATCGCCCAGTGCGAGGCGGCGAAGGACTACGTCAGCCGCCAGATCCTGTCGGAGATCCTCGCCGACACCGAGGAGCACATCGACTTCCTCGAGGCCCAGCACAAGCTGATCGAGCAGCTGGGCGAGCAGAACTACCTGCAGTCCGCGATGACCGAGATCGCCCCGGACCGGAGCGCGACGGGGAACTAGAGGCCGACGGCCAAATGGCTGCCGAGGTTGAGGAGCGTGTGGACGGCGGCGATCAGGGCGATCGACCCTGACCTGAGCCAGAGCACGCCGAGGAAAAGCCCCAGCAGCACCTGCATCAGAAACTGGGGGGCGTAGTCGAAAGCGACGATCTGGAGCAGCGGCCAGTTCGCCTCGAACAGCGGCTGCGCGAAGGCGCCCGGCACGTGCATCAGTCCGAACGCCACCGCTGACAGGAACACCGCTTCAAACCGGGAGCCGAGGCGCTCCAGCAGGGCGGTCATCAGCATAACCCGGAACACCACCTCTTCCATTGAGGCCGCGAGGAAGGTGACGGGAAGCACGAAGAGAACGCGTCCGATCGAGGGAGGATCGAGTCGATCCGGAGCCCACGACCAGGCCGCCCAACTCCATGCCGTCGCAATCCCGATCCCGACGACGCAGAGCACGAGCAGGGAGGGCCAACCCGGCCGCGCTACCCGGCTCGGCCAGCGAACCTCCCGTGCCAGCAGGAAGGCGGCGGGCACGAGCGTCGAGGCGATGAGGGAGACGACTATCGCACTAAGCGCATCAAGGCGACCCATCCACTCAAGCGCCCGTCCGCCTGCCAACATGACGCCCATTGTGGAGACGATCATCCAGCCGATCGGGCGAAGCTGATCCGGCGTTCGCATCGTCCAGTAGGTCGCGTTTCCCCCGGTCGCCCAGCGCAGCGCCAGGAACACCGCCCCGAAGAGGATGAGCGTCAGGACGCCGAACACGGCGATGATCTCGGCGACGAATTCGTCCCCGAGGACGCCCGGCCGGGAGACGCACACCCACCATGCCAGTGCAGCCAGCGCCGCCGCCGAAAGTTGAGACAATCTGCGCGACGTCATCCATCCCCCCGATACGCCTGGGGCGACGGTAAGCGCGACCTTCGCGGCGGCGCAACCACAGCGCGTTCCTCCCGGGATGCGGAACCGGCCCTCTCGCGCATCATTGTTCCGGGCGGAAAAGGAGAGCCGGATGGTTGCGATCGACGAGGCCGTGGACAATGCGAAGGACGCGGCGACGGACTTCCTGAATGCCGAAGGCCGTCACCCCGGGCATGTGCTGCTGGGGGCGCTGCTGACTGTCGGCTTCGCCTTCGCCGCCACCACCCTCGCCCGCCGGGCCATCCGGCCGCAGCCGCTGCACGAGGCGGACGGCGGCAAGCCGGTGACCGAGCGGCCGCGCGGGGCGCTGAGCCTGATCCTGCCGGCGGTGTTCTCGGCCACCACATTGTCGGCGCTACGGGTGTGGAACGCTCCGCCGGCGCCCGCCCGCAGTCGCGCCATCGGCCTGTGGACCGCGGCCCAGGCGCTGAACGCCGTGTGGATCGCCCTGCGCCCGGCCAGCCGCGGCCTGCAGATCGCTGCGGCCATGTCGACGGCGGGCATGGCGGCGGCCTTCGCCCACGAGGCCCGCAAGATCGACCTGAAGGCGGGCCAGTGGGCCGCGCCCATGGGCAGCGGGGTCCGCATCGCCAATACGGTGCAGGAGAAGGTCGACGAGCAGCCGACGCTGCACTGAGCCCGGCCGCCTTGCCGGGCGCCGTGGTTTCCTCTAGGGACTGCGCCCGATTTCGCGCGCGCCGGACGGTCGGACGCCCGCGCCTCCAGACCTCCGAGATTCCATGAAGATCAACGGCAACACCATCAAGCCCGGCATGGTCCTGCAGCACAACGGCGGGCTGTGGGTGGTCACCAAGGCCAGCCACGTCAAGCCGGGCAAGGGCGGCGCCTTCGCCAACGTCGAGGCCAAGAACCTCGAGACCGGCAACAAGCTGAACGAGCGCTTCCGCTCGGAAGACAAGGTCGAGCGCGTCACGCTCGAGCAGAAGGACTTCTCGTACCTGTACGAGCAGGGCGACGCCCTGGTGTTCATGGACGACGCCACCTACGAGCAGATCGAGCTGCAGAAGGACTGGGTCGGCGACGAGCGCATCCCCTACCTGCAGGACGGCATGAAGGTGGTCATCGAGATGCACGAGGGCCGGCCGATCGGCCTGGAGCTGCCCGAGCAGGTGACCCTGACCGTCGCCGAGACCGAGCCGACGGTGAAGGGCCAGACCGCCTCCTCGTCCTACAAGCCGGCCATCGCCGACAACGGCGTGCGCATCATGATCCCGCCGTACATGTCGGCCGGCGAGCGCATCGTGGTCGACACGACGACGGGCGAATACGTCCGCCGCGCCGACTGATCCTTCCGGCTCCATCGGGGCCGTCCAGCGTTTGAACTTCTCCGCCTGTCCGGGCTGCGCGCCTTTTCAGGACTTGCGGACCAGGAGATTCCCATGGCCCTCGCCTCCGCCCTTCTGCAAGTGATGATGGACGCGGTCCGCAAGACGGCGCGGCCGATCCTGCGCGACTTCGGCGAGGTGTCGAACCTGCAGATGTCGAGGAAGGGCCCGGGCGACTTCGTCACCGCCGCCGACCTCAAGGCCGAGCAGACCCTGTTCGAACTGCTCACCAAGGCCCGCCCCGGCTACGGCTTCCTCGGCGAGGAGCGCGGCATGATCGAGGGTACCGACAAGTCGCACCGCTGGATCGTCGACCCGATCGACGGCACCACCAACTTCATGCACGCCATGCCGCACTTCGCCATCACCGTGGCGCTGGAGCGGTTCGCCCCCGACGGCGGTTCGGAGATCGTGGCCGGGGTGACCTACAACCCGGTGATGAACGAGATGTTCTGGGCCGAGAAGGGCAAGGGCTCCTACCTCAACGACGGTCGCATCCGTGTGGCCGGACGCAAGGATCTGTCGGAGAGCCTGATCGCCACCGGACTGCCCTTCATCGGCAAGACGGGGCACGCCCAGGCCATCAAGGACATCCACGCGGTGGGGCAGCGGGTGGCGGGCATCCGCCGGCTGGGTTCGGCGGCGCTGGACTTCGCCTGGGTCGCCTGCGGCCGGTACGACGCCTACTACGAGCGCAATCTGCAGCCGTGGGACGTGGCGGCGGGCCTGCTGTTCGTCACCGAGGCGGGCGGGATCGTGACGACCATCGACGCCGACGGCGATCCGAAGGCCGGCAAGCAGATCCTGGCGGCGAATCCGGAGCTGCACCCGCAGCTGCGCAAGGTGCTGCAGGGGGCCTGAGCCCCCTCCCCTAGCCGATTAGCGCCCTGGCGGCGGCGCGCGCCTCGTCGGTGACGACGGCGCCCGACAGCATGCGGGCGATCTCCTCCAGCCGCTGCGTCTCGTCCAGCGCATCGACGGTGGTGGTCGTCAGGCCGCCGGCGTCGGACTTGCGCACCTTCCAGTGGACGTGGCCGCGGGCGGCGACTTGGGGGCTGTGGGTGACGACCAGAACCTGCGCGCCCTGCGACAGGCGCTGAAGCCGGGTGCCGACCGCCTCGGCCACGGCCCCGCCGACGCCCTGGTCGACCTCGTCGAAGATCATCACCGGCTGGCGCTGGTCCTCGCGGCCGGCGAGCGCCGCCTTCATGGCGAGGGCGAAGCGGGCCAGTTCGCCGCCCGAAGCGATGGCGTCGAGCGGGCCGAAGGCCGTACCGGCGTTGGTGGCGATCTCGAAGCGCACCGTCTCGACGCCCAAGGGGCCGCGACGGCCCTCGGCCACCGGCTCGAAGGCGACGCGGAAGCGGGCTCGTTCCAGCTTGAGCGGCCCCAGTTCCTCCATCACCGCGGTCATCAGGCGCTCGGCGGCGGCTTCGCGCGCCGAGGTCAGCAGGGTGGCGGCCATGTCGTAGGCCTCGCGGGCGGCGGCGGCGGCGCGCTCGGCGGCGGTGATGGCCTCGGCGCCATCCTCGATCAGGCGCAGCTGCTCGCGGAAGCGGACGCGCAGCACCGGCAGCAGTTCGACGGATGTGTTCAGCTTGCGGGCCGCGGCGCGCAGGGCGAACAGCCGCTCCTCGGCCTTGTCCAGCCGCCCGGGCTCGAAGTCGAAGGCGTCGGCGGCCGCGTCGACGGCGGCGATGGCTTCCTGGGCCTCGACGAGGGTGCGGTCGATGGCCTCGGCGGCGACGGAGAGGCGCTGCAGGATGGGATGGTCGGGCTCCGCCCCCGCCTGCCCCGCCCTCTGCCGGGCGTGCTCCACGGCGCGCAGGGCGGCGGCCAGGTTGCGGGCCAGCTTGTCGCCGCCCAGCTGGGCGCGGGCGTCCTGGAGGTCGGCGATGGCCTTCTCGGCGGCGCCGAGGATGGCGCGTTCCCCGGCCAGTTCGGTCTCCTCGTCCGGCTGGGGATCGAGGGCGTCGAGGTCGGCGAGGTTCTCGGCCAGTTCCCCGGCCCGGGCGGCGGCGTCGGCGGCTTCGGCTTTCAGGGCCGCGACGGTCTGCTCGGCCGCCTTCAGGCGTTCGGCGGCGCGGGCCACCCCGTCGAGTTGCGGCTGCAGGCCGCCATAGGCGTCGAGCAGGGCGCGATGGGTCTTCCAGTCCAGCAGGCCGACGGTCTCGTGCTGCCCGTGCACCTCGACGAGGGCCTGGCCGATCTCGCGCAGGGCGGCGACGCCGGCGGGCTGGTCGTTGACGAAGGCGCGGCTGCGGCCGTCGGCGGTCAGGGTGCGGCGCAGGATCAGCTCCTCGCCGGGCGCGACCTCGAAGCCCTTTTCGGAGATCAGCTCGATCAGGGTCGGGTCGTCCGGCGCGGCGAAGACGGCGGTGGCCGAGGCCTGTTTCGCACCCGCCCGCACCAGGCCCGCTTCCGCCCGGGCGCCGAGCGCCAGACCCAGGGCGTCGAGGATGATCGACTTGCCGGCGCCGGTCTCGCCGGTGAGCACGGTCAGCCCGCTTTCGACCTCAAGGTCCAGCGCGTCGACCAGCACGATGTCGCGGATGGACAGGGCCGTCAGCACGGGAGTCTCCCGCGAAGGATGGAGGGGCCGGCGGGACGGACAGGTGGAATGGACAAGACGAATCGGTCTCCGGCGACGCCGGAGGATGCGAAGCAACGACCGCCCCCGGCAAGGCCGAGGCTAGCGGAACAGAACGGAAACGTCAGCCCGGAATGATCCGGCGCAGCCAGCTCTCGCGCTGGCCGGAGGGCTCGACGTCCGGGCGCGAGCCCTCCTCGGTCAGGAGGGCGTAGGCCTCGGCGTACCAGGGGCTGCCCGGATAGTTGTGGCCCAGCACGGCGCCGTTGCGGGTCGCCTCCTCCTTGAGGCCCAGCCCCAGGTAGACCTCGACGAGGCGATAGAGGGCCTCAGGGGTGTGGGAGGTGCGCTGGTAGGCCTCGTTGTCGATCACCGCCTTGTAGCGATTGATGGCCGCCAGCGGCTGTCCGGCGCGCTGGTAGTAGCGCCCGATCGACATCTCCTTGCCGGCCAGCTGGTCGTTGACCATGTCGATCTTGACCGTGGCGTCGATGGCGTAAGGGGTGCCGGGGTAGCGCCGCGCCACGTCCCGGAGCCCATCCAGCGCCGCCTGGGCGTAGCCCTGGTCCCGGCCCACGTCGGTGATCTGCTCGAAGTTGCAGAGCGCCTTCATGTAGAAAGCGTAGGGCGCGCTGGGATTGCCCGGGAACAGGGCGATGAAGCGATCCGCGGCGGCGATGGCCTCGGCGTAGTCATTGCTCTGATAGTAGGCGTAGATCTGCATCAGAATGGCGCGGCGCGACCATTCCGAATACGGGTGCTGGCGCTCGACCTCCTGGAAATAGTCGATCGCGTCGTTCCAGCGGCGGGATTCGAGGCGCTGGTAGCCGGTGTTGTAGAGGGCCTCGACCGGGCGTTCCTCATAGGCGAGACGCGGGCGGTTGCCGCGGCCGGAGCAGGCGGAGATCGTCAGGGCCGAGACGGCCACGGCCGAAAGGATCAGGCCGGTGCGGAACTTCGAAGCAGACAAGGACGACCTCAACTTGCAGGCCGGCGGGCAACCTCCCGTCGGCGCCCCCGGAAACGAGACGCGTTCTCTACACCAGCGGACAAGCTCGCGCCAATGCCGCCACGAAGCCGCAAAAACGCAGGGCCGCGCCTTGTGGCCCGGCCATCCCCTGTTATGAAGCGCGCCAGCGCTCCGCGGCATGTCGCCGGGCGATGACGGCGAAAGGATGACCGGCCATGAAGCTGCTTTCCGGCAACTCCAACCGGACCCTGTCCCGGGCCATCGCCAGCCATCTGGACATGCCCCTGACCCGGACGCAGGTGAAGCGCTTCGCGGACAACGAGGTGTTCGCGATGATCGAGGAGAACGTCCGCGGCGAGGACGTCTTCGTCATCCAGTCGACCAGCTATCCGGCCAACGACAACCTGATGGAGCTGCTGATCATCACCGACGCCCTGGTGCGGGCTTCGGCGAGGCGGATCACCGCGGTGGTGCCCTACTACGGCTACGCCCGACAGGATCGGAAGACCGACGGCCGCACGCCGATCTCGGCCAAGCTCGTGGCGAACCTGATCACCCGCGCGGGAGCCGACCGGGTGCTGACCATGGATCTGCACGCCGGCCAGATCCAGGGCTTCTTCGACATTCCGACCGACAATCTCGTCGCGACCCCGGTCCTCGCCCAGGACATCCGGGAACACTACCGGAAGGGCGACGACCTGATGATCGTGTCGCCGGACGTCGGCGGCGTGGTCCGGGCGCGCTCGCTGGCCAAGCGGCTGGACGCCGATCTGGCCATCGTCGACAAGCGCCGCCCGAAGGCAGGCGAGAGCGAGGTGATGAACATCATCGGCGACGTCGAGGGGCGGCGCTGCATCCTGTTCGACGACATCGTCGATTCGGGCGGGACGCTGGTGAACGCCGCCCAGGCGCTCATCGACAAGGGCGCGGTCGAGGTCTCGGCCTACATCAGCCACGGCGTGCTGTCGGGCCCGGCCGTGCAGCGGGTCACCGACGGCCCGTTGAAGGAGCTGGTCATCACCGACTCCATCGAACAGCCGGACGAGGTGACGGACTGCAGCAAGATCCGCGTCGTCTCGGTGGCGCCGCTGATCGGCGAGGCGATCCGCCGGATCGCCAATGAAGAGTCGGTGTCCAAGCTGTTCGACTGAGCTTTTTCGGAACGGCTTCGCCTTCGCCCCATTACCGCCCGGAACGGGGGCGTTGATGACGCCGGCATTCAGAGGAGTTCCGATGCGACCGGCTTTCCTGCGCGCCAGCCTGAGCCTCGCCGCCCTTGCGGCCGCCGCTTCGATGGCGGCCGGGTGCGCCTCGCCCACCGCCCAGGCCGAAGCCGAAGCCCGGGCTCAGGCCGAGCAGGCCGCCGCCGAATACGCCCTGCGCGGCCCGTCGATCGCGCTGAACCAGTCGGTCGCGGATTCCGCAGCCACCTACATCGCCTTCGCGCGGGACATGGCCACCATCGAAGGCGGCTTCGAGAGCCCTGAGGCCATCCAGGCGGCGCTCGCCCGCGCCTCGAGCTACGATCCGGAGCAGCTGTCGCGGGGGCTGATCGCCTACGCCTCGATCCTGGCGCTGCAGTCGCCGGAGTTCGTGCAGGGCGTCCGGCAGTTCAACACCCCCGAAGCGACCCGGCAGCGGATCGTCGCCGAGATCGTCGCCGACCCCAAGCGCGCCTCCCGCCTGCCCGGGGCCGACGCTGCCGCCGGACTGATCATCGCCAGCCTGCAGACCGACGTCGAGGCGCTGAGCCGGGCGGCCAACTCCATCGAGAACGACGCGTACAACATCCAGAATCCGTGGGATCCCCGACGGGCCTGGGCCGTGACCCAGATCGCCGATCGCCAGGGACGTCTGGATGCAGCCCACGGCGACGGAGAGGCGATGTTGCCGCCGGCCGCGCTGACCGCCCGGCTGTTCGCCGCGGCCCACGACGGGACCGGGCTGGCCGTGCGGGAGGGGCGCAGGGCCCCGCCCTATCCGCCTGTCGTGGAGAACGCACTGTCGCTCGCGGCGCTGGCGGCCCTGGGGGCCGCGGGCGAGAACGCCCGGCCGAATACGGATGCGCTGCAGTTCGACTGGACCAGCCGCACTTGCATGCAGATGGCCAAGCTGAACCTGCTGCAGTGCCTGGCCGCGTCGCGCCCGAACTACGAGGACATCTTCTGCCTCGGCCGTCACGTCGTCCGCGACCTGTCCACCTGCACGCGGGGCGCCGCCCTGCCCGCCGCGATCGTCACCGTGTCAGGCCTGACCACCACAGAGGTGGTCGAGGAACCGCCCGCTCCCAGAATTGTGATCGCGCCGGACCCGGTGCTTTCGCCGCCCGCACCGCGCATCGCCCCGGGGCCCGCCATCACACCGGCCACGCCCGCCAGCCCCGCCCCGACGCGGCTCACGCCGCCGCCGACGACGCCGGCGCGGTCCCTGACCGAAAGGCTCAACACGGGCGCCGACTAGCCGGCGAGTCCCGGAGGGTGCGTTCGCCCGGCAGGATTAACCCTCGGCCAACCCTTTTTCTCGCGGTATAAGGGCCGTCAGTCATAGCTCCGCGCCGGGCCGGCGTCGGGTTGCTGGGGGTCAGTATGTTCCAGGGTCACATGCGCCGCGGCCTTGCGCTCGCCGCCGTCGCCGCCGCCGCCGTCCTCGCCGGCTGCGCCACCGACGAGCCTCCGGCTCCGCCGCCGCCGCCGCCGCCGCCGCCGGCCGTGTCGCTCAACGAGGGGGTGGCCGAGGCCGCGTCGATCTACGTCGCCTTCATGCGCGAAGCCGGGGCAATCCCTGCCGGAGGGTTCTCCGACGCTGAGTCCATCCAGGCGGCGATCCGGCGCGGCGCCGCCTACGACCCGGCCCAGCTGTCGCGCGGCTTGATCGCCTATGGATCGATCCTCGCGCTGCAGTCTCCCGAGTTCGTCCAGGGCGTGCGCCAGTACGCCGTCGATCCGGCCACGCGGGAGGAGCTGGTCGCGCGCATCATCGCAGATCCCGCCACCGCCGCCGTCCTTCCCGGCGCCGAGGCCGCCGCCAGCCTGATCGCCGGCACCCTCGGGCAGGACGCCGCCGCCATGCTCGCCATCGCCGAGGCGGTGGAGAACGACGCCTACAAGATCCAGGAGCGCGCCGATCCGCGCCGCCGCTGGGCCGTGACCCACATCGCCAATCGCGAGCAGCGCCTCGAGGGCGCCAAGACGCTCTCCGCGGCCAGCATGCTGCCGTCGGCCGAGGAGGCCGCCCGCCTGTTCGCCGCCGCCAACTCCGGCGGCGGACTGACCACGGCCGCCGCGACGGCCCGCGCGCCGTACACCCCGGCCGTGGTTCGCTCCCTGGCCCTGGCGGCGCTTGCGGCCCTGGGCGCCGGCGGCGAGGACGCCCGCCCGTATACCGAAGCCCTGACCGTCGAGCAGAACAGCGAGTTCTGCCTGAACATGTCCAAGCTGATGCTGTTCCAGTGCCTTGCGGCCTCGCGTCCCAGCTACGAGGACATGTTCTGCGTCGGCCGCCACATCGCCCGCGACCTGGCGACCTGCACCACCCAGACCATCACACCCGCGCCGCTGCCGGTCTCTCCGACGCTCGTGGCGGACGTCGACGCCGCAACGGCCGAACCGGTCGCGGCCGAAGCGGTCGCCGCTTCGGCGGCCGCCACGGCGAGCCTCGACAGCGGTCGCTGATCGACTGCGCGGGCCGCGGCCTTCGACGGTTGCGTCGGGGGCCGCCAGCGTGTAATAGCCCGCGCTCCTGAATTCGAGGGTTTCACGACCCCGCCGCGCGGGCCACTCAGGGTTGGCGCGGCGTTTCCGTTGTTTGTTGAGGCGAGCCAGATGGCCGAGATCATTCTGAACGTCGACGTCCGTGACGGCGTGGGCACCGGCGGCGCCCGCGCGGCCCGCCGCGCCGGCATGGTGCCGGGCATCCTGTACGGCGGCGACAAGGCCCCGGTGGCCATCTCGGTCAACGAGAAGGACTTCCGCAAGTCGCTCTACACCGGCAAGCTGCTGGGCCACCTGGTGACCCTGAAGTACGGCGAGGAGACCCAGCCGGTCATCGCCCGCGACGTGCAGTTCGACCCGGTGTCGGACCGTCCGCTGCACTTCGACCTGATGCGCGTCGACGAGAAGCAGACGATCAAGATCGAGATCCCGGTCCACTTCATCAACGAAGACCAGTGCCAGGCCTTCCGTCAGGGCGGCTCGCTGGAAGTGGTCCGCCACGCCGTCGAGGTGAAGGTCCGCGCCGACCACATCCCGGAAGACCTGATCGTCGACCTGGCCGGCCACAAGCTGGGCGACACCATCCGCTGGTCCGACCTGAAGGGGACCAAGGACGTCGAGCCGACCATCACCGACCGCGACTTCGTGATCGCCTCGATCAAGACCTCGTCGGCCGCCATCTCGGCCGCCGCGGACGAGGCCCAGGAGGCGGAGGCCGCCGCCGAGGCGGAAGCCGAGGTTCCGGCGACCGAACAGGCCGGGGAAGAAACCTCCGAGGGCTGATCGCCTCATCCATTGTTCTGCGGAGCGGCCCCTTCCGGTATCGGAGGGGGCCGTTTCCTTTTCAGGAGCCCGTCGCCCCCATGATCATCATCGCCGGCCTCGGCAACCCCGGTCCGAAATACCAGGGCAACCGCCACAACATCGGCTTCATGGCCGCCGACGAGATCGCGCGCCGCTGGTCGTTCGGGCCGGAACGGGCAAAGTTCCAGTCGGTGATCCGCGAAGGCGAGATCGAGACCGCGCAGGGCCGGATCAAGGTCCTGCTGATGAAGCCGCAGACCTGGATGAACGAGAGCGGCCGGGCTGTCGGAGAGGCGGCGCGGTTCTACAAGGTCGCGCCCGGCGAAGTGATCGTCTTCCACGACGAGATCGACCTCGCCCCCGGCCGGTTCCGCATGAAGACCGGCGGCGGGGCGGCCGGCCAGAACGGGGTGCGCAGCCTGATCAGTCAATTGGGGCCGGATTTCCGCCGGGCCCGACTGGGAGTCGGCCATCCCGGCCGGCCGGAGCTGGTGCACGGCTATGTGCTGGGCGACTTCCACAAGGCCGACCAGCCGTGGGTCGAGGCGCTGTTGACGGCCTGCGCGGACGCCCTGCCCTTCGCCCTGGCCGGGGACGACGACCGCTACCAGGCCGAGGTCATGCGGCTGGCCCCGGCCCCGAAATTCAGCCCGCGCCAGGCGGCGCAGGGCGCGGCGCGGGGCGGCTGACCGTGGCGGCGGAAACGCGCGACCGTGCGCCGCCCTTTGCGAATGGCGCCCGGGGCGCTATGCGGCCCCTGACGCCGCACGACGCCGGCGGACTGCGAAACGACCGAGGTATTCGCCCATGGCCCGTCTGACCCTCGCCCTCCCGGCCCTCCTGCTGCTCGCCGCCTGCGGCTCCGGCGAGGGCGGCAAGCGCGGCGCGGCGGCGGAGCCGGTGGCGGTGGGCGACGCCTGGTGTCGGCCGACGCCGAACGGGCGGCTGATGACGGGCTGCTATCTGACCATGACCGCGCGCGCCGACGACCGGCTGGTCGCCGTGACCGCCGCCGGCGCGGGCCGCGTCGAACTGCACGAGACGCGCATGGAGAGCGGCATGATGATGATGCACCCGATGGAGGCCGGCCTGCCGCTGCCGGAGGGGCGCCTCATCGAGCTGGAACCCGGCGGCAACCACATCATGGTGATGGGCCTGACGCAGCCGCTGGAGGACGGCGACAGCCTCGAACTGACCCTCGACTTCCAGCATGCGCCCGACGCCAAGGTGACCGCCTGGGTGCGCCAGCCCGAGGCCGAATAGTCCGCGCCTTGCGGGCGAGCCTGACAAACCGGTCCAGACCGGCTAAGGGCACGCGCTCACGAGGAACCTCCCCAAGACCATGGCCCTGAAAGTCGCGATCGTCGGCCTGCCGAACGTCGGCAAGTCCACCCTCTTCAACGCCCTGACGCGCACCGCCGCGGCCCAGGCGGCCAACTATCCGTTCTGCACCATCGAGCCGAACACCGGCGACGTGGCCGTGCCCGAGCCGCGGCTGCAGACGCTGGCGGCGATCGCCGGGTCGAAGGAGATCATTCCGGCGCGCATCACCTTCGTCGACGTGGCCGGCCTGGTGCGCGGCGCCTCGAAGGGCGAAGGGCTGGGCAACCAGTTCCTCGCCAACATCCGCGACTGCGACGCCGTGGCCTTCGTGGCCCGCTGTTTCGTCGACGACGACATCACCCACGTCGAGAACCGCATCGATCCGGTGTCGGATCTCGAGATCATCGAGACCGAGCTGATGCTGGCCGACCTCGAGAGCCTCGAGAAGCGGGTAGTCAACGTCGAGAAGAAGGCCAAGGGCGGCGACAAGGAAGCCCAGCAGACCCTGCGCCTGATCAACCTGGCCCTCGAGCAGCTGCGCGCCGGCAAGCCGGCGCGCCTGGCCGAAGTGTCCAAGGAGGACGAGAAGGCCTGGCACATGCTGCAGCTGCTGACCTCGCTGCCGGCGCTATACGTGGCCAACGTCGAGGAGGCTTCGGCCGACCAGGGCAACGAACTGTCGGCGAAGGTCGCCGAGCGCGCCGCCCGCGACAACGCCAACTCGGTGGTCATCTCGGCCCAGATCGAGTCCGAGATCGCCGTGCTCGACGATGAGGAGCAGAAGGAGTTCCTCGAGGGGCTGGGGCTGGTGGAGCCGGGGCTGAACCGGCTGATCCGCGAGGCCTACAAGCTGCTGGGCCTGCAGACATACTTCACCGTGGGTCCCAAGGAGGCGCGGGCGTGGACGGTGCCGGTTGGGGCCACCGCCCCGCAGGCGGCGGGCGTGATCCACACCGACTTCGAGAAGGGCTTCATCCGCGCCGAGACGGTGGCCTACGAGGATTACGTCGCTCTGCAGGGCGAAGCCAAAGCGCGCGAGGCCGGCAAGCTGCGGGCCGAAGGCAAGGCCTACGTCGTCAAGGACGGCGACGTGATGCACTTCCTGTTCAACTGACCGCGTTCCCTATCCCGCCGACGGCGGCAGGCCGGCGCCGCAGCGGGTGAGCAGGACCACAGCGCCGTCGCGATCCGGCCAGGTCAGCCGCAGCGAGTCCCCCTGGGCAGCGAGTCGAACCCGCTCGCGGGTGGTCGCGCCTTCCGCCCGGCAGGTCAGGGCCGCATCGTAGCCGCCGGCGTTCTCGTCGATGCGGTCGATCGAGCAGCTGTTCTCGTAGCCTTCGAAGCGGGTGGTGGTGATCTCGATCGGCCGTTCGGCGCCCGTGGCGTTCGAACACCAGGCGATGTCGGCGGCCCAGCGGCCGACGAAGCTGGCCGGCCCGGCGCCCGGCAGCGCGGCGCCGGCCTCCGGCGGGGCGACCGGCGGCGGGGCCGCCGCCTCGGGCGTGACCACGGGCGGCGCCGGCTGCGTGGGCGGATTCACGGTTTCGTCCCCGCATGCGGCGAGGGCGAAGACGAGCGGAACAGCAAGGTGGAGAGGCCGACGATCCTTCATGGGGTCGAAAACGCCCCCGCAACGCCGTGGCTCCGCTTCGCCTCGATCACGAAATCGCGGTCAAGCTTGCATCCGGCGGAAGTTTTTGCGAGGCGTTCTCCCGTGTCGAGAACAAAGGGGGTGTCCCGAATGGCTCAGAACACGACCCCGTGGGGAGCCCAGATCGATCCGCTGGCGCAGGACGTCGCGGCGGTGCTCAAGCGGATGGGGGGCTCGGCCCACCAGCGCGACGTGGTCCAGTGCGTCGCGGCGCTCAAACGACAGCGGGGCGAGACCGTGGCGCAGGATCTGGCCGCAAGGGTCATCGAGGTGTTCGAGCGCTATCGCGACCTGTTCTTCCGGCCCTTTGGCGAAGGGTCCATGCGCTGGGCGCTGCAACCCGGCGTCGCCTGAGCCCGAGCCTCCGCCCATGACATGAGGCCCGCGACCGAAGTCGCGGGCCTTGTCGTTTCACGACGATGTCGCGCTTGTCGCCAAGGACGCGAATGTCCTGGCCGCGATGTCTCGTCTATCGCGGCCGGAATGTATCGTCCTAGAAGCGGCGCACGTAGCTGAGGCCGTAGGTGTCGACCTCGCCGGCGTCATCCTGGAAGTCGCGGCGCGTCCAGTCCGCGCGCAGGCCGTTCTGGCCGTCGAAGAACCAGTTGGCGCCGGCCCCGTAGTTGATGCTCTCGCCGTCCTCGCTGACGTCGACGCCGGCGACCTCGGCCTTCAGCGAGGTGGTGCCGTAGCCGACGCGGCCGAACAGTTCGAGATTGGGGTTCACCGGCACCGTGCCGACGAGATAGGCCGCGGCGTCGTACTCGTGCTCGAGCGTGCCGTCGACGCCGCCGACGGTGATGTCCTCGTCCTGGACGCCGACAGAGGCCTCGCCCTCGATGCCGACGTAGGGATTGAAGCGGTAGCCGAGACGGCCGGTCACCGCGCCGAGGTTGCCCTGGTCGCCGTCGAAGTGGGTGTAGCCGATCGAGCCGGTGACCGGCGACGTCGGAACCTGCGCCATCGCGGGCGCGGCGATCAGAGTAAGGGCGGCGGTTGCGAGAAGAACGTTACGCATTGTTTCTTTGTATCCTCTAGATGTGGTCGCCGCACGACGACCAGCCCCATCCAGCGGGATACAAATGGGCGGCCCTCACGCCCGTTCCAGACCTCGGTGACATCTGGAAACCGGGTGTGAACACTGAGACACAGACATCGATACGCCAATCGTGACTTAACGGCGGCGTTTTCGAGGCTGACGGACTCTAGTGGTCCTTTTCGCGCTCCGTGCCGGCCCGGGCGTCCAGCGCGGCCTGGGCGGCGGCGAGGCGGGCGATCGGCACGCGGTAGGGCGAGCAGCTGACGTAGTCGAGGCCGACGGTCTCGCAGAAGGCGATCGAGGCCGGGTCGCCGCCGTGCTCACCGCAGATGCCCATCTTGACGCCCTCGCGGGCGCCCCTGCCCCGCTCGGCGGCGATGCGGATCAGGTCGCCAACGCCGTCCTGGTCGAGGCGGACGAAGGGATCGGTCTCGAAGATGCCCTTGTCCATATAGGCCTGCAGGAAGCGGCCGGAGTCGTCGCGGCTGATGCCGAAGGTGGTCTGGGTCAGGTCGTTGGTGCCGAAGCTGAAGAACTGGGCGTGCTGGGCGAGGTCAGCGGCGCGCAGGGCGGCGCGCGGCAGTTCGATCATGGTGCCGACCAGATACTCGACCCGGTCGCCGGCCTCGGCGAAGACGGCTTCGGCGGTGCGGTCGGTGAGCTCGCGCAGGAACTTCAACTCGAGGCCGAGGGCAACCAGCGGGTGCATGATCTCGGGGATCGGGGCCACGCCCGAGGTCTTCTTCACCTCCAGAGCCGCCTCCAGCACGGCCCGCACCTGCATCTCGTAGATCTCGGGATAGGCGACGCCGAGGCGGCAGCCGCGGTGGCCGAGCATGGGGTTGGTCTCGTGCAGCTCCTTCGCCCGGCGTTTCAGCTTGGCGGCGTCGAGCCCCTGCGCCGCGGCCAGGGCCTCGATCTCGCCCTCCGAATGCGGGATGAACTCGTGCAGCGGCGGGTCGAGCAGGCGCACGGTGACCGGCAGGCCGCTCATGATGGTGAACAGCTCGACGAAGTCCGACTTCTGGAACGGCGCGATCTTCGCCAGCGCCGCCCGGCGGCCGGCCTCGTCGTCGGCGAGGATCATCTCGCGCACGGCGGCGATACGGGTGTCGTCGAAGAACATGTGCTCGGTGCGGCACAGGCCGATGCCCTCGGCCCCGAAGCCGCGCGCGGTCTTTGCATCCAGCGGCGTCTCGGCGTTGGCGCGCACCTTCAGGCGGCGGACCTTGTCGGCCCAGGCCATCAGGGTCTGGAAGTCGCCGGTCAGCTCGGGTTCGATCATCGGCACAGCCCCGGCCATCACCTCGCCCTTCGAGCCGTCGATGGTGACGATCTCGCCGGCGGCGAAGGTGCGGCCGCGAGCGGTGAAGGTCCCGGCCTTCTCGTCGATGTGGATTTCGCCGGCGCCGGAGACGCAGGGACGGCCCATGCCGCGGGCGACGACGGCGGCGTGGCTGGTCATGCCGCCACGGGCGGTGACGATGCCGCGGGCGGCGTGCATGCCGTGGATGTCCTCGGGCGAGGTCTCCTCGCGCACGAGGATGACGGCGTCGCCGAGCTGGCTGAGGCGCTCGGCCTCGTCGGCGTCGAAGACGATCTTGCCCGTGGCCGCGCCGGGCGAGGCCGGCAGGCCGGCGGCGACCACTTCGCGCGCCGCCTTCGGATCGAGGGTCGGGTGGAGCAGCTGGTCGAGGGCGGCCGGCTCGACGCGGCTGACCGCTTCCTCCTCGCTGATCACCCCCTCCGCCGCGAGATCCACGGCGACCTTGAGCGCCGCCTTGGCGGTGCGCTTGCCGTTGCGGGTCTGCAGCATCCACAGCCGGCCCTGCTCGACCGTGAACTCGATGTCCTGCATGTCGCGGTAGTGGGTCTCGAGTTTCCCAACAACTTCAACGAATTGGGAGAAGACCTCGGGCATCGCCTCCTCCATGGAGGGGGCGGTCTCGCCCATCTCCTCGCGCCCGGCCCTGGTCAGCGACTGCGGCGTGCGGATGCCCGCGACGACGTCCTCGCCCTGGGCGTTGATCAGGAACTCGCCGTAGAGCTTCGCCTCGCCGGTGGAGGGATTGCGCGTGAAGGCCACGCCGGTGGCCGAGGTGTCGCCCATGTTGCCGAACACCATCGACTGGACGTTCACCGCGGTGCCCCAGCTCTCGGGGATGTCGTGCATGCGGCGATAGAATTTGGCCCGGTCGTTCATCCAGCTGGCGAAGACCGCGCCGATGGCGCCCCACAGCTGGTCGTGCGGGTCCTGGGGGAAGGGCTGGCCGAGTCGGTCCTCGACCACCTGCTTGTAGGCGGCGACCACCTTCTCCCAGTCTTTCGCCGTGAGGTCCGTGTCGACGGTGACGCCGAGCCGGTCCTTGTGGTCGTCCAGCACCTCCTCGAAATCGTCGTGGGCGAGGCCCAGCACCACGTTGGAGTACATGGTGATGAAGCGACGGTAGCTGTCGAGGGCGAAGCGGCGGTCGCCGGACAGGGCGGCGAGCCCCTCCACCGTCTCATCGTTGAGGCCGAGGTTGAGAACGGTGTCCATCATGCCGGGCATGGAGGCGCGGGCGCCCGAGCGGACCGAGACCAGAAGCGGATTCTGCGGATCGCCGAAGGTCTTGCCGACGACCGACTCCACCTGCTCGAGTCCGGCCTTCACCTGGGCCTCGAGATCGGCGGGGTAGGATCGGCCCTGCTGGTAGTAGTGGTTGCAGGCCTCGGTGGTGATGGTGAAGCCTGGCGGCACGGGAAGGCCCAGCGCCGACATCTCGGCGAGGTTGGCGCCCTTGCCGCCGAGAAGGTTCTTCATCGAAGCGTCGCCGTCGGCCGAGCCGCCGCCGAAGCCGTACACCCACTGAGTCATCAAGCAGCCCCTGAGCCGTGGTTCGTCGCGGCGGATTCGCTCCGGCCGCGGTCTGTGGCCCCGCTTAGCGCGCCGGAAGCGGCAAGGCGAGGCCGAGGGTGTAACAAAACGTGAGCGGCTGTGACGGTTCCGGCGCAGCACCGTTCGGCCTCCGGCGGAGCTCCGCTGGAAGGGTGGGAAGGGCGCGGGGCGCCGGGCCTCGCCCGGTCTGTGAGTGGGTTACCGTTTCGACGAGACTGACGCCCCGCGCGGTCGTTGGGTCGCGCGCTCTCCGGTTGGCGGCCCTGATATTCGAGCCTAGCCGGATCTCCGCCGGGACCGTTGCCGGGCCCGACGCGGGGCGGACATGACGGCGCTCTTGAGACGCCGACAGCAGTCCGCAATCCATTGGCGCGCGGCGAGCAAGCGGCAGGATCCACTCCCTGCCGACGAGGACCCCGGGACTGCCCTTCGCCCCGGCTTCATCGCTCGACCACAGCCCGCCGTCGTCGAGGTCGTGGATCCGACGCCCTCCCCATCGACGGGATGGGAGGAGCGTAGGGGCGGTTTTTCCTATGGCGGGTTCATGACGCTGCCTGCCGGTGTTTGTTCAATGAAAACAGCGGGCGATGCGGGCGAGATAGGGGACTTAAACATTAACTCCCGGCGCCTGGGCGGGGTTTGGCGCCGCGGGTTCATCACGAAGGACACGAAGGGGGCACGCAGGACATGAAGGGGCCGGCGTGTTCTGCGGCGGCCGCAGGGCGGCGTCATCGCTCCCGACTGCAGGCCTTCGGCCCGCGGGCGGCGGCGACGGGCGCGCTCCCGGCCTCGCCCCTCCACCGCTTCGCGGTCCCCCTCCCCCCGCCTGCGGCGCGGGGAGGAAACGTCGTCGCCGCCGGCAGGCACGGGCGGTGCGCGCCGGGCGCGCCGCTTACCCCGCCTTAACCGTAAGGATTCACCTTGCCGGTCTCAGAGTTGCGGGGCCGGGTTCCATGTCCGAGTTGAAGACCGACGTCATCCATCGGGGCGACTGCATCGAGGTGCTGCGCTCGCTGCCCGACGCCTCGGTGGACATGGTCTTCGCCGACCCGCCGTATAACCTGCAGCTGGGCGGCGACCTGCTGCGGCCGGACAATTCCAAGGTCGACGCCGTCGACGACGACTGGGACAAGTTCGCCAGCTTCGCCGATTACGACGCCTTCTCACGCGCCTGGCTGACCGAATGCCGGCGCGTGCTGAAGCCGGAAGGCTCGATCTGGGTGATCGGCAGCTACCACAACGTGTTCCGGCTGGGGGCCGCGATCCAGGACCTCGGCTTCTGGGTGCTGAACGACATCATCTGGCGCAAGTCGAACCCGATGCCGAACTTCAAGGGCACCCGGTTCACCAACGCCCACGAGACGCTGATCTGGGCCGCCCGGTCGCGCGAGCAGAAGCGCTACACCTTCAACTACGACGCCCTGAAGGCCTTCAACGAAGACACCCAGATGCGCTCGGACTGGACGCTGGCGTTGTGCACCGGCGAGGAGCGGCTGAAGGACGACGAGGGCAAGAAGGCGCACCCGACGCAGAAGCCCGAAGCCCTGCTGCACCGGGTGCTGCTGGCGGCCACCCGGCCGGGCGACGTGGTGCTGGACCCCTTCTTCGGCACCGGCACCACGGGGGCGGCGGCGAAACGGCTGGGCCGGCGGTTCGTCGGCATCGAGCGCGACGAGGGCTATGCGAAGCTGGCCGAGAAGCGGATCAAGGCGGTGGTTCCGGCCGCGCCGGAAGACCTGGCGGTGATGGGCTCCAAGCGGGCCGAGCCGAAGGTGCCGTTCGGCGCCCTCGTCGAGGCCGGTCTGCTGCGGCCCGGCGACCGGCTGTACTGCCCCAAGGGCGAGCGCGAGGCGCGGGTGCGCGCCGACGGCTCGCTGGCCTACGGCGACCTGACCGGCTCGATCCACAAGCTGGGGGCGCTGCTGGAGAATGCGCCGGCCTGCAACGGCTGGACCTACTGGCGCTTCAAGACCGACCAGGGGCTGCGCTCCATCGACGCCTTGAGGGCCGAAATCCGCGCCGGCATGCAGTGACGCTCCAGAAAGCCCTGTAAACTCTGTAACCCGCCGGGAAGTTTGCAGAAATCGCCGTTCGGAAGGGGAACCTTTCGCACGTGCGAAGGTTTGCGATGGGCTGTCATCCATTGCGAGCGCGCGCTATGAAAATCGCCCAGGTGACGCCTCTGTACGAGGCGGTTCCGCCGAAACTGTACGGCGGCACGGAGCGGGTCGTCGCTCACCTCACCGACGCCCTCGTCGACCTCGGACACGAGGTCACCCTGTTCGCCGCGGCCGACGCCGAAACCCGTGCACGGCTGATCCCGGTGCGGGACCAGGCCATCCGGCTGGACCCGACGCCGCTCAAGTCCGATCTCGCCGCCCACATGGCGATGCTGGCCGAGGTCAAGGCGCGGGCCGACGAGTTCGACATCATCCATTTCCACACCGACATGATCCACTTCCCGTTCTTCGAGCGGATGGCGGACAAGACCATCACCACCCTGCACGGGCGGCTGGACCTTAAGGATCTCGCCGGCGTGTACCGGCGCTGGCCGGAGTTCGGGCTGGTGTCGATCT
Organism: Brevundimonas viscosa; assembly: GCF_900116065.1. Lineage (GTDB taxonomy): Bacteria > Pseudomonadota > Alphaproteobacteria > Caulobacterales > Caulobacteraceae > Brevundimonas > Brevundimonas viscosa. The sequence goes on from NZ_FOZV01000003.1 coordinate 81,587, forward strand.
CCGATGACCAGCGCCACCCGCTGCCCGGCGCCAACTGGAAGGCGACGGTCCACCACGGCATGCCCGCGGAGCTGTACAGCTTCTCACCGAAGTCCGACGGCTACCTCGCCTTTCTCGGTCGGATCTCGCCGGAGAAACGGCCGGATCGCGCCATCGAGATCGCCGCCAAGCTCGGCAGGCCGCTGAAGATGGCGGCCAAGGTCGACGCCGCCGACAAGGTCTACTGGGACACCGTGATCCGGCCGATGATCGAGGCCCACCCGAACGTCGAGTTCGTCGGCGAGATCGGCGACCACCAGAAGTCGGCCTTCCTCGGCGGGGCCGAGGCCCTGTTGTTCCCCATCGACTGGCCCGAACCGTTCGGCCTGGTGATGATCGAGGCCATGGCCTGCGGGACGCCGGTGGTGGCCTTCCGCTGCGGTTCGGTGCCGGAGATCGTCGAGGACGGCGAGACCGGCTTCGTGGTCGAGACGCTGGAGCAGGCGGTGGCCGCCGCCGACCGGGCCCGGCTGCTGGATCGCGAGGCCATCCGGGCGCACTTCGAGCTGCGCTTCTCGGCCACCGCCATGGCCCGCCGCTATCTGGACGTCTACGGCGACCTGCTGGCCCGCCGGCCGTTCGCCGAGGAGCCGCTGCCGGAGGTGGTGACGCCGCTGCGCCCGGCGGAAGACCGCAGCTTCGCCGCCATCGCCTGAACCCCGACGGCCCTTCGTCCATTACCGTACGCAAGGCCGCCATATGGCGTCCGCATTCGGGCGGCAGCCTGTCTGCGTTCCTGAAGCCCCCGTGAGGAGATCGATGGACGACGCCTATACGGTGAAGGTGACGGCGCTGGAATCCGGCGAGGAGACACCCGAACAGTTGCAGGCGCTCAAGTCGGGCGACTGCTTTCTCGTGGCGGACGGCTGGGGCGACCTGAGGGAGGGCGCCGAGGGCCTGTTCGACAACGACACCCGCATCCTGTCGCGGCTGGTGCTGCGGGTCGGGCAGGCGCGGCCGTCGCGACTGAGTTCGGGCGTGTCGCAGGACAACGTCTTCTTCACCTGCCATTCCACCAACCGCCCGCTGCCCCCGATGGGGGGCAAGTCGGCACCGGCGGGGGTGCTGCATCTGGAGCGCCGCCGGTTCCTGTGGGAGCGGCGGATGTTCGAACGCATCCGCATCTCCAACCATGGCGTCGAGGACGTGCTGCTGCCGCTGTCGGTCGACTACGGGGCCGACTTCGCCGACATCTTCGAGGTGCGCGGCACGGTGCGCGCGCGCAAGGGCGAGATCGCCCCGCCGGGCACCGACGGGCGGCGGGTGACGTTCAGCTACATGGGTCTGGACGGCGTCGAACGGCGCAGCTGCGTCGCCTTCTCGGAGCCGCCGGCGCGGATGAGCGCTTCGCGGGCCGAGTTCATGTTCAGCTTGCCGCGCGGGCGGACGCTCGACCTGTACGTCGAGTGCGGCGCCGACCGATGCGACGCGCCCTCCCCCGAGCGCTGGCGGGTGCACGCGTTGCAGGCGCGGCTGGCGATGCGGGCCAAGCGGCGGCGTGGCGCGTCGCTGCGGGGACCGCGCAGCCCGCGCTTCAACGACTGGCTGGACCAGTCGCGCGCCGACGTGGCGCTGCTGACCACCGAACTGCCGACCGGGCCCTACCCGTACGCGGGCACGCCATGGTTCTCGACGCCGTTCGGGCGGGACGGGATCATCACCGCCTGGCAGATGCTGTGGCTGGATCCGTCGCTGGCCAAGGGGGTGTTGACCTACCTCGCCATGCGGCAGGCGACGGAGAGCTCGGCCTTCGCGGACTCGGCGCCCGGCAAGATCATGCACGAGACCCGGCGCGGCGAGATGTCGGCGCTGGGGGAGGTGCCGTTCGGCCTCTATTACGGCGGCGTCGACACGACCTGCCTGTTCGTGGCGCTGGCGGGGGCCTACGCCCGGCGGACCGGCGACCTCGAGACGATCCGGCGGCTGTGGCCGAACCTGATCGCCGCCGTGGGCTGGATGAAGGACTACGGCGACGTCCAGGGGACCGGCCTGATCGCCTACCAGCGCGCCGCCGAGACCGGCCTGTCGAACCAGGGCTGGAAGGACTCGGAGGATTCCATCTTCCACAGCGACGGCCGCTTTCCGAAGGGACCGATCGCGCTGCTGGAGGTGCAGGGCTACGCCTACTCGGCCTGGCAGGCGATGGCCGACCTCGGGCGGGCGCTGGACGATCCGGGAGCGGCGGAGTGGGCGGCGAAGGCGGAGAGCACCCGCGACCTGGTCGAGGAGCGCTTCTGGCTGGAGGACGAGCAGTTCTACGCCGTGGCGCTGGACGGCGACGGGGCGCCGTGCCGGGCCATCGCCTCGAACGCCGGCCACCTGCTGTTCACCGGCCTGCCCTCGGCGGACCGGGCGCGGGCGGTGACGCGGCGCATGCTGTCGGCGGAGTTCCGCTCGGGCTGGGGCATCCGCACGCTGGCCACGGGGCAGGCGCGGTTCAACCCGATGAGCTACCACGACGGCTCGGTGTGGCCGCATGACACGGCGATGGCGGCGGCGGGGATGGCCCGCTACGGCGAGCGCCGGGCGGTGGCCATGCTGCTGAACGAGATCTATTCGGCGGCGACGCATTTCCAGCTGCGGCTGCCGGAACTGTTTTGCGGCTTCGAGCGCCTGACCGGGGAGCCCCCGATCGCCTATCCGGTCGCCTGTCTGCCGCAGGCCTGGGCCGCCGGGTCGGTGTTCATGATGATGCAGGCGGCGCTGGGGGTGAGCGTCGACGCCATCGAGGGGCTGGTGGAGGTGGACGACCCCACCCTGCCGCCGGGGATCGAGCACCTGGTGCTGTCGAACCTGCAGGTCGGGGAGGCAGTGGTCGACGTGGCTTTCGAGCGGCTGAACGGCCAGACCGTGGTGGCGCCGCGTCGCCACCGGGGCGATGTGCGGGTGCGGATGCTGCGCTAGCCGGCGAGGCCGCGCTCGAGCGCCTTGCGGAAGACGGTGGGCAGGGCGGTTCGGGCCTCGTCGGGAGCGCTCCACAGGAAGTCACCCCTTCCCTGCCCGGTCCGGACCGTCAGGGTGAGCGCGAAGTGGGTGAAGACGTGCTCGACCGCGCCGGCGTCGCGCCAGTCGGCGGCGGCGGGGGGCGGCGCTTCGGCGACCGCCGGACCCCAGTCGGAGGTGGGCAGGCCGAGCATGCCGCCCAGCAGCCCTTTTTCCGGACGGCGGACGAGGGCGACGCGGCCCTGTCCGTCGCGCAGCACCCAGGCGACGCCGTGGCGACGGGGGCGCTCGGTTTTCGGGGCTTTCAGGGGCCAGCGTTCCGGGGTCCCGGACGCGAAGGCGGCGCAACGGACGGTGAGCGGGCAGGCGTGGCACAGCGGGCGGCCCGGACGGCAGACGGTCGCGCCGAGGTCCATCAGGGCCTGGGCCCAGTCGCCGGGGCGATCGTCGGCGACCAGCGAGGCGGCGAGGCGGCGCAACTCCGGCTTCGCCGCCGGCAGCGGCGTCCCGACCGCGAACAGCCGCGCCATGACCCGCTCGACATTGCCATCCACCACATTGGCCGGGCGGCCGAAGGCGATCGCGGCCACGGCGGCGGCCGTGTAGGGGCCGACGCCCGGCAGGGCCAGCAGGCCGGCCTCGGTGTCCGGGAAGACGCCGCCGTGGTCGCGGGCGACGGCGCGGGCGCAGGCCAGCAGGTTGCGGGCGCGGGCGTAGTAGCCGAGCCCCGCCCAGGCGGCCATGACCTCGGCGTCCGCCGCCGCGGCGAGGTCGGAGACGGTCGGCCAGCGGGCGGTGAAGGCCTCGAAATATGGGGCGGCGTGGACCGTGGTGGTCTGCTGCAGCATCACCTCGGACAGCCACACGCGGTAGGGGTCGGGTCGGACGCCGCCGGTCGTCCGCCAGACCAGCGGCCGGGCGTGGGCGTCGTACCAGTCGAGCAGGGCGGCGCGCAGGGCGGGAACGTCGGCGGGGACGAGAGGCATCGATCCGCGCTATAGACCAGGAATGCGCCGCCCGCTGCCCACCGATGACGAGGTTCGCGAAATCCTGTCGCGCCGGCGCACCCGCCCGGCTCCGCGCCCGGCCCCGAAGGCGGGCCGCGCCCTGCAGGGGCTGATCCGCGAACTGGACGCGAAGCTGGGCCGCGGCGCCGGGGCGCTGGAGCCGCGCTGGCGCGAGATCATCGGCGAGCGGCTGGCGCGGGTGACGCGGCCGCAGAAGCTGACCCGGGGCCGCGACGGCCGCGGCGGGACGCTGGAGCTGCGCGTCGCCGGGCCGGCGGCGCTGCTGGTGCAACACCAGTCGGAGGAGATCCTGCAGCGGGTCAACCTGTTCCTCGGCCCGGGCAGCGTGGAGAAGCTGCGCATCGCCCAAGGGCCGGTGAAGCCGCTCGCCGACGCGCCGGCGCCGCCGCGGCGCAAGGCCGCGCAGCCTCCGCTGCCGGCGTCGGTGGAGGCGGAACTGAAGGCGGGCGTCGAGGCCGCGCCGGAGCCCCTGAAGGGGCCGCTGGAGCGATTGGGCCGGGCGGTGCTCGGCGAAGGCGGCCGCGGCTCCCGTTGACAAAACTTCGCCGCTTCTGTTCTCGAAACCACGGACGCGCGAATTTGCGGGGAATCGCGCGATGCTCCCGAATCCCGTGCCAGTGAGGAAGACGCCATGAGCGCCACGAAGTCGAAATTCGCCGCCATGAGCCGCCGGGCGGCGATGACCGCCGCGGCGCTGGCCTCGATGGCCGCCCTGGCCGGCTGCGGCGGCGGCGGCGGCGCGGGCGCGGCCGCCGAGGGCGACATGGCCATGGGCGCCCCGGAAGGCGCCAAGGTGACGGTGGTGGAGTACGCCTCGGTCACCTGCCCGCACTGCGCCGCCTGGCAGGAAGAGGTTTGGCCGGCGTTCAAGACCAAGTACGTCGACACCAACAAGGTGCGCTACGTCTTCCGCGAACTGCCGACTCCGCCGGCGAACGTCGCCGTGGCGGGCTTCATGGTCGCCCGCTGCGCCGGCGAGGACAAATATTTCGACGTGGTCCACGCCATCATGGAGAGCCAGGAGGAATGGCGCGCCGGCGTGAACCCGCGCGACACCTTGTTCCGCGTCGGCAACGGCGCCGGTCTGTCGAACCAGCAGATCGAGGAATGCATCAAGGACCCCGAAGGCATCAAGGCGGCCGACGAGCGCGCCCGCGCCGCCCTGGCCGCCGGCGTCAGCGGCACGCCGGCCTTCTTCGTCAACGGAACCCAGGTGATCACTCCGGGCGGCGAGGGCGCGAGCCTCGAGGACCTGTCCAGGGCCATCGACGCCGAGCTGGCGAAGTAGGACGGCCATGGCGGCGGTGCGGCGTTCCCTGCTGATCGCGGCGCTGGCCCTTCTGGCGCCGCTGGCGGCCGCGCCGGCCGCGGCGCTGGAGCCGGTCGCCCCGGTGACCGCCGCCGACCGGACCATCGGCCGCGCCGACGCGCCGGTGACGGTGATCGAGTACGCCTCCTTCTCCTGTCCGACCTGCGCCAACTGGCACCAGCTCGTCTGGCCGGTGTTCAAGCGGCGGCTGGTCGACACCGGTCAGGTGCGGTTCGTGTTCCGCAACCTGCCGACCCAGCCGGAACAGATGTCGCTGCCGGCCGCGGCGCTGGCCCGCTGCGCGGCGCCGGAGCGGTTCTTCGAGGTGACCTCGATCCTCATGGCCGGTCAGGCGGCGGTGCTGCGCGGCGGCGACCGCGAGGACTGGTACGCCCCGGCCATCGCCGCCAGCGGCCGGACCCAGGCCCAGATCGAGGCGTGCGCGACGACGCCGGCCACGCGCGCGGCGATCAACCGCGACGTCGAGACGGCCCACGCCGCCGGGGCGCATCACACGCCCAGCTTCTTCGTCAACGGCCGGCCGGTGAGCGATCGGTCGCTGGGCGGGCTGGAAGTCGCCGTGCGCGCCGCACTGGCAGAGCGCTGAGGACGCCGCCCGGGTGCAGTTCCAGCGCCTCAGACTGGTCGGGTTCAAGTCCTTCGTCGATCCGACGGAGTTCCATATCGAGCCGGGCCTGACCGGCATCGTCGGCCCCAACGGCTGCGGCAAGTCCAATGTGCTGGAGAGCCTGCGCTGGGTGATGGGCGCCAACTCGGCCAAGGCCATGCGCGGCCAGGGCATGGACGACGTAATCTTCGCCGGCGCCGCCAACCGCCCGCCGCGCAGCCACGCCGAGGTCCAGCTGACCATCGACAACGCCCAGCGCCGGGCCCCGCAGCCGTTCACCGACAGCGCCATGCTGGAGGTGTCGCGCCGCATCGACCGGGGCCAGGGTTCGACCTACCGCATCAACGGCAAGGAAGTGCGGGCCCGCGACGTGCAGCTGCTGTTCGCCGACGCCTCGACCGGCGCCAACAGTCCGGCGCTGGTGCGCCAGGGCCAGATCAGCGAACTGATCGCCGCCAAGCCGCAGAACCGCCGCCGCATCCTCGAGGAGGCCGGCGGCGTGGCCGGGCTGCACACCCGGCGGCACGAGGCCGAGCTGCGGCTGAAGGCTGCCGAAGCCAACCTCGAGCGGCTGGACGACATCGGCCGCGAGCTGGAGACCACCCTCACCCGGCTGAAGCGCGAGGCGCGGCAGGCGGAAAAGTACAAGAAGATCTCGGCCGAGATCCGCGCCCTGCAGGCGGCGCTGCTGTACGTGCGCTGGAACGACGCGCGCGTGGCCGCGGAAGGCGCGGCGCAGGAGCTGGCCGAGGCCGACCGGGCGGTGCTGGAGGCGACCACCGCCTCGGGCCGGGCGCAGACCGCGGCGCTGAACGCCCAGGAGGCGCTGAAGCCGGCGCGCGAGGAGGATGCGGTGGCGGGGGCGCTGCTGCACCGCGCCTCGCTGGAGCGCGACCGGCTGGACATGGCCGAGCAGCAGGCGCGGGCGGAGGTCGAGCGGCTGAAGGCCGAAGCCGCGCGCATCGCCGGCGACATCGAGCGCGAGACGGCCATGGCCGGCGACGCCGAGGGCGAGCTGGCGCGGCTGTCGGCGGCGCTGGGGGCCCTGTCGGCCGAAATCGCCGCGGCTCCTGCCCGCGGGCCCGAGCTGGAGGCAGCGCTGGCGGCGGCCGAGGACGCGCGCAAGGCGGCCGACGCCGAGGTCGAGCGGGTCGCCGGGGCCGTGGCCGCGGTCGAGGCGCGGGTCTCGGCCGAGAACGCCCGCCGCCGCGACGCCGAGGCGCGGGTGGCGCGGGCCGAGGCGCAGCTGGCCTCGGCGGAGCGCGAGCGGGCGGCGCTGGGCCCGATGGAGACGCCGGAGATCGAGGCGGCGAAGGCGGCGCTGGAGCAGGCCCAGGCGGCGCTGGCGGCGGCCCGGGCGGCGGTCGAGACGGCCGAGGCCGAGCGGGGCGACAGGGCGCGGGCCGAGCAGGAGGCGCGGCAGGCGGCGCGCGCGGCCGAAGACCGGCTGGGCCGATTGCAGACCGAGGCGCGCGGGCTGGCCCAGCTGCTGGTCCAGGGCAAGCGCGAGCATCCTCCGGCGCTGGACCGGGTGCGGGCTGACAAGGGCTATGAGGCGGCGCTGGCGGCGGCGCTGGGCGACGATCTGGACGCGGCGCTGGACGCGCGGGCGGCGGCCTACTGGGCCGGGGCGGACGTCCCCTCCCCGGTCTGGCCTTCCGGAGTGGAGCCGCTGGCGGTGCGGGTCGACGCGCCGGATCAGCTGAAGGCGCGGCTGGCGCTGTGCGGCGTGGCGGCGCGCGGCGAGGTCGAGGCTTTGGCGAAAGCGCTGCCGGTGGGAGCGCGGCTGGTCACGGTCGAGGGCGACCTGTGGCGCTGGGACGGCTTCGTGCAGCGGGCCGAGGCGCCGCGCCCGGCGGCGGTGCGGCTGGCGCAGCGCACCCGGCTGTCCGAGCTGGAAGCCGAGATCGACGCCGGCAAGCCGGCGCTGGAGGCGGCCCAGGCGACGCTGAAGGCGGCCACAGAGGCTTTCCGCGCGGCCGAGGAGGCGGTCAAGGCGGCGCGGGCGGCGCCCTTCCCGCTCGACAAGGCGGTCGGCGCGGCGCGCGACCGGGTCGAGGCGCTGGCGCGCGAACAGGCGCGCAAGGAGGCGCGGGCGCAGGCGCTGGACGAGACCCTGGAGCGGCTGACCGCCGAGGTCGAGGCGGCGCGGGCGGCGCTGGCCGAGGCGCAGGGGACCGAGGCGCCGTCGGAGACGCTGGAGGGCCTGCGCGCCGAACTGTCGGCGGCGCGGGCGGCGGCGGACGCGGCGCGGGGCGCGGCCGCCGAGGCGCGGCTGGCGCGGGACGCGGAGGCTCGGGAAGTGGCTGGGCGGCAGGCGCGGCTGGACGGCCTGGTGCGCGAGCGCGACGGCTGGGCCGGACGGGCGAAGGACGCCAAGGCGCGCATCGTCACGCTGGAGAAGGAGGCGGAGAAGACCGCGGCCCGCCTGCAGGCGGCGGCGGATGCGCCGGACCAGCTGGCGGCGCAGCGCTCGACCCTGCTGGACGCCCTGACCTCGGCCGAGACCCGTCGGAGGGCGGCGGCGGACGCCCTGGCCACGGCCGAGGCCGCCGCGGGCGAGGCCGACCGGGCGGCGCGGGCCGCCGAGAGCGCCGCCTCGCAGGCGCGCGAGGCCCGGGCCGGGCTGGCGGCGCGGGCCGAGGCGGCCGCGGAACGGCTGGCCGAGGCCGAGCAGAACGTGCGCGAGACGGCGCAGATGTCGCCCGAGGAACTGGGCCAGAAGCTGCAGGACGACGCCATCGCACGCCCGCCCGACGCCGCCGGGGCCGAGAGCCTGCTCTACGGCCTGGAGCGCGAGCGGGAAGCGCTGGGCGCGGTCAACCTGCTGGCCGAGGAGGAAGCCAACGAATACGGCGACCGGCTGCAGACCATGAAGGTCGAGCGCTCGGACCTGACGTCGGCCATCGCCAAGCTCCGCGACGGGATCGATGAGTTGAACGCCGAGGGGCGCGAACGGCTGATCGCCGCCTTCGACATCATCAACGACAACTTCAAGACCCTGTTCGAGGCCCTGTTCGGCGGCGGCCAGGCCGAACTGAAGCTGGTGGAGTCGGACGACCCGCTGGAGGCGGGGCTGGAGATCTACGCCTGCCCGCCGGGCAAGCGGCTGGCGGTGATGAGCCTGATGTCGGGGGGCGAGCAGGCCCTGACGGCGGCGGCGCTGATCTTCGCCGTGTTCCTCGCCAATCCGGCCCCGGTCTGCGTGCTGGACGAGGTCGACGCACCGCTGGACGACGCGAACGTGGACCGTTTCTGCCGCATGCTGGACGAGATGCGGAAGCGCACCGACACCCGCTTCATCGTCATCACCCACAACCCGGTGACCATGAGCCGGATGGACCGGTTGTACGGCGTGACCATGCCGGAGCGGGGTGTAAGCCAGCTGGTCAGCGTGGACCTGACGCAGGCGGAGAAGCTGGTGGCGTGAGGCGGCCGGTGATCGTGGCTGGCGGCTGGCCAAACCGCCGGGGATGTCCACCGGCCACCAGCCGCCGGTCGCCAATCACCCCTTCAGCACTTCCGTCTTCAGGAACCAGCCGAAGATGGCCGGCCCCTCGATCACATAGCGGCGGAACATGCGGCGGGGCTGGCTGGCGAGGCGGTGCAGCCATTCCAGCGACAGGCGCTGGAAGATGGCCGGGGCGCGGTGCTGGCGGCCGGTGAGGAAGTCGACCGAGGCGCCGACGCAGAGGGTGACGCCGCGCTCGCGGCCGGCGATGCGCAGGGCGTGGGCGAACATCTCCTGCTTGGGAAACGAGACGCAGGCGAGGAGAACGTCCCATTCAGCCTTCGCGGCGGCGTCGACGGCGGCCAGCCAGGCCGGCGTGCCGGGGGTCAGCATCGGGGCCTCGAGGAAGACGAAGCGGCGGCGCGGGAAGCGCGCCTGGAGGGTGTGGAAGGCCTCGAGGTCGGGTCCGAACACGGCCCAGGTCAGGTCCGCCCCGACCTCGGAAGCAAGCAGGTCGGCGGTCAGGTCGGAGCCCGGATAGACCGACAGTCGGCGGCCGCGCAGGCGGGCGAGGTGGGCGAGGATGCGGCTGTCGCAGATGTGCAGGGCGGCGCCGCGATAGACGTCGGCGGGGACGCGCCCGTCCATCAGCTTGATGACGTGGTCAACGTTGGGGGTGACGACGTAACCGTAGGGACCGCGGGCGCGCTCGGCCACCCCGGCCAGCAGGGCGGGGCGGTCGCCGTCGGCGAAGTCCAGCGTCATGAAGCGGGTCATGGACCGAGACTAGCCGGCCGGGGTCAACGCGAGGTTACGCCCTTCCCCTCCGTCATCCGCTCCAGCGCGAGCCGGTCGCGCGGCAGGGCCTCGGGGCACTGGTCGCGCATGAAGGCCAGCATCTTCTCGCGGATGTCGCAGCGCAGGTCGAAGACCACCGCGCCGTTGCGGCCGCTGGCGAGGCAGCGGACCTGGGCAACCCGGTCGGTGATGTCGGTGACCTGCAGGCTGACCACATCGCCGTCCCATAGCGGGCTCTCGCGGCAGATGCGCTCCAGCTCGGCGCGCAGCCGATCGATCGGCGCCTCGTAGTCGACGTAGAGGACGGCCGTGCCGATCAGGCGGGCGGTCTCGCGGGTCCAGTTCTGGAACGGCTTCTGGATGAAGTGGGTCAGCGGCAGGACCATGCGCCGCCAGTCCCACAGCTTGACGACGACGTAGGTGGAGGTGATCTCCTCGACGGTGCCCCATTCGCCCTCGACAATGACCGCGTCGTCGATTCGGATCGGCTGGGTCATGGCGATCTGGATGCCGGCCAGCAGGTTGGTCAGCACCGGCTGAAGAGCGAAGCCGGCGATGATGCCGACGACGCCGGCCGAGGCGAGGATGCTGACCCCCCACTGCCGGAAGCCGGCGATGGTCATCAGGGCCAGGCCGAGGGTGACGAGCGCGATCACCACCTTGGCGACCTTCTGCAGGATGCGCGTCTGGGTGATGTGCTTGCGGGCGACGAGGTTGTCCTCGGTCTGGATGTTGAAGCGCCGCATGTAGACGACGGCCCACATGTCCATGACGCCGGCTGCCAGCCAGCCGGCGGTCAGGATGCCGAGGAACAGCAGCACCGAGCGGATCTGCGCCGACGGCAGCGGGTCCATGGGCGACACCGTGACACCGATGCCGATCGCCGCCAGCACCATGAGGATGCGGAACTTGATGCGGCCGCGTTCGACCACGCCGCGCCAGAACACGTCCCGCTTGCGCACAAGCCGGCGCAGGATGCCGAACAGCAGCTTGTGGGCCAGCCAGCCGCCGCCCACGAAGACCAGCAGGACAAGGCCGATCACGGCCCATTCCGGCAGCCAGTCGAAGCGCCGCCACAGCCGGGTGACCGCGGCGGTCAGGTCGGTGATCCAGATCGGCATCCAGCTTAAGCGCACGGACGCCGGGGCGGTTTCCCGAGCTCAGCCGGCGGCGGCTTCGACCATGTCGGCCAGCCGGGCCGTGGCGTCCGGCAGTGCGGCCGAGCGGGCGCCCGCGCTCATCGCCGCCAGCCGCGAGGGATCGGAGAGCAGGCGCTCCAGAACGGCGGCCATACCGTCCACAGTCACGTCGTCCTCCAGCACCATCTCGGCGCCGCCGGCCTCGACCAGCGACAGGGCGTTGAACCGCTGGTGATCGTCGGTGGCGATCTTCAGGGGCACGAGCAACGAGGGCACGCCGGCGACGGCCAGCTCGGCGCAGGTCGAGGCGCCCGCGCGGCCGATGACCAGGTGGGCGCCGGACAGGCGGGCGGCCATGTCGCGGAAGAAGGGGGCCACCTCGGCCTCGATCCCGGCGTCGAGGTAGATATGGCGGGCGGCCTCGAGGCTTTCGGCGCGGGCCTGCTGCTGGACCTTCAGTCGGGCGCGCAGGGTCTCCGGCAAGGCGGCGAGGGCGCGGGGCGTGGTCTCGGCGAGGATGCGGGCGCCCTGGCTGCCGCCGGTGACAAGGACGTGGATCGGCCCGTCGGGGGCCGGAGCGACGAAGGGGCGCTCGTGGAGAGCGCGGATGTCGGGGCGGACCGGATTGCCGACGAGGGTCACGCGGGCGCCGACCGCCTGCGGAACCCTCTGCAGGTTGGGAAAGGCGGCGGCGACGGCGGCGACCCAAGGCGCCAGCCAGCGGTTGGTGCGGCCGAGCACCGCGTTCTGCTCGTGCAGCAGGGTCGGACGCCGCTGGCTGAGCGCGGCCAGCAGGGCCGGCGCGGACGGATAGCCGCCGAAACCGACCACGACGGCGGCGTCGAGGCGGTTCAGGGCGCTCCGCGCCTGGGTCACCCCCCTGAGGATCGCCATGCCGGCCTTGGCCAGACCTATGGGGCCGCTACCGGTGGCGGCGTCGAGCGCCAGGCGCTCATCGGCCGGAAAGGCGTGGGCGTATTGCTCGCCGCGGCGGTCGGTGGCCAGCACGATGCGCCAGCCGCGGACCTGCAGCTCGCGGGCCAGGGCCTCGGCCGGGAACATGTGCCCGCCGGTGCCCCCGGCGGCGACGACGCAGACTCTGGACACGCTCGAACTCACGGCAGGATGCGCCGGCGGTCCGGCAGGGTGGCGCCCGGCTCGTAGGCGCCGGGGCGACGGCGGGTCAGGCTGAGGGCGAAGCCCATGGTCAGGCCCATGGCCAGCATGGACGAGCCGCCGTAGCTGATGAAGGGCAGGGTCATGCCCTTGGTCGGGATCAGGTTCAGGTTCACCGCGATGTTGATGCAGGCCTGCAGGCCGATGAGCATGAACAGGCCGGCGGCGGCGGTCTGCTCAAAGGGGTCGTTCAGCTTCATCGCCTTGCGCATGCCGCGCAGCACGATGAAGGCGTAGAGGCCGATCATCGCGAGGCTGAGGACCAGCCCGAACTCCTCGGCGCCGACCGAATAGATGAAGTCGGTGTGCAGGTCGGGCACATAGCGCTTCATCACCCCCTCGCCGATGCCCCGGCCGACCAGCCCGCCGGCGCGGATGGCCTCGGAGGCCCGGTCGATCTGGTGGGTGTCGGTGGTCTCCGGCGACAGAAAGCGACTCAGGCGGTCGCGCATGTGGCCGAAGGTGAAATACAGGCCGACCACCCCGGCGGCGCCGGCGGCGGCGAGGGCGGCCACCCACTTCAGCGGCACCCCGGCCATGAAGAAGACGGCCATGAAGGTGGTGGTGATAAGCAAGGTCTGGCCGATGTCGGGCTGGATCAGCAGCAGGCCGACGGTCAGGGCCCAGAAGCCGAAGGCGATCGAGACCCCCGGCACGCCCTGCCCCTTCTGGGTCTCGGCGAACATCCAGGCGGCGAAGACGATCAGCGAGGGCTTGGCGAACTCGGACGGCTGCAGGCTGAACGGGCCGAGGTTCACCCAGCGCGCGGCGCCCTTCACCTCGTTGCCGATGAACGGCAGGGCGGCCATGACGACGATGGCCCCGACCAGCGCCAGCACCGCAATGCGGCGGACGCCGCGCGGCGAAAGCAGCGAGGTGGTCAGCATGATCGCCACCCCCATCGAGGCCCAGACCATCATGCGCCACGAGTAGTGGAAGGGATCGACGATCGACTGGTCGGCGTTGATGGCGGCCGGGCTGGAGGCGAAGCTCAGCGCCACCCCCAGGCCGATCAGGGTCAGGGCCGCGGCGAGCAGGCCGCGGTCGACGGTCCAGAACCATTTGGCGATCGGGCCCTGGTCCAGACGGGAGAAGGCGGGGCTGTAGCTTTCGCTCATGACGCGCTCGCGGGAACGGCGCCGAGGGCGAGGGCGGCGGCGCGGAAGGCCTCTCCCCTCGCCTCGAAGTCGGGATACTGGTCGAAGCTGGCCGCGGCGGGGCTGAGCAGCACCACCTCGTCGCGCCCGGTGGCCGCGGCGGCCTCGTACGCCTGCCGGACGGCGCTGGCCATGTCGCGGCTGATCCGGTGCGGGGTGTCGCCGAGGCGGGCCGCGAAGGGTCCGGCCGCCTCGCCGATCAGGAAGGCCTCGACCACCCGGGGGAACAGGTCCTCCAGATCGTCGATCCCGCCGGACTTGGCCCGACCGCCGGCGATCCAGAAGCTGCGGTCGTAAGCGGACAGCGCCTGCCGCGCCGCGTCGGCGTTGGTGGCCTTGGAATCGTTGACGAACTCGACGCGGCCGAGCCGGCCGACGGTCTCCATCCGATGGGCGAGGCCGGGGAAGGTGAGAAGGCCTTCGAGGACCTTGTCGCGCGGCACGCCGAGGGCGCGGGCGGCCGCCCAGGCGAAGGCGGCGTTCTGGGCGTTGTGGCGCCCCCGAAGCGAGCGGGCCGCCCTGAAGTCGATCCGCCCGTCCGCCCCCGTCAACTCGCCGGGAGCGGCCATGATGTCGGCGGCATCGCCGCTGGTGGACACCGAGGCGACCGCCCGCCCGTCGGCCTTGAGGCGGGCCGTCGTGTCGCGCCCCCACGGATCGTCGACGCCGACCAGCGCCAGCCCGGAGCGGGCGAAGATGCGCCGCTTGGCCGCAACGTAACCGTCCATGCCGCCATGGCGGTCGAGGTGATCGGGGCTGATGTTGATGAGGATGGCCACGTCCGGCGCGAAGCGGGTGGTCAGGTCCAGCTGGTAGCTCGACACCTCGACCACATAGACCGCGTCCGGGGTCGGGGCCGGCAGGGCCAGCACGCCGATGCCGATGTTGCCGCCGACGTGCACGGTCATGCCAGTCTGCTTCAGCACCCAGCCAACCAGGGCGGTGGTGGTGGACTTGCCATTGGTGCCGGTGATGGCCACCACCCGCGGCCGCTGTTCGTCCGGCAGGGCGGCCAGCGCGCGGGCGAACAGCTCGATGTCGCCGATCACCTCGATTCCGGCGACCTTCGCCTTGTCCACGGTCCAGTGCGGCCTGGGGTGCGTCAGCGGCGCGCCGGGCGAGAGGACGAGCGCCGCAAAGTCCGACCAGTCGGCGGCGGTGAGGTCATCGACAGCGAAGCCCTCGGCCTCGGCCTGCATGCGGCTGGAGACGCTGTCGTCCCACAGCACCGGCAGGGCCCCGCCGGCCTTCAGCGCACGCGCGGCCGTCAGTCCCGACCTGCCGAGGCCGAAGACCGCGATCCTCCGCCCTTCGAAGCCGGGGACCGGGATCATGGCGTCAGCGCAGCTTGAGGGTGGCGAGGCCGGCGAGCGCCAGCATGGCCGCCACGATCCAGAAGCGGATCACCACCGTCGACTCCGGCCAGCCCATCTTTTCGAAGTGGTGGTGGATCGGCGCCATCAGGAAGATGCGCTTTCCGGTGGCCTTGAAGTAGGCCACCTGGATCATCACCGAGGCGGCCTCGACCACGAACAGGCCGCCGACGATGCCCAGCACCAGCTCGTGCTTGGTGGCCACGGCGATGGCGCCGAGCGCGCCTCCCAGGGCGAGCGAGCCGGTGTCGCCCATGAAGATCTTGGCGGGCGGGGCGTTGTACCAGAGGAAGCCTACGCCGCCGCCGATGATGGCGGCGAGGAAGATCGCCAGTTCCCCCGCGCCGGGCACGTGGTGGATGCCGAGATAGTCGGAGAAGATGAAGTTGCCGGCCAGGTAGGAGATGATGCCGAAGGCGGCGGCGGCCATCATCACCGGCACGATGGCCAGGCCGTCGAGACCGTCGGTCAGGTTCACGGCGTTGGAAAAACCGACGATGGTGAAGGCGGCGAAGGCGACGTAGAACCAGCCGACATTGAGCAGCACCGCCTTGAAGAACGGAAAGGCGATCGAGGTCTCGAGACCGGGCGAAGTCGGCGAAGCCTTCATCCAGAGCACCGTCAGCACGCCTGCGACGATCGACACCACGGTCTGGGCGAGAAGCTTCTGTCTCGAGGTCAGGCCGGCAGAGGACTGTTTGGACACCTTGGCGTAGTCGTCGACGAAGCCGAGCACGCCGAAGGCCGCGGTGACCAGCGATACGATCCAGATATAGGGATTGGTCAGGTCGCCCCAGAGGAAGACCGCCACCGCGATGCCGGCCAGGATCATCAGTCCGCCCATCGTCGGCGTGCCGACCTTGGACAGGTGGGTGACCGGACCGTCGGAGCGAATCGGCTGTCCCTTGCCCTGCTTGACGCGCATCCAGGCGATGAAGCGGCTGCCCATGGCGACCGCGACGATCATGGCCGTGGCCATGGCCAGGGCCACCCGCACGGTCTGGTACTGGACCAGGTTCAGCAGCGGATAATCCTGCGCCACGTCGGCGTAGTAGAGATAGAGCAGGTAGAACATCAGGCGGCCCCCTCATCCGCTTGGCCGAGTCCGGCGAGCGCCTTCGCGACGAGCGAGGCCCTGGAGCCGTTCGATCCCTTGACCATGATGACATCGCCGGGCGCGACCAGCGTCGCCGCCTCCGCCGCCAGCTCGGCGGCGGACTCGCGCCACAGTCCCCGCCGATCGGGGGGCAGGACGTCGTGCAGGCGCTTCATCCCGGGTCCGGCCGTATGGACGAGGTCGAGCCCCGCTTCGACGATCGGCCCGGCCAGCCCTTCGTGCAGGGCGCGGGACTGGTCGCCCAGCTCCAGCATGTCGGTGAGCACCACGACGCGCCGGCCGCCCGCGGTCACCGGACGCGCCCCGAGGCTTCGGAAGCCGGCCGCCATCGACAGCGGATTGGCGTTGTAGCTCTCGTCGACGAGGGTGAAGGCGCCGCCGGGTGCGTGCACCACGGTGCTCTGCCCCCGGCCCGCCAGCGGCCGGAACTCGGCCAGCGCGGCCAAGGACGTCTCCAGCGGCACGTCGAGCGCATCCAGCATCAGCAGGACGCACAGGCTGTTCATGCCCCAGTGGAAGCCAGACTGGGCGAGCGGGAAGTCGAGGGGCCGGCCGAACAGCTCGGCCTTCACCCGCGCGCCCTGCCCATTGGGACGGAAATCGATCAGGCGCGCGTCGCTGCCGGCGCTGGTTCCGAAGGTGACGGGCCGCGCGCCGGCCCGGCAGGCGGCGGCGTCGAGGACCACGGCGAAGGCCACGTCGCCGTTGAGGACGGCCGCGCCGCCTTCCGCCAGACCCTCGAAGATGGAGGCCTTCTCGGCCGCCACGCCCGCCTCGCCGTTGGCGAAGGCCTCGATGTGCACCGGTCCGACGGTGGTCACGCAGGCGGCGTGGGGCCGGACCATGCGCGACAGCGGCGCGATCTCGCCGGGGGCGTTCATGCCGATCTCGAACACCGCCCGCTCGACGCCGCGCGGCATGCGGGCCAGCGTCAGCGGCACGCCGATGTGGTTGTTGTAGCTCTTGATCGAGGCGTGGGCGGGCCCTGCCAGGTCGAGACCGGCCTTGATCGCCTGGGTGACGCTGGTCTTGCCGACGGAGCCGGTGACCGCGCCGCGCCGCACGTGCGGCGCCCGCTCGCGCGAGGCGACGCCGAGCGCTTCGAGCGCCTTCAGGGTGTCCTCTTCGACCACCACGCAGGGACCGCCCTCGACAGGCCGGTTCGTCAGGGCGCCGGCGGCGCCGGCGGCGAAGGCGGCGGCGGCGAAGTCGTGACCGTCGCGCGCGCCCTTCAACGCGACGAACAGGTCGCCCGGCGCGGTCTCGCGGCTGTTGTAGGTGATGCCGGCCGCCTCGAACGGCGCGCCGGACAGCGTTCCTCCGACAGCGGAGGCGATCTCCGCGGAGGTCCAGAGGGGGGTGGCGTCAGGCATGGATGCGCAGGGCTTCGGCGGCTTCGGTGGCGTCGTCGAAGGGGTGGGTCACCCCGCCGACGATCTGTCCCTGTTCATGCCCTTTTCCGGCGATCACCACCACATCCCCGTCACGCATCATCGACACCGCGAGGTGGATGGCGCGGCGGCGATCGCCGACCTCCTGCGCGTCGGGGCAGCCTTGCCGCACCGCGCGCCGGATTTCGGCCGGATCCTCCGAGCGCGGATTGTCGTCGGTGACGATGGCGACGTCCGCCAGCCGCGCCGCGATCTCGCCCATCAGCGGCCGCTTGGCCCGGTCGCGGTCGCCGCCGGCGCCGAACACCACGATCAGACGTCCGACGGCGTGCGGCCGCAGGGACCGCAGCACGGTCTCCAGCCCGTCCGGGGTGTGGGCGTAGTCGACGTAGACCTCGCCGCGCCCGCCGCCGGGGATGCGCTGCATCCGCCCCTGCGCGCCCTCGAGGTGCTCCAGCGCCGCCAGCACCGCGCCCGGCTTCTCGCCACCAGCGATGCACAGGCCGGCCGCGACCAGGGCGTTCGAAGCCTGGAAGGCTCCGGCCAGCGGCAGCAGGATGTCGTGCGTCTCGCCGCCGGCGTCGATGGTCAGGCGCTGGCCCTCGGGCGTGGCGCGGCGCGCCAGCAGGGCGAGGTCGCGGCCGCGCTCCCCCACTCCCATCACCCCGAGGCCCGACATGATGCTGGTGGCGGCGAAGCTGGAGTAGGCCTCGGAGTCGGCGTTCAGCACCGCCGTGCGGCCGCGCGGCAGCAGGGCCTCGAACAGGCGGAGCTTGGCGGCCCGGTAGGCGTCCATGGTTCCGTGGTAGTCGAGATGGTCCTGGGTCAGGTTGGTGAAGGCGGCCGCCTTCAGCGACACGCCGTCGAGGCGGCGCTGGTCGATGCCGTGCGACGAGGCCTCGAGCGCCAGGTGGGTGACGCCGCCGGCGGCGAGGTCGGCCAGCAGGCGCGCCGCGTCGGCGGCGTCCGGGCTGGTCAGGCCCGGGCCGGTCAGGGCCTGGTTAACGTTACCCGCCTGCTTCAAAACCCCCAGCGTGCCCATGCTCGCCGAGGTCCGTCCGAGGCGTGCCCAGATCTGCCGGCAGAAGGCGGCGACGGAGGTCTTGCCGTTGGTGCCGGTGACCGCCACGCAGGTGGCCGGCTGGGTTCCGTAGAAGCTGCGCGCGGCGATGGCGTAGGCCCGGCGCACGTCCCCGGAGGTGACCAGCACCGGCGCGAGGGCCGCGTCGGTGTCGGCCGGGGCCAGCACGGCGGCGGCGCCCTGGGACAGGGCCTGGGGGATGAAGGCGCGTCCGTCGGCCGCCGTCCCCGGCAGGGCCACGAACAGCGAGCCGGCAGCGACCTTGCGGCTGTCGGCGGTGACCCCGGTGATCACCGGGTCAGCGGGCACGTCGCGGCGCAGCAGTTCGGACAGGCGAAGGGCGTTCATCGGCCGTCCCCCGCCACGTCCTCGAACGCGGGGACCTTTTCGCCGGTCGCCGTGCGGTAGGGGTCGGCGCGGCGCTGGACGCCGAGGAAGGGGGCGATGCGGTCGGCGATGCGGCCGACGGCGGGCGCGGCGACGTAGCCGCCGGTGCGGGGGTAGGTCCCCGGCTCGTCCACGAGGATCAGGATCGAATAGCGGCGGGCGTCCAGCGGGCCATCGGTCGGGAAGACGGCGGCGAAGGTGCCGACCGCGTGGGTCGGATCGTAGCGGCCGTTGACCAGCTTGTTGGCCGAGCCGGTCTTGCCGCCGACCCGCAGGCCGGGGGCGTCGGCGCGCGTGCCGGAGCCGCGCACCACGTTGCGGCGCATCAGCTCCAGCAGGGTCGCCGAGGTCTCGGGGGAGACCACCTGGCGGGCCTGGACGTCGCGCCGGCCGCCCTTGCGCAGGGTCAGCGGAATGAAGCGCCCCCCGTTGGTCAGGGCGCCCATGGCCGCGGTCATCTGCAGCGGCGTGATCATGACGCCGTAGCCGAACGACAGCGACGCCAAGGTGGAGTCGTCCCATTTGCGGGGACGCCGGGGCCGCGCCGACTCGTGCAGCTCGATCGGCGCGGCGTCGAGCAGACCGAAGCGGGCGAAGTAGTCGCGCATCACCTGCGGCCCCATCTCCACCGCCAGCCGCGAGGTGCCGATGTTGGACGAGTGGAGGTAGACCTCCTCCAGCGTCAGGATCTGGTTCGTGGCGTGGAAGTCGGTGATGCGGCGGTTGCCGATCATGAAGGCTTCCGAGGCGTCGAACAGGGTGTCCATGTCGGCCCGGCCGGTGTCTAGGCCGGCGGCGACGGTGAAGGTCTTGAACACCGAGCCCATCTCGTAGTGGGCGGACGTGGCGCGATTCAGGCCCTCGGTCGTCGGCCAGCTGGCCATGCCGAGGATTTCGCCGGTCTGGACGTCCGCCACGATGCCGACGGCGCCCTTGGCCTGGGTTTCCTCGGCGGCGGCGGCGAGCTCGTTCTCGAGCACGCCCTGGACGCGCAGGTCGATCGAGAGCGGGAAGGCCTGCCCCTTCTCGCCCGCGGCGCGGATCTCGCTGTTGAAGGCCAGCTCGGCGCCGGTGATGCCGACGCCGCCGCCGTCGGCCGCGCCGACGACGTGCCGGGCCGAACGGCCCAGCGGATAGACGCGGCGGTCCTCGGGCTCGAAGGTCACCCCGCCCAGCGCCAGCGCGTGCACGGCCGCCTTCTCCTGCGGCGTGAGGCCCGGCAGCACGATCAGCCGTCGCTCGCCGCTCAGCACCCGGTTCAGGCGCGCCATCGACACGCGCGGCAGCGCCCGCTTGATCTGTTGCGCGGCCAGTCGCCGGTCCCAGACCTCGTCGGGGTCGATGTAGAGGCCGTAGTGGACGATGTTGGTGGCCAGCAGGGCGCCGTTGCGATCGACCAGATCGGCCCGCGTCATGGCGAACGGGTGCTGCGCCGAGCCGCCGCCGCCTTGCGGGACGAGCAGGGCCGCGCGCGCCGCGCCGAGCGCGAGGCAGACGAAGACGAGGCTGAAAACCGCCAGGATGAGGAAGATGCGGACCCGGGTGTCCTCTTCCGGCCGGGCGTCGGCGCGGGCGCGGCCGAAGGAATGCTCGACCCACCACATGGCCTCGGCCAGCCAGCGCCACGACGGCAGGCGCGGCCGGGCGGCCCAGCCAGATCCGGGGGCGGGGCGGTCCCAGGCGTGGGGATCATGGACGCTCACTGCGCCGCCTCCGCTTCAGCGGCAGCAGCAGCCATCGACCCGGGGGCCGCGGCGTCGACCGGCGCGGCGGCGGCGGCTACGGGTTCGGGCTGCGGCCCGGCCTCGGGGATCGGCGCGATCGCGGGCAGCTGATCCACGCCCGCCTGGCGGTGGACGTCCACCGGCACAAGGCCGGCGCCGCGCGACAGAACCTCCAGCCGCGCGGGCTGCTCCAGCCGCGCCACTTCGGCCCGCAGCAGTCGTACGCGGCGGCCGTTCTGGGCGATCTGGCGCTCCAGATCGGCGATCTCCGATCCAGTGCGCGCGGCGGCCGCCTTGGCGACGTAGACCGAGAAGATCATCGCCGCGACCAGCACCACGCCGATGATCTCGACCCAGCGCACGCCGCGGATCTTCCAGGCGAACAGGCGCTGCAGGGGAAGGGTGAGGGCGCTCACGCGGCGATCCTCCCCCACGGCGCCGCGTCGGTGCGGACGGCGGCGCGAAGCTTCGCCGAGCGGGCCCGCGGGTTGGCTTCACGCTCGGCCTCGCCGGCCTCGCGCGCGCCCTTGAACTTCAACACGAAGCTGGGCTTGCGGGTCTCTACGGCGACAGGGGCGTGGCGCGAGCCGCCGGGCGCCGCGCCGCTGCGCTCGGTCAGGAAGGCCTTCACGATGCGGTCTTCCAGCGAATGGAAGGTGACCACCGCCAGCCGGCCGCCGGGCGACAGGGTCGCCTCGGCCGCTTCGAGACCGGCGCGCAGCTCGCCGAGCTCGTCGTTGACGGCGATGCGCAGCGCCTGGAACACCCGGGTGGCCGGATGGATCGGCGCGCCGCGGCGGCCGCCCAAGGCCTTCTCGACCACCTCGGCGAGATCCAGCGTGCGTTCGAACGGCCGCTCGGCCCGGCGGCGCAGGATGGCGGTCGCCACGCGTCCCGACTGGCGCTCATCGCCGTAGAGCTTGAAGATGTGGGCCAGCGGCCCGTGCTCCCAAGTGTTGACGATGTCGGCGGCGCTCTCGCCCTCGCCCGACATGCGCATGTCCAGCGGGCCGTCGCGCATGAAGGAGAAGCCGCGCTCGGCCTGGTCCAGCTGCATCGAGGACACCCCGATGTCGAACACCACGCCGTCCAGCCGCGCCGCGCCGCTGCCGGCGAAGGCCTCGGCCAGGCCGGAGAACGGGGTGCGAACGAGCCGGAACCGGCCCGGGAAGTCGTTGGCCACGGCGTCGGCGTAGGGCTGGACGGTAGGGTCGCGGTCGAGCGCGATCACCGTCGCCCCGGTTTCCAGAATGGCCCGGGTGTAGCCGCCGGCGCCGAAGGTGGCGTCGATGACGACATCGCCCGGCTTCGGCTCCAGCGCCTCGAGCACCTCGGCGAGCAGGACGGGGGCGTGCGGGCTCATGCGCCCTCCCCCGCCGGACCACGGGCGCGGGCGCGCCGCGCCGCCTCGCCCCGCTCGCGCACCGCCTGACGCGCCAGCAGGCGGCGTTCCTCGCGGCGGGCGTTCCAGCGCGCGCGATCCCAGATCTGGAAGCGCGAGCCGAGGCCGACGATGACCACGTTCTCCCTCAGCCCCGCCTCCTGGCAGAGACCCTCCGGCAGGGTGATGCGGCCGCCGCCGTCGTAGGCCAGCGGTCGCTGGCCGGCGTAGAAGGTTTCCTCCAGGGCGGTGCGCTGGTCGTCGCCGAACGGCAGTTCCTCGATCATGGCGACGTACTCGGCCATCAGCTTGTCGCCGCCGGCCTCGAGACAGTCAGACTCGATCGAGAAGAAGCAGAACACCCCGTGCTCGGCGCCGTTGTCGGCCGTGCGGAACTCCTGCGGGATCAGCAGGCGGCGCTTGCCGTCCAGTTGTTTCTCAAAGGTCGAGAGAAACACGCCCTGCCCAACTCGGACCCTTCGATCCGCCCCTCTGATCCCGATCCCACGCGACGCACGCCGCGCCCCAAACCCGGCAGGATTGGGATAGCATGGGATCAAATGGGCGACAATGGGATTAGTTGACGTCCGTTAACTGTCACGCTGCGCCGAAACCTTGGGCCACAACTGGAACATACATGGAACATCCAAGATGTTCACAGGCTGGGGACAGGGGCCGCCGGGCCTTGCACAGCAACGGGTCAGGACGGGAAAAAGCCGGCGGCGACGCGCCACGCGGCCGCGGTCCGGAGGCCGCCCGGGCCCTTCCAGGCGTGGTCGGAAGAAAAATGCCAGACGGCCTGTAAGCCGGGTTCTGTTCCGTCCCGAAGGACGGCGACGATCATTCCTCTGGACCGGCCATTGCTGACCGGTTCTCGCGACCTACCCGGACGCCTCGGGCGGTGAACCCTGCGGGCGAACCCGCGCGACGTCCCTATTCGGTCTTGCTCCAGGCGGGGCTTGCCATGCCGGTCGCGTTGCCGAGACCGCGGTGGGCTCTTACCCCACCCTTTCACCCTTCCCGGCCTCGCAAGGCCGGAGGTTTGCTTTCTGTGGCGCTATCCCTCGGGTCGCCCCGGGCGGAAGTTATCCGCCGCCTTCTCACCGTGGAGCCCGGACTTTCCTCGACGGAGCGAGCCCCGCCGCGACCGCCCGGCCGTCTGGCGGCTTCTAGGTGGGCGTTTCCGAAGGCGGCGTCAACGTCGCCGGATCGGCGGGGGCGTAGCCGTAGATCCAGAAGGTGCGGGCTTCGTCCTCACGGTAGGGGATATGAAGGCGCTCCAGCACGCGGCGAAAGGCGTCGGCGCAGTCGATCACCTCATCGGCGACCAGTCGCCCCCGGGGCCTGCGGTGGCGCGGGACCACGCGCAGCCACTCGACGGCCCAGGCGGCGTCGCCCAGTTCCGACCAGCCGCCCCAGCCGCCGGCCAGCGCCTCGGGGTCCGCCAGCGGCTCGCGCTCGCCCAGCACGGACTGCAACTGGAAGGCCGGCGGGAACGGCAGCTCGGCGTACACGGCTTCGCACAGCGCGCGCCAGCGGGTGTCGTTCATGAACGAGGCGAGGCCGCGTCGTTCGACCGCAGCGCGCACCTCGGCCCTGAACTTCGGCTTCTCGACCTCGAGCCAGCGCTGCTGACGCGCCTCGAGGTCGGCGGCGCGGCGAGCCGCCCGGTCGGCCTTCGTCATCTGCCCGCCGCTCACGAGAGCACGCCCGTCACGCTCTCCGCCGTCGCCAGCTGAAGCACGCCCATCAGGGTGGCGCGGGTCTCGCCGTCGGCGACGCCATCGACTCGGGTCGGCCGCCAGTGACGCTGGAAGGCCTCGACGGTGATGCGGGTCTCGTCGTCGTAGTCGCCGCCGGGCTGCAGGCCGTAGCCGAGGCGGTGCAGGCCGGCGCGCAGCACGATCACGCCCAGTCCGTCGTCGCCTGGCCCCAGCGGCGCGCCGAGGGCCGAGATGCGCTCTTCGGCCGGCTCGAACCATAGACCGTGGCCCTCCACGGCGAGCCGCTTCCACGGAAAACGCTCGCCGGGATCCTGCTTCCGATCCGGCGCGAGGTCGGAATGGCCGATGATGCGGGCGTCGGGGATGGTCCAGCGGCCGCGGATGTCGGCCGCCAGCTCCAGCACCGCCGCCACCTGGGCCTCCGGAAAGTCGCGATAGCCGAACTCGTGCCCCGGATTGACGATCTCGACGCCGATCGAGGCGGCGTTGCAGTCGGTCTCGCCCTGCCAGACCCCGCGCCCGGCGTGCCACGCCCGCCGCTCCTCCGGCACCAGCCGCAGGATGGAGCCGTCCTCGTCGACGACGTAATGGGCCGAAACCCGTGCCGACGGATCACACAGCCGGGCGATCGCCGCCCCGGCCGTCTCCATGCCCGTGTAGTGCAGCACCAGCATGTCGGGCGGACCCCGCCGGGCGTCGAAATTGGGCGACGGAAGGTCCCGGACGGCGCGCACGACCCCGCCCTTACCGGCCGGTCCGCTCCCAGCCGTAGGCGACCCAGGCGCCGTCGACCTTGCGGGCTTCGATGACGTCGTCCGCGCGGCGGCTGCGGCGCGTGACGGTGCGGCGGGCGCGCACCGCCAGGCCGGCGAAGAACACCAGCACGGCGGCGATCAGGGCGATCACCGCCACGGCGGCGGCGGTGACCACGGCCAGCACCGCGCCGACCACCATGGCGACGAGGGTGGCCACCATGCCGCCCAGCCACATCACGGAGCCGAGCAGGCCGCCGGAGCCGCGGCGGGAGCCGGGGCCGACGTGGGCGAACAGCAGGCGATCGGACTGGGTCATGGCGATACCTTCAGGGGCGCTGCCTAGAACGCCGAAGCTCCAATGTCGGTCCATCGGAATGAACGGTCAATGAGCGACGCCTTCACAGGCGAGTGTGCGTCAGTACGGCTGGTCGGCCAGCACGGATGCGCCCGAAGCCCGCGCCCGCTCGGTCCGGATGCGGCGAACCGCCGCCTCGGCGGTCGGGTCGTTCATCACGCCGCCGATGCCGACCAGCACCCGGGCCGCCTCGCCGGACACGCCGAACATCTCCGACAGCGCCTCGAACGGCGATTCCGGCGTCGGGAACCGCTTGAAGCGCACCGACTCGTCGTCCGGGATGCGGGCCAGCTGGCGGGCCTTGGCGATGGCCTCCTCAAGGCCGCCGAGCTGGTCGACGAGGCCCAGTTCGCGCGCCTGCGCCCCCGTCCAGACGCGGCCGCGGGCGATCTCGCGCACCCGCGCCGGCGGCAACCGCCGGCCGGTGGACACCCGGGTGATGAACTCCTCATAGGTCCGGTCGATCGAAGCCGCGAAGGCGGCGCGCTGCTCGGCCGTGAACGGCTCCGAGGGCGAGAAGGCGCCGGCGTAGTCGCCGCCGATGCTGAGG
This sequence comes from Brevundimonas viscosa, assembly GCF_900116065.1. GTDB lineage: Bacteria > Pseudomonadota > Alphaproteobacteria > Caulobacterales > Caulobacteraceae > Brevundimonas > Brevundimonas viscosa. The sequence goes on from NZ_FOZV01000003.1 coordinate 107,093, forward strand.
TTGCGCATGTCGACGCCGAAGCGGCCGAGCGCGTCGGCGAGGACGAACTTGCCGCCGAACACGCCGATCGAACCGGTCAGCGTGGTCGGCTGGGCGACGATCCAGTTGGCTTCCGAACTGATCCAGTAGCCGCCGGAGGCCGCATAGTCGCCCATGGACACGACGACCGGCTTGCCCGCCGCCTTGGCCGCGCGGACGGCGGCGAGGATCTGCTCCGAGGCTTCCGGCGAGCCGCCGGGCGAGGAGACGCGGAACACGATAGCCTTCACCGCCCGGTCCTCGACCGCGTCGTAGAGGGCCTCGGCCAGATCGTCGGAGCGGATGTTCGAGCCGCCGCCGAACGGATCGGCCCCGCCGCCCGTGCCGGTCATGATGGTGCCCTCGCCGCCGACAATGGCGATGGCGTTGCGGCCGGAGCCGCTGCGCTCGCCCTTCGCGGAGACATAGTCCCCGAACTCGATGATCTCGGCGCCCCGACCGGCACGGCGCTTCGCCTCGGCCTCGGCCTCCTCGACCTGGCCGATCTTGTCGACCAGCCGACGCTGCAACGCCTGGGCCGAGGAGTACGGCCCGGCCTCGATGGTCGCGCGCAGCGCCTGCGGCGTCAGCCGCCGGTCCTGCGCCGCATTGGCGATCGCCGAGGCGTAGATCGATCCCATCCACGCCGACATCGCCTCGCGGTGGGCGGGCGTGAAGTCGCTCTCGGTGAACTCGTTGACCGCGTTCTTGTATTCGTAGCGCTGCTCGAACTGGGCGTTCACGCCGTACTTGTCGAAGGCCCGGCCGAGAAAGATCGAGTCGGCGGAGAAGCCCGCCACCTGGAAGCTGGCGGTGTTCTGCATCCACAGTTCGGAGGCGGAGGCGCCCAGCATGTAGGCGGAGATGCTGGTCCCCACCGGCTGGAAGCCCTGGCTGTGGGCGATGACCGGCTTGCCCGAGCGGCGGAAGCGGCGCACGGCCTGGCGGATCTCGTCGGCGGCCGCGGGGGTGACGCCGCCGGCTTCCGGCAGGCGGATCAGCAGGACCTTGACGCGGCTGTCGTCGGCGGCCTGGGCGAGGGTGTCGACGACCTGCAGGGTGGACAGGCCGGAGCCGCCGAACACCGCGAACGGATTGGTGGGGGTCTGGTCGGTCAGCCCGTCGCGCAGGTCCAGCTCCAGCACCGCGTGCGACGGCGTCGGCTCCTTGGACGAGGCCGTGCTGATCGCCACGGCGATCAGCACGAACGGCACCACCACCAGGAACAGGAACAGGCCGGCGAAAACGCCCGCCACGGTAAGGAAGAACTGCTTCATGGAACGGATGGTCGCCCGGACGTCGGCCGAGGGTTGGCCGGATTGGACCATAGGGCGGCGGGTCTTCCCGTCAAATGAACGTCGCGTAACGCGCGAATGCGCCGCAGCATGCATGTTGCGACGCAGCGCAACCGATTGATGCGCGGCTGCGGAGGCCCTATATCAGCCGCCTGCGAGCGGGGGCGGATCGCCCCGCGTCACCAAGGGACCGCACTCCCCATGCTGGTCACCCTGATGAAGGCCAAGCTGCACCGGGCGACGGTGACCCAAGCCGACCTCGACTACGAGGGCTCGATCGCCATCGACGCCGACCTGCTGGACGCGGCCGGCATCCTGCCGCACGAGCAGGTCGACGTGCTGAACATCACCAACGGCCAGCGGTTCACCACCTACGCCATCGAGGCTCCGCGCGGGTCGCGCGTGATCGGCGTCAACGGCGCGGCCGCGCGACTGGTGCAGAAGAACGACAAGGTGATCGTGGTCACCTACGGCCAGCTGCCGCAGGAAGAGGCCCGCCAGTGGTCGCCGACCGTGGTGCTGCTGGACGACCGCAACGAGATCAAGCGCGCGGCTTGACGGCGGCGCTTGCGGAGCCTCTCCTTCCGGCGGGAGCTTCACCGATGAGCCGCACCTTTCGCATCCTGCGCTGGAGCCTGTTCGGGGCCTGGGCCGTCGCCGCCGCGGTCGCCGTGCTGCTGACCATGCCCGGCGGTCTCGGGGCCCTCGGCTTCCCGCCGGAGCGGGTCACCTTTCTGCCCGCGATGGTCACCGGCCTGCCGTGGAGCGGCCCGCTGTTCCTGATGGAGCTGGATGCGGTGACCACCCTGGCGATCGCCCTGGTGGCCAACCTGCTCAACTTCGCCCTCGGTCTGATGCTGGCGCGGGGCGAGGACTGAAGGGCTCCCGCTTCGCAGGCGCCCTTCCCGTCCGGTTCAGCGGCCGAGGTCGTAGACCCCGGTGATGTCGATCCGCACCGCCAGTTCGCCGGCCGACACGGGCGTGGACCCGGCGTCCATGGCCATCTCGGCGCGGGCGTACATCGGCGCCGGCGGGCGCGGGGCGTAGCCGCCGCCTTCCGTCAGCGAACGGACTCCGCCCAGCGACACGCCGAGCGCGTCCGCGTAGAGGGCAGCCTTGGCCTGAAGGTTGCGCACGGCCAGCTGGCGCGCCCGGTTCTCGGCCGCGGTCGGATCCTGCAGACCGAAGGAGATGCCGCCGATCTGGTTGACGCCGGCGGCGACCACCGCGTCGGCGGTCTGGCCCACCCGGTCCAGATCGTTGATCGTCACCGTCACCTGGTTCGACGCCTGGTAACCGCGCAGGCGGGGCGGTTCGTTCTGCTGGTAGTCGTACTGGGCGGACAGGTTCAGCCCCGAGGTCTGCACGTCGCGCCCGGCGATCCCGCTCCCGCGCAGGGCGGCCATGACCTGGTTCATCTGCGTCGCGTTCTGGCGCATGGCCTCCGCGGCGGTGGGGGCCTCGGTGACCACCGCGAAGTTGATGACGGCCATATCCGGGGCGACCTTGACCTCCCCATAGGCCGACAGGTTGAGGGCGGGGCGCTCGGTCACGGCCTGGATGGTCAGGGGCGCGCCGCCGTCGGGCTGCGACTGGGCGCGCGCGGCCGGAGCCGCGAACGCCAGCGTGGCGGCCGCCAGCAGGCCGCCGCTGACGAGCAGCACGCGGTTGGACAGGGCGGGGGCGGCGGCGGCTCTGGCGATGGTCGGGCGATTCATGGCGGTCTCCTGATGCGAGGCGGTCCGTCGCTCCACGCTGGAGGCGGACCGTGGCGACACCTTGGCCGTTGGCGACTGAACAAGCGCCGGAGACGGTCGGCAGGTTCCGTTCATCCGGGCGACACGTTGGGCCCGCCCCATGACGCTTGGCAAGCCTCGCCGGCGCCTGCTAGGCGGGTAATCCGCCACGGCGGGCCCGTAGCTCAATGGTTAGAGCCGACCGCTCATAACGGTCTGGTTGCAGGTTCGAGTCCTGCCGGGCCTACCGCGTGCGGTGGAAGTCATCAGTTTCCCGCGAAGGTTGGCTCCTCTATCATCCCGCCGTAGCGGAACGGGCTCGGGAGTCGCAGATGATCACCACCCTCAGGAAGTCAGCCGCCGGCGTCGCGGTCGCGGCGCTGGTGCTCGCGACGCCGGTCGCAGCCCAGACCGCATTCGACGGAATACCCGGACTGACGCACTACGGCGATGTCGACGGCTGGCAGGTCAAGAAGCTGGACAGCGACGACATCTGGTACGGCCAGGCCTGCATCCTGTTCAAGGATATGACGGCGGGCGCCAATCCCGCCCAGGCTGTCTATCGTTTCGAGCCGGGCGAGGAAGAGGTGACGATCTCCTTCCGCTTTCCCCAGCTTCAATCGGTCCGCGACCGGGACGCGGTCGACTGGGGCCGCCTCCAGCCCACCGAGTTCCAGTACGTGGTGAACCAGAACGAGGTTCACGACATCTCGGGGCACATCGGCTTCGAGTACATCGACGCCAGGACGGTCTATGTCGAACTCAGCCTCGACGCCGACGCCGATGCGGTGAACCGGATGGCCTCGTCTGATCAGGTCGGCGTGGCCGTGAGGGGCCAGCAGGGTCTCGGGTTCCCCACCGGCCGCGCCACGCGAGCGGTCGGCGTCGCGCGGCGCTGTCTGGCCAGCTTCCGTTGAGAGCGGTTTCCTACCTGCGCCAGCCCCCGCCGCGGGTCCAGCGGTCATCGCCGCGCCAGCGCTCGTCGCCGATGTAGCGCCCGTCGCGGTCGTACCAGCCGTAGCCGTCGCGGTACCGGTCGTAGCCGTCGAGCTGGTAGCCGTCGTCGTAGTAGGGCAGGCCCAGCATGCCGTCCTCGGCCTCCCACCAGTCGCGCGGATAGGCCCCGTCGGCGCACTCCCAGCCGTCGCCGGGGCGCCAGTACGGCTCATAGCGGCCGCGGTAGCGATCGCGGAACTGCGGGCGGCAGATCGACTGCGACCAGACGCGGTTGCCGTGCGCCTCCACGCTGGCGCGCGGTTCCCGGTAGATGACCTCCTGCATGCGGCCGGCGAAGACGTTGTCGATGATCACCGCATGGCCGGCGGCGGCCGCAACGCCGACCGTCGAGGCGCGGATGCGGCTGTCCTCGAGGCGCAGTTCGCCGCTGTAGAGGACGGCGCCCTTGTCGGACCGGCAGATGCGGCTGTCCTTGACGGAGACCGAGGCGCCCTCGACCACCACGCCCTCGACGTAGCCGCAGATGGCGGTGTTCTCGACCTCGACGCGGCCATAGTCGCGGCCCGAGCGCACCATCAGACCGATCGAGCGGGGACCGAAGCTGTTGGGCGCGTTGGTCCCCTTGAGGGTCGTGGCGGAGATGCGCGACGTCTGGCCGGGGCCGGGGATGAGCTCAAGGCCCGACTGGGCGCCGAGCACCGTCAGTTCCCAGGCGTTCAGCACCGCCCCGTCGGCGACGATGGCCGGGGCGATGGTCTGGGCGTCGAGCACGGCGTTGCGGATGTCGACCAGGCCGCCATCGGCGTAGATGGCGGCCTCGTCGCCGGCGTGGCGGAAGCCGACCCGGTTCATGACGATCTCGGCGCCGTAGCCGACGATGCAGGCCGCGTCCCCGGCGCGGGGCGAGGCGAAGACCACGTCGCGGACGTCCACCCGCACCCCCTGCGCCACCGTCATGCACGGCAGACCGTCGGGGGCCTGCAGGGTCAGCTGGTCCGTGCGGTCCCAGTCGCGCGGGTCGAAGCCGCCCTCCCCGATCAGGGTCAGCGGCTTGTCGATGTTCAGCCATCCCACGCAGGGGCCGCCGCGGGCGCGCAGCACCAGGGTTCCGCCAGGACGCACCCGACGCACCGCATCCTCGACCGCGCCCGTGCCGGGATTGCCGCCGCAGTCGACCAGCACGATCTCCTCGCCGCCGGGGCGGTAGCCGCCGGGATGGTAGTCGGGCCGCCAGTCCGGACGGTGGCGACGGTAGTCGTACCGGCGATGGTGGGCGCCGCGGCTGCGATACGTCCGGGTGGGCGGGTCGAGCAGCAGGCCGAAGTTCGGACGCGTCTGACTCTCGACCTTGGCCGCCACCTGGGCGTTCGCGCCCGGAGCATCGAGCAGGGCGAAGGCTGCGATCGCCGCGAAGATGACGGCGCCGCCGCCGATCAGGCCGATGGGGGTGCGGGTCGACATGGTTCACGCCCTCCTTAGCGGCGCTGCGAACGGGAGACCTGGGCGAGCACCGCCTGCAACCGCCCGGCCGAGGGGCCGAAGCCGGAGAGGGCGGAGTCGATGCGGAGCGCCACGGCCTGGGCCTTGTCCTGGTCGGCGACGCCCGACACCCCCAGGGCGAAGTAACTGGACATGGCGAACTTGGCCTCGGGGCTGCCCTGCCGGGCCGCCTCCTCGAACCACTTGAAGGCGCGGGCGTAGTCCGCCGGCAGGCCGATGCCCTCGGCGTACATGACGGCCAGCACCAGCTGGGCCTCGGACGAGCCGTTGACCGACGCGAGCTGGATCGCCCGGACGCGCTCCAGGTAGGACAGCCGCCCCTCCATCGGATGGCCGAGCATGGCCTCGAGCGTCTCGATCTGGCGTTTCGACAGATCTTCCGGCCGCTGCGCAGCCGTGTCGGTGATCCCCAGATAGCGCAGGGCCCGCCCGACGTGGATGAACGGCAGTTCCCCGCCCATGCGCGACAGGGCGTATTCCCAGGCGTCGCCGCGCGGACGGCTCTCGTCGGAGAACGGCACCCCCGACTGAGGCGCATCGTTGGGATAGAATTCGTAGGGCGGCGTCCACTGCCGGGCCTTGGCCTCGACGAACCCGCGGTAGCGGCTGCGTCCCGGGGCCGAGCGCTCGAAGTCGCTCATCAGCACATAGGCCCCGACGTCGCCGGTCTGCACGGCGAGATAGTTGTAGAGGTACGCGTCCACGTCGTTCCGCTGGAACAGGTTGACCGCGGTCTGGTAGCCGCGCCGGCGCCGGTCGCCGCCGGCCCGATGGTCGCCGCCCCGGCCCCAGGCCTCGCGCGCCTCGCGATTGTCCTCCGGCTCCCCGAACGGGCCATAGAGGCCGTCGTGCAGGCGGGCGAGCGTGCGGAAACCGTCGGCGTCCTGTGTCGACAGCACATAGATCACCCGGTCGCGAACCTCCTCCTGCTCCTCGCGGGTCATCTGGCCCAGCAGGCGGTCGAGGCGCTGGTAGGCGTTGTGACGTTCCCAGGCCCGGCAGTCGTCGTAGCGTGACAGGGGCCGCCATCCGCCCCAGCCGTTGCGGTTCACCCGGTTGATCGGGGCGTAACCCTCGTCGTTGGCCAGGGCCATGGCGTACCAGGTCGCCGCCTCGATCGGATCCTCGATGTTCTTGTCGGTGGCGCGCGTCGCCGAGTAGCGCGAGCCGAGCTCCAGCTGGGCGAAGAAGTCGCCGCGAAACGCCGCGCGACGCAGCGCCCGCAGCCCGGTTTCCTGGGCGTTGAACTCGGACCCGGTAAGCGACGCCGGACGCGGGCAGCTGTTTGCGCGCACGTCGCCCTGCCAGAAGCGAACGCCGCCGCGATCCCCGCAGGACGCCATGGTCAGGGCCGCCACGGCGAGCACGCCCGCCACCGCGGCCACCGCCGCGGGTCCGCGCGAGCGGCCGGACCGCGAGCGCCCCTCCTGCCTGGCTTCGCTCTCGGCCATTCTCCCTCGCACACCCCTGAACGGCGGGCTCCGCCCCTCCGTTAACCTTTGCGCGACCGAACAGTCCGGTCCAGTTAAGGTCCTGTCAAGGTTAACGCCGTTTTGCGACAAAGCGTTGCCGCAGGGCGGCCATTTTGTGACCGGTAGCGGACTCTTCGAAGCGAATCAGACAGTTGCGGGTTCGCCTGTCAGGCGAGTTCCGGACCTCTCGCCAGCGGCGGGCCGCCCGCCTATATCCGGCCCCCTCCCGGAGATTGCCCGATGTCCTACGTCGCCCGCGACGACCGCCCCGCCGACAAGGCCGAACGCTACGCCGAACTGGAAGACGAGATCCTGGCGGTGCTGGACGGCGAGCCGGACCGGGTCGCGCGGATGGCGACGGTCGCTTCGATGCTGGCCGACGCCTTCCCCGCCTTCTTCTGGACCGGCTTCTATGTGGTCGACAGCGCCAAGGGGAACGAGCTGGTGGTCGGACCCTACCAGGGCACGCTCGGCTGCCTGCGCATCCCGTTCGGGCGCGGCGTCTGCGGCGCGGCGGCGGCCACCGGGACCACCCAGATCGTCGAGGACGTCCACGCCTTCCCCGGCCACATCGCCTGCGACAGCCGCTCGGCCAGCGAGATCGTGGTCCCGGTGTCGGACGCCGACGGCCGGCTGATCGCCGTTCTGGACGTCGACGCGGTGGAGAAGGCCGCCTTCGACGCGGTCGACGCGGCCGCCCTTGAGCGGCTGATGGCCAAGGTGTTCGCCGCCTGATCATCTGCTAAGCCGGACGCACAGGAGGACGACATGACGCAACGGGTGATCGCCGTGACCGGCGGACACGGGGTGCTGGGCCGCGCGGTGGTCGAAGCGGCCGTCGCCGACGGCCTGCAGGTCGCCGTGATCGACCATGCCGCCGGTCACCCGGTCCCCGAGGGCGTTCTGGAGCTGGGCGGCGTCGACCTGACCGATGCAGAGGCCGCGTGCCGCGCCATGGACGCGGTCGGCGAGCGCTTCGGCCGCCTCGACGCCCTGCTCAACGTCGCCGGCGGCTTCGTCTGGCAGACCACCGACGACGCGGAGCCGGCGTGGGACCGGATGCACGCGCTGAACCTGAAGACGGCCCTGAACGCCAGCCGGGCCGCCCTGCCCTGGCTGAAACAGTCGGACGAGGGCCGGATCGTCAACGTGGGGGCCAATGGCGCGCTGAAGGCGGCCGCGGGCATGGGGGCCTACGCCGCCTCCAAGGCCGGGGTTCACCGCCTGACCGAGAGTCTGGCCGAAGAGCTGAAGGCGACCTCCGTCACCGTCAACGCCGTCCTGCCTTCGATCCTCGACACGGCGCAGAACCGCGCCGACATGCCCGACGCCGACCCGGCGAAGTGGGTGCGGCCGGCCGATCTCGCCCGGGTCATGCTGTTCCTGGCCTCGCCGGAGAGCCGGGCCGTCACCGGCGCCCTGATCCCGGTCGTCGGCCGCGTCTGATGCGCCCGGCCCGCTCGGTCCTGTTCCTGCCGGCCAGCAATCCGCGGGCGATCGACAAGGTCCGCAGCCTGCCCTGCGACGTCGCCATCCTCGACCTCGAGGACGCCGTCGCCCCCGAGGCCAAGTCCGACGCCCGCGCCGCCGCCGTCGAGGCGGTGCGCGCGGGCGGGTTTGCGCCGCGTCTCGGGGTCAGGATCAATGGCCTGGACACGCCCTGGGGCGAGGCCGATCTCGCGGCCCTGGCGGCCAGCGGCGTCCAGTTGATCGTCGCCCCAAAGGTGGACGACGCCGCGGCGGTTCGGAGTCTCGCAGGACGCGTTCCCGCCGGGGCGGCCCTGTGGGCCATGATCGAGACGCCGGGCGCCCTGCTCGACCTCCCCGCCATCGCCCGCGCGGCCTCGGCCACGCCGCTGGAGGCGCTGATGCTGGGCGTGAACGACCTGGCGGTCGGTCTCGGGACCGGAGCGGCGCCGGATCGTGAGCCGCTGAAGCCGTGGCTCGCCGCCGCCGTCGCGGCGGCCCGGGCGCACGGCCTGCTGGCGATCGACGGGGTATACAACGACTTCGCCGACGCCGACGGCCTGACCGCCGAATGCGCCCAGGCCCGCCTGTTCGGCTTCGACGGCAAGAGCCTGATCCATCCGTCCCAGATCGAACCGGCCAACGCCGCCTTCTCGCCTTCGGCGGAAGAGGTGGCGCAGGCGCGCGCCCTCGTGGCGGCGTTCGCCGCGCCCGAGGCGGCCGGCAAGGGCGCCATTCGCATCGACGGACGCATGGTCGAGCGGCTTCATCTGGCCGCAGCCGAGCGACTGCTGGCCCGGCTCGACCCGGGGCGCTGAGCGGCGTATCCAGTCCGTCCAGAAACAGAACGCGCCCGGTCCGGGCGCCGGAGCGCATCGGGACTCCATGACCCAAGCCGTCATCGCCGCCACCGGCCTGTTCACGCCGGAACAGTCGATCTCCAACGCCGAACTGGTGACCGCCTACAACGCCTTCGCCGACCGCTACAACGCCGACCACGCCGCCGAAATCGAGGCCGGAGCGGTCGAGCCGCTGACCCACTCCTCCGCCGAGTTCATCGAAAAGGCCTCGGGCATCCGCTCGCGCTTCGTGCTCGACAAGGCGGGCGTGCTGGACCCGTCGCGGATGGCCCCCCACCTGCCCGAGCGCAGCAACGACGAGCTGTCGATCCTCGCCGAGATGGCGGTGAAGGCGGCCCGGCAGGCGCTGGAACGCTGGGGCAAGCCGGCCTCGGAGATCGGAGCGGTGATCTGCGCCGCCTCGAACATGCAGCGCCCCTACCCGGCCATGGCCATCGAGGTGCAGCAGGCGCTGGGCGTCGAGGGCTTCGCCTTCGACATGAACGTGGCCTGCTCCTCGGCCACCTTCGGGCTGAAGACCGCCGCCGACTTCATCGCTTCGGGGTCGGTGAAGGCGGTGCTGATGGTCAATCCGGAGATCTGCTCGGCCCACCTGAACTTCCGCGACCGCGACAGTCACTTCATCTTCGGCGACGTGGCGACGGCGGTGATCGTCGAGGCGGCGGATCAGGCTGTCGACGGCTGGGAAATCCTCGGCACGCGGCTGAAGACCGTCTTCTCGAACAACATCCGCAACAATTTCGGCTTCCTGAACAAGGCGGCCCTGCCGACCGGCGGAACCGAGCCGGTCGCCGCCACCGGGCTGACGGACAAGATGTTCGTCCAGCAGGGGCGGAAGGTGTTCAAGGACGTGGTGCCGATGGTGGCGGAAATGATCGTCGACCACGCCCGCGACCTGGGGCTCGACCCGGCGCAGCTGAAGCGGCTGTGGCTGCACCAGGCCAACATCAACATGAACGAACTGATCGGCCGCAAGGTGCTGGGCCGCGAGCCGACGCCGGAGGAGAACGTCATCATCCTCGACGACTACGCGAACACCTCCTCGGCCGGCTCGATCATCGCCTTCCACCTGCACCAGGACGGCTTCGCCCCCGGCGAGACCGGTCTGATCTGCAGCTTCGGCGCCGGCTATTCGGCCGGGACCGTGTTCGTGCGGAAGCGCGCCTGATGGTCGACCGGTCCGACATCGGGGCGGTGGTCGACGCCATGTACGCCTGCATCTCCGGCCCGGCCGGGCCGCGCGACTGGGCGACCCAGCGCGAGATCTTCCACCCCGACAGCCGCCAGGCGCGCACCTGGCTGGACGCCGACGGCCGGCCGGCGATGCTGGTCATGGGCCGCGACGCGTACGAGGCGAACGTCACGCCCTTCTTCGAGACGACCGGCTTCTACGAGGTCGAGATCGACCGCCACATCGACGTGTTCGGCAACATGGCCCACGTGTGGAGCGTCTACGAGGCGCGCAACGACCCGGCCGACCCCGAGCCGGAGCGGCGCGGGATCAATTCCATCCAGCTGTGCCGCGGTCCGGACGGCCTCTGGTCGATCCTGCACATGATCTGGGACAACGAGCGGCCCGGGCAGAGCGTGGGAGGCTGAACGCAGCCGTCAGTCCCGGCCCCTCCTCAGCCGAGGAACCGCGCGCGATCCTCAGCCGACGGAACCATGCACGCTTCGGTCCGTCCGAAGATGCGGTACCGGTTGCGGGCGACAAGATCGTAGGCGAAGTCCCGCGGCGCGCGCGGCGCGAACTTCAGAATCGCCATCGGCCGCGTGGACGGAAGCGCCCCCAGCACCGTCAGCGCCGCGTCGGACTTGAAGAAGATCCGCCCGCCCAGGACCACGGCGTTGGTCTCCGGGACGTCGGGGTCGATACCGAAGCGCCCGGCCAGTTCCCTGCCCCGGACCGACTGGATCGGCACTAAGGTGAACCGTCGCGCCCGGTCACGGGCGATGACGAAGCGCACCCAGCGGGAACAGAAGACGCACGCGCCGTCGAACAGGATCAGTCCGTCGGGATCATCGGGGGCGGGCTTGGGCGACCAGCGGCTCATCGCGCCACGCTGCGCCGCAAGACTGCGATCGACAAGGCGGCGTTACGCCGCCGCCACGGCCTCGATCTCGACCAGCCAGGCCTCGTCGAAGATGCCGGTGACGATCACCGTCAGTGCGGTCTGACGGCCGCCGAGCCGACGCAGCCGCACCTCGCGGTTCTCCAGGGCGTATTTCCGGTCCGACAGGAAGGTGGTCACCTTGACGAGGTTGTCCAGCGTCATGCCCGCCGCGCGCAGCTGGGTTTCGAGATTGTCCCAGGCCTGCTCGCACTGGCCGGTGAAGTCGCGCGCCAGCGAGCCGTCGGGGGCGACCGGGATCTGGCCCGAGAGGTAGAGCCAGCGGGTCGCGCCGGTCACCTCGGCGGCCTGGGCGTACTGGCCCTCGGCGGGCGGCGAGCCGTCGCCGGTCAGCGGGCGGACGACGACGGCCACGCCTCGCGCCCTATTGCCGCGCCGCGTCGGAGCGGGCGCGGACGACGGCGAACTCCGAGCTCGGCTTCCAGCCCGGCCAGTCCTCGCTGTTGGCGAGGTCGAGCCCGAGCCGGTACAGCAGGGTCAGGTTCTCCACCGCCGAGGTCAGGTCCCAGTCGGCCGACCATTCGTCGGACGGCTTGTGGTAGTCGGCGGCGAACTTCGCCCGCCACGCCGCCTCGCCGGCCGCGCGACCGCCGTCGACCCAGTCCCAGCCGTGCCAGGGCATGATCGCGGGCACGCCCATACGGGCGAAGGGGAAATGGTCGGAGCGGTAGTAGAAGCCCTGCTCGGGCATGCCGTCGTCGGAGACGTAGCGCCCCAGCGGCTCGGCCAGCGCCTGCAGCCGGTCCTCCAGCTCGTTCTGCCCCTTGCCGAAGATGGGGATGTCCCGGGTCGGGCCCGACAGGGGCAGCATGTCGATGTTGATGTCGGCGACGGTGGTCTCGAGCGGGTACACGGGGTCGGCGGCGTAGGCGTAGGCGCCCAGCAGACCCATCTCCTCGGCGGCCATGTGGGCGAAGACGATCGAGCGCTCGGGACGGGGCGCCTGGCTCAGCTGGCGGGCCATCTCAAGTACGCCGATGGTGCCCGAGGCGTTGTCCCAGGCGCCGTTCCAGATGTTGTCGCCCTCGACGCCCGGATGCTGGGCGGCCCCGCCGACGTGGTCCCAGTGGGCGGAGTAGATGATCGTCTCGTTCGGCCGCTCGGTCCCGGGGATGCGGGCGAGCAGGTTGTGGGTGACCAGGGTCTCGACGGTCTCTGACGCATCGACGGAGAGGGACACGCCGTCGAGGGCCATGGCCATGAACGAGCCGTCGGCGACGTTCGGCAGCTGGCTGACGTCAAGGCCGGCCGCCGTCGCCCACGCCAGGGCCGTGTCGTGACTGATCGCGCCGGAGAACTCGAGGTCGGCCGCGCCCGGCGTCATCGTTCGGGTACGGCTGTTGGCCCGCACCAGGCCCTGCCACTGGGGCGACCCCGCCGGCTGCTGGACGAGGGTCAGGACGCCGACCGCGCCGCGGCGGAAGGCCTCGTCGGCCTTGTAGGCGGCCGACTGGTAGTTGGTGGCGTACGGCCCGTTGAAGAGCTCGCCGTCGGGCTCTCCGGCCATGACGATGACCACCTTGCCGCGCACGTCGAGGTCGCCGTAGTCGTCCCAGTTCCGCTCCGGCGCGTAGATGCCGTGGCCGGCGAAGACCACGCCGGCGTTCTGGATCGAAGCCCGGCCGTCGTTGGTCGCCGCCCGGATCACGACCTCGGTTCCGACCGTCAGCGGATGCGCGGCGCCGTCCGGACCGGTCCAGCTCGCTGTGGCGCCCTCCACGGGCGTGAAGCGCCTGAGCTCGACGCCCTGCAGCCACTGGCCGTCCGGGCCGCCGGGCTGGAGACCCATGGCCTCGTACTGCCCCTGCAGCCACTCGAGGGTCATCCGCTCGCCCTCGGTCCCGGGATAGCGTCCCTGGAATTCGTCGGCGCTGATGGTGCGGATATCGTTGCTGATCCGCTCCGCCGAGAAGTCCTGCGCCGATGCGGCGCCGGCGGCCAGAAGCACGGCGGCGAGGGCGACGCCGCCCGCGAGCTTGCGAAACATGAAGGACTCCATCCCCGGAACGAGGAGGGCACTCTAGGGCGGCCCCGCGGGACTGCCCGTTAAGTTTTCGTCATCTGCCGGGCTCAGCGCCGGGCGTTCTCGCTGGCGGCGCGGGCCGGGCCGAACTCCGAGCCCGGCTTCCAGCCCGGCCAGGCGCGGCTGTTGGCGAGCTCCAGACCGAGGCCGTAGATCAGCGCCAGATCCTCGGCCTGCCCGCGCAGGTCCCACTCGGGCGACCATTCGTCGTCGGCCTGGTGATAGCGACGGGCGGTGTACTCGTCGCGGGCGGCGTTGCGCGGCGCGATGGGTTCGTCGAGGAACTCGCCGCCGCCGTCGACATAGGCCATCGGCACGCCGCGCTTGGCGAGCGGGAAGTGGTCGGACCGGAAGTAGCTGCCCGCGGCCGGATTGGCGTCCGGCCGGATGGTGCGACCCTGGGCCTCGGCTGCGGCCTGCACCCGCTCGTCCAGTTCCGACTGGCCGTAGCCGATGACGTCGACGTTGGCGACGCGGCCGTAGACGTTCATCGCGTCGATGTTGAACCCGGCCACCGTGGTCTCCAGCGGCCAGACCGGATTGGCGGCGTAGTATTCCGAGCCCAGCAGGCCGCTTTCCTCGGCGGTGAAGCTGATCATCACGATGGAGCGCTCCGGCCGGGGGCCCTGGCCGAAGGCGCGGGCCAGCTCCAGCAGGCCGGCGGTGCCTGTGGCGTTGTCCACGGCGCCGTTGAAGATGGCGTCGCCATTGGCGTCGGGCTCGCCGACGCCGATGTGATCCCAGTGGGCGGTGTAGAGGATGGTCTCGTCCGGGTGCGTCGTCCCCGGCAGGCGGGCGATGACGTTGCGGGTGGTCACCTGCTGGGTGGCCACGTCGAACGAGCCGCTGAAGGTCGCGCCCGGCAGCTCGACGGGACGGAAGTCGCGGCTGCGGGCCGAGGTCTTCAGGGCCTCGAAGTCGAGGCCGGCGCGGCGGAACAGGTCCACCGCCACGTCGCGCTGGATCCACGCCTCCATCGGCGCCCGCTCGGCGGCGGCGTTCTGGCGGACGATGTCGAATTGCGGACCGGTCCAGCTGTTCTGCACCGTGGCCCACCCGTAGGACGCCGGGTCGTTCTCGTGAACGATGATCGTGCCCGCCGCGCCCTGCCGGGCCGCCTCCTCGTACTTGTAGGTCCAGCGGCCGTAGTAGGTCATGGCCCGGCCGTTGAAGGTGTTCAGCGACGGATCCTCGAAGTCGGCGTCGTTGACCAGCACGACGATCACCTTGCCGCGCACGTCGACATCCTTGAAGTCGTCCCACTGGCGCTCGGGGGCGTCGATGCCGTAGCCGACGAAGACCAGCGGCTTGTCGCGCAGGTCGACCTCGGAGCCCGGCAGGCGGGTGGAGATGATGATCTCCCGACCCTGGTTCAGCGGGATGGCCTGGCCGTCCACCTCCAGCCGCGCCTCGACGTCGGAGGCCGAAAAGCGGTTCAGCGTCACGTCCTGGGTCCATGAGCCGTTCGGACCGCCGGGCTGGAAGCCCGCGGCGGCGTACTGCTCGCTCAGATAGCGCACCACCATGTCTTCCGCCGGGGTGGCGATGCCGCGCCCCTGGAAGCTGTCGTCGGACAGGACGCGGGCGTGCTCGGACAGCCGGGCCGGATTGAAGAGGGCGGCGTTGCCGCCGGATGTCGGCGTCGTGGCGCAAGCGGCGAGCAGGAAGCCGGCCGCGAGCGCGGCGGCGGAAGCGAACGGACGCATGGACAGGTCACCCTCAGCCTTTGAACAGGGGCCGGACCCTAGGGCGCCCATCGGGGGCTGTCGATGCGCCCCGCCTGCGGCGGAGGCCAACGAAAACCCGCCGGAGCGATACTCCGGCGGGTCCATCGTCTCGTCGGCTGGCGGTTCGGCCCTAGTGGGCCACGCCCTTCCAGATGCGGCGGTAGCTCATGTAGGTGATGCCGGCGAACAGCAGCAGGAAGATCAGCGTGCCGACCCCGGACTGCTTGCGCTGCACCTGCTTGGGATCCGAAGCCCAGGCGATGAAGGCGGAGACGTCGCGGGCGTACTGGTCGGCCGTCTCGGCCGAGCCGTCGTCATAGGTCACCTGGCCGTCCATCAGCGGGTTGGGCATGGCGATGAAGCCGCCCGGCGGAACGTCGTGCGACCCTTCCGGCATGAACGGCGTCAGATCGCCGGCCATGTAGGCGTTGTAGTACTGGCCCGGCCGGATCTGCAGCTCGGCCGGCGGGTTCAGGTAGCCGGTCAGCAGCGAATAGATGTAGCGGGCGCCGCCGTGACGGGCCTTGGCCATCACCGACAGGTCCGGGGGAGCGGCGCCGCCGTTCGCCGCGGCCGCGGCCGTGGCGTTGGGATACGGGTTGGGGAAGCGGTCCGCCGCCGTGCCGTCCCGCATGATCGGCTCGCCGGTCTCGGTGTCGATGTCGGCGATCTGCACTTCCTTGGCCAGCGCCCTGACGAAGCGGTTCTCGGCCGCGCTCGCCTGGTGGGCGTCGTAGAAGGGGCCGCCCGGCTCCGCGAGCGTGCGGAAGGACATCAGGTCCATGGCATGGCACGAGGCGCAGACCTCGCGATAGACCTTGTAGCCGCGCTGCAGCTGGCCCTGGTCGAAGGTCCCGAACGGGCCCTCGAAGCTGAAGTTGCCGTCGCGGAGGGCGTGGCCCTTGCCGCCGGCCGCGGCGGCCGGCTGGGCGACGAGCGCAAGGCCGGCTGCGGCCGCGATCAGGACCAGGGTCTTCTTCATGGAGCGCATCGAAGTCTCGGGGAACATGGTCGCCATCAGCCCTTCTTCTCGGTCGAAGCCGGAGCCGCCGCCGTCATGGCGTCGCCGCCGCCGGGCAGGACCGGTTCGGAGATGGTCGCCGGGATCGGCAACGGCGTTTCCTTCAGGCCGACGATCGGCATGATGATCAGGAAGAAGGCGAAGTAGTAGGCGGTGAACAGGCGCGTCAGCCACAGGTAGCTGTTCAGCTGGCCGTCGAAGAGCTGGAAGCTGGGCATGCCCGGAACGACCGGGGCGTCCGGCAGCTGGGCGCCGCACCAGCCGAGGCCGAGGCCGACCAGCACGAAGATCACGAAGAAGGTGCGCATCGCCGGGCGGTAGCGCATCGACCGCACCTTCGAGGTGTCCAGCCAGGGCAGGACGAACAGCACGCCGATGGCCGCGAACATCGCCACCACGCCGCCGAACTTGTCGGGGATGGCGCGCAGGATCGCGTAGAAGGGCAGCATGTACCACTCGGGCACGATGTGCGCCGGCGTCACCAGCGGGTTGGCCGGGATGTAGTTGTCGGCGTGGCCCAGCGCGTTCGGCATGAAGAAGACGAAGGTCGCGAACAGGATCAGGAACAGGATGATCGCGAAGCCGTCCTTCACCGTGAAGTACGGGTGGAAGGGCACGGTGTCCTTCTTCTGGCGATCCTTGGGGATCAGGATGCCGACCGGGTTGTTCTGGCCGGCGTGGTGCAGGGCCCACAGGTGCAGCACCACGCAGCCGGCGATGACGAACGGCAGCAGGTAGTGGAGCGAGAAGAAGCGGTTGAGGGTGGCGTTGTCGATGGCCGGGCCGCCGCGCAGCCAGATCAGCACCGGCTCGCCGACCACCGGGATGGCCCCGATCAGGTTGGTGATCACCTCGGCGCCCCAGTAGGACATCTGGCCCCACGGCAGCACGTAGCCGAGGAAGGCGGTGGCGATCATCAGGAAGAAGATCACGCAGCCGACGATCCAGATCATCTCGCGCGGCGCCTTGTAGGAGCCGTAGTACAGCCCGCGCAGCATGTGCAGGTAGACCGCGATGAAGAACATCGAGGCGCCGTTGGCGTGGGTGTAGCGGATCAGGTCGCCGCCGTTGACGTCGCGCATGATGCGCTCGACCGAGGCGAAGGCCAGCTCGACGTTCGGCACATAGTGCATGGCCAGAACGATGCCGGTGGCGATCTGGACCGCCAGGCAGAGGGCCAGGATGCCGCCGAAGGTCCACCAGTAGTTGAGGTTCTTCGGGGTCGGCAGCGACATGTAGTCGGCGCCGAAGCGGACGATCGGCAGACGGCTGTCGAGCCACTTCTCGACGCCGGTCTTGGGGACGTAGGTGGATTCGTGATCGCTCATGGGTCTCTCGTCCGTCCTCAGCCGATCTTGATCCGGGTGTCGGACACGTATTCGTAGTCGGGCACCACCAGGTTGAGCGGCGCGGGACCCTTACGGATGCGGCCGGACGCGTCGTAGTGCGAGCCGTGGCAGGGGCAGAACCAGCCGCCGAATTCGCCGGTGCCGAAGGTCGGGACGCAGCCCAGATGGGTGCAGTTGCCGAGCACCACGAGGTACTGCTGATGACCTTCCTTGGTTCGGGCGGCATCGCTCTCCGGCGGGCTGCCGGCTTGAGGCTCGGCCGCAAGACGCTGGATTTCGGCCGGGGTGCGGTAGCGCACGAATACCGGCTTGCCCTGCCATTTGATGACGACCTGCTGGCCCTCCTGGACCTTGGTCAGGTCGAACTCGATCGACGCCAGCGCCAGGGTGTCGGCGGCGGGGTTCATCTGGTTGATCAGCGGCCACACCGCCATCGCCCCTGCGCCCACGGCGGCCGCCCCGGCCGCGATGTGGATGAAGTCGCGGCGGGTGGCGTCGCCGCCCTCGCCTTCGGTCACGACCGATTCGGCCACGTGCTGCTCCTCATACGCCGCAGCCGCGCCCTGACGGGCGCGGCGAAATCGCGGCATGACTGGTCCTGCGGACCCGAAACTCCCGCCCGGCCCGGCCTCGCGGCCGTAAGCCGCGAGTTGCGCTGCTGCCTGAGAAACAGTCGCATTTCGAGCCGCGACAAGCCCCCGGGCCGCGCGTATGAGGGCCTTAGAATGCGTCTCGCCCTTTTTCAACCAGCCATTCCGCAGAACGTGGGGGCATGCATCCGCCTGTCGGCCTGTTTCGGCGTGGAGTTGCACGTCATCGAGCCCACCGGGTTCCGGTTCGACGACCGCGCCATGAAGCGCGCCGCCCTCGACTACGGCCCGTTGTCGCACCTCGTCCGCCACGCCGACTGGGACGCCTTCCAGCGCGACCGCGGCCCGGGCCGGCTGGTGCTGTTCACCACCCGGGGGGCGACGCCGCTGCAGGCCTTCGCCTTCCGCGAGGACGATGTGCTGCTGTTCGGGAGCGAGCCGACCGGCGCGCCGGATCACGTCCACGCGGCGGCCGACGCCCGCGTCGTCATCCCGCTCCAGCCGGGCGCGCGCTCGCTCAACCTGTCGGTCAGCGCCGGGATCGCCCTGTGGGAAGGGCTTCGGGGCGGTTGATCCGCCTCAGGGCGTCCGCCGGCGCCCCGCGGCAAAAGTGCGGCATGCAGCGGATTCTGCTCTTCGCCGGCCGGGGCCTCGCGATGCTTGGCATCGGCTTCATCTCGCTGTTCGCCCTCGACGTCTTCGGCATGGAGGGGTCGCTGGCCTGGCGGCTGGGGGGAGTTCTGGTCCATCTGGCGCCAAGCTTCGTGCTCGCCGGCATACTGGCCGTCGCGTGGAGATGGCCGGCCCTCGGCGGGGCGCTGTTCATCGCCGCCGGCCTGTCGCCTGGTCCTGCTCAGCAATCCCGTGGCGACCAACCTGCTGCTGGGCGGGCCGTTCCTGCTCGCGGGGGCGGCCTTCATCCTTGGACGCAAGGCGGCGCGCCGGCCCCGCTGAGGGCTGGATCGTTCGGTCGGGCCGTGGGACCCGACGGAGGCGGGCCCGACGGCGGCGCGCCGCCGGGCCCGCCCGCCGTCACCAGGCGCTGCGCAGGGTGACGAACACGCCCCGGCCGGCGCCGGGCAGTCGCTCGCCGACGGCGACGTCCGACCCCGTCACGCGGTTGCGGCCGGCCAGATGCGGACGGTATTCGCGATCGAGCAGGTTCTCGATCCCCGCTTCCACCGAGACGCCGGCCCCGAGTCGCCGTTCTCCCCGAAGGGAGAAGACGGCGTAGCCGCCGGTCGACGCCTCGCCGTTGGTCACGGAGACGTCGCGCTGGCGCAGGGCCCCCGTGGCCTCGAGGCCCAGCGACCAGTCCGCCTCCTCCCAGATCGCCGCCAGACGCAGGTTCGGCGGCGCGATCCGGTACAGGTCGTCCTCGATGTCCCGTCGCCGGCCGCGCACGTGGCTGGCCGTTCCCTCGACCCGCAGACGGTCGGTCAGCGCGGCGCCGAAATCGACGTCGAAGCCGTACAGCTCGGCGTCGACGTTGGCCCAGCGCAGCGGCGTGGGATCGCCGTTCGCCGCCGAGACCATCTCCACGAGCGAGTCGGCGACCCCCGGCGTGGCGTCGTAGGCGACGCCCTGGATGTAGTCGTCGACGCGTCGATAGTAGATCGTCGGCCGCGCCCAGGTCCCGCCGCGGCGCCAGTCGAAGCCGGCCTCGGCGATCCACGCGATCTCGGGACGCAGCTCCGCCTCGCCGACGTAGATGTTGCCGTCGGCGAGGCCGCCGCTGGCCTCGGTCGGGAGCCAGGAGAAGCGCTCGACCGGGTTGGGAACTCGCGTCTTCCGGGCCAGCGTCACGCGCGGCGTGAACGCGCCGAGGTTCCGCCAGAAGCGCGCGGCGACATCGTAGGCGCCGCCGCTCCACGAGCGGTCGCTCGCATTGAACGCCGTCGCGAGCCGGGTCGGGCCGACCGGCAGGGCCGGGCCGGTGCGGGCGACCCCGGCCCGGGCGCGATGGGCGTCGACCCGCACGCCGACCTCGGCCTCCACTCCCGACAGGGATCCCCGCCACTCGACATGGCCGCCGAGGCGCCCGGTCTCGATCCCGGGCAGGGAGGTGGCCAGGAAGGCGGGATTGTCGGGATGGGTGATGCTCACCGACTTGTCGGCGCGCTCGAAGTCGAGGCCGACGTTCAGGCGTCCGGCCGGCGCCTCGAACGCCAGCCGCAGGTCGCCCGACAGGCTCTCCGCATCCGCCAGCGAGAGCCGGCGCATGGCCGCCATGGCGGGGCCGGGGCGGAGGCTGAAATTGTCCATCGCGTGTTCGACGCGGCTGTGGCCCAGCGACGCCTCCACCTGCACCGGCGCGCTGGCCGGACCGGTGTAGGCCAACCGCGCGAAGTCGGTGTCGAAGTAGCGGATGTCCATGCTGAACGGCGGCGTTCCGGTCGGACCGGTCTCCTGCCCGCGCAGGTCCAGCGACAGATCGCCGGCGCCGCTGCGAACGCCGGCCGACAGGCCGTAGGTGTCGCGCTCGAAGGCGCTGTCACGGATCACCCCGCCCGGAAAACGCGTGTCGCCCCCCTCTTCCCTTGATCCGATCAGGTTCAGCCGGAAGCGCTCGTTCGCCACGCCGATCACGCCGCCGACGGCGTGGGCGTCGTCGACGGAGCGCCAGTTCGCCGCGAGGTCGCCGGCAGGAGTCAATTCCGGTCCAGGACCGAAATCGACCTGCTTCAGCTCGGCGTTCACGCCGCCGGCGAGGGCCGGTCCGTTGCGCACCGGACTGACGCCCCGGTCGACCTGCATGCGCGCGACCAGCGGCATGGGCGCGTAGTGGAGCGGCGGATCCATGGCGTTGGGTCCGCCGGTGTGGAACCTCTGGCCGTTGATCCGCACCAGAACGCGGTCGCCGAACAGGCCGCGGTACTGCACCTGTCCGGACAGGCCGCCATTGTCGACGCGGGCGCCGCCGGGCAGGCGGGCGATCAGGCCGGAGCTGTCGGCCGTCACGGCCACGCCGCCCTCGGGCCGGACATTGTCGACGACGGGGTCACGGCGAACGCCGGTGACGACGATTTCGTCCAGCAAGGACGGATCCTGCGCGTGTGCAGGAGAGGCGGCGAGCAGGGGCGCACCGAGAAACAGGGCCAGGGCCCCTCGGGTCAGTGTCATGGGAATACTCGATCTGGACGCCGGACAGCCGGCGAAACCGGGCGGCCGTCGTCAGACGAGCCTGCCCCTCGGCGGAGAAGAGATCAGACAGCCAGAGGGGGAGCCCGGGCGGGCGGCGGCGGTCCCTCGGAGGGACCGTCGATCCGCACCAGTCGCGCCGGCCGGACGGGATCCGGCGGGGTGACCGCGAAGGGCCAGCGCGGCGTCGGCGGCGGCGCCTCAGGGGCGAGTTCGGGCCCCACGCCGGCGAAGGCGCAAAGCGCCTCCCGCCGGGTCGACTCGTCTTCTCCGCCGTGATCGTCGTGGGCCGCCGGCGAATGGGCCATGGCGGGCGCGGGCGGCGCCTGATCCTCGCAGACCACGATCCGGAACCCGCCCGCGTCGAACCCCGGCATGTAGCCCGGAGCGACCAGGCCGCGGAGCACGAGCATCAGCAGCAGGGCCGGCAAGGCCGCCGCGAATCCCGCTGATTGTCGCCACCCCCGCGTCATGCCGGGGCTCTGGGCCCGCCCGGAAGCGGGCGCAACGTGGCGCTACGTCGCGGCGGACTACTCCGGCGCGGCCTCGGCATGGAGCCGCGCCAGGATCGGCCGCTCCGCCGCCTTCGACGCCGCCGTCGCCTCCACGGCGCGCATGACCCTCAGCACGTTCTCGCCGGCCAGCTTGCGGATGTCGGCCTCGCTCCAGCCGTTGCGCATCAGCGCGGCGAGCAGGCGGGGGTAGGCGTCGACGCCCTCCAGCCCGTCCGGCAGGCTGCCGACGCCGTCGAAGTCGCCGCCGAGGCCGACATGGTCGACGCCCGCCACGTCGCGGACGTGCTGGATGTGGGCCGCCACGTCGTCGATCGAGGCCCTCGGCGCCGGGTTCGCCGCCGTCCAGGCCTGCAGGCCGGCGCTCACCGCCGCGGGGTCGCCCGGATTCAGCGACTGCAGCCGGGCCTGCTCGGCCGAGCGGGCGGCGCCCCAGGCCCGCACCAGCTCGTTCACGAAGCCCGGCACGAAGGTGACCATCACCACGCCGCCGTCCTCGGCCATCATCCGCAGCACGCTGTCGGGGACGTTGCGCGGATGACCCGTGACCGCCCGGGCCGAGGAGTGGGAGAAGATCACCGGCGCCTCGGACACGCGCATGGCGTCCAGCATGGTCTCCTCGGACACGTGGCTGAGGTCGACCATCATGCCCAGCCGGTTCATCTCCTTGACCACCTGCTCCCCGAACGGCGAGAGGCCGCCCCACTTCGGCGCGTCGGTGGCGCTGTCGGCCCAGGTGGTGGTCGTGGAATGGGTCAGGGTCATGTAGCGCACGCCCGCCTGGTGGAACTCGCGCAGCAGGCCCAGCGAATCGTCGATCGAGTAGCCGCCCTCGATGCCCATCAGGCTGGCGATGCGGCCGCGCCGATGGATGCGCGCGATGTCGTCGGCGGTGGTCGCCAGTTCGAACGCCTCGGGATGGGCGGCGACCATGCGGCGGACCACGTCGATCTGCTCGAAGGTGGCCTTGGCGGCCTCGACCGGTTCGAGGCTGGCCGGGACATAGACCGACCAGAACTGCCCCCCGACGCCGCCGGCGCGCAGGCGCGGGATGTCGGTGTGCAGGTCGGTCGAGGCGTGGAGATTGGTCGTCAGATCGACGGCGTGGGGATCGCTGCCGTGGCCCTGCCGCAGCGCCCAGGGCAGGTCGTTGTGACCGTCGATCAGCGGCGTCCGCTCCAGAATGCGCCGGACCCTGGCCTCGCCCGCATCCTGGGCGGCGGCGGCGCCGACCAGCAGGGCGCAGGCGACAGTAGACAGCAGGGCGGCGCGGATCATCGTGGGACCTCCGGAAGATGGCGAAGCCGGACAGTGGCAGACCGCGATGAAGGGTCAAGGCGACGCGCCCCTCTCCCTCTCCGGGAGAGGGAGACCGCACACGAGGGCGCCAGCCCTCGTTCTCGTGCGGTCGGGCGAGGGGTCGCGCAGGTCTGTCCGGCGACGGCGGTGCGCCCCCTCATCCGACCGCCCCCGGCTTTCGCCGGGGTCGGCCACCTTCTCCCGCAAGGGGAGAAGGGCTAGGACCACGCCCATGACCGACGCCGCCGATCCCCTCGCCGAAAAGAAGGCCGAAGCTCGCGCCTGGTTCGAGACCCTGCGCGACCGCATCCACGCCGGCTTCGAGGCGCTGGAGGATCAGGCCCCGGCGGAACTCTTCCCCGGCGAGCCCGGCCGCTTCGTGCGCACGCCGTGGACGCGCGAGGCCGGCGGCGGAGGGGTCATGGGCATGATGCACGGTCGCCTGTTCGAGAAGGTGGGGGTCCACGTCTCCACGGTCTTCGGGACCTTCCCCGAGGACTATGCGAAGAACGTCCCGGGCGCGGCCGAGGACCCGCGCTTCTTCGCCACCGGGATCAGCCTGATCTGCCATCCGGTCAGCCCCCGCGTGCCGGCGGTGCACATGAACACCCGCTTCATCGCCACGACGAAGAGCTGGTTCGGCGGCGGCGCCGACCTGACGCCGGTGCTCGACGTCGACCGACGCGAGGACGCCCAGGACACGGTCGAGTTCCACGCCGCCATGAAGGCCGCCTGCGACGCCCACCACCCGGACTGGCACGCCCGCTTCAAGGCGTGGTGCGACGAGTATTTCTTCCTGCCCCACCGCAACGAGCCGCGCGGCACCGGCGGCATCTTCTACGACCATCACGACAGCGGCGACTGGACCCGGGACTTCGCCTTCACCCGCGACGTCGGCGAGGCCTTCCTCGATGTCTATTCGCGCATCGTCGCCCGACGCATGCTCGAACCGTGGACGGCGGCGGCGCGCGAGGAGCAGCTGGTCCGGCGCGGGCGCTACGTCGAGTTCAACCTGCTCTACGACCGCGGCACCACCTTCGGGCTGAAGACCGGCGGCAATGTGGATTCGATCCTCAGCTCGATGCCGCCGATGGTGAAGTGGCCCTGAGGGCCGGTCAGGCGGCTTCCAGTTCGGCTTCCATCATCACCGCCTCGATGGCGGCGAACAGGGTGTCCATGGTGATGGGCTTGGCCAGGTGGCCGTCGGCGCCCGCGGCGCGGCCGGCCTCCACATGCTCGGCCATCGCGTTTGCGGTCAGCATCAGCACCGGCGTACGGGACAGGCCCCGCTCCTTCTCCATGGCCCGGATGGCGGCGGTGGCGGTGAGACCGTCCATCACCGGCATCTGCATGTCCATCAGGACCAGGTCGAAGCCGCCTTCGCTGAACGCCTCGACCGCCTGACGGCCGTCCTCGACCGCGACCATCTCCATCGGCGTGGCCGACAGCATGATCTCGACGACCTTCCGGTTGGCGGGGTGATCATCGGCCAACAGGATGCGCAGCGGCCGGTCCTCGACATCCACCTCCGGCTCGATCCGGGCTGCCGCCGCGGCCGGCTCGGCGCGGGGAAGCGGGATGTCGAACCAGAACGCCGCGCCTTCGCCCGGGGCGCTGTCGCAATCGAGTTCGCCGCCCATCAGCTCGACCAGGGTGCTGGAGATGGCCAGGCCGAGGCCGGTGCCGCCATATCGCCGGGTGATCGATCCGTCGGCCTGCTGGAAGCGCCCGAAGATGCGCGCCTTCTGGGCGGCGTCGAAGCCGACCCCGGTATCGCTCACCCGGAAGGCGACCCGGTCCCCGTCCGCCGATGCGACGGTGAGCCGGACCGAGCCTTCGGCCGTGAATTTCAGCGAATTGCTGACCAGATTGGTGAGCACCTGCCGCACGCGGACCGGATCGCCCTCGACCCGTCCGACCAGCGCCGGGTCGAAGTCGACCTCCAGCGCCACGCCGACCTCCTCGGCCCGGGCGCGCCAGAGGGCGGCGACATCGCGCACGGCCTGCTCCAGATCGAAGGGGGCGCGCTCGAGCGTCACCTGCCCGGCCTCGATCTTGGCGCTGTCGAGAATGTCGGACAGCAACCGTTCGAGCGTGGCGCTGGACGAGCGGATCAACTCGACCATCTCGTGCTCCTGCGGCTCCAGTTCGCGTCGGGCGAGGGCGTCGGCCATCGACACCACCCCGTTCAGGGGGGTGCGAATCTCGTGGCTCATGTTGGCGAGGAACTCGCTCTTGGTCCGGCTCGCCTCCTCCGCGCGGTGTTGGGCCGCCTTCAGCCGCCGCGCCTGCCGCGCCTGCCACGCCAGGGTGGCCGCGGCGCAGAGCAGAAAGACGATGGCGATGGCGATGATCGCCTGCTGCAGGCCGGTGTTGGCGCGCGCGGTCTCGAGCTGACTCCGCCGTTCGGCCAGTTGCTGTTGCATGACGCCGGTCACCTGGTGGATGCCGGCGCTGAACTGGCGAGCGGCCAGCACCTTGCTGCCTTCCGAATGCGCGCGCAGCACGCGGAAGGCTTCCTCGGCTCGCCCTTCGGCGAACAGGATCTCGGCCTCCAGTTCCGGGGAGTCGAAGCCGACGTCGGCGCCTGCCTCCAGACGCCGGAGCGTGTCGAGGTCGCGCCGCGCCCCGGCCACGTCGCCGGTTCGGGCGCGGGCCATGCCGCGGATCGGCAGCGCGTCCAGCGCCAGGAAGGCGGCGGCGCCCAGGTCCTCGCCGTACGGGCGCAGACAGGCCAGAACCTCCTGCGATCGGCCGCGGGCGTGCGCCACGGTGGCGCAGAGGCTGGCGTCGTAGACCGAGAGGGATTCCAGCCCGGCCCGCTGGGCCAGGCGGTGGTGGGCGGCGTAGAACTGCGCCGCGTGCTGCAGGTCGCCGACCTGCACCGCCATCATGGTCAGGTTGTAGAGGCTGTCGAAGTCGGGGCGCGGATAGTCCGGGTTTGAGTAGTCGATCTCGAACCTGCGGAACGCCGCGGTCGCGCCGACCCCGTCGTTGAGGTCCTTCAGACCCATGCCGGCGACTTCCCACACGCCCGCGTGCGCCGTGGCGGCGAAGGGGTCGTCTTCCGGGATGTCGGCTTCGGCCGAGGCGAGCAGATCAAGGGCTTCGCCGGTGCGCGCCTGGTCCATCAGCCAAAGCGCGGTGAGACGGGCGGCGTGCGCCCGCACGAACCAGTCCCGGCCTTGCCTCGCCAGCCGCGACATCTCCGCCGCCACGGTCGTGTCGCCCTGGTCGTAGCGGATGGTGAGTTCGTTCAGATGCGCGATGTCGACGTAACGGTCGTCGCGCTGGCGACGGGCCGCCTCCGCCAGTCGGCGATTCCACAGCGCGGCGCTCCCGAAATCGCCCTGGTTCAGGACGGTCCAGGTGACGTGGTACAGGCGGTTCAGTCCCTCGCGATCCTCGCGCGCCATGGCGGACTCGCCGAAGGCGTCCAGCGCGGCGAACGAGGTCGAGCCGGCGCGGCGCTCCACGAAGCGGGCGAGGTCCAGGGCGTCGGATGCGCCCTCCGTCTCGCGCGGCTGCGCCATGGCTCCCGCCCCACCCAGGAGGGCGGCGAGCAGCGCCAGGACCATCAGCAAGACACGCACTATCGGCATGGGACTCCCGACCCGGAGCCTCTTCCTCGCACGGAGGTATTGAACAAGACTTAGCGTGGCCGTTGCGGGCGCGGCCGCCTTGCCGGGGCCGCGCGATCAGCCGGCGCCTTCCGGCCTCTCCAGGAACCCGCGGATCCATTGGGTCAGCACGCCGCGGTCGTCCGGCTCGCGCAGGCTGGCCAGCGCCTCGGCCGCCACGTCCGGAGGGATTCGCTCCGCCCGTCCCTCCACCAGGGCGCCCGCGTACGCCGGGCTGAACTCCGGATGGCACTGGAAACTCACCGCGTCCCCGTCCCACGCCAGCCCGGCGTAGGGTGTGAAGGCGCTGGAGAGGAGAGCCCGGGCGCCGGGGGGCGGAGCGGTCACCTGGTCCTGGTGCGAGACCGGGATGGCGATCCGGGTCGCCGCCGGCTGCATCCATGGCTCGGCGACCCGGACCTCGTATCGGTGCAGGCCGACGCCCCAGCCGCGGCCGGATTTCTCGACTCGCCCGCCGAGGGCCTGCGCCATCGCCTGGTGTCCGAAGCAGATCCCGACCAGCCGCAGCCGGCCCTTCGCCGTCCGGATCCACTCCAGCAGCGGCGAAATCCACGGATGGTCCTCGTAGACGCCGGCGGCGGAGCCGGTGATGATCGCGCCGTCGAACCGGTCCGGATCGGGCAGCGCCCCGGCCTGGACGTCGAAGGTTTCGGTCTCGAACCGGTCGCCGAGCAGGACCCGGAACATGGCGGGATAGTCGCCGTACGTCGGCGCCAGCGCGGCGGGCGGGGCGCCGGTCTCCAGGATCGCGATACGGGTCATTCAGCCTCCTCGACCCGCCCGATATGGCCGCGCCGGCGAGACTCGCAAGCGCGGATCGGCTATCCGAAGGTCATGTCCGACACGCCCGTGGTCCTGATCAACGTCTACCGCTGCGAGCCGGAGAAGCAGGCGGCGCTGATGGATCATCTCGCGGCCGTGGTCCGGGCGCAGCGCGGGCGCGACGGCTTCGTCTCGGCCACCCTGCACCGCGGGCTGAACGGGCGGGTGGCGGCGGTCTACGGCGTCTGGCGCTCGCGCGAGGACTGGAAGGCCATGGCTCGCCACCCCGAGGTGGCCGCCGCCATGGAGCCGGTGCTCGCCGCGGCGACCTTCGAGCCCCACCTCTACGAACCGGTCGAGGTCGCCTAGGTCGTCCACACCTCGGCCCGGGCGCCGTCGTCCCCCAGCGTCCCCGCCACCCAGCCGCAGATCTCCCGCGCCGCGGCCTCGCTTCCCGGCGGCGGGTTCAGCACCACCATGGCGCAGCCGTTCATCTTCATCGGATTGGTCAGCGGACGCAGCCGCGCCTCGGCGACCAGGGCCCCCTTGGCGCCGGCCTCGGCCAGTCGCCGCAGGAAGGCGTCGAAAGTCTCGAGATCCTTCAGGGGAGTCCACACCGCGACCACCGCCTTCGGATCGGCGCGAACAATGGCCGCAGCGACATCGGCGGCGCGCATGTAGTCGTCGGCCTGCTCGAACGGCGGGTCGATCAGGACAAGCGGCGCCGGGGCCCGCCGCGCCGCCGCGCGCGCCTGGTCGTAGCCGTCGCCGGCGCGGGCGTCCGCCTGCGCAAACGGCTCCAGCGCCTCGACCAGCAGATCGAGCACCGGCGGATTGAGCTCGAAGCCCAAGTAGCGGTCCTCGGCCCTGAGCCGGCGGGCGACGAGCACGGGCGAGCCCGGATACAGCCGGACGCCGCCGTGCGGATTCAGGGAGGCGACCTCGCGGGCCAGCGCCTCGATCCGCGGGGGCCGCTCGGCGGCGGCCATCAGCCGTTCGATTCCGGCTTCGGCCTCGCGCGAGCGAACCGCATCGCCGGTCAGATCGTAGATGCCAGCGCCCGCATGGGTGTCCAGGACTGTGACCGGCCCCGCCGCCTGCCGCCGTTCCAGCAGCCAGAGGAGAAGCGCGTGCTTGACCAGATCGGCGAAGTTCCCGGCGTGAAAGCTGTGGCGGTAGTTCATGGCCCTGCCTCCGCCGCATGGCGGTTACCGTCAAGAGGAACCGGCTCCGCCGGCCGCCGTTGCGCAGGGCCCGAGGAGCTTCGATGATCGATCACCCCGTCCTTTCCGAGGCCCGGCGCACGCCGCCGAAGGCGGTGGCCGAGGCGGCGCGGCGCGGCCTCGACCTGCGCGACACCCACGGCCGGGGCGGCACCGAGGTCGGCGTGCGCCGCGCCCGCCAGCTGTCCGACCGCGAGCCGGTCAGCGATCGCGACATCAAGTCGATGTACAGCTACTTCGCCCGCCACGCGGTGGACCGGCGCGGCCGCTTCTGGGGCGATCCGGACAAGCCTTCGGCCGGCTACATCGCCTGGCTGCTGTGGGGCGGAGACGAGGGCCGCGACTGGGTCGGCGGCCTCCGGGCGGCCCTGCGCGAGGTCGGCGTGTGAGCGCCGTCGACCCCGCCGCCGTTCCCGACGGCCTGTCCTACTGCAACGACGAGCAGCCGGGCATCCGCCGCACCTTGACGAAAACGGGCTTCGCCTATCACGACGCCCGCGGGCGGCCGGTCGAGGATGAGCGGACGCTCGCCCGCATCCAGGCCCTCGTCATCCCGCCGGCGTGGACTGACGTCTGGATCTGCCCCCGCGCCAACGGTCACATCCAGGCCATCGGCCGCGACGCCAAGGGTCGCAAGCAGTACCGTTACCATCCCGACTGGACCTCCCACGCGGCCACCAACAAGTTCGACCGCCTGCCGGAGTTCGCCCGCGCCCTGCCGAAGCTCCGCCGGCGGGTGGAGCAGGATCTCGCTCGCCGCGGCCCGAGCCGCGAGAAGGTGCTGGCCACCGCCGTCCGCCTGCTGGAGCTGACCCTGATCCGGGTCGGCAACGCCCAGTATGCGAAGCAGAACCGCTCGTACGGCCTCACCACCCTGCACAAGCGTCATCTCGAGGTCGGCGGCGCCGCCCTGACCTTCGCCTTCAAGGGCAAGAGCGGCGTCGAGCACGAGGTTCGGGTGCGTGACCGGCGGCTGGCCCGCGTGGTGCGGTCGCTGCAGGACCTGCCCGGCCAGCAGCTGTTCAAGTACCGCGACGCCGACGGGACGCTGTGCCCGATCACCTCCGACGATGTGAACGCCTACATTCGCGAGGCCATGGGCGAGGGCTTCTCGGCCAAGGATTTCCGCACCTGGGCAGGTACCGTTTCAGCGGCCCGGGCCCTGCGTGAGATGGGGACGCCGACCTCCCCGACCGACGCGAAGCGCAAGATCACTGTCTGCGTGAAGGCGGTGGCCGGCCTGCTCGGCAACACGCCGACGGTGTGCCGCTCGTCCTACGTCCATCCGAAGGTGTTCGAACTGTTCGAGTCCGGCCGGATCGGCAAGGCCCTGCCCGGTCCCGAGGCCGTCAGCTTCGAGCGCGCGCTGGCGAAGACCCTGGTCGCCTGACGGCAACCTCCCGGAAACCTGCGGTCCCTCACCCTGCCCGGCCGCAGGGAGATTCGGGTGTCGCATCGTTCATTCCGGTTTTCGCGCCGCCGCCGCCGTGGGCCGGCGTGGCTGCTCGTCTTGCTGCTCGCCGTCACGGCCGCCGGGGCCATGCTGGCTTCCGACCCGGAGGGCGGCGGGCGGACCGCCGCGGCCGAGGCGGAGACTCCCGCCGGAGCCGACCGGCTGGAGGGTGTCGCGCGCGTGATCGACGGCGACACGCTCGACGTCGGCGGCGTCCGGGTCCGTCTGCACGGCGTGGACGCCTTCGAGCGGGGACAGGTCTGCGACCTTCCCACGGGCGGCTGGCCGTGCGGGGCGGCCGCCACCACCGCCATGAAGTCGCGCGCAGAGGGCCGCCGTCTGGTCTGTGAGGTGCGCGACACGGACCGCTATGGGCGCAAGGTCAGCCGCTGCGAGCGGGACGGCCTGGACGTCGCAGGGGGCTGGTGAACGACGGGCTGGCCCTCGCCTACCGCCGCTACAGCGCCGATTATGTCGCCGCCGAGGAAGCCGCGCGTGCGCGGCGCGCCGGGGCCTGGGCCGGGTCCTTCGACCGGCCGGAGCAGTGGCGCCGCCGCGGTCGCCGCGATTAGGCCTTCGGCCTGACCTCGATGTAACTTGCCCCTAAGGGAGAACGGCGGTTTACGAGCCGCCTTTCGTCGGAGGGTTCACATGATTTCCGTATCCAACAACTTCCTGCGCCTCGGCGTCCTGTCGGCGCTGGTCGGCATGACGCTCGGCGTCTGGATGGGCGCCAACCAGGACTTCGTCCTCAGGCCGGTGCACGCTCATATCAACTTGCTGGGCTTCGCCTCGATGATGCTGTTCGGCCTGTTCTACCGGGCCTTCCCGGCGGCCGGTCGCGGCTGGCTGCCGCTGGCCCATTTCGGCCTGTCGGTGCTCGGCTTCCTGATCCTGATGCCGTCACTGGCCCTGATGCTGCTCCAGAAGCCGCTGTTCCTGCCGGCGATGATCGCCTCGGAGATCATGCTGGTCGCGTCGATGTTCCTCTTCGTCGTCATCGTCTTCATGGCGACGATGAAGAAGGAGCCGGCGACGGTCTGATCAGGCGGTGAGCCAGTAGCCGCGGCTGCGGGCGCTGACCGGCGCCCGCGTCGCCGCGACCCGCCACTGGATGGCGTCGCGGAAGGCGTCGGCGGCGGCGTCGCCGCTCAGCAGCCGCAGCGAGCGGATGATCCGGGTGATGCGCAGATGGTTGTGGTCGTTCGGCCGCAGCCACTGGTCGGTGCGGCGATAGAAGCGGTCCATCCGGTCCGTGGCCGCCGCCAGCGCGCACTGGGCGAGGGTCGAGGCGCGGACAGCTTCCACCGCCGCCGCATCCAGCACCGGCGCGTCCGGCACGGCCGCCGACGGCTCGTCCAGCGGGAACAGCCACTGGATGAAGTCGTGGTGGCGCTCCAGCGACGCATCGTCAAGGGCCAGCACTTCGAACAGGGTGCGGCCGCGGCCGTCGACCCCTTCCCCCTCGAGGAAGGCCAGCACCCGGCCGCCGTCGTCCATGGATCAGACTCCGGGTCTCAGGCCGCGGCCTTGTCCCAGTCCAGCACCACCTTGCCGGACTTGCCCGACTTCATCGCCTCGAAGCCCTCGCGGTAGTTCTCGTAGGACATCTGGTGGGTGATCAGCGGCTGCAGGTCGAGCCCGGCCTTCAGCAGGCCCAGCATCTTGCGCCAGGTGGTGAACATCTCGCGGCCATAGACCCCCTTGATGGTCAGGGCCTTGAGGATGATCGCGCCCCAGTCGGTCTCCATCGGCTTCGACGGAATGCCCAGCATGGCCATGCCGCCGCCCATGATCAGGGTGTCGACGCACTGTTTGAAGGCGATCGGCGAGCCCGACATCTCCAGCGCCACGTCGAACCCGACCTTCATGCCCAGCTCGTGGATGACATCGTGCAGGTCTTCCTTGGTGGTGTTCACGGTGCGCACGCCCGGCGCGACTTTCTGCGCCAGATCGAGGCGGAAGTCGTTGATGTCGGTCAGCACCACGGTGCGGGCCCCGGCGTGGCGGGCGACGGCGGCGGCCATCATGCCGATCGGGCCCGCGCCGGTGACCAGCACGTCCTCGCCGAGCAGGTCGAACTGCTGCGCCGTATGCACGGCGTTGCCGAACGGGTCGAGGATGGCGCCGATCTCGTAGGGCACGTCATCGGGCAGTTCGATGACGTTGAAGGCCGGAGCGACGACGAATTCGGCGAAGGCGCCCTGACGGTTGACGCCGATGCCCTTGGTGGCCGGGTCGAGGTGGAAGTGACCGGCGCGGGCGGCTTCGGAATTCAGGTCGATGACGTGACCCTCGGCCGAGACGCGCTGGCCGACCTTCAGGCGGCGGTCGACGTCCTTGCCGATGGCGACGATCTCGCCGGAGAATTCGTGACCGGTGATCATCGGGACCGGGACGTTCTTCTGGCTCCACTCGTCCCAGTTCCAGATGTGGATGTCGGTGCCGCAGACGGCGGTGCGGTGCACCTTGATCAGCACGTCCTCGTCGCCGGCGACCGGGATGGGGGCGTCGATGAGCTCCAGCCCCTCGGCCGGCTTCGTCTTGGCCAGGGCCTTCATGGTGTCGGTCATCAAATAACTCCGAGTTCCTTGCCGGCCTGGGTGAACGCCGCGACGGCCTGATCGATCTGGTCGAAGGTGTGCGCCGCCGACATCTGGGTGCGGATGCGGGCCTGGCCGCGCGGCACCACCGGGAAGCTGAAGCCGATGACGTAGACGCCGAGCTCCAGCATGCGCGCGGCCATGTCCTGGGCCAGCTTGGCGTCGCCCAGCATGACCGGGATGATCGGGTGCTCGCCGGGCAGCAGGTTGAAGCCGGCCCCGGCCATGGCGGCGCGGAAGCGGGCGGCGTTGGCGAACAGCTGCTCGCGCAGCCTGTCGCCCTCCTCGCCGCCGGCGATGCGGATGGCCTCAAGCGACGAGCCGCACACGGCGGGGCTCAGGGCGTTGGAGAACAGGTAGGGCCGGGCGCGCTGCTTGAGCAGCTGGACGACCGGCGTCGTGGCGCAGATGAAGCCGCCCATGGCGCCGCCCAGAGCCTTGCCGAAGGTGCCGGTGACGAAGTCGACCTTCACCCCGTGGTGGGCGTAGGAGCCGCGGCCCTGCGGACCGAGGAAGCCGGTGGCGTGGCAGTCGTCGACCATGATCAGGGCGTCGTACCTGTCGGCCAGCGCCCGGATGTCCTTCAGCTTCGCGATGTAGCCGTCCATCGAGAAGGCGCCGTCGGTGGCGATGACGATGTCGCGCGCGCCGTCGGCGCGGGCCTGCTTCAGCTGGGCCTCGAGGTCGGCCATGTCCGAGTTGGCGAAGCGGTAGCGCTTCGCCTTGCACAGCCGGACCCCGTCGATGATCGAGGCGTGGTTCAGGCTGTCGGAGACGATGGCGTCCTCGGCCCCGAACAGCGGCTCGAAGATGCCGCCGTTGGCGTCGAAGGCGGCGGCGAACAGGATGGCGTCCTCGAAGCCGAGGTAGCCGGCGATGGCCTGCTCCAGCTGCTTGTGGATCTCGAGGGTGCCGCAGATGAAGCGCACCGAGGCCGTGCCGGCGCCCCAGCCCTCCTGCGCCCTGATCCCGGCTTGGACGACCCGCTCGTCGCCGGCGAGGCCGAGATAGTTGTTGGCGCAGAAGTTCAGCACCTGGCGCCCGCCGACGGTGATCACCGGGCCCTGGCGGGAGGCGATCACCCGCTCGGGCTTGGTCAGGCCCTGGGCCTCGATGTCGCCGAGTTCCGCGGCGACGCGGTCATGGAAGCTGGCTGTCATGCGCGCTCCGCTACGCCGAATCCGCTTCGGGTTGAAGCCCCCTAGACGGTCGGCTCCGGGGCGGGCTGCGGCGCGCCGGCCAGCGGACGGATCGGGCTGACCTTCACCCGTCCGCCGCAGGGGGCGAGGTTCATGGTCAGGGATGCGGGCGAGGTGTCGCCCGGGGCGAGCACACGCACGCGGGCCGCGTTCGGGCAGGTCCGCTCGCCCTGGGCCTCGTCGGGGATCGCGCTCCACGCCAGTTCGAAGGCCGCCCGGGCCTGGGGGGCGAGGACCACCGGCGCGGGCGGCTGCCCCGGGGTGAAATAGCTGCCCGTCGCCTGCTCGCTGCGGACGGCGGTGAGATTGCGGCCCTGCGCGTCCTGCAGCGTCACCGTCGGATAGCCGGTCAGGCTGCACGGCTGCGTCCCCACGTTCTGCAGACCGATGTTGGCCACGCGATTCCCCGCGCCGGCGTCGCCGCCCTCGTTCGACAGCCGCAGCTGCGGCCCCCGGCAGGGGGGCGCCGAGGCCGGGACCAGCCCGCTGCCCTCGATCGGCGCCGGTCCCGGAGAGACCGGCCCGGAAGCCGGTCGGCTGCAGCGCTCCAGCACCGCCGTGCCGACCTCCTCGTTGGGGCCCAGGCGGCTCAGGGTGGCGTTCTCGGTGTCGCCGCGGCTGGCGATCCACCATTCCACGCCCGAGCCGACGAAGCGTGCGCCCGACGCCGACTGGGCCGTGCGCAGGACGTAATCCTGACCGCGATAGGACAGCCGGGCCGTCGCGGTGTCCGGGTAGGCGACCACAACCGACTGGCCGCTTTCGCAGGCGTAGCTGACCCGCGGCGCGCTCGGAGCCGTCGAAACCGGCTGGGGCGTCACCGGTTCGGGCGGCGCGGCGGCCTCCTCGGTGCAGGCGGCGGCGAAGGCGAAGCTGGAGACGAGGGCGCAGGCGGCGGTCAGTGAACGCATGGGCGGGCTCCCGATCCGGTGGAAAGGTTAACGCCAGCGAACGCCAAAGGCTCCGCTTGAGCAACCCCGGATCAGGCGGTCAGCAGCCGCGGCAGCTTGAAGGTGACCGTCTCGCGGGCGCCGTCATCCTCGACCAGGCTCACGTCGAAGCGCGCCCGCACCGCCTCGATCAACTCCGCTATCAGCTGTTCCGGCGCCGAGGCGCCGGCGGTGATTCCCAGCGTCGACACCCCGTCGAACCAGCTCCAGTCGACGTGGCTCGCGTCATCCACCAGCCGGGCGTCGCCGGCGCCGGCGCGGATCGCCACCTCCACCAGCCGCGCCGAGTTGGATGAGTTCTTCGACCCCACCACCAGCACCAGGTCGCAGC
Organism: Brevundimonas viscosa; assembly: GCF_900116065.1. Taxonomy (GTDB): domain Bacteria; phylum Pseudomonadota; class Alphaproteobacteria; order Caulobacterales; family Caulobacteraceae; genus Brevundimonas; species Brevundimonas viscosa. The sequence goes on from NZ_FOZV01000003.1 coordinate 142,354, forward strand.
CCTGGCCCAGCGCCTTGACCGCCTCCTGCCGGTTGGTGGTGGCGTAGCAGATGTCTTCCTTGTGCGGGTCCGGCAGTTCAGGGAAGCGGCGCTTCAGGGTCGCAAGGATGTCGGCGGTGTCGTCGACCGACAGGGTGGTCTGGGTGGCGTAGGCCAGCGGCGCGTCGCCCGGTCGCTGGAACGCCTCGGCATCCTCGACGGTCTCCACCAGGCTGATCGCGCCGGCCGGCAGCTGGCCCATGGTGCCCACCACCTCCGGGTGGCCGGCGTGGCCGATGAGGATGACATGACGTCCGGCGGCGTGGTGACGCTCGGCCTCGACGTGCACCTTCGACACCAGCGGGCATGTGGCGTCGATGTAGAGCATCTCGCGCGCCCTCGCGGTCGCCGGCACCGACTTCGGCACGCCGTGAGCGGAGAACACCACCGGCCGGTCGTCCGGGCAGTCGTCCAGCTCCTTCACGAAGACCGCGCCCATGGCCTTCAGACGCTCGACCACATGCCGGTTGTGCACGATCTCATGGCGCACATAGACCGGCGCGCCGTACTTCTCGAGCGCCCGCTCGACGATCTGGATGGCGCGGTCCACGCCCGCGCAGAAGCCGCGCGGCGTGGCCAGGCGCACGGTCAGCGGCGGCTTTTCGGCCGGTCGGATCGACTGGTGAAGCGTCATGGCCGGAACCTAGTCGTTCGCTCCGCCCGCCGCCACCGCCCAATCGGCGCGCGCGGGTTTGCCGCGCCTCGGTTTAGCCGCTATCAGCGGCGAGCGTGCCGGCGGCGTCGGGCTGTCGCCGCCTCCTCTTGCCTGGAAGAGCATTCGATGCGTCGCGTCCTGATGGTTTCCCTCGCCTCGGCCCTGGCCGCCGCCACCCTGTCGACCGTGGCGGCGCCGTCGGTCGCGGAGGCCCAGGTGGTCGGACAGCAGCGCCAGCCGGGCCCGGGTCAGACCGCCAGCGGCCAGGAGCCCGAGCGGCGCGCGCGCGCTCCGCGCATCGCCCCCCTGCGTCGTCGCGCCGCCGCCGGTCCCTGTCCCTATGTGAAGATCCTCTACGACGCCGCGCGCTACGTGGAGCTGGGCGGCGACCGCGTGACGGCCGTCAATGTCGGCTACACCGGCGAGATCGAGGGCCTCGCCTCCGACTGCATGTACCAGGGCGACGATCCGATCACCGTCCAGACCCGGGTGCTGTTCAACTTGGGCCGCGGGCCGCTCGCCGAGGGGAACGGCCGCACCTACCGCTACTGGATCGCCGTCACCGAGCGGAACCGGGCGGTGCTGGACAAGGTCTACTTCGACCTGCCGGTGACCTTCGAGGGCGACGAGCGCACGACCAGCGTCACCCAGGACCAGACCATCGTCATTCCGCGCGCCAACGACACCATCAGCGGCGACAATTTCGAGATCCTCGTCGGCTTCGAGGTCACCCCTGAAATGGCCGAGTTCAACCGCTCCGGCAGCCGCTTCCGCGTCAACGCGGGCGTGCAGGCCGACTGATGACCGACCTCAGAACGGAACTGGGCGAAGCGGTCGCGGCCGCCTTCGCCGCCGAAGGCGTGGACCCGAAGCTGGCCCGCGTCACCCCGTCCGATCGCCCCGACCTTGCCGACTTCCAGTCGAACGGCGCCCTGGCCGCCGCCAAGGCCCTGAAGCAGAACCCGCGCGAGCTGGCGGCGAAGGTCGCGGCCCGCCTCGAGGGCGACGCGCGCCTCGCCTCGGTCGAGGTCGCCGGGCCCGGCTTCATCAACCTGAAGGTCGCCGACGCGGCCCTTGCCGCCCGCGCCGCCGAGGTGGCGGGCGACGCCGCCCACGCCGGAGCGGCCGGAGTCGAGGCCCCGCGCAAGGTGGTCATCGACTACGCCGGGCCGAACGTGGCCAAGCCGATGCACGTCGGCCACCTGCGCTCCTCGATCATCGGCGAGAGCCTGAAGCGGGTGTTCCGCTTCCGCGGCGACACGGTCTGGGGCGACGCCCACTTCGGCGACTGGGGCTTCCAGATGGGGCTGCTGATCGTCGCCGTCGGCGACGAGGGCCGGGCCGACGCCTTCATGGCCGAAGGCGACGGCCCCTTCCCGGCTCAAAGCCCGGTGACGCTCGAGGATCTCGAGCGGCTCTACCCTGCCGCCGCCGCCCGGGCCAAGGAAGACGCCGACTTCAGGGACCGCGCCCGCAAGGCGACGGCCGAGCTGCAGGCCGGACGCCCCGGCTACCGCGCCCTGTGGAAGCATTTCGTCGCCGTCAGCCGCACCGCGCTGGAGCGCGAGTTCGGGGCGCTGGGCGTGACCTTCGACCTGTGGAACGGGGAATCCGACGCCGACCCGCTGATGTCCGAGATGATCGTCCATCTGGAGACCCGCGGTCTGCTGGTCGAGGACGCCGGCGCCCGGGTGGTGCACGTCGCCCGCCCCGGCGAGACCCGCAAGAAGAAGCTGGCCGACGGCTCGGTGATCGAGGCGCCCAGCCCGCCGCCGCTGCTGGTCATCTCGTCGGAGGGCTCGGCCATGTACGGCACCACCGACCTGGCGACCATCCTCGATCGCCGGAAGAGCCTCGACCCCGACCTGATCCTCTACGTCGTCGACGAGCGTCAGGCCGAACATTTCGAGCAGGTGTTCCGCGCCAGCTATCTGGCCGGCTACGCCGCCGAGGGCTCGCTGGAGCACCTCGGCTTCGGGACCATGAACGGACCGGACGGCAAGCCCTTCAAGACCCGGGCCGGGGGCGTGCTGAAGCTGCACGACCTGATCTCCATGGCCAGGGACAAGGCCCGCGAGCGCCTGCATGAGGCGAAGCTGGGCGAGGACCTGCCGGAAGCCGAGTTCGAGGACATCGCCCACAAGGTGGCGGTGGCGGCGCTGAAGTTCGCCGACCTGTCGAACAGCCGGACCACCAGCTACATCTTCGACCTCGACCGCTTCATGAGCTTCGAGGGCAAGACCGGCCCCTACCTGCTGTACCAGGCGGTGCGGATCAAATCGCTGCTGCGCAAGGCGGCGGACCAGGGCGCGGAACCGGGTCCGATCGCCATCGGCGAGCCGGCCGAGCGCGATTTGGCCCTGACGCTGGACGCCTTCTCCCAGGCGGCCGCCGAGGCCTACGACAAGCGCATGCCGCACGTCGTCGCGGAGCATGCCTACCGGCTGGCGCAGAGCTTCTCGAAATTCTACGCCGCCTGCCCCGTGCTGGCGGCGCCGGATGCGGCCCTGCGCGGCTCGCGCCTGGCGCTGGCCAAGGCGACGCTGGACCAGCTGGTCATCGCGCTCGACCTTCTGGGCATCGACACGCCGGAGCGGATGTAGGCTAAACTTCCTCCCTCCGGAGGGAGCCGCCATGTCGCTCGACGCCTATATCGCCGGTCTGCCCAAGGCCGAGCTTCACCTGCACATCGAGGGCAGCCTCGAGCCCGAGCAGATGTTCGACTTCGCCCGCCGCAACCGCGTCTCGATCCCGTTCGACAGCGTCGAGGCCGTGCGGGCGGCCTACGACTTCTCCAACCTGCAGGACTTCCTCGACATCTACTACGCCGGCGCCAACGTCCTGCTCACCGAGGAGGACTTCCACGACCTGGCTTTCGCCTACTTCCGTCGCGCCGCCGCCGACAACGTCCGCCACGCCGAGATCTTCTTCGACCCCCAGACCCACACCGACCGCGGCCTCCCCTTCGGCGTCGTGGCCGAGGGCCTTCTGGCCGGGATGAAGCGGGCCGAGCGGGAGTTGGGCGTCTCCTCGAAGCTGATCCTCTGTTTCCTGCGCCACCTCGACGAGCACGCCGCCTTCGATGCGCTGCACCAGGCCGGGCCGTGGCTGGACCGCATCGCCGGCGTCGGGCTCGACTCCTCCGAGGTCGGCCACCCGCCCTCGAAGTTCGAGCGGGTCTTCGCCCGGGCCCGGGAAATGGGGCTGAAGCTGTGCGCCCACGCCGGCGAGGAAGGCCCGCCCGAATACGTCCGCGAAGCCCTCGACCTGCTGCGCATCGACCGCATGGACCACGGCAACCGCTCGATGGAGGACGAGGCGCTCATTGAACGCCTGGCCGCGTCGCAGATGACGCTGACTGTGTGCCCGCTGTCCAACCTCAAGCTCTGCGTGGTCAAGGACCTCAGGGACCACCCGGTCCCCGAGATGCTGCGCCGCGGCCTGCACGTCACCCTCAACTCCGACGACCCCGCCTATTTCGGCGGCTATGTGAACGACAACTACCGCCGCCTCGCCGAGGCGGTGGGGCTGACACGGGAGCAGGTGACGCAGCTGGCGCGGAACAGCTTCGAGGGGTCGTTCCTCGACGAGAGGGAGAAGGCGGCGCGGTTGGCGGAGGTCGAGGTCTACGCTGCGAAGAGCGGATGACGCACTGGGCCGGACTTGCCGCAGTCTGGATGTCCATCACCGCCTTCGGGGCGCTGGTCGCCGCGTGGTACGGGGCGCAGTTCTGGGCCGACTACCTGAAGTCGATGAAGCTGCGTCCCGGAGAGCTCCCCGGGTTCTGGCGGCCGGGCTGGGGGTGGGACCTCACGCCAATCGCCGCCTTCTACACCGACCTGCACAGGCGCTACGACAGCCGTTTCATTTCCGGGTGCGTCTGGACCTTCAGAATCGCCGTGCCCGCGACGGGACTCGCCGGCCTTGTCGCACTTGCAGCCCGGCTGGTTCGCTGACGGCGACGGGTTCCGCTCCCGCTTGACTTCCCTCCGGAGTCGAGGCCTAGGTCGCGGCGCTCTCGCGGGAGAGATCGGGGTCGTTTCGGCGGGCCCGGAGCCGAAGGCGCAACCGCCCCGGAAACGCTCAGGCAAAAGGACCGCGAGGCGCACGGACGCTGGAAAGTCGCCCTTCGGGGCGCGCCGACGGAGCAAGCCCCGGACCCGGTCCGGCGCGGAATCTCTCAGGCTTCAGGACAGCGGGGGCGCGAGGACGGCGGAGCTACCGCCAAAACACGCGACCGCGAGAGGCGCCGATGACCGATCAGTCCCTGAAGACCACGCCGCTGAACGCCGCCCACCGCGCGCTGGGGGCCCGCATGGTCGGCTTCGGCGGCTACGACATGCCGGTGCAGTATGAAGGGGTTCTGGCCGAGCACCGCTGGACCCGCGAACACGCCGGCCTGTTCGACGTCTCGCACATGGGCCAGTGCAAGATCACCGGTGCCGACGCCATCGCCCAGTTCGAGCGGCTCGTGCCCGGCGACTACCAGATCCTCAAGGCCGGCAAGCAGAAGTATTCGCTGCTGCTGAACGCCGAGGGCGGCATCATGGACGACCTGATGGCCGGCAAGCCCGACCACGACGGCCTCTATGTGGTGGTCAACGCCGGCAACAAGGACGCCGACTTCGCCCATCTGAAGGCCAACATCTCCGGCGACGCCACCCTGACCATCCTCGACGACCGCGCCCTGCTGGCCATCCAGGGCCCCGAGGCCGCCGAGGTCATGGCCGCCCACGAGCCGGTGCTGGCCGAGTTCGGCTTCATGGACTGCGCCCGGCTGATGCTGTTCGGAGTCGACTGCTACGTCTCCCGCTCGGGCTACACCGGCGAGGACGGCTACGAGATTTCGGTTCCCGCCGCCGACGCCGAGCGGATCTGGAACCTGCTGCTCTCCGACGCCCGGGTGAAGCCGATCGGACTGGGCGCCCGCGACAGCCTGCGGCTTGAAGCCGGCCTGCCGCTGCACGGCCACGACATCGACGCCTCCACCGACCCGGTCGAGGGCGCCTTGACCTTCGCCCTGTCGAAATCGCGCAAGGAGCGCGCCGACTTCCCCGGCGCCGACCGCATCCTGAAGGCGCAGGCCGACGGCCCGGGGCGGGTCCGCGTCGGCCTGCACGTCAAGGAAGGCGCCCCGGCCCGCGAGGGCGCCGAGATCGCCGACGCCGAAGGCAAGGTGGTCGGCAAGGTCACCTCGGGCGGTCCCTCGCCGACGCTCGGCAAGAACATCGCCATGGGCTACGTCCCGCCGGCCATGGCCGAGCTCGGCACGGAGCTGAAGGTCATCGTGCGCGGCAAGGCCGCCGCCGCCGAGGTGGTCGCCCTGCCCTTCGTCGCCTCCCGCTACTATCGCAAACCCAAGGCCGCCTGACGGCTTCCGGAGAACTGAGATGCGCTTCACCAAGGATCACGAGTGGGTTCGCCTCGAGGGCGACGTCGCCACTGTCGGCATCAGCAAGCACGCCGCCGAGGCGCTCGGCGACGTGGTGTTCGTCGAGACCCCCGAGGCCGGCAGGTCGGTGTCGAAGGGCGACAGCTTCGCCGTCGTCGAGAGCGTCAAGGCCGCGTCCGACGTCTACGCTCCGGTCGCGGGCGAGGTGGTCGAGGGCAACGCCGCCCTGGCCAACGCCCCGGAGACCGTCAACGCCGACCCCGAGGGCGAAGGCTGGTTCGCGAAGATCAAGGTGTCCGACGCCTCACAGCTCGACGAGCTGATGGATCGCGCCGCCTACGACCAGTACCTGGCCACCCTCTAGACCCTTCGCACGGACCCTCCCCGCCATGCGCTACCTGCCGCTGACGCCCGACGACCGCTCCGCCATGCTGGCGGCGATCGGGGCCAAGTCGATCGACGACCTGTTCGTGGACGTGCCCGAGGCGGCGCGGCGGGAGGGCTTCGTCGACCTGCCCCGCGTGGCCGGCGAACTGCAGGTCGAGCGCGCGCTGGGCGCAATGGCGGGGCGGAACGTGGCGGCCGGCTCGGTCCCCTTCTTCTGCGGCGCAGGGGCGTACAAGCACCATGTGCCGGCCACGGTGGACCATGTGATCCAGCGGTCGGAATTCCTGACCAGCTACACGCCCTACCAGCCGGAGATCGCCCAGGGCACGCTGCAGTACCTGTACGAGTTCCAGACCCAGGTCGCGAACCTGACCGGCATGCCGGTGGCCAACGCCTCGCTGTATGACGGCTCGACCGCCATGGCCGAGGGCGTGCTGATGGCCACCCGCGTGACCCGCCGCAACAAGGCGGTGATCTCGGGCGGGGTGCATCCGCACTATGTGGCGGCGACCGAAACCGTGGTCCACGCCGTCGGCGTCGAGACCCAGGTGCTGCCCGCCGCGGTGGACGCCGAGGCGGACGTCATCGCCCAGATCGGCCCGGACACGGCCTGCGTGGTGGTCCAGACGCCGAACGTGTTCGGCACGGCCACCGACGTGACGAAGATCGCCGAGGCCGCCCACGCGGCCGGGGCCCTGCTGATCGTGGTGGTTACCGAGGCCGTGTCGATGGGGCTGCTCAAGTCGCCGGGCGAGATGGGGGCCGACATCGTCGCCGCCGAGGGCCAGTCGATCGGCAACGCCCTGAACTTCGGCGGACCCTACGTCGGCCTGTTCGCCTGCCGCGAGAAGCTGATCCGCCAGATGCCGGGCCGCCTGACCGGCGAGACCGTCGACGCCGACGGCGAACGCGGTTTCGTCCTGACCCTGTCGACGCGTGAGCAGCACATCCGCCGCGACAAGGCGACCTCGAACATCTGCACCAACTCGGGCCTGTGCACCCTGGCCTTCACCATCCACATGAGCCTGCTGGGCGAGACCGGCCTGCGCCGGCTGGCCCTGCTGAACCATGAGGCGGCGGTGAAGACCCGCGACGCCCTGGCGGCGATACCCGGCGTCGAGGTGCTGACCCCGCGCTTCTTCAACGAGTTCGCGGTGCGCCTGCCGAAGCCGGCCAGCGAGGTCGTCGAGCGGCTGGCGGAGAAGCGCATCCTCGCCGGCGTGCCCTACGGCCGCCTCGCCCCCGCGGCGGGCATGGACGACGTCCTGCTGGTCGCCGCCACCGAGATCACCACCGACGCGGATATCGCGACCCTGAAGTCCGCCCTGGCGGAGGTTCTGTAATGAGCACCATGAACACCGTCGGCCGTCCGACCACGCCCAACGCCGTGGGCCACGACTACAAGCACCCGACCCTGACCGGCGGCCGGGGCCTGCTGCAGGACGAGCACCTGATCTTCGAGAGCGACGGCTGGGGCAAGACCGGCGTCGACCTGCCGGAGCCGAAGGCGGACGGCTCCGACCTTGGCGACCTCGTGCGCCGCGATCCGATCGGCCTGCCCGGCCTCTCGGAGCCGGAGGCGATGCGCCACTACGTGCGCCTGAGCCAGAAGAACCACGCCATCGACCTGGCCATCTATCCGCTCGGCTCGTGCACGATGAAGCACAATCCGCGCCTGAACGAGAAGATGGCTCGCCTGCCCGGATTCTCGGACATCCACCCGCTGCAGCCGCAGTCGACGGTGCAGGGCGCGCTGGAGCTGATGGACCAGCTGGCCCACTGGCTGAAGACCCTGACCGGCATGCCGGCGGTGGCCCTGTCGCCCAAGGCCGGCGCCCACGGCGAGCTGTGCGGCCTGATGGCCATCCGCGCCGCCCACCGGGCCGCGGGCCACGGCCTGCGCTCGGACAAGCCGCGCAACAAGGTGCTGGTGCCGACCTCGGCCCACGGCACCAATCCCGCCACCGCCGCCTTCGTCGGTTATCAGGTGGTCGAGATCGCCCAGACCGAAGACGGCCGGGTCGACATCAAGGACCTCGAGGCCAAGCTGGGCGACGACGTCGCCGCCATCATGGTCACCAACCCGAACACCTGCGGCCTGTTCGAGCGCGACATCCTCGAGATCAGCCGCCTGACCCACGAGGCCGGAGCCTATTTCTACTGCGACGGGGCGAACTTCAACGCCATCGTCGGGCGGGTACGGCCGGGCGACCTCGGCGTCGACGCCATGCACATCAACCTGCACAAGACCTTCTCGACGCCGCACGGCGGCGGCGGCCCGGGCGCGGGTCCGGTGGTGCTGTCGGAGGCCCTGGCCCCCTTCGCCCCGGCCCCGTGGGTGGTCTCGGGCGAGGACGGCTTCCGGCTGGAGGAATTCGCCGAGGGCGAGGCGGCGCAGGCCTTCGGACGCCTCTGCGCCTTCCATGGCCAGATGGGCATGTACGTGCGGGCCCTCAGCTACATGATGAGCCATGGCTCGGACGGACTGCGGCAGGTCGCCGAGGACGCGGTTCTGAACGCCAACTACATCAAGGCCCGGCTGTCGGACCTGATGTCGGCGGCCTTCCCGGAGGGGCCGTGCATGCACGAGGCCCTGTTCGACGACGAATGGCTGAAGGGCACGGACGTGACCACGCTCGACTTCGCCAAGGCGATGATCGACGAAGGCTTCCACCCGATGACCATGTACTTCCCGCTGGTCGTGCACGGGGCCATGCTGATCGAGCCGACCGAGACGGAATCGAAGCAGGAGCTGGATCGCTTCATCGAGGCGATGCGGGCGCTGGCGCAGGCGGCGAAGGCCGGCGACGTCGAGCGGTTCAAGGGCGCGCCCTTCCACGCCCCCCTGCGGCGGCTGGACGAGACCCGCGCCGCCCGGCAGCCGGTGCTGCGCTGGACGGCTCCCGAAGGCTCGAACATCGCCGCCGAATAAGGCTTCGCACCTGCGAAGCACGCTGATGTGAACGCCGCCTCCCCTCAGAGGCGTATGCTCCGGTTTGCGTAATCAGAACCAGAGCATGCGTTTGGGAGGCGCTAGCGGTCATGATGTCACGCGTACAAAAGGGGCTGATCGCCGGTCTGGCGGCCACGATCGCCGTGTCCATACTTGAAATCGCCAATCTGATGCTGGGGCCGTGGGCGGTGAGCTTCCCGCGGCTCCTGTCGGTGATGCTGCAGACGCCCGACACCATGGCGGTGGGCTGGATCGCCCACGCCGTCGTCGGGACGCTGGTGCTCGGTCCCCTGTTCGGGGTGATCTGTCCGAGGCTGCCGACCGACACGCCGGAGTCGAAGGGCATCCTGTTCGCCGTGGGAGCCTTCATCCTGATGAGCCTGACGGTCGCGCCGCTGGCCGGCGTCGGCATGTTCTTCATGCGGGCTGGCTTCGGCACGCTGGCGTGGATGATCGCCACGCACGCCGTCTACGGCATCGTGCTCGGCAACGTCTATGCGCGGCTGGTCGAGCGGGAGCGGCGGCGGGGTCACGACGTGATCCACGGCGCCCCGGCGCACTGACGAAAAAGGCCCCGCCGGCGGCAGCCGACGGGGCCTGAGCGTTTCGACTTGCCGATCGCCTAGTTGAGGCGCGAGCCCAGCTGGGCGATGGCGGCGTCGAGCATCGGATCGCTCTTCTGGCCGGCCAGACGGGCGGCAAGAATCTGCTCGGCCGCACGGGCGGCGAGATCGGCGGCCGCGGCCTTGACCTCGGCGGACGCCTGGGCCTCGGCTTGGGCGATGCGGCGCTCGGCCAGCTGCTGGCGGCGGGCCAGGCTCTCTTCCAGCTTCACCTTCGACTCTTCCTCGAGGCGGCGGGCGTCGGCCTCGGCGGCCTTCAGCATCTCGGCGGCCTGGGCTTCGGCCTCGGCCTTCTCCTGACGGATCTGGGCCAGCAGGGCCTCGGCCTCGGCGCGCAGGCGCGCGGCCTCGTCGAGTTCAGCCTGGATCTTCGCGGCCTTGGCGTCGAGGGCGCCGCCGACCAGCTTCGGCACGCCGGCGACAGCGACGATGACGAAGAAGGCGATCAGGCCGATCGCGACCCACAGTTCGGCGTTGGCCAGGTCGTAGAGGTGGGGATTGAAGAATTCCATCAGGCGGCGCCCTTCACGGCGGCGGCGGCTTCGGCGCCCGTCGGGGCCTTGCCGGTGAGACGTTCGACGATGGCCGCCGCGGTATCCGAGGCGATGGTCGCGACGTTGGACATCGCGGCGTCGCGCGTCGCCGCGATGGCGGTCTCGGCCTCGGCGATGCGGGCGGCGACGGAAGCCTCTTCCACGGCGGCGCGGGCGTTGGCCTCCTCGGTCACGCGGGCCTTGGCCGCGGCGGCGGTGGCGCGCGAGGCGGCGCGGGCCTCCTCGACCTCACGCTTGGCGGCCTCGGCCTGGCCGGCCGCTTCGGCCTGGACCTGACGGGCCGTCTCGATCGCGGTCGAAATGGTCGAGGCCCGCTCGTCGAAGACCCGCCGCATGCGCGGGGCGAAGACCCGGGCGATCAGGAAGTAGAGAACGACGAACAGGAAGACCAGGTAGACGATCTGGCCGAACCAGTGCTGGAACTCGAACTGCGGCAGGCCGCCGGACTCGTGTTCCCCGCCGTGGGCGGCCTCGGTCGTGGCGTGCGTGTCCTCGACCGCGACCGGGGCGGTCGCGTCTTCGGGCAGGACGGGTTGGGCTTGAGCGGTCATCGGTCGCCTGGTCGGGAAACTGGAAAAGCGTCAACCGGCGGCGCGGGCAGGCCGCGCCGCCGAAGGGACGATCACGAGATCCAGATCAGGATGCCCATGACGAAGGCCAGGATGCCGAGGGCTTCGGCCAGGGCCGCGCCGACGAACAGGTTGCCGATCTGCGAGCCGGCGGCCGACGGGTTGCGCAGGGCGCCCGCCAGGAACTGGCCGAAGATGTTGCCGACGCCGATGCCGGCGCCGATCATGCCGCACATCGCGATGCCGGCGCCGATGAGCTTGGCGGCTTGAGGATCCATGGTCTTAAGTCCTGTTTATCGAGGTTGGGTGGGGAGACGAACTGGTCCGGCCCTTAGTGGGCGTGGTCCAGGTTGACCACATCGTTGAGGTAGATGCAGGTCAGAACGGCGAAGACGAAGGCCTGAAGGAAGGCCACGAGGAATTCGAGCGCGGTCAGGCCGATCGTCATGCCCATGGCGAGCGGGAAGATCAGCAGGCCGAACCAGCCGGCGGCGCCGACGACGGCGGTCGCCACGAACCCGGCGAACACCTTCAGGGCGATGTGGCCGCCCATCATGTTGCCGAACAGACGAAGGGTCAGGGTGATCGGGCGAAGCAGGAAGGAGAAGAACTCGATCAGGCCGACGACCGGACGCATGACCAGCGGCGCGCCGGTCGGCCAGAACAGCTTCAGGAAGCCGGCGCCGTTCTTGACGATGCCGATGATGACCACCAGCCCGAAGGTGATGAGGCCGAAGGTGGCGGTCACCGCCAGCTGCGAGGTGGCCGTGAAGCTGAGGAACATGCCCAGCAGGTTCATCCCGAGGATGAACAGGAAGATGGTGAACACGAACGGGAAGTACTTCTTGCCGTCGTGCCCGATGATCGAACTCGTCATCCCGTCGATCATGCCGAACAGGGTCTCGCCCACCGCCTGCAGTCGGCCCGGAACGACCTTCGCCCCGGAGGTGACCAGGGTCAGGAAGCCGACCACCACGACGAAGGCGATGGTCATCGCCAGATGCGAGTTGGTGAAGGCCAGGTGCACGGTGCCGACGACGGGCAGGGTCACTTCGCCGAAGTCGAGCCACTCGTAAGGCGTGACCTGGAACTGGTGTAGCGGATCGGCCATTGGTCGATCAGGCTCCTTCGTCTTCGTCGTCGAAGGGAACCGACGTCGGCTCCCCAAACTTGTTGGCCTCGGCCATCAGGCGCTGCGCCGTGCGCCACGCCATCCACACCGATACGGCGAAGCCCAGCAGGACGCCGCCGATGAGTCCGACCGGCGAGGCGCCGGTGAAGTAGTCAAACACCCAGCCGAGCGCGAGGCCCACGAAGACGCCGCCGAGGAGATCGGCGATGATCTTCCAGGCCTGGCTGGCCGCCGCATGACCCGCCATCTCCTGGGAGATCCGCGGGGTGGTGCGCGTCTCCAGATCGGATGCGCTCTTCGTGAGACGAGCGATCGCCTCTTCGCGCGATTCCGGTGGCAGGGACATGGCGGCCTCAGCGCCCCGACACGGATGCCGAGGGGGGTCTGAATTCGGCGCGGAACCTATAGGCGGGACCCCCGCAGGTCAAGGCGGCGCGATCCTGCGCTAGCTTGTTGAAAACTCGCACGATTGTGTCACCTCATCGCCAGCGTGGCGAACGGTCGCTGCCGAACGGGCGGGATTCGCGCAGGACGGTTCGTCCTCCGACGGTTGTCCGTCGCAGGCTGGGAAGGGAGCGGGGCGCCGGGCCTTCGCCCGGTCTGTGCATTGAGAGTGACCGTATTCGGCGGAAGCCTGCGCCCCGCGTGGTCGTTTTCCGTTCGCCCCGCCGACTGGCGGCCCTGTTCGGGCCTTGAAGGCTCGCCGGTTCGGCCTTGCGGCGTCGCCGGGAGGCGGGACTTTCCGGATCATGTCCGCATCGACCCCGCCTGGTTGGGGCGCGCGGCGAGCAAGGGACGTCATCCACTCGACGTCCACGAGGACCCCGGGACTCTCCTCCACCCCGACTTCATCGCTCGACCACAGCCCGCCGTCGTCGAGGTCGTGGATCCGACGCCCTCCCCATCGACGGGATGGCAGGCAGTCTAGGGGTGGTTCTTCCCATGGCGGGGAAATGACGCTGCCTGCCCCGGTTTGTTCAAGGAAAACAAGGGCCGATACGCGTGAGATAGGTGATTTAGACATTAACTCCCGGCGCCGGGGATGGGGTCTGGCGCCGCTGGTTCATCACAACGGGCACAAAGGATTCACAAAGGACACGACGGGACCGGCGTATTCCGCGGAGCCCGCAGGGCGACGCCTTCGAATCCGGTTGCGGGCCTGCGGCCCGCGGGCGGCAGAGACGGGCGTGCCCCCTTGGTGTTCTTCGTGCCCCTTCGTGTCCTTGGTGATGAACCAGCGATGCGGACCGCGGGCGAGGACGAAGGGGGCTTGCCCTCCCCCTCCACCACGCTGCGCGTGGTCCCCCTCCCCCTGCGGGCGAGGAATAGAAGAGGTCAACCGCCCTGGAGGCAGCGGCGGCCGGCGTAGAGGCCGTTGAGGTAGAACCAGCGATTCTGGACGGCGAGAGCTTCGGCCTGGCGGCGCTCACGTTCCTCGCGGGTCAGGGCGTCGGCCCCGGCGAACAGCAGGCCCGCGCCGGGGATAAGCATGGCCGCGCCCGCTTTGGCGATCTCGCCCAGTCCGCCGCCGGAGGGCGTGCCGCCCATGTCGGCGCTGAGCGCCGCCGCCTCGTCGGCGATCTGCCGGCAGGTCAGGCGCTCGTCGGCCGAACGGATCACGGGAGCCGGCCCTTCCACGGCCCGGGCGGGTTCCGCGTCCGCCCCGGGTCGCTCGGGCGCGTTCGCTTCCTGCGCGAGGGCGGGGGCGGCGGCGAAAGCCAGGGTCGCGAAGACGGCGGCGGCCAGGGTCGGACGTGTCATGTCGGTCGAACTCCACTCCACCCCCCGACGGGGACAGAACGGGGCGCGGCCGCAGGAGTTGCCGGATCAGGCGCGGACGGCGCGGCTGGCCTCGACGCCGAGCGCCTGCAGGGCGGCGGCGGCGATGTGGGAGGCGTTGAGGCCGGCCGTCTCGTACTGGGCGAACGGGGCCTCCTGGTCCTGGAAGACGTCGGGCAGGTGAAGGGTGCGGACCCTGAGCCCGGCGTCCAGGGCGCCCTTTTCGGCCAGCAACTGCAGCACGAAGGCGCCGAAGCCGCCCATGGCCCCTTCCTCCACCGTGATCAGGGCCTCGTGCTCGCGGGCGAGCCGGAGGATCATCGCCTCGTCCAGCGGCTTGGCGAAGCGGGCGTCGGCGACGGTGGCCGAGACGCCGCGCGCGGCCAGGGCCTCGGCGGCCTTGAGCGATTCCTGCAGCCGGGTGCCGAGCGACAGGATGGCCACGGCCGTGCCCTCGCGGACGATGCGGCCCTTGCCGATCTCCAGCGGGGCGGCGAGTTCCGGGATGTCGACGCCGACGCCGTCGCCGCGCGGGTAGCGGAAGGCGGACGGGCGGTCGTCGATCTCCAGCGAGGTGGCGATCATGGCGGCCAGCTCGGCCTCGTCCGACGCCGCCATCAGCACCATGCCCGGCAGGGCGCCCATGTAGCCGATGTCGAACGAGCCGGCGTGGGTCGAGCCGTCGGCGCCCACCAGTCCGGCGCGGTCCATGGCGAAGCGCACCGGCAGCGACTGGATGGCCACGTCGTGGACGACCTGGTCGTAGCCGCGCTGGAGGAAGGTCGAATAGATGGCGCAGACCGGCTTCATGCCGTCGGCGGCGAGGCCGGCGGCGAAGGTGACGGCGTGCTGCTCGGCGATGCCGACGTCGTAGGTCCGGTCCGGGAAGGCCTGGCCGAACAGGTCGAGGCCGGTGCCCGAGGGCATGGCGGCCGTGATGGCCACGATGGAAGGATCGCGCTGGGCGCGCTTGATCAGCTCGGTCCCGAACACCTTGGTGTAGCTCGGGGCGTTGGAGGCCGGCTTCGACTGCTTGCCGGAGACGACGTCGAACTTGACCACCGCGTGCAGCTTGTCGGCGCTGCTCTCCGCCGGGGCGTAGCCCTTGCCCTTCTGGGTGACGACGTGGACCAGAACCGGGCGGTCGGTGATGGCCGCGGCGTTCCTCAGGATCGGAACGAGGTTGTCCATGTCGTGCCCGTCGATCGGGCCGACGTAATAGAAGCCCAGCTCCTCGAAGAAGGTGCCGCCGGTGACCATGCCGCGGGCGTATTCCTCGGCCTTCTTCGCCGCCTGCTTGAACGGGCGGGGCAGGTGTTCGGCGAACTTCTTGCCGATCTTGCGCATGCCCCGGTAGGTGCCGCCGGAGACGAGGCCGGCGAGATAGGCGCTCATGCCGCCGACCGGCGGGGCGATCGACATGTCGTTGTCGTTGAGCACCACCATCAACTGGCCCCGCGTGGCCTCGACGGCGTTGTTCATCGCCTCGTAGGCCATGCCGGCGGACATCGAGCCGTCGCCGATGACGGCCACGACGCGGTTGGTCCCGCCCTTCTGGTCGCGGGCGGCGGCGAAGCCGAGGGCGGCCGAGATCGAGGTCGAGGCGTGGGCGGCGCCGAACGGGTCGTATTCGCTCTCGGAGCGCTTGGTGAAGCCGCTGAGGCCGCCGCCCTGGCGCAGGGTGCGGATGCGGTCGCGCCGGCCGGTGAGGATCTTGTGCGGATAGCACTGGTGGCCGACGTCCCAGATCAGGATGTCCTTCGGCGTCTCGAACACGTGGTGCAGGGCGACCGTCAGCTCGACCACGCCGAGGCCGGCGCCGAGGTGGCCGCCGGTGACGGAGACGGCGTCGATGGTCTCGGCCCGCACCTCTTCGGCCAGTTGCTTGAGGCGCGGAATGTCGAATCCGCGCATGTCGGCGGGAAACTTGACCTGGTCGAGAAGCGGGGTGTCGGGCATGCGAGCGGGTACCTGGGCCTTCCTGTCCAACACGCTCTAGCGCATTTCGCTGCCGGTCGGGGACAGGAGGAGCTGAAAAAGAGATGCGGGGCGGTTCGTCCGGGGTCAGTTCCGCCGCTGCAGCACGTAATCGACGCTGGCCTTGAGGATGTCCGCGTCGGGGCCGAACGGGTCGAGGTGGGACCGGGCCTGATCGGCGAGGTGGCCGACGCGGCGGCGGGCGGCGTCGACGCCGAGCAGGGTCACGAAGTTGGTCTTGCCCTGGGCCTCGTCCTTGCGGGCGGCCTTGCCGAGGATGTCCTCGTCGCCCTCGACGTCGAGCAGGTCGTCGACGATCTGGTAGGCGAGGCCGATGTCGTGGGCGAAGCTGGTCAGGGCCTGGCGCTCCGTGTCGCGGGCGCGGGCGACGATCAGCGGAATCTCGAAGGCGTAGGTGAACAGGGCCCCCGTCTTGAGCCGCTGCATGCGGGCGACGCCGCCGAGGTCGTCGCGCACGCCCAGCAGGTCGATCATCTGGCCGCCGGCCATGCCGCGGGCGCCCGAGGCCATGGACAGACGGGCGGCGAGCTCGCAGCGCACGCCCGGGTCGTCGTGGGTGTCGGGGTGCAGGACGATGTCGAAGGCGGCGGTCTGCAGGGCGTCGCCGGCGAGGATGGCGGTGGCCTCGTCGTAGGCGCGGTGCAGGGTCGGGCGGCCGCGGCGGACGTCGTCGTCGTCCATGGCCGGCAGATCGTCGTGGACGAGGCTGTAGGCGTGGACGCACTCCAGCGCGCAGGCGGCGCGCAGCACCGGCCGCTCCTCGATGTCGAACAGGCGGGCGGCCTCGAGGGCGAAGAAGGGCCGCAGCCGCTTGCCCGGGCCCAGGGCGGCGTAGCGCATGGCCTCGGTGAGTCGCGATTCCGGCCCGTCGGCGCGGGGCAGCAGCTCGTCGAGGGCCACGGTGACGAGGTCGGCGACCTCGGCGACGCGGTCGATGACGCCCTGCTCCGGCGAATTGGCGGCCAGCACGGTCAGAACAGCCTCCCGCCCACCGGCACGTCGCGATCGACGCCGACGAGGACCACCTTGCCGTCGGCGTCGGGGAAACCCAGCGTCAGGACCTCGGACATGAAGGGGCCGATCTGGCGCGGCGGGAAGTTGACCACGGCGGCGACCTTGCGGCCGTGGAGCTGCTCGAGGGTGTAGTGCTCGGTGATCTGGGCCGAGGACTTCCGGACGCCGAGGTCGGGGCCGAAGTCGATGGTCAGCTTGAAGGCCGGCTTGCGCGCCTCGGGAAAGGGTTCGGCCCGGACCACCTCGCCGACGCGGATGTCGACCTTGAGGAAGTCGTCGAAGGCGATGCGCTCGGACGGGGCTCCGGACATCACTCGAAGGCGGCCGGCTCGGCGCCGCGCGGCTGGCCGTCGGGACCGACGACGATCTTCTCGACGCGCAGCTGGGCGGCCTTGAGCCGCGTCTCGCAGTGGGCCTTGAGGCGCGCGCCCTCCTCGTAGAGGGCGATGGACTCCTCGAGCGGCGCCTGGCCGGATTCGAGCTTTTGGACGATCTGTTCGAGGCGCTGCAGGGCGTCCTCGAAGCTGAGGTCGGCGGGAATGGCGGAAACGTCGGTCATCGCGGCGACCCTAGAGGGGGCCGTTCGCGGTCTCAAGCGACTCATCGCGCGCGACCGGCCTTCGGCCCGCCCGGCCGCGTCAGCGCTTCTCGTAGCGGCGCTGGGACCAGTATTTGTAGCCCTGGTTGTGGACCAGCTTCCAGCCGTCGGCCTTCAGGCGGCGGCCGACCATGTGGTTGAAGTAGCCGTGGGCGAGGACCAGGACGTCCTGGCCGGCCTCGGCGCGGGCGATCAGGGCCTGGGCGGCCTGTTCGGCGCGGATCTCGGCCTGGGCGCGGGTCTCCTGGCCCTCGTGATGGTTGAAGGCGTGCCACCAGATGCGGGCCACGGCGCCCCAATACTTGGGCGGCAGCCTGAACCAGGAGGGGAAGTGCGGCGGCGGCAGGGGCGCCTCTATGAACAGGGCGTCGGACATCACCTCCTTGCCGGCGGCGACGGCGGCGGCGGTCTCCTGGGCGCGCTGCCGGGTGGAGGCGTAGATGGCGCCGGCGCCCTCGGCGGTGGCCACCAGCTCGGGCGGGGGCGTCTGGCCGGCGCGCAGGCCCCCGACCTCGTAGCGGGCCCACCAGTCGCGGTACTGGTCGGAGGTCAGCAGGCATTTGCGCGACAGGGCCGGCTCGCCGTGACGGGCCAGGATGATCGCGCCCGGGCGCACGACGACGAGGGCCGCGGAGGCCGGGGCGGACGGTTCCGCAGCGGTGTCTCGGGCGGGGGCTGACATGCGCGGCAGGTCGGAAAGTCCCATGCGATCCGACCCTTCGTCCTCCCCCAAGACCTGGATGCGGTCGGCCGCCGGACGGCCGGACCCGGTCAGGTGGTAGCCGCCTGCGGGCGAGGTGACAACCTCGTCGGCGCGGGCGGTCGGCGGGGACGGGTGGACGGACCGGCTCACCCGGCGAGACTAGGCCGACGCAACGGTCTTGTCGCGCCCGGATCGAGGCGCTAGGCGCCGGAGATGACCGACGCCGTGATCCGCCCCGCTGAAGACGCCGACGCCGCCGCCCTCGGCGAGCTGGGCCGGCAGACCTTCATCGACACCTTCGTGACCGGATTCGGCATCCCCTACCCGGCCGACGACCTGGCGGCGTTTCTCGACGCCAGCTTCAATGCGGAGACGATCCGCACCAAGCTCAGGGAGCCCGGCGCGGCCTGGTGGGTGGCGGAGAAGGACGGCCGGCTGCTGGCCTTCGCCAACACCGGCCCGAACACCCTGCCCCACCCCGAGGCGCGCGCCAGCCATGCGGAGCTGCGGCGGCTGTACGTGTCGAAGGCCGCGCAGGGCCTCGGGCTCGGGACCCGGCTGCTGGAGACGGCGCTGGCATGGATGGAGGCGCACACCGACGGTCCGCTGTGGATCGGCGTATGGAGCGGCAACCTGAAGGCGCAGAAGCTTTATGCGGCCTGGGGCTTCGAGAAGGCGGGCGAGTACCAGTATCCGGTCGGCCGCTGGATGGACGACGAGTTCATCCTGCGGCGGGGATAGGCGGAACCGCCGGCGCCCGACCGCCGTTGGCCGCTCATGCGCGACGTTCGGATCGGCACCTCCGGCTGGGCCTACAAGGACTGGAACGGGCCGTTCTATCCGGATGAGGTGACGGCGGCCGGACGGCTGGCCTACATTTCGCGCCGCTTTCGCACGCTGGAGATCAACGCCAGCTTCTACCGCATGCCGACAGACAAGGCCGTGGCCGGGTGGCGCGAGCAGACGCCGGACGACTTCCTGTTCGCCTGGAAGGCCTCGAGGTTCATCACCCACAACAAGAAGCTGAAGGATCCGGGGGAGCCGCTGGCGTACATGTTCGAACGGATCGCCGGACTGGGGCCGAAGACCGGGCCGATCCTGTTCCAGCTGCCGCCCAACCTGCATCGCAACGACGAACGGCTGGAAAGCTTTCTCGACGCCCTTCCGGCCGGGCGCCGCTACAGCGTCGAGTTCCGCCATCCGGGCTGGTACGCCGACGAGGTGCTGGAGATGCTGCGCCAACGGAACGTGGCGCTGTGCCTCTCGGACCATCACCATGCCCCCGCGCCGTGGGAGGCGACGGCGGACTTCGTCTATCTGCGCGGGCACGGCCCGGGCGGGCGCTATCACGGCCGCTATGGCGAGGCGGCGCTGCGGGACTGGGCGGCGGCGGTCCGGACGTGGCGCAAGGACCGCGAGGTGTTCGTCTACTTCGACAACGACATCAAGAGCGCCGCCCCGGCCGATGCGGACCAGCTGATCGGGCTGCTCGGCGCCTAGCTCCAGGCCGCGACGGCGGGGGAGTAGGCGTCGAGGGATTCGAGCAGGGTGGAGACGAGGCGCTGCTCCTCCTCCGTCAGCTCGGGGCGCCAGATATCGAAGATCAGGACCACGCGGTTGCGGTCGCTCTGGTTGATCGCTTCATGTTCGATCGTGTCGTCGAACACCCAGGCCTTGCCCTTCTCCCACTCCCTGACCTCGTTTCCGACGCGGAACCGGCAGTTGGGCGGGACGATCAGCGGGAGGTGGCAGATCAGGCGTGTGTTCACGGCCCCGGTATGCGGCCGGATGTGGGCGCCGGGCCTGAGCTGCGAGAACATCACCTGGGGCGAGCGGCCGGGCACGCGGCACAGCGGGACGGACTCCAGCGCGGCCATGGTGCGCGGGCACTGTTCCGCCGCCGGCGTCGGCGCCCCGTTGACCAGGAAGCAGGAGCTCCAGTCCATGCTGTCGATCAGCGGGTAGTCTTTCTGGCTGGGCAGATCGGGTATGGTCTTCAGGTAGGGCGAAAACCGCTCGTCCCCGGCCAGCAGCTGCTCGAGCTCGGCCGTGATGGCGTCCGTCTCCGCCTCCAGCGCTTCCAGCCAGGGGAACATCTCCCGCGGAAAGAACTGCACATGGGGCAGCTCGGGGAGGAAGAAGTTGCGAGGCTGCTGGAAGTAGGCCGTCTTCTTGCCGCTGGCGAGATCCAGCGCCTGACTGAATCTCGGGCTGGAGGTCGTCTCGTCGTAGCCGGCCGCGGCCAGGTCGCGGCGCAGGTGGCTGAAAAGATCGCGGGTCAGTCCGTCCTGAACCTGCCGGGCGCGGCGCACCCCGTCCTGAATGTCGGGAGGCAAATCGGTGCGGCCCTCGCCGAACTCGCGAACCGCGCGATAGAAGATGCTGGCTTCCCGGTTGGCCTGGCGCGCCCCGAGCAGGTCGGCCTTCAGAAGGCAGGCCCGGAGATTGCCCGGCTCGAGCTGCAGGGCTTCATCGACCGCTCGTTCAGCCTCGTCCCGGCGGCCGAGCCGGGCCAGGGCCCAGCCCCAGACCGACAGGATGGCGGCGTTCGTCTCGCCGCGGGAAACGGCGGGCTCCAGCAGCGATCGGGCTTCTTCCCACGCGCCCTTCTGGAGGGCGGCGACCGCGCGATCCGCGGCGGAGGGCTGGGCCGGCGAAGCTGACATGACGACTCCCTATCCGCAGGCCTGTCGATCCTCAAGGCGTCGGACAGATTTCGCCCGCCGCGGGTTCCTGATAGGCCTTGGCCCCATGCTGCTCCCCTTCTTCACCGCCCTGCGCGACGCCAAGGTGCCGGTGTCGATGAAGGAATGGCTCCATCTGATGGAGGCCATGGACCGCGGCCTGGCCGGCGGTCGGGTGGAGGATTTCTATCACTTGTCGCGGGCGGTGCTGGTCAAGGACGAGAAACACTACGACCGCTTCGACCAGGTGTTCGGCAAGGTGTTCGCCGGGGTCGAGACCGTGGGCGCGGGCGAGGACCTGACCACCGACATCCCGGAAGACTGGCTGCGGCTGCTGACCGAGAAATACCTGAGCGACGAGGAGAAGGCGCAGATCGAGGCGCTGGGCGGGTTCGACAGGCTGATGGAGACGCTGAAGCAGCGGCTCGAGGAGCAGAAGGGCCGCCACGAGGGCGGGAACAAGTGGATCGGCACCGGCGGGACCAGCCCGTTCGGACACGGCGGCTACAATCCGGAAGGCGTGCGCATCGGCGGACCGGGGCGGCAGGGTCGGGCGGTGAAGGTGTGGGAGAAGCGCGAGTACCGGAACCTCGACGACCAGGTCGAACTGGGGACGCGCAACATCAAGGTGGCGCTGCGCCGCCTGCGCCGGTTCGCGCGGCAGGGGGCGGCCGACGAGCTGGACATCGACGCCACCATCGACGGCACGGCGCGTCAGGGCTGGCTGGACATCCACATGCGGCCGGAGCGGCGCAACACCATCAAGGTGCTGCTGTTCCTCGACATCGGCGGGTCGATGGATGCCCATGTGAAGATGTGCGAGGAGCTGTTCTCGGCCGCCCGGACCGAGTTCAGGCATCTGGAATTCTTCTACTTCCACAACTGCCTCTACGAGGGGGTGTGGAAGGACAACCGGCGCCGGCACACCGAGAAGATCCCGACCTGGGACCTGCTGCACAAATACCCCGCCGACTGGCGCGCCCTCTTCGTCGGCGACGCGACCATGAGCCCCTACGAGGTGACCATGCCCGGCGGCTCGGTCGAGCACTGGAACGAGGAGGCCGGGGCGGTGTGGCTGAAGCGGGCCACCCAGCAGTGGGACCGGGTGGCGTGGCTGAATCCCGCGCCGGAGCGGTACTGGGGTTATTCGCCCTCGGTGGGCCTGATCCGCGAGCTGGTGGACGAACGGATGTATCCGTTGACGCTGGAGGGGCTCGAGCGAGCGATGCGGGCGCTGGCGAAATGAGCTAGGCTGTCACCCGCCACAGGAGGACGCCCATGCTCGCCGCCGTCATCGCCGTGCTGCTGCAGCAGGCTTCCCCGGCGGCCGCGGACGAGGTGGTCTGGTCGGAGCCGCAGTCCGCAGCCCCCGTCGTCGCCGAGGCTCCCCCGCCGCCGATCCCGGACTCGGCGCGGACCGATCCCTACGGCTACGAGCGGGCGCAGTGCAGCCCGCTTATCCGCAGCGCCGGGGAGACGCTGGAGGCGTGTCAGGCGCGGGTCCGAACGGTGCTGGCCGCACATCTCGGCGAGGCCCTGCCGGCAGGCCTGGCTCCGGGCCCGGCGACCGACGCCTGCCGGCAGGAGGCCGAAGGCGACCGCTACGGCCTGCAGTGCGGCGCGCCTTCGCGAAGCGGCCGCGCATCGGCGGTGCTCGACGAGCGCATCTGCGAGACCCGCCCGCGCGCGCAACCCGGGGGCGGAGTGGTCTGGGAGGAGCAATGCCGCCCCGCCAGCCGCCGCGACGAAAGGGACGAGGGCCTGACGATCCGCTGGGGCGAGCGGGACTGATCCGGACATACGAACGCCGCCCACCGGACCGGCGGGCGGCGCTTCGTTCGTTCGTCCGAGGTTAGTGGCGCTTGTCGTCGCGCAGGGCGTCCTTCACGCCGCCGACGGCGTTCTGGACCTTGCCTTCGACCTGGTCCGCCTTGCCCTCGGTCTTCATCTTCTCGTCGCCGGTGATGTCGCCGGCGGTTTCCTTCATCTTGCCGCCCATCTGCTTGGCGGAACCCTCGATACGGTCGTGGTCGGGCATGGGAGCCTCCCTCTGACTGCGTCTTCGACATGAAGGCGCTTCGGGAGGGCAACGGCCGCGGACAACACCCGTTCCGTCGAAGGCTCAGGCGCGATGTCGCAGCAAGGCCGCCACCGCCCAGGCGTGGGCGTCGTGGCGAAGCTTTTGCAGCGCGGCCCCCGGCGCCAGCCAGACCAGTTCGTGATCGGCCTCGATCTTGGCGGCGGGGTCCAGCGAGAGGCGTTCGGCGATCCAGAAGCCGCCCGTGTTGTTGAGCGGCTCTCCGTCGGAGCGGCGGAAGAACTGGGCGGCCTCGCCGAGCCGCTCGACGGGTCGGACGGTCATGCCGGTCTCCTCGAGGAACTCCCGGACCAGCGCCTGCTCCTCGGTTTCCTCGCCGTCGATCGCCCCACCCGGCAGGTCGTAGTAGCTGCGGTCGCCGCGGTCGACCCGGACGCAGGCCAGATGCGTTTCGTGAACGACAAGACCGAAGGCGGTGGGCCGGATCGGGTAGTCGAGCCCCTGCTCGGGCGTTCCGAACTGGAGCCGCGGTCGCATCAGAGGTCGAAGGCGAGCCGCGCCCGCACACCCTTGTGCGCCGGATCGAACTCCACAGCCGAGCGCAGACCGGCCGCCATGGCGGAGATGATCTTCCCGCCCAGGCCGGTGCCCTTGGGCTTGCCGTCGCCCATGCCCGGGCCGTCGTCCTCGACCGTCAGCAGGGCGCGGTCTGCGCCGTCCGCCTCGAGAATGACGCGGATTTCGCCGCCCTCCCCCGGCGCATAGGCGTATTTGGCGGCGTTGGTGACAAGCTCGGTGACCACCACGCCGAGCGAGACCGCCTGGTCGGTGGAGACGCGCATCGGTTCGGCGCGAAGCACGATCCTCGGAGAGCCGGCGTCGGGCCCGAGCGACTTGTCCAGCTCGTCGATCAGGCCTTCGAGGTATTCGTCCAGCGCGACCGAGGCCATGTCGCCGGAGGTGTACAGGCGGCGGTGGACGTGGGCGACGGCCTCGATGCGAGCCTGCGACTCGCGCAGGGCCGCGCGGGCGCCCTCGTCGGTCAGGTGGCGCAGCTGCAGCGACATGAAGCTGGAGACCAGTTGCAGCGAGTTGCCGACGCGGTGATTGACCTCGCGCAGCATGGCTTCGGCGCGGTCCCGGGCGAGACGGATCTGCTCCTGGGCCTCCTCGTTCGCCCGGCGGAGACGGCGGGCCTGCAGCGCATGCTCGAGGGCGTTGCGAAGCAGGGCGGTGAAATCCTCGGAAACGTCCTTGATCACATAGTCAGCGGCCCCGGCGCGAAGGGCGGCGACGGCGATGCGGCCCTCCTGGGCGCCGGTGACGTAGACCACCGGCGGCGGATCCGGCAGGGCGACGATGTCCGGAAGCACCTCGAGGCCTTCACGGCCGGGCATGTAGTGATCGAGCGCGACGACGTCGAAGGCGGCCGGGGCCGCGGCAAGGATATCGAGCCCCGCGTCGCCGTCGGGCGCGCAGGTGACGACGTAGCCGTGTCGCCCCAGCTCCTTCTCGACCAGCCGCGACAGGCCGCGGTCGTCATCGATATAGAGCAGGCGGATGACTTCCCCGGGGGCCTTCACTCGATTTCCGGCGCCTGCATCACCGACAGGAAAAGCCCGAGCTGGCGAATGGCTCCCGCAAAGCTTTCGTAGTCGACCGGCTTGGTGATGTAGACGTTGCAGCCGAGGTCGTAGCAGCGCTGGATCTCGAGCTTGTCGTCGGTGGTGGTCAGGACCACGACGGGGGCGCGGTGCAGTCGCTCGTCGTTCTTCACCCGCGCAAGGATGTCGGTGCCGGACATGTCGGGCAGGTTCAGGTCGAGCAGGATGAGCAGCGGACCGTTCTGGCGGACCTCCTCGCTGAACAGGAACTCCAGCGCCGCGCCGCCCTCGTCGAAGTGGACGATCTCATTGGCGATGTTGGCGCGCCGGATGTTCTTCTCGATCAGCTTGGCGTGGCCGAGATCGTCCTCGACCATCACGATCTTCACGGATGCGCTCATGCGTAGTCTCCGGGCTCGGCGAGGTTCAGGCGTTTGGGGAATTTCAGGATGAATGTCGAGCCCCGCCCAAGCTCCGACTCCAGCGTGATCTCGCCGCCGAGGCGTCGAACGCTGTTGCGGACGAAGGCGAGGCCGAGGCCTTCGCCGGGACGGTCCTGCCGGCCGGAGCGGCGGAACAGCTCGAAGATGCGCTCATGGTCGCGATCGGAGATGCCGCGGCCGTTGTCGGCCACCCGATAGACGACCCGCCCCGCTTCCTCCGCGCCCGAGACCACGATCCGGCCCGGCCGCGAGCGGTCGAGATACTTGACGGCGTTATCGATCAGGTTGCCGAAGACCTGCTCGACCGAAAGCCGGTCGCTCTCCAGCCACGGCAGGGGCTCCACGACGATCTCGGCCGAGGCGGCCTCGGTCTGGTGGCGGACGCTGGCGGCGATGCCCTCGACCATGCGGGTCATGTCGAGGCTCTCGACCACCAAGGCGCGCCGGCCTTCGCGCGACAGCCGCAGGATGGCGTTGATCAGCCGGTCCATCTTCTCGGTCGAGGCGCGGATGAAGCCGATCGCCTCCGGCACGTCCTCGCGCACCGCCACGACGGCGTCGGGGTCGAGGGTCTTCGGCGCGCGCTGCTCGATGGCGGCGACCTGCCGGTCCAGCGCCTTGTTGGCCTGCTCCAGTTCGGACGTGTAGCCCATGACGTTGACCAGCGGCGCCCGCAGATCGTGGCTGACGATGTAGGCGAAGCGCTGGATCTCCTCGTTGGCCCGGGTGAGGTCGGCGGTGCGGTCGCGAACCTTGCTCTCGAGACTGGCGTTCAGCGCGGCGATGGCGTCGCGGGCCTGCTGGATCTCGAGCACGTAGCGGCGCACCAGCCAGGCGCTGACGCCTGCAAGGATGATGATCACCAGGGCGCCGAGGGCGTTGGCCGCGACGGTCACCGCGCCGGCCCACTCGGTCTGGCGGGTGCGGAACTGGAGGCGCGTCTCGAGGATCTCGTCGATGACGGCGATCTCCGCGCGCATGCCGTCCATGAGGACCTTGCCCCGGCCCCCGCGGACGAGGGCGACCGCCTCGCCGATACGGCCGGTGCGGGCCAGCAGGACGGTGCGATCCATGAGCGGCAGCCGCTCGTCGGAGAGTTCCCGGATCCGCTCCATGCGGGGACCGAGGTCGGGGTCGCCGAGGGTCTGCACGGCCAGGTCGTCAAACAGTTGCGGCAGCTCGCGCCGCGCCTCCTCGTGCACCGCCAGGTAGTCGGCGCGGCCGGTCAGCATGAAGCCGCGCTGCCCGGTCTCGGCATCGACCAGTCGGGTCAGCAGGCGCTGCGACAGCATCCGGGTCTGCTGGGTCTGGTCGACGGTGTCATTGAACTCGGCGGTCCGGCGTATAAGCACGAACACGGCGATGTTGATCGCCAGCAGCAGAACGATAGCCGCGGTCAGGAGGGCGGCGATTCGGCGGCCGAGGCCCGGCGTGCGCAGGAAGCGGCCCAGGGCCCGGAGGGTGTCGCGCGGCGCCGAAAACATCGGGCGGGAGCATTAGCGGGGGGATCGCCCCTGTCCAGTCGCGTGCCGGGAGAAACCCCCTTCGCTGTCCGGTTTTAGGGTAAAGGATGGGGCCGGTTCTCTGACGGGGGAGGAGGCGTATGGTCTGGTGGTGGTGGATCGCGCCCGCGATCGTGGGCCTGCTGGGGCTGGCCCTCCTGCTGAAGGGGCTGGCGGCCCTCTTCCGCGGCCGGTTGGTGGGCGGCCTGCTGGGCGGCGGCGCGGGCGCGGCCCTGATGGCGGCCGCGACCATCGCCGGGCTGCTGGCGCTGGACGTGCAGACCTACGCGCGCCTGACCTACGAACGGCCGGTGGCGACGGTACAGATCCGCCAGCTGGGCCCGCAGTATTTCGAGGCGACGGTGATCCAGCCGGATCGCGGCGAGGACATGCCGGCGGCCGCCAACCTGTATCCGCTGCACGGGGACGAATGGCGCATCGAGGCGCAGGTGCTGAAGTGGAAGCCCTGGGCCAATGTGCTGGGGCTGGATTCGCAGTACCGGCTGGACCGGCTGTCGGGCCGCTACCGCTCGATCGAGCAGGAGATCAACGCCGAGCGCAGCGTGCATCCGCTGTCGGGCGGGGACGCCGGGCCCGACTGGCTGCCGTGGCGGCTGGACGCCTGGACGCTGGCGCGCCGCCACCGGCGCTACATCGACGCGGTCGACACCCTGTACGGGGGCGCCGCCTATATGCCGATGGCCGACGGGGCCCGCTATGAGGTGTGGATCACCCAGTCGGGCCTGATCGCCCGTCCCGCCAACGATGCGGCGCGGGCGGCCTCGGCGGGCGGCTGGACGGAGGCGAACTAGCGGCCCGTCGTCCACCCGCGAGGCGGGAAGGCGGCGTCAGACGCTTCCGATGGTCCGCAGCCGGGCCTTGGGGTGGACCTCGTTCTGGCTCATCACCACGGTCTGGCCGCGGAAGCGTTCGATGATCGAGCGGACGTAGGGGCGGATCTGCGGGCCGGTGAGCAGGACCGCGGTCTCGCCGGCCATGGCGGCGCGCTCGAACACGTCGCGGACGGCGCGGATGAAGTCCTGCAGCTTCGAGGGCGCCATGGCCAGCTGGCGCTCCTCGCCCTGGCCGACGAGGCTGTCGGCGAAGGCCTGCTCCCACTCGGGCGAGAGGGTGACGATCGGCAGGGCGCCGTCGTCGCCCTTGTGCTGCCAGCACAGCTGCCGGGCCAGGCGGGCGCGGACGTGCTCGACCAGGGTGGTGACCGACGAGGTGTGCGGCGCGGCCTCGGCGAGGCCTTCGAGGATGGCCGGCAGGTCGCGGATCGAGACCTTCTCGCGCAGCAGGGACTGGAGCACGCGCTGCAGGGTGGTGACGGTGACCACGGTCGGGATCAGCTCGTCGACCAGCTTCTTCTCCTCGGGCCCCAGCTCCTTCAGCAGCTTCTGGACCTCGGCGTAGGAGAGCAGGTCGGCCATGTTCTCCTTGAGGATCTCAGTCAGGTGGGTGGTCAGCACTGTCGAGGGGTCGACGATGGTGTAGCCGCGGAAGGTGGCCTCCTCGCGCAGGCTTTCGTCGATCCAGGTGGCGGGCAGGCCGAAGGCCGGTTCGCGCGTGTGCTCGCCGGGCAGTTCGACCTGTCGGCCGGCCGGGTCCATGGCCATCAGGCAGCCGAGGCGGACCTCGCCCTGGCCCGCCTCCATCTCCTTGATGCGGATGGCGTAGCCCTGGGTGCCGAGGCGCATGTTGTCGAGGATGCGCACCGACGGCATGACGAAACCGTACTCCTGGGCGAGCGACCGGCGCAGGGCGCGGACCTGGTCGGTCAGGCGGCGACCCTCGAGGTCGTTGATCAGGGACAGCAGCGAGTAGCCGAGCTCGATCTTGACCTCGTCGATGGACAGGGCCGTGCCGATCGGCTCCTCGACGTCCTCCTTCGGGCCGGCCACCACGGCGTCGGCGTCCACGGGCTTGGGCCTGAGGCGCTGGCGGCCGAGCTTCCACGCCATGAAGCCGGCGCCGAGGGCGAGCGCGGCGAACGGCAGCAGCGGCATGCCGGGGATCAGTCCGATGAGGCCGGCGGCGCCCGAGACGACGCCGAGGCTGACGGGGTTGGTGGCCAGCTGGCTGACCAGGGCCTTGTCGGCGGAGCCCTCGACGCCCGCCTTGGAGACGAGGAAGCCGGCGGCGATCGACACGATCAGGGCCGGCACCTGGGTGACGAGGCCGTCGCCGACGGTCAGCAGGACGTAGGTGTCGGCCGCCTCGCCGGCCGGCAGGCCATGGGAGAGCACGCCGATCAGGACGCCGCCGATGGCGTTGATGAAGGTGATGATCAGGCCGGCGACGGCGTCGCCGCGGACGAATTTGGAGGCGCCGTCCATGGCCCCGAAGAAGGTCGATTCCTGCTCCAGCTCCTTGCGCCGGGTCTTGGCCGTCTCCTCGTCGATCAGGCCGGAAGACAGGTCGGCGTCGATCGCCATCTGCTTGCCCGGCATGGAGTCGAGGGTGAAGCGCGCCGACACTTCGGCGATCCGGGTCGAGCCCTTGGTGATGACGACGAAGTTCACCACCAGCAGGATGGCGAAGATGATGATGCCGATGATGAAGCTGCCGCCCATCATCAGGCTGCCGAAGGCCTGGATCACCTGGCCCGCGGAGGCGTGGCCCTCGTGTCCGTGGCTGAGGATCAGTCGGGTTGAGGCGAGGTTGAGGCCCAGCCGGTAGAGGGTGGCGACCAGCAGGACGGTCGGGAAGATGGCGAAGTCCAGCGGCCGCTTCATCAGCAGGGCCGTCATCAGGATCAGCACCGAGCCGACGATCGAGATGGCCAGCAGCAGGTCCAGCAGCATGCCGGGCACCGGCACGATCAGCAGCATGATGATGCCGATGACGCCCAGCGCCATCAGCACCTCGCCGCGCAGCAGCCAGCCGCGCATGTCTAGGGCGGTCGGACGGGCCATCCCGTCCTTCATCAGCGGCGCGTCAGCCATGGCCGAACGCATCCAGGGCCATCCGGGTCGCCTCGGCGATCACCGCGTCGTTGGAGGCGGCCGGGCTTTCCGGGGTCGCGTGATAGTAGACGGCCAGAACCACGGGCTCGCCGGCCGGCGGATAGAGGACGCCGATGTCGTTGCTCGGTCCGTAACCCCCGGTGCCGGTCTTGTGCGCCACGGTCCAGCCGGCCGGAACGCCCGCCTTGATGCGGCCGGCGCCCGTCGGGGTTTCGGTCATCCAGCGCAGCAGCAGCGCCTTCGACGCGGGGGACAGGGGCGTCCGCTCCGACACCAGCAGGCTGACCAGGTTCCGCATGGACTGGAGCGGGGTGGTGGTGTCCTTGTCGCCGTCCAGCCGGTTCATCTCGGGCTCGAGGCGGTCGACGCGGGTGATGTCGTCGCCGACGCCGCGGTAGAAGGCGCGCAGGGCGTCGATCCCACCCAGCTCGCGGATGAGGATGTTGGCGGCGGGATTGTCGCTCAGCCCGACCGTCGCCTCCATCAGTCGCTCGATCGTGAGGGTGGAGCCGACCGCCGGCCCGGTCGTCGGGGCATGGAGGACCATGTCCGCCCGGGTGACGGGGATCAGGCGCTCGAGGCGCTCGGCGCCGGACTGGACCCGAAGCAGGGTGGCGGCGGCCAGGTAGCTCTTGAAGGTGGAGCAGTAGACGAAGCGCTCGCCGCCCCGCCAGACGAGGTTGCGGCCCCGCGCCAGATCCATGGCGGCGAAGCCGAGGCGGCCGCCGTTTCGCGCTTCGAGGGCGGAGAGGTCGAAGTGTTCGGGGGCGACAGGGGCGGGCGGAGCCGACAGCGCCGCTTCGGGCGCGGACTGGGGCGAGCAACCGGCGGCGGACAACGCCCCGAGCCCGCCAAGGACGCTTCTGCGGTCCATCGGGGAAGCCATGGTCAGGCCGCGTAGCCGGAGGCGGCGACGCCGCTCTGCGGGGCGGGAATGGTCGTGCCCTCGTCGGCGTATTCGTTGAGCTTGTTGCGCAGGGTGCGGATCGAGATGCCGAGGATGTTGGCGGCGTGGGTACGGTTGCCCAGACAGTGCGACAGGGTGTCGAGGATCAGGGTCTTCTCCATCTGCGCCACCGTCTGGCCGACGAAGGCGCGGGACACGGCGTCGGCGGTCGACGCGGCGCGGGCCGCCGGTCCGGCGTCAAAGGCCGGCGCCGAGCCTCCCCCCGCCAGCGGCTGGCCGTCCGGCAGGCGGATGGCGTCCACGTCGATCTCGGGGCCGGTCGCCAGCAGCACCGCCCGGTGCATGGCGTTCTCCAGCTCGCGGACGTTGCCGTTCCAGCGGTGGGCCTGGAGGGCGCGGCGGGCGTCGGCGGAGATCGGGCGCACCGGCACGCCGTTGGCGGCGGCGTACTTCTTGACGAAGTGCTCGGCCAGAACAGCGACGTCGCCCGGCCGCTCGCGCAGGGCGGGCAGGCGCAGGTTCACGACGTTGAGGCGGTAGAGCAGGTCCTCGCGGAAGGTCCCCTCGGCGACCGACTTGGCGAGGTCGCGGTTGGAGGTGGCGATGATGCGGATGTCGACCGGCACCGGCTTCGTGCCGCCGACGCGGTCGATGACCCGCTCCTGGATGGCGCGCAGCAGCTTGGCCTGCAGGCGGACGTCCATCTCGGAGATTTCGTCCAGCAGGAGGGTGCCGCCGTGGGCCTCCTCGAACTTGCCGATGCGGCGGGCCAGAGCGCCGGTGAAAGCCCCCTTCTCGTGGCCGAACAGTTCGGATTCCAGCAGGTTGTCCGGGATGGCGGCGCAGTTGACGCTGATGAACGGCTTGTCCGCGCGCTTCGAGCCGCTGTGGAGGTAGCGGGCCATCACCTCCTTGCCGACGCCGCTTTCGCCGGTGATCAGGATGGAGGCCTCGGAGCGGGCCACCTGGTCCGCCAGTCCGATGACCGCCCGCATGGCCGGGTCCGCGGAAATCATCGGGCGCTCGTCGTCGGCCACCGCCGACAGGACCGCGGCGATCAGGTCGGCCTCGGGCGGCAGGGGGATGAACTCCTTGGCCCCGGCGCGGATGGCGTCGGCCGCGTCCCGGGCGTCGGCGTCCACGCCGCAGGCGACCACCGGCACGTGGATGCGCTCGGCCTCGTTGGCGGCGATGAGGGCGGCGATGTCGACGCGATAGTCGACCATCAGCAGGTCAGCCCCCTGCCCCCGCCGCAGCTGTTCCGTGGCCTGGTCGCCGCGCTCGACGTGCTGGACCTTGGCGCCGTGCGCCATGGCCATCTTCACCGCCGTCGCCAGCTGTCCGCTGAGCCTGCCAACCACCAGAAGCCGCATGGGTCTTCTCCCTTAAGTCTCTACAGCCGGTCGCCGCTTCAGGCGCCCGAGTCCTCGGTCTTGATGATTTCCGTCATGGTCACGCCGAGGCGGTCCTCGACCACGACGACCTCGCCGCGGGCGACGAGGCGGTTGTTGACGAAGATGTCGATGGCCTCGCCGACCTTGCGGTCCAGCTCCAGCACCGAGCCGCGGTTCAGCTTGAGCAGCTGGGCCACCGACATGTGGGCCTTGCCGAGCACGGCCGAGATGTTCACCGGCACGTCGAAGACCGGCGCCAGGTCGTGGGCGGTCTTCTCGCCCTGCTCCTCGTGCGGGGCCAGGGCGGTGGAGTCCGGAAACTCTTCCAGCGGGATAGTGTCGGACGGCATCAAGGCCTCCCGTCGTTCAGGGTTTCAGCGTGGCCGGCCTCGGAGGCCAGGGCGGAATGCAGGGCGTCGGCCATGCGCGAGAAGGCGGCATCGGCGTCGAACTCGGCGCGGCCGTCGCTCCACTCCAGACGGAAGGAGGCGGCGGGCAGACCCGGCTCGTCCCGGAAGGCGATGAGGCCCGTGAAGCCGGCGTCGGCGCAGAGGGACTCGAGCCGGCCGCGGCCTTCCTCGTCGAGGCCGGCGGTTCGCACCACCAGCCGCGGCGAGGCGTCGATCTCGTGGCCGAGCGCCTCGAGCGCCGCCTGCAGCGGGCCGGCGGGGAAGCGGTCGAGGGCCGCCCCGGCGACGACGCGGGCCGCGGCGAGGGCGAGATCCGCCGATTGTTCCCGGTGGGCCTGGGCGACCTGGGTCAGGGCGGGCGCGGCGTGGGCGAGCGCCTGGGCGATGGCGGAGAGGGCCTGCGCCTGAAGGCTCGCGGCTTCGCCCAGTGCCGCCTCGCGCGCCTCCAGCCGCCCCTGGGCGACAAGCGCTTCGACCTCGGCGGGCGTGTAGGCGCGCTTGGTCGGCTGCCAGGCGGAAGACTGGACGACGACGCCGGCGGCGTCGAACTCGGTGTCGAAGATGAAGGGGCGAGCGGTCATGTCAGTAGATCAGCTCGTCGTCGCCGCCCTGGCCGACCAGCATGATCTCGCCCTTGGCGGCGAGGTCCTTGGCGACCTGCACCATGGCCATCTGGGCCTGGTCGACGTCCTTCAGGCGGACCGGGCCCATGCTCTCCATGTCCTCGCGCATGATCTTGGCGGCGCGTTCGGACATGTTGGAGAAGAACAGCTCGCGAAGGGCTTCGGACGCCCCCTTGAGCGCCAGCGCCAGCTGGTCCTTCTCGACGGCGCGGAGCAGGGTCTGGATGCCGCCGGGATCCAGCTTGGCGAGGTCCTCGAAGACGAACATCAGGGCCCGGATGCGCTCGGCCGCCTCGCGGTTGCGCTCCTCGAGGGCGCCGATGAACCGCGCCTCGGTCTGGCGATCGAAGCTGTTGAAGATGTCGGCCATCAGCTCGTGGCTGTCGCGTTTCGAGGTGCGCGCGAGGTTCGACATGAACTCGGTGCGCAGGGTCTGTTCGATCTTGTCGAGGATGTCGCGCTGCACCGGCTCCATGCGCAGCATGCGCTGGACGCACTCGAGGGCGAAGTCCTCCGGCAGGGCCGTTAGCACCCGGGCGGCGTGGTCGGGCTTGATCTTGGACAGCACCACCGCGACGGTCTGCGGGTATTCGTTCTTCAGGTAGTTGGCGAGCACGGCCTCGTTCACGTTGCCGAGCTTGTCCCACATGGTGCGGCCGGCCGGGCCGCGAATCTCCTCCATGAGGGCGTCGACGCGGTCGGGCGGCATGAAGGCGGCCAGCAGACGCTGGGTCTGCTCATAGCTGCCCATCACCGCGCCCGAGCCGCTCATGCCCGAGACGAATTCGACCAGCAGCTCCTCGACCACCTGGGAGCTGACGGTGCCCAGCGAGGCCATCGCCTGGGAGATTTCCTTGATCTCGTCCTCGTCGAGACCCTGCCACAGCTTGGTGTGATCCTCGCCCAGCGACAGCAGGACGACGGCGGCCTTCTCCGGCCCCGTCAGCTTCCGCACGTCGTCGACGGCGGGCTTCTTGCTGACCATGCGGGCGGCGGCCATCAGCCTTCATGCACCCAGTTGCGAAGGATCGAGGTCGATTCCTCCGGGTGCTTCTCGACGAAGTCGGCCACCTTCTTGACCGACGAGGCCTTCACCTGACCCTCGATGCGGGCGATGTCGAGCCGGTGCTCCATCTCCGACGGGCCGGGCAGCTGGGGCACCGCGCCGCCGGCGCCCCCGACGATGGTGGTCTGCAGCGAGGTCACCGCCGGCCCGCCGGCCAGCTGGAGCGGCGTCGAGCCGCCGCCGGAGGCGGTCTTCAGCAGCGGCCGGAGCACGAAGAAGATCAGCAGTACGCCGGTGACCAGCAGCACCAGCAGCTCGATGCCGCGCATCAGGTCGTTCTTGGTGAAGTCGAACAGCGACGAGCCGGCCTCGGCGCCGCCGGAGGGCAGGGCCTCGCGGCTGAAGCGGACGTTCTGCACCTCGATGCGGTCGCCGCGTTCCTCGTCGATGCCGACGGCGGCGGCGACGAGGGCGCGGATCTGGGCGATCTCCTCCGCGGAGCGCGGGGCGTAGGTCGGCTCGCCCTCGCCGTTGGCCGGCGGGGTCCAGCGACCGTCCACCGCCACCGAGACGGCCAGCTTCTTGATCTCGCCGGCCTCGCGCACGGTGGTCGTGGTGGTGTTGGAGATCTCGTAGTTGGTGGTCTCCGTCGTCTGGGTGTCGCGCGAGCCCAGCGGGGTGGCCTCCGGCGCGGCGCCGCCGGGGATGTTGTTGGCGGCCGTGACGCCGCCGTCGAGCGCGCCGGTGGTGTCCTGGCTCTCCGAGCCGTTGGTCGACATCGAGCGGACCACCTGGCCGTCCGGATCGAAGCGCTGCTCCTGGGTGGTCGAGCGGCTGTGGTCGATCTCGGCGGTGACCTGGACGCGGGCGGCGCCGACGCCGACGACGCCCTCGACGATGTCCTTGATGCGGGACTGCAGCTGGGCCTCGGTCTGGCCCCGGGCCTCCTCGGCCGAGGCGGCCGAGAAGCCGGCGTCGTCGGAACCGGCCGCCAGGGTGCGGTTGGAGGTGTCGGTGAGCGTGACCTTCTCGGGCTTCAGGTTCGGCACCGAGGAGGCGACGACGTTGCGGATGGCCTGGACCTGGGTTCCGGTCAGCTGGCCGCCGGTGACGCCGACCACCACCGAGGCCGTCGGCGCGGCGGCCTGGGCCTGGAACAGCTGTCGCTCGGGCAGGGCGATCATCACCCGCGCCGAGGAGATGCCGCGCATGGACTGGATGGTGCGGGCCAGTTCGCCCTCGAGCGCCCGCTTGGCGTTGAGGTTCTGCTGGAACTCGGTCTGGCCCAGCACCGACTGGTTGTCGAAGATCTCGTAGCCGACGCCGCCGGAGGTCACGAGGCCCTTGCCGGCGACCAGCATGCGGGCCTCGCCGACCTCGTCGCGGCTGACGAAGATGGTCGAGCCGTCGCCCTTCGAACTGTACTTGATGCCGGCGGAATCGAGGGCGGCGGCGACCTCGGAGGCCTCGCGCAGATCGAGGTTGGAGTACAGCAGGGCGTCGGGGGCCTGGCCGATGCGCAGCATGACGGCGACCAGCACCGCCGCGACGCCGGCGGCGACGCCCAGCACCACGGTCAGCCGACCGATCCCGAATCTCTGCAACGCCGCCGTGAAGCCGCCCACGCGTCCCCGCCCCGATACACGCGGGTACTGAAAGAAGGCCCGCTAGGCAGAAACTGCCGCCCGTGTGGTAAACGCCGCGTTAAGCCTGTTCGCCCGGAGTCGAGCGTGAACCCCTATCTGACGCCGGTGGCCCTGCTGGTCGCCTCGAATGTGTTCATGACCTTCGCGTGGTACGGCCACCTGAAGTTCGGCGCCAAGCCGCTGTGGATCGTGGTGCTGGTCAGCTGGGGCATCGCCCTGTTCGAGTATTGCCTTGCGGTGCCGGCCAATCGTTGGGGCCATCAGGTCTATTCGGCCGCCGAACTGAAGACGATGCAGGAGGTCATCACCCTGCTGGTCTTCGCCGTCTTTTCGGTCACCGTTCTGCGCGAGAAGCTGACCCTGAACCACGCCGTCGGTTTCGCCCTGATCATGGCCGGGGCGTGGTTCGTGTTCCGGGGACCGTTCGGTTCGATCAGCGCCGGCGGCGCTCCTGCATGACGAAGCCGATGACCTTCGCCGCGGCCTCGAAATGCTCGCGCGGGATGGTCTCGTCGACGTCGACGGCGGCGTAGAGGGCGCGGGCCAGCGGGACGTTCTCGACGATCGGCACGGCATGTTCGCGGGCGACCTCGCGGATGCGCAGGGCCAGGGCGTCGACGCCCTTGGCGACGCAGACCGGAGCGCCGTCGCCCTGGTCCGGCTCGTAGCGCAGGGCCACGGAGTAGTGGGTCGGGTTGGTTACGATGACCGTGGCCTTGGGCACGTTCTGCATCATCCGCTGGCGGCTGCGCTGGGCGCGGATCTGCTTCAGCCGGGCCTTGACGTGCGGGTCGCCCTCGGACTGCTTGTAGTCCTCCTTGAGCTCTTCCTTGGTCATCTTCATGCGCTGGGCGAAGCGGTAGCGCTGCCACAGGTAGTCGGCGCCGGCGGTGAAGCCGAGGAAGACGATCGCCGTTCCCATCAGGGCCACCGCGAGGTCGCGGGCGAGCGGCAGGATGGCGGCCGGATGCATCGCGGCCAGGTTCTCGAGCTCGCGGGCGTGGGGCTTCAGCACCAGCCAGCAGATCAGCCCGACCGCCGCCAGCTTGAGGAAGGTCTTCACGAACTGGACGAGGCCGTCCGGCCCGAAGATTCGCTTGAAGCCGGCCAGGGGGTTCACCCGTGACCAGTCCGGCTTGAGCTTGGAGCCGGTGAACAGCAGGCCCGACTGGGCCAGGTTGCCGCCGGCGCCGCCGAGGATGGTGGCCAGCATCAGGGCGCCGAGGAAGGGCGCGACGGCCCACAGCGCCCGCGTCCCGATCTCGACCCCCGCCCCGGCGTCGAGACCGCCCGTCAGGGTGTGGGGGGCGGCGATGAACGGCAGCAGCTGCTCGGCGATCGAGGTGGCGAAGACCCCGCCGGCGGTCAGGATCACCGCCGCGGCGCCGAGCAGGCTGAGGGCGGAGGCGACGTCCGGCGACTTGGCGACGTCGCCCTTCTTGCGCGCCTCCGCGAGTTTTCGCGGGGTCGCCTCTTCTGTCTTCGAGTCGGGATCGGGCTTGTCAGCCACCGGCCCCTCCGACGAAGACGTTGGCCACGGCGCGGTAGCGGTCGATGAACACCGTCCCGACCACCCCGAGGCTGAGGGCGAACACCGACAGGCCGAGGATGATGCTCAGCGGCGCGGCGGCGAAGAAGACCTGGAACTGCGGCATGACCCGCGCCACCAGGCCCGAGGCGAGGTTGAAGATCAGGCCGAAGACCAGCACCGGCGCCGCCAGCTGGATGCCCAGCAGGAAGGCGTCGTTCACGGTCCCGACCGCGAGGGAGACGAAGTCGCCGGCGATCAGCGGCCGGGCGGGGGCGATCAGATCGTAGGATCCCACCAGCCCGGCGAGGAACAGATGATGGGTGTTGGTGGCGAAGATCAGCGTCGTGCCGAGCAGCATCAGGAAGGCCGAGATGGTCGTGCCGGGCTGGGCCTGCAGGGGGTTGGCGGTCTGGGCGAAGCTCAGCGCCGTCTGTAGCGACACCGTCTCGCCGGCGGTCGAAAGCGCGGTCATGAAGGCGCGCAGGATGGCGCCGATGGCGAGGCCGACGAGCACCTCCCGGATGATCCAGCCGGCCATGCCGCCCAGGGTCGACGGCAGGGCCGGCAGCGCGCCGGCGACGACCGGCCACAGGACGAGGCTGATCAGCAGCGCCAGCGACAGACGGATGCGCGGCGGCACGTAGCTCTCGCCGACCCCGGGCAGCATCAGCATCACGGCCCCGATGCGGCCGAAGATCAGCGCCCCTTGCCAGACCTGATCGGCTGTCGCCCAAGGTTCCAACTAGCGGCGCTCCACCGGCTCACATGCCGGCGATGCGGGCGGCGATGTTCTGCATGAATCCGCCCAGCAGGGCGCCCATCAGCGGCAGGAACAGGAGCAGGGAGATGAAGATGGCGATGATCTTCGGCGCGAAGATCAGGGTCTGTTCCTGGATCTGGGTCAGGGCCTGGAACAGGCCGATGGCGACGCCGACCACCAGCCCGACGACCAGCACGGGCAGGCACAGCTGGATGGTCAGCCACAGGGCGTCGCGCCCCACGTCCAGAACTTCCGCGCCGTTCATCGAAACTCACACTCCCGGGATACCGGGCAGAAAATGCCGGGAGCGTGGTTAACGGGGTGTTAGCGACGCCGGGCCGGTTTACTCCCGGGTGAAGATGGAGAAGGCTCACGGCCTCGCCGGACGGAGTCCTCCCATGCGCCTGATCCTCGCCGCCGCCCTGTCGCTGGCCCTCGCCTCGCCGGTGCTGGCGCAGGCGTCCGACGCCGAGCGGTCCATGACGGCGACGGTCGAGGCCGAGCACGGCCGGCACATCGAACTGCTGGAGCGGCTGGTCAACCAGAACAGCGGCACCCTGAACGCGGACGGCGTACGGGCCGTCGGGGAGATGGTGCGGCAGGAACTGGAGCCGCTGGGCTTCGAGGTGCGCTGGATCGACATGAGCCAGACGGGGCGCGCGGGGCACCTGGTCGCCACCCACGCCGGACCCGGACGCAACGTGCTGCTGATCGGCCACCTCGACACGGTGTTCGAGACCGACAGCCCGTTCCAGCGGTTCGTGCGCGAGGGGGCCCGCGCGACGGGGCCGGGCATCGGGGACGACAAGGGCGGCGTGGTGGTGATCGTCGCCGCGCTCCGGGCGATGCAGGCGGCGGGAACCCTTGCGGACACCAACGTCACCGTCGTCCTGACCGGCGACGAGGAGCGGCCGGGCGCGCCGCTGGAGACAGCCCGGCGCGACCTCATCGAGGCCGGCCGCGCCGCCGACTTCGCGCTGGAGTTCGAGAATCTGGCCGTCGAGGACGGGCAGGACTTCGGCACGGTGGCGCGACGCAGCTCCTCGACCTGGACGCTGACGACCTCCGGCCGCACCGGCCACTCCAGCGGCGTGTTCAACGAGGCGCTGGGCTACGGCGCGATCTACGAAATGGCGCGCATCCTCGATGCCTTCCGCCGCGAACTGCCCGAGCCGAACCTGACCTACAACGTGGGGGTGATCGCCGGCGGCACTCCGGCCGGGATCGACGAGGCCGGTTTCCGGGTCACAGCCTCGGGCAAGACCAATATCGTACCCGAGACGGCGATCGCCCGGGGCGACCTGAGGACCCTGACGCCCGAGCAGGACGCCCGGGTCCGGGCGCGGATGGCGGCCATCGTCGCAGAGCACCTGCCCCGGACGGAGGCGCAGCTGCAGTTCTCGCCGGTCGCCTATCCGCCCATGGCCCCGAGCGAGGGCGCCCGCGAGCTGCTGGCCCGGCTGAACGCCGTGAACCGCGATCTCGGCCTGCCGGAAATGGCGGAGTACGATCCGGCGCGACGCGGAGCGGCGGACAGCGGCTTCGTGGCGGCGGACGTGCCCACCCTCGCTGGCCTCGGCGTCGCAGGCGGCGGGGCCCACGCCGAGGGGGAATGGGTCGACCTGAACAGCCTCGTGCGACAATCGCAACGCGCGGCTGTGCTGATCAGCCGGCTCAGCCTCGGCGGGGACTGAGCCCCCGGGACTGGAACTTCCGCGCCGGACACGGTCTAAGGCGGACATGACCGATGCTCCCGTCTCCCAGGCCGAGGCCGAGGCCGCCGTCCGCACCCTGATCCGCTGGGCCGGGGACGATCCGGACCGCGAGGGCGTGCTCGACACGCCCGGCCGGGTGGCGCGCAGCTACCGCGAGCTGTTCGCCGGCTATGCCTCCGACCCGCGCGAATACCTCGAGCGGACCTTCGAGGAGGTCGGCGGCTACGACGAGCTGGTGGTGCTGAAGGACATCCGCTTCGTCAGCTTCTGCGAACACCACATGCTGCCGGTGGTCGGCCGCGCCCACGTCGGCTACCTGCCGACCGACCGGGTGGTGGGCATCTCCAAGCTGGCGCGGGTGGTGCACGGCTTCGCCCGGCGCCTGCAGATCCAGGAGAAGATGACCTCCGAGATCGCCACCGCCATCCACGAGGTGCTGCGTCCGCAGGGCGTCGGCGTGGTCATCGAGGCGGAGCACAGCTGCATGACCCTGCGCGGGGTCAACACGGCCGGGGCCAGCCTCTCGACCAGCTGCCTGATGGGGGTGATCCGCGACGATCCGCGCACCCGCGAGGAGTTCCTGCGGCTGGTGCGGGGGTAGGGCTCGCGCGGCCCGATCCTTGCGGAATTCGCCTCCGAGGAGGCTTTTCCGATGGCCTGGACCGCGATTTCGACCCGGAATGAGACACCGCCCATCGTGCGCGGCGGCTGGCTGGATGCGCTGCGTTTCATCGTGGCCGGACTGATCATCCTGCACCACTTCCAGGGCGCGGGACCGCTGGCGCTGGCCGAACACCTCCATCCGGTGTTCGAGCGCGGCGGCTTCCTGCTGACCAACTTCTTCCTGATCGACAGCGGCTATGTGCTGATGCGGGTTTACGGCGCCCCGGTCGCCGCGGGCCGGATGTCGGCGGGCGACTTCTTCCTCAAACGCTACCTGCGCGTCGTGCCGGCGCACCTGATGATGGGGCTGGCGCTGGTGGTGCTGGTGGTCGGTGGCGGAGCGCTGGGCTTCGCGCCCCGCGCCCCCGAGTGGTTCCGCTGGGACCAGCTGGCGGCCCAGCTGACCCTGACGCAGGCCTATGGCGTCCCCGGCGGCTACGGCTGGAACGCGCCGAGCTGGTCGATCTCGGCCCTGATCGGCTGCTACCTCGCCTTCCCGTGGCTGCTGCGCGGACTGATGCGGCTCGGCCCGTGGAGCACGCTGGGCCTGGGCGTCGGCCTGTACCTGCTGGCCAACCAGCTGACCTGGGCCCTGCTCGGCTATCCGGTCTACCAGATGCCGCTGGGCTTCGGCTTCTTCCGCGCCCTGCCGCTGTTCTTCCTCGGCATGGCGCTCGCCTGGTTCGCCCAGAAGGTCTGGATCGCCCCGAGGCTGGCCGGCTGGGCCGGGATCGGCGCGGCCCTTCTGCTGGCCTTCGTGCAGTTCTTCGACAAGCACGCGCTGGTCTCGCTGGCCTGCATCTCGGTCATCATCCTCGCGGCCGGCGCCGTACCGACGCCACGCCCCTCGAAATGGGTGGAGAAGGCGGCGCAGGTCAGCTTCTCGATGTTCATCACCAACGAGGTGGTGCGCATCGCCTGGTTCGGCGTCGCCAATGTGCTCATCGCCCGGTTCGCCCTGCCGGTGGCGGCGCAGTGGGCGATCTGGGCGGCCGGCGTGGCCGCCGCCTTCCTCTTCGCCTGGCTGTTCCACGTCGCCGTCGACCAGCCGATCCAGGGTCGCATCCGCACTTGGATGAAGGGCCGCCGCGCGCGCACGGCGCCGGCCCTTCAGCCGGTGGTGTCGCTGGAAGGCTGAGGCCGCTCAGCCGCCGCAGGCCGCCGGGGAGCCGGCCTCGACCCGCCCGGCCTTGATGACCAGACGCGGCGCGCGCAGGGGCGCCAGCGCCTGCGTCGGATCGCCCTCGACGGCGACCAGATCCGCCCAGGCCTGGGGCCGGAGAACGCCGAGGCCGTCGTCGCCGAGCATGCGGCCGGCCTCCCAGGTGGCGCTCTGCAGCACCTCGGCAGGCGTCATACCCGACTCGACATAGGCGTCGAGGACCCCGAGGGCGTTGGCGCCGCGGCTCCGATCGGAGGGGCCGTAGGCGTCGGAACCGGCGGCGATCCGGACGCCCAGCCGGCGGGCGCGGCGGATACGGTCGCGGCTCTCCTCGAGGTGACGCTCGACCTCCTCGCGCGGCGGCTGTCGCGGCCAGCCGGCCGTGATCTCCAGCGCCCGCTCAAGCGAGACGTCGGTGGGCACCAGCCAGACGCCCTTCTCCGCCATCAGGCGCAGGGCGTCGTCGGAAATCTGGTAGGCGTGCTCGATCGAGGTCACGCCGGCCTCGACCGCCTCGCGCACCGCCTCGTCGCCGGTGGCGTGGGCGGCGACGGGAATGCGGTGACGCTTCGCCTCGGCGACGATGGCGGCCATCTCCTCCGGCGACAGGCGGGTGCGCTGGGGCGTGGCCTCGGCATAGATCTTGATCACCTCGGCGCCGCGGGCGATGGCCTCGCGCACCGCCGCGCGGGCGTCGTCGACGCCGTTGACGATGCGGTACTCGGCGTCGACCAGATGGTGCGGGTCGTGCGGCTGGGGCATCAGCTGGCCTCCGGCCGGCGCGAGACCGGGGCCGGATCCGTAGATCCGCGGACCGGGCACCGAGTCGGCGCGGATGCCCTGCTCCAGCATGAGATCGAGGAAACGACCCGAGTTGCCGAGATCGCGCACGCTGGTGAAGCCGGCCTCCAGATACTCGCGGGAGCGGCGCGCCCCGGCGAGGCTGCGCACCACGTCGCCCTGGATCGCCTGGTCGCGGGCGGCGACGATGGAGAGGTTCTCGGAGAAGCCCTCCTCAAGCAGCAGGTGGGTGTGGCCGTCGATCAGGCCGGGAATGACGGAACAGCGCGACAGGTCGACGACGGTCGCGCCTTCGGGCGCGGCCAGCCCCTGCCCCACCTCGGCGATGCGGCGGCCGCGGATCAGGATGTCGCGCGGGCCGACCATGCGGCCGGACTCGGAGTCGAACAGGTTGCCGGCGCGCACGAGGGTGACCGACTGCGGCGCCGGCTGGGCCGCAGCGGCGGCGGGAACGGCGGCGGCGAGCAGGGCGGCCGCGCAGGCGGCGAAGGAGAGACGGGTCATGGAGGCTCCGGTGTTGCGGCAGGAAGAGGCTGCGCCGGACCGCGGCGGATGCGCGTCGCGGGATGAAATCGCGGTAAGCTTGGCGAGGGCGACCGGGCGGACG
This sequence comes from Brevundimonas viscosa, assembly GCF_900116065.1. GTDB lineage: Bacteria > Pseudomonadota > Alphaproteobacteria > Caulobacterales > Caulobacteraceae > Brevundimonas > Brevundimonas viscosa. The sequence continues at coordinate 185,218 of NZ_FOZV01000003.1, forward strand.
TAGAACCGGGCGGTGACCAGCCCTTCCCCAATTCCCGACCCCGTCACCCTGCGCCGCTCGGCCGAGGCCGGCGACGGGCAGGCCGCGCACCGGCTGGCGGTGCTGACCGCCATGGGGCTGGGCGCGCCGCAGGACTGGAACGCGGCGCTCGGGCTGCTGGAGCAGGCGGCGGAGCTGGGCTTCGCGCCGGCCGTCGAACAGCTTGACGTGCTGCGAGGCCGGGACGGGCGGATCGACATCGCAACGTGGCTGAGCAGCCCGCCGCCGCGTCCGCTGGCGACCGGGGGGGCCGCGATCCTGGCCATCGAGGGCTTCTTGCCCGGAGCGGTCTGCGAGTACGTCTGGCGCCGGGCGGAGCGTCTGGTCGCGCCCGCGCTGGTCTACGACCCGCGCACCGGCGAGGGCCGCCGCGAGGCGGTTCGCAGCAATGACGCGGCCCGGTTCGAACTGCCGGAGATGGACGTGGTGCTGGCGGTGGTGCGTGAGCGGATCGCCCGGACGGCCGGGCTTCCCGTCGCGGGGCTCGAATGGAGCCAGGTGCTGCGCTACGCCGTCGGCCAGAGCTTCGACTGGCACGTCGACTGGCTGGACCCGGCCAATCCGGCCTACGCCGAGGACCTGAGGCGGCGCGGCCAGCGCATCGCCACCTGTCTGGTCTACCTCAACGACGACTATGAGGGCGGCGAGACGGCGTTCGAGGCCGACGGCCTGCGCTGGCGCGGCCGCAAGGGCGACGCCCTGTTGTGGGCCAACACCCTGCCGGACGGGTCGGTCGACGGTCGCACGCGCCACGCGGGCCTGCCGCCGAGGCGGGGCGAGAAGCGGGTGCTGTCGCAGTGGCTCAGGGGACGGGCGCCGCGGCCCTGACGGCGCGCCGTCAGATCGGCATGCGCATGATCTCCTGGTAGGCCTGGATCACTTGGTCGCGGACGGCCATGACCGTCTCCAGCGAGGCTTCGGCCGAGGAGACGGCGGTGACGACGTCGATCAGGCTGCCCTGCCCCTGCACGGCCGACGCCATCTGCGTCTCGGCCGCGCGCGAGGCCTGGGTCATGTCGCCCATGACGTTGGTCAGGAGATCCGCGAAGCCGGACTGGGCCGCGGGCGCGGTGGGGGCGGTCGGCAGGGCCCCGCCCTGGACCGCCGCATAGGCCTTGGCCGCCAGCAAGGGGTTCATGGCTCAGCCCTACTTCTTGAGCAGATCGAGGGTGCGGGTCTCCATCGACCGCGCCGTCTCGATGACGTTGAGGTTGGCCTCGTAGGCGCGCTGGGCCTCGCGCATGTCCATGGCCTCGACGAGGGTGTCGACGTTTGGACGCAGCACATAGCCCTCGGCGTTGGCGGCCGGGTGGGACGGGTCGTACTCGGAGCGGAAGTCGCCCTGGTCGGGGCGAACCTCGGCGAGCGTGACGCCGGTGACGCCGTCGATCTCGCGCGCCTGGAAGACCGGGATCTGGCGGCGGTAGGGCTCGCCGCCGGCGACCTGCGCCGTCGACTGCGCGTTCGCGATGTTCTCGGCGATGATGCGCATGCGCGACTGCTGCGCCTTGAGGGCGCTGGCGGCCACGGCCATGGCGTTGTTCCGGGGCGGGACGGGATCGGGCATCGGCTACTCCCCTGCGCTCAGCGGCCCGGCGGGCGGGCGGCCATGCGCAGCATCTGCATGGACTTCTGGTAGAAACCGATGGCCGCGTCATAGGCCATGCGGCTCTCGGCCATCTTCAGCATCTGCTCCTCGACCACCACGGCGTTGCCGTCGAGGGTGGTCTCGGAGTCCGGCGCGGCGACGGCGTCGAAGCGGGCGGGCTGCCCCGGCGGCGCGATGTGCATGGCGCTGGTCCGGGCCATCCGGACCCCGCCTCCCTCGCGCAGGGCCGCGGCGAAGTCGGTCGGCATCTGCAGATCGCGACCCACGTAGCCGGGGGTGTCGGAGTTGGCGACGTTCTGGGCGATGACCCGCTGGCGCTCGTCAAGCCACGTCAGGCGGCCCTTGATCTGGCTGATCAGCGGCAGGTCGGCGAAGCCCAAGGCGTCTACTCCGGGCGCGGATCGCCCACGGTTCGATGGGCAGAAACTGCCGCCTCCATGGTTAATGGAGGGTTATCTCAACGCGGCGTTAACCATAGTCGCGGGAGTCTGGGGCGGCCGGCACGAGCGCCGGCGGGGCCGCGCCGCATGAATTTCCTCGACCTGCTCAGGGCCCTGTTCGCCCTCGCCTTCACCCTCGGCATCATCGGGCTGGCAGCCTGGGCGGCGCGGCGGTACGCGCCGCAGCTGCTGGCGAAGCTGAGCGCCGAACGGGGCGAGCGGCGCATGCAGGTGGTCGAGACCCTGGTGCTGGATCCGGCCCGCCGGCTGGTGCTGGTGCGGGTCGATTCCGAGGAACGGTTGCTGCTGCTGGGCGAGGGCCGCGAGCTGATCGAGCCGCGCGGGGACGGTCAGTGAAGGCCGCCGCCCTGTTCGTGATCCCCACCCGCGCCGAGCTGAAGCGGGCGGCGCTGCTGTCGCTGCTGGCCACCGCCTTCTGCCTGGTCTGGCCGCTGGCGGCGCTGGCGCAGGAGGCGGCGCAGTCGGGCGCGGCGATCAACATCGACCTCGGCACCGGCGCCGGGCTGACCCAGCGGGTGGTGCAGCTGGTCGGGCTGATGACGGTGCTGTCGCTGGCGCCCTCGATCGTGATCATGACCACCAGCTTCGTGCGCATCGTGGTGGTGCTGTCGCTGCTGCGCACCGCCCTGGGCATGCAGCAGTCGCCGCCCAACGCCGTGCTGGTGTCGCTGGCCCTGTTCCTGAGCGCCATCGTCATGGCCCCGACCTGGCAGGACGCCTATGATTCGGGCATCCGGCCGCTGATGGACCAGCAGATGGAGCTGCCGCAGGCCTTCGACGCGGCCTCCGAACCGGTGAAGACCTTCATGCTCGGCCAAGTGGACCAGGACGACCTCGCCCTGTTCACCCGACTGTCGCAGATCGAGGCCCCGCAGAGCGCCGCCGACCTGCCCCTTCGGGTGGTCACGCCGGCCTTCATGATCAGCGAGCTGAAGCGCGCGTTCGAAATCGGTTTTCTCCTTTTCGTTCCGTTCCTTGTCATCGATCTGGTGGTCGCCAGCGTGCTCATGTCGATGGGCATGATGATGCTGCCTCCGGTGGTGGTTTCGCTGCCGTTCAAGCTGATCTTCTTCGTGCTCGTGGACGGCTGGCGACTGGTCGCCGGGAGCCTCGTGGAGAGCTTCCAGAGAGCCTCCGGAACAGGGTAAATCCCCAGTCTGCAAGGCTTTCCGAGGCAAAGCCGCTTGCCATGCGGCGAAAAAGCGGCGTTGATCCCCCGGTCATCGCCCCCGGAATCGGGGGGCGAACTTCAATCGGGAAACGACCCACAATGACCACTCAAGCCGAACTCATCGCCGCCGTCGCCAAGGACGCGGGCGTCAGCCAAGCCGACGCCGGCCGCGTCCTCGACGCCGTCGTCAAGAACATCCACAAGTCGCTGACCTCGGGCCAGGACGTCCGCATCTCGAACCTCGGCGTGTTCGACACCGCCGAGCGCGCCGCCCGCGAAGGCCGCAACCCGGCCACCGGCCAGACCATCAAGATCGCCGCCTCCAAGGCCGTGCGCTTCCGCGTCTCGAAGCCGCTCAAGGATGCGGTGAACAAGTAAGCCGGTCAGGCGGCGGGCCGGGCAGCCGGCGCCGCCGCCGCAGGCGCTTGAGGACGGGCGGGGGCCGCGGGGCGGTCTCCGCCCGTCTTGCGTCTGAGCTCGTCCTTCATCTCACGAACCCAGCCGGCGAAGGTGTCGGCCGAGACCGTCAGGGCGGCGAAGTCGGTCGGGGATCCCGCGCCGTCCATGCCCGCGAGCGCGATCGACAGGGCGGTCTTCGAGCGCGCGCCGTCGACGAACGGCCGGTAGCGGGCCGACAGCCGCGCCAGCGCGCCCGCATCCCCGGCGAGGGAATAGCCCACCCCCGCGCGGATCAGCCGCGCCTCCTCGTCGGGTGAAAGGGCGCCCGGACTCGCATGGCGTTCGCCGAGGCGGGCCTCGTACAGGGCCGCGGCCTCGCCCCACTTCTCCTGCTTCCAGTACACCTCCGCGCGTACGTCGCGAGCCTCGGGCGAGGCGTCGGCGCCCAGCAATTCCAGCGCATGGTCGTAGCGGCCGAGGCCGGCCAAGGCGCGGGCCTCAAGCGCGCGGCGCTCGGCGTTCAGGGCGCTCGGCAGCAGGGTGGTGCGCGAACTCCATATGGCCTGCAGCGCCGCCTCCGGCTGCCGGTCCATCAGATAGACGCGGGCCAGGTCGGTCGCCACCTGCGCCCGGGCCACGCCTTCGAGGCGCTCGTCGACCTGGTGCTTAAGCAATTCGGCGGCTTGGTCGAGCAGGTCGACGTCGACCAGCCGGCGCGCCAGGCGGCGGACCATCTCGTCGCCGTCGGCGCCGATCGGGGTGAGGTCGCGGAAGTCGTAGAACAGGCCGAGCGCCTGCACCGGCTGCAGGCCGTCCGCGCCGCCCTCGAGGAACAGCATGCGGAACGCCGCCGACAGGTCGGCGGACAGCTCGGTCGCGGCCGGCAGGCGGCTGAGGCGCCAGCCGGCCCCCTTCAGGGCGGTCAGCGCCTCGCGGTACAGCCCCTGCGACAGATACAGCCGCCCCAGCTCCCGGATCACCGCCAGTTCCACCGCGTCGCCACGCCAGCGCCAGCGCAGCGCCTCGAGCTCCTTCGCCGCCGCGTCGGGCTTCATCGTCCCCTTGCCGAGCGACAGGCGCACCACGCCCAGCCGCGCCGGCACGGCCACCTTCTCGAGCGGGGCCCGGCCGACGGCGGTGTAGACCGCCAGCGCCCGGTCCATGACCCCCTCTTTCTCGAACAGCCGCGCCTGCACCAGACGGGCGGCCAGCTGCTCGGCCGCGGGGACGTCCTGGCTGAAGGCGTAGGCGAGCAGGGCGCGGGCGGCGGGGAAATCGCCGCTCTCCAGCGCCGCTTCGGCATGGGCCGCGCCGAAGCGCGCACGCCAGACCGACGGGAAGTCGTCGACCACGCGGGCGCCGGCCCCAAACGCCTGCCGGGCGCCGGTCCAGTCGCCCTGACGGGCGGCGATGTAGCCGCGCCAGACGGCGACCGCCGGATCTCCGGCGACGGCGGCGGAGGCGAAGTCGGCCTGGGCCTCATCGAAGCGGCCGATGGAGGCGCGGGCGGCGCCGCGGAGGCCGCGCAATTCGGGTTCGCCGGTCATGCCGGGCGCCTGGGCGACGATGGCGTTGAGAACGCCCACGGCCTCGTAGCCGAGACCCGACCCGGCCAGGAAGCGGGCCAGCGCCAGGCGCGCCTCGACGGGCGCGCGGGGATCCTCGCCCGCCGCCACGGCCTCCTCCGCGGCCGCGTCCTGCAACTCACGGTGACGGGCGGCGAAGCCGGCGTGCCCCGCGTCGGCCCATTCCGGCAGGATGAGACCGGCGTGCCGCGCCTTGCGAGGCGCGCCGGGACCGGCCGACGCGCTCTCCAGCGCCGCCGAGGGCGGCGACAGGATCAGCCCGCCGGGACGCTCAAGGGTGACCAGATCGCCCTCGGCGCGGATCGACAGGTCGGGGACCGGGGTCTCGACCGCGAGGCCCTGGGCCGTCGGCAACAGGGCCATGTCGACGGTGCGGCGACGGTCGCCGAAGCCCTTGCCCGGCGCCAGCGCGGTCACCGCGGCGAACCGGTCGCCAGCCAGCGGATCGGTCAGCCAGACAGCCTTGGTCGCGCCCGCCATGCGCGCCACAAGGGCCGGCTTGCCGCCCTCGTCGCGCTCGATGACGACGCCTTCGACCGCGGTCGCCGGACCGCCGATGGTCACGCTCCAGACCGGCCCTCGCGCCTCGGCCGAGACCGCCAGTCCGACCGGCGCGGCGATGCGCAGGGCCACATGGCCGGGACCGCCCGACCAGTGGGCTGACGACGCGGGCCCCAGAGCGTCGGCGCCCGCGAGATCGAGGCGCGCGGCGTGGTCGAACACCACCCATACCGCCTCCCCGCGGCGGAAGACGGCGGCGCCCACCGGCTGGTCCCAGCGGAATTCGAGGGTGACCTTGTCGGGTGTGGCGCGCGAAATCACCGGAACGGTCACGGCCGACGCCGCGCCGGCGGGGGCGGCGGGGGCCTGGGCGTAGAGGTTCAGCCAGACCGCGCCGTCGGCGACGCCGTTGCGGATCCCGGCGCCCTCGGCGAGGGTGAGCACCAGTTCGGTGCCGCCGCGGACGGCGCGGGTCTCGACCCTCTCGACCCCCGGCGGCGGATCCACCCGAAGGCGCGAGACGTCCGGCGCCGCGGTCGTGCCGATGCGCACCACGACGTCGCGGCCTTCGCGGCGGACCTGCGAGCGTGCCCCGATGACGCCGGCGAACTCGACCCGGGTGAAGGCGTCGTTGGCCCCGACGCGGATGGTCACCGGATCCAGCGCCGCGCCCGATTCCTGGGCCAGCGGGGCCAGCGGGGCGAACGCGACCGCGCCGGCCGCGGCGGCGGCCACGGTCGACTTCAGGATGCGTTTGGTCGAACGGGCCCCGGACATACGCGCGCACCCTCGCGCGCGGGGCCTTTCAACGCGGTTAACGGTTGGTGACCGGGTCGCCTAGCGCCGGCCGCGGCCCAGAAGCGGCAGGCCGATGAGCAGCGGAAGGAAGAAGAACACGAACCGTCCGCCGCTCGCTTACCAGACGACCACCGCGACGACGATCGCAGCCGCGACCAGCCCGAGGGTGGCCGGCCAGCGCATCACGCCACCGCGTCGCGCAGCAGGCGCAGCGCCACGCGCAGGCACTCCAGCCGCACCGGACCCCGCCCGACGTCGCCGAAGTGGTGCTCCTCGTGCACCGTCGGCGCGCCCGACGCGGCCAGGGCGAAATGCACCAGCCCCGGCTCGTCGTCGGGCCCCGCCGGGCCGGCGAAACCGGTGATGGCCACGGCCGCGCCGGCTCCGGACTCGCGCAGCGCGCCCTCGGCCATGGCGCGGGCCACCGGCTCCGAGACGGCGCCGTTCTGCCGGATCAGGCGCAGCGGCACGCCCAGCTCCTGGGCCTTGGCCTCGTCGGTGTAGACCACATAGCCGCGCTCGAACGCGTGCGACCGTCCCTCGACGTCGGTGAGGACGGAGGCCACCAGCCCGCCGGTGCAGCTTTCGGCCGTGGCCAGGGTGAGGCCCCTGTCGCAGGCCGGCTTCAGAACGGCCTCGACCAGCCGCTCGATGTCGTCGGGAAGGGCGGGGCTGAGCGTCTCGGTCATCAAGGCGGGAAACGGCGGCGTCGGCGGGGCGTTCCCCCGCGACATCCAGCCCCGGTTGCCTCCCGTCGGCCGGAGGCCGACATGGAGACTCCCCCCTCCGATGCTCCGGAACCGCGCCATGACCGAACCCGAACGCCCGCGCCTCAGCCCGATGACCACCGGGTTACGCGGGCGCTGCCCCCGGTGCGGGGAAGGGCCGATGTTCAGGGGCTACCTGACCCTGCGCGACAGCTGCCCTGCCTGCGGTCTGTCCTACGACTTCGCCGACCCGGCCGACGGCCCGGCCTTCTTCGGCATGAGCGTGGTCGGCCTGGTGGGCATGGGGCTGTTCATGTGGTTCGAGTTCACCGTCCACCCGCCGGTCTGGGTGCACATGGTGGTGACCATGCCGCTGCTGGTGCTGGGCTGCTTGGGCGTGCTGCGGCCGCTGAAGGGCTGGCTGGTGGCCGAGCAGTACGTGCACAAGGCGGCCGAGGCGCAGTGGGACAGCGTCGGCGGCCACGGCGACGGCTCGAAGTGGCGCTGACGAGCGGCGCATGAACGCCATCGAGCTCGGGCCCGTCGTCCTGTCGGGAGAGCGGTTCGCCATCCTGCTGGGCGTGCTGGTGTTCATGGTCGGCTCCGGCTGGCTGGCCTCGCGGATCAGCCCACGCTTCAATCCGTGGAGCACGACGGTGGCGCTGGGCGGCATCGCCGCCGCGCGGCTGGCCCACGTGATGGGACATTGGGGCTATTTCCGCGACGATCCGCTGCGCGCCCTCGCGGTCTGGCAGGGCGGTTTCGACTGGCTGTGGGTGCTGCCGGTGGTCGTGGTCGCCTCGATCGTCTTCCTGCGAGACCGCCGCCTGACGGCGTGGGCTACGGCGCCCGTCGTCGCCTCGGCCCTTGTGTGGGGCGTCGCCCACCAGCTGTCGGTGCGGACAGAGCCCCTGCCCCCGCCGCCGCTCACCCTCGCCGCCCTGTCCGGGCCGTCGGTCAACCTCGCCGCGCCCGCGGGCCGGCCCACGGTGATCAATCTGTGGGCCACCTGGTGCGCGCCGTGCCGTCGCGAGATGCCGGCGCTGGACGCCGCCGCCGCGCGCCATCCCGACGTCCGCTTCCTGTTCGTCAACCAGGGCGAAGCGCCGGAAACGGCGCGCCGCTTTCTTGCGGCCGAACAGCTGGGCCTCGAACATGTGCTGTTCGACCGGTCGCAGGCGGTGGCCCGGCACTACGGGACCGTCGGCATCCCCGTGACCCTGTTCCTCCACGCCGACGGCCGGCTGGCCAGGGCGCACATGGGCGAAATCGCGCCCGAGCAGATCGACGCCGGGATCCGCCGGCTGGAGCGCACGCCGCCGCCGCCCGCGGATGGAGCCGGAACCACTCATCCGCCCGCCGCTTCCTGACAGGCCGGGGCCCTCCCCGGACCGACAGCGAGGCCTGGATGCAGACCTTCACCCACGGCGGGGCCGAGATCGCCGCCTTCCACGACGCGAAGACGGGCAGCTGGCAGTATGTGGTGGTCGATCCCGCCACGCGGGCCGCCGCGATCATCGATCCGGTCCTGGACTTCGACGAGACGGCGGCGGCGACCTCAACCCGCAACGCGGAGGCGATCCTGGCCTTCGTCCGCGAGCGGGAGCTCCGGGTCGAATGGATTCTCGACACCCATCCCCACGCCGACCACTTCTCGGCCGCGCCGTGGCTGCAGGCTGAGCTCGGCGCCCCCACCGCCATCGGAGAGAAGGTCACCGGCGTCCAGGCGCTGTGGAAGGACCTCTACGGCCTGCCGGACGACTTCCCCACCGACGGGCGACAGTGGGACCGGCTGTTCCGGGAGGGCGAGACCTTCCGCGTCGGCGAGCTGCCGGCCCGGGTGATGTTCTCTCCCGGCCACACCCCGGCCTCGATCACCTATGTGATCGGCGACAACGCCTTCGTCCACGACACCCTGATGATGCCCGACGCCGGAACCTCCCGGGCGGACTTCCCCGGCGGCGACGCGCACGCCCTGTATTGCAGCATCCGGGACATCCTCGCCCTGCCGGACGACACGGGAGTCTTCGTCGGTCACGACTATGGCCCGGACGGCCGCGAGCCGGCCTGTTTCAGCACCGTGGCGGCGCAGAAGGCCCGGAACATTCACGTCGGCGGCGACCGGTCCGAGGCCGACTTCGTCGCCCTGCGCCAACGGCGCGACGCCACCCTGCCGCTGCCGAAGCTGATGCTCTACGCCTTGCAGGTGAACATCCGCGGCGGCCGGCTGCCGGAACCGGAGGCGGACGGACGGGTGTATTTCCGCATCCCGGCCAACCGGTTCGAGCCGCCGGAGGAGCAGGCCTGATGCGCCGGCGCCGGCGGCGGCGGCAAGAAGCTTTGGCGACCCCGGGAGGACTCCAACCTCCGACCTCGGCTTTAGGAAAGCCTTGCTCTATGCAGCTGAGCTACGGGGCCACGCAGCGGCTGACCTAGCGGCTTGTGCGGCGCGGGGGAAGCGTGGCTGGGGATTTTCGCGGAGGCGCGGACGAGGGCATGCACCTTACAGTGATCGCAGCGCTGGCGCTGATAGAGACCCAGACGTCGACCCCGCCGCCCCGGCGCGGCCCGCCACCGCGTCCCCCCGGCGGAGCGGCCACAGGCCGACGTCTACTTCCGGAACTGCAGCGAGGCGCGCGCGGCCGGACGTGAGAACATCCGGCGAGGCCAGCCGGGGTATCGGCCGGCCCTCGATCGCGACAACGACGGCGTCGCCTGCGAGTCGCGCTGATCCGTTGTGGTTAATCGGCCTTAAGATACAATATCCTGTAGGGAACAAACCCCGAATCGGGCCGTGTCGGTGATTCGGTCCTGATTCGTTTCGCGCCTGTTCCGCCACGGTCACGCTGGCCGTTTACCCGGACAGCTTCGCATCCGGCGCGGCTTGAGGAACAAGTCGCGAGGGCCCACCTTTCACGGGTATGAGTGACCGAGGCGCAGGACAGGCCCCGTCGCGGGTCACCGCGATCCTGGGCCCCACCAACACCGGCAAGACCCACCTGGCGGTCGAGCGGATGCTCGGCCACGCCTCGGGCATGATCGGTCTGCCGCTGCGCCTGCTGGCGCGCGAGATCTACGACCGCGTGGTTCGCCAGCGCGGGGCCGCCTCGGTCGCCCTGATCACCGGCGAGGAGAAGATCGTCCCGGCCCGGCCGCACTACTTTGTGTGCACGGTGGAAGCCATGCCGCTAGAACGGTCGGTGGAGTTCCTCGCCGTCGACGAAATCCAGCTGGTCGCCGACCCGGAGCGGGGTCACGTCTTCACCCAGCGCCTGCTGCACGCCCGCGGCCGGGCCGAGACCATGTTCCTGGGGGCCGGGACCATGGCGCCGCTGGTCCGGGCGCTGGTTCCCGACGCGGAGATCGTCGCCCGGGACCGGCTGTCGACGCTCAGCTATGCGGGATCGAAGAAGCTGACCCGTCTGCCGCGGCGCAGCGCCATCGTCGCCTTCTCCACCGAACAGGTCTACGCCATCGCCGAACTGATCCGCCGCCAGCGCGGCGGGGCGGCGGTGGTCATGGGCAGCCTCAGCCCGCGCACCCGCAACGCCCAGGTCGAGCTGTTCCAGTCGGGCGAGGTCGACTTCCTGGTGGCCACGGACGCCATCGGCATGGGGCTGAACATGGATGTCGACCATGTCGCCTTCGCGGGCCTGAGAAAGTTCGACGGCCGCCGGACCCGCTGGCTGCACGCCCACGAGATCGGCCAGATCGCCGGTCGGGCCGGCCGCCACCTGCGCGACGGGACGTTTGGCGTCACCGGCGAGGCGCTGGAGCTGGACCCGGATCTGGTCGAGCAGGTCGTCGAGCACCGCTTCGATCCGGTGGAGGCGGCGGAGTGGCGCAACGCCCGGCTGGACTTCGACACCCTGCCCGATCTGCTGCGGTCGCTGACGGTGACGCCGCAGCGGTCCGGCCTGAGGCTCACCGAACCCGCACTGGACGAGACCCTGTTGCGCCGGCTGGCCCAGGATGAGGCGGTGAAGCGGGTCAGCCGCTCACGCGGGGCGCTGATGCGGCTGTGGGAGGCCTGCCAGCTGCCCGACTTCCAGAAGACCACCCTGGACGAGCACGCGCGGCTGGCGAAGGACATCTTCGAGGCCCTGACCGGCCGTCGGGGACGGCTGACGGAGGACTGGGTCGCGCCGCGCTTCGCCGCCCTCGACCGCGACGATGGCCAGATCGACCAGCTGTCGGCGCGGCTGTCGGGGGTGCGGACGCTGAGCTACATCGCCAACCGGCCCGACTGGCTGGATCAGGCCCAGAGCTGGCGCGACCGGACCAGGGCGCTGGAGGAGCGGCTGTCGGACGTGCTGCACGAGCGCCTGACCGCGCGCTTCGTCGATCGCCGCACCACCGCCCTCATGCAGGCGCTGAACGTGCGCGGCGACGCCCTGGCGGAGGTCGCCGAGGATGGCGAGGTGGTGGTCGAAGGCCACGTGGTCGGCCGGCTGAACGGCGTCGACTTCCGGATCGACCGCGGCGGATCGGCGCTGGCCGACCGCGCGCTCAGACACGCCGCCCGGCAGGCGGTGACGCCGGAGATCGCGCGGCGGCTGGGACGGCTGGCGGCCGAGCCGGACGAGGCCTTCGCGGTCACCCCGGACGGAGCGGTGCTGTGGCGCGGCGCCCAGGCCGGGCGGGTGGTCGGCGGCGAACCCTTCGCCCCGAAAGTCCGGCTGCTGGGCGATCTCGGCTCCGCCGCGGCGCGCGAACGGGCGACGAAGCGGCTGGAGGCTTGGCTGGCCGGCGAGGCCGGACGCGCGCTGCGGCCGCTGCGTCGGCTGAAATCGGCGATCGAGACCGGGACGCTGAAGGGGCTGCCGCGCGGGATCGCCTTCCGGCTGGTCGAGGCCGGCGGGGTGATCGACCGGCGCGAGGTGGAGCGCGATCTGGCCGCCCTGAGCCAGGCCGAGCGCCGGACGCTGAAGGAATTCGGGGTGCGGCCGGGGGCGCACTCCGTCTGGCTGCCGGGCCTGCTCAAGGACCGCGCGCGCGGGGTGGCCCAGGCCTTCGTCGCCGAGGCGGCGGGCCCGCCACCGGCGCCCGGCCTCGGCTCGCTGGCCGATCCGCCGCCGTCGCCGCGCCAGCTGTCGGCCTTCGGTCTGCGGGCGGTGGGACGGTTCACGGCGCCGGTGGAGTGGCTGGAGGCGCTGGCGGAACGGCGCGCCAAGAGCGGCGGCCGCCTCGGCGACGAGGATCTGGCGGCGCTCGGGGTGAGCGAGGCCGACGCCAGGGCCCTGCTGGCCGCCCTGAAGACGCCGCGGGCGCAGAAGCCGGAACGCCAGGGACGCAAGCCGGCGCCGGTCAGGGACTCGCCGTTCGCCGCGTTGTCGGCGCTGACCGCGCCCGAGCCGGCGCCGGCGCGCCGCCGGCGGCCGCGCCGGCGGAGGACGGCGGCTTCGTGAGCGAGGCCGGGTGCCGCATCGACGTCTGGCTGTGGCGCGCCCGCTTCGCGAAGAGCCGCTCGCTGGCCGCGGCCATGGTCGAGCGGGGGACCGTGCGGCTGACCCACAACGGGGTGCAGAGCCGCCTCGACAAGCCGAGCCGCACCGTCCACGTCGGCGACGCCCTGGTGTTTGCGCTCGGGGGGCGGCTGGTCGAGCTGGAGGTGCGAGCGTTGGGCGATCGGCGCGGCCCGCCGGCCGAGGCCCGCGCCCTGTACGAGGCGCGGGCGCCGGAGGGCTGAACGGCCTACTGGCGGACGAACTCGCCCTCGATGTGCAGCTTCACCTCGTCGCCGAGGGCCGGCAGGGCGAAGTTGATGCCGAAGTCCGAGCGCCTGATGGTCGCCTCGCCGTCGAAGCCCGCCTTGTAGGCGCCCATCGACTGGCCGGCCTGGTTGAATTCAACCTCCATGGTCACCGGCCGGGTGACGCCGCGCAGGGTCAGGTCGCCGACGACGGTCGCCTCGGAGGGAGCGTCGGAATCCACAGCCACCGAGCGGGAGACGAAGGTCGCGACCGGGTGATTGGCGGTGTCGAAGAAGTCGGGGGTCTGCAGGTGGGCATCCAGTCCGTCGGAGTTGGAATCGACCTCGGTCAGCGGAATGGTCGCGGTCAGCCGCGAATTGGCCGGGTTCGCCGGATCGAGGGTCAGGTCCGCCTGCACATTCACGAACTGGCCGACGTAGGTCGAGAAGCCGAGGTGATCGACCGACCAGGTGATCTTGCCGTGCGCGGGATCGAGCTTGTAGCTGCCGGCCTGCACCTCGGCGGGGACCCGGGTGAGCGCCTGCTGGGCGCCGACGGCCCCGGCCGCCAGGAACCCGAGGGAAAGAACGCCGGCCAGGGCGATCCGGGAAACAGGACGCATGGGAACCTCCATAGATGGGTAACTGAGTTGGTTACAGATAGCCAACCGGCGCCGGACCGCAAGGTCTGCTGTGCGATTTGGTCGCCGATACCGGAAGTTGACAGTTGGAACGACGAGGGTCATGTCCCCGGCGTCTCCCCGCCTCCGCGTGATCTCCGCCCGAAATGACCTACATCGTCACCGACGCCTGCGTGAAATGTAAGTTCATGGACTGCGTCGAGGTCTGTCCCGTCGACTGCTTCTACGAAGGCGAGAACTTTCTCGTCATCGCGCCGGACGAGTGCATCGACTGCGGCGTGTGCGAGCCGGAATGCCCGGTCGACGCCATCAAGCCTGACACCGAGGACGAGCCCGACGGCAAGTGGCTGCAGGTCAACGCCGAGTACGCCAAGGTCTGGCCGAACATCACGGTCAAGGGCACGCCGCCGGCGGACAAGGAGCAGTTCGAGCGCGAGACCGGCAAGTTCGAGAAATATTTCTCGCCCAAGCCCGGCAAGGGCTCCTGATCGCCAGCCAGCGCGGCGAGTCGCGGCTGGCTGTCGCAGTGCGGCGAGGATTTCCAGCCGTCCGTACGCTGACGCTGTGGACGTTTTGAAATTCCGCAGATTTGTGATAGGTTCCTGTCATTGGGTCGGGCGGTCTGCGAAAACCTCGCGCCGCCCGCGTTTGCGACAGAATCCCGCCCACGCAGGCGGGATCGGCCAGAGGTTGGGTGATCCGTTTCCGCAACTGACGACTTGAGGACATCTCCGACGGACCTGTGCTCCGCCGGCTGCGCCCCCGTCGCTCTTGCGCCTTCGCCTCGCCCTTTCCGCTGCGCCGGGAAAGGAATGACATGACGAGCAAGACCGGTCTGGAGTTCAAGGTTGGCGACGCGGTCGTCTACCCGGCGCATGGCGTCGGCAAGGTGGCGGCGATCGAGACCCAGGAAGTGGCCGGCATGTCGCTGGAGGTCTACGTCGTGACCTTCGATCACGAGAAGATGACGCTGCGGGTGCCGACCAAGAAGGCCAAGACCGCCGGCCTGCGTTCGCTGGCCGCCGACGATGTCGTGTCCAAGGCCCTGACCACGCTGAAGGGCCGGGCCCGTATCAAGCGCACCATGTGGTCGCGTCGCGCGCAGGAATACGAGGCCAAGATCAACTCGGGCGACCTGATCTCGATCGCCGAGGTGGTGCGCGACCTGCACCGCGCCGAGAGCCAGCCGGAACAGTCCTACTCGGAACGCCAGCTGTATGAATCGGCGCTGGACCGCATGGCCCGCGAGGTCGCCGCGGCGAACAAGATCGACAAGGACGCCGCCGTCGAGCTGCTCGGCAAGTCGCTGAGCGCCAAGAAGGCGGTCATCGCCGCCGCCGAGGAAGCCGAAGCCGCCTGATCGGGCGACATCGCCGGATGAAGGAAGGGCCCGGGAGCGATCCCGGGCCCTTTTCCGATCAGTGACCCGTCCCGGTCCCGGAGACGTGCTCGAGGTAGGCGATGACGTCGGCGATCTCCTGCGGCTCGAACCGGAACGCGGGCATCGCCGGGTGGGCGGTCACCAGGCCCTCCGCGAACGCTTCCTGCAGGTCGGCGACAGGATAGAGCACGCCCATGTCGCGGAACGGCGGCGCGGCGGCCATGGGGCTGTCGCCGCTGCGCTCGACGGCGTGGCAGCCGGCGCACCTGAGACGGACCAGCACGGCACCGCGATCGACCGAGCCGCTCAGCCCCGCCGGCGGCGGAACCGCGGATGTCTCCGGCGGCGAGCCGTCGGCGGCGCACCCCGCTACAACGAACAGGGCGGCGGCCGCGCCCGCAATCATCAGTCTCATCCCCACCCCTCCGGTAAATCCCGGTATTGCACCGGGCGTCTGTTGGTCGTCCAAAGGCGTTATCCCCCCGCTGCGCCGCAGTGGCGAGCACAGGAGACGTCGATGGCCGATTTCTACCACATCCGCCTTGAGTTGGCGCGTGAGCCTGGCCGCCCCGCCGGCGATCCCACGGAAGGCTACGATCTGGTCGCGCCGCTGGACAGCGACGGACGGCTGGATCCGGCCGGCTGCCGGGAGCAGCCTGACCGCTGTTACGCACGTCGCTTCGTCGACGGGGCGACCGAGGCCAAGGGTCGCCTGCGGTATGGCCCCGGCGAGCGATGGACCATCGATCTGGAGCCGGGCGAGGCGGACGACGCCGTCGGCTTCCGCTTCGGCGACGAGCGCTTCGTGGCCGGCGAGTACGTCAGCCTGACCCTGACCGACGGCGAGCAGCACACCTACGTCGTGGCGGCCGTCGCTCCGGTCTGACTCAGAAATATTCGGCGTTGGCCGGGCACTGGGCGCTGATGCGCCGGGCGCTGATGCTGGCCGGAATGTAGGGCGTGCCCCGCGCCAGCTGGGCGCCGCCGTTGAAGCGGAAGCTCTCGGTTTCGTACGGGCCGTGCAGCCGGACGTTGACGCGGCGGCCCTTGCGGTCCTCGCACGTCCCCTCGAAACGGGCGTTGCCGTCACCCACCTGGCGCACCGGATAGGTGCAGCGCCAGCGGCGGGTCGACAGG
Organism: Brevundimonas viscosa; assembly: GCF_900116065.1. Lineage (GTDB taxonomy): Bacteria > Pseudomonadota > Alphaproteobacteria > Caulobacterales > Caulobacteraceae > Brevundimonas > Brevundimonas viscosa. The sequence continues at coordinate 201,340 of NZ_FOZV01000003.1, forward strand.
CCGTTGAAGAAGCGATTGATCTCGCTGGGGCGGACGCACTTCTGCTCGGTGTCCCGCACGCCCAGCACGCTGGTCGTGTACTCCCAGTAGCCCGGCTGGGGCTGGCCGGCCGGGGCCTGGGGCGGCGTGGCGGCGGACGGCGCGGACATCAGCAGGCCGGCGGCCACGACGGGCGCGGCGACGACGGCGGTGCGGATCAGGCTGGTCTTCATGGGAATCCCGGGAGTGACGATGCGCTTCATGCACAAGGGCGATAGAAGATGGCGCTTGAACGGCGGCTGAACGGCCGCGTTCCGGCCCGGCCGCCTTGACGCGGCGGGGACTCCTCCTCTATACGCCCCCCTCTCGCGCGGGACGACCTCCCGCGCGCACCTGTTTCATGCGTCCGCCGTCTGCGCGGCCAGCGCCCGAAGGATAGTCAGATGTCGCGTCGTTGCGAACTCACCGGTATCGGCCCGATGGTCGGCCACAGCGTGAGCCACTCGAACATCAAGACCAAGCGCCGCTTCCTGCCGTCGCTGAAGGCGGTCAAGGTGACCTCGGACGCGCTGGGCCAGACCTTCTCGCTGCGCATCTCCAACGCCGCCCTGCGCACCCTCGACTACAAGGGCGGCCTGGACGCCTTCATCGTCAAGGCCCGCGACGAGCAGCTGTCGCCTGCCGCCCAGCGCATCAAGCGCCAGGTGAAGGCCAAGCTGGCGGAGCAGGCCGCGGCCTGATCGCGGCGACATCGAAGTCCTGACAGGGGCCGGCGGAAACGCCGGCCCTTTTCATTTGCGCGGCGCCGGGAGCCCCGCCAGTCTGGCGGTCTGTTCGTTCGGGGGAGCCGTCCGTGTCCGCAACCATCCGCCGCGCCGCCCTGCTGGGCGCCTCGCTCCTCGCCCTCGCCGCCTGCGCCACGGCGCCCTCCCCCGCCGCCGACGGCGTCCCTGACGTCCGGCCCGAGCCGCAGGCCGCGCCGGCGCCGGTGCGCGAATCCACCCCCTTCACGCTCGGCACCGACCAGCCGCGCACGCCCGAGCAGCTGGCGCTGCGCTTCGACAAGGCCGACCTGTCGATCCGGGTGATCCCGGACAACCGGGCCATCGACGCCGTGGCGGTGCTGGACTTCACCGCCACCGACCCCGTGGCCGCGGTCGTCGTCGAGCTGGACACCCTGCTGGACGTGTCCTCGGTGCAGGTCGACGGCGTCGAGGCGACCGGCTGGAGCAATCCCGAGGGACGGATGACCATCCCCCTGCCCCGCCCGCTGACAGCCGGCGAGTCGGTGCAGGTGCGCATCGCCTACGCCGGCCAGCCCCGCGTGGCGCCCAACGCGCCATGGGACGGCGGCTTCGTCTGGGCGACCACGGTGGACGGCCAGCCGTGGATCGCCACCGCCGTCCAGCCCGAGGGCTGCGACCTGTTCTGGCCGTGCATCGACCATCCGCTGGCCGAACCCGGGCGGGTGGACCTGCACATCACCGTGCCGTCGGACCTGGCGGCGCCGTCGAACGGCCGATTTCTTGGCACTGTGGACCATGGCGACGGCTGGACGACGTGGAACTGGTCGGCGGCCAATCCGAACACCTACGCCATCGCCCTCAACATCGGCCCGTACGAGGAGAAGAGCGCCGACTACCGCAGCCGGTTCGGCAATGTGGTCCCGCTGTCCTACTGGCACCTGCGCACCGACGATCCGGCCAGGGTGCAGGCCCTGTTCGACCAGTTCGCGCCGATGATGGACTTCTACGAGGCGACCGTCGGCCCCTTCCCCTTCGGCGACGAGAAGATGGGCGTGGTCGAGACGCCGCACCTGGGCATGGAGCACCAGACGATCAACGCCTACGGCAACGAGTACAAGCTGGACGGCAAGGGCTACGACTGGCTGCTGCACCACGAGCTGGCCCACGAGTGGTTCGGCAACCAGATGACCAACCGCAACGCCGACGACATGTGGCTGCACGAGGGGCTGGGCAGCTACATGCAGCCGCTCTACCTGCGCTGGCTGCACGGCGACCGCTACATGGAGGCGGAGCTGCTGGAGCAGCGCAACCAGCTGCTCAACCGCTTTCCCGTGGTGTCCGGCGAGGATCGCGCCGAGGACGAAGTCTACCAGCAGGACCGCGGACCCGGACTGGACCTGTACAACAAGGGCTCGCTGATCGCCCACAGCCTGCGGCTGCTGATCGGCGACGAGGCCTTCTTCCGTTCGGTGACGCGGCTGGTCTATGGCCGGCCGGACCCGCGGCCGGGGAACTTCACCACCCGCAACGCCACGACCGGCGAGTTCCTGGCCATCCTCGAGGCGGAGTCAGGGCGCGAGCTCGACTGGTTCTTCCAGGGCTACCTCTACAACGCCGCCCTGCCTGACCTGCGCCAGACGCGGGAGGACGGCCGTCTCAGGCTGGAGTGGGTCGCCGCGGACGGACGGCCCTTTCCCATGCCGGTCGAGGTCGAGATCGACGGCCGGCGAAGCACCGTGGACATGACCGGCGGGCGCGGGGAGATCCCCGCGCCCGCCGGGGCGCATGTGCTCATCGATCCGGAGAACAAGGCCCTCCGCCGCCTCGACTTCATCGAGGCGTGGAAGGGCCGCATCCCGGACGGGGATTAATCGCTTTCGGAGTCGTCGTCGGAAGCCACGGCGACGACCGCGGCGATCACGCCGGCGGCGGCGAGGATGCCGATCAGCGGGATGCCGGCGAATTCGCTGGACTCGCCCGCCTGGGGGCCGACCCGGTCCCCGACACGGGCGGTGGACGACTGGCCGGCGGCCAGGGCCTGGCCCGACACCAGCAGAAGTCCGGCGGTGACGGCGGCGATGGTCTTCTTCATGATCACGCTCCTGCAACTGACGCAGACAGGCAAACCACCGGCGCGCGGGAGAGTTCCGCGACAGTCCCGAAAAGCGCGCTACCGTGCGGCGGGCGTCTCAGAAGCTTCTGGCGCGACGGTCCGCCTCGGCGGCCCGCTCCCGGTCGCTGGCGGCCTGGCTGGCGTCGATCTGTTGTCGAAAGGAGGCGGCGCGCGCCTCGGCGGCGGGGCTGGTGGCGGGTCGGAGCATGTAGGTCGCGAGCAGGGCGACGACCGTGAGCCCGGCGAGGACCAGGAGTATTCGTTTGAGCCAGGTGTGGTCCCGCCGGGCGGCGTACGGGTTGCGGGCCATGAGCTTTGCTTTCGGGAGCGGGCGGATCGCCGGCGCGCCGAGAGGCGCAGGTCCACTGCGGGGTGTCCAGCGGATTCGCCTGCGACAGCCGAACGCGCCTACGGCTCCAGCTCGATGTCCCAGTACAGATAGTCGAGCCAGCTCTGGTGCAGATAGTGCGGCGGGAAGCGCCGCCCCAGTTCCTGCAGCTGCCAGGCGTTCGGCCGGTGCGGTGCGCGGCGGATCGGCATCCCCGCCTGCTGGGGGGTGCGACCGCCCTTGCGCAGGTTGCACGGGCCGCAGGCGGCGACGATGTTCTCCCAGGTGGTGCGTCCGCCGCGGCTGCGCGGCACCACGTGGTCGAAGGTCAGCTCGGCGGTGTCTCCGCAGTACTGACAGGCGAAGCCGTCGCGCAGGAACACGTTGAAGCGGGTGAAGGCCGGCTGGCGATCCTGGTCGATGTAGTTCTTCAGCGCGATCACGCTGGGCAGCCGGATCTCCATGGACGGGCTGCGGACGACCTTGTCGTAGACCGAGACCACGTCGACGCGCTCCTGCCAGACCGCCTTGACCGTCTCCTCCCACGGCCAGATCGACAGCGGATAGTAGGACAACGGGCGGAAGTCGGCGTTGAGCACCAGAGCGGGCCAGCCGGACGGGGGGCGGTGCAGGACCTGCATCAGGTCCTCGCCCCGAAGAGAGGGTTCATCGACGCGACAGGACTGAAGACACGTCTCCTTCCTTGTCTGTGGAAAAAGACTAGTCCCGATTCGGCGGCTTGGCGATGACCGCGGAACGACGGTTTCGCGACGTCAGCGCGTCGCCGTCCCGGGGAAGGCCGGCAGACTCCAGCCCCAGACCAGGGCCCCGGCCCGCAGGGCGAAGCCGAGGCCGGCGGCGAGGAAGGCGGAGGGCCAGGCCTCGAGGCCCAGGGCGCGGACGGCGACGTAGACGCTGGCGGCCAGCAGGGCCGCGGAGACGGTGATCTCGCGGCGCAGAAGGATCGAAGGCTGGCCCGCGAGCAGGTCCCGGACGATGCCCCCGAAGCAGGCGGTGAGCGCGCCCATCACGATGCAGATCAGGGGAGCGACGCCGAACAGCTCGGCCTTGGCCGCGCCGAAGACGCCGTAGGCGGCCAGTCCGACGGCGTCGAGCCAGAGCAGCGCCCGGAACCGCCACGGCCGTGCGCCGACGATCCACACCGCCATCGAGGCCGCGACGCAGACGGCGATGTAGCGCCAGTCGCCGACCCAGAAGACGGGCGCGCCGATCAGCAGGTCGCGCAGGGTGCCGCCGCCCACGCCGGTGATGGCGCCGAAGAAGGCGAAGGTGACGAGGTCGTGCCGCTCGCGCGCCGCCGCCAGGGCGCCGGTGGCGGCGAACACGGCCACGCCGGCGAAGTCGAGGGCGCCGAGCACCGTCTCGGGCGTCGTCAGGGCGGGATCGACGATGGGGTTCACGCGGCGGGGCTCTCCAGCGCGACCTCGCCGCGCTTCACCGCTCCATACCACCCCCAGAACAGATGCGCCGCAACGCTGCGATGCGGCCGCCACGCCTCGGCACGGGCGTAGGCGTCCTTCTCGCGGGGGCGCAGGGTCGCCCCATCGGCCCAGCGCATGGCTTCCTGAAGGGCGATGTCGCCAGCGGGAAAGACGTCCGTCCGCCCCTCGCAGAACATCAGGAAGGTCTCGGCCGTCCAGCGGCCCACGCCCTTGATCGCCGTCAGCCGCGCGACCGCCTCCTGGTCCGACAGCCGCTCGAGGTGGTCGAAGTCGATCGCCCCCTCGACGTGCGCGCGGGCTATCTCGTGGCCGTAGCGGGCCTTCTGCCCGGAGAGGCCGAAGCTCCGCAGCGTGTCCACTTCGCGCCCCAGCACAGCCTCCGGGCTGATGTCGCCATCGAGACCCTCGACCACCCGCCTCCAGATCGCCGCCGCGGCGACGACGGACACCTGCTGCTCCACGATCATCCGGAACAGGCCCTCGAAGCCGCCGGGACGCAGCCGCCATTCGAAGGGCGGCGTCTGGGCGTCGGCCCGGGCCAGGGCGGGGTCGCGGTCGGCGAGGCTCGCGCGGGCGGCGACGATCTCGGCAGGGCTGGGGGCGAGGGCCATGGCCCGACAGTAGGCGGGCTGCCGCGACCCGCAAGCGCGGGGTGTGACGGCGTCCGGTTCCCGCTATCGTGCGGCCATGTTCGTGACCCGGTTCGCCCCCTCGCCCACAGGACGGCTGCACAAGGGCCACGCCTTCTCCGCCCTCACCGCCTGGACGGCGGCGCGGGCGGCGGGCGGGCGTTTCCTGGTGCGTCTCGAGGACATCGATCCGACTCGCTGCCGCCCAGAGTTCGAAGCCGCAATCCTCGAGGATCTCGCCTGGCTGGGTCTCGACTGGGAGCGGCCGGTGCGCCGTCAGTCCGAGCACCTCGCCGACTACGCCACCGTGGTGGACGTGCTCGAACGCCGCGGTCTGCTCTACCGGTGCTTCCGGACCCGCAAGGAGATCCTCGACGCCATCGGCGACGCGCCCCACGGCGCCGTGGAAGCGGTGCGGCCCGGTCCGCATCCGGCCGACGAGGAGGCCGAGCTGCTGGCGGCGGGGCGGCCCTACGCATGGAGGCTGTCCCTCGCGCGCGCGCGCGAGGCGCTTGGCGACCGGGCCTGGGAGGCCCTCGCCTTCGTCGAGGAAGGGACTGGCCCGACGGGCGAGCGCGGCCTCGTCCCGGCTCGACCCGAGACAGCCGGCGATGTGGTGGTGGCCCGCAAGGACGCCGGAACCGCCTATCACGTGGCGGTCGCCCACGATGACGACCTGCAGGGCGTCACGCACGTCATCCGGGGCGAGGACCTGTTCGAGGCCACCCATATCCAGGTGCTGATCCAGGCGCTGATGGGCTGGCCCACGCCGGCGTACCGGCATCACCGTCTGCTGACCGGGTCCGACGGGCGACGCTTCGCCAAGCGGGACGGATCGGTCACGCTCGCGTCGATCCGGGCCGCCGGCGTGGACCCCGCCACGCTTCGCGCGGAACTCGGCTTCTGAGGCCGGCCCGAGTTTCAGGCCCGTTGCCGCGCGTGGCGGACGCGCCCCATTCCCCGCCCGAGAGTGACGACATCTTCACGTGCAGTCCGCCGGGATCGCCGCCAGACTGCACAGGTCGGCCTTGCAGGAGGAAGCGATGAACTTCGACCGCCGCCGTCTGGTGACGGGCCTCGCCGCGCTTCCGGTCGTCAGCGCGGCGCCGGTTCTGGCGCGGAGCGCCGGTTCGGCCCCGGCGGAGCTTGCGCTGGATGCGGCTTTCACCGCGCACGCGCCCGTAGGCCTGGCCGGCGCGATCGTCGGGCGTGAAGGGCTGGTCTGGTCCTCGGCGCGGGGACTGCGCAGGTTGGACGGTCCCGAACCGGTGACAAGCGCCGACCGCTGGCATCTCGGTTCGAACACCAAGGCCATGACCGCGGCCGTCTTCGCGAGGCTGGTCGAGCAGGGGCGGGCCCGCTGGTCGATGCCGCTCGCGGAGGTCTTCCCGGCCGTCGTCATCGACCCGGGCTGGGCGAACGCCACCCTTGACGACTTCATGCACCACCGAGCCGGCCTGGCCGACGCCGCCGTCATGGGCCGCGAATGGCTGATGACCGCTCGGCAGGATCCGCGCTCCCTGCCGGCGCAGCGGGCGGCCATCGCGGCGGCCGCGCTTGGCGCGCCGCCCCCCGGCGCGCCGGGGCAGTTCGCCTACGGCAACGCCAACTATGTCCTGGTCGGGGCTGCGATCGAACGGATTACGGGAGGGTCGTGGGAGGACGCGATGCGGAGCGAACTGTTCGCGCCGCTTGGCCTCCCCAGCGCCGGGTTCGGAGCGCCGGAGGGCGACGACCCGTGGGGACACCGCGGCGCGGCCGCGCAGCGGACGCCCATGCCGCCCGACCATCGGGGAGCCGACAACCCCGCCGCACTGGGTCCGGCGGGTACGGCGCACATGAGCCTCGCCGACTACGGACGCTTCATCGCCGCGATGATGGGCGCACGGCCCGACTGGCTGGGCGGCGAAAGCCTGGCGAGGCTGACCACGCCGCCGGCCGCCCTCCCCCCTCCCGCCTACGCCTGCGGATGGGGGGTGCGCGAGGAGCCGTGGGGCGGCGCTTCCGGGCCGGGACCGGTGCTCGGCCACGACGGCTCTAACACCATGTGGTACTGCAGCGTTCAGGTCGCGCCGCAGCGGGGCCTCGCCGTCCTCGCCGTCGCGAACGAAGGCGCGGCCGGCCGCCCGGCCTGCCAGGACCTCGCGCAACGGCTGGTCGGAGCCGCCGTCGCGGCCTGAGTTGGCCCCCTGACCGCGCGCAGGTAAGGCTGCCCGGTCATGGACCGCGACTTCGCAGACTTCTGGAACCTGATGTGGGAGCTGGCGCTCGGCCTGTGCGCCGGCTTCGCCCTGCTCAATGCGTTCGCGCCGCCGCAGGACCTGCCCTGGAAGCCGCTCGACCTGAACCGACCGATCGGCGCGGCGACCGACGCCAAGGTGGCGGACTTCGAACTGGCGCGGACAGCCGCGCCCGAGGAGGTCTTCGCCGTCACCGAAGCGTGCATGCAGGTGCTGCGCGAGGCGGGGGTCGAGGTCGAGCGGGCGAGCGACCGGGACGAAGGCGGCTTCTGCGTCGTGCGCGGGGCGGTGCGGATCACCGGCGGCGCGGTGACGCCGCTCGCCCCGGGCGGGCTGGTCATGCAGTGCCCGCTGGCGGTGCGTTACGTCATCTGGGACCGGCAGGTGCTGCGTCCGGCGGCCGAGGCGACCTTTGGCACGGGAGTCAGCCGGGTCGAGACCTACGGGTCCTACGCCTGCCGCCGCATCTACAACTCCGACGACCCCGGCCAGCGGCCCAGCGAGCACGCCCGGGCCAATGCGCTGGATGTGGCCGCCGTCCGCCTCGACGACGGCCGGACCGTCTCCGTGGCCGGTGACTGGGAGGGGGCGGGCCGATCGGGGGCGGAGGGCGCGGCCTTCCTGCGCCGCGTGCGCGACGGCGCCTGCCGCGTCTTCGCCACCGTGCTGACGCCGGACTACAACGAGGCTCACCGCGACCACCTGCATCTCGACGGCGCGCCGCGCGGCCTCTGCGCCTGAGCGTAACCCTGTTCGCGCGCACGGCGAATCGGTTTGCGGTTGACGCGGCCCGGCTTTGCGGGAGACAACTCCGCCGCAGTCCGGATTTGGCGCGGCCTCCACCCCCGTGCAACGCTCCTTCGCCTGAACGAGCTTGTCCAGATGGGCTGACGGGCGACCCCGCAGGGGCGCCTGCCTGGAAAAGCGCGTTTACGGAGACGCACAATGGCGACCGGCACGGTCAAGTGGTTCAACCCGACCAAGGGCTACGGCTTCATCCAGCCGGATGGCGGCGGACAGGACGTGTTCGTCCACGTCACCGCCGTCCAGAAGGCGGGTCTGCAGGGCCTCGATGAGAACGCCAAGGTCGAATACGAGCTGGAATCCCAGCGCGGCAAGACCTCCGCGGTGAACCTCAAGGTCCTCTAAGGGCACACCACAATCTACGGAACGGGCGCGGCGGCTTCGGCTTCCGCGCCCTTTCTTTTGGGCCGCGGTCAGAAGGCTCCGCCTTCTCGACCCGACGCGGCCGGGTCGCCCGGGGCCGCGTCGGGTCGGGAGGTCCCGAAGGGCCGACGACTGCGGCCCGACGCAAATTGCGCCAGCACCACGCCGGTCAGGACGGCGGCGCCGCCGGCCATCTGGGCGGCGGTCATGGTCTCGGCGAACAGCAGCCAGCCCAGCAGGGCCGCCACCACCGGCTGGATCAGCACGGTCACGGCGGTCAGGGCCGCCGGCAGCCGGCCCAGCGCCCAGGCCACCCCGCCCTGGCCGGCCACGTGCACCAGCCCCAGCCCGGCGCAGGCGGCCCAGCCGGCGGCCGAGGCCGGCGTCAGGTCCTCGCCCAGCGCCAGCGCCAGCCCGAGCAGCAGGGGCGCGCCCAGCGCCGTGGACCACAGCATGACGCGGCTGGCCGAGTGCCGGCCGCGCAGCGCCTTCACGGTCAGGAAGTAGCCGGCGTACCAGAGCGCCGTCACCGCCGCGAACAGGTCGCCCAGCCGCGGGTTCGAGCCCTGCCGCCCGTCGGCGCCGGCCGACATCGTCCACGCCCCGGCCAGGGCCACAGCCAGCGCCAGCAGGAACAGGGCGCGGGGCCGCTCGCGGAACACGATCCAGGCCACGGCGGTGACGATTACCGGCGTCAGGTTGGTCAGGGTGGTGGCGTTGGCCACCGAGGTGAAGGCGATCGAATAGTGCCAGAAGCCGAGGTCCAGCACGAAGAACAGGGCCGCCAGCGCCATCAGGGCGGTCGGCCGGCCGGGGCCGCGCTCGCCGGCCGGGGCGCCGGGGCGGTGCACCAGCAGCCACAGCCACGGCAGGGCGAAGGCGAAGCGCCAGAAGCCCGCCGCCGCCGGCCCCGCCTCGGCCAGCCGCACCAGGATCGGGGCCAGGCCGAGCACCGCCGCCGAGGCGACAAGGACGGTCAGGGCGGCGGCGCGGGTCGAGGGCATCCGCCGATATAGGACGGCGGCGCCGCCCGCGTCTCCTGCCGCCGTCAGCGACGCCGCAGGCGGTCCAGCGGATGCGCCCGCCGCAGCCGGCGCATCGCCATCAGGGTCAGGCCGGCGCCGACCAGCACGCTGCCGACGGCGACGCCCATGGCGACCAGCGGGGCCCGCGCCAGCCGGGCCCGCAGCGACGGGTCGTTGGCCGTGGTCAGCCCCGCGGGCGGCGGCTGCGAGCCCTCCGGCTCGACCCAGGGCTCGGCCTGGTAGCTCTTCGGCTCGGCCGGCGCCGGCGAGGGCGCCTCGAGGTCGGCGCCGGCGGCGACGGTGGCGGCGGCCTCCTCTTCCTCAAGCGGGGTCTGGGTCATCAGATCACGGCCCCCGGCGCCGCCGCCTCGTCGCCGCGTCGCTCGCCGGACCGGGCGGGACCCTCGCCGCCGCAGTAGCGCTCGAACTCCTCGCGGAAGCGCTCGGTCAGGTGCGCCTGGTTCTCGCCGTTTTCCTTGAGGTGCAGGAACCAGCTGGATTCCTCCTCGAACATGTGGGTCAGCACCGCCCCCTCGATGTGCTTCAGCTTGTCCATCCACTCGGGGGTCGAGGGCTGGATGTTCTCCAGCTCGGCCATCTGCATCTTGGCCGTGGTCTGCTCGGTGTAGGCGTGGCCGGCGTGCAGCTTCTCGCCGGCCTGGGCCAGGGCGGGATACAGCACCACCTCCTCGGCCAGCGAGTGGCCGTTGAGGATCAGGGCCAGTTCCTTCATCGCGGCTGCGCGGGCCTCGGCGCTCTCGGCGCGGCGGCAGGCGGCGAAGCACTCGCGGATGCGGTCGTGGTGGTCCAGCGCCAGCGACAGCCAGTCGCCCGACTGGCAACGGGCCCGCGCGTTGGCCGTGGCCTCGGCGCGTTTCTCCTCGCCGGGGACGGGGGTGACTTTCGAGAGGATCTTGTCGACGACGGACATGGCGGGGCTCCGGGGGTTCGGGGTTGGCAGGGCTTGCCGAGTCAAACCGGTCGGGCCGCGCGCGGTTCCGGGGCGGGCCGGCAGCGCCCTACGGATAGTCCTCCGCCACGCCGTCCGGCAGCCCGACCTCCTCCCGCCACTCCTTCCGGTGCATCAGCAGCAGCCGACGGTCGATCTCGTACTGCGGCCTGAAGCAGCCCGCCTCGTCCCACACCGCGGGCGCCCAGTCGCGGTCTCGAAAGCGCTCCCGGTCGGCCGCCGCCGTCTCCGGTCCCAGATGGTTGGCGCGGAACACCACCAGATAGCCCATGTGCCAGGTCGGGACCTCGTTCAGTTCCTCACCCTGCATGATCCGCAGCAGCCGCTGGGCGAGGTCGCGGGTCTCCGCCACCCGCGCCTCGAACTCGTCCAGCCGCCGCTCGGCGTACATCTTCCAGCCCTCCAGCGGTTCCGGCGACGGGTCCTTCTCCAGCCGCCGTTCCCACCCCTCGGCCGCCCGCCGTCGCCACAGGTTGGCGAGGCCGACGTCATAGCGCCGCGCCAGCGACGCCGCCGTCTCCCCCTGCTCCCAGCCCCGCCGCACCGCCTCCCAGGTGTCCTCCGAGCGGTATTTGCGCTCCGCAAAGTCCATGCGCGCCTCCTCCGTCAGCGCGGCCAGGATGGACCGGGGGTGCGTCGAAAACGGACGTAGGCGCGGCGACGGGCGCCGCGGCGACCATGGGCTCCGGGCTCCCCTTCCTCGCCTTGACGGCCAGCCGGCCGGCCGGTCGGAGGGGCGGGAGGGAAGGTCTTCAGAGTCCCGCTCCCGGGGGCGTCTGGTTCGGAGGCCGGCGCGGCGGCGGGCGCTGCGGGTTCATCACGAAGGACACAAAGGATTCACGAAGGACACGAAGGGAGCGAGCCGGTCTCCGCCTTCCGCGGGCCGCAGGCTCGCAATCGAATTGTTTGCGTCGCCCTGACGGGCGCCGCGGGGAGCGCCGGCCCCTTCGTGTCCTTTGTGCCCCCTTCGTGTCCTTCGTGATGAACCCGCGACCTCGGAGGTCGCCCCCACCGTCGAAGGCGAAGCCCGTCCCTCAGATCCAGCCGCACGGATTGGGCGGGCGGGGGCGGCGGCGGAGGTATTCCAGCGTCGCCCGCTTCGCCCCGCAGACGCAGCGGAAGCGCTCCGACCGCCCCGGCGGCGGGCGGTCGCCGTCGGGGAACAGGGTCTTCGCGTCCAGCACCGCCTCGTGGAAGCAGCCGGGGGCCAGGCAGCGGACGAGGAGCAGGCGGGGCGGTTCGGACATGGGGCCGGATAGCGCGGGCGAAGGGGCGGCGGGAGGGGAATGTTCGCTGTTTGTTCGCCGGCTTGTGGATGACCTCTCTCCCCGGGAGAGAGCCCCCCTTCATCGCCTTGCCGGCCAGCCTGCCGGCCGGTCGGAGGGAGTCAAGGACAGCCTGCGGCTGCCGCGCAGCGGCGCGCCCTGCGGGCGCGTCCTTGACGCCCTCCGCCCGCGCCGGCGACGCTCCGCCATGGCGAGAAACGGGGGATGAGCCGGGCCGTCGTTTCCTTCTCCCCCGGCGGAGAAGGTGGCTCGCGGAGCGAGACGGATGAGGGGGCTGGTTCGTTCTGGCTCCTGGCCAGCCGGTTCGCGTCGACCTCCCCCCTCATCCGAGCGGCTCCGCCGCCCACCCGTCGATCGGTCGCGATGCGACCTCTCTCCACCCCCGAGGGGAGAAGGAAATCAGCCCACCCGATACCGCCCCCGCCCCTCGAACCTCAGCCAGCCCCGGTCCCTCAGCACCTGCAGCTGCTGGCGCATCTTCTCGCGGACGTGGCGGTTGGCGGGGAAGCGGGCGGCGAGGTCGGGCTCGCGGGCGTAGAGCTCGACGAGGGTGAAGTCGGGGCGGCCGGCGGCGGCGGTCACGGCCTCCACCGCCTGCATGACGGCGAGCAGCCAGCCGCGCGCCTCCTGTTTTGTTTCACGCAGGAACAGGGTCGAGGCCCAGGCGGCGCGGACCTCGGCCTGCGGGCGCGCCGCGCCGTGGCGGATCAGGGGGATGCGGCCGGCGGCGGGGACGTCCTTCAGCCGGATGACGCAGCCCTGCCAGCCGGCGCGGCGGGCGTTCGGCCCCAGCGGCGGGCGCGGGCGGACGATGGCCCCGGTGAAGAAATGGCGCGGCACGACGATCAGGTCGGAGACGCGATACGCCGCGCGGTCGTAGCCCATGACGAACAGGCTGGGATTGTTGGCCACCGCCAGCCGCTGCTGCATCGCGCCCGGGTACCGCCTGCGACCGATAATGACGCAGTGTGAGTTCTTGCTTTGTTCCCAGTGATTCAGCGGCCGTTAACCGAACCTTCAGGCCGCGATGATTCGATTCTCTCACGGGTAGGACGGACCATGGCACTCAGCGCAATCGCTCGTGAAGCGAGCATCGATCTTCAGCTGGCGACGCAGGGGACGAAGTTTCGGACAATCCTGGCGGACCCTCCGTGGCAGTTTCAGAACCGGACGGGAAAGATCGCGCCCGAGCACCACCGCCTGACCCGATACCCGACTATGGAGCTGGCCGATATCTGTGCCCTTCCGGTGGAGGGCTGTGCGACGGAAACGGCCCATCTTTACATGTGGGTGCCGAACGCCCTGCTTCCGGACGGGCTCAAGGTCATGGAGGCTTGGGGCTTCACCTACAAATCGAACCTCGTCTGGCACAAGGTTCGAAAAGATGGCGGGTCTGATGGCCGGGGCGTCGGGTTCTACTTCCGGAACGTCACCGAGCTCATCCTATTTGGTGTACGCGGCAAGAATGCACGGACCCGGGATGCCGGCCGACGCCAAGTAAACATGATCGAAACTCGGAAACGAGAGCACAGCCGGAAACCGGACGAACAATATAAACTCATTGAGGCTTGTAGTTCGGGTCCATACCTCGAACTATTTGCCCGCGGACCGCGAGACGGATGGACCGTTTGGGGCAATCAGTCGGATGTCTACGAACCCGATTGGCCGACCGCCCACTACGCAGCACGAGCGTCGTAGGCCTCAGGCTGGGTAAAGCGACCACAGGCCGATACGCTCAGCAGAACTTAAGAGTGGAAGGGACGGCGCAAGCTCTGTCTGCACCCTGAACGCGGTCTGTTGATCTGCAACATAGCGCGCTTGGAAGGCTTCCAATTCGTCGAGAGCGTCTCTCACGTCCGCCCACATGTCAGTGAGTGGATCTGGAACCGCTCCGCTTGACCAGAATCCTCTCGCAACCCCGACCGACTGCCACCAAAACCCCGTATCCAGACTAGATATACCCGCTGCCGTCATAAGGTCTGCCACTGCGCCGGTCGAAAGCCGCAACAGTAGCGCCGCCCGAGAGGTGACCCCCAGTTCGTCGGGTGTTTGGCTGTTGGGGCGCACACTCGCTTTCGAGAGCAACCTGCTATCTGCCGGTTCAAGCCTCCGGGTGAGGAACTCTTTCCACCTGGTCGCTGCCGACTCCGGCAGTCCTTGGCCGGCGATGATCCGGTCTACATGCTCTTCGAATCCCGGCCCGATGGGATCGCTGTCGCTGCTGGCTCGGTAAGTATTCTCAACGACAAGCCGAAGGATCTGCCTATCAAGGGAACTGAATTGGGCGCCAGAAGCCGGTTCGAACGCGCTCCAAAAATCCTGGACATACGAGAGACAATCTGCAGGGTCGGTCGCCCACGCTTTCGGCAATCCATCGGGCCGGTAGCTTGACTCGTTTCGAAGGTTGCGATCCTTCGCGCCCCACTTGAGGTCTTGGCCCCATTGAAGAAACCACGCTGATGCCTGGGCTCCAACTGCAGCGCGGCCGCCCACCGGGAACAGCCAGTCAGCCACCGATATACCACCCGGCTTGATGAGCTCGGAAAACAGATCTCCCGAGGCTCGTTGCCTCCCCCAGTAGGCCAGAGCGTCCCAAGCCAGTACGTGAGTCCGATCGCCCGTCGATAACTTGGCTGAGGCGAGGGCACCTGTAATAACGTAGTGCTTATTAAGAAAAATGCCGACGCCCGATGCCGCGAGCAAACTCATCGCAGCCCTTAGCTCCGCATAGTACGCCAAGTGGAGCGCCCTATGAGGGTCACCGTTGAGCGTTGCGTGTAGCGATCGCCCCATATAGCTCCATGCATCGTTGCAATGCAAAACAGCACTTGCAGCGATATACTGCGCCAAGTGGCGGGACTTCGTTCCACCAAGATTGGCATTGTCGCTCCGCAGGCGATCTACCGTTTTGGTCAAATACCTGTTGCTACTTCCAAGCCAAGCGCTACGTCGAAAGAACGGCTTCAGCGAAGCCAACGTTCTCTCTACGTCCTCGGTCCTGACATTTCGAACCAAGACCTTATCACCGGCGGCGAGCCCCATAGGTTAGCCCTGGCGCACGGTAGCCGCGATGGGTGCGATCTCATCATCGCCCTTTGCTAAATGCTCCAGCAGCTGGAATCTGAGTTCTTTGTAACCACTGCTACCACGGAATACCAACTTTTGGCGGCGGACCATCTCATCCAGTTTGGGGAAGGAGCTCGTTCTCCAGTCGAAACTAGCCAACGATTTGACGAGCCCTGATACAAACCCTGCAAACGGTTGATCCGGCACACCGCCAAGCGCATCCGTCACCCCATCAATCGATTGAGAGTGAGACTCTTCGCTTGGGTTCCACTTGTCGAGTTGTAGGTGAACCGCACGAGCGTACATAATATCGTTCAGTACACTAAGGAATCCTCGCACACCTTGATCGCTATTTATCAGCGTGTGAACACCGTAGAATGCCGGATCCATGGCACCGGCGCGCGCTAGTTTGTCTCCAGCGGATACTCGAAGAGTTGATGCCCATTCTGACGTCTGATCCTTCACCGCCAGCCGGAACTGCTCCCAACAGTAGATTAGAAACGCCGCTTGTTGCGCTCTGCTCCAGCCAAGCACTTCCTCGCTAGCTTTCATACGCGACCCGAACAGCCCGCCCCCAGAAGATCCACGCGCGTCCCAAGCTTTGACCATCGTCGCCGTTAGAGATTTAATCCAGGCCGATTGGGAAACCCAAGGCGTTTTGGTTTCTCCCAACATATTGATCTTATCGTACCACGGGCTTGAAGGATGCGACCATAAGATCTCTACAAGTTCCTGTGCGCGGGTCTCCCTATATATGGCATGCCCTTCGGCTCTATCCAGCCAATCCTCCGCTCGTAGAAGAGGATAAAGATCGAAGGCCAAGCTCGGATTTATTCTTTTCGGCTTGATGTTGACGTCCAGAACAAATAAGCCTGCCAGCTTACGTCCAGATTGTAGAATGCAACGACTGGAAGATCGTAAGCGTCAAATCCGCTTTTTCGGTCAAACGCCCAAAGCCGATGTTGGCCGTCGATGATCTCAAACGGGGGGGCACTCTGCGGATGCCACTCTGGGGACCACTTCGTGTAGGGAAGCTCGATCCGAGGCTGTTCACCGGTCAGGACCCTAACAGCGTCACTTTTGACGACTGAGCCGGTAGGTCGATGCTGGTCCGGGCCGAGGATGTTGAGGACCACAGCTGTCGGGAGCCATCCGGGCTTCCGAAGATCATTGAATTCGGCCGAGGCCCGCCGAGCTTCGCTTAGCGTCGACCAAGGGTAACCGAACTCTACGTATCGCTTGATCTCTGCAGAACGATCAGGGTCGTGCTGCCGCTGAATTCCCATGTCTTCGGTTCGGGAGTTGCCGCTGCCGGCGTGCCGGCGTGAGATGCCCGACAGGCTCCGCAGCTCCCTTGCCGGCAGCGAGAACAGGTAAAAGTGCGGCTCGGGTTGGGACCGGTGCTCTTTCTTGTTGAAATCAACTTGGTTCCAACCGGGGAGCCACTGCCGGACGAGCAGCGCAGGCAGCGTTCTCCGTTCAGAAGCGTCTATCGCCAAAGGACCACATCCAGTTGTGCCGACTGACTATGTAGCGCCACTTCAAGCTTAACAAGAGCGCTCGGCCTAAACCTCATCCTTCGGGACCTTCAGTTGCATCAGCTCCATCGGCTTGGGCTGGTCAGGTCCGGGACCCACCCCCTACCGCCCCTTCCTGAACGCCGCCGCCTTCTCCGCCCGGGCGGCCGCCCGGTCCCGCTTCGGGGCCTCCTTGTCCACGGCCTGGCCTTCCGCCGTCATGATGTCGTTGGCGAACTCGAGGTCCATCAGCTTCATGCGCTTGATCTCGTCACGCAGGCGGGCGGCTTCCTCGAACTCGAGGTTGGCGGCGGCCTCGCGCATGCGGCCTTCGAGGTCCTTGAGGGCGGCCTGGAAGTTGGTGCCCACGAACGGCTTGCTCTCGTCCTTCACGCCGGGGGCGGTCAGGCGGTCGAGCTCGCGGCTTTCGTAGGGGCTGGCGAGGATCTCCTTGATGTCGCGCTTGACCGACTCCGGCGTGATGCCGTGGGCGGCGTTGTACTCCATCTGCTTTTCGCGGCGGCGATTGGTCTCGGCGATGGCGCGCTCCATCGAGCCGGTCATGCGGTCGGCATAGAGGATGACGCGGCCGTCGACGTTGCGGGCGGCGCGGCCGATGGTCTGGATCAGGCTGGTCTCGGAGCGCAGGAAGCCCTCCTTGTCGGCGTCGAGGATGGCGACCAGGCCGCACTCGGGGATGTCGAGGCCCTCGCGCAGAAGGTTGATGCCGATCAGCACGTCGAAGCTGCCGAGGCGCAGATCGCGCAGGATCTCGATGCGTTCCAGCGTGTCGACGTCGGAGTGCATGTAGCGGACGCGCACGCCCTGCTCGTGCATGTATTCGGTCAGGTCCTCGGCCATCTTCTTGGTCAGGACGGTGACGAGGGAGCGGTAGCCGGCGCGGGCGGTGGCCTTCACCTCGTCGATGACGTCGTCGACCTGGTTGCGCGTGGCGCCGGAGACCGGGCGGATCTCGACCGGCGGGTCGATCAGGCCGGTGGGGCGGATGACCTGTTCGACGAAGACGCCGCCCGAGCGCTCCATCTCCCATGAGCCGGGGGTGGCCGAGACGAAGACGGTCTGGGGGCGCATGGCGTCCCACTCGTCGAACTTGAGCGGGCGGTTGTCGATGCAGCTGGGCAGACGGAAGCCGTACTCGGCCAGGGTCGACTTGCGGCGGTAGTCGCCGCGGTACATGCCGCCGATCTGGCCGACGGTGACGTGGCTTTCGTCGACGAACAGCAGGGCGTTGTCGGGGATGTATTCGAAGAAGGTCGGCGGCGGCTCGCCGGGGGCGCGGCCGGTCAGCCAGCGGGAGTAGTTCTCGATGCCGGCGCAGGAGCCGGTGGCCTCCATCATCTCGAGGTCGAAGCGGGTGCGCTGCTCCAGCCGCTGGGCCTCCAGCAGCTTGCCGTTCTCGACCATCCAGTCGAGCGTCTCCTTGAGCTCGGCCTTGATGCCGCCGATGGCCTGGTTGAGCGTGGGCCGGGGGGTGACGTAGTGGCTGGCGGCGTAGACGGTGACCTCGGTCAGGTCGGCGGTCTTCTTGCCGGTCAGCGGGTCGAACTCCTGGATCGACTCCACCTCGTCCCCGAACAGCGACACGCGCCAGGCCCGGTCCTCGAGGTGGACGGGGAAGATCTCGACCACGTCGCCGCGCTTGCGGAACATCCCCCGTTCGAACGCCGCATCGTTGCGCTTGTACTGCAGCGCGATCAGATCGGCCCTCAGCTTGGCCTCGTCGATCTGGTCCCCGACCTTCAGGGTGAAGGTCATGGCGGTGTAGGTCTCGACCGAGCCGATGCCGTAGATGCAGCTGACCGAGGCCACGACGATGACGTCGTCCCGCTCCAGGATCGCCCGCGTCGCCGAGTGCCGCATGCGGTCGATCTGCTCGTTAATCGAGCTGTCCTTCTCGATGTAGGTGTCGGTGCGCGGGACGTAGGCCTCGGGCTGGTAGTAGTCGTAGTAGGAGACGAAATACTCGACGGCGTTGTCGGGGAAGAAGGCCTTGAACTCGCTGTAGAGCTGGGCGGCGAGGGTCTTGTTGGGGGCGAGGATCAGGGCCGGGCGCTGGGTCTGCTCGATGACCTTGGCCATGGTGAAGGTCTTGCCCGAGCCGGTGACGCCGAGCAGGACCTGGTCGCGCTCGCCCTGCCTCGCCTGTTCGACCAGTTCGGCGATGGCGGCGGGCTGGTCGCCGGCGGGGGTGTAGCGGGTCTCCAGCCGGAAGGGGATACGCTTGCGCTGGTCCGGGCGGTCGGGACGGTGCGGCTTCCAGTCGGCGGGGGCGCCGGGGGCCTCCTCGGGCGTCAGCCGCGGGCCGGTCACGGGGGCGAACATCGGCATGTTCGGCGTCTTCGCCGGGCCCTTGAGGGCGCGGCCGTCGTCGTCGCGCAGGAAGGCGGCGGGGGCCTCGGCCAGCTGGCCGGGCACGTGGACGGGCTTCTGCGTGCGGGGCGCGGACCCCTTGGGCGAACTGGAACGGTTCATGAACGCAATCTAGGCGGCGGAAGGGGCTTTCGCCACCGCAACGCGCGGGCGGGCACGGGGCTGCTGACAGCCGGCGGCAGGAGGCGATTGCGGCGACGAGAGGGCGCCGACGCACGGCGTTGTGTCAACTTTGGCACATTCGCGTCGAATACTTGACCGCGCCCTGACGTTTCGGTTGCGCCGCCGCCCGGAGCGCTCGCAACTGTGGCGCTTCGGCCGCCACGGGGGCGGCCTGCACCCTTCCGAGGATCCCTGTGCGCAGCAAATCCCTTCTGATGACCACCTGCTCCGTTCTGGCCGGTGTCTCCGCCCTCGCCCTGGCCGGCGCCGTGCAGGCCCAGGACTCGACGGCCGGCCAGGAGCCCGAGGCCAGCCAGATCGACGACGTCGTGGTCACCGGCTCGCGCATCCGCCGCGACGCGACCACCTCGCCCACCCCGCTGATCCAGATCGGCCAGGAGGAGCTGCAGCAGTCCGGCGAGGTGAACGTCGTCGATTTCCTCGCCGACATCCCCGCCCTGTCGACCTCGGTCGTGCCCGAGGACACCACCGGTTCGAACCTCAACGACGGCGGCCTGTCGCTGCTGAACCTGCGGGCGCTGGGTTCGGTGCGCACCCTGACCCTCGTCGACGGCCGCCGCCACGTCGGCTCGAGCCCGGGCACGCTCTCGGTCGACGTCGACACCATCCCGCGCCTGCTGGTCGAGAACATCGAGGTGATCACCGGCGGCAACGCGGCGGTCTACGGCGCCGACGCCGTGTCCGGCGTGGTCAACTTCGTTCTGAAGAAGAACTTCGACGGACTGGAGATCGACGCCTCGCTGGCGGAGGTCAACCAGGACCATCAGCTGAGCCAGCGCCTGTCCGTGCTGTGGGGCCAGAACCTCATGGACGGCCGCCTGAACTACTATGTTTCGGGCGAGTACCAGCGCAACGACGAGGTGCTCGACGCCGACGTCGACTGGCGCCGTGAGTCGTGGGGCTTCCTCGGCAACGACCTCGACCCGGCGTCCGCGCCCAGCGACGGCGTGCCGGACCAGATCCTCGTCAGGGATCTGCGGACCTATATCCGCGGCACCAACTTCGGGGGGGTCACCATCCTGGCGACCGGAGTGCGGCCGAGCCCGGCCAGCGATCCGGACGTGAACTTCGCGACCTGCCCCACCGGCAGCTTCTCGGCCAATTGCTTCTCGCTCGCGCCCACGAACAATCCGAACAACGCGTTCCTGTACGACGCCAACGGGAACTCGCGTCCGGTGACCTTCGGGGCGATCCGGCAGCAGACCGGCTTCTCGCGGACGGTCAGCAACGGAGGCGAAGGCCAGGTCCTGAACACCGAGCAGGGGCAGGCCAGCCGTCTGCCCGAGTCGACCAACTACCGGTTCCAGACGGGCCTGAACTTCGAGGTCGCGCCGGACGTGGAGCTGTTCGCCGAAGCCAAGTACGTCGAGGAAGAAACCTACGACGCCGGCCAGCGGGTGTTCCACGACTTCAACATCCGGCCGTTCGCGCCGAACACCGTCGGCGCCATCACCGCGACCTCGGCGTTCGAGATCGGCCTCGACAACGCCTACCTGCCGGCCGACGTGTTCACCGCCATCAACACCAACATGCGTCAGGTCTACAACTCGGCCGGCGTCCAGACCGGCACGGTCCTCGACCGGCGGGCCCAGCACAAGCTGTACGGCCCGGCCCGCAACCAGCTGAACAACCGCGACCTGCAACGCTACGTCATCGGCCTGCGCGGCGACGCGGGCGACGCGGGCTTCTTCCGCAACATCAGCTGGGAAGCCGGCTACACCTACGGCGAGATGAACAACTCCAACCGCGAGCTCGGGGTCGACATCGTCCGGTACCAGGCCGCGGCGGACGCGGTCGTCGACACCGCCGGCATCGTCAACGGCACGCCGGGCGAGATCGTGTGCCGGGTGCAGCTGCTCCAGGCGCGCGGGGTGGCCGTTCCCGACGCCACGGTCGGAGGCACGACCTACTCGCGTCAGGGCGGGGTCATCGACGACTGCGTGCCGGTGCGCGTGTTCGGCGAGGGCGGCTTCAGCCAGGAGGCGCTCGACTACCTCCAGGCCTCGATCACGGTCACGGACCAGAACAAGCAGCACGACTTCCTGACCTTCATGACGGGCGACCTCTGGGACTTCTGGGGGGCCGGCCCGCTGGGCGTCGCCGTGGGCTACGAGTACCGGAAGGAGATCACCAGCGGCGTCGGGCGCGATCGCGACCGCGCCGGCCGCTTCCTGTTCCTGAACTCGGGTCCCGATTTCCTCGAGGCCGACTACGACACGCACGACGTGTTCGGGGAGCTGCGCGTTCCGCTGTTCACCGACACCGGGTTCGGCTCGGCGGAAATGAGCGGCGCCTATCGCCTGTCCGACTACTCCCACGTCGGCAAGCAGGACACCTACAGCGCCCAGATCCAGTGGCGTCCTTCGGACCAGTTCCTGTTCCGCGCCACCACGGCCACCGCCATCCGGGTGCCGAATCTGGCGGAAACGAGCGATCCCTACAGCCAGACCTTCGCCAACGGCTTCTCGGACCCCTGCAGCGCCACGGTCATCAACAACCTGGCTGACCGGACGATCGCCGCCAACCGCATCG
The DNA here is from genome assembly GCF_900116065.1 of Brevundimonas viscosa. Classification (GTDB taxonomy): domain Bacteria; phylum Pseudomonadota; class Alphaproteobacteria; order Caulobacterales; family Caulobacteraceae; genus Brevundimonas; species Brevundimonas viscosa. The sequence goes on from NZ_FOZV01000003.1 coordinate 222,975, forward strand.
CGAACTGCGCCGCCCTCGCGGCCGACGCAGGTCTGAGCTTCACCTTCAGCGACCCGTCGGCTCCGGACGCCTACCTGCCCAACTACGGCAGCGGATCGGTGCCGGGCCTGGCGGGCGGCAACCCGTTCCTCGAGCCGGAGACCTCGGAGAGCTTCACGATCGGCGGCGTGTGGACGCCCGACTACCTGATCCCGAACTTCTCGCTGGTCGCCGACTACTACGAGATCGAGATCTCGGACGCGATCGACTCGGTGACGGCCCAGACCGCCGCCAACCAGTGCGTCAACGGCAACACCGTCAACACGGGCGCCTGTGCGACCATCACCCGCAGCCCCAGCACCTTCCTCGTCACCAGCTTCATCCAGGGCTCGCTCAACTATGCGGCCCTGACCGCGAAGGGCGTGGACGTGACGGCTCGCTACAACTTCGATCTGCCGCGCTGGGGCGGACGCGACTGGGGCCAGTTCAGCCACTCCGTCCGGGGCAACTGGCTGATCGAGCAGCATGACTTCGTCAACATCACCGACCCGACCGACTCGACGGACTTCGAGGACACCGTCGGCATGCCGCGCGTGCGCTTCCTGTCGACCATCTCGTGGGCCCCGACGGACTACCTGTCGTTCACCTGGGACTGGGACTGGCAGGTCAGCCAGGAGATCGAGGACAAGGACAACATCGTCAACGGCAACTTCGACCGCTACGAGTCGCTGGCCTACCTGGAGACGGGCGACTTCTCCCAGCACGACTTCTCGGTCCGCTGGGCGGCGCGGGATGATCTGGTCGTGCGCGCGGGCGTGGTGAACGCCTTCGACGCCGAGCCGGCCCGCTGGCTCGGAAACACGACCGCCGACAACTTCGATCTGTTCGGCCGCCGCTTCTATCTGTCGCTGAACTACCGTCCGTTCTGATACGACGGCGACCTGAGCCTGTAGGCGCCGCCCGGCCGTGGCCGGGCGGCGCTTTTCTTTGGGGCGCCCGTCAGGCGATGACCGCGCCCGAAACCCGCCAGCGCCGCCGGCAAGGCGGGTTCATCCTCCGCCGGCGACAAGGAGCCGCCCGATGACAGCCTTTCACGACCTGCACCGTTCCGGCCTGCTGATCCTGCCCAATGCGTGGGACGCCGGGAGCGCGGCGGTGATGCGGTCGCTGGGAGCCAAAGCGATCGCCACCACCAGCGCGGGCTGCGCCTGGTCGCTGGGCTGGCCGGACGGGGACGCCTTGCCGGTGGAGCGGGCCGTGCACATGTGCGCCGACGTGGTGCGCGCGGCGCAGGGGCTGCCGGTCAGCGTCGACTTCGAGGGCGGCTATTCCGAGAACCCGGGCGACGTGGCGGCCAACGCCGCAGCCCTCGTCGAGGCGGGGGCGGCGGGGATCAACATCGAGGACGGCGGCGGCGAGCCAGGGGCGCTGGCGGCCAAGATCGAGGCGATCCGGACCAAGGTCGGCGGCGACCTGTTCATCAACGCCCGCTGCGACGTCTGGCTGAGGGGCGTCGGCGATCCGGAAACGCGGGTGGCCGAGGCGCTGCGGCGGGCGGCGATCTACGCCGGATCGGGGGCGGACGGGTTCTTCGCCCCGGGGGTGACGGCGCCGCAGGACATCGCACGGCTGACGGCGGGGACGCCGCTGCCGGTCAACCTGCTGGCCGTTCCGGGGTTGCCGGGCGCCGCGGAGCTGGAGCGGCTGGGGGTTCGGCGGCTGAGCGCCGGCTCGGGGCTGGCCAGCGCCGCTTACGGCCGCGCCGCGGAGCTGGCGAAAGGCTTCCTGACCCATGGCGCGTCGGAGCCGATGATTCAGGGCGCGCTGGGCTGGAGCGAGATGAACGCCCTGATGCCGTGATCAGCGGCGCCCGGGCGGCTCGTCCTCGGGCTCCGCGTCGGGATGCATCAGGTCCTCGGCGGCGTCGTTGACCGTCGGCGCGGCCGGCGCCGGGCGCGGCGCGACAGGCGCGGCGGCGAGGCCGAGGGCGGCCAGCCCCTCCGACCCCTCGTGGCCGAAGACGCTGCGCAGGCGCAGGTCGGTCTGCGGCACCGGCGTCTCGATGCCGGCGGCCTCCAGGGCATCGGCGACCAGCCAGGTGTAGGCGGCGTGCATGGCCGACGGGCGCTTCACCGCCTCGCGCGTCGGCCAGACCAGCAGCTCGAACTCCAGGCCGCGCTCGCCGAAGCCGACCAGCCAGACCTGGCATTTCCGGTCCTCGCTCTCGGGCAGGGTGAAGGGGCTGGCGCGGGCGGCGGCCAGCACCGCCTCGCGCACCCTGCCGCGGTCGGCGCCGTAGGCCACGGCGAAGGGGATGTGGATCCGGCGGGTGTCGCCCTTCAGCGTCCAGTTGACCACCGGCTGCTCGATCAGGCGCGAGTTGGGGACGAGGACGTTGACGTTGTCGTTGGTGCGGATGCGCACGGCGCGGGGGCCGATCTCGGTGATCACCCCGCGCATGCCTTCGGCCCGGACCGTGCCGGTCATGGCCCCGCCGATCTCGACGTAGTCGCCGACCGAGACCATGCGGTCGAAGATCAGGAAGAGGCCGGAGACGAACTCCTTCACCACCCCCTGCAGGCCGAGGCCGACGCCGATGCCAAGCGCGCCGGCGAACACCGCCAGCGAGGACAGGTTCAGTCCCGCCACCGACAGGGCCCAGAAGGCGCCCACGACGATGAGGCCGTAGCTGGCCAGCTTCTCCAGCACATAGAGGGCGGCGGCGCTGCGGTTCGAGCGGTCGCGCAGCCGGCACAGGGCGCGGCTGACCAGACGCGAGGCGACCCAGGCGAGGGCGAGGATGGCGAGGCCGGCGAGGACGCCGCCGATGGTCACCACCGAGCCGCCGAGGCGGAACAGCTGGCCCTGGTCGATCTGGTTGATCTGGTCGAGGGGAAGCATGGGGCGGTGGAGTCCGGAAGGCGCGAGCGGGGGAGAGGGTGCAGGGATTAGGGATTAGGGATTAGGGATGAGGGATGAGAGAAAATGCGCGGCTGCCACGTGGGTGGCAAGCACGGCCCGATATGGGATCGAGCTCCTGAGCGCCCCTCATCCCTCATCCCTAATCCCTCATCCCTAATCCCTCAGCCCATGATCCTCACCCTCTCCACCCTCCCCGCCCCGATCGGTCCGCTGGCCATCGCCTGCGACGCGGACGGCCGGGTGCGCGGCGTGAGCTTCGGCGAGGGGCTGGAGCGGTCGATGCGGCGGACGTGGCCGGGGGCGGAGTTGGCGGAGGGCGAGGCGCCGGAGGCGGTGCGGGCGGGGCTGGGGGCCTATTTCGCCGGCGAGCGCGCGGCGCTGACGCGGATCGGCTGGTCGCTGGACGGGGCGGCGGCGGGGGACGGCTTCCAGGTGCGGGTGTGGCGGGCGCTGGCCGAGATCCCGGTCGGGACCACGATCAGCTACGGCGAGATGGCGAACCGGGCGCGGCCCAGGCGGCGGGCGTGGCGCTGAACCGCAATCCGATCCCTCTGGTGCTGCCCTGCCACCGCGTCGTCGGCGCCGACGGCGCCATGGTCGGCTTCGGCGGCGGGCTGGAGCGCAAGACCTGGCTGCTGCGGCACGAGGGGGCGTTGCTGATCTAGGGCGCAACGTGGATGGGGGGCGATCAGCGGCTCCCGAGGCGTAGCTATTCTTCGTCGATCGCCTCTAAGGTCGCGCTATGAACACCACGCTCATCGACCTCCCGGCCAAGCGTATTGTGGATTGGGCGACCTTCCACGACGTCTTCGCGGACGTCCTTGGCTTGCCGGCCTTCTACGGACGCAACATGAACGCGTGGATCGATTGCATGACGGATGCCGACGATCCCGACACAGGCATGGTCCGCGCCGCTGTTCAGCCGGGGCAGCTGATGACGCTGCAGATTGATGATGCCGCCGATTTCGCCAGGCGATGCCCGGAACAGTTCAACGCGCTGATCGAGTGCACGGCGTTCGTGAACTATCGGCGGATGGAAGCTGGCGGGACGCCTGTTCTCTCACTCCTGTTGAGTGGAAATTTGTCGGCCATGCGGTGAAGGACAGTGTGCACTCATCCTCCTGGTCGATGTCAGTCCGCGCGCCGAGCCTGTTCGGCCTGGACTGCATGACGCCGCTTCAGGAATAGCTTCAGGAGAAGCGGCGACAGAGGTGTCGCCAATCGGCTCGCGACCCGCGCAGCCTCCTTCTCAAGCTCGGCGTCGGACAAGCTGGATAGGCCTGCTTCCGACGGCACTCCACTGCGGTTTCGGGTCGAACGGGCCATTCTCCCATACTGCACGGCCGGCGGCTGTTGACCACCGTATCGGCCAGTCCAGAGGGGTGCTCCATACCTGAGTCTACCCGAACAGCCCCACCAGCTCCCGCCCGGCCAGCACGCAGAACAGCACCCCGCCCGCCGCCAGCATGCCGTTGGAGAGCCAGCGGCTGCGCCATTCGGCGGGGGTCCGCTTCGAGTTGAGCAGCCAGAGCAGGGTCAGGGCGAGGAAGGGCATGAACAGGGCGCCGAGGGCGCCGTAGGCGACGATCAGGCCGAAGGGGCGGTCCATGAACAGCAGAACCATGGGCGGGAAGGTCAGCCACAGCAGGTAGGCGCGGTAGGGGCGGCCGGTTTCGCGGGCGGCGGTCGGGTCGGCGGGGCGGCCGCTGAGGTGGGCCCAGAAGTCGGCGAACATCAGGCTGACGCCCTGCCAGACGCCGATCAGGGACGAGAAGCTGGCGGCGAAGAAGCCCACCAGGAACATCACCCCGACGACGTCGCCGAAGCGCTGGCGCAGGACGCGGTCGAGATCGAGCAGGCCGCGGTCGCCGCCGGCGAGGGCGATGTTGGACGCGTGCAGCAGCTCTGCGCCGACGATCAGCATGGCGACGACGAACAGGCCGGTGACGGCGTATCCGACGCGGTTGTCCAGCCGCATGACGCGCATCCACGCCGGGCCGCGCCAGCCCTTCTGGCCGATCCAGTAGCCGTAGGCGGCCAGGGTGATGGTGCCGCCGACGCCGCCGACCAGGCCGAGGGTGTAGAAGGCGGACCCCGCCGGCAGGCTCGGCGCGAGACCGCGCACGAGCGCGGGCGGGTCGGGGGCGACGATGACGGCGAGGCCGACGACGGTGACGAACATCACCCCGACGAGCCCCGTCATGATCTTCTCGAACAGCGGGTAGCGGTTGAACCAGACGAGGACCAGGCCAATCACGCCGAGGATCATGGCCCCGGCCTTGAGGTCCAGCGCCAGCGGCGTGCCGTCCAGCAGGGCCGCCACCGGCAGGGCCGAGGCGGTCATCGCCGTGGCCCCGTAGACGAAGCCCCAGACCACCACATAGAGGCCGAAATAGACGCTGGCCCAGTTGAGCCGGCCGCCGAACCAGCCGGGGCCGAGGCTGGACCAGCCCTCAAAGATGGTCCGGCCCGAGGCGAGCGACCAGCGGCCGACGGCCTCGGCCAGCGAGATCTTGAGCAGGGTGCCGAGCACCGCCGCCCACAGCAGGGCGTAGCCGAACTTCGACCCGGCGACGAGGGTGGCGACCAGATCGCCGGCGCCGACGCCGGTGGCGGCGGCGACGAGGCCCGGACCGATCAGCCGCCAGCGGGCGCCGGGCGGCGGGGTGGTGTCGTGCTGTTCCTCGGACATGGTCGCCCTCCCCTGCCGGCGCAGGTGAACGGCTTGTGCCGGGACTGGCAAGCCGCTTGACGACAAGTCACCTCAAGGTTACATGTAACCTGCAGGTGACATCGGGAGGCCGGGATGAACGCGGAGCGGGACGGACTGGAAGCGCGGGAGGCGCGGCGGGAGCGGTGGCGTCAGGCGGCGCTGGTGGTGATGTGGACCGCGGTGCTGGTCGCCATCGCCTGCGTGCTGGCCGGGCTCGGGGGGCTGATCGACCGGACCGGGGTCAGCGAGACGGTCTTCGCCGCGTGCCTGATCGCCCTGTCGCTGATCGGCCTGGCGGCCTGGACGGCGGCGCGGGCGGCGGCGCCCGGCCCCGACCATCGCAGGCTGGCGGGTCTGGACGGTCGGCGCGACCGGGAGCAGCGGGCGCGCACCTCGCAGCTGCTGGTCCTGCCGGCCATGCTGCTGGTCACTGTGAGCATCGGATCGCTGAACGCGGCGCGGCTGATGGCGGGCGAGCGGGAGGCGGCGGTGTGGATCTGCGCCCTCGTCGTGCCGCTGCTCGTGGTGCTGCCGCCGGCTATGGTGATGGGCTGGGACGGCGGGGCGCGCAAGCTGCGCCGCTTTCTGGAAGACGAACTGACCCGGGAGTTCCGGGCGCGGGCCATGGCCTTGGGCTTCTGGGTGCTGCTGGGCTCGGCGACGACGCTGTACCTCGTCGGCCTGTGGCGGCCCGCCGAGGCGGTGGCGCTGCTGCCCTTCGCCCTGTGGGCCGGCGGCGGGGCGGCGGCCCTGAAGTTCGCCCTGCTGCACCGGCGGGCGGAGCGGGAGGCCGGCGCGGATGGGTGATCCGCGGCTGGCCTCGCGGCTGAAGGAGGCGCGCACGGCGGCCGGCCTGACCCAGGCCGAACTGGCCGAACGCGCCGGCGTGTCGCGCAAGACGGTGAATACGGTGGAGAACGGCGTCTTCATCCCCTCGACCGTGCTGGCGCTCAGCCTGGCGCGGGCGTTGGGCACGACGGTGGACGAGCTGTTCTGGCTCGCGGACTGAGGCGGCGCCCCTCCCCCCGCGCGGAAGGAACGGCTACGGCAGACACATGACCGCCCTGCCCCTGAACGAGATCCTGATGCTGCTGGCCGCCCTGACCGCGGCGGGGCTGTTCGGGGGGCTGATCGCGGGCCTGTTCGGGGTGGGCGGCGGGACGGTGATCGTGCCGGCGGTGTTCTACGCCTTCGAGGTGCTGGGGGTCGGGGGCGAGAGCAATCTGCACGTGGCCATCGGCACTTCGCTGCTGACCATCGTGGCGACCAGCTGGCGCTCGCTGCGGGCGCACCGGGCGCACGGAGCCGTGGACGAGACGGTGCTGAAGACGTGGACTCCGTGGGTGGGCGCGGGCGCGGTGGCCGGAGCCGCAGTCGCCGGCGTGACCTCGATGGAGGGGCTGGCGCTGGTCTACGGCGTCTGTCTGGCGGCGGTGGCCGCGCAGATGGGGCTGATGCGCGAGGGCTGGGCGCCGTGGCGGAGCCTGCCCACCGGGTGGGCGCGACGCGGGCTGGGCGCCGCGATCGGCGGCCTGTCGGCGATGATGGGCATCGGCGGCGGCAGTTTCGGCGGCATGCTGCTGACCCTGTGCGGGCGGCCGATCCACCAGGCGGTGGCGACGGCGTCGGGCTTCGGCGTGGCCATCGGGACGGCGGCGACGCTGGGCTTCGTCGTGTTCGGCTGGGCGGCGGCGGGGCGGCCGCCGCTGTCGCTGGGCTATGTCAACGTCCCCGGGGCGGTGGTGATGGCGGTGCTGACCACGGCGGTGGCGCCATGGGGAGCGAAGCTGGCGCACCGGCTGGACCGCAAGGTGCTGCGGCGCGCGTTCGCGATCTACCTGCTGATCACGGCGATGCTGGTGGTGGTGAAGGCGGCGCCCTGACCCTACCCTTGCAGCGTCAGCCGTGTCGGCGTGGCGGTGAACGCCGAGAGGCGGCCGAGGTAGCTCATGCCGAGCAGGGAGTGGGGCAGGCCGTGATCGACGACCAGGGCTTCGACCTGGTCGACGCGGGCTCCGGCGACGGCGACGGACTTCAGGCGCACCGGGGCGGCGCGCACGGGGCCGGCGGCGGTGGCCAGGGAGGTGGAATAGGCGTCGGCGGACGGCTCGATGCCGAGGGCGGCGGCGTCGGCGCGGGTCAGGACAACCCGACTGGCGCCGGTGTCGACCATCAGGCGGACCGGCCGGCCGTCGATGCGGGCTTCGGCCCAGTAGTGACCATCGGCAGCGCGGACCGCGGCGGCCGGAACTTCCGCGGCCTGGGCCGCGCCGCGCAGGCCGCCCATGTCCATCCACCACAGAACGCTGAGCGAAGAGGCGACGGCGAGGGACAGAACGCCAAGGGAGGACAGGTCGATACGCATGCCGGCGGTGTCGCACGGCGTCGGTTGGAATGCGGTGAAAGAGCGTGGTTGGGGGGAGGTTAACGGGCGCCGGCCACAGGCAGTGGGCGGCAGGCGGTAGGCAGTAAGCAACAGGTGGCGATGACCGGGCCAGAGGGCGGCCCTGATTTCCCGCTTGTCACGACTGCCTACTGCCTACTGCCTACTGCCTACGCCGGTCGCCTTGCCCGCCCGTCCCGGCAACTCCGCCATGATCGAGGCGCGTTCGGCGTCGGTGAAACGGCTCCAGCCGCCGATCTCCTGCAGGGTGCGATGGCAGCCGAGACACAGGCCGGTGGCCCCGTCGACGATGCAGACCTGCACGCAGGGGGTGGTGATGGAACGGGGCGGGCGCGGGTTTGATGACATAGGTGCGAAAAATGATCCGGCAGCGGAACGAAAACTTGCATTCGGCGCTGGAATGGCCCAGGTTGAGGATGACGCGAAACGACTGAGAGGGTGAGAACCCCTGCGAGCACGACGTGTCTCTTTTCATCGTTCAGCGAAAGGAGACATCAACAGATGAACGACAAGACCCGGAACCTCCAGCACGCCATGCTGTCCTTCGCCCTCTGGGGCGGCATGCTGGTGAACACGAAGCAGACGAACGGAGCGGGCGACCGCGTGGTCAGCCACCCGTCGAACTTCGAACCGATCAAGCTGGACAGGGTGCGCCGCTAGGCGCGCCGCCAGGCAGACCGACGAAGCCCCGGCCGCAAGGCCGGGGCTTCGTGCTTTCGGAGATGCATTTGTCTCGGGCCTGCGGATGAGTCACTGATGTCGCATGACCCTGATCGTGCGCGAGCGGCGCGACGCCGTCGAAATCTGGACCCTGGACCGCGCGGAGCGGCTGAACGCCCTGCCCGACCTGCAGGATGGCGAGGCCTTCGCCGAAGCCTGCGCGGCCGTGAACGCCGACCCGGCGGTGCGCTGTGTCGTGCTGACCGGAGCGGGCCGCGCCTTCTCGGCGGGCGGCGACCTCAAGGCGATGCGCGAGCGGCGCGACCTGTTCGAGGGCACCGGGCCTGAAATCCGGGAGCGTTACAGGCGCGTGGTGCACCGTATCGTACGATCGCTCTACGGCCTGGAAGTGCCGCTGATCGCGGCGGTGAACGGGGCGGCCATGGGGCTGGGCTGCGACATCGCCGGCCTGGCCGACATCCGCATCGCCGCCAGCGACGCGCGCTTCGGGGTGCCTTTCCTGAAGCTCGGCATCATCCCCGGCGACGGCGGCTCGTGGCTGCTGCCGCGCAACATCGGCTACGCCCGGGCGGCCGAGATGCTGTTCACGGGCGAGACCATCGATGCTGCCACGGCCGAGCGCTGGGGGTTGGTGAACCACGTCGTCGCGCCCGAAGCGCTGATGGCCGAAGCCCTGACCACCGCCGGCCGGGTGGCGGCGCATGGCTCGCAGGCGCTGCGCATGGCCAAGACCCTTTTGCGCCAGGGCCGCGACATGAATTTCGATCAGATGCTCGAGATGACCGCCGCCATGCAGGCGCTGGCCCACCTCACCGACGACCACGCGGAAGGGGTCGCGGCGGCGCTGGAGAAGCGGCCGCCGCGGTTCTGACCTGGCCCCCTGCGTCAGCCCTCGCGAGCCGGCTGTTGCATCGAGCGATTGGCGGGCACGCCGGCGGCGGGTTCGCGCGGCGCGCCGGCGGTCTCGCCCGGCTTCATGAACTTGACCAGCACGCGCTGGCCGATGAGCAGCGGCGCGTCGCCGGCGGTGACGACCACCTCGACCACCCGCTCGTCGGAGCGCTGCGACGGATCGTCCGAGGCCAGCTTGCGGGCCCCGAAGACGGCGGCGCGGCGCAGAACCGAGCCGACGTAGACCTTGGACGGGTCACCTTCCGGCGTGATCTCGACGGCCTGGCCGACGGTGACGTTGGGGATGTCCGATTCGACGATCTCGGCGCGCGCGATGCGCGGGGCGTCGGGCTCGAGGTCGAACATGTTCGACACGTTCAGGGTCGATGCGCCGGCGCCGGGGTTGGCGTAGCGGCGCACGATGCGGCCATCGGTCGGGGCGCGGATGACGGTCAGCTCGACGTTGTATTCGGCCTCGGCCATGCGGGCGCGGGCGGTCTGGACCGAGGCCTGCTGGGAGGCGAGGCGCGCCTCGGCGGTGGCGATGGCGTCGCGGGCCTGGTCGAGCCGCTGGGCGGCGACGAAGTTGGTGTCGACCAGACGCTCGAGACGCTCGTACTCCCGCCGGGCGGTGGAGATGTCGACCTGGATCTGGCGCAGCTGGCTCTCGGCCTGGGCGACCTCGGCGCGGGCGCGCTGCAGGGCCAGGCGCGGCTCGTCGTCCTCCTGGCGGGCGAGGATCTGGCCGGCGACGACGCGGTCGCCCTCCTGCACCAGCACCTCGCGGACCACGCCGCCGCGGCGGGCGGCGATCTGTATGATGCCGCCCTCGATGTCGACCTTGCCGTTGGCCACGGCGGCGTAGGGCGTCTCGACCTTCTGCGCCGCCGCCTTCTCGTCGGCGGCCTTCTTCTTCGCGGCGTTGCCGGACATGACGTTGAAACCGACGACGAGCACCACGATCAGCGCGACGCCGATCCAGAGCCACTTGTTCTTCAGAAAGCCAGGCATGGTGTTCTCGGTCCCCGAAAGGCGGTTCAGTGCGACGCCAGGGTGGCGTCGAGGTTGGGCGTGCGGCGCTGGTCGTCGATGATCACGCCGTCCTCGATGTGGATGACCCGGTCGGCCCAGGCCTCAAGGCGCGGGTCGTGGGTGACGCAGATGACGGCGGCGCCGTGTTCGGTGGCGGCGCGGCGGAGCAGTCGGATCACCACCTGCCCGTTCTCGCCGTCCAGCGCCGAGGTCGGCTCGTCCGCGAACAGGATCTGAGGCTCCTTGGCCAGGGCGCGGGCGATGGCGACGCGCTGCTTCTCGCCGCCCGAGAGGGCGGACGGCCGCTGGTGCAGGCGGTGGCCGAGACCGACCTCCTCCAGCGCGATGGTCGCCTGCCGTTTGGCGTCCGCCTTCGACAGTCCCTGGAACTTCAGCACCACCTCGACCTGCTGCAGCGCCGACAGCGCCGGGAACAGGTTGAAGCCCTGGAAGATGAAGCCGCAGTGGTCGAGGCGGAACTTGTCGATCCGGCCGGACGACAGCTTCCAAAGGTCGTCGACGTCGAGCGTGTCGACCCGGCCGGCCTCAGGTCGGAGCAGGCCGGACAAGGCCGCGATCAGGGTCGACTTGCCCGAGCCGGAGGGCCCCATGACCATGGTCAGATCGCCATGCCGCGCGTCGAAATCGACCTTCTTGAGCACCTCGACGAAGCTCTTGCCTGACTTGAAGCGCTTCACCAGGCCCTTGGCCTCGATGGCGAAGTCGCCGTGCTTGCCGTGAACCTTGGTCGTCATCATCGCAGCAGGTCCGCCGGCTGGCTGTTCTTGAGGACGCCGAGGGACAGAAGGCCCGACAGCATGGCGATGGCCACCAGGCCGCCGCCGACGATGATCAGCAGCATGGGCGGCAGGGAAATGATCACGGCGTTGGCGGCGGCCAGCAGCTGAACCAGCCAGGTCAGGAAGATGGCCGCGGCGACGCCGACCAGGCCGACCCAGAAGCTGAGCTCCATGACGATGCGGCGCAGCGAACCCATGCCGACGCCGAGGGCCCGCAGCGAGGCGAACTCCTTGATGTTGGCCATGATGGCTCCCCGGAGGGTCTGCCAGGTGATGGCCACGCCGATGATGGTGCCCAGCACGACGCAGCCGCCGATGATGATCACCAGGATGCCTTCCTCGAACATGCCGGCGGCGTTGGCCTCGGCCAGCTCGTCCCGGGTCCAGGCGCGCCACTGGCCGGCCCCCATGGAATTCAGCTCCCGCGCCACGGCCTCGGCGCGCGCGGGGTCGCTCAGCTTGACCATCAACGGTCCGACCCGGGGCCCGGTGTCCGCCTGCCCGACCATGCGCAGGGTGTCGCGAGACATGATGACGGTGGGCTGCATCATGTTCGGATAGCCGCGGGTGACGCCGACGAGGGTGACGGTCTGACCATTGTAGAGGGCCTTCTCGCCCAGCCGGACGCCGAGCTTCGGCAGGTCGGTCTCGTCGACGGCGACGGTGTAGGGCTGCCGCAGGGCGTCGACGAGTTGCTGCGAATAGTCGACCGGAATGGTCACCGCGTCAGGCGTCGTGTCGATGATCCGCGTCTGGACGTAGTTCATCTTGGGCGCGCCGGCGCGGGCGCGGTCCGCCTGGGACTGGGTCGGGTCGACGTTCCTGACCGACTGGAAGGATCCGCCGGCGCCGTCGAGCGGCTGAACCTCGACCACCTCGTTATGGTTGTAGACCAGCGGGATGAAGCGGCGCGGCACCCCGGACGGGCCGCTCATGATGTTCTTGGCGCCTGGCTGCAGCACCATGATGTCGGCGCGCGACCGCTCGATCTGGGCCGTGAAGCCCTTGCCGATGCCGATGAAGACGCCGGTCATGGCGAGCACCAGCAGGCCGGAGAGGGCGAGCGCCATCACTGCGGCCATGTAGCGGCGCCACTCGTAAAGCAGGGTGGAAAGTGCAAGCGACATCTGGATGTGCGGCCCCCGGTATTGCCGCTATCTGACGACGCCCGCCGTCAGGGCCAAGTTAAATCGGGGTAAGGCGGCGGCGGTCGGTCGCGCAGCAGGCCGTGGACGCGGCGCCCCCGGCAAGGCTAGGTATCCGCAACAGGTCCGGCGACAGGCCGGCCCACAGGGAGAATGCAGGATGCTGTTCCGTTCGCTGCGCGCCGCCGTCTCGGCGACCGCCTCCATCGCCGTCGTCGCGGGCGCCATGGCCGTGACGGCCCCCTCCCCGGCCAAGGCCGACGAGGGCATGTGGACCTTCGACAACTTCCCGATCCAGACCGTCAACGACAAGTACGGCACGCGCATCGACCAGGCCTGGCTGGACCGGGTGCGCAACGCGGCGGTGCGTCTGCAGGGCTGTTCGGCCTCCTTCGTCTCGGACGAGGGCCTGATCCTGACCAACTGGCACTGCGTGGTCGGCTGCGTGCAGGACCTGTCGTCGCCGGAGAACGACTACGTCAAGAACGGCTGGATGACGGCGACCCGCGAGGAGGAGCGCCGCTGCCCCGGTCAGACCGCCGAGGTGCTGACCGAGATCGTCGACGTCACCGACCGCGTGCTGGCGGTGGGCGAAGGTCTGGAAGGCGCGGCCTTCAACGCCGCCCGTTCGGCCGAGATCAACCGCATCCAGCAGGAAGCCTGCGCCGGTGATCCGAAGCTCAACTGCCAGGTGATCAGCTTCTACCGCGGCGGCCGCTACGCCCTCTACAAGTTCCGCAAGTACGACGACGTCCGCCTGGTGTTCGCGCCGGAGCAGCAGGCCGCCTTCTTCGGGGGCGACCCGGACAACTTCAACTTCCCGCGCTACGCGCTCGATGCCGGTTTCCTGCGCGCCTACGAGAACGGCCAGCCGGTCTCGACGCCCAATCACCTGACCTGGAATCCGGAAGCGCCGAAGGAAGGCGACGTCACCTTCGTGGTCGGCAATCCGGGCTCGACCTCGCGCCTGCTGACCATGAGCCAGCTGGAGCGGCTGCGCGACCAGCAGCTGCCGGTGACCCTGATCCAGGCGTCCGAACTGCGCGGCCGGCTGCTCGAGTATTCGCTGACCGGCGACGAGGCCAAGCGGCTGGCGTTCGACCCGATCTTCGGTCTCGAGAACAGCTTCAAGGTCTACTACGGCCAGCAGGGCGCCCTGACCGATCCGGACTTCATGGCCATGAAGCGCGAGCAGGAGCAGGAGCTCCGCGCCCGGGTCGCCGCCGATCCGGCGCTGGTCCAGCGCATCGGCGATCCGTGGGCCGATCTGGAGCGGGTGCAGGCCACGGCGATGGACCTGTACCTGCCGTTCCGCCAGCTGGAGCAATCGGCCGGCGGCGGTTCGCAGCTGTACCAGTACGCCCGGGCGATCGTCCGCGCGGCGAAGAGCAGCGACATGAGCGAGGCGCGCCGCGCCCAGCTGGCCGCCAGTCTCGCCAACGAGGTTCCGATCGCGACGGACATCGAGGAGCTGCGGCTGCGCTACTGGCTGTCGAAGACCCGCGAATACCTGACCGTCGACAATCCGGACGTTCAGCGCCTGCTGGGCCGCGAGAGCCCCGAGGCGCTGGCCGAACGGCTGATCGAGGGCACGAAACTGGCCGATCCGGCCTTCCGGGCGCAGGCCCTGTCGATGACGCCGGAGCAGCTGGCCGAGGCTGACCCCCTGCTCGCCTTCGTGCTGGCCAACGACGACGCGGCCAAGGCGATCGGCGACCGCTGGGCCGCCGAGGTGAGTGCGCCGACCGCCCGCGCCGCCGAGAAGGTCGCCGAGGCCCGGTTCGCCGTCTACGGCACCAACCTCTACCCCGACGCCACCTTCAGCCTCCGCCTGTCCTACGGCCAGGTGCAGGGCTGGACCCACCGCGGCGTGACCGTGCCGCCGTTCACCTACATGGGCGGCCTGTACGAGCGCGCCACCGGGTCCGAGCCGTTCGACCTGGCGCCGCGCTTCGCCGCCGCCGAGGCGCGCATCAACAAGGACGTCGTCTACGATTTCGTCTCGACCAATGACATCATCGGGGGCAACTCCGGCTCGCCGGTGGTCAACGCCGACGGCGAGGTGATCGGCGCGGCCTTCGACGGCAACATCCACTCGCTGGGCGGCGCCTTCGGCTACGACGGCGAGCTGAACCGCACCGTCAGCGTGTCGACGGCGGCGATCACCGAGGCGCTGCGCGCGGTCTATCCGCAGCCGCGCCTGCTCGAAGAGCTGGGGGTGGACTAAGTCCTTCTCCCCTTGCGGGAGAAGGTGGCCGAGCGAAGCGAGGCCGGATGAGGGGTCGCACCGGTCTTGCCGGGCGGCCCCTTCGTCATTCATGGTCCCGCGATAAATCGGGTCTCCCTGTCGACCCCTCATCCGTCGGCCTTCGGCCGCCACCTTCTCCCGCAAGGGGAGAAGGAAGGAGTCATTCATGCGCCTTCCCCTCGCCGCCTCGGTCGCCGTTCTCGCCTTCGCCGCCGCTTCGGGCGCGAAGGCCGAGGAGGGCATGTGGACCTTCGACAACTTCCCCATCGCGCGGGCCAACCAGACGCTGGGCACCAACATCGACCAGGCGTGGCTCGACCGGGTGCGGCTGTCGTCGGTGAAGTTCGGCGGCTGCTCGGCGGGACTGGTCTCGGGCGAGGGGCTGGTGCTGACCAACAATCACTGCGTCGCCACCTGCGTGGCCAACCTGTCGACGCAGGCAGTGAACTACGCCGAGACCGGCTTCGCGCCCCGGACGCGCGAGGAGGAGCTCCAGTGCCCCGGCGGCTCGGCCGAGATCCTGACCGAGATCACCGACGTGACGGCGCGCATGCACGCCGCGGGCGCGGGGCTGGAAGGCCAGGCCTTCACCCGGGCGCGCGACGCCGAGGCCGGCGCCATCGAGCAGGAAGCCTGCGGCGGCGACGCCGCCACCCGCTGCCAGGTCGTCAGCCTGTACCGCGGCGGCCAGTTCAAGCTGTACAAGTTCCGCCGCTACACCGACGTGCGCCTGGCATGGGCGCCGGAGGACCGGGCGGCCACCTTCGGCGGCGACCTCGACAACTTCAGCTTCCCCCGCTTCGCCATCGATGCGGCCTTCGTCCGGCTGTACGAGAACGGCCAGCCGGTGGCGACGCCGACCCACTTCACCTGGAATGCGGAGCGCCCCGTCGAGGGCACGCCGGTGTTCGTCTCGGGCAACCCGGGCTCGACCCAGCGGCTGCTGACCCTGGATCAGCTGGCCACCATCCGCGACGTGGTCCTGCCGCTGGACCAGCTGATCGCCTCGGAGCTGCGCGGCCGACTGATCCGCTTCTCGGAGGAGAGCGAGGAGAACGCCTTCATCGCCATGGATCCGATCGTCGGCCTGGAGAACACCTACAAGCGCGGCCGCGGCCGGATGGCGGCGCTGGTCGACCCGGGCTTCATGGCGATGAAGGCCGAGGCGGAAGCTGACTTCCGGCAGCGGGCGGGAGCGCTGGCGGGCGTGGGCGATCCGTGGACCGAGCTGAGCGCGGTGCAGCCGATCGCCCGCGAGCTTTATCCCGCCATGGCGCTGCTGGAAGGCGGCACGGGCATGGGCACCACTTCGCCGGGCGGGGGGTCGCAGCTGTTCAGCTGGGCGCGGACGCTGGTGCGGGCGGCGCAGGAGCGTGAGAAGCCGTCGGCCGAGCGCCTGCCGGAATACGCCGACAGCCGGCTGGCTGCGGTGCAGAACGCCCTGTTCGCCGCGCGGCCGGTCTATCCCTCGCTGGAGCAGGTGCGGCTGGAGTGGTGGCTGTCCAAGACCCGCGAATGGCTGACGGTGGACGATCCCCGCGTGCGGGCCCTGCTGGGCGATGAATCGCCGGAACAGCTGTCGGCGAGACTGGCGGCGGGCTCGACGCTGGGCGATCCGGCGGTGCGCCGGGCGTTGTGGGAGGGCGGGCTGGCGGCCGTAGAGGCTTCGGACGATCCGATGATCCGCTACCTGCTGTCGATCCAGGAGCCGACCCGGGCCATCCGCTCGGAATGGGAGGAGAAGGTCGAGTCGCCCACGGCGCGGGCATCGGAACAACTGGCGGCCGCGCGCTTCCAGGCCTACGGCGACAGCGTGTATCCCGACGCCACCGGCACCCTGAGACTGACCTACGGGAAGATCGAGGGCTCGGACGTCCCGGGCCAGCGCTGGGGCCCCTTCACCACCTTCGGCGGCCTGTGGGACCGGGCGACCGGCGCCCCGCCCTTCGACGTCGCGCCCAAGCTGCTGGCGGCGAAGGACCGGATCGACCCGGACACGGTCATGAACATGGCCGTGTCGTCCGACACCATCGGCGGCTCCTCGGGTTCGCCGGTGGTCACCGAGGCGGGCGAGATCGTCGGGGCCAACTTCGACTCCACCGTGCTGACCCAGCGCAACGCCTACGGCTACGACCGCGCCGTCAACCGCTCGGTGATCGTGACCACGGGCGCGATCACGACGGCGCTGCGTGACGTCTACGGGATGGAGCGGCTGGTGGAGGAGCTGGGCGCGCGTTGATGTTGGATTGGGTCGGCCTGGAGGCCCGGATTCGCCGACTGCGGGCTGATGCCTTCTACTACATTGGCGCCCTGATGATCGCAGGCGCCCTGCTCATGTTCCTGGCTGCGCTGCTCGCGGGCCAGCTGACGTGGCCCATCGCCGGCATTGTTGCAGCCAACATCGGCGGCGGTGGCGCCACGCACCTCATCGGCAGATGGCTACGCGCCCGGCAAGGACGCGCAGGCTAGAGCTGCCGCATCTTCTGCTGGGCCTTGGAGAAGTACTGCCAGCCGGTCCACAGGGTGACCACGGTCGCCAGCCAGAGCAGCAGGTAGGCGAAGGTCTGGAAGTGCCGCAGCCACTCGAAGGGCAGGCCGAAGCCTTCCCACAGGGGCGCCAGCGCCAGCTGGAGAACGGCCAGCGCGACCATCTGCAGGACCGTCTTCCACTTGGCCAGCAGGGTGACCGGCAGCTTGACCTTGCCGGCCACCGTCTCGCGCAGGGCCGAGACGGCGAACTCGCGGAACAGGATCAGGCCGCAGGGGATGGCCGCCTGCGGCACCGAGCCCCAGGCCAGCACGCCGAGGATGGCCCCGGTGATCAGCACCTTGTCGGCGATCGGGTCGAGGATGGCCCCCCAGCGCGTCGTGGCGTGCCAGCGACGAGCGAGGAAGCCGTCGATCCAGTCGGTCGAGGCGGCGACGATGAAGATGATGAAGGCGGTCCGCGCGAAGCGGAACTGGTCGCTCGGGCTGAGGAAGTCCGGCGGCAGGAAGGGCAGACCCTGCGGGGCCGCGCCCGCGAGGAGCAGGAACATCACCACCCCCGCGGCCAGGCGAAGGCCCGTGAGGATGTTGGGGATCGGATTGGCGTGCGGGGCGGGGGTCATCGGCGTCATCCGTGCTTCAACGCCGATCTGCCACGCTTCGCTGCATGAAGCGAGCCGTCAGTCCAGCGGCTGGAACCGCCCCGGCCCCTTCAGGGCACGCAGCACCCCGTCGGCGATCCCGAAGTGCAGACCGCTGAGGGTCAGCTGGCCGGCCGCCTCGCGCTCCGCGATCCACGGGAAGGTGCGCAGGTTCTCGATCGACAGGCGGACCACGGTCTCCTCGGCGAGGCGCTCGCTCTCCTCGGCCGGGAAGCTCTCGCAGACCATGCGGACCACGGGCGCGGCCTGGGCCACCCACGGAGCCACGAAGTCCCGGCAGCTGTCGGGCGCGCCGTTCAGCATGGCGTTCACCCCGCCGCAGAGGGCGTGGCCCATGACCACGATGCGACTGACGCCGAGGACCTTCACCCCGAACTCCAGCGCCGCCGAGACGCCGTGCAACTGGCCGTCCGGCTGGTAGGGCGGCACCAGGTTGGCGACATTGCGGACCACAAACAGCTGGCCCGGCGCGGCGTCGAAGATCAGCGCCGGATCGGCGCGGCTGTCCGAGCAGGCCACAACCAGGGTGTGCGGCTTCTGTCCATCGGCGGCGAGGGCCTCGTACTCGGCCTTCGCGTCGGCCCAGTGGCCTTCACGAAAGCGACGATAACCGGCCAGCAGGGCGTCGTTCGAGTCGTGGGTCATGGATGGCCTTCTAATGCGGGCTCACGCCTTGCGGAAGAAGGCGTGGATGCGTTCGGCCAGGGCCTGGTTGATGCCCTCGACCTTGACCAGATCGACCACCGAGGCGCGGCCGACGCCCTTGGCCGAGCCGAAGGCGTGCAGCAGGGCCTTCTTGCGGCCGGGTCCGACGCCCTCGATCTCGTCGAGCGGGTTCTTCTTGATGTCCATGGAACGGCGCGTGCGGTGGGCCCCGATGGCGAAGCGGTGAGCCTCGTCGCGCAGCCGCTGCAGGTAGTAGAGCGCCGGCGACTTCAGCGGCAGCATGAACGGCGGCTTGCCGGGGATGAAGAAGCGCTCCAGCCCCGCGTCCCGGTCCGGCCCCTTGGCCACCCCGACCACCGGAATGTCGTGCAGGCCCAGCTCGGCCATCACCGCGACCGCCTCGGCCAGCTGCCCGGCCCCGCCGTCGATCAGCACCAGATCGGGCCGCTCGACCTCCTCGCCGGCCTCCTCCTCCTTCGCCAGTCGGCCGAAGCGGCGGCGCAGCACCTCGCGCATCATGCCGTAGTCGTCGCCGGGGGTGAGCTCGTCGCCGCGGATGTTGAACTTGCGGTACTGGGTCTTCCGGAAGCCCTCGGGCCCGGCGACGATCATGCCGCCGACGGCGTTTGTCCCCTGGATGTGCGAGTTGTCGTAGACCTCGATCCGCTCGGGGCGGGCCTCCAGGCCGAAGGCCTCGCACACCTCGTCGAGGATCTTGCCCTGGGCCGAGCTCTCGGCCATGCGCCGGCCCAGCGCCTCGCGGGCGTTGGTCAGGGCGTGGTCGACCAGGGCGCGGCGCGGGCCGCGCTGCGGCAGCTCGATGGTCACGACCCGGCGGCCGTCGACGGTCTTCGCCTTCATCGAGAAGGCCTCCTCCAGCAGCTCCTTCTCGTGCGGCCGCACGTTGGCGAGGATCTGCCGCGGCAGGGGCTTGTCCTCGTAGAACTGGCCGAGGAAGGCGGCGAGGATCTCCGGGTCCGTGTCGGCCCGGTCGACCCGGGGGAAGTAGGCCCGGCCGCCCCAGTTCTGGCCGCCGCGGTAGAAGAACACCTGCACGCACGCCTGCCCCCCGTCCGAATGCAGGGCGAAGACGTCAGCCTCCGCCACACCCTCGGCGCTGACGGAATTCTCCATGGCGATGGCCGACAGGGCCCGGATGCGGTCACGGACGCGGGCGGCCTGCTCGAAGTCCATGGCGTCGGACGCCGCCTGCATCTCTTTCGACAGGCGTCCGATGACGGCGCGCGAACGGCCGCGCAGGAAGGCCTCGGCCTCGTCGACCAGCTGGCCGTAGTCCTCCAGCGAGATCAGGCCGGTGCAGGGCGCCGAGCAGCGCTTGATCTGGTGCAGCATGCACGGCCGGGTGCGGGTCTCGTAGACGCTGTCCGAGCAGGAGCGCAGCAGGAAGGCCTTCTGCAGGGTGGTCAGGGTGCGGTTGACCGCCCAGGTCGAGGCGAAGGGGCCGAAATAGTCGCCCTTCAGCGTGTGGGCCCCGCGGTGCTTCCTCACCTGCGGGGCGCGATGGTCGCGGCGGATCATCAGCTCGGCGAACGACTTGTCGTCGCGCAGCACCACGTTGAAGCGCGGCTTGAGCTTCTTGATGAAGTTGGATTCGAGCAGCAGGGCCTCGGTCTCGGAGGCGGTGACGACCAGCTCCATCGAACGAGTGAGGGAGACCATCAGCCCGATGCGCTGGGTGTGGAAGCGGCCCTGGGCGTACTGAAGGATGCGCTTCTTCAGCGACCGCGCCTTGCCGACGTAGAGGCAGGCCCCGTCCTCGCCGTACATGCGGTAGACGCCGGGCTTGTCGGGCGCCCGCCGCGCCTCGTCGCGGATCAGGTCGGCGGCCTTCAGCGAATCGGCGGGAAGCGGCTCCTCGGTCATCGCGACCGATATAGGCCTCGCGCGGGAGGAGCGAAATCTGGGCCGGATCGACGCCGTCGATCAGGATCGATTTCGCTCTAGAACTTCCGGACCATGACCACGCCGGCGATCACCAGCGCCACGCCGCCGACGCGGCCCCAGCTGATCGGCTGCTTCGGCATGCCCATGAACCCGATGTGGTCGAGCACCAGGCTGAGCAGCAGCTGGCCGGCGACCATGAGGATAATCGTGGTGGCGACGCCGAGCCGCGGCACGCCCCAGGTGGCGGCCACGACGAAGGCGGCGCCATAGAGGCCGCCGATCCACAGATACCAGGGCGCAGATCGCACCGTGGCGAA
This sequence comes from Brevundimonas viscosa, assembly GCF_900116065.1. Lineage (GTDB taxonomy): Bacteria > Pseudomonadota > Alphaproteobacteria > Caulobacterales > Caulobacteraceae > Brevundimonas > Brevundimonas viscosa. Next base: position 243,827 of record NZ_FOZV01000003.1, read on the forward strand.
GTCCGGCCGCGCCTGCATCAGGAAGGCGACCACCGCCAGCACCGCCGTACCGACGGCAAAGGAGACGAGCGCGGCGTTGACCGGCGACCCGACCGCATTGGCCAGTTTCGCATTGGTCGGCGCCTGCAGGGAGGCCGCGGCGCCGCCGAGGACCACGGCGACGATGGCGAGGACTGAGGGGTTCATGGGCACTGGCTAGCACGGGAGACAATCGGGCGCGCGGACATCGGTCGGCCCCACGGTCTGGCGAAGCGCGGGATCTGCGGGTTCGTTCCGCTGCTTGAACACCCGCCGCCCGCGCTCTATTGGCGGGGCGAACAAGGAGCATCCCATGCTGGCTCTCGCCATCATCCTCGGCTTCGTCGCCGTCCTCGCCGTGATCAACTTCGTCGAGTTCGGCCGGGTTGACTGATCCGGTCGCCCGCCGCGGGGCCGCGCTGGTCACCGGCGGCGGCAAGCGCATCGGGCGGGCGATCTGCCTGGAGCTGGCCCGCGCCGGCTTCGATCTCGCCATCCACTACCGCTCGTCGGCCGGGGCGGCCGAGGCCGTGGCCGAAGAGGCGCGGGCGCTGGGCCGCCGCGCCGCGACGGTGCGCGCCGACCTCGCCGTCGAGGCCGAGACCAGGGCTCTGATCCCTGCCGCGGTGGAGGCCATGGGGCCGGTGGCCGTCCTGGTCAACAACGCCTCCGTGTTCGAGGACGACCGCGTCGGGGCGCTGGAGCGGACGACGTGGGACGCGCACATCGAGACCAACCTGCGGGCCCCGGTGGTGCTGGCCGAGGCTTTCGCCGCCCAGGCCCCGGAGGGCGGCTGCATCGTCAACCTTCTCGACCAGCGGGTGCTCAAGCCCGACCCGCGCTTCTTCTCCTACGCCCTGTCGCGCAACGGCCTGTGGTGGGCGACGCGGACGCTGGCGCAGGCGCTGGCCCCGCGCATCCGGGTGAACGGCGTCGGGCCCGGACCGACCCTGCCGTCGATCCACCAGAGCGAGGCCGAGTTCGCCGCCGAGGCCGCCGCCACCCTGCTGGGTCGCCCGGGCAGCCCCGGGGCGGTGGCCGCCGCGGTGAGATGGCTGGTGGACGCCGAGCTGGTGACCGGGCAGATGATCGCTGTCGACGGGGGCCAGCACCTGGCCTGGAAGACCCCGGACATTCTGGAGTAGCTCCGTGGCCGCACCGTCCCCCCTGCCCTTCCCCGGCGTCGAGGCGCCCGCCCATCAAGGGCTGACGGTGTTCGTGCGCGGCCTGGAGGTCGAGGCCGGGATCGGCGTCTACGACCACGAGCAGGGCCGGCTGCAGAGACTGGTGATCGACGCGACGCTTGTGCTCGAGCCGGCGCGCGTGGAGCGGCTGGCGGACACGGTGAACTATGAGACCGTCGCCGCCGCGGCGCGCGCCATCGCCGCCGAGGGGCACGTCGGTCTCGTCGAGACCTTCGCGGAACGGCTGGCCCTGGCCTGCCTGCAGGACGACCGGGTCCGCCGGTGCACCGTGCGCATCGAGAAGCCGGGCGCCCTGGCCGGCGCGGCGGCGGCCGGCTGCGAGGTGACGCTGGGTCGCTGAACCGCTTGCGCGGTTGCGCCCCGACAGCGGGGCCGTCATACGTGAGACGGAGTTGAAGGATCCCCGATGGCCGAACCCGGCGACCCCCGCAGTCCGGATGACGACGACGCCCTGATCGGCTTCGCCTCGGCGGAGTCGCTGCAGGGGCGGGCGCGTGCACCGGAGCCGCCGCAGCCGGAAGCGGTGGACGAGGCCCAGCGCGAGCCCGGGGAAGAGGCTCCGGCGTCGCGACCTCATCCGATCCGCGCGAGCTCGATCTTCGAGCCGTCTCCGGGTTTCGAGATCCACCACCACCGCCCCGAGCCGTCAGCGGCGCCGGTGATCGGCGGCCTGAACCTGTACGCCGTCTACGCCCTGATCCTGTTCGCGGTACCGACGCTGGGCGTCTCCGCCCTGATCGGCCTTGTGGCGGTGACCGGACGTCCCGGTCCGGATGAGCCTGAGGCGCGCACCCATTTCATCTACCAGCAACGCACCCTGTGGGCGGCCGCGGTCGCGGGAGTCATCGGTGTCATCCTGCTGGCGGCGCCGTTTGCGCTGGGCGTGCCCCTGCTGTTCGCCCTCGCCCTGTGGACGGTGATCCGCGGCGCCGCGGGCGTGTGGACCCTCAAGTCGGGCCGCGCGATCCGCGACCCGAGCAGTTGGTGGATCTGAGGAGAACCGGAATGTCCTACGTGCCGCCGGAACAGCGTGATCGCGTGCCGAGCGGGGGCGACGACGGCAAGGTCGCAGCGCTCGCCGCATGGGCCCTGTTCATCCTGTCGATCCCGAGCGCCAACCTGCTGGTGCTGGTCGGTCTGGTGGTCGCCTACGCCGCGCGAAGCTCGGCGGTCGGTGTGCCGAGGCAACACCTCGACGCCCAGATCCGCCTGTTCTGGTCGGTGTTCTGGTGGACCATCGCCTGCTGGATCGCCATCGCCGTCAGCGTGGTGATGTCGATCGTGCTGATCGGCATTCCCTTCCTGATCCTGTTCGGGATCCTCTGGTTCCTGATCAGCGTCTGGTTCACGGTGAAGAGCGTCTTCGGACTGATCAACCTGCTGGGCGACCGCGCCCCCTGAGACCGAAACGCCACGCCGTCGGTCGTTCGACGGCTCGGCTGGAACGCCTGCTCCCATCGACGGTTGAGGCCGTGTCCACTGCCGGACACAGGAGACGAGGCCATGACCGAGTTCCGCGACGTACGCGACGAGCATCGCTTCGAGCAGGGCTTCGCCGACCCGACGGGAGAGACGCGCCGCGTGTTCGCGGACTACGCCGTCCGCGACGGGACGCGGGTGATTCTTCACGTCGAGGCCGACCCGGCGCTGCGCGGCGGCGGCGCCGCGGGGCGGTTCATGCAGGCGCTGGCCTCCCATGCGCGGCAGGAGGGGCTGAAGCTTCAGCCCCGGTGCAGCTACGCCGTGATGTGGCACCGCCGTCACCCCGAGTACGACGACGTGCTGGCGGACTGACAGTCCAGCAGGCGGTAGTCGGGCCCCGCCTCCCCGGCCCGACGCAGCCTAACCGCCGCCGTAGCCGCCGATGATCGGCAGGATCTCGCCGGTGATGTAGCTGGAGCACTGGGGCGAGGCCAGGAAGACGAAGGCCGGGGCGATCTCCTCCGGCTGCGCCGGGCGCTTCATCACCGTCTGGGATCCGAACTTCGCGACCTTCTCCGCCGGCTGGTCGGCTGGATTGAGCGGCGTCCACACCGGCCCGGGAGCCACGACGTTCACCCGTATCCCGCGCGGGGCGAGGTGCGTGCCGAGCGAGCGCGCGAAGGCGTGGATGCCGCCCTTGGTCATCGAATAGTCGAGCAGGTTGTCGTTGCCCATGATGCCGGTGACCGACCCCGTCATGACGATCGACCCGCCCGCCTTCAGGTGCGGCACGGCGGCCTTCACCAGGTTGAAGTAGCCGTACAGGTTGGTCTTCAGGGTGCGATCGAAATGCTCGAGGGTCAGGTCCTCCAGCGCCTCCACATGCTCCTGGAAGGCGGCGTTGGGCACCACGACGTCGAGGCGGCCGAAGACTTCGAGCGTGGCCTTGACCGCGGCTTCGGAGAAGGCCGGATCCGCGGCGTCGCCCTTCAGGACGATAGCGCGGCGGCCCTCAGCCTCGACCGCCTTCCTCGTATCCTCCGCGTCCTTTTCCTCGTCGAGATGGCAGATGGCGACGTCGCAGCCTTCGCGGGCGAACAGCACCGCCACCGCCCGCCCGATTCCCGAGTCGCCGCCGGTGACGATGGCGGCCATGCCGTCCAGCTTGCCCGACCCCTTCCAGAACGGGGCGTCGTACATCGGGGCCGGATCGAGCGCCGCCTCCTCCCCCGGCTTCCTCTGGTGCTGCTCGGGGAATGGCGGCTCGGGGTAGCGGCGAGCGCCGGCCTGGACCGCACCCCCGTCATCGCCGCCGGCCGCCCCCTTGGCGTCGATGCCGGCCTGGATCTTCCGCTCCTGATCGGCGATGCGGTCGGCGCGGGCTTCGAAACGGTCGTCCATCGGCGGTCTCCTTCTTCTGCGTCGGAGAAGCGGTTGGAGCGCCGGGCCGTTCCCGCGCATTATGGTCGCGCCGGGCCGGAGGAGCCGTCATGCCGGATATCGACCTGAACGCCCTGGGGGCCGCGGCCGGGCCGCTGCAGACGTGGGTCTTGCCCGCCCTGCTGGGACTGGGACTGGCCTCGGCGACCGGGCTGCGCACCTTCCTGCCGCTGCTCATGCTGGCGCTGGCGGCGAAGTTCGAGCTGTTCGGGGTGCGCCTGATCGACCAGATGGACTGGCTGGTCTCCTGGCCCGCCATCGCGGCGCTGGCCACGGCGACGGTCGCCGAGTTCGCGGGAGACAAGATTCCGGCGGTCGACCATGCGCTGAACGCCGTCGGCTACGTGACCCGTCCCGTGGCCGGGGCGGTGGCCGCGGGCAGCGTGTTCTGGGCGGTCGACCCGACCGCCGCCGCCGTCGCCGGCATCATCGTCGGGGCCCCCGCAGCCCTCGCGTTCAACGCCGCGCAGACCGGCGCCCGGGTGGGCTCGACGGCGACCACCGGCGGACTGGGCAATCCCGTGGTGTCCCTGATCGAGGACGTGCTGGCCGTGCTGACGGTGATCGTCGCCTTCCTGGCGCCGATCGTCGTGCCGGTGCTGCTGATCGTGCTGGCGATCGTGGTGTTCAGGCTGGCGCGGCGGCTGCGCGACGGCCGGACGACCCGCCCGGCCTAGAGGGCGCGGCCGACGATGGCTTTCAGGGTCTCGGCCTTGGCGGGCAGGTCGGCGCTCAGGCGCGAGGCCAGTTCGCGGGCGCCCACGGGGTAGGCGTCGCCGCCGTCGGCGATCTCCTTCGCCATCGCGGTGGCCTGCAGCAACACCTTCTCCAGCGCCTCGACCTGCTCCACGGCGAGGGCGCGAGCCTCGAGCTGAAGCCGCTTCACGCGCTCGGAGGTGGTCTCCGGCTGGCGCATCAGATCGTAGACGGCGGCCTCGGACGGGACGAGACGGAGATCGGGCTTGGGCGGACTCTTGGGCATGGGCGGGCTCCTGTCGAGGCAATGCGAAGCGGCGCCGCAGCGTTCCCGGAGAGCGCGCCGTTAACCGTGGAGGGAGGGTCGGCTGTGTCCTGAAGGCCTCACTCGCCCTCAGGCCGCGGCACGTGCCGAGATGCGCGCCTCGGCCTCCCGCACGGCCTCGACGGCCCGGTCCAGCACGTCCAGCCCGGCCCCGGGACGCACCGACTCGACCGTCAGGATGCGGCGGAAGGCCCGCGCGCCGGCGCGGCCGTGCATCAGGCCGAGCATGTGCCGGGTCATGGCCGGCAGGTGGACGCCCTCCGCGAGGCGGGCGGCCATATAGGGGCGGTACCGTTCGATGGCCTGAAAGGCGTCGACGTCCGCATCGGCCGCGCCGAACAGACGCCGGTCCGCCTGGCCGAGGATGGCCGGCTCGTGATAGGCGGCGCGGCCCAGCATGACGCCGTCCAGCTGCACGGCGTCGGCCGCGTCGAGATGCGCCTCGGCCTCGGCCAGCGAGGCGACGCCCCCGTTGAGGCTGATCGACAGGTGCGGACGCTCGCGCTTCAGGCGCCGGACCAGACCGTAGTCGAGCGGGGGCACGTCCCGGTTCTCCTTCGGGGAAAGTCCCTGCAGCCAGGCCTTGCGGGCGTGGATGATGAAGACATTGACGCCCACGGCGTCGCAGGCGTCGACCAGTGAGAACAGCGCGGCTTCGGGATCCTGATCGTCGACGCCGATGCGGCACTTGACCGTGGCCGGAACCGGGACCGCCTCCCGGATCGCCGCCATGCACTCGGCGACCAGCCCCGGCTCCTTCATCAGGCAGGCCCCGAAGCGGCCGGACTGGACCCGGTCGGACGGGCAGCCGACGTTGAGGTTGATCTCGTCGTAGCCGAAGCCCTCGCCGATGCGGGCCGCCTCGGCCAGCTCGGCCGGGTCGGAGCCTCCCAGTTGCAGGGCCACCGGATGCTCGACCGGATCGAAGCCCAGCAGGCGCTCGCGGTCGCCGTGGATCACGGCCGGGGCGGTGACCATCTCGGTGTAGAGCAGGGCCCGGGTCGTGAGGGCGCGGTGGAACGCCCGGCAGTGCCGGTCGGTCCAGTCCATCATCGGGGCGATCGAGAGGCGTCGGTCCATCGGGCGGGCTCCATACACCGAAACGGCGGGAGTGCGCCAATCGGGGAACCCTCGCCGTTCCCGCCGTGTTTCCGCGGTCATCCCACGGAGGAAACCATGATCAGAACGCTTCTCGCCGGCGCCGCGTGCGCCGCCCTTCTGGCCGCGTGTCAGCAGGAACGCAGCCCCGAGGTCGTCGACAAGGCCCAGGACATGGCCGCCGGGCCGGTCGGCCAGATGTCGGCCGCCACCATGGGCTCCAACACCCAGGCCGGCTACATCTCCAACGCCGCCATGGGCGACATGTACGAGATCATGGCCGCCGACATCGCCCTCGAGCGCACCCAGAACGCCCAGGTTCGCGAGCTGGCGACGATGATCAAGACCGACCACACCGCCGCCTCCAACGCCATGAAGGGCATGCTGCCGCAGGCCGCCCCCGACGCCGAGGCGCCGACCGCGCTCGACGAGCGTCGCCAGGGCCTGATCGACAACCTGCGCTCGGCCTCGGCCGAGAGCTTCGACCGCACCTGGATCGACCAGCAGGTCGCCGCCCACCAGGAGGCGGTGACGCTGCACAGCGGCTTCCAGGACCAGGACTCGCCGCTGGCCGCCCACGCGCGCAGCGTGCTGCCCAAGATCCAGGCTCACCTGGAGCGCGCCCAGCAGATCCAGGGCTCGATGTAATCACCTCCGCCTGGCGGAAACCGGCCGGCGTCGTCAGGCGCCGGCCTTTTCGCGTGCGTCGTCCTCGGCCAGCGCCTCGGCGGCCTCCTCGTTGAGCGCCCGTCCCTCGCGGCGCGGCCGGACCCAGGGCTCCGGGCGGGTGGTGGCGATGTTGCCGCGCATCAGGTGGCGGCCGGCGGTGATGTCGCCCTCCGCCAGTTGCAGGGTGAACCGCTCCTCGTCCCGCTTCCGCACGTCGGAGATGGTCTCGTCGACCTGGACTTCGGAGAAGCCGAGGTCAAGCAGCACCTCGCGGCCGAAAGCCACGGCGCTCTCGAAGGTCTCCCGGACCTGGTAGTCGACGCCGGCCTGGACCAGGCGGATGGCGTGGCCGCGGTCGAAGGCGCGGACGAACAGCTTCGTCAGCGGGAACTCGGCCTTGACCAGTTCGACGATGCGATCGGCGACCTCTGGTCTGTCGACGCAGACGAGGATGGTCTCGGCCTCGCCGGCGCCGGAGGCGCGCAGCACGTCGAGCCGGGCGCCGTCGCCATAGTAGACCTTGAAGCCGAAGTCCCCCGCCGCCTGGATCATCTCGACGTCCAGATCGATGATCGAGACATCGACGTCGCGGGCCAGCAGCGGCTGTGAAACCACCTGCGCGAAGCGGCCGAAGCCGATGATCAGCACCCGCTCGCGCAGGTCGCGGGCGCGGTCGACTCCGTCGGCGGCCTCAGGGTCGATGGCGTCCGGCGGCATGAAGCGGCCGACCGCCAGGGTGGTCAGCGGCGTCAGCACCATCGACAGGATGACGATCGCCGTCGCCGAGGCTGCGATCCGGGCGTCGAACAGGCCGGCTGACAGGGCGGCCGCGTAGAGCACGAAGGCGAACTCCCCGCCCTGGGCGAATAGCACCGCGCGCTCCACCGCCTCGCGTTCCCGGGCGCGGAAGAGACGGGCGACGCCGTAGATGGCCATCGCCTTGACGGCCATGAAGGCGATGACTCCGCCGAGGATCACCTCCCACCGGGCCAGCACCACGCCGAGGTCGAGCGACATGCCGACGCTGAGGAAGAACAGGCCCAGCAGGATGGCGCGGAACGGCTCGACATCGGCCTCCAGCTGATGCCGGAAGCTGGATTCGGACAGCAGCACCCCGGCGAGGAAGGCGCCCATGGCCATGGACAGGCCGCCGAGATTCATCAGCCAGGCCGCCCCGACGACGACCAGCAGGGCCGCGGCGGTCATCACCTCGCGTCCGCCGTACCGGGCGAGGATGCGGAACACCGGGTTTATCAGGTAGCGGCCGGACACGAAGACCAGCACCACGGCGCCGGCGGCGAGGCCGAGGGTACGCCAGAGGGGCGGGCCCGCCTCGCCCGCCAGACCCATGGCCGAGGCGAGCACCGCCACCACCGCCAGCAGAGGGACGATGGCCAGGTCCTCGAGCAGCAGGATGGAGACGGCGCGCTGGCCCTGCGGGCTGGCCAGTTCGCCGCGCTCGTCGAGCATCTGCATGATCACCGCGGTCGAACTGAGCACGAAGCCGGAGGCGATGACGAACGCCACCGGCGCGCTGAGCCCGGCGGCCATGCCGGTGAAGGTCAGCAGCAGGGCGGCGACCGCCACCTGGGCGGCGCCGAGGCCGAATATCTCCCGCCGGAGGCCCCATAGGCGCGACGGCCGCATCTCCAGACCGATGATGAACAGGAAGATCACCACGCCGAACTCGGCGACGTGGAGGATGGTCTCCGGCTCGCGGAACAGGCCGACGCCGAAGGGGCCGATGGCGAGGCCGGCGGCCAGGTAGCCGAGCACCGAGCCCAGCTTCAGGCGGCGGAACAGCGGCACGGCGACCACCGCCGCCCCCAGCAGGGCCGCGACATGGCCCAGCTCCAGTCCGCCGGTCGGTTCCGCCATCGCCGCCCCCTCCGTCCGAGATCGTGCATAGTGGGGGCGCGGTCGGCAGCGCGCCAGCCCGGACATCAGGCTTCGTCAGGGGCCAAGGCCACAGTTTGGTCCGATGCTGCGCCGCTGATGAGGTTTGAAAATCTAGGGAGGTCGGAATGACGCACGATCGAGGAAGGTCCGCTACGGCGGCGCTGCTGTGCCTGGCGCTGGCGGCGCCTGCGACCGTTCAACCGGCCGCCGCGGCCCCCGCATCGGCGGCGCAGGACGGCGACGCTACGCCCGCCGCCTGCCGCGCCTACGGCTTCGTCCTGCCCGAGGAGCGGTCCGCACCCCCGCGGCCGGTCCCCCCCTCGGTGACGCGACCGATCCTTCCCACGAAAAAGGAAGACCGTCTCGCCCCCGCCACGCCGCCAACCCCTCCCCCGCCGCCTCCGATGCCGCCGCCGCCGCCTCCGCCGCCCCCCGTCATGGCGGCTCCGGAGGCGATTGGGGTCACCGGCTCGCGCATCCCGTCCCTGAGCAACTCCACCGTGCCGGCCCCTGCCCGGATCGACACCGAACGCTACCCGGACGCCACGCCGAACCCGGTCCGTCGGGTCGCCGAAGAGCCGGTGTCGACCTTCTCCATCGACGTGGACACGGCCAGCTATTCCAACGTGCGCCGCTTCATCGACGAGGGCCGGGCGCCGCCGGTGGATGCGGTGCGGGTCGAGGAGCTGATCAACTACTTCGACTATGGCTATGCGCGGCCGCGGTCGGCCGACGAGCCGTTCGCCATCCACACCACCGTGGCCGCCGCGCCCTGGGCGCCGGGGCGGCAGGTCGTCCATGTCGGGCTGCAGGGCTACGAGCTGCCGGAGGGCGAGCGGCGGCCGTTGAACCTGACCTTCCTCGTCGACGTCTCGGGCTCGATGAACAGCCCGGACAAGCTGGCGCTGGCCCAGCGCTCGATGAACCTGATCATCGACCGGCTGCGGCCGCAGGACACGGTGGCGGTGACCTATTACGCGGAAGGGGCCGGAACGACGCTGGCGCCGACGCCGGGCGACCAGAAGCTGAAGATCCGCTGCGCCGTGGCCAGCCTCTACGCCTCGGGCGGCACGGCGGGGGCGACCGGCATGACCAACGCCTACGACCAGGCCCAGGCCAGCTTCGCCCGCGACCGGGTCAACCGCATCCTGATGTTCACCGACGGCGACTTCAACGTCGGGGTCACCGACGACATGCGGCTGGAGGACTATGTCGCGGCGAAGCGGGAGACGGGCATCTACCTGTCGGTCTACGGCTTCGGGCGCGGCAACTACCAGGACGCCCGCATGCAGACCATCGCCCAGGCCGGCAACGGAACGGCGGCCTACGTGGACGACCTCAACGAGGCGCGGCGGCTGTTCGGGCCGATGTTCGACCGCGGAGCCTTCCCCATCGCCGACGACGTCAAGATCCAGGTCGAGTTCAACCCGGCCCGCGTCGCCGAGTACCGGCTGATCGGCTACGAGACCCGGCTGCTGGACGAGGCCGACTTCGCCAACGACCGCGTCGACGCCGGCGAGGTGGGGTCGGGCGCCTCGGTCACGGCGCTGTACGAGATCACCCCGGTGGGCGGACCCAGCCAGATCCCCGAGCGGCGCTACGACCAGAACCGCATCGGGGTGGGCGGCGGCGATCCGGCGGGCGAGATCGGCTTCGTTCAGGTGCGTTACAAGCGGCCGGGCGAGGACAGCTCCCGGCTGATCCAGCAGGTGGTGGCGAACCGCGCCTCGGGGCCGGTTTCGGCGCAGCCGCCCGAAAGCACGCGTTGGGCGTTGGCGGTGGCGGCCTTCGGCCAGAAGCTGCGCGCCGACCCGTGGATGCCGGCCGACTACGGCTGGAGCGAGATCCTCGAGCAGGCGCAGGGGGCGCGGGGCGAAGACCCGTACGGCGAACGGGCGGAGTTCGTGCAGCTGGTCCGCGCGGCGTCGGAGCTGCCGGCGCAGGCGAGGCCGTAGTATGTGATCGGGGGTGACCGAGACCCTCTCCCCCGCAACCGCCCGCCGCATCGCCCTGGCCGCCCAGGGCTTCGGCCGGACGCCGCCCGCGGCGCCCGGCCGAAGGCACGTCCGCGACCTCGTCCGCAGGCTCGGCGTGGTCCAGATCGACAGCGTCAATGTGCTGGCGCGGACCCATTACCTGCCCGGCTTCTCGCGGCTGGGCGACTATCCGCGCGAGGCGCTGGAGGCCGAGGCCTGGGGCGGCCGGCGGGGCCTGTTCGAGTACTGGGGCCACGAGGCGTCGCTGCTGCCGGTGGAGAGCCAGCCGCTGCTGCGCTGGCGCATGGCGCGGGCGCAGGCGGGCGAAGGCATCTGGAGCGGGGTGGCGCGGTTCGGACGCGAGCGGGCGGACTACATCGCGGAGGTGCTGAAGGAGATCGAGCGGCGGGGGCCGGTCACCGGCGGCGACTTCGCGGAAGGCCCGCGCGGGGCGCCCGGCTGGTGGTCGTGGTCGGACGGCAAGCGGGCGCTGGAATGGCTGTTCTGGGCCGGGCTGATCACCACACGAACCCGACGCGGCTTCGAGCGGGTCTATGACCTGACGGAGCGCGCCCTGCCCCGGGCGGTGGTGGAGACGCCGACGCCGGATGAGGCGGACGCCCAGCGCGAGCTGGTGCGCATCGCGGCGCGGGCGCTGGGGGTGGCGACCGAGGCCGACCTGCGGGACTACTTCCGGCTGCCGCTGGCCGATGCGCGGGGGCGGGTGGCGGAGCTGGCCGAGGCGGGCGAGCTGGCGCCCGTGCACGTCAAGGGCTGGGGCCGGACGGCATGGCTGTGGCCCGATACACGGCGGCCGCGAAAGGTCACGGGCGACGCCCTGCTTTCGCCGTTCGACAACCTGATCTGGACCCGGGACCGCGCCCAGCGGCTGTTCGGCGCGCGGGTGCGGCTGGAGATCTACACCCCGGCCCACAAGCGGACGCACGGCTACTACGTCCTGCCCTTCCTCGAGGACGAGGCGATCACCGCGCGCGTCGACCTGAAGGCGGACCGGCAGGCCGGCGTGCTGCGGGTCCAGGCGGCGTGGCGCGAGCCGGACACGACGGCGGAGACGCCGGATCGGCTGGCGGCGGAGCTGCGAAGGATGGCCGGATGGCTGGGGCTGGAGCGGGTCGAGATGGCCGGAAAGGGCGACCTCGCCGCGGCTCTGCCCTTCATGATTCGCGACGCGGCCTGAGCTGTAGGATTATTTTCACATCGACCTCTTGAGCCACGGTCGGGTCCTGCCCATGTCCGCGGCGTGCGGCGCCTTGGCGTCGGGGGGTCTTTGACAATCTGCGACCGGCGCGACGGGCAGCCGCGCTGACGATGATTTCCGATAACGCGGCGACCACCCTGTCACGGTCAGCCGCCACGCCTCTGTTTTTCCAGCGTTCGCCTGTCACGTTGGCACGTTTGGCGCCCCGAAAATCGTGACAGGAGCCGGTCGGGGAAACCGGCTCACACCTCGAACCGCACCCCCTGGGCCAGCGGCAGGTCGCGGCTGAAATTCACCGTCTGGGTCTGGCGGCGCATATAGGCCTTCCAGGCGTCGGAACCCGACTCGCGGCCGCCGCCGGTGTCCTTCTCGCCGCCGAAGGCCCCGCCGATCTCGGCCCCCGAGGGGCCGATGTTGACGTTGGCGATGCCGCAATCGGAGCCCCAGGCGGAGAGGAATTGCTCGGCCTCGCGGACGCTGTCGGTGAAGACGCAGGACGAGAGCCCCTGCGGGACGGCGTTCTGCATCTGGACGGCCTGGTCGAAGTCGGACCAGGTCAGGACGTAGAGGATGGGCGCGAAGGTCTCGTGCATGACCACCTCCGTCTGCGCCGGCATGCGCACGATGGCGGGGCGGATGTAGATTCCGTCCCGATCGAGACGGCCGCCGCCGGTGACGACCTCCCCGCCCTGCTCCGCCGCCCGGGCCAGCGACGCCTCGAAGGCTTCGGCGGCGGCGGCGTCGATCAGTGGGCCGACCAGCACCCCGTCCTCGCGCGGATCCCCGATCGGCAGGCTCTCGTAGGCGGCCTTCAGGCGGGCCACGAGGGCGTCCGCGACGCTCTCGTGCACCAGCAGGCGGCGCAGCGAGGTGCAGCGCTGACCGCAGGTCCCGACGGCGGAGAAGGCGACGGCCCGCACCGCCATCTCCAGATCGGCGGAGGGCGCGACGATCATGGCGTTGTTGCCGCCGAGCTCCAGCAGGGAGCGGCCGAGTCGGCCGGCGACGGTCTGGGCCACCGCCCGGCCCATGCGGGTCGAGCCGGTGGCGGACACCAGCGGAATGCGCGGGTCGGCGGCCAGCGCCTCGCCGGCGTCGCGACCGCCGACGACCACCTGGGACAGGCCTTCCGGAGCGTCGCCGAAGCGGGCCAGGGCGCGCTGGAACACAGCCTGGGTCGCCAGCGCCGTGAGCGGGGTCTTCTCGGACGGCTTCCAGATCACCGGGTCGCCGCAGACGAGGGCGAGGCAGGCGTTCCACGCCCACACCGCGACCGGGAAGTTGAAGGCCGAGATGACCAGCACCGGCCCCAGCGGCTGCCACGTCTCGCGCATGTGGTGACCGGGACGCTCGCTGGGCAGGGTCAGGCCGTAGAGCTGGCGCGACAGGCCGACCGCGAAGTCGCAGACGTCGATCATCTCCTGCACCTCGCCGAGGCCCTCGGAGACGATCTTGCCGGCCTCGAGGGTGACCAGGCGGGCGAGGTCGTCCTTCGCGGCGCGCAGCTCATCGCCGAACAGGCGGACCAGCTCGCCGCGACGCGGCGCGGGGACCCGCCGCCAGGCGTGGAACGCCTCCACGGCGCGGGCGACGACCGGTTCGAGGTCCGCGGTCTCGGCGAGCCGGCCCGCGGTCGAGCCGTCGATCGGGGACCGGACCTCGAGCCCGTCCGAGCTCCAGATGGGACCGCCGGCGCCCAGCCGCTCGAGAATGGTCCTCGCCTCGTTCGCAGCCGTCATCGCGCCCTCCGTGATCCGCCGGGGCGGTCTAGCCCGGGGCGGCCGCCGGCGGAAGCGGAACCGGCTCCCGTACCGGGGGTTCTGTCGCCGACCCCGACACTCAAGGAGAGGCTGCGATGAAAGTACGCGACGTGATGAGCAAGGACGTGCAGGTGGCGCGGCCCGGCGACAGCCTGCAGCAGGTGGCGACACGCATGCGCGACGGCGACTTCGGCTTCATGCCGGTGGCCGACGGGGACCGGCTGATCGGAACCGTCACCGACCGCGACATCTGCATCCGGGCCATCGCCGAGGGCGCGGCCAGTTCGGCTCCGGTGGTCGAGTACATCACCCGCGACCCGCACACGGCCCGGGCCGACGACGACCTGAAGGATGTGCTGGAGGCCATGGGATCGCGCCAGATCCGCCGTCTGCCGGTGCTGGACAAGGACGACCGTCTGGTGGGCGTGGTCTCGCTGGGCGACCTGTCGACCCGGGTGAAGGAGAAGTACGCCGGCGAGGCGCTGGAAGACATCTCCCGGCCCTGACAAGCGGCGGTTAACCCTGTCGCCAAACCCGGCGTTCACCGCGACGCGCCATCCTTGTCTCCGCGATAGACGGAGCAAGGCATGGCGCGCGCGCAATTCCAGAAGGGCCAGAAGGTCTGGGTCGAGTGCGTCGGCGCCTGGGCCCAGATCGAGAAGGTCCAGCCGGTCTGGGCCAAGGGCTTCGAGGAGCCGGTCCGCGTCACCTACGACGTCGGGCTGGGCCGCGAATTCCTGGGCCATGAGCTGATGCTGCCGGTCGAAGACCCGGCCGCGGCGGCCGGACAGAGCTGGCGATTGATGCGGGCCCGCAACAAGTGGCAGACGGCCGAGGACACCGCCCATCACCCCTTCCCGGGCACCTATCCGGTGGTTGTCACCGACAAGGCCGACTGGGGCGGCTGGCGGGTGCCGGGCGCAGAATACGACCGCGACCCGGAACAGATCGAATTCCAGGCGCGCCTGATCGCCGCCGCGCCGCGGCTGATGGCCCTGGCGGAGCGGCTGACCGCGGCCGTGGACGAGTCGCCGGAAGATGCGCCGCCCGAGGTCCAGGCGATGGCCCGCGAGGCCCGCGAAATCCTGAAGACGGTCACCGACGTTCTGGCGCCGCCCGCCGCCGAAGGCGCGACGCCGACCCATCGCGCCGCCTGAAACGGTTGATGGGAGGATAACCGTCCTCGACACGAATCCGCGACGCAGCCTAGATTCAGCCATCGTCGTCGAATCGTCCGGGAGAGCGCCTTGCGGGGTGAAGACCGCCGCATAACACCGCAGGGACGACGGGCCGCCGACCGCGAGAAGGGTCCGCCGGCCTGGCTTCGCATCGCCATCTACGCACTGGTTCTGGCCATCGCCGCCCACGTGCTGCTGGTGGCCCGCGACGTCGCCGGGCCCAGCCCTGACGGCGTCAGCCTCGCCGACCTGTGGGTGCTGGGACCGCCGGTCGGCATCGGCCTGTTCACCCTCGTCGTCGTCTTCCTCATGGAGCAGCGCCAGCTCGGCATCAGCCGGGAGTGGGCGGCCTCGGAACGGCGCTTTCGCGGCGCCGTGGAAGCCGCGCGCTGCGGCGTCTGGGAATGGGACGTCGACGCCGGCGTGGTCACCGTCTCCGACTACATGGCCGAACTGATGGGTCTCGAGCGCAGCGGCCCGGCCCCGGTGCACCAGTTCCTGGACCGCGTGCACCCGCGCTATCGCGACGCCTTCTCCCACGCCCTGCGCCAGGCCCAGACCTACGGGGTGTTCGAGGTCAGCTTCCCGGTGCCCGATCCGCAGGGGAGAGCGCGCTGGATCGACGCCCGCGGGCAGGCCCGTGGCGATCGCGGCGACGAGGGCTTCTCCTCCATCCTCGGCATCGCGCTGGACACCACCGAGGCGCGCCGGGCCAAGGCCCAGGCCCAGGCCGCCGAGAGCCGGCTGCGCGACGGCATCGAGAGCGTCTCGGACGCCTTCGTGCTGTTCGATCGGCACGGCCGGCTGATCCTGTGCAACCAGGCCTTTCAGGACGCCTTCGGCTTCGAGGCCGGGGTGCTGCGCAAGGGCGCGCTGAAGGCGGACCTGAACCGCATCGCGGCGCTGGCCATTCGCTCGGACCAGCCGGCGACCGGCGGCCGCGCCGGCGCCCGCGAGGTGGAGTTGCACGACGGCCGCTGGCTGCAGCTGGTCGAGCGTTTCACCTCCGACGGGGGCTCGGTCGTGTCGGCGGCCGACATCACGGCGATCAAGCAGAAGGAGGCCGAACGCCAGCGGGCGACGGAACGGCTCCACGCCACCATTTCGGAGCTGGAGCAGAGCGAGGAGGAACTTTCGCATCTCGCCCGGAAGTACGAGGTGGCGATGACGCGGGCCGAGGCGGCCAACCAGGCCAAATCCGAATTCCTCGCCAACATGAGCCATGAGCTGCGCACACCGCTGAACGCCATCAACGGCTTCTCGGAGATCATGGCCGGGGAGATGTTCGGGCCGCTGGGCGACCCGCGCTACAAGGGGTACGCCGCGGACATCCTCAAGTCCGGCCAGCATCTGCTCAGCCTGATCAACGACATCCTCGACATGGCCAAGATCGAGGCCGGGAAGATGACGCTGCACTACGAGCGGGTGTCGCTGAAAGAGGTGGTCGAGGACGCCGCACGGCTGATGCGCGGCCGGATCCAGGAGGCGGGGCTGAACCTGGTGGTCGACGCGCCCGAGTTGCCGGACGTGGAGGCCGATCACCGCGGGCTGAAGCAGGTGCTTCTGAACCTCGTCTCGAACGCCGTGAAGTTCACGCCCGAGGGCGGCGACATCGTCATCGCCCTGTCGCAACTGGACGACGACCGCATGCGGGTGGCGGTGACCGATACCGGCATCGGCATCGCGCCCGAGGATCTAGACCGGCTGGCGCGCCCCTTCGAACAGGTCGAGGGGCAGCATTCCAAGACCACCCAGGGCACCGGGCTGGGCCTGGCGCTGACCAAGTCGCTGGTCGACCTGCACGGCGGACGGCTGACAATCGAGAGCGAGCCCGGCCATGGAACCACGGTCAGCTTCGAGCTGCCGATGCGACGCCCCGCCGCCGACCCGTCCGAGAGCGAGGCCCGTACGCGGGCGGCGGCCTAGGACTTCCCGGCCGGGGCCTGCCCGTCGTCGGAACGTGGTCCCCGCGCCGCGAAGCGGCCCCGCCGGGTCAGGATCGGCGCGAGAACGGTCCGATCGTCCGGCTCGAGGGTCTCCAGCAGGCCCACCGCGTCCGACTCCAGCCGCGCCCTGCCGCGCAATTCGGCGGCGCGCGACTGCTCGAGCAGGGCGCGGGCACGGACGGGGTCGAAGTCCTCCGAGCGGACCAGGGCGATGGCCTCGCGACGCCTGAGGCGAGACTCCTCGAAGTCCGGCCGCGCCGCCCGGGCGGAGGCGCGGAGCGTCTCCTGCACGCGCTGGCGCACGTCGGAATCCACCCCGGCCACCATGGCCATCATCGGCGGGCGCTCGCGCGAGGGGCGGTCAGCGGCCTCGATGCGAGCCTGGACAGATCGCACCCAGACGGTGGCGGTGGCTCCCGCCACAAGGGCCAGGAGGTTGAGCGCGACCGAGGCGGCGAGCAGGATCTTCAGCGTCCGTCCGCTCATCCCAGCACTTCCGTGTCGTCAACACCGAGCAGGGAGGCCTGGTAAAGGATGGCGTCGGCCTCGACGTCGGCGGTGAGGTGGGCGCCGAGCATGACCCCGGCCGCTACGCCCGCACAGGCCGCTGCGGCCCAGCCGGCCCCGAGCGCCAGGCCGAAGCGGTCGAGCCAGCGCCGGCCGCCGCGACGGACGTGCAGCCCGGCCTCCACCGCCGACGCCATCACCCGATCCCGCAGCGACGCCGACGGCGCCGCGACGCGCGAGGCGTGCAACAGGGCGTCGACCGCGTCGGCCTCGAGCAGGGCGGGACGCGCGACATCAGGCCGGGCGGCCGCGAAGGCCTCGGCCGCCGCGCGCTCCCCGGCCGGCCAGCGCCGGACGTCGGCGCCCCAGGCGGCGACCAGGGCGAGAAAACGTTCCGCAGTCATCATCCTCACGCTCCTTCAGTCCCCGGCCGCAGGTCGGCCAGGGCGATCCTCAACGCCCGCCGTCCACGCGACAGCAGGCTCTCCAGCGCCTCGACGCTGACCTCCATCAGGGCGGCGGCCTCGATGTTGGTCAGCTCCTGGTAATGGCACAGCACGATGGCCTCCCGCTGACGGTCCGGCAAACGCGCCAGCGCGGCGTCGACGCGGAACCCCGTCTCCGCGGCGAGCAGGCCCCGGTCGGGGGCAGGCCCCGGATCCGGGCGATCCGGCGGCGCATCGGTCGGGACTTCCCGGCGGCGGCGCAGGCGATCGTAGCAGAGGTTCAGGGCCACCCGGTGCAGCCAGGTGTCGAACTTCGCCTTGCCCGGCGTCCAGCGCGGCGCCTGTCGCCAGGCGCGCAGCATCGCCTCCTGGGCGACGTCCTCGGCCTCGACCGGATCGCCCAGCATGCGTTGGGCCAGCGCCAGCATGCGGGGCAGCTTGCGCGCCACCATGGCCTGGATGGCCGCGGGGTCGCCCTGACCCACGCGGCGCACCAGATCCTCGTCCGGGTCGGCGATCGGCGCCAAACGTCCCTCGTGCGACAGTCATCGTGAGGGCTGCGAGGTCGCTGACCGCCGGGCCCGCCATCTCCTTACTCCGAAGACGGCGCCGGCGGCGACGCCTGCGGAGCCATGTGGCCGCGCCCATGCCCGCGCATGCCGTGCCGACCGACCCGGCGCTCCTCGACCGCCAGATAGCCGTCACGGTCGGCGTCGAGGCGGGCGAAGGCCTCAACGGCGCGGGATTCGATCCCCGCGATCTCGACCGGGCCGGCCGCGCGCATGCCGGCGTGGGCGCCGCCGCCGTGACGGCCGCGCATGCCGCGCGGGCCGCGGTCGCCGCTCGCGGCGTGGGCGGCATCGAACTCGGCGCGACTGATGGCTCCGTTGTTGTCGGCGTCCAGGCGGTCGAAGCGGGCGTCGGCGCGGGCGGCGCGGTGCGCCTGACGCATCGCCTGGCGCTCCTCCATGCTGACCGAGCCGTCGCCGTTCGCATCGGCGGCGCGCAGCCGGTCGAGGCGACGACCGACGAACTCCGCCTGGCTGAGGCGGCCATCGCCGTCGGCGTCGGCGCGCATGGTCGGAGCGGCGGGACGGTTCGTCGCCTGCTGGGCGACGGCGACGCCGCCGACGGCGATGAGGGCGAGGGCGGCGAGGCCGCCGAGCAGTGAAGTCCTGTTCATTCCGATGATCTCCATGGCCGCCGCGGCGGCCGGTCATCCCTGTCTGGAGGATCAAACGGACCGAGGCGGAGTCTCCGTCGCGGGCGGCGGAAGAGCCCTTTCGAAAGCCGTTCTCGCCGCGCCCCGCACCTCGGCCAGCCGCGCCTCGAGGGCCTCGAAGCTGTCGAAGCCGGCCGCGCGGGCGAGGCGCTGGCGGAACCCTGAAGGCTCGGCCAGCGGATCAGGTCGCTCGTCGAAAGCGGCGGCGAGGACCTGGCCTATGGCCTGCTGCAGCCGCCACGCTTCGGCCAGTTCCGGCTCGCCGGCCAGCGCCTCGAGCGTCGAGACCGTCAGCGGGCCGCCGGCGGGTGCGCGGGTCAGCTGGTGGACCTGGGCGACGAACTCGGCGTCGACCTGGCCGCCGGGAACCAGCTTGAGATCCCAGGAACCGCGTGCGGGCCGCTCGCGCGCCATCAGGTCGCGCATGCGCCGGGCGTCGCCGGCGATGTCCACGCCCGGCCGGGGACGACGGAGGATGGCCTCCAGCGTCGCGGTGACGCGCGCCGCGAAGTCGGCATCGTCGCTCCACACCGCCCGGGCCCGCGTCAGGGCCATGAACTCCCAGGTGTCGGCCTCGGTCGCGTAGTATTCTTCGACGGCGGACAGGCGCAGCGAAACCGGTCCCTTGGCCCCAGTCGGCCGCAGGCGCATGTCGACCTCGTAGAGCCCGCCCTCGGCGGTGTGCGCCGAAAGGGCGGCGATCAGCCGCTGGGTGAAGCGAGGATAGAACACGCCGGCGGACCAGCCCTTGCCCTCGGAGACCGCATCGGGCGGCGCATCGTAGAGCGTCATCAGGTCGAGGTCGGAACTGGCGGTCATCTCGCGCGAGCCGGCCTTGCCCAGCGCCACCACCGCCACCGCGCCCCCGGCCAAACCCCCACCCTGGCGGACGGTTTCGGACATGGCGGCGGGAGCGAGCGCGCGCAGGCAGGCGTCGGCCAGCACGGCGTAGCCGCGGCCGGCGGCCTCCGCGTCGGAGCGGCCGGTGATGACCTGCACGCCGATGCGGAACATCTGCTCGCGGTGGATGCGGCGGACCACGTTCATGGCCGCCTCGAAGTCCGGCGCCGCGGCGGCGTCGGCGAGCATCTGGGCGACCACGCCGCTGTCCTCATCCAGGGCGCGGGCGAAGCGGGCGTCGAGCATGCTGTCCAGCGCCGCCGGATAGCGCCCGAGCGCCCGCGCCAGGCGGGGCGCGAAGGCCATGACGCCGACCACCAGCTCGAACAGCCTGGGCTGGGCGAGGAACAGGGCCTGGACCTGCACTCCGGCGCTGAGGGCGGAGAAGAAGACGGCGAAGCGGCGGAAGGCGGCGTCCGGGGCGCCGGTGCCGGCCATGGCGTCGAGCAGCCTGGGGGCGAGACGGGTGAACAACTCGCGGCCGCGGGCGGTGCGGGTGGCCGGGATGCGGCCGTGGTGCCAGCTGCGGATGGCGTCCGCGACGCCCGAGGGGTCGGAAAAGCCCATGCGCGACAGGGTCCGCAGGGTCTCGGGATCGTTCTCCACCCCGGTGAACACCAGCGAGCCGTAGGGAGAAGAGAGCTCCTCCTCGCCCTCGAACAGCTCGCCATAGCGGCGGTTCACCCCGGCCAACAACGCCTCGACGCCCGCGTCGAAGCGGGCGAGGTCGCCTTCGCCCGCCAGGGCGGCCACGGCGCCGCGGCGCGCGGGGTCGAGCGGCAGGTCGTGGGTCTGCTCGTCGTCGAGCATCTGCACCCGGTGCTCAAGGGCGCGAAGTTCGACGTACGCACGGGTGAGCGCCGCACACACCTCGGCCGAGACGTGGCCGGCGTCGCGCAGGGCGGCCAGGGCCTCGACCGTGCGGGATCGGCGCAGGCCCGGGTTGCGGCCGCCGAGGATCAGCTGCTGGGTCTGGGCGAAGAACTCGATCTCGCGGATGCCGCCGCGGCCAAGCTTGAGGTTGGCGCCGGCGGCCTCCAGCCCTTCTCCGGTCTTGTGGACGTGGATCTGACGCTTGATCGACTGGATGTCGAGGATGGCGGGATAGTCGAGGCTGCGCCGCCAGACGAAGGGCCGCAGCGCCTTCAGGAAGGCCGCGCCGGCGGCGATGTCGCCGAGCATCGGGCGGGCCTTGATGAAGGCGGCGCGCTCCCAGTTCTGGCCGACGCTCTCGTAGTAGGTCAGGGCGAAGGGGACGGCGACGACCGGCGGGGTCGAGGACGGGTCGGGGCGGAGGCGCAGGTCGACCCGGAAGACGTAGCCCTCGCCGGTGCGCTCCTGCATCAGGCCGGCGAAGGCCTGGGCCAGGCGGTCGAGGAAGCGCTGCGGTTCGACGCCCGGGGCGAGCGCGCCGGTCAGCACATCGGGATCCCAGAACAGGCTGACGTCGATGTCGGAGGAGTAGTTGAGCTCGTCCGCCCCGTGCTTGCCCATGGCCAGGCCGAACAGGCCGGGCAGCGGGCCGCGCGGATCGTCCGGGGCGCCGACGATCTTTCCGCGCTCGCGCTGGTCGTGAGCCACCGCGGCGAGGGCGGCCCGGGCGGCGACGTCAGCGAAGCGGCTGAGGGCGTCGGTGACGGCGTCGAGGTCCCAGACGCGCCCGAGATCCGCGAGGGCGGTGAGCAGGTGGAGTTCGCCCTTGAGCCGGCGCAGCGGGGCGCGGAGGTCGTCGGCGCCGCCGCCCAGGGCCGCAGTGCGGGCGAGGATATCCGCCAGACGCGCGTCGGGGTCGTCGACGAGGACGTTCCGCAGGATGTCGGGCCAGCGGCGGGCGAGGCCGAACAGGTAGGGGGAGGCGGCGAAGACGGGGACGAGACTCGGCCACGCCGCATCGAGCAGGTCGGACCAGCCGCCCTCCGCGGCCGACTCCGCCAGCCGCTCGCGGGCGCGCCCGGCGGCGGCGGAGTCGACCACGGGGCCGCAGGCGGCGAGGCGCGTGTGAAGGGGGCCGGGGTTCACGCGTTCGCCGCCGGCGGCAGCACCAGGGCCACGCGCAGGCCGGGGCCGAAGCCGCCATACGCGCCGGGGCCCTCGTCGAGCTGGATGCGGCCGCCGTGGGCTTCCATCACCGCCCCGACCAGCGACAGGCCGAGGCCCGAACCGGGCTCGGTGCGACTGTTGTCGAGACGGACGAAGCGTTCGATCACCCGCCCCCGGTCGCCCTCGGGCACGCCGGGGCCGGTGTCGGTGACGGAGAACTCGATCTCGCCGGACGACCGGCGGCGGGCGCGCAGCATCACGGCTCCGCCCGTCGGCGTGTACTTGATGGCGTTGTCGATGATGTTGGCCAGGGCCTGCGCCAGGAACGGACGGTTCGCCTCGATCATCAGGCCGCGCTCGATCTCGGCCGAGAACTCCAGTCCCTTGTCCTCGCTCGCCGGCTCGTAGAGTTCGGCCATGTCAGCGGCGAGATCGGCGGCGTCGAACAGGGTGGGATCGGGCGTGCGGCCCGCGCCGGCGGCGGCCTGCAGGCGGGCGATGGCCAGAACGGTGTTGAAGGTCTTGAGCAGGGTGTCGGCCTCGTCCAGCGCCACCTGGAGGGCGTCGACGCCGTCGATCCGGCCCGCCTCGGCGTCGATCAGGGCGACCTCCAGCTTGGCCCGCATGCGGGTGAGCGGCGAGCGGAGGTCGTGGGCGATGGCGTCGCCGGCGTGACGGATCGAGGCCATGGAGCCTTCGAGCCGGTCGAGCATGACGTTGAGGCCCAGGCCGAGCTCGTCCAGCTCATCTCCGGAATTGCGCACCGGCGCGCGGGCCTTGAGATCGCCTTCCTGAACGGCGGTGACCACCTTGTTGAGCCGTCCCATCGAGCGCTCGAGATCGCGGCTGACCAGCAAGCCGCCCGCGAGCCCGAGGAGCAGAACGATGCCCATGGCCGCCCAGAGCGCCTGGGTCAGTCGGGCGAGGTAGGCCTCGGTGTCGCCCATGGAGCGGGCCACGAACAGCATCTCGCCGGACGCCAGCCGCACCTGCACCCCGCGCGCCTGCGGCCGCGTCACCCGCCCTTCGGGGTCCGTGTCGGTATAGGGATAGGTGATCCACTGCTCGCCCTCGGCGTAGTCCGAGATCGGCGAGGCGTTGAGCGAACCGGTGATGACGCTGCCCTCGGCATCCATCAGCAGGTAGAGATAGGGGCTGTCATTCAGCGCGCGGTCGACCAGGGCGCGATTCAGGGCGTCCACCCCCCGCTCCTTGTAGATGCCCGTCAGGCTCTCCAGCTCGCTGCGCACGGCGGTCTCGGCCCGGGCCCGAGCTTCCGAGGCCGAGGCGACATAGACGTAGCCGAGAATGGCGCTGGCCGCCGCCGCGAACAGGGCCAGGAACAGCAGGGTGAGCCGGAAGGGCGTCCGGCGAAGAATGGAAGGGAGGCGCATCAGGCCTCCAGTCTGTATCCCGCCCCGCGCACCGTCTGCAGCATGGCCTTGTCGAAGCCCTTGTCGATCTTGGCGCGCAGGCGGCTGATGTGGACGTCGATGACATTGGTCTGGGGATCGAAGTGATACTCCCAGACCTTCTCCAGCAGCATGGTGCGGGTCACCGACTGGCCGGCGTGGCGCATCAGGAACTCGAGCAGCTGGAACTCGCGCGGCTGCAGGTCGATCTCCTGACCGGCACGGTGCACGGTGCGGGCGATGAGGTTCATCTCAAGATCGCCGACCTTGAGCATGGTGGCCACCGAGCCGGTCTCGCGGCGGCGCGACAGGGCCTCGACGCGGGCGATCAGCTCGGAGAAGGCGTAGGGCTTGACCAGGTAGTCGTCGGCTCCGGCCTTGAGGCCGGTGACGCGGTCCTCGACCTCGCCCAGGGCCGACAGGAACAGCACCGGGGTCTGGTCGCCGTCCTTGCGCAGGGTCTCGACCATGCCGATGCCGTCCAGCCGCGGCATCATGCGGTCGACGACGTAGACGTCGTAGCCGCCCTTCTGCGCCTCCAGCAGGCCGAAGGCGCCGTCAACGGCGTGGGTCACCTCGTGCCCCGCCTCAGTCAGCCCCCGGACCATGGCGGTCGCGGCGTCGGCGTCGTCCTCGACCACCAGAATGCGCATGAAATCAGCCCCTCTAACGAGAATCGCCGCCGATGTTAGCGCATCGGCGGCGGTTCCGGCAGTTAAGGGTTTGTCAGAGTGACAGCCATCTAGTCTTCGGATTCAAAGGGCAGCGCCACCGGCGCGGCGCCCTGCGGCGTCCGGATGAACAGCAGGATGCTCGGGCGACCGCTGCGCTTCACCGCCGCGACGGTGTCGCTCAGCTCCTTCGCGGTGCGGACCTGCGTCCGGTCCGCCTGCGTGACGACGAAGCCGGGGCGGATGCCGAGTCGGGCGGCCGGGGCGCCGGCGGCGACGCCGGTGATCAGCAGACCGTCCAGATCGTCGGGCAGGCTGTACCGCGCGCGCAGCGCGGGCGTGAGCGGGACCACCGTGAGCCCTTCCACCACCGCGCCGCCGACGGCTGGCGCTTCGTCCGGGGTTGGCGCGCCGCGCCCTGCGCCGTCCGCGGCAAGAAGCTCCTCCTCGGACGGACGGGCGCCGGAGCGGACGTTCAACGTCCGGCGCCGGCCGTCCCGGATCACCTCGAGACGAATGGTGTCGCCCGGGCGAGCCGCGCCGACGAGACGCGTGGCTTCAGTCCCGTCCTCGACCTGATCGCCGTTCACGGCCACCAGCAGGTCGCCCGCCCTGGCCCCGGCCTGATCGGCAGGACCGCCCGGCGTGACGCTCTCGATGTAGGCGCCGTCGAAGTCACGCGGCAGGCCATAGGCTTCCCACATGTCCGGCGAGAAGGTTCGCAGGCCGAGGCCCACGTAGCCGCGCTCAACCCGGCCGTTGCGCATCAGCTGGTCGACCACAGGCTTGGCGATCGTCGCGGGAATGGCGAAGCCAATGCCGACCGAGCCGCCCAGCGGGTTGCCGTAGATGGCCGAGTTCACACCGATGACGCGGCCGTAGATGTCGAAGGTCGGGCCGCCCGAGTTGCCGCGGTTGATGGCGGCGTCGATTTGCAGGAAGTCGACATACTGCGAGGTGCTCGGGTCGATGTTCTGACGCGACACGGCCGAGACGATGCCGGCGGTGGCGGTGCCGCCGAGGCCGAAGGGATTGCCGACGGCGATGACCCAGTCGCCGACCCGCGGCTGGGCGTCTTCCTCGAAGCTGACGAACGGGAAGTCCGAGCCCTCGACCTTGATCACCGCCAGATCGGTGGCGGGATCGCGGCCGACCACCTCCGCCTTCAACTCGCGCTCGTCGGCGAGGCGGACGGTGATCTCGGTGGCGTTCTCGACCACGTGGTTGTTGGTGACGATGAAGCCGTCGCCGGAGATGAAGAAGCCGGAGCCGGCGCCGAGGGCGGTGGCGCCTTCTTCCTCGCCCTCCTCGCCTTCCGGCGCCTGGCCCTCCGGAACCGGGATGCTGAAGCCGGGGAAGCCCGGAAGTTCCAGGGTGCGGGGACGCGGCACGCGCGTGGCGACGTCGATCTGAACCACGGCCGGCGCGACCTGCTGGAAGATGTCGGCGAAGCTGAGCGGGGCGCCCTGCGGCGGGGCGAAGGCGAGGCCGGCGGCGCCGGCGCTGGGAGCGAGACGGCCGGAGACCCCGGCGACCGGGCCCGCTTGGGCGGTGGGCCAGTCGATGACGCCGCCGGCGGTGGCGGCGGCGGCGAAGGTCAGGCCGGCGACGGCCCCGAGCATGAACTCCTTACGCTTCATCATGGGCAGACTGCGTTCCCTCTGGTCGGGCGTCCACGCGCCCGTAAGGCGATCAATATAGGGCGTTCGGCCACAGGACCAACGCCTTGGGCGGGAGGCTGGCCTCCCGACCCGTCAGTCGTCCGACGGCTTTGCGTCAGGATCACGGCGCTCGGCGAGGATTTCCGCCAGCCGGGCTTCCTCCTCGGCCGACAGGGGCGCTGTCTCGGGACGTCGCCGACGGGCGAAGGCGAGCAGCGCGGCCGCGACGCCCAGCAGGACGACGAAAGGGCCGAACCACAGCAGCCAGGTGCCGGCACGCACCGGGGGACTGAACAGGACGAAGTCGCCGTAGCGGCGGACGAGGTCGTCGCGGATCTGGGCGTCCGAGCGGCCGGCGGCGATCTGCTCGCGCACCAGCTGGCGCATGTCGGCGGCGATGCCGGCGGGACTGTCGGCGATGGCCTCGTGCTGGCAGACGACGCAGCGGATGTCGTCGAAGAGGGCCTGGGCGCGGGCCTCCTGGCGGGCGTCGGCCAGCGGCCGGTCGGGGGCGGGCGGCGGCTCCTGGGCGACGGCGATGGAGGCGGCGAACAGACCGAGCAGAGCCAGCAGCGTCCGGACCACGCCTCGCACGCGGGACGGCGCGGCCATCACGCGGTCTTCGCCTTGCGGGCGCCCGCGCCGAGGCGCAGGCGGCGGTCCAGCAGCGACAGCACGCCGCCGAGGGCCATGATGGCGGGGCCGAGAAAGATCAGACGGGCCCAGGGGTTCCACCACACGCGCACGCTCCAGCCGGGCGCGCCGCCCGGGGTCGGGCCGCGCTCGCCCAGCACCACATAGACGTCGTCCAGGCCGCGGAAGTCGAGCCCCACCTCGGTGGTGGTCTGGCCGCCGGCGGGGAAGAACCGGCGTTCGGCCGTGACCTCGCGCGTCGCGCCGCCGGGGACGGCGACGGTCAGCCGGCCCTGCTCGGCCAGATAGTTGGGCCCCTCGACGATGCGGACGTCCTTCAGGGTTACGGTCCACTTGCCCGCCTGCAGCGATTCGCCGACGGCCAGAGGGCGGGCGGCCTCGACGCGGAAGCCGGTCTCAACCACCGCGCCCAGCACGAAGACGCCGAGGCCGGCGTGGGCGAGGGTCATGCCCCAGGCGGCGAGCGGCAGGCCCCGGGCGCGGCGCAGGGTCTCGGCGAAGGGGGCGCGGAACAGGCGGATGCGCTCGGCGGTCTCGGCCAGCGCCCCGAGAATCAACCAGGCGCCGAGGCCGATGCCGAGGGCGGAGAGGATCTTGCGCGGCTCGAAGGCGAACCAGCCGGCGACGGCGAGCAGCAGGGCGAGGCCGAAGGCGACGGCGAGGCGCTGGACCACGCCCCGCAGGTCGGCCCGTTTCCAGGCGAGGAAGGGACCCGCGGGCAGGACGATCAGGGCCACGGCCATCAGCGGCGTGAAGGTCAGGGCGAAATAGGGCGGACCGACCGAGATGGTCGCCCCCGTCGCCGCCTCGAGGATCAGCGGATAGAGGGTGCCGAGCAGGACGGTGGCGGCGGCGGCGGTCAGGAACAGGTTGTTCAGCACCAGGCCGCCCTCGCGGCTGACGGGCGCGAACATGCCGCCGCCCTTCAGCTGGGGAGCCCGCCATGCGAACAGGGCGAAGGCGGCCCCGGCGGTGACGCCGAGAATGGCCAGCAGCATCATGCCGCGCTGGGGATCGACCGCGAAGGCGTGGACGCTGGTCAGCACGCCGGAGCGGACGAGGAAGGCGCCCAGCATGGAGAAGGTGAAGGCGAGGAGGGCGAGGAAGGTCGACCAGCCGGCCAGGGCCCCGCGCCGCTCGGTGACGATCGACGAGTGCAGCAGGGCCGCACCGGCCAGCCACGGCATGAAGCTGGCGTTCTCGACCGGATCCCAGAACCACCAGCCGCCCCAGCCCAGCTCGTAGTAGGCCCAGAAGGCGCCGAGCGCGATGCCGAGCGTCAGGAAAACCCAGCTGGCCAGCGCCCACGGCCGCACCCAGCGACCCCAGGCGGGCCAGAAGGCGGCGTTGGCGCGGCCTTCCACCAAGGCCGCCACGGCCAGCGAGAAGCACACCGAGAAGCCGACGTAGCCCGCGTAGAGGAAGGGCGGGTGGAAGGCGAGCGCCGGGTCCTGCAGCAACGGGTTCAGGGAGGCGCCCTGGAAGGGGACCGGGTCGAGGCGCTCAAACGGGTTCGAAGTGAAGACGGCGAAGGCGAGGAACAGGGCGCCGAGCAGGCCCTGAACCGCGACGGCGGAGGTGCGCAGGCCGAAGGGCAGGTTTCGGGCGCGGGCCAGCGCGGCGCCGAAGCCGGTCAGCACCAGGCACCACAGCAGCAGCGAGCCCTCGTGGCTGCCCCAGGCGGCGGCCACCTTGTAGAGCATCGGCTTGTCGGTGTGGCTGTTGGCGGCGACGTTGGCGACGGAGAAGTCGGAGGTCGCGAAGGCCTGGATCAGGGCCGCGAAGGCCACGGCGACGGCGATGGCCGACGCGAGGGCCGCCCCGTCGGCGGCCCCGGCGAGGACCGGGCTGCGACGCAGCCGGCCGGCCGCCGCCATGCCGGTCTGCAGCACGGCCAGGGCGAAGGCGAGGACGAGGGCGAAGGCGCCCGCTTCGACGATCACGACTCCGAGGCTCCGTCGACGAGCGTCGCCTCGGGCCGCCACTCGCCCTTGTCCTTCAGCCCCTCGGCCACCTCGCGCGGCATGTAGTTCTCGTCGTGTTTGGCCAGCACCTGGGTGGCGCGGAAGCTGCGGTCGGGGAGGAAGGCGCCCTGGGCCACCACCCCCTGCCCTTCGCGGAACAGGTCGGGCAGGTCGCCCTGATAGACGACGCGGGTCGTGGCGACGGAGTCGGTCACCACGAAGGCGACTTCGCCGGTCGGGGCCCGCTCGATGCTGCCGACCTCGACCAGTCCGCCGAGGCGGACCACCCGGCCGGGCGGCGCCTTCTCGACCGTGGCCTCGGACGGGGTGAAGAAGAAGGTGACGCTGTCGCGCATGGCGAACAGGGACAGGCCCACCGCCAGGGCGAGGATCGGCGCGACGGCCAGCACCACCCACAGCCGGCGGCGGGCCTTGGGGGATTTCGGCATCCAGCTCATCGGGCGTCTCCGGACGGCAGGCGGGCCTCGAGGTCGGCGCGACGCGGATCGCGGGGATCGAGGGCGGCGATGAGCGGCAGCCACATCTCGCGCACGGCGGCGGCGTCGCCCCGGGCGAAGGCGGCCTCGCCGAGGAAGTAGCGGGCCCCGAGCTGGTTCGGATCGCGGCGCAGCGCCTGGCGGAAGGCAGCCTCGGCGTCGCCGTCGACGGCCCCGCCGTTGGCGCGCACCAGACTCTCGCCGAGCCGGCTCCAGCTCTGCGCGTCATCGGGGCGGAGGGCCAGGGCGCGGCGGAAGGCGGAGACGGCGCCGATCGGATCGCCGGCCTCGAAACGGGCGGCGCCGAGCATGGTCAGGGCTTCGTGATCGTCCGGTCGCTCGGCTACGACGCGGGCGGCGACGGCGGCGATCTGGGGCGCCTGCAGGGTGTCCAGCCGGGTCGCCCATTCGTCGACGCGGCGTTCGTACGCCTGGTCCGGCGCGCCGGGCGAACCCAGCACGGCGTAGAGGCCGAGGGCGGCCGCCCCGGCGGCGGCGAGTCCGCCGAGAACCCAGAAGCGGTCGCGGCGTCCGGCGACCAGCGGCGCGGCGCGGCGTTGGCCGGCGAGGATGCGGCGGCCGGCCTCGGCCCGGGCGGCGGACCACGAGGCTTCATCCATCAGGCCGCGGGTCTTCAGGCGGTCGAGATCGGCCAGTTCGGCGTCGGCGGCGGCGAGCTCCACCGCCTCGCCGGCGTCGGCGCCGCGGCGAGCCCCCGCCAGCACGGGCAGGCCGGCCAACGCGGCGAGCACGGCCGTCATGATCCAGAACACCATCATCGCGGCGCGATGTAGCCTATCAGGCGGCCTGGGACGAGGGGCCGTCCTGCGACCCGGAGCCGCCGGCCACTGCGGCGCGGCGACGCACGGTCCGGGCGGCGGCGCGAGCGCCGATCTCCTCCAGGTAGCGGGCCGCGACGGCGACGAGGCGAAGCGCGTGATCCTCGTCGGGGGCTTCGCGGTCATTGACCATCAGCAGGACCTGGTCGGCGTAGTCGGTCAGACGGGCCTGCAGCGCCTCCTCGAGGGCTCGCCGGTCGGATTCGCAGCCGAAGGTGGCGCTGGCGCCGCGCGCCGCCCCCACGAGGCGCAGCAGGGCGAGCGCGACGTCGGCCTCGTCGCCGCGGCCCGGGGCGGTCAGCAGGGGCGCCATACGGCTCATGCGTCCGACGATCTGCACCCGGGTCAGCGGCAGCGCCTTGTCCACCGCCCTGTCGGCGGCGCGCATCAGACCGGAGAGCCAGTCCGCCAGCTTCAGGCGGGCGTCGCGCACCGCCTTGCCCCACGGGGAGCCCGGGTCGAGCGTCAGCGTGACGTCCAGTTCGGCCAGCACATTGGCACACCAGTCGAGGTCTCGCAGCACGGAGCGCAGTTCCTCTGCGTCGAGGCGAGGCGTATACGCCGCGAGGCGTCCGGCCCGGAGCGCGACGCCGTCGAGCAGGCGATCGACGAAGTCCGCCAGCTCGGAAGCGCTGAGGAAGCCTTCCCGCTCGGCGACGCCCGAGGTGCGCGTGACGATGCGCAGCACCAGAACCGCGTCCTCAAGGTGGGCGAACAACATCTCGATCAGGCGTCGCGCACCGTCGGCGTGGATCGCCGCGGCGTCTTTCACCAGCAGGCGAAGCTCGGCCAGCTGGTCGCCGTCGGGCCGCTTCAGCCAGACCTCGATCGAGGGCATGGCGCGGCGCGCCACATGGGCGAGATCGAGACAGGCGGCCAGATCGGCGAGACCGCTCTCGCGCGTGTCCGGCTCGACCCCCGCGGGCCAGACCAGCTCCGGGCGATCGCGCACGACCGAGGCGGCCGCCTGACATATGCGATTGGCGACGGCGACGGCGTCGGAGTCCTCGTCCTCGTCGTCGAGCCGGGGCAGGAGGTGGGGCTCGCGTTCGCTGGCGATCCGCCAGAGACGCGGAAGAACCTCGGCCGGGAAGGTCATGGCGGCCACGCCATCGGCGCGGGAACGGAACATCGGCGCGAGCGGCGCGAAAACGAGGCCGCGGCGTCGCCGGTCGCGCATCTCGCCGCTCAGCATGGCCCGCAGTTCGATCGCGCGCTCGCCCGGCAGCCGGGCGATAGCGCCGCCCACGGCCCTGAGCACAGGGTCGCCGCAGCGGGCGAGGAGGGCCGCGAGCGCACTACGATGGGCGGCGGAAAGCCCGGCCATTGGGTCACCTTCGAGACCGGCCACACCGCCGGACCGGGACGCAGACTGTCCCAAATCGGGTTAACAGCGCCTCTCCGCCCTGGCTCAGGCTTCGGCAGCGGGCAGTTCCAGCACGGCCTTGAGGCCGCCCATCTCGCTGTCGCCGAGGGTGACGCGGCCGCCGTAGGCGCGGGTCAACTCGACCACGATCGACAGGCCCAGGCCCGAGCCCGGCGTGGTTTCGTCCATCCGCATGCCGCGCTGGAGCGCCGCCTCGCGCTGGGCCTCCGGCAGGCCGGGGCCGTCGTCCTCGACCACGACGACCATCTGGCCCAGCCCTGTGGCGCCGGCGGAGACCCGCACGCGCCGCTTCGCCCATTTGCAGGCGTTCTCCATCAGGTTGCCGAGGATCTCCTGCAGATCCTGCCGCTCGCCCCGGAAGGCCAGGTCGTCGGGCGCGCGCCAGTCGATCTCGACGCCTCGAGTTTCGAACACCCGCTCCAGCATGACCGCCAGTTCGTCGAGAACCTCGGCGATGGGGGTGCGTTCGCCGAGCATCTGGGCGCGCGCGGCCGCGCGCGCGCGGCGCAGGTGGTGATCGACCTGGGCCTGCATGATCGCGGTCTGCCGGCGGACGATGTCCGGCAGGGGGCCTTGCCGGGTTCCCGCTTCGGCGAGCATGACCGACAGGGGCGTCTTCAGCGCATGCGCGAGGTTGCCGACGTGGGTGCGTTGCCGCTCGACCGTCTCCTGGTTGTGGTCGAGGAGGCGATTGACCTGTTCCGCCAGCGGCTGGATCTCCAGCGGATAGCTGCGGGCGATGCGGGCGCTCCGGCCCTTGCGAACGTCGGCGATCTCGTTGCGCAGGCTGTAAAGCGGACGCAGGCCGATCTGGACCTGCAGGAAAACTGCGACCACCAGCCCGAGGCCGAGGATCAGCAGGGCCGCCCAGGTGAAGGTCGCGAACTGCTGGGTGTCGGCGTCGATGGTCGACCGGTCCAGGCCGGCCATGAACACGACAGGCTCCGTCCGGCCGGGGAGCTGCTTCATGCTGGCGGCGACGCGCAGGCGCTTCTGCAGCGGGCCCCAGGCGTTGTAGCTGATGGTCTCGCCGCGGGCCGCGCGCAGACGGTCCGGCAGTTCGCGGGGAATGACCAGGTTCTCGCCCGCGAGCGAGGGCGAGCGCACGACGATCCGCAGCCGACCGTCCGCCGTCGGAACAGCCACGGCCCAGTATTTTCCGGACAACGCGCGAAGGGTGCGTTCATCCTTCACCTCGCTCACCGCAAGGCTCCCGTCCGGCCCCGCGTTGGTGGCGAGAACCACCTCGTCGATGGTGTTGGACAACACGGCGCCCAGGCGCCTGAGCGAGGATTCCTCGTACTGGGTGGTGAGGGTCCAGCCGGTGACCAGCAGGGCCAGGACGATCCAGATCGAGGCCAGCCAGATCAGACGGCGGGTCAGGCTGCGGCCCGGACGGCCCAGCCAGCGGCTCCAGCCTCTCGACCGGGTCGCCGCCTGCCTGTCCGACCTGCCCCCCGGATCGGCCGTCACGCCGCCTCGGACTCCCCGGCGAGCGGCGTCAGGCGATAGCCGAGGCCGCGCACCGTCTCGATGCGCTCGGCGCCGATCTTCTTGCGCAGGCGACCGACGAACACCTCGATGGTGTTGGAATCGCGGTCGAAGTCCTGGTCGTACAGGTGCTCGACTAATTCGGTGCGGCTGATGACCCGGCCCTGGTGCATCATCAGGTAGTGCAGCAGCCGGTACTCGAGGGAGGTCAGGCGCAGCGGTTCGCCGTTGACGCTGGCGCGGGCGGCGCGCGGATCAAGGCGCAGGCCGCCACAGGTCAGGGTCGCCGAGGCGATGCCCGCCGAGCGGCGCAGCAGGGCGCGCAGGCGGGCCAGCAGCTCCTCGGTATGGAACGGCTTGGTCAGGTAGTCGTCGGCGCCGGCGTCGAAGCCCGACACCTTGTCCGACCAGGCCCCGCGCGCGGTCAGGATCAGCACCGGGGTCGTGCGCCCCTCGCGCCGCCAGCGCTCCAGCACCGAAACGCCGTCGATCTTCGGCAGGCCGAGGTCCAGCACGATCACGTCGTAGGGTTCGGTGTCGCCGAGGAAATGGGCTTCCTCGCCGTCGGCGGCGTGATCGACGGCGTAGCCGGCGTCCGACAGGGCCGTCTTGAGCTGGCGGGAAAGGTCAGCGTCGTCCTCGACGAGCAACACGCGCATTCAGCGTTCTCCGATCACGCGGCCGGTGCGGCCGTCCACCAGGATATCGGCGACGCGGCCGCCGGGATATTCCCATCGCACAATGATCATGTCTCCCCGGTTGCTGGCCCCGAGGAAGCGGCCGGCTCGTCCGGCCGAGGCGCGCTGAACCGCCTGCGCCATGCTCACGCGAGGGCGATCCTCGGCCTGTTCCCGCCGGTCCGGCCGCTGCGGGCGTTCGCGGTCCTGCGCGACAGCAACCATGGGAGCGGCGGCGACCAGGGCGGCGGCGATAAGGGCTGACGTCCGTTTCATGGGGCGGGATGTAGGCCTCAGGCTCTGAACGTCGGCTGAACGTCGACGGTGATCATATTTCACGAAAGCGCCCCACGAAGCGACCCGACGTACGGTTCAGGATGATGAACGCGGGCTGACGGGAGCCGTTCAGCCACGGCTCAGCCGTCCGGTGGTTTTCTGCTCCCCAACGCGGCCCGAACGGCTGCGGCGAACGCCAAGGAGACCCCGATGTTCAAGAAAGCCCTCATCCCCGCCCTCGCCCTGGCCGCGGCTTCCGTCGCGGTCCCGGCGGCGGCCCAGTCCTACGGTTATGGCCATGATCGCGGCGACCGCTACGAGCGGGACTTCCGCGGCTGGCAGTCGATCGCCCAGCGCAAGTACAATCTCGATCGCCGCATCGACGTCGGCATCCGCAACGGCCAGCTGAGCCGCCGCGAGGCCACCCGTCTGCGGTCCGAACTGGATCGCCTGGTGCGGCTCGAATACCGCTACCAGCGCGGCGGTCTGAGCTGGCGCGAGCGCCAGGAGCTCGACCGGCGCTACGACCAGCTGGCCCGCCAGGTGCGCCATGAGCGGCGCGACCGCGACGGACGTCGCTGGTAGGCCGCGCCTTCTCTCCCCGGAAGGCCAAGGGGCGCGATCCGCGAGGGTCGCGCCCTTTCTCATGGGCGCAGGCGAAGCCGGCTCTCGATCACCGTAACCGCGGCGCCGCGCAGGAGCACCCGGTCGCCGCGGGTTTCCGTGACGATGTCGCCGCCGCGGCCGGGGAAGAGCTGCCGGAAGCGCACCTCGGCCCGGCCCAGCCGTCCGGCGTAGAGCGGCCCGAGGATGCAGTGCGCCGACCCGGTCGCCGGATCCTCGTCGACGCCGCAGCCCGGGGCGAAGAAGCGGTCGACCACGTCGACGTCGTCGCCGGGGTCGGCGTCGGCGCAGACGATGACCTGCCCCCGCTCGCCGGCCTCGCCCTGGAGGACGGCGAGGGCGCGGATGTCCGGCGTCACGGCCCCGACGGCGGCGGCATCCGGGAGGACGGCGACCAGGTAGCGGCCGGCGAGGACCCGCAGGGGCTCGATTCCGAGCGCCGCCGCGAGGCCCCCGGGTGTCGCAGTCGGACGCGGCGGGTCGGCCGGGAAGTCCATCTCGTACCCCCCGGCCGTGCGGCGAACGACCAGCGACCCGGACCGGGTGTCGAAGGTCAGGGCGTCGGCCTCGACGCCGAGCTCGCGCAGCAGCACGTGGCCCGAGGCGAGGGTGGCGTGGCCGCAGAGATCGACCTCCATGCCGGGCGTGAACCAGCGCAGGTCGAAGCGGGCAGGGTCGGTCGTGCGGCGCAGGAAGGCGGTCTCGGCCTGGTTGTTCTCCTTCGCCAGCGCCTGCATCCAGCCGTCCTCCGGCCAGGCGTCGAAGGGCTCGACCACGCAGGCGGGATTGCCGCGGAGGGGCTCGGCGGCGAAGGCGTCGACGGTCCACTGCCTCATCAGGTCCGCTCCGGTTCGATAATCGTCAGCTCCGGCCAGCGCGCGCGGGCGTTGGCCACGACCCGGTCCCAGCCCCGGGCGAGCCCGCGTCGCGGGTTGGGCCGCAGCGTAAGCGAGAAGATGTCGTCCAGCCCGAAGGGCGCCGCCACGCTGATCGCGTCGTCCTCCTCCAGACGCACCCCGACCGCGAAGGCCGGGGCGACGAAGCGGGCCAGCGCCTCGTCCGTGCCGGCGAGCGCCTCGTAGGACTCGCCGAACTTGCCCTCGAACCAGAGGTGGACGCGGGCCTGGTTGCGGACCTCGACCATCTCGCGGAACGGCGGCTCGAAGGCGGCGGCGACGCGCCGGATGACCACGTCCTCCGCGTCCCAGGAAACGTCCGGGTCGAAATAGCCGAGGTCGTAGTCGCGGACGCCGTAGCCGGCCGGGCGACCCGTGACGGCGTTCCAGACGGACTGGTAGACGGCGCCGGAGAAGACCCGCCAGTCGGACAGGCCGAGCCCGCGCACGGTCGTCAGGACGTGCATCAGGCCGGGATCGGCGCGGACGATGTCCGAAAGGCGGCGCTCGAGCTCGCTCACCGGCGCGCCTCGCGCAGCGGCCAGCCGTGGTCCAGCGGACCGTGCCCCTGCCCCAGCCCCGGCGCGCGGCGGATGGCCTCGGCGACATAGGCCCAGGCCTCGGCTACCGCGACTTCCAGCGGCAGGCCCTTGGCCAGTCCGGCGGCGCAGGCGCTGGCCAGGGTGCAGCCGGTGCCATGGGTGTGGCGGGTCTCGACCCGCTCGCCCTCGAGCACGGTCTCGCCGGACGGGGTGAGCAGCAGGTCGACGACGGTCTCGCCGGGCACGTGGCCGCCCTTCATCAGCACCGCCCTGGCGCCGAGCGCCAGCAGGGCCTCGCCGGCGCGGCGCTGGCCGTCGAGGTCGGCGACCGGGACGCCGGTCAGGGCCTCGGCCTCGGGCGCGTTGGGGGTCAGCAGGGCGGCGCGCGGAACCATCAGCCGGCGCACGGCCCCGACCGCCGCGTCGGGCAAGAGGGGATGGCCGCCCTTGGCGATCATCACCGGGTCGACCACCGCGGGAACATCGGCGCTGTCGAGGATGGCGGCGACCCGCTCGACCACCTCGACCGAGCCCAGCATGCCGGTCTTGATCGCGTCGGCGCCGATGTCGTCAAGGACCGCGCGGGCCTGGGCCTCGATCAGATCGAGCGGCAGCGGATGGACGTCCTGGACCCCGAGCGTGTTCTGGACCGTGATGGCGGTGATGGCGGTCGCCGCGTAGCCGCCCATGGCGGTGACGGCCTTGATGTCGGCCTGGATGCCGGCCCCGCCCCCGGAATCGGAACCGGCGATGATCAGGACGCGTGCGGCGGAAGAGGTCATGCGCGGCAGATGGCTCAAACCGGGCGCACGGACAAGCCGGCGCCGGTCACCGCCGCCTGGAGCTTCAGCGCCTGCACCGTCTCGCGCACGTCGTGGACGCGGATGATCGCCGCGCCGCGGCGGGCGGCCTCCAGCCCCAAGGCCAGCGAACCGCCGAGGCGGTCGAGCGGATCGGTCGCGGTCGGATCGACGCTCTGGATGGTGCGCTTGCGGCTCGCGCCGTAGAGCACGGGGAAGCCCGTCACGACGAGGCGGTCGAGGTGCGCCGTCAGGGCGAGATTGTGCGCCGCGGTCTTGCCGAAGCCGAGGCCGGGGTCGAGCCAGATCCGCTCGCGGTTGACGCCGGCGGCGACGGCGGCTTCGGCGCGGGCGACCAGCCAGCCGGTCACCTCGGCCACCACGTCCTCGTAGTGCGGATCGGCCTGCATGGTGCGGGGTTCGCCCTGCATGTGCATCAGGACAACGTCGCAGCCCAGTTCGGTGGCGGTCGTCAGACTGTCCGGCGCGAAACCGAGGGCGGCGACGTCGTTCCACATCGTGGCGCCGGCCGCGACGGCGGCGCGGGCGACCGCCGGCTTCATGGTGTCGATGCTGATCGGTCCGTCCCAGACCGCGCGCAGACCCTCGATCACGGGAACGACGCGCGCGATCTCCGCGTCGGCGTCCACAGGCTCGGCGCCCGGGCGGGTGCTCTCCCCCCCGATGTCGAGGATGTCGGCCCCCTGCTCCACCAACCACAGGCCGTGGGCGACGGCGGCCGCGACTCCGGCATGGCGTCCGCCGTCCGAGAAGCTGTCGGGGGTGACGTTGACGATGCCCATGACGCGCGGGCGGCCGGCCGATCCGGGGGTGTTCATTTGACTTCCGCCTCCGTCCATCCCAGCTTCAGGCCGTCATGTTCCGGCCGTCCGACATCGCTCGACAGCAGAATCACGCGGGTCGCCTCGTCGCAGGCGATTAACCCGGGACGGAGGCGTGCGCGCGATCGTCCGTCCCGGGCGACGCCGATCCCCCTCCCCGACACACCGACATCCCTGAACCCGGAGCGCGCGCCCTTGCGACGCTCCCTGACCGGAGGCGCGAGATGACCGCTGCCGAGACCTTCACTTCCCGCACGTCCGCCGCGGACCTGCCCGAAATCTTCCTGACCCCCGCCGAGCACGACCAGCTGTCGCGGCTGGTCGGCGACCATGAGGCGAGCGGCGTCGCCGGCCTGCTGCAGCAGGAGCTGGACCGCGCCACCGTGGTCGAGGAGCGCCCGGCCCACGCCGTCGGCCTCGACCGCTGGGTGCATTACAGCGACGGCCGCGCCGGCGACCTGCGCCGGGTGATGATCGTGCTGCCGCAGGCGGCCGACATCGACGCCGGCCGGATCTCGGCCCTGTCCTATGTCGGCGCCGGGCTGATCGGCCTGCCCGAAGGCCAGAGCATCCTGTGGCCCGACCCGTCGGGCGCGGTGCGCAAGCTGACCCCCGTGCTGGTCGAGGATCCTGACCCGCTGGAGATCTGAACCGGACGGCCGGCGCGTCGCGGGCGTGCCGGTCACTTCGGGGCCTTGCCGATCAGGCCGGCGATGGCGTCGAGGTAGGCGGCGAAGGCCGCGCGGCCTTCGGGCGTGATCGACACCCGGGTCAGCGGCTTGTTGTTCACGAAGCTCTTGACGATGGCGACGTAGCCGGCCTCCTCGAGCTTCTTCAGGTGCACCGACAGGTTGCCCTGGGTGGCCTCGAGCACGGTCTTGAGCTCGGTGAAGTCGGCCGTCTCGGCGTCGGCCAGATAGACCATGATCCCCAGCCGCATGCGGCCGTGGATGACGTCGTCGATCCGTCCGAGATCCTTCAGGCCCATGGCGCGGTCAGGCCCTCGCGGCCGTAGCGTCGCGGTACATGATCCAGCCCGGCAGCGCGAACAGGCCGAACAGGGCGAGGGTGCAGACGCCGAGGTACCATTGCGGCTCGCGCACCAGCAGGCCGAGCGCGACGGCCGTGACCCAGCCGCCGAGCGAGGTGGCCAGCATCCAGCCCTTCTTCTTGAGGTTCCAGGCCATGAACCAGGCGGCGCTCTGCAGGGCGAAGATCATCGCCGGATAGTAGAGCCAGACGCCGAAGTCCTGGTCGCGCACGGCGCCGACGCCGAAGACGATGAGAATCGCGGCGTTGGCCATGCCGGCGCCGCTGAGGCCGGCGCTCATGGCGCGCGAGGCCAGCGGCCCGCGACGGCCGGCCGCCTCGTCGCGCCGGTCCCGGCGGATGGCCCAGACCAGCACGGCGAGGAAGGCGGCGCTGATCGCCGTCACGAAGGCGAGGTTTGCCAGGTCGGGCCAGCGGAGCACGCCGAAGGCTTGTCCGACATGGAACAGGCACTGCAGGCCGTAGAGCAGGCCGCCGGCGAGGTAGCAGATCGCCAGCGTCAGCGACGGCCGGCCGCCGCCCTCGACGATCGAGCGCATGAAGGCGAGGTCGGCCTCGACGGACGGGGTGCGGGGGTTGGCGGACATGGGGAGTCTCCGGAACCGGCTCGCCCGAGGCGTGGACGAGCCGGCGGGGGTTGGCAAGCTATTCGGCGGGGACCGCGGCGGCGGCCTGCGGAGCGCGACGCCATGGGACGCGACGGCCGTTGAGGAAGCGGCCGAGGAAGCTGTGGCGGACGAGCAGTTCGTAGGTGACGAGACAGACGGCGAACACGCCCGCCGACACGCCGGCCAGCTTGGCCCACCACGGGCCGGGCCAGTCCTGCACCCAGACCTGGGCGAGCATGACCAGCGGCAGGTGCAGAATGTAGATCCAGTACGAGGCGTCGGCGAGATAGCGCCGCACCGGGCTGCGGCCCGACAGGAAGCGCAGGCAGAGGCCGACGGCGGCGAGCGCCGAGCTGTAGACCGCGAGAGCCATGACGGCGGCCGCGAGCGCCTTGGCGGCGGTCGGCTCGACCATGGGCGTGAGGCGCGGGCCGCCGGCGAGCCCCCAGGCGGCGACGCCGGAAAGGACGGCCATGGCGAGGAACAGCGGCGACCAGCCGGCGATGCGGTCCAGCAGGTCCCGCCGCCGATCGAGCAGGAAGCCGAGGCCGAAGGCGAGGCCGAAGCCGACCAGGGCCGCCGCGTCGGGGATCAGCCCCTCGTCCGGGGTCGGCACGGCGAAGAAGGCGATCCACGCCGGGTCGAGCCACAGGGCCAGCGCCAGCGGGGCGGCCAGCAGGACCGGGGTCCAGGGGCCGACCAGCGCGCCCGTGGTCCGGTCGACGATCCGGCCCCAGCCGCCGCCCCGGTCGAGGGCGGCGAACGGCGCGCGGAGAAGCAGCGCGGCCGCGTAGAACAGCAGCAGGACCCAGAGGAACCACAGATGGGTCAGGGGGAAGTTGGTCCAGTCGTAGGTCGGCGGCGGGGGCGGCGGCGCGCCCGGGACGATCAGGCCGGAGGCGTGGGCGTTCCACACAAGGGCCGTGACGATGCCGGCCATGACCGGCAGCCAGAAGGCGGCCAGCGGTCCGGCGATGCGGACCAGCCGGTCGCGGGCGAAGCCGGCCCAGCCCCGCCGCGCCAGCATCATGTGGGCGAACAGGCCGGCGATGAGGAAGAAGGCGGTCATCCGGAACAGGTGGATGGCGAAGAACACGACCGCCGCGCCGATGGAGCGGCTGTCGTCGGCGACGATCCAGGCCTGCTGCGGAAAGAAGGACAGGCTGGCGTGGAGGACCACGCCCAGCAGGAGCGCCCCCGCCCTGAGGGCGTCGAGGCCGTGCAGGCGGTCGGTCGGCGTTGCGGTGGACGTCATCGGCGAGGTCTCCCCTTCGGATACTCCACCATTACGATAGACATGTTTGAATTGCAAACTTGTTGGCGCGCAGCCCGCGGCTGGACGAGTCCTGCGGGCGGGGGGATGCGGCCGATGCCCGCTGTCCGGCGGGATGAGCCCGGGCCGGCGGCCGCACCCGGCCGCCGGGACCCTGCTGCAAAAAACCCCCGGACCTTGGGTCCGGGGGCTCTGGTCAGTGCACCGTCGGCTGTTCCACCGTCGTCCCGTCGGAGACCGGCGTGATCGGCACCGAGACCGACGGCCCGGCGTTGGGGAAGTTGTTCTCGTCGCGGTTCGGCGCGACGCCCTTCTCCAGCAGGTCCTTGATCTCCTCGCCCGACAGGGTCTCGTATTCGAGCAGGGCCTGGGACAGCTTCTCGTGGTCGTCGGCCTTCTCGGTCAGGATCCGGCGCGCCTCGTCCCAGCCCGAGGTGACCAGGCGCTTGACCTCCTCGTCGATGATTCGGGCCGTCTCTTCCGAGACGTTCTGGCTGCGCGCCACCGAGTGGCCGAGGAAGACCTCTTCCTGGTTCTCGCCGTAGGCCACGGTGCCGAGTTTCTCGGAGAATCCCCAGCGGGTGACCATGGCGCGGGCCAGCTTGGTGGCCTGCTCGATGTCGGACGAGGCGCCGGAGGTGATGTTCTCCTTGCCGAAGATCAGCTCCTCGGCGACGCGGCCGCCGGCCATGATGGCGATGCGGTCGACCATCTGCTGGTATTTCATCGAATAGCGGTCGCCCTCGGGCAGCTGCATGACCATGCCCAGGGCGCGACCGCGCGGCACGATGGTGGCCTTGTGCACCGGGTCGGCCATCTTGACGTTCATGGCGACGATGGCGTGGCCGGCCTCGTGGTAGGCGGTCAGCCGCTTTTCTTCCTCGTTCATGGCCATCGACTTGCGCTCGGCGCCCATCATGACCTTGTCCTTGGCGTCCTCGAAGTCGCGGTGGGTGACCATACGACGGTCCTTGCGCGCCGCCATCAGCGCCGCCTCGTTGACCAGGTTGGCCAGGTCGGCGCCGGAGAAGCCGGGGGTGCCGCGGGCGATGGTCTTGACGTTGACGTCGGCAGCCAGCGGCACGTCCTTCATGTGCACGCGCAGGATCTTCTCGCGGCCCGAGACGTCGGGATTGGGCACCACCACCTGGCGGTCGAAGCGGCCCGGACGCAGCAGGGCCGGGTCGAGAACGTCGGGCCGGTTGGTGGCGGCGATCAGGATGATGCCCTCGTTGGACTCGAAACCGTCCATCTCGACCAGCAGCTGGTTGAGGGTCTGCTCCCGCTCGTCATTGCCGCCGCCGAGGCCGGCGCCGCGGTGACGGCCGACGGCGTCGATCTCGTCGATGAAGATGATGCAGGGGGCGTTCTTCTTGGCCTGTTCGAACATGTCGCGCACGCGGCTGGCGCCGACGCCGACGAACATCTCGACGAAGTCCGAACCGGAGATGGAGAAGAAGGGCACGCCCGCCTCGCCCGCCACGGCGCGGGCCAGCAGGGTTTTACCCGTACCGGGAGGGCCGACCAGCAGGGCGCCCTTGGGGATCTTGCCGCCGAGGCGCTGGAACTTGCCCGGGTCCTTGAGGAAGTCGACGACCTCCTGAAGCTCTTCCTTGGCCTCGTCGACGCCGGCGACGTCGTCGAAGGTCTTGCGACCCTTGTGCTCGGTCAGCAGCTTGGCCTTGGACTTGCCGAAGCCCATGGCCCCGCGGGCGCCGCCCTGCATCTGGCGCATGATCAGGATCCACAGGCCGATGATCAGCAGGAAGGGCAGCAGGGTGATCAGGGCGCCGACGTACCAGCGCTGGGCGGTGTCGGCGACATCGACCGTCGCCCCCGACTCGCGGATCGACTCGACCAGGTCGCTGTTCGGCTGCGGCGTGATCACCGTGAACCTGGTGCCGTCCTTCAGTTCGCCGGTGACATTCTGGTTGCGGACCTCAATGGCCTCGATGTTCCGGGCGTCGCGGGCCGCGATCAGCTGGGAGTAATTCATCCGCTGGGGGCGCTCGGCCGCGGCCTTGTCGGCCGGTGTGGCCATGGGGCCGCCGCGGCTTACGGCGACGTAGACCGCCATGGCGCCCAGTATGACGGCGCCCAGGATGGCCATGTTACGCAGGTTCATGCTCGTCTCGGTTCCCCGGGGCGCGGCGGCGGCCCCTCGTTCATGATGTCAGCCGAAAATAGGTGCTTCCGGGACGCCGCGCCATGGAAGACCGCATCCCGATCGCTTTCGTGCGTCATTCGGTCCAGCGCCCGCGCCAGCCGTTCACCGACCAGCGCCTGCGCCTTCCCACCCTTCCCTGCAAGAACCGTCGCAGGCGGATCGTTCCGGATCAGCACAGGGCGGGCGGCGCGGAGGCCCGCCGGCAGGGACTTCAGCGCCGCCCGATCGGCGTCGGAAAGGCGCGCCATCCGGCCGTCGGCGGCGGCGACGGACCAGCCGGGCTCGTCGACCCGCACCAGCCAGCGGCCGTCCCAGACCGTTTCCGCATGCGGCGGGAGCGGCAGCGGCGCGGCGCCGCCGCGGCGCAGCTCGCCCGCCTCGCGGCAGATCCGGATGCAGGCCTGGTCCGCCTCGAGCCGCGCCCCGGCGAGGATGGCGACGAAGGCCTCGCCCGCGCGCAGGCGCGACAGCAGGACCGCCAGACGGTCGCGGCGCGGGGGCCGGTCGCCGCCGCCGGCGCAGACAAGGGCGGCGGCCAGCGCGCGGGTGGAGGCGTCGCGTGCGACAAGAACCTGGTCGTCTTCCACGACGAGCACGCCGCGGGCCGGGCCGGCCGGCGCCTCGGTGGATGTCGCCGGGCTCCCGTCGGCGGCCAGCGCGCGGCGGGCCCGGGCGCGGGCGAACCGGGGGTCGGCGTTGGCGGGGTCCTCGATCCAGTCGCAGCCCGCGGCGACCAGCCAGTCCCGCAGCTCGGTCCGGCGCGCCGCCAGCAGCGGCCGCAGGAGCATGAGCCCGCGCCCCTCCGGCCACGCCGGCGACGGCGCCCAGGCGCGCAGCCGGCCGAGGGTGGAGCCTTCAGCCTGCATCCACGCCCCCTCGGCCGCGTCGTCGGCGGTATGGGCCATCAGGATGACCCGCGCCCCGGCGAGGCGGGCCGCGTCGGCCAGCAGCCGGTGCCGGGCGCGGCGGGCGGCGGCGGGAAGGCCCGACGCTGGCTTCGGGCCGGTCCAGCGCAGCAGCTCCCAGTCGGCCCCGACCGCACGGGCCGCCTGTTCGGCGAGGGCGTTCCAGCGGGCGCTGTCGGGGTTGAGACCGTGATCGACGGTCACGGCGAGCAGCTTGCGGCCGCGGCGCCGGGCCCAGGCCGCCGTCAGGCGCAGCAGGGCCATCGAATCGCCGCCGCCGGACAGGGCGACGACCAAGGGACGGTCCACGTCGGACTCGAGACGGGCGTCGAGGACGGCCCCGGCGGCCGCGACCCAGGACGGGGCCGGACCGGTCAGCCGCCTCTCCGCGCGCTCCGCGGGGCGGGGCATTCGAAGCGGGTGCGCAGCTCGGCCGCGCGCGTGCGCAGGGCCGGGCTGGCGGCCTCGGCGTAGCGGTTGGCGAATTCGGTCAGCGCCCCGCAGGCCTGGGTCTTGCGGTCGGTCTCGTTCAGGGCGGCGGCCAGTTCGAGGGTGGTGGCGGCGGCCCACGGCGTGGTCGGCCAGCCCTGCAGCGAGGAGGCGTAGGCCGAGACGGCGCCGGCGTGGTCGCCGGCCGAGACGCGCAGATCACCCAGCCGGCTGTGGGCCTCGCGCGCCTGCGGCGTGTCGGGCCAGGCGGCGATGACCGTCTGCAGGGCGCGATCGCCGCGGGCCGGATCGCCGGCGGCGAGACGCACGGCGGCGGCGAGGTCGCGGGCGGCGTCGCCCGTCGGCGAGGTGGTCGGGATCGGCGAATTCAGTTCGGCTTCGCGCTCGGCGGCGGCCTCCAGCGTCCGCACGCGGCCTTCCGCGTCGCGCAGGCGGGCGCCGAGGGCGGCGTTGTCACGATTGGCCTCGTCGAGGGCGAAGGTGAGGCGCTCGAGGTCGGCGTTCACCCGCCGGACGGTGGCTTCCATGTCCTCGAGTCGGCGATCCATGATGCCG
This sequence comes from Brevundimonas viscosa, assembly GCF_900116065.1. Classification (GTDB taxonomy): domain Bacteria; phylum Pseudomonadota; class Alphaproteobacteria; order Caulobacterales; family Caulobacteraceae; genus Brevundimonas; species Brevundimonas viscosa. Next base: position 288,034 of record NZ_FOZV01000003.1, read on the forward strand.
ACGCGCCCCTGCAGGGCGACGACCTCGGGATCGGGCTCGACCAGCACCGGCTGGCCGGCGGCGTTGCGCTGGGTCACGGCGCGTTCGAGGCGGCGGACGTTGCGGTCCAGCTGCTCGAGCCGGCGGCGATCCCACTGGATCGGCTCCATGGGCGCAGTCTGGGCGACGACCACCGTGCCGCCGCCCACCAGGGCGACGCCGAGAGCGGCGGCCATCAGCTTGCGGGAACGGAGGGCGGAGGAGAACTTCAGCATGGTCGTTGTGGTCCCATCGATTTGCGGCCGTCGCAAGGCGTCAGACCCCCAGGCCGAGCCAGATCACCGCCCAGAGAAACAGGCCGAGGACGATGTTGCAGAACACGACCAGGAAGACGAACCGCCACAGGGCCGAGAACCACGACAGCGAATAGGCGCCCTTCAGCTGGGCGAAGATGTGGGCCGGCACGAGGAAGCAGGAGGCGATCCACGCCAGACCGCCCAGCCAGCCGTTGAGCATGGCCAGCGCCCAGACGGCGAGACCCAGCAGGGCCATGAAGGTCAGCGAGTAGAGGACGAAGACGCCGTGGTCGTACAGGCTGACCCGACGGCGGTGCAGGAACAGGATCGCCATGAAGGGGATCGACAGCGGCACCAGCAGGAAGGCGAATTTATAGAGCGTCTGCTGCAGCTTGTAGACGGCCAGGTCCGGGTTCTGGAGCTTCTTGGCCATCTTCTTCGCGGTCGGACCGGCGTCTTCGGACTGGTAGATTCCGGCCGCCCAGTCCTTGAGTCCGGCCTGCCAGCTGCCGGGCGCAAGGCCGTCGGCGCGGTTGTCCGGCCCCGCCGCGGCGGTCAGTCGCTCTATGTCGCCGACCAGTTCGTCGCGATCGGCGGTCGCCTCCGCGAGGGCGGCGCGCGCCTCGGCCAGGGCGCCGGGCTCCGGCGTCGCCTCGCTTTCGAGTGCGGCGACGCGTTGGCGGGCCTGCTCGGCCTCGGCGGCGGCCTCGTCCAGCGCGGCCTCGGCCGTCGCGCGCTGGCTGGCGAGGCTCATCACCGGCTCGGGCATGCGCACGAAGCTGAGGATGAAGAAGGTCACGAAGATCGTGAACAGGAACAGCGCCAGCGGCGAGACGTAGCGGGTGCGCGCGCCCTGCACCCATTCGCGGGTCAGCCGCCCGGGGTTGAGCGCGAGCAGCGGCAGGGTGCGCCAGATGCGGGCGTCGAAATGCATGACGCCGTGCAGAAGCTCCTCGCCGAGGTGCAGCAGGGTGCGGTGGACATGGGTCGGCTGGCCGCACTCGGCGCAGAACTTGCCGGTCGCCTCCGCGCCGCAGTCGGAACAGGTCTCGTGATGCTCGCCGGCGCTTCCCGTCGGCCGCTCCAGCGCGCCGGCGACGAGACCCGCGCTGACCGCCGCTCCGGCGTCCTCCATGCTCATGCGAAAGCCCCCTTTCCCTCGCCTTTCTAGCCAGCGCCGCCCGCGCCGGAAACGAAAAAGGGCGCCCGCGCGAGGCGGGCGCCCTTCAGGATGGCCCGGCCGGCGCGATCAGCGCACGGCGCCGGAGACGATGGCGGTGTGGGCGTTGCGGTTGCGGGCCCAGGCTTCCTCGTTGGAGCCGGCGGCGATCGGCCGCTCCTTGCCGTAGCTGATGGTGTCGATGCGGGCGGCGTTGACGCCGCGCTCGACGAGGTAGGTGCGGACCGACTCGGCGCGACGGGCGCCGAGGGCGAGGTTGTACTCGCGGGTGCCGCGTTCGTCGGCGTTGCCCTCGATACGGACGGTGACGTTCGGGTAGCGCTGCAGCCAGGCCACCTGGGCGTCGAGTCGCGGATAGGCCTCGGGGCGGACCTGATAGCTGTCGAGGTCGAAGTAGACCCGGTCGCCGACGTTGACGACGAAGTCCTGCTCGGAGCCCGGCGCGGCCGCGCCCAGCGCCCCGCCGTCGACGTTCCCGGCCCCCGCGCCCGGATACTGCGGATTGGCGTCGGCCGCGGGGATGTCGTTCCCGGACGGCGAGTCGGCGGCCGGGCGCGGGGTGCAGGCGGCGAAGGCCGCGGCGGCGGCGCCGATCGCCGCGAGGCGAAGGAGGTTCGAGGGCTTCATCATCGGTCGTCTCCAGGATGCCGGGCCAGCGGCCCCTCGGCTTTGCTGTAAGGGTTGGGTACTGTCGCGCCAGCCCATTCGCCAGTCGCGATAACGCAGGTTTGAGCCCGGAGGCTCCGTCAGGATCAGGTCGGACAGGCGTCCGGTCCGGTGGCGGCGAGGCGGGCGGGCTGTTCGTCGAGCAGCGGCGACCAGGCGGGGTCGGACCCGCGGCCGGGGTAGCCGGCCTGGCTGACGACCCGTCCCGAGAGGTCTACTGTCCACAGGCGGGTGTCGCCACCCGGCGCCTGGCGCGCGAACATGATGTAGCGGCCGTTGGGCGCCCAGGACGGACCTTCCTCGAAATAGCTGGACGACAGGATGCGCTCGCCCGAGCCGTCGGTGCGCATGACGCCGGTAGAGAAGCGGCCGCCGGCCTGCTTGGTGAAGGCGATCAGGTCGCCGCGCGGGCTCCACGCCGGGGCGGTGTAGATGCCGCCGCCGCGGCTGATCGGACGCTGGCCCGAGCCGTCGGCGCGCATGGTGTAGAGTCGCGCCGAGCCGGACCGGTCCGAGGTGAAGACGATCTGGGAGCCGTCGGGGCTGAATGAGGGCGAGGTGTCGATGCCCGGGTCCGAGGTCAGGCGGCGCAGCTGCCGGCTGGCCAGGTCCATGACATAGACGTCGGTGTTGCCGCCGCGGATGATCGAGAAGGCCAGCTTCGAGCCGTCGTTGGAGAAGCGGGGAGCCAGCACCTGGCCGTCGAACTCGCCGAGCGATTCCGTCCGGCCCGTCTGCAGGTTCCTGAGGTAGATGCGGCTGTAGTCGCGGCCCAGCGCGACGTAGGTGATCTCGTTGGGGTCGCTCATCGAAAAGCGCGGCGACATGATGATCTCGTCGCCCTGCGTGAGGAACACCGGGTCGTGGCCGTCCTGGTCGGAGATGGCGAGGCGGGACAGGCGGTTCAGCTGGGTGCCGCTTTCCGAGACGAAGACCACGCGGCTGTCGAAGAAGCCGCTCTCGCCGGTCATCCGCTGGTAGACCAGGTCGGCGATCTTGTGCCCGATGCGCCGCCACTGCAGCGGGGTGGCGGTGAACTTCCACGCCACCAGCTGGCATTGGCGATAGGGGTCGTAGAGCCGGAAGCCGTAGTCGTTGCGGTTGTCGGGCCGGGGGGTGACCTCGCCGTACAGCACCGCCTGGGCGCCGATCGAGGTCCACTGCGGGAAGTTGGGGGCGTTGGCCAGGGTCAGGCCGGTCTCGATGAAGCTGGCCGGGTCGAGCGGCTCGAAGTAGCCCGAGCGGCGCAGGTCGTCGCGGATCACGCCGGACAGCTCGGCGCCGTTCTGGCCGGTGAAGCTGACGACGGCGATGGGCAGGGGACGCAGCACGCCCTGGTCGACGACGACCTCTTCCTGCTGCGGCTGCGGCTCCTGGGCCGTCGTCGCCGAGGGACCGGCGAGGGCGAGGGCGGCGACCGAAGCCAGCAGAATCGTCAGACGCATCGAATACCTCCAGATCGGGTCGTTGAAGCCCACCTTGGCCCCGCCCCGTCGTCGAAGCCAGCTTGAGCGTGATTGCGGCGACTTTCAGGCCCGCAGACTGACAGTCGGTTTCCGTCAGCCGCCGCACATGGTCGCGGTGCGGAAGGAGAACGGGATCTCCTGCTGTTCGTATCCCGAGGGCATGTCGAAAGGCGCAGCGGCGCGGATCGCCCGCACCACTCCATCCGAAGCCGCCCGCCATGCCGGGTCGCCGCGGCTCTGGGTCAGGCGGGGGGAGCCGACGATGCGGCCGCTTTCATCGAGGGTGACGCGCACGCCGATGGTCAGGTCGTCGGCCCCGGGCAAGTCGCAGTTGACGGTCCAGTGCGGGGTGACCTGCGCCGCCAGCGCCTGCAGCGAGGCGCGGCCCACCGCCTGCGGGGCGCTGCCGCGGCCCTGCTGGCCGGTGGCGGGGCGCTGGCCCGGACGCGTCGACGGACGTGGCGGGCCGGCGAGGGCGTCGAGGTCGAGACCCTGCTCGCGCGGCGGGGCCGGCTGCGGACGCGGCGGGGTGGGTCGTGGCCGCGGCGGCGTCGGCCGGGGCTGCGTCTTCTCCGGCACGGGCGCCGGGCGCCGCGGCGGGGTGGGATCGGGCCGGGGCGCCGGAGGCGTCGGCGTCGGCTCGGGCGGGACAGGCTCGGGCGGGCTTTCCACCGGGGCCGTGGCCGCGTCCTCGGTGACGAGCTCTTCCGACGGATTGTCGGGCGCCGCCGCCTCGATCACCACCGTCTCCGAGACGATCGACACCGGCACGGCGCTGTCCATGTCCAGCGGCTCGCGCTCGCTCCAGGTCAGCAGGCCGAGCGCCATCACGCCGACCACGGCGGCGTGGACGACGATCGATCCGACCAGGGCGGCGCCGGGACGGTCCACCCGCTCAGCCCTCCCCGGCCGCGGCGGCTTCACCCGTGGGCGCGGTGTCGGTGATCAGGTTCAGCTTGGTGAAGCCGGCCCCGGACAGCCGCGCCATGACCCGGGCCACGGCCTGGTAGGGGGCCCGGCCATCGCCGCGCACGAACACCGGGTTGTCGCGGGCGCCCTCGCCGCCCTCCTCGGCCACGGTGAGCACCAGCCGCTCCCACTCGACCTCGCTCTCGCCGACGAAGATGGCCCCGTCGCGGTCGATGGAGACCGTCACCGGCTGGCTCTCGGTGTCGACCGCGCTGGCCTCGGTCTTCGGCAGCTCGACCTCCACGCCGGTGGTCAGCAGCGGAGCCGAGATCATGAAGATGATGAGCAGCACCAGCATGACGTCCACCAGCGGGGTGACGTTGATCTCGCTCAGCGGGCGTTTGCGGGCCCGTCTGCGGCCGCGGACGTGTCCGCCGCCTCCGGCAGCGCCTCCGAGGGCCATGGCTCAGACCTCCCGACGGGCGTCGGCCGGGGCGGCGCCCAGGCGACGGGCCACGGCGGCCTGCAGATCGTCGGCGAAGCTTTCCAGCCGGCCGGTGAACTTGCCCGCGTCGATCGAGAACTTGTTGTAGGCGATGTAGGCCGGGATGGCGGCGGCGAGGCCGATGGCGGTGGCGAACAGGGCCTCGGCGATGGCCGGGGCCACGGTCGTCAGGTTGGTGTTGCCGGCCTCGGCGATGCGGCCGAAGGCGTTCATGATGCCCCAGACGGTGCCGAACAGGCCGATGAAGGGCGACGAGGTGGCGACCACCGACAGCACGCCCAGGCCGTTCTCGATGCGCTGGCCCTCGCGGGCGATAAGGCTGTCCAGCGCCCGGTCGATGCGGGCCATCAGCATGGCCCCCTGCCCTTCCGTCAGCGGCCCGCGAGTGCGCGCCTCGCGCCAGTCCGACAGGGCGATGACCAGCATGCGCGGCAGCGGATGGGCGGGATTGGGGCCTGCGCGCTGGGCGATCTCCTCCAGCGGGCGGCCCGAGCCGACCTCATGCTCGAAGGCGGCGGCGTTGCGATCCAGGGCGGCGAAGCGGAAGGCCTTGTCGATGATCACCGCCCACGACCACAGCGAGGCGAGCGCCAGACCGGCCATCACCGCCTTCACGACGATGTCCGCCTCCATGAACAGGGTCACGGGGTTGAGAATCGAGGCTTCGGTCATTCGGCGTCCTTCCGACTTGCCCGCCCTGTGCAGCGGACGGAGGTGGCGGATATGTGGCGGTTCCGGCGTGCTCTAGCGGGCCGCGGCAGGGTGGTCGACTGTCTGCACGTGACAGGCTGGAAAAGCGGTCAGTCTTCACCCGTAAGCCAGGGCCGCACGCGCCGCACGAGCAGGGCCGTCGGCCGCCGCGGACGGCCGTCCAGATGGATGCAGACGGCCTCCACCTCCGCCCGGCAGAGGACATCCTCGCCGCGGACGACCTCCTGGTCGATCAGCAGGCGGGGCCCCTTCACGGCGCGATAGCGGGTGCGCACCACCAGCTCGTCGTCGATGCGGGCCGGCTTCAGATACCTCAGGTGCAGTTGCGAGACGACGAAGGCCATCGGCTGGTCGCCGTCCAGCAGCTCGGCGTGGCCGACGCCCATCAGCCGCAGGGCGTCGGACCGGCCGCGCTCGAGGTAGCGCACGTAGTTGGCGTGATAGACCAGGCCGGTGAAGTCGGTGTCCTCGTAGTAGACGCGGATCGGCAGGCGATGCTCTCGGCCCTCGAAGCGGCCGGCCGTGGGACGGTCGGTCATGGGCGGGCCGCCGGGGCTGGGCGGGTCAGGAAGCCCGGACAGAAGTCCCTCTGCATCTGCTCGTACTCGGTGCGCAGCGGGTCGGTGGACAGCATCAGGCGATTGGGTCGGGAGATGAAGGCGATGGTCTGGCCTCCGTCCTCGACATAGCCGCACACCGCCAGCCGCCGTCCGGGCTCGGTGTAGCGGACACGCGCATCCGGGCCGAGGATGTCGCGGACCTGGGCCACCGCGCGTTCCTCCGGCGTCGGCCCGGCCGGGGCGAAGGCGTTGCGACTGACCAGCCACAGGATCAGCGCCCCCAGCGCCAGCACGGCGACGCCGAGGATCAGGATCAGGCGGTCGGTGGAGAGGCGCCGGCGGGACATGGCGCGACCATGCCGGGCTTCGGCCGCCGGGTGAAGCCTACTTGCCGCTGAACAGGTCCCCCGCCTGCGGCGCCCGCGGCGGTTCGGTCAGGCCGAGGTGGCTGTACGCCCGGGCGCAAGCCATGCGGCCGCGGGGGGTGCGCTGGATGAAGCCTTGCTGCAGCAGGAAGGGTTCAATGACGTCCTCGACCGCGTCGCGGGCCTCGGCGATGGCGGCGGCGAGGGTGTCCATGCCGACCGGGCCGCCGCCGTAGTTCTCGATCAGGGCGCGCAGGAAGCGGCGATCCAGGCTGTCGAGACCGGCCTCGTCGACCTCCAGCCGGGCCAGCGCCCGGGCGGCCTCCAGCTTGCCGATGGTCGCCGCGCCCTCGGCCGAGGCGAAGTCCCGTACCCGGCGCAGCAGGCGGCCGGCGACGCGCGGTGTGCCGCGGGCGCGGGCGGCGATCTCCAGCGCCCCCTCCTCGGTGATCGGCGCGCCCATCTTGCGGGCCGCGCCCATGACCACCCGGGTCAGTTCTTCCGGCGTGTAGAACTCCAGCCGCAGCGGGATGCCGAAGCGGTCGCGCAGCGGCGTCGCCAGCAGGCCGGCGCGGGTGGTGGCGCCGACGAGGGTGAAGGGGGCCAGATCGATCCGCACCGAGCGGGCCGAGGGCCCCTCGCCGATGATCAGATCCAGCACATGGTCCTCCATGGCCGGATAGAGTATCTCCTCCACCTGCGGGTTCAGGCGGTGGATCTCGTCGATGAACAGGACGTCGCGCGGCTCGAGATTGGTCAGGATGGCCGCGAGGTCGCCGGCCTTGGCGAGGATCGGCCCCGAGGTGGCGCGGAAACCGACGCCCAGCTCGCGAGCGACGATCTGGGCCAGGGTGGTCTTGCCCAGGCCGGGCGGGCCGAACAGCAGGACGTGATCCAGCGCCTCGGACCGGGCGCGGGCGGCGTCGATGAAGACCTTGAGATTGCCCCGGGCCTGCTCCTGGCCGACGAACTCCGCCAGCGTCTGCGGCCGCAGGGCGCGGTCGTAGGCCTCGCCGGGGGCGGGTTCGGCCGAGATGATGCGGTCGTCGGTCACCGCCCCAGCTCCTGCAGGGCGGCGCGGATCACGGCGGAGAGGTCGGCTTCGTCGCCGAGGCGGATCAGCGCCTGGTCGACGGAGCGGCGGGCGACGACCTCGGCGACGCCGAGGCCGAGCAGGGCGGAGACGGCTTCCCCGGTAAGGCTGGGGACGGGCGCCGCCGGTTCGACATGCACGCCGGGCGCCGAGGGCGTGAAGGACGGCTCGCCCAGCGGCTTGCCCTTCAGCTCGGTGACGATGCGCAGGGCCAGCTTGGGACCGACGCCATTGGCACGGGCCACGGCGGCCTTGTCCTCGCGGGCCACGGCGGCGGCCAGTTCGCCCGGCGGCAGCACGTCCAGCACGCTGAGCGCGGCCTTGGGCCCGACGCCCTGGATGGTCAGCAGGGTGGTGAAGGCGCGGCGTTCGTCCCGGCCGAGGAAGCCGTACAGGCGCGGTCCGCTCTCGGCGCTCCAGGTGGTCTCGATGAACAGGGTGGCCTCGTCGCCCGGCGCCGGCAGGCGGCCGAGGGTGCGCGCGCCGCAGGCCACGACATAGCCGACCCCGGCGCAGTCGATCAGGCAGTGGTCCGGCTCGACCTCGGCCAGCACGCCTCTGAGACGTCCGATCACCACGCGATCCTCCCCCTCTGGGGGAGGGGGACCGCGAAGCGGTGGAGGGGGCCTGACCCCGCCGCCGCAGCTTGCCGATGACCCCCTCCACCATGCTTCGCATGGTCCCCCTCCCCCTGCGGGGGAGGACTGAGCAAGGCCCGCTTCCGCAGCTGCGCGTGGGTGATCGCCACCGCCAGGGCGTCGGCGGCGTCCGCCTTCGCGTCGCCGGCCGCGGGCAGCAGACGCTTCACCATGAAGGCGATCTGGCTCTTGTCGGCGTGGCCGGCGCCGACCACGGCCTTCTTGATCAGGTTGGGCGCGTACTCGGCGACGGACAGGCCGCAGCGGGCCGGCGCCAACATGACCGCCGCGCGGGCGTGCCCCAGCTTGAGCGTGGAGGACGGGTTCATGTTGACGAAGACCTCCTCGATCGCCGCCTCGTCGCAGGCGTGGGCGGCGCAGACCTCCGCCACCGCCTCCAGCAGGAACAGCAGGCGCTCGCTGAACGGCGCGGCCTCGGGCGGCGTCACCACTCCATGGGCGATCCAGCGCAGCCGCGAGCCCTCGGCCGCCACGACGCCCCATCCGGTGCGCCTGAGCCCGGGGTCGAGACCGAGAATTCGAGTCGCTTCGTTCGCCATCCGTTCCGTTCATGCCCGATAGATGGCTAACGGACAATGACCGGCGCGAAGGCGGCCTCCTACTCCGTGGTGGTTCCGTCGAAATGCTCTTCCGACGCGTCGGCCTCGGCCTTGGTCCGGTGCACCACGCCCTCGCGGTGATCCGGCGGGCCGTAGAGGGTGTACAGGGTCAGCGGCTGGTCGCCAGTGTTGGTCACATTGTGCCGCGCGCCGGCCGGAACGATGACCGCGTCGTCGTCCTTGATCGGCGTCCGCACCCCGTCGATCAGCACCTCGCCGGAACCGCTCTCGATGCGGAAGAACTGGTCGTGGTCCTCGTGGACCTCCTCGCCGATCTCCTCGCCTGGCTTCAGGGTCATCAGCACCAGCTGGAGGAACTTGCCGGTGTAGAGCACGCGGCGGAAGTCGGTGTTGGAGGTCGTGAGGTCCTCGATGTCGGCGATGAAGCCCTTCATGGGATTGCCTTCCTGTCCTTGGGGTTGCGGTTTCAGAGATGTGCCGGCGCCGGCCGCGGTCAAGGCCGGGGCTCAGTCGTCGCGCGGGTCGAGGCGGTAGCCGACCACCCCTTCGATGCTGCGCAGGCGGGCGGCGAGGCTCTTCAGCGTCGGTTCTCCGTCGACGCGCAGGCGGAAGCTGCGACGCACCGCCGCGCCGCCATCGACCAGTTCGAACCGGTCCGCGCGACCGCGCCGGTCGATTCCGGCCAGCGCGGCCTCCACCCGATCCTCGGCGGTCGCAGCCTCCCGCCGCCAGACCACCTCGGCGTCGACCACCATCGACTGCGGCACACGCAGGTTGATCAGCCGCAACAGGGTGAGGACGGCCACGGTGAGGACCGTCCCCGCCAGACCGAGCAGGAACAGACCGGCGCCGAACAGCATGCCGATGGCGGCGGTGATCCAGAGCGAGGCCGCCGTGGTCAGGCCGTGGATCGAGAAGCCGGCGCGGAAGATAACCCCCGCACAGAGGAAGCCGATGCCGGTCAGCACTCCGTGGGCCATGCGCGTGGGGTCGCTCATGACGCCGCCGCCGGCGATGCCGTTCCAGTCCCAGGAGCCCTGCGACACCGCCGCCTCCATCAGCAGGGCCGAAGAGAGGCAGACAAGGATGTGGGTGCGGAAGCCGGCGGCGCGGCCGCGCCACTCGCGCTCGAACCCAATCAGACCGCCAGCCGCCATCGCGGCGAGCAGCGGCAGGATGAAGTCGGGAAGGTCGCTCAGGTACATCGCAGCGGCAACGCTTGCCAGGCCGGCGGCGTTCCGCATGTCCCGGCCCGCGCCGACCGGTCGACCTTGGCCTTATGAAACCGCCGCGGCGAAGGCCCGTTGCTTGCGCGCGGGAGCTCGGATCGTCCCGCGAGGAGACGTCGCATGTCCGCCCATGCGCACCGCGAACTGCCGCCGCCGGCCTACGTCGCGCTGAAGACCGAGGTCGTCCGCGCCGCGGTCGAGCTGTCGGACGAGCAGCTCATGGATCTCGCAGACGCCCTGCACAGCCTGATGCGCCTGCGCCGGCCGGGCCGGCCCATCGGGCGGCCGGACGGATGGCTGGAGGCCGAGTCGCCGTCCTTCAGGTGAGGCGGCTCAGCCGGCGTACTTCGCCGCGTCCTCGTCCGAGATCTCCTCGTTCGAATAGACCTGCTGCACGTCGTCCTCGGCGTCGAGCGCGTCCATCAGCTTCATCAGGGTGCCGACCTGGTCGCCGGTGACCGGCACGGTCGACTGCGGCTTCCAGACGATGGCGGTGGACTTCGGGTCGCCGAGGGTTTTCGACATGGCGTCGGCGACCTCGTTGAGATCCTCGAAGGCGGTCCAGATGGTGTGGCCCGGGGCGTCCTCGTAGATGTCCGGCTTGACCAGGTCGCTCTCGACGTCCTGGGCCCCGGCCTCGATCGCGGCCTCCATGACCGCGTCTTCCGAGCCGGCTTCGGCCGGATAGACGATCTTGCCGACGCGGTCCCACATGAAGGTCACCGACCCGGTCTCGCCCAGCGCCCCGCCGTACTTGGTGAAGGCTGAGCGCACGCCGGAGGCGGCGCGGTTGCGGTTGTCGGTCAGCACCTCGACCACGAACTGGACGCCGCCGGGCCCGCGGCCCTCGTAGCGGATCTCCTCCATGGCGTCGATTTCGCCGCCCGAGGCCTTCTTGATCGCCCGGTCGATGTTGTCCTTGGGCATGGACTCGGCCTTGGCGTTGTTCACCGCCAGGCGCAGGCGAGGGTTCATGGCGGGGTCGGGCAGGCCCGACTTGGCCGCCACGGTGATCTCGCGCGACAGGCGCGAGAACAGCTTGGAGCGGACCGCGTCGGCGCGGCCCTTGCGGTGCATGATGTTCTTGAACTTGGAGTGGCCGGCCATGAGCGGTCTCTGGGTCTGGCGAAAGGGAAGGCGGGCCGTCTAGCCGATGGCGACGCCGCTGTCACCGGGGCCGGAACCGGGGCCGCGGGGCAGGTGTTCTGCGAGCGTAACCGGAGCCGCACCATGACCGCCGACGACGCCATCTACGAGGCCGAGGGCAGCCTCGACGACGACCTGCACGACGCCGACATCGTCGAGTGGTACGAGGCCCGGCCGATGACGGTGTCGACCTATGTCGCCACCGGCGCCGTGGTCGGGGCCTTCGCGCTCGGCGTGCTGACCGCCGTCGGCGCGCTGGCGCTGATGGGCCGGCTGGACGACTAGGTCCGCAAGCCCTCCAGGAAGCCGCGCATCTTCTCGTCGATCGGCGCCGGTCGCTTGCTCTCGCGGTCGACGTAGACGTGGACGAAGTAGCCGACCGCGGCGGCCTCGGGCTCCTTGTTGCGGAACAGGCCGATCTCGTAGCGCACCGAGCTGGCCCCGATGTGGGCGACGCGGACGCCGGCCTCGATCTCGTCGGGGAAGGCGGTGGGCGCGAAGTAGCGGCAGCCGGTCTCGGCCACCAGGCCGATCACCGGCCCGTGGTGGATGTCGAGCAGGCCGTTGACGACCAGCAGCCGGTTCACGGCGGTGTCGAACCACGAGTAGTAGACCACGTTGTTGACGTGGCCGTAGACGTCGTTGTCCATCCAGCGCGTGGAGATGGCCTGGAAGCGGCTGTAGTCGCCGCGCTTGGTCCGCTCGATGGTGCCCGTCATCGTAACTCCCTTGTCGGTGCGCTACCGCTCGGCGCGCGGCGCCTCGCTGCTTGAGCGCACGGTGTTGGCGTTTCCCCGGCGTGTCTGCGCACGCTCGCAGGCCGACGGTCGGGGTTGGCGGACGCGGCGTCAAGCGCCTAGCGTCCCGGGCATGATCACGACCCGCGCCGCCGTCCTTCGCGCCATGGGCGCGCCCCGCCCGTACGCCGACAGCCGGCCCCTGGCCATCGAGACGGTGACGCTGGACCCGCCCGGGCGCGACGAGGTGCAGGTGCGCATCCGCGCCGCCGGCCTGTGCCACTCGGACCTCAGCGTCATCAACGGCGACCGGCCGCGGCCGATGCCGATGGCGCTGGGCCATGAGGCGGCGGGCGAGGTGGAAGCGGTCGGCGGCGGCGTCGACGACCTGAAGCCCGGCGACCGCGTGGTGATGGTGTTCATGCCCTCCTGCGGCCATTGCAGCCCCTGCGCCGGGGGCCGGCCGGCCCTGTGCGAGCCGGGGGCGGCGGCCAACGGCAAGGGCGAGCTGCTGGGCGGGGGACGGCGGCTGCACCTGGGCGCCGAGATGCTGCACCACCACCTCGGCTGCTCGGCCTTTGCGGAGCGGGCGGTGGTGTCGCGGCGCTCGCTCGTCCGCGTGCCGGACGACCTGCCGTTCGAGCACGCCGCCCTGTTCGGCTGCGCGGTGCTGACCGGGGTCGGGGCGGTGGTCAACACGGCGCAGGTGCGGGCCGGACAGTCGGTCGTGGTGGTCGGCCTCGGCGGCGTCGGGCTGGCCAGCGTGCTGGGGGCGCTGGCCAGTGGGGCCAGCCCGGTGGTGGCGGTCGACCTCAGCGAGGACAAGCTGGCGCTGGCGCGGAGCCTCGGGCCGGTGCGGACGGTCAACGCCGCCGACGCCGACGCGGTGGAGCAGGTCCGCGCCCTGACCGGCGGCGGGGCCGAGGTGGCGCTGGAGATGGCCGGGTCGGCGCGGGCGCTGGAGGCGGCGTGGCGGATGACGCGGCGGGGCGGGACCACGGTCACCGCCGGGCTGCCGCCGCCGGAGGCGGCGCTGGCGGTCAACATCGTCTCGCTGGTGGCCGAGGAGCGGACCCTGAAGGGGTCGTACATCGGGACCTGCGTGCCCTCGCGCGACATCCCGCGCTTCGTCGGCCTGTTCCGCGAGGGCCGACTGCCGGTGGACCGGCTGCTCAGCGGGACCGCAGCGCTGGAGGCGATCAACGCCGCGTTCGACGCGCTGGCGGACGGGAAGGCGGTGCGGACGGTCATTTCCCTCTGAGCGCCCTCCCCCTACGCCTTGTCCCTGACCCGCATCTGGCCGCCGGAGCCGGTCTGGACGTCGAAGCGGCCGGTGGCGCGGATCAGGTCGGAGAGCTTGGCGTAGCCGTAGGTGCGCTGGTCGAAGTCGGGGTAGGCGTTGCGGAGCCGGTTGGCGATGCCGCCGGCGTTGACCCAGCCGTCGCCGTCCTCGTCCATGTCGGCGATGACGGTGGCGATCAGGCGCGCCGCCTCCGACGGGGGCCGCTTGCCGGCGGCGGCCGCGGCGGGCTCGGAGCGGGCGGCGGAGGACGCGGGGCCGGCGGCGCCGCGGCGGCCGCGCTTCGGGGCGGCGGCCTCGTCCGTCGTCTCGGCGGCGGGGAGGCTGAGGTTCTCGGTGTAGATGAAGCGGGTGCAGGCCTGGCGGAAGCTCTCGGGCGTCTTGCGCTCGCCGAAGCCGTAGACGTCGACCCCCTCCTCGCGGATGCGCGACGCCAGCCGGGTGAAGTCGGCGTCGGACGAGACGAGGCAGAAGCCGTCGAAGCGGCCCGAATGCAGCAGGTCCATGGCGTCGATGACGAGGGCGATGTCGCCCGAGTTCTTGCCCTTCGTGTTGGCGAAATTCTGCTGCGGCTGGATGGCGAAGCGGGCCAGCACCCGCGTCCAGCCCTGGATCTGGGCCGAGGCGAAGTCGCCGTAGATGCGCCGCGCCGAGGCCTCGCCGAGGGTGGCGATCTCGGTGAACAGGGCCTCGGCGATCTTCGGCGAGGCGTTCTCGGCGTCGATCAGCACGGCGAGTCGGGGGGCCTTGGCGGGGTCGGCGGGCATGGGCGGGCTTTCGTTGCGCGGGCGGCCATGATGGCGGGGTTCGGCGGCGGTGTCTCGACGCATCGGTCGGCGGCGATCCCGAACTCGGCGCGGGCGGCCTCGAACAGCAGGCCGGGCAGGACGAAGGCGGCCGGATTGGCCCGGCCGTTCAGGCGCAGGGTCCACAGATAGAGATGCTCGTGCGGGAAGTGCGGCTCGAGCGTCCGGGCGGCGATGGCCGCCAGCCGCAGGCGCTGGACGCCCCACAGCACGCGGTCGCGGCGACGCGGACGGGCGCAACGTCGGGGCTTCATGGGCGGACCTCCTTCGGACACGCGGATGCGGCCTCCGGCGGAGCATCCGCCGGCAGGGTGGGAAGGGCGCGGGGCGCCGGGCCTCGCCCGGTCTGTGAGTGTGTGTACCGTTTCGACGAAGCTGACGCCCCGCGTAGCCGTTGTGCGCGCGCTCTCCGGCTGGCGGCCCTGACATTCGAGCCTTGCCGGATCTCCGCCGGGACCGTTGCCGGGCCCGACGCGGGGCGGACATGACGGCCCTCTTCAGGGGACGTCAGCAGCCCGCAGTCCAGCGGCGCGCGGCGAGCAAGCGGGCAGGATCCACTCCCTGCCCGACGAGGACCCCGGGACTCTCCGTCGCCCCGGCTTCATCGCTCGACCACAGCCCGCCGTCGTCGAGGTCGTGGATCCGACGCCCTCCCCATCGACGGGATGGGAGAAGTGTGGGGGCGGTTGTTCCCATGGCGTGAAAATGACGCTGCCTGCCGGTGTTTGTTCAATGAAAACAGCGGGCGATGCGCGCGAGATAGGGGACTTAAACATTAACTCCCGGCGCCCGGGCGGGGTCTGGCGCCGCTGGTTCATCACGAAGGACACGAAGGAGGCACGAAGGACACGAAGGGGCCGGCGTGTTCTGCGGCGGCATCGCACCCGACTGCAGGCCTTCGGCCCGCGGGCTGCGGAAACAGGCGCGCTCCCGGCCTCGCCCCTCCACCGCTTCGCGGTCCCCCTCCCCCCGCCTGCGGCGCGGGGAGGAAACGTCGTCGCCGCCCCCGCGTCTCCTCCCCATCGCAGATGGGGAGGAGACCATGCCGAGCGCAGCGCAGCATGCTCGAAGCTTCCCAGCACAGACGCTTCGCTAGGCACCACAGTCGATTATTGGCGCTTGATCGCTTGGCACCACCTCCGGACCCATGCCTACTTGGGGTAGGTAGTCGGGGCCGCCCGCCTACCGCTGGTAGGAGGGGAACCCGGCATGCCTCTACGTGACACACTTCAATCCATCGTATCCCTGCAATCCGCCCATACGTCAGTTATGTCTCCCGCCATGGCGGAACGAGGAGAGCTAGTCCGACATCGGCTGAGAGAAGAGATTCTCGACTTTCGTTTCGAGATTTCGGCTGCACTTGGGAGGTATGGCGACGATCTAGCCGTTGAAGGAAGCGACGGCATTGGCCGAAAGGCCTTGGTGCCATGGACTCGGTACTTCTCCAGGCGGATGTCGCCATCTGCAACGCAGGGCTGGTACGTAGTATACCTCTTTCACCCTGACGCCACCGGGGTGTCGCTCTGTTTGAGCCACGCCTCCACGGTGCCCCAAGAGGGGAACTTCAAAGGCATCTCCCATCAGGAAACCGCCGAGCTCGTCCAATGGGGCCGGGCGGTTCTAGCAGGTGAGTTCGTGGGAGATGCTACAGTGAAGACTGGGGTCAGCCTCGGGGGAAAACGGCTCGCGGCTGCCTACGAGAAGACCACGTTGTTCTCAAAATTTTATCCCTCTGGAAACATCCCTGACGACCGTGTCTTGGGAGATGACCTGGTCGATTTCGCTCGGGCACTTGCGAAACTCTATCGCGCCGAGGAAACGGGCTTGGTTCCGGGAACCAATAGCTCAGAGATCGTCCAAATCCTTCAATTCGCTGAAGAGATTGCTTCTCCTGCAAAATTTCCGGCCGCTGGGCAAGGCTGGGGATTGGACCATGCCGCTCGGACGGCGGTCGAACTTCGAGCGATGGAAGTAGCGGAGGCTTGGCTCACGGAGAATGGCTTTGTCGCCAAAGACGTCTCGGCAACTGAGAGCTGCGACTTTCTCGGAGAACGTGACGGGCTCAGCTGGGTCGTTGAGGTCAAGGGCACCACCGGGGGCCCGAAGAGCGTGCTTTTGACTCGAAATGAGGTGCAGCTTCACCGCGAGTCCTACCCGCGTAATGCCCTACTCATCGTGCATGGAATTAGACTCAGCAAAGAGGGTCCCACGGCTTCTGGGGGCGCGCTCATGGCAATTTGTCCTTGGAAGCTGGACGAGGATCGACTTGAGCCGACCTCTTATGAATACCGAGTCTCTTAAGACCGCTTGAACCGGATCAGGTCGTACTTCTCCGCGAACCACACTACGAAGTCCGCCGGCGTCTCCCCGTAGCCCCAGTAGCGAAGCACGTCCTCTCGGTCCCAGCCGGCGTTAGCGGAGTCGATGCACCAATCGCGACGCAGGATGCGGTCGACTTCGGCAAGCCAGCGGCGACAGGCACGAGTGAGGGAGGCAGCGCGGGGCATGGCGGAAGTCTTGGCGCGAGCGCTCTCCCACGCAACCATCCCGAGGTTGATCGCGGCGCTGAGGCCCCCTACTTCACCTTCACCCCCACCCCGTCCGCGCCGCCGGGCTTGCTCACCGCCACGTCGAACACCTCCTGGCCGAACTGGAGGCCGCGGACGGCGCGTTCGATGAGGGCGACGACCTCGTCGGCGGGCTGGTCGGTGCGGACGTCGAGGTGCCAGCCCATCATCTGCGCCTCCATCCAGCGGGCGCGGGCCAGCCAGGCGGCCTTGACGTCGAGGCCCTTGAAGGCCTCGTTGAGGCGGCCGATGAGGGCGATCGGGTGCTGGGGTTCGGGGACGTCGGCGAGCTCGACCGTGCCGGTGGGGCGGCGCGCGTGGGTCGGCGGGACCGGGGTCTGCTCCAGCACCTCGCGGATCTGGTCGGGGTTGAGCAGCAGGCCCTTGCCGTCGGCGGGGTTGAGCAGGACCACCGCGTCCTTCAGGATCTGCAGCAGGTTGCGGCCCTTCATGGCGATGATGCGGGCGCCCTCGCCGAACATCTGCGTGGCGCGGCGCGGGTCGGTGAACAGGGTGACGGTGTTGCGGCCGTCGTTGAGCACGACGCCGCGCAGGACCAGCTGCTCCCCCGGGCGCAGCA
The DNA here is from genome assembly GCF_900116065.1 of Brevundimonas viscosa. Classification (GTDB taxonomy): domain Bacteria; phylum Pseudomonadota; class Alphaproteobacteria; order Caulobacterales; family Caulobacteraceae; genus Brevundimonas; species Brevundimonas viscosa. The sequence continues at coordinate 305,348 of NZ_FOZV01000003.1, forward strand.
CCTTGGGGCCGTCGTCGCCGGGGGTTCCGCCGGGGCTGTCGGGCTCGGGCACGGCGTAGAGGTCGGCCTCGAGCATCAGCCGCTCGAACACGCCCATCTTCGTGTGATCGGCGAGGCCCTCGTAGAGCGCCACCTCCAGCGGGTTCATCGGATTGTCGGTGAAGCGCAGCGGCTGGGGAGCGGCGGCGGTCGAGGCGTCGGTCATGGTCGGCTCACGCGGGAAAACGGGCCGACACAGGAGCGGAGCGGGGGCGCGACGTCAACGCCGGCCCCCGACGCTTTTTTAGGCGTCGCGCCTCAGACGAGGACGACGATCGAGACGCGGCGGTTCTGCGAGCGGCCTTCCGGGGTCTCGTTGGGAGCCACCGGCGAGGCTTCGCCGTAGGAGATGGTGGCCATGCGGTTCAGGGCGATGCCCTGCTGGCTAAGGAAGCGGCGCACCGCCTCGGCGCGGGCCTCGCCGAGCTCCTCGTTGTAGCCTTCGTCGCCGGTGGCGTCGGTGTGGCCCTGGATCTCGAGGTAGACGTTGCGGTTCTCGGCCTTGAGGCGCTGGGCCAGTTCGGCGAGGCGCTGCTCGGCCTCGGGCGACAGGGCGTGGCGATCGGTGGGGAACTTCACCGAATCGTCCGAGAGCACGACCTCGTAGAGGAACTTGCCCTCGGCCAGCTTGTGGGCGGCGTTGGCGCGTTCGAGCGCCTGGCCGGCGAGACCCTCGACGCCGGTGACGCGGGTGTCGACGACGGCCACCTGATCGCGCACGAAGCGATGGCTGGCGCAGCCGCTGGCGACGACGCCGACGGCGAGAAGGGCGCCGGCGAGGGCGGCCCGGGAAAGGGTGGTTCTGGTCAAGGAAGTCTTCTCCGTCTTCGGGACGCCACTCCCGGATAACCCCGAGCCCTTAGCCAGCCCGGCCGTAACGGCGAAGTCATGACCGGGTTGCATCCGTATTTCGGCAGCTTGGCCGTAGTAGAGAGCGAACGCTGTTCCGGGACTGATCTGAAAGCGCGGCCGCAGCGGTCTTGCCGGGGCGCCACGATCCTGACGCGAGCGGCGGATCAACATGGCGCCGATGCGGTTCGACCGGACAGGCGGAGGCGGGACGGCGCGCGGGCGAAGGCTGGCGGCGATCGCGCTGAGCGTGGCCGCGCACCTGGTGCTGCTGCCGGCGCTGTTCCTGGCCTCGGGCGGCGGGTCGGGGCCGACGCCGTTCGCGCCGCCGCCGATGCTGATCGAGCTGGAGCCGCCGCCGGTCCCCGAGCCGCCGCCCGCCGAGCCGCCGCCGGGGCCGGTCGCCGACTCCGCCCCGCCCGAGGGCCCGCCGGCGGAGGCGGCGGCCGCCGCCGCGCCGACGGAGCGCCCGGTTCCCGCACGGGTCCCGCCGCCGCGTCCCCGCCCGGCCGTGCGCCCGCCGCCGCCGGAGGTCCTGCCCCTGACCGCCGCCCCCGCCGCGCCGGCGCCGCTGCCGGTGTGGGCGACCGTGGGCGAGGCCGAGCTGGCCGGGGCGCTGCGGGCCGGGCGCGGGAGCGGGGCCGGCGCGGGAGCCGGGGGCGGCGGCGCGGGCGCGGGGAGCGGCGGGCCGTGCGACATGGTCGGCCGGCTGGAGCGGGCCCTGCGCGACGACGCCGAGGTGGCGACGGCGGCGCAGCGCGCGCTGGCCGGAAGCGGGCGCGGCCGGGCGCTGCTGGTGTGGAACGGCGACTGGGTGACCAGTCCGGGCGAGGCCGGCAAGGGGCTGGCCGGGGTGCGGCAGGCCATCGCGGTGGAGGTGGCCTTCGCCCCCTCCGCCTGCCGCGCCGAGGCGGTGCGCGGCTACGCCGTGCTGGCGCTGGGCGACGGGCCGGGCGCGCCGCGGCTGGCGCTGGGGCCGGGGACGTGGCGCTGGGGCGACCTGACGGGGGCGCGGCGAGGCGGCGGCCCCGGCTAGCTGACCTCGATCATCCAGCCGGCCCAGCGCCGGACCGCCGCGGCGACGGCGTCCTCGCCGGTCTCGGCCACGGATCGGCGGTAGGCGCCGGCCGGCTGGCCGTAGGCCTGTTTGAAGCGGCGGTTCAGGTGGCTCTCGTCGGTGAAGCCGTGGGCGAGGGCGAGGGCGGACAGGGGTTCCGTCGCGCCGCCCTCCAGGGCGCCGCGCACCGCGCCGAGGCGCCGGCTCATGATGAAGCGGGCGACGCCGCCGTCCTCGGCGAACAGGCGGTAGAGGGTGGAGCGGGAGGCGCCGATGCCGGCGGCCACCGTGGCCGCGCCCAGGTCGCGATCGTCCAGATGGGCGAGGATGAAGCGCTCGGCCGCCTCGCGACGCGCCTGGTCGAGCCGCAACAGCACGGCGGACGAGGTCGACAGGTCGGCGAGCGTGGCGTTGAGCAGCTCCTGGAAGGCCCGGCGCAGGCTGGGCAGCACGTCGTCGCGGAAGCCGTCGGCGTTGCGCACCACCGACTGCATCAGGTCGCGCAGCACGAAGGTGCGGGGCGCGCCGATGATGCGTCCGTGCAGGCCGTCCAGCGCGCCGCAGGCGGCGGCGATGGCGGCGCGCGGCACGCTGGCGGTCAGGACATGCAGCTCGCGGGCCTCGGTGCGGGAGGCCCGCCGGGTATCGACCAGCAGCAGGTCGCCGGGGCCCGCCCGGTCGAAGCGGCTCTCGCGCCCGCCCTCGAGTTCGCCGGAGAGCACCAGGTGCAGGGCGAAATGGTCGAACCGGTCGCGCCCGGCGCGGGCGCTGCGCGAGTGCACGACGCCGTCGAGGCGGCGCTCGAACAGGATCAGCCCGTCGAGCCGCACCGCCCGCACCCAGGCGAAGAACGGCCCGGCGCCGCGGCTGACGTCCGAGCCCACGGCGTAGAGGCGGCGGTAGGCGTCGAAGGCCTGCCCCGGCGGCAGGGCGTCGCTGTCGAAGCGGAACTGGTCGGTCATGCCGGCGTCTCCGACAGCGCGGGGCGCCACAGTCGCCCGCTGGCGACCGCGAGGGCGAGGGCGACGACGCCGGCGCCGCCCGCCGCCGCCGCGATGGCCTCGGCCAGCCCGGCCCCGGCGCCCGAAGCGGCGCGCAGGTCGCTGAGCAGGCCGGTCAGCCACGGTCCCCCGGCCACGCCGGCCACGGAGATCACCGCCAGGAACAGGGCCCCCATGGCCGGCCGCTGCGGCGCGGCGGTCATCGCCTGCACGCCGATCAGCACCGATGCGGCCGCCGTCCCGCCGGCGGCGGTGAGGCCGGCGATCAGGAAGAGGGCCTCGATCCGGTCGGCGACGGGCAGGAAGGCGGCGCAGGCCGCGGCCACGGCTGCCGCCCCGGCGACGAAGGGCGCCGGTCCGCCGCCCCTTGCGGCCGCCATCAGCCAGCCCGCCGACAGGTGGCCGAGGGGGGCGAAGACCAGCACGATCAGGCCGAAAACGAGCGCGCTCGCGCCCGGATCGAGGTCGAAGGCGCGATGGAGCAGCGAGGGCGCCCAGGCGCCGGCGGCCTGGACGACGAAGACGCAGGCCCCGCCGGCGGCGGCGATGCTGAGGTAGGCCAGCGGCCGCCGGGCGACGACACCGAGCGCCGCGCCGAGACCGCCGTGGCGTTCCGGCGGGTACGGGGGCGGCGCGGTCGTTCCGGCCCGGACCAGCAGGGCGGCGAGGATGAGGTTGGGCGCCATCAGCGCCAGGCTGGCCGCGCGCCAGCCCTCCAGTCCGGCCACGCCGGCGCCCAGCCAGACGAGGGCGGCGCCGCCCAGCAACAGGGCCCCGCTGCGTCCGGCGGCGGACCCGGTCGTGAACAGGGACAGCCCGCGCGCGCGCCGCCCCGGTTCCGCCTGTCCCGCGATCAGCATCAGCGCGGCAGGGACGAAGACGGCCTGGCCGGCGCCGAGCAGAACCCGGCCGACGACCATCCCCCCATAGTTCGGGGCGAGAGCGAAGATCGCGGCGCCGAGGGTCCAGATCGTCAGGCAGGCGAGCGACAGCCTCCAGGGGTTTGCGGCCCGGGCCCAGTGGCCCGCCGCCAGCAGACCGATCACGTAGAGGGCGACGAAGGCCGGCCCCTGCAGCCCGCCGATCTGCGCGTCGCTGAGGCCGAGTTCGTCGCGGATCAGCGGGGCCGTCACGGCCGGCAGGGCCCGGTCCACATAGGCGGCGAACTGCACCGCGCACAGCAGCGCCACCGCGGCCCACGGCAGTCGCGCGTCCGCCGCCTGGCGAGGGGCGGCGGGTCGCAACGCAGACACGGACGGCGGGGAAACGGCCAAGACGAACTTTCAGGATTTTTCCCGTTATGGGAGCACGGGTCAGGCCGCGTCAAACCGCGGCGGAATTCCCCAGCGGGGGTTGGGATAACTGTGCGTCGTTTTGGGACGCCGCGCCATGGCGGTTCGAACGGCGTTTGACCAACCTGCTGCGGGCCTGTCCGTCGGGGCGGCGGGCGCCTTTGGCGTGATCTTAACAGGGGGAGCGGACGGCGAAGAGCCGTCCGGCGTTGCAGAATGTCGAGTAGCGTATCCAGTCGGCCGGCCATCGCGGCCGACGGCGAAGAGGCGGGGCGCATCACAGCGCCGATCCGCTGGGGTCAAAGGCGCGTCGCCACGCCGTCGGCGAACTCCGATCTGCTGCCGCCGATGAGATGGGACCAGCTGGAAGCGGTGCTGACGGCCATGGCGAGCACCTCCGACCGCGCCCTCATGGTCCGGCACCTGCTCGCCGGGGCGCGGCGCGACGCCGACCGACTGCCTGTGGAAGAGACTATCCGCGACATCCTGTGCATCGGCGCCGCCGCCGCCACGGGCGAACCGGCCGTCCGACCCGCCGCCTGACCGACCTCCAACCGACCGACCTTCTCATGCTCAAAGTCCTGAAGCGCCTGATCTGCAGGCACCAGTTCTGGTGGTCCGAACGCCGCAAGGCCGAGGTCTGCTACCGCTGCGGCCTGAGCCGCAAGGTCTTCGATTCACCCCAGGGAGGCGCCGGTGCTGGTCCGCTTTGAACTGGAGCGAAAGGCGCTCGCACGGCTGTTCCGCGTCGATTTCGTCGGCGTCAGCGGACAGACCTGCGGCAGCCGCTTCGAGGTCCACGGGCCGACGGTCGAAACCTTCTTCGATCTCGACGCCGCCCGCGCCCGACTGGACCAGGTGTCCGGCCTCGGCTCGCCCGCCGCCGCCTGAAGTCTTTCGCCGGCGGATCCTCCGCCAGCCATCGCCATGACCGGGTCGCCCCCCCGGTCGGGGCGGCCCGACCGCCGGAAATCCACCTGCCGGGCCGGCCGGGCCGCCTCCTCGTTCGCAGTCGCCCCTCCCCCGCAGCGTCGCGTCAGGCCGGATCGTCCGGGCCCGCTTCCGGGCGCCGACGGGTGAAGTGGAAGCGGTCGCCGCAGGAGAGGACGTGCATCCGCACGTCGAAGATCGACAGCGGGCGCTCTGCGCGCGCCTCGGCGATGTTCGAGTGGCTGGCCTCCTCCCCGTCGACGACATAGACCGCCCCGGCCCCGATCACCCGGCCCTCGTCGCCCTGGACGAGCAGGGCGGTGTCCTCGTCGATGCCGACCCCGAGGAGCCGCGGGTTGTGCGCGACCGCGCCGAGCAGTCGGCCGTAGCGGCCGCGCTCGGCGAAATGCTGGTCGATGATGACGTCCCTGATCAGCCCCAGCCCCGGAGCCATGTGCAGCTCGCCGATGCGGTAGGACTCCGCGCTGGGTCCCTTGACCAGCATGGTCTCGCTCATCACCGCCGCGCCGGCCGAGGTGCCGGCGATGAGGCCGCCGGCGCGGTGGATCTCGTGGATGCGATGCTCGACCGGGGTGTCCCCGATCTGGCTGGAGATGCGCAGCTGGTCGCCGCCGGTGAAGAAGACGCCGGCCGCCCCCTCCAGCTTCTCCAGCGTCCCGGGATCAGAGCCGTCTGATCGCTCATGGACGTAGAGCTCGACCATGTCGGTGACGCCGAGGGCGGCGAAGGCCTTTTCGTAGGCGTCGAAGTAGCCGTCCGGCTGATGCGAGGCGACGGTGGCGAGCACCAGCTTACCGCCGTCCAGCAGCCGGGCGAGGGTCGACAGGATGACCTTGTCGCCCTCCCGATCCTCGTGCCCGCCGATGATCAGCAGCGGCCCCATGCGATCAGCCATGCGGCGGCTCCAGCACGATCTCCTTCGGTCCCGGCTCGGCGGCCCGTTGCGGGCGGAACGCCTGGATAATTCCCCACACCGCCTCGACCCGGGTCGGGGTGAGCACGACGAGGTCGCCCGGCTCGGCCAGCCGCAGGCACAGTTCGGCGGCTTCGGATTCCTCGTGCACCTCGTGGATGCGGCCGGGGGCGCAGCCGGCGGCGCGCGCGCCCTCGGTCATCAGCCGCATCACCTCGCCCTTCCCGCGACCGCGGTTGTCGGGCGCCTCGCGGAAGACGAGGGTGTCGAAATACTCCGCCCCGATCTCGCCCATCTGTCGGATATCGGCCTCCCGGCGGTCGCCGGGAATGCTGATCATGCAGATGCTGCGCTGGCCGGACGGCCGGAGAGCCGAACAGACGCGGCCGAGCGCGCGCAGGGCTTCCGGGTTGTGGGCGTAGTCGAGGATGACGCGGAAGCCGTGATCCTCGTGCAGGTTCATCCGCCCCGGATTCTGATCGAAGGTCGAGCGGAACGAGCCCAGCGCCTCGCCGATGGCGGCCGGCGGAACCCCGGCGCCCCAGGTCATGGCGGCGGCGGCCAAGGCGTTCTGGACGTTGAACACGGCGTGGCCCTGCAGCGTCGCCGGAATGCCGGCCGCCCGGCAGATCAGGCGGCGCTCGCCCCGGTCGTGCAGTACGATCTCGTCGGTCTCGGGCTCGTGCAGCACCGCCGCGCCGCCGTCGGCGATGTGCTTGAGCACGAAGCCCGGCGTCTGCTCGCCGCCGCGCAGCGAGAACCAGCACATCCGGCCGCCGGCGTGGCGGGCCATGCGAATAGTCAGGGGATCGTCGGCGTTGAGCACGCTGACACCGCGCCGCGAGACGCTCTCGACCACCACAGACTTGACCGCCGCCAGGTCCTCAAGCGTGTCGACCCCCTTGAGGCCGAGGTGGTCCGGCTGGACGTTGAGCACGGCGCCGACGTCGCAGCGGTCGAAGGCCAGGCCCTCGCGCAGGATGCCGCCGCGGGCGCACTCCAGCACCGCCACCTCGACGGTGGGGTCGCGCAGCACCATGCGGGCGCTCTTCGGGCCGCTGGCGTCGGTCGCCGCGATCTGCTGGTCGCCGATGTAAACCCCGCTGGTGTTGGTGAGGCCGACGACCTTGCCCTGGGCCTTGAAGATGTGGGCCGCCATGCGGCCGACGGTGGACTTGCCGTTGGTCCCCGTCACCGCCAGCACCGGAATGCGGGCCGGGGCGCCGCGCGGATAGAGCGAAGCGATGATCGGCTGGGCCACGTCGCGGGCCTGGCCCTCGGAGGGGGCGAGGTGCATGCGCAGGCCCGGCGCGGCGTTGACCTCGACCACCCCGCCCCCGGTCTCGCGGATGGAACGGCCGATGTCCGGCGCCAGCAGATCGACCCCGGCCACGTCGAGGCCGATGGCCAGCGCGGCCCGTCTGGCGAGGGCGGCGTTGTCGGGATGGATCTCCGTCGTGCGGTCGACAGCCGTGCCGCCGGCGGACAGGTTGGCGGCGGTTCGCAACAGCACCTCCCGGCCCGCCGCGGGGACTGAGTCGGCGGCCAAGCCCTGCCGCGCCAGCACCTCCGCGGCGGCGGCGTCGAGACGGATGCGGGTCAGCACGGCCTCGTGGCCCTCGCCGCGGCGGGGATCGGCGTTCACCGCCTCGACCAGCTCGGCCACGGTGCGGACGCCGTCGCCGGTCACCTTCGGCGGCTCGCGCTCGGCGACGGCGACGACCTGGCCGGCGACGACGAGGACGCGGTGGTCGCGGCCGGGCAGCTGTTCCTCGACGATGACCCGGCGGCTGTGGCGGACCGCCTCGTCGAAGGCGCGCCGCAGGTCGGCCTCGGCGACCAGACCGGTGGTCACGCCCCGCCCGTGGTTGCCGTCCAGCGGCTTGATCACCAGCGGCGCGCGCAGGCGGGCCGCGGCCGCCACCGCCTCGTCAGCGCTGCGCGCCACCGCGCCCCGGGCCACGGGAATCCCGATCCGCTCGAGCAGGGCCTTGGCCTCGGCCTTGTCCCCGGCCGACTCGGCGGCGACCAGGCCGGTGCGGTCGGTGACGCTGGCGCGCAGGCGGCGCTGATGGACGCCCCAGCCAAGCTGGATCAGGCTCTGGCCGTTTAGGCGCTCGACGGGGATGCCGCGCCGGCGGGCGGCGTCGACCAAGGCCTGGGTGCTCGGCCCAAAGGCGGTGCGGCGCAGCGCCGCCGCCACTCCCGCAATGGCGCTCTCCGGGTCGCCGTCGAACGGCTCCGTCGGCCGGACGATGCGGTCGAGGCCCTCCACGTTTCGCAGATCGGGCGTGAGCAGCCCGAGCACGATCTCGACGGCCCGGCGGCCGGCCAGCAGGGCGGCCTCCTCGTCGGTCCAGGCGTACATGACGTTGTAGACGCCCGGGCGGCCGCGGACGGAGCGCGTCTTGCCGCGGGTGACCGGGGCCCCGGCGGCGCTCTGCAGCTCGATCGCCACGTGCTCGATCACATGGCCCAGCCAGGTGCCGTCGCGCAGCCGGCGCACGAAGCCGCCGGGCTCTCCGTGGCAGCAGCCGTGACGCTCCAGTCCGGGCAGGCGCTTCAGCAGGGCGTCGGTGAACCCGTGAAGCCGGTCGGTGGGCCATTGCTCCAGCGCCCCGAGGTCCAGCTGCAGCCGGATCATCGGCCGGGCGCTGTAGAGATGCGGGCCGCGATAGACGGTGCGCTCGAGGACCCGCAACGGTCCTGTCCCCCCGGGGCTCGACGTCATGCCGCCGCCGCCCCTTGCTGGCGCAGCACGCCGAGCGACATGGCCCGCGCGAGGAAGACCGCCGCTTCGGCGCGGGTGCGCGCCACGCCCTGGGTCAGCACGGTCTGGTCGACGCGATCGACCGCCCTCCAGCGCCACTGGTCGCCGTCCCGGCTGAGGGTCCAGCTGTAGCCTGAGCCGTCCATTAACACTCTCCGTTGAGGCACCGGAAATGCCGGAGATTTCAGTCGGTTCCTGTGTCGGGAAACCGACGGTCGGAATTCCGTGAACGCCTCGATCAAGGACGGAACCGGCGTCCAACTGGGGCGTATTGCGGGCTCTGATCCCTTCGAAAGCGACGCCATGACGCCGGCCGACAACCTGACCCCGCTGCGCCCGGACAGCGCCGACCCCGCCGCCTTCCACCGCCGCCTGACGCGCTGGAACAGCCGCCGGCTGGAGCCGGTCACGCCGTACGAGGGCTGGGCCGACCATGCGCGCGAGGATGCCGAGATGGTCCTCGTCGAGGGCGCCTTCATCGAGCGGCTGCGCGCCGACGCCGCCCCGTGGCTGGCCGACCTGCCGGAAGACCCGGACGGCTTCGTCGCGTGGTTCGAGGCGCTGCAGGGCCAGGGCCCGGGCGAGAACGATCCGCTGTTCCCGTGGCTGGCGGAGGAGGCCGACCTCGAGCAGATGCGCTGGTTCCTGCTCCAGGAGGTGGCCGGCGAGGCGGGCTTCGACGACCTCGTGGCCATGGCCCAGGTGCGCATGCCCGACCGGCCCAAGATGGAGCTGGCCCGCAACTACTGGGACGAGATGGGCCGCGGCAACCAGGCCGGCATGCACGGGCCGATGCTGCAGAAGCTGGCCGACCACCTCGACCTGCATCCGACCATCGACGGGACCGTGTGGCCGGCGCTGGCGCTGGGCAATGTGCTGGTCGCCTTCTCGACCACCCGCCGCTACGCCTTCCACGCCCTCGGGGCGCTGGGCGTGGTCGAGCTGACCGCCCCGTGGCGCGCCGACCATGTGGCGCGCGGCCTGAAGCGGCTGGGCGTCGGGCCGGAGCGCAAATACTACGCCCTGCACGCCACCCTCGACGTCGAGCACTCGCGCACCTGGAACGAGGAGGTGCTGCGCCCGCTGGCCGAGACGCGGCCCGAGGTGATCCGCAGCCTCGCCGAGGGCGCGGTGATGCGGTTGATGGCCGGCGCCGCCTGCTTCGCGGCCTACCGCGACCGGCTGTGGGGGCCGGAGGACCTGCGGAAGCGCGCATGAGCGCCCTGCCGCTGGAGGTCCGCCTCCGCGAGGCCGCCCCGCCCGAGGCGGCGCTCACGGAGGCGGACCGCGCCCTTGTCCGGCTGCTCGACCGGCTGGCGGCGGACCGCTACGGCTTCGTCGCGCCGACGCCGTCGACCGCCGCCGCCGTCGCCGCCCGCCGCGAGCGCGCGCGTCCCGACGACCTGCGCGACGTGCTGGGCTGGAGCCTGCCCTTCGCCCCCGGCGACCTGCCCGACGATGTCGAAGAATTGCTGCGCGCCGGCGACGTCCTGCGGCCCGACGGCGAGTTGCTGCGTCCCACCGTGCGCGTCAGCACCGTCGACGGCCGCCTGCACCTGCACTCCGCCCGCGGGTCCGGAGCCGACGCCGTCTTCCTCGGCCCGGACAGCTATCGCTTCGTGCGCCTGCTGCACGAGACGCTGGACCGCCGCCCCGGCTTCACCCGGGCGCTGGACATCGGCGCCGGGGCCGGCGTCGGGGCCCTGGCCCTGGCCGCCCGCGCGCCGCTGGCCGAGGTCGCGGCCACCGACGTCAACCCGCGCGCCCTGCGCCTGACGCGCATCAACGCCGTCCACGCCGGCCAGCCGCTGCGCGTGGTCGAGGGCTCGGGTCTCGCCGGCCTGACCGGCCCGTTCGACCTCGTCGTCGCCAATCCGCCCTACATCGCCGACAGCGACAAACGCACCTACCGCGACGGCGGCGAAGCGCTGGGCACGGCCGTGGCCCTGACCTGGACGCGCGAGGCGGTCGAGGCGCTGGCCCCCGGCGGCCGCATGATCCTCTACACCGGCGCCCCGGTGGTCGAGGGCCGCGACCTCGTCCGCACCGGCCTGACCGAGCTCGCCGCCGCCCGCGGCCTCGACCTCGACTATGAGGAGATGGACCCCGACGTGTTCGGCGGCACGCTGCGCCGGCCGGAATACGCCGCCGTCGAACGCATCGCCGCCGTGGGGGCGGTGCTCACCAGGCGGTAGTGGGCTGCCTCAATCCTCGTCCATCTTCAGCGCCGCGATGAAGGCCTCCTGCGGGATCTCCACCTTGCCGAACTGGCGCATCCGCTTCTTCCCCTCCTTCTGCTTCTCCAGAAGCTTCTTCTTGCGGGTGGCGTCGCCGCCGTAGCATTTGGAGGTGACGTCCTTGCGCAGGGCGCGGACGGTTTCGCGGGCGATGATCTTGCCGCCGATGGCGGCCTGGATGGGGATCTGGAAGAGGTGGGGCGGGATCAGCTCCTTCATCTTCTCGACCATGCCGCGGCCGCGGGTCTCGGCGCGGGAGCGGTGGACCAGCATCGACAGGGCGTCGACCGGCTCGGCGTTGACGAGGATGTTCATCTTGACCAGGTCGCCGGGGCGGTAGTCGGCCAGCTCGTAGTCGAAGGAGGCGTAGCCCTTCGAGATCGACTTCAGCCGGTCGTAGAAGTCGAACACCACCTCGTTCAGCGGCAGGTCGTAGACGACCATGGCGCGCGTGCCGACCCAGGTCAGCTCCTTCTGCTCGCCGCGGCGGTCCTGGCACAGCTTGATGACGCCGCCGAGGTACTCCTCGGGGGTCAGGATGGTGGCCTTGATCCACGGCTCGCGGATCTCGATGATCTGCATCACGTCGGGCAGGTCGGCCGGGTTGTGCAGGTCGATGTGGGTCCCGTCGCGCAGCTCGATCTTGTAGACCACCGAGGGGGCAGTCGCGATCAGGTCGAGGTTGAACTCGCGGCTGAGGCGCTCCTGGATGATCTCCAGGTGCAGCAGGCCGAGGAAGCCGCAGCGGAAGCCGAAGCCCAGCGCGGCCGAGGACTCCATCTCGTAGGTGAAGCTGGCGTCGTTGAGGCGCAGGCGGGCGATGGCGGCGCGCAGGTCCTCGAAGTCGGCGGCGTCGACCGGGAACAGGCCGCAGAAGACCACCGACTGGACCTCCTTGAAGCCCTTGAGCGGTTCGGCGGTGGGGCGCTTCTCGTCGGTGATGGTGTCGCCGACGGCGGCGTGGGCGACCTCCTTGATCTGGGCGGTGATGAAGCCGACCTCGCCCGGGCCGAGCTGGTCGACCGGGGTGTTCTTGGGCAGGAAGACGCCGACGCGGTCGACCAGGTGGGTCGAGCCGTTCTGCATGAACTTGACCCGCTGGCCGGCCTTGAGCACGCCGTCGAAGACGCGGACCAGCAGGACCACGCCGAGGTAGGGGTCGTACCAGGCGTCGACCAGCATGGCCTTGAGCGGGGCGGCGGGGTCGCCCTTCGGCGGCGGCAGGCGGGTGACGATGGCCTCGAGCACGTCCTCGATGCCGATCCCCGACTTGGCCGAACAGAGCACGGCGTCGGAGGCGTCGAGGCCGATGACCTCCTCGATCTGGGCCTTGACCCGCTCGGGCTCGGCGGCCGGCAGGTCGATCTTGTTGAGGACCGGGACGATCTCGTGGTTGTTGTCGATGGCCTGGTAGACGTTGGCCAGGGTCTGGGCCTCGACCCCCTGGGAGGCGTCGACGACCAGCAGCGAGCCCTCGCAGGCGGCGAGCGAGCGGCTGACCTCGTAGGCGAAGTCGACGTGGCCGGGGGTGTCCATCAGGTTGAGGACGTAGTCCTGGCCGTCCTTCGCCTTGTAGTTCAGGCGCACCGTCTGCGCCTTGATGGTGATGCCGCGCTCCTGCTCGATCTCCATGTTGTCGAGCACCTGCTCGCGCATCTCGCGCGCCGTCAGCCCCCCGGTGAACTGGATCAGGCGGTCGGACAGGGTCGACTTGCCGTGGTCGATGTGGGCGACGACGGAGAAGTTGCGGATGCGTTCTATGGGAGGGGTCGGCATGGTCCGGCGCGCCTAGCACGGGCGCGGGAAAAGCGCCAACGGGCCGCGGCGCGGCCCACGGACGGTCACTGATTTTGTTGCGGATTACTTCGACGTAAGACGCCCGATGCCGGGTTTCGCCGGGGCGCGGGAAACGCTATTCAACAGCGGATGACAACCGGACGCCGGGACGGCGCTCCATCGCACGCGCCGGCCGCTCCCCCGCCGGCGCCCAAGGGGATACAACGTGGCCATCAGCTTCCGCAGCAACCGGACCCTGGCGACCCTCGCCCTCACCGTCGGCCTGGGCGCGCTGGCCGCCTGCGGCTCGCACGGCGAGGAGACGGCCGCCGAGAAGGCCGCCCCCGGCGGCCAGACCGTGACGGTGATCACCCCGACGCTGCAGGACCTGCCGCGGGTGATCAACGCCTCCGGAACGGTCTCGGCCTGGGAGGAGGTGCCGGTCGGGGCCGAGACCGGCGGACTGACGGCGACCTCGGTGCTGGTCGACGAGGGGTCTTACGTCCGCCAGGGGCAGCCGCTGGTGCAGATGAACGACGCCCTGCTGCGCGCCCAGGTGCGCCAGCAGCAGGCGGCGGTGCAGACCGCCGAGGCCAACGCCGCTCGCGACGACGCGGCGCTGGCGCGGGCGCAGGAGCTGAAGGAGCGCGGCTTCCTGAGCCAGGCCTCGCTGGATACGGCGCTGGCCAATCAGCGCGCGTCGCAGGCCAATCTGGCCGCGGCGCGGGCGGCGCTGGCGGAGACGCAGACCCGGCTGTCGCAGGCGACGCTGCGGGCGCCGGTGTCCGGACTGGTGATCAGCCGCAGCGTGACCCGCGGCCAGATCGTCACCGCGGGGACCGAGCTGTTCCGCATCGTCCGCGACGGGCGGCTGGAGTTGGACGCGCGGGTGCCGGAGACGGAGCTGGGGCTGATCCGGTCGGGCCAGTCGGCGACGATCTCCTCCGACGAGGTCGGTCAGACCACGGGCCGGGTGCGGATCGTCACCCCGGAAGTCGATCCCGAAACACGGCTCGGGGTCGCGCGCATCGCCCTGAACGGGGCCGGGGGCTTCCGCCCGGGCATGTTCGCCCGCGCCCGTATCGAGGCGGGCAGCCAGCCCGCCCTCACCGTGCCGACCGCCGCGGTGCTGTATCGCGAGAACCGGGCCGGGGTGTTCGTGCTCGGCGACGGCGGCGTGGTTCGCTTCCAGCCGGTGACCGTGCTGTCGCGCACCGAGCGGCGTTCGGCGCTCAGCGGGCTGACCGCGGGGGCGCGAGTGGTGGTCGAGGGGGCCGGCTTCCTGGCCGATGGCGATCGTGTGCGGGTCGCCCCGACGGCCGCGCCCGCCCGGGCGCCGGCCGCCGCCGCCGCTCCGGCCGCGAAGAAGTAAGGCCGGGTCATGCGCAACATCTCGTCCTGGTCGATCCGGAACCCCATTCCGATCATCCTGCTGTTCGTCCTGCTGACCCTCGCCGGGGTGGTCGGGTTCATGGGCATGCGGGTCAACAACAACCCCGACATCGACTTCCCGCTCGTCGCCGTGACGGCGGTGAGGCCCGGCGCCGCGCCCAGCGAGATGGAGGTGCAGGTCACGCGGCTGATCGAGGACTCGATCTCCGGCCTCTCGGGCGTCCGCCACATCTATTCGAACATCTCGGACGGGGTGTCCTCGACGACCATCGAGTTCGAGCTGTCGACCGACACCGAGCGGGCCACCAACGACGTGCGCAACGCCATGAGCAGCGTGCGCGCCTCGCTGCCGCAGGACATGCAGGAGCCGACGGTCCAGCGCATCGACATCACCGGCGACGCCCTGATCACCTGGGTGGTCCGCTCGCCGACGATGACGCCGGAGGAAATCAGCTGGTTCGTCGACAACGAGGTCAGCCGCGCCCTGCTGGGTCTGGGCGGCGTCGGCGAGGTCAACCGCTCGGGCGGCGTCGACCGCGAGATCCGGGTCGAGCTGGACCCCGACCGGCTGGCGGCGTTCGGGGTGACGGCACAGGCGGTCAGCCAGGCGCTGACCAGCGTCAACAGCGACATGCCGGGCGGCCGGGTCACGGTGTCGGGTTCGGAGCGGTCGATCCGCACACTCGGCGCGGCGGGGTCGGTCGACCAGCTGCGCGAGACGCTGATCCCGCTGGGCGGCGGCCGCACCGTACGGCTGGGCGACCTCGGCACGGTCGAGGACAAGTGGACCGAGCCGCGCCGGCTGGCCCGCTACAACGGACAGGAGGCGGTGACCTTCAACTTCCTGCGTTCGCGCGAGGCGTCGGAGGTCGATCTGGCGAAAAAGGTGCGGGCCGAGGTGGCGCGCATCGACGAGGCGCATCCCGAGCTGGAGATCTCGCAGGTCACCTCGAGCGTGAAATACATCGAGGAGAGCTACCTCGCCTCGCTGGAGGCGCTGGCGCTGGGCGCGGCGCTGGCGGTGGCGGTGGTGTTCATCTTCCTGCGCGACTGGCGGGCGACGCTGATCGCGGCGACGGCCATGCCGATGTCGCTGATCCCGACCTTCGCGGTGCTGGCGCCGATGGGACAGTCGCTGAACGGGGTGACCCTGCTGGCCCTGTCGCTGACCATCGGCATTCTCGTCGACGACGCCATCGTGGAGATCGAGAATATCGTCCGGCACATGCGGGACGGAAAACCGCCCTACCCCGCCGCCATGGAGGCGGCGGACGAGATCGGGCTGGCGGTGCTGGCCACCACCTCGACCATCGTGGCGGTGTTCGCCCCGGTCGGCTTCATGCCCGGCATCATCGGCCAGTTCTTCAAGGCGTTCGCCCTGGCGGCCTGCGTCTCGGTGCTGTTCTCGCTGCTGGTGGCGCGAACGCTGACACCGCTGATGGCGGCCTACATGCTGAAGCACACCAAACACGAGGATCGCGATCCGCCGTGGATGGCGCGCTACCTCAGGACGCTGAAGTGGACGCTGGCCAACCGCTGGAAGGTCTGGGCGGCCGGCGTGGCCTTCCTGGTGTCGTCCTTCGTGCTGGCCGGCGTGACGCAGATGTCGTTCGAGTTCATGTCGCCGGCGGACGAGTCGCGCGCCGCCTTCCAGGTCGAGCTGCCGCCGGGATCGACCCTGCGCCAGACCGACGCCGTGGTGCAGCGGGTCACCCGCGAACTGCAGGCGCGGCCGGAGGTGACCTCGGTCTTCGCCGCCATCGGGGGACAGGACGTCAACCAGGCCAACGTCTATGCGGACATGGTGCCCAAGGGCGAGCGCGCGCTGAGCCAGCAGGAATTCGCCCGCACCATGGTCGACGAATTCAAGGACATCCCGGGCATCCGGGTGCGGGCCGGCATCGCCCAGCAGGGCGGCGGGCCGAGCGACGGCACCAGCTACACCTTCGCCATCCTGGGCGACGATCCCGAGGCCCTGAACGCCGCCGCCCGCGCGGTGGAGGCCGAGATGCGGGCGGTGGAGGGACTGGCCAATGTGGTCAACACCGCCGCGATCGCCCGGCCCGAGATCCTTATCACGCCGCGCGCCGACCGGGCGGCGCTGGTCGGGGTGTCGACGGCCGCCATCTCCCAGGCCATCCGGGTGGCGACCATCGGCGACGTCGAACAGGCCCTGCCCAAATACAACCTGGGCGACCGGCAGGTGCCGATCCGGCTGCAGCTGACCGAAGAAGCCCGGCACGACCTGTCGGTGCTGGAAACCCTGCAGGTGCCGACCGCGGGGGGCGGAACGGTGCCGCTGGGATCGGTCGCGGACATCCAGTTCGGCGCGGGACCGGCGACGGTCAGCCGTCAGGACCGCTCGCGCATCGCCTCGATCACAGCCGAACTGGAAGGGATTACCACCGGGGCCGCGGCCCAGCGGGTGCAGCAGCTGGAGTCGGTGAGGAACCTGCCGGCGGGCGTGCGCCAGGTGCCGGCCGGCGACGCCGAGTTCATCCAGGAGATGATCACCGGCTTCGCCATCGCCTTCAGCTCCGGCATCTTCCTGATGTACGCGGTGCTGGTGCTGCTGTTCAAAAGCTTCGCCTACCCGATCACCATCATGGCGGCCCTGCCGCTGGCGGTGGGCGGGGCGATCATCGCCCTGGCGATCTCCGGCACCAACTTCTCGATGTCGGCCCTGATCGGGGTGCTGATGCTGATGGGCATCGCGGCCAAGAACTCCATCCTGCTGGTCGACTATGTGATCATGGCCGAGAAGGACGGCATGCCGCGCCACGAGGCCATCCTGGACGCCGCCCACAAGCGGGCCCGGCCGATCCTGATGACCACCTTCGCCATGGGCGCCGGCATGGTGCCGGTGGCCATCGGCTGGGGCGCCGATGTCGAGTTCCGGGCCCCGATGGCCATCGCCGTGCTGGGCGGCCTGATCTCGTCGACCTTCCTGTCGCTGCTCTACATCCCGTCGATCTTCACGATCGTCGACGACATCGCCGGCTGGCTGAAGCGGCGGCTGGGCGGCCGGCTGGCGGCGCGGCGGATGCAGACGGCGGAGCGGCCGACGGCGGCAGAGTAGCGGACGGGTCCCAGACGGAGGCCGGCTGGGTCGGCTTCCGCCCGGCAGGTGATCTCACCGGATTACCGGGGGGCGCACCTCGGGAAGATCGATCCCGAACCTCGCCGCGCACCAGCGTTTGGCGCGGTAGGCTGCTGGTCCGGCGCCGTTGAATGCCGCGCGAACCACGCAGATGTGGTTCGCATCGATGCCCGGTCTGTGAACCGCGTGGATCGCTCGTCCATCACCGCTGATGATCGCCACCAGTTGTAGGCCGGACGGGGCCGTATCCGTGTAGGGCGGCCCACCGTTCGCGTTGGTGAGGCCCTCGGCTGTGACAGTCGACCAAGCGAACCGCGCAGCCGCGACACCCGCGGGCGTGGGTAGATATTCAGCGGTGACGCTCTCGCGTCTCATTCCGTCGTCCAGCGGCATCCGTAGCGGACCTGCACCGATCGCCAGGCCGGAGAGAGACAACGCCACGATCGAAGTGAACACGCTGGGCCTCCGGGAGTCGTCCGACGGGACGGCAGGACTCTGGCAGCTCAAGGAGCCGCGCGCTAGCGGCGCCGGACATCACGGCCGGCGCTGTCCCACCTAAAAACAAGACCGGCCGGGGATCGCTCCCCGGCCGGTTCGTCGTTCCGCCCTTCGGCGAAGCGATCAGTACTTGATGCGCAGGGTCATGCCGTAGGTGCGCGGCTGGCCCAGGTAGGCGTCGTAGGTCTGGGTGTCCAGGGCCGGGTTGTAGTAGGTGCCGTTCGGCTGGACCGTGGTCTGGAAGGCCGAGCCCTGCAGCGGCGCGTTGTAGGCGACCTGGACGTACTCCTCGTCGGTCAGGTTCTGACCCCACAGCTCGAGCGTCCAGCGCTCGTCGGCCGAGCCGAGCGAGATCCGGCCGTTGAGCGTGGTGAAGGCGTCCTGCTGCTTGTACGGCAGCAGGTCCGAGCCGGTGTTGTAGTCCGACATGTACTTGGCCGCGAGGCTGAAGCCGCCGCGCAGGTTGTCGCCGAGATCGCGATCGTAGTTGATCGAGGCCGTCGCCGACCATTCCGGCGCGAAGGAGGCGGTGGCGCCCGGCAGCAGTGACAGCTGCGGGAAGTTGCCCGGGTTGGACAGGTCGGCGGCGGTGAACTCGCCGTACTCGGTCTTCGTGTAGGTGAGGCCGCCCTGCAGGCTCAGCCCGTCCATCGGGGTGAACCACAGGAAGTCGGCGTCGATGCCGCGCGAGGTCAGCTCGGGGATCGACTCCACCACGAAGGCGGTGCCGAGGAAGGTGTTGAGCTGGAAGTCGCTGAAGGTCTGGTCGAAGTAGGTCGCGTTCAGCAGTACGGTGCGGTCGGCGAGCGTCATCTTCACGCCGGCCTCGTAGCTGTCCACGACTTCCGACGGGAACAGCAGGGAGGCGGTCGGGGTGATGCCCGACTGCACGCGGTCGAGGTTGTAGCCGAAGCTCTTGTAGCCGCGGGCGTACGAGGCGTAGGCCATGATCGCCTCGTTCAGGCGGTAGGAGGCCTTGATCGTGCCGCTGACCTCGCCGTCGTCGAAGCTCTCGCTGACGGTGCGGTTGTTGTAGGCGAAGTTCGACCACGGCAGACAGAAGTTGCCGATGATGGTCGGGGCGTTGGCGGCGCCGAGGGCGCCGGCGATGGCCGCCGCGTTGGCCGCCGCCGCCGCGCAGGTCCCGCCGTTGCCGTTCAGGTTCCGCTGCAGGCCGTCGACGCTCTTCTCGTCCATCGTGTAGCGAAGGCCGAGGGTCAGGTCGAACTGGTCAGTGACGTGCCAGGTGTTGTTGGTGAAGATCGCGAACGAGGTGGATTCCTGCTCGTAGGCGTCCTGGTAGCCCTGGCCGACGGTGAAGCCGGGGCCGGTCGCCTGGGCGGTCGGCACGGTCACCAGCGCCCCGCCGGGGCCGATCGGGAGCCGGCCCGTGCCGCCGGTGGCGAGACAGCCCTGCAGGCCGGTCAGGCCGGCGGTCTGGCCGGGCCGGGTGAAGCAGCCGATGATTCCGGGGCTGACCGGAATGGCGGGGTTGGCGGCGTTCAGACGGGCCGACAGCAGAAGCGACAGGAACGGCGTGTAGTCCGGGCCGTACCACCAGCTGTCGGTGCGGCCGATGTCCTCCTTCGTCGCGAACAGGCCGACCAGCCAGTCGAGGCGGTCGTTCTGGCCGGCGAGGCGGAGTTCCTGGGTCAGGTTCTCGACCGTGTAGGCATAGCCGCCGTCCTGCGGACGATAGGCGATGTCGGCGCCCGTGTAGTCGACGTCCATGCCGATGTCGCCGGACCAGTCGCGCCACGAGGTGACCGAGGTCAGGGTGGCGTTCATCGACGGGATGTCGATGTTGGCCTCGATCGACACGCCCTTGTCCTCGATCTCCTGGCCGGTGTCGCGGTTGGCGAAGGCCTGGCGCGAGAACGGCAGCGGGCCGAAGCCGGCGGCCGGCGGACGCTGGCCCGTGCCGTTGGAGAGGGCGTCGATGAAGGGGTAGGTCGGGCCGGTGCGGATCTGCACGCCGGTGCAGCAGTATTCGTCGCGCGAGGTGTAGTCGGCGATCACGCGCACCGAGGTGTTGTCGTTGGGCAGCCACAGCAGCTGGCCGCGGACGGTGCCGAAGTCCTGGTTGGCGTCGTCGGTGTTGGAGCGCGGACCGTCGCCGGTGTCGACGTCATAGAAGCCGTCGCGGACGCGGCGACCGGCGTAGAGGCGGAAGGCCAGCTGGTCGGTGATCGGGCCGGTAACCGAGCCCGACGCGCCCATGGCGCCGTAGTTGCCCACGGTCAGTTCGGCGTTGTAGCCCGGCGTGAACGACGGCGCCTCGGTGATGATGTTGATGACGCCGGCCGAGGTGTTCTTGCCGAACAGGGTGCCCTGCGGACCCTTCAGCACCTCGATGCGGGACATTTCGCCGAGGTCGCCGAAGCCGACCGAGTTGCGCGACCGGTAGACGCCGTCGATGACCACGCCGACCGAGCTCTCCAGGCCGGGGTTGTCGCCGACGGTGCCGACGCCGCGGATGCGGGCGGTGGTCGATGCCTCGGACTGGGTCGAGGTGACGGTCATGCCGGGGGTCAGGATCTGCAGATCCTTGATGTCGCGCACGCCGGCGTCCTGCAGCGTCTCCGCCGGCAGGCTGGTGACCACGATCGGCACGTCCTGAAGGTTCTGCTCGCGCTTCTGGGCGGTGACGATGATGTCGTCGATGGTGGTCGGACCTTCCTGGTCCTGGGCGGCGGCGACGCCGGCGAAGCCGAAAGCGACCGTTCCGACGACGGCCGCCGAGACGGTGGTGCGAAGAAGGTTGGTAAGGCGCATGCACGGCTCCCCGACGTTGGCAGGGCGTCGCGTGGCGCCCGGCGTTTCCTGATCCCTGGTCCGCGCCCTTCGTGGAGCGCGGAACTCCAAGCTTCGGGGTAATCCAAGCCGGACTCACCGACAAGCTGCGCTCGCCGATCACGCCGCATTTCAGCCCCGGCCGAAGCCCGACTGTGACGCAAAAGCGACAGAAACCGATGACGTTAGGTCAATATTCGTTCGCAAGGATCGCCAGTATTGGCGCCTCCGGGACAGAATCGTTCCTTTCGGACGCGGGGACCGCCGAGGTCCGCCGGCGGCTCCGCGAGCGGCCGATCGCCGCAATCGTCCACCCGCCGCGCGTTTTTCCGCCGAAAGAGGGAGAAATCCGCGCCGCCACCTTCTATCAAGGCGACCCGCGCCCCGCCTGTCCGAAAGCTTCCGAGGCCGCCCTTGCTGTTTCTGCTCGCCCTGCTTCCGTTGATCGGAGCGCTCGCTCCTGCGCTCGCCATCAGGTGGGGCCGCAACGCCGCCGCCGTGGCGGCGGGAAGCACGACCCTGGCCGCCCTCGTGGTTCTCGCCAGCCTGACGCCCGGGGTGTTCGCGGGCGAGACGGTCCGGGCGAGCGTGCCGTGGATCCCCGCTCTCGGGCTGAACGCCAGCCTCTTCCTCGACCCGCTCGGCCTGATGTTCGCGGGGATGATCCTCGGCATCGGGCTGCTGGTCATCATCTACGCGCGCTTCTACCTGGCCGCTGCCGATCCGATGGGCCGGTTCTTCAGCTATCTGCTGTTGTTCCAGGGGGCGATGCTGGGAATCGTGCTGTCGGACAATGTGCTTCTGCTGCTGATCTTCTGGGAGCTGACCAGCCTGTCGTCGTTCCTCCTGATCGGTTTCTGGCGGCACTCGGCGGAGGCCCGGCAGGGGGCGCGGATGGCGCTGTTCGTCACCGGCGGCGGCGGGCTGGCGCTGATCGGCGGTCTGCTCATCCTCGGGAACATCGCCGGATCGTATGATCTGACGGTGATCCTGCAACAGCGCGACGTGATCCAGGCCTCGCCGCTGTACCTGCCCGCCCTGCTGCTGATCCTCGGCGGCTGCTTCACCAAGTCGGCGCAGTTCCCGTTCCACTTCTGGCTGCCACACGCCATGGCCGCGCCGACGCCGGTCAGCGCCTATCTGCACTCGGCGACCATGGTGAAGGCGGGGGTGTTCATGCTGGCGCGGCTGTGGCCGGTGCTGGCGGGGACGGAGACCTGGTTCCTGATCGTGGCCACCACCGGTCTGGCGACCATGGTGTTCGCCGCCTGGGTGGCGCTGTTCAAGGACGACCTGAAGGGACTGCTGGCCTATTCGACGATCAGCCACCTCGGGTTCCTGACCATGCTGTTCGGCCTCGGCACGCCCATGGCGGCGCTGGCCGGGGTGTTTCACATCATCAATCACGCGACCTTCAAGGCGGCGCTGTTCCTCAACGCCGGCATCGTCGACCACGAGGCCGGGACGCGCGACCTGAAGCACCTCGGCGGCCTGTTCGGCCTGATGCCGATCGCGGGGACGCTGGCCCTGATCGCCGGCCTGTCGATGGCGGGCGTGCCGCCGCTGAACGGATTCATCTCGAAGGAGATGATGCTGGAGGAGGCGGCGCACACCGTCTGGCTGGGGCAGCCGTGGGTGTTCCCGGTGCTGGCGACAATGGGGGCGCTGCTGTCGGTGGCCTATTCGCTGCGCTACATCGTCCACGTCTATTTCGGGCCGCGCCGCGACGACTATCCGAAGTCGCCGCATGATCCGGGCCTCGGACTGTGGGGCCCGCCCGCCCTGCTGACAGCGCTGGTCGTCGTCATCGGCCTGGCGCCCGCCACGGTCGCCGGCCCGCTAGTCGACCGGGTCGCCGGCGCGGTGACCAACGGCGCGTCGCCGCATGTGCATCTGGCCCTGTGGCACGGCTTCAAGCCGGCCCTGTTCATGAGCGTCGTCGCCATCGCCGCGGGCGCCCTTGCGCTGATGATGCACGGGCGGCTGCAGCGGCTGTTTGAAGCCGGGCGCCTGCCGCCGGCCAAGGCCCTGTTCGACGCCGGGGTGGCGGGGGCGGCGGCCCTGTCGCGGCGAGGAGTCGACGCGGTTCAGAACGGCTCGCTGCAGCGGGCCATGGCGGCGCTGATCGGCACCGCGGTGGTGCTCGGCTTCGCCGGCTTTCTCGGCGCGGGATACGAGCCGGGCGACCGCCCCGGCGTGCCGGCGTCGGCGGCGGCCGTGGTCGGCTGGATCGCCCTGGTGACAGCGACCGTGCTCGTCGTCCTGTTCCACCGGGCGCGCTACGTCTCGCTGATCTACATCGGCATCGTCGGCCTGATCATCTCGCTGGCCTTCGCTCACCTTTCGGCGCCGGACCTCGCCCTGACGCAGATTTCGGTAGAGGTCGTCACCATTCTGCTGATGCTGCTGGCGCTGAACCTGCTGCCCAAGACGACGCCCGCCGAGAGCCGGCCGTGGCGGCGGGTGCGCGACGGCGTGGTGGCCTGCGCCGCCGGGCTTGGGGTCGGCGGCGCGGCCTGGGCGGTGATGACCCGGCCGCTGGACAGCATCTCGAGCTATTTCTGGGACAATGCCTACTCGGGCGGCGGCGGCACCAATGTGGTCAACGTGATCCTCGTGGATTTCCGGGGCTTCGACACCTTCGGCGAGATCATCGTGCTGGGCATCGCGGCGCTGGGCATCTTCGCCCTGCTCGAGACGGTCGGGACCGGGGCCAGCGGGCGGCGGGTGGCGGCCTGGAAACCGGACACGGTACGCTCGCCCGAGCACCACCCGATGATGCTGGTCGTGGCCACCCGCCTGCTGCTGCCTCTGGCCGTGGCGGTCGGGCTGTACATCTTCCTGAGAGGACACAACCAGCCGGGCGGCGGCTTCATCGCCGGCCTGGTCGTCTCGGTCGCCATCCTGATGCAATACATGGCCTCGGGCTACAGCTTCGCCGACCAGCGGCTGCGGGCGGATCACCACACCCTGATCGGCGCGGGGGTGCTGACCGCGGCGGCCACGGGCCTCGGCTCCCTGCTGTTCGGGGCCCCGTTCCTGACCAGCGCCTTCGACTATTTCCATCTGCCGCTGATCGGCGAGATCGAGCTGGCCACGGCCATGCTGTTCGACGTCGGGGTGGCGCTGACCGTGATCGGCGCCGTCATGCTGGCCCTCGCCCAGCTGTCGCGGGTGGCGCAGAGCGCCGAGAAGGCGCCGCCGCCGGAGACGCTGGAGGCGATGGACGTCGACCCCTCACGGACGCCGGCCACGCCGGCGAGGGAGGCGGGCCGATGACCATGGAGATGCTCGTCGCCTCGGCCATCGCCGTGCTGACCGCGGCCGGCGTGTACCTGGTGCTGCGTGCGCGCACCTTCCCCGTCGTGCTGGGGCTGGCCTTCCTGTCCTACGCGATCAACCTGTTCCTGTTCGCCATGGGGCGACTGGTGATCAACCGGCCGCCGATCTACGACAAGGCGGCGGAGGGCTATACCGACCCCCTCCCCCAGGCCCTGGTGCTGACCGCCATCGTCATCGCCTTCGGCATGACCGCCTTCGTGGTGGTGCTGGCGCTGCGGACCTTCCTCGAGACCGGCGCCGACCATGTCGACGGGCGCGAGGATGCGGAGACCGGGTCTTGAGCGCCGCCGTTCCCTACCTGCTCGCCGCGGCGGTGGTGATGCCGGCGGTGATGGGGGCCGCCATCCTGCTGACGCTGCGTCACCGTCTGCGCGGCTCGCGCCTCGCCTCGCTCGCATCGTGTCTCGCGCTGACCGCCATCGCGGCGGCCCTCGTCGCCCACGCCTCCGGAGGGACGATCGAGAGCTATGCGCTGGGCGACTGGCGCGCGCCGTTCGGCATCGTGCTGGTGCTGGACCGGCTGTCGGCGATGATGCTGCTGCTGACCGCGGTGCTGGCCTTTGCGGTCATGATCTACGCCGTCGCCACCGGCATCGACCGCAAGGGCTGGCATTTCCATCCCCTTTTCCAGTTCCAGCTGCTGGGCCTGAACGGCGCTTTCCTGACCGGCGACCTGTTCAATCTGTTCGTCTTCTTCGAAGTCCTGCTGATCGCCTCCTACGGCCTGCTGCTGCACGCCCAGGGCGCCGAGCGGCTGAAGGTCGGGGTGCAGTATGTGGTCATCAACCTGGTCGGCTCGACCCTGTTCCTGGTCGGGGTCGGCCTGCTGTACGGCGTGACCGGTACGCTCAACATGGCCGATCTGGCCGTGCGGGTGGCGGCCGCTCCCGCGGGAGACCAGAGTCTGATCGCCGCCTCGGCCCTCGTGCTGATGACCGTCTTCGCCCTCAAGGCCGCCGCCGCCCCTCTGCACTTCTGGCTGCCGGGAGCCTATGCGGCGACCACCGGCGCCGTGGCGGCCCTGTTCGCCATCATGACCAAGGTCGGCGCCTACGCCATCATCCGCACGGGGACGCTGATTTTCGGCGCGGACGCCGGCGCGGCGGCCTTCGGCGTCGCTCCGTGGTTGCTCCCCGCGGGGATCGCCACAGCCTTCATCGGCTTCATCGGCCTGTTCGCCGCGCGGAGCCTGAGGTCGATGGCGGCGTGGTCGGTGCTCGGCTCGATGGGGGTGCTGCTCGCCGCCGTGGCGACCTTCCGGGTCGAGGCGATGGGTCCGTCGCTCTACTATGTGCTGCATTCGACGCTCGCCGGCGCGGCCCTGTTCCTGGTGGTGGACCTGATCGCCACGCGCCGGGGCGAGCAGGGCGACGCCCTGACGCTGGCGCCGCGCTTCTGTCAGGCGGGCATTCTGTCCGGCCTGTTCTTCCTCGCCGCCGTCGGGACGATCGGCCTGCCGCCGCTCTCGGGCTTCATAGGCAAGTTGCTGATCCTCGACGGCGTCCGCGCTGCGCCGGCCGCGGCCTGGATCTGGGCGACCGTGCTCGTCACGACCCTGATCGGCGTGCTGGCCTTCGCGCGGGCCGGCAGCCTGATCTTCTGGAAGAGCTCGACGCTGGAGGGGGAGATCCCCACCCGTGCGCTGCGTGGCCGGGTGATGGGGGTTTCGGCGGCCGCCGGTTTGCTCGCTTGTCTCGCACTGCTCAGCCTGCTGGGCGGCCCCGTCACCGCCTACGCGGACGCGGCGGCGGCGCAGTTGTTCGACCCCGGCCAGTACATCGCCGCGGTGCTGGGCGACAAAACGGGAGCTCTCCGATGATCCGGCGCCTGCTGCCGCATCCGGCCCTCAGCGTGCTGGTTGGGCTGGTCTGGATGCTGCTGGCGAACGAATTCAGCATGGGCGCCCTCGTGCTCGCTGCGGCCGTCGCCGTCGTCGTGCCGCTGGTCACCAGCCGGTTCTGGCCGGATCGGCCGCGCATCCGGTTCGGGCCGGCCGTGCTGGACTATCTGGCGATCGTGCTGTTCGACATCATCGCGGCCAACTTCCAGGTGGCCTGGATCATCCTCACCCGACGCAATCGCGACCTGCGGGCCCGCTGGCTGGTGGTGCCGCTGGAGGTCCGCTCGCCGGAGGCGATCACCGTGCTGGCCGGGACCATCAGCCTGACCCCGGGCACGGTCTCCACGGACGTGTCGGCGGACGGCCACGCCCTGCTGGTGCACGCGCTCGACGTGGCTGATCCGGAGGCCGAGGTCGCGCGCATCAAGCAGAGATATGAAGTCCGTCTGTTGAAGGTGTTCCGATGAACGGTCCCATTCTCACGGCCGCCCTCACCTTCGCCCTGGCCTGCGTCAGCGGGGCGATCCTGCTCAATCTGTTCCGGCTGGTGCGCGGGCCGACTTCCGGGGATCGCATCCTGGCCGTCGACACCCTGACCATCAACGCCATCGCCCTGATCGTGGTGTTCGGCGTGGCGTGGAAGACCCAGACCTACTTCGAGGCGGCCCTGCTGCTGGCCATGGTCGCCTTCGTCGGCACCGTCGCCTACTGCAAATTCCTGCTCCGGGGAGACATCGTCGAATGACTTTCGCCGTCGAGATCCTCGTCGCCTTCCTGCTGGTCCTGGGCGGGGCCTTCATCCTGATCGGCTCGTGGGGCCTGGCGCGTCTGCCGTCCCTGATGACGCGCCTGCACGGGCCGACCAAGGCCACCACGCTCGGCGTCGGCGGCTGCCTGATCGCCTCCATGATCTACTTTCCGGCGACCGGCGGCGCGTGGTCTGCGCACGAACTCCTGATCACCATCTTCCTGCTGCTGACAGCGCCGATCTCGGCCAACATGATCGCCAAGTCCCACCTGCACCGGCAGGGCCACGGCATCGATCCGAACCCGGCCGACGGCATCGCGACCGGTCTGCCGCCGGCCCCCGGCGGGGCGGACTGGGCGACTTTCCACGGGGCGGCCGATGACGAGGCGCCCCTGCCCGCGCCGGCCCGCAGGCCCCCTGGCCAAGGCTAGGCCGGGCTGCGGCGCGGTTGCAGCCATCGCGCTGGCGAGGCATTTGCCCCCCATGCCCGTGTCCGCCGCCTACCGCCCCGAGCCGCGCTTCTTCGACCTCGGGGAGGCGTACGGCGACGCCGTACACGCGGCGGCCTTTCCCCAGACCCGGCTGCGCTTCCGCAACGATCGGGCCGCGGCGACGGTCGGGCTGGAGACGCTCGACGACGCCGAATGGATCGCCCACTTCGGCCGGTTCGAACCGCTGCCGGGTCAGCCGGGGCCGGTGGCGATGCGCTACCACGGTCACCAGTTCCGCACCTACAATTCCGACCTCGGCGACGGGCGGGGCTTCCTCGCCGCGCAAGTACTGGAGGCCCCGGTCGGCGCCCGGGCGGCGAGCGACCGCCTCGTGAGCGGCGGCGCCCCTCAAGGCCGGCTGCTGGATCTCGGCACCAAGGGGTCGGGCCAGACGCCGTGGTCGCGGGGCGGCGACGGTCGGCTGACCCTGAAGGGCGGGGTGCGCGAGGTGCTGGCGGCGGAGATGCTGGAGGCGCTGGGCGTCCCCACCAGCCGCGCCTTTTCCCTGATCGAGACCGGCGAGGCGCTGGAGCGCGGGGACGAACCCTCCCCCACCCGCTCGGCGGTGCTGGTGCGGCTGTCGCACAGTCACATCCGCTTCGGGACGTTCCAGCGCGCGGCCTACTTCGGGCGGGCGGACATGGTCGAGACGCTCGTCGAGCACGCGCGGGCCCTCTATCACCCCCGGGTGGCGGCGGGTGACGTGGCCGGATTCCTGCGCGAGGTGGTGGCCGCTTCGGCCCGGCTGACGGCGCGGTGGGTCGCAGCCGGCTTCGTCCACGGGGTGCTGAACACCGACAACCTGAACGTCACCGGCGAGAGCTTCGACTACGGGCCGTGGCGCTTCCTGCCATGGTATGAGCCGGGGTTCACGGCGGCCTATTTCGACCAGACCGGCCTGTACGCCTTCGCACGCCAGCCCGAGGCGGTGTTCTGGGCCCTGACCCAGCTCGGCGGGGCGCTGAAGCTGGTGGCCGAGGTCGAGCCGCTGACCGAAGCCCTGAACGGGTTCGGCCCCGCCTACATCCGCGAGCTGCGCGCGGCCTTCCTCGACCGGCTGGGGGTGAGCAGCCTCGGCGAGGCGGCGGACCAGCGGCTGCTGGACACCACGCTGGCGCTGCTGCGCGAGGGCGGAGAGGCGCTGCGCTGGGAGCCGCTGTTCCACGACTGGTTCGGCGGCTTCGCCTCGTCGGCGCGGGCGCTCGGCGGGCCGCGCGGCAAGCTGTACCAGGGCGAGACCTTCGACGCCTTCCGTTTCGCGCTGTTCGAGCACGAGCCGGACCGGCCCGATCGGCTGGAGCATCCGGTCTTCGCGGCGCCGGAGCCGGAGGAAATGCTGATCGACGAGGTCGAGGCGATCTGGGCGGCGATCGACGCCCGGGACGACTGGGGGCCGTTCGAGGACAAGGTCCGGCGAATCCGGACCGCCGGGGAGGCCCGGCGCTGAACGACTGCTGACAGCAGGGTGGCGGCAGGCTTTCAGTAGATCGGCGGGACGCTGATCCGGAGGCCCCCGTGTCCTGTCCCGCCTCGCCCTGCCGACCGCCGACCTCGGCTCCGCGCCCGGGCGTCACATTACGTGGAATTATGGTTGCGGCCACGCTTTGGCCCCGGCCGCGCGGCAAGAACGGGTCACGGAAGGTTACGCTTCGGCCCCGGCCCCTTGCGCAACCGCCCGGCAGAACCGATCTCGCCACTGTTACCAATCAACAAGAGCGCTCCTCCCCGGGCGTCATCGACATGACTTCTCAGGCCCTCTCCCCCGCCCGCTCGCGACTGAACGCGAGCTACCGCAATCTCACGCTCTGGACCCTCCAGGGGTGGATCGCGATGTTCTTCATCGCCGCCGGCTACGCCAAGCTGAGCGAGCCGATGGCGAACCTCGTCGAGCTGATGAAGTGGCCGGCGCTCGCCTCGGAGAACCTCGTGCGCGGCCTCGGCGTGGCCGAGATCCTGCTGGCGGCGCTGGTGCTGGCGCCTCTGGTCTCGTGGAGGGTGGGGCGTCCGCTGCTGGTGACCGCCGCCGCCGGTCTGCTGGCGCTGGAGACGGTGATGCTGGCCATCCACGCGCTCGGCCTGGAGTTCGGGCTCGCGGCGACCAACCTCGCGCTGATCGCCATCACCGCGCCGGTGCTGTGGATGCGGGCGCGCGAGGTTCGCTGAAGGCCTGTCAGAGACGGGTCACCTGCACGACATTTCCGCGGGAGCTCGTCACCGTAACGGTCTGCCCCGCGACGAAGGGACGCTCGTAGGGCCAGCACTCGATCGGCGCCTCTCCCCATCGGGGGCACAGGCCGTCCGCGCCGTTCGTCCACCGGCCGCTCATCCTGCTTTGGCCGAAGGTGGCGATCACCCGGCCGTCGCGCTCGAAGCGCAGCCGGGACTCGGCGCGGTTGGCGGCGACGACCCGGAGCGTCTGGCCGGCGGGGTCAGGCGCCCGTGAACGTTCCTGGCTGTCGTCGAAGGCGAGAGACAGAAGGGCGAGCGCGACCCACAGGGACATGACTGAGACTCCGGAGAGGCCGAACGAAGAGCCCGATGCTCGGTATAGCGCCTCCCGCAGGGTGCGCCAGAATCCGGAAGTGACGAACCGTCGCCTCGCCAAACCTTCCCTTTACGTGCACGTAAAGTTCGGTTTATCTGGCGGCCATGGCGACCGCCGACGATCACCGCACCTATTCGATCCGCCAGCTGTGCCGCGAGTTCGGGGCGACAGCGCGGGCGCTGCGCTTCTACGAGGACAAGGGGCTGCTGACCCCGGCCCGCAAGGGCCAGACGCGGGTCTATGACGCCCGCGACCGGGCGCGGCTGAAGCTGATCCTGCGCGGACGGCGCATCGGCTTCAGCCTGCAGGAGATCCAGGAGATGCTGGATCTATACGACCGCAAGGATCACAACGCCCACCAGATGGCGGTGGCCCTGCGCCGCCACCGGGCCCAGATCGCGGCGCTGAAGCAGCAGCTGGAAGACATCGAAGGCGCCATCCAGACGGCCGAGGAGGCCTGTCAGTGGATGGAGCAGAAGCTGGGCGAGCACCGCCCCGACCTGCTGCCCGGCGCCGAGGAATACGCCTCGCTGCTGCGCGAGCGTCTGAACCCCGACCATCATCACCAGCCTTTCAAAGCGAGAGCGTAGTCCATGGCCTACAAGGCGCCTGTCCGCGACCTGACCTTCGTTCTGAACGAGGTGCTGGAGATCGACCGCTATTCCAACCAGCCCGGCTTCTCCGAGCTGTCGTCCGAGCTGGTCGGCCAGATCCTCGAGGAGGGGGCGAAGTTCGCCGAGGAGGTCATCGCCCCGCTCAACCGGACCGGCGACCTGGAAGGCTGCAAGTGGGACGACGGCAAGGTCACCGGCCCGACCGGCTGGAAGGAAGCCTACCAGCAGATGGTCGAGGCCGGCTGGCCCAGCCTGACCTGCGACCCGGAGTTCGGCGGACAGGGTCTGCCGACCATCGTCGGCATGGCCTTCGGTCAATTCACCGCCGCCGCCTCGCCCGCCTTCTCGATGTACCCCGGCCTGACCCACGGCTGCTACGAGGGCCTGCACGCCAACGGTTCGGACGAGCAGAAGGCGATGTACCTGCCCAAGCTGGCCAGCGGCGAATGGGGCGGAACGATGAACCTGACCGAGCCCCAGTGCGGCACCGATCTGGGGCTGATCCGCACCAAGGCAGTTCCCAACGCCGACGGCAGCTACAGCATCACCGGCCAGAAGATCTGGATCTCTTCCGGCGAGCACGACTTCACCGACAACATCATCCACCTGGTGCTGGCCCGCATCGAGGGCGCGCCGGCGGGGATCAAGGGCATCAGCCTGTTCGTGGTGCCCAAGTTCCTCGTCAACGAGGACGGCTCGCTGGGCGAGCGTAACGGAGTCCAGTGCGCCGGGCTCGAGCACAAGATGGGCATCCACGGCAACGCCACCTGCGTGATGTCCTACGAGGGCGCAAAGGGCTGGCTGGTCGGGACCGAGAACAAGGGCATGGCGGCGATGTTCGTCATGATGAACGAGGCCCGCCTCGGCACCGGCCTGCAGGGGCTGGCCATCGGCACCGCGGCCTACCAGGCGGCGGCGGAGTTCGCGAAGGACCGGCTGCAGGGCCGCTCGCTGACCGGGCCCAAGAACCCCGACGGCC
The DNA here is from genome assembly GCF_900116065.1 of Brevundimonas viscosa. Taxonomy (GTDB): domain Bacteria; phylum Pseudomonadota; class Alphaproteobacteria; order Caulobacterales; family Caulobacteraceae; genus Brevundimonas; species Brevundimonas viscosa. The sequence continues at coordinate 336,575 of NZ_FOZV01000003.1, forward strand.
CGGCCGATCCGATCGTGGTCCACCCCGACGTGCGCCGCATGCTGCTGGAGGCGAAGGCCATCGTCGAGGGCGGCCAGGCTTTCATCCTGTGGACCGCGCTGCAGGCCGACCTGCAGCGCTCGGAGGACGAGGCGGTCTCGACGAAGGCGCGCGATTACATGGGCCTGATCACTCCGGTGCTGAAGGCCTATCTGACCGACCGGGGCTTCCATGCCGCCTCGCTGGCCATGCAGGTGCACGGCGGCTCGGGCTACACCGAGCACTTCCCGGCCTCGCAGTACCTGCGCGACGCGCGCATCACCATGATCTACGAGGGCGCCAACGGCATCCAGGCGCTGGATCTGGTCGGCCGCAAGCTGCCGGCCAACGGCGGCCGGGCGATCATGACCTGGTTCGGCGAGATCGACGCCTTCGTGGCGGAGCACGGCGGCGAGGGCCCGCAGAAGCCCTTCATCGACGGCCTGGCCGACGCCAAGAAGAAGCTGCAGGAGGCCACCATGTGGCTGATGCAGAACGGCATGCAGAACCCGGACAACGCCGGCGCGGCGAGCACCGACTACCTGCACATCTTCGGCCTGACGGCCCTGGCCTACATGTGGGCGCAGATGGCGCTCGCCGCGCAGAAGGCGATCGACGGCGGCTCGGACGACCCGTTCTACGCCCACAAGATCGCCACCGGCCGCTACTTCGTCGAGCGCATGTTGCCGGACGCCGGCGCGCATCTGGCCAAGCTGAAGACCGGCGCGGACGTGCTGATGACCCTGCCGGCGGAGGCGTTCTGAGCCTCGTCTCCTCCCTGTTCGCGGAGCGAATGGGGAGGTGGATCGGCGGCGGAGCCGACGAGACGGAGGGGCTGCCGGCCTCGAACTCGATGCAGTTGTGCGGTGGGAACAGCCCCTCCACCGCTTCGCGGTCCCCCTCCCCACGGAGTGGGGAGGAGACATGAGATGAACGTCCTCAACGCCCCCGATCCCGCCTTCATGCAGGAAGAGGAGATCACCCTCTTCTCCGACAGCGTCGGCAAGTGGATCGACGAGCACGCGCCGCCCGAGAAGATGGCGCAGTGGATCGCCGGGAGTTCGGTGCCGCGCCAGCTGTGGAACGACGCCGGTGAGGCGGGGCTGCTGGGACTGTCAATGCCCGAAGCCGACGGCGGCATGGGCGGCGACTACCGGCACGAGGTGGTGCTGATGCGCCAGCTGGGCTGGAAGGGCGCGGACCACTTCGGCATCTCGCTGCACAATGCGATCGTCATGCCGTACATCTGGCACTACGGCACCGAGGAGCAGAAGGCGCGCTGGCTGCCGCGGCTGCAGTCGGGGGAGCTGGTCGGGGCCATCGCCATGACCGAGCCCGGCGCCGGCTCGGACCTGCAAGGGGTGAAGACCACCGCCCGCAAGGACGGCAACCAGTATGTGGTGAACGGGTCCAAGACCTTCATCACCAACGGCCAGCTGGCCAATTTCATCATCGTGGTGGCCAAGACCGACCCGAGCGAGGGGGCCAAGGGCACCAGCCTGATCGTCGTCGAGACCGACGGGGCCGAGGGCTTCGAGCGCGGCCGCAACCTGCACAAGATCGGCATGGAGGCCAACGACACCTCCGAGCTGTTCTTCAACGATGTGAAGGTCCCGGGCGAGAACATCATCGGCGGCGGCGAGGGCCAGGGCTTCATCCAGCTGATGCAGCAGCTGCCGCAGGAGCGGCTGAACATCGCCGTCCAGGGCGTGGCCGCGGCGGAGCGAGGCCTCGAGCACACCCTGGCCTACGTCAAGGAGCGCAAGGCCTTCGGCAAGCGCATCCTCGACTTCCAGAACACCCAGTTCAAGCTGGCCGAGGTCAAGACCAAGCTGACCGTCGCCAAGGTGTTCGTCGACCACTGCATCGAGCGCCACCTGAAGAGCGAGCTCGACGCCGCCACCGCCTCGATGGCCAAGTACTGGGTCACCGACATCCAGGGCGAGACCATCGACGAGATGCTGCAGCTGTTCGGCGGCTACGGCTACATGACCGAGTACCCGATCGCCCAGCTGTACAAGGACGCCCGGGTGCAGCGCATCTACGGCGGCACCAACGAGATCATGAAGCTCTTGATCGCGCGGACGCTGTGAGCGCAAGGGGGCGGACCAGGCGCCCCACCCCGCATTGCCATGCCGCGCCGCGCGGCGGATAACGGAGGCCGATTTTCCGGGGGTCGCCATGTATTTCCGCCACGCCGCCGCCGCGGCTGTGTTCGTCCTCGCCGCGGCGCCGCAGATCGCGCAGGCGCAGTCAGGGCGTATCTCGCCCGTTCTTTCAACCACGATGCAACGCGCCTGCCAGGCCGAAGTCTCGAACGTCACGCTGATGAGCGGCGGGGTCGAAAACGTCAGGGCCCAGCCGACTGTCGAGGCCAACACGCGAGGTTTGAAGGCCATTCGCGCCGGCGACGGCCTGCGTTTTGAACACACCTCGGCATCCCCCGAGGGCTCGACCGTGCTGACGTTCAGCACCGCCGCCAATGGCGCGGTGACCGACGCGAACCTGACGGGCTCTTCGATTGAGGCCTGGGCGGCCGCCACCCCCCGCGCCGATGTCCCGGCGCTGGCCCTTGCTCTGGCGGATGACGTACCGGAGCGCCTGCTGATCGGCCGGACCTTCGCCGTGGGCGATCAGTACTACCCGGAACCCCTGCGACGCAGCCTCATCAACCGGATGATCGGCAACATGGGCCTTCCGTTCGCCGCGGACGGGGCGATCGACATCCGGTACCGCGGTGAGACCCGACATGAGGGCCGCCGCGCCTGGCGCTTCTCCGGCGAACTCACCGCCCAGGGATCGGGGGACGTCAATGGAGCCCCGATGGAGATGGATCACGTTACGGCCGGTGAGGTGTTGCACGACGCGGAGACCGGGCTCGTCCTGCGGTACAGCACGACCGCAACGACGCAGATTGATCTGCGCGGACAGCCCTTTGTTCGGCAGCGGGCAACCGACACGTACAGCTGCGAAATCATTCCGCAGTGAGCCGTTGAGCGCTATGGCGCGGATATGATCCGCCTCCACATCCCCCAGCCCCTGTCCGCCGGCGCGGCGCTCGCGCCGACGCTCGACCAGTCGCGCTACCTGACCCAGGTGATGCGGCTGAAGGCCGGCGACCCGCTGCTGGTGTTCAACGGCGCCGACGGCGAGTGGCGGTGTGTGATCGCAGAGGCGCTGAAGAAGGGCGTGGTGCTGCGCGCCGAGGAGAAGGTGCGCGAGCAGGTCACGCCGCCGGATGTGCACCTGCTCATCGCCACGGTGAAGAAGTCGGCGCTGGAGTTCGCCGTCGAGAAAGCCACCGAGCTGGGGGCGGCGCGGATCGGGCTGATCACGACGGCGCGGACCCAGCCGCAGCATGTGCGCATGGACCGGCTGGAGGCCATCGCCGAGGAAAGCGCCGAGCAGACCGGGCGGCTGGACGTGCCGAAGGTGGCGGCGCCGCGGAGGCTGGCGGAGGTGCTGGACGGCTGGGACGCGTCGCGCCGGCTGATGTTCTGCGACGAGACCGGCGGCGCGCCGGCGCTCACGGCGCTGGCGGAGGCGGGCGGCGGTTCCTGGGCCATTCTGATCGGGCCGGAGGGCGGCTTTTCGCCGGAGGAGCGCGAGCGGCTGCGGGCCTTGCCGTTCACCACCGCGGTCTCGCTGGGCCCGCGGGTGCTGCGCGCCGACACGGCGGCGACCACGGCGCTGACGCTGTGGCAGGCGGCGGTCGGCGACTGGGAACGATAGGCCAAGCCTGGCTTATCGGCGCGACGGAAAAATGGGACTTGAGCGGGCGGCCCGACCCGCCCATCTAGCGGCGACACAGGGGCTGAAGAGAACACCCATGGCCGACGACGCGCCGCTTACCCGGGACGACCTGATCGGCGCGATGTCGAAGGGGATCAAGCCCCGCGACCAGTGGCGCATCGGGGCCGAGCACGAGAAGTTCGGCTTCGACAAGTCGACCCTGCGCCGCCCGGCCTACGACGGCGACAACGGCATCCGCGCCATGCTGGAGGGTCTGCAGCGGTTCGGCTGGAGCCCGGTCGACGAGGGCGGCCACGTCATCGCCCTGGAGCGCACCAACGACGAAGGATTCACCGCCTCCATCAGCCTTGAGCCGGGCGGGCAGTTCGAGCTGTCGGGCGCGCCGCTGAAGGACATCCACGACATCTGCGACGAGACCGGCCGGCATCTGGTCGAGGTCAAGCAGGTGGCCGACCAGCTGGGGCTCGGCTTCCTCGGCCTCGGCTTCGATCCGATGTGGCGGCGCGAGGACGTGCCGGTCATGCCCAAGGGCCGCTACGACATCATGCGCGCCTACATGCCGAAGAAGGGCGGGCTGGGCCTCGACATGATGCTGCGCACCTGCACCATCCAGGCCAACCTCGACTTCGACAGCGAGGCGGACATGGTGCTGAAGTTCCGCACCTCTCTGGCCCTGCAGCCGATCGCCACCGCCCTGTTCGCCAACAGCCCGTTCACCGAGGGCAGGCCCAACGGCTTCCTGACCGCGCGGGCGAACGTCTGGACCGACACCGATCCGGACCGCACCGGCATGCTGGACTTCGTGTTCGAGGACGGCTTCGGCTTCGAGCGCTACGCCGACTACGCGCTGGACGTGCCGATGTATTTCGCCAAGCGGGGCGAGCGCTACGTCGACCTGTCCGGCCAGTCGTTCCGCGCCTTCATGGAGGGCCGGCTGGACGCCCTGCCCGGCGAGCGCGCCACGAAGAAGGACTGGGCCGATCACCTGACCACCCTCTTCCCCGAGGTGCGGCTGAAGCAGTACCTCGAGATGCGCGGCGCCGACGGCGGGCCGTGGAGCCGGATCTGCGCCCTGCCCGCCCTGTGGGCCGGGGTGCTGTACGACGCCCCGTCGCTGGCGGCGGCGTGGGACCTGGTCAAGGACTGGGACATCGCCGACCACGAGCGCCTGCGCCGCGACGTCACCCGGCTGGGGCTGAAGGCCGAGGTCGCCGGCCGCACAGTGCAGGACGTGGCCCGGGACATGGTCGCCATCGCCCGGCAGGGGCTCAAGAACCGCGCCCGCTTCTCGGGCGGCATGGTCGACGAGCGCGGCTACCTGTCGGAGCTGGAGGACATCGCGGACAGCGGGATCACCCCGGCCGAGCGGCTGCTGGAGCTGTACCACGGCGACTGGCAGGGCGATGTGGAGCGGGTGTACCGCGACTTCGCCTACTGAGCCTCAGAACCCCGACAGGAAGCCCTCGACGTTGTCGGCGAGGGCGTCGACGGCGTAGCCGCCTTCCATGACGATCAGGGTCGGCCGCCCGAGCGCGGCGATGCGTTCGGCCAGCCGCGGGTAGTCGCCCGTGGCGATGCGGAAGTGGGAGATCGGGTCGCCCTCGAAGGTGTCGGCGCCGAAGGAGACCACCAGCAGCGAGGGATCGAACCGGGCGACGGCCTCAAGCGCCGTGTCGAGGGCGGCGACGTAGGCCTCGAAGGTCGTGCCCCGCGGTAGCGGCAGGTTGAGGTTGGCCCCCTCCCCTTCGCCGACGCCGCGCTCGTCGGCATGGCCCCAGAAGAAGGGGTAGTCGCTGGCCGGATCGGCGTGGATGGAGGCGAAGAACACCGAACCGTCGTCGAGGAAGATGTCCTGGGTGCCGTTGCCGTGATGGTAGTCGACATCCAGCACGGCGACGCGGGCGTGCCCGGCGTCGCGCGCCGCCCGCGCCGCGATGGCGGCGTTGTTCAGGTAGCAGTAGCCGCCGAGGTAGTCGGCGCCGGCGTGGTGGCCGGGCGGGCGGCACAGGGCGAAACTGGTCCGTTCCCGGCCGTCGAGCACCGGCTGGAGCGCCGTCAGGGCGGTCTGCGCCGCCCAGTACGACGCCTCCCACGTCCCGGGCGTGACCGGAGTGCAGGCGTCGTAGGAGAAGCGGCCGAGGCGGGCGTCGATGCGGTCGAGGTTGAGCGGCCGACGGCCGACCACCGGCCAGGCGTAGCCGATGGCGTCGCCGGGTCGGCCCGCGGCGCGCCAGTCGGCGTGGGCGTGCTCGAGAAAGTCGACGTACTCGGGCGTGTGGACCCGCAGGATCGGCGTCCGGCCGAGGTCGCGGGCCGGCTCGAACGGCGCCAGCCGGTCGGCGATATTGGCGGCGCGGGCGGGGAGATCAGCGTGGGGGGCCCAGCCGCCATTGTGGAACTCCTGCGCCGGAGCGTGAGCGAGCTGGCGGGGATCGAAGACCCGGAACATCGATGCGGCCATGTCAGCCCTCCTCGCCGCTGGGGCGCGGCGGAGGAGGGCTAGCACGGCCGTGGCGCCCTGCGGAGGGTCAGGCGACTGCGGCGTTGCACTGGCCCAGCTCGGCCTCGGTCAGGGCGAGACCGTTCCGCGAGAAGGCCGAGACGGCGCCGAAGCGGGCGACGAAGCGACGGCACTCGCGCATCAGCGGCTGGGTGTTTCCGCCGCCGCGGCCGATGCACTGGCCGGCGGAGTCGCAGGACCAGCTGCGGCCGTCGAGGGTCATTCGGGCTTCGCGGGGCTCCACGAGGGTGGCGGCGGCGCCGGCGACGGCGGGCTGGGCGAGAAGGGCGGCGGCGAGGGCGAGGGACGTGAGAAGCATGGCGCTTCCTCCAGGAAGGGTGGTCAGGGCGGCCGATCCCGTGTAGAAGTGACCGGTCGTACACCAATGAGTGACCAGTCGGTCACTTTGAGTCAAGAGGAAAGTGTCCGATCGGGCACTTTTGGAGTCCGGATATGGCCAGCAAGGGCGAGGCGACGCGGGCGCGGCTGATCGACGAGGCCATGCGGCTGGTCGCGGTGCGGGGGCTCGCCGCGGTCAGCCTGGCCGATGTGGCGACCGCGGCGGGCGTGTCGAAGAGCGCCGTGCTGAAGCATTTCCAGTCCAAGGAGGCGCTGCACGCCGAACTGGTCGACGCCATGATCGAGCGCTTTACCCAGCAGGTGTGGCGGCCCGCCGAGGGGCTGACGCCGGGACGGGAGCGGCTGGACCGTCTGGTCGAGCTGGAGCTGGACTGGGTCGACGGTCAGGACCGGCCGGGCGGCTGCCCGCTGATGGCCGCCGCGGCCGAACTGGACGACCAGCCGGGCCCGCTGCGCGACGTGCTGAAGTCGAGCCAACTGCGCTGGGCCAGGGCCATCCGTCGCGAATTCTGGACGCTGTATCCCGAGCTGGACGACGCGGCGCTGGACGCGAAGGTGTTCCAGTACAAGGGGATGGTGCTGTCCTACAGCCATTCGAAGCGGCTGCTGGACGACGCGACCGCTCGCGCTCACGCCCGCGCCGCCTACCGGGCGCTTGTCCCGGCCGCCGGCTGAGGCCACATCGGTCCCGCACAGGAGGGCGAGATGACAGGCACGATCCGCGTCGGCGTCGGCGGCTGGACCTACGAGCCGTGGCGCGGCGTCTTCTATCCGGAGAAGTGGAGCCAGAAGCGCGAGCTGGAATACGCCAGCCGTCAGCTGACCTCGATCGAGATCAACGGGACCTACTATTCCACCTTCAAGCCCGACAGCTGGATGAAGTGGCGCGACGAGACGCCGGAGGGGTTCGTCTTTTCGGTCAAGGCCAGCCGCTACTGCACCAATCGCAAGGTCCTGTCGGACATGGGCGAGTCGATGGGCCGTTTCCTCGACCAGGGGCTGACGGCGCTGGGCGACAAGCTGGGGCCGATCAACTGGCAGTTTATGGGCACGAAGAAGTTCGACCCGGAGGACTTCGAAGGCTTCCTGAAGCTGCTGCCGCAGGAAAAGGACGGGCTGCGCCTGCGCCATGCGCTGGAGGTGCGGAACGCCAGCTTCGACACGCCGCAGTTCTACGATCTGGCCGCAAAGTACGGGGTCGCCATCGTCTACGCCGAGGACGAAGAGGCGCCGGAGTGGCCTCGCATCGACCAGCCCACGGCCGACTTCACCTACGCCCGGCTGATGTCGAGCCGCGAGGACGAGCCGACGGGTATGACGTCGACCGAGCTGGACGCCATCGCGGCGCGCACGCGGGACTGGGCGAAGCGGGGCGACGTGTTCGCCTACTTCATCTCGGGGGCCAAGGTGCGGAACCCCGCCGCCGCCATGGCGCTGATCGAAAGGATCGGCTGACGGTTGCGCAAGCGCCGGCGCGCCCACACCTGAGCCGCTTCCAGGAGACCTGCCCATGCCCATCGCCACCCGCGCCTTCGCGGCGACCGCCGCCGACGCCCCGCTGAGCCCCTACAGCTTCGACCGGCGCGACCCCGGCTCGAACGACGTAGCCATCGAGATCAAATACTGCGGCGTCTGCCACTCGGACCTGCACGTGGCGAAGAACGACCTGGGCGGCACCCGATATCCGATCGTGCCCGGCCACGAGATCGCCGGGGTGGTGACCGCGGTCGGGCCGGACGTCAGCCGCTTCAAGGTCGGGGACCGCGTCGGCGTCGGCTGCATGGTCGACAGCTGCCGCACCTGCGCCGCGTGCGCGGCGGGCGAGGAGCAGTACTGCGAGCCGGGCATGACCCAGACCTACGGCTCGGCCGATCCGAAGGGCGGCGAGGTCGGGCAGACGATCACCCAGGGCGGCTACGCCGACCGGATCACGGTCGACCAGGACTTCGTGCTGCGCATCCCGGACGCCCTGCCGCTGGACGCCGCCGCGCCGCTGCTGTGCGCCGGCATCACGACGTACAGCCCGTTGCGCCACTGGAAGGTGGGACCGGGGTCGAAGGTGGCGGTGATCGGGCTGGGCGGGCTCGGCCACATGGCCGTGAAGCTGGCGGCGGCGATGGGCGCCGAGGTGACGGTGCTGTCCACCTCGGACCGGAAGAAGGGCGACGCCGAGCGGATGGGGGCCAAGCACTTCCTGATCAACTCGGACAAGGCGGCCATGAAGGCGGCGGCGGAGAAGTTCGACCTGATCATCAATACGGTCTCGGCCACGCACGAGATCGCCAGCCATATCAACCTGCTGGCGCGCGACGGAACCATGGTCATGCTGGGCCTGACCACCGAAGGCCTGCCAGTCTACGCCATGCCCCTGCTGTGGCGCCGCCGCAGCGTGGCCGGCAGCCTGATCGGCGGGATCCGGGAAACCCAGGAGATGCTGGACTTCTGCGCCGAGCACGGCATCGCCTGCGACATCGAGACGATCGCACCGGACCAGATCAACGAAGCCTACGCGCGGATGGAGCGGTCGGACGTACGCTACCGCTTCGTGATCGACATGGCGCGGATGCCACAGGCGGCGTAACGGCGCTTTTCGCGCAACGCATCGCAAGCTAAAGCGTATCCGACGCAGGCGGCCCGCGGCAGAGGCCGCCGCTCCAGGGACAGGATACGCACATGGCACGCGTCGCACTCGTGACCGGCGGCACTCGCGGCATCGGCAAGGCCATCGCCCAGCGGCTGAAGGAGGACGGCCTGGCCGTCGCGGCCGGCTATTCGGGCAACGAGGAGGCCGCACAGGCGACGGCGCGCGAGCTGGGCGTCATGGTGGTGAAGGGCAACGTCGGATCGTTCGAGGATTGCCAGCGCGCCGTGGCCGAGGTCGAGGCGGCGCTGGGGCCCGTCGACGTCCTGATCAACAACGCCGGCATCACCCGCGACGGCTTCTTCCACAAGATGAGCGCCGACCAGTGGTCCGACGTGATCCGGGTGAACATGGACAGTGTGTTCAACATGACCCGGCAGGTCATCAACGGCATGCGCGACCGCGGCTGGGGCCGGATCGTCAACATCAGCTCGATCAACGGCCAGAAAGGCCAGATCGGCCAGACCAACTACTCGGCCGCCAAGGCGGGCATGATCGGCTTCACCAAGGCCCTGGCGCTGGAGAACGCGCGCAAGGGAGTCACGGTGAATTGTATCGCCCCCGGCTACATCGACACCGAGATGGTTGGGGCCATGGACGAGAAGGTGCTGGCCGGGATCATCGCCCAGATCCCGGTGGGAAGGCTCGGAAAAGGCGAGGAAATCGCCGACATGGCATCGTGGCTGGCGGGTGAGCGTGCCGGATATGTCACAGGCTGCACCCTGTCGCTGAACGGCGGTCAGTATCTGGTCGGGTGATCCGGGCCCTGCCCAAAATCCGCCGCTCCCGGATTCCACCAAGACGGCCATGGAGTTGACGGCGAGGGTCAGGACGGCGCGCAGGCCGCTTCCGACCGCGATGGCGATCGCCCTCGCGGCCGCGGCCCTGTCGCTGACGGTCACCCCGGGCGCCAGCGCCTCCGCCCAGGAACGCGCCAACGCCCAGGCCGAGCAGAGCCGCGCCCTGCGCGACCAGCGCCGGTCCTCGGGCGCCCTGCCTGCTCCCGGGCGGTATGTCTCGGCCACCGGGGAAGGCTTCGTCCTCGACCGTTCGGGCAACCACCCGCTGCTTCGCTTCGACCGGCGGCAGGAGACGTGGGTGCTCCGGGCCAGCCCCGCCCCGCGCGGCGATGTGATCTACCGCAACGACGCCGGCCAGCAGGTGCTGCGGGTCACGCCCAACGGCGGCATCACCGTCTATACGGCGCGTGCGCCCGGAGGATCTCCTGCCTCCTACGCGGGCCAGGGTCAGAGCCTGTCGCCGCCGCTGCTGGGGCCGGCCCAGATGCTCAACCTGATGCTGCGACGCAGCGCCGTGGTCAGCCAGGCGGTCGGCCGGATGGTCGAGATCAACGCCGACACCGGCGTCGAGTCCGAAGCGCTGGCGGTCGAGGCGCTCATCCTGTCGACGGACGCGGTCGTACGCATTTCACGCTCGCCGGGCGGCCGCGAAGCGCTGAACCAGCTGCGTCGCATCGTCATCGTCGAAGGGACAAGCGCCTCGGTGAACTACGTCCGCGGCGAACTGCGCGTCGTGGTGGCGCCGGCGCAGGGCGTGGCCGGCCGGCCGTCGTCGGCGCGGGTGATCCGGGCCTTCCTGCCGCAGGCATCCGCTAGCCGCTGAACCCGTCCTTGGCCGCGCGCAGCGCTGCGAAGGCCGCGGCGTCCGCGGCGCGAAGGAAGGGGTTGAAGGCCCTCTCCGCGCCGATGGTGGTCGGCACGGTCGGCTCGCCCCGCTCGCGCATCGCGAGGATGCCGGCGGCGCGCGCCTCCATCTCCGGGCGCTCGTCGACGCTCAGCGCGAAGCGGGCGTTGGACGCGGTGTATTCGTGGGCGCACCAGATCACGGTCTCGTCCGGCCACCCCGCCAGGATCTGGAGGCTTGACCACATCTGCTCCGGCGAACCCTCGAACAGCCGGCCGCAGCCCATGACGAACAGGACGTCGCCGACGAAGGCCTGGGCGTCGGCCGCCGAGCGGTAGACGACGTGGCCGAGGGTGTGGCCCGGCGCGTCGACCACTTCCATCACCGTGGCGCCGAGGCTGACCCGGTCGCCGCCGCGAACCGCGCGGTCCAGCGGCGCGGCGCGGCGCACTTCTTCCGGCCCGAAGATTTCACAGCCGGTCGCCGCCTTCAGCGCCGCATTGCCCTGGCTGTGATCGGGGTGCCAGTGGGTGTTGAGGATCAGGTCCAGCCGGCCCCAGCCGGACGCCTCGAGATCGGCGAGGATCGCATCGGCGTCGGGCGTGTCGACGGCCGCCACGGCGCCGGTGGCGTGGTCGCGCACCAGGAAGCCGTAGTTGTCGGACAGGCAGGGAAACAGGCGAACGTCCAGCGGCATCCGGTCATTCTGGCAGCGAGCCCCCTGCGGGTCTATGCTGCGGGCATGCGGCGCAGCATCGAGGAGCTCCGGATCTTCTACGGCGAGCCGGCCGGAGCCGTGGCGCGCCGGATGCTGGCGCGGCGGCTGGAAGACGCCTGGGGCGAGGCGACGAACTGCGACGTTCTCGGGCTCGGCTACGCCACCCCCTGGCTGGACGCCTTCGTCGGCGCCCGCCGCGTGGTGGCGGCGATGCCCGGCGGCCAGGGGGTCGAGCCATGGCCCCCGGTGGGAAGGAACCGGTCCCTGCTCGTGGACGACCGCCGCCTGCCCTTCGCGGCCGGGACGTTCGATCGCGTGTTGCTGGTGCATGCCCTGGAGGAGGCGGACGACGCCCGGGCGTTGATGCTCGAGGCCGTGCGGGCCATGGCGCCCGCCGGCCGGATCATCCTGATCGCCGCGGCGCGCGGCGGCCTCTGGGCCCGGGCGGAATCCACCCCGTTCGGACACGGTCGACCGTTCACACGCCGCCAGCTGGAGCGGCTGGTCCGCGACGCGGGCCTGGAGCCGACAGCATGGTCGCAGACGCTCTATGTGCCGCCGTGGCCGCCGGTGCTGCCGTTCGCGGAGGGCCTGGAGCAGGTCGGCAAGCGGGTGCTGCCCGGCGCCGCCGGCGTCGTCCTCCTGGAAGCGACGCGCCAGGCCTATGCCCGGGTCCGGCCCGGCGGGGCGGTCGCGCCGGTCGCGGCGCTGACCCCGGCGATGAACCCGCAGCCTGCCGGCCGAAGCCACCGCGATCTGGCGGGAAGCTCCGAAGCGCCCTAAAGGGCGGCGCATGCAGCGACTGATCCTGATGCGTCATGCCGAGGCGGAACGGTCCTGCGGCGCCGGCGGCGACCGCGATCGGCCTCTGTCCGCCCGCGGCCGCGCCGACGCGTCCCTGATGGGACAGGCGCTGGCGGCGCGGGGCCTGCGCCCCGACCTGGCCCTCGTGTCGCCCGCGGCGCGCACGCGCCAGACCTGGAATCTCGTTCACGACGCCTTGGGCGACGTGCAGGTGCGCGACGACGAGGCGCTCTATAACGGCTCCGCCGACGTCCTGCGCCGGTTCGTCGAGGCCGCGGAGGACGAGGCCGGCTGCCTGCTGGTCGTGGCCCACAATCCGGGCGTCCATCTCCTGGCCCTCGAATACATGACCGAGGGCGCCGCCTCCCCGGCGCTGATGGACCGGATGAGCGGCGGCTTCCCGCCGGGGGCGGCGGCGGTCTTTACGGTGGACGTCGCCGGCCGCTGCCTGTTCGACGGCTTCCTGCAGCCCCGGGAGCTGGACGGCCGGTGAGCGGGATCGCCTACAAGCTGGTCGATGCGGACGAGTGGCACGCCGCCGGCGACGCCTATGGCGGTTCGGCGGTGGATCTCGCGGACGGCTACATTCACATGTCCACTTCCGGGCAACTGGCCGAGACCGCGGCCCGGCACTATCGCGGCCGGGAGAGCCTGTTGCTCCTCGACGTCGAGACGGCTCGTCTGGGCGACGCCGTGGTGTGGGAGCCGTCACGCGGCGGGGCCCTGTTCCCGCACGTTTACGGGCCGCTGCCGCGCAGCGCCGTCGTGTCGGAGCGCGGTCTCGCGGTCGACGCGGACGGCGTGATGCATTTCGACGACGGGACGGTGGGATGGGACTGACCGACCTGGGGGCCGCCCTGCTGCGCAGGCTTGATCCGGAGACGGCCCACGGGCTGGCGATCCGCGCCCTGCAGCTGGCGCCCCTGCCGGAGCCGAAACCGGACGATCCGGTGCTGCGCACGCGCATCGGCCGGCTCGAACTGCCCAACCCCGTCGGCCTCGCGGCCGGGCTGGACAAGAACGGCGAGGCCCTGCACGGGCTGGCCCGCCTGGGCTTCGGCTTCGTCGAGTGCGGCTCGGTGACGCCGCGTCCGCAGCCGGGCAATTCGCGGCCCCGCCTGTTCCGGCTGACCGAGGACCGCGCGATCATCAATCGCATGGGGTTCAACAACGCCGGTCTCGAGGCCTTCGCGGCGCGGCTGGAGCGGCGGCCGCGGACCGTCGTGGTCGGGGCCAATCTCGGGGCCAACAAGGATACCGAGGACAAGGCCGCGGACTATGTGCTCGGCCTGACCCGCCTGAAGGGGCTCGCCGACTATGTGACGGTCAATGTGTCGTCGCCCAATACGCCCGGCCTTCGGGCGCTGCAGGGCCGCACGGCTCTCGACGACCTGCTGGGCCGACTCAGCGAGGCGCGGGGCGACGACCCCACGCCGGTCTTTCTCAAGATCGCCCCCGACCTGTCGTCTGACGAGATCGGCATGATCGTGGAGGCCGGGCTGGATCATCGCCTGGACGCCCTGGTCGTCTCCAACACCACGCTCGACCGACCGGCCAGCCTGCGGTCGCCGCATCGGAACGAGGCGGGCGGGCTGTCCGGCGCTCCCGTGCAGGCGCGGGCCCGGGCTGCGCTGCAGGCCGCCGCCGAGGCCTCGGCCGGTCGGTTGCCGCTGATCGCGGTGGGCGGGATCGACTCGGGCGACGAGGCCTACGCCCGCATCCGCGCCGGAGCCTGCGCGGTGCAGCTCTACTCGGCGCTCGTATACGACGGGCCGGGCCTGGTCGGCCGCATCAAACGGGATCTCGCGGACCGGCTGCGCGCCGACGGCTTCGCCTCCGCCGCGGAGGCCGTCGGAACGGCCCGTTGACGGAGCGTTAGGGCAAGGGGCCGATAGTGGCGGCCAGGGCCCGCGGGCTCAGTTCGGGGAGCCGCATGGCGATTGCTTCGGCCGCTAAAACTGACGACCCGTCGGATGCGTGGGTCGGCGCCATCCACCAGCGCCGCACGACCCTGCTGCAGCGGATGGGCATGGCCGCCGCCTGCGCCCTGGTGTTCAGCCCCGTCATCGGCTGGTCCCTGAGCGTCGCCTGGGTGGCGGGCTACTTCCTCATACAGCTTCTCGACCTGTGGATCTTCGCCCCGATCAATGGCCGGCGAACCGATCGGCTGCACGGCCTGCGCGCCGCGGCCGGCGACGTCGTCCTGTTCGCCAACGCCGGCTACTTCGGCAGCCTGTCCATCCCGCTGTGGCTGATCGGCGGCCAGCTGGCGGGAATCTGCGCCTCGCTGCTCCTCTCCGCGGGCGCGATCTATTCGGTCATCAACGCCCCCCGTTCCACGCGGGTGCTGGTGCTGACGGTTCTGCCGCAGTTCCTGTATCTCGCCTCCGTACCGGTGTTCATGGCCATGTTCGGAGCCAGCACCGGCCTTGTCACGGCCGCCGCGGTCGCGGTCGGCGTGTTCATCACCTACTGCCTGTCGACGTGGCAGCGCATGAACGAGGCGCGCGCCGCAGAGACCTCGGCGCGGCTCGAGGCCGATCGCAAGCGCCGGGAGGCCGAACGCATCATGGCCAGCCGGAGCGCCTTTCTCGCGGCCATCGGCCACGACCTGCGCACGCCGATCAGCGCCATCCTGACGGGCTCGGCGGAACTGGAACGCGGCGCGGCGGAGAGCGGTTCGCGCGCCCAGGCCCGCCTGATCAGCGACGCCGGTTTCATGATGAAGGCGCTGCTGGACGATCTGCTGGACCACGCCAAGCTGGAGGCGGGGCACATGACCGTCGACAGCGTCGATTTCGACCTGCGCGACCTCCTCAACCAGACAGCCCGTCTCTGGCGCGGGCCGGCCCGCGCCAAGGGCCTGAAGCTGCGCGTCGAGGGCGCCGCGTCGGTGCCCGCGGCGGTGCGCGGCGACCCGATGCGTCTGCGCCAGGTCCTGAACAACCTGATCTCCAACGCGATGAAGTTCACGGCCGAGGGGAGCATCACCCTGCGCCTGCGCTCATGGCCCGAGGAGCCGGGCGGCCACGCCGTACTCATCGAGGTGGCCGACACCGGGCCCGGCATGACCCCGGACCAGCTCGCCCGCCTGTTCACGGCGTTCGACCAGACCGCGGAAGGCGTCAGCGCCCGGCATGGGGGGACCGGCCTCGGGCTGGCCATCAGCCGCCAGTTCGCCGAGCTGATGGGAGGCCGCCTGACCGCCCGCAGCCGGCCCGGCGAGGGCGCCCGGTTCACCCTCGCGATCCGTCTCGAACAGGGCCAGACCGCGGCTGTCGTTCCGGCCATCGACCAGCAGAGTCGCGACGCCGTGGCCAAGGCCCTGGCCCCGGTGATCGCTGAACCGCCTGCGGCTGTCCCGGCGGCGCCGTCGCCGGCGCCCGCCCTGGAGACGCCCGGCTGCCGGACGGAGGTCGACGCCGAGCCGGAGGAAGACGAGCGGCCGATGCGGGTGCTGGTCGTCGACGACCACGACATCAATCGTCGCGCCATCCAGCTGATCCTTCAGCCGCTCGGGTGCGACATCGCCACCGCGGCCGACGGCATGTCGGCGCTGAAGATCTGCGACGCCGAGGCCTTCGACCTGATCTTCATGGACGTCCGCATGCCCGAGCTGGACGGTCGTGAGACCACCCGCCGGATCCGCGCCGGGGAAGGTCTCAACGCACAGACGCCGGTCATCGCCGTGACCGCCGACACCTCGCCCGAGGACATCGCCGCCTGCACCGCCGCCGGCATGACCTATTTCGTGCCGAAGCCGATCACGCCGCAGATGCTCCTCGGAGCCATCAACCACGTCATGACCCAGGCTCAGGACGAGGCGGCGATCGAGACCGCCGCCGCCTGACCCCGGACGGCCTCGGCCAGCCGGTCGGCGAAATCGGTTCGCCGCAGTCCGCACTCCCAGACGGTGATCACACGCCAGCCCACGGCGCGCAGCGCGGCCTCGGCGGCGGCGTCGCGGGCCCGGTTGCGGGCGATCTTGGCCGACCAGTAGCCCGCGTTGGCCTTCGGCGCGCGGGCGCCGCGCGGGCAATCGTGACCGTGCCAGAAGCAGCCGTGCACGAACACGACCGTGCGACGACCTTTCATCACCAGATCGGGACGCCCCGGCAGACCGGCTCCGCCGAGGCGATAGCCGATGGCGGCCGCGCGCAGGGCCCGGCGGACGGCGAGTTCGGGCCGGGTGTCGCGCCCCTTCACGCGCCGCATCACGGCGCTGCGCTGCTCGGTCGTGAAGGGGTCGCTCACGCCATCTACAGCTGCGCCAGCAGGTGCTCGGCCGACGACACCTTGTACTCGCCGGGCTGCTCGATATTCAGCTGTTCGACCACCCCGTCCCTGACGAGCATCGAGTAGCGCTGCGAACGCTCGCCCATGCCGTAGCCCTTGGCGTCCATGGACAGGCCCAGCGCCCGGGTGAAGTCGCCGTTGCCGTCGCCCAGCATCAGGATGTCGTCCTTGCCGACGCCCTGGCTATCGGCCCAGGCGCCCATGACGAAGGCGTCGTTGACGGAGACGCAGGCGATGGCGTCGACACCCTTCTCCTTCAGCGTCTCCTGCGCTTCCTTGAAGCCCGGCAGGTGGCGGGCGGAGCAGGTCGGGGTGAAGGCGCCCGGCACGGCGAACAGGGCCACGGTGCGGCCCTTGAAGACCTCGTCGGTCGAGACCGGCTTGGGGCCGTCGTCGGTGGCGCGGGTCAGGGTGGCCGAGGGCAGGCGGTCGCCAATCTGGACGGTCATGAGGTCGCTCCGGTGGGTTCGAGGGAAGAACGTCGCCCGCAGATAGGCGTTGCCGCGACGCTCGCCAACAGAGGTGTGAAGCGTCGCGGCTTGCGCAGGGCCTCCCGGCTCCCGATGATATCGCACATGGACGACTTCCAGAACCTGACCGGACGGCTGCTGGTGGCGATGCCCGGCATCGGGGATCCCCGTTTCGAGCACGCGGTGATCCTGATCTGCGCGCACGCTCCGGACCATGCGATGGGCCTGAGGCTGGACCGTCCGGCCCCCGGGGTCGACCTGAAGACGGTGCTCACCAAGCTGGAGACCCCCGCGCCCGAGGCGGCGGCCGGCCGGCCGGTGCTGGTGGGCGGCCCGGTCGAGCGCGAGCGGGGCTTCGTCCTGCATTCCGACGACTGGATGGCGGAGGACGCCTCGCTGGCCTTCGGCGAGGGGCTGGCCATCACCGGCACCCGCGAGGCGCTGGCCGCCATGGTCGATCCCGCCATGGGCCCCCGGCGCTCGGTGCTGCTGCTGGGCTACGCGGGCTGGGGCGAGGGCCAGCTGGAGGACGAACTGGGCGAGAACGTCTGGCTGACCGCCGAGGCGGACGCCGATCTGATCTTCGATCCCGACTATGACGCCAAATGGGGCCGCGCGCTGGCGACCCTGGGGGTCGATCCCGGCCTGCTTTCGGGGCAGGCGGGGCGGGCCTGAGCCGTCAGGCCGAGCGCGCCTTGATCGGGGCGGAGCCGTCGGCGAGGGACTCGTTGAGATAGACCTCGGCGCCCTGGGCCGGCAGCGGCTGGGCGTAGCCGAAGCCCTGACCGTAGTGGCACTGGGCGTCCAGCAGCAGTCGGGCCAGGGTTGCGTTCTCGACGCCCTCGGCGACCACCTCCAGCGACAGGTCGCGGCCGAGGTTGACCACCGACTTGACGATCTTCGCCGAGCCCTCGTCGGTGTCCATGGTCAGCACGAAGTAGCGATCGATCTTCAGGGTGTCGAACGGCAGTCGCGCCAGGTAGCTGAGCGACGAGAAGCCGGTGCCGAAGTCGTCCAGCGCCAGCGAGGCGCCGGCGTCGCGCAGCTGCTTCAGGATGTCGGCGGCGCGGGTGGTGTCGCGCATGATGTCGCTCTCGGTCACCTCAAGCTTCAGCGCGCCGCGCGGCAGGCCGGTTTCGGCGATGACCCGGGCGACGTCCTCGACCAGGCCGGGCCGCTCGATCTCGCCGACCGACAGGTTGACGCTGCAGAACAGCTTGCCCGCGCCGGGATGCCGCTGCAGCCACTCGGCCAGCTGACGCGCCGACTGGGTCATCATCAGCAGGCCCAGCTCGTTCATCAGCCCCATTTCGTCGGCGAGGCCGAGAAACTCGTCAGGCGGCACCAGACCCCGCCGCGGGTGGCGCCAGCGCGCAAGGGCCTCGAAGCCGGCCACCGCCCCGGTGTCGAGGTTCACGATCGGCTGGTAGAACGGCTCGATCTCGCCGCGCACGAAGGCGTTGCGCAGGTCCGATTCCAGGGCCAGGCGGGACAGGCTGTCGCTCTCCAGCGCCCGGCCGTAGGCCGCGACCCCGCCGCGCCCGGCGGACTTGGCGTGTTCGACCGCCAACTCCACGCGGCGCAGCAGTTCGGCCGCGTCCGGCGCGTCCGGGCCGCCCTCGACGGCCACGGCGCCGATCGACACGGTCGGATAGATGTCGAATCCGGCCACCCGCAGCGGCTGCTCAAGGGCCTCACGCAGGCGTTCGGCGGCCGCTACGGCCCCGCGCGGCAGGATGATCGCGAACTCGTCCTCGCCCACCCGGGCGGCGGCGGCGTCCTGCGAGAAGGCGGCGTTCAGACGCGAGCCAAGCGCCGCGAGGACCAGGTCCGCCCGTTCGTGGCCGAGGGCCTCGTTCAACCGGCGCAGGCGGTCGACGTCGGCGGCGACCAGTTCGTATTCACCCGGCTGAGTCAGCGCTTCCGCGGCCCGGGCGATGAAGGTGCGGCGGTCCAGAAGCCCGGTCAGCCGGTCGCGCTCCGAGGCCGAGAAGCGCTTCTCCAGCGCCACCACGCCGGCGGCGCGCAGCCCGTCCTCAAGCCAGACGCCCCGCCAGATGCAGGTTTCGGCGTCGCGCATGCGCAGACGAACGGCGACTTCGGTCCCCTCCTCCTGGGGCTTGAGGATCTTTTCGGCGAGGGCGCGATCCTGCGGCACGGCCACCGCGGAGAAGGCGGCGCCCGAGCATTCGGGGGCCAGCGGTCCGAGGCCGAGCGCCCGCGTCGCGCCGGTGAACCGCATCTGGTCCTCCGACGGGGTCCAGATCCACAGCGCCGTATCGGCGGCGGCCAGCGCCTCGATGGCGGTCGTCGCGTCCCAGGCCAGACTTCTGGAGCGGTTGTTCAAACGCCTACGGATCTCCGGTGGACGGCTCAGCCGTCGCGGCCGGCTCCGTCGTCGACGCAGCCGAACAGGAGATGATCTGCCCATGCGCCGTTAATTTTGAGATAAGCACGGGCCTGGCCCTCGAGTTCAAATCCGACCTTCTCCAGCACCCGGCGCGACGCGACGTTGGCCGGGACGCAGGCCGCCTCGACCCGGTGCAGCCTCAGTTCGTCGAAGGCGTAGCGGACCATGGCCCGAACGGCGGCGGTGGCGTGACCCCGGCCCGCGAAGCGACGGCCGATCCAGTAGCCGAGGGTTCCGGTCTCGGCCACGCCGCGGCGAACGTTGGACAGGGTGATCGCGCCGAGCAGGGCCTGATCGGGCTCGCGGAAGACGAAGAACGGCCAGGCGTTGCCGGCCTCCATCTCGCGGCTATAGATGGCGAGACGCCGCTTGAAGGCGGCGCGGGTCAGATCGTCCTCGGGCCAGGTCGGCTCCCACGGCTGGAGGTAGGCCCGGGACTCGAGACGCAGCGCGGCCCAGATCTCATGGTCTCCGGCGCGCGGCGGGCGCAGCAACACGCCCTGCCCGCGCACGACCGGCCCGTTGGCCTCGCTGATCCAGTCCAGAAGCGCCATTCCGGAAGATTATCAGCCGAACAGGGCGGCGTGGAAGGCCGATCCCGTCGGAGCGGCGGCCCGGGGACCGAGCACCGCGGTGGCGGCGACGCCTGACCGGAGCGCGGTCGCGGCCGCGGCCCTTACGCTGTCCCGGGTCTGGGCGAGCGTGCGATCGGCCATGACCTGCGACGGAATCGGCGCGCCGAAGATCAGGGTCTGCGCCGCCGCCCGGCCGGCGCGGGCGGCCGGGTTCTCGTCTGACATCCACAGGCCGGCGTTGAGCACCGCCCTGGCCCGGTCCACCTCCTCGGCGGTGGGCCCCGCCTCGGCCAGGGCGCGCAGCTCGTCGGCGCAGACGCGGGCCAGTTCGGCGCCGCGATCGGCGGCGGCCCCGGCGTAGATGCCGAGCACGCCGGCGTCCTCGTAAGGTTCGTGCCAGGCGTCGACGGCGTAGGCCAGGCCGCGCGCCTCCCGGGCGCTCTGGAACAGGCGCGAGGCCATGCCGCCGCCGAGGATCTCGGCCAGCATGCGGGCTGCGGGATAGTCGGGATCCACCGCCGAGGCCGACGGCAACTGGAAGACGATGTTCGCCTGTTCGATGCGCCGGGCGAGACTCGCGGCGCCGCCGGAGAAGCGGGCGGCGTGCGGCGCCTCCGCCGGCGTCGAGGTTTCACCCCCGAACCAGCGCTCGGCCAGCGCCAGCAACTCATCCTCGTCGACGGCGCCGGCGGCGGCCACGACCATGCGATCCGGGGAATACAGGCGCGCGCGCCATCGGCCGATGGACTCGCGGTCGAGCGGCTCCAGGCTCTCGACCGA
Organism: Brevundimonas viscosa; assembly: GCF_900116065.1. Taxonomy (GTDB): domain Bacteria; phylum Pseudomonadota; class Alphaproteobacteria; order Caulobacterales; family Caulobacteraceae; genus Brevundimonas; species Brevundimonas viscosa. The sequence continues at coordinate 357,544 of NZ_FOZV01000003.1, forward strand.
GCCGAGGATCGGCCTGCCCAGCGGCTGGTCCGCGAAGGCCCGGGTCTGGGCCATTTCGAAGACGTGGTCGTCGGGCGTGTCGAAAGCCTCGGCGATCTCCTGGGCCACGACGTCCTTCTCGCGCTCGATTTCCACCGGGTCGAGCGTCGGCCGGAATACCAGGTCGGACAGCACCTGCATCGACAGGGGCAGGGTCCCTTCCAGGCCTCGCACCTCGAAGCTGGTCCGTTCGTAGCCGGTGGCGGCGTTGATCGACCCGCCCTGCCCCTCGATGCGCTCGACGATCTCGCGCGCGCCCATATCGCCAGCGCCCTTGAACACCAGATGCTCGAGACAGTGCGACCAGCCCGAGGTCGCCTCGTCCTCCCACCGCGCGCCGCCGCGAACGGCGACGGTCAGGGCGAGGGTGCGCAGGCCCGGCATGGGGTCGCAGACGACGCGGACGCCGTTAGAAAGGGTGTGGAGGCGCGCGATCGGGCTGATCCTTTGTCCCTACGGCTCCGCTCGTGGCGCGGGCCGGCTTGAGGCGCGTCTGCGCCGGAGCAGGGCGATGTAGAAACCGACCAGCGCCAGCGCCAGTCCGAACCAGGTGATGGCGTAGCCCAGGTGGTTGTTGGAGAAGGCCGCCGGCGGGGCGGAGGGCTGGAGCGCGGTCCAGTCCGGGTTCGACGACTCGAGCGCGAAGAAGGTCCAGGGCGAGACCGCTTCGGCGAGCCCCAGCGCCTCGGCCATGGCGACGTTGTCCCGCCCGTAGAAGCGGCGCGCGTCGGCGGCGGCGGCCATCAGGCCGGGCGGTGGCGTTTCACGGACCTCGGCGGTCAGGCGCACCGGACGATCCGACGCCGAGACCGGGGGTCGGGCGGAGACGGCGTCGAGCACGAATCCGCGGTCCACCAGCACGGGCGCATCGAGGCCGGGATCCCGGCAGGCGGAAATCAGGCGCACGCCGGGCTGGCCGTCGTGGATGCTCTGCAGCTCGACCCAAGGTGCGGCGGCAAGGCCGGGGCAGACCAGGATGACCTTGCGGAACTCCGGGTGATCGGAGGCGAGCACCCCGGCGGCCGGCGCGGGAGCGAGCGAGGCGGCCGCGGCGGCGTCGGCGATCAGCTCCTGCTTCCACTGCATCCGCTGCACCTGCCACACGCCGAGGCTGACGAGCAGGACGAGGAGCATCGCCGTGGCGGCTGTCAGGAGCCATGGGAAGCGGGCGCGGGCGTCAGCCACGGCCGCCTCCGCCGTCGCGCATCTGGAGGGCGACCATCACCCCCTTGGCGGGCCGCATCAGGGCGAACGACAGGCCCGCCACCAGCGGCAGGGCGATGGCGGCCACAGCCCAGACCGGCGGGTTCCAGACGATCTGTACGAACAGCGCGCCAAAGACCACAGGCGCGCCGGCCGCCTGCATCACGAAGACGGCGGCGCCGTCGCCGGTGTTCAGCCGCCGGAAGTCGTAGCCGCAGGCGTCGCACGCCTCGACCACCTTCAGGAAGCCGGCGAACAGCTGGCCACGACCGCAGTTCGGGCAGCGGCAAAGCAGACCGGCGCGGATCGGGTCGATCCGCGCCGGCTGGCCGAGTGAAGCTGTAGGGTCTTCGATCAACCGAAGGTGACGTAGACGAAGGCGAACAGGAACAGCCAGACCACGTCAACGAAGTGCCAGTACCAGGCCGCCGCCTCGAAGCCGAAATGCTTCTCGGGGGTGAAGTGCCCGGCCAGCAGGCGCAGCAGGCAGACGAACAGGAAGATGGTCCCGACCAGCACGTGGAAACCGTGGAAGCCGGTGGCCATGAAGAAGATCGAGCCGTAGAGGCCGGTCCCCGCGGCTTCCTCGTTGAAGAACAGGTGCTCGTGGATGATGTGCTGGTACTCGTAGGCCTGCACCGCGGTGAACAGGACGCCGAGCGCCACGGTGATGATCAGGCCGGTGCGGGCGGCCTTGCGGTCGCCGTGGGCGAGTGCGTGGTGCGCCCACGTCACGGTGGTGCCGGAGAGCAGCAGGATGACGGTGTTGAGCAGCGGCAGCTGCCAGGCGTCCAGGGTCTCGACCCCCTGCGGCGGCCAGGTCGACCACTTGCCGGCCACGTCGGCCCAGGCGCCGACCTCCGGGATCAGGGTGCGCGCCTCGTTGAAGAGGCTCATCTCGAAGAACATCCAGAAGAAGGCGGCGAAGAACATCACCTCCGAGGCGATGAACAGGATCATGCCGTAGCGCAGGCCCAGCGAGACGACCGGGGTGTGATCGCCCTGGTGGCTTTCCTTGATCACGTCCGACCACCAGCCGAACATCGACACCAGCACGCCGGCCAGTCCGGCGAAGAACAGGGCCTTGTCGCCCTTGGTCAGCAGGGCGTCGGACAGCGGGCCGGCGCCTTCGCCGGCCAGGCCCCTCATCCACACCACGGCGCCGATCAGCATCACGGCGGCGGCGAAGGAGGACACCAGCGGCCAGGGGCTGGGGTTCACCAGGTGGTAGTCGTGATGCGGGGTCGCGTGGGCGTCGGCCATCGGGGTCTCTTGAACGGTCGAGAGTCGTTGGTGTGGGCTATAGCGTCGGCTATCCGGCCGCGCCAGAGGCAGCGGCTCCGTTTGCGACCTGTTCGAAGCCTTCGGTCGGATAGAAGGTGTAGCTGAGGGTGATTTCCGAAACGCCGCGGCTCTCGCGATCCGTCGCCATTTCCGGCGCCACGAAGTACTGGACCGGGAATTTCACGGTCTGGCCGGGCTGGAGGATCTGCTCCTCGAAGCAGAAGCACTGCAGCTTCTGGAAGTACGGGCCGGCCCGCTCGGGCACCACATTGTAGGCCGCCTTGGCGCTGATCGGCGCGTCGGAGGTGTTGGTGACGTCGAACAGGGCGATGCCGGTCTCGCCGATGCGGACCCGCTGGCTGACCTGCTCGGCCCGGAAGGTCATCGGCAGGCCGCGGACATTGGTGTCGAAGCGGATCAGCACCGTCTCGTCGAGCTGCACCGTCGGCGCCGCCTCGGCTCGCTTGACCGTGCCGTCGAAGCCGGTCACCTGGCAGAACATCCGGTAGAGCGGCACCGCCGCGAAGGCCGCCCCGGTCATGGCCATGACCCCGCCGGCGCAGGCGATGGCGATGAGGTTGGCGCGCTTCATCGCACCGCCTCCACCGTCCGTCCGGCCGCCTCCGCCTCGACGCGGTCGTCGATGTTCCGTTTCAGGTTCAGCACCGTGATGGTGAAGACCAGCACGATGAAGGCCACCAGGCCGCCGGCGATGGCGAGGTTGCGACGCTTGCGGGCTTCCAGTTGTTCGGGGGTCAGGCGCATCGGCTTACAGGCTCACGGTCCGGGTCAGGCTCTCGACCAGCAGGGCCGCGAACAGGGCCATCAGATACAGGATCGAGAAGGCGAACAGGTTCCGGGCCGGTTTGGCCTCGACACGGACATCATACAATGCGGCCTCTCGCCCCACGGCCTCGGCCTTGTCGGGCTGGTCGCCGGCGCGCGAGCGCCACAGGCGGACGGCGAGGGCGAGGAAGGCGACGCCGCCGGCCACCGAGACGGCGAGATACACCGGGCCGCCAAGGCCGGCGAGTCCCGGGGCGACGGCCACGGGCACGAATACGAGGCTGTAGAGCAGGATCTGCAGGCGGGTGCTCTTCGCGCCCCGCGCCACCGGCATCATCGGGATCCCGGCCCGGGCGTAGTCTCCGGCCGAGTAGAGCGCCAGGGCCCAGCTGTGCGGCGGCGTCCACAGGAAGACGATCAGGAACAGCAGCCACGGCTGCCAGGGCGCCTCGCCGGTCGCCGCCGCCCAGCCGATCACCGGCGGAAAGGCCCCGGCGGCGCCGCCGATGACGATGTTCTGCGGCGTCCGCCGTTTGAGCAAGAGGGTGTAGAACACCGCGTAGTAGAGGATGGTCAGCGCCAGCAGGCCGCCAGCCAGCCAGTTGGTGCTCATCCCCAGCAGCATCACGGCGAACACCGACAGGATGGCCCCGAAGGCCATGGCGTCGTTCTTGCGCACCCGGCCGGCCGCCACGGGGCGGCCGCGGGTGCGGCGCATCAGGGCGTCGGTCTCGCCCTCCAGCGCCATGTTGAGGGCCCCCGCGGCGCCGGCGCCTACCGCGATGCACAGCACGGCGATGGCCGCGGAGAGCCAGCCGATCTCACCGTCGGCCACCACCAGGCCGGTGACGGCGGTGAAGATGACCAGCGACATCACGCGCGGCTTGAGCAGCTGGAAGAAGTCTTCCGGCTGGGCCGTGGAGATGGCGGGGGCGGCGGCGGGTTCGGTCATGGTCTCTCTAACGGGTGAGGGCCGCTCCTGTGCAGGAGCGGCCCCCGATCGGTCTCTCCGGACTGGCCGGTCCCCTTAATGCTCGTCGCGTTTGACGACCGGCAGTTCGTTGAACTGGTGGTGCGGCGGCGGCGAGGACAGGGTCCATTCCAGCGTCGTGGCGCCTTCGCCCCAGGGATTGTCCACGCCCTTGCGACGGCGGACCGCCGCCTCGAGCAGCATGACCAGGAAGACCACCACGCCCACCAGGGTGATCGCGTAGCCGATCGACGAGACGTTGTTCCACAGGGTGTAGGCCTCGGGGTAGTCGATATAGCGACGCGGCATGCCCTGCAGGCCGAGGAAGTGCTGCGGGAAGAAGATCACGTTCACGCCGACGAACATGATCCAAAAGTGCAGCGCGCCGAGGAACTCGTTGTACTTCACCCCGAACATCTTCTCGAACCAGTAGTAGAAGCCGGCGAAGATCGAGAACACGGCGCCCAGCGACAGCACGTAGTGGAAGTGGGCGACCACGTAGTAGGTGTCGTGCAGGCTGTAGTCGATGCCGGCGTTGGCCAGCACCACGCCGGTCACGCCGCCGACGGTGAACAGGAAGATGAAGCCCATCGCCCACAGCATCGGCGTCTTGAAGCTGATGGAGCCGCCCCACATGGTCGCGATCCAGCTGAAAATCTTCACACCGGTCGGCACCGCGATGATCATCGTGGCGGCGACGAAGTAGGCGCGCAGCTCGATGGTCATGCCCACGGTGTACATGTGGTGGGCCCACACGATGAAGCCGATGAAGCCGATGGCGACCATGGCGTAGGCCATGGCGAGGTAGCCGAAGATCGGCTTCTTCGAGAAGGTCGAGACGATGTGCGAGATCATGCCGAAGCCCGGCAGGATCATGATGTACACCTCGGGGTGACCGAAGAACCAGAACAGGTGCTGGTACATCACCGGGTCGCCGCCGCCGGCGGGGGCGAAGAAGCTGGTGCCGAAGTTGCGGTCCGCCAGCAGCATGGTGATGGCGCCGGCCAGCACGGGCAGCGACAGCAGCAGCAGGAAGGCGGTGATCAGCACGCCCCAGGCGAACAGCGGCATGCGGTGCAGGGTCATGCCCGGCGCGCGCATGTTGAAGATGGTGGTGATGAAGTTGATCGCGCCGAGGATCGACGAGGCGCCGGCCATGTGCAGCGAGAAGATGGCCAGGTCGAACGAGGGCCCGGTGTGACCCATGGTCGAGAGCGGCGGATAGGCCGTCCAGCCGCCGCCGAAGCCCCGCCCCGGACCGCCGTCGACGAACAGCGAGATGACCAGCAGCACGAAAGCGAAGAACAGCATCCAGAACGAGATGTTGTTCATGCGCGGGAAGGCCATGTCGGGCGCGCCGATCATGATCGGCGTGAAGTAGTTGGCGAAGCCGCCCATGGTCGCCGGCATGACCACGAAGAACACCATGATCAGGGCGTGGGCCGTGACCGTGACGTTGTAGCCGTGTTTGGACGCCTCGACGATGCCGAGGTGCTGGATGATCGAGCCTTCACGGAACAGCTGGATGCCCGGCTCGGCCAGTTCCCAGCGGATGAGGCCCGACAGCGCGCCGCCCACCAGTCCGGTGAAGATGGCGAACATCAGGTACAGCATCCCGATGTCCTTGTGGTTCGTCGACAGGAACCAGCGGGTGAAGAAGCCCGGCTTGTGGTCGTGATGACCGTCGTGGTCGTGGGCGAGGTTCTGGGCTGCGGTGGCCATGATCTTTGGGCTCTCGCGGATCGTTACTGGGCCGACGGGGCGGCGGCGGTGTCGGGGACGGCGGGCGCGGAGCCGGCCGACGGCGAGCCGTCGACGGCGCCGGTATCAGCCGGCGGCTGCCCGGCCGGGGCGTCGGCGGCGGCGCCGGTCGCGTCGGAAGCGACGTTGCGCGCCCCTTCGCCTTCGGTTCCGGCGGCGGCCTGGGCGGCCGAGCCGCCGGGGGCGGCGGCCGGCGTCATCGAGCCGCCCCTGGAGGCGACCCAGGCTTCGAACTCGGCCTGGGTGACGACGTTGATCTGGATCGGCATGAAGGCGTGGTCGACGCCGCACAGCTCCGAGCACTGACCATAGAAGACGCCGGTGCGGTCGGCGCGGAACCAGGTCTCGTTGACCCGGCCCGGGACGGCGTCGACCTTCAGGCCGAAGGCCGGCAGGGCGAAGGCGTGAATGACGTCGGCGGCGGTGACCAGCACGCGGACGGTCTTGCCCACCGGCACCACGATGGGCTCGTCGGCGGCCAGGCGGTACGGAACGTTCTGCGCCCGCGCCTCGTCCTCGGGCAGCATGTTCGAGACGTACTCGGCGATGCCCTGGTCCGGATATTCGTAGGCCCAGTTCCACTGGTTGCCCGTCGCCTTAACCGTCAGATCCGGCGTCGGCATGTCGTGGTAGGCGAACAGCAGCCGGAACGAGAACAGCGAGATGAACACCAGGATGAGGACGGGGACGACGGTCCACACGACCTCGATCAGCGTGTTGTGGCTCCAGCGCGCCGGCGTGGGGTTGGACTTCTTGTTGTAGCGGATGACGATCCACAGCAGCAGACCGGCCACCAGCACGCAGATGAGCGTGATGATCGGCATCAGGATCGCGTCGTGGAAGAAGGTCGCCTCGACCTTCAACGGCGAAGCCGACGGCTGAAGCCCGAGGCCGTTCGGCGTGGGCTGGCCGACCAGTTCCGGCTCTGAGCTGCAGCCGGCGATCAAAGCCAGGCTCAGCGCGGCAAGGCCGCCGCCGACAATCGCCCGGGCCCGCGTGCCCATCCCCATGCGAGACATCCTCATCCTAATCCCGTTTCGTCGCAGACGCCTGCGATTCAATCGCAAGCGACCGCCGGGACCTGCGCCCGCGGCGGTACATGGCGCGGTCCATATCGCCCCCTCCCGCGCTTGCCAAGCGATTGAGCGGCGCCGCGACGAAAGCGACCCGGATTAAATCGTCTTCATGTTTCGCAAGCTACCTTGTGGCGCAAGATACCTTGCGATAGCGTCCGGTCATCACAGGAGACGTTGATGTGCCTGAAACCATAGAAATCCAGCTGAAGAAGGGGGTGCTGACGCTGTGCGTCCTCGCCCTCCTCAATCGCGGCGACAGTTACGCCTACGAGATCGCCTCCACCCTGTCGGACGCCATCGATATGGGCGAGGGGACGATCTATCCGCTGATGCGGCGGATGCAGGCCGACGGCCAGGTCGAGACCTATCTGGTCGAATCCTCGTCGGGACCGTCGCGCAAATACTACCGCCTGACCGACGCTGGCCGGCGCGCCCTGGAGGCGCAGACCGCCGAGTGGCGCGCCTTCGTCCGCGCGGTCGACGCCATCGTGGACGCCCCGGCCGCTCCGGCCGCGACGCCCGCCGAAGAGGGAGCTGAACAATGACCCGCGCCGAATTCATGGGCCGGCTGAAACAGGGCCTCGTCGGCCTGCCGATGGCCACGGCCGCCGAGATCGCCGCCGACTACGAGGCGCACTTCGAGGACGGGGCCGCCGCCGGCCGGAGCGAGGCCGAGATCGCCGCCGCGCTGGGAGATCCTGGCCGGCTGGCCCGCGAGCTGCGAGCCGAGGCAGGCGCCCGTCGCTGGGGGCAGGAGCAGACCGCGTCGTCCGCCGCCGGCGCCATCTTCGCCATCCTCGGCCTCGGCGCCATCGACATCCTGATCCTGCTGCCGATCGTGCTGCCGGTGTTCGGGACCATGCTGGCCATGCTGCTCACCGGCGTGGGCGTGTTCATCGCCGGCGGCTTCGTCCTCGCGGTCGGACCCTTCGTGGGCGCCCCGGGCGGCGTGCTCGGAGCCGTGCTGCTGGGCGTGGGCCTGATGGGCCTTGGCCTGTTCATGGGCGGTCTGTTCGCCCTGCTGACCAAGTGGCTGATCGACGCGACCATCTGGTACGCGCGCCTCCACTACCGCGTGCTGAAGCCGGCGCTCGAGCCGCAACCCGTCGTCCAGGCCTGAGGGAGGACCTGACATGATCCGCAATCTTCTGATCATCACCGGCGTCGGCCTGCTGCTGGCCGTCGTCGGCATCGGCGGCGCCCTGGCGCTGGGCGGGCGCGACCTGGCGCGCCACGACTGGGTTTGGGTGCTCACCGACGACGGCGACCGCGACAGCGTGCGCATCGAGCGCGGCGGCCGGGTCCCCCCGGACGTGACCCGCACCCTCGCCTGGGACGGCGGCGAGCGCCTGCTGCTCGACCTGCCCGCCGAGGTGACCTTCATCCAGGGCGCCGACGCCGGCGTGACGATCACCGGTCCGGCCGGCGTGGTCGAGACCGTTCGCCTGAACGACGGCCGTCTGGTCATGGACGAGGACGACGATCGCGCCGAACACGCCTACGTCCGCTGGGGCCGCGGCGGCTTCCGCGCCTGGAGCGACACCGACCGTGTCAAGGTCACAGTCACCGCGCCGTCCGTCACGGCTTTCGAGATCATCGGGTCCTCCGACGTCTCGATCCGCGACTACAATCATCCGACCTTGGCCCTGACCGTGTCCGGCTCGGGCGACGTCGAGGTGGAGGGCCAGACCCGCTCGCTGGCGGTCGAGATCACCGGTTCGGGTGATATCGACGCCGACCGTCTGGCGGTGACCGACGCGGCCATCGACATCACCGGATCCGGCGACGTGCGCGTCGGCCCCACCGGCGAGGTCAAGGTCGACCTGTCGGGCTCCGGGGACGTGGACCTGACCCGTCGTCCCGGCCGCCTCGCCCAGCAGGTCTCCGGGACCGGCGACGTCGAGGAATACTGACCCGCCCGCGTCTCCCTTCCCCGCCCGGGAAGGGAGATGTTGCGGTGACACCCGGGCGGCCGGCGCCTATCTAGGGCCCATGACCGTGCTCGTATCCCCGCCCGCCATCCTCGACAACGCCGACCTTGGCGGCGACGAGGCCCTTTCGATCCTTGAGAACGCCCTGACCGGCGCCGACGACGGCGAGTTGTTCCTTGAGCGGTCCGAATCCGAATCGCTGGTGTTCGACGACGGACGGCTGAAGTCGGCGGCCTACGACGCCACCGAAGGCTTCGGTCTGCGGGTCGTGGCGGGCGAGACCGCCGGCTACGCCCACGCCAACGAGATCAGCGCAGCCGCCCTGCGCCGCGCCGCCGACAGCGCCGCCCTGGCCCGGGCCGGATACGCCGGGACCGCCGCCGACGCGCCGGCGGCGACCAACCGCAAGCTCTACGAGGAAGTCGACCCCCTCGCCTCCCCCGCCTTCTCCGACAAGATCGCGCTGCTGTCCGAGATCGACGCCTGGGCGCGCGCCCGCGACCCGCGGGTGGTGCAGGTCTCGGCCTCGCTGACCGGCGAGCGGCGCCAGATCGAGATCCTGCGCGGCGACGGCCGGCTGGTGCGCGACATCCGCCCGCTGGTGCGGCTGAACGTGTCGGTCACCGTCGAACGCGACGGCCGCCGCGAGAGCGCCTCGGCCGGGGCCGGCGGACGGGCGGGCTTCGAAACCTGGATCGCGCCGGACCGCTGGCAGGGACAGGTCGACGAGGCGCTGCGCCAGGCGCTGGTGAATCTCGACGCCATCGACTGTCCGGCGGGCGAGATGGACGTCGTGCTCGGCGCCGGCTGGCCGGGGGTTCTGCTGCACGAGGCCATCGGCCACGGCTTCGAGGGCGACTTCCACCGCAAGGGCTCCTCGGTGTTCACCGGCAAGATGGGCCAGCGCGTCGCCGCGCCGGGCGTCACCGTGGTGGACGACGGTTCGATCGCCGGCCGGCGCGGTTCGCTGACCGTCGACGACGAGGGCACCCCGACGTCCCGCACCGTGCTGATCGAGGACGGGATCATGGTCGGCCTGATGCACGACCGGTTGTCGGCGCGTCAGCTGGGAGCCCGGGCCACCGGCAACGGCCGCCGCCAGTCCTTCGCCCACATGCCGATGCCGCGCATGACCAACACCTTCATGGAGGCGGGCCGGGACTCGCAGGCGGACATGATCGCCTCGACGAAGCGCGGCCTCTACGCGGCCAACTTCGGCGGCGGCCAGGTGGACATCACCAACGGCAAGTTCGTGTTCCAGTGCACCGAGGCCTACCTGATCGAAGATGGCAGAATCACCGCCCCCGTGCGCGGCGCCACCCTGATCGGCGACGGCGCCACGGCCCTGACGCGGATCGAGATGATCGGCGACGACTTCGCCTTTGACCCCGGCGTCGGCGTCTGCGGCAAGGCCGGCCAGGGCGTCCCGGTCGGCATCGGCCAGCCCAGCCTGAAGATGGGCGGCCTGACGGTGGGCGGGACGGCGGTCTGATCCTATCGCTGGTCGACCCGCCACGCGGGCCCGGCCGGATCCAGTCCCTCGGCCTCCAGCTGGTCCAGCACCCCGCCGGCTTCGGCGAGAATCCGGAGGGGAGCCACAGCCAGGGTCACGCCCGGCTGGCCCAGCGCTTCCTGGACGGCCTGCCCCCAGCGCGTGCGGAGCACTGGCGCGATCTCCGGGTCGCCGCTGGGCCAGCAAAGGTTCAGGGCGCGGTCGAGCGGATTGTCGAGAACTTCCGGCACGCGCAGCCGGCTCCAGTCGTCGACCCGCGCCCGGGCGGCCGCGGATCCTGTCTCGGCGGCGTCCACGGCGGCCTCAAGGCACGGCAGGTAGGTTTCCGGCGGCAGCGTGATGAGGTTGTCGATCAGTTCGTCGCCACGCACCAGGCCGACCGGCTCCCCGGGTATGCGGGCCCGCCGGGCCGCCTCGCGCACCACGGTGGGCGCACCGCGCGCCCGGCGTTCGCGACCGGCGTCGCGGAGCAGGTCCAGACTTAGCCCGACAAGGCTTTCCGTCTTCCAGCGGTCGGACCGCTCGTCCGCCTTCAGTCGCTCCAGCCGCCCGAGCAACTCGGGCGACACATAGTCCCCCACCGTGCGCCCGGCCGGCAGCCGGGCGATGGTGCGGATGCGCCAGACCAGCCGCAGGACGTCCGCGGGCGAGGCGCGCGCCTCCATCGGATAGAGAATGCGCTGCGAGCGCAGGGTGGCCGCCTCCAGCGCCTCGGGTCGCCAGGGATGGTCGCGCGGCACGCCCTCGATTGACCCGATCAGGATGACGACGCTGTCGCCCCGCTCGACCGTCCACATCGGCGCGCCGGCGCGTCGCGCCGTGACCACGACTTCGCCAAGGTCCGTCGCCTCCGCGACCGCTGGATCCGGCGCGAGCGCAGCGTCCTGCGCAAACCCGGCCGCACCCCAGACCAGGGCGAGGGAGAAAGCGGGTATGGCGACTTTCTTCAAAGCGACCTCATCTGGTTCTCTGAAGTATTGATCGGACGATATCAGAACACAAACATGACGGCACCGTAATGCTGTCTCCGATTTAATCCACCTGTCCAGCTTGTAACTGGAGGCCTGCGCGACACGCGGTCACACCTCTCATCACAACGACGAGGGGAAATCCTGCAATGACCAAGACCATCCTGCTGGCGACCACGGCCCTGTTCCTCGGCGCGGGCGCGGCCGCGGCGCAGACGCCTCCGACCGCCGCGCCGCAGGCCGAGTCCGGTCAGCAGGGGGTGCTCGTCTTCACGCCCGACTTCTTCGCCGACCAGCGGCCGAACACGGCGCTGGACATGGTCAACCGGGTGCCGGGCTTCAGCGTGGTCGACGGCGACGGCAGCCGCGGTTTCGAGGGCTCGGTCGGCAATGTGCTGGTCAACGGCGCCCGCCCCGCCTCCAAGAACGACACTGGCTCCGCTGTCCTCAGCCGGACGCTGGCCAGCCAGGTGGAGCGGATCGAGCTGGTCCGCGGCGGCGCCCCGGGCATCGACATGCAGGGCTATGCGGTGGTGGTGAACGTCATCACCCGCACCGAATCCAGCCGACAGTCGATCTTCACCGCCAACGCGACCCTGTTCGAGGGCGGACAGGACCTTTACGGCGGCAGCTACCAGTTCACCGCCCGCGAGGGCGAGCGCACCTGGGGCGTCACCCTCAGCGACGGCATGTCGATGAGCGACGCGAACGGTATGGGCCCGGTTGTCCGCCGGGACGGAACCGGCGCGGTGATCCGCACAGAGGACTACTGGAACGACCAGTACGGCGGCGGCACCTCGATCCGCGGCAACTTCGCCACGCCCCTGTTCGGCGGCAAGATCGACCTGACCGCTCGCTACGGCGTCAACGACTTCCATGCCATCGCGCTGCAGACCAGCCCGACCGTCCGTCGCGAGAACCTGTTCGACGACGACGGGTCCGGCGGTGAGGTCGGCGTCGTCTACACCCGCCCCCTCAGCCCGCGCTTCAATCTCGAGACCCGCTTCATCCACCAGTTCAACGACTTCGATTCGGTCTCCGTCGCCCGCAGCCGGGTCGACGGGGTCGACAATCCCGAGCAGCGGTTCACGTCCGAGGGGAACGCCTCGGAGACCATCTTCCGCAGCCTCGTCCGCTTCGAACGTTCGCCGGCCCTGACCTTTGAGACCGGCGGGGAGGTCGCCTACAACATGCTGGAAACCGACCAGGCCTTCTCGGTCGGCGGCGCCCCGGTCCCGCTGCCTTCCGCCTCGGTGACCGTCGAGGAGCTGCGCGGCGAGGCCTTCGGCAAGGGCACCTGGCGCATCCGCGACGACCTGACCCTCGAGGGCGGCCTGCGGCTGGAAGCCTCGACGATCAGCCAGTCCGGCGACGCGGACCAGGAGAAGAGCTTCTTCTTCGCCAAGCCGCGCCTCCAGGCGACCTGGACCCCGATGGCCAACAACCAGCTCCGCTTCCGCTTCGAACGGGAGGTGGGCCAGCTGGACTTCGGCGACTTCGCCGCCTCGGCGGATCTCGACGAGGACAATGTGCTGGGCGGCAACGCCGATCTGGAGCCGGAGCAGCGCTGGATCACCGAAATCACCTACGAACGCCGCTTCTGGACCGACGGCATCGTCTCCATCGGCTATCGCCATGACGAGATCGTCGACGCCATCGACGTGCTGCCGCTCGACATGGGCCTGTCGGCGGTCGGCAACATCGGCGACGGCACGCTGGACCAGCTGGCGGTGAACATCCTGGTGCCGATGGACCGCTTTGGCTTCTCGGGCGGCAAGCTCGGGTTCCGCAACACCTGGAACCACACCGAGGTCACCGACCCGACCACGGGCGAAACGCGCGAGATCTCCGGCGTGCGGCCGTCGCAGCCGGTCTTCACCATCCAGCAGGACATCCCCTCGTGGAAGCTGCAATGGGGCGGCGCCTACATCGAGAGCCTTCACCAGTTCAGCTACGACCCGGACCAGACCTCGGGCTTCCGCGGGTCGGACTATTTCGAGCTGTGGGCCGAGTACAAGCCGACCGCGACCCTGTCGCTGCGCGCCCAGTGACGTGACCCCCGTTTCTCATCCAGCCATAACAAGAGTCCGTAGTTGATCTGAGCTGGGGTTGTTGGGGTTGGCAAGAGGCCGGTCTGCGCAGCCATCAACCAGCGCAGCAGGCCGGCCGATCTTTCCGGTCAAGCGCCTCGGCATAGGCCTTTGGCGTCAGCCAGCCGAGCTTGGAGTGCGGCCGGGCTTCGTTGTAGTCGCGCCGCCAGGATTCCAGCACGATGCGGGCGTGTGGCAGCGACCGGAACAGAGTTTCGTTCAGCAGCTCGTCCCGTAGACGGCCGTTGAAGCTCTCGTTGAAGCCGTTCTGCTGGGGCTTGCCCGGCGCGATGTAGTGCCAGCCGACGTTGGCCTCGTCGG
>NZ_FOZV01000004.1 GCF_900116065.1 Brevundimonas viscosa
CAAGGAAGAGGGCGGCCGTCACACCCCGTTCTTCACCAACTACCGTCCGCAGTTCTACTTCCGCACCACCGACGTGACCGGCATCGTGCACCTGAAGGAAGGCGTCGAGATGATCATGCCCGGCGACAACGCCGAGCTGAACGTCGAGCTGATCACCCCGATCGCCATGGAAGAGAAGCTCCGCTTCGCCATCCGCGAAGGCGGCCGCACGGTCGGAGCCGGCGTGGTCTCCAAGATCACGGAGTAACGCCAAGGGCGCTATCGCTCGCGACGCGGTCGCTCGCTGCTTGAGCGCGTGACGCGAGACTGAAGACAGAGCGGCCCCCGGAGCGATCCGGGGGCCGTTTCGCTATGGGCCTCGAGCCGCGAGCGACCGCGTCGCGAGCCCAGGCCCCCTTAGATGAACCGCACCTCCACCCCCGGCTTCACCGCCGCGGCCAGCTGTTCGGCGTCCCAGTTGGTCAGGCGCACGCAGCCGTGCGAGGCGGTCTTGGCGATCTTCGCCGGGTCCGGCGAGCCGTGGATGCCGTAGCCGTCGCGCGACAGGTCGATCCAGACGGAGCCGACCGGATTGTTCGGGCCGGGGGGCACGACGACGGTCTCGTCGCCCGAGCCGTAGCTCAGTTCGTCGGGGTCAAAGGTGTAGTCGGGTTCGGGCGCGACGCCGTTGACCCGCAGCGTTCCGGACGGGGCGGGATTGGTCTCCGAGCCGATGCTGGCGGGGTAGAAGGCGACCAGTCGGCCCGCGTCGTCGAAGGCCCGCAGCGCGCGCTCCGTCTTGTCGACGACGATGCGGGCCACCGCCGGCAGCGCCGGATCGCCCACGGCCGGCACGAGCAGGCGCTGGCCGGGGGTGCGGAAGTCGACGCCGGGATTCAGGGCCTGCAGCAGGGCCTCGGTGATGTGGAAGCGCTCGGCCAGGCGTTCGCGCGGGCCGGTGTAGCGCACGCCCTGCCGGGCCTGGGTCGCGAGGTCGTCGGAGGGAGGCGGGCTGAACGGCCCCGCGAGGTCCTCGGCGGTGAGCACGTAGCTGGTCGTGGCCGCGCGCGGGTCGGCGGCGGCGAGCCGCTGCATCAGGGCGTCGTCGATGGCGTCGCCCTCGAGACCCTCGGCCTTGCGAAAAGCGGCCACGGCCTGGCGGGTGTTCTCGCCGCGCAGGCCGTCGATGACGCCGGGCGAGAAGCGGGAACGGTCGAGGAGGATCTGCAGGCGCACCAGTCCGGGATCGGGGCGCGCCGCGGCGGGGGCGTCGGGAGCCTCCCCTGACGGCGCCGCCGGGTCCGGCGTCGCCGCTGCGGGCAGGGCCCGGTCGATCTCCTCCGCGGTGAAGATCGGGGACGCGGCCGCAGCGCGGTCCGACGCCGCGGGGGAGGCCTCCGGGTCGGGTGCGCCGCAGGCGGCGAGGGCGAGGAGGGCGGTCGAGGCGAGGATCAGACGCATGGGTTCCGGGGCGGTTGCGGGAGACCCCAAGCCAATTCCTCGCGCGGCCAGGCGTTCCCGGCCGGCCTCAGCGAAGGGCGGCGGCCAGGCCCTCGGCGGCGACCTCGGCCCAGCAGGCGTAGCCGGCGTCGTTGAGGTGCAGGTCGTCGGGGCCGACGCCGCCGCGCTCCAGTCCGCCCCAGTCCGCCATGGCGGCGAAGCGGCCATGCACGGCGTAGCGCTTGCGGCCGCCTTCCAGGGCGATCAGCCGGGCCATCTCGGCCAGGGCCGGGTTGCGGCCGCGGAACGAGGGGTTGTCGGTCGCCTCGGGCAGGCGCTGGGAATCGACCAGCAGCACGTCGACGCCGGCCGCGTCGAGAATTCCCTGGCCGCGCCGGAAATCGGCGAAGACGTCGTCCATCGACCGGTCGCGCAGCACGTCGTTGGTTCCCAGCTGCCAGATCACCAGGTCCGGCCGGACGGCGGCGGTCTCGCGGGCCAGCCGGTCGGCGGTCTCCTTCGCCGTCTCGCCGCCGATCCCCCGGTTGACCACGGTCACCTCGACGCCGGGCAGCCGGCGCTCGAGCCCGGCTTCCAGCCGGGGCGCGAAGCCGAGCTCGGGCCGGCTGGCGCCGACGCCCTCGATCGAGGAGGAACCCATGGCGAGGACGGTCAGCCGGCCGGCGGCGACCGCGGCGCGGCTGCGCGTCAGCCCGTCGTTGGCGACGACGTGCGCGGCGCTAACCGGGCAGGCGGCGGGCGCCGTCTGCGCAACGGCGGGGGCGACGGCGAGGAGGGCGAGGACGCTGAGCGGGGCGGCGAGGGCGAGACGGGCGGACTTCAAGGATTGGGC
The DNA here is from genome assembly GCF_900116065.1 of Brevundimonas viscosa. Classification (GTDB taxonomy): domain Bacteria; phylum Pseudomonadota; class Alphaproteobacteria; order Caulobacterales; family Caulobacteraceae; genus Brevundimonas; species Brevundimonas viscosa. The sequence goes on from NZ_FOZV01000004.1 coordinate 2,273, forward strand.
GTTCCGGTGGCGGGATCGACGGCGGTGTCGCCGGAGTTGGAGGAGCCCTCGGAACCCTCGGGCTCCTGGGCGGGGCGGGGCGGTTCGCCATCGCGGGGCGGGCGGCGCTCCTCCTCGTATTCGTTCTGGCGGCCGGGGTCACGGTCGGACATGGCGGGGCTCCGTTCTTGTACAGCCAGGGCAACGCCCGGGCGCGGCGCCGGCTCCGCAGCATCTCGTTCACCAATCCCCTAAACCGTACCGCAACGGCGCCGGGAGCAGGATGCCCGGGTCGCGAGACGTCGCCCCCGGGGAGCCATGACCGAACAGCTGGACCTGGAGATCATCCGGCCGGACGCCCTGCGCCCGCATGACCGGGCCGCCTGGGAGGCGATCCGGGCGGCCGATCCCGCGCTGGACCATCCGTATCTGGACCCGCGGTTCGCCCTGGCGGCGGCGGACGTCCCCGGCGCGGCCGTGGCGGTGTTCCGCCGGGCCGAAGCGGCGGTCGCCTTCTTTCCCTTCCAGCGGCGCGGCCGGCTGATCCAGCCGCTCGGCGCGCCGCTGAGCGACTATCACGGCGTCGTCGCCGCTCCGGCCGACCGGCTGACGCCGGACGCGCTGGCGCGCCGGCTGGGCGGGACGCTGCGCGTCGGCGGCTGGATCGTCTCCCCGGTCGAGGCGCCGGGCTTCGTGCGCAAGGCCCGCATGGCGACCGACGTCACCGGCGGTCGGCAGGCGCTGTGCGACCGCCTGGAGGCCCGCAGCCACCGCTTCTTCAAGAACATGCGCCGGCTGGGCCGCGGCTTCGAGCGTGATCACGGCGCGCCGGTGTTCGCGTGGGACGACCGCGATCCGGCGGTGCTGGAGTGGATCGTGGGCCACAAGCGGGCCCAGTACCGCCGCACCCGCCGGCACGACGTCTTCGCCTGCGGCTGGACGGTCGATCTGCTGCGCCGACTGCACGCCATGCATCCGGACGGCTTCGGCGTGCGGGTGACATCGTTGCGCAAGGCCGACGGGACGCTGGTCGCCGCCGAGGCGTCGCTGGACGACCGCCGCACCCTGCACCTGTGGTTCCCGACCTACGACCCCGCCTTCAGCGCCTACGGGCCCGGCACCCTGCTGACCCGGCGCGAGCTCGAGCAGGCCGCGGAGGACGGCTACAGCCTGGTCGACTTCGGGGCCGGCGAGGAGGGCTACAAGTCCGCCCTGTCCGAGCCGTCGGGGGCGGTGTTCGAGGGGGCGGTCCGGAGCGGCGGCCCGGATCTGGCGGGGCTGGCGGAACGGATGCTGGCCTCCGGGCCGGCCCCGGTGCGGCGCTTCCAGCAAAGCCTCGGCCGTCGCTTCGACATCATCAATGCCTGCGAGACCCGCGCCGCCGACTGGTGGGCCGGCGCGGCGGGGGCGGCCGCGGCGGCCGCCCGCAAGACCCTGGGAGCCTCCGCATGACCGAGCGCCTGATTCCGGAGTTCGACGCCGGCCGGCGCGCCGCCTTCGGGCGGACACCGATGACCTACGCCCACCGGCTGCTGGACACCGGCCTGTTCGGCGACGACCGGCTGGCGGCGCAGCTGGAGCGGCATCCGGCCGAGCTGTTCGACATCAACATCTTCCACTACGACGCCGACGACCAGGCGCTGCTGCAGACCGGGACCAAGGGCGACCGGCCCGGCGCGGCCCTGCTGGAGGCGGTCAAGGCCGGCCGGGTGTGGATCCAGATGCGCCGCATCCAGGACCACTGGCCCGAGCTGGGCGCGGCGATGAAGCGGGTGTTCGCCGAGCTGTCCGAGCAGGTCCCGGGCTTCCGTCCCGTGCAGGTCACCGGCCAGCTGATCCCGTCCGCGCCCCAGGCCAAGGTGCCCTTCCACGCGGATCCGCCGGGCGTGACCCTGTTCCACCTGCGCGGCGAAAAGCGCATCTGGATCTATCCCGTCGACGAGGCGCACATGCCCAGCCGGTCGATGGAGAACATCGTCATGGAGCAGCAAACCGAGGATCTGCCCTACCGGCGCGAGATGGACGCGGCCGCCGAGGTGTTCGACCTGACGCCCGGCATGGCCGTGGCCTGGCCGCTGCACGCGCCGCACCGGATCGAGAACCTGGGCAGCTTCAACGTCTCGCTCTCCTGCGACTACCAGACCTGGACCTCCCGCATCACCAACGGCGCCCACTTCGCCAACGGGGTGCTGCGCCGCTGGGGCGCGCCGGTGCTGCCGGCCGACCGGGCGCCGATGGCGGCGCGCGCGGCGCTGTGGGGCGCGTCGACGGCGCTGCGCCGCATGGGGCTGGTGAAGACCCGACTGGAGTCCTACGAGCGGGCCTTCGAACTGGGCGACGCCCCGCCGCCGCCGGACAAGGGGCTGATCGCGCCGCTGGCGATGCGCTGACGGCGCCTCATCCTTACAACGAGGTCATGACCTCGATTTAAAGTGACTTGGCCGTGGGCCGGACGCACCTTCCCCTCACATTCGGACAGGGAGGTTCCCCATGAAGCCCGCGATCGTAGTCGCATCCGCCGTCGCCGCGGCCGCCCTCGCCGGGCCGGCGCTCGCCAAGGAGCCCAGCGTCGAGATCCGCCACGCCGTGGCCCGGGTCGCCGTCGTGATCGAGGATCGCACCGACATCGCCGTCGAGGTCGAACAGGGGACGTCGGAACTGCCGGCGATCCGCGTCACCCGCGAGCGCGACGAGATCCGCATCGACGGCGGCTTGCGCCGCCGCGGCTGGTTCGGCGGCGACAACATCCGCAGCTGCAACACCGGTCCGGGCACGGGCCGGGCGGGCGAGGGCGCCTCGGCCGAGGTGCGCGGGGTCGGTCGGGTCAGCCTGGCGGACGCGCCGCTGATCGTCATCCGGACGCCGCGCGCCGTGGACGTGAACGCCTCGGGCGCCGTGTTCGGCTCGGTGGGCAGGGGCGCGACCTCGGTCGAGCTCGGCAACGGCGGCTGCGGCGCCTGGGACATCGCCAACGTGGACGGGCCGCTGTCGCTGAGCATCGGCGGATCGGGCGACATGCGCGCCGGGACGTCGACCCGCCTCGACATCGCCATCGGCGGTTCCGGATCGGTGGCCGCCGGCTCCACGGGAGAACTGGATGTCGCGATCGGCGGGTCCGGCGATGTCGTGGTCGCCCGCATCGACGGCTCCATGGACGTGTCCATCGGCGGCTCCGGCGACGTGCAGGTCCGCGCCGGGTCCGCCCCGACGGTGGACATCTCGATCGCCGGTTCCGGCGATGTCGAGTTCGGCGGGGTGGCTGGCGACGTCGACGTGTCGATCATGGGCGGCGGGGACGTGGACATCGCCCGCGCCACCGGTTCCGTCAGCCGCTCGATCGTCGGCGGCGGGGACGTTCGCATCGGCAGTTGATCCGCCTCGGCCGCCGCGAGCGAGAAGGCCCGGGAGCGTGGAACCCCCCGGGCCTTTTTCGCGTCCGACGACCGGGTTCCACCGCAACAAACAAAAGAAGGCCCCGGCGGATCGCTCCGCCGGGGCCTTCTGCATCAGCGAGGCGTCGGCCTAGAGGGCGCCGACGGCCGCGCCCAGACCGGCCACCGTGCGGCCGAGGTCGGCGCCGGCGCGCTCGCGGGCCCGCAGGTCGCCGCCGAACGAGAAGCGCACGCCGACCGACAGGGTGTCGACGGTCAGGTCAAGGTCTTCCAGCTCGCTGTGGGTCCAGCCGCCGGTGACGCTCATGCCGGTGTCGGCGATCTGGTATTCGCCGCCGACGTTGGCCGACCAGGCGTCGGTGTCGACGCCGCCGCCGAGATCGGCGGTGTGGTAGCCGAGGCCGCCGTTCACGCGGAACTTCGGCGAGACGTAGTAGGCCGCGTCGCCGCCCAGGCTCCAGATGTCGGCGTCCGTGCCGTCGATGGTCTCATAGGCGAGCGAACCCGTCAGGGTCAGCTTGTCCATGTAGTGCTGGGCCTCTGCGCCGAAGCTCCACAGCTGTTCGTCGCCGACCTCCTGGCCGCCGGCGAAGGCGCCGAAGCGGGTCGCGCCGAAGGTGCGGCTGGCGTGGATGCGGCCGTTGACGTTGCTGGCGTCGGAGCCGAGCGCGTCATCGAAGGCGTACAGGAAGGCGCCGTCCAGGGTGACGGTCCAGTCAGCGGTGATCGGCGTGGCGACCGCGGCGTCGATCGCGGCGAACTCGGCCTCGCCGTCCAGACCGGCGAGCTCGAGGTCCACGTTCGAGTAGGTGACGCCGAACGAACCCACGCCGTCCTGGGCGAGAGCCGGCGCGGCGGCGAAGGCGGCGACGGCCGCGGTGGCGAGGAAGAGAGACTTCATTCTTGTTTTTCCTTGCTCGCAGCGGCGGGGAGTCGCGCTGCGGACGGCGGGGCTATCAGCGCCGTCTCCAGCGTGGCTATTACAAAGCTGTCACGAAACAACGGCTTGTGACCGTTGTGGCGAGCGCGCCACGCATTGTGGCGCCGGAGCGGCAGGCGTGCGGACGGAAAGCGGCGGAGTCTCACGCCGCGGTCAGAATTGGGGCCGGGGGCGGCATCCTCGTCTCCTTGAGAGCGGGGAAGGCCGGCATCCGACGCCGCCACGGTTTCGCCGCTTGACGGAAGCGGAATCGCCGGTCATAAGCCCCCACTCTTGTTGGACCGGCTGTGCACCTCCGGGTGCAGACGCGGTTCGCAGGGACGACCTGAGTACCTGTTCTTTGCAGCGCTTCAGGACTTCAACGGCCTTCGCGGGCTTCCGCGTGGGCCGATCGTTTTTGCGGACGTGCGTACCCTGAGGGCTCTCGAGCCCGAAAGGCTCCGGTCTTTGAAATGGTTCACAGGGACGCGGTCCACCGACCGCTTGGGAAAAACAACCGATATGGATCAGAGCATCCGCATCAGGCTGAAGGCCTTCGATCACCGCGTCCTCGACTTTTCGACGCGCGAGATCGTCAACACCGCCAAGCGCACGGGCGCGACCGTTCGCGGTCCGATCCCGCTGCCGACCCTGATCGAAAAGTTCACCGTGAACCGCTCGCCGCACGTCGACAAGAAGTCGCGCGAGCAGTTTGAAATCCGCACGCACAAGCGCGTGCTCGACATCGTCGACCCCACCCCGCAGACCGTGGACGCGCTCATGAAGCTCGACCTGTCCGCCGGTGTGGACGTCGAGATCAAGATTTAATCGAGAAGGGCGGGATCCGACATGCGTACGGGCGTGATCGCCAAGAAGCTGGGCATGACCCGCGTGTTCGCCGATGACGGCGCGCACGTTCCGGTCACTGTGCTCCAGCTCGACGGCTGCCAGGTCGTCGGCCAGCGAACCCAGGAGCGGGACGGCTACGTCGCCCTGCAGCTGGGCGCGGGCATGAAGAAGGCCAAGAACACCAACAAGGCCCAGCGGGAGGCTTTCGCCAAGGCGGAAGTCGAGCCGAAGGCCTATGTGGCCGAGTTCCGCGTCGACGCGGAAGGCCTCGTCGACGTGGGCGCCGAGCTGTCGGCCGACCACTTCGTCGCCGGCCAGAAGGTCGACATCCAGGGGCTGACCATCGGCAAGGGCTTCGCCGGCGGCATGAAGCGCTGGAACTTCGGCGGCCTGCGGGCGACCCACGGCGTGTCGGTCTCGCACCGCTCGCACGGTTCGACCGGCAACCGCCAAGATCCGGGCCGCACCTTCCCCGGCAAGAAGATGGCCGGCCACCTCGGCCAGGAAACCGTCACCCAGCAGAACCTGACCGTCGTCCGCGTGGACGCCGAGCGTGGCCTGATCCTGGTCAAGGGCGCCGTCCCGGGCCACGACGGCAGCTACGTCAAGGTTCGCGACGCCATCAAGAAGGCCCGTCCGGCCGACGCCCCGTTCCCGGCCGGTGTCAAGTCGAACAAGGCCGCTGCTCAACCCGCTGAGACCCCGGCTGAAGAAGCCCCGGCCGTCGAAGCGACCGAAGGCGGTGAAGCGTAATGAAACTCTCGGTCATCAAACTCGACGGCAAGGCCTCGGGCGACGTTGAACTGTCGGACGCCGTCTTCGGCATCACCGACATCCGCGGCGACCTGCTGGCCCGTTACGTCAACTGGCAGCTGGCCAAGCGCCGCGCCGGCACCCACAAGGTCCAGACCCGGAACGAGAACTCTCGCACCGGCAAGAAGATGTACAAGCAGAAGGGCACCGGCGGCGCCCGTCACGGTTCGCGCCGTGCGCCGCAGTTCGTCGGCGGCTCGCGCGCCTTCGGCCCGGTGGTCCGTTCGCACGGCTTCTCGCTGCCGAAGAAGGTCCGCGCCCTGGCCCTGAAGCACGCCCTGTCCTCCAAGGCGAAGGCCGGCGACCTGGTGGTCGTCGACACCGTCTCGGTCAAGGAGCCCAAGACCGCCAAGCTGCGCGAGCAGTTCGGCAAGCTGGGCTGGAGCAAGGCCCTGATCATCGCGGGTCCGGAAGTCGACGCGAACTTCGGCCTGGCCGCGCGCAACATCCCGCACATCGACGTGCTGCCGAACGCCGGCCTGAACGTCTATGACATCCTGCGGGCCGACAAGCTGGTGCTGACCAAGGCCGCCGTCGAGGCGATCGAGGCGCGCTTCTCTGAGAAGGAGGCCGCGTAATGGCCGGCGCTCAACCCACCGCCCGTCACTACGACACCATCCTGGCTCCGGTGATCACCGAGAAGGCCACGATCCTGTCGGAACAGAACAAGGTCGTCTTCCGCGTCGCGGACGACGCCACCAAGGACGAGATCGCCGCGGCGGTCGAGGCCCTGTTCAAGGTGAACGTGCTGAAGGTCAACACCCTCGTCCAGAAGGGCAAGACCAAGCGTTTCCGCGGCATCATGGGCCGTCGGGTCGACATCAAGAAAGCGATCGTGACGCTGGCCGAAGGCCAGTCGATCGACGTCACCACGGGGCTCTGAACCGATGGCTCTGAAGACCTACAATCCGACCTCGCCGGGCCGCCGCGCCCTGGTGCTGATCGACCGCTCGGAGCTCCACAAGGGCCGTCCGGAAAAGTCGCTCGTCGAAGGCCTGACCAAGTCGGGCGGTCGCGGGCAGGGCGGTCGCGTGGCCGTCCGCTTCCGCGGCGGCGGGGCCAAGACCCTGTACCGCAAGATCGACTTCAAGCGTCGCAAGTTCGCCTCGGCGACGGTCGAGCGCCTGGAGTACGATCCGAACAGGACCGCCTTCATCGCCCTCATCACCTATGAGGACGGCGAAAAGGCCTACATCATCGCGCCGCAGCGCCTGAAGGCGGGCGACACGGTGGTGGCCGGCGAGCGCGTCGACGTGAAGCCGGGCAACGCCATGCCGCTCCGCTCGATGCCGGTGGGTACGATCATCCACAACATCGAGATGAAGCCGGGCAAGGGCGCCCAGCTGGCCCGTTCGGCCGGCGCCTACGCCCAGCTGGTCGGCCGCGACCAGGGCTACGCCCAGATCCGCCTCGGCTCGGGCGAGCTGCGCATGGTGCTGGACGGCTGCATGGCCACGGTGGGCGCGGTGTCGAACCCCGACCACATGAACCAGAACCTCGGCAAGGCGGGCCGCAAGCGTCACATGGGCTTCCGTCCGCACGTCCGCGGCGTGGCCATGAACCCGATCGACCACCCGCACGGTGGTGGTGAGGGTCGCACCTCGGGCGGCCGTACGCCGGTCACGCCGTGGGGCAAGGACACCAAGGGCACCCGCACCCGCAAGAACAAGGCCACGGACAAGTTCATCATCCGTAGCCGTCACGTGAAGAAGGCTCGCTAACCGATGGCCCGCTCCTCCTGGAAAGGCCCGTTCGTCGACGGGTATCTGCTCAAGAAGGCCGACGCCGTTCAATCGTCGGGCCGCAAGGACGTGATCAAGACCTGGTCGCGCCGCTCCACCATCCTGCCGCAGTTCGTCGGTCTGACGTTCGGCGTCCACAACGGCCAGAAGCACGTGCCGGTGTCCGTCTCCGAGGAGATGGTCGGCATGAAGCTCGGCGAGTTCGCCCCGACCCGGAACTTCCCGGGCCACGCGGCGGACAAGAAGGCCAAGAGGAAGTAACCGATGGCCCAGACCAAGAATCCCCGTCGGGTCGGCCAGACCGAAGCCCGCGCCAAGCTGGTGAACGTCCGGATCAGCCCCCAGAAGCTGAACCTGGTCGCCGCCTCGATCCGCGGCCTGCCGGTGCAGAAGGCGCTCAACGAGCTGGAATTCAGCCGCAAGCGCATCGCCACCGACGTCCGCAAGGTCCTGTACTCGGCCATCTCCAACGCCGAGAACAACCACAACCTCGACATCGACAACCTCGTCGTCGCCGAGGCCTTCGTGGGCAAGAACCTGGTGATGAAGCGTTTCGCGAGCCGTGCTCGCGGTCGTTCGTCGCGCATCCTGAAACCGTTCAGCGAGATCACCATCGTGGTCCGTGAAGCCGGCGAGGCCGCCTGATGGGTCAGAAAGTCAATCCGGTCGGGCTGCGGCTCGGCGTCAACCGCACGTGGGACAGCCGCTGGTTCGCCGGCGGCGCCGACTACGCCAAGCTGCTGCACCAGGACCTGAAGCTGCGCGAGTGGCTGAAGGAGCGCCTGTCGGCCGCCGGCGTGTCGCGCATCATCATCGAGCGTCCGCACAAGAAGTGCCGCGTGACGATCTACGCCGCCCGTCCGGGCGTCGTGATCGGCAAGAAGGGCGCCGACATCGAGAAGCTGCGCAAGGACATCGCGGCCCAGACCGAAGGCGAGGTTCACCTGAACATCGTCGAAGTCCGCAAGCCCGAGACCGACGCCCAGCTGATCGCCGAGAACATCGCACAGCAGCTGGAACGCCGGATCGCCTTCCGTCGCGCCATGAAGCGCGCGATGCAGTCGGCCATGCGCCTGGGCGCCAAGGGCGTCCGCATCAACGTGTCGGGTCGCCTCGGCGGCGCCGAGATCGCGCGGATGGAGTGGTATCGCGAAGGCCGCGTGCCGCTGCACACCCTGCGCGCCGACATCGACTACGGCTTCTACGAAGCGAAGACGACGTACGGCATCATCGGCGTGAAGGTCTGGGTCTTTAAGGGTGAAGTGCTCGAGCACGATCCGATGGCCCAGGACAAGCGTTGGGCCCAGGAAGCCTCGGGTCCGTCGTCGAATGAAGGCCGCGAGCGCGGCGGCCCCCGCGGCGACCGCGGTCCGCGTCGCGACCGGGGACGTGAGAGCTAAGTCATGCTGCAACCGAAGAAGACCAAGTACCGCAAGGCCTTCAAGGGCCGCATCCACGGTGCGGCCAAGGGCGGCTTCTCGCTGAACTTCGGCTCGTACGGGCTGAAGACGGTCGAGCCGGAACGCATCACGGCGCGTCAGATCGAGGCGGCCCGCCGCGCGATCACCCGCCAGATGAAGCGTCAGGGCCGGGTGTGGATCCGGGTGTTCCCGGACCTGCCGGTCACCGGCAAGCCGGCGGAAGTCCGGATGGGCAAGGGCAAGGGCGCCGTGGACCACTGGGCCGCGCGCTGCCACCCGGGCCGCATCCTGTTCGAAATCGACGGCGTGCCGGACGACATCGCCCGCGAGGCGCTGCGCCTCGGCGCCGCCAAGCTGCCGGTGCGCACCAAGGTGGTCACCCGCCTCGACGCCGGCGTCGCCCATACGGAGGCCGCTGCCTGATGACCAAGATCGCCGATCTCCGGTCGCAAACCGCCGACCAGCTGTCCGACGAGCTGCTGAAGCTCAAGAAGGAACAGTTCAACCTGCGCTTCCAGGCCGCCACCGGCCAGATGGAAAAGACCCACCGGGTCTCGGAAGTGCGCAAGGACATCGCCCGCATCTCCACGCTGCTGCGTGAGAAGCGGACCGTCGCTTAAGGGAACGAAGATGCCGAAGCGAATTCTCGAAGGCGTGGTCGTCTCCGACAAGGGCGACAAGACCGTCGTCGTCAAGGTCGAGCGCACCCTGCTGCACCCGGTCCTGAAGAAGACCGTCCGTCTGTCCAAGAAGTACCACGCCCACGACGAAGCCAACGCCCTCAAGGTCGGCGACCTGGCCCGCATCGTCGAGTGCGCCCCGAAGTCCAAGCTGAAGCGGTGGGAAGTCCTGCCCGCCTCGGCTTCGTAAGAAGAAGGATCGGATCCCATGATCCAGATGCAAACTAACCTGGAGGTGGCCGACAATTCGGGCGCTCGCCGGGTCATGTGCATCAAGGTGCTGGGCGGCTCCAAGCGCCGCTACGCCTCGGTGGGCGACACCATTGTCGCCTCGGTGAAGGAAGCGATCCCGCGCGGCCGCGTGAAGAAGGGCGACGTCGTTCGCGCCATCGTCGTGCGCACCGCCAAGGACATCATGCGCAAGGACGGCTCTGTCATCCGTTTCGACAAGTCGGCCGCCGTCATCGTCAACAAGCAGAACGAGCCGGTCGGCACCCGCATCTTCGGCCCGGTTCCGCGCGAGCTGCGCGCCAAGAACCACATGAAGATCATCTCGCTGGCTCCGGAGGTCCTGTAACCATGGCCGCCAAGATCAAGAAGGGCGACAACGTCGTCGTCCTGACCGGCAAGGACAAGGGCCGCACCGGCCAGGTCCTCAAGGTCCTTCCGACCGAAAACCGCGTGGTGGTGCAGGGGATCAACATGGTCCAGCGCCACACCCGCCCGACCCAGATGGACCCGCAAGGGGGCATCAAGAACAAGGAAGCGTCGCTTCACCTGTCGAACGTCGCGATCGCCGACGCCAGCGGCAAGCCGACCCGCGTCGGCTTCCGCGAGGAAGACGGCAAGAAGGTCCGCTTCGCCAAGACGACGGGAGACGTCATCTGATGGCTACCGAGAAATACACCCCGCGGCTGAAGTCCGAATACGTCTCGCGCATCCGCAAGACGATGAAGGAAAAGTTCGGCTACACCAACGAGATGCAGGTGCCCAAGCTGGACAAGATCGTCCTGAACATGGGCATCGGCGAAGCCGTGGCCGACTCCAAGAAGGCGACCGCCGCCCTCAAGGACCTGACCGCGATCGCCGGCCAGAAGGCCGTGCCGACCAAGGCCCGCAACTCCATCGCCGGCTTCAAGCTGCGCGAAGGCATGGTCATCGGCGGCAAGGTCACCCTGCGCGGCGACCAGATGTACGAGTTCCTGGACCGGTTCATCACCATCGCGCTTCCGCGCGTGAAGGATTTCCGGGGCCTGAAGGGCACCTCGTTCGACGGTCGCGGCAACTACGCCACCGGTCTGAAGGAGCACATCGTGTTCCCCGAGATCAACTACGACCAGATCGACCAGATGTGGGGCATGGACATCGTTGTCTGCACCACGGCCAAGACCGATGAGGAGGCCAAGGCCCTTCTCACCGAGTTCAAGTTCCCGTTCGTGAACTGAGCGGGAAGGGAAGAGAACAATGGCTAAGAAGTCCGCCGTGAACCGCAACGAGATGGTCAAGGCCCTCGTCGCGAAGTACGCCGACAAGCGCGCCGCCCTGAAGGCGACCGCCAACGACGAGTCGCTGCCGCTGGAGGAGCGCTTCGAGGCGCGCCTGAAGCTGGCGCAGCTGCCGCGCAACTCGGCGCCGAACCGCATCCGCAACCGCTGCGAGGTGACGGGCCGTCCGCGCGCCTACTATCGCAAGCTGAAGATGAGCCGGATCGCCCTGCGTGAGCTGGGCAACCTGGGTCAGATCCCCGGCCTGACGAAGTCGAGCTGGTAAGGGGAGACAGACAGTCATGATGATCAACGATCCCCTGAGCGACATGATCGCCCGCATCAAGAACGCCGCGACCCGCAAGCGTTCGAAGGTGCTGACCCCGGCCTCGCGCCTGCGCCAGCGCGTCCTCGACGTGCTGCAGGACGAAGGCTACATCCGCGGCTACAACCTGGTTCAGAACCCGGGCGAGTTTCCGCAGTTCGAGATCGAGCTGAAGTATTTCGACGGCGCCCCGGTGATCGCCGAGATCAGCCGCGTGTCGAAGCCCGGCCGTCGCGTCTACTCGGCCATCAGCGACCTGAAGCCGGTCAAGAACGGCCTCGGCATCTCGATCCTTTCGACGTCCAAGGGCGTCATGTCCGACGCCGCGGCCCGCGAGGCCAACGTGGGCGGCGAAGTTCTCTGCAGGGTCTACTAAGATGTCCCGTATCGGCAAGAAAACCATCGCGATCCCGAAGGGTGTGACCGTCTCGCTCGACGGCCAGACCGTGTCGGTGAAGGGTCCCAAGGGCGAGCGCACCTGGACCGTCGCCGAAGAGATCGAGGTCAAGCAGGAAGGCGATGAGCTGTCGCTGACCCCGCGTTCCGACACCCCGCGCGCCCGCGCGATGTGGGGCCTGTCGCGGACCCTGGTCGACAACATGGTCACCGGCGTCACCACCGGCTTCGACAAGACGCTGGAGCTGGTCGGCGTGGGCTACCGCGCGGCGATGAAGGGCAGCCAGCTGTCGCTGCAGCTCGGCTTCTCGCACGAGGTCGACATCGATCCGCCGGCGGGCGTGACCTTCGCCGTGCCGAAGCAGACCGAGATCAAGATCTCGGGCAGCGACAAGCAGGCCGTGGGCCAGATCGCCGCCGTCATCCGCAAGCTGCGTCCGCCGGAGCCCTACAAGGGCAAGGGCGTCCGCTACGCGGGCGAGACCGTGCGCCGCAAGGAAGGCAAGAAGAAGTAAGCCATGGCCACCACTCTCAAGCAAAACGCCAAGCGTCGCGCCGAGCGCACCCGTCGCCGCCTGAAGGCCGTGGCCAACGGCCGCCTGCGCCTGTCGGTCTACCGGTCGGACAAGAACATCTCGGCCCAGATCATCGACGACGCCCAGGGCGTCACCGTGGCCTCGGCCTCGTCGCTGGAAGGCGGCAAGGGTTCGAAGGGTTCGGACGTCGCCTCGGCCGCCAAGATCGGCAAGCTGATCGCGGAGCGCGCCATCGAGAAGGGCGTCAAGGACGTCGTCTTCGACCGCGGCGGCTACATCTATCACGGCCGGGTCAAGGCCCTGGCGGAGGCCGCGCGCGAAGCCGGCCTGAACTTCTAAGGGACGAGAAGCATGGCTCGTGAACCCAACCGCGGCGGCGGCGACCGCAACCGTCGCGACAACCGCAACGCTCCCGCCGCCGATGGTCCGGACTCGGACATCGTCGAGAAGCTGGTGCACATCAACCGCGTCGCCGCCACCGTGAAGGGCGGCCGCCGGTTCTCGTTCGCGGCCCTGATGGTCGTCGGCGACGGCAAGGGCCGCGTCGGCTTCGGTCACGGCAAGGCGCGCGAAGTGCCGGAAGCCATCCGCAAGGCGACCGAAGAAGCCAAGAAGACGATGATCCGCGTGCCGCTGCGCGAGAACCGCACCCTGCACCACGACGGTCAGGGCCGCTGGGGCGCCGGCAAGATCATGATGCGCGCGGCCCCTCCGGGCACCGGCGTCATCGCGGGCGGTCCGATGCGCGCGGTCCTCGAAACCCTCGGCGTCCAGGACGTCGTGGGCAAGTCGACCGGCTCGTCGAACCCCTACAACATGATCCGCGCCACCTTCGAAGCCCTGAAGGTCCAGTCCTCGCCCCGCCAGGTCGCGTCCAAGCGCGGCAAGAAGGTCGCGGACCTGATGGGTCGTCGCAACGACGGCGCCTCGGCGCCCGAAGCCATCGAGAGCTGATCATGGCCAAGAAAGAACAAGCCACCGTCACCGTCCGCCAGACGGGCTCGCCGATCCGCCGCAAGGCCGACCAGCGCGCCACCTTGGTCGGCCTCGGCCTGAACCGCGTGGGTCGCGAGACGACCCTCGAGGACACCCCGGCGGTCCGCGGCATGATCGCCAAGGTCGCCCACATGGTGGAAGTGGTCGAGAAGTAACGAAATCTCCCTCCCCCTGCAGGGGGAGGGAAGATCGCCGCTTGCGGCGATCGGGTGGGGGCGGCTATAGGCCGCCCTTCATTGCGTTCCGGGGGTGGCTGTTACGGCGCCCCCACCCGGCCGCTTCGCGGCCACCCTCCCCGGACGGGGAGGGCGAAGCCAACCAGCCGAGTCCGCTCGTCGAGCGGGCGCTAGCACCCGAAAGGATCAGGCACATGAAACTGAACGAAATCCGCGACAACGAAGGCGCCCACAAGAAGCGCATGCGCGTCGGCCGGGGCCCGGGTTCGGGCAAGGGCAAGACCTCGGGCCGCGGCGTCAAGGGTCAGAAGTCCCGCACCGGCGTCAGCCTGCTGGGCTTCGAAGGCGGCCAGATGCCGCTGTACATGCGTATGCCCAAGCGCGGCTTCAACAACCCCGGCGCCCTGAAGCTTGCCGAGGTCAACCTGTGGCGTCTGCAGGATGCCGTCGACGCCAAGAAGCTGGACGCCAAGAAGGAGATCAACGGCGAGGCCCTGGTGGCCGCCGGCGTGATCCGCCGCGTCAAGGACGGCGTTCGCGTGCTCGGTACCGGCGAGCTGAAGGCCAAGCTGAACCTGGTGGTCTGGTCGGCCTCCTCGGGCGCCGTGAAGGCCATCGAGGCCGCCGGCGGCACGGTGACCCAGCAGCGCATCGAGGCCGAGGCCAAGGCCGCGGCGCGCGTCGAGAAGCGCAACGCCGCCAAGGGCAAGGCTCCGGCGCCGAAGGCCCCCAAGGGCGGCGCCAACAAGGTGTCGGCCCGCGCCCGCCGGACCGCGGCGGCGAAATAAGCTGACGGGCGCCCTCGCCACGGGGGCGCCCTTCTCCTATCTGGACGCAGGCGGCGACTTCGGGTCGGATGCGCCGCGTTCTGATCAGTCGGGGTGACGACACATGGCTTCGGCCGCCGAACAACTCGCAGCAAACATGAACATGGGCTCGTTCGCCCGCGCGACCGAGCTGCACAAGCGTCTGCTGTTCACGCTCATGGCCCTGCTGGTCTACCGGATCGGCACCTATGTGCCGATCCCCGGCATCAACGCCGAAGCCTTCCTGCAGTTCTTCCAGAACCCCGACGGCCAGCGCGGCATCCTGGACATGTTCAACATGTTCTCGGGCGGCGCCGTCGAGCGCATGGCCGTGTTCGCGCTGAACGTGATGCCCTACATCTCGGCCTCGATCATCGTGCAGCTGCTCGGCGCGGTGTATCCGCCGTGGGAGAAGCTGAAGAAGGAAGGCGGCGAGAGCGGCCGCAAGCAACTGAACCAGTACACCCGCTACCTCACCGTGGTGCTGGCGCTGTTCCAGTCGGGCGGCATCGCCATCGGCCTGAACGCCCAGCCGGGGCTGATCGACCAGCCGGGCCTGTTCTTCATCGTCTCGACCATCACCGTCCTGACCGGCGGGACCATGTTCCTGATGTGGCTCGGCGAGCAGGTCACCGCCCGCGGCGTCGGCAACGGCATCTCGCTGATCATCTTCGCCGGCATCGTCGCCGTGCTGCCGGGCGCCATCGCCCGCATGTTCGGCCTCGCCCAGGAAGGCCAGATCTCGGCCTTCACCCTGCTGTTCTTCGTGGCCATGGCCGTCGCCGTGGTGGTCTTCATCGTCTTCATGGAGCGCGCCCAGCGCCGGCTGCTGATCCAGTATCCGAAGCGCCAGGAGGGCAACCGCATGGCCGGGGGCGAGCGCTCGTTCCTGCCGCTGAAGGTCAACACCGCCGGGGTCATCCCGCCGATCTTCGCCTCGTCGCTGTTGATGCTGCCGACCACGGTGGCGCAGATGACCGCCAACGCCGATCTGCCGTCGTGGATGAGCTGGCTGCCGGTCGTCACGGCCGAGATGCAACACGGCCGGCCGGTCTTCATGATCTTCTACGGCGCGCTGATCATCTTCTTCACCTTCTTCTACACCTCGATCACCTTCAATCCGGAGGACACGGCCGAGAACCTGCGCAAGTACGGCGGCTTCCTGCCGGGCATCCGTCCGGGCAAGCGGACGGCCGAGTATCTCGACTATGTGCTGACCCGCCTGACCGTGATCGGCGCCGCCTACATCACCGCCGTCTGCCTGGTGCCGGAAATGCTGATGGCCAACTCCGGCATGGGGCCGGCGATCATCGGCGGCACCTCGATCCTGATCGTCGTGTCGGTGACCATGGACACGGTGGCCCAGATCCAGTCGCACCTGCTGGCGCACCAGTACGAAGGCCTGATCAAGAAGGCCAAGCTGCGCGGCCGCGGCCGCGGGACCACGGCGCCGGCGCGTCGCTGATCACCTACGCTCGGGGAGGGCGACGATGAACCTGATCCTGTTCGGGCCGCCCGCGGCCGGCAAGGGCACCCAGGCCAAGCGTCTGGTCGACACCCGCGGCATGGTCCAGCTGTCGACCGGCGACATGCTGCGCGCCGCGATCGCCTCGGGCTCGGAGCTGGGCCTGAAGGTCAAGGACGTGCTGGCGCGCGGCGACCTGGTCACCGACGAGATCGTCATCGCCCTGATCGAGGCGCGGTTGCCCGAGGCGGAAGCCGCCGGCGGCGCCATCTTCGACGGCTTCCCGCGCACCGTCGCCCAGGCCGAGGCGCTGGACGCCATGCTGGCCGGACGGGGCCGCCAGATCGACCGCGTGGTCCGCCTGTGCGTCGACGACGAGGCGCTGACCGCGCGCATCGGCAAGCGCTTCGCCGAACAGGGCCGGGCCGACGACAATCCCGACACCTTCCGGGAGCGGCTGGCGGTCTACAACCGCAACACCGCGCCGCTGCTGCCCTACTATCAGGCGCAGGGGAAGCTGGTGGAGATCGACGGCATGGGCTCGATCGACCAGGTGTCCGAGGCGCTGGACGCCGCCCTGGCCTGACCAGCTGAACGGCGGCTGACCTTTCGGCCTCCGACGCGTTCATGGCCCATGTGGCACAGTCCGCGTGTGAGCATCGCCCTGCAGACCCTGAGACGCCCGCCGGTGCGCAACCTCGGCGTGGCTGTGGCCATCGCCGCCCTGCACGTCGGCGTCTTCCTCGTCATCGCGCGCACCCAGCCGTCGCCGCCCGCGATGCTGCCGCCGGTGATCGAGGCGGTGCTTTTCCGGCCGCCGCCGCCCGAACCCCCGCCGCCGCCCTCCAGGCCCGCGCCGGAGGCCGGGGGCGGCGCCCCCGCAGCCGCCTCGCGCATCCATACGCCGCCGCCGCGACCCGAGGCGCGACCGGAGCTGCCGGCGCCGCCCGTGCAGGCGCCCGCGCCGGACCTGACCGTCGGCGTCGCGCCGGCGCCGTCTCCCACGCCCGGCTTCGGTCAGGGCGGGGAGGGGACCGGCACGGGGAGCGGCGAGGGCGAGGGTTCCGGCCCCGGCTCGGGCATGCCGTTCATGATCGTACGCGGACCCAGCCTGGCCGAGGTGCGCCGCGAACACCCGCGCGCCGCCCTGGCCGCGCGTCAGTCGGGCCGGGCCGAGATGTCGTGCGAGATCCGCCTCGACCAGCGGCTGGAGAACTGCCGCCTGCTGCGCGAGACGCCGGCCGGCATGGGCTTCGGCGAGGCGGCGCTTCGCTCGGCCGGCTACTTCCGGGTGCGGCCCCCGCTCCGGGGCGGGCAGCCGGTCGCGGGCCAGCGCGGCGTCTTCGGCGTGGAGTTCGGTCCGCCGCGGCGCTAGAGTCCGCGTCGCGGGCCGGTCTCCCGTTGACGGAAGCTGAATCCCCTGTATAAGGCGCGCTTCCGCGAAGGGCGCGTAACGCTCCTGGTCTGTTGACCGGAGCGTTTGTTGCGTCCGCACACGCGTATCTGGAGAGCTTCGTGGCCCGTATCGCTGGCGTCAACATCCCGACCAACAAGCGCGTCGAAATCGCGCTTCAGTACATCCACGGCATCGGCCCGGCCGCTGCGAAGGAAATCACGTCGAAGGTCGGCATCGAGCCGGCGCGCCGCGTGAACCAGCTGACCGACGCCGAGGTCCTGCAGATCCGCGAGACCATCGACCGCGACCACACCGTCGAGGGCGACCTGCGCCGCGAGACCTCGATGAACATCAAGCGCCTGATGGACCTGGCCTGCTATCGCGGCCTGCGTCACCGCAAGGGCCTGCCGGTCCGCGGCCAGCGCACGCACACCAACGCCCGCACCCGCAAGGGTCCGGCCAAGCCGATCGCCGGCAAGAAGAAGTAAGAGAAAGACCTGACCGATGGCCAAGGAACCGGGTCGCGTTAAGCGCCGCGAACGCAAGAACATCACCTCGGGCGTGGCGCACGTGAACGCCAGCTTCAACAACACCATGGTGACCATCACCGACGCGCAGGGGAACGCCATCTCCTGGTCGTCGGCCGGCCACATGGGCTTCAAGGGTTCGCGCAAGTCGACCCCGTACGCCGCCCAGATGGCCGCCGAGGACGCCGGCCGGAAGGCCGCCGAGCACGGCGTGAAGACGCTGGAAGTCAACGTCTCGGGTCCGGGTTCGGGCCGCGAGTCGGCCCTGCGGGCCCTGCAGTCGGTCGGCATGACGATCACGACCATCCGCGACGTGACGCCGATGCCGCACAACGGCTGCCGTCCGCCCAAGCGCCGCCGCGTCTAAGCGACGACGTCGAGTACCTTTCTGCGCCGGTCCCGCCTTTCCTGACGAGGCGAGGGGGATCGGCGAAACCCGTTTCGAGGGACACCTATGATCGAACGTAACTGGCAAGAGCTGATCCGTCCCGAGAAGCCGCAGATCGAGGCGAGCACCGACCCGCAGCGCAAGGCGCGCCTGGTCGCCGAGCCCCTCGAACGCGGTTTCGGCGTGACGCTCGGCAACGCCCTGCGCCGCGTTCTCCTGTCGTCGCTGCAAGGCGCGGCGGTGACCGCCATCCAGATCGACGGCGTCGTCCACGAGTTCTCGTCGCTGGAAGGCGTGCGGGAAGACGTCGTCGACATCGTTCTGAACATCAAGCAGCTGGCCCTGCGCATGCACGCCGAGGGTCCGAAGCGCATGACCCTGCGCGCCACCGGCCCCGGCCCGGTGACCGCCGGCCAGATCGAGGTCCCGGCCGACATCGAGGTGCTGAACCCCGATCACGTGATCTGCACCCTCGACGACGGCGCCTCGGTGCGCATGGAGCTGACCGTCCAGAACGGCAAGGGCTACGTCGCCTCGGAGTTCAACCGCCCGGAAGACGCGCCGATCGGCCTGATCGCCGTCGACGCCCTGTACTCGCCGGTCAAGCGTGTCGCTTACCGTGTCGAGCCGACCCGCCAGGGCCAGTCGCTGGACTACGACAAGCTGGTGCTGGAAGTCGAAACCAACGGCGCGGTCTCGCCGGTGGACGCCGTGGCCTACGCCTCGCGCATCCTCCAGGACCAGCTGCAGATCTTCATCACCTTCGACGAGCCGAAGAAGGCTGTGGAAGCCGCCGACGGCAAGCCCGACCTGCCTTTCAACCCGGCCCTGCTGAAGAAGGTCGACGAGCTGGAACTGTCGGTTCGTTCGGCCAACTGCCTGAAGAACGACAACATCGTCTACATCGGCGACCTGATCCAGAAGACCGAGGGCGAGATGCTTCGCACCCCGAACTTCGGCCGCAAGTCGCTGAACGAGATCAAGGAAGTGCTGGCGACCATGGGCCTCAGCCTCGGCATGGACGTGCCGAACTGGCCGCCGGAGAACATCGAAGACCTGGCCAAGAAGTTCGACGACCAGATCTAGTTTCAACCCTCCGCCCAAGGTCCCCGGACCGCGGAGCGGTTAGAATGAGAGAGCCCAAGGTCCGCGGCGGTATCGCGGAAACCAGGGTTGAGTAGGAGAGACCCCGATGCGCCACGGCGCCGCCTATCGCAAGCTCGGCCGCACGGCCAGCCACCGCACCGCGATGTTCGCCAACATGGCCGCCTCGCTGATCAAGCACGAGCAGATCACGACGACCCTGCCCAAGGCCAAGGAGCTGCGGCCCTTCGTCGAGAAGCTGGTCACGCTCGGCAAGAAGGGCGACCTGCACGCCCGCCGCCAGGCCATCAGCCAGGTGCGCGACGTGACCCAGGTGGGCAAGCTGTTCGAGACCATCGCGCCGCGCTACGCGGAGCGGAACGGCGGCTACATCCGCATCATGAAGGCGGGCTACCGCCACGGCGACAACGCGCCGATGGCCGTGATCGAGTTCGTCGACCGGGACGTGGACGCCAAGGGCAAGGACTCGGGTCCGGTCCAGGCGTTCGAGGGCGACGACGAAGCCTGATCGGCTTCCTCGTCGGGGCAACGGAAGGGCGGCGGGTCGAACGATCCGCCGCCCTTTTCGCTGCGCGAAACATCACCAGATCGGGGAGGAGGCCGCCATGACCCCTGACCAAACCGTCGCCATCGTCGACTACCGGCCCGGCCACGCCGCCGCCTGGAAGGCGCTGAACGAGGCCTGGCTGGCCGAAGGCGGCTTCGTCGTGGAAGCCAAGGACCGCAAGGTGATCGGCGATCCGGAGGGCGCCATCCTGGCCCCCGGCGGGCGGATCTTCATGGCCGAGCGGGACGGCGAGGCGATCGGCTGCTGCTCGCTGATGCCGATGCAGGACGGCGGCTTCGAGGTGGCCAAGATGACCGTCTCGCCGGCCGCGCGGGGTCTCGGGCTGGGACGCCGGCTGCTGGAAGCCTGCGAGGCCGCGGCCCGGGCCGCCGGGGCGCCGCGGCTGTACCTCGAGACCAGCAGCACGCTGAAGCCGGCCGGCGCGCTGTACCGCAGCTTCGGCTTCGTCGACCTGCCGCCGCGCCCCAGCCCCTACGTCCGCGCCGACGTGTGGATGGAGAAGCGGCTGACGCCAGGCGGCTGAAGGCTCAAGTCGGGGTGGACTTGCGCGACTTCGCAGAGGCGACTTGGGGGACAGTCCGCAGGGGACATGGTGGACGGGGATGACATGGTGGACATGTCCCCGGAGCAGGCGCCTACTCTTTCGACAGGTCCTGCCGCCGGAACAGCAGCAGGGCCAGGCCGAGCGGGACCACGCACCACAAGGCCAGGCTGGCCAGCGCCGGCCAGAGCGCCGCCTCGGTCGACATGACCCGCGCCGCGCCGGGCGAGACGAGGCTCTTCAGCGTGTCGTAGGCGAGGCCGGGCATGAGCAGCTGGGCGGGCCAGCCGTCGGGATGCAGCTTCAACAGCATCATCACCGGCGGGGCGCCGAGGATCGACTGGCCGAACCCCAGCGCCCAGGGCACGAACAGGGCGGCCAGCAGCGAGCGGGTGACGACCGCCGTGAGCAGAGCGACCAGGCCGTACTGGACCATCCGCACGAACGACAGCAGCCAGATCAGGGCGGCGTCTCCGGCCTCGGCGGCGCCGAGGGAGAAGGTCGGCGGCCGCTCGAACACCAGCGCCTGGGCGAGATAGTAGACGAAGGCCGCGACCAGCATGGCCACGGAGGCGGCCACGGCCATCAGCTTCATCGTGCCGACCTTGCCGAGGATCAGCGCGGTGCGGGTGTTGCGGGCGCTGATCAGTCGCCACGTCTCCCAGCGGTAGTCGCCGGCATAGACCGTCGCGGCGGCGATCAGCATGAAGGTCATCAGCGCGCCATTGGCGGTCTGGTTGGCTCCGAAGGTGAGGAACTCCGCGAGGTTGAGGGGCGACCCCGCCCCGGTCGTGGGCAGGCCCGCGGCGGCTGCGGCGGCGTCGCCCTGGGCCTTGTTGACGAGGTGGTAGATCACCCCGCCGACCGCGAACATCAGCGGCACGAACACCACGCTCCAGAACACCGTCAGGCGATTGCGCAGCAGGCGGTGGGTTTCGGCGGCGAGCGCGTCAAACAGCATGGATCGTCTCCGGAGCCTGCACCGCGCCCGTTTCCGAGAAGAAGATGGACTCCAGGTCGGCGCCGACCCAGCGGGCCTCGTGGATGTCGACGCCCTGTTCGACGAGGGCGCGGATCAGGGCCGGCCCCTCGGCGCGGGACACGTCGGCCAGCACGGCGTCGCCGTCGCGGCTGCCCTTGGCGCCCAGCGCCTCCAGCACCCGCTCGACCGGGCCGGCGGCGAGGCGCAGCCGCTCGCCGACCGCGGTGAGTTCGCTGACCGAGCCCTCGCGCACCAGCCGGCCCTTGTTGAGAATGGCGACGCGGTCGCAGACCCGCTGCACCTCCAGCAGCTGGTGGCTGGCAAGCACCACGGTGACGCCGTCGTCCGTCGCGAGCGAGCGGATCAGGGCGCGCATCTCCTGGATGCCGGGCGGGTCCATGCCGCTGGTCGGCTCGTCGAGGATGACCAGCTCGGGCCGGCTCATCAGGGCGGCGGCGACCCCGAGCCGCTGCATCATGCCGACCGAGAAGCCGCGCACCTTGCGGTCAGCGGCTTCGCTGAGGCCCACCCGTGCGAGCCAGTGCGGGATGTCGGCCGAGCCGCCGATGCCGTGCTCCAGCGCCAGCCAGCGCAGCACCTGTCGCGCCGTCATGTAGGGCGGGAAGCGCGGCGTCTCGATCATCGAGCCCATGCGGCGCATATGGCTGATCTCGTTGACCGACCCGCCCATGACCCGCGCCTCGCCCTGGGTGGCCCGGATCAGGCCCAGCAGGATGCGGAACAGGGTCGACTTGCCGGCCCCGTTCGGTCCCAGCACCCCGTAGACCCCGCCGCGCGGAATGCTGAGGTCCAGCCCGTCGAGGGCGCGCACGGCTCCGTAGGTCTTGGTCAGCCCACGGGTTTCGATGACGGCGGTCATGGGGGGAGGTTGAACGCGTGTCGCGAGGAAGCGCAACTTACGCTTTCGCAACCTCCACAAGGGCACGGCCGGTCAGCGGCCTTCGAAACGCGGCCGTCCGGCTTCGACCACGCGAACCTGCGCTCCGAGGTGCCTCTCGATCTCAGACCAGTGCCGCTCCAGCCAGGCGATCAGGGTTCGGCTCGTCGTATTGCCGAGCCTGACCCAGACGATCTGCGGCCCGTCCGACCGCGAGGTTGCGCGGATGGCGAAGTCCTTGTCCTTGCTGATGATGATTCGTCCGTCGCGGCGCGCGAACTCCCAGATGTCCGAGTCGGTAGCGTGGAGCCCCACGTCATCCATTACGTGGGAGGCTTCGTGACCCCGGGACCGCAACCAGGCCGCCAGGCCGGGCGGCAGTTGGGCATCGACGAGGAACCTCACGCCGCAATGACGGCCGTGTCGCGAATTGCGGCGGCGGCGTAGGCGAGGCTGGCGCGGATATCATCCGGCTCCAGGTAGGGAAAATCGCCAAGAATCTCTTCCGCGGTCGCGCCGCCCGCGAGCATATCGAGGATGTCCTGCACGCGAACCCGGGTGCCCCGGAGACAAGGGCGGCCCCCGCAGACAGCGGGATCAATGGTGACGCGGGTCAGCAGGTCGCTCATAGGGGCAGACTACACCAGATCGCCCGGGGGAAGAACTCGGCGAGCGCAGAGCGGTCCGCGGTGACGTGCCGCCCCCGCTCGGGTAGAAGGCGCTCCCTTCCGAGCCTCGCCATGTCCATCCTCACCCGCCTCCGCACCAAGCGCGCCGCGCTCGCCTTCATCTTCGTGACGGCGGTGCTCGACATCGTGGCCATGGGGATCATCATCCCCGTCCTGCCCCAGTTGATCGTCGGGTTCGTCGGCTCCAACGCCGAGGCCGGCTGGATCAACGGCGTCTTCGTGGCCCTGTGGGCGGGGATGCAGTTCCTGTGCTCGCCGATCATCGGCTCGCTGTCCGACCAGTACGGCCGCCGGCCGGTGATCCTGATCAGCTGCGCGGGCCTGTCGCTGGACTATGTGCTGATGGCGGCGGCCCCGAACCTGTGGTGGCTGGCGGCAGGGCGGATCATCGCGGGGATCACCTCGTCCAGCTTCACGACGGTGTACGCCTACATGGCCGACATCACCGCGCCGGAACGGCGGGCGCGGGCCTACGGCCTGATCGGGGCCGCCTTCTCGGGCGGCTTCGTGCTCGGGCCGGTGTTGGGCGGCTTCCTCGGCGAGTTCGGCCCGCGCGTGCCCTTCTGGTTCGCCGCCGGCCTGTCGGGCGTGGCCTTCCTCTACGGCCTGCTGGTGCTGCCCGAGAGCCTGCCGGTGGAGAAGCGCATGCGCTTCAGCTGGCGGCGCGCCAATCCCGTCGGGGCGCTGGTGCTGCTGCGCCGGCATACGGAGCTCAGCGGCCTGGCGGTGGTGAACTTCCTGCTCTACTTCGCCCACCACGTCTTTTCGGCGGTGTTCGTGCTCTACGCCGCCCTGCGCTACGGCTGGGGACCGAAGGAGGTGGGCCTGCTGCTGGCCATGGTCGGCGTGCTGGACATGGGGGTGCAGGGCGGCCTGACCGGCCGGGTGGTGCAGCATTTCGGCGACCGCGCCACCATGATCCTCGGTCTCGCCGGGGGCACGGTCGGGATCGCCCTGATGGGCTGGGCTCCGTCGGGCTGGATCTTCGTCGCGGCCATGCTGCCGAACGCGCTGTGGGGACTGGCCATGCCGACCCTGCAGGCGCTGATGACCCGCCGCGTCGGCGACGACGAGCAGGGCCAGTTGCAGGGGGCCAACATGAGCGTGGCCTCGATCGCCGGCGTGGCCTCGCCGCTGTTCTTCGGCTGGATCTACGCCAGTTCGGCCGGCGGCGAGTTCGGCGGCGTTGCGCGTGGGGTGGCGGGGCTGGGCGAGTGGACGGCGCCGCTGATCGGCGCCCTCTATGATCCGGGCCTCGCCTTCTATCTGGCCGCCGGCATTCTCGGTTTGGCGGCGGTGATCGGCTGGGGGGTGGCGCGACGGGCGGAACGTGAGGAAAGCGTAACCGTTTGACCCGGCTGACGCCTTGATGCCGTCGAATTGGCGGGCAGGATCAGGCGCAACGGAATCCATGATCGACCGGACCACGATGAAGACCAGCTCGCTTGCGATCGCCATCGCCCTGACGCTCGCCGCCTGCGGCCAGCCCGACAGCTCCAAGGCCCAGGACGGGGTGTTCGCCGACAACCGGGTGGTCCCCGGCGACGCCACCTCGATGAAGGCCAGCTTCGCCCCCGTGGTGCGCGAGGCGGCGCCGGCGGTGGTGAACATCTCGGCGCGGGGCGTCCAGCAGGTCCGCGATCCCTTTTGGGGCATTCCAGGCCAGCGCCAGACCGGCTCCATCGGCTCGGGCGTCATCGTGCGTCCGGACGGGGTGGTGGTGACCAACAACCACGTCGTCGAGAACATGCAGCAGATCCGCGTGACCCTGAATGACCGCCGCGAGTTCCCCGCGCGGGTGGTGCTGGCCGACGAGCGTTCCGACATCGCCGTGCTGCAGCTGGAAGGCGTCAACGAGCGCCTGCCGATCCTGAACATCGACGATCGCGAGGAGCAGCAGGTCGGCGACCTGGTGCTGGCCATCGGCAACCCCTTCGGCGTCGGCCAGACGGTGACCAACGGCATCATCTCGGCCCTGAACCGGACCGAGACCGGCATCTCCGACTCCAGCTCCTTCATCCAGACCGACGCCGCCATCAACCCGGGCAACTCGGGCGGGGCGCTGGTCGACATGGACGGCGACCTGATCGGCATCAACACCGCCATCTTCTCGCGTTCGGGCTCGTCGTCGGGCGTCGGTTTCGCCGTGCCGGCGACCATGGTGCGCCGGGTGGTCGACTCGGCCGTCGGCGGGGCCACCGCGGTGGTTCGTCCGTGGCTTGGAGTGAAGGGCGAGACCGTCACCGCCGACATCGCCCGCAGCCTCGGCCTCGAGCGGCCGCAGGGTCTGGTGGTCACCGAGGTGTGGCCGAACGGTCCCGGCGCCCGCGCCGGCATCCGCCAGGGCGACGTCATCACCGCCATCGACGGCGCCGAGATCAACGACCAGGGCGGTCTGAACTTCCGGGTGGGCACGCGCGAGCCGAACGAAACCGTCCAGATCTCGGTCCTCCGCGACGGTCGGGTCCAGAGCGTCGATGCGCGGGTGCAGCGACTCCCGGGCGACGCCGATCCGGACAAGGCGCTGTTGATCCGGCAGGGCGTGCTCACCGGCGCCCAGGTTCTGGCCCTGAACCCGGCCCTTGCGGACAGCCTCGGCGGCGACCCGTTCACGAGCGGCGTCATCGTCGGATCGGTGAACCCCCGTGGCTACGCGGCCCGGTTCCTGGCCCGCGGCGACCTGATCCTGGCGGTGAATGGTCGGGCCGTGACGAACCCGCAGCAGCTGGAGAACATCCCGCGCGGCGCCCAGATCACGCTCCAGCGGCGGGGCCAGCAGGCGACGCTGCTGGTGCGCTGATCCGGCCTCCGCGTCAGCCCTTCCGGATCGTCGCCCCGATCGACCAGCTGTGGCCGAACGGGTCGCGGAGCTGGCCGTAGCGGTCGCCCCAGAACTGGTCGGCCAGCGGATAGACGGGCACCGCCCCGGCGACGATGGCCCGGTTCCACCACTCGTCGGCGTCGTCGACCTGCAGGTGCAGGACCACGCCCTTGGGCACGATGTCCTGCTCGCCGTTCATCTCGGGAAACTCGTCGTGCAGCATGACGCTGCCGCCGTTGATGCGGAGGTGGGCGTGCATCAACCGTTCGCCATCCTCGGCCGGCATGGTGCGCAGCACCTCGGCCCCGAAGGCGCGCTGGTAGAATTCGACCGCCGCCTGTCCGCCGCGGGACGGGATGGTCAGATGCGGGGCGACGCCCCCGGTCGGTCCCTGCTGGGTGCGATCTTCGGCCATGGCGTTCTCCTCCCTGAAGCCCACACTAGCGCGTGAAAAGGGCGGTGCGAACGCCTATCTCTGCTTCTCGCATGACCGACCTGTTCGAAGCCTCCGGCATCCATCCTCCCGACGCCCCGCTGGCCGACCGCCTGCGGCCGAAGAGCCTCGACGAGGTGGTGGGGCAGGATCACCTGCTGGGCGAGGGCGGCCCGATCCGGCGCATGGTCGAGGCCGGGCGGTTGGGCTCGATGATCCTGTGGGGACCGCCGGGCACCGGCAAGACCACCATCGCCCGCCTGCTGGCCCAGGCCGCCGGCTACCAGTTCCAGCAGATCAGCGCCGTCTTTTCCGGCGTCGCCGACCTGAAGAAGGCCTTCGAGGCGGCCCGCATGCGCCGCGCCGCCGGCCAGTCGACGCTGCTGTTCGTCGACGAGATCCATCGCTTCAACCGCGCCCAGCAGGACGGCTTCCTGCCCTTCGTGGAGGAGGGGATCGTCACCCTCGTCGGGGCCACCACCGAGAACCCCTCGTTCGAGCTGAACGGCGCCCTGCTGTCGCGCAGCCAGGTGTTCGTGCTCAAGCGGCTCGACGAGGCGGCCCTGAATCAACTGTTGATCCGGGCCGAGGCGCAGGAGGCGCGCCCGCTGCCGCTGACGCCGGAGGCCCGGCAGGCGTTGACCGCGCTCGCCGACGGCGACGGCCGTTACCTGCTGACCATGGCCGAGACCCTGTTCGCTCTTCCGGAGGGAACGGAGCTGGACGTGCAGGGCCTCGCCGGAATCCTGCAGCGGCGTGCGCCCGCCTACGACAAGTCGAGAGAAGAGCACTACAACCTCATATCCGCGCTGCATAAATCGGTGCGCGGCTCGGACCCGGATGCGGCTCTGTACTGGCTGGCGCGGATGCTCAACGGCGGCGAGGATCCGCTCTACCTCGCGCGCCGCATCGTGCGCATGGCGGTCGAGGACATCGGCGAGGCCGATCCGCTGTCGATCCTTGTCGCCAATGCGGCGAAGGATACCTACGACTTCCTCGGCAGCCCCGAGGGCGAGCTGGCCCTGGCCCAGGCGGTGGTCCACCTCGCCACCGCCCCCAAGTCCGTCGGCGTCTACGAGGCCTTCAAGGCGGCGAAACGGGCGGCGGCCGAGACCGGCTCGCTCATGCCCCCGGCCCACATCCGCAACGCGCCGACGAAGCTGATGAAGTCGCTGGGCTACGGCAAGGGCTACCAGTACGACCCCGACACGCCGGAGGGCTTCTCCGGCGCGAACTTCTTCCCCGACGAGATGGAGCGCCGCACCTTCTACCGGCCCAAGGGCGAGGGGCACGAGGCGAAGATCCGCGAGCGGCTGGAGCGCTGGGCGACGCTGCGGGCGAAGGCGCAGGCGGAGGGCGCAGGCGGCGACTGAGCGTTGCCGTAACGCTGGTTTCGGCGCATCCTCCGGGACATCGGATTCCTTGGGAGGGGAAGATGACCGACACCATGAAGATGACGACGTCGACGCTGTGGCACCTGTGGGCGGTGGGGCTGGTGAGCCTGCTGTGGAACGGCTACGGCGGCTACGACTATGTGATGACCCAGACCGACAACGCCGCCTACCTGGCCCAGTTCACGGCCGAGCAGCGGGCGTATTTCGACAGCTTCCCGATGTGGATGGAGGCGGTATGGGCGATCGGCGTCTGGGGCGGGGTGCTGGGCGCCGTGCTCCTGCTGCTGCGCATGAAGTGGGCCTTCCACGCCTTTCTCGCCTCGCTGGTCGCCTTCGCGGTCAGCGTCGTCTACGGCCAGATGTCTGGCGGCAATGAGCTCATGGGATCCACCGGCCTGATCTTCAGCGCGGTGATCTTCCTGCTCGGCCTCGGCTTCGTCATGTACAGCCGGGTCATGAGCCGCAAGGGCGTGTTGCGCTGACGGGCTGACGGGCGGCCGCGCGCCGGGTATGCACGCCCGGTGACAGCCCGGCCGCCCGTTTTCCTTTCCGACGACGAGATCGCCGCCGTCCGGTCGTGGGTGATCCACGAGGACGCGCACGTGCTCGCCCTGAACAAGCCGTCTGGCCTGTCCAGCCAGGGGGGACGCATCAAGGCGCACACGCTGGACGACCTGCTGTGGGCCTTCATGCGCTCCAACGGCAAGCGGCCCGAACTTGTGCACCGGCTGGATCGCGACACCTCGGGCGTCATTCTCGCGGCGAAGACCAAGCCGGCCGCCGGCTTCCTCGGCAAGGCGCTGCAGGCGCGCAAGCTGGACAAGACCTACCTGGCCCTGGTCTCCGCCGCCCCCGAGCCGCGGCAGGGGACCATCGACGCGCCGCTGGTCCGTCAGGAGATCGGGCGCGAGAGCTACATGCGCGTCGCCGCCCCGGACGCGCCCGGCGCCCAGCCCTCCGTCAGCCGCTACCGCACCGTCGCCGCCTCGGAGGAGGGGGCCTTGGTCGAGCTGGAGCCGAAGACCGGCCGCATGCACCAGCTGCGGGTGCACATGGCCTCGATCGGCCGCCCCCTGGTCGGCGACGCCCGCTACGGCGGCGCCCTGACCTTCGCCGGCCGCCCCGCGCCGCGGCTGATGCTGCACGCGGCGAAGCTGACCTTCCCCCGTCCCGAAGGCGGTCGGATGATCGTCGAGGCGCCCTTGCCGGCGGACTTCGCGGCCCTGGTCGAGGCGGCGGGGCTCTAGCCCCCTCCACCATGCTTCGCATGGTCCCCCTCCCCCTGCGGGAAGGATTTCTGCAGCCGTACCCGCCATTCCTCCCCCGCAGGGGGAGGGGGACCGCCCGGAGGGCGGTGGAGGGGGAACCCGGAAAGCTCCGCCACGCTTTCCCCCAAAGCCCCGGAGCCCGCCATGAAACGCCTGACCCTGCCCCTGATCGCCGCCGCCGGCCTGGCGCTGTCGGCCTGCGCCAGCCTCGCCCCCTATGGCCCTCAGCAATCGCCGGGCGGGCAGGGCTACACCGAGCAGCGCATCGAATCCGACCGCTACCGGGTGACCTACTACGGCGTCGGCGCGGCCGGGCCGGTGGCCGATCTGGCGCTGCTGCGCGCCGCCGAACTGACCCTGGCCCAGGGTCATGACTGGTTTGAGGTGACCCAGCGCTGGACCGACGGCCGACCCGACAGCGCCGGCGGGTTGCGCCCCAGCGTCGGCGTCGGCTACGGCTCCGGCCGCTACTCCAGCCCCTACGGCCGATATTCGAGCTCGGGCGTGGGCGTGGGGGTCGGCCTGAACTTCAGCGGGCCCTCGCCGACCTCGACCACGCTCGAGGTGATCATGGGCGACGGCGCGCGACCCGACCGGCCCAACGCCTATGACGCGGCCGGGGTGCGGGACAGCATCGGGGCGAGGTTCTAGGTTCTAGGTTCTAGGTTCCAGGGTTTGGGAGCCTTGGCGCTTCATCTCTCGCCCCTAGCCCCTAGAACCTAGCACCCAGTCCCTACCGCCCCCCGCGCGTCAGCGCCCGGTATTCGACCAGCCGCTCCTTGTCGCGGCGCACCTGGTCGGCGACGGCGTTGTCGACGTCCAGCGAGGCGTAGCGGACCCAGTTCTCGACCCCGAGCTTGTCCTGCACCGCCGAGGTCGGGGTCTGCCAGCGGAAGTAGGACAGCAGGCCGACAACGGCCGACAGCGCGATGGCCAGGGCCTGCAGGCCGCGGAAGGCGACGTCGTGGCCGGGCGGGGCGGTCTCGAGAGCGATGGCGATCGCGCCGGCGAGGAACACCAGCGGCGTCAGGATGCGAGCCAGCCAGCGCATCCAGTAGCGCTCGCGGCGCACCCGCCACAGCTCCATCTGGACGTATTTCTCGAGGTACTCCATGCGCGCGCCCAGCCACATGGTCAGCCGGGTCAGGTAAAGCGCCCGCTGGCCCCAGGCCTTGCCGTCCTGCTGGTAGCGGGTCTCGGCCTGGTCGGCCATGGCGCGACCGGAGGTGAACAGGTTCTGCAGCTCGCGGGTGCGCTGCACGATCTCGCGCGACAGCTGGTAGGAGTCGTTCTCCAGCCGGAAGCGGTACTGGATGAACAGGATCTGCTGCACGCCCCACCACAGGCCGAAGGCGACCAGCATCGCTCCCGCGGCGAGGCCCGCGCCGGCCATGTCGGTCCCGGTCCAGCGGCTGAACCAGGTCGGCCCCAGCACCGCCAGCACCCCGAAGGCCGCCATGGCCAGGGCCTGGTTCAGCCGCTTGACCAGCACGTGCACGCGCAGGGCGTCGAATACCCGCCGGCCATAGGCGTAAATGTCGGCGCGCAGATCGGAATCGACCGGAAAACGCTCCTCGATCTGGCGGGCGAACAGGACGTGGAAGCGGTCCGGCTTGCCCTCGGTCTCCCAGAACGGGAAGATGTCGAGCGGCTGGTTGAAATACTCGTCGATGTGAGCCGAGACCCGCTCGACCGCCTCCGGATCCTCCGAGAAATACTCGCTGTCCTGGATCGGGTTCAGGATGCCCTCGGGATTGCGCAGCGGGCCGCTGCGCCGGGTCGGCGTCGCCGTCGGGATGGCGCGCTCGTGCAGGTCGGCGGCCCCCGCAGGCGGCGGATTGGCGTGCGCGTCGAGGCCGCCGCCCAGCCGCTGGTCGAAGCCCTGGCCGCCGTGACCGCCGTCGCCGAGGGGCGCGGGGGCGGGATGATGATCGTCGTGCGACATGGCGCTTCGGCGGTTCCTGCGAACGTGACCCGTCACTATGGCGCGAGCGCGCCGCCGGGCCGACGGCGTTCTCCCGCGGCGCGAAGCGCCACCGTTCGGGTATCGCCGTTAACCCTGTCGTCCGGCAAGTGAAGTTTCGGTCAGGAGACTGCGCGGGAAGACCCCGCCTCCCTTCGCTTTGCCGCATTCGCGGGTATAAGCCGCGCATCATGACACGTCTTCTCATCGTCGCGGCCGGAGGGGCGCTCGGCGCGGTCGCCCGTTACGGCGTCGGCCGCCTGCTGCCCGCGAGCGGCTGGCCGTGGCCGACGCTGACGGTCAACGTCGTCGGCGGCCTGTTGATGGGCTTGCTGGCCGGGTGGCTGGCCTTCCGCGGCGGGGGGCAGGGCGAGACCATCCGGCTGTTCGCCGCGGTCGGCCTGCTGGGCGGCTTCACCACCTTTTCGGCCTTCTCGCTGGAGACGGCGCTGATGATCGAGAAGCGCCAGTTCGCCCTGGCCTCGGGCTATGTCGCCGCCTCGGTGGTCCTGTCGATCGCCGCCCTGTTCCTCGGGCTGATGATCGCTCGCCGCGCCTTCGGAGCCGCCCTGTGACCGACGCCGCTCCGCCCCGCGAAGTGAAGACCCTCTACGTCGCCGAGGCCGAGGACGGCATCCGGCTGGATCGCTGGTTCAAGCGCCGCTGGCCGCACCTGTCCCACATCCAGATCGAGAAGCTGGCCCGCTCCGGCCAGATTCGCGTCGACGGTTCCCGGGCGAAGCCGCAGGATCGGCTCACCGCCGGCGCCGCCGTGCGCGTGCCGCCGATCCCGGACCCAAGGGTCCGCGACCCGGCCGACAAGCCGAGGATCAGCGACCGGGACGCCGCCTATGCGAAGTCGCTGGTGCTCTACGAGGACGACCTGGTCATTGCCCTGAACAAGCCGGCGGGACTGGCGGTGCAGGGCGGCACCAAGACCACGAAGCACGTCGATCGCCTGCTCTCGGCCTGGGGGGAGGGGATGGACCGGCCCCGCCTGGTCCACCGGCTCGACCGCGACACCTCGGGCGTCCTGCTGCTCGGCAAGGGGCCGGAGGCGGCGAAGCGGCTGGCCGGGGCCTTCGCCCGGCGGCAGGCGAAGAAGACCTACTGGGCCATCGTCATCGGCAACCCCAAGCCCGCCGCCGGCCAGATCGACCTGGCGCTCAAGAAGTCCGGCATCAACGACTTCGAGATCATGCGTCCCGCCGATCCGAAGGAGCACGGCGCCGAACCGGCCGAGACCGCCTACGTCATGCTCAGCCGCGCCGCCCATCGCGCCGCCTGGATGGCGCTGCGCCCCTTCACCGGCCGCACCCACCAGCTGCGCGCCCACATGGCCGCCATCGGCCACCCGATCCTCGGCGATCCCAAGTACGGCACCCCCGAGTCCGCCGAGCTGTCCGGCCCGCTCAAGCTGCAGCTGCACGCCCGCCGCATCGAGCTGGACCACCCCGGCGGCGGCAAGCTGATCGTCGAGGCCCCGCTGGGCCCCGAGATGAAGGCCGGCTTCGCCCACTTCGGCTTCTCCGAGGACGAGGCCGACCCGGACCCCTTCCACGGCGTGAAGAGGATGCGATGAGGGCGCAGCCGCACCTCGTCGCCGGCTCATCGGCGGCCCTCCTTTTCCCCCTCCACCATCCTTCGGATGGTCCCCCTCCCCCTGGGGGGGAGGAACTCGCATGACCCGGCCCCTCGCCGTGTTCGACATCGACGGCACCCTCGTCGACAGCCGCGCCTCGATCCACCGCGCCGCCTGCGAGGCCGCGCAGGTCCTCGGCCTGCCCGAGCCGGCCTATGACCGGGTGCGGATGATCGTCGGCCTCAGCCTGCCCAGGGCCCTGCACACGCTGGAGCCGCAGCTGACCGACGCCGAGCTGGCCGACTTCGTCGCGGCCTTCCAGGCCAGCTTCCGGCGCATGTACGAGGCCGGCCACGAGGAGCCGCTGTATCCCGGCGTGATGGAGCACCTGCGCCGGCTGCACCGCGACGGCTGGCGGCTGGCCCTGGCCACCGGCCAGAACCGCCGCGGCGTGGCCCGCAACCTCGCCCGCGAGGGCTGGGCCGACCTGTTCCTGTCCAGCCACTGCGCCGAGGACGGCCCGGGCAAGCCGGACCCCGCCATGCTGCGCGCCGCCATGGCCGCCTGCGACGCGTGCCCGCGGACCACGACCATGATCGGCGACACCGCCCACGACATCGCCATGGCGGTGGCGGCGGGGACCCACCCGCTCGGCGTCGGCTGGGGATTTCACACGGTCGAGGAGCAGATCGCCGCCGGCGCCGCGCACGTCGCGTCCGACTTCCCGGATCTGGAGACCGCGCTGGATCGCTTCGCCGCCTCGGCGCTGGCCGCTTGAGCCTCAGACCAGCATCCAGATCGCCGCGATCAGGGCCGCGCCGCCGAGGCCCATGGCGATGGCGATCACGCGCAGGTTCATCTGCGCCATCTCCTTGACCGAATGGGTGTCCAGCCGGGCGGCCACGGCGCAGGCGCGCCGCTCCGCCATGACCGTCAGGAACAGGCCCAGCAGGATGAAAACTGTGGCGATGGCCTTGGGGACCCAGGCCGGATCCATGGCCTTGAACAGGGCGTTGAAGGCCAGGCCGATGCCGATCGCCGCCATCGCCGTGCGCGCCCACCCGGCGAAGGTGCGCTCGTTGGCGAGGGCGGTGCGGTCCTCGGCCAGGTCGGTGCGGTCCTCGGCGAGGCCTCGGCGGGTGTCTCCACGGTCGTCCATTGCCTGAGTAACCGCCACGCTGCGACCTCCGTTCCGGCCGCCGTTGATCGGGATCAAGGCAAACCCCGTGGGAGCGGGCAGGCTTTCCACGCTTGGGAGGTGGAGCATGGCCGACATTCTGGTGACCTGGTACTCGCGCTCGGGCTCGACCGAGGCGGTGGCGCGGGCGCTGGCCGAGCGGCTGGGCGGGGACGCCGCGCCCATCCTGACGTCGGCTTCCTATGGCGGGGCGGGCGGCTTCATCCGCGGCGTCTGGGATTCCCTTCGCCGCCGCGCTCCGGCCATTCAGACGGACGCCGACCCGGCCGCCTACCGGCTCGTGGTGGTCGCCGGGCCGATCTGGGCGGGAAAGCCCGCGGCCCCGCTGCGGTCCTTCCTGCGCCGGTACGGGCCCCGCGCGAAGTCGATCGCCGCCGTCTGCGTGTCCGGCAGCGGCGGCGCCTACCCCGCCGCCTTCGCGGAGATCGAGGATCTCGCCGGCAGTCGTCTGGCCGCCCGCCTCTGCCTTTCGCAGGCCGAGGCGCTGTCGGGCGAAGCCGGGCCGATCCTCGACGAGTTCGTCCGGGAGCTGCGTGGAACCCAGGTCGCCGCGGCCTGACCGCCACGCTGGACGCCTTTCGACCCGCCGGGTAGAGGGCCGCGCCATGCCCCACATCCCGCCGCTCGATCCCAACGTCGCCGCCCGCAAGGGCTTTCGCGAGTCCGAGGAGCGGCTGAAGCGTTTCTGGACCGCCGTCGACGTTGCGGAAGGCGAGGGGGGCTGGGCCGTGCGACTCGACGGGCGCGGCCCGAAGACCCCGGCCGGCGCGGCCCTCGCCCTGCCGACCGAGGCCGCCGCCCGTCTCGCCGCCGACGAATGGGCGGCCCAGGGCGAGTTTCTCGATCCGGCGACCATGCCGGCCACCCGCCTGGCCTCCACCGCCATCGATCGGGTGTCGCAAGCGCGCGAGCCCGTCGCCGACGAGATCGCCGCCTTCGCGGGTTCGGACCTGCTCTGCTACCTCGCCGAAGACCCGGCCTCGCTGGTCGAGCAGCAGGCGCGCCAGTGGGCCCCGTGGCGGGCCTGGGCCTCGGTCGAGCTCGGCGTCCATCTTGAACCGGCCGAAGGCATCATCCACCGGCCGCAGGATCCGGCCGCCGTCGCCCGGGTGCGGGAGCTGGCCCTGCGGCTGGACGACTTCGCCCTCGCCGGCCTCGCCATGGCCACGCCGCTGCTCGGCTCCGCCATCCTCGCCCTCGCCCTGCAGCGCGGGGCGGTCTCCGGCGCCGAGGCCTTCGAGCTGTCGCGCCTCGACGAGGCCTTCCAGGAGAGCCGCTGGGGGATCGACGAGGAGGCCGCCGAGCGCACCGCCGCCCGCCGCGCCGAGGCGGAGCTGCTGGAGCGCTGGTTCCGGGCGCTCCAGGGATAACTTTCCACGTCGGAAAGTTTTTACTTGCCATCATGGAAAGTCGCGCTATTCTTTCCATATTGGAAAGTGAGAGTTCGCCATGACGCAAGACCCCGACCCCCGCGAGGCCCTGGCCTCGATCCGCGCCGCCCGCGCCGACTTCCCCGGCTCCATCGACTATCCGCTGCACTACGACCTGCTGTACGGCGCCGCCTGCGGCCTGCTGGTCGCAGCCCAGGGCATGCCGCGGCCGTGGGATTTCATCGCCCTGGCCCTGGCCCTCGCCGGACTCGGCCTGATGGTCACGTCGTGGCGCCGCAAGTTCGGCTGGTGGGTCAGCGGCTATTCGCCGAAGAAGGCCCGCTGGGTGGCCTTCGCCATGGCCGGCCTGCTTCTCGGCCTGATCGGTCTGTCGGCCTACGGGCGCTACGTCGGACCCGACTGGCTGTGGATGGTCTCGGGCGGCATCGGCTTTGTCGCCGCCATCGTCGGCAGCCGGCTGTGGATGCGGGTGTGGCGCCGTGAGCTTGCCGAGGCGGCGCGATGAGCCCGGTCCCTGTCTTCGACCCGGTCATTCACGCCCCCGGCCGGCTGCAGATCTGCGCCATCCTGTCGGGCGTCGACGACGCCGAGTTCGGCCTGATCCGCGACCGCATCGGCGTCTCCGACTCGGTGCTGTCCAAACACCTGAAACAGCTGGAGGAGGCCGGCTACGTGGCCCTGACGAAGGCGCCATTCGAGGGCCGCCAGCGCACCTGGATCGGCCTGACCGCCAAAGGCCGCCGGGCCTTCGCCGCCCACGTCGCCGAGTTGCAGCGGCTGGCGGCGATGACGGCGTCCGCGCCGCTGGGGCAGGGCTTCTCCGGCTGATCTTGCCACCGCGCCCGCGCCTCCCTAAGCCTCGCGCTCAAGGAGACGCCGCATGCAACACATCCTCGAAGAGCTCGAAAAGCGCCGCGAACAGGCCCGCCAGGGCGGCGGTGAAAAGCGCATCCAGGCCCAGCACGCCAAGGGCAAGCTGACCGCCCGCGAGCGCATCGCCGTCCTGCTGGACGAGGGCTCGTTCGAGGAGACCGACATGTTCGTGGAGCACCGCTCGCACGACTTCGGCATGGACAAGCAGCGCATCCCGGGCGACGGCGTGGTCACTGGCCGGGGGACCATCGGCGGCCGGCTGGTCTATGTCTTCTCCAAGGATTTCACCGTCTTCGGCGGCTCGCTGTCGGGCGCCCACGCGGCCAAGATCGTCAAGATCCAGAAGATGGCCCTGACCAACGGCGCCCCGGTCATCGGCCTGTTCGACGCCGGCGGCGCGCGCATCCAGGAGGGGGTCGAGAGCCTGGCCGGCTACGCCGACATCTTCCTGCAGAACACCCTCGCCTCGGGCGTCATCCCCCAGATCAGCGTCATCATGGGCCCCTGCGCCGGCGGCGACGTCTACAGCCCGGCCATCACCGACTTCATCTTCATGGTGAAGGACACCTCGTACATGTACGTGACCGGGCCCGACGTGGTGAAGACCGTCACCAACGAGGTGGTCAGCCACGAGGATCTCGGCGGGGCGCGCGTCCACGCCGGCAAGTCGGGCGTCGCCGACGGCGCCTTCGAGAACGATCTGGAGGCCCTCAGCGAGGTCCGCCGCCTGATCGGCTTCCTGCCCCTGTCGAACCGCGAGACGCCGCCCGTCCGCGACAGCTACGACGACCCCGAGCGCGAGGAGCCCAGCCTCGACACCCTGGTCCCGGCCAATCCGAACCTGCCCTACGACATCAAGGAGCTGATCCTGAAGGTCGTCGACGAGGCCGAGTTCTTCGAGATCGGGCCGGACTTCGCGAAGAACATCGTCACCGGCTTCGGCCGCCTCGACGGCCAGACCGTCGGCGTCGTCGCCAACCAGCCCCAGACCCTGGCCGGGGTGCTGGACATCGACAGCTCGCGCAAGGCGGCCCGCTTCGTGCGCTTCTGCGACGCCTTCGGCATCCCGCTGGTCACCTTCGTCGACGTGCCCGGCTTCATGCCCGGCACGCGCCAGGAGTACGGCGGCCTGATCAAGCACGGCGCCAAGCTGCTGTTCGCCTACGCCGAGGCCACCGTGCCCAAGCTGACCGTCATCACCCGCAAGGCCTACGGCGGCGCCTATGACGTGATGAGCTCCAAACACCTGCGCGGCGACGTCAACTACGCCTGGCCCTCGGCCGAGATCGCCGTCATGGGCGCCAAGGGCGCGGTCGAGATCATCTTCCGCAAGGAGGCCGGCGACCCCGAGGCCCTCGCCGCCCGCGAGGCCGAGTACAAGGAACGCTTCGCCAATCCGTTCGTGGCGGCCGGCCTCGGCTACATCGACGACGTGATCATGCCGCACGGGACAAGACGGCGGCTGATCCGTGCGCTACGGACGCTGAAGAACAAGCAGGCCGAGAACCCTTGGAAGAAGCACGATAATATTCCGCTGTGACCACGCCAGAACTCTTCTTCGCCATTCGTCCGGAAACGCCGCTCCGGGCTGCGCGGGCTGAAGATCACGAGCGGATCGACCGCATGCTGGCGGCCAATCCGCAAAACTGGTCGGACGAGGACGTCGATGTCGTCATGTCGCGCACACAGACTACAATCGGCGGGCCCGAAACTTTCAAGTGGATCCTGCCGGCCTTTCTCGATCGGTGTCTCGCCAATCCAGAGAGGGGTTGGATGACGGACTCCAACGACCTCGTCAGCAAGCTGGACTACGCCCATTTCGACAATTGGCCCGCCGATCAGCAGAGGGCGGCTTTGGCCATGTTGAACAACTGGGCGAATGCTTGGTCGCGCCTCCACGCGGGTGACATCACCGATAGCGCTGATGACGATGCAGTCCTGAGAAACTGGCTGAAGGCGCGGTCAATCTGACCAACCTCCTCTTCCTCTGCGCCCGCAACCGCCTCCGCTCCCCCACGGCCGAGCGGGTGTTCGCTTCGCGCCCCGGCGTCGAGACCGCCTCCGCCGGCCTGGCGCCCGATGCGGAGGAGCCGGTCACGTCCGAACGCGCCTGATCACCTCTCCGTTCGCGAAGGCGAATGGAGAGGACAGACCGCGCAGCGGTCGGGTGAGGGCGGCGCCGGCCGTTGGCGTTGCGCGCCAATGGCCCGCCGTCCGCGCCGCCCTCTCCTGGTCGTCGCTGGCGCGCCGACCTGTCCTCTCCATCGCCTTGGCGGGCGATGGAGAGGTGAGCAGGACGGCCCGCAGGGCCGCCGCGGCGCGGCCGCGCGTCGCGCGGTCCTTGACGCGCGCCGAACCGCCCGGCGACGATCCTTCATGAGGTTGAAGGCGCTCCTCCGGGGAGCGCCGTTCCCCTCCCGTCAGCCCCCGTCAGTTGCGCGCCGCCGCCATCCGTCGCAATCTGCGGCTGCATCACCGACGGGAGACGTCATGCGCTTCATCGCCGTCCTGGCCGCTGCGGCCGTCATCGCCGGGCCCGTCGCGGCCGCGCCGCAGATGACGCCGGTCATCGTCTACTTCGAGGCCAAGTCCGACGCGCTCGTCCCGAGCGCCCAGGAGCTCCTCGACGCCACCGTGGCGCAGTATCGCCAGCACGGCCCCGGCATGGTGATCCTCGCCGGCCACGCGGATCCGCACGAGGGCTCGAGCACGCAGGGCGTCGGTCTGTCGCAGCGGCGCGCCAACGCGGTGCGCGACTATCTGGCCAGCCAGGGCGTGCCGGGCGGGGTGATGACCACCCAGGCGTTCGGACAGTCGCGCCCGGCCGTCCAGGTCGACGAACCGGAGCCGGCGAACCGTCGCGTCGAGATCACCTTCGGCCCGGGCAGCGGCTGGTAGGGCGCGAGGCCCCGCGGCAGGCCCCTGCCGTTAACCCTCTGGACGCACGCCCGGATTGCGGTGAATGCTGCGGTTCGGGAGCGGGGTTGATGGTTGTGCGACTGACGGTGCGGGAAGTTCGTTGTCTCCTCCTCGTCGGAGAGGGGCTGAGGAACAAGGAGATCGGGGCCCGCCTCGGGATCGCCGAACGGACCGTCGGCAACACGCTCCACTCCGCCTACCGCAAGCTGGGCGTGCGCGACCGGCAGGACGCCGTCGCCGAGTTCAGGCGGAATTGGTCAGAAACCGGTCATCGATTGAGCATCCCGTCGGGGGCCGAAAGCGGCTTGTCTGAGGGGGTCCCGGGACGGGCTCCGCTACCGCCGACCCGCTACCGTCCGACGCCGCCCGGCCTCGTCAACACGGGCGTGCTCATCGCGGTGTTCGCGGTCATCGGCGTGCTGTCGGTGCTCGGCCTGCTGACCTCCCGGGCCTTCCAGGCCCTGGGCTGACCGAACCGGAATCTCGTCGAACGTCCCGCAATCGCGGAGGAGGGCGCGCGCATGTCCGATCGACACGAACTCGGCCGCCGCATGGCCGAACAGCTCTACGCCGCCGAGCGGGCCGTCGACCTCGCCGTGGCCGAGGTCAGCGACCTTGCGGCCATGATGACGCGGGGGCGGATGGAGCACGGCATCGCCGCCGTGGTCGGGCAGGAGGCGCTGGAACGCGTTGTCGAATGCAGCGGCGTCCTGACCCGCGCGCGCCGCGCCCTCGTCGACGGCCACCGGCAACTGGCCCGCGACGCCCGGGCGATGCAGATCGCCTGGACCGCGCTTGGCGGGCCCGGAGAGACCAAGCCCGCCGAGGACGGCCCGCGCGTCGGCGCCGTCGGGCGTCTCCGCCAGGTCGCTTGACCGGCCGCGGAAAGCGCTGATCGTCGGGGAATGAACATTGGCGACATCCTGGCCGTCCTCGGAACTCCGGTGCAGCAGGTCTTCTGGCTGGCCACCCTCGCCACCGCCGGCCTCGGCCTCGCCTTCGGCGACCGCCCGGTGCGCCTCGGCGTCGGCCTCGTGCTGGTCAATTTCGGGCTCAGCGGCCTGGTCGATCACTGGGTCTGGCAGACCATCCGCGCCGGCGTCGCCGTTCTGGACGGCGCCCTGTTTGCCGGCCTCGCCATTCTCGCCTGGCGCAGCCGCCGCTGGTGGGCGCATGGCGCGGCGGCCTTCGCCCTGCTCGGCTTCGTCGCGCACTTCGTCGCCATGGCCGACGCCTCGATCTGGTGGCGGGCCTACGTCGGCCTGCGCTGGTGCTTCAGCGCCGCCCTGGTCGCCACCCTGCTGCTCGGCGTGGTCGAGGCGCCCTTCGCCCGCCGCTACGAGCGCTGGGCCGCATCTCTCTAGCCCCCGCCTCCGGCCGTGCCGGCCTGGCGGGGCGCATTCATCCGCCGGAGGAGGCCGTCGTGACCGAAGCCTGGACCTATGAGAGCGCCGCCGCCTTCTGGCGACGCACGCGAAGCAATCCCGAACCCGCCTGGGCCGACTTCGAGGCGGCCGAGCGTCGCCTGCTCGACCATGCTCCGCGCACGGCGGAGGAGGCGGCCCAGGTGCTCGCGGTCCTGGTCGACCAGGGCGCCGACCGGCGCTCGGACGGCCGCGACGTCGAGGCCGTTTCGCGGGTCCGCCGCTTCCTGCTGCAACTCGCCCGGCTCGAGGCCGCGGCCGCCGGTTCGCTGAGAGACGTCGCATGACCCGTCGGCGCCTGCGCGCCGACTGACTCCGGAGACGCGCGCGGGGAGGCGCTTCGTCGATGTCCAGACACCTGATCGCTTCTGCTCTCGCCGCAGGCGTGGTCGCCTCCGCCGGCTGCACCAGCACCTCGCTGGGGCGATCCGACGACGCCGACGACATCCGTCTCTCGCTGCAGACCTTGCGCCGCGCGGGCGTCTCCGAAACCGAGCTCAGCGTCGCCCGCGGAGCCCCGGCGCTCGGCGCCTGCAGCGCCGACCACGCCAGCACCTTGCCGGTGCTGGCGCAGTGGGACGCCTTCGTGCTCGGCGACCTCGGCGCCCGCGAATGCGCGGTGCGTGCGCTGGAGGGGTCGGGCGACCTGTCCTCGACGCCCAGCTATCTGGCCGTCCGTCGCGATGTGATGCGCCTGCACGGCTTCTACAACCGCCGCGCCCAGCGGCAGCAGGCCTTCATGGATTTCGGTTCGGGCGTTTCCGTCATCGGAGCGGCCGGCGCCTTCGAGGGCGGCATCAGCGACTCGACCCGCCGCGCCTGGGCGATCGCCGCCTTCGTGCCGGTGGTGTTCAGCCAGTTCAACGCCTGGGAGCCCACCCGGGAGCTGTTCCACGGCGGGGCTCTGGCGCTGCAGCTGATCACCCTGCGCTACGACCGCTACAACCGCGCGCTGGGGCTGCTGGAAGGCGTGGGGCGGACGGTCGACTGCGCCCCGCATGCCGAGGCGCT
Organism: Brevundimonas viscosa; assembly: GCF_900116065.1. GTDB lineage: Bacteria > Pseudomonadota > Alphaproteobacteria > Caulobacterales > Caulobacteraceae > Brevundimonas > Brevundimonas viscosa. The sequence goes on from NZ_FOZV01000004.1 coordinate 43,622, forward strand.
GGCGACGATCCAGCGCTGGTCGAGAACGGACGCCCCCGCCGCCACGCGCGCCTACGATGCGGACCGCCTGTTGCTGGCCGAGGCGCGCCGCCTGAACGGCGCCTGCCTCGACCTGAAGCGCCGGGCCGAGGAGCTGGGGTTCGCGACCAGCTACGCCGCGCACCTGCGCCCCTATCTGGCCGCCGAGTACGCCGCCGACGTGCTCCAGCTGGACCATGCCATTGTCGGCAAGGATCACGAGTTGCGCTATTCGCCGTCTGAAACCCTGAGCGCGCTGGTGGCCAGCCCGTTGCGGGCCGCGGACATGCTGCTCACGGGGGAGAACAGCAAGGCGGCGATCGACAGTCTCAAGACCCAGATCGCCTTCTCGGGGCTGAATCGCAATCTCGCCACCATCGGTCTGCCGCCGCTGCCGGCCGCGGCGCCGGCGATCGCGCCGCTGTCCGAAGCCGCCCTGGCGCTCGGCCGGCCCGACGCGCCGGACGAGGTGAACGCGCAGATCACGACCCTGCGCGACCTCGCCGAGGGGCTGAGGGTACGGCATGCCCGGCAGGCCTTCGAGCTGCGGGTCGCCGGCGAACTCTCCGGAGCCGCGTCTGCGGACTATCTGACCTTCGCCTATGACGCCGCGACCACGACCACCACGGTGTCCATCGGGGCCAGGCCGCGGATCGCGCCGCTGGCGTCGGCCGACACCGCCGGAGGGCTGCCTCCGGGCCAGTGAACGACCCGGAGGTCGATCTGCGGGTTGAAATTCCGGCCCTTCGCCCCCACATTGCCCTCATCCTGAAATCCGTCCGATCGACCCGCCCGCGCCCCGCGCAGGCGGCGATGGCGTTTCGGCGCGGCGGATCCCGGGACCTCGACAACCCTGAAGGAGACGTCTTGTACGCCCAACGCAAAGCCCCGCACGCCCCCCGTTCCCATGCCGGCCGCGGCTTCCGCCCGGCGCCGATCCGCGCCCGGGTCGGCCTCGCCATGCGCCGCTCGATGAATTTCGGCTCCATGCCTGACGCCGAGTCGGTGATGCGCGCCCACGGTCTGTCGCTCGCCCCGATGGCGGTCGGCGAAGGCGGCCTCAGCCTCGGCGGGACCAGCGTCCTGCCCACCGCCCAGGCCTCCGACCTCGACAGCGGCGCCCTGAAGGGCCTGGTCGTGCCGGCCGGCGCGGCCGACGAAGCCGGCGACGCCGCCCTGGCCGACGCCATCTCGCGCGCCTGCGCCAAGGGCGCGCCGGTGCTGGCCTTCGGCGAAGGCGTGGCCGCCACCCTGCGCGCGCTGGGCCGCCCGGCCGGTCCCTTCGCCGACGCCCCGGCCGTGGTCGTCTCGGGCGACGACGTCCAGCCGCTGGCCGACGCCGAGGCGCTGGGCGCCGCCGCCGGCCGCATCCACTGATCGTCGCGCGGGAGCGGCGGGATCGTCCCGTCGCTCCCGCGTCGTTCCGGGCCCGGGACGCGACCGCGCGCGGATCATCCAGCGCGGCGGCCGCTGCACCGCGGTGTTTGGTCAGGCGGCGTCCGCGACCGGCTCCGGAACCAGGCAGGCCAGGTCGAGCAGGCTGATCATCCCGTCCTCGCCGGCGACGATGCCTTCCAGCAGAGGCTCGCTTCCGCCGGCGCCGAGCTCTGGAGCGGGCTGCACCGAGCCGGGCTCGACCCCGAGGATGTCGGAGACGCCGTCGACCAGCAGGCCCACCAGACGGCCGCCCTGCTCGATGACGATGACCGCGTGCCGGGCCGAGGGCTCCGACGGCGGGCCGCCCAGCCGTCGACCGAGGTCCATCACCGGCAGGACGATGCCGCGCAGGTTGACCACGCCCTGCATGAAGGGCTGGGCGTTCGGCAGGGGCGTGGCGGGGCTCCAGCCGCGGATCTCCCGCACCGACTGGATGTCGATGGCGTAGCGGGCCTCGCCGATTCGGAAGGCGACCAGTTCGCGCAGGTCGGGGTTGTCGGCGCGCATCAGAACGCCTCCCATCCCTCGGCCGGCTCGACCACGGCCAGGGCGGCGCCGCCGGCCCCGGCCCGCGCGAAGCGGGCGATGCGCTGCTGCTGTGCGCCGTGGAAGCCGGGGCGCGCGTCCGGACGCCGTTCCGCCGCGGCGGGAGCCGCGGGCGCGCTGGCGGCGGTCGCCCGGGTGATCCTGAAGCGTCCGACCAGGCCCGACAGCTCCTCGCTGTCGCGGCTGAGGCTGTGGCTGGCGGCGGTCGACTGTTCGACCATGGCGGCGTTCTGCTGGGTCACCTGGTCCATCTGGTTGACCGCGGTGTTGACCTGCTGGAGCCCGGTGGCCTGTTCCTGGGCCGAGGCGCTGATCTCCGACATCAGGCCATGGATGCCCGAGACCCCCTCGATGATGGCCTTGAGGGCCTTGCCGGTCTGGTCGACCAGGCCGACTCCGGTCGCCACCTGGGTCGACGAGGCCGAGATCAGGGTCTTGATCTCCTTGGCCGCGTCGGCCGAGCGTTGGGCCAGGGCCCGAACTTCGGAGGCGACGACGGCGAAACCGCGGCCCGCGTCGCCGGCCCGGGCGGCCTCGACCCCGGCGTTCAGCGCCAGCAGGTTGGTCTGGAAGGCGATTTCGTCGATGACGCCGATGATCTGGCCGATCTGGCCGGCCGAACGCTCGATGTCGCCCATGGCGGCCACGGCCCGCTCGACCACTTCGCCCGACCGTTCGGCCTCGGAGCGGGCGGCGGTCACCGACTCGCTGGCGCGCCGGGCGCCCTCGGCCGTCCGGTTGACGGTGGCGGTGATCTCGTCAAGCGCGGCGGCGGTCTCCTCGAGGCTCGCCGCCTGCTGCTCGGTGCGCCGCGACAGGTCGTCGGCCGCGTGGCTGATCTCGGCGGCGCCGGTGCGCATGGTGCTGGCGTGGGTGGCGATCTCGCCGACCACCGCCTCCAGCCGGCTGACCGCCGCGTTGAAGTCGTCGGCGAGCTTGCGGTAGTCGGCGGGGAAGTCCGCCTCCAGCCGGACCATCAGGTCGCCCTCCGACAGGCGCGACAGGGCGTCCGCCGTGCGCTGGACCACGTCGGACAGTTCATCCGCGGCGCGCTTGCGCTCCGCTTCCTGCCGCTCGCGCTCGACCTCCACCGCGGTGACGTCCGTGGCGAACTTGATCACCTTGAAGGGCTTGCCGGCGGCGTCGAGGATCGGATTGTAGGAGGCCTCGATCACGACCCGCTTGCCGCCCTTGCCGAGCCGCTCGTACTTCTGCGCGAGGAATTCGCCCGCCCGCAGCCGCCGCCAGAATTCCTGATAGGCTTCGCTGCGTGCAAACGTCGGGTCGACGAACAGGCTGTGCTGTCGGCCCTTAACCTCGTCGAGGCGGTATCCGAGCACCTGCAGGAAGTTCTCGTTGGCGTCGAGGATGGTTCCGTCGAGCTCGAACTCGATCACCGCCTGTGAACGGCCGATGGCGGCGACCACCGCCTCGAGCTGGTGGATGCGCTCCTGCAGCGCCTGGTTGGCTTTGGAAGGTCCGAACATTCTTTCTGGCCCCTGTGGGATATCGCCGATCTCAGTAGCGGGCAGGCGTTGACGCAATGCACGCGACTGGCAGGGGCCCTGATGGTCGGGCTTCGCATTGTTTTGATGCGAACGGTGGTATTTTGCTTGCAGACAAATCCGGTAGGCGAGCTCGGCAGTATCTGTGGATTGCAGGTTGTGGAGGGTGAGTAGTGCTTTCGTCTCTGGGTTCCGTTCTCGAGCACCGCAGTGCGCGGTCTCGTGCACAGTTCGGCCTTGTCTACAAACTGGTCATCGTTGGTCGGAGATGGAGAGCCCGGTTGAGCGAGCGAATGGTGGGAGCCGGCCATACGGACGCCACCTTCAGCGCCCTGTACGCCCTGGCCAGCGCGCCCTCGGGACTCAACCAGACGGAGCTGGCCGAACGCATGGGCGTCACCGGCTCTTCGCTCGTGCGCCTGCTCGATCTTCTTGAGACCCAGGGCCAGATTCGTCGGGAGGCCATGGTCGGGGACCGGCGCGCCAATCTGATACGCCTGCAGCCGGCGGGCGCCTCGGCCGTCCGCGAACTGGACGCCGTCGCCGACCAGCTTCGTGACGAGGTGTTCGAGGGCGTGTCCGACGAGGGTCTTGCCCAGCTGTCCGATCTCATGGACCGGCTCCTGCAACGTCTGGCCGCCGTCGCGCCTGACGAAGAGCTCGACGGGGTGCAGATCAGGACGCCGGCATAGATCTCAGCCCGGGGTCGGGGCTGCGCTCCGTCCCAGGCGCCGCAGGTCATCGCGCAGGCGCTCCGGGTCCGCCTTGAGCTCCTGCTCCACCCGCGCATGCTCCTCGACCCAGATCGGCGTGGCCCGGGCCAGCAGATTGCGGCCCGCGTCGGTCAGCGCCGCGCGCCGGCCGCGGCGGTCGTCCGGATCGACGGCGACGGCCGCCAGACCCCTGCGCTCCAGCGGCTTGAGATTGGCGGTCACCGTCGAGCGGTCCATCGCCAGCACCTCGGCCACCTGGCCGAGGGTCGGCGGGGCGGGGCGGTTCAGGCTGTGCAGCAGGGAATACTGGCCGCTGGTGATGCCGAGCGGACGGAAGGCCTCGTCGAAACGCCGCGCCAGCGCCCGCGCGGCCCGCTGGGCGTGCAGACACAGGCAGGTGTCGCGGACCTGAAGGGTAGCGGCGAAAGCGGCGGCGTTTGACATGATCCAAAATACTTTGATATCAACATAACTGTCAACGACAGCTTGCCGGAGAAGCCCGATGCGCCAGGTCACCGCCTTCAAGTGGGTGCCCCCCTTCGCCCAGGGCTCGGTGCGCGACATCCGCGTCCGCTGGGCGTTGGAGGAGGCCGGGCTCGGCTACGACGACCGGCTGATCGACCTCGACGAGCGCGACAGCGCCGCCCACCGCGCCCGTCAGCCCTTCGGACAGGTGCCGGCCTACCGCGACGGCGAGGTGGAGATGTTCGAGTCCGGGGCCATCGTGCTGTGGATCGCCCAGGACTCCGAGGCTCTGATGCCGGACAACGCCGCCGGACGGGCCTTGGTGCTGACCTGGCTGTTCGCTGCCATGAACACCATCGAGCCGGTGGTCGCCGAACTGGCCGGCATCGACATCTTCCACGCCGACGAGCCCTGGGCGCCGCTGCGCCGGCCGGCGGTCGAGGCCCAGCTGCGCAAGCGCCTGGGCGAACTGCAGGCCGCCCTCGGGCCGCGCCGCTGGTTCACCGGCGACCGCTTCAGCGCCGCCGACATCCTGATGGTCCATGTGCTGCGCGACCTGCGCCACACCGACATCCTCGCCGACTATCCGGCGCTGGCCGACTACGTCGCCCGGGCCGAGGCGCGTCCGGCCTTCCGTCGCGCCCTGGCTGACCAGCTGAAGCCGTTCAAGGCGGCCGAGGCGGCTGACCCCGCCCTGACCGCGGCCTGAGTTGCTGCGACCGATACTGACGTACCAGCGGTCCAGGCTGCGGGGATCGGTCTTTGACAACTGAATGAGTTTTCGCCGGTTCCCACCGGCGCCGGTCATGCACGCCTGACTTCGGCGGGTGCGATGCGGACACAGTGGACGCATCGGACGGCGTTTTTGAGTCCGCACCGCTGACGACAGCGGACGCATCGGACTGTTTTTTTCGTCCGCTCAGCCGACGAGCGCCGCCCGCTCCGCCGCGGTCAGCACCCGCCAGCGGCCTTCCAGGAGGTCGCCGAGCTCCAGCGGTCCGATGCGGATGCGCAGCAGGTCGACGACCTCCAGCCCGACCAGCTCGCACATGCGCCGGATCTGCCGCTTGCGGCCCTCGCGCAGGACGAAACGCAGCCGCTGCGGCTCGACCCGCGTCACCCGCGCCGGCTTCAGCCTGCGGCCGTCCAGCTCCAGCCCGTGACGCAGCCGGTCCAGCTTCGCCTCGGTGACCTGGCCCGCCACCTCGACCAGGTACTCCTTGTCGAGATCCGACTCCGGCCCGATCACCGCCTTGGCGACGACCCCGTCCGAGGACAGCAGCAGCAGGCCGCGGGAATCCTCGTCCAGCCGTCCGATCGGGGGCAGGGAGGTGTCCTTCGCCGGCACGGCGCCGTCGCCGATCCGGTTGGCGGCGGTCAGCAGGCGCACCGCCGGGACCTTGCCCGGCTCCGGCTGGCCCGAGACGTAGCCGACCGGCTTGTGCAGCACGATCGTCACGCCTTCGGCCAGCTGCGCTTCGGCGCGGTCGGCGAGGGTCAGCGTCTGGCCCGGCTGGATCTTGCGGCCGGCGTCACGCACCGTCTCGCCGTCGACGGCGACCAGTCCTTCGGCGATCAGGGCGTCGGCCTCGCGCCGCGAGCACAGGCCCGACTGACCCATGAACTTGTTCAGCCGGACGGGTTCGTCGCCGTCCCAGGTGCGCGCCACGGCCATTCAGATCGCCCGGAACAGCAGCATGAGATTGTTGGCCGGCATCTCCACCCGCAGGGTGAAGGCCAGCCCCTCGGCCTTGGCCGCCGCCGCGACCGCCTCGCGCTCGCGCAGGCCCCAGGCCGGATCGCGGGCCTTCAGGCTTTCGTCGAAGGCGGCGTTGGACGGGGCCAGCTCGACCCCCGCCTCGCGGTAGGGGCCGTAGAGGACCAGCAGTCCGCCCGGCCGCCGCAGGACGCGCCCGGCCAGCCGCATCAGCCCTTCCGTCGCCGCCCACGGGCTGATGTGGATCATGTTGATGCAGACCACGACCTCTACCGTCCCCCCGGGCCAGCTCGCCTCGTCCCGCACGTCCAGCGCCAGCGGGGCCCGCAGGTTGGGCAGGCCGGCGGCCCCGGTCCACGCGGCGATGCTGGCCTGCGCTTCGGGGGAGGGATCGCTCGGCGTCCACTCCAGACCCGGCAGGGCCCCGGCGAAGGCGACGGCGTGTTCGCCCGCCCCGCTGGCGATCTCCAGCACCCGCCCCTGCGCCGGCAGATGCGCCTTCAGCACCTCCAGAATCGGGCCGGTGTTGCGGGCCGTGGCGGGGGAGGCGAGGGCCCCGTCGGGGCGGCGAGTCTGGGGATCGAGCGTCTGCACGACCGCTTCGATATCCCGCCGGAGGCCGGTCCGCGACCGGAAATGTGCAGGCGGCCGACGGGCGCCGCCTCGCGGGAGGTTGAAACGTGCAGCGGTTGACCTCGCGTCGCCTTGGATGCCATGTCCCTGAAACATTGCGTGATCTGCACGCATTCGGGAGGCGCCGCGGCGGCGGAGATCGCCGGGCCGACGTTTCAGGAGAGTTCGCGTGACCCAGTCCATCCCCGGCCTGCACCCGGCCCCCACCAACCACGCCGGCCTCGTCGCCTGGGTCGAGCAGATCGCCGCCCTGACGAAGCCGGCGCGCGTCCACTGGTGCGACGGCTCCGAGGCCGAGAAGTCGGCCATCGTCGCCGACCTGATCGGCAAGGGCACCCTGCGCGAGCTCGACCAGACGAAGCGCCCCGGGTGCTACTACGCCGCGTCCGACCCCAAGGACGTCGCGCGGGTCGAGAGCCGCACCTTCATCTGCTCCGGCAACGAGGGCGACGCCGGCCCGACCAACAACTGGGCCGATCCGGTCGAGATGCGCACCCGCCTGAACGGCCTGTTCGACGGCTGCATGGCCGGCCGCACCATGTACGTCGTGCCGTTCTCCATGGGCCCGCTGGGCTCGAAGATCTCGGCCCTCGGCGTCGAGATCACCGACAGCGGCTACGTCGCCGTGTCGATGGGCATCATGACCCGCATGGGCAAGGCGGCGCTGGAGGTGCTGGGGACCGACGGCGAATTCGTGCCGGCGGTGCACACCCTCGGCGCCCCGCTGGCCGAGGGTCAGGCCGATGTGCCGTGGCCCTGCAACGAGGAGAAGTGGATCGTCCACTTCCCCGAGACCCGCGAGATCTGGTCCTATGGCTCCGGCTACGGCGGCAACGCCCTGCTGGGCAAGAAATGCTACGCCTTGCGCATCGCCTCGGTCATGGCCCGCGACGAGGGCTGGCTGGCCGAGCACATGCTGATCCTCAAGCTGACCGACCCCAAGGGCCGGGTGAAGTACGTCGCCGCCGCCTTCCCCTCGGCCTGCGGCAAGACCAACCTCGCCATGCTGCAGCCCTCGTTGCCGGGCTGGAAGGCCGAGACCGTCGGCGACGACATCGCCTGGATGCGCTTCGGCGACGACGGCCGCCTCTACGCGGTGAACCCGGAAGCCGGCTTCTTCGGCGTCGCCCCGGGCACGAGCCGCAACACCAACCAGAACGCCCTGGCCACCCTGGCGACGAACACCGTCTTCACCAACACGGCCCTGACCGCCGACGGCGACGTCTGGTGGGAAGGCCTGACGAAGGAAGCGCCGGAGGGGCTGACCAACTGGAAGGGCCAGCCGCACGATCCGGCTTCCGGCGAGCCCGCCGCCCATCCGAACGCTCGCTTCGCCGCCCCGGCCGGCCAGTGCCCGGCCATCGCGCCGGAATGGGAAGACCCCAAGGGCGTGCCGATCGACGCCATCCTGTTCGGCGGCCGCCGCGCCTCGGCCGTGCCGCTGGTCACCGAGGCCTTCGACTGGGAGCACGGCGTGTTCATGGGCTCGACGGTCGCCTCGGAAGGCACCGCCGCGGCCGAGAACAAGGTCGGCGAGCTGCGTCGCGATCCGTTCGCCATGCTGCCCTTCTGCGGCTACAACATGGGCGACTACTTCGCCCACTGGCTGTCTATGGGCGGCAAGACGGACGCCGCCAGGCTGCCGCGCCTCTACTTCGTCAACTGGTTCCGCAAGAACGAGGACGGCAAGTTCGTCTGGCCGGGTTTCGGCGACAACGCCCGCGTGCTGAAGTGGATCGCTGAACGGATCGATGGCGAGGCCCAGGCCGTGGACACGCCGGTCGGCCGCGTGCCGACCCGCGAGGCCCTGGACCTGTCGGGACTCGACCTGACGGAGACGGATCTGTCGACCCTGCTCGACGTCGACGCCGATGTCTGGGCCGAGGAGGCCGCCCTGATCCCCGCCTTCTACGAGAAGTTCGGCGACCGCCTGCCGAAGGCGCTGTGGGATCAGCACGCGGCGCTCGCCGGTCGCATCGAGGAAGCCCGCGCCGCCGCCATCGCGGCCGAGTAGGACTTGCATTCCGAAGCCGGGCGGTCGATCTGACCGTCCGTGTCTTCCCCCGACGTGATCGTCATCGGCGCCGGCGTGCTCGGCCTCTGCACCGCTGCGGAGCTGGGCGCGCGCGGTCATGCGGTGACCGTGATCGACCCCGGCGGCCCCAACGCCAGCTCGGCCGCCGCCGGCATGCTGGCTCCCGCCCTCGAGTGCCTGTCCGATGCAGCCACGCCCGAGCGGGCCGCCCTGCTGACCCGCGCCCGCGACCTGTGGCCAGACTTCGCCGGCCGCTTCGGCCTGAAGCTGCATCGCGACGGCGTCGATTGGCGCGGACCCGATCCGGACGCCGCCCTGGCCCGGCTGGCGACCTTCGGCGTGGAAGTGCGGCGCACGCCGACAGGCGTCTTCACTCCGGACGACTGGCGGGTCGAGGTGGGTCTGGCCCTGCAGGCGCTGGCCCGCGCCGACAGGGTCTCGCCGGTGCATGCGACCGCGTCGCGCCTTGCGGCGGAGGACCTTCGCTGGCGCGTGGAGGCTTCGGACGGGCGGGTGTGGTTCGCGCCGACGCTGGTTCTGGCGACCGGGGCCGCCGCGCCGGTGCCCGGTCTGCCGGGGCCGGTCGCAGATCTGGTCTCCGCCATCGAACCCTGGCGCGGGCAGCTGACGCCGGTCAGCGGCCCTGCGCCGGCGCATACCCTCCGTGCGCCCGGCGTCTACGTCGTTCCGACGGCCGGCGGGATGGTGGTCGGCGCCACCATGGAGCGGGGTCGACGCGACCTCGAAGCCGACGCCGAGGTCTCGCGACGACAGGTCGAGGCGGGCAGGGCGCTGTCGGGCCTGGAGGGACGTCCGGAGACGCCGCGGGTCGGGATACGCGGCGGAACGGTCGACGGCCTTCCGCTCGCCGGGCCGTCCCGCGAAGCCGGGCTGCACCTCGCCCTCGCCCCCCTGCGCAACGGCTGGCTGCTGGGACCGCTCGTAGCGCGCGTGGTCGCCGACGGGATCGAAGGCGGGGCGCCGGTCGCCGACGCCGCCGCCCTCGATCCGCTCAGGTTCGCCTGATCACTCCGCCGGCGGCACGAAGCGCAGGTTGATGATCACCCGGGAGCCGGTCGCGGCGCCGTCGACCGTCCGGGGATTGATCCGGAAGTGCCGCGAGAGGCTCTGCGCCGCCCGGCCGAAGCCCTGGCCGGCCGGCGTCTCCCGCGCGACATCGCAGCCGGCGATCGTGCCGTTGGCCTGCACGAGGCAGTTCAGGACCGCCGAGCCCCCGACGCCACGTTCCAGGGCGCGGTCCGGATAGGCCCGCATCATCTCCTCGGCGCTCGGCTGTCGCTCCCAGCTGGGGTTGCGGATCACGGCCGGCGCCGGTTCGGGGGCCGGCTCGGCGGCCGGGGGGGCGTCGTCCACAGGATTCGGCACGGGCACGGTCAGGGTGATGGCCGGTCCTGCCGGGACTGTCGGCGCATCGAGGTCGGGGACGGTGATCACCGGCGTGTCGACGGTCGGCGCCGGAGTCTTGTGGATGGGAGGATTGGGCGCCGCCGGCTTCGCCTCGGTCGTCGCCGGCTTGGGCGGCGGGTCGAGCGTGATCCGGAACGGATCGGCAGGAGCCGGCGCAGCCGGGGGGATCTCGAGCTCAAAGCGCTGGTAATACAAGGCCGCCCCGACCCCGATGTGGGCCGCCGCGACCACGCCGATGGCGATCCAGGCGTTGCGCGAGAGGCCCGGCCCCCGGCGCTCGTGGAAGTCTATGGGGCTCACCAGACCGGGCCCGCCTGCGGTTCTGATCATCATGGCCGTTCATCCCTGCTGCTGTCCCCACAGCGCCCATGCGGAAGTTGAGCGCTGACGTTACGGCAAGTTTTGGGCGAGCTTCGCCGCGAAATGGTCACGGCCGCCACCGGGGTCCGTTAGGCTTCCGTTAACCAGAGTTCGCCAGCGTTAACGATTATGACCATCGGGGCGATTCCATCGTCGAACGGGGTTGAGGCGGCTATCCGGCAGGCGTCCCGCGCCACCGGCGTGGACGCCGACTTCCTCGTGCGCACGGCGCGACGCGAAAGCGCGATGAACCCCTCGGCGCGCGCCCCGACGTCGTCGGCGGCCGGCCTGTTCCAGTTCATCGAACAGACCTGGCTGGCGACGGTGAAGGCGCACGGGGCCAAGCACGGCTACGGCCAGTACGCCGACCTGATCCATCGCGGCTCGGACGGGCGCTGGCGCGTCGGCGGCTCGGCCCGCAACGTGGTGCTTGACCTGCGCTTCGATCCCCGCGCCGCCTCGGTGATGGCGGCCGAACTGACGGCGTCCAACGCCGCCTATCTGCGCGGTCGGACCGGTCGGGAGCCGGGCGCCGGCGATCTGTACGCGGCCCACTTCCTCGGCCCGGCCGGCGCCGCGCAACTGATGGACGCCATGGCGCGGCGGCCCGCTTCCAGCGCCGCGGCGCTGTTCCCCGAGGCGGCGGCCGCCAATCGCTCGATCTTCTATCGTGAAGGTCGACCGGCGACGGTGGCCGAAGTGCACGCCAACCTTCAGCGCTCGGCCGGCGGCGGAGCGCCCGCGGCGACCACGGGGGCGCCGGCGAGCGCGCCGGATCTTTCGCCCCGCGACCAGATGCTGGCGGCCCGACTGGATCGGTTGAGGCAGGATCAAAGCCTGCTGGCCCTGTTGCTCGGGCAGGACGGAGAGGGTGGGCGCAGCGGCTTCGGCGGCGCGTTCGCCCCGGGGGAGAGCAGCGAAGCCTGACGGCCGAATCCCGTCATGGTGAACCGTCCGTTAACGATGACGGGTCGATGCTGCCGGCGCAGCTGGAGTTCGAGCCTCGCCCATGACCGCCTATCGCGCCCGCCTGACCGAACTGGACATCCGCAGGCTGATCAAGGCGGCGGACGACGACGAGCGCGCCGCGGCTGCGCACAAGCTGTGCCGCAGCATGGACCGCGCCGATCTGGACGAGGCCGGCCAGGCGGCGGCCCACAAGATCCTGCGCATGCTGGCCGAGGACGCCGCCGAACTGGTGCGGCGCGCCATGGCCGTGACCCTGAAGTCCTCCGACCTTGTTCCGCGCGACGTGGCGCGCCGACTGGCGGCCGACGTGGACAGCGTCGCCCTGCCGATCATCAACTTCTCGCCGGTCTTCGAGGATGCGGACCTGATCGAGATCGTCCGAGCCGGTTCAGCGGTGCGTCAGAGCGCGGTGGCGGCTCGTCCGGTCGTGAGCCGCGACGTCGCTGCGGTGGTGGCGGATGTCGGTTGCGAGCAGGCGGTCCGCACCCTCGCCGCCAACGACAATGCCGACATCGCCGAACCAGCCCTGGGGCGCTGTATCGACCGGTTCGGTTCCTCACCCGAGGTGGTCGCGGCGATAGCCTACCGCCAGGCGCTGCCTCTGTCAGTGACGGAACGGCTCGTTGAACTCGCATCCGATGCGGTCCGCGAGCATCTGGTCACCCGGCATGCCGTGGCCCCCGAGACGGCGATCCGGCTGGCGACGTTTGCGCGTGAGCGCGCCACAGTCGATCTTGTGGATCAGGCTTCCAGCCACGCAGATCTGGGTCAGTTCGCAGCCGCCCTCAACGGACGCAAGGCGCTGACCGCATCGCTGCTCCTGCGCGCGCTGGCGCGAGGGCAGATGGCCCTGTTCGAGCACGGCCTTGCCGAGTTGGCCGGGACGCCGCACCAGCGCGCCTGGCTGATGATCCACGACGCGGGGCCGCTGGGACTGAAGGCCATCTACGACCGGGCCGGCCTGCCGCCGCGCCTGTTCCAGGCCTTCCGGGCCGGCGTGGACACCTGGCGGGCGTTGCAGGCCGAGGGCGCCGACACCTCGGGCGACGCCTTCCGTCAGCAGATGCTCGAGCGGTTCCTGACCCAGCGGCCGAATGTCGGGCGGGACGACCTTTCGTACCTGATGGAGCGGCTCGACCGCCATCCGGCCGAACCGGACGAGATCGGCGCCGCCGCCTGAGGCATCCCCGCGAAGCGAGGACCGCCCCGCAGGTTGGCAGGATGGTCTATCAGCCGAGGTGTTCGGCGACCCGGGCTTCAAGAGTTTCGGCCAGCGCCTTCCCCGTCGGGTGATCGTCGGTCTGGATCTGGTCGCGGACCACGGCCTTGATCGCGTCGACGTGGGCGTCGATCAGCACCAGGGGCGCGGCCATGCGCTTGGCCGGCTCGTCCATCATCTTGCACAGCGAGCCGGCGAGCCGGGTCACCAGCGGATACTGGTAGGTGGTTCCGAGACCCTTCAGGTCGTGGGCGCGGAAGTAGAGGGCCTCGGCCGTCTGGTCGTTGTAGCCTTGGCTCCGGATGTCGGACTGGGCCTTGTCGAGCTTGACGATCTCGTCCTGCAGCCACTGGCCGAACTGGGCCGACATGGCCTTGAGAGCCTCTTCCGCCTTGGCGATGGCGCTGGCGTCGATCCCGCCGAAGCCGCCGCCGACCTTCAGTCGAAGAGTGTTGGGCGGACGAATGACCTGGGCCGAATTGCTCACGGCGCGCTCCCGAAAGTGAACCGGCGAAGGGTGGCACGCGCGACCTTAAGAACCGGTGCACGCCGGGTCAGGCGGCGAACTGTTCCGCGAGGACGCGCTCCTCGAACGACCGGTCCGCGTCGAACAGCATGGTCAGGGCGATGTCGCGGCGTTCGTGGACGTCGACCCGGGCGACCCGTCTGACCTCGAAGCTGTCGGCGGTGGCGCTGACCGGTCGCTTGTCCGGCTCCAGCACCTCGAACCGGACGCGCGCCCGATGCGACAGCAGCGCGCCCCGCCAGCGACGAGGCCGGAATGCGCTGATCGGGGTCAGCGCCAGAACCTGGGAATCGAGGGGAATGATCGGGCCGTGCGCCGACAGGTTGTAGGCGGTCGAACCTGCCGCCGTGGCCACGAGGCAGCCGTCGCAGGACAGTTCCTCGAGGCGCACCCGGTCGTCGACGCTGATGCGCAGCTTGGCGCTCTGCCGGGTCTGGCGCAGCAGCGACACCTCGTTGATCGCCAGGCCGCTCTGGACCTGGCCGCTCTCGGTCCAGGCGTCCATCTGCAAGGGGTGAATGACGGTGCGCCCGGCGCGGGCGATGCGTTCGGGAAGGTCGTCCTCACTATAGTCGTTCATCAGGAAGCCGACCGAGCCGCGGTTCATGCCGAACACCGGCGTGCCGCGGTCCATCACCGTGTGCAGGGTCTCAAGCATGAAGCCGTCGCCGCCCAGGGCGACGATCACGTCCGCGGTCTCCCTGTCGACCGAGCCGTACCGCTCGGCCAGACGGCCGCGCGCCGCCCGAGCCTCCGGACGGTCGGAGGCGGCGAAGGCGATGCGGGGGAGGGAAGGGAAGGGCGCGCTCACGCCAGCACGCAAGCCGACGGCGTCGGCGAAGTCAAACGGCGAGGCGCTCCGGCGCGGCGCGGTCGTCGGCCACGATCGCACGGAAGGCGCGCGCGGCTGAGGCCGGGGAAATGGCGCCTCTCAGCCAGACGGCCGCCCCCTGATCGCCGGGCAGGCCCTGGTTCATGCTGCGGAGCTCGGCGAGAAGACTCGGATAAACGGCGCGGTCGATGCCGACGGCGGCGCAGGCGTAGTAGAGCGCCTCGGGGGTCGAGCCGGCGAGCGCGGCCCTGACCTGTCCGGCGGTGAAGCCGCCCAGCATGGCCAGACCATGGACGAACAGGCTCATCCGCTTCTCGCGGGCGGCGCGGACGAGCACGCCGGGCCGCAACTGGCCGGCGGCGTGAAGCTTTCCGGCGAGACGGCGCTCCATCTCCTCGCGTTCGGGGGTCTCGACCGGCGCCGGGCTGACCGGCCGAAGCACGCCGGCCACGGCGTCGTACACCGCGGCGGCGAGACGGGGCTCATCAACCTCAAAGCGGGCGCTGATCGACTGTCGCAGGGCCTCTCCGAGCCAGTGGTACATTTCCTGGGCCAGGGCCTGGGTCAGGCGCGGGTGGCGGGTGAGAGGACCACGCAGGGCGGCGATCCGGCGGGAATGCTCGACCAGACGTCTCAGGCCCTCGGCGCTGACCTCGGCGGTCCGGTTCGTGGCGAGCGCCGTCAGCACCGCCGGCTCGCCACGCTCGATGACGGCGTCGGCCACCCGACCGCTGATCCGCGGACGCCGGGCGACGGCGATCTGGTGCTCCAGCGAGGCCTCGATCAACACGCGCAGCAGGTCGTCGTCCTGCAGGACCGGGCTCGAGAGCAGGATCGGCCGGGCGATCTCGATCTCGTCGAGCGCCAGCACGTTCACCAGCGCGGCGGGAGCCCATTCGGCGGCCGCCAGTCGTTCGGCCAGGGCGCGGCGCACCTCGCGCTCCGCCTGCTTCGCCAGGGTCAGGAAGATCTCCCCGAGGACCGGCGACAGTTCGCCGGCCGGAGGACTGGCGTCGCAAAGGGCCATCACGCCCAGCAACAGCCGTTGACGGGCGTCCGGGCTGGGGTTCCGCGCCAGCGAGAGCAGTTCGCCGGGGGGCGGCGCGCCGCGGGAGGAAAGCGGAAGCTGGACGAGGACGGTCACGGACGTCTCCGACGCGCCGGCTCGATGCGGCGAAGGCGACCGTAGCCGTGGGTCCCTAAAGCAGGGTTAATCGATCCTGAATCTTGACGCGGAAGCCTGACGGCGCGAGCGTGCCGGCGGAACATAAGGAGCACGTTGCCATGGCGGACGGGGCCATCACTTCCCTCAGGTCGAAGGTGTCGGAGGCGGAGTGGAACGCGCGGGTGGAGCTCGCGGCGCTCTACCGGCTGGTCGCCCTCCACGGGTGGGACGACATGATCTTCACCCACATATCGGCGCGCGTTCCCGGCCCGGAAAAGCACTTTCTGATCAACCCGTACGGCTACTATTTCGAGGAGATCACCGCCTCGTCGCTGGTGAAGGTCGATCTCGACGGCGCCATCGTGCAGGAGACCGCCAACTTCATCAATCCGGCCGGCTTCACGATCCACTCGGCGATCCACGGGGCGCGCGAGGACGCCCATTTCGTGATCCACCTGCATACGGTCGCGGGGGTCGGGGTCGCGGCGCAGAAGGAGGGGCTGCTGCCGATCGGGCAGAACGCCTGTCTGCTCCAGCACCAGGTCGCCTACCACGGCTACGAGGGACTGGCCCTGAACCATGAGGAGCGCGAGCGGCTGGTGGCGGATCTGGGCGACAAGCCGCTGATGCTGCTGCGCAACCATGGCACGCTCGCGGTGGGCCAGACGGCGGCCCAGGCCTGGGTCGGGATGTTCTTCCTCGAACGCGCCTGCGCCCAGCAGGTGGCGGCCCTTTCGGGCGGGCGTGATCACGTGCTGTTCGCCCCCGACGCCGCGCAGGAAGAGACGCGGCAGCAGGGCGGAGGCATCGGCTTCGTTTCGGCGCTCGCGTGGCCGGGCGCGCTGCGCATGCTCGACCGCAAGTCGCCGGGCTACGACGTGTGAAACGGGCCGGGGGGCTGGCTCTGGCCCTCGTGGCCGCCGCGTTGGCGACGGCGGCCGAAGCCGGCGCATGGCCCCGTAGCAAGGGTCGTGGGCAGGTCATCCTGAAGTTCGAGGACATGCGGGCCGTCGAGGGCTTCGATCCCTCCGGCGAGCTCGCGCCCCTGCCGGCGGAACGCCGGGAGCGAATCCTCGGCGCCTTCGTCGAGTATGGCCTGACCGACCGGGTGACGCTTGTTCTCAAGGGCGACTGGCAGTCGGGGGAGGACGCCTTCGTCGACTACGAGGGGCGCGGGCCGCTCGAGGTCGGGGTGAACTGGCACGCCTGGGGCGACGATCGCACCTCGGTCTCGCTCTACGGCGGCGTCGCCGACGGCGGCGAGGGGCGGAACGCCGGCTACGCCGCTCCGGGGCAAGGGGATCGGGACTGGGAGGTCCGGGCGTCCGTCGGCCGTTCGTTCGCCGCCCCGGGCGGAGAGACCGGCGCCTTCACCGGCGGATTCGTCGAGTTGCAGGCCGCCCGGCGAATGCGCGAGGGGCTGCCGGACGAGACGCGGGTGGACGCGACCCTCGGCGCGCACTTCGGCGAGGACTGGATGGCGTTGGCGCAGGCCTATGCCGGCGAGGCCGAGGGCAACGGACCGCGCTGGCTATCCCTTGAGGCGTCCGTGGTGCGGCGCCTCGGGGCGTGGAGCGTGCAGGTCGGCTGGCGCGAAGCCGTGTACGGTCGGGAGACGCCCCGCTCGGCAGGGCCGGTGATCGGCCTCTGGCGCCGCTTCTGAGGCCGGATGATCCGGGGCCGGCGACAGGACGTAAACGGGGACTCGTCGCGACGGAAACCGAAACCGCCTCCGTTACATCAACTTGAATTTGCGCCGCTGCCCGAAGTCGCTAATCCGGCGCCTTCCCACTCCGGAGTGCCTCCCGCGTGATCAGACGCCATTTCCTCCTTGTCGCGGCCGGCGTGCTGCTCGGCCTGATGGTCGTAGCGGTGGTTCTCCGCCTGGCCTTTGCGGGCGAGGAGACGGGCGGCGGCCGCGGCGGTCCTGGCGGACGGGGCGGGGGACAGCAGGTGTCGCAGGCGGTCGCCACGCCACGCCCCTTCAGCGACGAGATCCGCGTGCTTGGCGTCGCCCGGGGGCGGCGGTCGGTGAACATCACCTCCTCGACCAGCGAATTGATCACCCGCGTCCTGTTCACCGACGGGCAGAGGGTCGCCGCCGGCACGCCGCTGGTGCAACTGCAGGCGCGGGAGGAGGACGCAGGGGTCGGGGAGGCCCGGGCCCGGGTGCTCCAGGCGCGGTCGATGTACGAGCGCTATCGCGAGCTTGGCGAGCGCGGCTTTGCGTCGCCGATGATGGTAGAGCAGTACGAAACCCAGCTTGAGAGCGCCCAGGCGGCCCTGAACGCAGCCGAGGCGCGTCAGGGCGACCGGGTCATCCGCGCGCCGTTTTCCGGCGTCCTCGGTCTCAGCACGGTGACGCCCGGCACCCTGGTGAACCCTGGAGCCGTGATCGCCACCCTGGACGACATCGATGTGGTCCGCGTCGACTTCCCGATCCCCGAGCGCTACCTCGGCGTGCTGCGCACCGGCCAGCCGATCACGGCGACGGTCGACGCCTACGGCGATCAGCCGTTCGGCGGCCGGATCGCCCTGATCGACACACGCGTGAACGAGCAGACACGCGCCGTTACGGCCCGGGCCGAGATCCCGAACCCGGGCTGGCGTATCCGCCCCGGAATGGCGGTACGGGTCACGGTCTCCCAGGGAGAGCGGACCGCCCCGGCCGTCCCCGAATCGGCGGTGCAGTACGAGGGCGAAGGGGCGTTCGTGTACCGCATCGCCGCGGGCGAACGCGGAGCCACCGCCCAGCGGGTGGAGGTCGAGACCGGCGCGGTCGAGGGCGGCTTCGTCGAGATCGTGTCCGGCCTGAACGCCGGAGATCGCGTGGTGGGCTCGGGCCTGAACCGCATCCAGCCGGGGGCGCCGATCCGCGTCGCAGGGGTCGCCGCCCGGGGCGCGGCCGAAAAGGGCGCAGCTCGATGATGCTGTCCGATATCGCCGTCCGGCGTCCCGTCTTCGCGGCGGTGGCGGCGATCGTGCTGTGCGTCATCGGCGCGGCCAGCTTCTTCTTCCTGCCGGTTCGTGAGCTGCCCGACGTCGACCCGCCGATCGTGTCGGTGAACACCAGCTACGCCGGCGCCTCGGCCGAGGTGATCGAGAGCCGGATCACCGAGCCGATCGAGCAGCAGATCGCCGGCATCCAGGGGGTGGAGCGGATCAACTCCACCAGCCGCGACGGCCGCTCCAGCGTGTCGGTGGAGTTCTCGCTGGACCGCGACATCGACGACGCCGCCAACGACGTGCGCGACCGGGTGTCCCGGGTCGTCGGCAATCTGCCGAACCAGGCGGACCCGCCCGAGGTGCGCAAGGCGGACTCCGACGCCCAGCCGATCATGATCCTGTTCCTGCGCGCCACGAACATGAACCGGCTCGAGCTGACCGACTACGCCGACCGGTACCTGCTCGACCGGCTGGCGACCGTGCCGGGCGTGGCGGCGGTGAACATCTACGGCGAGCAGCGCTACGCCATGCGCATCTGGCTGGACGCCGCGGCCATGGCGGCGCGGGGCATCACCGTCACCGACGTCGAGAACGCGCTCACCACCCAGAACGTCGAGCTGCCCGCCGGCGCCCTGGAGTCAGGGCAGAAGAACTACACGGTTCGCGTGGCGCGGACCTACGCCAATGCGACGGACTTCCGGCAGTTGCCGATCGGCGCACGCGGGCTGGCCACCGCCGCGACCGGCGCCGCCGCCTCGACGGCGGGCTCCGTCGCGACGGGAGGCCTGCCGAGCGGGGCCAGCGGGGCCATCCTCGGCCAGACCGGTTACGTCACCCGGTTGGGCGACATCGCCCGGGTGGAGGAGGCGCCGCAGGAGGATCGCCGCCTGTTCCGGGGCAACGGCCTGGACCAGATCGGCCTCGCCATCACCCGTCAGGCCCAGTCGAACGACCTCGCCATCTCGGCGGGGGTGCGCGACATGATCGAGGACATCCGGCCCAGCCTGCCCGAAGGGGTCGAGCTGGTGGTCGGCTCGGACAACTCCGTCTTCACCTCGCACGCCATCGACGAGGTATGGATCACCATCGGCATCTCGCTGGTGCTGGTGGCCCTGGTCAACTTCATCTTCCTCGGCACCCTGCGGGCGGCGCTGATCCCCTCGATCGTGGCCCCGATCTGCCTGCTGTCGACATTCATCGTGCTGGCGCCGCTGGGCTTCTCCCTCAACCTGCTGACCCTGCTCGCCCTGGTGCTCGCCATCGGGCTGGTGGTCGACGACGCCATCGTGGTGACCGAGAACATCCAGCGCCGCCTCGATCACGGCGAACCGCCGCTGGTGGCGGCCGAGCGGGGCGCGCGGCAGGTTTTCTTCGCGGTGGTGGCCACCACCGTCGTTCTGCTGTCGGTGTTCGCGCCCCTGTTGTTCCTGCCCGGCTATGTCGGCCGTCTGTTCGTCGAGCTGGCCGCGGCCATCGCGGCGGCGGTGGCCTTCTCCGCCTTCCTGGCGCTGACGCTTTCCCCGATGCTGGCCTCGAAGATCCTGAGGCCGGCCGCCAGCGGAGGCTGGGTGGCGCGTCGGGTCGATTGGGCCATGGACCAGCTCAAGGCGTCCTACGGCGCCTCGTTGAACGCCCTCCTGGGGCGTCGCGCCGCCGTGGCGGGCGTGGCCGGGGTCGTCGTCCTCATCGGGGCGGGGGCCGCAGTGATGTTCCTGAACCTGCCCGAGACCCTCGTGCCGGACGAGGACCGCGGCCGGGTCGTGGTTCGTGTGCAGGGGCCGGAAGGCGCCGGCTTCGATTACACGCGCGAGATCATGCTGGGGCTGGAGCCGACGCTGGCCGAATATGTCGCCAGCGGCGAGGCGGAGACCTACCTCGTTTCCGCCCCCGGCTTCGGCGGCGGCAGCTTCAACTCCGGCAACGCCGTGCTGACGCTGGCCGACTGGTCGGCGCGCGACCGCTCGGCCGACGAGATCGCCCAGGAGCTGAACGGCAAGCTGCGCAACCAGACCGGGGCCCAGGTCAACGCCTCGACCCCTGGAGCCTTCCAGCGCGGCGGCGGCAACTCGAACTCCATCGAAATGGTGGTCACCGGGGCCGAGTACGAGGACATCTACCAGTGGCTGCAGCCGGTGCTGGCGGCCTCGCTGGAGAATCCCGGCTTCTCGCGGCCACGCCTGAACTACGAGCCGAACGCGCCCCGCCTGCTGGTCGACGTCGATCCGGAGAAGGCTGCGGCGCTCGGCGTGTCGTCGCAGTCGATCGGACGCACGCTCGAGACCATGTTCGGCTCGCGCCGGGCCACCACCTACCTGAAGGGCGGCCAGGAGTACGACGTCATCCTGCAGACCGAACGGGACAACCGGCGCAGCGTCGGCGATCTGGAGGCCCTCTATGTCAGCACCGGTTCGGGAGCCCTGGTGCCGTTGTCGGCGGTGGTCACGACCGAAACCAGCGGTGACACGCCGGAACGCCGCCGCCTGGACCGGCAGCGGGCGATCACCCTGAGCGCCGATCTGAATCCCGGGGTCACCCTTGTCGACGCCACGGAGTTCCTGAGCTCGGTGGCGGCGCAGCAGCCGCAGGGCGTGGTGACCACCCAGTGGGGCGGGGCGGCCCGCGACCAGCAGGAGGCGGGCGGGGCCGTGGCCTGGGCCTTCGCGCTGGCCCTGCTGCTGGTGTTCCTCGTGCTGGCGGCCCAGTTCGAAAGCTGGATCACCCCGGCGGTGATCATGCTGACCGTCCCGCTGGCGGCGGCCGGGGGTCTGTTCGGCCTGGTGATGGCGGGCTCCAGCCTGAACATCTATTCGCAGATCGGCCTGATCATCCTGATCGGGGTGGCGGCCAAGAACGGCATCCTGATCGTCGAGTTCGCCAACCAGCTGCGCGACCAGGGCCGGTCGATCCGCGAGGCGATCATCGAGTCCTCGACCCTGCGCCTGCGGCCGATCATCATGACCTCGATCGCGACGGCCTTCGGGGCCCTGCCGCTGGTGCTGTGGCAGGGAGCGGGCGCCGGCAGCCGCCAGACCATCGGCGTGGTCATCTTCGCCGGGGCGATGTTCGCCACCCTGCTGACCCTGTTCGTGGTGCCGGTGATCTATGGCGTGCTGGCGCGCTTCACGAAGTCGCCCGAGTACACCGCCCGCAAGATCGAGGCGTGGGAGGCGAAGGAGCTGACCGCCAACGACCCGGTCCCGGCCGCAGCCGAATAGGTCATTCCTCCGGGGCGGAGGCGTATCCCGTCTCGACCTTCAGGAAGGCGATCAGGTCGCGGCGGTCGGCGGCGTCGGCGATGCCCGGGAAGGACATCTTGTTCCCGCGCAGAAACTCGCGCGGGTTCTCCAGCCAGTGGTCCAGCCGCTCGGCGTCCCAGGTGAACTCGGCCTCGCGCAGCGCGGTCGAGTAGTTGTAGCCGTCCTTGTCGCCGGCTTCGCGGCCGAAGACGCCGTAGAGGTTCGGACCCGTCATGTTCGGCCCGCCTTCGGTGATGGTGTGGCAGGCGCGGCAGCGGGCGAAGACGCGGCGGCCGTTGTCGAGGTCGGCGCCGGCATAGGGCGCCGGAAGCGAGGCCAGCAGCGCGGCCTTCTCCGCGTCGGTCGGCGCGGGCCGGCCGGGGGCGGCCGACGGCTCTGCGGCGGTCCCGCCGCCGTCGCCGCAGGCGGTCAGCAGGAGGAGGGCGGCGGCGAGAGCTGGGCGGTGCATGACGATCTCCGGGAAGCCCTCCGTGATAGCCGAAGCGCCGGGGTGGACGCCACCTGCGGCGCCTTGTCGGGCTGGACGCTGAGGGTTCGCACCTGATAATCAGTGTCAGCAAGAGGCGCCATCGCGCCGAGCGGTCCGAAAACCATGTCCGACACCCTCAAGCTCAGCGAAGCCCGCAAGGGCGCGCGCGGCGTCATCGTCCGCGTGGGCTGCCACCACCGCGAGGATGAGCACACCGCCGAACTTGAGCGCCGCCTGCTGGAGCTCGGCTTCGTCGAGGGGGCGCGGGTCGAACTGCTCCACGAGGGCCTGTTCGGTCGCAATCCGATCGCGTTGAAGGTGGACGACATGCGCGTCGCCCTGCGTCGCCACGAGGCCGCCAGCATCACCGTCCGCGTCGAGGTCGCTGCCTGATGGACATGCAGGTGCGCAGCGTGCGGGTGGCGCTGGTGGGCAATCCGAACAGCGGCAAGACGGCCCTGTTCAACGCCCTGACCGGAGCCCACCAGAAGGTGGCCAACTACGCCGGCGTGACCGTGGAGCGGAAGGAAGGCTTCATCCGCAACGCCGGGCGGACGCTGTCGGTGCTCGACCTGCCGGGCACCTACTCGCTGCGCGCCCGGAGCCCCGACGAGGAGGTCACGCGCGACGCCATCCTCGGGCGTCTGGCCGGCGAGACGCCGCCCGACGTGATCGCGGCGGTCGCCGACGCCACCAACCTGCGCCTCGTGCTGCGGCTCATCCTCGAGCTGAAGGCGGTCGGCCGGCCGATGGTGCTGGCGCTGAACATGTACGACATCGCCCAGCGCACGGGGCTGCGGATTGATCTGGATCGGCTGGAGGCCGAACTGGGCGTGCCGATCGTCACCACGGTGGCCACGCGCAAGCGCGGGATCGAGGAACTGGTCGCCGCCGTCGAGGCGGCCGCCGCCTCGGCCGCTCCGGCTGTCGCCGGAAGCTGGACGCCGCCCGACGCCGAGGCGCTGCGCGGCAAGGCGGCGGAGGCCGAGCGGATCATGAAGGCGTGCGTGCGGCCGCCGGAGCGGCCGGACACCCTGACCGGCCGGGTCGATTCCTTCCTGCTGCACCCCGTCGGCGGGCTGGTGATCCTGAGCGCCGTCATGTTCGTCATGTTCCAGGCGGTGTTCGCCTGGGCGACGCCGGCGGCGGACGGGATCGAAGGCCTGCTGACCGCCCTGGGCGCCATGGTCGCCGGGGCGATTCCGGACGGCATCTGGCAGAGCCTGATCGTCGACGGCCTGATCTCGGGAGTCGGCAGCGTTCTGGTCTTCCTGCCGCAGATCCTGATCCTGTTCCTGTTCATCATCCTGCTCGAGGATTTCGGCTACATGGCCCGGGCGGCCTTCCTGCTGGACCGGATCATGGGCGTGGCCGGGCTGCACGGGCGCGCCTTCATCCCGCTGCTGTCCAGCGTCGCCTGCGCCATCCCCGGGGTCATGGCCACGCGGGTGATCGACAACAGGCGCGACCGGCTCACCACGATCCTGGTCGCGCCGCTGATGACCTGTTCGGCGCGCATTCCCGTCTACACCCTGATCATCGCCGCCTTCATCCCGAACCAGACGGTGTGGGGTTTCGCCAATCTGCAGGGGCTGGTGATGTTCGGCCTCTATGTCGCCGGCGTGGTCAGCGCCCTGTCGGTGGCCTTCGTGATCCGCAAGCTGTTCTGGCGCAGCGCCGTCGAGCCCTTCATGATGGAGATGCCGGCCTACAAGATGCCGGACCTGAAGAGCGTGCTCTTCAACCTGTGGCTCCGGGCGCGGATCTTCCTGGAACGGGCGGGGCGGATCATCCTGCCGTTGATGATCGTGGTCTGGGCGCTGTCGACCTTCCCCTATCCGCCGGAAGGCGCCACGGCTCCGGCGATCGAATACTCCTTCGCCGGCATGATCGGCCGGGCGCTCGAGCCGCTGTTCGCACCCATCGGCTTCAACTGGCAGATGGTCGTGGCCCTGGTGCCGGGCATGGCGGCCCGCGAGGTGGCGGTGGCGGCGCTGGGCACGGTCTACGCCGTCGCGGACGCCGAGAGCGCCACGGGCGTGCTGGCGACGACGCTGGCGGCGCACTGGTCGCTGGCCACGGGCCTCGCCTTCCTCGCCTGGTACATCTTCGCGCCCCAGTGCGTGGCGACCCTGGGCGTGGTGCGGCGCGAGACCAACTCGGCCAAGTGGATGTGGGTGATGATCGCCTACATGTTCGGCCTGGCCTATCTGGCGGCCTTCGCGACCTACCGCGTCGCCGTGGCCCTCGGCGGCGGCTAGGCGGCTTTTCCGGCCGTCTGGCCGAACAATGGTTGACAAAACCTTGCCGTCGGAGCGAGTCTTGGAGGATCGGGGGGAAGGATCATGCTGTCACCCTTGAAGCCTCTGCTCTGCCGCCACGTCTACTACTGGTCGGAGCGACATTAGTCTGAGCGCTGTCGCCGTTGCGGCCGACTCTTCGAAAGGGCCGCCCGGAAGGCGTCCACCGGGACGGGGGCCGAGGATCCGTCGGCGACGCCCAGAACCCCCGTGATATCGACCCCGGCCACGCCGCCGCCCCTGCGGCGACCGGGAGCCGACAGCGACCTTCGGACCGAGGCCAGCGCCCGCAGGAAGCGGCTGATGGTCCTGCTCGATGCGCTGGTCAGGGCGGAGCGTCCCACGCGCGAGGAAGCCATCGACGCGGTCCTCGCGGTGATCGAGGATGCCCATTCGGCGCATCCGGTCCTGTTCGGAAGCAAGGCGGCGGCGGAGTTCGCCCGCCTGCACGCGGCGCGAACGCCGGCCGGCGGGTCCGGCGGGGAGCGGAGGGGAGGCGATGGTGCCGGCTACAGGGATCGAACCCGTGACCTTCGGTTTACAAAACCGCTGCTCTACCAGCTGAGCTAAGCCGGCCGCCTCGCCCTTGGCGGGCCCTTATGCGGATGTCGCGGGGCCCTCGCAAGTCAGTCGAGTTCGGCGGCGATGCGGTCGGCCAGCGCCCGCAAGGTTTCCGCGTCAGCCATGGGCGCCTGGGCGTGGCCCTTGAGGGGGCGGTCAGTCCAGCGCGGGATGACGTGGAAATGCAGGTGGAAGACGGTCTGTCCGCCGGCCGCGCCGTTGAACTGCATGATCTGGAAGCCGTCGGGGCGCAGGGCCT
This sequence comes from Brevundimonas viscosa, assembly GCF_900116065.1. GTDB lineage: Bacteria > Pseudomonadota > Alphaproteobacteria > Caulobacterales > Caulobacteraceae > Brevundimonas > Brevundimonas viscosa. The sequence continues at coordinate 68,982 of NZ_FOZV01000004.1, forward strand.
TCTCCACGGCGCGGGCCGTGCGCTGCATCGCCGCCGCCAGCCGTGCGAGCGTCTCGGGCTCCACCTCCAGCAGGTTGCGGGCCCGCGAGGTCTTCGAGATGACCAGGACATGGCCCTCGGACTGGGGGAAGACGTCCATGAAGGCGAGGACCGCGTCGTCCTCCCACACCTTCACCGAGGGAACCTCGCCGCGCAGGATCTTCGCGAAGATGTTGTCGGGGTCATAGGCGGCGTGCAGGGTCATCGGCGGCTCCGGTATGGCGGTCGGCAGGCTAGCAACGCGCGGCGGAGGAGGGGAGCCCCGCGGCGGCGCGAGTGTTATGCTGAAGGTTCGAAGGGAGTCCCCGCATGCTGCGTTTCATCGTCCAGTTCCTCGTCACCTGCCTCGCCCTCTGGCTGGCGGCGCAGGTCGTGCCGGGGGTGGCTTTCAGCGACACGCCGACGCTGCTGCTGGCGGCGGTGCTGCTGGGCGTCGCCAACGCGATCGTGCGCCCGATCCTGACCATCCTGACCTTCCCGCTGACCATCCTGACCTTCGGCCTGTTCCTGCTGGTGGTGAACGCGGCGGTGATCGGCCTGGTCGCGGCCCTGCTGGGCGGCTTCGTGGTCGATGGTCTTTGGGCCGGGATCGGCGCGGCCATCGTCACGGGCTTCGTCAGCTGGGTGGCCGGCTGGTTCATCGGCGACGAGCGGCGGCGCGACTGAGTCACCGGTCCCGCCGGAACGGCGAGAGCTCCTCGGTCAGGGCGGCGATTTCGGCCTGGACCGCCGGCCGCTCGCGCGCGAGATAATCCGCGACCGGGCCCCGCAGGGCGGGATCGGCGATGTGGTGGGCCGAGTAGACCAGCGTCGGCAGATAGCCGCGGGCGATCTTGTGTTCCCCCTGCGCCCCGGCCTCGACCCGGGACAGGCCGCGGGCGATGGCGAAGTCGATGGCCTGGTAATAGCAGAGCTCGAAGTGGAGGAAGGGAACATCCTCCAGCGCGCCCCACTGACGGCCGTAGAGGGCGTCGCGGCCAATCAGGTTCAGCGCTCCGGCGATCGGGCGACCCTCCCGGAAGGCCATGACCAGGGCGATGCGGTCAGCCATGGTTGCGCCAATGCGGCTGAAGAAGTCGCGCGTCAGGTAGGGTCGACCCCACTTCCGCGACCCGGTGTCGATATAGCAGGCGAAGAAGGCGTCCCAGTGCGCCTCCTCGATGGCGGCGCCGGTGAGGACGCGGATGTCGAGACCGGCCTGCGCCTCGCGACGTTCGCGGCGGATGGTCTTGCGGCGGCTGGAGGAGAGGGCGGCGAGGAAGTCGTCGAAGCTCGCATAGCCGTCGTTGCGCCAGACGTACTGCATGTCCTGGCGCAGCAGCAGGCCGGACTCGCCCATGGCCTCCCATTCCATCCGGGTGGGGAAGTTGACGTGCAGGGAGGACAGGCCGAGGCGGTCGACCAGTTCGCGCGCGCCCTGCAACAGGGCGGCCCGCACCGCAGCGGCGTCCGCGCCGGGACGGGCCAGGAAGCGGGGGCCGGTCACCGGGGTGAAGGGAACGGCGGACAGCAGCTTGGGATAGTAGCGGCCGCCGGCGCGCTCGTAGGCGTCGGCCCAGCCGTGGTCGAAGATGTATTCGCCCTGGCTGTTTCCCTTGAGCCAGAGCGGCATGACGGCGAGGACGGCGCCGGTCTCGTCCTGCAGCGACAGGTGGCGGCCGACCCAGCCCTGGCGCGGGACGGCGCTGTCGGAGGCCTCGCAGGCGTCGAGGAAGTCGAACGAGACGAACGGGTCGCCGGTCGGGGCGGCGCAGGCGTTCCAAGCGGCGCGGCCGATGTCGGCGACGGCGGGATGGACGTGGAGGGTGAAGTCAGACATGGCCTTCTCCCCTCGGGGGAGAAGGTGGCTCGCGGAGCGAGACGGTTGAGGGGGCTGCGGGACGCTCGCTCGTCGCCGACCTGCGTGCCCGCTGAACCTTACCCCTCATCCGAGCGGCTCCGCCGCCCACCTTCTCCCCCAAGGGGAGAAGGAAAGGCGCCCGCTCACGATCACCGCACTTCCACGATGGCGTCCACCTCGACGGCGAAGCCGAGGGGGAGGCGGTAGACGCCGACGGCGGAGCGGGCGTGGCGGCCCTTGTCGCCGAACGCCTCGACCATCAGGTCGGAGCAGCCGTTGATCACCGCGGGAATGGCCTCGAAGTCGCCGGCGGCCTGGACGAAGCCGCCCAGCTTGACGACGCGGACCACGCGCTCGAGGTCGCCGTCCAGCGCCGCCGACATCTGGGCCAGCAGGTTGACGCCGCACATGCGGGCGGCGGCTTGGGCCTGCTCGGGAGAGACGTCGGCGCCGACCGTGCCCTTGATCCCGCCGGAGGCGTCGTTCGACAGCTGGCCCGAGATGTGGAGCAGGTCGCCGGCGCGCACGAAGGGCACGTAGTTGGCCACGGCGGCGGCGGGCGCGGGCAGCTGGATGCCGAGTTCGGCGAGACGGGCGGCGACGGTCATGAAGGGCTCCTCGAAGGTTCGGGGCGGGGTTTAACCCGTGCGCGGGCGCGAGTCATCGTCCTCCGGCGGGGCCCGCCGTCGTCGAGGTCGTGGATCCGACGCCCTCCCCATCGACGGGGTGGGAGCAGTGTGGGGGAGCTTTTTCCCCCCGGCGGGAAAATGACGCTGCGGCCACTGTTTCTTCAATGAAAACAGCGGGCGATGGGCGCGAGACAGGGGATTTGAACATCAACCCCCCGCGCCGCCCATCGTGTTCTTCGTGCCTCCTTCGTGCCCGTTGTGATGAACCGGCGATGCCGGCCGCAGGCGGGGGCGGGGTGATTTCCCCCCTCCACCACGCTTCGCGTGGTCCCCCTCCCCCGGCGGGGGGAGGATCGAGGGAGGAGCCGCCCCGGCTCCAACGCCGTCAGCGCGTTCCGTCACCCCTCCTGCGACGCCGCCACGAGGGCGGCGGGCGGGGGGCGACGCGCGGGGCGGACGCCCAGCAGCAGGCCGAGCCAGCCGGTCCGCCGGGCGAGTTCGTAGGCGAGGAAGCAGCCGGCGAAGGTGGCGGCGATCAGCAGCGTCGCCTCGGCGAAGAGCGGGAGCCCGAGGTCGGCCAGGTGGTGGCCGACCACGACGATCACCGTCTGGTGGACGATGTAGAAGGGGAAGACCCCGATCGTCAGGTAGCGCAGCACGGGGCCGCCGCGGTTGAGCCAGCGGGCGCCGAAGCCGAGAATGGCGACGATGAAGGCCCACTGGTCGGCGGCGTAGACGAGGCGCATGGCCAGGCGCAGCGCCTCGGGCGGGACGGCGTCGTCAGCCCGGAAGCTCCAGGCGTAGCCCGCCCACGTCGCCCAGCTGATCAGGGCGAGGACCAGCGCCGGCCAGCGCGCCGCCATGAAGGCCCGACGGGCCGGCTCGGAGCGGGCGACGAGGAAGCCGAACAGGAAGGCGGCGAAGCTGAGGGCGTGGTTGTACCAGTCGTCGACGAGGGCGTGGGTGATCTCAAACGCAGGCGCGAGGAACAGGCGGATGGCGAACAGCCAGAGCAGCGGCCAGACGAACAGCCCCCAGCCCCGGAAGACGCGGTCGGCGCCGGCCTGCAGGGTCCGCTGCACGCCGGGGACGGCGAGGAGAAGGGCGAGCAGCAGGCTGTAGACGAGCAGGTAGGCGACGAACCACAGATGGTTCCAGGTGGGGGTGATGAGGCAGCCGTCGGGCCCGCACCAGCCGCCGGAGGCGGTGGCGTAGCGGAGCCAGAAGTCGCTCAGCCCGGGGTGGGAACCGGGTTCGGCGACGCCGAGCCCGCGGAGATGTTCGAAGACCTCGTAGTAGCTCTGCGGCGGCACGATCACGAACATGGCGAACAGCAGCGCCGGCAGCAGGCGCAGGAGCCGCGAGCCCGCGAGCGCGCCGGCGCCCTTGCCGCGGGCGGCGAAGCTGTCGGCGAGGAAGCGGGTGGCGCAGCCGGAGACGAGGAACAGCAGGGTCAGTCGCCACGGGCTGGTGAGCTGCATGACCGGCTCGAGCCACGGCAGCTCGTAGCCGCTCTTCACGTGCCAGTCCCACGGCACGTAGAACATGCCGACGTGGTAGAAGATCAGCAGCAGGAAGGCGCCGACGCGGATCCAGTCGAGATCGTAGCGGCGGCCAGGCGGGACGGGGGCGATGTCGGACACGGCCGGACTCCATGAGGACGAGGACCGGCCCACGCTGGCCGGGCGACGCCCCGGGCGGCAAGCGTCGGGGGCCGTGCGGGCGGCTGGCGGGGACGTTCGCCGCGGCGCCGGGACGAACGGCGACGGACGCGGGGCGAACGGCCGAAGGCGGTGGCCGGGTATGCTGACCCGCGCCGACGGCCGCGACCTGCGGGCGGGCTATCTGATGGTCGCGCCCGTGGCGTTTGTGGTGGTGGCGGTGAACGCCCTGACCAATCTGGCGGACATGGCGCAGGTCGCGACCTGGGAGCCGTGGGTCTGGGAAGGCACGAGCGCCGTGGCGATCGTCGGGCTCGCCCTGTGGATTCCGTGGCTGGCCACGGCCGCCGCCCCGCCCGAGGAGGTCGTGGCCGAGGGCTGGCGGCCCAGGCTGCGCTTCGCCGCCGTCCATCTGGCGGCCTTGCTGGCCTACTCCGGCCTGCATGTGGCCGGCTTCGTGTGGCTGCGCAAACTCGCCTATGCGGCCATGCGGGCGGAGCCGTACGTGTTCGGCGACCGCTTCATCTACGAGCTGCGCAAGGACCTGATCAGCTACGCCGTCTTCGTCGGCCTGTTCTGGCTGATCGGCGTGCTGCGTCGGCGGCGCGACGAGCCGGTGCGGCCGGTGAGCTTCGACATCCGCGACGGCGGGCGGATCATCCGCACGCCGCTGTCGCAGATCGTCGCCGTATCCTCGGCGGGCAACTATGTCGAGTTCTGGCTGGCCGACGGGCGGCGGCCGCTGATGCGGGCGACGCTGGCGGCGATCGAGGTCGAGCTGGAGCGCTTCGGCTTCGTGCGGGCGCACCGCTCGTGGCTGGTCAATGCGGGGGCGGTGACGGGCCTGCGGCCGGACGGCTCGGGCGACTGGACGGTGGAGCTGGGGGCGCTGGAGGCGCCGGTGTCGCGCCGCTATCCGCAGGCGCTGGAGCGGCTGCGCAGCTCCGGCTGAGGCTCAGCCGGCCGGCGCCCGCCGGATCGCGAAGGCGACGGCGAGGGTCCAGACGGCGATGGCCAGCTCCAGGCCGCGCTGGGCGAGGCCGAACAGTTCGAACCCCGGGTGGATCATCCAGATCAGCATGACGCCGGGCATGCCGCAGAGCAGGGCGAGGCCGGACAGGCGCCGGAACTCCGGGCGGGTGCGCCAGGACATGGCCACGAGCAGGATGCCGGCCACGCCGCACAGGTAGCCGAGGCCGCCCAGCACGTCGTGGAGGACGGCCGACAGGCTGGGGTCGCTGAGCGAACAGCCGGCGTCGCAGGGAAACACGCCGCCGGCGAGCAGGCCGAGGCCGTTGAGGGCGCTGAGGAGGAAGCCGGCCGCGACGAGGCGGGAGCCGGGCAGGAGGCGGATGCACATCAGCCAGAAGGCCGCCTGCAGCCCGCCGGAGACGATGAAGGCGGCGCTGACCGCCGGGCCGGTAGCGGCGCCGGTCGCGCCCAGCTCGCTGATGTACTGGCGGGCGTGGTCGTAGCCCGGCGTGGCGAGGCCGCCGGCGACCGCGGCGACGAGCAGGATCGAGAGGCCGAGGACGGCGCAGGCGAAGGCGAGGGCGCGCATCGGTCAGGCGCGCTGGAAGGGATAGAAGGCGCCGCCGAGGCCGAGGATGTCGGTCAGGGCGTCGAGCGCGCCGCGGCTCTCGTCGAGGGCGGCCGGGTCGGCGAGGTCGGCGGGGCTGAGCGTGTCGCGGTACCAGGCCGCGGCCCAGATCGACAGGCGGGCGTGCAGCTCGTCCGTCATCCGCATGGCGGGGTTGGTGGCGGCCAGCTCGTCTTCTGTGAGGGCGACGCGCAGGCGCAGGCAGGCGGGGCCGCCGCCGTTGCGCATCGACTGGCGGACGTCGACGTACTCGACCCGGCCGATGGGGCCGTTGGAGGCGGCGAGCCCTTCGGCGACCGCGTGGGCGTTGAGGTTGTCGCGCGTCTCGGTGGGGCAGATCAGGGTCAGGCGGTCCTCGCCCGGCAGCCGCACCAGCATGGAGTTGAACAGGTAGCTGGCGATGGCGTCCGACAGCGGCAGGTCGGCCGAGGCGACCTCGACGAAGATCGGGTCGAAGCGGCCGTCGGCGGCGCGGCGGATGGCGTCGAGCGTGCCCGTCGTGTCCTCGAAGGCGAGGTCGTGGAAGAACAGGGTCTGCAGCGCGCCGACGCAGACCACGTCGTTGTGGAAGGTCCCGCCGGCGATGGCGGCCTTCGACTGGCGGGCCAGCACCACACCGGTCGCGCCGTGGCGGCGGGCGAGGGCTTCGGAGGCCTCGCGGGTCTGGCGGGCCGGGTACTGCGCGTCCCAGGCCTCGAACGCCTCGCGGCCCCAGACCAGCAGGTTGACGCCGGGTTCGCCGTGGTCGGCGCACAGGCGGACGTGGTTGGCGGCGCCCTCGTCGGCGAGGTGGCCGACGGCGGGCAGGGCGTCGTGCACGGCGAAGCGGGCCGGGTCGGGGAACAGGGCGTCGAGCGCCCGCTTCGTCTGCGGCGCCTCCAGCGAGCGGTGCAGGTTGGTGACGAGGTTGGCGGGCGTGAAGTGCACCCGGCCGTCGGCGGCGTCGGCGGAGGGCGTCACCGTGGCGGCGTTGGCGGCCCACATCGGAGAGGCCGAACAGGCGGCGGCGGCGAAGGTCGGCGCCTGTTTCCAGGCGGCGGCGAGGACTTCGCCGTCGGAGCCGGCGAAACCGAGGCTGCGCAGGAAGGGGATGTGCGGCCGTTCGTGCGGCGGCAGGACGAACTGGGGCAGGCCGAGGTCGGCCAGCCGCTTCATCTTGTCGAGGCCCTGCAGCACCGCCGCGCGCGGGTTCGACGCCTCGCCGGCGTTGAGGCTGGAGGCGAGGTTGCCGGGGCTGAGGCCGGCGTAGGAGTGCGTCGGCCCGATCAGGCCGTCGGCGTTGGCTTCGACGGCCTTCACTGGAACATCTCCGCCATGGGGGAAGCGGGCGAGATCATCAGGGCGGTCCCGATGCTGAGAGAGAGCAGCAGTCCGTTGAGCGGAATCGCCGTCACAAAGGCGACTGGCGCAAGAAGCCCCATGAGGACCAATCCTCCCTTGGCCTCGGCGGATCGGGACTCGCGGCGGAAGTCCTCGACGCTCAAGTACAGCTTCGCGTACACGAAAAACCAGAACACAAAGCCGGGGACGATGTTGCCGCGGGTCGTGAAGGTGAACGCCAGCACGTTGAGGAGGGTGACTGCGAGCGCTACCAGCGCCGCCCAGCCGACCGACCTGACCAGCAGCGACAGGTGAGCGATCATGTGATCGTCTACTGGCGCTGGGCCCCACGAGATCACGGGCGCAGCCCCTTGATTTCACTCTCGATGTTCTTCACCTCGCCGGCCTCGAAGCTGGCCACCGGATAGGCGCAGTAGTCGGCGGCGTAGTAGGCCGAGGGGCGGTGGTTGCCGCTGGCGCCGAGGCCGCCGAAGGGCATGTCGCCGGCGGCGCCCGTGGTCGGGCGGTTGAAGTTGACCACGCCCGCCCGGATGCGGCGGATGAAGCGCTCCCAGTTCGCCGGATCGTCGGAGACGAGGCCGGCGGAGAGGCCGTAACGGGTGGCGTTGGCCTCGGCGACGGCGGCCTCGAAGCTGGCCACGCGGCGGACCTGCAGGAAGGGCGCGAACATCTCCTCGTCGGGGACGTCGACGCCGGTGACGTCGATGATGGCCGGCCTGACGAAGGCGCCGGGCAGGTTGCCGACGGGGCCGGAGGCGCGGATCACCCGGGCGCCGGCGTCGATGCGCTCCTGCAAGGCCTTCAGCGCCGCCTCGGCCGCCTTCTGCGAGATCAGCGGACCAGCGTAGGGCTCGGGCTCGTCGTTCCAGCGGCCGAAGACGAGTCGGTCCGAGAGGGCGGCGACGGCCTCGACGACGGCGTCGCCATGAGGGCCCTCGGGCACGATCAGGCGGCGGGCGCAGGAGCAGCGCTGGCCGGTGGTGATGAAGGCGGACTGGACGACGATCCCGGCCACCGCCTCCGCGTCGGCGGCGTCCCAGACGACCAGCGGATTGTTGCCGCCCAGCTCCAGCGCGAGGATGACGTGCGGGTCGTCGGCGAACTTGCGGCGGAAGTGGGCGCCGGCGGCGCCGGAGCCGGTGAACATCAGGGCGTCGATGCCGGAGTCGAGCAAGGCCGCGCCGGTGTCGCGGCCGCCCTGCACGACATTGACCACGCCTTCGGGCAGGTCGGCGGCGGCGAAAGCCTCGGCCATCAGCTGGCCGACCAGCGGGGTCTCTTCCGACGGCTTGAACACGACGGTGTCGCCGGCCAGCAGGGCGGGGACGATGTGGCCGTTGGGCAGGTGACCGGGGAAGTTGAACGGGCCGAGCACGGCGGCGACGCCGTGCGGGCGGTGGCGCAGGACGGCCCGGCCGAAGGCGGTGTCGCTGGATCGCTCGCCGGTGCGCTCGTCATAGGCGCGGATCGAGATGTCGACCTTGCCCTGCATGGCGGCGATCTCGGTCTTCGTCTCCCACAGCGGCTTGCCGGTCTCGCGGGCGATGGCCTCGGCGAACTGCGGCGCGCGCTCCTTCAGCACGGCCTGGTAGCGCTTGACCGCGTCGATGCGGTCCTGGCGCGGGCGGTCGGCCCAGTCAGGGAAGGCGGCGCGGGCGCTGTCGACCGCAGCCTGGACCTCGGCGGGGGAGGCGGCCTCGCCCTGCCAGTTGGTTTCGCCGGTGGCGGGGTCGGTGGAGTGGAACTGGGTCATGGTCATCAGATGGGCGCTCAGCTCTTCACCCGCACGATCTCTCCGGCCTTCACCTTGAGGGCGTCGGCGGTCTCGCGGGCGATGATCACGGTGTCGCCCTCGACCAGGGCGCGCTGGCGGACGGCGCGGAAGTCGTGGACGTGGTCGGTGGAGATCAGGGCTGGCAGCTCGGCCTCGACCTCGTCGGCGAGGACGGCGGCCAGGCGGCGGGCGTCGCGGACGGTGCGGATGTTGTCGCGGTCGCAGCAGACGGTGGGGCCGGCGTCGAAGATGTCGACCAGGCCGTTGGGGCGGAAGCCCTCGGACTCCAGCAGGGCCATGGCCGGAACGCCCTGGGGGTGGACCTTGCCGATCACGGCGCGGGCGGGCTCGGGCAGCAGCTCGATGTAGATCGGATGGCGCGGGGCGAGATCGAGGATGAACTGCTTGTCGGTCGAGCCGGTCATCCGGTCGGCCTCCTCGAACTCCATCGGGAAGAACTTGTGCGCCACGTGGTCCCAGAAGGGACAGGCGCCGTCGGGGGTGAAGACCCCGCGCAGCTCGGCCAGCACGGTGTCGGCGAACAGCTCGGGCTCGGCGCCGATCAGCATGTAGCGCGACTGGCTGAGCAGGCGGCCGGCGCCGCCCTTGCGGCGGTCGGCCTTGAGGAACAGCGAGCCGACCTCGGACCAGCCGGTGCACTCGTTGACCAGCACCAGGGTCTTCTGGTCGAGGCGGATGCCCAGCGAGGGGCTGGACTGGGTGTGATTGACCACCCGGAAGGAGAAGAACGGCCGCTTGAGTCCGACGGCCGCCTTGACCGAGCCGACGCCGTCAACGTCGCCGGTGTCCGACTCCTCCAGCATCAGGGTGTACCAGCGCTCCTGCGGCGGGATGGTCCCGGCGAAGCTGTCGCGGCTGAGGTCGAGGCGCTCGGCCAGCTGGTCCGGGTCCTCGGGCAGGCTGGTGAAGCCGGGGCCGGACAGGATGGCCAGCTCCAGCAGGTGGTCGAGGTCGGACGGGCCGGCGGGACGGACGACGAGCATGCGGTTACGCGGTCTCCAGGCGGAGCTGTTTCAGTTTGAGGGCGTCGATGTCGCCCGAGGCGACCTTGCACAGGATCAGGGCCGAGAGCTGCGCCCGCTCGACGAAGCTGGCCGGCCAGGCGAACTCCTGGTCGGAGTGAATGTCGCCGCCGACGACGCCGAGGGTGTCGATGTTGGGCAGCCCCGCGGCGTGCAGGTTGTTGCCCTCGCAGACCCCGCCCGACGGCTTCCAGGCGATCGACTGGCCGAGCAGGGCGCCGGCCTCGCGCACCGCCTCGAACAGGGCGGTCTGGCTGGCGTCCATCGGCTTGGGCGGACGGGTCATGCCGCCATGCAGCGCCAGCGTCAGGCCGGGGAAGGGCGGCTCGGCGGCGAGGGCCCGCACCTCGGCCTCGATCCACGCGGCGGAAGCGGCGTCGGGGACGCGGACGTTGAAGCGGACCACCGCATTGTCGGCGACGACGTTCAGCGGCCCGCCGCCGGCGATCTTCGCGACGTTGACGGTGACGCCGTCGCGCTGGCCGTTGAGGGCGTGGAGGCGCACGGCGAGGAGGGCCGCGCCGGCGACGGCGTTGGCGCCTTCGTGGAAGGCGCGACCGGCGTGGGCGGCCTTGCCGGCGACGACGAGGTGATAGTTGCCGCTGCCCTTGCGGGCGCCGGCCAGCGTGCCGTCCGGCAGTGACGGTTCGTAGGTCAGGCCGAGATGGCCGCGGGCGCCGAGCCCGGCCAGCAGGGGTGCGGAAGCGGGCGAGCCGATCTCCTCGTCGGGGCTGAGCAGGACGGTCCAGCCGACGCGGTCATGATCGGGGTGCAGCTCGAACGCCTCGAGGGCGGCGAGCAGCACGCTGATGCCCCCCTTCATGTCGGCGATGCCGGGGCCGTTGAGGGCCCCGTCCGGCCGCGTGGTTACGCTCTGGAAGGCGCTCTCGGCCGGGAAGACGGTGTCGTAGTGGCCGGTCAGAACGACCTGGACCGGGGCGTCGGGCCGGGCGGTGATGCGCAGGGCGTCGGCGTGGGCCTCGGCCCGCACCGAACCGTCGTCGGCGACGGTGGTGGAGCCGGCGGTCGGCACGCGCACCACATCGGCGGCGAGGCGGCGGGCCTCGGCCTCGAGCAGGGTCAGCACGGCTTCAAGGCCCGCGGCGTTGCGGCTGCCGGAGTTGACGTTGGCCCACTCGACGGCGCGCGCGACGATGGCCGGTCCGCGCGCTTCGACGTGGTCGAGCACGGTCTGGTCGGGGGGCAGAATCCGCATGCGGGCGGACCCTAGCGGCGCCGACCGCAAAGGTGAAGGCGAAGCAACTTTCGACTCGGCCGGGCCGGGGTTACGCTGCGCGCCTCATAGAGGGAGGCTAGACTTATGACTGACTGGGCCAAGGCGATGAATCCGACAGCGCCGCTGAACACCGAGGCGGAGGCGCTCGCGGCGGCGCGCGCGAGCGCGATCGCCATCTTCCTGGGCGTGATCTGGGGCATCGTCGGCGTCATCTATCTGATGACCGCCGGCCAGGAGGCCATGGCGGCCGCCATGGCTGCGGCCGGGGGCGACGAGGCCACGGCGGGCATGGCGGGCTCGATGGCGCAGGTCGCCCTGTACATGTCCATCGGGATGGTCGTCATCCAGGCGATCCTCGGCTTCGTGCAGTGGACCAAGCCGAACAAGGTGATCCCGATCCTGTTCATCATTCTGGTGGTCTACGGCCTGGGCTCGACCGCTCTCAGCCAGCTGATGGCGGATCAGATGGGCGTGCCGGAAGGGTCCCAAGGCCCGCTGTGGCTGGTCGCCGCCGGTTTCGTGGTGATGATCGTCCAGCTGGTCCTGCACATCGCCGGCGTGCGCGGCGCCGCGAAGCTGGACAAGGTGCGCATGGAAGCGGCGCAGAACTACTGACGTCGGGGCCCGGGCGGGGTTCACCTGCCCTGGAAGCCCTGCGGGCCGCGTCGGGTCGTCCGACGCGGCCCGTTTCGTTTCAGCGGTTCGGGCGTCGGTCCTCCCGCCCGGTTCCGGGCTGGCGCGACTGCCGACGCCAGCGGATCGACAGACTGGCTTCGCCCTGGCCGCCGACGGTGGAGCTGATGGCCACGTTGCGGCGCACCTGCCATTCCACCTTCACCGCCGCGCCGCCTTCGCCGCCGCCGATGACCTCCAGATAGACGTCGTCGGTGATGTAGCGGCCGCCGGCGACGGTGAGGCTGGACGCCTCGCCGCCGAACGACAGGCGGTCGAGACCGGCCAGCTCGCGCAGATTGCCGATGACGTCGAAGCCGCCCCCGCCGGCCAGCGCCGCCACCCCGGCGGCCAGCTGGGCCGCCTCGAAGGCCGACAGCTGGGAGGCCGAACGGCCGAACAGCACCTGGGACAGGATCTCGTCCTGGGGCAGGGCCGGGCTCGAGGTAAGGGCGATCTCGGGCCGCGCCGCCGTGCCGGTGACCCGGATGGTGGCGGTCAGGGCGGGGTCGTCGCGGGTGGCGCTGAGGTTGAGACGGATCTGCTCCGGGCGGGTCGAGAGCGTCACCGTCCCGCGCTCGTCGAAGACGAAGCGCTTCCCGGCGAAGTCGTAGTCGCCGCGCACGACACGGGCGGTCCCGGTCAGCACGGGACGGTTGATGGTGCCCCGCACCCGCGCGTCGACGTTCATCTCGACGTTCAGGCCGCGCCCGACCACCAGCACGTCCCCACCGGGCGAGCGCAGCGTGAGGTCGAGCCCGATCTGCAGGCCGCGCGGGCGGGTCTGCTCCTCCTCGGGGACGTCTCCGCCGGGCTTGTTGATCTCGACCACGTCCATGCGGACGATGCCGTTCGAGCCGGGCGGATTGGCCTCGATGCGGGCTTCGTCGATGTCCATCCGGCCGCTGAGGGTGATGTTGCCGTCGGCGGCGCGGATCACGGTCAGCGGGCCCGAGGCGCGCGCCTCGGCGATGTCGTTGTCGATGATCCGGAAGCGGTTGAGCAGCAGCTGGAAGCTGGAGCCCGAGCCTTGGGTCAGGCCCAGCCGGCCGCTGCCGGTGACCGATCCGCCCGCGCCGTCGACGGCGCGGAAGGTCTCGACCACCCCGACGGCGTCGTCGAAGCGGCTGTTCAGGACGACCTGTTCCAGGCGCAGGCCGGTGGCGCTGTCGCGGAACGTCCCCTGCTGGAGATCGAGCCGGCCGTTCAGGCGCGGGGCGGCGAGCGATCCGGCGATCGTCGCGCGACCGTCCACCTGGCCCGACAGGGAGCGCTCGCCGCCGGCGAGCAGATCCCAGATCGGCTGGATCTGGCCCTGGATGGAGGCCTCGCCCGACATCGATCCGGTGCGGACCACGGCGAGCCGGAGGGGGGCGGCGGATGCCTCGACCGGCAGGGTCAGGTCGGCGGCGGCCTGGACCTGGCCGTCGTCCGACGCCCGGGCCTGCAGGCGCAACCGGTCGCCGACCAGAATGGCGTTGAGGGTCCCGTCGACCGAGAGGGCGTTGGGCGCGTCGATGCTGCGGATGTCCGCGAAGTCGAGGTTGGCCGAGCCGGACAGGTCCTCCCCGGAGCCGCGCAACGACAGCCGCCCGGTGACGCGGCCGCGCATGTCCGGCATCAGCGAGCCGAGCTGCACGCTCGTCAGGTTGGCCTCGACGATGGCGGCGCGCTCGTCCTGCCTCAGTTCGCCCAGGAGCACGCCGCCGCCGACGGCGAGGTCGACCCGGGCGACGCGTCCGCCGCCAGCGAGGGCGATGACGGCGGGCGCACGGGTATTGAAGGCGATCTCGCGAACCCGACCCGAGCCTTCGAGCACGACCGACTGGGCCGCGCCATCGCGGGAGTAGACGCCGGACCCGTCGAACGACACCGGCGTGGCCCCGCCCACGTCGGCGACGAGGGTGAAGGGCAGGCGCTGCAGCGTGCCGCGGCCGTTCAGGTCGAGACTGCGGATGACGTAGCCGGAGCCGGACAGGCGGACGTCGCGGCCGGTCACCTGCAGCACGGCGGTCTCGTCGCCGGCGCCCTCGGTCAGACGGATGCGGCCCTCGGCCCGTCCCGAAGCGAGGAAGGCGCCGGGCCGGGCGGCGAAGGCGAGGTCCGCGCTCGATGGAACCCGGTTCGACAGGGCGATGGCGCCCTGGGCGACGACGCCGCCGGCGTCGAGATCGACATCGGTGAGGCGGATGCGGTCGCCGCCGAGGAAGAAGGCGCCGCTGGCCCGGGCCGGGCCGTAGTTCGAGCCGGCGGTGACGGCGATGCGGCCGTCGGAGGCGTCCTCGCCCCGGCGGAAGCTGAGGACCAGGTCGGCGTCGGTCAGGTTCAGCGGACCGGCCGCGACCTCGGCGAATTGGGCCCGGAGGTCGGCCCGAGGCTGCGCCAGCGTGCCGGTCAGGGCGCCCTCGCCGGTCATGGCGCCGTCGATCTCCAGCGGCCCCACGCCGAACGGGCCGCGCGCGCCCCAGGTCAGGGCCAGACGCAGCCGGCCGTCGCCCTCGACCAGCCCGCGGGCCGTCGCCGAGCCCTGGGCGCCGGTCAGCCGGGCCTGTTCGACCGCCACCCGGCCGCCGGCGAGGTTGCCGGTCAGCTGCAGCCGCGGCGTGGTCCCGAGCAGGCGATCGAGTTCGCCGAGGCCGATGGCCAGGCCCCGCCCGCGGCCGTCGAAGGTCACGCTCCACGGCGCGCCCGAGCGGGGCATCGAGGCCGCGATGGGACCGCCGAAGGCGCCGTCGGCCTTGCCGTAGATTCGCGAGGCGTCGGTGATCTCGGCGCGGCCGCGGAAGCCGAGGCCGCCCAGCAGGTTGCGGCCGCCGGTCCCTTCGACCTCGAGCGCCTGGCCGCGCAGGTCGAAGCGCTCCAGCAGGATGGCGCCGTCGGCCTGACGAAAGGCCGCGAAGCGCAGCCGGGGCGCGGCGCCGAGCAGGCCGCCGACGATGCCGGCGCTGGAGCCGCCGGCGACGGACAGGTCCCCGTCCACGCGCATGCGGCCGCGCCGCACGGCAATGTTGAGCGGCCCGCGCAGGCGGTCGGCGCGATAGCTGGAGGCGTCGAGGCCGAGCACGGCGGCCGAGCCGCGCAGGCTCCACGCATCGGCGTCGCCGGTGAAAACGCCCGCGTAGGCGGCGCGGCCGGCGGCGGGACGTCCGGCGAGGCGGCTGAGGGAGGGGGTGGAGACGTTGAGGCGGATGCCGTCGGGACTGCTGCGGTCCGACAGGCGGATCAGGCCGCGGGCCGACGAGTTGAGGTTGTCGGAGATCAGCCGCCACGCGACCCCCTGCAGGCCGTCGCGGTCGTGGTCCGGCAGGGTGGCGAAGCCGAAGCGGGCGGTGCGGCCGATCCGCTCGGCGAAGGGGGCGAGCAGGTCGGAGCCCGAGAAGTCGAAATAGCCCGAGATGCGCGCCTGCTGGTCGCCGTAGCGGCCCTTGACGGTCAGGGGGGTGAAGCCGCCGGTGCGCACCACGGCGTCGACCACCTCGCCGTCGACCACGGCGGTGGCGAAGAACGGCTGGTCCGGCGAATAGCCGAGCGCCCCGGCGATCGGGCCGCCGCGGGCTTCCTCGGCGCGCAGGTTCAGGCGGGTGGCGGCGATGTCGCCGCCGAAGGTGGCGGCGAGGCGCAGGTAGTCGCCGGGCCGGCTGTTGCTGCGGGCCAGCAGGCGCACGTCCCTGGCGCCCCGGCGGGGGACGTCGGCCTCGCCGGCCAGGTTCCAGCGGCCGTACTCCTTGCTGAAGCCCTCCAGCAGTTCCACGTCGGCGGCGAAGCGGTCGATGTCGACGGACAGCGGCTGGGGCCCGGGCGGCTCGGTGGGCGGCTCGACCTCCGGGCGGCGGATCAGGCGGATCACCTCCGCCTCGACCTCGGTGGCGTGGAAGCGGCGAAACACCAGCGGCCACCAGTTCCAGTCGACGTGGACCGCCCGCGCCTCCAGCCAGACGCCCTTCGCATCGGTGACGGTCACCCGGTCGATGGTGAAGTCGTCGAACAGGTCGCCCTTGACCCCCTCGACGTTGATGCGGCCGTAGCGGCCGATCTTCTTGCCGGCCACAAAGGTGGTCACCAGTTCGCGGCCCGGGTCGGAGACGATGTACATCCGCCCGCCGACGAGGACGAGGATCAGCAGGGCGGCGACGATCGCCAGCCCCATGCCGCCGAAGAAGGCGACGGCCTGCCACAGGGTGCGCTTCGCCTTGACCTCGGCGGGCGTCTCCGGCGCTTCCGGCGTCTCGGCGGGGGGCGGCGTGTCGGTCAAAACGCCTGTCCGATGCTGACGTAGATCTGGAAGTCGGCGTCGCCCTCGCGGCGATCGATCGGGAAGGCGATGTCGGCGCGGATCGGGCCGAAGGGCAGGCGGTAGCGCACCCCGACGCCGGCGCCGTAGCGCAGGTTGTTGAAGTTCGGCGTCTCCTGGAAGCCGATCGCGCCGGCGTCGAGGAAGGCGACGGCCTGGAAGTTGCGCCACACATCGCGGCGGATCTCGACGGCGGCCTCGAACAGACTGAGGCCGCCGCGCGGCGTGTTGTCGGGCAGGCGCGGGCCCACGCCCTGGTACTCGTAGCCGCGCACCGAGCCGCCGCCTCCAGAGTAGAACAGGCGGTCGGAGGGGACGGTCAGCTCCTCTCCGCCGATGATCGAGCCGAGGCGGACCCGGCCGGCGAGCACCGTCGTGGCGTTGTCCTGCAGCGGCAGGTAGGCGGTCGCCTGGGCCTCGGCGCGAACGAAGACGGAGCTGCCCTGGCCCCCGACGAGGGTGGGCTGGGCGGAGCCCGAGAGACGCCAGCCGGTGGTCGGATCCAGCGGGTCGTCAGAGCGATCCAGATAGGCGCTGCCGCGACCGGTCAGGATGACCAGATCGCGCTCGAAGTTGATCGGGGCCTGGGTGACAGGGTCGAAGCGGTTCTCGTCGTAGCGGCCGGCGTCGAGGCCGAGTCCGTAACTGAACCAGGAGGTCTTGCCGAGCCGCTGGCGCAGGTCGGCGGCGAGCGCGACGGCGGTGCGACGGTAGGCGTCGGTGTCCTCGTTCAGCACGGCTCCGGAGAGCCGCAGGGTGCGTCCGGGCCGCCCCCAGTGGGGCAGGCTGAGATCGGCGCCCAGCCGGCTGTCGATGTCGGCGGCGCGCGCCTGCCAGACCAGCGTGTCGGCCCGGCCGAACCGGTTGTGCCAGGTCCAGAGCAGATCGACGCCCGATCCCTCGGCGGTGGAGAAGGTTGCGCCGGCCTCGAGGATGCGCCGCGGCCGGTCGGTGAGAGTGACGATGATCGGCCGATGACCCTCCGGCGTGGTCTGGTCGGCCGGCGCGAGGGCCACCCCGACGCCGTCGTAGACGCCGGTCTCGAGCAGGCGGCGCTCCAGCTCGGCCACGTCTTCGGGATCGTAGACCTCGCCCTCGGACCAGGGAGCCAGCCCGGCGACCCAGTTCGGCCGGGTCGGACCGCTGGTCTCGAGCCGGACGCCGTTGAGGCGCACCAGCGGACCGGCGGCGATGTTGTAGGTCGGCTGGACCGTGAAGGTGGCGTGGTCGACGACGACGCGGCGCGGCTCGGCGCGCGCGTCGGCGTGGCCGCGGCGGGTCAGGCCGGCGACGATGCGGCCTTCGGCGGCGATGACGTCGACCGCCCGCCCGGGATCGCCGGCGGACAGTTCGAGGCCAGCGCTGACCTCGGCCGCCACGTCCGGGTCCGGTGTCGGGGAGAGCCAGTTGATCGCGGGGGGCGTGAGTTCGAAACGGGGGCCGGGGGTGACGTCGACGATGGCCACCGGCGTCTCCTCGCCCTCGACCACGTCCTCGAGAACCGGCTGGTAATAGCCCTCCGAACGGAGCAGCGCCTCGGCGGCCTCCATGGCGCCGCGGGCGCGCCGCCGCGCCTCGAAGCGGTTGGACGGCGGCGCATCAACCTCGCCGACCGCCCGCTCAAGCTGGGCGCGGAGCTCGGCGTCCATCTCGCCGCGAATCTGCGCCCGCGGGTCGGCCACGGCTGGGGCCGCGACGGCGAGACCCGCCACGCTGATGAGAAACAGGGCGGAGCGTGACGTCAAACTCGAACCTTGATCAGCGGGCCGACGGCCCTCGTTCCAGACGGCGCTCGCCGACCGTCGCGTTCCCCGGCTTCGACAGCGGTCAGTAGAAGAGGGTTTCGCTCTCCGGCTGGACGGACTCTTCCGAGGTGCGCTTGTCGGCCGGAATGGCGCTCTGGTCCACAGGCGGCGGCGCGTCTTCGGGCGCGGCGGCCGCGGCGTCGGCGGCGGCGTCCTCGGCCGCCGGCGCGACCGGCTCCTCCAGCGGCGGCTGGGCGGTTTCCAGGTCTTCGTCCGCGTAGGGGTCGTCGCAGGCGGCGACCGTCAGGGCTCCGACGGCGGCGGCGAAGGCAAGAATTCGTCTCATCGGTGAAGCTCCCCCGGATCGGCCTTCCAACGCGCAGGATTTCCGGCTGTTCCATGCTGCGCCTCGCCGCAAACATCACCGGCCGGGTCGCCGGTCAAGCCTTCTCCACGGCCCGCAACGGCGACAACCAATCCTTTCGATTTCCACGCGCACAATCTCGAACCGGAGATTGTGAATGACCGAAACCGCCTATGCCCTCGTCGCGCAGGTGCGCCGCCGGGAGCTGAAGACCCGGATCGCCCTGGCCGCCTTCATCGGAGCCACGGCCTGGTTCGTGGCCCCGAGCGTATGGCCGCTGGTCTGGTTCGTGGCGGTCTGCGCCAGCCAGGCGGTGGACTGGCTGGTCTTCCGGCGCTTCCTCCAGCGCCCGGGAGTCGAGCCGTCCCGGACGATGATCGCCGTCGCCTGCGCCGTCACCGCCGGCTGCGTGGTCATCTATTCGGGGATCGCCGGTTACCTGTGGTTCCGGGGCGGCGAGGTCGGGCGCGTCTTCGCCCTCATCCAGATCGCGGGCGGGTTGCTGCACGTCAGCCTGCACATGCACCGGGCGCGGCCGGTGCTGATCTCGGCTGTGGCGACCCACGGGACCTATTTCCTCGGCCTCCCGGTGGTCAGCGCGATCTCGGGCGGCCGCTGGCATGAACTGCTCATCACCATCGGCTGCCTGCTCTACATGAGTCACCTCGGCGTGGCGGTTCGGCAGAGCACCTCGACCACGGAACAACTTCAGTCCGCCCGCGACGCGGCCCAGGAGGCGCGGCGGCGGGCCGAGGTGGCCAGCGACGCCAAGTCCGACTTCCTTGCGGTGATCAGCCACGAGATACGTACGCCGATGAACGCGGTCATCTCGGCCGCAAACCTGCTGCGCCGCACGCGGCTGGACGAGGCGCAGCGCGAGCACGTGGCCATGCTGACCGACGCCGGCGACGTGCTGATGGGCCTGCTCAACGACGTCCTCGACTTCTCCAAGATCGAGGCGGGCAAGATGGAGCTTGAGAGCGCCGCGATGAATGTGCGCGACCGGCTCACCGCGCTCTGCCGGCTGTGGGAGCCCCGGGCCGACGCCGCCGGCGTGCGGCTGACGATGGACATCGACGCGAGCGTGCCCGCGTTCGTGCGGACCGATCCCCTGAGATTCCAGCAGATCCTGTTCAACCTGATGTCCAATGCGGTGAAATTCACCAGCACGGGCGAGATCCGCGTGCGGGCGGGCTGGGACGGCGCGCATCTGTCGGTCGCGGTTGTCGACACCGGCTGCGGGATTCCCGCCGAGCGCCTGCCGCACATGTTCAACAGTTTCGAACAGGCCGACGCCGGCACCACCCGCCGCTACGGCGGCACCGGGCTGGGTCTTTCGATCAGCCGCAAGCTGGCCGAGATCATGGGGGGAACCCTGTCGGTCGAGAGCCGGGAAGGGGAGGGTTCCACCTTCACCCTCTCGCTGCCGGTCGAGGTCGCCGCCGAGGACGCCGCCGCATCGCGGCCGAGCGGCGAGGATACCGGGGCCCTGGAGGGCCGCGCCATCCTGGCCGCCGACGACCACGAGGTGAACCGGCGGATCCTGGCGCTGCTGCTGGAGCCGCACGGTTGCCGTCTGACGCTGGTCGCCAACGGGGCCGAGGCTGTGGAAGCGGCCCGACTGGAGCGGTTCGACGCCGTGCTGATGGACATGCAGATGCCGGTCATGGACGGACTGGAGGCGGCGCGGCGGCTGCGACGCGAGGGTCTGAACGCCGCCACGCCGATCATCGCCCTGACGGCGAACGCGCTCGACACCCACAAGGCGGCGTGGGACGCGGTCGGGGTGCACGCCTTCCTGACTAAGCCCATAGACCCGGAGCTGCTGGCCTCGACCCTGGCTGGGGCCTGCCGGCCCGAGGCGGAAACGCCGGAGAGCGCCGTCGCCTGATCAGGCCCAGCGCGCCACGGCGGCGGCGAGGGCGAGCGACCCGGGCGGCTCGACCGGATCCGGAACGGACCCATCGAAACGGGGCGCGGGCGCGGGCTGGACCACGCCGGCTTCGACGAAGGTTCCGCGCGCGGCGTTGTGAGGATGGGACGGAGCCTCGCCCAGGGTCAGCACTGGCGTGACGCAGGCGTCGGTGCCCGCGAAAAGCGCCGTCCACGCGTCTCGGTCGCGGGTCGCGAACACGGATTCCAGACGGGCGTGCAGGGCCGGCCAGCCGGCGAGGTCGAACTGCGGCGCCTCCCCGGCGGCGATGCCCAGTCCGGCCAGCAGGGCGGCGTAGAACTGCGGCTCCAGCGCACCCACCGCGACGAAGCCGCCGTCGCGGCAGGCGTAGCAGCGATAGAAGGGCGCGCCGCCGTCCAGCAGATTGGCCCCGCGGGCGTCCGTCCAGAGACCGCGGGCGCGGAAGGCGTGGAACAGGCTGGTCAGCAGGGCCGAGCCGTCCGTCATGGCGGCGTCCACGACCCGGCCGCGGCCGGTGGTCCGCGCCTCCAGCACGGCGGCCAGCAGGCCGGCGACGAGGAACATCGCCCCGCCGCCGTAGTCGCCGACGAGGTTCAGCGGCGGCCGCGGCGGCCGGTCCGGCTCCCCCGTCGGGTGCAGGGCGCCGGACAGGGCGATGTAGTTGAGGTCATGGCCGACGGATTGCGCCAGCGGTCCGGACTGGCCCCAGCCGGTGACGCGGCCGTAGACCAGCCGGGGGTTGCGGGCCTGCAACTCGGCGGGCCCGAGCCCGAGACGTTCCATGACCCCGGGGCGGAAGCCCTCGATCACCGCATCGGCGGCGCGGACGAGATCGAGGACGCGGGCGAGGTCGGCGGGATCCTTGAGATTGACCTCCACCGACGCCCGCCCCCGGTGCAGGACCTCGCCGCCCACGTCCGCGAACACAGGCGCCCCCGCCGCGGCGCTGCGGGTCAGGCGGAGCACCTCGGCCCCCATGTCGGCCAGCCACATGCCGGCGAAGGTCACCGGACCCAGGCCGTCGAACTCGAGGATGCGCACGCCGGCGAGAGGTTTCATGGCTCCTGCCTAACCGCTCCGTTCGATGCGGTCGAGCGGCCGGCTTGACCCCGGCGGCGTCCTGTCGGAGAAGGCGCGTCGCCGGCCCCTGCGGCCGGCCCGCGACGTGCGTCCCTAGCTCAGCTGGTTAGAGCACCTGACTTTTAATCAGGGGGTCCTGGGTTCGAGTCCCAGGGGACGTACCATCGCCCCGGCGGCGGGCCCGCCGTGAAATCCATCTCGTCGTGCATCCATGGACCCGGTCGCCGGCCTCATGCCGGGGTTGCATCTTCCCGGAGTTCTCCTGTCGTGTTCCTGCGTCCGCTTCTGTCCGGTCTGGCCGCCCTCGCGCTTCTGGCCGCGGCGACCGCCGTCCGGGCCTCGAGCGAGGCCTCCCTCGCGCCCGGCGCCCATCACGCCGTCATCAACGATGTGCGGCTCTGGTATCGGGTGGCGGGCCGCGAGGAAGGGACGCCGGTGGTCTTCCTGCACGGGGGGCCGGGCCAGGGCAGCCAGACCTTCGCCCGCTACGCGGGGCCGGCGCTCGAGCCGCGGTTGCGTATGGTCTATCTGGACCAGCGGGGCAGCGGGCGCTCGGAGCGGCCGTGGAACGACGCCTACAGCCTCGAACTGCTGGTCGACGACCTCGAACAGCTGCGACAGGCGTGGGGCGTGGAGCGCATTTCGCTGATCGGCCACAGCTTCGGCACGATCCTCGCGCTCGAGTACGCGGCCGCGCACCCGGAACGGGTCGAGCGGCTGGCGCTGGTCGCCGCGGCGCCCGACCTGCCGGCGGCGATGGACCTGCAATGCCTGCGACTGGAACGCCTGGAGCCGGAAACCTACCTCCGCGCCGTCGAGGCGCGGCCGGACGGCTCCCGCGCCCGCTGCAACCCGTTCGCCGCCGGTCGCGCGTTCATCGACGGCGCCATGTTCCCGGAGCCGGCGACGCAGCGGCTGGTGGACGAGAGCGACGCCGTCGACGGCCTGCGCAACACCGGTCAGATCGGACAGGCCCTGTTCGGCGCCGGCGGCTTGATGGACTACCGGTTCGATCGGCATGCGCGGCTCACCATGCCCGTGCTGGTGATTGCCGGCCTGGCCGACTTCCAGACCGTGGTCGAGCCGCAGCGCGACCTGGTTCACGACCTCCCGGACGCGCGGATCGTCGAATACCCGGGCAGGGGCCACTTCATGTTCGTCGAGGAACCGGCGCGCTTCGCCGCCGACGTGGCGGAGTTTCTGGGGCGCTGACCGGGGCGACCCGCAGTCCGAGGGAGAACGGGAACTCTCACCCGTCGCGGTTGTTATCTGCGGGCCGCCGGCGGCGCCGGGGCGCGGCCTGGGGAGTCGGGAGCATGAAGCGTGATCGCGGTCGGACGCGCCGGACGGATCGGGACCTGATCATCGTCCTCGCCTGCATGGTCGGCTCGGTTCTCGCCTCCGGCTACGTTGCGGCGCGGCTGTTGGAGACCAGCAACGGGACCGATCCGACCCGCTACGAGCGCTTCTACGCCAGTCTCGATCGCTAACGGCGATCCGGAACAGGCCGCCAGCGGGCGGGTTCTCCAGTCACTGTCCCCGCAAGGAGCCCGCCATGCCGCACCAGAACGTCGATTCCTCCAAGGCCACCGCCCAGAACGCCGCCACCGATCCGGTCGGTCCCGGCGACCAGACCGAAGCCGGCGGCGAGGCCCGGCGGCCGGAGCCGCGCAGCTACGCCGCGCCGGATGTCGCCGACTCCAGTCTCGCGCCGCCCGCGGCCGGCGAGGTCGCGGACTACATGGACGAGGGCGATGCGCTCGGCGCCGACGACGTCCAGCTGGGGAGCACCAACCGCAACCGGCCGCGCAACACCGAGATCGACAGCGGCCAGGGGCCGAAGACCCGGGCGGGCAACCAGCAGCGCCTGAAGACCGGCTCGGCGAGCTGAGCCGCGCGCTCCGGTCGCGCTTCCGCCGCGTCCGGCGACGTGGTTGAGTGCGGCCATGCGCCGCCTGATCCTGCTCCTGCCCGTTCTCGCCCTGATGGGCTGCAACGCCGGCGCCTCGGCGGCGCAGGGCGGGCGCGACTTCGGGGCAGGGCTGGGCGACGCCCTGACGGCGCCGCTTGAGGACCTGAACCTGCGCCGGGACCACATTCCGACGGTGCTGCTGCAGGCCGAGAGCAATCCGTACGACCTGCGCAACCTGAACCAGTGTGCGACCATCGGGGCCGAGATCGCGCGCCTCGACGAGGCGCTGGGGCCCGACACCGACGAGCCGCCGGCGCCGGACGGGTCCTATGTCAGCGAACGGGCCGCGGACGCGGCGTCGGCGGCGGCGCTGGACGTCGTTCGCGACACCACCACCGACTTCATCCCGGGCCGCAGCTGGATCCGGCGCCTGAGCGGCGCCGAGCAGCACAGCCGGCACGTGCAGTCGGCCATCCAGGCCGGGCGGATGCGGCGCGCCTTCCTCAAGGGCGTCGGCATGCAGCGCAACTGCGCCCCGCCGGCGGCGCCCCGGTGGTTTCGGCCGAGGCGGTCGTAAGCGACAGGCGGCAGCAGGCAGAAGGCAGCAGGCAGAAGCAGTGGAGGAGGAATAGGCGGGGGGCCTGCTGCCTCGGTCGCGGGGACCTTGGGCAGCTCGCGGCGCGCCTGTTGCCTACTTCCTAACCTCTCCCGTTCGACACATGTCGCGCGTGGAAGTCGCGGCGGAACTGCTCGAAGCGGCCCTCGGCGATCGCCGCGCGCATGGCGGCGGTCAGGGCCTGGAAGAAGGCGATGTTGTGCCAGCTGAGCAGCACCTTGCCGAGGATTTCATCCGTCCTGACAAGATGATGCAGATAGGCCTTTGAGTAGTCCTGTGAGGCGGGGCAGGGGACCTCGGGGTCCAACGGCTCCTCGTCCTCGGCGAAGCGGGCGTTCTTGAGGTTGATCGGCCCGGCCCAGGTCCAGGCCTGGCCGTGGCGGCCGGCGCGGGTGGGCAGGACGCAGTCGAACATGTCGACGCCGCGCCAGACGGCCTCCACGAGGTCCACCGGCTTGCCGACCCCCATCAGGTAGCGCGGCCGGTCGGCGGGCAGCATCTCCGGCGCGTAGTCCAGCACCTCGCACATGGCCGCGTGGCCCTCGCCGACGGCGAGGCCGCCGATGGCGTAGCCGTCGAAGCCGATGTCCTGCAGGCGGTCCGAGCTCTCGCGGCGCAGGTGCTCGAAGGTCGAGCCCTGCTGGATGCCGAACAGGGCCTGGGCGTCGCGGCTGCCGAAGGCGGCCTTCGACCGCTTCGCCCATCGCGCCGACAGCTCCATGCCCTCGCGCGCGCGGCTCTCCTCGGCCGGCCAGGCGACGCATTCGTCCAGCTGCATGACGATGTCCGAACCCAGTCGGTCGGCCTGGATCTCGATCGACCGTTCGGGGGTCAGGACGTGCTTCGAACCGTCGACGTGGCTGGAGAAGGTCACCGCCTCCTCGGTCAGCTTCGAGATGCCCGACAGGGACATGACCTGGAAGCCGCCGCTGTCGGTGAGGATCGGCTTGTCCCAGCGCATGAACCTGTGCAGCCCGCCCAGCCGCTCCATCCGCTCCGGGCCGGGGCGCAGCATCAGGTGATAGGTGTTGCCCAGCAGGATATCCGCGCCGGTCTGCTCGACCTGCCCGACCGTCAGCGCCTTCACCGTGGCGGCGGTGCCGACCGGCATGAAGGCGGGCGTGCGGATGTCGCCGCGCGGCGTTCTGAGCAGGCCGGTCCGGGCGCGGCCGTCGGTGGCGGAGATGTCGAAGGGGAAGGGCATCAGGCCGCGCGGAATAGCAGCGAGCCGTCGCCGTAGGAATAGAAGCGGTAGCCGGTCTGCACCGCATGGGCGTAGGCGGCCTTCATCGTCTCCAGCCCGGCGAACGCCGAGACCAGCATGAACAGGGTCGACTTCGGCAGGTGGAAGTTGGTCATCAGCACGTCGACGGCGCGGAAGCGGTAGCCGGGGGTGATGAAGATGGCGGTGTCGCCGTGGAAGGGGCGGACCACGCCGTCCTCGCCTGTGGCGCTCTCCAGCAGGCGCAGGGAGGTGGTGCCGACGCAGACGACGCGGCCGCCGGCGGCGCGGACGGCGTTGAGCGCCGCCGCCGTCTCCGCAGAGACCTCGCCCCATTCGCTGTGCATACGGTGCCCTGCGACATCCTCGGCCTTGACCGGCAGGAAGGTGCCGGCCCCGACGTGGAGGGTGACGGCGTGGGTCGAAACGCCTCGCCTGCGGATCGCCTCCAGCAGGGCGGGCGTGAAGTGCAGGCCGGCGGTCGGTGCGGCGACCGAGCCGTCGTGCTCGGCGAAGACGGTCTGGTAGTCGGTGCGGTCGCGCTCGTCCTCGGGCCGTTTGGCGGCGATGTAGGGCGGCAGGGGCATGACCCCGACGTCGCGGATCGCCTCGTCGAGGAAGGGGCCCGACAGGTCGAAGCGCAGAGTGACGAGGCCGTCCTCGCCCTTGGCCTCGACGGTGGCGTCGAGCCGGCCGAGTTCGCAGGCGGCGTCGCCGAGAACCCCGCTGGAAGGCGCGCCGAAGCGGATGCGGTCGCCGACCTTGATTCGCTTTCCGGGCTTCATGAAGGCCGACCAGACGTCCGGCGCGTCGCGGTGGTGCAGGTTGGCCTCGACCGCGACGGTCAGGACCTCCCCCTCGGGGCCGGGGCGCTGGCGGACGCCGGACAGGCGAGCGGGGATCACCCGCGTGTCGTTGAACACAAGGGCGTCGCCCGGGCGCAGGAAGTCGGGCAGGTCGCGGACGATGCGGTCCTCGAGGCCGCCGCCCGGCCGGACCACGAGCAGACGGGCGGAATCGCGCGGCTCGACGGGGCGCAGGGCGATCCGGTCTTCCGGCAGGTCGAAGTCGAAGTCGGCGGTCTTCATGGCGCGGGCAGTGGCCACGAGGGCGGGGCGGGGTCAAGGCCGCGGCCGTGAACCGTCGGACCGGCGCGGTGTTGATGCCCTATGCGCATTCCCGATCTTTTGCCCTCCGCCCTCATCGGCGCCGTCGCCAGCGCCCGGTCGATGACGCCCATGGCCGCACTGGCGGCCGCCCACGTCGCCGGGCGGGAGACGCCCGGCCGCCTGCGCCTGCTGACCCATCCGCTGTTCACCGCCGGGGCCCTGGCCATGGGCGTCGGCGAACTGCTCGGCGACAAGATGAAGTCGGCCCCGGACCGGACCGTCTTTCCCGGCCTGCTGGCCCGGGTGATGAGCGCCGGAATCGCGGGATCGGCGCTGGCCCCGCACGGCCGGGAGCGGACCGGGGCGGGGATGGCGGTCGCGACCGCCGTGCCGCTGGCCTATGCCACGCTGGCCGCCCGCAAGCGCGCCATGCGGGCGATCGGCCAGACCCGGAGCGGGTTGATCGAGGACGCGCTGATCGTAGGCGCCGGCGCCGCGATCGTGGCGTGGGCGGTGTGCAGACGCCGCTGACGGCCGGCGAAAGACGGGATTCACATCCCGGCGGCTAGCGTGCCTCCGGACGGAGGGACGCGATGACTTTCGGAATACGGACAGGGGCGCCGGCGAGCGGCGACCCGCAGGCGATCGGAGCTGAGCCGTCCAGGCCCCGGCGGGGCGGCTATTGGCTCGGCCTGCTGGCCCAGTTGGCGACTTCGACGATCACGCTGGGGCTGCTGCCATTCATTTCCCAGTTCAGGCTCAACGGGGCGACATTCGCGACGCTGGCGGCGCCAGCGGCGCTCGCGCTCCTGAATGTGACGGCCGTCGCGGCGGTCCTGATGCTGCTGGTCGATCTGGCTCTTCGGGCGCTCGGCTGGCGCAATCCGTGGGTCTACGCCGGATCATGTGCGTTGGCGGCCCTGATCTTCTATGTCGGCCTCGCCCTCGGGGTCGGCCTCATCAATCCGATCTTCGCCCTGTACGTTGCGGTCTGGCCCATGGCCGTCGGGGGGTGGGTGCTGGGCCGTTCGCGGCGCCGAAGCGCGGTCGGTCGTTGACCGCAGCGACCTGAGCCTGCAAAGCCCCCTCATGCTGCAGAACCTCGAAACCCTCGCGCGCGACGCCCGGTCGTGGCCGTTCGAACAGGCCCGCAACCTTCTGAACCACGTTCTGAAGAAGCGGCTGTCCGACGCCGAGCGGGACGCGGCGAAGCTGCTGATCGACGCCGGCAAGGCGGACGAGGCGCTGGCGACCTTCGAGGCGCTGCAGAAGCCCGTCGTGCTGGAAACTGGCTACGGGCCGTCCGGCCTGCCGCACATGGGCACTTTCGGCGAGGTGGCGCGGACCACCATGGTGCGCAACGCCTTCCGCGCCCTCACCGGCGACCACTGGCCGACCCGGCTGGTGGCCTTTTCGGACGACATGGACGGCCTCAGGAAGGTGCCGGACGGCATTCCCAATCCGGAGATGCTGCGCGAGGATCTGCACAGGCCTCTGACCGAGGTGCGCGATCCATTCGGGACCCACGACAGCTTCGGGGCCCATAACAACGCACGGCTCAGGGCCTTCCTCGACGGTTTCGGCTTCGACTACGAATTCCTGTCCTCCACCGAGCAGTACCGCTCGGGCCGGTTCGACGAGGTGCTGCTGCGCCTGCTGGAGCGCTTCGACGCGATCCAGGCCATCATGCTGCCGACCCTGGGCGAGGAGCGGAGGGCGACCTATTCCCCCTTCCTGCCGATCAGCCCCGTCACCGGCCATGTGCTGCAGGTCCCGACGTTGGAGCGGAATGTGTCGAAGGGCACGATCGTGTTCGACGATCCGGCGGGCGGGCGCACCGAGGTTCCGGTCACCGGCGGCCATGTGAAGCTGCAGTGGAAGCCCGACTGGGCCATGCGCTGGACGGCGCTGGACGTCGACTACGAGATGTCGGGCAAGGACCTGATCGAGAGCGTGCGCGAGAGCTCCAAGGTCTGCCGGGCGCTGGGCGGCGTGCCGCCGGAGGGCTTCAACTACGAGTTGTTCCTCGACATCGAGGGCAAGAAGATCTCCAAGTCCAAGGGCAACGGCCTGACCATGGAGGAGTGGCTACGCTACGGCACGCCCGAGAGCCTGTCGTGGTACATGTTCCAGTCGCCGAAGTCGGCCAAGAGCCTGCACTTCAACGTCATTCCGCGCGCCATCGACGACTATCTGGCCTTTATCGAGGCGTACAAGACCCAGGAGCCGGCCAAGCGGATCGACAACGCCGTCTGGTCGATCCACGCCGGGAACCCGCCCAGCCACACCTCGCCGGTGTCCTTCGCCCTGCTGCTGAACCTCGTCGGAGTGGCCAACGCCTCGACCAAGGATCAGCTGTGGGCCTATTTCGCCCGCTACCTGCCGGAGGCGACGCCGGAGAACGAACCGCTGCTGGACCAGCTGATGGACCGGGCGCTGAACTACTACGAGGACTTCGTGAAGCCCACGAAGGCCTACCGCGCGCCGGACGCGAAGGAGAAGGCTGCGCTGGAGGACCTGGCGGGGCGGCTGAAGGCGCTGCCGGCCGACACCACCGACGGCGAGACCATCCAGAACGAGGTCTATGCGGTCGGCAAGGAACACGGGTTCGAACCGCTGCGGGCCTGGTTCCAGGGCCTCTACGAGGTGCTGCTCGGCCAGTCGCAGGGGCCGCGCTTCGGCTCCTTCGCGGCCATCTACGGTTTGCCGAAGACCATCGAGCTCATCGAGGCGGGGGCCCGGGGGGAACTGGCCGCCTGAGCCCGGCGCCCGTCGGGTAACGTACATGAACGCCCGATAACGGCGCGGCTCCGGGAGCCTTCAGACTGGTCCGCGCATTCTGCCCGTCATCGACCAACTCGATGACAGGAGCAGAGCCATGTCGACCAAGAACAACAAGATCACCGTCGCCCTCGCCGCCGCCGCCAGCCTCGGGCTGCTGGCGCCCGTCGCCTTGCCGACCGCCGCCGCCGCGCAGCAGGCCAACGGCATCACCAACTGCGACGCCCCGGGCGGCCGCCAGCGCACCGGCGCCCTGATCGGCGGCGTGCTCGGCGCCCTCGCCGGCAGCCAGATCTCGGACAACGAGCGGACCCTCGGGGCCGTGGTCGGCGCCGGCGCCGGCGCCGCCGCCGGCTCCTACATCGGCTGTAACCAGCAGCGCGCCCGCGCCGCCAGCGTGCAGGGCTCGGCCCAGTATCGCGCCACCTCGAACCTGCGCATCCGCTCGGGCCCGGGCACCGGCTATCGCCAGGTCGGAAGCCTGTCGGCCGGCCAGCCCTTCACGGCCGTCGGCTCGCAGGGCGAATGGGTGCAGATCGCCGGCGGCGGCTGGGTCAACGCCCACTACGTCAGCGGTTACTGATCGATCCGTTCGACGTCCACGGACAGGAAAGCCGCCCCGCGAGGGGCGGCTTTTCACGTTGCGGCGGCCGCTACTGACTGACCCAGAGGATCCGGCCCATCCAGACGATGTCCCGCCGTGGCACCACGCGCGGCGGATAGGCGGGGTTGATCGAGGCCAGGGTGACGGCTTTCGGCGTCAGCGCCGCCACCTCCTTGGCCATGGTCTCGCCGCCGGTGGTGCGGACCACCACGCGGTCGCCCCTGCGCACGTCGGCCGCTTCCCGGTCGACGATCACCTTGTCGCCTTCGCGGTAGATCGGACTCATGGAATCTCCGGTGATGCGCAGGCTGAGCAGGCTGTCCCGCGGCCGCGGCAGCTCGGTCTGCTCCCAGCCTTCGCCGGTGGGCAATCCGGCGTCGTCGAAAAAGCCTTCCTGGCCGGCCTGGGCCATGCCGAGCAGGGGGATCACCGCCGGCCGCTCCGGCGCGTCGTGCGCCATGGCCGCGAACTCCGCCAGTGAGACGCCACACGCCTCGAGCACCCGGGTCAGGCTCTCGGTGGACGGCCAGCGCGGGCGGGGCGGATCGCCGGGGCCGAACCGCTTGGACGGGTTGAAGGCGGTGGGATCGAGCCCCGCCCGGCGCGCCAGCCCGGACGCGCTCAGCCCCTCGCGTCGGGCGAGCTGGTCGAAGGCCTTCCAGAGCTGGGCGTGGGACAGGGGCACGGGGATGCGGCGGCGAGTCGGGGATATAGGAATATCCGCCTATATGCCAGCCGCGTCAATCCCGGTCAGGCGAGGCCTTCGGCCCGCCGGTCCCGCCAGGCCTGCCAGGTTCCGATGGCGATGGCCGCGAGGACGGCGTAACCGGCCAGGTTGATGACGACGTAGAAGGCGGCCAAGGCCGGCCGCAGGTCCACCAGGGCGAGGAGGTGGCTCATCACCACCAGGGACTGGAAGCCGCAGGCCCATACGGGCCATGAGCGCCGGCTCTTCCACGCCAGGGCGGCGCAGACGCCCAGAAACACCAGGTCGACGGCGAGCACCCCCCACTGGACGCCCGTCAACGCGGTGCGGTCGTGCAGCAGCAGGGCGGCGAACACCCCGAGCAGGAAGGCCCCGGCCCCGATCCGCTCCGGCTCGTCGCCCTTGAGGAAGGCGAAGGCCGCGACCAGCGCCGCGAGGAGGAAGCCGATCTGGGAGGGTGCGGTGTCCAGCATGGCTGGCGGGTCAGAGGAGACGCGGGTCGGAAGACGATGCCATGCTCGCCGCCCGCCGCTCCTGCCACGCCCAGAAGGTGCCAACGGCCATGGAGATGAGGAGCGCGTAGGCGGACATGTTTGTCACCGTGGCCGCTCCGACCAATGGTGGTCGCAGACTCGCCGCGACCAGGACGTGACTTGTGACAATGAGCCCTTGGAAGCTTGCCGCCCACACGAGCCAGGCGCGACGACTATGTTGAGCGATCACGATGAAAACGATCAACAGTATGATTTCCAACGCCGTGACGCCCCAGCGTGGGACGTTGGCGGCGGCCCCTCCCTTGATCATCGTCGCCGCCAGGAAAACGAGAGCGTAGGCGGCGGCGCTCATGCGTTCCGGCTCGTCGCCCTTCCAGAATGCGAAGGTGACGGTTATCACAGCCGCCACCATGACCGCTTGGGCGTAGATGTCCCCGAACACAGAATCGCCCCCACGCTGCTGGCATGGAGGCGATACTGCCTTAAGTCAGGGACAGCGGAAATGACCGCTGGCTGACATTACGCCGAATTAAACCGCGCGGAGGCGGTGCTCGCCAGTGGTCGGCGGACGGGTTGTCTCTGGGGTCTTGCTGTCGCCGTGAGCGTACACACCGTACCCCATCCGACGGTGATCCTTCGCCAGCTCCTCGTGGCAGGTCACCATGGCCTGACGGGCGGCCCCAAGGGCCGCGATCGCTTCAAGCGCTTTCGCCTGGGCGTCGGCGCCGACGACCGGAGAGACCTTCAGGGCCGCACGGCCGCCGACCATTGACTGAACCAGCGTGGTCGCGCGGACGATCGCCTCATCGAGGGCCTTCTCGCTAGCGTGCAGATCGCCGGCGACGCTGGCGATGACTTGGGCCTTGTCCATGAAACCCTCCGAACTGAACAGGTAAACAGCTCCTTAACACAGCGCCGCTTGCTCAGGTAGGGGTTTGTTAGGGGTGTTTTCGCACGATTTGTTAACCAGAATTCGCGTGACAGCCGAATCGTCGCCGTCGCCCCCCACGGGCGGGCGGTCGCCGGGCTTGTCGAGCTGGCCGACGGCGAGGATCTCCAGCCCCAGCACGCGGGCGAGCGCGGCGAGCGCCAGGTGGGTGCGAACGATGTGGGAGCGGGCGTCGGCGAGGGCGCTGAGGCTGGCGGCGGCCTCGTCGAACGCCTTCTGTCCAGCGGTGGCCGACAGGGCCGCCTCGACGCGCGCGGCGGGGAGGGCGGCCGCCAGTCCAGCGGTGTCGGCCATGGCCTGGTCGATCGCCGCCTCGGCGGCGTGCAGGCGGGCCGAAAGGGCCGCGCCGATCATCAGTCTGTTCATCCTTCTGCTCCGTGGTTATCCACGGAACAAAAGGTAAACACAGGTTGTGCTGGCGCGCAACTAGAAGTCGTGTTCGGCGATCAGGAAATGGGCGGCGAGGGTGGCGATGGGCTGGTCCTCGTTCTCCTGCCAGGCGCGGGCCTCGACATGGGCGACGCGGCGGCCGGCCTTGCTGATGCGGGCCCGCGCCTGCACATCCAGCGGCTTGCCGGAGCGAAGGTAGGCCACCGTCACGTTGATCGGCCGCGGCAGGCGCAGCCTCGGGTAGAGCCGTGCGACCTGGGCGACCGCGGTGAGTTCGAGCAGGGCGGCGGTGGAGCCGCCGTGCAGGGCGGGCAGGAGGGGATTGCCGATCAGCCGGTCGGCGAAGGGCATGGTCACCGTCAGTTCGTCGCCCGTGGCCGTGGACGTCAGGCCGAGGAAGCGCGCGTAGGGGATGGTCTCCAGCAGGTCGCTCACGCCTCGTCTCCCTGACGCGTCCGCAGATTGGCTCCGACCGGACGACCCTGGCTGGAGTCGAGCATGTAGGCGGCCTGGGCGGCGGCGACCGGATCGTCCGGATGGTCCTCGAACGCCCAGGCGCGGACGAAGGCGATGGAGCGGGTCAGGCGGTAGCAGCGCGCCTCGGCGATCAGATCCGCCCGCGGCCGGGCCGCCCGCATGTAGTCGACCCTCAGGTCGAGGGTGGCGATCGGTTCGAACCGGTCCAGCGCCACCCACACGGCGAGGCCGCCGGCGTGGTCGAGCAGGGTCGTGACAAGGCCGCCGGCGAGCACGCCGGTGTCGGGGTCGCCGACCAGCTCCTCCCGCCAGGGCGCGCGGATCCGGACGCGATCTCCCGTCAGGCTGTCGAAGGCGAAGCCCAGGGCATGCGTATGCGCCGCGCCGGAGGCCAGCTGGGGCAGGAGGTCGACGAGGGGCGAGGCGGTCATGCGCCAGCTATCGTCCGGCCGGCCGGTTGAGCGCAAGCGCCCGTCGTGCGTTCCTGATCCGACCGGAGGGGCAGGAGGCTGGATGATCCGCTACGAGGACCTGCTCAGGCCGACGCCGGAAGGCCTGTACTGCCCGCCGGGGGACTTCCACATCGATCCCGTCGCGCCGGTGGCGCGGGCGGTGGTCACCCACGGGCATTCCGACCATGCGCGTTCCGGGCACGGGACGGTGCTGGCCACGCCCCAGACGCTGGCGATCATGGCCGAGCGCTATGGCGAGGATTTCGCCGGGCGGCGGGAGGCGCTGGCCTATGGCGAACGGACGGAGCGGGACGGGGTCGAGGTGAGCCTCGTTCCCGCCGGGCATGTGCTGGGCTCCGCCCAGGCGGTGATCCGCTGGCGCGGGCTGACCATGGTGGCGTCGGGCGACTACAAGCGGCGCCGGGATCCGACCTGCGCGCCGTTCGAGCCGGTTCCCTGCCATGTCTTCGTTTCCGAGGCGACCTTCGGCCTGCCGGTGTTCGTGCACCCCCCGGCCGAAGACGAGGTGGCGCGGCTGGTGCAGTCGCTGCGCCAGTTTCCGGAGCGGGCGCACCTGGTCGGGGCCTACGCGCTGGGCAAGGCGCAGCGGGTGATCCGGCTGCTTCGGGAGGCAGGCTGGGAGCGACCGGTCTACGTCCACGGCGCCCTGGAGCGACTGAACCGGCTGTACAAACGCGAAGGGGTGGAGCTCGGGCCGCTGGCGCCGGCGACCGGGTTGCCGCCCAACAGCCTCGGCGGCGAGGTGGTGATCGCGCCCCCGTCGGCGACGCAGGACCGCTGGTCCCGACGCTTCGCCGACCCGGTGCGCGCCTTCGCCTCGGGCTGGATGCTGGTGCGCGCCCGGGCACGCCAGAGGGGCGTTGAGCTTCCGCTTGTGCTGTCCGACCATGCCGACTGGCCGGAACTGACCGCCACCTTCGCCGAGCTGAGGCCGGAGGAGGTGTGGATCACCCACGGGCGGGAAGAGGGGCTGCTGCGCTGGTGCGAGCTGAACGGGCAGGCGGCGCGGGCGCTGCGGCTGGTCGGCTACGACGAGGAGGACGAGGAGTCCGGCCCGGAGGGGGAGGATCAGGCCACCGAGCGGTCCTGAGCGGCGGCGGCGGTGGTCGCCGCCTGCTCGAGCGCCGCATTCATGGCCATGCGCAGGCGCTCGGGCTTGATCGGCTTCTCGACCACGGCGGCCATGCCGATGGCGAGGTAGCGCTTGGCGTCCTCCGGGTCGGCGTTGGCGGTCAGGGCGACGATCGGAATGGCGCGCTCGGCGCCGGGCAGGGCGCGGATCGCCTGGGTCGCCTGCACGCCGTCCATGCGCGGCATCTTGATGTCCATCAGCACCAGGTCGAAGCGGCGCTCCTTGACGCACTCCACCGCCTCGACGCCGTCCTCGGCGGTCTCTGAGGTGCAGCCGAACATCTCGCACAGCGCCTGGGCGACCACGCGGTTGGTGGCGTTGTCGTCGACGATCAGGACGTGCGGGCTGTCCTGCAGGTCGAGATCGGGCAGTTCCTCGACGTTGGAGGCCTGGGTTTCGGCCGTCTCGCCCCGGGGAGCCTCCAGCGTAAAGCTGAAGGTGGCGCCGCGGCCGTGGTTGTTTCCGGCGCGGATCCGTCCGCCCATCCGGTCCACGATCTGGCGGCAGATCGACAGGCCCAGCCCGGCGCCATCCGGGCCCGAGCCGTGCACGAAGGGTTCGAAGATCATGTCGACCCGGGTCGGATCGATGCCGGGCCCGTCGTCGCGCACCCGCGCCTCGAGACGGACGACGTCGCCGCTGGCGGTGGCCTTCAGCCCCGCCTCGACCATGCCGTTGCGCGCGAATTTCAGCGCATTGCCGATCAGGTTGTCGAAGACCTGGGTGAGCCGCCGGGGATCGATCAGGGCGGTCAGCTCCGTGTCGCCCTCGTAGCTCACCATCAGGCTGACGTTGTCCTGCGCGGCGCGCCCGGCCCAGGTGGCCTGGATGTCGTCCATGAGGGCGCGCAACGGGGTCGCTTCGGGAACCAGTTCGAGCTCCCCGGCTTCGGCCCGGGCGAGATCCAGCGCGTCCTGCAGGATCCGCAGGAGCGCCTCCGACGACTCCATGATCGTCGACACGTGAGCCTGGGCCTGCTTGTTCAGCGGCTGGCGTCGCAACAGGTCGGCGACCGCCAGCACCCCGTTCATCGGCGTGCGGAGCTCGTGGGTCATGACGGCGAGGAACTCGGCCTTGGACCGGGCCGCGGCGAGGGCCTGGGCGCGGCCATCGGCGAGGACCCGCGCCTCGTCCGCCAGCTCTTCGTTTCTGAGCCGCTGGTGGTCGTTGACCGCCTTGAGCAGGGAGACGACCGTGCCGACGCCCTGGTAACGGCCCTGTCGGGTGACGATGAAGCCGCGCATCAACGCGCCGGCGCCGCCGCGGAGCAGGCTGTCGCAGAAGGCGTCGATCTCGACCCCCGCCTCGACGACGGCCGGCTCGGGGTCCATGACATGAAGGGCGGGGCGGTGGGCGTAGGCGGCGTAGCCGAAGGCTCCGGCGATCTTGAGCAGGAAGTCGTGCCGCTCGATCAGGCCGACGGGGCGATCGTTCTCCACGACGGGGATGACGAGGGTGTCGGGCTCACGGGCGAAGCGCGCGAAGACCTCGCTGCCGGGCGTTTCCGGAGCGATCGCCTCGGCGCGGTCGGTGAGGACTTCGATCGTCGGCATACTGGCCGGCACTCCACTGGGTCGGATCGACCTTGGCCGCCAACGGTTTTCGGAAGCGTTAAGGCCAGCTTCGCCGTTTCCTCCCTTTTTGCG
Organism: Brevundimonas viscosa; assembly: GCF_900116065.1. Classification (GTDB taxonomy): domain Bacteria; phylum Pseudomonadota; class Alphaproteobacteria; order Caulobacterales; family Caulobacteraceae; genus Brevundimonas; species Brevundimonas viscosa. Next base: position 104,724 of record NZ_FOZV01000004.1, read on the forward strand.
CCCGCGGGGAGGGTGGTGTAGAAGGCCGGCCCGTATCCACACGGCTTCATCTTCCTGTCCATGCGCGCGGCCGGCGGCCGACCGCAGGTTTGTCATGAGCGAAATCGGCCAGAACCCTGAAATATCAGCACTCGTCCTGTTCTCCGGCGGGCAGGACAGCGCCACCTGCCTGGCGTGGGCGCTGGACCGGTTCGCGCGCGTGGAGACGGTCGGTTTCGACTACGGTCAGCGCCACGCCGTGGAGATGGAGGCCCGGCTGGAGGTGCGCGCCCGCATGGCCGCGCTGCGGAAGGACTGGGCCGACCGGCTGGGGCCCGATCACGTCGTCGATCTCACCGGCTATGGCCGCATCGCCGAAAGCGCCCTGACCGCCGAACGAGCCATCGAACTGGACGCGCGGGGCCTGCCGACGACCTTCGTGCCGGGGCGCAACCTCGTGTTCCTGACCGTCGCGGCGGCGCTGGCGGACCGTCGGGGGCTGGACGTGCTGGTCGGCGGCATGTGCGAGACGGACTATTCCGGCTATCCCGACTGTCGCCGCGACACCATCGAGGCCATGGCGCGGGCGCTCAGCCTCGGGCTGGACAAGCCGCTGGTCATCGAGACGCCGCTGATGGCGCTGACCAAGTCGGAGACGTGGGCCCTGGCCCAGCGGATCGGCGGACCGCCGCTGGTCGATCTGATCGTGGAGGCGTCGCACACCTGCTACCGCGGCGACCGCGACCAGCGCCACGCGTGGGGTTACGGCTGCGGCGACTGCCCGGCCTGCGAGCTGCGCGCCGTGGGCTACGGCGAGTGGGCGGCGCGGCCATGAGCTACGCGGCCAAGGAGGTGTTCCTGACGGTGCAGGGGGAGGGCGGTCAGGCCGGCCGTCCGGCCGTGTTTCTGCGCTTCGCGGGCTGCAACCTCTGGAACGGCTTGGAACGGGACCGGGCGGCGGCGGTGTGCAGCTTCTGCGACACCGACTTCGTCGGGACCGACGGGGACGGCGGCGGCAAGTTCCAGACCGCCGACGCCCTCGCCGAGCATGTCGCTTCGATGTGGCGCGGCCGCGAGGGCGATCCGAAACTGGTCGTCTGCACCGGCGGCGAGCCCCTGCTGCAGCTGGACGGACCGCTGATCGAGGCCCTGCACGCGCGCGGGTTCGAGATCGCCGTCGAGTCCAACGGGACGATCGTCGCGCCGCCGGGGATCGACTGGATCTGCGTCAGTCCCAAGGCTGACGCGCCGGTGGCGCAGACCTCGGGCCAGGAGCTGAAGCTGGTCTTCCCGCAGCCCCTGGCCATGCCGGACCGGTTCGAATACCTCGCCTTCGAGCGCTTCTGGCTGCAGCCGATGGATGGGCCCGAGCGCGAGGCCAACACGGCGGCGGCCCTCGACTACTGCCTCGCCCATCCCAAATGGCGCCTCAGCGTCCAGACCCACAAGTATATCGGCGTCCGCTAATGCCCGTCTTCGAGATCACCAAGCAGGCCACCTTCGACGCGGCCCACCACTTCCCCAACGAGCCGGAGGGCAGCATCTACCGCCGCGTGCATGGCCATTCGTTCACGGTCGAGGCGACGGTGCGCTCCGAAACGCTCGACGCGGAGCACGGCTGGGTCGCGGATCTGGGCGCGCTCGATCGCGCCCTGCGCACGGCGGCGGAGGAGCTCGACCACGGCATGCTGAACGAGAAGCCCGGGCTGGAGCTGCCGTCGCTGGAGAACCTGTGCCTGTGGTTCGCGAACCGGCTGGGCGGCGAATGGCCAGGACTGTGCCGCATCCAGGTCGCGCGGCCGACGATCAATGAACGCTGCGTGCTGACGCTGTGATCCGGATCCGGCCCTATCGGGAGACGGACGCTGAAGCCCTGGCGGAGGTGTTCGAGCGGGCCGTGCGCGGAATCGGCTCGCGCGACTATTCGCCGGCCCAGATCGAGGCGTGGATCGGACGGGAGCCGCGGGCGGACCGGTTTCGGGCGAAAATGGCCGACGGGCGACGTTGCTGGGTGGCGACCGACGACGGGGGCCGCGTGATGGCCTTCGTCGACCTGGAGGCGGACGGCCACATCGACTTCCTGTTCGCCGATCCTGAGGTGGCCGGGCAGGGCGTCGCCTCCCGGCTGGTCGACATGCTGGAGGCGGCGGCGCGTGGCGACGGCGTGACGCGGCTCTACGTTGAGGCCAGCGAGGCGGCCCGGCGCTTCTTCCTCAGGCGCGGTTATACGGTGCAGGGGCGGCGGGACTTCGAGATCGCCGGCGTGGCGATCCACAACTACGCCATGGAACGGGCTCTCTAGCAGTCGCGGCCCTGACGCTGGCGTTGTTCGCAGCGACGCTGCTTCCGTTCCCACTCACGCTGCTCGCGTTCGCGGCGGGCCCGGGTCTCCTCGTCCGAGGTGGTCACGGCGTCGACGCCGGCTCCGATGACCGCGCCGGTGGCCTTGGCCGTGCCGCCGACGACGGCTCCCGCGGTCCCGACGACGGCGCCGACGAGGCAACCCTGCAGCATGAGGGCGGCGCTCGCCAGGGCGACGAGGATCGTGAGTTTGCGGACAGGCGAGGTCATGGGGCGTTCTCCGAACGCCGCAGGGTTAACCGCGAAAGATGAACGCCGTCTGACCCGCGCCGCGGGGACCGGGGTCAGTCGCTTTCGGAGTCGTCGTCGTTGGCCACCACCGCGATGGCGGTGAAGCCTGCCACGAAGAGCAGACCGAAGGGCAGGCCCGCGAGCTGCGCACCCGCCGGCGCGCCGGTTTCGGTTACATCCTGGCCCAGACGGTCCAGAACCCGGGGAGCCGCGCTGTTGGCGGCGACGGCCTGGCTGGCGACCAGCAACAGACCGGCGGTGGCGGCGACAAGTGTCTTCTTCATGGGATCCTCCGACGCAACGACCCGCTGGAACGCCCAAGCTGGCCAGAGGTTGCACCCGCAGGGCAGGTGGTGGGCGGCGAGGGGTTCGAACCCCCGACCCCCTCGGTGTAAACGAGGTGCTCTGACCAGCTGAGCTAGCCGCCCGATAGTCCTGCCCTGCCGCGAGCCGCGCGGCGATTCGCGGCTTGAGGCCGGTTCTAGAACCGGAAGCTGGCTCGCAGGAACAGCATGTATCGCACGTAGTCGTCGATCATCTCGGCGTCGGCGCTGACCGAAAGCATGCCCAGCTCGTTGCCGACGTTCAGGCGGAAGCCGACGATCGGGCCGCCGCCCTCGATGCTGTCCGGCGAGAGGGTGAAGTCGGGACCGCCCGAGCGGAAGCGGGCGATCGTTTCGCCCGGATCGACCGAGATGTTCTGGCGCCAGCCGACGCGCAGCTCGGGCTTCAGCCAGCTGTCCTCGCCCATGGCCATGCCGATGTTCACTGCGGCCGTGGCCGAGAACATGTGGCCGTCGCGGTCGTCGATCTCCAGATCGAAGCCGTCGCCGCCGCCCTCCTCGACGTGGCCATCCTCGCTCAGTGAGAAGTACTCGGCGTAGATTTCCGGACGCACGCTGAAGCGGCCGAAGGTGCGCTCGTAGGACGCGCCGCCCGCGGCGGCCAGGGTGAAGCCGTTCCAGTCGGAGGTGTTCGACAGGTTCAGCCCCGCGCCGACGAAGCGCCGTTCGGATTCGAAGGTGGCGTAGCCGGCGGCGGCGCGGGCCCACGTCGTCCAGTGCTGGCCTTGCGCGCGCCAGTACAGCCCCAGCTCGAGCAGGTTGGCCGACAGCACCTCCTCGGCCTCGGATTCGGGATCCTCGAGGTCCGACGAGGTGAAGGCCACCGACAGGCCCATGGCGCCGAGGCCCGAGCCGCGCTCGACGCCGCCCGCCACCCCGAAGCCTTCCGAACGGAAGCCGTAGGTGTCGGTCTTGTCCTTGTCGGCGTAGAAGTTGATCTCCTGGACCCAGGCGCTGGTCTCGCCGGGCGAGACCGTGGCGTTGCGCCCCGTCAGGGCGCGCGTGACGGCATCGACCCCGGAGGCGAGGGACAGCAACGGTCCGCCGGAGTGTTCCGGCAGCAGCTGCTCGTACAGATTGATGAAGTCCTCGCGCCCGGTCTGTTCGAGGAAGATGCTGCGCACCGAGGCGTCGCGGCCCAGGGCGCTGTAGAAGGCGTCGTACATCGACGCCTCGACCGGGATGAATCCGGCCTCCTCGGCGGTGCGCTGGCGGACGTCGGCGAACACGATCCCGTCGGCGACGCTGGCGCCGCCCTCCACGATGTAGAGGTAGGGAGAGTTCTCCTGGAAGGACGTCAGGTCCAGCTCCCCGATGTTCAGGGTCCCCGCGTCGATCAGGGTGAAACGGCCCGGGGCATCCAGCAACGAGTTGAAGCGGACGCCGAGACCGGCCCCGCTGGCCAGCGTCGCCGTCCCGGTGACGTTGAAGCCGCCCGCGGCGCTGTTGGCGGGATCGAGGGCGATGAGAAGATCGCCCTCGGAGCCGACGTTCAGGCTGCTAATCGTGGTCGCCGTGGTCTGGCGGGCGTCGAGGGAGCCGTTCTGGATGTCGATGGCGAGCGCGCCGTCGGTGTCGGTGATGGCGCCCTGGATGGCCGCTCCGCCGGTCAGACGAAGCGTGTCGGCGCCGTCGCCGAAGGCGATGTCGCCGCGGATCTGGCCATTGCGGGCGTCGAGCAGGTCGGCGCCGGAACCGAACCGGATGTCGCCGACGATGATTGGCTCGTTCGAGTTGGTGACGCCGTCGCCGTCGGTGTCCGGATCGGAGGCCGTGGGCGTGCCCGGCACGCCGTCCTGCAGAAGGGTCACTCCGGTGGTGTTGGCCGAGACGTCGATCGCCGTCATCAGACCGGTGCGGACGCCGTCCTCGCCCGGGGAGACGTTCACCTGGATCGAGCCGGTGTTGGTGATCGAGCTGAGCGTGCCGCTGAGGTCGCGGATGGCGGTGGCGTGCCCGGTTCCGCCGCCGCCTGACGTGGCCAGAATGCTTCCGTCGTTGACGAGCGCGGCCACGCTGGCGCCGGCGTCGACGAGGATGGCGGTGCCTGCGGTCGCCAGCTTCGTCGCCATGCCGGCGGTGATGGCGCCCGAGTTGAAGAACTCCGGAACCGACGCTCCGGCGCCGATCCGGACAGCGGTCGAATCGGCCTCGCGGGCCAGCGACGACAGCGTGCCTTCGTTGCGGACCCCGCCGGCGATGGTCACCGTCTGTCCGGCGCCGCCGCCGACCATCATGCCGGTCGCGGAATACCCGTCGTACACGCCCTGCGCCGAAATCGAACCGCGGTTGATCACGCCGTAGGCGGAGGTCCCGGTTCCCGCGACGCCGATCGTTATCGACTCGGTCGCAGAGCCGATCTGGACGGCCGGGGCCGAACCGAAACTGGTGATGGAGACGGTGCTCTCATTGGCGTCCAGCACGCCGTCGCCGTCACGGTCGGTGTCGGTTCGGTTCGTCGTTCCGTCGCCGTCGTCGTCCTCGTCGCCGTTCTTGACGCCGTCGCCGTCGTCATCGCCCTCCAGGCCGCCGGACTGGTAGCTCGGCGCCGCATCGAACAGGACGCCGGCCCCGACGTTGCCGGCGATCCGGACCGCGGGTCCGCCCTGCAGGAGGTCGTCAGGGTCAAGCTCGTCGAGGAAGAGGACGCTTTCGTCGTTCTCCGTGGTCTCCACGTAGCCTTCAGGCCGTGTGGGAAGGGCGCCGGTGTAGCGGAAACCGCTGACGTTGACGGTGGACTGGACCATCACCCGGCCGGAGACGTCGCCGTCGACGGCGATGCCGACGACCCCGCCGCCGCGCGCATCCACGGTCCCGGTCAGGTTCACGTCGCCGGTCACGTCGCCGGTCGTCCGGATGCCGTAGCTGTTGTCGCCGCGCACGTTCACGGCTCCGAAGACGTCCAGATCGCCGACGAGCGGGGCCTCGATCGAGATGCCGGCGGAATCGTTGCCGGCGACCAGGATGGCGCCGCCACGCGCGACGGTGATGTCGCCGTCCAGCGGGGCCGCACCCACCACGCGCACGCCATAGCGGTTGGCGCCCGTGGCCCAGGGGCCGTCGACGTCGCCGTCGTTGTCCGTGTCCTGGTCTGTGTCCGAAGTGATGTCGTCGACGACGGTGACGGAGCCCGCGATGGTGATGTCGGAACTGTTGCCGCCATTGACGAGGATGCCGGTGGACCCGTTCGCCGAGCTGGCCATGGTGACGGCGCCGCCCGCCTCGATGTTCACGTTGTGGCTGGAATCGACGGTGATGGCGGAGCCCGAGGTCACCGCGATCGAGCCGCCGTTCGTGATGCGGATGCTGTCCGGCCCGGATCCGGTCGCGTTCGACGTCGTGATCGGCGTCGTTCGCGCGTTCGAGATCACCACCTCGGCCATGGCTCCGGACGCCGCCATCAGGGGAGCGATCGCCACCGCGGTCGCGAGCAGAATACGCATTCGGTAGAAACCCCTGTGGTCGACGCGCGCAGAGACGCCGGCGATCCTCTAACAGGGACCATGCCAGCCTGCCTCAAGTTTCTCGAATTTGAGGCGAATGCAAGGCCGAACGGCCCCTGAGGGCCCGGTCGTCAGCTTCGCTATTGCGCGAGTTGCGATCAAAGTGATATCAGTTTTGTATCGACAACGGAGGGGGCCATGACCCAGACGCCGACCACCCATTCCCTATCCGCCGAGCGGCCTGCGCGGACCGCCAACGGCATTCTCATGCTGCTGCTCGGCCTGGCGCTGCTGGTCGGCGGCCCGATCGGGATCGCCCAGGATCCCGAGAACGGCTTCGTCATCCTCGGCGGCGTCGTGGCCGGCGTCGTCGGCCTGCTCCTGCTGTGCGGGCTCTACTCGCTGCAGCCCAACGAGGGCATGGCGATCCTCCTGTTCGGCGACTATCGCGGCACCGACCGGAAGACGGGCCTGCGCTGGGTGCTGCCGTGGTACAGCCGCAAGAAGATCAGCCTGCGCGTCCGCAACCTGACCAGCGACAAGCTGAAGGTGAACGACAAGCGCGGCAATCCGATCGAGATCGCCGCCAACGTCGTCTGGCGGGTCGAGGATTCGGCCCAGGCCCTGTTCGACGTCGACGACTATCAGGCCTTCGTGAACATCCAGGTCGACACCGGCCTGCGCGATCTGGCCTCGCACTACGCCTATGACCACGGCGAGGAGCACGAGCTGACCCTGCGGGCGGACGCCGAGGAGGTGGCGGCCCGGCTGCGCGAGGAACTGGTCGGCCGGGTGCGGGTGGCCGGGGTGGTCGTCGACGAGGCGCGGCTGGCCCACCTCGCCTATGCGCCCGAGATCGCCAGCGCCATGCTCAAGCGGCAGCAGGCCGAGGCCGTGCTCGCCGCCCGCCGGCTGATCGTCAAAGGCGCCGTGGGCATGGTCGAGAGCGCCCTGGTCGATCTGGGCGAACGCGGCGTGGTCGAGCTGGACGAGGACCGCAAGGCGGCAATGGTCTCGAACCTGCTGGTGGTGCTGTGCGCCGACCGGGAGGCCCAGCCCGTCGTCAACACCGGCACCCTGTACGGCTGATGGCGGCGCGGCCCAGGAAGCCCTTCCTGATGCGCGCGTCCCCCGGCGTGATGGCGGCGGTCGAGAAATTGGCCGCCGCCGAGCTGCGCTCGGTCAACGCCCAGCTGGAGATCCTGCTGCGCGAGGCCCTGCACCGCCGCGGCGTGTCGGCGCATGACGACCCTCCGCAGACGGACGACGCTTGAGCTTTGCCTTGCCCGGGGGTAGGGCGCGGCCATGGTGAAGTCGCACATGTCCCGGGTCCGCAAGGCCCGCCGCATCCACAAGCGGGTCCAGCGCGTTGGCACGGCCAACATCAGCGCGACGGAGCGGGAACTCATGAACCTGGCGGGGCTGGAGGTGCAGGAAGGCGAGCTGCGCCTGTTTCCCGGCTGGGACGAAGAGGTCTCGGAGACGCTGAAGGCCACCAAGGCGGCCGCCGAGGACGCCCGGACGCGCTTCGTCGACACCACCATGCTGTATGCGCCCAAGTCGGGCGGGGTGAAGCGCTATCTGCTCTCCAAGAAGGCCTGGCTGGAGGCCAACCGTCCCGGCGTGGCCCACTCGCTGGTCGTACCGGGGGCGCACCACAAGGCGGATGGGGACGGGATCATCCAGCTCCACGCCGCCAAGCTGCCGTTCGGCGACGGCTATCGCTGGCCGACCTCGGTGCGCCGCTGGGGCGCCTGGGTGGCCTCGCTGAACCCGTCGCTGATCGAGGCCGGCGACCCCTACACTCCGGGGCAGGGGGCGCTCGAAGCGGGCCAGCGGGCCGGCTGTCCGGTGGTCGGCTTCTGCCACTCCGACCCGGCGGGGCTGGCGGCCCTGCACTTCGGCGAATGGGCCAAGAAGCCGGTGGAGAAGCGCTGGGCGCGGCTGTTCGGCCAGTTCGACCGGGTCGTCTCGCCGAGCCGCTACATCGCCCGCCGGCTTGAGGAGGCGGGCATCCGCGACATCGTCATCCAGCCGCTGGGCGTGGAGGTGGACACCTTCCACCCCGATCGCCGGGATCGCGACTGGCTGCTGAAGAAGCTGGGCCTGCCGGCGTCGGCGCGGCTGCTGTGCTTCGCCGGCCGGCCGGCGCGCGAGAAGAACATCGACCTGCTGATCGAGGCGGTGCAGCGGCTGGGCGACCCCTATCACCTCGTGCTGGTCGGGGCGGGGCAGGGGCTTCCGGCCGAGGAGCGGGTGATCTCGCTGCCCTACGAGGCCAATCCGAAGGCGGTGGCGAAGATCATCGCCAGCTGCGACGCCTTTGTGCACGCCAACGACAAGGAGCCGTTCGGCCTCATCGTCCTGGAGGCGATGGCGTGCGGCCGGCCGGTGGTCGGGGTCGACGCCGGCGGGGTCAAGGAGACCGTCGACCAGACCGTCGGCCAGCTCTCGCCGACGACGGATCCGCGCGACTACGCCGCCGCCGTCGAGGCCCTGTTCGCCCGCGACATCGAGGCTGTGGGCGCCGCGGCGCGCCAGAAGGCCGTCGATCGCTTCGCCTGGAACCGGGTGTTCGAGGACCTGTGCATGACCTACGCCGATGTCAGCGGGCATCGCGCCTTCGTCGAGCCCGCGGGAGTCCGGGCCGAACACTGACCGCAGGCCGCTCCGTCCGCGGATGACAGGAAGTTATCTTGCCCGCCGCGCCATCCCGCCCTAGCGGTTCGGAAACGGGGAGATCTTCATGAAACGCCTGCTGCTCGCGACGGTCGCGTCGCTGCTGACCGCCACGTCCGCGATGGCCCAGACCGTCTACATCGTGCGCCACGCCGAGAAAGCGGATGCGCCCGGAAACCCGGACCCGGCCTTGTCCGAGGCCGGTCAGGCCCGCGCGGCGCTGTTGTCGGAGGTTCTTCGCGACGCGCATCCGGTGCTGGTCCTGACCAGTCCGATGCAGCGCACGATCCAGACCGCCGCGCCGACGGCGGCGTATCACTCCGCCCTCTCCGAGCCCGTCTCGCTGGAAGGCGGGGGCGCGGCGCATGTCGCGGCCACGGCCGCCCGCGTCCGCGCCCTGCCGGCCGACGCCACGGTGCTGATCGTCGGACACAGCAACACCGTGCCGCTGATCGCCCGCGCCCTCGGCTACGCCGAGGCGGCAGACATGCCCGAGTGCGAGTACGACCGGATGACGGTACTGCACCTGATGGACGGCCACGTCCACGGCGAGGTCAGCCGCTACGGGGCGGCGTCGACCTGCTGATTACACGTCCAGGTCGGCCACCGCGAAGCGGGCGTTGTCCTGGATGAACTGGTAGCGGGCCTCGGCCTTCTTGCCCATCAGGCGCTCGACGAGGTCCTCGATCTCGGCCTCGTTCTCCGGCAACTCGACCCGGGCGAGGGTGCGCTTCCTCGGGTCCATGGTGGTCTCCTTCAGCTGGGAGGCCATCATCTCGCCGAGACCCTTGAAGCGGCCGATCTCGACCTTCTTGCCCTTGAAGGTGGTGGCCAGCAACTCGTCGCGGTGGGCATCGTCGCGGGCGTACTCCGACAGCGGGCCGGCCTGGATGCGGTAGAGCGGCGGCAGGGCCATGAACAGCCGACCCTGGCGGATCACCTCGGGCATGACGCGGTAGAAGTAGGTGATCAGCAGGGCGGCGATGTGGGCCCCGTCGACGTCGGCGTCAGTCATGATGACGATGCGCTCGTAGCGCAGGTCGTCGATGTTGAAGCGGCTGCCGGGCTGGACTCCCAGCGCCAGGGTCAGGTCCGACAACTCCGCGTTCTGGCGCAGCTTGTCGACCGAGGCCGAGGCGACGTTCAGGATCTTGCCGCGCAGGGGCAGGATGGCCTGGGTGTTGCGGTCGCGGGCCTGCTTGGCCGAGCCGCCGGCCGAATCCCCCTCGACGATGAACAGCTCGGTGCCCTCGGCCGCCTGACGCGTGCAGTCGGCCAGCTTGCCCGGCAGGCGCAGCTTGCGGGTGGCGGCGGCGCGCTGGACCTCCTTGTCCTTGCGCCGGCGCAGCCGGTCCTCGGCGCGCTCGACGATGAAGCCGAGCAGCTGGTTGGCCTGCTTGGGGCTCTCGGTCAGCCAGTGGTCGAACGGGTCGCGGAGCAGCTGCTCGACCAGACGGGCGCCCTCGGGCGAGGACAGGCGGTCCTTGGTCTGGCCCTGGAACTCCGGATTGCGGATGAAGACCGAGACCAGGGCCCCGGCGTTGGCGATGACGTCCTCGGCGGTGATGAGGCCGGCGCGCTTCTCGCCGGTCAACTCGCCATAGGCCTTCAGACCCTTCACCAGCGCCGCCCGGAAGCCCGATTCATGCGTGCCGCCGTCCGGGGTCGATACGGTGTTGCAGTAGGAGCTGACGAAGCCGTCGGCCTCGCCGAACCCGGCCGGCGACCAGGTGACGGCCCACTCGACCGCGCCGGCCTCGCCTTTGCGCTCGACCCGGCCGGCGAAGGTCGGGGTGACGGTTTCGATCTCGCCGATCCGCTCCTGCAGCGCGTCGGCCAGGCCGTTCGGAAAGTGGAAGACGGCTTCCGCCGGGGTGTGGTCGGTGATCCGCTCTGGCGCGCAGGTCCAGCGGATCTCGACGCCGCGGAACAGATAGGCCTTCGAGCGCGCCATACGGAACAGCCGCGCCGGCTTGAAGGCGGCGCCGACGCCGAAGATCTCCTCGTCCGGCTTGAAGCGGATCAGAGTGCCTTTCTTGCGCGAGGGGCCGACCTGCTGGATCGGGCCCTGCACATGGCCGCGGCTGAACGACTGGCGCCACTCGTGGCCATCGCGCCAGACGGTGACGTCCAGCCGCTCGGACAGGGCGTTGACGACAGAGACGCCCACGCCGTGCAGGCCGCCCGAGGTCTCGTAGGCCTTGCCCGAGAACTTGCCGCCCGAGTGCAGCACGGTCATCACCACCTCGAGCGCCGACTTGCCCGGGTGCTTGGGATGCGGGTCGACGGGAATGCCGCGACCGTCGTCGCGCACCGACAGCCAGCCCTCGGCGTCGAGGTCGACGGTGATCAACTTCGCGTGCTTGGCGACCGCCTCGTCCATGGCGTTGTCGAGCACTTCGGCGAACAGGTGGTGCAGGGCCCGCTCGTCGGTGCCGCCGATGTACATGCCCGGGCGCTTGCGGACCGGCTCCAGCCCTTCCAGCACCTCGATCGACGAGGCCGAGTAGCCGGTGGCGGCGGCCAACGGCGCGGCGGCCGCGTGCTCGACCGCGGCCTTGGCGACCGGCTCGGGCTGGGGCTTCGGCGCGATCGCCTGCGGCGTCAGCGCGGCTTCGGCCGGACGCGGCTGCGTCGGCTCGTCATCGAACAGGGAGAGGAGGTCGGCGGACTGGCCCATTCGGATACTGTGCGGCGATTCGGGGACCGGTCTGGTAGGCCCGGCGGGCCCGCGGGGCAAGCGCGGCGGCCGGGGCTGTGGACGACGGCAGCACCGCCCGGGTCAGCACCGCCAGGAACAGCACCCACGGCAGGCCCTGGTGGGCCATCAGGATCGATTCCGACAGGCTGAGGATGAAGAAGGCGGCGAGGAAGCCGAGCGCCCACCAACCCTCGCGCAGACCGGCGCCGGCGCTGCGCAGAACGGTGACCAGAGCGGTCAGCGCCATCAGCGTCCCGACCAGCATGGCCCCCGGCCAGCCCAGCTGGACCAGCAGGTCGATCCAGCCGTTGTGGGCGTTGGGCACCGGCCACTGGGTCTCCTTGCGCACCCAGTCGGCGGGAGCGGACTCGCCCTCGCGGCCCCAGAAGGCGCCGTAGCCGTAGCCGGTCCACGGCCGGTCGGCGACCTTGCGCATCAGGGCCTCCCAGATGTCGGTGCGACCGGTCAGCGAAGGGTCCTTGCCCAGCGCCTCCAGCACCGCCACGGAGTGGGTCTCCCAGACCCAGATCCCCAGCCCCGCCAGCACCACGGCGACCCAGATCGCCAAGACCGAGAAGGCGGCGCCCCCGCGTCGCAGCGTCCAGAAGCCGCCGATCATCCCGACGCCGACGGCGAGGCAGAGCAGGGAGGTCTTCGACTGGGTGGCGAGCACCAGACCGCTGGACAGGATGAGGGCGATCGCCGGCAGGAGCCGCCGCGGATCAGGCGAGGCGAGACAGGCCGCCGAGGCCGTCGCCCCGATGACCATGACCGCCCCCATCTGGTTCTTCTCGTACCACAGGCCGCGCCACAGGCCGGCGTTCTCGTACTGGTGCACCCCGATCTCGGGGAAGCCGAACACCATGACCAGGCTGCCGACCGCCATCACGAGGGCGGTGAGCATCAGCAGGCGCGGCAGGTGCGGGCCGCGGAACGCGGCGCCGAGGTAGAGGGCGAAGCCGCAGCTGATCGCCAGGGCGATGACCCGGCGCATGGTCGTGGCGAAGTCGATCGACCAGTAGCGCGAGGCGAAGGCCAGTCCCACCACCGCCGCCATGGCCAGCATCGCCGGCCAGGCCCGCCACAGCCGGTCGATCCGGTAGAGCAGCAGCCCGGCGATGGCGGCGTAGGCCGGCAGCCAGACCAGCCGCAGGATCGGCGTCTCTTCCTGCGTCGGCGCGAAGACGGGGCCGATCAGGGCGCCGGTCATCATGGCGATGATGACGCCGCAGATCGCCGCCTCCCACCAATGGGGAGCGGGGTCGGTCAGACCAGCCGCTGAACGGGGCGCGCGCACGCCGCAAGGTTTGGCGAATGCGGCTTAAGGAAGCGTTGGCGGCGCGCCCCGGCCATCCCTCCGCGCAGCCGCCCACGGCAACGCTATCTTGTTAAAACCTATATGAAATCTACCCGGATGTGCGGAACAACCGGCCCGGGGACACGCTTGTCAGGTAACCAAGGAGGTTACCCATGAAGGCCCTTAATCTCGTCACCCTCATCCTGCTCATCGTCGGCGGCCTCAACTGGGGTCTGGTCGGCGCCTTCGACTTCGACCTGGTCGCCGCCATCTTCGGCGAAGGCTCGGCCCTGTCGCGTCTGGTCTATGTGCTCGTCGGTCTGTCGGCCCTGTGGCAGATCATGCCCCTGATGAGCGCCTTCCGCATCGGCGAGGCCCACGCCGAGGCGGGTCACCGGACGACCGCCGCCCGCATGTAAGCGGGTGTCGACCGGAAGCGAGGGAAGGCCTGACCCTTGTGGTCAGGCCTTTTCGACGAACGTGTCGATCACCTTCTTCTCGCCCGCCTTGTCGAAGGCGACGACCAGCTTGTTGCCCTCGATGGCGCGGACGTGGCCGTAGCCGAACTTCTGGTGGAAGACCCGGTCGCCTTTCGCCCAGCCCGAGCCGGCCTTGGGGTCGGCGGTGGCGATCAGGCGGCCGTCGCCCTCGATCAGCGTATGGCGGGCCGGCCGGTCGGCGGGGGCGCGGGCGGCGGTGGCGGACTGGGCCCGCTTCCAGCCGGGGGAGGAATAGCCCGAGCCGAAGCTCGGCGCCTCGTCCCAGCGGCTCTTGGCCTCCTTCATGCCGGCCGAGGCGCCATAGTAGCCGGTGTCCGACTCGGCCTCGACGTGGTCGATAGGCAGTTCGTCCACGAAGCGGCTGGGCAACTGGCTGGTCCAGCGCCCGTAGACGAGGCGGTTGGCGGCGAAGCTGATGCGCGCGTCCTGCTTGGCGCGGGTGACGCCGACGTAGGCCAGCCGGCGCTCCTCCTCGAGGCCCTTCTCGCCCTTCTCGTCGATGCTGCGCTGGCTGGGGAAGACGCCTTCCTCCCAGCCCGGCAGGAAGACCAGCGGGAACTCCAGCCCCTTGGCCCCGTGCAGGGTCATGATCTGCACCGAGTCGGCGCTGTCCCCGCGATCGAGGTCCATGACCAGCGAGACGTGTTCGAGATAGGCGGTGAGGCCGTCGAAGGCCTGCATCGACTGGACCAGCTCCTTGAGGTTGTCGAGCCGGGTCTGGCCGCTGGTCCGGTCGGCTTTCTGCATGTCGGTGTAGCCGCTTTCCTCCAGCACCATCTCGGTGAGTTCCCAGTGCGGGATCTCGGGAGCGCGGGCGCGCCAACGGTCGAGGTCGCGCACGAAGTTCGACAGAGCGGTGCGGGTGCGCGCCTGCAGTTCGTCGGAGCCGAGCAGGGCGCGCACCGCCTGCATCGCCGACACGCCGTTCTCGCGGGCGATGGTCAGGATCTTCTGCACGCTGGTGTCGCCGATGCCCCGCTTGGGGACGTTGACGATGCGCTCGAAGGCCAGGTCGTCGTCTTCCGACAGGATCAGGCGCAGGTAGGCGTGGGCGTCGCGGATCTCGGCCCGTTCGAAGAAGCGCGGCCCGCCGATGACCGTGTAGGGGATGGCAAGCATGACGAAGCGTTCCTCGAACGCCCGCATCTGGAACGAGGCGCGCACCAGCACCGCCATGTCGCGGTAGTGGAGGCCGGATTTCTTCGCCGTCTCGATCTCGTCGGCGATCAGCCGGGCCTCGGCCTCGCCGTCCCAGACGCCGCGCACGCGGACCTTGTCGCCCGAGGTCTCCTCGGTCCACAGCGTCTTCCCGAGCCTTCCGCGGTTGGCGCTGATCAGCCCCGAGGCGGCGCCGAGGATGTGGTGGGTCGAGCGGTAGTTGCGCTCCAGCCGGATCACCTTGGCGCCGGGGAAGTCGCGCTCGAAGCGGAGGATGTTGTCCACCTCGGCCCCCCGCCAGCCGTAGATCGACTGATCGTCGTCGCCGACGCAGCAGACGTTGCCGGTGGACGAGGTCAGCAACCGCAGCCACAGGTACTGGGCGACGTTGGTGTCCTGGTATTCGTCGACCAGGATGTAGCGAAAGCGGCGGCGGTATTCCTCCGCAATATCCGCGTGCTGCGACAGGATCGTGATGTTGTGCAGCAGCAGATCGCCGAAGTCGCAGGCGTTCAGCGAGGCGAGCCTGGCCTGGTAGGCGGCGTACAGCGTCTGACCCTTGCCGTTGGCGAAATCCTCGCTGGGCGGCAGCTTCTCCGGCGTCCAGCCGCGGTTCTTCCAGTGGTCGATCAGGCCGCTGAGCGAACGCGGCGTCCAGCGCTTGGCGTCGAGGTTGGCCGCCTCGATGAGCTGCTTGCAGACCCGTTCCTGGTCGTCGGTGTCGAGGATGGTGAAGGTCGATTTCAGCCCGACCAGTTCCGCATGCCGGCGCAGGATCTGGGCGGCCACCGAGTGGAAGGTGCCGAGCCAGCGCAGGCCCTCGGCCGAGGGGCCGATCAGATGGGTGATTCGCTCGCGCATCTCGCGCGCGGCCTTGTTGGTGAAGGTGACGGCCAGCAGCTCCCACGGCCGCGCCTTCCCGGTCGCCAGGATATGGGCGAGGCGGGTCGTCAGCACGCGCGTCTTGCCTGTGCCGGCGCCGGCCAGCACCAGCACCGGGCCCTCGGTGGTCTCCACCGCCTCGCGCTGTTCGGGATTGAGGCCGGAGAGATAGTCCGGCAGGGCGCCGGCGGGCGGCCGGGCGCGCGCGAGGTCGGAGATGCGGGGAGGAGCTGAATCGGTCATGGGAACCGACGGAACATAAGGAGCACGCGCCCGCTTGTCAGCCGCTCCCGATCGAGGCTGGCGGAACCGTTACGGCCACGCCTCCGTTTGGTCGGCCACAGGGACAACAGTGGAGGTCGAACCCATGGCCGACAACATCAACAACAACACCGGCGGCGGCGGCAACGCCGGCATGGCCTTCATCGTCGGCGCCGTGGTCGTCGTGCTGGCCATTGTGGCCTACTTCGTCTTCGCCGGCGGCGGCTTCGGGGGCGGCGAAAAGGACGTCAACGTCGACGTCGACCTGCCGGAAGTCTCCGCCCCGTCCGTGCCTGCCCCCGCGGAGGGCTGACCGATGACCGATCCGAACGTCCCCCCGCCGGAGGACCGGCGGCCCGAGGTGGTGCATCACACCACCATCAACAATCCGCCCGAGCGCCGCGGCGGCGGCGGCGGCTGGGTGGCCTTCCTGGTCGGCGGCCTCATCGTCGTGCTGGTCATCATCGTCGTGTTCATGCTGTCGAACGGCCGCGTCGACACGCCCAGCCCGACCGACGTCGACATCGACGTCGACGTGCCGACGCCGACCCTGCCGCGAGCTCCGGAATTGCCGGATCTGCCCAGCCCGCCGCCGGTCGAACCGCCGACCGTGCCCGAACCCGGCCCGGCGCCGGCCGAGTAAGGCTCAGCGCAGGGCGTAGCGAATGGTGGTGACGACGCGGACCTTCTTCTCGGGGGTCTGGCGTTCGTCGCCGCTTTCGTCGCGCGCGAGGATCTCGAAATAGCCCTGTGAGGCTTCGCGGATCGAACCGACGCCGACCCCCGAGTCCTTCGCGAACTGCTCGGCCCCTGAGCGCGCCGAGGCGGTGGCCTCGGCGATCATCGCGGGGCGCACGTCGTTCAGCCGGGTGAAGATGTAGCTGGGTCCGTTGAAGTCCTGCAGGACCACGCCCTGCCGGATCAGGTCGTTCAGCGCCCGTGTGGTGTTCTGCACCCGGTCGACGTCGCTGGTGCGGACGATCACGGTCTGCGCGAGGATGAAGCGAGGCCCCTGGTCTTGGCTGCCGTACTCGCGGGCGCGCCGGTCGGCGACCTCGAGCCGGCCGAGGGTGACGGCGTCGGCCGGATAGCCCTGCTGCGCCAGGAACCGTCGCACGATCACGAGGTCGCCGTCGATGCGCGCCTGCACCTCGGACAGGACCTCGCCGGAGGCCGTGAAGCGCACCGGCAGGATGGCGAGATCGGCCCGGACGTCGCGCTCGGCCAAGCCGCGGACGCTGACGGTCCGGTCGCCCACCCGGGCGTTGACTACGCCTTGGCCGATCAGGGCGCCGGCGCCGATCATTCCGACGGCCAGCAGGCCGCCGAAAACAATGGCGGGGATCAGTCGATTGTCAGCCATGGCTACGCCTCCCGGAGGCAGCATGCGCCAACGCCTGCGGGTGTCAATCCGACGAATCCTGTTCGGCGAAGGACCGATCGCCGCCGGCCCAAGCCAGCGCCAGCAACCGGCAGGAGGAGGCGAGGGGGACGCGTCCGCGGCGCTCGTCGATCCGTTTCATCAGGCCGGCGTGGCCCAGACCCACGTGCGCGCCGATCTCGTCCAGCACGGCCCAGAATTCGGGTTCCAGCGCCACCGAGGTGGCGTGGCCGGACAGGGAGACGGAGCGCTTCCTCAACATGGCCGCCAGCCTAGCCGAACGCGGCCGGGCGGGCGAATGTGAACGCTGTTCACCTGAAGCGGCGTCCGCGCTATGATCCCTCCGACAGGATCGCTCCCATGACCGCCGCCGACGTCGAATTCACCCGTCTCCGCGCGCAGCGGCTTGAGCCGCTGAAGGCCCTCCGCGCCTTCCGCCGGCTGGTGCGCGACAAGGAGGACACCGCCCAGGTGTTCGAGATCATGCGCGCGCTGTCCGGTCGCTCGCTGCGGCGCGGCTACGACCGCATGCTGAAGACCATGGAGGGCGGGCGCCAGGCCTTCCTGCGCGAGGAACTGGCCGAGAAACTGGACGATCCGGCCTGGCTGGCCCGCTTCGGCCCCGGCACGGTCGGCGCCGCCTACCGCCAGTTCCGCGAGGCCCGGGGCTTCACGGCCGAAGGGCTGGCGATGGAGTCGCGCAAGGTCGCGCCGCTGGCCGACGCGCCCCACCCGGTGATCTGGTACACCCGCCGCGTGCGGGACGTGCACGATGTCTGGCACGTCCTGACCGGCTACGAGACCGACGCCTTGGGCGAAGCCTGCGTTGTCGCCTTTTCCTACGCCCAGACCGGCAACCTCGGCTTCGGCTTCATCGGCCTCGGCGCGGCGGCGGAAATCCGCAAGGAGAACCCGGCCGTGCCCGCGTTGCGGGCGGTGTTTCAGGCGTACCGGCTCGGCCGCGAGGCCCGTTGGCTGCCTGCGCTCGACTACGAGGCCCTGCTGAACCTGCCGCTTGAGGAAGCCCGCCGCGAGCTGCGCCTGCGTCGGCCCACGGTCTATGACGCGGTCCCCGCGGGAGTCCGGCAGGCGCTGAAGCTGCGCGCCTGACTGACGGCTTCCGGAGGCATAAGCCGGGCTTGTGAGCGGCGCGCCAATCCTCGGCTTGCGCCACCGGGGCCGCCGGTCCACTTGGCAGGCATGACCGCGCCGTCCGACTCACTCGCGCCCCCCAAGGCTGCCGCCCTGTCCCGGGCGACGCTGCTGGCGATCGGCGGCGTCGGGCTCTGCGCGCTCATCTGGGGCACCACCTGGTACGCCATCACCCTGCAGTTCGGGACCGTGGCGCCGCTGGTCTCCATCG
The DNA here is from genome assembly GCF_900116065.1 of Brevundimonas viscosa. Classification (GTDB taxonomy): domain Bacteria; phylum Pseudomonadota; class Alphaproteobacteria; order Caulobacterales; family Caulobacteraceae; genus Brevundimonas; species Brevundimonas viscosa. The sequence goes on from NZ_FOZV01000004.1 coordinate 123,304, forward strand.
TCTGGCGGTTCGGCCTGGCCGCCGTGCTGATCTTCGCCGGCTGCCTGGCCACCGGTCGATCCCTGAAGCTGACCCGCAACCAGCATCTGGCGGCGCTGGGACAGGGTGTGTTCGCCTTCTCCATCAGCTACAGCTTCACCTACGCCGCCGAGGGCCGCATCGCTTCGGCGGTGGTGGCGGTGATCTTCGCTTCGCTGGCCCTCCTCAACCTGATCCTGTTCCGCGTCGCCGCCCGCCAGAAGTCGGCGGCCGCCGCGTGGGGCGGAGCCCTGCTGGGCGTCGTCGGCGTGGCGGTGCTGTCCGGCTCGGAGGTGCTCACCGGGGGATTGTCCGCCGCCAGCCTTGTCGGCGTCGGCTTCGCCTTCACCGCCGTGGCGGCCTCGGCCTTCGGCAACTACTTCGCCTGGCGGGGCCAGGAGGCCGGGTCGGCGGTCATCCCCTCGACCGCCTGGGCCATGGCCTACGGCACGGGCGTGCTGGCGCTCTATGGCCTCGCCACCGGCGTCGAGTGGTCGATCGAGCCGACCGTCCGCTATCTCGGCTCGCTGCTCTACCTGTCGGTGTTCGGTTCGGTGATCGCCTTTGTGGTCTACTTCGGCATCGCGCGGAGTCGCGGCTACGCCCTGGCCAGCTACATCTCGGCCCTGACGCCGCCGATCGCGATGCTGGTCTCGGTGCTGTTCGAACACGCCCGCTTCGGCTGGCTGGCGCTGGCGGGGCTCGGGCTGGTGCTGGCCGGCCAGGTGCTGATGATCCGCGCGCCGCGGGTGTCGGCGGCCTAGAACCAGCCCTTCTTTTTCGGTTTCGGCGGCGGTCGGCCCTCGATCCGCGCTGCGGCCTCGGCTTGCTTGCGCTTGCGGGTCTCCTGGACACGGATGGCGATCAGCATCGGGATGAGACCGCGTTGCAGGCGACGCTTCTCCTCGCGATCGATCATCTCAGTCCTCCCGCCTGGCCCCGTCCAGCAGTCGCGCGGCCCGCTCGCGCTCCGTCTCGGTCCTTGTGCGCTCCGCTTTCGTGCGGCCGTGCACGGCGCGGTTGGCGGCGGCGGCCGCTTTCCCCGCGGCCTTCGCCCGTTCCTTGCGCGCCCGGTTCAGGTTGACGACGTCGCCCATGCTGCCTCCGCGATGCAACCGGCGCCGGGGCCGGGTGGTTTTCCCGAACACCCCGTCCCCGGAGCCCTCCATGGTAGACCCGTCGGCCATTCGCGAACACCTCGAAGTCGTCGGCTCCGACGGCGAGCATGTCGGCCGCGTCGACCACGTCCACGGCGACGAGATCGAACTGGCAAAGCTCGATCTCGCCGCGGGCTTCAAGCATCACATGATCCCGGTCAGCTGGGTCGAGCGGGTGGACCAGCACGTCCACCTCAACCTCACGCGCGACGAGGCGCGGGCGCGCTGGACGGAGAAGGGCTGAGGACGGCGCAGCGCCGATGCCCGCCTACTGCGGCGAGATCATCTTCTCCGGCCGCACCCATTCGTCGAACTCCTCGTTCGTCAGATAGCCGCCCCCGACCGCTTCCTCGCGAAGGGTGGTGCCGTTCCTGTGGGCCGTCTTGGCGATCTTCGCGCAGGCGTCGTAGCCCAGCTTGCCGTTCAGCGCCGTCACCAGCATCAGCGAGTTCTCCAGCCCCCGCCGGATGTTGTCCTCGCGCGGCTCGATGCCGACCACGCAGTTGTCGGTGAAGCTGATCGCCGCATCGGCCAGCAGGCGCACCGACTGCAGGAAGTTGTAGGCCATCACCGGATTGTAGACGTTCAGCTCGAAGTGACCCTGCGAGCCGGCGAAGGTCAGGGCGGCGTGGTTGCCGAACACCTGGACGCAGACCTGGGTCAGGGCTTCCGACTGGGTCGGGTTGACCTTGCCCGGCATGATCGAGCTGCCCGGCTCGTTCTCCGGCAGGGCCAGTTCGCCGAGGCCGGCCCGCGGCCCGGAGCCGAGGAAGCGGATGTCGTTGGCGATCTTGAAAAGGCTGGCCGCGACCGTGTTGATCGCCCCGTGGCTGAACACCATGGCGTCATGCGCCGCCAGCGCCTCGAACTTGTTCGGGGCGGTGGTGAAGGGCAGGCCGGTGATGGCGGCGATGCGCTCGGCCACCTGTTCGGCGAAGCCGACAGGCGCGTTCAGCCCGGTTCCGACCGCCGTGCCGCCCTGGGCCAGCTCCATCAGCTTCGGCAGGGTCTGCTCGATGCGCTCGATGCCGTTGGCGACCTGCTGCGCATAGCCCGAGAACTCCTGGCCGAGGGTCAGCGGCGTGGCGTCCTGGGTGTGGGTGCGGCCGATCTTGATGATGTGGTCCCAAGCCTTGGCCTTGGCGTCCAGCGCCGCGTGCAGATGCTTCAGGGCCGGGATCAGGTCGTTGGCCACCTGCTCGGCGCAGGCCACGTGCATGGCCGTCGGGAAGGTGTCGTTCGACGACTGGCTCATGTTGACGTGGTCATTGGGGTGGACCGGCTTCTTGGAGCCCATCTCGCCGCCCAGCATCTCGATGGCCCGGTTCGAGATCACCTCGTTGGCGTTCATGTTCGACTGCGTGCCCGAGCCGGTCTGCCACACCACCAGCGGGAAGTGTTCGTTGAGCTTGCCGTCGATCACCTCCTGGGCGGCGGCGACGATGGTCTCGCCCAACGTCGGGTCCAGCTTGCCCAGCGCCATGTTGGTCTCGGCGGCGGCCCGCTTGACGATGCCCAGCGCGCGAACGATCGGCAGCGGCTGCTTCTCCCAGCCGATGCGGAAATTGCCCAGCGAGCGCTGCGCCTGCGCGCCCCAGTAGCGGTCGGCGGCGACCTCGATCGGGCCGAAGGTGTCGGATTCGGTGCGGACGGTGCTCATGTCGGCAGGCTCTTCAGGCGTGGCGGGAGGATGCGCGGCGGTGTAGCACCTCGAGGGCGCGGAGCAAGAAGGAGAGGCGGCGATGGGCATGTCCGGGGCGATGCTGGCGGCGGCGCTCGTGGCGCAGGCCGCAGGACCATCCGACCCGCTGCCGCGGGCCATGATCGCAACGGAGTACGGGCCGGTCACGGTCGAACTGGATCATGTGAGAGCGCCGGGCACGGCGTGCAACTTCATGCGCTACGCCTCGCTCGGCCTGTACACGGGCGGTCGCTTCTTTCGATCCGTGCAGGGGCCCATCCATGTCGTTCAGGCCGAGACGATCCATGGCAGCGACGATCCCGGCCTCGGCCCGATACGATTGGAACGGACCCTGGACACCGGCCTGAGCCATGTCGCCGGAGCCGTTTCCATGGCGCGGGACGGGCCCGATACGGCGACGAGCAGCTTCTTCGTCGTCACCCACGACAGCCCCAGCCTCGACTTCGGCGGAGGACGGAACCCGGACGGTCAGGGTTTCGCCGTCTTCGGCCGCGTCATTCAGGGGCTCGACCTGTTCCACATCATGCAGGCCCGTCCTGCGATCGACGAGCAGATCCAGCCGCCCGTAACGATGCTGTCCGTTCACATGCTCGATCCTGTCCCGGCGGCCTGTTCGTGACCCCCGGCTGGATCGGCGCTGGCAAGGTCCGCGCCCGCGAGAGCGGCGGCGCGGTCGAGATCACCATCGACGGGCTGACCACCCAGGCCAAGTACTACAAGCCGCTGGTCTACGAGTTCATGCGCAAGGAGTGGAGCTCACGGCCGTCGTGGGGCGACTTCACCGTCGAGATCGTCATGGAGCACGTCGGCGAGCCGCCGCACATCGACCTCGACAACCTCGCCAAGGCGCTGCTCGACGCGATCAAGGGATATCTGTTCCACGACGACGCCCAGGTGGCGCGGCTGCTGGTCGAGCGCCGGGAGGGGGAGCGCGAGCGGATCACGCTGCGCTGCTTCCCGCGTCGCTAGCCGCGGGTCCGTTCGAACCTCAGCACCCCGATCACCCCGCCGCCGCCGTCGCCGGGATGATGGCGGCCATCGTTGACCGGAACCTCGGCGAAGTCGAACGGGCTGACGCCCTCGAGGCAGGCGACGTTGACGCCGTACTGGTTCGGGTTCGAGCGCCGCTGGTGATGCGTGTAGATCCCGCAGCGGGAGCAGAAGAAGTGCCGCGCCGTCCCGGTGTTGAAGCGATACTCGGTCAGCGCTTCGACGCCGTCGAGGATCTCGATGTCGCCGAGACCCGCGCTCACCGCCACGGCCCCGCGCATCCGGCACAGGGAGCAGTCGCAGCGCCGGGCGCTTTCGAGGCCTTCGGCCAGCCGCACGCGGAAACGCACGGCGCCGCAGTGGCAGGCGGCGCGGGTCCAGCCCGCCGCGTCGAGGGTCAGGGTCACGGCCCCGGCCTCTCGAAGCGCAGCGTCGGCAGCCGCAACTGCATCTCGGCGCCGACGAACAGCTGCGGCTCGGACGGCAGCGCCACCCCCGCCTCGGCCTCCTTGCGGGCCACGCAGGCGCGGGCGCCGGCGGCGAGGGCGAGGAAGTCGGCGGCGGCCGGCAGCGCCTCCAGCACGCAGCCGTCGAACCACGGGTAGCGCTCGTCCGCGCCGCAGCCGAATGAGGTCCGGTCACGCCGCGCGGCGGTCAGCACCATGCGGTTCGGGCCTTCCAGGGCGTTCACGAATTGGCCGGAATAGCAGGCCGAGACGATCACCACCGTCGGCCGGGCCGCACACGTACGGCGCACCAGATTGGCCATGACGTCAGGCGTCATCTGGGCTTCGCCAAACACCATGTGGTCTGGCGCGCCGTGCGAGGTGAAGTAGAGCAGGCATCCGCGCGTTCCCCGCGCGGCCGCGTCCCGGAGGCCCTGCAGCGCCTGCTGGGGCGGATCCGTCCGCAGCGAGTAGTCGACCATTGTCTCGCGTGCGAAGCCGGCGCGCACGAAGGCGTCCACCAGGTCGCGACGGGCGTTGTCGAACGCCTCGATCGGTCGGCCACGCCCGTCCCGCCAGTCGGCCTGGACGATGGCCGCGGTCCAGCCGGCGAAGCGACTGTCGCGGGCTTCGGCCGCGGCCGCCGGCGACCCGCAGAGCGCGGCCGCCAGCCAAAGGATGAGGAGACCCCTCATGCTCACCCCCGTTCGGTCGACCGGATGTTAGCGCGGCCGACGGGAGGGAAAAGGCCCTACTTCTTCCGGAACTGGTCCAGCGAGACGACCTTCGGCCCGTCGTCGCCGGACGGCGGCGGGCTGTCGGGCTCGGGGGCCGGCTCTTCCTCGGCGACCTCGAGTTCGACGGGCGTCTCGAACTGCAGCAGGAACTGCACCGACGGATCGTAGAAGCGGGTCACCGCGGCGTAGGGCATGGCCAACACCTTCGGCATGCCGCCGAACTTGAGCATCACCGAGAAGCGGTTCGGCTCGACCTTCAGGTCCCAGTACTGGTGCTGCAGCACCACCGTCATCTCGTCAGGGTATTTGGCGAGGATGTCGGGGGGCACGCTGACGCCGGGGGCGCGGGTGCGGAAGGTGATGTAGAAATGGTGCGCGCCCGGGATGCCGTCGGGTCCGGCGGCGCGCTCCAGGGCGGCGCGGATCACCCCGCGCAGGGCGTCCTGCGCCAGCTGCTCGTAGTGCATCTCGTCGACGGGGGGCGTCTCTTCGGCCATCGGGCGCCTCGGCTGTTCAGCCGTGGGTTTAGCCGCGCCGGCCGGCGGGCGAAAGGTGCGGAGAGGGTAAAGCGCCGGGATTCTGTTGGCAGGCTCCCGGCAGGCCCCGCCCCGGGATCTGAACCCCGAGGACTTAAGTGTTCGAAATCACCCGAACCGCATTACGCGGCGAGAGCGACTTCTCCAGCGAAGTTATCGTTCGCAGGTAGTTTAATGGCCCGATACGGTGGGCTAGGACGGGCGAAAGCAACCTCTTTACACGTCCGTCGATGCTAGTCGGCCCCATGCTCGCCCGCCGATGACGCGGGGAAGAGATTGGTGGAGCCGCCGGGAATCGCACCCGGGTCCGGTCCGCTTATTACAGGCGCGTTTATCGCCATAGTCCGGGCGAACCCGGACGGAACCAATATAGGACGGGGCGTCCGCGAATTGAAGGGGTCAGCGCCGGCGACCGGGCCCCGGGAAGGGCCGACGGTTATCGATGGTCAGGCGCAGGTGGGTCCGGTCGCGATCGGCGGCCTGGAGCCGGTCCGCCCATTCCTCGGCGGTCAGGCAGACGCGGACACTGAGCCGCGTGCCGGAGCCGGGCTCCTTCCGACAGATGACCCGTTCGCCCGGGCTTTCCAGGGTCGACGCCGCCGGCTGCACCGGGGCGTTCTGGGGGACGAGGAGGGCGGCGGCGAGAGCGGCGACGATCATGGCTGGCCTTCCGATCTTCAGGACGGAGGAAGCATCCTCCCGCGCGAAGCCGGAGTCAACCCAGAGTAACGTCGTTGTGCAAGCGCGCGATGCGTGTCGGCGCGACCGATCAGTGGCCCGGCGCGGTCTGGCGATTGCGGTTGGCGTTGGCGCTCTCCAGCCGGTGCGCGAGGCGGCGGGACTCGTCGCGACGGGCGTTCCACTGGCGGCGGGTCATGCACACCCGGCTGTCGAACCGGGTGCCGACCACCGCCTCGGTGCGGCAGACAACGCGCTCCAGCGGATCGGCCTCGCCCGACGCGGGGGCGTCGGCGGCGGCCGGCGCGGCGGAGGGCTGCGCGTCCGGCGCCGGCGACGGATCCTGGAACCCGATCATGGCGGAGAGCGAAAGGACGAGGATCAGGCTCATGCCGAACTCCTTCGGCTGACGGTGCAGGGCGCAAGCGTACGCTCGCGCCGCGCGCAGGTCGCGTCAACTGACGGTTTGGTCATGTCTGCGGGCCCGCGGCCACTCCGGGGTCTGGTTCCGGAACCAGGTCAGCTGGCGCTTGGCGTAGTTGCGGGTCGCCTGGCGCACCGCCTCCACCGCCTCGTCGAGCGTCGTCCGGCCGGCCAGGTGGGCGGCGAATTCGCGCACGCCCACCGCCTTCATCGCCGGCAGATCCGGGTCGAGCCCGCGGGCGGTCAGGGCCCGGACCTCTTCCACCGCGCCCTGTTCGACCATCCGGGCCACGCGGGCGTCGCAGCGGGCGTAAAGCGTCGCCCGATCCGGCTCGACCACCAGCCCGCTCCAGGAGCCCGTCGGCAGCAGGGGGCTGGTGTCAGCCATCCAGTCGCTGAGCGCGCGCCCGGTGTGCCGGGCCACCGCCAGGGCCCGGACCAGCCGTTGCCGGTCCCCGGCGGCGATACGGCCTTCCGCCCCCGGATCGAGCTCCGCCAGCCTTCGGCGAAACGCCGGCTCCCCCTCGGCCTCCAGGGCCGCGGCCGTCGCCTCCCGCACCGTCCCGGGGATGTCGGGGATGTCCGCCAGACCCCTCGTCAGGGCGGTGAAGTACAGGCCCGTGCCGCCCACCAGCAGGGCTGGACGGCGCGCCGCGGCGAGGTCCTCCAGCTCCGCCGTCACCGCCCGGCTCCAGCGCCCGACCGACCAGGCGTCGCCGGCGTCGGCCACGCCGTAGAGCCGGTGCTCGAGCGCCGCCTCGTCCTCCGGCGACGGACGGGCGCTCAGCACCCGCAGGTCGGCGTACAGCTGCTGGCTGTCGGCGTTGACGATCACCGCGCCCGTCGCCTCCGCCAGCTCCATGGCCAGCGCCGACTTGCCAGAGGCGGTCGGGCCGGCCAGCAGGGTCACGGGCGGGAGGGATGTGTTCCGGGGCAAATCGGCGCTCGCGGGCAGGGGGTATATCGGCGATAGAACGGCCGCCGCCCGGGCGGCAACCCCAAGGAGTGTCCCCGTGTCCCCACGCCCCCTCGATCGCGACCAGGTCCTCGCCGCCCTCGACGCCGTCCGGGATCCGAAAAGCGGGCAGGGGCTGGCGGCGGCGGGACTGGTGCAGGGTCTCGTGGTGGTCGGCGACCGGGTCGGCTTCGCCCTCGAGGTCTCGCCGCGCGAGGCCGCCGCCTACGCGCCGGTCCGGGACGCTGCCGAGGCGGCGCTGAAGGCCCTGCCGGGGGTGACCCGCGTGTCGGTCGTGCTGACCGCCGAGGCGGTGCAGAAGCCGGCGCGGCGCACCGTCATCCTGTCGCCCCAGGCCGCCGAGCAGAACCGCCCGAAGGCGCCGGTCCCCACCGATCGCCCGGCCCACGTGCGTCGGGTGCTGGCCGTGGCCTCGGGCAAGGGCGGGGTCGGCAAGTCGACGGTGGCCGCCAACCTCGCCGCGGCCCTGGCCGCCCGCGGCCTGTCGGTCGGGGTGCTGGACGCCGACGTCTACGGGCCCTCGATGCCGACCATGCTCGGCGTCACGGGCAAGCCGGAGTTCGTCGACGGGGCCATGGAGCCGCATCTCGCCCACGGACTGAAGATCATGTCGATGGGCCTGCTGGCCGGGGCCGACGACGCCATGGTCTGGCGCGGCCCGATGGCGTCGCAGGCCATCACCCAGATGCTGACCCAGACCCGCTGGGGCACGGAGACGCAGCCGCTCGACGTGCTGGTCGTCGACCTGCCGCCGGGCACCGGCGATGTGCAGCTGACCCTGATCCAGAAGACCCCGCTGGACGGCGCCGTGATCGTCTCCACCCCGCAGGAGGTGGCGCTGGCCGATGCGCGCCGGGCCCACACCCTGTTCCAGAAGGTCAAGGTGCCGACCCTCGGTCTGATCGAGAACATGTCCGGCCCGGTGTTTGGCTCCGGCGGCGCGAAGGCCGAGGCGGAACGGCTCGGCGTGCCCTTCCTCGGCGACCTGCCGCTGGACGCCGGTCTGCGCGAGGCGGGCGACGCCGGCCGACCCCTGGTCAGCGCCGATCCGGACGGCGAGGTGGCCCGGCGGTTCGCCGTGGTCGCCGCGCGGGTGGCGGATGTGCTCGGCGTCTGAGGCTTCCGGAACCTGACGGCGGCTTGCCCGCGGCGTCGGGCGCCCTAGGTTGCGCCGCCATGCTTCTGCTTCACGCCACGCGCCGCCTGCTGACCGAAACCCTGCACCCGATCGAACGCGGCGCGGCGATCGAGCTCGTGTCCCTGCGCGGCGGTCCCGAGGACGCCGAAGCCCTGCTGCCGCTGCTGCTGGACGACCCGGTCGCCCACGCGGATTTCGTCGACCCGGTCGTCCGGCACGGCGACAGAGCCATGGTCGAACGGCTGTTCGACCGCTTCGTCGCGAACGACCGGCTGATCGACGGCGCGCCGGACGCCCTGCTGTGGGCCTTCGGCTGGGCCGGACTGGAGCAGGCGCGGCCGATGCTGTTCCATTACGCCCGCGAGCAGAACTGGGACGCCGCCCCCGCCGCCGTCGACGGCCTGGTGCATTTGTCGCCGTCAGGGATTGAGGATGAGGTCCGCTCCGCCGTCGAGACGTGCGTGGGCCAGAATCTCTTCCCCGAATACCTCCCGGCGCTCGCCGGCTGGATCGGGGACCACGAACTGGTCGACCGCTTCCTCGTCGACGATCATACCTCGCCGTCCACCAACTGCATGAGCGGAGTTTTGCTCGCTGTCGGCCTGTTGGGCGCTGAAGGGCGCGATCGGCTGCAAGCCCTGTTCTGGCGCGACCTCTATCCGATGATATGGGGCGACGCGACGGTCGCCACCGGCGTAGCCATGCGCGCGACGGGGCTCGGCGTTGGAGCACTCGCCGCCGAGCTTCGCGCCCGCCTCGCCGCCTCGGCGAAGGCGCCGCCCCACTGGTGGTTCGCTCTCGTGAAGGTCATGGCGGAGCACCAGATCGCCACCCACGACGCGCCGTCCGCCTGGCGCTTCCTGCCGCCGCCCGAGACGCCGCTCGACCTGCACCGCGCCCTGTTCGGCCCCAACGACGGCTGGGACGAAGGGCTGGATCACCACGCCTTCCACCGGCTGGATCAGGACGGGGGCTGGCTGCAGCACGAGATCCACAGCCTGCGCCGGCCGATCGAGGATCTGATCGGTCGACAGGCCCTTGTCGCCGAGCTGGACGCCTATTCCGGCTCGACCACCACCGCGGTGCCGTAGGCCAGCACCTCGGTGACGCCCTCCATGATCTCGTTGGCCTCGTAGCGCATGGCGATGACGGCGTTCGCGCCCATGGCCCGGGCGTGCTCGACCAGTTCGTCATAGGCCTCGGCGCGCGAGGCCTCCGCCAGCTTCACATAGGCCCCGACCCGGCCGCCCAGCATCGACTGGAGACCGCCGATGGCGTCCGAGATGACGTTGCGCGAGCGCACGGTGATCCCCCGAACGAGCCCCAGGGTGCGCACCACCCTCTGGCCGGGGACATCGTTGGTGGTGACGATCAGCATGGCGTCTCTCCCTGGCTAGCGTCGTTCCAGCACCCGGAAGACGAAGGCGTGGTCGTCCTTGTCGCCCGGCGGCACGGCTTCGGACGATACCTCGACCCACGCCTCCTCGTCGAACGGCGGGAACAGCACGTCGCCTTCGGGCTCGGCGTCGACTTCCGTCAGGTACAGCCGCTTCGCCCGCGGCAGGGTCGCCGCGAACAGGCCGGCCCCACCGATCACGCAGACCTCGTCGACCCCGTCCTCCACGGCCTGCTCGCGCCCGATCTCGATCGCCTCGTCCAGCATCAGGCAGGCCACCGCCCCCTTCGGCTCGAACGATTCGTCCTTGGACAGCACCAGGTTGAGCCGGCCGGGCAGGGGCTTCAGCGGCAGGCTGTCCCAGGTCTTGCGGCCCATGATGCAGGGTTTGCCCATGGTCACGGTCTTGAACCTCTGCAGGTCCGAGCGCAGCCGCCACGGCAGGCCGCCGTCGCGGCCGATGACGCCATTGCGCGCCCGGGCGACGACGAGGGCGAGGTGGGGGAGGGGCATGGTCTAGCCCGCCGGGTCGAAGTGAATTTCGACCGAGCCTGTGCGGCCCGCCGGCGGCTCGATCACCCGCAGCGAGGCGGGGGCCCAGCCTTCGACCTGCTCCAGCTCGGTCCACAGAGCGGGGCCGGATTCATTGACCCGGAGTTCCCGCACGGCTCCCCTCCATTCCGGCCCCTCGGCCCCGACCGCCGCCCGGGCCGCCGCCACCAGCGCGCCCTCGTCGCCGGTCCAGCCCTGGGCGGTGAGGCCGCAGGCGTGGTCATTGCGGAACGGCCGCGCCCAGTCCGCGTCGGCGACGTCCAGCATGCCCCCAGAGACCGGGTCGCGTCCCGAGACGCATTGCTCCAGCGTGGTCCGGACCAGAGTGGTCAGATCGGGAGCCTGCTGCGGGACCGGAACGAGCGTCAGGGCGACGAAAAGCGTCGAAATCATCGGGGCGTCTCCAGCCAGTGCAGCCACTTCCGCTGCATCGCCTGTTCGATGTCCACCCCCGCCATCTGACAGTAGATGAGCAGCATGCCCAGCACGTCGGCTGCCTCGTCCCCCAGCTTGCCGGCGTCCGCCGCCCCCCGCGCCCGCCCGCTCATGCGCAGATGCTCGGCCGTCAGCTCGCCCAGCTCCTCCTGCAGCTTCAGCAGCGCCCAGTCCCGGTCGCGGTCGATGGCGTGCTCGCGGGCGTAGATGTCGGAGATGCGCAGGACGTCGGCCTGCAGCGCCTTCAGGTCGAGGCTCATCACACCGCGACCGGCGCCTTGATGTGCGGCCAGGGCTGGTAGCCCTCCAGCGCGAAGTCCTCCAGCCGGTAGGCGAACAGATCTGACTTCGGCGCGATGGTCATCGTCGGCAGGGCCAGCGGCTCGCGGCTCAGCTGCGTCTCCGCCTGCTCGACGTGGTTCAGGTACAGGTGCGCGTCGCCGAAGGTGTGCACGAACTCGCCCGGCTCCAGCCCGGTCACCTGGGCGATCATCATCGTCAGCAGGGCGTAGGAGGCGATGTTGAACGGCACGCCGAGGAAGACGTCGGCCGAGCGCTGGTACAGCTGACAGCTCAGCCGGCCGTCGGCGACGAAGAACTGGAAAAGACAGTGGCAGGGCGGCAGGGCCATGTCGTCGACGTCGGCCGGGTTCCAGGCGGTGACGATGTGGCGGCGGCTGTTGGGATTGGTCTTCAGCCCCTCGACCAGCTTCTCGATCTGGTCGATCACCCGCCCGTCCGGCGCCGCCCAGCTGCGCCACTGCTTGCCGTAGACCGGCCCCAGCTCGCCCTCGGCGTCGGCCCACTCGTCCCAGATGCTGACGCCGTTCTTCTTCAGCCAGCCGATGTTGGTCTCGCCGCGCAGGAACCACAGCAGCTCGACGATGATCGACCGGGTGTGCAGCTTCTTGGTGGTCAGCAGCGGGAAGCCCTTCGACAGGTCGAAGCGCATCTGCCGCCCGAACACGCCCAGCGTCCCGGTGCCGGTCCGGTCGTCCCGCCGGGCGCCGTTGTCGAGGATGTCGCGCAGCAGGTTGAGGTACTGCCATTCCGGATGGTCGGCGGCGACGGCTCCGGTGCGGTCCTGAAGATCGGCGAGGGCGACGGCGGCGTTCATTGCGTCAGGTTGGACGCTGATTCGCAAATCCCCAACGCGGCCAGTGGACACTTGGGCTGTCCGGTTGTGGACGCCTCAGGTCGCCTCGAAGAACCTGATCACCTCAGTTCTCAGGTCGGTCCCGCCGCTGCCGCGCCAGCTCCGCCCGGTTGCGCACCGCGCGGTCGCGCGCGGTCATCGGCGTACGGGCGGTGACGCCGGCCGCCGGCACGCGCCGCTTCACCGTCGGCTTCAGCTTGCCGTAACGCTGCCGCGAATAGGCGCGCGCGCACTCCATGCAGTGGCGGTAGTTCCGCGCCGCATAGGAGGCGTGCCAATTGCGGCCCTCCTGCAGGATGATCGCGCACTCGCGGCAGCGCTGCATGGATCAGCCCCGGAAGCCGTCCTGCTGGAGGAAGGCGGCTTCCTCGGCCGTGGTCTCCCGGCCCAGCGCCCGGTTGCGGTGCGGGAACCGGCCGAAGCGCTGGATGACGGCGTGGTGGTGCTCCGCCCACCGGTCGTCGGCCGGCCGCTCCATGGTCTGGAACAGCGCCAGCTGGCGGTCCTGCAGCGCCATGTCCTCGGCGTGCTGCAGCGGCAGGTAGAAGAAGCGGCGCAGATCGTTCTCGACCAGCCGGTCATAGCCGGCGTCGAGCGCCCGGACGGCGAACATCCTCGCCAGCGGGTCGGTGGCGAAGGCGTGGCCGGTGTCGCGCCAGACGTTGCGCGGGAACTGGTCGAGCAGGATCAGCAGGGCGAGAACGCCCTCGGCGCTGTCCGCCCAGTCGTCCAGCTCGCGCCGGGCGGCGGCCAGGTGGGCGGCCTCGAACCGCCGCCGGAAGTCGGCGTCAAAGGCGTCGTCCTTGGCGAACCACTTCGAGGGGCCGGCTTCTTTCCAGAAGGCGACGACGGCGGATGGCGTTATGTCTGTGTGCATGACCCAGAACCTAGGCGCTCCGCTCCCCGTCTTCCATGACCGCCACTGCGACCTGTCGATCATCCGCGGCAAGCGCGTCGCGGTGATCGGCTACGGCAGCCAGGGGCGGACGCATGCCCTGAACCTTCGCGACTCGGGCGTGAGCGACATCGTCGTCGGTCTGAAGGCCGACTCGGCGACGCGCCAGAAGGCCGCGGCCGACGGCTTCGAGGTGCGCACCGCCGGCGAGGCGGCGGACGGCGCGGACGTGGTGGCCGTGATGGTGTCCGACGAGGCCCACCGCGATCTGTGGCGCGAGGAGCTGGCTCCGGCCATGAAGCCCGGCGCCGCCCTGATCTTCGCCCACGGGCTGTCGGTGCGATTCGGCCTCGTCGAGCCGCGGACGGATCTCGACGTCATCCTCGCCTCGCCCAAGGGCATCGGGCCGCGCATCCGCGAACTGTTCGAGGCGGGAGAGGGGGTGTTCTGCCTGTTCGGTGTGCACCAGGACGCCACCGGCGGCGCGCACGCCCTCGGCCTGTCCTACGCCGCGGCCCTCGGCTGCGGCCGCAAGGGCATCCTCGAAACCACCTTCGCCGCCGAGTGCGAGAGCGACCTGTTCGGCGAGCAGGTGGTGCTGTGCGGCGGGACGGTCGAGCTGGTCGACGCCGCCTTCATGAAGCTGGTCGAGGCCGGCTATCCCGCCGAGGTGGCGTGGTTCGAGTGCTTCTACGAACTCAAGCTGGTGGTCGACCTGATGCACAGACTGGGGCCGGCGGGGGCCTTCGCGCGCATCTCCAACACCGCCGAGTTCGGTGCCTATCTGACCGGCCCGCGGGTGATCGGCGAGGCTTCGCGGGCGGCCATGGACACGGTGCTGGCCGAGGTCCGCTCCGGGGCTTTCGTCAAACGGCTGATGGCCGACCACGACGCCGGAGCCCCCGAACTGCTGGCGCGGCGGCGGGCCCTGGGCCAGCGGGAGATCGAGGCGGTCGGCGCCCGTCTGGCGGAGATCGGTTCGCGCGCTCGCGATGATTGAACCGCGTTACGGCGTCGCCTAGCTTGGCCGCCTGTCAACGGGGGATTCACCATGACCAGAACCATCGCCGCGGCCCTCGCCGTGGCCGTCGCCCTTCCGTTTGCCGTGCCGGCGGAGGCCCAGTCGGTGTCGCGGGAGCGCACCCGGGAGACCACGACCACCACCCGGGACGGGAACACCACGACGACCACGACGCGGAGCACCACGGTCGGCGGCAGCGCCTCGGTCGACGCCGGGGCCCTCGGCGAGGCGCTGGCCGGGGCCCTGCTGGGGCAGACCGGACGGCGCGAGCCGGACTGGCGACGGCGCGCTGAACCGGCGCGTCCGCAGGATGTCTTCGGCGCCTGGCTGGCTGACGACGGCGGCCGCGACGTCGGGGGCTGCCGCATGATCTTCGGCGAGCGCGGCTTCCTCGGAGTCCGTGGCGTGGAGACCGAGGACTGCCCGTCGAGGCTCGCGCGTATCAGCAACTGGCGTGTCGAAAACGGTGAGGTGCTCCTGTTCCGCGGCCCCTCCGACCAGAACGGCCCGCGCCTGTCGCTTGTCGAAGGCCGGCTGCTTGGCGACGGCCTGATGTTGCGCCGCGAAGGAGACGACGGTCCGGGGCCAATGGCGGACGCCTACGACCACCGCGCTGACGATCGCCGCGGCGGCGGGGGCTGGGGCGCGCCTCCGCAGGCGGACGCCTACGCCGGAACCTGGCGGCACATCGAGATCGGCATGACCGGCCAGCGCCGCGAGTGCACCGTTCGCCTGACCACCAACCCGGCCTTCGGGGCGCTGCAGGGGTCCGCGTCGGGCTGTTTCGAGGATCTGATGTTCGTCAACAGCTGGCGTCTCGAGGACCGTCAGGTGGTGCTCTACAAGGCCGGCGGCGGCACGGTGGCCATCCTGCGCGGCGGCCCCAACCGGCTCAGCGGGCGTACGCCCGAGGGCGAGGAGATCGTGCTCTACCGCTAGGGCGACGCGCGCCCGGCCGGGCCCTGCAGGGTCCGGCCGACGGCCATCGCGACCGGCGACGGCATGGATTTCGAGGGCGGGAGAAAGATGGTCGGAGTGGCAGGATTCGAACCTGCGACCCCTGCGTCCCGAACGCAGTGCTCTACCAGACTGAGCCACACTCCGACTTGAGGAGCGGGCTTATAACGACGGGGTGGGGGGGCCGCAAGCGCCGAAAACGCCTCTGCGAAAATAGTCTGCGAAGCGCGCCGGAAGCGACCTTCGCCAAAGCGAAAAAGCCCGCTTGCGTTGCCGGCGGCCTTGTCGTATCCGACCGCCTCCCCGCCGCAGGGCGGGGCTGCGCCGGACCTGCTGGGGAATGGTGTAATGGTAACACTACGGTTTTTGGTACCGTCATTCTAGGTTCGAGTCCTAGTTCCCCAGCCATCCGCTCCGCGTCGTTTCGGGTCGCCGGCATGTCCCGGTGAACCAATTGCCGGTTCCCGACATTGTGGAACGCATGGCGCTTCATCTCGACAGCCTGCTCGAAGGTTCCCCCGCCTATGGCGTGCTCGATGCGAAGGACGGCGTCGTGCTCTTCCGAAGGCCGGGCAAGGAGAAGGTGTTCGAACAGGTGGTCGCGGAGGTGATCCGGAACGCGGACGATCGCGTCACCGTCATCCCGATCGAGAATGAGCGGAACGAATGCGACCGGCTGTTCATCGCGCCGCTCGAGGAGGAGCGGTCGTTCGATCCCTAGGTGGACGCGGCCCCTTTCGACGACGCCGGCGGTTCACGGCGGTTAGTCGGCCGGTCTTCGCCGCTCCCGGCCTGCGACAGATGTTCGATGCGCCCGCTCTCCACCTCGGCGCGGGAGAAGACCTCTTCCTGACCGTCGATGAGCAGTTCGTCATCGCCGTCGGCGAAATCGCCCGCCGGCGGGCCCGGACGCGCCGGGGTGTTGAGCGATCTGGAGGCTTTGGAGGTTTCGGGATCGGCCATGCCTCCTCCAACCCCGCGCGGACCGGTCCGTTCCGGCGCTGACGTCAGTGGGCTGTCGAGGGGTCGAGCGGCAGGCGGATCCGTACGCCGACGCCCGCCCCGGGCGCGGTTTCGATGCTCATCGTCCCGCCGAGGTGGTCGACCAGCCCCGACACGAGGCTGAGGCCCTCGCCCGGTTCGATCGCCGCGGCGCCGACGCCGGAATCCCGCACCACCAGGCTGACGCCTCCCACCGCGCGCGAGAAGGCGACGGCGATCGATCCGGCCCGACCGGACGGGAAAGCGTGGCGACAGGCGTTGGCGATCAACTCGTGGGTGACGATAGCGAGGGGCAACAGGTGGGTGTCCGGCAGGAGGGCGGCCTGCCCTCGCACGTCGACACGGACCGGACGCCCTTCGCAGGCCCGGGTCCAGAAGGCCGCGACGTCCTCGAGATAACCAACGAAGTCCAGAGGTCCGTCCGCGGTGAGGCGGCGGCTCAGGAGATCCATGGCGGCCGCCACGTCGCTCAGCCAGGTCAGGTGTCTCCTGCTGGCCGGATCATCGACGGCGCGCAGACGGATGCCGATCAGCGTCTGGATCAGCTGGTAGCCGCCCAGCAGCCGTCGCTGAAGCTCGCCCGTGCCGTGTTCCGCCGCCGTCATCGGTCCCCCACCGATTGAATTGGCGGAAATTTCTACTCCAGCCCGAACCAAATAGCCAACGGCGCGTTTGAGCGTCCGCTATCGGACATAGTCGTGGTGAACGGGTCTGGTTAGCGTGGGGGTGTGGTATGGCCGAGTCACCCGATCTGAGGGTCATGATCGTCGAGGATCAGGCGCTGCTGGCCATGGAGCTCGAACTGGTGCTCGCCGATTGCGGCTGCGACGTCGTTGGCTGCGCCATGGACCGGGACGGGGCTTTCGCCATCGCCGATCGGGAGAGCCCCGAAATGGCCCTCGTCGATGTGAACCTGCTGGACGGCATGACCGGGCCCCAGGTCGCCCAGAGGCTGGTCGCGGATCACGGAACCGCGGTGATCTTCCTGACGGCGAACCCCGAACAGATCCCCGAGGGATTCTCCGGTGCGCTCGGCGCCGTCTCCAAGCCGTTCGACGAGCAGACCATCCGGGCCGTGGTTGCTTTCGCCCGGCAGTTCATACTGCACCGCACCGTCGGGGAGATGCCGCGCCGCTTCCGGCTGGCCCCGTGGCTGTCAACGCCGCCGGAGGACATCGCGCCGCACTGATCAGGTCGGCCTCCGGAGCCGCCCCCTTTCAGGCCAGGCCGCCGGAGAGGTCGAGCCCCGGGGTCGTCGGGTCGGCCCCGTCCGGCGCCAGGTCGAGCTGGAGCAGCGTCACGTCCAGCCAGCGATCGAACTTCCAGCCGACCTGCCGATAGACCCCCGCGGGGGCGAAGCCGAGCGACCGATGCAGGGCGATCGAGGCGGCGCTGGAGGCGCTGTCGCTGACCGCGGCGATGAGATGGCGCAGGCCCACCGCCCGTACGCCGTCGATCAGGCCTTCGAGCAGCGTCCGGCCCACCCCGCGGCCGCGCGCGGCGGGTTCGACATAGATCGACACCTCGACGCCGTACCGGTAGGCCGGGCGCGGTCGGAAGGGCGAGGCGTAGGCGTAGCCGGCGAACCGACCGTCGAGCTCGGCGACCAGCCACGGCAGACCGACGGCCTCCACCGCCGCGAGCCGGCGCCCCATCTCCGCCGCGCCGGGCGGCGTCAGCTCGAATGTGGCCGTGCCGCCCTCGACCTCTCGTCCGTAGAGCGTCGCGATGGCCTCTAGGTCATCCAGCCGGGCGGGACGCAGGGCGAGGCTCATGCGCGGGGTCCTTCGTCAGCGGTCGTCACTGGTGAGTCCACCCAGCATTGCTATGCTTGGTTGATGGGGAGAAGGGGAAAGTCATGAAGGCACTGTTCGTCGTCTCGCTGGCCGTCTCGGTCGCCGCCGCACCGGTCGCATGGGCCCAGGCCAAGCCGGCCCCCAGGACTGAGGCCGTCAACGGAGGCAACGCGCGGCCCACTGTCGAGCTGCGCGTCTGCAACGACAGCGGGCGAAACGCCAAGGTCGCGGTCTCCTACGTCGAGGTCGGCGCCAGCCAGTTCATCAACCGCGGCTGGTACGACGTCCCCGACGGGGCCTGTTCGAACCTGGTCGCCACCGACAACGCCAACTTCTACTTCTACGCCGATGCGACGGACGGTTCGGGCCGCCGGTGGCAGGGCAACCACAGCCTCTGCGTGGAGTACCCCGGGCCCTACGCCTTCCACTCGGACGGCTCCACCGAGTGCAAGTCGTGGCAGGAGCTGCGGAACTTCGTTCCGGCCTCGGCCACCGAGCCGGGGGCCTACACCTGGACGCTCGCCCCCTAGCCGGCTGGGAGCGGGTCAGACCCGCTCCCAGCCCTTCTCCACCGCCCAGATCGCGAAGGCGTAGTCGTGGGCGACCTCCTTCAGGTAGTCGAAGCGGCCCGAGGCGCCGCCGTGGCCGGCCTCCATGTTGATCTTCAGCAGCACCGGCTTGTCCGAGGTGGTCGCGGGCCTGAGCCGCGCCACCCACTTCTCCGGCTCCCAGTAGGTCACCCGCGGGTCCGACAGGCCGCCCGTGGCCAGCACCGCCGGATAGGCCTTCGGCCCCACCTGGTCGTAGGGGCTGTAGGAGAACATGTAGTCGTAGGCCGCGGGGTCCTCGATCGGATTGCCCCACTCCGGCCACTCCGGCGGCGTCAGCGGCAGCGAGGTGTCGCTCATCGTGTTGATGACGTCGACGAAGGGCACCTGGCCGATCACCCCGGCCCACAGGTCGGGCCGCATGTTGGTGACCGCCCCAATCAGCAGGCCGCCGGCCGAGCCGCCCTGGGCGACGATGTTCCCGGCGCGGGCGTAGTTGCGATCGATCAGGTGCTCGGCGGCGGCGATGAAGTCGGTGAAGGTGTTCTTCTTGGTCATCCGCCGCGCCGACAGGAACCAGTTCCAGCCCTTGTCCGAGCCGCCGCGGATGTGGGCGATGGCGTAGATCCAGCCGCGGTCGACCAGCGACAGCCGGTTGGTCGAGAAGCTGGCCGGCATGGGGATGCCGTAGGAGCCGTAGCCGTAGAGCAGCAGGGGCGCCGAGCCGTCCACCGGGGTCGACTTGCGGCGCACCAGCGTCACCGGCACCAGCTCCCCGTCCGCCGCCGCCGCGTTCAGTCGCTCGACGACATAGTCCTCGGGATTGTGGCCCGACGGAATCTCCTGGACCTTGCGCAGGGTCCGCTCGCGGGTCGCCAGGTCGTAGTCGTAGGTCGAGGTCGGGGTCGACGGCGAGTTGTAGCCGTAGCGCATGACCGTGGTGTCGAACTCCGAGGCGCCGCCCAGCGACAGGGCGTAGGCGGGCTCGTCCACGCCGATTTCGTGCTCGGCGCCAGCGCGGTCGCGAATGACGATCTTCGTGTTGGCGTCGGCGCGCTCCTGCCGGCCAAGGAAGTCCTTCACCAGGGCCATGCCCTCGATGAACCGCCCCGGCGTGTGCGGAACCAGGTCCTTCCAGTTCGCCCTGGCCGGAGCCCCGGTCGGAGCCTCGACGATCTTGAAGTCGATCGCGTCGTCCGCGTTGGTGCGGATCACCCAGCGGTCGCCCCAGTGGTCGGCGTCGTAGCGGCGGGCGGTCACCCGCGGCTCCAGCACGCGCGGCGTCCCGGAGAGATCATCGGCCGGCAGGTACCGAACCTCCGAGGTCTCCTGGTTCTCGATCGAGATCACCACGAAGCGGTCATCGGCCGTGCGGCCGACGCCGATGAACATGCCCTCGTCCTCCTCCTCGTAGACGAGGCTGGTCTCGCCGCCGCGCGCGGGGCGGCGGAAGATCTTGTCCGGGCGGCCGTTGTCGTTGCGATTGGTCCAGAAGACCCACTGGCTGTCAGGCGAGAAGGTGAAGTTGCCGTTGGCCGACTGGATCGGGTCGGGCAGCACCTCGCCGGTGGCCAGGTCCTTGACGTAGATCTGGTGCACCTCCGAGCCCTGGGCGTCCTCGGCGTAGGCGAACAGGCTGTGGTCAGGGCTGTGTTCGGCGCTCGAGACCTCGGAATAGGCCTTGCCGGCGGCGAGGGCGTTGGCGTCCAGCAGCACGACCTCGCCGTCCTCCCGGTCGCGCGGGCGGCGGCAGAACAGGGGATGCTGATCACCCGTGCGATAGCGGGTGTAGTAGGCCCACGGGCCGTCCGGGGCGGGGACCGAGCTGTCGTCCTCCTTGATGCGCCCCTTCATCTCCTCGAACATCGTCGCCTGCAGCGGCACGGTCGAGGCCATCATCGCCTCGCGGTAGGCGTTCTCGGCGGTCAGGTGCTCCTTGACGTCGGCCTTGATCAGGCTCGGGTCCCGCAGCACCGCCTGCCAGTTGTCGTCCTTCATCCACTGGTACTCGTCGACGCGGGTGCGGCCGAGTTGCTCGATGGTGACGGGAATCTTCTTGGCGACGGGCGGGACGGGACGGCCCTGGGACATCGAGGCTCCGGAAGCTTGCACGGTGGAGGGGAGGGCGGAGGCCGCGAGCGCGGCGGAGGCGGTGGCGAGCAGGTCGCGGCGATTCATGTGGCGGGTCCCCGAAATGACGGCGGACCTTGTGCGCGGCGAGCCCCCGCCGTCAAATGAACAAAGCGCCGCGTTCCCATGAGCCCGATGTTCGACCTGCCTGTCCCGCCGCCGCCGATCGCCGAGGCCGTCGAGGCCCGCCCCGCCTGGGACCTGACGCTGGGGCTGATCTCGGCCACGGTGCAGATCGACCAGCCGCTGGCCGACGGAGCCAATCGTCGGGTCGGCGCCGCCTTCCTTGTCGACGCGCCGGGCCCCGACGGCCTGCCGCGCACGGTGATGGTCACCGCCGCCCACGTGCTGGACGGCATGCCGGCGTCCGAGGCGCGGATCGGCTGGCGGACGCGGGCGACCGACGGCGGCTGGCGCTTCGCGCCCGAGCCGCTGCGCATCCGCGACGAGGACGGCGCTCCGCGCTGGACCCGCCACCCCGAGCGCGACGTCGCCGTCATGGCGGTGTCGGCGCCGCCGGAGTTCGCCCGCGCCGCCCTTCCGCTGGGCTGGCTGGCCGGGGCGGAGACGCTGGACGCCTGGCAGGTCGGTCCCGGCGACGAGCTGATGACGCTGGGCTACCCGCATGGCTACGCCGCCAACAAGGTCGGCTTCCCGATCCTGCGCACCGGCCGCGTCGCCTCATGGCCGCTCACCCCGATCGGGGAGTTTCCGACCTTCCTGCTCGACTTCGCGGTCTTCCCCGGCAACTCCGGCGGCCCGGTATTCTGGACCCCGGCGGCGCGCAAGCTGCCGGGCACGGTGCAGCCGGAGCATCCCTTCGTCGCCGGGGTGCTGGTTCAGTCGATGCAGGTCGGCGGTCGCGACGTCGGCATCGGCATCGTGGCCCACGCGGACTACATCCGCGAGGCCATCGCCCTGATGGACGCGGCGGCCGGGCCCTAGCCGGCCAGCACTTCCACGGTCATCCGCTCCAGCAGGGCGCCGCCCTGGCCGACCGCGGCCAAGCGGCTGGAGACATGGCCCAGCACATTGGCGGCGTAGACCTCGTAGAGCGCGATCTTGCCCTCTAGCCAGCCGGGATCGCCCTGGCCGGCGTCCAGTTCGGCTCGCGCCCAGAGCGCGCCGCGCGCCAGCATCCAGCCGCCCGCCACGTCGCCGACCAGCTTCAGATAGGCGTCGGCCGCCGCCAGTACGTCCGCCGCGCGCGCCGGGTCGGCCTTGGCGTCCAGCAGCCACAGGGTGGCGTCCTCGACCGCCTCAATGGCGTTGGCCATCCGCTCCACCGGCTTGCCGACGTAGAGGCGCGGCAGCTCGGTCAGGGTCACCTTCATGTCGGCGATCAGGGCCCTGGCCGCCTCGCCTCCGTCCTGCGACAGCTTGCGGCCGACGAGGTCCATGGCCTGGATGCCGTTGGTGCCCTCGTAGATCGGGGCGATCCGGGCGTCGCGGTAGTACTGGGCCGCGCCGGTCTCCTCGATGAAGCCCATGCCGCCGTGCACCTGCACGCCCATGGAGGCCACCTCGACGCCGACGTCGGTCGACCAGGCCTTGGCGATGGGGGTGAACAGGTCCTCGCGGCCCTTCCAGAATTTCCGTTCGGTCTCGTCGGGGGCGTGGCGCGCCAGATCGGCCGCCACCCCGGTGGACAGGCAGATGGCGCGGGCGGCGGCGATCTTGGCCTTCATCACCGACAGCGTGCGGCGCACGTCGGGATGATCGACGATCGGCGCGGCGGCCCCGGTCCACACCGAGCGGCCCTGCACCCGCTCTCGCGCATAGGCCAGCGCGTGCTGGAAGGCGCGCTCGGCGATCGCCACCCCTTCGACCCCCACCGCCAGCCGCGCGGCGTTCATCATGACGAACATGTGCGACAGGCCCTCGTTCGGTCGCCCGACCAGTTCGGCGGTCGCGCCCTCGTAGGCCATCACGCAGGTGGGCGAGCCATGGATGCCCAGCTTGTGCTCGACGCTGACCGGCCGGAAGGCGTTGCGCGCGCCGAGGCTCCCGTCCGGGCTCACCAGATATTTCGAGGCGAGGAACAGGCTGATGCCCTTCGGTCCCGGCGGGGCGTCGGGCAGGCGGGCCAGCACCATGTGGACGATATTGTCCGTCGCGTCGTGGTCGCCCCAGGTGATGAAGATCTTCTGGCCGGTGAGGCTGTAGCTCCCGTCGCTATTCGGCGTCGCCGTGGCCGTCAGCGCCCCGAGGTCCGACCCCGCCTGGGGCTCGGTCAGCACCATGGCCCCGGTCCACTCGCCGGAGACCAGTCTCGTGAGGTAGGTCGCCTTCTGGGCCTTGGTCCCGAACGCCTCCAGCGCCTCGATCGCCGCCAGAGACAGCATCGGGCACAGGCCGAAGGCCATGTTGGCCGAGTGCACCGTCTCGTAGGCCGCCAGCTCCAGCGCCTTGGGCAGCTGCTGTCCGCCGGCGTGGGCCGGCGCCGAGAGGCCGGTCCAGCCGCCGGCCGCGAACTGACGGTAGGCGTCGGCGAATCCGGGCGCGGTGGCGACGTTTCCATCGACGCAGGTCGCGCCGTGCCGGTCGCCGACCCGGTTCAGCGGCTCCAGCACCTCCTCCGAGAACTGGCCCGCCGCCTCCAGCACCGCGCCCATCAGTTCGGCGTCGTAGTCCGGAAAGGCGCCGGTCGCCGCCAGCCGGTCGATCCCGGCCACGGCCTGCAGGGTGAAGGCGAGATCGCGGACGGGCGCGCGGTAGGTCATCGGTTCGGCTCGGCTTGTCGTGGAGCCCTTCCATGCCGCCTTGCCGCCGGGTCACGCAAGCGGCGGCTTGGCGGGGCGGCCGGAGTGGGCCAAGCTGCCGCATCCTTGGAGGAGGGACCCATGGCCGAACCACGCAACCGCTACTCCACCATCTCGCTTGTGCTGCACTGGCTGATCGCCGCCCTGGTCGTGACCCAGCTGGGCCTGATCTGGGCCCATGAAGTGACCGAGGGATCGACGTCGCGCGAGTTCGTGAACATGCACAAGTCCGTCGGTCTCTCGATCCTGGTCCTGACGCTGGTGCGCCTCGGCTGGCGTGTCGCAAATCCGGCCATCCCGCTGCCGGCCGAAACACCTCGCTGGCAGAAGCTGGTCGCCCGCGGCACCCACGTGCTGTTCTATGTCTTCCTCATCGCCATGCCGCTGGTCGGCTGGGCCGCCTCCTCGGCGGCAGGTCGCGACATCGTCTGGTTCGGCCTGTTCAACTGGCCGCTGCTGCCGATCGGTGGCGGGCGCGAGACCGCCGGGTCGCTGATGGATCTGCACGAACTCGCCGGAAAGCTGCTGATCGCCCTCGTGGTCCTGCACGTGATCGGCGCGCTCAAGCACCACTTCATCGATCGCGACAACGTCCTCCACCGGATGATCCCGCTGATCCCGCGCCGACCCTGACGGCGGGGACTTGTCTGCCGGCGGCCGGGAGCGCATCACCGCCGCCTCAGCAGCGGAGCGGCCCATGCCCGGCGGCGAAAACCAGCGCGGTGCGACCGACGCCCAGGCCGTCGAGGCGCTTGCCTGCGGCGGGCTGGTCATCCTGCCCACCGAGACGGTGTATGGCTTGGCCGCCGACGCCGCCGACGCGCAAGCGGTCGCGGCCATCTTTGAGGCCAAGGGCCGCCCGCGCTTCAACCCGCTGATCGCCCACGTGGCCGACGCCGCCCAAGCCGAGGCGATCGCCGTCTTCGACGCCCGCGCCCGCGCCCTCGCCGACGCCTTCTGGCCCGGCCCGCTGACGATCGTGGCGCCGGTGCGCGACCGTCTCGCCGTCTGCGACCTGGCCCGCGCCGGGCTGGACAGCGTCGCCGTCCGCGTGCCCGGCCACGTCCGCGCCCGCGCCGTCATCGCCGCCTTCGGCAGGCCGGTCGTCGCCCCCTCGGCCAACCGCTCCGGGCGCCCCAGCCCGACCACCTTCGACGACGCCGTCGAGGAGACCGGCCATGCCGCCGCCGACGCCGTCGACGGCGGACCCTGCGCCGTGGGTGTGGAATCCACCGTCGTCTCGGTGCTGGACGGCCGGATCGCCCTGCTGCGCCCCGGCTCGGTCACCCGCGAGGAGATCGAGGCGGTGGTCGGCCCGCTCGACGAGGGCGGGGAGGGGCATCGATCGCCGGGCCGCACGACCCTGCACTACGCCCCCGACGCTCCGGTCCGGATCAACGTCGACAGGGCCGGAGAGGGCGAGATCCTCCTCGGCTTCGGGCCCGGCGTCGGCGATCCTCGCTGGAGCCTCAGTCCCGACGGCGACCTCCGGGAGGCGGCCGCCAACCTGTTCCGGCGTTTGCGCGAGGCCGATCGTCAAAAGCCTGCCGCCATCGCCGTATCGCCCATCCCGGCGCACGGCCTCGGCGAGGCCATCAACGATCGGCTGAAGCGCGCGGCGGGCTTCGTCGGATAGGCGCGGCCGCGGCTTACCGGCGTCGCGTGGCCAGCGCCCAGACGAGCGCCGCCAGGCTGACCGCCAGCAGGCCTGTCCCAAGCCGGTCCCAGACCCCGTCGTCGAGCAGGGCCCCGACCAGGCCGGCGAGGCTGAAGCCGCCGATGACCAAGGGGGCGCCGAAGACGGCGCGGAACGGCAGGTCCCTGCGGCTCATGGACGGGCGGTCCGGCGACGGGCGAACCACAGGTACAGGCCCGAGACCAGCACCACGATGGTGACGAAGTCGAGCAGCGCCCAGACGATCTTCAGCGGCAACCCGCCGTAGTCGCCGAAGTGCAGCGGCTGCGACAGCGACAGGACCGTCACATACCAGGGAGTCGGCGCGACCGCGGCCAGCTCGCCCGTGCGGGCGTCGATCAGGGCGGGGGTGGTCAGGTGGGCGGTCAGCGGCGTCTCGCCGTGGAAGAAGACCGCGTAGTGATGCTCGGTGGAGTAGCTGGAGCCGGGGAAGGCGACGAACTGCAGCTTCATCCCCGGCAGGGCTTCGCGGGCGCGGCGGACCGCATCGTCCAGCGAACTGCGCTCCGTAAGGGGCGCCGGGGCGTCATAGGCCTCGGTCAGCTCCTTCAGCGCCGTGTCCTTCCAGTAGGCGATGATCGGCACGGCCAGGGTGTTGACCACGCCCGTGACCCCGACCACCAGCACCCAGGCCACCGTCACCACCCCCAGCAGGTTGTGATAGTCCAGCCAGCGCGCCCGCGCCTTCTTCGAGGCCCGCACCGTGCCGAACGGCAGGCGGCGCATGAACGGCGCATAGAGCACGACGCCCGAGACCACGGCGGCCACCAGCATCAGCCCCATCAGCCCGAGGAACAGCATGCCGGGCAGGCCGAGGAACAGGTCCGTGTGCAGCTGGAGCAGGAACTCCATGACCGGGTGGCCGGAGACCGGCGGGGCGGGGGCTCCACTCGTCCGGTCGACGGGCTGGAAGGTGTACTGGCCCGCCGCGCCGTCGGGATCGACGCTGGTCACGTTCACCACCGGCCGGTCCTCGTCGAAGCTCATGAAGGCCGGAACCCCGCCCGAATGGCGCGACAGGGCGGCGTCCAGCACCTGATCCAGATCGAGGCTGCGTCCCTCGGCGGCCGGCTTCCAGTCCTGATGCAGCAGGACCTCGTCGATCTCGTGCGAGAAGACGAGCGGCAGGCCGGTGATGCAGAGCATCAGCAGGAACAGGGTCGAGACCAGGCTCGACCACCTGTGCACCCACGACCACGCGCGCAGCGTCTGCGTCCTCATTCCGGTCAGAAGTCCGCCGAGATCGACACGGAGACGCTGCGCGGGGCCCCCAGCGTCAGGTAGTTGGCCCCCGGATAGCCGCCGACCGCGACCCACTGATCCTCGTCGGCCAGGTTCTCGACCCGGGCGCGCACGGTCACCGACCGCCCCCCGGCCTCGAAGGCGTAGCGAACCCCGGCGTCGAAGCGGGTCCAGGACTCAAGCTCGACCGTGTTCGCCGCGTTGACGAACTGGGGACCGGTGTGAACCGCCCGGCCTTCCAGGGTCAGGCCGGGGACGGCGGGGATGTCCCACTCGACATTGAGATTGCCCTGCAACTCCGGCGCGCCGATGGGGGCGTTTCCGTCGCCCGTCCCCCCGGCGGTCCGGGTCAGCTCCGCGTCCAGCAAGGTGACGCCGCCCAGCAGGCGCAGGCCCTCGACCGGCTCCCCGAACAGGCTCAGTTCGAGACCGCGGTTCTCCTGCTCGCCGTTGGCGGCGAAGACGTTGTTCTCGACGAAGGCGCTGGGCAGGGTCAGGCGGAACAGACTGATCGACGTGCCGAACGCGCCGCCGTCGTACTTCGCGCCCACCTCGGCCTGTTCGCCGCGGAAGGGGTCGAGCACCTCGCCGGCGTTGTCGACCGGGACCCCGCCGCTGACCGCCGGGGCCGTCTGTCCGGGGACGAGGGCTTCCGCATAGTTGGCGTAGAGAGACACCCGCTCGGACGGCTTGTAGACGACCGCGAAGGCCGGCGTGATCGCGTCTCCCTCGTAGGATGAGGACCCGGCGCCTGTGTTGTAGTCGTACGAGCGGGTCTCGATGCTCTGGTGGCGCACCCCCGCCGTCACGAGCAGACGGCCATCCAGGAACGACATCATGTCGGCGAGTGCGAGGGAGGCGTTCTCCACCCGCTCGGTGACGTTCGGGGCGTCCATGTCGCCGCCGACGAAGAAGTCCGCGGCCGGCGGCGCGACGGCGACCGGGTCGTACAGGTCGCTGGCGAAGCCGGCGAAGTTCGAGAAGGCGTAGGCGTTCTCCGACTTCGATTGCACCCTGGAGGCCGAGGCGACGAGGCGGTGGCCGACGGCGCCGGTGGTCAGGTCGGCGCGCACACCGACGTCCCCGGACCACACCGTGTCGCGGCGCTCGTTGTCGAAGCGGTAGGCGCTAAGGGTTCCGTTGGCCTGCGCCCGCGGGTTGGCCAGCCGGTTCGCCTCCTCGCCCTGCCGCCCGCCGAACGCCGCCCAGGCGACGACGTCGTCGGTCAGGTCGACCTCGCCGCGCGCCGCGCCGAACAGCTGCTGCTCGTCGGTGTACGTCCACGGCTGGGCGAAGTTGGCGTCCGCGTCGGGCGGCGCAGGGACCGAGCCGGTCGGGGTGACGCTGGGCCGCGGCGCATCGATGCGGTGGTCCTGCCAGCCGAGGTCGGCCGAGAAGCGGGTGCGGTCGCCGCGATGGTCGACGCCCAGCCCGATGACGCGCAGCTGGCGGTCCTCGCCGTCCACCGCGCCGGACCCGTCGCGCCCGGCAAGATTCAGGCGCAGGCCCCACTCCCGGTCGGCGCCGAAGCGGCGCGACAGGTCGGCGGCTGCGTAGAGCTCGTCCTCCCCCGACCAGCCGGCGCTCAGCCGGTTCAGGGGGACGTCCCCGGCCCGCTTGGGCACGAGATTGAAGGCGCCGCCGACGCCGCTGCCCCCGGGCGCGGCTCCGTTCAGGAAGGCGGTCGCTCCGTGGAACACCTCGACCCGCTCCAGCAGCTCCGCGGCCACGAACTGGCGCGGCAGGACGCCGAACAGGCCGTTGTAGGTCATGTCGTCGGAATACACCGGGAAGCCGCGGATGACGTACAGCTCCTGGAAGTTGCCGAAGCCCTTGGTGACGCGCACGGCGGGGTCATTCTGCAGCACGTCGGCGACGCTGCGCGCCTGCTGGTCGCGGATCAGCGCCTCCGTGTAGCTGGTCGTGGCGAAGGGCGTGTCCATCAGATCGAGCGAGCCGAGCAGCCCGGCGCGGCCGCCGGTCGCCACCTGTCCGCCGGCGTAGGCGGGCGGCAGGCGGACCTGGGAGCCGGTGACCACGATCTCGCCGAGCTCGGTGGCGGCTTCGACCTCCTGGGCGAGAGCGGGCGTCGAAACCGCCACCGCGGCGACGGCGACGGAGGACAGCAGGACGGCGAGGCGACGGGACACGACTGGCTCCAGAAATGCGAATGGCTCGCATTATCTGTCGCGCCCGGGCCGTGCAAGGTCCTGCGAAGCGGAACCGGGAGGCGCGACGGCGCGCCGCACCGGGAACCGAGGTTGAGGCCGTCCACGACCGGGCGTGGCGGGGAGCCTATTGAGCGGTCCAGCCGCCGTCGATCGAGAAGCTGGCGCCGTTGGCGGACGCGCCAAGGTCGGAGACGAGGTAGAGCATCATCCCGACCAGTTCGTCGGTGGTCACGAAGCGCTTGGTCGGTTGCGAGCCGAGGATCACGTCCTTCAGCACCTGCTCCTTCGACATCCCCCGCGTCCTGGCCTGGTCGGCGATCTGCTTCTCGACGATCGGCGTTTCGACGAAGCCGGGGCAGAGGGCGTTGCAGGTGATGCCGTCCTGGGCCACCTCGAGCGCCACCGTCTTGGTGAAGCCGAGGACGCCGTGCTTGGCGGCGACATAGGCCGACTTGAACGGGCTGGCGACCAGGCCGTGGGCCGAGGCCACGTTGATGATCCGCCCGCGGCCCTGCGCCTTCATGATCGGGATCGCCGCCCGCGTGGCGTAGAAGGTCGAGGACAGGTTGACGGCGACGATCTGCTCCCACTTGTCGGCCGGGAACTTCTCCACCGCCTCGACGTGCTGGACGCCGGCGTTGTTGATCAGGATGTCCACCCGGCCGAGCTGGTGCCGCGCGAAGGCGACCATGTCGGCGACCTCGTCGCCGCGCCGCATGTCGGCGGCGTGGTAGCGCACCCGCACCCCGCAGCTGGCTTCCATCTCGGCGCGCGTGCGCTCGATCTCGGAGGGGTCGCCGAGCCCGTTCAGGACCACGTCGCCGCCGCGCGAGGCGATGGCCCGGGCCATGGCCAGGCCGATGCCCGAGGTGGAGCCCGAGATCACCGCCACCTGTCCCTTCAGGTCGCCGATGTCGCGGAAGGGCTCGCGAGCCGTGTCGGAGGCGTCGCCGCGCTTGGGCCACTGGAACATGAGGTTATCGTCCGTCTGTCTTGCGCCGTCAGCCTAGCCGTTCGCGGGTGCGAAGGCGACCGGCCTCAGGAATTTCCCGACCTGATGAATATCCAGTCCGTCTCGCTGGAGGAAGCCTTGTCGAAACGGTAGCCGTCGCGGTCGAAGGCCTTCAGGTCGGCCGCCGCCGCAATGCGCTCGTCCGCTGCAAAGCGGGCCATGGCCCCCCGCGCCCGCTTGGCGAAGAAGGAGATCACCCGGCTCTCGCCGTCGCGGGCCTCGCGGAAGTGGCAGGTCACCACCCGCAGCTTCAGCGCCCGGGCGTCCACGGCGCCGAAATATTCCTGGCTGGCCAGGTTCACCAGCGTCGGATCGGCGTGACCCTCGGCGTCGGCGTTGAGCTGTTTCGAGATGCGGTCGCCCCAGAAGTCGTAGAGGTTGGCGCCGCGCCGGGTCTTCAGCCGCGTACCCATCTCGAGCCGGTAGGGCTGGATCCGGTCCAGCGGCCGCAGCAGGCCGTAGAGGCCCGACAGGATGCGGATATGGTCCTGCGCCCAGCCGAGGGTCTCCGCATCCATCGAGCGGGCCTCAAGCCCCTGGTAGACGTCGCCGGCGAAGGCGAAGGCGGCCTGCACCCCCTTGTCCAGCGCCGCGGCGTCCAGCGCCCGGAACCGCTCCTGGTTCAGCTTCGCCAGATCGGTTGACAGCGACATCAGCCGGCGCAGCTCCGCCTGCGTCTGGCGGCGCGCCGTCCGCACCAGCGATGTGGTGTCCTCGACGAAGCGCCGCTCGCTGGCGGGCGCCTCGGGGCCGGCTTCGGTGAAGTCCAGTCGTTTGGCCGGGGCGAGGACGATCAGCATGGCGTCCTGTTAGGCCGCTTCGCCGGGGAATTGAACCGCCGCTCAGCCGTGCGCGGCATACAGGCTCGCCAGCACCGCCGGCAGGCGCCCGGGCAGGTCCTCGGCGATCAGGCCAGGCCCGAAGGCGCGCGCCGCCTCGGCGTGCATCCACACCGCGGCCCGGGCCGCCTCGAAGCTGTCCATGCGCTGCGCCGCCAGTCCGCCGATCATCCCCGCCAGCACGTCGCCGGTCCCCGCCGTCGCCAGCCACGGCGTGCCGTTGTCGTTGACCGCCAGCCGCCCGTCCGGCGCGGCGATCACCGTTTCCGGCCCCTTCAGCACCACGACCGCGCCGGCCCGGGCCGCGGCCTCCCGCGCCGCCGCCTCCCGTCCGGCCTCCAGCAGGCCCGGGAACAGCCGTTCGAATTCGCCCGTGTGAGGGGTCAGCACGTCGTCGCGGTCGAGCAGCTCGAACAGCTCGGCGGGCCGGTGCTCGAAGGCGGTGAGGCCGTCCGCGTCGACGACCAGGACAGCCCCCGTCTCGGCCAGCACCCGCAGGTTTCCTTGGGTCGGTTCGTTCACCCCGGCGGCAGGTCCGATCACAACGGCGTCGAGCGACTCCGCCGCCTCGAACAGGGCTTCGATCGAGCCGAACGGGGTCAGCATGATCGCCTCGATGGTGGGGGCGATGACCGCGGCGGCGTCCGGCGGGCACAGGATGCGCACCAGCCCCGCGCCGATTCTCAGACCTCCCCGCGCCGCCAGCCGCGCCGCGCCGGTCTGTGTCGCGCGTCCGGACACCACCCCGAGCCGGCCGCGCGCATGCTTGTGGGCGTCGGGGGCCGGCCACGGCAGGGCGGCGCGCCAGTCGGGCAGGGCGTCCACAGTCATCGAGCCTCTCCTCCGTTCACGGATGGCGGTTCCGGCGCAAAAGGACTTGCCTTATTGTGCAATGCAATGTCCATTTCCCGCCCGAGCGCGCGGCATGTCTGGCCCGCCGGGATCGCCGATGAAAAAGATCGAAGCCGTCATCAAGCCCTTCAAGCTCGATGAAGTGAAGGAGGCGCTGCAGGACGTCGGCGTGCAGGGCATGACGGTGCTCGAGGCGCGCGGCTACGGCCGCCAGAAGGGGCATTCGGAACTCTACCGCGGCGCCGAGTACGTCATCGACTTCCTGCCCAAGATCAAGATCGAGGTGGTGGTTCCCGACGATCTGGTCGCCGCTGTGGTGGAAGCCATCCAGACCGCCGCCCGGACCGGCAAGATCGGCGACGGCAAGATTTTCGTGTCCGACGTCATCGACGTCATCCGCATCCGCACCGGCGAGACGGGGGCCCAGGCCGTCTGACCGCCACAGACCACCGGCCGTCCTTAGGGGCGGCCGTTTCACTTCCTCCCCAAGAAACGGACCTCGAGAAATGAGCGACGCCGGCAAGATACTGAAAGAGATCAAGGAGAAGGACGTCCGCTACGTCGATCTCCGGTTTACCGACACCAGGGGCCGGATGCAGCATGTCACCTTCGACATCGACCTCGTCGACGAGGAGTTCCTCGAGGAGGGCACCATGTTCGACGGCTCGTCGATCGCCGGCTGGAAGGCGATCAACGAGTCCGACATGCTGCTCAAGCCGGACCTGGCCAATTTCTGGATCGATCCCTTCTACCAGCAGACCACCCTGTTCCTGTTCTGCGACGTGCTGAACCCGGACACCGGCGAGCCCTACAACCGCGACAGCCGCTCGATGGCCAAGAAGGCCCTGGCCTATGTCCAGTCGTCGGGCGTGGGCGACACCGTCTATTTCGGGCCGGAAGCCGAGTTCTTCATCTTCGACGACGTGCGCTGGTCCACGGCCTCGCACGACACCGGCTACAGCTATGATTCGATCGAGCTGCCGGCGAACACCGGCGCCGAGTATTCCGAAGGCAACATGGGTCACCGCCCGACGCACAAGGGCGGCTACTTCCCCGTCAATCCCACCGACAGCGCCCAGGACCTGCGCAGCGAGATGCTGGGCGTGATGCGCGACCTCGGCATGCAGCCGGAGAAGCACCACCACGAGGTGGCGCCGGCCCAGCACGAGCTCGGCCTGAAGTTCAGCGACCTGCTGACCATGGCCGACCGCACCCAGCTCTATAAGTACGTCATCCACAACGTCGCCGCCGCCTACGGCAAATCGGCCACCTTCATGGCCAAGCCGACCTTCGGCGACAACGGCTCGGGCATGCACGTGCACCAGTCGATCTGGCGCGACGGCAAGCCGCTGTTCGCCGGCGACAAGTACGCCGGCCTGTCGGACATGTGCCTGTGGTACATCGGCGGCATCATCAAGCACGCCAAGGCGATCAACGCCTTCGCCAACTCGACGACCAACTCCTACAAACGGCTGGTTCCCGGCTACGAAGCGCCGGTGAAGCTGGCCTATTCGGCCCGCAACCGCTCGGCCTCGATCCGGATTCCGTGGGTCAATTCGCCCAAGGCCAAGCGCATCGAGGCGCGCTTCCCCGATCCGATGGGCAACCCCTATCTGACCTTCGTCGCCCTGCTGATGGCCGGCCTCGACGGCATCGAGAACCGCATCGATCCGGGCGCTGCCGCCGACAAGAACCTGTACGACCTGCCGCCGGAAGAGCGCGGCAACATCCCCGAGGTCTGCGGCTCGCTGCGCGAGGCGCTGGAGAACCTCGACAAGGACCGCGCCTTCCTCAAGAAGGGCGGCGTCATGGATGACGACTTCATCGACAGCTACATCGAGCTGAAGATGGAGGAGGTGATGCGCCTGCAGCTGCACCCGCATCCGGTCGAGTTCGACATGTACTACAGCTGCTGATCGACAGGGGGACTGACGATCACGCGGAAGGGGCCGGACGAGCGATCGTCCGGCCCCTTATCGTTTGCGGCCCCGACCTAGCGGTTGGTGGTCTCGACCTCGACGCCGTCGCGACCGGCGCGCACGGTGGTGGTGTCGCCCTCGGGGACGCGCTCGATCTCGACCGGCGGGGTGGGGACGGCGACCTCGCGCTCGACCACGACCGGCGACGTCGGAACGGCGACCTCGCGGGTCTCGACCACGGTCCGGGTTTCGATGGGCGCGGCCTCGCCGGCCGCGTCGGCGTTTGCGCCGTCATTGTCCGCCGGGGTGCAGGCCGCGGCGACCAGGGCCAGGGCCGCGACCGGGGCCGCGGCGATCGGGGTGTGGGGAAGGCGCATGGGGGGAACTCCTGCGATGGAACCCCCGCCAAACGGTCCCGCTGCAGGGCCGGTTCCGCTCAGGCGGCCAGGCCCTCGGCCTCGTCCGCCTTCTTCCGGCGCAGCTCGATCAG
This sequence comes from Brevundimonas viscosa, assembly GCF_900116065.1. Classification (GTDB taxonomy): domain Bacteria; phylum Pseudomonadota; class Alphaproteobacteria; order Caulobacterales; family Caulobacteraceae; genus Brevundimonas; species Brevundimonas viscosa. Next base: position 156,976 of record NZ_FOZV01000004.1, read on the forward strand.
GCGCACGCACCAGATCGACACCTCATAGAGCAGCACCAGCGGCACGGCGAGCATCAGCTGACTGATCGGGTCCGGCGGGGTCACGACGGCCGCCACCACGACCACAGCGACGATGGCGTACCGCCGCCCCTCGGCCATGGTTTTCGAACTGATGATCCCGGCCAGGCCCAGAAGGGTCATGACCACTGGCAGCTGGAAACAGAGGCCGAAGGCGAGGATCAGCGCCGTCACCAGGTTCATGTATTCCGACACCTTGGGCAGCAAGGCGGCGCTGACGCCGGCCTGGTCGATGCCCTGGCTCAGCGAGAACCACATCACGAACGGCAGCATGACGAAGTAAACCAGCGCCGCGCCGAGCAGGAACAGCAGGGGCGCCGCGATCAGGAAGGGAAGGAAGGCTCCCCGCTCGTTTCGGTACAGGCCGGGCGCGACGAAGCGGTACAGCTGCCAGGCAAGGACCGGGAAGGCCACGATCACCGCCCCGAAGCCGGCCAGCTTCATTTTCGTGAACAGGATTTCCAGCGGCGCCGTGTAGATCAGATTGACCGTCTGGCCGTCGATCAGCGGCAACGGCTTCAGGCCGGCGGTGCCGAGGATCAGGTCCAGCGGCGAGACCGCCGCGTGCGCCCCGCCGCCCGCCGCCGCGTGGAAGGCCGCCGCCGCCGCGAACGGCTTCACCAGGAAGATGTAGATCGGCTCGGAGAAGCTGAAGCACAGGATGAAGCCGAGGACGAACGCGACCACGCAAATCAGCAGACGGGTGCGCAGCTCGATCAGATGCGCCATCAGCGGTGCGCGGGACGCCTCGATCTCGGCCTCGTCCTGATCGGTACGGCTCACGAGGCGGTCCCCTTGCGGCGCGTCGCGCGCGGCTTCGGCCTAGTGGCGGCCGGGGCGTCAGCGGCGGCGGCCGTCTTGCGCGGTTTGGCCGCCTTCCGGGGCGATGGCTTGTCTTTGGAGGTTCCGGCCTTGGCCGCCGTCTTTCGGGCGCGCGCCGGCTTGGCGGCGGGCTCGATCGCAGGGGCCGGCGTCTCCAGCGGCGCCGTCGCCGGAGGGCTGGCGGGCCACTCCTCGGGCGCGGTGAGGGCGGGGGCCGGAGCCGGGGCGTCGAGCGGCCGGTTCAGGTCGTCGCGGATGTCGCGAAAGGTCGCCTCGGCCTCCGCGCCCAGCGGCATCATGTTGGACTGGCCGCGGCGCAGCGCCTCGACCTCCTTGCGCAGTTCGTCGAGCTCCGACTGGCGCGCCATCTCGTCGAAGCTGGAGCGGAATTCGTTGGCCATGCGGCGCGCCTTGGCCACCCACTGACCCAGCTTGCGCAGCATCAGCGGCAGGCGCTCTGGCCCCACCACAAGCAGGGCCACCAGCGCGATGATCAGATATTCGAACCCCCCGATGCCGGGGCCGAGGCCGCCCATACGTCAGGGTCTCCAGCGCGAGAGCGCGATCAGGATTTCAGGTCTTCTTTTTCCGCGTCGGTGCGCGGGAGGGCGCCGGCGCGCTCGTCCGCGGGCTTGGTCTCGTCAGTGTCCTTCAGCCCGTCGCGGAACGCCCGCACGCCCTTGGCTGCGTCGCCCATGATGGCCGACAGCTTGCCCCGGCCGCCGAACAACAGCAGCACCACGATGGCGACGATGACCCAGTGCCAGATGCTGAAAGAACCCACGGCGAAGTCTCCTCGTTCGGGTCGATGCGCGACCCGGAAATCAGCTTGCCGGCGCATATAGGCGGATCGGTGGCGCGACGCCAAGCGAACCTGTAGGCACGCGCCCATGAGTCACGTCATCATCCACACCGACGGCGCCTGTCGCGGCAATCCGGGTCCGGGCGGCTGGGGCGCCGTGCTCCAGACCGGCGGCGGTCACGAGAAGGAGTTGTGGGGCGGTGAGGCGCTGACCACCAACAACCGCATGGAGCTGATGGCGGCGATCCGGGCGCTGGAGGCGCTGAACCGGCCGTGCCGCGTGGACCTGCACACCGACAGCAAATACGTCATGACCGGCATCACCGAATGGATCCGCGGCTGGAAGGCGCGCGGCTGGAAGACGGCCGACAGGAAGCCGGTCAAGAACGACGACCTGTGGAAACGCCTCGACGAGGCCCGCCTGCGTCACGAGGTGAAGTGGCACTGGGTCAAGGGTCACGCCGGCCACGAACTGAACGAGCGCGCCGACCGGCTGGCCAACCGCGGCGTTGACGAGATGCTTCAGTCCTGATCGGCCGTCTTCCGGCGTTTTTCGACCTTGTGTCGAATCCAAAGCGCGACGGGCACGGTCAGGATAAGAAACGCCACGATCCGACCCGCCCAGTTGTCCCCGGACGTCCAGGCAGTATAGCCGGCCCCCCCAATGAAAGCCGCCCAAACCATCCAGGGTGGGACGCGGCTCACGATCGTCTAGGCCCGCACCCGCAGGCGCGCCCCGTCGACCGATTCGACGATCACGCTCTCGCCCACCGGCGGGGCGGCGCCGTCGATCTCGGCGGCCCATTCGGCGCCTGACACGAAGACGCGGCCGCGGCCGTCGACGAAGGTCTCCGTCACCCGCGCCCGCTCGCCGACGAGGCGGCCGTCGCGGGCGTTGATGTCGGGCGCGTCGCCGGGATTGACCCGCTGGATCAGTCGCCGCGACATCAGGGTGGCGATCACGGTCAGCACGGCGAACAGCGCCGCCTCGCCCCAGAATCCGCCCAGCGGCAGGTTCAGGGCGGTGACCACCGCCACGATGCCCGCCGCCACCGCCGGCCACAGCAGCCATTCGGTCGAGAAGGCCGCCTCGACGGCCAGCAGGATCACGCCGAGCGCCAGCCAGATCCAGAACGGCTGGGCGGCGTGCAGGTCGATCAGGGCGTCCATGGTCTACTCCGTGCCGGGAACCGAACCGCGCGCGCGCGGCGGACGGGGCGGGGTCGGCGGCGCGGCGCGGGCGGCGCCCTGCTGCTCGCGGGCCAGGCCGACCAGTTCGCCGACGCCGGCGAGGGTGCCGACCAAGGCTCCCATCTCCGACGGCACGATGACCGTCTTCTGCTGCGGGCTGCGGGCCAGTTCGGCGAAGGCCTCGACGTATTTCTGGGCCACGAAGTAGTTGATGGCGTTGACGTCGCCGCGGGCGATCGCCTCCGACACCATGGCCGTGGCGCGGGCTTCGGCCTCGGCCTCGCGCTCGCGCGCCTCGGCGTCGCGGAAGGCGGCCTCGCGCCGGCCCTCGGCCTCGAGGATGGCGGCCTGCTTGGCCCCTTCGGCGCGGGCGATCGCCGCCTGCTTCTCGCCGTCCGCCTCGGTGATCACCGCCCGCCGCTCGCGCTCGGCCTTCATCTGCCGGGCCATGGCGTTGGTGATGTCGGTCGGCGGGGTCAGGTCCTTGATCTCGATGCGGTTGGCCTTGACGCCCCACGGCTCGGTGGCGGCGTCGATGACGTGCAGCAGCCGGGTGTTGATGGCGTCGCGCTGACTCAGCACCTCGTCCAGCTCCATCGAGCCGACCACGGTGCGCAGGTTGGTCATGCACAGCTGGGCGATGGCGTAGGGCAGGTTGTCGACGCGATAGGCGGCGCGGGCGGCGTCCATCACCTGGATGAAGACGATGCCGTCGACCTTCACCATGGCGTTGTCCTTGGTGATGACCTCCTGGGTCGGGACGTCCAGCACCTGCTCCATCATGTTCATCCGCCGGCCGATGCGCTCGACGAACGGCGTCAGCAGGCTGATGCCGGGGCTCAGGGTGCGGGTGTACTTGCCGAAGCGCTCGACCGTGTACTCGCGCCCCTGGGGCACGATCTTCACCACGCTGAACAGCAGCACGAAGGCCAGAACGACCAGCGCCACCACGAACAGAACCGACATGTCCATCAAGGAGCCTCCCAATCCCGTTCAGGTTATCAGGCCGGGGAGCGGCCGCCACAGAAACCGGACGGGCGGTTCATGAACTCGCTGTAATCTTCTCCGCGGCGAGGGCGATGATCCGGCGGGTCTCGGCCCACGCCACGCGCCGCAAGGCCTCGGCCACGGGGACGAAGGCGGCCTCCGCCGCGTCGTCCCCGGCCACCGGCTCTCCCGACACCCACTCGGCGACATAGTCGATCAGCACATAGTGCCGCCCGGCCTCGGGAAAGACGCCGTCGACCACGTCCAGCAGACCGATTAGGCGCGCCTCCACCCCGGTCTCCTCGCGCAGCTCGCGCAGGCCCGCGTCCACGGCGCGTTCGCCGGGCTCGATCCGCCCGCCGGGCAGGCTCCACTCGCCCTGCCGCGGCGGCCGGCCGCGGCGGATCAGCAGCACCTCCTCGCCCCTCAGGCAGACGACGCCGACGCAGGGGACCGGGGCGGGCAGGGGACTCGACATGACCGGAAGTTGGCGCGCCTCTTCCCCCGCGTCCATGACTCTGGAACAACCGCCGCATGATCCCGCCCTCCGCCGCCGCCCTCGCCGCCCTCAAGCACGCCCTCGGCCCCGGCGGCTGGACCGAGGACGCCGCCGAGATCGGGCCCTCCCTGACCGAGTGGCGCGGCCGCTGGAGCGGGGCCACGCCGCTGATGCTGCTGCCCCGTTCGACCGACGAGGTCGCCCGCGCCGTCCGGGCCTGCGCCGACCACCGCATCCCGATCGTCACCCAAGGCGGCGGCACCGGCCTGGTCGGCGGCCAGATCCCGTTTGGCGAGGTGCTGCTCTCGACCCGCCGCCTGCGGGCGATCCGCGTCGTCAGTCCGCTCGACGACGCCCTGACGGTAGAGGCCGGCGTCACCCTGCTGGAGGCCCAGCAGGCCGCCGCCGCCATCGACCGCCGATTCCCGCTCGGCCTCGCGTCCGAGGGCACGGCCACCATCGGCGGGGCGGTGTCCAGCAACGCTGGCGGCACGGGGGTGGTCCGCTACGGCATGATGCGCGATCTGGTGCTTGGGCTGGAGGCGGTCCTGCCTAACGGCGAGGTCTTCCATGGCCTGAAGCGCCTGCGCAAGGACAACACCGGCTACGACCTCAAGCAGCTGCTGATCGGGGCCGAGGGCACGCTCGGCGTCGTCACCGCCGCGACCCTGAAGCTGCATCCGGCGCTGCGCTCGCGCGCCACCGCCGTGGTCGGAATCGATACGCCGGAGGCCGCCGTCGAACTGCTGGCCCGCGCCAAGGCCGAGACCGGCGGCGGGGTCGAGGCCTTCGAACTGATGAAGCGCATCGGTCTCGAACTGGTCCTCAAGCATATCCCCGACACGCGCGAGCCGCTGGACTCGACCCCGCCCTGGTGCGTGCTGGTCGAGCTTGGCGCCGGACAGCCGGGCGCGGCCGAGGCGGCGCTCGAGGCCCTGCTCGCCGACGCCTTCGAGCGGGGGCTGATCACCGACGCCGCCATCGCGCAGAACGAGGCCCAGCGGGCCGCTTTCTGGAAGGTGCGCGAGGAGCAGTCGGCCGGCCAGAAGCCCGAGGGACCGGGCTGGAAGCACGACGTCTCTGTCCCCGTCTCCCGGATCGCCCACTTCCTCGAAGAGGCCACCGCCGCCGTGCTCCGCTTCGAGCCGGGGGCCCGCGTCAGCGCCTTCGGCCATGTCGGCGACGGCAACATCCACTACGACGTCATGCGCCCGCCTCACGCCGACCCCGCGGCTTTCATGGCCCGCCAGCCGGAGGGCTCCCGGATCGTCCACGACATCGTCGCCCGCTACGACGGCTCGATTTCGGCCGAACACGGCCTCGGCCGTCTCAAGACCGACGAGGCGCGCCGCTACAAGTCCCCGGCCGAGGTCGCCGCCGTGCAGGCCATCCGCGCGGCGCTGGACCCGAACCGGATCATGAACCCGGCCGTTCTGTTCTGAGCCGCGGCTTGCCCCTGCGGCAGGCCCGGCCTATCGCTGCGCCCTCGATTCACGGCATCGGAGCCTGTTCATGACCCTCGCCCTGCTGTTCCCCGGACAAGGCAGCCAGTCGGTCGGCATGGGAGCGGCGCTGGCCGACGCCTTCGCCGGCGCCCGCGAGGTCTTCGCCGAGGTCGACGCGGCGCTGGGCCAGAAGCTGTCGCAGCTGATGCGCGAGGGGCCCGAGGACCAGCTGACCCTGACCGAGAACGCCCAGCCGGCCCTGATGGCCGTCTCGGTCGCCGCCGCCCGCGTTCTGAAGGCCGAGTTCGGCGTCGGCGTCGACCGCGCCGCCTTCGTCGCCGGTCACTCGCTCGGCGAATATTCCGCCCTGTGCGCCGCCGGTTCGATCAGCCTCGCCGACACGGCCCGTCTGCTGAAGCTGCGGGGCCAGGCCATGCAGCGCGCCGTGCCGGTGGGCCGGGGCGCCATGGCCTCGCTGATCGGGCCGAAGACGGATCTCGCCTTGGCCGAGGAAGCCGCCCGGGCCGGCTCCGAGGTCGGGGTCTGCGTCGTCGCCAACGACAACAACGCCGGCAACATCGTCATCTCGGGCGACAAGGCCGCCGTCGACCGGGCCATCGAGAAGGCCAAGGAGCTGGGCGCCCGCGCCATCCCGCTGAACGTCTCGGCCCCCTTCCACTGCCCGCTGATGCAACCCGCCGCCGACGAGATGGCCGAGGCCCTCGCCGACGCCCGCGTCTCCGCCCCGGTCGTCCCCGTCGTCGCCAACGTCACCGCCCGCCCGGAAACCGATCCCGAGATCATCCGCCGCTTGCTGGTCGAACAGGTCACCGGCCGCGTCCGCTGGCGCGAGTCGATGGAATGGATGGCCGGGGAGGGCGGCGCGAGCCGCTTCGCCGAGATCGGCTCGGGCAAGGTGCTGACCGGCATGGCCAAACGCATCGCCCCCGACGCCGAGAGCCAGTCGCTGAACACGCCGGAGGACCTGGAAGCCTTCGCGAAGTCGCTCTGATCACGAGGAAAATAAGAAGATGTTCGATCTCACCGGCAAGACCGCCCTCGTCACCGGCGCCACCGGCGGCATCGGCGGGGCCATCGCCCGCGCCCTACACGCCCAGGGCGCGACCGTTGTCCTTTCCGGCACGCGCGAGGCGGTGCTGCAGGACCTGGCGAAGGAACTGGGCGAGCGCGCCTTCGCCGCCGCCGCCAACCTGTCGGACGCGGAGTCGGTCGACGGCCTCGTCGCCCGCGCTGAGGAGGCGGCCGGCGCCCCGCTGGACATCCTCGTCGCCAACGCCGGCATCACCAGGGACGGCCTGCTGATGCGCATGAAGGACGAGGACTTCGAGCAGGTCATCAAGGTCAACCTCGAGAGCTACTTCCGCCTGTCCCGCGCCGCCGTGAAGGGGATGATGAAGCGCCGTGCCGGCCGCATCATCGGCGTCACCTCGGTGGTCGGCGTCACCGGCAACCCGGGGCAGACCAACTACGCCGCCTCCAAGGCCGGCATGATCGGCTTCTCCAAGTCGCTGGCCCAGGAGGTCGGCAGCCGCGGCATCACGGTCAACTGCATCGCCCCCGGCTTCATCGCCTCGCCGATGACCGACGTGCTCAACGACCAGCAACGCGAGGCCATCCTGTCGAAGATCCCCGCCGGCCGCCTCGGCCAGGGCGACGAGATCGCCGCCGCCGCCGTCTACCTGTCCTCCGACGAAGCAGCCTACGTCACCGGCCAGACCTTCCACGTCAACGGCGGCATGGCGATGATCTGAGGCCCTGTCTCCTCCCCGTCGGAGACGGGGAGGGGGACCGCCCGAAGGGCGGTGGAGGGGCGGCGCGGACTCTTCCTACCGCAGCGAACCGCAGAACCGCTGGATGCGGCGGCAGGCCTCCTCCAGCACCTCTTCCGAGGTCGCGTAGCTGACGCGGAAATACGGAGACAGGCCGAAGGCGGAGCCCTGCACCACGGCCACGCCCTCGGCGTCGAGCAGTTCGGCGGCGAAGGCGTCGTCGCTGTCGATGACGGCGCCGCCTGCCGTCTTCTTCCCGATCAGGCCCTCGATCGACGGATAGACGTAGAACGCCCCCTCGGGCGTCGCGCAGCGCACTCCCGCGGCCTGGTTCAGCATCGAGACCACCAGGTCCCGCCGCTGCTCGAAATGCTTCGCCCGCTCGGCGATGAAGTCCTGCGGCCCGTTCAGCGCCTCGACCGCCGCCCACTGGCTGATCGACGCGGGATTCGTGGTCGTCTGGCTCGCCACCTTGCGCATCAGGTCGATCAACGGCTTCGGCCCGCCGGCGTAGCCGATGCGCCATCCGGTCATGGCGTAGGCCTTGGAGACCCCGTTCACCGTCAGCGTCCGGTCGGCGAGGTCCGGCGCCACCTGCGCCAGGGTGACGAAGTCGAAGCCGCCATAGATCAGGTGCTCGTACATGTCGTCGGTCAGCACCCACACCTGCGGATGCCGCCGCAGCACCTCCGCCAGCGCCTCCAGCTCGGCCCGCGTGTAGGCCGCGCCGGTCGGGTTCGACGGGCTGTTCAGGATCAGCCATCGGGTCCGCGCCGTGATCACCGCCTCCAGCGCCCCCGGCTTCAGCTTGAAGCCGTCCGATTCATGGCCGACCACGGTGACCGGCTCGCCGCCAGCCAGCAGCACCATGTCGGGATAGCTGACCCAGTAGGGGGCCGGCACAATCACCTCGTCGCCGGGCGACAGGGTGGCCAGCAGGGCGTTGTAGATCACCGTCTTGCCCCCGGAAGCGACGTGGATCTGGTCGGTCCCGTAGGTCAGGCCGTTCTCGCGCGCGAACTTGCCGGCCACCGCGGCCTTCAGTTCCGGGATGCCGTCGACGTCGGTGTATTTCGTCTCGCCGCGGCGGATGGCGGCGATGGCGGCTTCCTTGACGTTCTCCGGCGTATCGAAGTCCGGCTCGCCCGTCCCCAGCCCGATCACGTCGCGGCCCTCGCGCTTCAGCTCCCGCGCACGCGCCGTCACCGCGAGGGTGGCGGACGGCTTAACGCGGGCGAGGGCGGCGGACTGCAGGCTGGACATGGCGACTCCGGCGGGAACGGCGGGCGATCCTTACGCAGTCGCGAAGGGGCGGGCAAATCGCGCCCCGCGGCGCGCCGACGCGCTCCGGGCAATCCCCTAGTGGAAAGACCCGAATATCGAGGCGCCCGGCCCATCCGTAGAACCCGGCTCATCCCCGACGTCGCTCCCCCCCGGCGTCGGATCAGTAGGAGATCTTCCCATGACCGCCCCGCTCGTCGACCTGTCCGTCCATCACCAGCCCAAGGGTCTGTCTGACCGCGTCGCCTTCGGCTTCACCAAGCTGCTGCGCTTCTGCGCCGACACCTTCTTCGCCAGACGCTACGGCCACCGCGCCGTCGTGTTGGAGACGGTCGCGGCGGTGCCGGGCATGGTCGGGGCCACCATCAACCACCTCAGCTGCCTGCGCCGCATGTGCGACGACAAGGGGTGGATCAAGACGCTCATGGACGAGGCCGAGAACGAGCGCATGCACCTGATGACCTTCATCGAGATCTCGAAGCCGACCCTTTTCGAGCGCGTCGTCATCGTCTCGGTGCAGTGGGTCTTCTACCTGTTCTTCTTCGCCCTCTACCTGGTGCACAACAAGACCGCGCACCGCGTCGTCGGCTACTTCGAGGAAGAGGCGGTGATCAGCTACACCCACTACCTCGCCGAAATCGACGAAGGCCGCAGCCCCAACGTCCCCGCGCCCGAGATCGCCAAGCGCTACTGGGGCCTGCCGGAAGACGCCACCCTGCGCGACGTCGTGCTCGTGGTCCGCGCCGACGAGGCTCACCACCGCGACGTCAACCACGGCTACGCCAACGAACTCGGTGGCCTGCCCGTCGGCGAGGTGGCGCCTTGCCCGCCGCACGCGGCCCTCGAGCCGACCTGGAAAGCGGCTCCCGAGCCGGCCCTGAAGATGGCCGCCTGACCGGCGGCGGGGCGGCGGGCCGGTTCCGCCGCCCCCTGCGGGGTGCTAAGCGCGACGCATGCGTCGCCTCCTCGACTTCATCCTCAACATGGAGGGCCGCCGCTGGCGCACCGCGCTGGCGGCGGCGCTGTTGCTGGGCGCCACGCTCGGCCTGCTGGTCTTCGGCAAGAGCCAGCTGGGCCTCGCCACCGAGGCGCGGCTCGAGGCCTGGCTGGCCGGCTACGCGGGCAGCCCGTGGGCCTTCGGGGCGACCGTGGCCCTGTTCGTGCTCGCCGCCTTTATCGGCGCGCCCCAGTTCATCCTGATCGCCGCCTGCGTCGTCGCCTTCGGGCCCAACCTCGGCTTCGCCTACAGCTGGGTGGCCACCGTGGTCTCGGCGGGCGTGACCTACTGGCTGGGCCGCGGACCGACCGCCCGGCTCGTCGACCGGCTGGACAGCCGCACGCTGGAGCGGCTCAAGCGCTTCGTGGGCCGCAACGCCTTCTACGCCAGCTTCATGATCCGCAACGTGCCCTCGGCCCCGTTCATCGTCGTCAACATGGCCTTCGGCGCCGCGCGGGCGAACTACTGGACCTATCTCGCGGGCTGCGCCCTCGGCGTCCTGCCCAAGACCGCCCTGGTCGCCTTCTTCGGCGGGGCCGTGGTGTCGGCGGTGTCCGGGGACGGGGTCTGGACCTCCCTGATCCTCGCCGCCGTCGCTGCGGTCTGGCTGGGCCTGATGCTGGCCGTGCGCGAGTTCGTGAAGCGGCGCGAACGGGCCGCCGGCGCGCCGGACTAGGGAAAGAACCTCCGCCCCCGGCGTTTCTCCTCCAGTCGTCCACCGGAGGAGTCCTATGCTCAAGCTCTACTATTCCCCCGGCGCCTGCGCCCTGGCTTCGCACATCGCACTCGAGGAGGCCCACGCCGACTATGAGCTGGTGCGGATCGATCTGTCCAAGGGCGAGCAGAAGACGCCGGAGTATCTGGCGGTGAACCCGGCCGGCGTGACCCCGGCGCTGGTCAGCGACGACGGCGTGCTGACCGAGAACCTCGCCATCATGTGGTACGCCGCCGCGACCCACCCGGACGCGGGCCTGCTGCCGCCCGACGACGCCCCTTTCGAGCTGGCGCGCATGCTCCGGGTGAACGGCTTCCTCGCCTCCGCCCTGCATCCGGCCATCGGCAAGGTCCTGTTCGCGCGCCCGCCGCTGGAGGGGGAGGCGAGGGCGCAGGCGCTCGAGCCCGCCTTGGCGAAGTACGACATCGTCGAGCATCACCTGCTGAAGGGCCCGTGGGTGCTCGGCGAGCGCTACACCGTCGCCGACGGCTATCTCTCGGTCTTCTCCCGCTGGCTGCGACTGGCCGACCTTCTGGATCCGGATCGTTTCCCCAAGCTCAACGCCCACCTGACCTTGGTCCAGTCGCGTCCCTGCGTGCAGAAGGCCCTGCATATGGAGGGCCTGCACCCCGCCTGAGCGGGCGCCGCGGAAAGCGTGGCTGACGGTAACGTGAACGGCCAAGCTCAGGTTGATGTCGGCGGCCGGTCTCAGGGACTTGTAATCGCCACGTGACACGGGCAAACGGGCCGACGGTCGGTCAGGCGAAGACGATCAGGAGGCTGCGCTCATGGGGATGCGCGCGGCCGGGGCCTCGCCGGGACGATCAGGTCAGACCCACGCCCTTCCAGGCCCGAACGAACGGTATCCCAGGCCCATGTTCTCCCACGTCTTCGGCGCGATCTCGAACGACATCGCCATCGACCTCGGCACCGCGAACACCCTCATCTACATGAAGGGCAAGGGCATCGTGCTGAATGAGCCGTCGGTGGTCGCGCTGCGAAACGTCGGCGGCCGCAAGATCGTCCACGCCGTCGGCATAGAGGCCAAGCAGATGCTGGGCCGCACGCCCGGCCACATGGAGGCCATCCGCCCCATGCGCGACGGCGTCATCGCCGACTTCGAGGTCGCCGAGGAGATGATCAAGCACTTCATCCGCAAGGTTCACAACCGCAAGGGCTTCGTGAACCCCAAGGTGATCGTGTGCGTGCCCTCGGGCGCCACCGCGGTCGAGCGCCGCGCCATCAACGATTCCTGCCTCAACGCCTCGGCCCGCCGCGTCGGCCTGATCGACGAGCCCATGGCCGCGGCGATCGGCGCCGGCCTGCCGATCCACGAGCCGACCGGCTCGATGGTCGTCGACATCGGCGGGGGCACCACCGAGGTGGCCGTGCTGTCGCTGTCGGGCATCGTCTATTCGCGCTCGGTCCGCGTCGGCGGCGACAAGATGGACGAGGCGATCATCAGCTATATGCGCCGCAACCATAACCTTCTGATCGGCGAGACCACCGCCGAGCGCATCAAGAAGGACATCGGCACCGCCCGCATCCCGGCCGACGGCGAAGGCCTGTCGATCGACGTCAAGGGCCGCGACCTGATGCAGGGCGTCCCGCGCGAGGTCCGCATCTCGGAGCGTCAGGCCGCCGAAGCCCTCGCCGAGCCGGTGTCGCAGATCGTCGAGGCGGTGAAGGTCGCCCTCGAGGCCACCCCGCCCGAACTGGCCGCCGACATCGCCGACAAGGGCATCATGCTGACCGGCGGCGGGGCCCTGCTGCGCGGCCTGGACGCCGAGATCCGCGACCACACCGGCCTGCCGGTCTCGGTCGCCGACGATCCGCTGTCGTGCGTCGCCATCGGCTGCGGCCGGGTGCTCGAGCACCCGCGCTGGATGAAGGGCGTGCTCGACTCGGCCCTGTAAGGCCAAGTTCCAGATACCGCCTCAAATCCCTGTCACTGCCGGATAGCGCCGGTTCCAATTGGGCCGGACTTCGCGATAGGCTTGACGTATCGGCGGGGGGCGTCCCGCCGATTCCCTCTTTTCAGGAAGGCGCGCCGTGGCGTTTCGCGACGGACCGTTCGAGAACCTCAAGGTGCCGCTGGTCTGGACCGCCGCGGTGGCCGTGGTCGTCTGCGCCGTCGGAGCGATCCTCCTGCTGCTCAGCGACCAGCGGGCGCCGGCTTCGCCGTACAGCGGCGCGCGGTCGGGGGTCGAGACCGTGGCCGGCCCCGTCGGCGGCGTCCTCTCCGCCCCGGTCCGCTGGTTCGGCCAGATCTCCGACGGCATCGGCGGCTACTTCTTCGCCGTCTCGGAGAACCGCCGTCTGAAGCGTCAGCTGGCAGAGCTGGAGCCGTGGCGCGACCAGGCCATCGCCCTGAAGAACATCAACGCCCGCTATGAGGCGATGCTGGGCATCCGGCCCGAGCCGCCGGTGCCCATGGTCACCGCCCGGTCCGTCTCCGACTCGCGCGGGCCCTTCTCCAACGCCCGCCTGCTCGATGTCGGCTCCGCCCGCGGCGTCAAGGTCGGCAATCCCGCCATCAACGAGCACGGCCTCGTCGGCCGTATCGTCGGGACTTCGGGCGGCGTCAGCCGCATGCTGCTGCTCACAGACGTCGCCAGCCGCACCCCGGTGCTGGTCGACCGCACCGACGCCCGCGCCATCCTCACCGGCGACGGCTCGGGCAACCCGCGTCTGGAGTTCGTGCGGGGCGTCGATTCCGTCCAGCCAGGCGATCGCATCCTGACCTCCGGCGACGGCGGCGCCTTCCCGCGCGGCCTGCCGATCGGCGTCGCCGCCCGCGGCGTTGACGGCAGCTGGCGCGTGAAGCTGTTCAGCGACCGCGGGGCGATCGACTACGTCCGCATCCTGATGTTCGAGGACTTCGGCCAGCTGGTCGATCCCGAGGCGCTGAACGCGCCGCCGCTGGCCGCGCTCGGCACCCTGTCCGACGCCACGCCCGAGCAGGCTGCGGCGGTCGAGGACGCCGCCGCCCGTCGCGCCGCCGCGGCCGAGGCCGCCCTCGAGCGCGCCGCCGCCGCCGCCGCCGCGTCGCCGCCGGCGGCGACGCCGGCCCCGGCGCCGTCGACAGGAGGCGCCGAATGAGACGTCCCGTCGCGGTCCGCGTGGTCGGGCCAGTGCAGTGGATCTTCATTCCGGCCCTGATCGCGCTCGCCGCCACCATCCTTCTCGCCACCCCCGTCGAGCTCTTCGGCCTCAACCTCCCCGAGCCGGTCATCCCGATGGTGCTGGCCTTCGCCTGGGCGTTGATCCGGCCGTCGATCGTGGCGCCGGTTGTGCTGACCGCGCTCGGTCTGTTTCTCGATGTCTTCTGGTATGGCCCGCTCGGCCTCTGGCCGCTGGCGCTGCTGGCCATCTATGCGGTGGTGCTGGGGTCGCGCAGCTTCCTGATCGGGCAGGAGACGGCGGTCTTGTTCGTCTGGTACGCGGCCTGCTGCGGCCTCGCCTTCCTGATCGCCTGGCTCGTCACCAGCTTCCTCGCCTCCAATCCCCCGTCGATCCTGGCGCTCCTCGGCCAGGTCGCGCCGACCCTGCTGCTGTTTCCGTTCGCCGACCGCATGGTCGAGCGCTTCGAAGACGGCGACGTGAGGTTCCGATGAGTTCGGAACCCGCCATCTTCTTCTCCGACCCGAACGAGCGGCAGGGCTCCTTCCTGCGCCGCACCTTCGTGCTGGGCGGCCTGACGGCGGTCGGCGGTCTCGCCCTGACCGGCCGCCTCGCCCAGCTGCAGGTGGTCCAGGCGCAGGAGTACACGACGCTCGCCAGCGCCAACCAGTTCAACTTCCGTCTGGTGCCGCCGCCGCGTGGCCGCATCCTCGACCGCGGCGGGGTGGTCATCGCCGGCAACCGGCCCAGCTTCCGCGTGCTGGTGGTCCGCGACGAGACCAAGGACCTCGACCAGACGCTCGATCTCCTCGGCCGGCTGCTGCCGGACACGGTGGATCGGCGCCGCTCGATCATCCGCGACGTCAACGCCGCGCCGCGGTTCTCGCCGGTGCCGGTGAAGAGCGACCTGACCTGGGAGGAGTTCGCCCGGGTCAACCTCTACGCCAACGAGTTGCCGGGCGTGATGGCCGACATGCACGAGGCGCGCTTCTATCCGTTCGGCGGCGCCTTCGCCCACGTCATCGGCTATGTCGCCAAGCCCAACGATCGCGACATCGAGGCGATCCGGGAGCGCGGCGAGACGGTTCCCGAAATCCTCTACAATCCGGGCTTCCGCATCGGACGCCAGGGCGTGGAGAAGGCCTTCGACACCGATCTGCGCGGCGAGGCGGGCGGCACCCGCGTCGAGGTCGACGCGCGCGGCCGCGTGGTGGCGGAGGACATCGGCGGCTCGCGCCCGGCGGTTCCGGGCAAGGACGTGATCCTGACGCTGGATTCCGACGTGCAGAACCGGGCGCTTGAAGTCTTCGGCGAGGAGTCCGGCGGCTGCGTCGTCATGGATATCCGCAACGGCGACGTCCTGTGCATGGTTTCGGCGCCGTCCTTCGACCCCAATCTGTTCGTCAGCGGCGTCCCCTCCCGCATCTACAACGCGCTGCGCGACTACGAGCGCAAGCCGCTGCTCGACAAGGCCATCTACGGCACCTTCCCGCCGGGCTCGACCTTCAAGATGACCTCGGCCCTGGCCTTCCTCGACGCCGGCATCGATCCGACCGAGCGGGTCGTCTGCACCGGCGGCTACCGCTACGGCGCCCGCACCTTCCGCTGCTGGAAGGCCGGCGGCCACGGCGCGATGGACATGCACAACGCCATCAAGAACTCGTGCGACACCTACTTCTACCACCTGTGCAATCGCGCCGGCGTCGACCGCATCGCCCGCGTGGCCCAGGACCTCGGTTTCGGCCATGTCTACGAGATCGGCATCGCCGGACAATCGAAGGGCATCGTCCCCTCGACGCGGTGGAAGCGCGAGTACACCGAGGCGACGAGCTGGGACGACGATCCGACCTGGTATCCCGGCGAGACCCTGTCGGTGGCGATCGGGCAGGGGGCGCTGGCGGTCAACGCCCTGCAGCTGGCGGTGATGACCAGCCGCATCGCCAATGGACGCAAGGCCATCCATCCGCGTCTCGTCAAGTCGGTGGGCGGCGTCGAGCGGCCGTCCGGGGCCGCGGTGCCTGACCTGCCGTTCTCCCGGGAGCACCTCGACATCGTCCGCGCCGGCATGGCCGCGGTGGCCAACGATGTCACCGGCACCGCCTACCGCGCCTCCCAGCTCGGTCTCGGCGACATCCAGATGGCGGGCAAGACCGGCACGGCCCAGTCGCGCGACTACCGTCCCGGCGAGTCGCGCGGCCCGCGCAACGCCCAGTGGTCGCGGCGCGACCACGCCCTGTTCGTGGCCTTCGCCCCCCACGACGCGCCCCGCTACGCCATCGCCCTGATCATCCAGCACGCGCCGTCGGGCGGCTCCGCCGACGCCGCGCCGCGCGCCCGCGAGATCATGAAGACCGTTCTCCTCAAGGACCCCGACATGCGGGCCCGCATCGAGCGCCCCCTGCCGCCCGAACCGCAGGCGCCGGCCGGCGCCGACGAGGGCGAGGGCGGGGCAGGCCCCGGCGGCGAGGTCACCGGCGCCGCGGCCGCAGCGCCCCCGCCGGCGGCGCCCGCGCCGCCGACCGCGACCAGCGGCCCGCGCCCCTATCTGGCGGAGCCGCCGCGATGACCGCTTCGGCCCTGACCCGCCCGGGCGAGCGCGACCGGCTGTCGACCAAGATCGCCGAGCTGGACTGGCGCCTCATCGGTCTGCTGGCCGTCATCGCCTGCGTCGGCGCGGCCATGCTGTACTCCATCGCCGGCGGTCACTGGCAGCCTTGGGCGGCCAAGCACCTGCTGCGCTTCGGGGCGCTGCTCATCGCCATGCTGACCCTCGCGATGGTCCATCCGAAATGGTGGTTCCGCGCCGCCTATCCTCTGTACGGCGTCCTGCTGGTCCTCGTCCTGATGATCGAGTTCACGCCCCTCGGCTACACCGCCGGCGGGGCGCGGAACTGGCTGAACCTCGGCTTCATCCGCATCCAGCCGGCCGAGTTCATGAAGATCGGTCTCGTCCTCGCCCTGGCCCGCTGGTACCACAACCACACCGCCCAGGAGGCGCGCTGGTCGTGGAAGCTGCTGATCCCGGCCGGCATGATCGGCCTCCCGTTCCTGCTCGTCGCCAAACAGCCGGATCTCGGCTCCGCCATGATCATCGGCCTGACCGGGGCGGCGGTGATGTTCATGGCCGGGCTCAGCTGGCGGGTCATCGCCGCGGGGGCCGCCGCCGCCGTGGTCGCGGTCCCGCCGTTCGTGATGTTCGGCATGCACGAGTACCAGCGCAACCGGGTGCTGACCTTCCTCAACCCCGAGGCCGACCCGTCGGGCACGGGCTACAACATCATCCAGTCCAAGATCGCGCTCGGCTCCGGCGGCCTGCTCGGCAAGGGCTATGGTCTCGGCAGCCAGAGCCAGCTGGAGTTCCTGCCCGAGCGGCACACCGACTTCATCTTTTCGACCGTCGCCGAGGAGTTCGGCTTCATCGGGTCCTTCACCGTCCTGGCCTGCTATGTGGCCGCGATCCTCATCGCCCTGCGCATCGCCTCCCTGGCCCACAGCCACTTCGGGCGCCTCGCCGCCGCCGGCATGACCGCCTTCTTCGCCTTGTTCGTGCTGATCAACGGGGCCATGGTCATGGGGATGGCTCCGGTCGTGGGGGTGCCCATGCCGCTGCTGTCCTATGGCGGCTCGTCGATGATGACCGTGATGTTCGGTTTCGGCCTCGTCCTCTCCACCCGGGTCCACCGTTACGCCGAACTGCCCAAGGGGCACGGGTTGTTCTGATCGCGGACCTCGCGCGTTAGGGTCCGGCATGACCGACCCCAAAGCCGATTCCACCCCGCCGAAGTTCGTCCCCGACTGGGGCGACCAGCCCTGTCCCCAGCCCATGCTGCCGGCCGCCTCGCCCGAGCAGGCCGCCGCCCTCACCGACGGCGTGCGCATGCGCGAGAACCCCGCCGAGTGGGCTTTCGTCCGCCTGTCCAAACTGATCGAGGACTTCGAGAAGAGCCTCGACAGGGACGAGGAAGTCGCCGCCCACATCGTCGGCGTGCCCGGCGACGGCACCATGCAGATCGACGACGTCGGCTTCTGGGGGCCCGACTTCATCCTCTTCACCGGCAAGAACCCCGACGGCCGGCCGGTGCGCCTGATCCAGCACTACGCCCAGATCAACGTGCTGCTGAACGCCCGCAAGAAGCCCGAGGAGCGCGAGGCCCGCCGCATCGGCTTCCAGCTCTCGGAAATGGTCCGCAGCACCAACCCGAAATAGGCGACCCTGAGCCGTTCTCCACCGGGAAGGGGACCACCCGAAGCGTGGTGGAGGGGGAAACCACCCTGCGTCTTCGGCCGCCACAACGGCGTCTGAGCAGCCCTCCCCTCCACACCCACAATCCCCCTCCCACCGTCACCCTCCCACCGTCACCCTCGGGCTTGACCGAGGGCCGGACGTTCCGCCGCTCAGATCGGAGGAAGGGTGGGGAATCGGCGGGCCGTTCCCGACATCTGAGCCGCCCCGACCTCCGGCCCTCGGGTCAAGCCCGAGGGTGACGGCGTGCAGGAGGGCGCCAGACGACCTCGACGACAGCGGGCTGTGGTCGAGCGATGAAGCCGGGGTGGAGGAGAGTCCCGGGGGCCTCGTGGACGTCGAGTGGATGGCGTCCCTTGCTCGCCGCGCGCCCAACCAGGCGGGGTCGATGCGGACATGATACGGAAAGTCCGGCCTCCCGGCGACGCCGCAAGGCCGAACCGGCGAGCCTTCAAGGCCCGAACACGGCCGCCAGTCGGCGGGGCGAACGGAAAACGACCACGCGGGGCGCCTGCTTCCGCCGAATACGGTCACCCAAACTGCACAGACCGGGCGGAGGCCTGGCGCCCCGCTCCCTTCCCGCCCGCACCGCTTCTCCCGAATCGGCGAAGGGTCATGCCTTGTCCTGCCTCGGGGGTCGGGAGCGGG
Organism: Brevundimonas viscosa; assembly: GCF_900116065.1. Classification (GTDB taxonomy): domain Bacteria; phylum Pseudomonadota; class Alphaproteobacteria; order Caulobacterales; family Caulobacteraceae; genus Brevundimonas; species Brevundimonas viscosa. The sequence goes on from NZ_FOZV01000004.1 coordinate 175,576, forward strand.
CGGCCGGGTCTTTGACAATCTAGAGGGACGCCGCCCAGTCCGTGCCGCGCACCAGGCTGTCGATGATGCCGGGCTCGCTTGAGGCGTGGCCGGCGTCGCCGACGACGTCCAGCTTCGCCTCCGGCCACGCCCGGTGCAGCGCCCAGGCGCTGGTCATCGGGGTCACCACGTCGAACCGGCCCTGGGCGATCCAGCAGGGGATGTGGCGGATGCGGTGGACGTTCCTGAGCAGCCAGCCCTCCTCGGGGAAGAAGCCGCCATTGACGAAATACCAGCATTCGATCCGGGCGAAGGCGACGGCGAACTCAGGCTCGGCGAACTTTTCCGGTCGGGCCGAGGGACCCTGGACGCTGACGGTCTCGCCCTCCCAGCTCGACCAGGCCACGGCGCAGCGTTCCCGTTCGGCCCGGTCCTCCCCGGTCAGCCGCTTGTAGTAGGCGCCCATCAGGTCGTGGCGCTCGTCCTCGGGGATCGGCGCGACGAACCGCTCCCAGGCGTCGGGGAAGATGTGCGAGGCGCCGTCCTGGTAGAACCAGCGCAGCTCCGGCCGGGTCAGCAGGAAGATGCCCCGCAGCACCAGGGCCGAGACCCGCTCCGGATGGGTGATGGCGTAGGCCAGCGACAGGGTGGATCCCCAGCTGCCGCCGAACACCACCCACTTGTCGATCCCGAGCAGCTCGCGCAGCCGCTCGATGTCCTCGATCAGGGTCCAGGTGGTGTTGTCCTCGAGCGAGGCGTTCGGTCGGCTGTTGCCGCAGCCGCGCTGATCGAACAGGACGATGCGGTATTTCGCCGGGTCGAAGAAGCGTCGCATGCCCGGATTGACCGCGCCGCCGGGACCGCCATGCAGCACCACGACCGGCAGGCCCTGCGGATTGCCGCATTCCTCGTACCAGACCTCGTGCACGCTCCCGGTCTGGAGGTAGCCGGTGGCGTACGGCTCGATCTCCGGGAACAGGTCGCGGCGCGGGGTGTCGGGCGCGGGGAAGGCCATACTCAACCGGTCTCTCTGCGGGCTCAGGCGGAAGGGGTGGAAGGCCGCAATGCGGCGCCGGCCAGCAAAAGCCAAGCCGAGATCATCAGGACGCCGCCGACCGGAGCCACGGCTCCCATGGCGGAGAGGCCGAGAAGGCCGATGGAGGAGAGGGCGACGGCGAAGACCAGTCCGCCCGTCGCGGCCAGCCAGCCGGCGACCGCGCCGGCCCGTCCGCCGGCCGCCCACAGGGCGCAGACCAGGGCCAGCACGGCGTGGACCAGCTGATAGTGCGCGCCCGTGGTCAGCAGGGTCTTCACGGCGGGCCCGGCGCCATGCGCGGCGAAGGCGCCGAGGCCGACCGCCACGGCGCCGTTCAGGGCCGCAAAAACGGCGAGAACGCGATTCCCCCTCATCACTGCACGCTAGCCGACAGAAGCCGCCGCGTCTGCTATGCGCGCCGCATGACCCCCGCCGCGCGTATGGCTTTGCAGTATGTGTTGCTCTTCGGCGCCACCGGGGTCAGCCTTCCCTTCGCCGGTCTGTGGTTTCGGGCGCAGGGGCTGAGCGGCGCGGAAATCGGCGCCCTGCTGGCGGCGCCGATGCTGGGGCGGGTGGTCACCGGGCCCCTGCTGGCCGTCTGGGCCGATGGTTTTCGGACCCGCCGCGCGCCCATCGCCCTGCTCGGGGGAGTGATGGCCGTCGGCTACGCCGGCGCCGGCCTGACCGACGTCCTCGCCGTCCGGGCGATCTGCTGGTTCGTCGCCGCCACGGCCGCGGCGGCGCTGATCCCGCTCTCGGACGTGCTGACGCTGCGCCTCGCAGCCCGGCACGGCTTCACCTTCGCCCTGCCGCGCGGCTGCGGCTCGGCCGCCTTCGTCGCCGCCAATGTCGGCGTCGGGGCCTTGCTGGTGTCCGGCCCCGCCGACCTGGTGGTGGTCTGGGTCGCCGTCCTGGGCCTCGGCGTCGCCGCCGCCGGCGCCCTGATCCTGCCGGAGGAGCCGGTCGGGGAGGGGGCGCCACTCCGGGGACGCGAGCGCTTCCACGGCCTCGGCCGGCTGTTCGTCGATCCGGTCTTCATGACCGCCATCTTCGCCGTCGGCGCCGTCCAGGCCGCCCACGCCTTCCAGTACGCCTTCTCGGCCATCCTGTGGAAGGCGCAGGGGATCAGCGAAGCCACGACCGGCCAGCTGTGGGCCTTCGGCGTGGTCGTCGAGATCGCCCTGATGTGGCTGTTCGAGCCTTGGCGCCGCCGGGTCGGCGTCGGTCCATGGGCCCTGCTGGTCGCCGGATGCCTCGCCGCCGTGGCGCGCTGGACCGCCATGGCCTTTGCGCCGCCCTTGTGGTTGCTGTGGCCGCTCCAGGCGCTCCACGCCCTGACCTTCGCCGCCACCTTCCTCGCCGGCGTCCAGATCGTCGAGCGTCTCGCGCCGCGCGAGTCCCAGACCGCCGCCCAGACGCTCAGCTCCGTGCTCTCGGCCGGCGTCCTTATCGGCGGCGCCACCGCCATTTCCGGGCCGCTGTACGACCGCTGGGGCGCGGGCGGCTATGGCGCCATGGCGGCGATGGCGGCCGTCGGCCTGCTGGCGGCGCTGCCGTTGCGGCGCAAGCTGGCCTAGACGGGCCGTGAACGCGGCAGGGGCGACAGGTGACGGGCCATCGCCTGCGCCGCCGCCTTCACCGCCCGCTGGACCGCGGCGTCGGATGCGCCGGGCGGCGCCCGCAGCAGACCGACCGCCGGCGCGTCCCCCTCATTCGGGAGCGCGGACAACACCCGGTACAGCAGATAGCTGCCGGCGTCCGCATCGGCCTCCGACGTCGCCTCGGCGGTCAGACCCGCCTCGCGCAGGGCCTGCACCATCTCGGCTGCCGGGGCGGTCGTCCGCACCACGGCGGGGCCGGACTCGTCGAGCCGAGCCGACCCGTCCAGCGTCCGGTTCTCGGCCCGGATCTGCAGGCGGAAGCTGTCTCCCTGCCGGCTCCGGCCGATCAGCAGAAGGGCCCGGCGTCGGGGATCGGCCAGGCGCGAGATCAGGGCGTCGGCCAGCCGCTCGGGCTCATCCGCGGGCAGCGGGTCGGTCTGGGCGCCCGCCGGGCTCCATGGTTCGCCGGACAGATCCTCGATCGGATCCCATGCCGTCTCGTCGGGCGCCCAGGCGCAGATCACGAGGTGTGGCCGGGTGTCCGGAGAAGCGTGTGCGACGTCTGGCATCAACCGGATCCCTCAAGCTGCCGCGGTGACCGCGGCACCGTGTCGGCGCCGTCGCCCGGGCGTCAAGCCCGGTCGACCGGAGTGTTCAGGCGAGGTCGCCGATCGCCGCGTCCAGCAACATGAAGGCCCGGCCGCCATCCGACGTCAGGCGACCGAGCACTCCGGCGGCGTCGCCCGCGTCCGCGTCGGCGGCCAGGCGTCGCCCGAAGGCGCGCACATAGCTTTCGGCGTCGGCGCGCAGGGCCGGGTCGGTCAGCACGCGGCGGGAGACGCTGCGAACCGCAGCCGGGGCCACCTTGCGAACGATCTGACGGGCTCCCTCCGGGTCCCGGGCGCCGACCGCCCGCGCGGCCTCCTCGACCCGCGAACGCGGGAGCAGCGCGTTGGGATCGACCCCCATCCTTCGAACGGCGGTCACGATCCGGTCGCCGATCGTCTCCAGATCCTCGCCGGATGTCGCGGCGTCCGGCATCACCGGCGTGTCGAGATCCAGCGGCGGTTCCCCCGGTCCCTCATCGATCAGGTCGCTCCACCCGAGCGGGCCGTTGGTCGCGGGAGACGGCGTCGACGGTGCGGGGGCCGGCTCCAGCTTCAGTCGGCCGCGCAGGCCGAAGCCGCGCGCTTCCTCGGGGCGGGCCGGTCGGTCCGCAGCGGTCGATTCCGGCAACGCTTCGGACCGTCGGCGGGCCGGCGCGGCGTCGCCGGACACCACGCCCATCAGGCGCACCGCCTCGGTCAACATGTCGTAGTTCCGCCGCACGCGTTCCTGGAAACCGGCATCCAGCGCCTCGGTGTCCGCGGCGGCCTTCTGTGAGGCGGCCGCCAGCGCGGCCAGCCCTTCCTCCACCGAGCGGCGCACGCTGTCGATGCGCTCGCGCGCCTCCTCCGGAAGGCGTGAGGCGCGATCATCGAGTTCGCCCAGACTTTCGTCGATGCGGGACAGGGCGACGTCCATGCGCTCGACCACCAGTTCGAGGCGTTCGAGCGCCCGGTCGCCGGCGGCGTCCACCAGGCTGCCGGTCTCGTCGACGATACGACGCGCGCTGTCGACCCGGGCGTCCGCGGCTTCGTCGGCCTTGCGGGCCGCATCGAACAGGGCTTCCCCGAGCCGGTCAGCGCGGACCTGGGCCTGCTGGACCGCTTCCTCCGCGGCTGCCCGCGATTCCTCGGCCGTCGCCTGCATCGCGGCGAGGGCCCGCCGGGTCTCCTCCATCAGCGCGTCGCGCGCCTCGGCGGCGAGGGCCTCGAAGCGATCGAGGGCCACCTTGGTCGCCGCGTCGAAACCGTCCGCCTCGCGTTGCGACATCTCCACAAGGGCGCGGAACTGGTCGGTGGCGGCCTCGACGAGATCGCGCACCGCATCGGTGGTCCTCACCGATGTCTCGCCCAGCTCGCCCGTCGCGGACCGGGCCGCGGAGAGCTGCTCGGCCAGCTGCGCCCGCTGACTCTCGACCTGTGCGGAGAAGTCCTCCTGGTCGGTGCGCAGCGCATAGGCGGCGGTGACGAGGGCGGCCCGCTGCTGGCCCAGACCCTCTTCGACGGACTGGATCTGCTCGGCGACGCCCGCGCCCGCGTTCTCGAGACGCAGGGTCTGACGCGCCAGATCCTCGGCGGCGAGCCGGGCGGCGTCCTGCGCTTCGCCGGCCGCAGCGGCCAGATCGGCGGCGCGGGCCGCGAGCGCGGCCTCCGCCTCCCGGAGCTGGGTCTGGGCGAGATCGGATGCGTCCACGACCATGCGCGACTGCCGTTCGACGGCGTCCACCACCCCGGCGGCCTGGTGGTCGAGCTGGACCCCGAGGCTCTGCATCTGGTCACGTTCACGGCCCAGTTGCTCGGCCAGCCGCCGCGCCGTGCGACCCGCGGTTTCGGCCGCCTCGTTCAGGTGCGCAGCCTCCTGCGCCAGCGCCTGGCGCAGGAGGGCCATCTCGTTCCGCGCCCGCTCGGCTGCGAAGGAGGCCTGGTCGATATCCATGCGGAGACTCTGCAGCACCTCGCCGGTTTCCCGGGCGGCCAGCGCTGTCGGGGCGAGCAGCGCGTCCGAGAGGTCGCGGGCGCGCCGGGTCTCGGCAGCGAGCCCCGCCCCCTGTCGCACGGCGTGCGCCAGCATGATGGCGAGCCCTGCGGGAGCCAGGGCGATGAGGGCGTAGAGGGCGAGCCGAAGAGGCTGGAGGTCGACGGCGCCCGAGCCGGCTTCGAACGCAGCCCAGGCGGCGACCCCGCCGATCCACAGCGCCGCCGCGATCCCGGCCAGCACATAGGCGTGGCGGCCAGACGGCGTTGACGGCTCGCGACGGTGAATGGAGGGCGCTGAAGGCGCCGCCCAGGCCGCCGGAGGCGCGTCGGCGGATTCCGCGAGGGCTGATGGCCGGGGGGACTCCGGCTCATGTTCGGCTGCCAGAACCGGGGCGTCTCCAGGCGGGGCCTGCTCGCTACGCCGCGTCTCGGCCCTCTGCCGCTCCTCGGCCAACCGCCGCCGGCGACGCTCCGACATCGGTCGTCCGGGTTCAGCGTCTGCCTGGCTCATCGAATCCGCCTCGGCGCCGCTGGTCGCTTGTGCGTCTTCGACCGGCGGTTGCGGATCCGGTTCCGGTTCGGTCAGGTTCAGCGGCGGCCGGTGGCGGGGGGGCTTCATCAGGCGGCTATCTCGTCTCGGAGCGGCGCCGTGGGGGCCGTCGCTCGGGCCGCCGACCCTAACCGCTCAATCGCGAGGCGCAAAGGCGAGGCGAGATGATTCCGTATGGGGAAACCCGTACCCGGAATTCAGCATTCGCGCTTGCCCTCGCCGCGGGCCGCCAGCGCCGCCGGGGCGGCCTTCTCGCCCCCGCAGTCGCGGATCCGGTGGATCTCGCGCTGGTTCTCCTGCGGAGTGGTCAGGTCCAGGCCGAACTGCGACAGCGCCGCTGCGGCGAGCAAGGCGACGAAGCCGGCGATCAATTCGATCAGCGCCTGCATCGCCGACCCCCTGTCCAGTGCATTGGTTGTTATGCGCGCATTCTTCGCGTCCGGCAATGCGGTGTTAGATGAACAATGCGTCAGCATTGACCGCCTCCCCGGACGGTGGAACGGAAATGCGGCATGCGCGTCTCCTGCCCGGGGAGGCGCGCATGCCGCCGTCACGGGAATCGGGCAGGGCAGCGCCATGGAAGACCAACTTCAGTCGCTGTTCGCCCCCGGGCGCAACTGCTGGCGGGTAGAGACCGCGCCGCGTTTCGCTGTGTTGATGGAGAACGCCGCCTATTTCGCGGCGCTGAGTTCGGCCATCGACAAGGCGACGCGCTCGATCGTTCTCCTCGGCTGGCAATTCGATCCCCGCACGCGCCTCGACCCGGAAAGCGCCAGCGGTCCGGCCGACGAGTTTGGGCACCAGCTCAGGATGCTGGTGAAGTCGCGGCCACATCTGGACGTTCGACTGCTCATCTGGAAGTCGCCGTTGCTCATCGCCGCCTCCCAAGGCTTCTTTCCGCAGCGCGCCCACGCCTGGTTCCGGAAGCGCATGGTCGAGTTCCGGCTCGACCCCCCGATGGCCCTGGGTTCCTGTCATCACCAGAAGGCGGTGATCATCGACGATCGGGTCGCCTTTTGCGGCGGGGGCGACGTGTCGGTCGATCGCTGGGACTCCCACGAGCATCAGGACTTCGACCCGCGCCGCTGCCAGCCGTCAGGAGTTCTTGCGCCGCCTCGGCATGAGGTGATGTGCGTGATGGACGGCCCGGCTGCGCAGGCGCTGGGCGATCTGGCCCGGGAGCGGTGGCGACGGGCCACCGGGGAGCGCACGGTCCTCGATCCCGGAGAAAGCGATCCCTGGCCCGAGGGCGTGGAGCCCGACTTCGGAAACGCCGCGGTCGCCATCGCACGGACCGAGCCCGAGCGCCGGGGTCGCCCGGGGGTCCGCGAGAACGAGGCCCTCCACCTCGACGCCATCCGGTCCGCCAGACGGCTGATCTATCTTGAGAACCAGTATTTCACTTCGCCGATCATCGCCGCCGCCCTGGCCGAGCGCCTGCGCGAGCCCGACGGTCCGGAGATTGTCCTCGTCACCACGGGCGGAAGCCCCAGCTGGTTTGACCGGATGACCATGGACACGGCCCGCTCGGAGGTTCTGTTCCGCCTCGAGCAGGCCGATGCGCACAATCGCTTCTTCGCCTTCACGCCCCACACCGCCGGCGGCCAGCGCATTATCGTGCACGCCAAGGTGTCGATCTACGATGACGAGATCATCCGCATCGGGTCGACCAACCTGAACAATCGGTCGTTCGGATTCGATACCGAGTGCGACGTCGCGGCGCGACCTGGGACAGAGGAGGGGCAGGAGGCGATCAGGCGCTTCCGCCATCGCACCATCGGCCACTGGATCGGCGTCGAGGGCGAGGCCTTCGCCGCGGCCGAGGCGCTGACCGGCTCGGTCGGAGAAGCTGTCCGGCGCTTCGACGGCGGCCGCATGCGCATGCTGGGCGCCACACCCCCCTCAGGGCTCGAACAGTTCGTCGCAGAGTTCCAGATTGGCGATCCGACCTCGCCCTCGGATGCCTTCAGGCCCTGGCGGCGGCGGGCTCCGTCCCAGCGACGCCGGTCGCTTCCGCCTGCCTGATCTCGAAGTCGACGATCAACGGGAGGTGATCGGAGGCCATGCGGGCGAGGGGCGAGAAGGGGGCCTGAACGGCGGTTACCACGACCTCTGGACTGGTGAAGCAGTGGTCGATCCGGATGGCCGGGAAGCTGGACGGGAAGGTCTTCACCGAGGGGCGAAGGCCGAGGGTGCGCTGGCAGTCCGCCAGCCGTCGGGCGAGGGTCTGGTAAGGGCGTGTGACAGAGGTCGCGTTGAAGTCGCCGGTCAGCAAGGTGGGGCCGGTGCAGTCCGGATGGTCCAGCCACTGATCGCCGACCAGCGCCGCCGCCTGCAGTCGCTGCTCTCGCGGCACCAGACCCAGGTGGGTGTTGATCACGTTCAGGGTTGCTCCGTCGATCTCGATCGCCGCCCAGAGGGCGCCGCGCGGCTCCAGCCGCGGCACCCCGCGGACCGAGGGCAGGGGACCGGAGCGGATCAGCCGCTCAGGCAGATGAGTCAGGATTGCGTCGCCATACAGTTCGGCCTCCACCCGCATGGCCGGATGAAAGTGGTAGCTCATCGAAAGGCGGTCGGCGATCGAGCAGGCCTGATCGACGTAACCGGTCCGGGCGCGACCGACGTCCAGTTCCTGCAGACAGACAATGTCCGGCTCGTGCTCGGCGATGACGGCGGCGATCCGGCCGACGTCCACGCGCCGGTCGACGCCTTCGCAACGATGTACATTATAGGTCAGCAGGCGGGGCATGGGCTTCCGGTTGGCGGGTGACGAGCGCGCCCGCGGAAGAAGAAATGGCGGCGCTTGGGCCGGTTCAGATAACGACCAGCCGGTCGTCGAGTTCGTTGTGGTTACGTTGGCCGGGGGGAAAATGCTCGGCGAGAACGGCGCCGGTGTGGCGGATGGCCGCCTCGAACCCCCCCGGGGCGTCCCCTCGTTTCAGCCCTTGCGCGAGCGCCTCGGCCGCCTCGGCCCAGACGACCTGGTCGACCTTTGCATGAATGCCCTCGTCCGCGATCACCTCGACCTGGTGGTCGGCCATGCACGCGAACAGCAGCACCCCGGTGCGCGACTCCGTCACGTGCAGTCCGTGGGCGAGGAACTGCTGCAGCGCCGCCCGGCGAACGCGGGCGGTTCGGATTCGGCGCGGCGTGGCGATCCGCCGAACCGCGGGAATGGAGGTCAGCAGAAACGTCAGCAGGAAGACGCCCGCCTGGAGGAGGGCGTACGCGGCCAGGGCGTGGCCGACGGTGATGTCCCGCGCCGCCAGATGCCCCGCCTCCCATCCGTCGCTGAACCCCGGTACCCACGACGGTTCGAAACCTGCCGGGATCAGCAGAAGCGGCAGGATCAGCGCCGCGGCCGCCGCCCACGTCAGGGACACGTCGCGGTAGGACGAGACGCGTCCGGCGAGGACGCAGAAGATCTCGCCCGAGGTGCGGGATTCGGCCTCGGCGATCGCCGCGGCGATGCGGGCCTCGGCCTGGGTTCGTTGCCTGATCACCATCCGCCGGACGCGCCTCCGCCGCCGAAACTGCCGCCGCCGCCGCCGAACCCGCCGCCGCCCCACGACGAGCCGCCGCCGCGACCGCCGCTCCGCATCGCCTCCGACGCCGCCCAGATGAGGATCGGAGCCACGCCATGGCCCCTGCGTCGACGTCCGCGTCCGGCGATCCCCCCGGCCAGCGACAGGGCCATGAACAGGAAGATCGCGGCGATGAAGATGATCGGTCCGATCGGCGGTCCGGCCTCCGGACTTTCTGCAGCCGCCGCCCTGGCCTCGGCCTCGGCCGGATCGAGTCTCAACTGCTCCTCGATGGCGGCGACGCCCTGGTCGATGCCGCGCTCGAAATAGCCGTCACGGAATGCCGGCAGGATCTGGTTGTGGATGATCAGGGCGGACATGGCGTCGGTCAGCACCGGCTCGAGCCCATAGCCGACCTCGATCCGCACCTTGCGCTCATTCGGCGCGACGAGAAGCAGGACGCCGTTGTTCTTGCCAGCCTGCCCGATCTGCCATGTCCGGCCCAGCTGATAGCCATACTCCTCGATGGCGTAGCCCTGCAGATCGTCGACGGTGACCACCACCAGCTGGTCGGTGGTGTCGCGCTCCAGCGCCTCAAGGCGGGTCGCGATCTCCGCCTCCTTGGCCGGCGAGAGCAGTCGGGCCTGATCGACGACGCGGCCGGTCAGCTCCGGGAAGCGCGGTTGGGCTGACGCCGGCAAGGCCACGGCGAGGAGCCAGAGGACCGCCAGCAGCGCCGCCATGGCCGCCCGCAGCGGCCAGGCGCCCGAAAAGGGAAACGGGCGGTTCACCGGGCGGGAGCGGCGGGCGGGGCGGACCCGGGCGCCGCGCCCGGCGCGGCGGTCGCGGCGCCCGGCGACGCGGGATTGAGGGCGTCGAAATTGACGTTCGGCGTCGACTGAGCCGCCTCGGTGGCGGTGAAGGGCTGCATCGGCTCCGAGCCGCCGTGAATGGTGTTGGCCCAGATCACCGTGGGGAAGGTACGCAGGCTGGTGTTGTAGTCGCGAACGGCTTCGTTGTAGTCGCGCCGGGCGACGGCGATGCGGTTCTCGGTCCCTTCCAGCTGCGACTGCAGGGCGAGGAAGTTCTGGTTCGACTGCAGTTGCGGGTAGTTCTCCACCACCATCAGCAGCCGCGACAGGGCTTGGGACAGCTCGCCCTGGGCCGCCTGGTAGCGCTGGAAGGCCTGCGGGTCGGTGAGCGTTTCGGGCGTCACCTGCACGCTGGTGGCGCGGGCGCGGGCCTCGACCACCTGGGTGAGGGTGGTGCGCTCCTGGATCGCGGCGCCCTGCACGGTCGCCACCAGGTTCGGCACGAGGTCGGCGCGCCGTTGGTACTGCGACTGGACGTCGGCCCAGCGCGCCTTCGCCGCCTCTTCCTTGGTCGGGATGGCGTTGATGCCGCAGCCTGAAACGGCCGGCGTCGTGACCAGAAGGGCGGCCAGAACCACGGCGCGGGGCGAAAAGCGGAACATGGGGCGTCTCCTGAGGACCGTGGTCGGGACTATTGGCCCGGACGCCGAACGGTTCAAGCGCCCAACGGCTCCGGTTCCACGCCCGCGGCCCGGCAGGCGGCGGTGTAGGTGTTGGCGAGCAGGCAGGCGATGGTCATGGGGCCGACGCCGCCGGGCACCGGAGTGATGCGGCCTGCGACGAGGGCCGCCTCGTCGAAGGCGACGTCGCCGACGACCCGGGTCTTCCCGGCCGCGGCCCTCTCCGGGTCGCGCGACGGGACGCGGTTGATGCCCACGTCGATCACCGTGGCGCCAGGCTTGATCCAGTCGCCGCGCACCATCTCCGGCCGACCGACGGCGGCGACGAGGATGTCGGCGGTTCGGCACAGGGCGGGCAGGTCGCGGGTGCGGGAGTGGGCGATGGTGACGGTGCAGCTTTGGCCGAGCAGCAGCTGCGCCATCGGCTTGCCGACGATGTTCGAGCGGCCGACGACGACGGCGTTCAGACCGGTGAGGTCGCCCAGTTCGTGCTTCAGGAGCATCAGGCAGCCGAGGGGCGTGCAGGGGACCAGGCCGGGCAGCCCGACGGCGAGGCGTCCGGCGTTGACCACGTGGAAGCCGTCGACGTCCTTGTCCGGATCGATGGCGGCGAGCACCGCGGCGCTGTCGATATGCGCGGGGAGGGGCAGCTGGACGAGGATGCCGTGGATGCCGGCGTCGGCGTTCAGTTCGCCGATCAGCGCCAGCAGGTCGCCCTGCGGAGTGGTCTCGGGCAGGCGGTGGGTGTCGGAACGCATCCCGGCCCGCTGCGTCGTCTCGCCCTTGTTGCGGACATAGATCTGGCTGGCCGGGTCCTCGCCGACGATGACCACGGCCAGGCCGGGCTTGACGCCGCGATCCGCCTCAAGCCGGGCGGCGGCGGCGGCGACCTGATCCACCAGGGCGGCGGCGAAGGCCTTGCCGTCTATGAGGGTCGCGCGTGCAGGGTCGGCCGTCATGGTTCGGCTCCGGTCGTCAGGAATCGTGCGGTCCCCGCGATTTACAGAGGGGCGGGTTCGGCGTCTATGATCGGTCGGCATTGAGGGGACCCGCATGCGCCGACAGATGATTCTCGCCGCCGCCAGCTGGCTGACGCTGTCCGTCGCGGCGGCCGTCGTGGCCCAGGAAGCGCAGCCGCTGGCGATCGGCGCCAGCGTCGAGGGGGAGATCGGGGAGGGCGACGCACGCCATCCCGAGGGCTTCTACCGCTACGACGCCTATGCCTTCGAGGCGCGGGCGGGGCAGAGGCTGGAGGCGGTGATGCGGTCTTCCGCCTTCGACGCCGCCCTGGCCCTTCACGATCCGGAGGGCGCGGAGGAGCCGCTCGCATTCGACGACGACGGGCTCGGCGAAGGCACCGACGCCCGCCTGCGCTTCACCGCTGAACGGACCGGCACCCACATCCTGCGGGCGCGAACCCTGGCCGAGGCGGGCGCAGGCGCCTACACGCTGGCGCTTGTGGAACGCCCCCAGGCGCGACCGGCGCCGCGCCCCTCCCCGATCCGATTGGGGCGGACCGTCGAGGGCGAACTGAACGCACGCGATCCGGAGACGGACGAGGGCCTCCCGTACGACACGTGGAGCTTCCGGGCGGGGGAGGGCGAACGGTTCGCCATCGCGCTCGACAGCGAGGACTTCGATCCCGTGGTCCGGGTCGGGCGGATGACGGGCGGCGACTTCGACGAACTGGCGATGAACGACGACGGTCCGGGCGCGGGACTCAATTCGCGGCTGATGTTCACCGCCCCGGATGACGGGAGCTACGTCATCCAGGTCACCCCCCTGGCCCCGGGGTCGGAGGGCGCCTACAGCCTGACCCTGTCCGAAGGACCTGAGCCGCTGCCGGCGCAGCCCATCGCGATCGGGGACACGGTCGAGGGAGTCCTGACCGAGGACGACGGGATAAACGCCGCGGGCGTGCCGGCTGACGCCTGGCGGTTCGAGGGGCGAGCGGGGCAGCGGGTCCGCATCGACATGACCTCGGCCGACTTCGACACCTATCTCGAGCTGTTCGACGCGGCCAACACCAGCCTGGCGACGGACGACGACGGCGGACCCGAGGGAGCCGATTCCCGACTGATCTTCACCCTACCGGCGGATGGCGCCTATGTGATCGAGGCCCGCGCCTTCTCCAGCGCGACCGGCGACTACAGCCTCTCCATCGCCGAGATGGAGCCCGAACGGGCGCCCGAGCCGCTGGCCTTCGGCACGACCCTTGAGGGAGAGATCGGGGAGGGCGATCCACGTGACGCGGAGGACCGGGGGTTCGACGGCTACAGCTTCTCCGGGCGCGAGGGGCAGCGCATCCAGGCGATCATGCGGTCCGGGGACTTCGACACGGTTCTCCGGATCGGCCGCGCCGGGGGCGAATTCTCGGCGCTGGCGTCGGATGACGACGGGCTGGGGGAGGGCACCGACTCGCGCCTGAACTACACCCTTCCGGAAGACGGAGACTACGTGCTCCGGGCCTCCGCCTACGGGCCGGAAGACGAGGGTCTGTACTCGCTGGAACTGATCGATCGGGGGCCTCAACCGGAGCCGGGGAGCATCCTCGTCGGGGCCACGGCGCGGGGCGCCCTGACCGAGTCGGACGCGTCCGCGGAGGACAACAGCTTCTACGACGCCTATCGGGTGACCCTGAAGGCGGAAGAGAAGCTGACGATCATCATGGCCTCCAACGAGGTCGACAGCTTCGTGATCGTCGGCAGGACCGGCGACGACGGCGCCTTCGAGGTGCTTGGCAGCGATGACGACGGACTGTCCGACACCCATTCGAAGCTCGAATGGGCGGCGCCGTCGGACGGGACGTACGAGATCCGCGCCGGAACCTTCCAGCAGGGGCAGACGGGCGCCTACGCCCTGATCGTGGAGAAGCAGCCCTGAGGCTTCGCGGCGGGTCCGACCTGGGCTAAGGATCGGGAGGGGGCCTGACGCCGGAGCCGGAACTTGACCGACATCGCCGCCCGCAAGGACCAGCACCTCGACGTCATCCTTGCCGGCAAGGCGCGGCACCGGCTGGACACCGGCCTCGACGCCGTCCGCTTCGTCCACGAGGCGCTGCCGGACCTCGACCATGGCAAGATCGACCTCGGCGTCGACTTCCTCGGGCGGCGGCTGCAGGCGCCCCTGCTGATCAGCGCCATGACCGGCGGGCCGGCGCGGGCGGAGGCCATCAACGCCCGGCTGGCGGAGGCGGCGCAGCACCTCGGTATCGCCCTCGCGGTCGGCTCGCAGCGCGCGGCGCTGGCGACCGGCGGGCCCACGCCGGGCCTCGACATGAGCCTTCGCCTCAAGGCCCCCGACACGCCGATCCTCGCCAACATCGGAGCGGCGCAGCTGACCCGGGGCTTCGGGGTGGACGAGGCGCGGCGGGTGATCGACATGGTCGCGGCGGACGCCCTGGTGGTGCACCTGAACCCGCTGCAGGAGGCCTGCCAGCCGGAAGGCGATCGGGACTGGTGGGGCGTCGGGGCGGCGCTGGAGGCGCTGGTCCGGGCCCTGGACGCGCCGGTGGTGGTCAAGGAGACCGGGGCGGGTCTGTCGGCGGCGACGGCGAAGCGGCTGGCGGACATGGGCGTCGCGGGCCTCGATGTGGCCGGGGCGGGCGGATCCAACTGGGCCAGCGTCGAGGGCGAGCGCGCAGAAGGGGACGGCGACAAGGCCCACGCCGCGGCCTTCGCCGACTGGGGCGTTCCGACGGCAAGGGCCATCGCCGAGGCGCGGGCGGCCTGTCCCCGCACCCTGATCATCGGCTCCGGCGGCATACGCGACGGCGTCGACGCGGCCCGGGCTATCCGGCTGGGGGCCGACATCGTCGGCCAGGCGGCCGGAGTGCTGGCGGCGGCGACCCACTCGACCGAGGCGGTCGTGGCCCACTTCCAGACCGTCATCCGGCAGTTGAGGACCGTCTGCTTCTGCACCGGGTCCGCCAATCTGGCGGCGCTGTCCAGGGCGCCGCTGCAGGTCTGAGGGCTGGCGCGGACCCAAAAAAGCAGTCCGATGCGTCCGATGCGTCCGATGCGTCCGCAGGGCTGCGGGCGGCCGATGAATCCCGTGGACAGGCGCCCGTCGGCTGGACAGGCCGGACGGGGGGCGTGTGTTCGATTGTCAAAGACCCAGAGCCGCCATCCTGCGGCCCCTGTGCGTCAGAATCGGTCGTGGCTCAGGCCGAGGGCAGAAGGTCGGCCGCGAAGGACCGGTAGCGGCCGGCGCGGACGCCCTGCGTGGCGCGCTCGATGTCCGGCGCGAAATAGTGGTCCGAGGCGTAGGGCGCGGCGGCCTCGCGGACGATGGCCCAGACCTGTTCCAGGTCCGGCGAACTCTTCAGCGGACGGTGGAACTCGATGCCCTGGGCGGCGGCGAGCAGTTCGATGCCGACCACGGTGGCGGTGTTCTCCGCCATGTCGAGCAGGCGGCGCGCCCCGTGGGTGGCCATGGAGACGTGGTCCTCCTGGTTGGCCGAGGTCGGGACGGTGTCGACCACGCAGGGGTGGGCGACCATGCGGTTCTCCGCCACCAGCGCCGCCGCCGTCACCTGGGCGATCATGAAGCCGGAGTTGAGGCCGCTCTCCCTGACCAGGAAGGCCGGCAGCTCGCTCATCTTCGGGTCGACGAGGATGGAGGTGCGGCGCTCGGAGATGTTGCCGATCTCGCAGAGCGCCATGGCGATCTGATCGGCTGCATAGGCAACGGGTTCCGCGTGGAAGTTGCCGCCCGAGATGACGTCGCCGTCGTCGATGAAGACCAGCGGATTGTCGGTGACGGCGTTGGCCTCGCGCTCCAGCATGGCCGCGGCGTTGCGCAGGACGTCCAGCGTGGCGCCCATGACCTGCGGCTGGCAGCGCAGCGAGTAGGGGTCCTGCACCTTGGCGCAGTCGTGGCGGTGGCTGTCGCGGATGGCGGAGCCCTCCATGAGGGCGCGGAGGCGCGCGGCGACGTCGAGCTGGCCGGGCTGGCCGCGCAGGGCGTGGATGCGGGGATCGAAGGGGGCGTCGGAGCCCTTGAGCGCATCCACGGACAGGGCGCCGGCGGCGACGGCGGCGGCGAAGCAGGCCTCGGCTGCGAACAGGCCGGCCAGCGCCAGGGCGGTGGAGCACTGGGTGCCGTTGAGCAGGGCCAGCCCCTCCTTGGGGCCGAGGGTCAGGGGCTTGCGGCCGATCCGGGCCAGCGCCGCCTCGGCGGGCAGGGTTTCGCCGCCGGCGCGGGCTTCGCCCACGCCGATCAGAACGCAGCTCATGTGGGCCAGCGGGGCGAGGTCGCCCGAAGCGCCGACCGAGCCCTTGGACGGGATGCAGGGCAGGAGGTCCGCGTTGACCAATTCGACCAGCGTCTCGAGCGTCTCGCGCCGGATCCCGGAAGCGCCCTTCGACAAGCTGGCGATCTTCAGCACCATCAGCAGGCGGACGACGGCGTCGTCGAGCAGAGGCCCGACGCCGCAGGCGTGGCTGAGGACGAGGTTCTTCTGAAGGGTTTCAAGGTCTTCCGGCGCAATGCTGGTGTTGGCCAGCAGGCCGAAGCCGGTGTTGACGCCATAGACGGTGCGGCCCTCGGCGACGATGGCGGCGACGGCCGCCGCGCCCTTGTCGACGGCGACCCAAGCGGCGTCGGTCAGGCTGATCGAAATCGGACCGTCGAGGACGGCGCGGAGCTGGGCGAGCGCGAGGGGGGCGGCGCCGATGGTGATCTGGGTCATGCTCTGTCTCCCTTCTCCCCTCGGGGGAGAAGGTGGGCGGCGCAGCCGCCCGGATGAGGGGGATGGTCGGCGTGGCTCAGGCGCGTGAACGAGGCGGCTTTGAAAGCCCCCTCATCCGCCTCGCTCCGCGAGCCACCTTCTCCCCCGAGGGGAGAAGGAAGGGGAGGGGCGAGGGTCACTTGAGGCTCGGCAGGTTGAGGCCGTGTTCCCGCGCCGCCTGCTTCGCGATGTCGTATCCGGCGTCCGCGTGGCGCATGACGCCGGTGGCGGGGTCGTTCCAGAGGACGCGTTCCAGACGCCGGGCCGCCTCCGGCGTGCCGTCGGCGACGATGACGACGCCCGAGTGCTGGCTGTAGCCCATGCCGACGCCGCCGCCGTGGTGCAGCGACACCCAGCTGGCCCCCGAGGCGGTGTTGAGCAGGGCGTTGAGCAGGGGCCAGTCGGAGACGGCGTCCGAGCCGTCCATCATGGCCTCGGTCTCACGATTGGGGCTGGCCACCGAGCCGCTGTCGAGGTGATCGCGACCGATGACGATGGGGCCGCTGAGCTCGCCCGACGCCACCATGTCGTTGAACATCAGCCCGGCGCGGTGGCGGTCGCCGAGGCCGATCCAGCAGATGCGGGCGGGCAGGCCCTGGAAGGCGATGCGCTCCCCGGCCATGTCCAGCCAGCGGTGCAGGCCGGCGTTATCCGGGAACAGCCGTTTCATGGCTTCGTCGGTCTTGCGGATGTCCTCCGGATCGCCGGTCAGCGAGGCCCAGCGGAACGGCCCGATGCCGCGGCAGAACAGCGGACGGATGTAGGCGGGCACGAAGCCGGGGAAGGCGAAGGCGTCCTCGACCCCGGCGTCGAAGGCGACCTGGCGGATGTTGTTGCCGTAGTCGGTCGTCGGCACGCCCATGGCGTGGAAGTCGAGCATGGCGCGGACGTGCACGGCCATGGAGGCGCGGGCGGCGGCCTCGACGGCGGCCGGGTCGGACTGCCGCTTCGTCTCCCATTCGGCGACGGTCCAGCCGATCGGCAGATAGCCGTTGACCGGGTCGTGGGCCGAGGTCTGGTCGGTGACCAGGTCGGGCCGCACGCCGCGTCTGACCAGTTCAGGCAGAACTTCAGCGGCATTGCCCAATAGGCCGATGGATATCGGCTTCCTGTCCTCGATCGACTGCTTCAGCAGATCGAGCGCCTCGTCGAGCGTCTCGGCCATGACGTCGAGGTAGCGAGTGCGAAGGCGCATCTCGATGCGGCTGCGCTGGCACTCCACCGCCAGGCACGAGGCCCCGGCCATGGTCGCCGCCAGCGGCTGGGCCCCGCCCATGCCGCCGAGTCCGGCGGTGAGGATCCACTTGCCCGACCAGTCGCCGCCATAGTGCTGGCGTCCGGCCTCGGCGAAGGTCTCGTAGGTGCCCTGAACGATGCCCTGGGTGCCGATGTAGATCCACGAGCCGGCCGTCATCTGGCCGTACATCATCAGCCCCTTGCGATCGAGCTCGTGGAAATGCTCCCAGGTCGCCCACTTCGGCACCAGGTTGGAATTGGCGATCAGCACCCGCGGTGCGTCCGCGTGGGTGCGGAACACCCCGACCGGCTTGCCCGACTGCACCAGAAGGGTCTGGTCGGGCTCAAGCGCGCGGAGCTCGGCGACGATGCGGTCGAAGCTCGCCCAGTCCCGCGCCGCCTTGCCGATGCCGCCGTAGACCACGAGGTCCTCCGGCCGCTCGGCCACCTCGGGATCGAGGTTGTTCATCATCATGCGCAGGGCGGCCTCGGCGGCCCAGGTCTTCGCCGTCATCTCCGGACCGCGCGGGGCGCGGACGACGCGGGCGTTCGGGGTCTGTTGAGTCGACATGGACGCCTCTCTACGCTGCCAGACCATGACCACGGAAGACTCAGAGGCGCTGGGCTGGCGCTCCGTCGCGGACCTCGTCGGCGACCATCCCGATGCACGGGTCGCGCTGATCGGCGCGGGCGTCAACGAGCGATCGCTGACGCCCGGTCGGTGCGACCTCGGACCGAAGGCGCTGCGCGCCGTGCTGCCGCGGTTCTCGACCTATGACGTGGAGACCGGCCGCGAGCTGGCGACGCGGGTGCACGACGCCGGCGACGTGGCGGTGAAGGCGCTGGCCCCGGCGGAGGCGTTCGCGCCGGTGCGCGACGCGGTGGCGGCGCAGGCGGGGCGGGCGCTGACCGTGCTGGTCGGCGGCAACAACGCCGTCACGCGTCCGGGGGCGCACGGGCTCGGGCTGGCCAAGGGACTTGAGGGTGTCGGCCTGCTGACGCTGGACGCCCATTTCGACCTCAGGGACACCGACCGGGGGCTGACCAACGGCAATCCGGTGCGGGCGCTGCTGGAGGACGGGCTGGCGGGCGAACGGATCAGCCAGGTCGGACTGTCTCCGTTCGCCAACACCCGGCGGGCCCACGAGACGGCGATGGCGGCGGGGATCGCGGTGCGGACGGCGCGGGAGTGCCGCGAACGCGGGCTGGCGGCCGTGGTGGCCGAGGAGCTTGAGCGGCTGTCGGGGCTGGTCGAGGCGATCTACGTCGACTTCGACATCGACGTCATCGACCGCAGCCAGTGGCCGGCCTCGCCGGGCGCGCGGCCCGGCGGGGTGAGCGTGCACGACTTCTTCGACGCCACGCGGGCGGTCGGGGCGCATCCCAAGGTGAAGGCGGTGGACCTGACCGAATACGATCCGTCGCTGGAGGTGGGCGACCTCGGCTCGCTGACGGCGGGGCGGTGGTTCTGCGAACTGCTGGCGGGGTTCGAGGAAAGATGAGCGACCTGCTCCTGACCGACTGCCGGCTGGCGACCATGGTACCCGGCGGCGCGCCGTTCGGGGCGGCGGAAGACGGGGCGGTGCTGGTCGAGGGCGGTCGCATCGTCTGGGCCGGGCCGCGGGCGGAGGCGCCTGTGGACAAGCCTGTGGAAACCCACCGGCTGGGCGGGCGCTGGGTGACCCCCGGCCTGATCGATTGCCACACCCACCTGGTGTTTGGCGGCGACCGCTCCGGCGAGTTCGAGCAGCGGCTGAACGGGGCGTCGTACGAGGACATCGCCCGGGCCGGGGGCGGCATCGTCTCGACCATGACGGCGACGCGGGCTGCGTCGGAGGAGACGCTGTACGCCAGCGCCCTGACGCGACTGGCGGGGCTCAAGGCGACCGGGGTGACCACGGTGGAGATCAAGTCCGGCTACGGGCTGGACCGGGACAGCGAGCTGAAGATGCTGCGCACGGCGCGGCGGATCGGGCGCGAGGCGGGGGTGCGGGTGCGGACCAGCTACCTGGGCCTGCACGCAGTGCCGCCGGAGCATCGGGCGAACCGCGCCGCCTATGTGGACAAGGCTGTGGACGACATCCTGCTGGCGGCGCACGCCGAGGGGCTGGTCGACGCCGTGGACGCCTATTGCGAGCCGATCGCCTTCTCGGTCGGGGAGGTGGGGCGGCTGTTCGACAAGGCACGCGCGCTGGGTCTGCCGGTCAAGCTGCACGCCGACCAGCTGTCGGACGGCGGCGGGGCGGCGCTGGCGGCCAAGTACAAGGCGCTGTCGGCCGACCATGTCGAGCACACCACCGAGGCCGGGGTGAAGGCCATGGCCGAGGCCGGGGTGGTCGCGGTGCTGCTGCCGGGCGCCTTCCTGATGCTGAGGGAGACGCAGCCCCCGCCGGTGGAGCTGCTGCGGCGGCACGGGGTCGGGATGGCGGTGGCGACGGACTGCAACCCGGGCACCTCGCCGGTGGCCTCGATGACGGCGGCGCTGAACCTGGCCTGCGTGCAGTTCCGGCTGACCCCGGAGGAGGCGCTGGCTGGGGCGACGCGGGTCGCGGCGCAGGCGCTGGGGCTGGGCGAAGAGGCCGGCACGATCGAGGCCGGCAAGGCGGCCGACCTGGCGGTGTGGGACGTCGAGCGGCCGGCCGAGCTCTGCTACTGGCTGGGCAAGCCCTTGCTGCACCGGCGTTATCTGGCCGGCGCGGCCGCGTAATCGTCGGGTAAGGCGAATCCGCGCATGCTCGCGCCATGCGCCCGTTCCGCGACCGCACCGAAGGCCTGCTGCTCGCCGCCCTGGTGGTGGTGACGCTGGGGCTGGCGGTGGCGACGGGGCTGTCGGTCGAGGCGACCCTGGCTCAGGCCTGGTAGGTCGTACGCGAGGCCAGATCCGGCCGCGGGCGCTCCAGCGGCGGCTCGGCCAAGGTTCCGATATGGATGAAGCCGGCGACCTGCTCCGCACCCGTCAGGCCGAGCAGGGCGACGGCCTCGGGATCGTAGCTGTACCAGTCGGTGATCCAGCTGGCCGAATAGCCCAGGGCGTTGGCGGCGTGTTCGAGGTTCATGCACACGGCTCCGGCGGAGAGGCGCTGCTCCCACTCGGGCACCTTGAGGTTCGGGACCGGGGCCGAGACGACGAGGATGGTCAGCGGCGGGCAGGTCAGCTTGCTGAGCACCTTCGCCGCCTTGCCGGGGTCGGGCTGACGGGCGGCGAGGGGCTCGAGGCGGCGGGCGAGGTCGGCGCGGCCCTGCGGGCCCATGACCAAGAAGCGCCACGGGAACAGCTTGCCGTGGTCGGGCGTGCGGGCGCCCAGCGACAGGATCCGCTCGACCTCGGCCGGCGAGGGTCCGGGGGCGGCCAGGGCTTGGGCGGGGGCCGACCGGCGCGTGGCCAGCCGGCGCTCCAGCTCGGGCGAGGGGACGGGGAGGGGCAGGGAGGCCCCCAGGTCGGCGTCGGTCATGCCGCCTAGCTAGTGCCGCGAACGCCGCTGCGCCATACCCGGCCCATGACCGACTCGCGCACCGCCTTCGACGCCGACCGCCCGACCCCGGCCTGGGACGACGGGAGCGACCGCCCGCCGCCGTGGCGGGGCGAGGGGCCGGTCGAGACCCTGTTCGAGAACCCGTGGATGCGGCTGACCCGCCAGCACGCCGTCGCGCCGACGGGGCACGAGTCCGACTATGTGGTGATGCGGCCGAAGAACCTGTCGGTCGGGGTGCTGCCGCTGCACGAGGACGGCACGGTGACCCTGGTGGGCCAGCAGCGCTTCGCCCTGATGAACTGGTCGTGGGAGATGCCCGAGGGCGGCGCGCCGTTCGACGAGGACCCGCTGGGGGGCATCCAGCGCGAGCTGGCGGAGGAGGCGGGGCTCAAGGCGGCGGTCTGGCGCGAGGCCTACCGGGCGGAGATGAGCAATTCGGTCACCGACGAGCGGGCCATCGCCTGGCTGGCGTGGGACCTGTCGCCGGCGACCGGGGAGCTTGACCCGACCGAGATCATCCGCATCGCCCGAGTGCCCTTCGGCGACCTGTTGCGCGAGATCGGGCGCGGGGCGATCCGGGACATGTTCACGCTGGCGACGGCGCTCAGGGCCTACCATATGGCCCGCGAGGGCGAGCTTCCGCCCGAACTGGCGAAGGCCATGCTGGCCAGCGTATGATCGCCGCCTGATGGAGCCGCCGATGCCGAAGCTGGAAGTCGTCGCCGCCCGCACCGACGTGTGGTCGCAGCTGCGCGAGGCGGCCGAGGCGGCGGCGCGGAGCGAACCGCACCTCGCCTCGCAGATGAATGCCGTGATCCTGTCGCACGCCGACCTGTCGGCGGCGCTGAGCTTCCAGATCGCGCGCAAGCTGGGCGACGCGGAGCTGGGGGCCATGTCGGTGCGCGAGGTTTGTCGCGACGCCCACGAGGCCGATCCGGGCATCGTCGCGGCGGCCGAGGCGGACCTGCAGGCGGTGGCGGAGCGCGACCCGGCGATCCGCTCGCTGCTGCAGCCCTTCCTCTACTTCAAGGGATTCCAGGCCCTGCAGGGGCATCGGGTGGCGCACTGGCTGTGGAAGCAGGGGCGCGACACTCTGGCCTTCCATCTGCAGAGCCGGATGTCGGAGCTGTTCCAGATCGACATCCACCCGGCCGCACGGCTGGGCTCGGCCCTGTTCCTCGACCACGGCACCGGCATCGTCATCGGCGAGACGGCGGTGGTCGGCGACGAGGTGTCGATGCTGCACGCCGTGACCCTGGGCGGCACCGGGGCCGAGCGCGGCGACCGGCACCCCAAGATCGGCAAGGGGGTGCTGCTCGGGGCCGGAGCCAAGGTGCTGGGCAACATCACCGTGGGCGACTACGCCAAGGTGGCCTCGGGCTCGGTGGTGCTGAAGCCGGTGCCGGCGGGCTGCACCGTGGCGGGGGTGCCGGCGCGACTGGTCAACTGCCCGACCGGGGAGGCGCCGGCGCGGACGATGGACCATACGCTGGCCGACATCGTCTACGACTTCGTCATCTGAGCCTTTCCCCCGGCGCGTCGTTTCTCTAGGGTCCGCGGCCAACACGAGACCCGAGGAAAGCCCATGAACGCCGCCGACATGAAGCGCGTCGAGACGCACCTGAAGCGCACCTTCAACACGGGCGGCATCATCGTGAAGCCGCGCGGCAAGCCGGCCGACTCGGCCGAGGTCTATGTCGGCGACGAGTTCATCGGCGTCGTTTTCGAGGACGAGGACGAGGCCGGCAGCTTCATGTTCGAGATGGCCATCCTGGCGGAAGACCTGCCGGAGTAGCCCTCGCCGCCGCAGGCACGAAAAAGCGCCGGAGGAGCGATCCTTCGGCGCTTCGTCGTTTCAGGGCGCGATCAGCGCTTGCCGAAGATGGCGTCGAGCACCTTGCTGAAGAAGCCCTTCGGGGCCGCCGGCTGGCTCGTGGCCGGCTTCGGAGCCGCGGCGGCGGCGGTCATCGTCGGCGCCGGGCTGGCCGCCGGAGCGGCGGGTTTCGGTGCAGTCGCGGCAGCGGCCTTCGGCGCTGCTTTCGGGGCTGCGGCCCTGGCGGGCGCGGCTGCCTTGGGAGCGGCGGCGGTCTTCGCCGGAGCGGCGGCCTTCGGCGCAGCGGTACGAGCCGACGCGGCCTTCGGAGCAGCCGTCTTCGGAGCAGCGGCCTTCGGGGCGACAGCCTTCGGAGCAGCCGCCTTCGGCGCGGCGGCCCGGGCGGCTGGAGCCTTCGCCGGGGCCGAGACCACGGTTTTCGCCTTCGGCGCCGCGGCCGGCTTCGGAGCGGCCGTCTTCGCCGGAGCCTTCGCCGCCGCCGCGGTCTTCGCCGCCGGAGCGTTCACCGGAGCCTTGGCCGCGGTTGTTTTCGTCGCGGCGCTCGACTTCGTCGCCGCTTTCGGCTTGGAAGCGGCGGACGCCGCCTTCGGCGCCGCTGTGCTCGACTTGGACGGTGTCTTGGCCATGTGTTCCCCGATCCCCCGGATGGTGCCTTTGCTGGCGACAGAGCGCACGCCAGCGCGTGCGTCGATTCGTGATCATAGCCACGTTTGAGAAATGTCCGAGTCCGCTGTTCAGATCATCGCCCACGGCGACCGCGCCGTCGCCGAAGCCGCCGCCGCCGCGCTCGACGCCGACCCGCTGCTGGAGGGCGCCACCTATTCGATTCTTGAGGAGGACGAGGAACGCGGCGTCTGGCGCATCGACGCCTTCCCGACCACGGACGAGGAGGCGGCCGGCGTCGAGGCGCGGCTGAAGGCGCAGGACGGGCTGACCGTCACGGTCGACAAGCTGGCCGACGCCGACTGGCTGGCCATGTCGCTGTCCGGCCTGCCGCCGGTCGAGGCGGGTCGCTTCTTCGTCTACGGCGCCCACGACCAGGGACGGGTGCCGCCGAACCGGGTGAACCTGAAGATCGACGCCGGCGCCGCCTTCGGCACCGGCCATCACGGCACCACCGTCGGCTGCCTGCTGGCCTTCGACGAACTGCTGAAGCGCGAACGCTTCGAGCGCGTGCTGGACGTGGGCTGCGGCACCGGAGTGCTGGCCATCGCGGCGGCGAAGACGGGTTCGCGCGTGGCCGTCGGCACCGACATCGACGCGCCCTCGGTGCGCATCGCCAACGAGAACGCGGCGCTGAACCAGGCGAAGGCGCGCTTCGTCCACGCCTCGGGCCTGAACGACCGCAAGGTGCGCGGCGAGGGCCCCTACGACCTGGTGTTCGCAAACATCCTCGCGCCGCCGCTGGTGGCGCTGGCCCAGGACATCAAGGAGGCGCTGAAGCTGGAGGGCGTCGCCATCCTGTCGGGGCTGCTGCGGACGCAGGAGCGGCGGGTCACGGCGGCCTATCTGTCGCGTGGTTTCGTTCTGGAGCGCCGCATCCACCGCGACGCGTGGAGCGCGCTGGTGCTGCGCAGGAAGGGTTAACGGGCGGAACAGGGAGCGAGCGGGGCCGTTCGGAGCGGGCAACCGGAGGAACGACCCGTGACCTACACCGATCCCCTTGATCCGCGCCGCCCGGTCCCGGGCGATCCCGTCGTCACTGAAACTGTGGTGACGCGGCCGGGCGTCACCGAGACGGTGACGACCACCGGTCCGGCGGTGACCGAAACCGTGGAGACGGTGGTGGTGCGCGAGTCCAACACCGGCTGGTGGATCGCCGGCATCCTCGGCGGGCTGGTGCTGCTGGCGGTGCTGTGGATCCTGTTCGCGCGCGGAAGCGAACCCGAGACGGACGCCGCCCTGCTGGAGGCGCAGATGGATGCGGCCACGGCGCAGGCGCAGGCCGAACAGGCGCTGATCGCCGGTCAGGTGGCGGGCGCGCAGGCCAGCATCGACATGGCGCGGGCCGATGCGGCGAGGGCGCAGGCGGACGCCTCGCGCGCCGCCGCCGAGGCGCGGGCGGCCGAGGCCCGCGCCCAGACGCCGGTCGTGATCGAGACCCCGGCCCCGGCCCCGGCGCCCGCTCCGGCGACAGGGACGGCGGTGGTGTCGCCGACCGCCCCGCAGGGCTGACGCCTATTCGCTCCCGACCTCGGAGATGTGCAGCCGCGCGGCCTGCAGCGCTCCGCTGCCGTAGGTGCCGACCCAGATGTCGTACTGCCCCGACCGCGGCGAGTTGAAGCGCAGCGAGGGATTGAGGCCGTTCACCCCGCCGTCGTCGTCGCAATACCAGCTGCCGTCCGGCCCGTTCACGACCAGGGTTGTGTCGCTGGACGAGGCGACGGACAGGATCAGCGGGTACTCGCCGGCCCGGTAGTTGAGGCGAACGTCGGGCGCGGCGGCGACGAAGCCGCTGCAGCCGGGTGAGATGTTGGACGCCGGTATGCTCCCGCCGGACTGCAGCGAGATCACCCGCGGATCGGGTTCGAAGCCCGCGGACAGGCTTACCGTGCCGTAGCTCGGCGATGCTCTGTAATCGGGCATCCCGCCGGCGATTTCCGGCATTGTTGCGCAGCTGACGAGCGCGAGGCCCAGACCGGCGATCCCGACCGCCCGAAACAGATTGTGCATGCGAACCCTCCCTTGGTGGAGAGGCGACGGTGGCATAGGCTCGGCGGGGCGGCGAGTGCCGAAACCTGATGGACGAATCGAACGGCGATGCCGGAGACCCGCAGCGAAATCTGGTTCTACCACCTGGAGCGCTCGGGGCTGCCGGAGGTCCTGCCGGGTCTGCTCGACAAGACACGCGAGCGGGGCTGGCGGGCGCTGGTTCGGGTCAACAGCGCCGGTCTGCTGGACGAGATCGACGAGCAGCTGTGGACCTGGCGGGACGAAGCCTTTCTGGCCCACGGGCGGGCCAGCGAGCCCCACGCCGAGCGCCAGCCGATCCTGCTGAGCGAAACCGGCGAGAACCTGAACGGCGCTCAGGCGCTGTTCATCGTAGACGACGCAGAGCTTGGCGATACGGAGAGCTACGAACGATGCTTCATCATCTTCGACGGGCGGGACGAGCGATCCCTGACGGCCGCCCGGGAGCGGTGGAAGGTGCTGAAGCAGGGCGGGGCGAACCTGGCCTATTGGCGGCAGTCGCCGGAAGGGCGCTGGGAAAAGGCGGCCTGATCGCTCTCGCCGCCCTCGCGGGCTGCGCCAGTCCCGCCTCCGACGCGCCGGCCCCGAGGGCGGTGGAGCAGGCCCAGGTGAGCCTCGCGCCGGTCGGCAGTCGGGTGCCGCAGGATTCGACGACCGACCTTTGCCGGGCGGGCGAGCTGCAGTGGCTGGTCGGGAAACCGAAGACGGAGATTCCCGTTCCGGTGAACGTGGTGAACCGCCGCGTCACCTGCACCACCTGTCCGATCACCGAGGACTTCTCGCCCTACCGGCTGAACATCTTCTTCAATGCGCAGACCGACGTCGTCGAACAGGTCCGCTGCGGCTGATCCAAGGAGCCTTGCCATGAGAATGCTGATGCTGAGTCTGGCCGCCGCGGGTCTGATGGCCGGTTGCGCCGCGCCAGTCGATCCGGGACCGGGGAACCCGTCGGATGGCGCGCCGACCCAGTGCCGGGCCGACCAGTATCGCTATCTGATCGGTCGCAACCGTTCCGAGATCCCGCCGACGCCGGCCGGCCAGACCTGGCGGGTGGCGTGCACCACCTGTCCGGTGACGATGGACTACAATCCGAACCGGCTGAACATCTTCTACGACGAGGCGACCGGCGTGATCCGCCGGGTCGAGTGCGGATGAGCCGGTGGCCGATCCCGGCGGCGGGCGCGCTGCTCGTCGCCGCCTGTGCGCCGACCCCGTCGGCCGGTCCGGCGGCGGGTCCGGGGGGGCCGGAGCGCTGCGACGCCGAAGGGGCCCGGTCGCTGATCGGAACGCATGTCGGGGCCGTGACCTTCCCGCAGGACGCCAACGTGCGCATCGTCTGCACCACCTGTCCGACGACCCGCGACTACCGGCCGGACCGGCTCAACGTCCGCTTCGACCAGACCACCGGCATCATCAGGAGCGTCGATTGCGGCTGATCGCCCTCTCCCTCGCCGTGGCCGCCGCCCTGGCGGCCTGCAGCGAGTCGCCCGCTCCGGCCGGCCCGGAGCCGACGCGCACGCCCGCAGCGCCCTCGATGGCCGCGGCTCCCCCGGCGGAAGAGGTTTCCCCGCCGCCGGCCCCGGGCGACGACTGCGGCGCGGCCGGGCGGCGGGACTGGGTCGGACGGGCCCGGGCCGACCTGCCCGAGGCTCCGGCCGGCGCGAACTGGCGCGTCTACGAGACCGGCCAGCCGGTGACCCAGGACCTCCGTCCGGACCGGCTGAACATCGAGATCGATCCGGACAGCCAGACGGTGGTGCGCCTCAGCTGCGGCTGAGGCTCAGCCGCGCGCCTTGGCCTCGCGGATGGCGCGGTCGACGTCGGCCGGCTGGATGCTGGGGCTGGCGCGGCCGTTGATGAAGAAGGTGGGCGTGCCGACCAGGCCAAGGGTCTGGGCCGCCGCCTGGATTTCGGTCAGGTGCCGCGCGACGTCGACGCCCTGCATCGCCGCCTCGGCCTGCGGCAGGGAGACGCCGTTGGCGGCGAGGATGCGGTCGACCGCGGCCGGGTCGAGCGCCGGCTCGGCCATCAGGTCCCGGAACACCGGCAGATACCTGCCCTGGCGATGCGCCGCATTCGCCGCGCGCGCGGCGTAGTGGGAGGTGACCTCCGTGCCGCGGTCGAGGATCGGCCAGTCCTTGAACACGAAGCGCACGTCGGGGTGGGCCTGCATCAGGCGCAGCACCTCGGGAGCGGTGGCCTTGCAGCCGGGGCAGCGGAAGTCGAAGAACTCGATCACCGTGACCTCGGCGTCGGCGGGGCCGAAGGCGGGATCGTCGGCGTCGACCGCGAGCAGACCGGGGTCGGCGGCGGCGCGCCGGTTGATGGCGTCGGCCAGGGCGTTGTCCTGGTTGGCCTGCAGCGCCGTGCTCATCTCCTGCAGGATCTCGGGGTTCTCCAGCAGGTAGCCGCGGACCTTCTGGTCGAACGATCCGCCGCCCGTGACGTACGGGACGACGGCGACGGCCAGGGCGAGGGCGGACATGGCCACGGCCGCCACGACGCCGCGTTCGGGGGTGAACAGCCGGCGCGCGCGCGGCGGCGAGGGCGTCGTTTCAGGCGCTTCGGTCATGCGATCGGTTGTTCCCTGGTTCAGCCGCCGACAGGTACGACGGCGGGTCGGTTCCGGCTGTTGCGGCGGTCGAGCGCGTCGACGTCGTCCTGGGTGGCGCCGGAGGCGAAGACGATGTCCATGGCGCGGGTGTATTCGGCGGTCCCGGGCTGGAGCATGTCGCGCGCGCGCAGGGCGAACTGGGTGGCCTGCTCCTCGGCGCCCATGGCGAAGTACATCTCGGCCGAGGCGAGGCGCGCCTCGCCCTCCTTGCCCTGGCTGGCGTAGGCCTGCGACAGCAGCCGCCAGGCCATGGTGTTGTCGCGCTCCAGCGCGGCCGCCCGCTTCAGATGGTCGACGGCGCCGGCCAGCAGGCCGGCGTCCCGGGTCTCGATCATGGCGTGCGCCAGGTTGATGCGCAGCAAGGGGGCCTCGGGCATCAGGTCGACCGCCTTCTGGTGCGCGCCGATGGCTTCCGCCGGGCGGCCCTCCTCGAACAGGATCTGGCCGCGCAGCTCCCAGAAGAAGGCGTTCTGCGGTTGCTCGGCGAGCAGGGCGTCCACCGCCGCCAGGGCGCGTTCGGTCTGGCCGTCGCGGTACCAGGCGATGGCGCGGGCGTAGCGGGCGGGGAGGGAGGCGTCGCTCTCGGGCCAGGTCCGCAGGGTGGTGTTCGGCGCGTCCATGAAGGCGTGGATCTTGGCCTGGATCAGGGCGTGCTGCGCCATCCGTTCCGGACTGTCGGACTTCGGATAGCTGGACTGTTCGGCGACGAAGCGGCGCAGGTTCTCGATGCGCTGCGACGACAGGGGGTGGCTGCGGAAATAGGGGTAGCGCCGGGCGTCGGAGAACACTTCCTGCGAACGGAAATTCTCGAAGAAGGTGAGCAGGCCGCGACCGGATTCGCCGGCGGCCTCGAGGGCGCGGGCTCCGGTGTTGTCGGCCTCGCCCTCCTGATGGGTCATGTAGCGCAGGGCGCTGAGCGTGCCGAAATACTGGCTGTTGCCCAGCAGCACGGCGCCGGCGTCCGGCGCGCCGGCGGCGATGGCCAGGGCCCCCAGCGCCATGGTCATCAGCAGCGGCTGCATGCCGGCGTTCTGGGCCCCGTCGCGCAGCGTGTGGCGGTTGCGGATGTGGCCCGCCTCGTGGGCGATGACGCCGAGCAGCTCGTTGGGGCTGTCGGTGCGGAGGATCAGCCCGGTGTTCAGCCCCATGATCCGGCCGCGGGTGGCGAAGGCGTTCAGCTCCTCGTCGTTGATGAGGAGGATCTCGACCTCAGACGGCTCAAGACCCATGGCCGAGAACACCGGCGCGGACCACTCGTGGATGATCCCCTCGATCTCGGTGTCGCGAATGACGCTCTGGGCGGCGGCGGGCGCGGCCGACGCCAGGACGAGCCCGGCGGCGGACGCGGCGCCGATCAGGCGGGCGGCGTTTCGGGACAGCCATGACATGGCGAACTCCTCCAGGCCTCGGACGCCCCCGCCCGTCGTCATCCTCACAATCTAATCGCGGCCTTTCAGCGGCGCCACCATCCCCGCTTCGGCTTCTCCGGCGGGGCGACGATCTGGTTGGGATCCTCGGAGATCAGGGCGGCGACATCGACCTCGACCGGAACCGGAGCGGCCTCGACCGCCTCGTCCGCCGCCGCCGGGAGCGGCTCGGGCGCGGGCTCAGGCGCAGCAGGGGCAGCGGGGACGGCGGTCTCCTCGGCCGGGGCCGGTCCGGCCTCGGACGTGGCGTCGACCTCCATCTCGATGGCCGGCGCATCGGCGACCGACGCGTCGGCGTCGAGGTCGGCGGCGACCTTGCGACGCACCCGGCGGCGCTTGGGCTGTTCGATCACCGCGGGGGCCGCTTCGACCGTCGTCGACTCGCCTTCAGCGGCGACGGGTTCCGAAGTCGCCTCGACAGCCTCCAAGCCTTCGGCCGACGGGGCGGCCTCGACGCCGCGATCGCGGCCGCGGCCGCGGCCGCGCCGGCGCCGCGACCGGCCACTCCGTTCTCCGCCGACCTCGCCCTCGACGCGCTCGGGAGCCGGCGCGCCGTCCGTCTGCGGGGTGTCGGCGTCAGCCTGGGCGCGCGGCTGGGGCCCTTCGGGATTGATCGGGTCGAACCAGACGTAGGGATCGTCGAGCGACGGCGTGCGACCGCGGACCCAGAAGAAGGTGTCGCGTTCGCCGTCCTCGCGCATGCGGCGTCCGCCCCGGCGGCCGCGACGACGGCGGCGTCCGCCCTCGGAGTCGTCCTCGTCGGCCGCGGGAGCGGTTTCGACGGCCTCGCCCTCGCCACGACGCCCGCCGCGACGGCGGCGACGGCGGCCGCCTTCGCCCTCGGTGGGGTCGCGGGGCTCGCCGTCGAGGTCCTCGCCCTCGGCCTCGTCTTCCTCTTCGGAGAAGACGTCCTCCTCTTCCTCTTCGTCCTCGTCCTCCCAGGCGTCGGCGTCGAAGTCGTCCTCGAGATCGACCCAGGGTTCGGCCGCCTCGGGCGGGGTGAAGTCCTCGTTGGTCTCGGTCCGCTCGATGGCGTGCTCGCCCTGGCCGAGGGTGTCGTCGATGAGCACGACCACGTTCAGGCCGCGCTGGGCCAGCAGGCGCTGCAGGTAGTCGCGCTTGTGGTTGAGGATGTAGAGGCCGACCGCGGTGCAGACGCGGAGCTGGATCGTGCCCGCCCCGTTCTTGCCGGCCTCGATGTCCACCGCACGGAGCGTCATCAGGGCGGCGCTCTCGGCGGAGCGGATGCGTCCGGCCCCCTGGCAGTGCGGGCAGATCTCGGTGGCGCCCTCGATCACGCCGAGGCGGCGGCGCTGGCGGCTGATCTCCATGAGGCCGAAGCCCGAGATCCGGCCCATCTGGATGCGGGCGCGGTCCTTGGCCAGGGCGTCCTTGAGCGCCTTCTCCACCGCCCGGTTGTTCTTCGACTCCTCCATGTCGATGAAGTCGATGACGATCAGGCCGGCGAGGTCGCGCAGGCGCAGCTGGCGGGCGGCCTCGACGGCGGCCTCGAGGTTGGTCTTGAACGCCGTCTGCTCGACATTGCGCTCCTTGGTGGCGCGGCCGGAGTTGACGTCGATGGCGACCAGCGCCTCGGTCTGGTTGATGACCAGGTAGCCGCCCGACTTCAGCGGCACGGTCGGCTGGTGGATCTGGGCCAGCATCTCCTCGATGCCGTTCGAGGCGAACAGCGGCCGCGAGCCCTGGTAGAGGTGGATCTTCTTCGCCTGCGACGGCATCAGCACGCGCATGAAGTCGCGGGCTTCCCTGAAGCCTTCGACGCCCTCGACCTGGATGCCGTCGAAGTCCTTGTCGAACATGTCGCGCACGGCGCGGCGGACGAGGTTCTCTTCCTCATAGATGAGGGCCGGGGCGTTCGATCGCAGCGTCGTCTCGCGGATCGTCTCCCACAGGCGCAGCAGGTATTCGTAGTCGCGCTTGATCTCGGCCTTGGTGCGCTTGGCGCCCGCGGTGCGGATGATCAGGCCCATGCCCTGCGGCACCTCGAGCGCGGCGGCGGCGGCCTTGAGGCGCTTGCGGTCGGCGGCGTTGGTGATCTTGCGGGAGATGCCGCCGCCCTTGCCGGTGTTGGGCATCAGCACGCAGTAGCGGCCGGCCAGCGACAGCCAGGTGGTCAGGGCCGCGCCCTTGCCGCCCCGTTCGTCCTTGACGACCTGGACCAGCAGGATCTGGCGACGCTTGATGACGTCCTGGATCTTGTAGCGCCGCATCAGGCGACGCTTCAGGCGCTCCTCGTCGGCGAGGCCGCCCTCGTGCTCGTCGTCGGCGCTCTCACGGCCGAGATCGTCCTCGGCGTCGTCGTCCGAGGACGCCTCGGCCATGATGGCTTCGCGGTCGGCGACCGGGATCTGGTAGTAGTCGGGGTGGATCTCGTTGAAGGCGAGGAAGCCGTGCCGGTTGCCGCCGTACTCGACGAAGGCGGCCTGCAGGCTGGGCTCTACCCGGGTGACCTTGGCGAGATAGATGTTGCCGCGAAGCTGGCGCTTCGCGCGGGACTCAAAGTCGTATTCCTCGACCTGACGGCCCTCGACGATCGCGACGCGGGTTTCCTCCGCGTGGGCGGCGTCGATCAACATGGTCTTTGACATGAAGGGTCTCTCTCTGGCGCGCTCGGGCCTGGCCGGTCAGCGCGCGGCTGACGGGCGGGGCGGCTCGCCGAATGGGGGTGGGGGCGCGGGTGCGCGCAGCCTCGTCCCCGCGGCAGGCGCCGCGGGCGGTGTCGGTCGGATCGGACCGGAGGGTGAGGCTGGCGGTTACGCCCATCGGGTTCAGTCGGTCCTGGGCCTGCCGCGCGCTGTGAAGCGGCGCTCCGGGCCCGGTCGTCGAATCGTCGGCGCCTGGGCGGCCGGCCGATCCTCGGATCAGTGAAAGCATCGCCGCGAGGAGGGCGCGTCCGGTTTCCGCCAGGGCAGGAAGGACGCGATCGTTCGCGAGCGAAGGGAGCATAGTCATCGCAGACGCGAAATGAAAGGCGCGTTCGCCTTAACCCGTTGGCGAGGACGTTCTGGCAAAATGCCCGCAATGCATAAGGTGGGTTCCGGGCGAATGTTCGGTTTGTCGCGTTTGAAGCCGTCGCAGTGGAGCGTGCGCGATCGGGCCATGATCGCGCTGGCGTTCGTGGTGTTCTGCGTCGCCGTGCTTGCGGCCGGGCGGGGCCTGGCGTCGGGGGCGGCGGGCGAGGTCCTTAGGGTCCGGTTCGGCGGCGACGCCGAACGGACTCGCGTGGTCGTCGATCTCGACCGGACGTCTCGCGGCGAGGTGATTCAACCGGGGTCCGACGGCCGGCTGGTGCTCGCCCTGTCCGGCGTCGCGCCGTCGGAGCGGCTGTCCGGCAGCGGGCGCGGACTGGTGCGCGGCTACCGCCTCGCCGGGAGCGGCGCCTCGGCGCGGCTGGAACTGGAACTGGCGACCTCGGCCGAAATCGAGCGCCGTTTCCTGCTGCCGCCGGGGGACGGCGTCGACCATTACCGCTACGTCGTCGACCTGAAGGCCACCGGACGGGCGCCGGCCCGGCGTACGGCTCCGGAGCGGCCCGCGCGGCCCGCCGAGCGGCCGCTGATCTACATCGACGCGGGCCACGGCGGCCGTGATCCCGGCGCCCGGGGCGCCAGCGTCAACGAGAGCGACATCACCCTGGCCGCCGCCCGCGCCCTGAAGCAGGAGCTGGAGCGGTCGGGCCGATACCGGGTCCGGCTGACCCGCGACGGCGACGTCTACGTCGGCCTCAACCGTCGGGTCGCGATCGCCCGCCAGGCCGGTGCAGACCTTTTCATTTCCCTGCACGCCGACGCCGGCGCCGATCCGGCGACGCGGGGCGCCAGCGTCTACACCCTGTCGGAGCAGGGCGCCGGCCGGGCCGTGCGCGAGTTCACGCGCGGCGAGAACTGGCAGCGCAGCCTGAACCTGCCGGGACGCGACGCCTCGGTCGACCGCATCCTGCTGGACATGACCCAGCGCGCCACCCAGAACCGCTCGGCGCAGCTGGCCCGCACCCTGCTGGGCGAGCTGGAGGAGGCGGATCATCCGCTGCTGCGGCGCAGCCACCGCGACGCCGGCCTGGCCGTCCTGCTGGCGCCCGACGTGCCGGCCGTGCTGCTTGAGATGGGCTTCATCACCAATCCCGAAGACGAGCGCCTGCTTGGCGACAACCGCGCGCGGCGTCGGCTGATGCGCGCCGTGGCCGAAGGCATCGACCGCTACTTCGACGCGCCCGCGGCCGGTCTGCAGATGGCGTCTTCGGCGGCCGCCGCGGGTCAGCCGTAGTCGACCTCGCGGCGACGCGGGTGCGTCGAAAGCCGGAAGTCCCTATGTGACGCCCATGCGCCTTCGCGTCGTCGATCTGGAAACCACCGGCGGGGACCGGACCTCGGAGATCATCGAGGTCGGTTTCGTGGACGTGGTGCGCGAAGGGACGGGCTGGCGCGCCCGGCCGCCGGTGTCGCGCCTGTTCCGGCCGCGCGGCGAGATCTCCGTCCACGCCATGGCCGTGCACCATCTGACGCCGGAGGACTTCTGCGACGCGGACCCGCACTGCGACGAGTACGCCCTGCGGGCCCTGTTCGCCGAACCGGTCGACGTGATGGTGGCCCACAACGCCCAGTTCGAGCGCGCCTTCATCGCCGACACCGCCACCGGCGGGCTGCCGTGGATCTGCACGGTGAGATCGGCCAAGGCGGTCTGGCCCCAGGCGCCCGGCCACTCGAACCAGGTTCTGCGCTACTGGCGGGGATTGCAGCTCGACCGGGCCCTGGCCAACCCCGCTCACCGCGCGGGCCCCGACGCCTGGGTGACGGCCCATCTGCTGATCGATCTGCTGGCCGAGGCCTCGGTCGAGCAGATGATCGAGTGGACGCGCCAGCCGCGGCGACTGGACCGGATCCCGTTTGGAAAACACCGCGGGCGGCCCTGGTCGGAGCCGCCGGACGACTACCTGCGCTGGATGGCGGCGCAGGCCGAAATGGACGCGGCGGTCGTGGCCGCCGCGCGACAGGAGCTGGAGCGTCGCGCGGGGGCGCCGTCTGCGGCTCTGGCGGAGCCTTCCGACGCGGGCTAAACCCGCAACCATGCTCCGCTTGCAGGATATCCAGGCCAGAATTCCGGAACGGTGGTTCGTTCTGGCCGGCGTCGCCCTTCTGGGGTGCATCACGCTCGCCGGCCTGATCGTGACGATCTACGCCGCCTGGCTGTTCCACGATCTGCCCGACGCCTCGGACCTGGCCGACTACCGGCCCGCCACGGCCACCCGGGTCTACGCCGGGGACGGCACCCTGATCGGCGAGTTCTCGGACGAGCGGCGAATCTACGTGCCGTACGAGCAGATCCCGGTTCCGGTGATCCAGGCCTTTCTGGCGGCCGAGGACCGCAACTTCTTCAACCACGGCGGCGTGGACGTCTCCGGCCTCGGGCGGGCGATGTTCAAGAACGTCTTCAACGCCGCCACCGGACGGCGCCTCGAGGGCGGCTCGACGATCACCCAGCAGGTGGCGAAGAACGTCCTGCTGACCAGCGAGACCAGCATCAATCGCAAGGTCAAGGAGGCGATCCTCGCCAACCGGCTCGAGGCGACGCTCACCAAGCAGCAGATTCTCGAGCTCTACCTGAACGAGATATTCCTCGGTTACCGCTCGTACGGGGTTGCGGCGGCGGCCTTCAACTACTTCGGAAAATCGCTGGACCAGCTGACGCCGGACGAGGCCGCGTTTCTGGCCGCCCTGCCGAAGGGACCGAACAACTACCATCCGAAGCGCCATCCGCAGCGGGCGCTGGAGCGCCGGAACTGGGTGCTGCGTGAGATGCGGGAAAGCAACTTTCTGACGCAGGCCAGCTACGCCGAAGCCCGCGCCCGGCCGCTGGTCACCCAGGACGCGCCACGCCGGGCCCAGTACGCCGACGCCGACTTCTTCGTGGAAGAGGCGCGCCGACGGGCGATCGCGCAGTTCGGGCGCGAGGAGGTCAACCGCGGCGGCTACTATCTGAGGACCACCCTCGACCCCCAGCTCCAGTCCGCCGCCCGCAATGCGCTGATGCGGGGGCTGGAGGACTACGACCGCCGGCACGGCTGGCGCGGACCCTGGGGCACGACGGACTTCGCGGACGGCTGGCAGGAGGAGGCGCTGAAGCAGACGGCTCCGCCCGAACGCCGCGCCTGGGAGGCGGCGGCCGTCGAGAGCGTGGCCGGCAACACCGTGCGGGTGCGGACGGCGCGCAGCGACCGGACCGGAACTCTGCTGGCGGAGGATGCCGCCTGGGCCAACGCCAACCGCCAGCTGCGTCGCGGCGATCTGGTTTTCGTGGAACCCCGCAACGGGCAGTTCGCCCTCAAGCAGGTGCCCCAGGTCAACGGCGCGCTGGTGGCGATCGAGCCCTACTCAGGCCGGGTGTTGGCGATGGTCGGCGGCTATTCCTACGCCCTGTCCAGCTTCAACCGCGCCACCCAGGCCCGGCGGCAGCCCGGCTCGGCCTTCAAGCCGTTCGTCTATGCGACCGCGCTGGAGGGCGACTATACGCCCGCCTCGATCGTGCTGGACGCGCCGATCAGTTTCGCCGGCGGCCCGAACGGGACGCGCTGGAGCCCCGAGAACTACAGCCGTCAGTACTACGGCCCGCAGACGCTGCGGCGGGGCCTGGAGCTGTCGCGAAACGTCATGACCGTGCGGCTCGCCCAGGCCGTGGGCATGCGCAACATCGTCGACCTGTCGAAGAAGATGGGCGTGTCGGACGACCTGCAGCCGAACCTGTCGGTGTCGCTGGGGGCGGGGGAAACCACGCCCTATGACCTGACCGCCGCCTACGCCGCCTTCGTCAACGGCGGCCGGCGCATCGATCCCTATCTGATCGAGCTGGTGCAGGACCGCGACGGCGAGACGCTGTTCCGCGCCGACGAGCGGCGCTGCCGCGACTGCGGCCGGCCGTTCACCGGCCAGGAGTCGCCGCGGCTTGAGCCGCGCGGCGAACAGGTCATCGACCCGATCACCGCCTACCAGATCAGTTCGATGCTCGAAGGCGTGGTGCAGCGCGGCACCGCGGTGCGCGCCCGCGGCCTCGGCCAATGGGTGGGGGGCAAGACCGGCACGACCAACGAGTACCGGTCGGCCTGGTTCGTCGGCTTCTCGTCGGACATCGTGGTCGGCGTCTTCGTCGGCTTCGACGACAACCGCTCCCTCGGCTCCGGCGAGGCCGGGGCGGCGACGGCGGTGCCGGTGTTCATCGACTTCATGGAGGTGGCCCTGCGCGAGCGGCCGGCGCGTCCGTTCGTACGCCCGGCCAATGCCGTGTTCCGCACTGTCAACGGCATCGAGGAAGCCTTCCGACCCGGCACCGAGCGCCGCCGCGAGGCGGAGCGTCCCGCGCCGCCGGCGCAGCCGACCGGACCGCAGAACTACTACGACGTGATCCGGCGCGAAAAGGAGGCGGCCGCGGGTCAGCCGCCCTCCGAAGCGCCGCCCCCGCCGGCCACCCCGCCGCCGCCCAGGAAGGAGCCGGCGGAGGACTTGAGCGGACTCTACTGAGGCCCTAGACAGGGCTCCCCACGGCGCGCCCGAGAACGGCGCGCCGTTCCCTTTTCTGTTGTCGCAGGAGTTTGCGATGAGACCGGATGTCGAGGCCATGAAGGCCGACATCGAGCAGAGCATCGCTCTGCTCAGGAGGCGTCTTTGACTGGGATGCCGCACTCAGGAAGCTCGACGAGCTGAACGCCCGGGTCGAGGATCCGACCCTGTGGGACAGGCCCGACGAGGCCCAGGCCGTCAGCCGCGACCGCTCGCGGCTGGAGGCGCAGGTCAACGCCGTCCGCGAGATGGAGCAGGGTCTCGAGGACGGGATCATGCTCGCCGACATGGCCGACGAGGAAGGCGACGAAGAGGCGCTGGAGGGCGCCCGCGCCGACCTGAAGGCGATCAAGGACCGCGCCGCCCGCGCCGAGCTGGAGGCGCTGCTGTCCGGCGAGGCCGACGGCAACGACGCCTATCTGGAGGTCAACTCCGGGGCCGGCGGCACGGAATCGAACGACTGGGCCGGCATGCTGCTGCGCATGTATTCGCGCTGGGCGCGGGCGCATGGCTACGAGGTCGAGGTGGAAGCCGAGGAGGCCGGCGAGCAGGCCGGCATCAAGTCGGCCACCATCCAGATCAAGGGGCCCAACGCCTACGGCTGGCTGAAGTCGGAATCGGGGGTGCACCGGCTGGTGCGCATCAGCCCCTATGACGCGGCGGCCAAGCGCCACACCTCGTTCGCGTCCATCGGGGTGTCGCCGGTGGTCGACGACGCCATCGAGATCGACATCAACCCGGCCGACGTGCGCACCGACACCTACCGGGCCTCGGGCGCCGGCGGCCAGCACATCAACAAGACCGACTCGGCGGTGCGCCTGACCCACGTTCCGACCAACACCGTGGTGGCCTGCCAGGCCGGGCGATCCCAGCACCAGAACCGCGAACAGGCGTGGAAGATGCTGCGCGCCCGCCTGTATGAGCTGGAGCTGCAGAAGCGTGAGGCGGCGGCGCAGGCGCTGGCCGACGCCAAGACCGACATCGGCTGGGGGCACCAGATCCGCAGCTACGTCCTGCAGCCGTACCAGATGGTCAAGGACCTGCGCACCAACGTCGAAACGTCCGACACGCAGGGCGTGCTGGACGGAGACCTCGACCAGTTCATGGGCGCGGCGCTGGCCGCCCGCGTCGGCGAGACGCGCGGTTCGACGGCGGAATGAACAGGGCCCCGGGATCGCTCCCGGGGCCCTTTGTCTGGCCGGTTCAGGCCACCGGCTTCATGTCGATGACCTGCGGGCGGTCGTCGCCGTGCGGCGGGGCGACGCTGGCGGCCGGGGTCGACGGCTGCGCCGCGGCCGGGCGAGCGGCGGGCGGCGCCTCGCGGCGACCCTGCAGGACCCGGCCCTGGAAGTAGGCGCCGATGTCGATCGACAACTGCTCTGCGGTGATGTCGCCGTCGACGTAGGCGGTGGCGATCAGCTTGACCTGCTTGCCCGACACGGCGCCGACGATGCGGCCGCGCACCTCGACATAGTCGGCCGAGACGTTGCCCTCGACCGCGCCGGTCTCGCCGACGATCAGGCGTCCGACGCGGACGTCGCCCTTGATCGCGCCGTCGATCTGCAGATCGCCGCCGCCAGAGACGTTGCCGTCGAACTGGAGATCGGACGACAGGGTCGACAGGCCGCGCGTGCTGGTCGGCGCCGGGGACGGCGCCCGGGCGGCGGGGGCAGCGCCGGGGACCGGCAGATCCGGCAGCGGCGGAATGGCCGAGCCGGAGGCCGCGCGCGGCTGCTGCGGCTGCTGCGGCTGGGGGGCGGGGGATTTAGTCTTGTTGAACAAGTTGGTCTCCGGCTCTCATGAATCGGGCGGGGTTCTGCGGGCGACCGTCCATCCACACCTCGTAGTGCAGGTGGACGCCGGTGGAGCGTCCTGTGGTTCCCATGCCGCCGATGCGCTGACCGAGGGCGACCCGCTGGCCGGCGCGGACGATCATGGAGTTCAGATGGGCGAAACGCGTCTTGAAGCCTCGCCCGTGATCTATCTCGACCACGTTTCCATAGCCTGAACGGGGGCCGACATAGGAAACGACGCCGGGGGCGGTGGCGTAGATCGGCGTGTTGAGCGGTCCGGCGAAGTCCTGGCCCTGGTGCACGGCCGGGCGGCCGTTGAACGGGTCGAAGCGAACGCCGAAGCCGGACGTGGTGCGCGTCAGGGTCGGGCGCCGGAAGGGCAGGCCCTCGGCGGCGTCGGCCAGGCTGCGCATGTCGTTCAGATTGTCGGCGGCGTTGCGGATGCGGACGGCGAAGGCCTCGTCCACGTCCAGAACCACGCCCAGCGCGTGCGGGTCACGGGCCTCGACCAGCGGGCCGCCGAGAGCCGTGTCGCGCGGCGCATAGGCGGCCGGGTTGAGGCCGGCGAGACGAAAGGCGAGGCGCAGGCGCTCGGCGCGGGTGCGGGCGACGTCCTCCGCCCGGGCGATCAGGCGTTCCTGGTCCATGCGGACCGCGACCATCCGCTGCACCGGCGAGCTCCGGGCCGGGTCCGGCCCCGGCGAGGGAGCCAGCAGGGTCTCCGCCCCGTCGACGCCGCGGAACAGCGTCATCACCTGGGTCAGGGCGGCGTGCCGCCGCTCGACCATGGTCGCCATGTCGTCGATCGACCCGGTTGTCGCGCTCATGCGCACCACGGCGCTGTCCAGTCGCGCCTGCAGATCGGCGTTCAGGCGCTCCGCCTCGGCGCGGGTGCGCACGACGGCCCGGTCGGCCTGGCTCTGCAGCACGAGGTCATAGAGGAAGCCGCCGGATGCGATCAGGAACCAGCCGCCGAGCAGCACGGCGGCGACGGCGGCCATCGCCTGACGTCCCGGCGTGAGGGCCCAGGCGCGGACCTCCTCGCCGTCGCGAAGGTAGACATACCGGACCGGAAACCACCGTCCGATCAGAGAAGGTCCTGGAGTCCTCTCCGTCTCGGTCATAACGCAACGCCCCCACGTTCGGCGGCTTTATGAGCCACCGTGGGGGCTGGGGACAAGTCTCTTCACGACTTGTTAACCATGCTGGCGGGCATTCGCGGGAATTCCGCCGGTATTCGGATCGAAACTTCGCCTGTCAGTTGCAGACGCGAATCTGCACGAAGACTCGCGTCACCGGAGCGAGATCAGATTCGCGCCAAGTCAGAGCGCCCGGACCGCCGCGAGCACTTCGGAGGCGTGGCCCTTGACCGAGACCCTGCGCCAGGCGCGCCGGACGACGCCCTGACCGTCGACGAGGAAGGTGGCGCGCTCGACGCCCATATAGGTGCGGCCGTACAGCTTCTTCTCGCCCCAGACGCCCCAGGCTTCGGTGACGCTCCCCGCTTCGTCGGAGGCGAGCGCGACCTTCAGATCGTACTTGTCCCGGAAGCGATCCAGCCTCCGCACCGGATCGCGGGAGACGCCGATCACCGTCGCGCCCGCCGCCTCGAACTCGCCGATCAGGGCCGAGAAGTCCTGGCCCTCGGCGGTGCAGCCGGGAGTATCGGCCTTCGGGTAGAAGTAGAGGACATAGGGCCGGCCCGTGAGGGAGGCCGAGGAGACGCGGCCGCCGCCGGCGGTCTCCATGTCGAAGGCCGGGGCCTTCGCCCCTTCAGCGATCTCGGTCATGCGGCTCTCTCAGACGGGACGGACGAGGACGATCTTCTTCTTGCCGGCGGCCAGTTTGAAGACGCCGTCGGCGTTGACGTCGGCGGCCTCAACCAGCCGGGCGCCGTCGGCGATGGCCTCGTCGTTCAGACGAAGACCGCCGCCCTGGGCGAGGCGGCGCGCCTCGCCGTTCGAGGTGGTCAGTCCGGCCTTCGTCGCCACCGCGGCGAGCATGGCGCCGATCACCTCGTCCCGCGGCAGTTCGACGGTCGGCAGGTCGACGGAGAGGCGGCCCTGCTCGAAGGCCGCCTCGGCGGCGCCGCGGGCGTGGGCGGCGGCGTCGGCGCCGTGCAGCATGGTGGTCGCGGCGTCGGCCAGGGCCTTCTTGGCGTCGTTGATCCCCGCCCCCTCGAGCGCCTCCAGCCGGGCGACCTCGTCCAGCGGCAGGTCGGTGAACAGGCGCAGGAAGCGGCCGACGTCGGCGTCGTCGACGTTCCGCCAGAACTGCCAGTAGTCGTACGGCGACAGCTGGTCGGCGTTGAGCCACACCGCGCCCTGGGCGGTCTTGCCCATCTTGCCGCCCGAGGCGGTGGTCAGCAGGGGGGTGGTCAGGCCGAAGGCGGCCTTCTGATCCACGCGGCGCACCAGGTCGACGCCGGAAGTGATGTTCCCCCACTGGTCCGAGCCGCCCATCTGCAGGGTGCAGCCGAAGCGGCGGTTCAGCTCCAGAAAGTCCACCGACTGCATCAGCATGTAGTTGAACTCGAGGAAGGTCATCGGTTGCTCGCGTTCCAGCCGCAGCTTGACCGAGTCGAAGGCCAGCATCCGGTTGACGGTGAAGTGCGTGCCGAAGTCGCGCAGGAACTGGATGTAGCCGAAGGTCGACAGCCACTCGTCGTTGTCGACCATGACGGCGTCGGTCGGGCCGTCGCCGAAGGTGAGGAATTTCTCGAACACGGTGCGGATCGAGGCGATGTTCGAGCGGATGGTCTCGTCGGTCAGCTGCGGCCGCGAGGCGTCCTTGCCGGTCGGGTCGCCGACCTTGGTGGTGCCGCCGCCCATCAGGACGATCGGCTTGTGGCCGGCCTGCTGCAGCCGGCGCAGCATCATGATCTGGATCAGGCTGCCGACGTGCAGCGACGGGGCGGTGGCGTCGAAGCCGATGTAGCCGGTGATCACGCCGGAGGCGGCCGCTTCGTCGAGCTCGGCCGGGTGGGTGATCTGATGGATGTAGCCGCGCGCCTGCAGGGTCTGGAGGAAGGACGACTTGAAGGCGGGGTCGGCGGTCATCGGCTCGGGATCAGGCTTGGCTTGGGGAGGGAAGGGGCGTGTAGCACGCGGGCGGCGCGCCCCGTAAGCGGGGCTGACCGTTTGAACGCGACCGGGCCTGCGCTATCGACGTCAGATGCGACTGGCGCGGCTGATGCCCCATCCCGAGACGTCCTCGCCCTTCGTGGACGAGATCGAGGTCCAGTTGGACCGGGACGGCCTGCTGCTGTGGTTGCGATATACTGTCGGCGGCGACCCCTCGGCCATTGCGTGGCCAGCGCCCGCCAGTCCTGGCCGGGCCGACGACCTCTGGCGGCATACCTGCTTCGAGGTCTTCGTGGCGACCGGCGACGGCTATGTGGAATACAACCTCTCGCCGTCGGGGCGGTGGGCATCCTACCGTTTCGACGGACCGCGCATGGGCATGCGCGCGGCGGATGAGGTGGCGGCGGTGCTCGGCATGGACGGCGCCTTCGACCAGTCGGCGCTGGAAGCGCGGATCGAACTGCCCCCCGGGGCTCGCCGGCTGGGGCTGTCCTGCGTGATCGAAGACCGGAACGGCGCCTTCAGCTACTGGGCGCTGGCGCACCCGTCGGCTAAGCCCGACTTCCATCATCCGGATTCCTTCCTGCTGGAGCTGCCATGAAGTTCGGGATCGACCGCCTGCTGACCGAGCCCGGGCTGTCGCAGGCGCTGCGCGGGCGGCGCGTGGCCCTGCTGGGCCATCCGGCCTCGGTGACCGCCGACCTGACGCATTCGCTCGACGCGCTGGCGACGCATCCGGACATCACCCTGACCGCCGCGTTCGGGCCGCAGCACGGCATGCGCGGCGACCTGCAGGACAACATGATGGAGAGCCCGGACGAGACCGACGCCCGGCTCGGGATTCCGGTGTTCAGCCTCTACGGCGAGGTGCGGCGGCCGACCGACGCCTCGATGGAGACCTTCGACGTCCTGCTGGTCGATCTGCAGGACCTGGGCTGCCGCATCTACACCTTCGTGACGACGCTGCTTTACGTCCTCGAGGCGGCGGCGAAACACGGCAAGGCCGTCTGGGTGCTGGACCGTCCCAATCCGGCCGGGCGGCCGGTCGAGGGGCTGACGCTGCGGCCGGGGTGGGAGAGCTTCGTCGGGGCCGGGCCGATGCCGATGCGGCACGGCATGACCCTGGGCGAGATGGGGCGCTGGTTCATCGACCAGCACAATCTCGATCTGGAGTACCGCGTGGTCGAGATGCAGGGCTGGGCGCCGGATGAGGGGCCCGGCTTCGGCTGGCCGCTGGGCGAGCGCAGCTGGATCAATCCCAGCCCTAACGCACCGAACCTGTCGATGGCGCGGGCCTATGCGGGCACGGTCATGCTGGAGGGGACCACCCTGTCCGAGGGGCGCGGGACCACCCGTCCGCTGGAGTTGTTCGGGGCGCCGGACGTCGACGCGCGAGCGGTGACCGCGGAGATGCAGGCCCTGGCGCCGCAATGGCTGCAGGGTTGCCGGCTGAGGGACGTCTGGTTCCAGCCGACCTTCCACAAGCACGTGGGCCAGCTGTGCGCGGGGGTGCAGATCCACGTCGACGACCCGGCCTACGACCACGCCGCCTTCCGGCCCTGGCGGCTGCAGGCGCTGGCCTTCAAGTCGATCCGGCGGCTTCGCCCCGACTATCCGCTGTGGCGGGACTTCCCCTACGAATACGTCTTCGACCGGCTGGCGATCGACGTGATCAACGGCGGGCCGGGGCTGCGCGAGTGGGTTGA
Source organism: Brevundimonas viscosa (assembly GCF_900116065.1). Classification (GTDB taxonomy): domain Bacteria; phylum Pseudomonadota; class Alphaproteobacteria; order Caulobacterales; family Caulobacteraceae; genus Brevundimonas; species Brevundimonas viscosa. Next base: position 219,496 of record NZ_FOZV01000004.1, read on the forward strand.
CGACCCGGCCGGCGCCCCGGGCGACCTCGACGCCCTCACCCTGCCGGACGAGCGGGCGTGGGAGGAAGGGCGCCGGCGCTTCCTGCTCTACTGAGACGAGCTGACAGTTTGTCGCGTTGCCGGGTCGGGCGACGGCGCCTAGTCTGATCGTGCGGACCGGGCCCCTCTGGCGACCATGTGGTCGTGATGTCGGTCCGCATCGAGCGTGCTCGATGCGTGACAGGGCCCAGCCGTTTCCCGTCCCGGTCAGGCATCGAGCCGCTCCTCACACAGAGGAGACGACCATGCTGCACATCCAACTGTATCGCGCCCGCCGGGACCATGCCCGGCTGGGATATCTGATCGATCTGGAACAGCGCCGCCTGCGCCCCGATGCGCCGCGTCTGGCGGAGCTCAAGAAGCGAAAGCTGGCGGCCCGGGACCGCATCGCGGGGCTGGAGGCGCGCCAGGCTGACGGCGTGACCCCGCCGCCGCAGACCGCCTGACGCTCCCGAAATCCCAGGAATAATTCGCATGGAATTCCTGCTCGCCGAGTGGCTCGGCAAGCCGGCCTGGATGTGGCTGGCCTTCATGACCGTGGTCGTCGCCCTGCTGGCGCTCGACCTCGGCGTCCTGCACCGCGACCAGCACGAGATCGGGGTGCGCGAAAGCCTGCTGTTGTCGGGCATGTACATCGTCATCGCCCTGCTCTTCGGCGGCTGGGTGTGGTGGGAGCTCGGCCGGCAGTCCGGCATCGAGTACCTGACCGGCTTCGCGGTCGAGAAGAGCCTGGCGATGGACAACGTCTTCGTCATCGCCATGATCTTCGGCTACTTCGCCATCCCGCGGGCGCTGCAGCACCGGGTGCTGTTCTGGGGCATCCTCGGGGTCATCGTGCTGCGCGCGGTGATGATCGGCGCCGGGGCGGCGCTGGTCAGCCAGTATGGCTGGGTGCTCTACATTTTCGCGGCCTTCCTGGTGTTCACCGGGATCAAGATGTTCTTCGCCGGCGAAGGCCACGGCGACGTCGGCGACAATCCGATGGTCCGGTGGATGCGGCGGCGGCTGCGGGTCACCGACGTCCTGCACGGCCAGAAGTTCTTCGTGCGCCAGCCGGATGCGCGCGGGAGGATGGTGTGGTGGGCCACGCCGATGTTCCTCGCCCTGGTGATGATCGAGATCGCCGACGTGATCTTCGCGGTCGACTCGGTGCCGGCGATCTTCGCCATCACCACCGATCCCTACCTCGTCTACACCTCGAACATCTTCGCCATCCTCGGCCTCCGGGCCCTGTATTTCGCCCTCGCCGCGGTGATCCACCGCTTCGCCTATCTGAAGCAGGCGCTGGCGGTGCTGCTGGTGTTCATCGGCGGCAAGGTGTTCGTGGCCGACCTGACCGGGCTGGGGAAAATCCCGCCGGAGTGGTCGCTGGCGATCACGGCGCTGATCCTCGCCAGCGGGGTGGTCTGGTCGCTGTGGAGGACGCGGGGGGAGGCGGAGAGGGCGGCCTGACGGCCCACAACCTGCCACGATCCTGTCGCCAGATGCGCTCACCTGAGGTTGTGCCGGGGACGTTTCCATGATCGCCGCCCTGTTGTTCGCTGTCGCCCTGATCGTCCAGGACCCGGTCGGTCTCAGCCCGGAGGCGCGGGCGCTGATCGCGCCGGTGGCCGAGGCGATCGCGGCGGAGGAGGCGCGGCAGGCCGCCCTTCCGCCGCCGGCGGACGTGCGGGAGCGGCTTGAGCGGATGGGTCAGCTCGATCAGGCCGGCCGGCGCGCGGCGGTCAGGGTCGACCTGGGCGGTCTTCCAGAGAACGAAAGGGCAGCCGCCTCAAGCGCGCTGCGCGCCTCGATCGCAGCCATGGACGACCGCCTGTTGGCGGAACTTCTGCCGCTGGTTCCCGAGTCGGGCTGGTTCACGCCCGACGAATATGGGGAGAAGGCTTCCAGCGCCGCCTTCCTCATCATCCAGCACTCCGACATTGAACAATGGCGGCGCTTCGTGCCGGTGCTGGAGCCGCTCGCCCTCGCGGGCGAGATCGACGGACAGGACTACGGGTTGATGTACGACCGGCTCGCCATCAGCGAAGGCCGGCTGCAGCGCTATGGCACCCAGGTGACCTGCACGGCCGGGAAGTACGTGATCGACTGGGGCAACATAGAGGACCCAGAAAACGTCGATGCGCGCCGCAGGGCCCTCGGCTTCCCTTGGACACTGGCGGAGTATGAGCAGTCGTTCGCCGACTACCCGCCGTGCGAGGAGGAATTCCGCTAGCCCCGGCCTCAGGCCGGCTTCTCTTCCAGGCGCTTGTCCAGATAGGCGCCGACGCGGCGTTCGACGGCGTCGAGGTGGTCCTGCCAGAAGTGGCTGGCGCCTTCCTCGAGCTCGTAGTCGATGACGATGCCCTTCTGGGTGCGCAGCTTGTTGACCACGCGCTCGACCTCAACCGGCGGCACCACCGTGTCGGCGGTGCCGTGCAGGAACAGGCCCGAGGCGGGGCAGGGGGCGAGGAAGCTGAAGTCGTACATGTTCGACGGCGGCGACACCGAGATGAAGCCGTCGGTCTCGGGCCGGCGCATCAGCAGCTGCATACCGATGTAGGCCCCGAACTGGTAGCCCGCGACCCAGGTCTGGGTGGCGGCGGGGTTGTTGGCCTGCAGCCAGTCCAGGGCGGTGGCCGCGTCGGCCAGTTCGCCGACGCCGGAGTCGAACTCGCCCTGGGACTTGCCGACGCCGCGGCTGTTGTAACGCAGGGTGGCGAAGCCGCGCTTGACGAACAGCTGGTACAGGGTCACCGCCACCGGATTGTTCATGTGCCCGCCCGCCTTGGGGTGGGGGTGCAGGATCAGGGCGATCGGGGCGTTGGGGCGCTTGCCCGGGGAGTAGCGGCCTTCGATGCGTCCGGATGCGCCGGGCAGGATGACTTCAGGCATGGGCGGTCGAGAATCCCGTGTTCAACTGTCATTTCGCAGGCGCGTAATACTTGACCGCGCCAGTAGGACTTTCTAAGTCCCGCCTGCGCTGCGCCGCCTTCGCGAAGGCGCGGGTTCTAGCACAGGAGCCCCGAAAAGCGCGCGATTTTTGAGGGTGCGCGATGCGACTGTCGACCAAGGGACGATACGCCGTCATGGCCATGGCCGACCTGGCCAAGAACGGGCGCGGGCCCGACGGCGCCAGCCGGGCCGTGTCGCTGGCCGAGATCGCGGCGCGGCAGGAGATTTCCCTGAGCTATCTGGAGCAGCTGTTCGCGCGGCTGCGCAAGGGCGGGCTGGTGCAGAGCGTGCGCGGGCCGGGGGGCGGATACCGGCTGGCCAAGGCCGCGCACGAGACAGTGGTGGCCGAGATCGTGCTGGCTGTCGACGAGCCGATCCGGGCGACCCGCTGCGTGGCCCACTCCTCGCCCAAGGGCTGCATGATGGGCGGCGAGCGCTGCATCACCCACAATCTCTGGGAAGACCTCGGCGCCGAGATCCACGCCTATCTGGCGGCCGTCTCGCTGGAGGACGTGGTGATGAACCGCACCGGCGGGCGGCGCCGGTCGGCGACGAGCGCGGAAATGGGGGCGGCGGCGTGAGCGTCTATCTGGATTACAACGCCTCGGGCCTGGTGCGCCCGGAGGTCCGCGAAGCCATGGCCGAGGCGCTGGCCGACGGCGGCAACCCCAACGCCGTGCACGCCGCGGGTCGGCGGGCGCGGGCGCGCGTCGAGAATGCGCGGGCCCGGGTCGCCGATCTGGTCGGGGCCGATCCGACGGCGATCGTCTTCTCCTCAGGCGGGACCGAGTCCAACGCCCAGGCGGTGGCCAGCGCCTTGGCGGCCGGGTGCGAGCGGGTGATCGTCTCGGCGACCGAGCATCCCTGCGTGGCCGAGGCGGCCGCGGTGTCCGGCGCGCCGGTCGAGGTGTTGCCGGTGGACGGCGACGGCCTGGTCGACCTGGCCTGGCTGGCCGACGCCCTGAAGCGGCCGGGGCGGCCGCTGGTCGCCATCCACCATGCGAACAACGAGTCGGGGGTGATCCAGCCGATCGCCGAGGCGGCGCAGTGGATCCGCGCCGCGGGCGGCTGGCTGCACGTCGACGCCATCCAGTCAGCGGGCAAGGTACCGGTCGACATGCGCGACCTCGACGCCGACAGCCTGACCCTGTCGGCGCACAAGCTGGGCGGGCCGCAGGGCGTCGGCGCGCTGGTGCTGAAGGCCGGGCGCGAGGCGGTGAAGATCCTGCACGGGGCCGGACAGGAGCGCGGCCTGCGCGCCGGCACCGAGAACACGCCGGGCATCGTCGGCTTCGGCGTGGCCGCCGACTGCGCGGCCCGCGACCTGTCCCACGCCATGGCGCACGCCAGCTGGCGCGACGCGGCCGAGGCGAAGGTGAAGGCCGCGGGGGCGACCGTCGTCGGCGAGGGCGCGCCGCGCCTGCCCAACACCCTCTTCATGGCCGTCGAGGGCTGGGACAGCCCGCAACAGCTGATCACGCTGGATCTGGCCGGGGTGATGATCTCGGCCGGCAGCGCCTGCTCCTCGGGCAAGACGAAGCCGTCGAAGACCATGCTGGCCATGGGGCTGGCGCCGCTGGCCACCGGCGCCGTGCGCGTCTCGGGCGGCTGGGGGACCACCGAACAGGATTGGATCCGCTTCGCCGACGCCTGGGTCGCGGCTTGGCAAAAGCATAGCGCGCGCCTGAGAGAGCGCGCGAAGGAAGTCGCTTAACCATGGCCGCCGTCAAGGAAACCGTCGAAGCCGTCGCTGCGCTGGAGAAGTATGCGCACGGCTTCACCTCGGACATCGAGCAGGAGTTCGCGCCCAAGGGTCTGAACGCCGACATCGTCCGCTTCATCTCGGAGAAGAAGGGCGAGCCGGAATGGATGCTGGAGTGGCGGCTGGCCGCCTTCGAGCGCTGGCAGGCGATGGAGGAGCCCACCTGGGCCTCGGTCCGCTACGATCCGGTCGACTATCAGGACCTGTACTACTACGCCGCGCCCAAGAAGAAGGCGGGGCCGAAGAGCCTCGACGAGGTCGATCCGGAGCTGCTCGAGGTTTACGCCAAGCTGGGCATCCCGCTGAAGGAGCAGGAGGTTCTGGCCGGGGTCGAGGGCGCGCCGAAGGTGGCCGTGGACGCCGTGTTCGACAGCGTCTCGGTGGTGACCACCTTCAAGAAGGAGCTGGCCAAGGCCGGGGTGATCTTCCTGCCGATGAGCGAGGCGATCCGCGAACATCCTGAGCTGGTGCGGCAATACCTCGGCTCGGTGGTGCCCGTGTCGGACAACTATTTCGCCGCCCTGAACAGCGCGGTCTTCTCGGACGGGTCGTTCGTCTACATCCCGCCGGGCGTGCGCTGCCCGATGGAGCTGTCGACCTATTTCCGCATCAACGCCAGCCAGACGGGGCAGTTCGAGCGGACCCTGATCATCGCCGACAAGGGCAGCTACGTTTCCTATCTCGAGGGCTGCACCGCGCCGATGCGCGACGAGAACCAGCTGCACGCCGCGGTGGTCGAGCTGGTCGCCCTGGACGACGCCGAGATCAAATATTCGACGGTGCAGAACTGGTATCCCGGCGACGCCGAGGGCCGGGGCGGCATCTACAACTTCGTCACCAAGCGCGCCGACTGCCGCGGCGACCGGTCGAAGGTGTCGTGGACCCAGGTCGAGACCGGTTCGGCGGTGACGTGGAAATACCCCTCGTGCCTGCTGAAAGGCGAGGAGAGCTCGGGCGAGTTCTACTCGATCGCCATCACCAACGGCCATCAGCAGGCCGACACCGGCACCAAGATGGTCCACCTCGGCAAGAACTCGAAGAGCCGGATCATCGCCAAGGCGGTGTCGGCCGGGAAGTCGGACTCGACCTACCGCGGCCTGGTGTCGGTGCACCCGAAGGCGACGGGCGTGCGGAACTTCACCCAGTGCGACTCCCTGCTCATCGGCAAGGACTGCGGCTCGCACACCATTCCGTACATCGAGGCCAAGAACGGTTCGGCCCATCTGGAGCACGAGGCGACGACCACCCGCCTGAGCGAGGACCAGCTGTTCTACGCCCAGCAGCGCGGCCTGTCGGAGGAGGAGGCGGTGGCCCTGCTGGTCAACGGCTTCGTCCGCGACGTGCTGCAGGAGCTGCCGATGGAGTTCGCCGTCGAGGCGCAGAAGCTGGTGGCGATTTCACTGGAAGGGAGCGTGGGGTGAATCTCGCGGGCGCATCACTTGCTCTCGTCGCCCCGCTGCTCGGTCTGGCCGCGTGCTCGTCGCCCGAAAGCGCGGAGCCCGCGCCCCATCCCAACAGGATGGAGCCAGTGTTCCAGGGGACCCTCGACACGGTCAATGGCCGCAAGGCGGCGAGCACCAAGGTGGAAGTTTCGCTCGGCGAACGCCAGTTCATGGTGGTGGCGGGTTGCGGACTTACCGCCGGTTACGCCGGGGGAGTGGTTAGGCGTGTCGGTCAACCCGCTCCGGCCTTGGGACCTTGTTCGGCTGACGATCTGCGAGACCTGATCGAGGTCGAAGCCATCGTCCGGGACAGTGCCACTGTCCAGTATGAAGAACACGAAAGCCTCGTTCTTACGGGCCGCGCCGGTGGTGTAGCCGTCTTCCTTCCCACGCCGTACTCCGGCGCATTTGTCGATTGATCATGCTCTCCATCTCCAACCTCCACGTCTCCGTCGGCGACAAGCCGATCCTCAAGGGCCTGTCGCTGGACGTGCCGGCGGGCGAGGTGCACGCCGTCATGGGGCCGAACGGGGCCGGCAAGTCGACGCTGGGCTACGCCCTGTCGGGACGGCCGGGCTACGAGGCGACCGAGGGCGCCGTCAGCTGGCGCGGCGAGGACCTGCTGGCGCTGGAGCCGGCCGAGCGGGCGGCCAAGGGCGTCTTCCTGTCGTTCCAGTATCCGATCGAGATTCCCGGCGTTCCGGCCCTGACCTTCGTGCGCACGGCGCTGAACGCACAGCGGCGGGCGCGCGGCGAAGAGGAGGTCTCGGCCCCCGCCTTCCTGAAGCTGGTCCGGGCGGCGTCGCAGGCGCTGAAGATGGACTTCGACATGCTCAAGCGGCCGCTCAACGTCGGCTTCTCGGGCGGCGAGAAGAAGCGGATGGAGATCCTGCAGATGGCCCTGCTGGAGCCGTCGCTGCTGATCCTCGACGAGACCGACTCGGGGCTGGACATCGACGCCCTGCGCATCGTCGCCGACGGGGTGAACGCCCTGCGCAGCCCGGAGCGGTCGATGCTGGTCATCACCCACTACCAGCGGCTGCTGGACTACATCAAACCGGACCGGGTGCACGTCATGGTCGCCGGCCGCATCGTGGCCTCGGGCGGGCCGGAGATGGCGCACCAGCTGGAGGCGGAAGGGTACGACAAGTATCTTCCGGAAGCGGCGTGAGCGCCCTGCCGGTTCTCGATCTTAAGGACGCGTCGAGCTTCCCGTCCCGGCGGGTCGAGGCGTGGAAATACAGTGACCTGAGGAAGTTTCTTCGCGAAGCGCCGCAGCTGTCGCCGTCGGCTACCATTCCGCTCGTCGGCGGTGGGCCGTTCGAGGCGCTGGGCGGCGAGGCCATGGTCTTCGTCAACGGCCGGCCGGTGGACGCCAGCGCCCGCGTGGTTTGCGGCGAGCAGACGGTGCGGCTCAGGCTGATCTCCAAGGCCGAAGGCACCGGCCACGCCGTCGCCGCCCGGATATCGGCGCGCGCCGGCGCCAAGCTGTTGGTGCTCGAGACGCATGAGGGCGAGGGCGCCGGCTATGTGGCCCACAACCGGCTGGAGTTGGACCTGGCCGAGGGGGCCGAGGTGACGCGCATCGTGCTGACCGACGAGCCCGGGGACGTCCTTTCGGTGACCCAGGCGGCGGTGCGGCTGGCCCGGGGCGCGCGGTATCGCCAGACGATCGTGGCGTCGGGCGCGAAGCTGCAACGGCTGGAGACCGAGGTCTCGCATCCGGGCCACGGCGCCGACGTCCGGCTGGACGGGGCCTATGTGCTGGACGGGAGCCGCCACGCGGACCTGACCAGCGTCGTCGACCATCTGGGCCGCGAGGGAACGACCTCGCAGCTGACCAAGGGGGTGGTGAAGGACACGGCGCGCGGCGTCTTCCAGGGCAAGATCATCGTCGAGCGCGGGGCCGACGGCACCGACGCCCGCATGGGCCACCATGCCCTGATCCTGTCGGAGCGCGGCGAGGTCGACGCCAAGCCGGAGCTGATCATCTATGCCGACGAGGTGCAGTGCGCGCACGGCAATACGGTCGGCAATCTGGACGCGAACGCCCTGTTCTACATGCAGCAGCGCGGCCTGCCGCTGGACGAGGCGCGGGCCCTCCTGACGGGGGCCTTCCTGATGGAGGTGATCGACCGGATCGAGACCGAGGGTCCGAGAGAGGTGGTGCGGGAATGGCTGACGGCTCGCCTGTGACCGCCCGCTTCGACCCCTACGCCGCCCGCGCGCAGTTCCCGATCCTGTCGCGGACGGTGAACGGCAAGCCGCTGGTCTATCTCGACTCGGCCGCCTCGGCGCAGAAGCCGCGGGCGGTGATCGGCACCCTGACGGGGGCGATGGAAGGGTCCTACGCCAACGTCCACCGCGGGCTGCACACCTTGGCCAACGAGACGACCGAGGCCTTCGAGGCGGCGCGCGAGAGCGTGGCCCGGCTGCTGAACGCGCCGGCGGCGTCGAACATCGTCTTCACCAAGGGCGGCACCGAGGCGATCAACCTGGTGGCCTCCAGCTTCGGCCAATCCATCCAGCCGGGCGACGAGATCATCGTCTCGGAGATGGAGCACCACTCCAACATCGTGCCGTGGCATCTCCTGCGCGAGCGGCGCGGCGCGGTGCTGAAGTGGATACCGGTGCTGGACGACGGCTCGCTGGACATGGCGGCCTACGCCGGGCTGCTGGGTCCGAAGACCCGCATGGTCGCGGTCACCCACATGTCGAACGTGCTAGGCACGATCAATCCGGTCGCCGAGATCACCCGGCTGGCCCACGCCGCGGGCGCGCGAGTGCTGATCGACGGCTGCCAGGGGGCGGTGCACGCCCGGCCCGACGTGCAGGCCATCGGCTGCGACTTCTACGTCTTCACCGGCCACAAGCTGTACGGCCCGACCGGCATCGGGGCTCTGTACGGAACGGCCGAGGCGCTGGAGGCCCTGCCGCCCTACCAGGGCGGGGGCGAGATGATCGAAACGGTCGAGCGCGAGCGGGTCACCTACGCCAGCCCGCCGCACCGATTCGAGGCGGGGACGCCGCCGATTCTCGAGGCGATCGGTCTCGGCGCGGCGATCGACTGGCTGGAGGGCTTCGACCGCGAGGCGGTGCTGGCCCATGAGCATGCGCTCTACGACCACGCCCGGGCGCGGCTGGAGGGCGTGAACTGGCTGCGCGTCATCGGCGAGGCTGAAGGGAAGGGGGCCATCCTGACCTTCACCGTCGACGGCGCCCACGCCCACGACATCGCCCAGGTGATGGACCGTTACGGCGTCGCCGTGCGGGCCGGCCTGCATTGCGCGGAGCCGCTGGCGAAAAGGTTCGGCCTGACGTCGAGCGCCCGCGCCTCCTTCGCCCTATATAACACCGTCGAGGACGCCGACGCCTTCGTCGACGCCCTGATCAAGGCCCGTGAGTTCTTCGCATGACGTCTGAAGCCGCCCGCAAGTCCGACGACGCCGCTTTCGCGGAAGCCTGGGACGCGCCGCAGAAAGGCGCGCTGGACCAGGCCGAGATCGATCGCCTGACCGACGCCATCATCGAGGCGCTGAAGACCGTCTACGACCCCGAAATCCCGGTCGACATCTACGAGCTGGGGCTGATCTACAAGGTCGACCTGTCCGACGAGCGGGACGTGGCGGTGGAGATGACCCTGACCGCGCCGGGCTGTCCGGTGGCGGGCGAGATGCCGGGCTGGGTCGAGGACGCCATCCGCAAGGTCGAGGGCGTGCGCTCGGTGCGGGCCGAACTGGTGTTCGATCCGCCGTGGGATCCCTCGAAGATGAGCGACGAGGCCAAGCTCTCGCTCAACATGTTCTGAGGTCCGGATGAGCGAGCTGCAGACCAGCGCCCGTCCGCGCCGTCCCCGCCCCGCCGTGGTCACCCTGACCGAGGCGGCGGCCGCCCGCGTGCGCGAGCTGTGCGAGGCCCATGGACACGCGGCGCTTCGCGTCGGCGTCAAGAACGGCGGCTGCGCGGGGCAGGAGTACACCTTCGCCTTCGCCGAGGAGATCCAGCCGTTCGACGAGGTGGTGACCGACAAGGGCGCGACGGTGGTGGTCGACCCCAAGGCGATCCTGTTCCTGATCGGGGCCGAGATCGACTTCGAGACGACGAAGCTGGCCTCGAAATTCGTCTTCCGGAATCCCAATGAGACCGACGCCTGCGGCTGCGGCGAGAGCGTCACCATCGTACCCGCGAAGGCCGCCGACTGATGATCCGGCTGGAGGGGGTGACGAAGCGCTTCCGCAGCGCGGCGGGCGAGCGCACGGCGCTGGACGGCGTCGACCTGGAGATCGCCGCCGGCGACGTGTTCGGCGTGGTCGGTCGCTCGGGCGCCGGCAAGTCGACGCTGGTGCGGACCATCAACCGGCTGGAGCGGCCGGACGCCGGGCGGGTGTTCGTCGACGGCCAGGAGATCACGGCCCTGGACGCGGCGGGGCTGCGCACGGCGCGGCGGCGGATCGGCATGATCTTCCAGCACTTCAACCTGCTGAACGCGAAGACGGTGGCTGAGAACGTGGCCTTTCCGCTGCGGCTGGAGGGCCGGCGCGGCGGCGACGTCGACCGGCGGGTGGCGGAGCTGCTGGAGCGGCTGGGGCTGGCGGAGCATGGGCGCAAGCACCCGGCCCAGCTGTCGGGCGGCCAGAAGCAGCGGGTCGGCATCGCCCGGGCGCTGGCGACGGAGCCGAAGGTGCTGCTGTGCGACGAGGCGACCAGCGCGCTCGATCCTGAAACGACCGAAGACATCCTGACGCTGCTGGACCAGCTGAACCGCGAGCTGGGCCTGACCATCGTGCTGATCACCCACCAGATGGAGGTGGTGCGCCGGGTCTGCGACCGGGTGGCGGTGATGAAGGACGGACGGGTGGTGGAGCAGGGCGCGACCGCCGACGTTTTCCTGCATCCGCATCACGAGACGACCCGCGCCATGCTGGCCGAGGGCGAGGAGGCGTTCGACGCCTCCGTCGTGCCGGCCGGGGCGCGGCTGGCCAAACTGACCTTCCGCGGCGCGGCGACCTATGGGCCGGAGCTGAGCCGCGTCGCCCGCTCGGTGGGGGTCGACTATTCGATCCTGTCGGGGCGCATCAGCCGCATCCGCGGCGAGCCCTACGGTCAGCTGACGGTGGCCTTCACCGGCGGCGACGCCGAGGCCGCGGTCGCCCGGCTGACCGAACGCGGCGTGAGGGTGGAGGCGGCCTGATGTTCGACAATGTCGACTGGACCGAGATCGGCCGCGCCACCGTTGACACCCTGCTGATGCTGGGCGGGTCGCTGGGCCTGACGGTGGTGTTCGGGGTCCCGCTGGGGGTGCTGCTCTACCTGTCCGGCAAGGGGCGGCTGGCGGCGAATCCGGCGCTGAACGCCGTGCTGTCGTTCGTCGTCAACGTGCTGCGCTCGGTGCCCTTCATCATCCTGCTGATCGTCATGCTGCCCGTGACGGTGCTGCTCGTCGGCACCTCGCTGGGCGTGGCCGGGGCGATACCGCCCCTGGTCGTGGGAGCGGCGCCCTTCTATGCGCGGCTGGTCGAGACCGCCCTGCGGGAGGTCGACAAGGGGGTGGTCGAGGCCGGACAGGCCATGGGCGGCACGACCTTCCAGATCGTCGTGCGCGCCCTGCTGCCCGAGGCCCTGCCGGGCATTCTCGCCGGAGCCACGGTGACCGCCATCGCCCTCGTCAGCTACACGGCCATGGCCGGCGTCGTCGGGGCCGGAGGCCTGGGCGACCTGGCCATCCGCTTCGGCTACCAGCGCTTCCAGACGGACGTCATGGTCGTCACCGTCGTCCTGCTGCTGGTGCTGGTGCAGGCCCTCCAGATGCTTGGCGACCGCCTGGTCGCCGCCGTTTCCCATCGCTGATCGCGAGACCTTCCCATGCTTCGCCGCTCCCTGCTTCTCGCCGCCGCCGTCCTGACCCTCGCCGCCTGCGGACGCGGCGGGGAGACCGACGCCGACGCCCCGCTGCTGGTCGGGGCCACCGCCGTGCCGCACGCCGAGATCCTCGAACACATCAAGCCGGCGCTGGCGGCCGAGGGCGTCGAGATCGAGATCAGGGTGTTCAACGACTACGTCCAGCCCAACACCCAGCTGGCGGAGCGCCGGCTGGACGCCAACTATTTCCAGACCAAGCCCTATCTCGACGAGTTCAACGCCTCGCGCGGGACGGAGCTGGTGACCGTCGCCGGCGTGCACGTCGAGCCGCTGGGCGCCTACTCCCGCCGCTTCCGCTCGCTGGCCGAGCTTCCCGACGGCGCCGACGTGGCGGTGCCGAACGACGCTTCGTCGATCGGACGCTCGCTGATCCTTCTGCAGGACGCCGGCCTGATCCGGCTTAAGGATCCCACGAATCCGCTGCAGAGCCTGCGGGACATCGTCGGGAATCCGAAGAACCTTCGCTTCCGGGAGCTGGAGTCGGCGACCCTGCCGCGGGTGCTGGACCAGGTCGACATGGCGGTGATCAACACCAACTACGCGCTGGACGCGGGCCTCAATCCGGCCCGCGACGCCCTGACCATGGAAGGCGGCGACAGCCCCTATGTGAACTATCTCGTCGCCCGTCCGGACAATCGCGACGACCCGCGCATCGCGGCGCTGGCGGAGGCGCTGCGCGGCGAGGCGGTGAAGGCCTTCATCGCCGAGAAGTACGACGGGGCGGTGATCCCGGCGGCGTGAGGTCGACCGTCAGCTTCGGTATGTTCCGCGGCCGATGGGCAAGCGGCACATCGTTCCCAAGGGAGGAGCCCTCATGATCCGCGTGCTGACCGCCGTCGCTTTCGCCATCGTCGTCGGGGCGACCGCCGTCCCGCCGACGGTCGCCCAGGAGTCGGACCAGAGCCGGGCCCTGGCGCTGCTGGTCCGGGCGCGCGAGGCGCCGGCCGTCCAGGCGGCGGAACGGGAGGTCGAGGCGAGCTCCCGGGCGGCCATGCAGAGGCTCGACGCCGGCTTCGCCGCCCGGGAGGCGCGAGCGCGCGACCTGGCCGGGGAAGTGGCGAGCGCGCGGGAAGCCGGAGACAACGCCAAGCTGAACCTCCTCGCCGGCGAGGCCGAGCAGCTGCGAGCCTATTTCGCCGACCTCCGGCAGCGCGCCGCGGTCGATCCGACGCTGATCGCGGCCCGGCGGCGGCTGGAAGAGGCCATGATGGCGCGCATGACCGAACTCGATCCGGAGGCGCCTGCCCTGATCGCGCGTGTGCGGGCGGCGATGGGAAGCTGAAGGGGTCAGCCTGCCGCCGGTCTCGCCGCACGGGCGGCCTCATCCGGGGTCGGAACCTGGACTGCGGCCGCAACCGGCCGCCCCGTGGCCTCGGCGACCAGCTCCGCCGTCCTGCCCTCCACCGCCGCCTCGAGCCGGGCGAGAAACTCGTCCTTGGGCAGGCCCGTGGGGATGGGCTCGAGAAACTCCAGCGTGGCCGTCCCCGGCGTCTTGCGGAAGTCCTCCTGCGGCCAGAACAGGCCGAGGTTGGTGGCGACGGGCACGACCGGCATGTCGAAGTCCCGGTACATGTGCCAGACGCCGGACCGGTAGCGAAACTTCTCGCCCACTTTCGCCAGATTGCCCTCGGGATAGATGAGGATGCGGCGGCCGTCCCGATGGGCGTCAGCGGCGCGTGACTGCAGCGCCTCGCGGGCCTCGCGGCCGCCGCAGTTGTTGACGACGATTGCGCCCAGCTTGCGCAGCACGGTGGCCATCAGCGGGAATTTCTCCAGATGGTCGCCGGTGACGAAGGCGAGGTCCTGGAAGCGGTCGTAGATCGTGAAGCCGTCTCCCCAGCTCTGGTGCTTGGCGGCCAGGATGAAGGCGCCGGCGGGCAGGCGGTCTTCGCCGCGGTATCGGACATGGATTCCGGCGAGGACGCGCATCGCCTGCACCATGCGCTTCACATAGCGGCGGATGATCCAGCCGGTCGCCGCGCGGCCGGGGAGCAGGGCGGCGCCAACCGCCGCCAGGGTGTAGACGATCGACAGCGACCAGTAGGCGACGGCGAAGGCGAAGCTGCGCATCGGTGAACTATGACGCGATTTGCTGGGCGGCCAACCGCTCAGGCGGCGCGGTCGAGCGACTCAGCCGAGGTGACGCGGTTCCGCCCCGCGCGCTTGGAGGCGTAGAGGGCGGCGTCGGCGCGCTCCAGCAGGGCGGCGCCGGACTCGTCGGGCCGCCGGACCGCGAAGCCGGCGGAGATGGTGACCGCGCCGAGTTCGTCGTTGGTCGAACGGCGGCGCAGGCTGCGCGAGGCGATCTCCTTGCGGATGGCCTCGAGGGCGGTCTCGACCTGTTCGGGCGTCTCGTTCGGGAAGATCATGGCGAATTCCTCGCCGCCATAGCGCGCGGCCACCCGGGGCGTGCGAGCGGCACGGCCCATGACGCTGGCGACGTAGCGGAGCACCTGGTCGCCGGTCTGGTGGCCCCACGTGTCGTTGAAACGCTTGAAATAGTCGATGTCGAGGACTGCGAGGATCATCGGCCGGCCGCTGGTCCGGGCCTCCTCGCAGGCGGTGGCGAGATGCTCGTCGAAAGCCTTGCGATTGGCGAGATTGGTCAGGGCGTCGGTCATGGCGTCGCGCCGGACCTGCTCGAGATGTTCGCGCAGCCGGGCCACCTCGCGGGTGGAGACGTCGAGCTTCTTCTCCAGCGTCTCGTTCTCGCGCTGCACGCGACGGGTGGCGGCGGTCAGACCGGTGACGATGGTCTGCAGCGCCTCCCCGTCCTCGACCGCGCCGATGCGGTCGGCCGCCTTGTCGAGGGTCTGGCCGTAGGCGGCCTGGCTGCGGTGCGCCTGGGCGATGGCGCTGGACACGCTGGCCAGCTCGCGATCCAGCACCCGACCGGCGTCGCGGATCTCCTCGGTCAGACGACCGCGCGGGAGATACTCGGCGGCCAGCATGTCGGCCGTGGCCTCGGTGAAGGGTTCGGCGGCCGCGAGGATTCGGCGGATCTCCCGTCCGAGCGCGCCCTCCGGGTCGCCGAGGTAGTGGAGCCACAGTTCGAAGTTCAGCGGGGTCGGCCACACCCCGGCGCGCTCCATTTCGTCGATGACCTGTCGCGACAGGCTGTAGGCTTCCGGGCCCCGAAGGGTGGTCTCAACCGATGCCGGCATGCAGAAGCGTCCTCACGCGCCGCCCTCCCGGCGGTCGTTCGGGCCGGAGGCTAGACCTGCGTTCGGTAACGGCGGGTTAAACGTGGCCGTTCGCCGAGGGGCGCCGCATCAGTTCCGGGCCGTGACCGGGCGGCGCAGGAAGGCCGGAATCTCGGCTTCTCCGAACGGCCGGCCATCGCCCGGACGCGGGGCCTCGGGCGCGGGGGAGGGACGTCGGTCGGCGTTCCGGGACCGCGACTCGCGAGCGGGCCGGCGTTCGTCCTCCGCCACGCGAACCGGGGCGGCCGGCGCTTCCGCGATGGGGGCGGGGGCCTCGGCGAGGACGGGCGCCTCTGCCTCGCGCGGGGTCGAGCGGCGGCTGCGGCTGCGACGGGCCGGGCGGCTCCCGCTCTCGGCAGGGGTCTCGACGCCGGGGACGGCCTCAACGGCGTCGACGGTCGGCCCCGGTGCGGCCGCCTCGGCGGTCTCGACCGGGAGGGCTTCGCCGACGCGGCTGCGACCGGACCGGTCGGCACGCCCGCGACGACCCTTGTCGGTGCGGTCATCGCGGCGGGGCTGGTCCTTGATGGCGGCGAAATCGATCCCGTCCAGCGGCAGCTCGACCGGATCCTTCTTGATCAGCTTCAGCACCTTGTCGAGCGAACGGTCGTCCGCAGGGGTGACGATCATGAAGGCCTGGCCCAGCTTTCCGGCGCGGCCGGTGCGGCCGATCCGGTGGACGTAGTCGTCGGCGTGGTGCGAGACGTCGTAGTTGAAGACGTGGCTGACGTCCGGAATGTCGAGGCCGCGGGCGGCGACGTCGGACGCCACCAGGATCTTCAGCGCGCCCGAGCGGAAGTCAGCCAGGGTCTTCATGCGCAGCGACTGGTCGAGGTCGCCGTGGATGGGCGCGGCGTCGAAGCCATGTCGCTTCAGCGACTTGGCGACGATGTCCACTTCCGACTTCCGATTGCAGAAGACGATGCCGTTCTTCACGTCGTCGCGGCTCACCAGAGTCCGCAGCGCGGTGCGCTTGGCCTTGGGATCGGACGAGGGGATGCGGACGATGTACTGGGTGATGGTGTCCGCCGTCATGGCCGGGCGCGACGCCTCGATCCGGGTCGGATCCTTGAGGAACTGGGTGGTCAGGCGGGTGATCTCGGGCGGCATGGTGGCCGAGAAGAACAGCGTCTGGCGGCGCGGCGGGGTCAGCTTGAAGATGCGTTCGATGTCGGGGATGAAGCCCATGTCGAGCATGCGGTCGGCCTCGTCGACGACCATGATCTCCACCCCGGTGAGCAGGATCTTGCCGCGCTCGAACAGGTCCAGAAGCCGGCCCGGCGTGGCGATCAGCACGTCGACGCCCTTGTTGAGCAGGGCGACCTGGTCGCCCATGGACACGCCGCCGATGAGCAGGGCCCAGTTCAGCTTGGTGCCCTTGGCGTACTTGGCGAAGCTCTCCGCCACCTGGTCCGCCAGTTCGCGGGTCGGGGCCAGCACCAGGGCGCGGGGCATCCGGGCGCGGGCGCGGCCGGACGACAGGCGGTCGACCATCGGCAGGGTGAAGGCGGCGGTCTTGCCGGTGCCGGTCTGTGCGATGCCCAGTACGTCGCGGCCGGCGAGGGCGACGGGAATGGCGGCGGCCTGGATGGGGGTGGCGGTGGTGTAGCCGGTGTCGGCGACCGCCTGAAGCGTCGTGGGCGAGAGGCCCAGCTGGGAGAATTCGGTCATGGATCCCTGGGACTGAGGAAGGACGTCCCGCGCATCGGGCCGTCGTGCGATGTCGCGGAACCGCCCTTGCCATGGGCGAGCGGGCGGCGCGGATTCGCCAGTCCTGTCCCGAAACGTGGGCCGCATATAGAAGCCCCCACGCCAGAGTCAACTATTCGCGGCATTGCAGGCGGGGTTGGCAGGGCCTTACAGATCGTTAATAGTCGGACCGGGAAGGGTCATAGTGGGGTATCGGCATGTTGCGAGCGATCGCCGTGGCGAGCGTAGCCGTCATCTGCCTGGTTGCGGGTCCGGGACGCGCGGACATCAACTCGGCTTTCGGCAATACCGTGGTTTCGCGCTACCCTGACGGCGGATGGGTCAAGCACTGGTTCAATCCAGACGGCACCTACGCCGCCCAGTTCTCCGACGGCCGTCGACTTGCTGCACGCTGGAGCGTCCGTGGTGAGCGGGTGTGCCTGACCCATATCCGGCCCAACATGCTGATCCCCCGTTTCTGCACGGATATGATCGAGGCCGACGTCGGCGACACCTGGCAGTCGCGCGACCCGCTGGGCCGGCGGGTGCAGAACGTGCTGGTTGCGGGACGGCAATAGTCCCCGCGAATCCGGCCGCGGCAAGCGGCCCTCTTCACATCATGAAGCGTGGCAGGAGGGGAAAGGCGGTGCGCCACTTCAAGGGAAGTGGCGCGAGTGACGGGGCTCGAACCCGCGACCTCCGGCGTGACAGGCCGGCACTCTAACCAACTGAGCTACACCCGCGTTTCCCGGCCGCGAAGCAGTGCGTCGCGGCGAGGGGCGTCGTTTAGGCGGGCGCGCCTTACGCTGTCAAGCGAGGATGAGAGGGGTTTCGACAGTTTTTCTCGCGTCCTGCGCTGCGCGGATATGCGGCCGATCAGCGTCTCCAGTTTGCGAACCATTCGCAAGAAAAACCTTTCGCCGCATGGGTTTGAACCCCGACGGCTCCCGGTCTAGAAAGCGCCGATTCCGCCCCTCCCTCCGCGGCGGACGAGGTCCTTCCGGATGAATGCATTCCTGCTCGAATATCTGCCGATCGTGATCTTCACCGGGATCGCGGCGGTTCTCGGTCTCGGCTTCATGGTCGCCGCCTGGGTGCTGGCGCCGAAGAACCCCGACACGGAGAAGCTGTCCGCCTACGAGTGCGGCTTCAACGCCTTCGACGATGCCCGCATGAAGTTCGATGTGCGCTTCTATCTGGTCTCGATCCTGTTCATCATCTTCGACCTTGAGGTCGCCTTCCTGTTCCCGTGGGCGGTGTCGATGTTCGATCTCAGCCAGGCCGGAATGGTATTCGCCTTCTGGTCGATGATGATCTTCCTCGGCGTGCTGACCGTCGGCTTCATCTACGAATGGAAGAAGGGCGCGCTCGAATGGGAGTGACGACCAACAACGTGCCGCTGATCGGCAAGGGCAACCAGGGCGCGTCGCCGGTCAAGGTCGGCGCGACCTCGCCGGTCGCCTTCGGCCAGGGCGCCCGCTCGATGGTTGAGGGCTACGACCCGGCCATCCACGACAAGTTCTTCGAGCAGGTGAACGCCGAGCTGGGCGAGCGCGGCTTCCTGACCACGTCGCTGGACGATGTCATCAACTGGGCGCGCACCGGCTCGCTGATGTGGATGACCTTCGGCCTGGCGTGCTGCGCCGTGGAGATGATGCAGGCGTCCATGCCGCGCTTCGACATGGAGCGTTTCGGCATGGCCCCGCGCGCCAGCCCGCGCCAGTCCGACCTGATGATCGTGGCCGGCACCCTGACGAACAAGATGGCTCCGGCGCTGCGCAAGGTCTACGACCAGATGCCGGACCCGCGCTACGTGCTGTCGATGGGCAGCTGCGCCAACGGCGGCGGGTACTACCACTACAGCTACGCCGTTGTTCGGGGTTGCGACCGGGTGGTGCCGGTGGACGCCTATGTGCCGGGGTGCCCGCCGACGGCGGAGGCGCTGCTGTACGGGCTGCTGCAGCTGCAGAAGAAGATCCGTCGCACGGGGACCATCGAGCGATGACCTCTCTGGTGAAGCAACAGGAACTGGAGACGGCGCTGACGCCGCTCGGGACCGAGATGGTCGGGGCGCTGGGCGTGCAGGCGCACGTGGCCTTCGGCGAGCTGACCCTGATCGCCGAGCGCGAGCGGATCGTCGAGGTGCTGACGGCGCTGCGCGACCGCTTCGGCTTCCAGCAGCTGCTCGACGTCTGCGGGGTCGATTACCCGGACCGCGAGGAGCGTTTCGAGGTGGTCTACCACCTGCTGTCGCTGACCCGGAACGCGCGCGTGCGCGTCAAGGTGTCGACCGACGAGGTCCAGCCGGTGCCGAGCGCGACCCCGGTCTATCCGTGCGCCGACTGGTTCGAGCGCGAGGCGTTCGACATGTACGGCATGCTGTTCTCGGGTCACCCGGACCTGCGCCGGCTGCTGACCGACTACGGCTTCCAGGGACATCCGCTGCGCAAGGATTTCCCGATGACCGGCTACACCGAGGTTCGCTACGACGAGACCCAGAAGCGGGTCGTCTACGAGCCGGTGTCGCTGACCCAGGAGTTCCGCGAGTTCGACTTCCTGTCGCCGTGGGAAGGCGCTGACTACCCGGCCCCCGTGCTGCCGGGCGACGAGAAGGTGAAGGGCTGATGGCCGAGGGCGACACCCCCGCCGTGCGGGCGACGACCGGCGTCGGCCTGGATGCCGGCGCGTTCGACGACATGCCGGACACCCGCACCGAACACGCGCGGGAGATGGACGACCGCAAGTTCACCATCAACTTCGGCCCGCAGCACCCGGCCGCGCACGGCGTGCTGCGCCTGGTGCTGGAGCTGGACGGCGAGCTGGTCACCCGCGTCGATCCGCACATCGGCCTGCTGCACCGCGGCACCGAAAAGCTGATGGAGAAGCGGACCTACCTCCAGAACATCCCGTACTTCGACCGCCTCGACTACGTGGCGCCGATGAACCAGGAACACGCCTTCTGCCTGGCCATCGAGAAGCTGCTGGGGATCGAGGTTCCGTACCGGGGCCAGTTGATCCGCGTGCTGTACAGCGAGATCGGCCGCATCCTGTCGCACCTGCTGAACGTGACCACCCAGGCCATGGACGTCGGCGCCCTGACCCCGCCGCTGTGGGGCTTCGAGGAGCGCGAGAAGCTGATGGTGTTCTACGAGCGCGCCTCGGGCGCCCGTCTGCACGCCAACTACTTCCGGCCGGGCGGGGTGCGCCAGGACCTGTCGCCCGACCTGATCGACGACATCGGCCGCTGGTGCCTGGAATTCCCGGCGGCGCTGAAGGACATCGAGAGCCTCGTCACCGAGAACCGCATCTTCAAGCAGCGCAACGTCGACATCGGCGTGGTGTCGAAGCAGCAGGCGCTGGAGTGGGGCTTCACCGGCGTGCTGCTGCGCGGCTCGGACATCGCCTGGGACCTGCGCAAGTCGCAGCCCTACGAATGCTACGCCGACCTCGAGTTCGACGTCGTGGTGGGCAAGAACGGCGACTGCTGGGACCGCTACCTGTGCCGCATCGAGGAGATGAAGCAGTCGGTGCGGATCATGGAGCAGTGCATCCACAAGCTGCGCAATTGCCCCGGCGAACCGGTGCTGGTCGAGGACAACAAGGTGGTTCCGCCCCGACGCGGCGAGATGAAGCGCTCGATGGAGGCGCTCATCCATCACTTCAAGCTGTTCACCGAGGGCTTCCGTACGCCGGAAGGCGAGGTCTACGCCGCCGTCGAGGCGCCCAAGGGGGAATTCGGCGTCTACCTGGTCTCGGACGGCACCAACAAGCCGTACCGCTGCAAGATCTCGGCCCCGGGCTTCCGCTCGCTGCAGGCCATGGACTGGATGAACCGCGGCCACATGCTGGCCGACGTCTCGGCCATCCTCGGCTCGCTCGACATCGTGTTCGGCGAGGTCGACCGATGAGCGACAAGCCCCTTAGCGACGCGGTCCGGCAGGGCTGGGAGATCGTCAGCTACTCCGCCACCGACATGAGCGGGGAGACCTACCAGCACAACGTGCTGCTGCGCCGTCAGGGCCAGCACAAGATCCTGACCGTTCGAAAGAAGATGATCGGCGACGGCGTCGTCGTCTCGGAACTGGAAGTCTGATGAGCGTTCGTCGTCTCGCCAAGGAACAGCCGGCCTCGTTCGCCTTCTCGAAGGCCACGAAGGCCAAGGCCGACTGGTGGATCAGCAAGTATCCGGAAACCCGCCGCGCCTCGGCGGTGATCCCGATCCTTTGGCTGGTCCAGAAGCAGGAGGGCTGGGTCTCCGAGCCCGCCATCCGAGCCATCGGGGACCTGCTGGGCATGCCCTACATCCGGGTGCTGGAGGTGGCGACCTTCTACACCATGTTCCAGCTCGAACCCGTTGGAACCGCTGCGCTTATCCAGGTCTGCGGGACGACGCCGTGCATGCTGCGCGGGGCTGGCGACCTGATGAAGGTCTGCGAGAAGAAGATCGGCCCGAAGGACACCCTGTCCAAGGACGGCAAGTTCACCTGGCAGGAGGTCGAGTGCCTGGGCGCCTGCGCCAACGCGCCGATGGCCCAGATCAACGACTACTATTTCGAGGACCTGACCCCCGAAACGATCGGCCAGATCATCGATGACTTCGCCGCCGGCAAGGCGCCGCAGCCGGGCAGCCGCGTCGGCCGCAACAGCTCGGAGCCGGAGGGCGGGGCCCTGACCCTGACCGATCCGAAGCTCTACGACGGCTCGGCCGCCCAGCCGATCCGGAAGCTGCCGAACAGCGACCCGGTCCCGGCATGACGCCCGACCTGAACACGGAAGAGGGGCGCGCCGCCTACCGGCGCGAGCTGCGCCGCGTGGCCTGGCCGATCCGCTGGGGCGGGCTGGGCCTGATCGTGCTCGGGGCGCTGCTGGCGCTTGGCGTACGCTACAGCGTCGCCGGGCTCGACAACGGGGTCATGACCTTCGCCTACGGCTGCCTCGCGGTCGGCTGGGCGCTGGTGCTGGCCGCCATCTTCATGCGTACGCAGCACCACAAGCGTCGTCTGCGGGAAGGACTCTAAGCGACCATGGTCGGAATCCTCGAGGACAAGGATCGCATCTTCACCAACCTCTACGGGCTCCAGGACTGGACGCTCGAGGGGGCGAAGAAGCGCGGCGCGTGGAACGCGACGAAGGACATGCTCGACCTCGGTCGGGACTGGATCATCACCAACGTCAAGAACTCGGGTCTGCGCGGACGCGGCGGCGCCGGCTTCTCGACCGGACTGAAGTGGTCCTTCATGCCCAAGGAGGTGAAGGACCGGCCGCACTACCTGGTGGTCAACGCTGACGAGTCCGAACCCGGCACCGCCAAGGACCGGGAGATCATGCGCCACGATCCGCAGTTGCTGATCGAGGGCTGCCTGATCGCCAGCTTCGCGATGCAGGCGCACGCCTGCTACATCTACCTGCGCGGCGAATACGTGCTCGAGCGCGAGCGGATGGAGGCGGCGGTCAAGCAGGCCTATGAGGCGAAGCTGATCGGCAAGAACAACGTCCACGGCTGGGACTTCGACGTCTACATCCACCACGGCGCCGGGGCCTACATCTGCGGCGAGGAGACGGCGCTGCTGGAGTCGCTGGAGGGCAAGAAGGGCCAGCCGCGCCTGAAGCCGCCGTTCCCGGCCGGCGCCGGCCTGTACGGCTGCCCGACCACGGTGAACAACGTCGAGTCGATCGCCGTCGTCGGCACCATCCTGCGCCGTGGCGCCGGCTGGTTCGCCGGCTTCGGCCGGCCGAACAACACCGGCACCAAGCTGATGACCATCAGCGGCCACGTGAACCGGCCGTGCAATGTCGAAGAGGCGATGTCGATCCCGCTGAAGCAGCTGCTGGAAGAGCACTGCGGCGGCGTGCGCGGCGGCTGGGACAACCTCAAGGCCGTGATCCCCGGCGGCTCCTCGGTGCCGCTGATCACCCGCGAGATGTCCGAGACGGCGCTGATGGATTTCGACAGCCTGCGCGAGATGCGCTCGGGCCTCGGCACCGCGGCGGTCATCGTCATGGACCAGTCGACCGACCTGGTGAAGGCGATCGCCCGCATCAGCTATTTCTACAAGCACGAGAGCTGCGGCCAGTGCACGCCGTGCCGCGAGGGCACCGGCTGGATGTGGCGGGTGCTGGAGCGGATGGCGGTCGGCGAGGCCGACCCGTCGGAGATCGACCTGTTGCTGGACGTCGCGGGCCAGGTCGAGGGCCACACCATCTGCGCCCTGGGCGACGCCGCCGCGTGGCCAGTGCAGGGCCTGATCCGGCACTTCCGCCACGAGATCGAGGAGCGCATCGCCAACTACCGCAGCCGCCGCGCGAACTTCGCCGGCCACGCGATCGCGGCGGAGTGAGCATGCGCCTGACCGCCCTCCCGATGCTGGCTGTCCTGGCCCTCGCCGCCTGCGGCGAGCGGACGGACGCGCCTGCGCCGTCGGCGGCGGAGACGGTGTCGGCCACCGCGTCGGCGTCCGACGCCGAGGCGAGCGTCCCGGTCGTGCTGACGGCCGCCGACCTGCGCCGCGTATGCCGCGCCGGCCTGGCGGCGATCCACGGCCAGACGATCGAGGCCATGCAGGTCGACGGCGTGGAAGGGGAGGTGGTCAACCTGTCCTGGGCCGCCCCGGTCGACGGCGGCCGCCGCCGCGGCCAGTGCCGGGTCGAGGGCGACCTGGTCACCTGGAAGCCGGTCGACGCGCCGACGCCCGAAGAGAACCGCTGGATGAACCAGTCCGGCGACCCGGTGACGCGCTTCGTCCTTGACGGCGAGGCCATCACCATCAACACGACGCTCCCGGATGGGACGACCGCCACGGAGCAGTACGCCGTGGCTGCTGAGCAAGAGGCCCGCTGATGCCCGTCGCCAAGGTCAACGGCGTAGAGATCGAGTTCGAGCCCGGCATGACCGTGCTCCAGGTCGCCGAGCGGGCGGGGGAGGAGATCCCGCGCTTCTGCTACCACGAGCGGCTGTCGATCGCCGGCAACTGCCGCATGTGCCTGGTCGAGGTGAAGCCCGGACCGCCCAAGCCGCAGGCTTCGTGCGCCCTGCCGGCCGCCGACGGCCAGGAGATCTTCACCGACACGCCGATGGTGAAGAAGGCGCGCGAAGGGGTGATGGAGTTCCTGCTCATCAACCACCCGCTGGACTGCCCGATCTGCGACCAGGGCGGCGAGTGCGATCTGCAGGACCAGTCGATGTACTACGGCCGGGACGGCTCGCGGTACGCCGAGAACAAGCGGGCCGTCGAAGAAAAGAACATGGGTCCGACGGTGAAGACCTTCATGACGCGGTGCATCCAGTGCACCCGTTGTGTCCGCTTCATCACCGAGGTGGCCGGCGTGCCGGACATCGGCATGATCTCGCGTGGCGAGAGCGCCGAGATCACCACCTATCTCGAGAAGAACATCGACAGCGAGCTGTCGGGCAACGTCAACGACCTGTGCCCGGTGGGCGCCCTGACCCACCGGCCGTGGCAGTACCACTACCGCCCGTGGGAGCTGAAGAAGACCGAGACCATCGACGTCATGGACGGGCTGGGCTCGAACATCCGCGCCGACTCCAAGGGCGCCGAGGTGATGCGCGTGCTGCCGCGCGTGCACGAGGGCATCAACGAGGAGTGGCTGTCGGACCTGAGCCGCTACGTCGTCGACGGCCTGCAGCGCCGCCGGCTGGACCGCCCGTGGGTGCGCGGCGCCGACGGCCGACTGGCCCCCGCCACGTGGGAAGAGGCGCTGGGCCTCGTCGCCGGCAAGCTGAAGGCCGCGCCTGCGAACCGGATTGGCGTCGTCGCCGGCGACCTGCAGGACGCCGAGTCGATGAAGGCGGCGCTGGACCTGTTCCGCGCCCTCGGTTCGCCCAACACCGACTGCCGCCAGGACGGCAGCGCGCTGGGCCACGGCCCGCGCGAGGGCTGGCTGTTCAACTCGGGCATCGCCGGGATCGAGAACGCCGACGCCGTGCTGATCGTCGGCGCCAACCCGCGCGTCGAGGCGCCGCTGCTGAACGCCCGGCTGCGCAAGGCGTGGCTGGCCGGCAAGAGCGAGATCGGCCTGGTCGGCGAGCAGGCCGATCTGACCTACCCCTACAGCTGGCTGGGCGCGGGTTCGAAGACCCTGGCCAAACTGCCGAAGGCGGCGATGGACTTCCTGTCCAAGGCCGAGCGGCCGGCGATCATCGTCGGCGCGGGCGCGCTGGGCGGCGAGACCGGACCGGCGGTGCTGAACGCCCTGGGCGCGCTGGCCAAGAAGGTCGGCGTGGTCAAGGACGGCTGGAACGGCTTCAACGTGCTGCACACCGCGGCGGCGCGGGTCGGCGGCCTCGACATGGGCTTCGTCCCGGGCGAGGGCGGGCTGGCGGCGGTCGACATGGTCAAGAAGGGCGCGCTCGACGTGCTGTTCCTTCTGGGCGCCGACGAGATCGACGCCTCGGCCAGCGGCGCCTTCAAGGTCTATCTGGGCAGCCATGGCGATCGCGGCGCGCACGGCGCGGACGTGATCCTGCCGGGCGCCGCCTACACCGAGAAGGGCGGCCTGTACGTCAACACCGAGGGCCGGGTGCAGATGGCCGAGCGGGTCGTGTTCCCCAAGGGGCAGGCCAAGGAGGACTGGGCCATCCTGCGGGCGCTGTCGGCCATGGTGGGCCAGACCCTGCCGTACGACACCCTCGATCAACTGCGCGCGAAGCTGATGGCGGACCACCCGACCTTCGGGCGGATCGACTACCTGCCGGCGCCGGCCAGCTTCGACGTGGCCGGACTCGGAAAGAAGGGCGACCTCGGCGACGTGGGCTTCGCCTCGCCGGTGCGCGACCCCTACCTCAACAACCCGATCGCGCGCGCCAGCGTGACCATGGCCGAGCTGTCCGCCCAGCGGATCGCCCCGGTCGCGATGGCGGCGGAGTAAAGGCCCATGGATTTCTGGACCACCCCGCTCGGATGGACCCTCGCCACCGCCGGCGCGATCCTGCTCGTCACCGTCGGCATCCTGATCTCGCTGGCCTTCCTGCTGCTGGCCGACCGCAAGATCTGGGCCGGCGTGCAGATGCGCAAGGGACCGAACGTAGTCGGGCCCTTCGGCCTGCTGCAGTCGTTCGCCGACTTCTTCAAATTCGTGTTGAAGGAGATCGTCGTCCCGGCGGGGGCCGACAAGGTCGTCTTCCTGCTGGCCCCGCTGATCACCTTCGTGCTGGCCTTCATCGCCTGGGCTGTGATCCCGTTCGCGCCGGGCTGGGTCATCTCCGACCTGAACGTCGGCATCCTGTACATCTTCGCGATCAGCTCGCTGGGCGTGTACGGCATCATCATGGGCGGCTGGGCCTCGAACTCGAAGTACCCGTTCCTCGGGTCGCTTCGCTCAGCGGCGCAGATGGTGTCCTACGAGGTCTCCATCGGCCTGGTGATCGTCAACGTCATCCTGCTGGCCGGGACGATGAACCTGACGCAGATCGTGACGGATCAGCAGGGCTGGATCTGGAACTGGTTCGCCTTCGGCGGCGGGCTGGCGAGCTGGCCGACCATCGTCGTCATGTTCCCGATGGCGATCATCTTCTTCATCTCGGCCCTGGCCGAGACCAACCGCCCGCCGTTCGACCTGCCGGAGGCCGAGTCCGAACTCGTGGCCGGCTACCAGGTCGAGTACAGCTCGACCCCGTACCTGCTGTTCATGATCGGCGAGTACGCCAACATCGTCTTCATGTGCACGATGATCAGCCTGCTGTTCTTCGGCGGCTGGAATCCGGGCTTCCCGACCGACTTCCTCGACAGCTGGCCGCAGTTCCTGGCCAACCTGTTCCTGTTCGGCGTGCTGTTCGTGAAGATCATCTTCTGGTTCGCCATGATCGCCATGGTGAAGGCGTTCGTGCCGCGCTACCGCTACGACCAGCTGATGCGGCTGGGCTGGAAGATCTTCCTGCCGACCTCGCTGGTCGCGGTCGTCGTCGTCGCCGCCTGGCGCGTGTTCGCGGTGGGCGCATGAGCCGGGTCCTGATCCTCGCCGGGCTGCTGGGCGTCGCCGCCTGCGCCTCGGCCTGCGCGGTGCCGATCTACGAGCCGGAGCCGACCTCGGTGCACCAGTGGGAGCGGCGCCAGCAGGCGGCCGAGCGCCAGTACGCCGAACGGCAGCGGCTGTGCCGCATCACCCAGGACGACGATCCGCGCAAGGAAGAGCTGTGCCGCGGCGTCGAGAGAGAGAACGACTGATGCTGACCCGTCTCGTCCAGGCGACCAGGGGCGCGCTGATGCTCGACGTCATCGGCGCCGTCGGCCTGTCGCTGAAGTACATGGCGCGGCCCAAGGCCACCGTGAACTACCCGTTCGAGCGCAACCCGCAGTCGCCGCGCTTCCGCGGCGAGCACGCCCTGCGCCGCTATCCGAACGGCGAGGAGCGCTGCATCGCCTGCAAGCTGTGCGAGGCCATCTGCCCGGCCCAGGCCATCACCATCGAGGCCGAGCCGCGCGCCGACGGCAGCCGCCGCACGACCCGCTACGACATCGACATGGTCAAGTGCATCTACTGCGGCCTGTGCCAGGAGGCCTGCCCGGTGGACGCCATCGTCGAGGGGCCGAACTCGGAGTTCACCGTCGAGACCCGGGAAGAGCTGCTCTACGACAAGGACCGCCTGCTTGCGAACGGCGATCGCTGGGAACGGCTGATCGCGAAGAATCTGGAACTCGACGCGCCTTATCGCTAAGGCGCAACCGCTGACCGGGGAGGGCGATTCCGCAGGGGATCGCCGCCCATAACCGAAAGGGGCTCTGGCCTCCGATGTTGCAAGGCATTGCCTTCTATGTGCTGGCGGCGGTGACCGTGATCGGCGGTCTGCTGGTCGTCACCGCGCGCAACCCCGTGCACAGCGTGCTGTGGCTGATCCTGACCTTCTTCTCGGCGGCCGGCCTGTTCGTGCTGCTGGGGGCCGAGTTCCTGGCCATGCTGCTGGTCGTCGTCTACGTCGGCGCCGTCGCGGTGCTGTTCCTGTTCGTCGTGATGATGCTGGACGTCGACTTCGTGCGCCTGCGGGAAGGCTTCGCGAAGTACCTGCCGCTCGCGGTCATCGTGGCCGGGGTGCTGCTGGCCGAGATGGTGATGATCTCGCTGGTCGTCGCCCAGGGCGGCGCGGCCGCCGCCTCGACCGGACCGGCCACGCCGAACCCGGACGCCACCAATGTCGAGGCGCTGGGCCGGGTGCTCTACACGGACTACGTCTACATCTTCCAGGCGGCGGGGATCGTGCTGCTGATCGCCATGATCGGCGCCATCGTCCTGACCCTGCGCCACAAGCCGAACGTCAAGCGCCAGGACGTGGGGCGGCAGGTCGGCCGCGACCGCAACAAGGCGATGGAGATCAAGTCGGTCCCGACGGGCACCGGCGTGAAGCCCGAGGATCTGGTCTGATGGTCGTGACCCTGCAGCACTACCTGGCGGTCGCCGCCATCCTGTTCACCATCGGCGTGTTCGGCATCTTCGTGAACCGCAAGAACGTCATCATCATCCTGATGTCGATCGAGCTGATCCTGCTGTCGGTGAACATCAACTTCGTCGCCTTCTCGGCCTACCTCAACGATGTGTCGGGGCAGGTGATGGCCATGTTCGTGCTCACCGTCGCCGCCGCCGAGGCGGCCGTGGGCCTGGCCATCCTGGTGACCTTCTTCCGCAACCGCGGCGACATCGCCGTCGACCACGCCTCGGTCATGAAGGGCTGATCGTGAACCTCGAGACCCTCGTCACCCTGGGCGTTCTCGCCCCGCTGCTCGGCGCCGCGATCGCCGGCCTGACCGGCCGTCGCATCGGCGACGTCGCCTCCCAGGCCGTCACCACGGGCCTGCTGTTCTTCTCGTGCGTGGTCGCCTGGATCGTCTTCGCCCAGTGGACCTGGGGCCATCTGGAGCCGTTCACGGTCACCCTGGCGCCGTTCATCCATGTCGGCGACTTCGTCTCCAACTGGTCGATCCGCATCGACGCCCTGTCGGCGGTGATGCTGGTGGTGGTGACGACGGTGTCGTCGCTCGTGCACCTGTATTCGTGGGGCTACATGGCCGAGGACCCCGACAAGCCGCGGTTCTTCGCCTACCTGTCGCTGTTCACCTTCGCCATGCTGGCGCTGGTCACCGCCGCCGACTTCATGCAGCTGTTCTTCGGCTGGGAAGGCGTGGGGCTGGCGTCCTATCTGCTGATCGGCTTCTGGTACAAGAAGGCGACCGCCTCGGCCGCCGCCATCAAGGCCTTCGTGGTCAACCGGGTTGGCGACTTCGGCTTCGCGCTGGGCATCTTCACCGTCTTCTGGATGTTCGGCACCATCCAGTTCGCCGAGCTGTTCCCGATGATCGCGGACCGCGCCGGGACGGGCTGGGAGTTCATCGGCCGCACCTGGTCGGCGCTCGATCTGGCCGCCTTCCTGCTGTTCATCGGCGCCATGGGCAAGTCGGCCCAGTTCTTCCTGCACACCTGGCTGCCCGACGCCATGGAGGGCCCGACACCGGTGTCGGCCCTGATCCACGCGGCGACCATGGTCACCGCCGGCGTCTACATGGTCTGCCTGCTGTCGCCGCTGTTCGAGTACGCGCCGGTGGCCAGCCAGATCGTCGCGCTTATCGGCGCGGTGACGGCTCTGTTCGCCGCCACCGTCGGCCTGGCCCAGAACGACATCAAGCGGGTCATCGCCTATTCGACCTGTTCGCAGCTCGGCTACATGTTCTTCGCCGCGGGCGTGGGCGCCTACGAGGCGGCCATGTTCCACCTGTTCACCCACGCCTTCTTCAAGGCCCTGCTGTTCCTCGGCGCCGGCTCGGTGATCCACGGCATGCACCACGAGCAGGACATGCGGCAGATGGGCGGCCTCGCGAAGCTGCTGCCCGTCACCTATGCGGTGATGATGATCGGCACCATCGCCATCACCGGCCTGGGCATCCCCGGGATCGGCGGCTTCGCCGGCTTCTACTCGAAGGACATCGTTATCGAGAGCGCCTTCGCCGCCGCGGCCAGCAACCACTCGCCGATGGGCCTGTTCGCCTTCTTCGTCGGCATCTTCGCCGCCGGCCTGACCGCCTACTACTCGTGGCGGCTGGTGTTCATGACCTTCCACAACAAGCCGGTGTGGAAGGAGGAGGGCGCCCATCACGCGGACGACCATGCGACCGCGGCGCAGCTCGAGACCCACTCCGAGCCGCTTGAGCACGACCATGCCCACGACGACCATGCGCACGGCCACCACGGCCCGCTGAAGCCGCACGAGAGCCCGCTGGTCATGCTCGTGCCGCTGCTTGTCCTGTCGGTCGGCGCGATCGCCGCCGGCTTCCTGTTCGAGCCCTTCTTCACCGGCCACCACGAGAACGAGTTCTGGCGCGGCGCCATCTTCAACGGTCCGGCCAACCACGTGGTGCATGACGCGCACGGGGTGCCCACCTGGGTGGTGTGGTCGCCGCTGGTGCTGACCCTGATCGGCACGGCCTTCGCGGTGTGGATCTACCTGGTCAAGGAAGGCATGGCGCGCCGCATGGCCGAGCGGGGCGGGCTGCTGCACCGCTTCCTCTACAACAAGTGGTGGTTCGACGAGGCCTATGACTTCATCTTCGTGCGTGGCGCGAAGGCGCTGGGCGACCTGTTCTGGAAGGTCGGCGACGTGAAGATCATCGACGGAGGCGGGCCCAACGGCTTCGCCTGGCTGTCGCGCAAATTCGCCGGCGGCCTCGGCCGCTTCCAGTCCGGCTACGTCTATTTCTACGCCTTCGTGATGCTGATCGGTCTCTGCCTGTTCCTCGCGTTCGCCATCTCTGCGTGGGGAGCCTGATCTTGCCCCAGATCCCCTACATCCTGAGCCTGGTCACCTTCCTGCCGCTGGTCGGCGCCGGCGTGCTCCTGCTGGCGCGCCTGATGAGCAAGGGCTCCGCCGACGGTCTGGCGCGCTGGATCGCGCTGGCCACGACGCTCGCGACGCTGGTCGTCTCGATCGCGCTGGTCGCGGCCTTCGATCCGTCGAACCCGGGCTACCAGTTCGTCGAACGCTTCGGTTGGTTCCGCGGGGCCGAGTACCACCTCGGCGTCGACGGCGTGTCGATCCTGTTCGTGCTGCTGACCGCCTTCCTGATGCCGCTGTGCATCGTGGCCAGCTGGAAGACGATCACCGAGCGGGTTGTCGACTACATGATCGCCTTCCTGGTGCTGGAGACGCTGGTCATCGGCGTGTTCACGGCGCTGGACCTGTTCCTGTTCTACATTTTCTTCGAAGGCACCCTGGTGCCGATGTTCATCATCATCGGGGTGTGGGGCGGCGCGAACCGCATCTACGCGGCCTACAAGTTCTTCCTCTACACCCTGCTGGGGTCGGTGCTGATGCTGCTGGCCATGCTGTGGATGGCCCACACGGCCGGCACCACCAGCATCCCCGAGCTGAAGACCTTCGCCTTCTCCGAACAGGCCCAGCCGCTGCTGTGGCTGGCCTTCTTCGCCAGCTTCGCGGTGAAGATGCCGATGTGGCCGGTGCACACCTGGCTTCCCGACGCCCACGTCCAGGCGCCCACGGCGGGCTCGGTGATCCTGGCCGGCATCCTGCTGAAGCTCGGCGGCTACGGCTTCATCCTGTTCAACCTGCCAATGTTCCCGCAGGCGTCGGAGATGTTCGCGCCGCTGGTCTTCGCCCTGTCGGCGATCGCCATCGTCTACACCTCGCTGGTCGCCTTCCGGCAGACCGACATGAAGAAGCTGATCGCCTATTCGTCGGTGGCGCACATGGGCTTCGTCACCATGGGCATCTTCGCCGGCAACGACCAGGGCGTGCAGGGGGCGGTGTTCCAGATGCTGAGCCACGGCCTGATCTCGGGCGCGCTCTTCCTCTGCGTCGGCGTCGTCTACGACCGCATGCATACCCGCGAGATCGCCCTGTACGGCGGCCTGACCGCGCGGATGCCGTGGTTCGCGGCCATCTTCCTGCTGTTTACCATGGCCAACGTCGGCCTGCCCGGGACCTCGGGTTTCATCGGTGAGATCCTGACCATGACCGGCATCTACCAGGTGTCGACCTGGACGGCCTTCGTGGCCGCCTCAGGCGTGATCCTGTCGGCGGTCTACGCCCTGACGCTGTACCGCAACGTCATGTTCGGCGAGATCACCAACCCGGCCATGAAGGCGATCACCGATGTGGATCGCCGCGAGATCCTGATCTTCACGCCGCTGATCGTCGGCACCCTGATCCTCGGCGTGCAGCCGGGGCTGGTGCTGGACTACACCGAGGCCTCGGTGAGCGCCGTAACCACCGCCTATCAGCTCGCGATCGGCGGGTGAGACGATGATGCCTGACCTGATCCAAGCCCTGCAGCTTTCCGCCCCCGAGGCGACCCTCGCGGTCGGCGGCCTCGTGCTCCTGATGGTCGGCGCCTTCGCCGGCGAGAAGAGCGCGCGGCTGGTGTCGACCCTGTCGGTGCTGCTGCTCGTCGCCGCGACGGCCCTCGTCGTGACCGGCCCGCTGGGCCGCGCCTTCAATGGCGCCTATGTGGCCGACCCGCTGGCGGTGTTCGGCAAGGCGGTGATCTTCCTGTCCAGCGCCGTGGCCATCGTGCTCGGCGACGGCTGGATGAAGCGCCAGCGCATCGCCCGCTTCGAGTATCCGATCCTGATCGTGCTGGCCTCGGCCGGCATGGGGATGATGGCCTCCTCGGGCGACCTGATCTCGCTCTACATCGGCATCGAGCTGCACTCGCTGGCGCTCTATGTGCTGGCCGCCTTCCACCGCGACGACCTGCGCGCTTCGGAAGCCGGTCTGAAGTATTTCGTGCTGGGTGCGCTGTCCTCGGGTCTCCTGCTGTACGGGGCCAGCCTGATCTACGGCTTCACCGGCTCGATGCGGTTCGAGGACATCGCCGCCTACGCCGCGGCCAACCCGTCGACCGGCCTGATCTTCGGCCTGGTGTTCCTGATCTGCGGCCTGGCGTTCAAGGTCTCGGCGGCGCCTTTCCACATGTGGACGCCCGACGTCTACGAGGGCGCGCCGACGCCGGTCGTGGCCCTGTTCGCCACCGCGCCGAAGGTCGCGGCCATGGTGCTGATCGCCCGGACTCTCGAAGGGGCCTTCGCCGGTTCGCACGATCAGTGGTCCCAGGTGCTGATCCTGATCTCGCTGATCTCCTTCGCCGTCGGCGCCTTCGGCGGCCTGGTGCAGAAGGACATCCAGCGCCTGCTGGCCTATTCGTCGATCGCCAACATCGGCTACGCCCTGCTCGGCATCGCCGCCGGCACCACCCTGGGCGTGCAGGCCATGCTGCTGTTCATGACCCTGTACGTCGTCGACCAGTTCGGCTTCTTCGCCATCCTTCTGTCGCTGAGCCGCAACGGCCGGCCGATCCGCACGATCCAGGACCTCGCCGGCCTGCGCAAGGAGCGACCGGTGACGACGCTGGCCCTGACCGTCCTGTCGCTGTCGGTGCTCGGCATGCCGCCGCTGTCCGGCTTCTGGGGCAAGTGGGCGGTGTTCGGCGCGGCCGCCGAGGCGGGCTACTGGATGGTCGGCGCCGCCGGTCTGGTGGCCTCGGTCGTGGCCGGCTTCTACTACCTGCGCATCATCAAGGTGATGTGGTTCGATCCGGCCCCCGAACAGGCGCCGACCGACCGCGCGCCGCTGGAGGCGAAGACCATCGCCTGGGGCTGCGCGGCCTTCAGCTTCCCGCTGGTCATCGTCGGCCTGACCTGGCTCGAGCCGTGGGCCGCCGCCGCCGCCGTGGGCTACGGAGTCGGGTGACCCCTTCCACCACGCTTCGCGTGGTCCCCCGCCCCCGATGGGGGAGGAGACCGTGACGCCGGCGCCGGTCCTGCTGTTCGACCAGACCGACTCCACCAATGCGGAGGCCCGCCGCCGGGCCGAGGCCGGCGAAACCGGACCGCTGTGGATCGCCGCGCGCCGGCAGACGGCAGGGCGCGGGCGGCGCGGCCGGGCATGGGAGAGCGACACCGGCAATCTGTTCGCCACCCTGCTGACCACGACCCGGAAGCCGCCCGCGGAGGCGGCGCAGGTGACCTTCCTCGCCGCCCTGGCCGTGGCGGACCTGCTGGACCGGTACGCGCCGCCGTCGCTGGTCACGATCAAATGGCCCAACGATGTGATGCTGGCCGGCGAGAAGGTCGCCGGGGTGCTGGTGGAGTCCGGCGTCCATGCGGCCGGCGGATTGTGGCTGGCGGTCGGGATCGGGGTGAACCTCGCCCATGCCCCCGCCGGCACGGAGCGCCCGGCCACGGCGCTGGCGCAGCACCTGTCAGCCGACGTCCCCGCGCCCCCGTCCGTGGAGGTCGCCGCCCGCGAGCTGGCCGGGTGTTTCGCCGTCTGGATGGAGCGTTGGGAGACGCTGGGCTTCCAGCCGGTGCTGGACGCATGGCGCGCGCGGACGCTTGGGCTGGACGGACCGGCGACGGCGCGACTGGGACATGAGACTATCGAGGGGCGCGCCGAGGGCGTGGCGACGGACGGCGCGCTGCGGCTCAGGCTGGCCGACGGCGGCCTGCGGCTGATTTCGGCGGGCGACGTGTTCTTCGGGGAGGGCGGCTGATGCTGCTGGCGATCGAGCAGGGCAACACCAACACGCTGTTTGCGGTCCACGACGGCGCGACGTGGATCGCCCAGTGGCGGACCGCGACCGAGGCCAGTCGCACGGCCGACGAGTACGCGGTCTGGCTGACCCAGCTGCTGGCCATGCGCGGCCTGGCGCTCGGCGACCTCGATGGCTGCATCATCTCCAGCGTGGTCCCGCAGTCGATCTTCAACCTGCGAAACCTGTCGCGGCGCTATCTGGAGGTCGAGCCGCTGGTGATCGGGGAGAACGTCGACCTCGGCATGCCCGTGCGCATCCTGAAGCCGAAGGAGGCGGGGGCGGACCGGCTGGTCAATGCGCTGGGGGCGCACCTGAAGTATCCCGGCGACCTGATCGTCATCGACAGCGGCACCGCCACCACCTTCGACGTCATCGCGGCCGACGGCGCCTTCGAGGGCGGCGTGATCGCCCCGGGCATCAATCTGAGCCTGCAGGCCCTGCACGAGGCGGCCGCCATGCTGCCGCGCATCGCCATCCAGAAGCCCGAGAAGGTGATCGGCAAGGACACGGTGTCGAACATGCAGTCCGGCGTGTTCTGGGGCTACATCGCCCTGATCGAGGGGCTGGTCGCGCGCATCAAGGCCGAGTGGGGCAAGCCCATGACCGTGATCGGAACCGGCGGCGTGGCTTCCCTGTTCGAGGGGGCGACCGACAGCATCGACGCCTTCGATCCCGACCTGACCATCCGCGGCCTGCTGGAAATCTGGCGGCGGAACACCCACCTGAAGGGCGAATGACAAAACAACAATCGAACGAACTCGTCTTCCTGCCCCTGGGCGGGTCGAACGAGATCGGCATGAACCTGAACGCCTACGGCTTCGGGCCTGCCGACAATCGCCAGTGGATCGTCGTCGACGTCGGCGTGACCTTCGGCGACAACTCCACCCCCGGCGTCGACGTGATCGTGCCCGACCCGAGTTTCCTCGAAGGTGAGGACATCATCGGCATCGTGCTGACCCACGCGCACGAGGACCACATCGGCGCGCTGGGCTGGCTGTGGCCGCGCATCAAGGCGCCGCTGTACGCCACGCCGTTCACCGCCTTCCTGATCCGCGAGAAGCTGCGCGACGCGGGCATCCTCGACCGGGTGACGCTGCACGAGGTGCCGCTGGGCGGGCAGATCGACCTGGGCCCGTTCCAGGTCGAGATGGTGACCATCACCCATTCGATCGCGGAGCCGAACGGCCTGGCCATCAAGACGCCGCTGGGCACGGTGCTGCACACCGGCGACTGGAAGATCGACAACGACCCCGTGGTCGGCGAGCGGACCGACATCGAGACCATCCGCCGCCTCGGCGACGAGGGCGTGCTGGCCATGGTCTGCGACTCGACCAACGTCTTCCAGGAGGGCGTGGCGGGATCCGAAGGCGACGTGAAGGTCGCCCTGGCCGAGCTGATCTCGGGCCTCAAGGGACGCGTGGCGGTGGGTTGCTTCGCCTCGAACGTGGCCCGCATGGACAGCGTGATCCGCGCCGCCGAGGCGTCCGGGCGACGCGTGGCGCTGGCGGGCCGGTCGATGCACCGCATCACGGCGGCGGCCAAGTCGGTCGGCATGCTGTCGGACATCCAGCCCTTCCTGTCCGAGCAGGAGGCGCGGGTCTGGCCGGCGGACGAGATTCTCTACCTCTGCACCGGCAGCCAGGGCGAGTCGCGTGCAGCCCTGTCGCGGGTGGCCGAGGGCACCCACCCGTTCGTCAAGCTGGGGCCGGGCGACCACTGTATCTTCTCGTCGCGGGTCATCCCCGGCAACGAACTGGCCATCGGCCGGCTGCAGGACACCCTGTCGGAGCGCGGGGTGCGCATCTACACGGACAAGGATCACCCC
Organism: Brevundimonas viscosa; assembly: GCF_900116065.1. Classification (GTDB taxonomy): domain Bacteria; phylum Pseudomonadota; class Alphaproteobacteria; order Caulobacterales; family Caulobacteraceae; genus Brevundimonas; species Brevundimonas viscosa. The sequence continues at coordinate 255,858 of NZ_FOZV01000004.1, forward strand.
GGCATCCACGTCTCCGGCCACCCGTGCCGCGACGAGCTGCGGCAGATGTACCAGTGGGCGCGGCCGCACGTGGCGGTGCCGACCCACGGCATGCGTCGCCACATCGCCGAGCACGCCCTGCTGGCGAAGGAGATGCAGGTCCCCGAAACCGTCACGCCGCGCAACGGCGACATGGTTCTGCTGGCCCCGGGACCGGCGCGGATCATCGACGAAGTGCCCTCGGGCCGCCTCTACGTCGACGGCGGCATGCTGGTCGAGGAGGCCGGCGCGGCCCTGCGCGAGCGGCGCCACGCCGCCTCGAACGGGGTGCTGATCGTCAGCTTCGCCATGGACCGGCGCGGCAAGATCGTCTCCGACATCGACGTGCGCGGCCTCGGCCTGCCCGGCGACGAGGAGAGCCCCCTTGGCGACCTGCTGGACGACCTCGCCGAACGGGTCGAACAGGTCGTCCGTGGACTGAAGGGCGAGGCGCTGGCGGACGAACTGGTCGCCGAGCAGGCGGTTGCGCGGGCGCTGAAGAAGGCCAGCATCCAGATCTGGGATCGCCGGCCGATCGTCGAGACCATCATCCTGAGGCTTTGAAGCACGGCCGGGCCTACCTATAAGGGTCCGATTCCGCCGTCCCCCAAGGTTGCCCGATGCCCGACGTTCCGTCCGAGTTCCGCTACAAGCGCGTCCTGCTCAAGGTCTCGGGCGAGGTGCTGATGGGCGACCAGGGCTACGGCATCGACATGAAGACCGTGGCCCAGGTCGCCGCGGCCATCGCCGACGTCGCCCGCGAGGGAGTCGAAATCTGCCTCGTCATCGGCGGCGGCAACATCTTCCGCGGCCTGAGCAAGGCCGCCGGCGACATGGATCGCGCCTCGGCTGACTACATGGGTATGCTGGCGACGGTGATGAACGCGCTGGCCATGCAGGCTGCGCTGGAGAAGATCGGCGTGCAGACGCGGGTGCAGAGCGCGCTGGTGATGAACGCCGTGGCCGAACCCTATGTGCGCCGCCGGGCCCTTCGGCACCTGGAGAAGGGCAGGGTTGTGATCTTCGCGGCCGGCGTCGGCGCGCCCTTCTTCACCACCGACTCGGGCGCCGCGCTGCGCGCCGCCGAGATGGGTTGCGACGCCCTGCTGAAGGGGACGAGCGTCGACGGCGTCTACACCGCCGATCCGAAGAAAGACCCGACCGCGACCCGCTACGACTCCCTGAGCTACCAGGAGGTGCTGGCGAAGGACCTCAAGGTGATGGACGCCTCGGCCGTGGCGCTGATGCGTGACTCCGGCATCCCGATCGTGGTGTTCTCGATCCGCGAGGACGGCTCGTTCCGGCGCACCCTGCGGGGCGAGGGCGCCTTCACCGTGATCAGCGGCGACGGCAAGTCCGTCTGACAAGACCAAAGAAAACACGAGAGAAACGACCATGGCCAAGCCAGACCTCAAGAGCTACCGCGACCGGATGGACAAGGCGGTGGCTGCGCTGAAGGAGGAGTTCTCCGGGCTGCGGACCGGCCGCGCCAACGCCGGCCTGCTGGATCCCGTGCAGGTCGAGGCCTACGGCTCGACCTCGCCGCTGAACGCCGTCGCCGCGATCAGCGTGCCGGAGCCTCGGATGATCTCGGTCAACGTCTGGGACCGCGGCATGGTGGTGTCGGTCGAGAAGGCCATCCGGGCCGCCGGCCTGGGCCTGAACCCCATCGTCGACGGCCAGACCCTGCGCATTCCGATCCCGCCGCTGACTGAGGAGCGCCGCAAGGACCTGGTCAAGCTGGCCGGGAAATACGCCGAGCAGCAGAAGATCGCCGTCCGCAACGTTCGCCGCGACGCCAACGACGATCTCAAGAAGGCCGAGAAGGCCTCGGAGATCAGCCAGGACGAGCAGAAGAAGATGGAAGCCGAGGTCCAGAAGGACACCGACGCGGCGATCAAGCGCATCGACGAAGCCTTGAAGGCCAAGGAAGTCGAGATCATGCAGGTCTGACGGCGCGTTCTGCCGTAGGATAGACGCGCATGTCCGCCGAAACCTCCAGTCCCCAGCCCGACGGGCCGCGCCATGTCGCGTTGATCATGGATGGCAACGGCCGCTGGGCCGCGGCCCGCGGCCTGCCGCGGGCGGCCGGCCACCGCGAGGGGGTCGAGGCGCTGAAGCGGACCATCCGGGCCGCGCCCGATCTCGGCATCCGCTGCCTGACCGTGTTCGGCTTCTCCACCGAGAACTGGAGCCGCCCGGCCGACGAGGTCTCGGACCTGATGGGCCTGGTCCGCGCCTATGTCGCGGCGGACCTGCGCAAGCTGGATCGAAACGGCGTGCGGGTCCGAATCCTCGGGCGGCGCGAAGGCCTGCCCGCCGACATCGCGGAGATTGTCGCCCGCACCGAGGCGACCACCGCCGGCAACGAGAAATTCCTGCTGCAGGTGGCCTTCAACTACGGCGGCCGGGCAGACATCGTCGACGCGGCGCGGCGGCACTACGAGCGGGTGGCCGCCGGACAGGCGACCGGCCCGCTCACCGAGGAGGCGCTGGCGGCGGGCCTGTCCACCGCCGACGGGCCGCCGGTGGACGTGATCGTGCGCACCTCGGGCGAGCAGCGACTGTCCAACTTCCTGCTGTGGGAAGCCGCCTACGCGGAGCTGGTCTATCAGGACATCCTCTGGCCCGACTACGGCGCCGAGGCCCTGGCCGACGTGGTCGCCCGGTTCCGCGCCCGTGAGCGCCGTTTCGGCGGCCGCCCGGCCGCGCCCGCGCGCGTGGCCGGCTGATGGCGGTCAAGGTCCGCGAGATCGGATTGCGGGCGGCCTCGGCCGTGGTGCTGGCGCCCGCGGCGGTGCTGGCCATCTGGGCCGGCGGCTTCTGGTTCCTTGGCATCATGCTGGCGGCCTGCCTGCTGCTGTCGATCGAATGGGCGATGATGAGCGCGCCGCGCGCCTGGCGGCTGATGACCGGGGCCGTGGCGTTCGGCCTGTTCGCCGCGGTCATCTCGGCCCACGTCGAGCAGCTGTCGCTGGCCCTGGTGATGCTGGTGTTCTGCGCCGTGGCGGCGGGTGTCTTCGCCCGCAGCCGGGGGCAGGAGGCGCTGGATGCGGCCTATGGGGTGCTCTACCTCGGCTGGCCGGCGGTGCTGCTGATCTGGCTGCGCGACGGCTCCACCGCCGTGGGGCTGGCGTGGACGGTCTTCGCCTTCGCCGTGGCCTGGGCCTCGGACATCATGGCCTACCTCGCCGGCTCGACCTTCGGCGGGCCCAAGCTGTGGCCGCGCTTCTCGCCCAACAAGACCTGGTCGGGCTTCATCGGAGGCCTGGCGGCCGGGTGCGCGGCGGGGGCCCTGCTGGCCGCCTTCCTCGACATGGGCATCGGCCCGCTGTGGGGCGCGGCGCTGGGGCTGGCCGCAGCGATCGCCACCATGGCCGGCGACCTCTGGGAGTCGGCGCTGAAGCGACGCTACGGAGTGAAGGACGCAGGCAATCTGATTCCGGGGCACGGAGGGCTGCTGGACCGCGTCGACGGCCTGATGTTCGCGGCCGTCGTGGTGGCCTGCGGGCGGCTGATCGCCATCCTGCTGGAGCGGAGCGCGTGATCCGCCGTCGCGTCACGGTGCTGGGCGCCACCGGCTCGGTCGGCTGCTCGACCCTCGACCTGATGGCCCAGGCCGAGGCCGGCGGCTCGGGAGCCTTCGAGGTCGAGGCCCTGACCGGCGGAGCCAACATCGCCCGTCTGGCGGAACAGGCGCGGCGCTGGAAGCCGAAGCTGGCGGTCACCGCCGACCCCGCTCGCCTCGGCGAACTGCGCGAGGCGCTGGCGGGCACGGGCGTAGAGGCGGCGGCGGGCGACGAAGCCATCACCGAGGCGGCGGCCCGGCCGGTCGACTGGGTCATGGCCGCCATCGTCGGCGCCGCCGGGCTGCGCTCGGCCTGGGCGGCGGCGGGCACCGGCGCGACGCTGGCGCTGGCCAACAAGGAGAGCCTTGTCTGCTGCGGACCTGGCCTGATCGGGCGGGTGCGCCGCTCCGGCGGACGGCTGATTCCGGTCGACTCCGAGCATTCGGCCATCTTCCAGGTGTTTCCGCATACGGCCCCGGAGCAGGTGGCGAAGCTGACCCTGACCGCCTCGGGCGGACCGTTCCGGACCACGCCGGCCGGGGCCATGGCCGACATCACCCCCGAGCAGGCGGTCGCGCATCCCAACTGGAGCATGGGCGCGAAGATCTCGGTGGACAGCGCCACCATGGCCAACAAGGGCCTGGAGATGATCGAGGCGGCCTATCTGTTCGATACGCCGTCGGAGCGGATCGACGTGGTGGTGCACCCGGAATCGATCATCCACAGCCTGGTCGAGTACATCGACGGCTCGACGCTGGCCCAGATGGGGCCGCCGGACATGAAGACGCCGATCGCCTGCGCCCTCGCCTGGCCGGACCGGATCGCCTGGCGCGCGCCACGGCTGGACCTCGCGGCTCTTGGCAAGTTGACTTTCGAGGCCCCGGACACGCGTCGTTTTCCGTTGCTGGGGCTGGCCCGCGACGCTCTGGAGGCGGGGGGGGCGGCGCCCATCGTGTTCAACGCGGCCAACGAGGTTGCGGCGGTGGCCTTCCTTGACCGTCGCTTGGGCTTTCTCAATATTGCCGCAGTCGTCGCCGACACCTTGTCGCGCATGACGGCCTCGGGGGTGGATTCCGGTTCCGAAAGCGTCTGCGACGCGGCCCTGGCCGTGGACGCGGAGGCGCGACGGACGGCGGAATCGATCGTCCGAGGTTTCGCGGCGGCGGCCTGAACGGCGGAGGGACCCATACCGGCATGACGGGCTTTCTCGGCCAGGCTCTGCTCTACATCGTGCCCTTCCTGCTGGTGCTGACGTTCATCGTCACCATCCACGAACTGGGCCATTTCCTCGTCGCCCGCGCCTTCGGCGTGAAGATCGACCGCTTCTCCATCGGTTTCGGCAAGGCGCTGCTGAGCCGCGTCGACAGGCGCGGGGTCGAGTGGCGGCTCGCCTGGATTCCGCTGGGCGGCTACGTCAAGTTCGCGGGCGATCTAGACGCCTCCAGCGTGCCCGACCGGGCAGGGCTGGACGAGCTGAAGAGCCGCATCGTCGCCGAACGCGGGCCCGGGGCCGAACGGGACTATTTCCATTTCAAGCCCGTGTGGCAGCGCGCCCTGATCGTCTTCGCCGGACCGGCCGCCAACTTCCTGCTCGCGGTGGCGCTGCTGACCGTGCTGTTCAGCGTCGTGGGCGAACAGATCGTCGCGCCCCGGGTCGCGCAGGTGGTCCCCGGATCCCCGGCGGCGGAGGCGGGCTTCCAGCCGCGCGACCTGATCACCGCCGTCAACGGCCGGGCGGTCCGCGGCGGGGACGAGGTGACCCGCATGGTCATTCTCAGCGCCGGCGATCCCCTGACCTTCACCGTCGACCGGGACGGCCGCACGGTCCGCCTGGTGGCTACGCCGGAGCGGCGAATGGAGGACGACGCCATCGCCGGTCGCGTCCGTGTGGCCCGCATCGGCCTGAACATGTATCCGCTGCCCCAGGACTACAGCTTCCGTCGCCTGAATCCGTTCGAGGCGGCCGGCAAGGGGATCGACACCATCGGCGCGGTCATCGGCTCGACCTTCCGCTACCTCGGCCGGATTTTCGTCGGCAAGGAATCGGGCGACCTGCTGAACGGGCCCCTCGGGATCGCCAAGGCGGCGGGCGGCGTGACCCAGCAGGCGGTGTCGGTCGAGGCTTCGGCGCCGCTGGTGGCGGCCTATCTCGCCCTGACCCTGGTCCAGTTCGCCGCCATAGTTTCGGTCGGAATGGGGATTGTTAATCTGCTTCCGATTCCGGTTCTCGATGGGGGACACCTGATGTTCTACGGCTATGAGGCTGTGGCGCGCCGGCCAGTGCCCGCCCGCGTCCAGGAACTGGGATACCGCGTCGGTCTTGCTTTGCTGGCGGGATTGATGTTGTTCGCAACCTGGAACGACCTGCAGAAGCTCAGCTTGTTCAAATTCCTCGGCGGGCTCGCCTGATGAGCCGACGCCAGCCCCCGATGGTTTCCCGCATGATCCGAAAAGACGCGTCCGCCCTTCGTTTCGCCCGCGCGGCGAGCCCCAGCCTGCTGGCGCTGATCGTCGCCGCCGGTCTCGCGGGGCCCGCCCTCGCCCAGACCCCGCCCGAGGCCCCGCCGGCCCCCGCGATCCAGGTGCAGCCCGAGCCCGCCCAGGCCGCGCCGGCTCCAGCGCAGTCGGAGCGGGTGCTGGTGAATCGCATCCTGGTGCGCGGCAACCAGCGCATCGACCAGACTACGGTCCTGTCCTACCTGCCGATCCAGCCGGGCGACACCGTCGACCCGGCCGTTCTCGACGTGGCCGTCCGCACCCTGACCCGCACGCAGCTGTTCGCCGACGTCCAGCTGGGCGTGCAGCCGAACGGCGACCTGGTCGTCGAGATCGTCGAGAACCCGATCATCAACCAGGTGGTGTTCGAGGGGAACGGCGCCATCAGCGACGACAAGCTGACCGAGGAAGTGACCCTCCGCCCGCGCGGCATCTACACCCGGGCGCGCGTCCAGGAGGACGTCGGCAAGATCGTCGAGCTGTACCGGCTGTCCGGGCGCATTTCGGCGACGGTGACGCCGAAGATCGTGCAGCTGGACCAGAACCGCGTCGACGTCATCTTCGAGATCGACGAGGGTCCGGAGACGGGCGTCCGCGCCATTACCTTCCTCGGCAACCAAGCCTTCTCCGACAACGACCTGCGCGAGGTTATGGTCACCAAGCAGTCGCAGTGGTGGAGGCTGTTCACCAGCAACGACAACTACGACCCGAACCGGCTGGACTACGACCGGGAGCAACTGCGGAAGTTCTACACCAACCGCGGCTATTACGACTTCCGCGTGGTCTCGGCGATCAGCGAGCTGGCTCCGGACGACAGCGCCTTCGCCATCACCCTCACCCTTGACGAGGGCGACCGCTACAACTTCGGCAACGTCGACGTCGTCACCGAGAACGACCGGCTGAACCCGGACTTCCTGCGCCTGCTGCTGCCGATCCGGGAGGGCGACCTCTACGAAAGCGACAAGATCGAACAGGCGGTCGACGCCCTGACCTTCGCCGCCGGCTCGGCCGGCTACGCCTTCGTCGAGATCGATCCCGAGTATCGCGCCAATCCGGAGACAGACACCGTCGACGTGACCTTCCGGGTGCGCGAGGGCCAGCGGGTCTACGTCGACCGGATCAATGTGGTCGGCAACACCCGGACGCTGGACAATGTCATCCGTCGCGAGATGATGCTGAGCGAAGGCGACGCCTTCAACCGCACCCTGCTGGAGCGGTCGCGCAACAATCTGCGCGCGCTCGGCTTCTTCAAGGACGTGACGGTCGAGGAAGCCCGCGGCTCGGCCCCGGACCGTTCGGTCGTCAATGTGCGGGTCGAGGAGCAGCCGACCGGCGAACTGTCGGTGGGCGCCGGCTTCAGCTCGGTCGACTCCTTCGTCGTCAACCTCGGGATCACCGAACGGAACTTCCGCGGGCGGGGCCAGAACGTCGTCGCCCGCCTCGAGTGGGGCTCGCTGCGCCAGCAGATCGATTTCCGCTTCACCGAGCCGAAATTCCTCGGTCGCGACCTGCGGGCGGGCTTCGATCTGTTCCACTCGCGCTACGATCTCAGCGAGTACTCGTCCTACGACTACCGGTCGACCGGCGGCATGGTGAGGCTGTCCTATCCGCTGAACGGCTACACCCTGTTCAGCACCCGCTACTCGCTCAAGAGCGATGAGATCATCGTTCCCTCCAACTACTGCGGCACGAGCGGCTTCGGTTCGACCGCGCTGTGCGACCAGGTCGGCTCGTTCCTGAATTCGTCGGCCGGCTACACCCTTTACGTCGACCGGCGGAACGATCCGATCCGCCCGACGCGCGGCTGGACGGGTTCGCTGCGCCAGGATTTCGCCGGCATCGGGGGAGACGTGAACTACGTCCGCACCGAGGCCGACGTCTCCGCCTACTGGGGCATCTCCCCCGAGTGGATCGTCAGCGCCAGCGCCTCGACGGGCTATGTGACGGGCTGGGGCGGGGACCCGATCCGGATCAACGACCGCTTCTTCAAGGGCGGCAACAGCTTCCGCGGGTTCGAGACCGCCGGGATGGGGCCACGCGATCTGAGAACGACCGACGCCCTCGGCGGCAACTTCTACGCCATCGGCACCCTCGAGCTGACCGTCCCCAACGGCCTTCCCGAGGAGTACGGCATCCGCACCTCGCTGTTTGCCGACGTCGGCACCCTCGGGCTGCTCGACGACCGTTACACCGTCAACGCCCAGGGCCTGCCGGACTCCAACATCGTCGACGAGCTGTCGTTGCGCGCCTCCGCCGGCGTCAGCATCCACTGGCGCTCCCCGATGGGACCGATCCGCTTCGACCTCAGCCATGTTCTCGGCCAGGAAGAGTACGACAAGACCGAGACCTTCCGCTTCTCGACCTCCACCCAGTTCTAGGAATGCGGGTCGCACGACCCGTCGCACAGGCAGTCCACCCATGAAAATCCTCGCCACCAGCGCGCTCGCCATCGCCGCCGTTCTTTTCGCCGGCTCCGCCCAGGCGCAGGCCCAGCAGCCCGCCGCGGTCCAGCACGGCGCGCCGATCGCCGGCGTTTGCGCCCTGAACCTGCAAGGGGTGTTCGCCCGCTCCACCGCCGGCCAGGGGCTCAACACGCGACTGCAGGAACTCCAGCAGGAAATCGCCGGCGAACTGGCGCCGTACCAGCAGACGATCGAGGCCGAGGACCAGGCGCTGTCCGGCGCCGGCGCCAGCCTGTCGGACACCGAGCGCCAGCAGCGCGGCCAGGCTCTCCAGCAGCGCTTCGCCGAGTTCCAGCAACTGCGCCAGACCCGCCTGCAGGAGCTGGAGTATACGGAGTTCATGCAGCGCCGGGCGCTTGGCGCCGCGGTCGATCCGATCGTCGCCGCCGTCTACCAGGAGCGCGGCTGCAGCATCCTGCTGAACCGCGCCGAGGTGTTCTACCTGAACCCGCAGATGGAGATCAGCGAGCTGGTCCTGCAGCGTCTGAACCAGCAGCTGCCCAGCCTGCCGGCCTTCAACCGCATGCCCGTTCCGGTCCAGCAGCAGCAGTAGTCCGCCATGACTGATCCGCGCTTCTTCGAGAGCCTGCTGGCGCTGAGCGTCGCCGGGCTGGCGGAGCGGATCGGCGCTGAAGTTCTGCGGGGCGGCGAGCGGATGATCTCCGCCGTCGCCCCGCTTGCGTCCGCGGGTCCCGCAGATGTCGCCTTCCTCGGCGACCGGCGGTTTCTCGACAGCCTCAGGGCGACCGCGGCCGGATGCGTCATCGCGCCCGCCGCAGCCGCCGACGTCGTCCCGGCAGGTGCGGCGCTGATCGTGTCCGGCGAGCCGCAAGCCGCGTGGGCCCGCGCCTCGCTGCTGCTTCATCGGCCGATGGACCTGTCGCCGATCCCTCTCGCCCGGGCCGCCGAAGACGAAACCGTCCGGGCCGATCCGGGCGTGGTCCTGGGTCAGGGGGCCCGCATCGGGCGGGGGACGCGGATCGGCGCCAATACTGTCATCGGACCCGGGGTGCAGATTGGCCGCGATTGCCTGATCGGACCGAACGTCACCGTGAGCTTCGCCCTGGTCGGCGACCGCGTGAAGCTCTACGCTGGCGCGCGCATCGGCGAGGCCGGCTTCGGCGCCGCGGGCTCGCGCTCGGGTCCGGTCGACGTGCCCCAGCTGGGCCGGGTCATCCTGCAGGACGGGGTGACCGTCGGGGCGAACAGCTGCATCGATCGCGGCGCCTACGACGACACGGTGATCGGTGAGAACACCAAGATCGATAATCTGGTCATGATCGCCCACAACTGCGTCATCGGCCGCAACTGCCTGATCGCGGCGCATACCGGGATTTCCGGGTCGGTGACCGTCGGCGACGGGGTGATTTTCGGCGGCAAGGCCGGGATCGGCGACCACATCGCTATTGGGCAGGGCGCCCGGGTCGCGGGCGGCGCCGGCGTGCTGGCGGACATCCCGCCGGGCGAGACCTGGTCCGGCTATCCGGCCAAACCGATCCGTCAGTTCTTGCGCGAGACCGTCTGGGTGTCCAAACAGGCGTCCGGAAAGGCCCGCGCGGGAAAGACGGACGAATGAGCGACGACGGAAAGATCGACTATGCCGAGGTGATGCGGCGGCTGCCGCACCGCTATCCGTTCCTGCTGATCGACAAGGCCGAGGATTTCGTCGCCAACACCTCGATCGTCGGCATCAAGAACGTCAGCCACAACGAGCCCTTCTTCCCGGGCCACTTCCCGATCGATCCGGTGATGCCGGGCGTGCTGATCGTCGAGGCCATGGCCCAGACGGGGGCGCTGCTGATGTCCAAGACCCTGGATGTCTCGGTCGAGGGCAAGGTGATCATGTTCATGTCCATCGACGGCGTGCGCTTCCGCAAGCCGGCGCGGCCGGGCGACCAGCTGCGCATGGAGGTGAAGGTGATCAAGGCCCGCGGCGACGCCTTCAAGTTCCGCGGCGAGACCTTCATCGACGGCAAGCTGGCGGCCGAGGCCGAATTTATGGCCATGGTGGTGACCGTGGCGGAGCCGGCGGCGTGAGCATCCACCCCACCGCCCTCGTCGACGCGAAGGCGGAGATCGCCGACGGCGTCGAGATCGGCCCCTGGTGCACCGTCGGACCGGGCGTGGTTCTGTCAGAAGGCGTGCGTCTGATCAGCCACGTGGTCGTGCAACAGGACACGACAGTCGGCGCACGGACGGTCATTCATCCCTTCAGCGTCATCGGCGGGGATCCGCAGCATGGCGGCTACAAGGGCGAGCCGGTGCGGCTGGAGATCGGCGCCGACAACGTCGTGCGCGAGCACTGCACCTTCAACCGGGGGACGCCCGGCGACCGCAAACTGACCACCATCGGCTCGAACGGCCTGTTCATGACAGGCGCCCACGTGGGCCACGACGCCATCGTCGGCGACCACGTGACCATGGCCAATCATGCCACCCTCGGCGGCCATTCGCGCGTCGGTAGCCGGGTCTTCCTCGGGGGGCTGTGCGCGGTGCACCAGTTCGGCCGGGTCGGGCAGGGGGCGATCGTCGGCGGTCTGGCGGCGGTGACGCGCGACGTCATTCCCTACGGTTCGGTGTGGGGCAACCACGCCAGCCTGCACGGGCTCAACCTGATCGGGCTGAAGCGCAAGGGCTATGGCAAGGACGCCATCCGGCGCCTGCTGGCGGCCTATCGTGATCTGTTCGAGCGCGACGACGCGCCCTTCGCAGAGCGGCTGGGCGCGGTCGAGGCCGCCTACGCCGACCTGCCGGAGATCATGGAGATCGTCGCCTTCGTCCGCGACGGCGGCCGCCGGCCGTTGTGCCTGCCGGAACAATGAGGGGCAAGCTGGCTCTGATCGCAGGGGGCGGGGCCCTGCCGCTGTCGGTGGCGGCCCGCTGCGAGGCGGAGGGACGGCCGGTGTTCGTGGTCCGTCTGGCCGGATTCGCCGACCCGCACCTGGCGCACTACCCCGGGATCGACGCCGGCATGGCCGAGATCGGCCGCATCCTGTCGGCGATGAAGAAGGCGGACTGCAAGGCGGTCTGCCTCGCGGGCCTCGTCAACCGTCCGGACTTCCGCACCCTGAAGCCGGACTTCAAGGGCGCGACGCTGTTGCCTGGGATCATCAAGGCCGCGACGCAGGGCGACGACGCCCTGCTGCGCAAGATCCTCTCTGTGTTCGAGGCGGAGGGCTTCACGGTAGAGGGCGCGGACGACATCCTGGGCGGGGAGACGCTGCCCGCCGGCGCCCTGGGGGCGGTGCAGCCCACTGCAGAGCAGCTTTTCGACCTGAAAAAGGCGCTGCATGTAGCGGAAAAGTCGGGTGAACTGGACATCGGTCAGGGCGCCGTCGTCTGTGACGGCCTGGTGCTGGCCGTCGAGGCCCAGGAGGGCACCGACGCCATGCTGGTGCGCGTCGCCGGGCTGCCCGCCGACCTGCGAGGCTCGCCGGGCGACCGCAAGGGCGTCCTCGCCAAGGCGCCGAAGCCGATCCAGGATCTGAGGGTGGACATGCCGGTGATCGGCGCCCGCACCGTGGAGCTGGCCGCCGCGGCCGGTCTCGCCGGAATCGGCGGCGTGGCGGGCCGGCTGATCGTGATCGACCGGCCGGCGATCATCGAGGCCGCCGATCGCCTCGGACTCTACGTCTGGGGAGAGACCTCCGGAGAGACGGCGTGAGCCGGCCGCTGAAGATCATGCTGGTGGCCGCGGAGGCTTCCGGCGATGATCTGGGCGCCGGGCTGGCGCGGGCGCTGAAGGCCCGTCTCGGCGATGACGTGTCCTTCGTCGGCGTCGGGGGAGCCAAGATGGCCGCCGAGGGCGTGCGGAGCCCGTTTGACATCGCCGAACTGTCCGTCATCGGCTGGCTGGAGGGGCTGCGGGCTTACGGAGCGGTGAAGCGCCGGGTCGCCGACACCGCCGCGCTGGCCATCGCCGAGAGCCCTGATGCGGTGGTGCTGATCGACAGCTGGGGTTTCACGATCCGCGTCGCGAAGGCGATCCGCGCCGCCAGACCGCATATTCCCCTGATCAAGTACGTCGGGCCGCAGGTCTGGGCCTCGCGCCCGGGCCGGGCGAAAACCTTGGCCGGGACGGTCGATCACCTCCTCGCGCTCTATGCGTTCGATGCGCCCTGGTTCGAGCGTCACGGCCTCGCCACGACGGTTGTCGGCTCCCAGGCCCTGCACATCGACCTGGAGCAGGCCGATCCTGCCCGTTTCCGCGCGTCCCGCGGCATTGCGCCCGACGCCAATCTGCTGCTGGTCCTGCCGGGCAGCCGCCGCTCCGAGATCCGCCTGATGACGCCGGTGTATGAGGCGGCGGTGGCCCGGTTGAAGCGGTTGGACCCGACGCTCGAGGTCGCGGTGGTGGCCGCCGGCCCTGTGGCCGGGGATGTGGCCGGCCGCGTCGCCTCCTGGCCTTTCCGCATCCATCTGGTGCAGGAGGCCGAGAAGCACGACGCCATGCTGGCGGCGACCGTGGCGCTGGCGACCAGCGGCACTGTGTCGTCCGAGCTGGCCGTGGCGGGCGTGCCGATGGTCATCGGCTACCGGTTCCAGCCTCTCAGCTACGCGATCATGCGGCCCTTCTTCACCGGCAGGTACGCGACCCTGTTCAATCACGCCGCCGATGAGGAGATCGCCCGGGAGCTGATCCAGGACGACGCCACTCCGGAGAGGTTCGCGGCCGAGGTCGGACGTCTGCTGTCGGATCCGGAGGCGCGGCGGACGCAGGCGATCCGGCAGACCGAGGCGCTCGACCTGATGGGCCGCCACGGCCGCCACCCGTCGGAGATCGCCGCCGACGCCGTGCTGAGGGTGATCGCCGCCAAGGCGTCGGACGCCTAGGGGCGAGGCCCTGCGGCGGCATCGAGCAGCGCGCGCCATCCGCCGCCCGACAGGCTGCGGCGGGCGAGGATCATCGCGGCGACCACGCAGGCGCTGAACAGGGCGCCCTCGAGCGCCGCGGTCACGACCTGGCTGACCGGCCCCAGTCCGGTCTCGCCGAACAGCGCGCCGATCTGGTCGAGGCGCAGGCGGGACTGGGGGAAGCGGGTTGCGAGCTGGTCCAGACTGCCGCCCATCAGCCGACCGCCGAGCAGGGGGATGGCCGCGCCCGCCGCGCCCCCCGCAAGCGCGGTCGCGGCCACGCTCCGGCGCAGGGGCAATGAGCGCGAGCCTCGGCTGGCCAGCCAGGCTCCAAGACCGACCGCCGCGCCCAGCAGCGCGCCCTCGGTCGCGCCGGTGATGTCTCCCGGCGTCTGGCCGAACAGCAGGTCGAAGGCGTCGGTTCCCAGCAGTTTGACCACCGCTCCGACGATCATGCCGGCCAGGGCCCCGCCGAGGATGCTCCAGGGACCGGGACGTCCCGAGGCGAAGCCGGCGGAGGCGATCCCGACGCCCACGCCCACGCCGCCGATGAGGCCAACGAGGACGGTCAGGCAGATCAGGACGAGAAGCACCGACGCGGCGCCCATGCCCCCCTGCAGCGGCTGGGAGGCGCCCACGAAGCCGTAGAACAACCCGCCCAGCGCGCCGGCGGCGCCGCCGCCCACCATCCCGGCCACGGAGAGAAAGGCGATTTCAGGCAGCGTGCCGGCGCGGGCGGCGCCCGTTGGCGACACAGACGGGGGCGCTGGCGTCGCGGACGGCTCCTCGTCGAGCCGCTCCACCGTGGCGATGAAGCGGTAGCCGTGCTTGGGCACGGTCTCGATAAAGCGCGGCCGGCCCGCGTCGTCGCCCAACTGACGACGCAGGGTGCGGATGCACTGGGTCAGCGCCTCGTCGGTGACCGGCACGCCGCGCCAGACCTCCTCGAGGAAGCGGTCCTTGGAGACAAGGCGGCCCTGTTCGCTGACCAGCAGGGCGAGGGCGTCGAGGTAGCGGGCGTTGAGCTCCACCCGCGTATCGTCCAGCCGTAGCTGGCGGTCGCGGGGGTCCAGCAGGAAGCCTTCGAAGCGGTAGCGGCCGGGCGCCATGTTTCAGCACAACCTCACGACTTGCTCATGCCGCTCACCCGGCGCGCAGGGCAGGGGTGAGCCTCCCCCAGGTGCGGAGGCAAGGCAATGGCCGGAGAAGCGGAAATCGGCGAGCTGCGCCGCGGTCGGCGATGGATGATCGCCAGCGCCGTCGGCGTCGCCGGACTGATGGGACTGTCGATCGTGGTCGACGAGCCCGTCGACGAGAGGGAGGACCTGGTTCTGTCCGGCGGCGAGGTCACGAGAAGCGGCTCTGGCGGGCTCGTCTGGCGAGGCGTGCTGAGCAACACCGCTCGCGAGGCCTGCCGCGACCTCGCCGTGGAGATCCGCTTCCTCGACGGGACCGGCGCTCTGGCCGGCGAACTCACCGCCAGCATCAGCCGGCTGGCGGCCGGCGGGCGGCTTGATCTGGAAGCCGCTCTGCCGAAAGGGGCGGTGGGGTTGCAGATCTACGCCCTGCGCTGGCGGACGCGCGACGCCAGCATCGAACTGGGCCCGTTCGCGTCGCGGCCGCTGGCGCGGCTCACCGCCTGACGACCCGGACAGCAGAAAGGCGCCGGAGCTGTCGCCCCGGCGCCTCCGACAGGTTTCGCGCTGCGATCAGCCGCGGTTCTGGATCGGCACGTAGTCGCGCTCGGTCGGACCGGTGTACAGCTGACGCGGGCGGCCGATCTTCTGCGACGGGTCCTCCATCATCTCCTGCCACTGGGCGATCCAGCCGACGGTGCGGGCCAGGGCGAACAGCACGGTGAACATGGTGGTCGGGAAGCCCATCGCCGACAGGGTGATGCCAGAGTAGAAGTCGACGTTCGGGAACAGCTTGCGCTCGATGAAGTATTCGTCGTTCAGCGCCACGCGCTCCAGCTCGCGGGCCACCTGCAGCAGCGGATCGTTCGGATCGCCGACCGCTTCCAGCACCTCGTGGGCGCTCTGCTGCATCACCTTGGCGCGCGGATCGTAGTTCTTGTACACGCGGTGGCCGAAGCCCATCAGCTTGTACTTGCGGGCCTTCACCCCCTCGATGAACTCGGGGATGCGCTCGGGCGTGCCGATCTCCTTGAGCATGTTCAGCGCCTCCTCGTTGGCCCCGCCGTGCGACGGGCCCCACAGGCAGGCGATGCCGGCGGCGATGCAGGCGAACGGGTTGGCGCCTGAGGAACCGGCTAGGCGCACCGTCGAGGTCGAGGCGTTCTGCTCGTGGTCGGCGTGGAGGATGAAGATGCGGTCCATGGCGCGGGCCAGCACCGGATTGACCACATAGTCCTCGGCCGGCACGGCGAAGCACATGCGCAGGAAGTTCTCGGCGTAGTTCAGGTCGTTGCGCGGCGACACGAACGGCTGGCCGATGTGATACTTGTACGCCCGCGCGGCGATGGTCGGCATCTTGGCGATCAGGCGGATGGCCGAGATGTTGCGCTGGACCGGATCGTTGATGTCGAGGCTGTCGTGATAGAAGGCCGACAGGGCCCCGACGGTCCCGACCATGATCGCCATCGGGTGGGCGTCGCGGCGGAAGCCCTCGAAGAAGCGGTCGAACTGGGAGTGCAGCATCGTGTGCATGGTGATGCTGTTTTCGAACTTCTCGTACTCGGCCGCCGTGGGCAGCTCGCCGTGCAGGAGCAGGTGGCAGACCTCGACGAAGTTCGACTTCGAGGCCAGCTGATCGATCGGGTAGCCGCGGTGCAGCAGCACGCCCTCGTCGCCGTCGATGAAGGTGAGGGCCGACTCGCAGCTGGCGGTCGAGGTGAAGCCCGGGTCGTAGGTGAAGGCGCCGGTCGCCCCGTACAGCTTGCGGATGTCGATGACATCCGGGCCGGTCGACCCCGAGAGCACCGGAAGGTCGACGGTCTTGTCGCCGTGGGTCAGCGTCGCCGTCCCGGCGGCCTTGGCTTGTTCGGTCATCTGGGCCCCTTCATGATCCTGCGGCGGCCATTTTCGCGGGGAGGCGTCGGCCGCGTTTCGTTTGTGAACGTCACTTAGTCTGTTGCAGCGCGTCATCCAAGCGCCCGAGGGCGTCTTCCCGCCCCAAAGCGGCCAACGTTTTCGCGATGTCGGGCGAGGTCGCGCTGCCGGTCAGGGCCGCCCGCATGGCCGGACCGATCTTGCCGAAGCCCACCGCCTCCTCCTCGGCGAAGGCCTTGAGCTCCGCCTCGAGGGCGAAGACGTCCCAGCTGGCGAAGAGCTGAAGCCGGTCGCGCAGGCGGCCGATCCGCTCGCCGGACTCGCCCGAAAGCAGGGCGCGGCCCTTGTCGTCGAGCGCCAGCGGGCGGGACTTCAGGACGAAGGCGGTCTGGTCGGCGAGTTCGAGCGTGGTCTTCGCCCGGTCCTTGACGAACGGCATGGCCCGCAGCAGCCGGTCCTCGTCATGCTCGCCGAGGGCGTGACCGCGCGCGAGGTGGACGTCCAGGGTCAGCTTGGCCAGCCGGTCGTCCTCGGCCATCCGGATCCAGTGGGCGTTGACGTGGGCCAGCTTGTCGAAGTCCAGCCGGGCGGGCGCCTTGCCGACGCCGGAGAGGTCGAACCAGGCCTGTGCCTGTTCGTCGGAGAACAGCTCGTCGTCGCCGTGGCTCCAGCCGAGGCGGGCGAGATAGTTGCGCATGGCCTCGGGCAGGTAGCCCATCTCCGCGTACTCGTGCACGGCCTGGGCGCCGTGACGCTTGCTGAGCTTGGCGCCGTCCGGGCCGTGGATCAGCGGAATGTGGGCGAAGGTCGGGCGGGCCCAGCCGAGGGCGTCGTAGATCAGGCTCTGCCGCGCCGCGTTGTTGAGGTGGTCGTCGCCGCGGATGACGTGGGTCACCCCCATGTCGTGGTCGTCGACCACCACGGCGAGGTTGTAGGTCGGGGCGCCGTCGGAACGCAGGATGACGAGATCGTCGAGCGCCGCGGATTCCCACCGCACGGCGCCCTGCACCGCGTCCTCGACCACCACGGCGGCGTCGAGGGGACGGCGGAAGCGCACGGTGTGGGGCTTCTCCAGATCGTCGACGGTCGGCTCGCGATCGCGCCAGGGCGACTCGAAGGCGCGGCCCTCCGCCTTGGCGGCGTCGCGCAGGGCGCCGGTCTCCTCGGCGGTCAGAAAGTCGCGGTAGGCGTGGCCGTTCTCCAGCAGCTGGTCGACCACCTCGCGGTGGCGATCGGCGCGCGAGGCCTGGAACACAGGCTCCTCGTCGGCGAACAGCTCCAGCCATGCCAGGCCGTCGAAGATGGCCTTCACCGCAGCGTCGGTCGAACGCTCGCGGTCGGTGTCCTCGACCCGCACGAGGAACTTTCCGTTGCGTCCCCGGGCATACAGGTAGTTGAGTAACGCTGTTCTGGCTCCCCCGATGTGGAGGTAGCCGGTCGGCGAGGGGGCGAAGCGGGTGACCACTTCGGGCTTCGAGTCAGATGAGGTCATGGCGGGTCGGTCCGGTCGGGCCGCCCTTATAGCGCCCGGTGCGGCGAAGCCTACCCCGGCGGCGTGGGTGAGAAGCTTCCTGAAGGATCAGATCGACGCCCAGGCGCTGCGGTGGCGGCTATGGGCGCCGGTCGCGTTCGGCGGCGGCTGCGCCGTCTACTTCGCCCTGAAGACGGAGCCGTCGCTCTGGCCGCTGTTGCTGGCGGCGGTGGCTGCCTTCGGCGTCTGGCTGGCGGCGCGGCGGGCGGGGCTGAGGCGCGGCTGGACCCTGCCACTGATGCTGCTGGCCTGTTTCGCGCTCGGCCTGACGGGAACGAAACTGCGGACGGAGGCCGTGACGGCGCCGATCGCCCCAGCAATGGCGGCGCCGACCGTCGTCGAGGGCTGGGTGGTCGACGTCGACAGTCCCGGCGCCGCAGGGGCCCGGGTGGTGCTCGCCCCCGTGCGGATCCGCGGCCTGGCGCCGGAGGCGACGCCCGTGCGGCTCCGCGCCACGGTGCGCGGCGAGGCGCCGGAGCCGGGGCAGGCGGTCCGCCTCTTCGCCATCCTCAATCCGCCGCCCGCGCCGGCGAGTCCCGGGGCCTATGACTTCGGCCGCAACGCCTTCTTCCAGCGCATGGGCGGCGTGGCTTTCACCGTCGGGGAGACCCGGCCCGCCCTGTTGCCCCACCCACCCGCGTCCCTGCGGCGAACCATGGCGATCAACGGCCTGCGCTACGATCTGGCCCGGCGGATTGTCGAACGGCTGGGGCCGCGCACCGGAGGCGTGGCCGCAGCGATGACAACGGGTCATGAAGCGTGGCTGGATCCGGCCGAGGTGGACCGGATGAGGGACTCCGGCCTCGCCCACATCCTGTCGATCTCGGGGCTGCACATGGCGGTGGTGGGCGGCTTCGCCTTCTTCCTCGTGCGCCTGCTGGTCGCGGCCTGGCCGTGGCTGGCGCTGCGGGTATCCGGAAAGAAGGTGGCGGCCTGGGGCGGGCTGATCGCGGTCGGAACCTATCTGGTCGTCTCGGGCGCGCCGCCGCCGGCCGAGCGCGCGGCGATCACCGCGGCCATCGCCTTCCTCGCCATCCTGCTCGACCGGCAGGCCATCACGATGCACGCCCTCGCCGTCGCGGCGCTGGTCGTGCTGGCGCTGCAGCCGGAAGCCATCGTGACGCCGGGATTCCAGATGTCCTTCGCGGCCACCGCCGCCCTCGTCGCCCTGGTCGAGGCCTGGCCAAGGCGACCGAAGGAGATCTCGGCGCCCTGGCCGATTCTGGCGGTGCAGCGCGCCGGCGCCTGGCTGGGCGCCGCCGTGCTGGCCAGTCTCGTCGCCGGCGCCGCCACGGGACCGTTCGCCATGCAGCACTTCAACCGCACGGCGATGTACGGCCTGCTGGCCAATCTGACGGTGGCCCCGATCTCGGACTTTCTGGTGATGCCGGCGCTGGCGCTCGGCGCCCTGCTGGAACCGCTCGGCCTGGGCGCGCCCTTCCTGTGGCTGGCGGGGCAGGGGATCGCCGCCACCCTGGCGGTCGGCGGCTGGGTGGCGGGTCTGCCCGGGGCGGTGCGCACCGTCGCCAGCGCGCCGGATGTCGCCCTGCCTATAGCCTTTCTTGGGGTGCTGTTCTGCTGCCTGTGGCGCGGGCCGCTGCGCTGGCTGGGCCTGCCGTTCGCCTGCGCGGTGCTCGTCTGGCCGCGACCGCCCGCGCCGGATCTCTGGATCGGCGAAGGCGGGACCCAGGCCGCCTTCGTCAGCGGCGGGAAGGCGGTCGTCGTGCGTCCCGGCGTGCGTCAGTTCGCGGTCGACGTCTGGTCGAGGCGGCGGGGGCTCGAGGCGATCCAGCGGCCCGGGGAGGGCTGGGCCTGCTCCCGCCTCGCCTGCGCTCCGGCCGAGCCGGGGGCCGCGCCTGTCGCCATCTGGTGGGGACGCCGTCCGCCGACGAGAGAACAGCTCGACGACCTGTGCCGCTCGGCGGCCGTGGTGGGAATTCGGGCTGCGGTCGTCACCCTTCCGGCTGCGTGCGAGGGAAGGCTCGTGCTCGACGGGGTCGACTGGGCGCGCGGCGGCGCCGTCGAGCTGTGGCGCACCGGGTCGCCGTCGGCGAAGCAGTGGCGCGCGCGGTGGGTGGCGGAAACGCGGGGCGACCGGCCGTGGTCCCCGACGGCGGCTACGCCGCCTCCGGGATGACAAGGGGGCCTAGTGGTAGCGGCGGATGAGTCCGACCAGCTTGCCCTGCACCGCCACCTGGTCGGCGCCGAAGATCTTCGTCTCGTAGTTGCGGTTGGCGGGCTCGAGGGCGATCGACGCGCCCTTCTTGCGCAGCCGCTTGAGCGTCGCCTGCTCGCCCTCGACGAGGGCGACGACGATCTCGCCGGAGTTGGCCTGATCGGCCGACTTGATGATCACCAGGTCGCCGTCGAGGATGCCCGCCTCGATCATCGAGTCGCCCTCGATCTCCAGCAGGTAATGCTCGCCGGCCCCGAGCATGGCCTCCGGCACCGGGTAGCGAGCCTGTTCGTGTTCGATGGCGTCGATGGGCGTGCCGGCGGCGATCTTGCCCATCAGCGACAGCTCGCGCGTATCGTTGGCCGCCTGGACGGGGGCCGGACGGCCGCCGCCCTCGATGATCCCGGGCGTGAAGCCGGGGCGGCCGCGAGGCGCGCCGGTCGTCGCCTGCTCCGGCAGCTTGACCACCTCCAGCGCCCGGGCCCGGTGGGCCAGCCGGCGGATGAAGCCGCGCTCCTCCAGCGCCGTAATCAGACGGTGGATGCCCGATTTCGACGCCAGATCCAGCGCCTCCTTCATCTCGTCGAACGAGGGGGAGACGCCGGTCTCCTTGATCCGTTCGTGGATGAACATCAGCAATTCGTGCTGTTTGCGCGTGAGCATGAAGACCTCGAGGCGAATCCCGTTGAAGGGAACGCTAACGGAACAAACCGCAAACGTCCACAAGGTGTTCCTGTGCTGTTCCGGTTAAGGTCCGGTTACCGTGAAGCCGGCCCGCCGTTGCGCAGGGTCCGCCCGCGGCGGACCTGCGCCGCCGTCCGCCAACCGCTCGCCAGGGCGGCCGCAAGCGAAAGCCACTTCAGGCCGTTTCGCAACCCGTCGGGTCCGCCTAGCCCCTCGGTGAAGAAGCTCGCGCTGAACGCCAGGATCGCAATCGCGGCGAAAGCCTTGGCGAGGCGGTCAAGCTTTGGTCCGCGGCCCTCGTGAAGATCCGTCATGGGGGCAGACTGCAGCCGTGCGGCTGTTCCGACAAGCCGTGGCCTCAGGCGAGCAGCGCCCGCGTCGCCGCCTCCACATCGGCTTGGCGCATCAGGCTTTCGCCAACGAGGATGGCCTGGGCGTGGGCGGCGGAGACCCGCGCCACGTCGTCGGGCGTGAAAATGCCGCTCTCGGCGACCAGGAGGGCCCTGACCGGGCTGAGCATGGCCAGCCGCTCGGTCGTCGCCAGATCGACCTCGAAGGTGCGCAGCGAGCGGTTGTTGATCCCGACCAGATCGCCGCCGAGGCGGCAGGCGCGCTCCATCTCGGCCTCGTCGTGGGTCTCGACCAGGGCGTCCATGCCGAACCGTTCCGCCTCCGCCAGCAACTCGGCGGCCAGGGCGTCGTCAATCATGGCGAGGATGATCAGGATGCAGTCGGCGCCCAGGGCCCGGCTCTCGGCCACCTGCCAGGGATCGACGAGGAAGTCCTTGCGCAGGCAGGGCAGGGCGGTCGCGTCGCGGGCGGCGACGAGGAAGGCGTCGTCGCCCTGGAAGCTGGGGCCGTCGGTCAGCACCGACAGGCAGGTCGCTCCGCCGCGCTCGTAGGCGCGGGCCAGCGCCGGCGGATCGAAATCCTCGCGGATCAGGCCCTTCGAGGGACTGGCCTTCTTGATCTCGGCGATCAGGGAAGGGCGGCCGGTCTCTTCGATATGGCGCGCCAGCGCGGCGCGGAAGCCGCGCGGGGCCGAGGCTGCGCGGGCGCGCGCCTCGATCTCGTCCTGCGAAAGCGTCGCCTTGCGGGCCGCAACCTCCTCGCGCTTGTAGGCGGCGATGCGGGCGAGGACATCGGTCACTGCGGGGACTCCTCGACCGGCACATGGCTGACCTCGACCAGCCGGGCGAGGGCGGAGCGGGCCGCGCCGGAGTCGATGGTCTCGGCCGCCCGTGCCGCGCCCTCGCGCAGGTCGTCGGCCTTGTCGGCGACCACCAGCGCGGCGGCGGCGTTGAGCAGCACCACGTCGCGATAGGCGCCCGTCGCCCCGTCCAGCAGGTCGCGCAGGGCGGCCGCGTTCTCTTCCGGGTCGCCGCCGCGCAGGTCGGCGAGGTCTGCGCGGGGAAGGCCGGCGTCCTCCGGCGTAACGAGGAAGCGGCGCACGGTCCCGTCCTTCCACTCGGCGGCCTCGGTGACGCCCGTGGTGGTCAGTTCGTCGACGCCCTGGCCGTGCACGGTCCAGGCGCGTTTCGCCCCCAGCCGGCCGAGCACCTCGGCGAGCGGCTCCAGCAGGGCGGGATCGTAGACTCCCATCACCTGCCGCCGCGCTCCGGCCGGATTGCACAGGGGGCCGAGGAGGTTGAACACGGTGCGGAAGCCTATCTCGGCCCGCACCGGGCCCACGTGGCGCATGGCTCCGTGGTAGGTCGGCGCGAACAGGAAGGCGATGCCGGCCTCGTCGAGGCAGCGACGCTGCTGCGCCGGGGTGGCGGCGAGGTTGACGCCCAGCGCCGCCAGCACGTCGGATGAGCCCGACTTCGAGCTCATCGCCCGGTTGCCGTGCTTGGCGACCTTCAGCCCCGCCCCGGCGAGCACGAGGGCGGTGGCGGTCGAGATGTTCCAGGTGTGCTGGCCGTCCCCGCCGGTGCCGCAGGTGTCGACGACCTCGTAGGGATGGTCGAGGCTCAGCGCCGCCTCACGCATGGCCGTGGCGAAGGCGACGATCTCGTCCACCGTCTCGCCGCGGATGCGCAGGGCTGTGACGGCGGCGGCGACCTGCGCCGGGGTCGGCTCGCCGCGCAGGCAGGCGGCGAAGAAGGCGTGCGCCTCCTCGCCCGACAGCACGCGGCCGTCGACCAGCTTGGCCAGCAGGGGCTTGAAGCCTTCCGCCATCAGACCATCGCCCGGCGCTTGACCGCCGCGAAGTCGAGGAAGTTGGCGAGCAGGTCGTGGCCATGCTCGGTGGCGATCGATTCGGGGTGGAACTGCACGCCGTGGATCGGCCGGGTCCGGTGGGACAGGCCCATGATCTCGCCGTCGGCGGTCCAGGCGGTGACCTCCAGCACGTCGGGCAGGGTGTCCCGCTTCACCGCCAGCGAATGGTAGCGGGTGGCGGTGAAGGGCGAGGGCAGGCCGCGGAACACCCCCTTGCCCTCATGCTCGATCGGCGAGGTCTTGCCGTGCATCAGGGTTTTTGCGCGGATCACGTCGCCGCCGAATGCCTGGCCCATAGCCTGGTGGCCGAGGCAGACGCCGAAGATCGGCATCGTGTCCGGCGAAGTGGCCAGCAGGTCGAGGCAGATGCCCGCCTCGTTGGGCGAGCACGGGCCCGGCGACAACAGCACCGCTTCGGGCGCCAGCTCCCACGCCTCGGCGGCGGTGAGGTCGTCGTTGCGCACGACGCGCGTCTCGGCGCCCAGTTCCGCGAGGTAGTGGACCAGGTTCCAGGTGAAGCTGTCGTAGTTGTCGACGACGAGGATCATGCAGCGCTTCTAGGGGTGAAGGCAGGGCGCGCCAAGCGGCCTTGCGGCAAGGAATGGTTAACCATGTTCGGCCGAACCTCGGCCCTCGACGGAGGGGCGCATGGCCGAGGATGCAATCACACGGGCGCGACGACTGCTGGACGCGCCGCCGACGCGTAGCGGAGCGGTGTCGGCGCTCGGCGCGGCCGCCCTGGCGGCCTCGGCGGCGGTGCT
Organism: Brevundimonas viscosa; assembly: GCF_900116065.1. GTDB lineage: Bacteria > Pseudomonadota > Alphaproteobacteria > Caulobacterales > Caulobacteraceae > Brevundimonas > Brevundimonas viscosa. The sequence goes on from NZ_FOZV01000004.1 coordinate 279,643, forward strand.
GATGGCGGGCGTGATGGTGCTGGGGCCGGGGGTCCGGTTCGACGAACCGCCCGCGGCTCAGCCCCTGTTCCCGAACGGATAGCGCCAGGCCTCGCCGGCGGCGCGCATCGGCGCCCGCGCCTTGGCCTTCGTTTCCGCATACTCGGCGGCCGGATCGCTGTCGGCGACCACGCCGGCGCCGGCTTGCACGTGCACCTGGCCCTTCGCGAACAGGGCGGTGCGCAGCACGATGCAGATGTCCGCCTCGCCGCCCGACGAGATGTAGCCTACGCCGCCGCCGTAGCCGACGCCCCGCTTGACGCTCTCCAGCTCGTCGATGATCTCCATCGCCCGCACCTTGGGCGCGCCCGACAGGGTGCCGGCGGGCAGGGCCGCGAGCAGGGCGTCGACAGCGTCCAGGTTCGGGTCGGCGACGCCCTGCACGTCCGAGACGATGTGCATCACCGAGCTGTAACGCTCGACCACGAAGCTCTCGGTCACCTCGACCGTGCCCGGAGCGGACACCCGACCGACGTCGTTGCGGCCGAGGTCGAGCAGCATCAGGTGTTCGGCGCGCTCCTTGGGGTCAGCCAGAAGCTCGGCCTCCAGCGCCCGGTCAGCTTCGGGCGTCTCGCCTCGGGGCCGCGTGCCGGCCAGCGGACGGATGGTCACCCGGCCTTCTTTGAGGCGGACGAGAATCTCCGGGCTGGAGCCGGCCAGCTGGAAGTCGCCGAAGTCGAGGAAGAACAGGTAGGGGGAGGGATTCTGCCGGCGCAGGGCGCGGTAGAAGGCGAAGGGATCGGCGTCCCAGGCGGTGGAGAAGCGGTGGCTGAGCACCACCTGGAAGATGTCGCCCGCGGCGATGTAGTCCTTGGCCCGCGCGACCATCCCGCCGAAGGCCGCCTCGTCGACGGGCGAGCGGAAGTCCGGTCCGGGCGTTTCCATCGCGGTCGGGATGGCCGAAAGGGGCGCGCGCAGTTCACGTTCGAAACGGTCCAGCCGGGCTTCGGCCTCGGCCCTTACGGTCCTGGCGTCGAGGCCGCCGTCGGTCCAGCAGGGCGCCACGAGCACGATCTCGTGCTTCACCGAATCGAAGATCGCCACGATCCCCGGCCGGGTCAACACCGCGTCCGGCAGATCCAGCGGGTCAGGATTGGGCGCGCCGAGGGGCTCGAGCAGCCGCACCATGTCGTAGCCGAAGACGCCGAACAGACCCGCGGCCATCGGCGGCAGATCGTCGGGTAGCTCCAGCCGCGAGGTGGAGATCAGGCGGCGCAGGGAGGCGAGCGCGTCGTCGCCGTCGCTCGCGTACCGCTCGCCGGCGATGTCGTCGCCGCGGGCCAGCTCGGGGCGACCATCGCGGCAGCGCCAGACCACGTCGGGATCGCGGGCGATGATGGAATAGCGGCCGTTGACGGCGCCGCCCTCCACCGACTCGAGCAGGATGGCGTGGCGTCGGCCCCAGCCGACCTTCAGGAAGGCCGAGACCGGGGTTTCAAGATCGTCGACCAACCGGCGAACGACGACATCGGCTCCGGCCCGATCGGTCAGGCTCATTGCGCCGGAGCGGCAGGCGCACCCGCGGCCGTGGCCGGATCCAGCCCGAGAGCCCGGCGCGCTTCGGCCTCGTCGAACTCGGCCCCGACCCGGTCGGCGGCCGCCATGACCGCCGTTTCGCCAAGAGCGCTCAGGCTGTCGGGGGCCAGGCGGGCGCGGAACTGTTCCGCCATACGGGCGGCCAGCGTCGGGTTGGGCGGCGTGATCCGGTCGGTCCGGCCGATCACGAAGCTGTCCTGGCTCTGCTGCTGGGAGAAGACCTCGTTGCGTCCGGCCGTGAACAGACCCGCCAGCACGCCCTGGCCGCGGGCCTCGTCCTGTCGGCTGACTGCGGTGGCGGTCGTCACGCTCGCGCCCGCGGAAGCGGCGACGGCCGCCAGATCCTCGCCGCGGCGGATGCGGGCGGCCAGCGCCTCGACCCGGGTGTTCAGCAGGCGGGCGTTCTCCTGCGCCGTCCACGCCGCCGTCAGCTGCTCGCGGACGCCGGGCTCGGAGAGCGAGGGCAGGGCGGGCGGCACGACGCGGTCGACGCGGACCACGAAATACTGGCCGCCGCCGGCCTCGACGACCTCGCTGGCGGCGTTGGCGCCCAGCGACCACATCGCGTCCAGCAGCTGCGGCGGAGCGGTGAAGCCCGGCTGCTCGCGGCTGCGTCCCTCGCGGGTCACCAGCGGAATCTGCAAGGTGCGCGCGCCGACTTCGGCCACCGCCGCTTCCAGCGACTTCCCTTCCTGTCGGGCCTTGTCGTAGGCCTCGACCCGCTCGAACACCGCCGCGCGGGCCTGTTCCTGACGAAGCTCCTGAACGACCTGGTCGCGGACCTCAGGAAGGGTGACGGCCTGTCCCGGCGCGACGCCCGTCACGCGGGCGACGACGAAGCCCACCCGGGCCTGCACCGGATCGGAGACCTGGCCTTCCGTCAGCCCGAACACGGCCGCCGCCACCGCGGGATCGCTGACGGCGCTGCGGGGGGTGTCCTCATACCGGGCCGGCTGGAGATTGTTGGCCTGGCCGACAGCGTCCGGAGTCTGGCCCGCGCGCAGGGCGGCGGCGATGCGCTCGGCGGCCGCCCGCGTGGGGGCGGTCAGGGTGACGAAGGTGCGCCGCTCCGGGCGGGAGAGGGACTCGCGCCGGAACTCGAAACGCTCCTGAATCCGCTCTTCCGGAATCGCACCCCCCGTGTCGGCGGGGTTGTCGAAGAGCACCAGGGTTCCGGAACGCAACTCAGGCTGGCGCAGCCGCGCGGCGTTCTGGTTCATGAAGGCCGTCAGCTGCGCCTCGGTCGGGGTCGGGGCGCGTCCGGCCATGGCCTGGGTCACGGTGAACCAGCGGCCGTCGCGCGTCTCCATCGCCTGGTTGGCCAGGATGGCGCCATAGACGCGCGGCAGCCGGGCGCCTGCGCCCATCGCGGCGCCGAAGTGGCGGGTGACGACCTCGTCGCGCAGCTGTTCCTCGAACATCTCCGGCGTGGCGTTGTTCTCGGCCAGAACCGACCGGTACTGCTCTTCGCTGAAGCGGCCGGTCACGGAGTCGAAAAATGCGGGCGCCTGGCGGATCTGACGGAGGACCAGCTCCTTTCCGGGCCGCACCCCCGCATTCCAGGCCCAGGCCATGAAGCCGAGCTGCTGCGACCGCTGGCGCAGGTACTGGACCAGTTCTCCGCCCTCGCCGACCAGCTGTTCGAAGCTGACCGCCTGGCCGGACTGCGCCTGCGCCTGGCTGCGAACCCGCTCCATGTCGGCGCGGAACTCAGCGGCGTCGATGCTGCGGTCGCCGGCGCTGACGACATGCTTGGGTCCGAGGTTCGCCAGCACATCCATCTGCGTGCCGCCGGTGACGAGAAGGCCCAGCGCGAGCAGCACGAGCAGACCGATGGCCCACGGTGACTTGGCGAAGTTGCGGAACGCGGTGAGCATGGTCGGTCCTGGGCGGAAGGGCGGCGAGAGTAGCCGCTTCGGCCTATAGGGGTTGATCGCCCCGCCCGGCAAGACGAGAGCGGACTGACGGCTTGGCTATGACGCGATCGACCCCTAAAGAGGCGTCCATGAAACAATCCGTGAAGCTGATCGCCGGCAACTGGAAGATGAACGGCCTGTGCGCGAGCCTGACCGAAGCGGAGGCGCTGCGCGCGGAGCTTGAGAAGGGCCCGGCCACCTGCCGCGTTGTCCTGTGTCCGCCCGCCACTTTGATCGACCGCATGGGCGTCGCCCTGAGAGGGAGCTCCGTCGAGGTGGGTGGTCAGGACTGCCGAGCGGAGCGTTGCGGCGCGTACACCGGAGATATCTCGGCCGATATGCTGAAAGATGCTGGCGCGGCGTGGGTGATCGTCGGCCATTCCGAGCGGCGACAGGGCTACGGCGAAACCGACGCGGTGGTCGCCGCCAAGGCTACGGCCGCGCTCGAGGCCGGGCTGGCTCCGATCGTCTGCGTCGGCGAGACCCTCGCGGAGCGGGAGGCCGGCCGCGCTGTCGAGGTGGTGCGCGGGCAGGTGCTGAATTCGTTGCCGCTGGCGGCCGGGGGCCGCGAGTTCGCCGTGGCCTATGAGCCGGTCTGGGCGATCGGCACGGGACTGACGCCGACGCTGGAGCAGATCGAGGAGGTGCACCGCGCCGTGCGCGCCGCCATGATCGAACGCCTCGGACTCGCGGCGGCGACGGCGCCGATCCTCTACGGCGGCTCGGTGAAGCCTGACAACGCCCGCGACATTCTCGCCGTGCCCGAGGTGGGCGGGGCCCTGGTGGGCGGAGCGTCGCTGAAGGCCGCGGATTTCCTGACCATCGTGCGGGCGGCCTGACCCCTAGCCCCCGCTCCGCCGCCATGATAGACGCCGCCGCTTGATCGGCGCGGGTCCGCGCCACACATATCGGCCGCCATGCTCCAGACCATTCTCCTCGTCGCCATGATCCTGATTTCGGTCGCGCTCGCCGGCGTGATCCTGCTGCAGCGGTCCGAAGGCGGCGCGCTGGGCATGGGCGGGGGACCGTCGGGCTTCATGACCGCCCGCGGCGCCGGCAACCTGCTGACCCGGACGACCTGGATCCTGTCGATCCTGTTCTTCCTGTGCGCCATCGGCCTGACCATCGTCGGCAACATGGACCGCTCCAGCCGCTCGATCGTCGACGCCGATGCGGTCGGCGAACTGGCCGCGCCGCCGTCGACCTCCTCGGCGCCCGCCGCCGATCCGACGGCCCCGGCCCAGCCGGCGGCTCCGTCGCTGCAGGATCTCGAGTCGAGCCTGTCGGGCGCCTCCGCGGCGCCCGCTCCGGCCCAGCCGGCTCCGACCGAATAAGGTGGGCGGGGCGCTTATCCCCGCCTTCTCTTCCCGCCCTCAAAGTCTCCGGAGTAGCGGCGCCGAATCGGCGCTAAGGTGATTCCCCATGCCTCGTTATGTGTTCATCACCGGCGGCGTGGTTTCCTCGTTGGGAAAAGGCCTCGCTTCCGCCGCGCTCGGCGCGCTGCTCCAGGCGCGCGGTTACAAGGTCCGCCTGCGCAAGCTTGACCCGTACCTGAACGTCGATCCGGGCACGATGAGCCCGTATCAGCACGGCGAGGTGTTCGTCACCGACGACGGGGCCGAGACCGACCTCGACCTCGGTCACTATGAGCGCTTCACCGGCGTCTCGGCGGCGAAGTCTGACAACATCACCACCGGGCGCATCTACCAGACCATCCTCGAGAAGGAGCGGCGCGGCGACTATCTGGGCGCGACGGTGCAGGTGATCCCGCACGTCACCGACCAGATCAAGCAGTTCTGCCTGTCGCCGGCCCTGACCGACGACGGCGAGCCGGTCGACTTCGTGCTCGTCGAGATCGGAGGCACGGTCGGCGACATCGAGGGCCTGCCCTTCTTCGAGGCCATTCGCCAGCTCGGCCAGGACCTGCCGCGCGGCCAGAGCTGCTTCGTGCACCTGACGCTGCTGCCGTTCATCAAGACGGCCGGCGAGATGAAGACCAAGCCGACCCAGCACTCGGTCAAGGAGCTGCGCTCGATCGGCATCCAGCCCGACATCCTGCTGTGCCGCTGCGAGTTTCCAATCCCGCCGGAGGAAAAGCGCAAGATCGGCCTGTTCTGCAACGTGCGCGAAAGCAGCGTCATCCAGGCGATGGATTCTGCCGACATCTACGCCGTACCGCTGGACTATCACCGCGAGGGACTGGACGCCGAGGTTCTGGCCCACTTCGGGCTCTCGGAAGCCCCCGCTCCCGACCTGTCGCGTTGGGAGGAGATCGCCCGTCGCCGGCTGCATCCGGACGGCGAAGTGACCGTGGCGGTGGTCGGCAAGTACACGGTGCTGAAGGACGCCTACAAGTCGCTGATTGAGGCGCTGCACCACGGGGGCGTTGCCAACAACGTCAAGGTCAACATCGACTGGGTCGAGGCCGAAACGTTCGAGGGCGATCGCGAGGCGTGCGACGCCCGCCTGCAGGGCGCCCACGCGATCCTCGTACCGGGCGGATTCGGCGAGCGGGGCTCGGAGGGCAAGATCGAGGCGGCCCGCTTCGCCCGCGAGCGCAACATCCCCTATTTCGGCATCTGCTTCGGCATGCAGATGGCGGTGATCGAGGCGGCCCGGAATCTTGCCGGCTTCCCCAAGGCGTCTTCCAGCGAATTCGGCCCGACCGAGGAGCCTGTGGTCGGCCTGATGACCGAGTGGACGCAAGGCAACGAGCGGGTGAAACGCACGGCCGGCGGCGACCTGGGCGGCACCATGCGGCTGGGCGCCTATGAGTCGACGCTGAAGCCAGGGTCGAAGATCGCTGAGATCTATGGTTCGACGACCATCAGCGAACGCCACCGGCATCGCTACGAGGTGAACATCAACTACCGCGACGCCATCGAGGCCGAGGCCGGACTGGTCTTCGCCGGGCTGTCGCCAGACGGGGTGCTCCCCGAGACCGTGGAGCGGCCGGACCATCCGTGGTTCATCGGGGTCCAGTATCACCCGGAGTTGAAGAGCCGGCCGTTCGCACCGCATCCGCTGTTCGCCGGCTTCGTCGCCGCCGCCGTGGTGCAGAGCCGGCTGGTCTAGCCGCCGTGCTTCCCGGGATCATCTTCTGCGGCCGTCCGCGCCTCCGCGGAACCTTCGAACGGCTTGCGCATCCGGCACCGGACGCAGGTCTGCATGCCCGGGTGGCTGCGACTGTCGACGAACAGGTGCCCTCCCTTCAATTGGCAGCGGAGCGTCTCGAACATGGTCTCTCTCCCCCGAGAGGGAACAATGTTCCATTCCGGAACGGTCTGCAAGAAGCCGAGCTACATCCGTCCCTTACAGTCAAGCTTTCAGGTGCGGTCAGGCGGTCAGGGCCAGCAGGGCGAAGCTCGCCAGCCAGTGCTCGCCCATATAGTCGCCGGTGACGTGCGGCAGGGCCGCGGCCAGATGCACGTCTGCCGCCGCCATGGCCGCCGCCGCCCGCGGGTCGCCCGGCGGCAGGGCGGCGGCGATCTCGCACCAGCACCAGGCCCGGCTGAGGTTCAGACCGTCGAGATGGGCGATCTTGCCGTCGGACCGATCGCTGACGCTCGCCGGCCGGAACAGCGTCGCCGGCTGGCCGTCCGCCAGTTGCGGCAGGAAGGCGTCGAACCATTCGAGGAAGGCCCGCGCAGGCAACACACGACGCATCAACGCCGCCTCGATCAGTGCCGGCGACAGGAACTCGTCCTGGGACGGCTCCCAGGCCTGGCAATCGCGGTCGCCGCTGTGCCAGTCCAGCGCCCTGGTTCGGCAAAGATCGGCCAGCGCCGGATCGTTGATCTCGGCCCAGTCCAGCGTCAGCCGCAGCGCGAAGGCGGTGTTGTAGTGGGTTCCGACCCGCACCGGATAGGCGGCGAGGGGCAGGAAGGCGCGGAAGCGTTCGGCGAACGCCAGCGCCAGCGGGCGGAGATCGCTTGCCCAGCGGCGCCCCTGGTCGTCTTCGTGCCGGTCCATCTCGGCCGCCAGCATCAGCAGCCACGCCCAGCCATAGGGCCGCTCGAACCCCCGACTCTCCGGCCGCGCCAGATAGGCCGCCTCGGTCGCCACATTGGCTCCGGTGAACAGCTCGCCGGCCAGCGCGCGGATCCGGGGGGCTTCCGGCAGATCCGGAAAGCGGCGCAGCAGGGTGAACAGGGTCCACCATCCGTGCACGCAGGAGTGCCAGTCGAAACTGCCGAAGAAGATCGGGTGCAAGGCCCGTGGGCCCAGCACGTCGTCCGGCCCGGCCAGGACATGGTCCAGCTTGTTCGGATACTCGCGCGTCACGTGGTCGAGGGCGGCGTCGGCGAAGCGGGAGGCGAGGGCGGCGTCGAGCGTCGGCATGCGATCAGAACCGGAAGGCAAGGAAGTACATCAGGGCGATGTTGATTACGAGAATCAGGCCCGCGGTCGGGACCTGGACCCGAATCACGCCGTTGAACGGCGCCTCACGGTCCGGCAGGTCCAGCAGGGCGGCGGGCACCACGTTGAAGTTGGCCGCCATCGGTGTGGTCAGGGTGCCGCAGAAGCCGGACAGCATGCCGATGGCGCAGACGATGGCCGGATCGCCGCCGAACTGCCCGACCACGAGCGGCAGGCCCACCGCGGCGGTCATCACCGGGAAGGCGGCGAAGGCGTTGCCCATGATGAAGGTGAAGAGGGCCATGCCGACGCAGTAGGCGATCACCGCCAGCAGCCGGTGGTCGAGCGGCAAGTAGGTGGCGAACAACTCGCCGATGCGGTCGCCAACCCCCGCGATAACGAAGACGGCGCCCAGCGAGGCCAGCATCTGGGGCAGGACGCCGGCCCAGCCGACCGCATCCATCAGTCGCCGCCCTTCCTGGAGCGGGGCCAGCACCGGCGGCCGCAGCCACGCCATGGCCAGCGCCAGGCCGGCGGCCACCCCGAGGCCGAGAGCGATGAGCGTCGGCTGCTCTGGCCCGAACAGGGGCACGCCGAAGATGACTGTCTTGTCCAGCACAAGCGCGCCCAGCAGGGCCACCGCCGGGATCAGCAGGGCGGGGACGAACAGCCAGTCGCCGCGCCGCTGAGCGCTCGCCAGCCGCTCCTCGCCCGTGGTGGTGGCGGGCTTGCCCTGACCCAGCCATTTGAAGCCTGCGATGACGGCCAGCGCCACGACCAGCAGGCCGTTGGCGAGGTCGGACAGGTAGGACCCGAACAGGAAGCTGACCGCCAGCAGGCCCCAGAAGGCGGTGTTGCCGAGCCGCTTCGGATTGGCGCGGTCGCCGGCGCTGAGCAGGGCGAAGGCGAGGAAGGTCAGGCCGGCGAAGATGTAGAGCCACTGCAGGGTGATCATCGGCCGGCCTCCGGGGCGGCGACCTGCCGGGCCAGCGAACGATCGAGCAGCACCAGCCGGGTCCCGTGCACCAACAGGGCGGCGATGGCGGTGGGGATGGCCCAGACCGACAGCTGCAACGGCTCGACGAGGATGCCGTTGGCCTCAAGGAAGCCCTTGATCAGCAGGATGGAAGCGATGGCGATGAAGATGTCCTCGCCGAAGAACAGGGCGATGTTGTCGACCGCCGCGGCGTGGGCGCGGACCCGGTAACGGACGGCGTCCGGCAGGTCCCCGTGCCGCGCTTCGGCCGCCGCCTCGGCCATCGGCGCGATCAGCGGCCGGACCATCTGCGGATGGCCGCCCAGCTTGGTCTGGCCCAGCGCAGCGCTGACCTGGCGGAGGACGAAATAGGCCAGCAGGATGCGCCCTGTGGTGGCGCCCCGGGCCGTGGAGATCAGGATGCGGGCCCGTTCCTGCAGGCCGTAGCGTTCGAGAATGCCGATCAGCGGCAGGACCAGCCAGATCACGCTGATGTAGCGGTAGTCGTTGAAGGCCCTGCCGAAGGCCGCGATGGTGTCGAGCGCCGCCGTCCAGAGCGCGGCGGGGCTGACGCCGGGCGCGAACGCCGCGGCCACGCCGGTGACCACTGCGGCGGCGAGGATCACCGCCAGCGGATTGAGCCGCGCCACGAAGCCGCCGACCAGCACGGCGATGCCCAGTAGAACCCACATCCGACGTTCCCCTCCGTTGCGGCGCGAGAGTTGCGCCGTTCGCCGCCGCCGGAAAGCCCTCAGGGCCTCCCGAACCCTCCGCCGCCCGGCGTTTCGATCACGAACACGTCGCCCGAGGCCATCTCGACCTCGGCGGTCGAGCCCAATGTCTCCGTGGAGCCGTCCGCCCGGTCGATCCGGTTGACGCCCGGAGCGCCCGGGGCGCCGCCATCCACGCCGAAGGGCGGGACGCGACGGCGGTTGGACAGGATCGCCGCCGTCATCGGCTCAAGAAAGCGCACCCGCCGCACCGCTCCGTCCCCCCCGCGATGGCGACCGGCGCCGCCCGAGCCGCGGCGGATTGAGAATTCCTCGAGCAGGACCGGGAAGCGGGTCTCCAGCACCTCGGGGTCGGTCAGCCGGCTGTTGGTCATGTGGGTCTGCACCGCGGATGTCCCGTCGAAGTCCGGGCCGGCGCCCGAGCCGCCGGCGATGGTCTCGTAGTACTGCCGGGTCGCGTCGCCGAAGGTGAAGTTGTTCATCGTTCCCTGACTGCCCGCCAGCACGCCGAGCGCGCCGTAGAGGGCGTCGACGACGGCCTGGCTGGTCTCGACGTTCCCCGCCACCACCGCCGCCGGGTAGCGCGGGTTGAGCATCGAGCCTTCCGGCACGATCAGCCGGATGGGCTTGAGGCAGCCTTCGTTCAGGGGGATGGCGTGGTCGACGAGGGTGCGGAACACGTAGAGGGCGGCGGCCCGCGTGATCGACAGCGGGGCGTTGAAGTTGTTCGGCCGCTGGTCGCTGGTGCCGGTGAAGTCGACCACCGCGCCGCGGGTCGCCGGATCCACATCGATGCGCACGCGGATGACCGCTCCGTCGTCCATCTCCAAGGCGAAGGAACCGGGCTTCAGCGCCGCGATGGCGCGGCGCACGGCCTCCTCGGCGTTGGCCTGGACGTGGCCCATGTAGGCCTCGATCGCGGGGCGGCCGAACTCCCCGACCATGCGCGCCAGCTCGTCGGCTCCACGGGCGCAGGCCGCGATCTGGGCCTTCAGGTCGGCGAGGTTCTGATCGACGTTGCGCGACGGGTGGGGGCCGGAGGCGAACAGGGCCCGCGTCTCCGCCTCGCGCAACGCGCCGGCGTCGACCAGAAGGAAGTCGTCGATCAGGACGCCCTCGTCCTCGACCGTGCGGGAGCCGGGCGGCATCGAGCCCGGCGTGATCCCGCCGATGTCGGCGTGGTGACCGCGCGCCGCGAGGAAGAAGGCGGGCGAGACGTCGCCGTCGAGGAAGACCGGCAGGATGACGGTGATGTCGGGCAGATGGGTGCCGCCGTTGTAGGGGGCGTTCAGCATGTAGACGTCGCCGGGCTTCATGCCCCGGCCGTCGGCGGCGTCGCCGCGGGAGCGGATCACCGTGCGGATGCTCTCGCCCATGGAGCCGAGGTGCACCGGGATGTGCGGGGCGTTGGCGATCAGCGCTCCGCCCGCGTCGAACACGGCGCAGCTGAAGTCGAGCCGCTCCTTGATGTTGACCGAGTAGGCGGTGGCCCTCAGCGCCTCGCCCATCTGTTCGGCGCAGGCCATGAAGCGGCTGTTGAACACCTCGAGCAGGATCGGATCGACCTCGGTCCCGACGGCCGTCCGGGCGGGCAGGGGCGTGACGCGTTCGAGGATCAGGTTCAGCGCCGGGTCCACCGTCGCCCGCCAGCCGGGCTCGACCACGGTGGTGCCGGTGTCCTCCAGCACCACCGCAGGGCCGTCGATGGTCGCGCCGGGGGCGAGCTGTTCGCGCCGCCAGACCGGCGCTTCCCGGCGCTCTCCCGCCATCCAGACCGGGATCGCGCCCAGAGCCGCGGCTGTTCCGTCGGCGGCGAAGCCGGGTGCTTCCGCGACGCGATGCGACACTCCTGCCGCCTCGACCTCCAGCGTTTCGACCACGAGGCCCTTGCCCTCGGCAAAGAAGCCGAAGCGCCTCCGGTGCAAGGTCTCGAAGTCGGAGCGCATCGCCTCGGCCGATCCGAACGGCACCGTGAGAGGCGTGTCGGAGCCGGCGAACTTCACCTCCGCCCGCGCGGAGACGCCGGTCTGGTCGTCGGCGAAGCCCTGGGCCGTCAGTTCCGCCCGCGCCTCGGCCGCAAGCCCCGCGATCCGGTCGGCCATCTCCGCGTCGCGGGAGGGCTCCAGCGGCAGGGCGGCGGTGGCCTGGCGGATCGCCCGCACCTCGGCCAGGCCCATGCCGTAGGCCGAGAGCACCCCGGCGAAGGGGTGCAGCATGACTTTCGTCATGCCAAGGGCGTCCGCGACGAGGCAGGCATGCTGGCCGCCGGCGCCGCCGAAGCAGTTCAGCACATAGCGGGTGACGTCGTAGCCGCGCTGGATGGAGATCGACTTGATCGCCTCGGCCATGTTCTGCACGGCGATGGTGACGAAGCCCTCCGCCAGCGCCTCCGGCGAGGTTTCCCGCCCGGTCGCCCTGGTCACCTCCGCCGCCAGCGCCTCGAAGGCCGCACGCACCGCGCCGGCGTCGAGGGGCTGGTCGGCGTCGGGCCCGAAGACCGTCGGGAAGAACTCGGGCTTCAGCTTGCCGAGCATGACGTTGCAGTCGGTGACCGTCAGCGGGCCGCCGCGCCGGTAGGCGAGGGGGCCGGGAACGGCGCCGGCGGACTCGGGGCCGACCCGGAGGCGCGCCCCGTCGAAGCGGCAGATGGATCCGCCGCCGGCCGCCACGGTGTGGATCGACAACATCGGCGCGCGCAGCCGCACCCCGGCGACGACGGCGTCGGCGGTGCGCTCGTACTCTCCGGCGAAGTGCGAGACGTCGGTCGAGGTGCCGCCCATGTCGAAGCCGATGACCCGGTCGAAGCCCGCGACGCGGGCGGTCTCGGCCATGCCGACCACGCCGCCCGCCGGACCCGAGAGGATGGCGTCCTTGCCGCGGAACGCGTCCGCCGCGGTCAGGCCGCCGCTCGATTGCATGAACAGCAGCGGCGTCGCCTCACCCAGTTCGCCAGCGACGTGGTGGACGTAGGCGCGCAACACCGGCGACAGGTAGGCGTCGGCGACGGTGGTGTCGCCGCGGCCGATCAGCTTGATCAGCGCGCCGACCTCGTGGCTGACCGAGACCTGGCTGAAGCCGATCTCGGAGGCGATCGCCGCCACCTGCCGTTCGTGCTCCGGATAGCGCCAGCCATGTACCAGGACGATGGCCACGGCGCGGAAGCCGGCGCCGAACGCCGTCTGCAATACCCGCCTCGTCCCCAAGATATCCAAAGACCTGTCCACGGCCCCATCGGCGCGGACCCGTTCGTCAATCTCAACGACCCGATCATAGAGTTGGTCTTGTAGTCGGATGTGGCGCGCGAACAGGTCGGGCCGGCTTTGCCAGCCTATCCTCAGGGCGTCGCCGAAGCCGCGGGTGATCGCCAGCGCGGTGGGCTGGCCCTTGCGCTCGAGCAGGGCGTTGGTGGCGACGGTGGTGCCCATGCGCACGCCGTCGACGAGGCCGGCGGGCAGGGGACCGGCGCCTGCGCCAAGCACGCGCCGCACCCCTTCGACCGCCGCGTCGGCGTATTGCTCGGGGTTGTCGGACAGCAGTTTGGCGGTGCTCAGGCGGCCGTCCGGCGCGCGCGCCACCACGTCGGTGAAGGTGCCGCCGCGATCGATCCAGAAGCGCCAGCCGGGAGCGGCGGGGGCTGGCGGCATGACGAGTCTCCGGCGAGGCTAACCAGGCGCCAGCCTAGCGCCGGCCGTTTCCGCCCCGCAACCCGACCTATGGCCCGCCAGCCACCGAGCCGGCGACCGCCATCGCCAGCGCCTCCAGATCCACAGGACCGTCGATGCGCACGCGCCCGGGCGTCCCTTCGCTCAGCCGCAGGGCGCCGTCCGCCTCGGCGGCCTGGCGCTGGAGTTCCGTCCGCAAGGCGTCGACGATCTGCGCTTCCATATCCATGCCGGGACAACCGCCCATCCATGCCGGGACAACCGCCCGGGCCCGGTGCGGTTCCGCGGCTCAGCCCCCGGCCGTCGCCCGCGCATCCAGCACATCGAGCACCGCCTGCAGGGGCAGGCCGCGCGCGCGCAGCAGCACCAGCAGGTGGTAGAGCAGGTCCGCCGCTTCGGAGGCCAGCTCCTCGTCAGGCCCGGCGGCGCCCGCCAGCGCCGTCTCAACGCCCTCCTCGCCGACCTTCTGGGCCGCCCGCTTGGGGCCCTCGGCCAGAAGGCGCGCGGTCCAGCTGGTCGCCGGGTCGGCCGCGGCGCGGGCCGCGATGGTCGCCTCCAGTCGCGCCAGCCGGCCGAGCCCCGGCGCATCTTCGGCGCCGAAGCAGCTGGTGCTTCCGAGGTGGCAGGCGGGGCCTCGAGGACGCACCTTCAGCACAAGGGCGTCCGCGTCGCAGTCGGGCATGATCGAGACCACGTCGAGCCGATTTCCGGAGGTCTCGCCCTTGCGCCAGCGCCCGCCGCGCGAGCGCGAAAAGAAGGTCGCCTCGCGCGACGCCACGGTCTCCTCCAGCGCCGCCCGGTCCATGTAAGCGAGCGTCAGCACCTGCAGGGTGGCGGCGTCCTGCACCACGACAGGGACGAGGCCGCCGCCCTTGGCGAAATCCACGCCGTCGATGTCGATCATGGCCGCACCTCGATCCCGGCGACCGCGAGGGCCGCCTTCAGTTCCGGAATGGCCAGCGCCCCCGAGTGGAACACGCTGGCCGCCAGCGCGCCCGAGACGTCGGCCTGCTCGAACACCTCGCGGAAGTGCCGGGCCTCGCCGGCGCCGCCCGACGCCACCAGGGGAACGGTCAGCCGCGCCCGCGCCGCCTTCAGCTGCTCCAGGTCGTATCCGCGCCGGACGCCGTCCTCGTCCATGCAGTTCAGGACGATCTCGCCGGCGCCCAGGTCCTGCGCCTCGACGATCCAGTCCAGCGTTCGCCGGCCCGCGGCCCCGCTGCGCGACGGATCGCCCGTGTACTGATGCACCATCCAGTCGTCGCCGCTGCGTCGGGAATCGACGCCGACGACCACGCTCTGGCCGCCGAACCGTCCGGCCAGCTCGCCGACCAGCTCGGGCCGCTGCAGCGCCGGGGTGTTTACCGACACTTTGTCCGCCCCGCTGTCGAGGCAGCGGCCGGCCTGCTCGACGGTGCGGATGCCGCCGGCGACGCAGAACGGTATGTCCAGCAGCCGCGCGATGTCGCGCACCCAGCCGTAGTCGAGCGTTCGCCCCTCGGGGCTGGCGGTGATGTCGTAGAAGACGAGCTCGTCGGCCCCGGCGTCGCGATAGCGGGCCGCCAGCTCGGCGGCGTCGCCCATGTCGACGTGACCCTCGAAGCGGACGCCCTTGACCACCCGGCCGTCCTTGACGTCGAGACAGGGAATGATGCGACGCGCTGTCATGCGGCCAGGGCCTGCTCGAGCGAGAAGCGCCCCTCGTACAGCGCCCGGCCGACGATGGCCCCGGCGCAGCCGAGGCGCCGGGCCGCGGCGAGGTCGTCCAGCGTGGCGACGCCGCCGGACGCCTGCACCGCCAGGTCGGGCCGCCGCGCCACGATCTGCGCCAGCAGGTCGAGGTTGGGGCCGGTCAGGGCGCCGTCGCGGCCGACGTCGGTGACCAGCAGGTGATGTGCGGTCCCCGGCGGGTAGCGATCGAGCGCCGCCCAGAGGTCGACCTCGGCGGCCTCCGTCCAGCCCTTGAGGGCGGGGACGTAGCGGTCGCCGTCGGCCTTCACGTCGATCGCGAGGGTGATCCGCTCCGCGCCGAAGTCGGCCAGCCACCCCGCCACCGTTTCCGGATCGGTCACGGCCAGCGAACCCACCACCACGCGGCTGACCCCGGCCTCCAGCAGCGCCTCCACGTCGCTCCGGGAGCGCACCCCGCCGCCCGACTGGATGCGGACGTCGACGGCGCGCGTCAATTCGCCGATCAGCGCGTGTTGCCGGGCCTGTCCTGCCTCGGCTCCGTCCAGATCGACGATGTGGACCCACGCCGCGCCGGCGGCGGCGAACGCGGCCAGACGGGCGGCCGGCTGCTCGTCATAGTTGGTCACCTGGTCGAACCGCCCATGCATCAGCCGCACGCAGACGCCGTACTTCAGGTCGATGGCGGGATAGACGGTCACGCGGGCAGCTCCAGAAAGTTGCGCAGGATGCGGGCGCCCGTCCCGGACGAGCGTTCGGGGTGAAACTGGCATCCCCAGCGGTTCGCCATACGCACCGCCGCCGGGACCGGATCGCCGTAGTCGGCGCGGGCGAGCGTCGTGGGCCCGTCCGGACAGACGAAGCTGTGCACGAAATAGGCCCAGCTCTCATCGCCGAGGCCTTCCAGCAGCGGGTCGTCGCGCATGATCTCCAGCCGCGACCAGCCCATGTGCGGCACGGTGCGGCCGGGGCCGGCCTGCAGGCGTCGGACCTCTCCGGGGATCAGGCCCAGCAACGGGGCGCCGCCGCCTTCCTCGCTGGTCTCGAACAGCAGCTGCTGACCGAGGCAGACGCCGAGCAGGGGGCGGGTGAAGGCGCGGATCGACTCGATCAGGCCCAGCTCGCCAAGCCGGGCCATGGCGTAGCCCGCGGCTCCGACGCCGGGCAGGATCAGCCGTTCGGCGGCGGCGACCGCCTCCGCCGTGTCGACCAGATGCACGCGGGCGCCCAGCCGTTCGAGAGCGAAGCTCACCGAGGCGAGATTGCCGGCGCCGTAGGAGAGGACCGCGACCTCGCTCACAGCACCCCCTTGGTGCTGGGCACCGCCTCGCCCTCGACGCGGATCGCCTGGCGCAGGGCGCGGCCGAAGGCCTTGTAGACCGCCTCGGTCTTGTGGTGGTCGTCGTCGCCCGTCACGGAGACGTGGATGGCTGCGCCGAGGTGCTCGGCCAGCGAGCGGAACACGTGGGCCGTCAGGTCGGTGCGGTAGTCGCCGATGAAGGGCGTGGCGAAGTTTCCGTCGAACACCGGAAATGGCCGTCCAGACAGATCGATCGACACCTTCGCTTCGGCCTCGTCCATGGGCAGGACGAAGCCGTAACGAGCGATGCCGCGACGTTCGCCGAGGGCCTGCCTCAGAGCCTGGCCCAGAGCGATGGCGCAGTCCTCGATGGTGTGGTGGGGATCGGTGTGCAGATCGCCCTCGCAGGCCAGCCGCAGCGAAAAGCCGCCGTGGGCCGCCACCTGCTCCAGCATGTGGTCGAAGAAGCCGACGCCGGTGGCGATGCGCACCGGCCCGGCCGCGTCGAGGTCGACGGCGCAGACGATCCGCGTCTCCTTCGTGTCGCGCACCGCCTCTCCGGTGCGGTTCGGACGGGCCGCGGCAGGGGCGAGGCGCAGCGCCGTCAGCAGGCGATCGTTCACCGCCGTCTTCGCCGCCACCGGCAGGCGAAGACGGTCGCCGTCCCGGTCAGCCGGCACGCCGAGCCGGGCGAGATCGGCCAGCGTCGCGTCGATGTCCTGAGGATGCACGAGCAGAGTCGGGCCTTCGCCGGGCTCGACCGGCATCCGTATCGCCAGCGCCGACGCGAGCCGGGCGCGTTCCCGCCTGACCGCGGCGATCCGCTCGGCGGTTTCGATCATCCGGGAAGGGTCCAACGCCTGCAGCGCCATCCGCGCCGAGGGCGTCGGCAGGGCGTGCGGCTCCATCACCGCCGCCAGCCGCGCCAGCGCCTCCGGCCAGCCCAGCGCCGCGCCCACTCGGGCGCCCGCCAGACCGTACGCCAGCGACAGGCTGCGCAGCACGACCAGGTTGGGCTGGTCGGCGATCACCGTGGCCGCCGAGGCAGCGTCTTCGAACTCGATGGGGCCCTCGTCGACGACGAGCAGGGCGGGGGCGACGCGGGCGGCCGTACCCGCCAACGTCTCCGGCGAAGCCCCGCCGCGCACGACCACGGCGGCGACGCCGGCGCCCGCCGGAGGGCTGGGGTAGAGGTCGGTCAGGGCGAGATAGGGCTGCGCCTCCGGCGCCTCGACCGCCAGACCGGCGCGCGCCGCCATGCGCCAGACCAGCTCGAGCCCGTGGGTCACGCCGCGCACCGGCAGCACGCTGTCGGCCGGCACGCCGTAGACCTCGGCCATGCGCGCCGACAGGGCCGCCGGCCCCGCCGGGTAGCGTTCCAGACCGTCGCCGGCGGCGACGAGCGGCGGGAAGGGCGCGGGCAGGGGGCTCATGATCCGGTCCTCAGATCGGCGGCGCGGGCGTGGGCCTCCAGCCCCTCCATGCGGGCGAGGCGCGCCGCCGCCGGAGCCAGCTGCGCCGCCCCCGCCTCGGTGACGGACTGGACCGACATCCAGGTCATGAAGCTGGCGGTGCAAATGCCGCCCAGGGTCCGGGCGGCCCCGTCGGTCGGCAGCACGTGGCTCGGTCCCGCGGCATAGTCGCCCAGCGTCTCGGCGGCCCAGCGGCCGACGAACACGGCTCCAGCCGCCTCGATGCCGGGCAGCAGCGCCTCGGCGTCGACGGTCTGGATCGACAGGTGCTCGGGCCCGTAGGCGTTGGCCGCCTCGCGGGCCCCGGCGAGATCGCGTACGCGTATGACGCGGCCCTGCGCCAGCGAGGCGCGGGCGACATCGGCGCGGGGCAGGGTCTCCAGCTGGCGCTCGACCTCGTCGAGCGTCGCCTCGATCAGGCCGCGACTGTCGGAGACCAGCAGCACCTGGGCGTCGGCGTCGTGCTCGGCTTGGCTGAGCAGGTCGGCGGCGACGATCTCCGGATCGGCGTCGCGATCGGCGATCACCATCAGCTCCGAGGGACCGGCGGGCATGTCGACGGCCGGCCCCCCTGACAGGGCGGTCGCCTGCTTCTTGGCTTCGGCCACCCAGGCGTTGCCCGGGCCGAACAGCTTGTCGACGGGCTCGATCTCGCCGTCATCCAAGACGGCGCCGAAGGTCAGGGCGGCGATAGCCTGGGCGCCGCCGACCAGCCACAGGGCCTCCAGCCCGGCCTCGGCCGCGGCGGCGATCATCGCCGGATGCGGTTCGCCGTCGCGCGGGGGCGGGGTCACGGCGACGCGGCGCCTCACCCCGGCCACCGCCGCGGGAATGGCCTGCATGAGGAGCGAGGAGAACAGGGGGGCTGTGCCGCCGGGCACGTAGAGGCCGGCCGAACGGATCGGCCGCCAGGCGAGGCGGGAGCGCACCCCGGGCGTGGTCTCGATCCACGGCGAGTCCCCGGGGCGGGTCGCCTCGTGGAAGACGCGCACGTTCTCGGCGGCGATCCGCAGGGCCCGGGTGGCGGAGGGCGGCAGGGCGGCGCGGGCGGCCGCCTCGACCTCCGGGGTGATGGCGATGCGGCGGGGCGGCGCGCCGTCGAGTTTCAGGCTCCATTCGGTGACGGCGGTTCCGCCGCGGGCCTGCACGTCCTCAAGGATGGCCCGCACCCCGTCGACCACGGCCGGGTCGCCCCGACGGGCGGGGCGGGCGAGGGCGGCTTCGCGCCCGGTTGCGTCCAGCGAGCTCCAGTCGATCAGGCGCATCACATCATCTTCTCGATGGGCAGGACGAGAATGGCGGAAGCGCCGGCCGCCTTGAGCCGTTCCAGCGTCTCCCAGAACACCGCTTCCTGGCACACGGCGTGCACCGCCACGGCGTCGTCGCGGCCCGAAAGCGGCATGACCGTCGGGGCTCCGGCGCCGGGCAGGATGGCGGCGATCTCGTCCAGGGCGCTGCGCGGGGCGTTCAGCATCACGTACTTCGCCCCCTGCGAGGCGACCACGCCGGCCATGCGCTCGACGATGCTGTCCAGCAGTTCGGCCAGCGCCGGCTCGGGCGCCGTCGGGGCCCGGATCAGAACGGCCTGGCTGTCCAGCACGGTGTCGCGCGCCGCTAGCCCGTTGGCCTCCAGGGTGGCGCCGGTGGAGACCAGGTCGCAGATGGCCTGGGCCAGCTTCAGCCGCGGGGCCACCTCGACCGCGCCGCGCATGGTGACGATGTCCGCCTGCACGCCTTCCGCCTCGAGCCAGCGGCGGAGGACGCGCGGATACGAGGTCGCGACGCGCAGGCCCTGCAGCGAAGCCGGGCCGGCATAGTCCAGGGCGGGGGGCGCGGCGATCTTCAGGGTGCAGCGACCGAAGCCGAGGGGCATGACGACCTCCGCCATCGGTCCGCCGTTGCGGCCCTCCTCAAGCACGTTCTCTCCCACAATGCCGAGGTCGCAGACGCCGTCGGCGACGAAGGTCGGGATGTCGTCGTCGCGCACCCGCAGCAGGTCGATGGGGTAGTTCTCGACCCGGTAGAGCAGGTCATTGTTGCCCTTGACGACGCGCAGTCCGGCGTCGCGGACGAGGTCGAGGCTGCGCTCGGCCAGGCGGCCGGACTTCTGGACGGCGATGCGAAGCCGCCCCTGTACTGTGCTCATGGCGGAAACTCAGGCTTTCAGGCGATCCAGCACCAGGCGGTAGCCCTGGTGCGGCATCTCTTTGAGGAAGCGGGCGACGCGGACGACGGTGGTCGGACTGGCGTGCGCCTCGGCGGCGATCTCGCGGTAGGAGCGGCCGCCCGCATGAAGCAGCCGCGCCACCTGCCACCGTTCGGTGAAGGCCCGCAGCTCCGCCGGGGTGCAGAGATCGGTCAGGAAGGCGTCAACTTCCTCACGGGACCTGAGTGCAAGAATCGCATCGTAAAGGGCGACCCGGTTGCGGGCGGTCGCGTCGGCTCCGGGGGGATAGGGTGCGGACATAGCTGTTCCAATATGCTGTAACGTTGGAACGTGCAAGCCCGGAAGAGGTGGGCTCGGCGGGCTCGCGACGCCGATCGTTGTTCTCCGTCGCATGCCCCGTGCGGCGCCGTTCGCTTGACGGTTGTGGTTTTCGGCGCGAGAGATTCCCGATCCGGCGCTTGTGCCGGGGGGGAACCATCATGAAGTCCATCGTTTGCGGCCTCGCCCTCGCGGCCGCCGTCCTGTCTCCGGCCGTCGCCCACGCCCAGAATGCCGGCCTGACCGCCAACTTCGGTGAGATTCGCCTGAACGCCGGCTTCACGCCGGACCCGTATCGCGTCTCGATCACCGCGGGCGGCTCAATCGACGCCTACACCGACACGGACCTGCCCGGCGCCTGCGTCGGGAACATCAGCGCCGCGCCGGACTTCGAGGTGACCTACAGCGCCGGCGGCCTGCCGCTGGTGTTCCGCACCCGCTCCTCGACCGACACCACCCTGATCATCAACGGGCCCGACGGCCGCTGGTACTGCGATGACGACAGCTGGGGCGACGGCGACGCCGAGGTGCGCTTCAACCGTCCGCAGAGCGGGACCTACGACGTCTGGGTCGGCACCTTCGGCGGCGGCACGGCCGCGGCCACGCTGCTGATCACCGAAACGCCGTAAGACGAACCCCGCGGGACCGGCCCATCAGCGGTCGGTCCCCGCCCCTTCGCCGGCGCAGGGCCGCGCCAGCGGGGCGAGGCCGAGGCACCGGCCGTCCAGATCGGGCGGCGCCGCCAGGCCGGCGGCGTGGGCCAGGGTCGGGGCGATGTCCACGGTCCGCACCGGCAGGGTGCGCTCCTGACCCGTCTGTCCGCGGGTCCAGAAGACGATAGGCACCCGGCGGTCGTAGTCCCATGGGGTGCCATGGCCGGCGACATAGCCGCCTGCCGCTCCCGGGAACGGCGTCATGCCGGGCTCCAGGGCGAAGATCACGTCGGCCGAGCGGACGGGCGAGGTGCTCAGAGCGATCCGTTCGCGCAACCCGAGCAGGTCGGGATGAATGTTCCGCGCCGCCGAAGGCGTGGCGAGCAGTTCGTCGATCGTGAAGGCGTCGATCACGCCCGGCTCCACACGCAGCATGCCCGCCACGGCCGACGCGACCTCCCGCCGCAGCTGATCCGGGACGGTCCCGTCGTCGCCCATGACATAGATGTTGGACCCGTCGGCCTTCAGCGCATCGAAGCCGAGGTGGAAGCGGTCGCGCACGGCCGCGTTCAGCCGGGCCATCACACCGGGATCCATGCGGCCGGCCTCGGGATAGCCGCGAGCCTCGAGCCGTTCCGCGAAGTCGGATCCCCCGTGGTCCGCAGTGAGCACCACCAGCGTCTCCGGAACCTCGCTCAAGGCCTCGACCAGCCGGCCAAGGGCGGCGTCCATACGCAGCAACTGCTGGCACATCTCGGGCCCTTGAGAGCCATAGCGGTGCGCGATCCGGTCGGTGCCCGAGAGGCTGACGCCCAGCAGATCCGTCGCGGAACCCCGGCCAAGCCCCTGATCCCGCAACAGGGCGATGGCGGCCTCGACGGTCAATTCGTCAAGCACCGGCGAGGTGTCGACCACCAGTCGCTGCGGCGGCACGGTGGAATGCAGGACCCCGTCTCCGATCGGCCAGTCCCCGGCGAGGGCGGCGCAGCGGCCAGACATCGGCTCCCAAAGCGCGGGCCGCGTCTCCATCCGGGCCTGCAACGTCGCATTCAGCGCGCTCACCGGTCGCAGCCGGTCTGCGGCCTCTTCTCCAGGCCGGAGATAGGTGGTGAAACCGAAACCGTCCGCCCACCAGAACGTCCCGTCAGCGTGCGACCCGGCCAGGTTGATGGCGCCCCGATCCTTGCCCGAGACGGCGAACACGCGGCTTCCGGGGCTCGCCGCCTTCAGCCAGTCGCCGAAGCCGCTGGCGCGCAGGTTGTCCGGGCCGACCGGGCCGTTCTCGCCCTGACCGCCGTCGGCCAGGCGGTTCTCCGGGGCCGCCAGGCAGTAAATCTCCTCGCCGGTGGCGCGGTCGAGCCAGTCGTTTGCGGCGATGCCGGTCCGGTTCGGATGCACCCCGGTCAGCACCGTCGAGTGGCCCGGGCAGGTCTCCGTCATGCCGTGGGTCTGGTAGCCGTTGGCGTAGACCACCCCCTCGTCCGCGAGCCTGCGCAAACCGCCGGTGAAGACCGGCCGGTACTGGTTGAACAGGTCGCTGCCGAACTGGTCGATGACGATCGTGACCACCAGGCGCGGGTGACGGAGCTCGCCTTCCGGTTGGGGCGTTGCATGGGCCGTCGCCGCCGGCGCACACAGCATGAGGGCGCAGGCGGCCGCCTTACAACGAGTTCTCATCTCTTCCCCCGGGATAATGCGCGACGCCAAGGCTTTTCGACGCAATGAAATTTCTCTCCCACAGTCCGTCCTAGGGGACCGTCCGCGCCGACTCAAGGCGGCCGAGCCGCCGTCCGCAATACAACGAATGCTTGATTTCGGCCGCGGGGGCGGCGAGGCTACGCGGGAGAACCGGCCGGGGGGCGAGATGGATTCGGGGGACGCAGCGGACCTTATTTCGGAGCTCGCCGAGGAGAAGGCCGAGCACGCAGACGCTGACCGCTTCAGAAGTCGGGCCGCCCTTCTGATCGCCATGCTGGCGGCGATCCTGGCGATCGGCGGAATGGGCGGCGGAAACGCCACCGACGACATGATCGCCAGCAACATCGGCGCGAGCGACACCTGGGCCTTTTTCCAAGCCAAGAACATACGCCAGACCGCCTACGAAATCGCCGCCGAGGACATCGAGACGGCCTTGCTGGCGGAGGACCTCTCGGCGGCCGAGCGCCAGCGACTCGAGGATCGCAAGGCCGCCTATGTCGCGACCGTCGCCCGCTACGACAACGAGCCCGACCCTGCGGCTCCCGACGATCCGCTGCGCGGCGAAGGCAAGAAGCAGATCAGCGCCCGGGCCCAGAATTTCGAGGCCCAGTTCGAGGCGGCGTCCCGACGGGACAACAATTTCGACCTCGCCGAGGTTTGTCTGCAGTTGGCGCTGGTGCTCGGTTCCGTGGCCATCCTGGCGCTCAATCGTCCGGTCCTGATTGCGTCTGCGGTTCTCGGCGGCCTCGGGACCTTGCTGACGCTCAACGGCTTCCTGTTGCTCGCGCCTTTGCCCTTTTGACCGACGGAGCCTCCATGCCCGCTCCCGCGAAGCTTCGCATGATCTTCACGGCCGGACTGCTGGGCCTCGCCGTGGCAGGCTGTCTCGAGCCCGAGGTCGACCGCCTCGAAGATCCGGTGGAGAAGGCCGCCTACCATTGCCGGTATGTGCTGGAGCGGGGCATCGCCACGCCGGCGCAACTGCGCGCCGACGGCGTCCTGCGACGCCGAATCGCCACTTTCGCGGAGCCCGTGATGGAGCGGAACGGCGATGTCGTCCGGTTCTCGTGGGCGGCCGGGGCGATCGCCGAGGATGACGGCTCGGGCAGCCACGGCGGCGACTGCGTCATGGACCTCACCGACGGCCAGCAGTTGGTCGTCAGCGCCACCCTCGACGGCCAGCCGCTTCATGCCGGCTTCCGGTTCTGAGGCAGGCGGCCCCCGGCGCGTAAACCTCTGTCTCGGCGGGGTCGCAGCAGACGGTCACGGGCGCGCCCTGGAGGAACTCGCCGCCGACGTCGGCGCCCTTGGTTGCTTGGTCAACGTCCGGCCAGCGGTCCGGCAGATGAGTGGACGACTGCGGAGTGTCGCCAGCCTCCGACTCCGACTGCGCCACCACGCGGTCGACTCACCCGGGAGCGCTCGCGCTCAGCGATCCCGGGCGCCGATCCTCCAGCGCAACAAGGATGAAAACCATCATGGCGACGGCGGCCAGGACGCCGATCCCGGCGCGGGAATCGCCAGCGGACGGTATGCTCGCCCCATGGTCGCCCTCGCCGCCCTGTTTCGCCGCCGCCATGATATCGCGTCCGCTCCGCTGGGAACTCGCGACGTGCGGCTGCTCGACGGACCGCAAGCGCGGCGGCTGGCCGAGGCCGCGGCCGTTCTGGCGGCTATGGACCAGGCGGTGCAGGCGCTCTCCGAGCTCCACGCGCGCAGCCGGCGGCCGGCGCCGGATCCGAGGGGGCCGGAGGCGCTTGTCGAGATCGCCCTCCTGCGTCACGGCGTGGTCCAGTTCGTCGACTGTTTCGAGGAGGCGCGCCGGCTCGGGCTGGCGGGCGAAGCCGACGCCGCCGGTCCGTCGGGGAGCCTGACCTTCTACCGTCATCTTTGCGCCTTCCGGGACGAGCTCATGGGACCCAATGCGCGGCTGGTGGGCCAGACCGAGGCGGTGGCCCTGTTGCGCCATGTCGGGGATCGACCGCTGCTTGCCGGCGTGGCCACGCGCACGCGCCGACCGGACCGGCTCACGTCGGCCGAGCTGGCGCAGATGCTTGCCTTCGTCCGCCGGGCGCGGACGGCCTGCGCCGAGCGGCTGGAGCACATGCGGGCGGCCATGCTTGATCACCTTCGGGCGTTCTCCACCGAGCAGCTCGACAGCCTCCCGGCGGCGCCCGACCCGTGAGCGCCACATCGCGTCAGGCGCCGCCGACCTCCAGTTCCGTCATGCGAAGCCGTCCGGCGGCGGCGGCGGCGGCGAAGCTGGTCCCGCAGTTGATTGAACCGCGCGAGACAGCTTCGAACCGGATGCGGGCTTCATAGGCTTCCATGCTGTCCGGCGGCGCCTCGGCCAGGCGCCTGAGCGCGGTCAGACCCAGCTGCTTCTCCACCATGCTGCGCTGGCAGGCCTCACGCGCCTGCCCGAGCATGACCGCGACGCCATCGCGGGCGGAGACCGGAATGGCGACCTCCCCGACCTCGGCGGAGGCGCGCCTGCAACGTTCCCGGACGGCCTGCAAGGCCGCATCACCAGGGAAGTGACCGTGGGTGCGCCACGCCAGCTGCACGCCATCCACGGCGCTGTTGCATGCAGCCATGGCGTATTTCACCTGGCTCCAGACGTGATCGAACTCCGTCTGGCTGAGATTCCGCGGCTGCGGCTCGGGGAGAGGCTCGGCAGCGTGCGGGCGGGCGACGAGGCGCGGCGGTCGCCATTCCGGGGACAGGGCCGGGACGGCCAGCGGACGGTCTGGCAGGCACAGGGCCAGCCCCGTGGCCAGCAGACATGCGAGGGACCGCAGGCGGCTGCGTTCCGGGCGTGCGCGGTACGTGCTGGCGCGGTTTCTCCTGACGGCCATCACGACCCCCGGCGGTGGCGACGCTCCATCTTAGCACGGATCACCGGGCGAAGACGACGTCGCCGTGCTGGCGGACAGGGTGGGATTCGAACCCACGGTGGGCTTGCACCCACGGCGGTTTTCAAGACCGCTGCCTTAAACCACTCGGCCACCTGTCCGCGCCGCACAGGGCGGAGAGGCCGCATAGCGCATAAGCCTGCTGTTAACCAAAGCGGAAATCTTGCCTGCGATCCTTCCGTTCATCCGGAGCTGGGGCATGGCGACCAAACTTCTCAAGGGACTTCTCGCAGCGCTGTTGCTGTCGCTGGTCGCGGCGTGCGCCAGCGGGCCGCGCGGGGCCGGTGTCGGCGGGGTTCCGGTGGTGACGGATCCCGCGCCGATCGTCTCGGGCACCATGCGCCCGTACCAGATCCGCGGCCGCTGGTATCGACCGGAGGAGCAGCCGGACTACGACGAGACCGGCCTCGCGTCCTGGTACGGAGACCAGTTCCACGGTCGGCCCACCGCCACCGGCGAGCGCTTCGACATGAACGCCCTGACCGCCGCCCACAAGACGCTGCCACTCCCGGGGCTGGTGGAGGTCACCAACCTGGCCAATGGCCGGCGGGTGGTGCTGCGCGTCAACGACCGGGGGCCGTTCGTGGACGGTCGCATCATCGACCTGTCGAGAGGCGCCGCCGACGCCCTCGACCTGCGCCGCGCCGGCGTCGGCGAGGTGAGGGTGCGCTATCTCGGGCGCGCCCCGAGGCTCGGCGGCGGAACCGTGCTGCAGCAGGCGGAGGCTCGAGCCGCGCCGGGGCCTGTTCCCTACGCCCAGGTGGCCGGCACGCCCACACCCGTCCCGTCGCCGGCGCCGGGCGCGTCCGCGCCAGCCGCGCCGCGCGGCGGGGTCTGGGTTCAGGCGGGGACCTGGGCCGATGCACGCGCCGCACGTCGCGCCGCCGACCACCTCGGCGGAAGCGCCACGGTGGACATCGTCGGGCCGGGCGCCTGGCGGGTGCTGGTGGGACCGTGGCCGGACGCCGACGCGGCCGAGCGCTCGCGGCGCGCCGTGATGTCGCGAGGTTATCCCGAGGCCACCGCGGTCTCCGGCGTCTGAACCCCTTGCGAAGCGGGCCGGCGTCGCCATTGTGCGCCCGTGACCCAAGGCAGATTCATCACCTTCGAAGGCGGCGAGGGAACGGGCAAGTCGACCCAGGTGGCGCGTCTGGTGGATCGCCTGCGCGCCCGCGATCTCGAGGTGCTGCAGACCCGCGAGCCGGGCGGTTCCGACGGTGCGGAGGAGATTCGCAACCTCGCGCTCAACGGCGACGCCGGACGGTGGTCGCCGATGACGGAAACCCTCCTGATGTTCGCGGCTCGCTCGGATCATCTGGAGCGCACCATCCGACCCGCCCTGGCCGTCGGGCGGTGGGTGGTGTGTGATCGCTTCGCCGATTCCAGCCGCGCCTACCAGGGCGCCGGCGGCGGGGTCGCGGCCGCCTTCATCGAGATGCTGGACGCGGCCGTCGTCGACGCTACGCAGCCTGACCTGACCCTGGTCTTCGATCTGCCCGTGGAGGTCGGCCTGGAGCGGGCCTTCGGTCGCGGCCTGTTCGAGACCCGTTTCGAATCCAAAGGTCTGGCCTTCCACGAGCGTCTTCGGCAGGGGTTTCGCGAGATCGCCGCCGCTCATCCCGAGCGCTGCGTGATCATCGACGCCGACGGCGATCCGGAGACGGTGGCTGCGCGGGTATGGGCGGCCGTCGCGGAGCGGCTGCTGTGAGCGAGCATCCGCGCGACCGTTTCGACCTGGTCCCGGATGCGGCGGCCGAGGCCGCCTTCCTCGACGCGCAGCGCAAGGGCCGGCTGCACCACGCCTGGCTGCTGTGCGGCGTGGAGGGCTCGGGCAAGGCGACCTTCGCCTACCGCGCCGCCCGCCGACTGCTGGGCGCGGCCCCCGATCCGTCCCGCGGCCTGCTCGGAACCAGCCCGTCCGACCCGGTGGCGCGGCTGATCTCCGCCCAGGCCCACCCCGACCTGCTGGTGCTGGAGCGTGCGGTGGAAGGTGGCAAGACGAAGAAGTCGATCTCCGTCGACCAGGCCCGCGAACTGCCGGAGTTCTTCTCGAAGAGCCCGTCGCAGGCCCAGGCGCGGGTCGCCATCATCGACGCCGCCGACGATCTGAACCTTAACGCCGCCAATGCCTTGCTGAAGGTTCTTGAAGAGCCGCCCGAGCGCGGCGTGCTGTTCCTCGTCACCCATGCGCCGGGCCGGCTGCTGGCCACCATCCGCTCGCGCTGCCGACGCCTGGCCTTCCCCGTCTGGCCGGTCCATGCGCTGGAGGAACTGGTGCGCAATCGCACCGGCGTGTCGTCGGCCGAGGCGGCCCGCATCGCCGCCATGGCCGCCGGCTCGCCGGGGCAGGCGTTGGCGCTGGCCTCGGGCGCGACGCTGGAGGCCGACCAGCTGGCCCAGGCCTGGGTCGCGGCCGACAGCCTCGACCGGGCGGAGGCCATGGCGGTGGCCGACAAATTCCGCGGCGCCGAGGGGCAGGCGCGGTTCGAAGTGCTGATGGACCGGCTGACCGCGGCGGTGAAGGTGCGTGCGCTGGAGGAAGGAGCGGCGGGCGCCCGCTGGGCCGAGCTGTGGAGCCGCCTGTCCGAGCTGCCGGACCGGGCCGCGGCCATCAACCTCGACCGTGGCGACGTGCTGGCCGGCGCGCTCGCCGACCTGCAACGCACCAAGGCGGGCCGCGCATGATCATCGACAGCCACGTCAACCTGCACGCACCGCAGTTCGACGAGGATCGCGACGCCGTGATCGCCCGGGCCCGCGCGGCCGGGGTGGGCCTGATGGTCGAGATATCCGACCGGCTGGCGACCTTCGAGGCGACGCACAGTCTGGCCATGGCCCACGACGACATCTGGTGCACGGTCGGCGTCCATCCGCACGAGGCGCGGCACTACGAAGACCTGGCCGCCGACCGGCTGACCGAGCTGGCGGCGCGCCCGAAGGTGGTCGGCATCGGCGAGTGCGGGCTCGACTTCCACTACGATCTCAGCCCCCGCGATGTGCAGGCGGCGGTGTTCCGCCAGCACATCGAGGCCGCGCGCCGCACCGGCCTGCCGCTTGTGGTCCACACTCGCGAAGCCGACGAGGTCATGGCCGCCATCCTCGAGGAGGAGCAGGCGGCGGCGACATTCCGCTTTCTCATGCACTGCTACACATCCGGACCGCGACTGGCGGAAAAGGCCGCGGAACTCGGCGCGTGGTTCTCGGTCTCGGGCATCGCCACCTTCAAAGCGGCGACGGAAGTGCGGGAGATCGTGGCGGCCATGCCCGCCGACCGCATCATCGTCGAGACCGACTGCCCCTATCTGGCCCCCGTGCCCCACCGCGGACGGCGCAACGAGCCGGCCTACGTCGGCCACGTGCTCGACAAGCTGGCCGAGATCCGCGGCTGGTCCCGCGCCGAGGCCGAAGCCCGCACCACCGACGCCTTCTTCGCCCTGTTCGACAGCATTCCACGGCCGGAGGGCGCATGACGGCGGCGGCGGGCGAGCTGGAGGTCGTCGTCCTCGGCTGCGGCTCGTCCGGCGGGGTGCCGCGCGGCGACGGCGACTGGGGTCTCTGCGACCCGGCCGAGCCGAAGAACCGCCGTCTGCGTTGCTCGCTACTGGTCCGTCGGCACGGGCTCGACGGCGTGACCAGCGTGCTGATCGACACCTCGCCCGACCTGCGCCAGCAGATGCTGGCGGCGCAGGTCCGCCATGTCGACGCCGTGCTCTACACCCACGACCACGCCGACCAGACCCACGGTCTCGACGACCTGCGCGTCTTCGCCATGCACGCCCGCCGGCGCATCCCGGCTTTCATGGACGGACCGACCCGCGCCGCCCTGACCGGGCGCTTCGGCTACATCTTCGAGAGCGTCAACGGCTACCCGGCCATCCTCGAGGCCCGTCCGCTGCCGCCTCACGGCGAGGCCTGGTCGATCGACGGCCCGGGGGGCGCGGTTCCCGTCGTCGCTTTCGACCAGGGGCATGGGCCGATCCGCTCGGTCGGCTACCGGCTGGGGCCGTTCGCCTATTCGCCGGATGTCTCCGATCTCGACGGGACCGCGTTGGCGGCGCTGCGCGGCTGTCAGCTGTGGATCGTCGACGCCCTGCGCTGGACGCCGCACCCGACCCACGCCCACCTCGATCGCACCCTCGAATGGATCGCCCGCGCCGGGGTGGAGCGGGCCGTGCTGACAAACCTGCATCTCGACATGGATTACAGCGCCGTGTCGGCTATTCTTCCGGCGAACGTCGAGGTCGCCTGGGACGGCTTGACGATGCGGCCCTGACCGCCCTGACCGGCGGTGTCGCGACTTCGCCCGGCACCGAAATGTCCTCGCCCAGCGTCTTGCGCAGGTAGAGCAGCCGGACGTTGACGAACAGGACGACCAGCAGCGGCGCCGCCACCAGCACCCCGGCGAATCCGAACAGGGCGCCGAATGCGAGGATGCCGAACATGGTCAGCACCGGCGGCAACTCCACGGCGCGCTTCTGGATGAAAGGGTAGATGAGGTTGCCCTCGACCTGCTGCACAATCACGTAGACCAGCAGGGTCCAGCCCATCAGCTCCCAGCCGCCCTGGGCCGCCAGTAGCAGGCCGGGAATGGCCCCGGCGATCGCCCCCACGATCGCCACGAAGGCCAGCAGGCCGGCGATCAGCCCCAACGCCAGCGGCGAGGGCAGACCGATCAGGGCCACGCCGACGCCGGTCAGCACCCCGACCACGACCATGTCCACCAGTTGGCCCGTCAGCCAGGCTTTGAGGGCCCGGCCCGTGGTGTCGGCGGCTTCGCGCACGGTGGTGCGCCGCGCTGGCGGGAACAGCACCACCACCCCGTCGCGGTAGGTGCGTGGACTGGCGGCCAGGAAGACGCCGGCGACGACGAGGAGAACCAGGCTGGTGATCACCCCCAGGGTGGTCAGGGCGTAGCCGCCGACGCGGCCAACGATGCCGCCCACCAGGCCTGAGCCGTCCAGCCGCGTGATCTGTTCGCCGAACGGCCAGGAGGCCACCATCGACTGCAGCTCCGCCGCCGAGGAGGGGAGGCTGGACACGAGCTCGCGGGTCTGGCTGGCGATCACCGAGCCGAACAGCCAGACCGCCGCCGAGAGCAGGGCCACCACCGTCAGGGCCGCGATGACCACGGCCGCGCCGTCCGGAACCGGCGTCCGTTCGGCGATCGGATCGGCGATGGTGCGCAGCAGCACCGCGACGATCACTGCGCCGAAGGCCAGCAGCAGGGGCCCGCTCAGCTGTCAGATCAGCCAGAGCGCGGCCAGCGCGGCGAGGACCAGTGCGGTCCGGCGCAGGAACAGGCGGTTGTCGTCACGAGACCCGGAGGAAACCATCCATGCCAAACTGCAGGGAACGGCCGAGGTTCAATGTCGGCGGCGGCGATGACAGGAGTCAGGCCAGCAGCCGCGCCGCCTGCGGGGCGAAGTAGCTCAGCACGCCCGCGCAGCCGGCGCGCTTGAAGGCGTGCAGGCTCTCAAGGATGCCCCGCTCCTCGTCCAGCCAGCCGTTGGCCATGGCCGCCCGCATCATCGCGTACTCGCCCGACACCTGGTAGGCGAAGGTCGGCACGCGGAAGGTCTCGGACACCCGCCGCACGATGTCGAGGTACAGCATGCCCGGCTTGACCATCACCGCGTCGGCGCCCTCGGCGATGTCCATGGCCACCTCGCGCAGCGCCTCATCGGAGTTGGCGTAGTCCATCTGATAGGTCTTCTTGTCGCCGCTCAGCGCCTTGGCCGACCCGACGGCGTCGCGATACGGCCCGTAGAAGGCCGAGGCGTATTTGGCGGCGTAGGAGAGGATCAGCACGTCCTGCAGGCCGTTGGCCTCCAGCGCCTCCCGGATCGCCTGCACCCGCCCGTCCATCATGTCCGAGGGCGCGACCACGTCGGCGCCCGCGTGGGCGTGGATGAAGGCCTGCTCGGCCAGCCGCTCGAGCGTCGCGTCGTTGACGATGCGGCCGTCCTCCAGCACCCCGTCGTGGCCGTGGTCGGTGAAGCAGTCCAGCGCCACGTCGGTCATGACCCCGACCTCCGGCGCCGCGTCCTTGATGGCCTTGATGCAGTCGGGGATCAGCCCGTCCGGATCGGTCGCGCCCGTGCCGACGCCGTCCTTGATCGCCGCGTCGACGTTGGGGAACAGCGCCACCATGGGGATGCCGAGGTCGCGGGCCTCGACGGCCGCGGTCGCCGCCGCCTTCGGCGACAGCCGGAACACACCGGGCATCGACGCCACCGGTATGCGCTCCTCCGCGCCGTCGTGGACGATTAGCGGCCAGACCAGGTCGGCCGGGGTCAGGGTCGTCTCCGCCACCAGCCGGCGCACCCACGGCGCGCTGCGCAGCCGGCGGGGCCGGGCGTAGGGGAAGGCGGCGGGGGCGAAGGGCGTGCTCATGGCCGGGCTTATAGACGAAGCCCGCGGCGCGGGGAGAGGGTTCAGTTTGTCGCCGGTTCCGCTAGAAGCGCGGCCAACGACTCGAGGAAATCGCCCATGGACTTCGCCCTCACCGACGACCAGCGCGCCATCCAGGACGCCGCCCGCGCCTTCGCCGAGGCCGAACTGGCCCCGCACAGCGCCGAGTGGGACGAAACCAAGCATTTCCCCGTCGACGTCATGAAGCACGCCGCCGAGATGGGCTTCTGCGGCATCTATGCGGGCGAGGAGCACGGCGGCATGGCGCTGGGCCGGGTCGAGGCGGCGGTGATCTTCGAGGAGCTGTCGCGCGGCGACGTCTCGACCGCCGCCTTCATCTCGATCCACAACATGGCGACGTGGATGATCGACAGCTTCGGCTCCGACGACCTGCGCGCCCGCTACGTCCCCTCGCTCACCACCATGGAGCGGATCGCCTCCTACTGCCTGACCGAGCCGGGCTCCGGATCCGACGCCGCCGCCCTGCGCACCACGGCGAAGCGCGACGGCGACCACTGGGTGCTGAACGGCTCCAAGGCCTTCATCTCGGGCGCCGGGACCTCGGACGTCTACGTCGTCATGGCCCGCACGGGCGGAGAGGGGCCGAAGGGCATCTCGACCTTCGTGGTCGAGAAGGATGCGCCGGGCCTTTCCTTCGGCGCCCAGGAGAAGAAGATGGGCTGGAACAGCCAGCCCACCGCCATCGTCAGCTTCGACGATTGCCGCATCCCGGCGGAGAACCTGCTCGGCAAGGAGGGCGACGGCTTCCGCTACGCCATGATGGGGCTGGACGGCGGCCGGCTGAACATCGCCGCCTGCTCGCTGGGCGGCGCCCGCCTCGCGCTGGAGACGGCGCAGGCGTACGTCGCCACCCGCAAACAGTTCGGCCGTCCGATCGGCGACTTCCAGAACACCCAATTCAAGCTGGCCGACATGGCCACCCAGCTGGAGGCGGCGCGGCTGATGGTGCTGCGCGGGGCCTGGGCCATCGACACCGGCCATCCGGAGAAGACCAAGTGGTGCGCCATGGCCAAGCGTCTGGCCACCGACGCCTGCTTCCAGATCGCCGACGAGGCCCTGCAACTGCACGGCGGCTACGGCTATCTCAAGGACTACCCGCTGGAACGCATCGTCCGCGACCTCCGGGTGCACAGGATTCTCGAGGGCACCAACGAGATCATGCGCGTGATCACCGCGCGGGAGATGGTGCGGCAGTAGGGCCGCGATCAGGGTGACGGACCCGACCTTTCGCGCAATAGTCGCGGCGGAGGGACACTATGAAGCTGCTCGTCTTCGCCGCCATCGCGCTGCTGGCCACACCGGCCATGGCGCAGGACGCTTCCGTCGAGGAGATCGTCGTCACCGGCTCGCGCATGATCGAGTGGGATCCCGACGACATTCCCGCTGTCCAGCTGTTCCGCCGGGCTGACAACCTCATCGCCGAGGTACGGGTGGTCAACGACACCCGCGAGCCCGCCGGACGGCGAGACGAGCTGACCCGCACCCTTCGGGCCATGGCCCGTTCCGCCGCCGGGCGCGCCGACATCGACCTGTCGATCGAGACGGAGGGGGTTCTGGTCCCGCTCACCGAGGAGATGGTTTCGACCCTCACCCTCGGCGTCGACGGCATGCGCAGCGACACCAGTGTGGCCACCCTGATCGTCAAGACTCCTGTCCGGGCGGACGACACCCTCGACTCGGCCTCGGGCCGGCTGGAGGACTTCGTCGAGGCGGTGCAGCCGGTCGGACGCTCGCTGGCCGACATCAGCGGCGACTGGCAGCTGTCGATCGTCGATCCGCCGCAGTACCGGCCGGCCATCCTCGGCCTGATCGCCGGGGACGCTCGGCAGGCCAGCGCCGCCTTCGGCGCGGGCTACAGCGTCCAGGTGACGGGCATAGAGAACCGCGTGACGTGGCGGCAATCCGGGCCGCTCGATCTTGGTCTGTTCATCCCCTACACCCTGACGGTGGTGCCGACGCCCTGAGTCTGGACCGTGCGGCCGCGCCGCCGTATCAGCCCCGCATGACCCTCGAACCCGAAGTCCTCGCCCGCGTCGAATCCGGCGTCGGCCGCCTGACCCTGAACCGGCCCAAGGCGCTGCACGCGCTCAACCTTTCCATGTGCGAGGCGATGATCGAGGCGCTGCTGGCGTGGCGCGAGAACGAGGCGGTGAAGTCGATCCTCATCGACCATACGGGCGAGCGCGGCTTCTGCGCCGGCGGCGACATCCGCATGATCGCGGAGAGCGGGGCAGGGGACGCCTCGGCGGCGCGCGCCTTCTTCGATACCGAGTACAAGCTCAACCACCTGCTGTTCGACTACCCCAAGCCGGTCACCGCCCTCGTCGACGGCGTGGTCATGGGCGGCGGGGTCGGCATCTCCGAGCCGGCCGATGTGCGCATCGCCACCGAGCGGACCACCTACGCCATGCCCGAGACCGGCATCGGCCTGTTCCCCGACGTCGGCGGCGGCTGGTTCCTGCCGCGCCTGCCGGGGGAGGTTGGGACCTGGCTGGCCCTGACCGGGGCGCGGCTCAAGGCGGCCGACACCGTCTTCCTCGGCATCCACAGCCACTACCTGCCGACCGATGCGCTGGAGGCCTTCCGCGCCATCCTCGCCGCCGACCCGGCCCACCCGGTCGACGTCGCCGACGGGCTGGAGGCCGATCCCGGCGAGCCCCCGATCGAGCCCCACCTGCCGGCCATCGACCGCCTGTTCGCCCATGACCGCGTGGAGGACATCTTCGCCGCCCTCGACGCCGACGGCTCGGACTGGGCCCTGGCCCAGCTGGCTGTGCTGAAGACCAAGTCGCCGCAGTCGCTCAAGGTGACCCTGCGCCAGCTGCGCGCCGGCCGCGGCCTCGACAGCTTCGCCGACAACATGGCCATGGAATACCGCCTCGGCGGCCGCGTGGTGCGCACGCACGACTTCCAGGAAGGCGTCCGCGCCGTGATCGTCGACAAGGACAACGCCCCGCAATGGTCGCCGGCCACGCTGGAGGACGTGTCCGACGCCGCCATCGACGCCCTGTTCGCCCCGCTGCCGGACGAGGAGGAGTGGTCGCCGCTGGTCTGAGGGCTTGCATCCGATGTGAAAGCGGCGGCGTATCTCGGTCTCAGGAAACCGGGGAGCCCGCCATGCGCCTTCTTTCGAGTGTCGCCCTTTCGCTGGCCGCCGCGGCGCTGTCCGGCTGCATCGTCGTCGCCGACGGCGGGACGACCGTCGTCCATCAGGTCGCTCCGGCGGACGCCTACGCCGCCGCCCTCGCCAATCCGAACCGACCGGAAGCGGATCGCGCCCGCGACGGCCTGCGCCGCTCGGCCGACATGCTGGCCTTCATGCGCCTCGGCCCCGGCGACGTGATCGCCGACATCCGGCCTGAAGAGGGCTTCTTCACCCACCTGTTCTCGCCGGTGGTCGGCCCGTCCGGCCACGTCTACGCCTTCGTGCCCAACCAGACCTCGGCCCGCGAGAACCCCTACGCCGACAGTCTCGCCGCCACCTATGGCAACGTCAGCCGCGTGACCGGCGCACTGGAGACGATGGCCTTCGACCGCCCGCTGGACGTCGTCTTCATGGGCGAGGAATACCACGACTTCGTCATCCCCCGCTTCGGCGTCGACGTGGCGGCGATGAACGCCGCCGTCTTCCGGGCGCTGAAGCCCGGCGGCCTCTACGTCATCCTCGACCACGAGGCCGCGCCGGGCTCCGGCGTCTCCGTGGCCGGGACCCTCCACCGTATCGAATCCGCCGAGCTGCGCCGCCAGGTCGAGGCCGCCGGCTTCGTCTACGACGGCGCCACCGAGGTGGTGCGCAATCCCGAGGACAGTCGCAGCCTGAGCGTCTTCGACGAGTCGATCCGCGGCCGCACCGACCGCTTCGTGTTCCGTTTCCGCAAGCCTGCATAGGGAGGGACCTCCGCATGAGCCGCCTTTTCGCCGCCGCCGCCGCCAGCCTGCTCCTCGCCGGCTCCGCGGCCGCACAGACCCCGCCGCCGCTGACCTTCCCCGAGCCGGTGCAGACCCTGCCCGGCGGGACCGACTACGCCGCCGTCCTCGCCTCGCCGATCCGCACCGACGAGGATCGCGCCCGCGACGCCGCCCGGATGACCGAGCAGACCCTGCGCTTCACCGGCGTCCAGCCCGGCTGGAAGGTCGGCGACATGATCATGGGCGGCGGCTACTTCACCCGCGCCTTCTCGGCCGCGGTCGGTCCCGGAGGGCATGTCACCGCGTGGCAACCGGCCGAGTTCATCGCCTTCCAGGCCTCCTACGGCGAGGCCGCCGACGCCGCGGACGGCCTGGCCAATGTCGACGTGATCCGCTCGCCGATCGGCGCGCCGGAGTTTCCCCGCGGACTGGACCTCGTCTTCACTGCCCAGAACTATCACGACCTGCACTTGGCGCCGTTCGCGACGGACACGGCGGCGAAGGTCAACGCCGCCGTCTTCGAGGCCCTCAGGCCGGGCGGCTGGTACGTCGTCATCGACCATCACGCCGTCGACGGTTCGGAACTGTTGGCCGCCGATTCGCTGCACCGGATCGACCGTTCGGCCGTCGTGCGCGAGGTCGAGGCCGCGGGGTTCGAACTTCGCTCCGAGGCGGCGGCCCTGTGGAACGACGAGGATCCGCGCACGGCCAACGTCTTCGACGAGTCGATCCGCGGCCGCACCAGCCAGTTCATGATCGCCTTCCAGAAGCCCGAGTGAGCGAAGGACGGGCGCTGGCGCATCGCCCCCGCCCGCGCTAACCCCTCCCGCAATCACACGGGAGAGACGCCATGACCCAACGCATCGCCTTCATCGGCCTCGGCAACATGGGCGGCGGCATGGCCGCCAACCAGGCGAAGGCCGGCCGCGCGGTCATGGCCTTCGATCTGTCGCAGGCGGCGCTCGACCGGGCCGCCGCCGCCGGCTGCACCCCGGCGGCCTCCGTCGCCGAGGCGGTGAAGAACGCCGACGTCGTCATCACCATGCTCCCGGCCGGCCCGCACGTGCTGAAGGTCTACAGCGAGCAGATCATCGGCGCCGCGCCGACCTCCGCCTTGCTGCTGGACTGCTCAACCATCGACGTGGACACCGCCCGCAAGGTCGCCGGACTGGCGAAGGAGGCCGGCTACGCCTTCGCCGACGCCCCGGTCTCGGGCGGAACCATGGCCGCCGACGCCGGGACGCTGGCCTTCATGGTCGGCTGCGACGAGCCGGCATTCGCCCGCATCGAGGCGGCCCTCGAGCCGATGAGCCGCGCCACCTTCCGCGCCGGCGACCACGGGGCGGGGCAGGCGGCCAAGATCTGCAACAACATGATCCTCGGCATCACCATGCTCGGCACCTGCGAGGCCATCGGCCTGGCCGAGAAGCTGGGCCTGGACCCGGTGAAGATGTTTGACATC
The DNA here is from genome assembly GCF_900116065.1 of Brevundimonas viscosa. Classification (GTDB taxonomy): domain Bacteria; phylum Pseudomonadota; class Alphaproteobacteria; order Caulobacterales; family Caulobacteraceae; genus Brevundimonas; species Brevundimonas viscosa. The sequence continues at coordinate 316,877 of NZ_FOZV01000004.1, forward strand.
GTCGCCAAGTCCTCGGGCCAGAGCTGGAGCGTCACCACCTACTACCCGTGGCCCGGCCCGGTGCCGACCGCCCCGTCCAACCGCAACTATGACGGCGGCTTCGCTGCGGCCATGATGCTCAAGGACCTGAAGTTGGCCCAGGACGCGGCGGCCAAGGCCGGCGCCTCGACGCCGCTGGGCGCCCAGACCGAGGCCCTGTTCCAGATGTTCAACGGCCTCGGCTACGGCGATCGCGACTTCTCGGCCATCCTGCAGATGCTGCGCGGACGGCTGGACGAGCTGCCCCTCGCCTGACGCGAACAAATATTGCGAACCGTTATCAATTAAGGTCTTGCGGCGATTTGTCGGGCGGTCTGCGTGGACAAATCGGCCGCCAGGGCGCATCACGCGGGTGATTTTCACCGCGCAGAGCCGCCGCTTTGTACGACTACCAGGCTGCATTCCAGACCGCCGTTGAGCAGGTGAAGGGGGAGGGGCGTTATCGCGTCTTCGCCGACCTGAAGCGCGTGCGCGGCCGGTTTCCGAAGGCGATCCGTCGCCGCGCGGACGGGTCGGAGCAGGAGGTGGTGGTCTGGTGCTCCAACGACTACCTGGGCATGGGCCAGCATCCGGCGGTGCTGGAGGCGATGAAGGCCGAGGTCGACGCGGCCGGGGCCGGGGCGGGGGGCACGCGCAACATCTCGGGCACGACGCGCTCGGCGGTGGACCTGGAGGCCGAGCTGGCCAGCTGGCACCGGAAGGAGGCGGCGCTGCTGTTCACCTCGGGCTATGTGGCCAACGAGGCGACCCTGTCGACGCTGCAGCGCATCCTGCCGGGGCTGATCGTGT
>NZ_FOZV01000014.1 GCF_900116065.1 Brevundimonas viscosa
CTCACGACGCGCAGCGGGCGTCACCACTTTTTTCCCAGAAGGTCCTTCAACGCGACGTTGTCCAGCATCGCGTCCGCCAACATCCGCTTCAGCTTCGCGTTCTCGTCCTCCAGCGCCTTCAGCCGCCTGGCCTCCGACACGTCCATGCCGCCGAACCTGGCCTTCCACTTGTAGAAGGTCGCCGAGCTGACGCCGTGCCGCCGGCAGACCTCCGACGTCGCTACACCGGCCTCCTGCTCCCGCAGGATCCCAATGATCTGCTCTTCCGTGAACCTTGACCGCTTCATTCTGTCCGTCCTTTCAAGGGGCGGACTCTAGCTATTCCTGGAGGAGTTTCAGGGGGTCACGTCAGCGCTATTGGAGTCCGAACAACCTGCGAGCAGCAGGAAGGCTATCGCGGCACGCTTCATGAGACCACTCCGTTGAAACTGAAACGAAGCGGGGAAAAATGGCTGCAGAAGGGCTGTTTCAGAACAGGCTGGCCTGAGGCCACGCCTTCACCATCAAAGGTCCGCTATGGGTCGAAAGCAGTCCCGGTGCCTGATGCCAGTCACTCGAACCGAACTGTCGCGGCGACCTCGGGGCCGAGTTCGCAGATTTGCCTGCTGCTACAAGACAGATAGATCGTCAGTCCCACGGGCTCGCCTCGACGCTCGCCCCAACGTGTCGGGGTGCCGACATGACCGACCCATCCATGTGGAAGGCCGTCCCCGACATCGCCGGGACGTGTGAAGGCAGCCCACTCCCCCCGCCTGCCATCGACCGTCATTTGGCCGGTGGAGTAGTCGAGGAGCCCGTCTGAGAGAGGAACCGATCCATACATGCCATAGGAGAAACCGAGCCGCAGTCCTTCCCCGCCGAACTCATCCACCTCCGTATCCACGCCGATGACAGGCAGGCGGGATAGTTCTCGGGGGATAGCCACGGAGAACGGGCCTGCGGCCTCCACCCGTCGAAAACGCTCCGGGTCAGGTGTTTCAGGGCGTGGCTCCGAGCCGCATGCGGACAAGAGGATCGCCAAGGCCAAGAAGCCGAGGCCGGTTCGGTCGCGATCGCGGTTGCGCATTACAACTCAACGAACGACCGCTGCGCCGGTTCTTGCCGATCAAGCCGCCTAGGACGGCGAACTGACCGCTGGATGATGTCCGCAATGGGTCGCGTCCCGTCATAAGCGCGTTGGCCCAAAGGCGACACTGCGCTCGCCCGTCGGAAAGGAACCTTGGCAATCGCTCGAGGCGGTGGTCATCAGGAGCGATTTCCCGCGTCTCCAGCGTACCGAAGGCGACTTCGCAGCAGTGGCCTCCCTCGTAGGCCGCTATTTTTCCTGCCGTTAGCCTTCCCGGACAGCCGGATACCCCTAGAATCCGCTCAGAGGCACCTTACATCGGCAAGTATATACTTCCAGTGACATAACAGCAGGAAGCAATGATGCCGCTGTATAGGCCAGAAATCGGCCTTAGCGTCGATCTGCTACTTACGTGTCCTAGTACGAGGAGAGGGCGGAGCCCTCCAATAGCAAATAGCTACTTCATACAGACAGAGGGATTGGTCCCGTAAATGGCCTTATAGACCTCCTTCATAATCCCTTCAACCTGATCCTTATCCCTCAGTCTTACGCGAAAGCCATCGTGAATCGGATAAACAGGAATTCCCTCTTTCATGCAGCGTTCAATGACCTTCAGAGCTAGCTCACTATCCTCCTTCTGAAGCTGTCCCCACGCCTGAGATGCGAAGCGATGCGTGATGGGGGATAGCCGGTCCATCATTGCGGCAACGAAGGCATCCAGTTCCTTCCCGCTCTGGAGGTAGGGCTGATAGTCCTTCTTGATGAACTTCAGGGCGGTGGTCTTGCCGTTGATGAGGCGATTGAAGACCTTTTTCCCGACCTCCCTGCTCACATGCTCGAAGCCGGGAATGACATAAGGATCAAAATCGAGCTTCCGTATGCTCCAAGCGTAGAGGATGTGAGGGTGCAGGCTCTTGTAGTCGAGTTCACAGGTCTCCTCTCCGTCGATCAGGAGGGTTGCCCGCTCCACCCGAGGCATATCGATCCAGAACCCGCCATAGAGCCGGCCCCCGGTGATCCAGTCATGCTTGAAGAGCCTGACAAGGTGGATGCGGCTGCTCGTCCAGCCGTTCGGCTGGTGAAGCGTGAAGCCACCAATCCCCTCGTTGTACCGCTTGATCAGCCGGTCCTGCTCCCGAACCTTCGGCGGCATCTCCCCAGCGGAGGTGAAAGGCTCTGTGAGCACCGTCGTGACAGCCGGTGGTCTGACAACGTCACCAAGGGACAGGCCAGACTCCTGCACTAGCTGCACGAGCTTGGGTGTCGGCGTGATGGCCGTGAGCTTGGACCGCTCCGGGTGATCGATGTCGTAGAAGCCGAGCCGGACCTCTATTAATCCCGCCTTCTCAAGCTGATCTCGGACATCCTTCAGGGGCCTCATGCCCATCGCTGAAAGCGCGGCATTGCTGAAGGGCAGGCGAAGCTCGCCAGACCGTTCCAGTGCAATGATTGCAATGGCGGCCAGAAATGACAGCAGGGTGCGCTGGAAAGCGGCCTCATCCTTCGCCTTCCGTCTGGGCTGATGGCCGATAGCTTCGCCTACGCGGGCGTAGAGCACCATGAGCGGAGCGCAAGGCTCCGCCCACGGCCTAAGCACAGTGGTGCCTCCGGTCATGAGGATCTCAGTTTTGAGGAATGCGCCCGAGCCTTCTCGGGCAAATGAGCCGCTACTGACCTATGGCGCGGTCAGGAGAGCCATAAGATCATCGTGCAGCACGATAGAACGCCCGGCGACCTTGCGGATCGGGAGCCGTCCGGCGCGTGCGAGATTGTAGAGCGTGGAGCGGGAGAGGCCGGTAAGGGCGCTACTCTCGCTGATGCTGTATGCGAGCTTCTGTTCAGGCATCCGTAGGCTCCAGAACGCCCTCACCCCGCAGGGTGGCGATCCTGATGAGCAACATTTCTTCGGCGGTCTTCGCGGCCCGACCTTGCTTGCTCAGCGCACCCGCAAGCTCCGGGTGCTCTCGTTCGAACCGCTCGTCACCCTGAAACCGCGCCAACAGTGCTTTCCTTGCGGCGATCAGATGCGCGTCCCGAGTCCAGATGCGCCCTTCATGCCGGATCGAAATCAGCACAAGATTGCTATACGCGCGATCGATCGGGGTAGGTCGCTTTGCCTTGTTGCTCTTGTAAGTCTGGAGACCAATTCGAATAGTATCGAAGTCCTCGGTCGTATCTACGTAGACCCCGCCTACGACGTGTGTGGTCAGGCTCTGATAAACAGCAGTCATATTATCTCCTATTGTCGGTGCACACGGGGGCGAGCGCCTCCGCTGACCGGCACATAGTTCCAAATTCGCGCCACGTCTACCGGCCCATCGCCCGAAAACTAAAGGACAGCGGGCCATTACTATTAAACCGAACCAGTAAAACCGTTATAACTACTGTCCATAAAACAAATACCTGAAGAAACAGGCGCTTATGGTCGTCCACTCCGCGCGACTTGGCGTTACCCCATCGGTTGAGCCTGCGACACCCCGCCGCAGAGGAAAGATGCCCAATCGGCCATCAAACCCCGGCGCTTACTGAGAGCGTCACCCCGGCGATAAGCCCGCTCGACGCTGTCTCCCACCTTGTGCGCCAGCGCCGCCTCCACGACTTCGCGAGGGTGGGACGTGCTGTCCCCGGCCCAATCCCGGAAGGTTGAGCGGAAACCATGGACCGTCGCGTCGACCTTCATCCGCTTCAGCAGCGCATCCATCGCGGCAGCCGAAAGGGTGGCCCTGCCGTTGCCGGGGAAGACGTACTCGCCTTCGAGTAGCTCCACCTCTCGCAGCAACTGGATCGCCGCGGGAGACAGCGGCACGCGATGCACCTCCGCCATCTTCATCCGGCCCGCAGGGATGATCCAGATCGCCTTCTCGAAGTCGATTTCTGCCCAGCGAGCGCCGAGCGTCTCGGACGTCCGAGCACAGGTCAAGATCGTGAACTGTAGGGCCTTGGCAGCCACGCCAGTCCGCTCGTTGAGAGCCGCCCAGAATCCCGGCGCTTTCTCGTATGGCAGCGCCCGGTGGTGGCCCCGCGTCAGCTTGCTCCGCTTTGGGAGGAGATGAGCAAGATTCCCGCGCCAAGCAGCAGGGTTCTCGCCTGTCCGAAGGCCTTGCGCCTTGGCCGCATCGAGAACGTTCTCAATCCGCCCCCTGACCCGACTCGCTGTCTCAGACTTGGTGGTCCAAATCGGCTTCAGAGCCTCCAGCACATCTGCAGTGCTGATTTCTGCGACAGGTATAGGCCGAAGGTTCTTCGCGTACGTCGCGAGGGTGTTCGTCCACTGCTGCCGGTGTTTCGCGTTTCGCCACCCCACCTTCTTGTCCGCAATGAACGCGTCGGCAACGTCGCCGAAGGTCTTGCCCCTGCCCTCCTCAGCCTTTCTCGCAGCAAGCGGATCGATGCCGTTCCGAAGAGCTAGCCGCGCCTGCTCTGCCGCTGTCCGCGCATCTTTGAGACTCACATCCTGAAGGGCCCCGAGTCCCATCTCCCGACGCTTGCCCTGCCATTGAAAGATGAAAACCCACCGCCTCCCCTTCCCTACCCGCAGGTACAGGTTGCCGCCGTCTGGATAGAGGCCGTCCTCGGAGATGGCGCGGATGGCGGTGGTGGTGAGGCGGTTGATCTGGCGCATTGCCAAGCCATAGCGCCCTAAATCGCGCCCCAAAAGATGTCGCGGCTAGTGGCGAACGCCGGTGGACACTGCTGGACGGATCGCAACCTTATCTATTGTAAACAATAGTTTTTCTGGACCGCCTTGGACGACCGTGGACAATACTTAGGCGGTCTCTCTGTCCGCCACCGCCGTTCTGGATGGCCGCAGGGTCCGTGCGACCGGGGAAGCATCCCCGACAGCCCCGCAGCTTCACCAAACCCTGACGGACAGCCTGTCCCTGGTCGCGGAGTCTTGCCTGTGCCGCGGGAGGCGCGCCGTCGGCGGATGCAAGAACGCCGTCCCGGCGAACCGGGACGGCGATGCTTCAGGTCCGGAGACCCCGGGGCGCCCTGCCGGAGCGGACCGGGTGTCCGGGCCGCTCCGGTCGAGCCGGGGATCAGCCGATCAGAAGTAGAAGCGGACGGCTGCCCTGACGGTGCGGCCCGGCAGGGCCTGGGCCAGAACCACGCCGCTCGCCGGGAGCGAGTCCGACCCCACGTCGGTGAGCGCCATTTCGTCGAACAGGTTGTTCGCGGTCAGCGAAAGCACGACCTTGTCGACCGGTCGAACCTCAACAAAGGCGTTCACGGTCGCGTAGCCCGGCATCGTCAGCTGGTTGGCGTCCTGGCTGTAGCTCTCGGTGGTGCCCACAATGCTGGCGCCGACCGTGAACAGGTCGGTTTCGTACTGCGGCATCACCTGGAAGATCAGGTCCGCCTGGCGGCGCGGCGTATTGCCGACCAGGGCCGGGTCCTCGGCGTCCGTGATCTCGGCGCTGGTGACGGTCGCGCCGGCGGTCAGACTGAACGGACCACGCCGGATCCCGCCCTCGAACTCGGCGCCAAGGGCCTGGTAGCCCCGCTGCACGAGGACAAGCTGGGTGACGCCATTGACCGGCCGGATCTGCTGGTTGGTCTCGTTGACCTCGGCCCAGAAGCCCGTGACGTTGGCGAACAGCCCGTCCCTCCGGTACTTCAGCCCGATTTCGGCCTGCTTCACCGGATCGTAGGCCGCATCCGTCTGCACCAGGTCGCCGGTGACCGGGCTGACCGCGGGCGAACGCAGGATCTTCTCCGCCGCCGCACGCCCGCCCTGGCTGTAGCGCACGAAGGTCGAGACGTTCTGCGACACGCGATAGTTGACGCTGGCGGAATACGAGACGTAGTCGTAGTCGTAGTCGACCGGCTGTCTGTTGGCGGCGGGGGCGAACGCGAAGGTCCGCTCGGCCGCTGTGATCACGCCGTCGCCGTCGACGTCGATGGTTCGAACGTCGGTGGCGCCGTTGGCGACGGTGAAGCCGGTGACCTCGCCGCTGTCAAAGCGGACCGAAGCGCCGAGCGCGACCTTGCCCAGGCGGTAGTTCAGCGAACCATAGGGCGCCACGATGCTGTAGCCGACGTCGACGCGCGAGTTCGAGCCGGCGCCGGCCGGTCCGAAGAAGTTGTAGACGCCGTCCTGGGTGCGGGGGATCCCGTCGGTGTTGACGATGTCGATCAGCGCCGATTCGCCGCCGCCGACGACATCCTGGAAGAACGGAATGTACTGACGGTCATACTCGAGATCCTGCTCGGCGTTGTAGAGACCCAGCGTCGTCGTCAGCACGCCGCCGCCGATGTCCCACACGCGGCTGGCGCGCAGGTCGTTGGTGAAGTTGTCGAGGCTCCTGATGTCGGTGTGGACCAGGGTCGAGAAGGACACCAGGCCGTTGCCGTTCAGCGCGGACGGATCGGTGATCGGCTGGCCGGCCTGCGGTCCGGTGGCGTAGGACAGGCTGCCCGGCCGCGCGCCGAACGCCAGGGGCGCAAGCGCCGCCGGCGCGATCGCCAGCGGGTAGTTCAGGGACTGATCCCCCGACTGGCTCGCATACCGCATGTGATCCGTGATCGTCCAACCGCGGAGGTTGAACCGGGTCTGGAACCCGAGCGATCTCACGACCGCGTGGTTGCCGTCCTGAAGGTTGACTTCGGTCAGTTCGCCGTCGCCGTTGAGCAGCGGGAAGGTCGTGATGTTGCGGGAGGTCAGGGTGTCCCGCAGCATGGAGAAGTTCGGCACGTCGGTGTAGTCGGGATCGTCGTTGGTTCCCGAAACAAGAAGCGGCGCGGGGCCGTAGCCAATCACGGCGTCGTCCAGCAGCTTGCCTTCGAGGCGAACGAAGCCGCCTTCGAACTCCTGGGTGATGTTGGCCTTGATCTGACCGCCCCGATTGGCGTCGAAGCCGGCGTCGCGGGGGCCTTCGCCTTCACGATAGAAGCCGCCGATGTTGAAGCGGAGGGTGTCGGTGAGGTGGCCGCCATAGTTGAAGTCGGCGCGGTAGCTGTCGTAGTCGACGCCGCTCGAGGCCTGGAAGGATCCCCCCTCGACCTCGCCGGTCGGCGAGATGAGGTTGATCACCCCGCCCGGCGCATTTGAAGCGAAGGTCGAGGCGGAACCGCCCCGGATCGACTCGATCTGCGCGACGTTGAAGTCGTAGCGCATGAAGTAATCGGGCGTCAGGGCCAGGATGTCGCCGAACTCCAGGACCGGCAGACCGTCTTCCTGGAACTGCAGATACTTGGCGCCGCTACCCACCATCGGAAGGCCGCGAATGGTGTAGTTGCCGTTGACCTCGCCCAGGGACGCCTCGGCGCGAATACCCGGGATCGTGCGGAACAGGTCGGTGACCGAATAGGCGCCGATCTTGGCGATCTCGACATCGTCGATGGAACTGGTCGAGGTCGCGCTGTCCAGGCGATCGCGCGCCTTTGCCACGCCGGTCACGACCATGTCGTCGCTCTCGCGCGTGCGACTGGCTTCCCACGCCGTCTGGCGAGGCGGATCCTGCTCCTCGGTTCCAGCATAAGCCGCCGTCGCGAGAAGTAGCGGCGCAAGCGCGGCCGAGAGATACGCGGATTTCAAAAGAGCCTCCAACTGCAATCAGGTCAACGCTGCAACAATGATGCAGCCGAGTTCATAGCCTTCGCGCGCGACACAAAACGTATCGCCGCGTTGGCGACAGATATTTCACTCAATAGTGAATGGATTTATAAAGGAGGCATACGCAGTTTACCGGGGTATTACTTGGTAAACCGCTTGCTTACGCGCAAAGCGAACCGCCTCTACTTTGCTCTAGCCGTTGGCCGCGCGGCCGAACGCGAGGACCCTCGCGGCGGGCGGCGATCTGTCCGACGGCTTGACGGTCGGCGCCGCGGGGACGCCTTCCGGAGCCCCAGCCGCATCCCGGGGCGCGGCGGATCCACGGGTCGGCTTCAGGCGGAAACGAGCCACAAGCGTCGCCAGTTCTTCGGCCTCGGTCGAAAGGATCCGCGCCGCCGCCGTCGCCTCCTCGGCCATGGCTGCGTTCTGCTGGGTTACACGATCCACGCTGGCGACCGTGCCGTTGACCTGCTTCAGGTTCTCCGCCTGGGTTTGCGCCCCCTGCGCGATGTCGGCGACCAGCCGATTGGCGTCGCCGATCTTCGAAACCACGCGCCCGAGCATGCTGCTGGTCTCGCCGACGCGATCGACGCCGAGCTGGACCTCCTGGGACGACCGCGTGATCAGGTCCTTGATCTCCTTGGCGGCGTCGACCGTGCGCTTGGCCAGCTCGCGCACCTCGCCGGCGACAACCGCGAAGCCCCTGCCCGTCTCACCCGCACGCGCGGCCTCGACCCCGGCGTTGAGCGCCAGGAGATTGGTCTGCAGCGCGATGGCGTCGATCATGCTGATGATCTCGCCGATCTCCAGCGAGCCGGCCCTGATCGCGTCCATCGCGGAGATCGCTTCTTCGACGATGGCGCCGCCGTCCGTGGCGTCGCTGTTGGCCATGGTGATTGCGTTGCGGGCGTCAGCCGCGCTTCGAGCCGTCGCGCCCACCATGTCCGTGACCTGGTTCGTCGCCATGGTCGTTTCCTGCAGGCTGGAAGCCTGCTGCTCCGTACGGCGCGCCAGATGTTCCGACGCCGAGCAGATCTGGCTTGCGCCCAGCCTTACGCTCTGCGCCGACCCGGCCACGCCGGCGAGGCTGCCTTCGAGACGCTCGACAGCCAGGTTGAAGGCCTGACGCAGCCGCTCGTAATCCGGTGCGAACGGCGTCTCGATCACATAGGTCAGATCTCCTGCCGCCAGGGCCTCCAGGGCCGTGTCGAGGGCCTCCACCACCTGCCGCTGTTGCGCTTCGGCAGCCGCCTTCTCACGATCGGCTTCCGCCTTCGCGCGGTCCGCCAGCTCCTTCGCGGCCTCGGCTTCCAGCTTGGCCAGCGCCGTGTCGCGGAAGACCAGAACGGCGCGAGCCATGTCCCCCAGCTCGTCGGCGCGGTCGGCGTCCACGACGATATCGTTGTCGCCCTGGGCAAGTTGACGCATGGCGGCCGTCAGCGTCGTGATCGGTCGGGCGATCGTTCGGCTGAGCATCATCGACAGGGCGACGGCGACCGCGATCATCGCGATGCCGCCGACGACCAGGGCGATGACCGCGGTAAGGATGGCGGCCTCCTGGCGGGCAAGATTCGTGACCGTCAGCGTCGCCTCGCCGTCACGCAGCTCCCGCAACGGCAGGACGGCCTCGCTGACCAGCACCCTCGAGCCGGCGTCCCGTACGGCTTGCGCCGCTTCTTCCCGGCCGCCTGCGCGGACGGTTTCGATCAGACGGTCGCCCCAATCCGCGCGCCAGGCCAGGGTCGCGACGCGCGACTGCTCGAGAAGGCGCTGCTTCTCGGGGTCCGTAAGCTGCGCCTGAAGCTCGACGACAACGCGGTCAAACTCGTCCCGCCCTTCGTAGTAGGACTTCAGATAGCTCTCATCGCCCGTCACGAGGAACCCGCGAAACTGGCTGTTCTGGCGCAGGATGGCTGTCTCCAGCGCCATCGCCTGCGCCTCGATCGAGCGGCTGAGATTGTTGCTCCTGGTCGAGGTGTGGATCATCACGATTGTGACGAACACCACCGCCATCATGATGGCCGCCGAAACGCAGACCAGAACGAACGAAAGGCTCAGCTTTCGGGGAATTCTCAGGGCAGAAATCATGAGATCACGCTTCGACGAATCTGTATTCAAACCGAAGAAGCGTACGCAATCGCATCAACAGACAAGAATGGACCAGTCAGGCGACTGGATTCATTTTTTACTGACGAGCAGCATCAAGCCACGCCCCTTGTCGCGGTTTTAGGCGTTGGCGCTGAAGAGAACCTTAAGGTCCGCCTGCGACATTACGCGCCGACCACCATGCATCGACCAGGCCTTCTACACGGGCGGCGTTCACCCGACGTTAAGCGCGCCGTCCTACGTCCTGAGGCCGTGAAGCCTGCGGGTTTAGCGGAGGCCCTGCTTCCGAAGTCGAGTATGTGTTCCGGGGCGCCCGCTGTGCCGATCGTGATTTGATGAATGGTCTCGCAACAGCGCCCTGCGCCAACGAACTCGTGCGTCAGGCCCAGCGCTGCCGCGACATGGGCTCGCCTTTCATCGCCTCCGTCCTCGAGGCCGCAGACCGGCAACTCCACCGGGCGCCGCTGACGGCCGCCAAGGTGTGGAACTGGCCGGAGGACCCGGCCGCCGCCGCCGTCGCGCTGCGGGTCAACGGCGCGCTTCATGCCCTCGCTCGACGCGGCTCGCCGCCATATCTCGCCGAACTCTACCGTCGTGAGCACGATGATTTCGACGGCGCCGTCGCGGCCGCCTTCGCGCGGGCGGACGGGTTCATCGCCGACTGGATCCGCCACCCCACCCAGACCAATGAGGTCGCACGAGCCGCTGCGATCGCATCGGCGCTGATAGCGGCGCCCCTCTCCCGGTCGATGCCTTTCGAGTTGCTGGAACTCGGATCGAGTTGCGGCCTCAATCTCAATCTCGCCCGTTACGCCTACCAGCTCGGGACGGTCAGCGTCGGCGGTCCGCTCTCGACGGTGAGGATCGCGCCGGAGTGGCGCGGTCCACCCCCGCCCTTCCGCCCGCTTTCGGTCGCCGCGGCCCGGGGCGTCGATCTTCAGCCGCTGAACGCCTCCGACCCCCGGGATCGCGAGCGCCTTCTGTCCTTCGTCTGGACGGACCAGCCGGCGAGGTTGAGACGCCTGGAGGATGCGCTGCAGATCGCGGTGGAGCATCCGCCCCGCGTGGACCGGGGCCAGGCGGTGACCTGGCTTGCCGATCGCCTGGCGGAACCCCAGCCGGCCGGCCGCTGTCGCGCGGTCGTGCACACCATGGTGATGCAGTATCTCGGCGCCGCCGAGCGTCAGCAGGTCGCTGCGATGATGGCGCGCGCCGGAGAGCGGGCCTCGGCGGATCGGCCGCTTCTCTGGATCGGGTTCGAATGGACCTCGGACCGCCGCGCGGTGGAGTTGCGCCTGACGTGCTGGCCGACCGGGTCCAGCGTCGCGCTGGCCCACTGCCATCCCTACGGCGACTGGCTGGAGTGGCTGGGCCCCACCGCGGCCTGAGCCGCCCGTCGCGGCAGCGTCCGGCGGCCGGACCTGACAGGGGTGTCGGCGGTCTTTGATGCGCCATCTTCCGGCCCTGCGGCGTCGTCTGGACCGGCGCCGCCAGCGGCCCCATCTCGCGTGCGCCTGTCGCCGCGATCCCCGGACGCATCCTGCAGTCGACGGGCGTCAGAGGCGCCTTCGTGGAGCCGGGCGCCGGGCCGGTGCGGGTCTGGAACCCGCCGGCGGCGCACGCGCAGGTCTTCTCCGGACAAACGAAAAGGGGCGGCCCGGACCGGGCCGCCCCTCTCGTTCACCGATATCCGTCCTTAGAAGGGGCGGAAGTTCAGGCCGACGAAGAAGCGACGGCCGTAGGGGTCGAAGTTCGAGTAGAGCGTCGTCCCGAGATACTCGGGCTGCTCCGCATCGAAGGCGTTCACCACACCGGCGCGGACGGACAGGTCGTCCCTAACGTTCCAGCGCACGGTGAAGTCGTGACGCGTGAAGTTCCCGGTGTCGTACTCGTCGAACGGCCGCTGGTCGGCGTTCGCCACCGCGTCGCGGATCCGCAGGCTGTCCTGGGCGGTCTGCCAGTCGGCCGTCCAGTTGACGCTCCAGATCTCGTTCGGCGTCCAGGTCAGCGACGAGGTCATGCGAACGCGCGGGTAGTACAGGTTGCTCGACAGTTCGTCGAAGTCCGACGGATCGTCGGCGTTCAGGAACTCCTTCTGCTCGATCAGCCACAGACCGCCCAGCGAGTAGTCGATCTGACCCCAGTTGCGGCCAGTGACTTCCTCGAGGTCCATGCGGTAGCGGGCCGTGAAGTCCAGACCGCGGGTCTCCAGCTTGGCGTAGTTGACCGAGCCTTCGATGAAGCCGCCGATCGGATCGTTCACCGGACCGCCGATGCCGAACGGGATGTTCGGGTTGTTGCGGAAGATGGTGGCGCAGGCCGCCGCGTTCAGGGTGGCGCCGCTGACGCAGTTGTTCGCCGCCGTCTGGGCCGACACCGCCGCGATGACGTTGTCGATCTGGATCTCGTAGTAGTCGAGGACCAGCGAGAAGTTCGGGAAGAACCGCGGTTCGATCACCGTCGAGAAGGTGAAGCTGTCCGACTCCTCCGGCTCCAGGAACGGGTTGCCGCCGCTGACGCCCGCAACGCCCGAACCGTAGTTCGGGTTGTAGTCGTCCGCGTTGGTCGCCGTGGCGCCCGCGAAGTCGAAGTTCAGGCCCTGGGCCTGGGCCAGCGCCGTACAGTTGGCGATGCGGTTCTCGCGGGTCTCGGCGTCCTGGGCGACGATCACCAGCGTGGCGCAGGGATCGACGATGTTGTTCAGGAACGTCTGGGCGAACGGCGAGAAGTTCTCCGCCAGGTCAGGCACCCGGACCGAGCTGTTGAAGCTGGTCTTGAAGGCGATGTCCTGGATCGGACGGTACATCAGGTTGACGCCGTAGACGTCCACCTCGCCGACCGTGGAGTAGTCGGCGTAGCGGTAGGAGCCGCTCAGCTCAGCGTATTCGCCCAGCCAGGTGTCGCGGAACAGCGGAACCGACAGCTCGCCGAAGATCTCCTCGCTGGTGTACTCGACGTAGTCGAAGTCCGCGCCGCCGTTCAGGAACAGCAGCGGACGGCCGGCGGTGTCGCGGTCGCGGCCGATGCCTTCGGTGCCTTCACGACGGTACTCGGCGCCCAGGGCGACGCCGATCGAGCCGGCGCCCCAGAAGTCCCAGAGTTCACCCGCGACCGAGGCGATCGCCTGTTCCTGCTCGTTACGCTCGCGCACCGAAATCACGGCGTCGACGTAGGCGAGAGCTTCAGCGCTCTGGTTGCCCATGCCGAACACGTTCAGCGGGGTGCAGTCCGTGATCGACTGACGGCCATAGGCCGTGTCGAGCAGGTTGCCGCCAGCGCCGGTGTCGAAGGCGCCCGCAGCCGCACCCTGCGCCTGGAGCAGTTGCGCGCGGCAGACGATCTGGCCCGGCGTGCCGTTGACGACGCCGGCGGCGTCCACGACGGCGTCGGCGGCCAGGGCGAAGCGCAGGCTGTCGGTGCCGCGTTCGCGGTTCTCGACCTCGACCTCACCGTAGGTGTAGCCGATGTCCCAATCCACGTTGCGGACGAAGGCGACGCTGTCCAGCGAGCCGCGGAAGCCGCCCACGAAACGCATCAGCTCGCGGGTGTTGTCCTGGGTCCGGTCCGGTCCGAACATGCTGTGGCGCGCGTTCTGGAGCAGGATCGGGGCCAGGGCGGCGCCCGGCGCGTTGGCCGTCGGCTGCGAGTACGGCGTCACCAGGTTGGTGGCGATGGCGTCCTTGACGTTCTGCGGCAGGAAGGCGTTGTCGCTCCAGCGCAGGTCGAAGTTGTTCACCGCATAGATCGGGTTGACGGTGCCGGCGTACGAGTCGACCAGGTCGATGTCGTAGAAGGTCGGCTGCGACAGGTCGAAGGTGTCTTCGGTGACGTACTTGGCCTCGGCGTAGAACTCGACGCGGTCGGTCACGTCGAAGCGCAGGCCGGTCTGGAAGCGGGCCGACTCGGAGCGCGGGACGCGCGAGCCGGTGCTGAAGTCGGCCGGGTTCACGCCGTCGCCGCCGTAGTTGTACGGCTGGCTGATGCCGGCGCCGCCGACGCGCTCGCCGAAGTTGGCCAGGCGCGCGGTCGGCCCGTCGTACCAGAAGGTCCGACCCGGCTGAACGCCGAAGCAGTTGGCGCTGTAGGTGAAGCCGGCGGCCGTGCCCGAGCTGCCGAAGCAGTTGGCGTACGGCACGTCCGGATCGTTCAGTGGGCTCGGACGCGAGACGTTGGCGAGAGTCGTCTGGCCCCAGCGCGGACGGTCGATCCGGTTCACCCCGGTGAAGGTCTGGGCGTCGAGCACCCCGTCGTTACGGGCCGTGGTCGGGTCGTTGTCGGTGGCGATGCGGACCGGCGCATTGCGCAGCCAGTCGATGTCCATCGAGGTGACTTCGTCGACTTCCTCGTACTCGCCGTGGATGTAGACGTTCAGACGGTCGTCCAGCAGGTTGGCCCCGGCGAGGGCCGAGATGCGCCGGTTGGCTTCGCCGTCCTGGTTGATCATGCCGTAGTTGGCGTCGATCTCGAGGCCTTCGAAGTTGCGGCGCAGCACGAAGTTCAGCACGCCCGAGACGGCGTCGGCGCCGTAGACCGACGAGGCGCCGCCGGTGACGATCTCGATGTTCTCGATCAGCAGGCGCGGGATGGTGTCGACGTCGACCGCCAGCGAGCCGCCGTTCGAACCGACGTGACGACGGCCGTCGACGAGGGTCAGGGTGCGGTTGGAGCCGAGCGAGCGCAGGTTCGGCAGCGACAGGCCGCCGTCGCCCAGGCCCGAGCCGGTGGTGTCGGACGGGACGACCGAGTTCGACAGGGCCGGAATGGTCGCCAGGTAGTCGATGACCGTGGTCTGGCCGGTGGCCAGCAGGTCCTCGCGATCGACCTGGATCAGCGGCGTCGGCGAGTTGGTCGGGTCGCGGCGAATACGCGAACCGGTGACGACGATTTCGCCGAGTTCAGCGGCGTCGTCCTGGACGACGGGCGCAGGCGCGTCCTGCGCCAGCGCCGGGGACGTCAGCGACGCCACGCCGGCGAGCACGCTGGTCGCGAGCAGGCCCGCGCGGATACTTCTTCTGGTCATCAGTAATCTCCAAACACACATCCGACGCCGCTCGACGAACCTTGGCTGTCGTGCGAGGCCGCGCCTCCACATGGAGGGATGTTCATGCGGGGCGGACCATAGAACCCGTCGATCAGGGATTAGTAGTGTTGTTGGCACAAAACTGCCGCACAAAAGTCCGACCGTGTTCCAATCGCCACATTCTATTTGCTTGCAAAACTGCAAGCGAGATTTCTACTTCATATAGTAAGG
The DNA here is from genome assembly GCF_900116065.1 of Brevundimonas viscosa. Lineage (GTDB taxonomy): Bacteria > Pseudomonadota > Alphaproteobacteria > Caulobacterales > Caulobacteraceae > Brevundimonas > Brevundimonas viscosa. Next base: position 14,980 of record NZ_FOZV01000014.1, read on the forward strand.
TTAGATGATCGTCGTCGCCTGAACGATGGTTGCGTCCAGCCTGTCTCGCAGGTCCCGACCCGCCGGGGAAAGATGAAGCGCCCGAACCTTGCCCAGGGGCCGAAGCTCGGCGAGACCAAGGGCCGGCGCCAGGGCTCCGGGAGCGCCGGGAGCGATCAACGAGCGGCTCGCCCGGGACGCCGTGGCCAGCGTCATGCCGGAGGCCGCGGCGAGTTCGCTGATGCAGAAGCCCTCGTTTTCGCAGAGGTAGAGGAACGCCAGCACCGTCGACAGGCGGACATTCGGATCGGCGGCGCGGAAGAGCTCCAGCGCCTCCAGCAGGGCGTTGCGCCGGCGGCTCCGTCGGGGCGCCGCGCCCGTCGTCGCGTCATAGGCCAAGCGGGCGTCCTATTCCGTATAGGCGTGAAGGCGGCCGGTGATGTTCGGGTTGATCGGGCGGGACGTCGTCCGGCCGGGCCGGCGCTCGCGGCCGGTCACGATCTGCAACTTCGCATGCGGGAAGGCTTCTCTCAGGGAGAGAAGCCCCTGCTCCAGCGCACGCTGGTGGGAAGCGGCCTCCACGAAGTCGCTGGCCTCGAGCTCGATGGTGAACGTCGCCTTCAGGCGCATCTTCCGCAGGGCCTTCCAGTCTCGCCGCCGGTATGACCGGCGACGTTTGCTCCAGACCGCCCACCCCTCGCCATACCGGTTTCCCGGTATGGCTTCAGAGACGGAGCAGACCTAGCTGCAGGGCGCGGACTGTCGAGTGGGTGTTGTTGCTCGTTCCCAGCTTCCTGCGGATGTTCTTCAGGTGCTCCCCCACCGTATGCTCGGAAATGTTCAGGATCGTCGCGACGTCCCGCGTCGTCTTGCCGCCTGCGATCCAGGCGAGCACGTCGCCCTCGCGGACGCTCAGCGCGCGCACGCCGGCCGGAGTCGGCGGCAGGGCCTCGACCGCCTGGAAGACGTGATGCGCCAACAGGCGCACCGCCCGCTTCAGACCCGGAACGCGCTCGAAACGGGCGCTTCCGAGCCAGAGGCTGCCAACGCCCAGGGCGGAAGGAAGCGGCACGCACAGCCCCTCGCGCATATCGAACTCGGCGGCTTCGAGGGGAATGGTCGCGGCCTTGGGATCATTCAGGTAGTCGCGAGGAACCTCGTCCCAGGCGAACACGTCGCGAACGCTCAGCGAATGCTGGACGACGGGGTCGTGCCGGAACAGGCCCGCCTCCCGATAGTGCTCCGCCCAGCCCTCCGGCCAGGCGTCGAGCAGGACGTCCGGCTCCGCTCCGGGAAGCCGCTGCAGCCGCGTCAGGCCGAAGGCGGAAAACCCGAACTGCTCGAGAAAGCCGGTCACCCGGGTGATGACGCAACGCTGGGAGCCGGCCGAGTTGAGCGACTCCACTGTGAGGAGTGTCTGCTCGAGCAGTGCGTCGGCGGTTCCGGAAATCAAGCTCATACCCCCAACTCCCCGCTCCCGAGCGAGAAACGTGACAGAGCCGGTGGCAGTTACGGCACAATTTGTCTTTTCGGCGGCAGGGACGGATCACATTCTGCTAACCTGGACGGGTTGAGCCGCGTTGCGCGCGCTCCTTCCCGGCCCACGGCCGGATACCCCCCATGCTGGTGAGGATGGAACCGCCCGAGGTCGCGCGGGCCGCCGGACCCGGCGCGCTGAACGACGTCGCCGGCGTCCTTCTGGTCAGTCGGCCCGGACCGGCGCGGGATCGGCTGACCGGCCTTTTCGAGGATGCCGGGCTGGCGGTCTTCGAGGCCGCCGGCATTCCTGCGGCCCGGGAGATGATGAAGACGGCGCGGCCGGATCTCGTCGTGCTGGAATGCCCGTCCTTGGTCGGCGACGAACTGGCCTTCTGCCAGGCGGTCGCCGCCGGCCCGGGCGTTCCACTGCTGGTGCTCGTCGCTGCAGCCGATGTCGTGGACGAGATCGTCGCCCTTGAGCTCGGCGCCGACGACCTCCTGATCGGGGACGCGGCCGATCGGCTCATCCTCGCCCGGGCGCGTGCGCTGCTCCGCCGCACCCGGCCGGCAGAGCCTGCGCGGCGGGAGTCGCCGCATGATGCCGGCGGCTGGCGGCTGGATCCGATCACCCGGGCGGCCACCGGTCCCGGCGGCGGACGCGTCTCCCTTTCGCCGGCCCATGCCTCCGCCTTCCATCTGTTCCTGGCCAACCCGGGCGTGGTGTTCACGTCCGAGGCCGGAGCGCGAGCGCTGGGCGCGGGAGTCGAGGGCGCGCCGGCCTTTCGCACGACGGTATGCCGGCTGCGCCAGAAGCTGGATTCACTCCACGACGGCCAGCCGATCCGGACGGTCCGCGGCGGGGGGTACACCTACGCGCCTTCCGCGGCTCGTAGCGGGCGCGACGCCCTGGCCGGAAGCGGCCCGGCCCGCGCAGACGACGGCGGACACGCGGCGTGACGCGTCGCCGTCGCCCGCGCCCTTGACCGGATCCATGGGCCGGACCTGAGGCCGGCGTCCGGACGTTCGGGCGCCGGGAACGAGGGGTTTGACGGGTCCGGCGTCGCCGTGTCCTATGGCGCCTTCGCCGCCCGCCGCGGCCAGCTTTCCGGACCGTCCATGCGCCTTCGTCTCGTCTCCGCCGCCGCCCTGCTGGCCGCGATCGCCCCCGCCTCGACCGCCTGGGCCCTCGATCTGTCAGCCGGCGAACGCCCCGCCGCCGTGGCCTCCGCGGCGCCCGCCCAGGACCTGCAGCCGGCTTCGGTCGCGGAACTGGTTGAGCGGGTCGACATCCCCTGGTCGCGCTTCACCCTCGACAACGGCCTGACCGTCATCGTGCACGAGGACCGCAAGGCCCCCGTCGTGGCGGTGTCGATCTGGTACAACGTCGGCTCCAAGGACGAGCCGGCCGGCTCCACCGGCTTCGCCCACCTGTTCGAGCACCTGATGTTCGGCGGCTCGGAGAATTCGCCGACCAGCCACATCCAGGCCATGCGCGCCGCCGGCGCGACCAGCCTGAACGGCACCACCTGGTTCGACCGCACCAACTACTTCCAGACCGTGCCGACCCCGGCGCTCGAACAGACGCTGTATCTGGAGAGCGATCGCATGGGCTACCTGCTCGGCCAGGTCGGCCAGGAGGTGCTCGATCTGCAGCGCGGCGTCGTCCAGAACGAGAAGCGCCAGGGCGACAACCAGCCCTACGGTCTGGTCGAGTACGCCCAGCTCGAGGCGCTCTTCCCCGAGGGCCATCCGTATCGCCACTCGACCATCGGCTCGATGGCCGACCTCGACGCCGCCAGCCTCGAGACGGTGCGCAACTGGTTCCGCGACAACTACGGCCCCAACAACGCCGTGCTGGTCCTGTCGGGCGACATCGACGAGGCCACGGCCCGCACCCTGACCGAGCGCTACTTCGGCCGCATTCCGCGCGGACCCGTCAACACGCCGGCCGAGGCTGACGTCCCGACCCTGGCCGAACCCCTGCGCGAGACGATGCACGACCGCGTGGCCAACGTCCGCCTGATGCGCAGCTGGGCGGTGCCCGGCCTGCTCGATCCCGAGGCGGTGCCGCTCTCGGTGGGCGCCTCGGTTCTCGGCGGGCTGGCCAGCTCGCGGCTGGACAACGAGCTGGTGCGTGGCGACCAGAGCGCCGTCTCCGTCAGCACCTCGATGATGCCCTTCCACCGGCTGGGCATGTTCGAGATCACCGTCAACGTGAAGCCGGGCCAGGATCCGGCCGCGGTCGAGGCGCGGATGGATCAGATCCTCGCCCATCTCATAGCCAACGGACCGACGGCCGAAGAGGTGTCGCGCGTCGCCACCAGCTACGCCTCCCGCACCATCCAGAGCCTCGAACAGGTCAACGGCAAGGCCTCGGTGCTGGCCGAGGGCCAGCTCTATGCGGGCGATCCGGACCACTACAAGCGCGAGCTCGAGGCCTACGCCTCCGTGACCCCGGCCCAGGTCCAGGCCGCGCTGCAGAAGTGGCTGACCCGCCCCGCCTACACCCTCATCGTCGAACCCGGCGAGCGCGAGGCCTATGAGGAGGCCGCCGCCGCGCCCGCCGGCGCCGCGGCGGTCGAGGCTGCGCCGATCCAGCGCGTCGCCCGCGACCCGATGCCCGCCATCGGCGACGTGTCGGACCTCGACTTCCCCGCGGTCGAGCGCGCCCGCCTGTCGAACGGCGTCGAGGTGATCTACGCCCACAGCGACACCGTTCCCGTGACCCGCGTGGCCGTGGAGTTCGACGCCGGCTACGCCGCCGATCGCGCCGCCCGGCTGGGCGCCCACAGCCTGATGCTGAACCTCATGGAGGAGGGAACCACCTCCCGCGACGCCACGCAGCTGGCCGAGGAGGAGGAGGCCCTCGGCGCCTCGATCAACGTCGGCGCCTCCATGGACCGGTCCAGCGCCAGCCTCACCGCCGTGACCACCAACCTGCGGCCGTCGCTCGCCCTGCTGGCCGATGTGGTCCGCAATCCGGCCTTCGCCCCCGGCGAGGTCGAGCGCCTCCGGGCCCAGCGGCTGGCGACGATCGCCAACGAGCGCACCTCGCCGAACGCCATCGCCGCGCGCGCCCTGCCGCCGCTGCTCTATGGCCCGGAAAGCCCCTACGGCCGGCCGCTGTCGGGCAACGGCGACGAGGCCAGCATCGCCGCCCTGACCCGCGACGACATCCTGTCCGAACACCAGACCTGGATCCGCCCCGACAACGCCACGGTCTTCGTCGTCTCCGACCTGCCGCTGTCGGAAGTGACGGCCGAGCTGAACCGCGCCTTCGGAGACTGGACCGCTCCGGCCGCCCCGCGCGGTGCGAAGACATTCGGCCCCGCCGTCCCGGCCGGCCAGAGCCGCATCGTGCTCATCGACCGGCCGCAGTCGCCGCAGTCGCTGATCTACGGCGGCGTGCTGCTGCCGCTTTCGGGCACCGACGACCTGCTGACCCTGAACACAGCCAACACCATCCTCGGCACCGACTTCCTCTCGCGGATCAACGCCGACCTGCGCGAAACCAAGGGCTGGTCCTACGGGGTGCGCGGCACGGTGAACCAGCTGGAGCACCAGGCGCCCTACTTCATCTCCGCCCCGGTGCAGGCCAACCGCACCGGCGAATCGATCGCCGCCCTGCTGGAGCAGTACAACGCCTTCCTGGCCGACCGCGGCGTGACGCCCGAGGAACTGGAGCGGACCGTCAACGGCAACACCCGCTCGCTGGCCGGCGGATTCGAAACCTCGGCCCAGCTGCTGGGCGCCCTTCGCGGCAACGCCCTCTACCAGCGGCCCGACAACTATTACGAGACCGTCGCCAGCCGCACGCGCGCCCTGACCGCCGCCGACCTCGACGCGGCGGCCCGGGCGGCGATCAACCCGGGCGGCATCGTCTGGGTGGTCGTCGGCGACGCCGATGTGGTGCGGCCCCAGCTCGACGCCCTCGGCCTGCCGGTCGAGGTCCGCGAGGCCGAGTGACGTATCCGGCGGCCGGCCGCGGCCGCCTTTGACCCTGCCGGCCCGCCGAGCGTGACGGCGGGCCGATCTTTTCCAGAGCCTCGGGGGCTTTCCGTATGAAGCGCGTTTTCCTGACCACCGTCGCCGCCATGGCGCTCGCCGCGCCGGCCTTCGCCCAGGAGCCCGATCCGCAGTCGGCGCCCCCGACCATGCCGCCGACGGAGGCGGCCCAGGCGGCGGACGAGGAAGAGGCGAAGTGGGACGTGCAGAACCCGCCCGGTCCGTCGCGCGACATCCCCATCGACGTCACCCGCGGCACCTGGATGTCGGTCGACGTCAGCCCTGACGGCCGCATGATCGCCTTCGACCTGCTGGGCGACATCTACGTCATGCCGATCGAGGGCGGCGAGGCCCGCGCCATCGCCTCGGGCGTGGCCTGGGAGATGCAGCCGAAGTGGTCGCCCGACGGCCGCCACATCGCCTTCACGTCCGACCGCGGCGGCGGCGACAACATCTGGGTCATGGACGCCGACGGCTCCAACCCGGTGCAGGTGTCGAAGGAGTCCTTCCGCCTGCTGAACCAGCCGGAGTGGACGCCCGACGGCCAGTTCATCGTCGCCCGCAAGCACTTCACCTCGGCGCGCTCGCTCGGGGCCGGCGAGATCTGGATGTATCACCGCTCCGGCGGCGGCGGCGTGCAGATGACCGAGCGCCGCACCCAGCAGAAGGACACTGGCGAGCCCGCCGTCTCGCCTGACGGCCGCTACCTCTACTTCTCCGACGACGCCACGCCGGGCGGCGTCTTCGAATACTCGAAGGACGTCAACGAGCAGATCTACGTCATCCGCCGCCTCGACCGCGAGACCGGCGAGATCGAGCCCTACATCACCGGTCCCGGCGGCTCGATCCGCCCGACGCCCTCGCCCGACGGCAAGTCGATCGCCTTCATCCGGCGCGTCCGCTACCAGTCGGTGCTCTACGTGATGGACATCGAGTCCGGCCGCGAGACCCCGGTGTTCAGCGGCCTCGATCGCGACCTGCAGGAGACCTGGGCCATCCACGGCGTCTATCCGGCCATCAGCTGGACGCCGGACAACCGTTCGATCGTGTTCTGGGCCGACGGCCGCATCCAGCGCGTCGACGTCGCCTCGGGCGCGGTCTCCGACATCCCCTTCCATGTCGCCGACACCCGCCGCGTGCAGGAGGCCGTGCGCTTCCCGGTCGAGGTCGCGCCCGACACGTTCGACGTGAAGATGATCCGCTGGGCCCGCCCCTCCCCGGACGGCTCGCGCGTGGTCTTCGAGGCGCTCGGCCACCTGTGGATCCGCGACCTGCCGACCGGCGAGGCGCGCCGCCTGACCCGCCAGAACGACCACTTCGAGCTCTATCCGAACTGGTCCCGCGACGGCCGCTCGATCGTCTACACCACCTGGGACGACGAGGCGCTGGGCACGGTCCGCGTGGTCCCCGCCTCGGGCGGGACCGGCCGGGTGATCAGCTCGCGTCCGGGCCACTACGTCGAGCCGACCTTCTCGCCGGACGGCCGCACGGTGGTCTACCGCACCGTCGCGGGCGGCGACCTGACCAGCCCCCTGTGGAGCCGCGACACCGGCGTCTATCGCATCCCCGCCAGCGGCGGCGAGCCGGTGTTCGTCACCGACGACGGGGTGACCCCGCAGTTCGGCGCCGACGGCGATCGCCTGTTCCTGACCGGCCGCGACGGCGACCATCGCACCCTGTTCTCGGTCGACCTCGACGGCGACGACGCCCGCACCCACCTGCGCTCCGAGTGGGCCGCCGAGTTCGCCCTGTCCCCGGACGGGAACTGGGTCGGCTGGACCGAGCGGTTCAACGCCTATGTCGCGCCCTTCGTCGCCGCCGGACGGCCGGTGACGATCAGCGCCGAAGGCAAGTCCCTGCCCCAGGCCCGGGTCACCCGCGACGCCGGCGAGTGGCTCAGCTGGTCGGGCGACTCGCGCCGGCTGCAGTGGTCGCTCGGCCCTGAGCTGTTCACCCGCGACCTCAACCAGTCCTTCGCCTTCGTCGAGGGCGCGCCCGAGGAGCTGCCGAAGCCTGACGAGCGGGGAATCAACCTCGGCTTCAGCGTGCCCGCCGACAAGCCGGAGGGCCGCATCGCCCTGACCGGCGCCCGGCTCATCACCATGAACGGCGGCGAGGTCATCGAGAACGGCGTCGTCGTCATCGACGGCAACCGGATCGAGACCATCGGCCCGATGGCCAGCACCACCATCCCGGCCGGGATTCCGACCCTCGACATGACCGGCAAGACCATCATGCCGGGCCTGATCGACGCCCACTGGCACGGCTCGATGGGCGACAACGAGATCATCCCCGAGCAGAGCCGAATCAACTACGCCGCCCTCGCCTTCGGGGTGACGACGATCCACGACCCGTCGAACGACACCAGCGAGATCTTCGCCCACAGCGAGCTGGCCCGCGCCGGCCGCGTGGTCGGCCCGCGGATCTTCTCGACCGGCACCATCCTGTACGGCGCCACCACCGCCTTCACCGCCCAGGTCGACGACCTCGACGACGCCCTGTCCACCCTGCGCCGCATGCGGGCGGCCGGGGCGTGGAGCGTGAAGAGCTACAACCAGCCCCGCCGCGAGCAGCGCCAGCAGATCATCGAGGCCGCCCGCCAGCTGAACATGATGGTCGTCCCCGAGGGCGGCTCGCTGTACCAGCACAACATGTCGATGATCGTCGACGGCCACACCACGATCGAGCACTCGATCCCGCTGGCCCGGCTCTACGACGACGTCCACCAGCTCTGGCGCCAGACGGAAACCGCCTACAACCCGACCCTGGTCGTGGCCTACGGCGGCAGCTACGGCGAGAACTACTGGTACCAGGAGAGCGACGTCTGGGATCACCCCATCCTGACGCAGTACGTGCCGCGCCGCACGCTCGACGCCCGCGCCCGCCGTCCCGAGACCCTGCCCGACAACGAGTGGAACCACATCTCCGTGGCCCGCGAGGCGAACCGGCTGAACCAGCAAGGCGTCGACGTCCTGATCGGCGCCCACGGCCAGCGCGAGGGCCTCGGCGCGCACTGGGAGCTGTGGAGCCTCGCCCAGGGCGGCATGGAGCCGCTCGAGGTCATCCGCGCCGGCACGCTCAGCGGCGCGCGCGCCCTGGGCATGGACCGCGACCTCGGCTCGCTGGAGCCGGGCAAGCTGGCCGACATGGTGGTGCTGGACGCCAACCCGCTGGAGAACATCCGCAACACCACCTCGATCGCCTACACCGTCGCTAACGGCCGCGTGTACGACTCCGGCATGAACGAGATCGCCCCGCGGCAGCGGCCGCGGGCGCCGTTCTGGTTCGCCGGCGCCGACGGCGAGGCCATGGCGCCGGGAGCCGCCGCGGCCGACACCCACGGCCACGGGGAGCACTGAGGCGGCTCGGCGTCGTCAGTGGCCGGTGAGGGTGGGCAGGGCCTGCCAGATCATCGCGACCACGGCGACGCCGAAGCCCAGCACGGCGATCTCCCGGCGGAAGCGGGAGACTTCTCCCTCCGCGCCCCGCAGGCGGCGCAGGGCGAGGAGGCCCAGGGCGACCCCGGCCAGCACGCACGCCGCGCTGAAGCCGAGGCCGGCCATCCGCCAGGCGGGATCGTCGGCCTCGGCCGCCACATCGGCGACGCTGGCGATCAGATAGACGCCGAGGAAGTGGAAGCCCCACAGCGTCAGGCCGCCGAGCATCCACGCCCAGGCCTTCACATCCCCGCTCCCGGGAACAGCCGCGTCAGCAGCACCGAAGCCGCGCCCTGCGCCGCCGTGAAGCCAAGGAACAGGCCGATCAGGTCGAAGGTCGACGGCCGCGCCGCCTCGACGTGCCCGGCCAGCCAGCGCAGCAGGGCGTAGAGGCCCATCAGCCCCGAAACGGCGACGAAGAAGCCCTGCCAGCCGATCAGGGCGTAGACGGTCGCGCCCTGGGCGTTGACCTCGGGCCGCAACCCGGTCGCCAGCCAGTGGTCAAGGTCCATCGCCAGCCCCGCTCCGACCAGCCCCACGGCCGCCAGCATCAACAGGGTCGCGACGGCGGGGGTGCGCGGCCGGTCCAGCCGCAGCGTCCAGCAGCTCGCCCATGCCAGCAGCCCCGCGCCCGCATAGGCCGCGACCACCGGAAGGAGCAGCGGCAGGTCGGGCGGCGGCGCCCAGCTCTCCGGCTGCCGGCTCCACAGGAAGACGTAGCTGAAGCCCAGCAGCGCCCCCACCATGCCGGCCACGATCAGGGTGATGAGCATGGCCCACCAGCCGTGGCTGGACGGGCCGCTGACGTAGGTCGGCAGCTCGATCCCCGCGCCCACATCGACCGTCGGCTGGATGCGCGGCCGGTCGAGCAACCAGCACCAGTGCATCAGGCAGTAGACCGCCAGCACCCCGCAGACCACCGACGGCAGGTAGGCCTGCACCGTCAGCAGCAGGAAGAAGGCGGCCGTGAACACCGCCCCCCAGACGTGCCAGCCGGACGGCGCCGGCATGCGCTGCAGGTACTGCGGCTCGGCGTTCAGCGTCGAGGTGACGATGGTCTCGCGTTCGCCTGTCGCCGTGTTGGGCAGGAAGTAGCGACCGGCCTCCACGTCGCGGGCGAGGTTCTTCTGGTCCCACAGTGGGTAGAGGCTCTTCACCACCGGGATCGAGCGCACCGAGTAGAGGCCGGTCGGCAGCCATTCCAGTCCAGGCCCGCCGTAGACGTTGCCGGCGTCCTTTCCGAACGGACGGAAGTTGCGGACCATGTCGACGATCCACAGCAGCACCGCCGCCCCGAACAGGAAGGCGCCGACCGTCGAGATCATGTTGGGGATCTCCCATCCCCGGTCCGGCAGGTAGGTGTAGACCCGCCGCGGCATGCCCATCAGCCCGGTCAGGTGCATGGGCAGGAAGGTCAGGTGCATGCCGCTGAACATCAGCCAGAAGACCCACTTGCCCAGCCGTTCGCTCAGCGGCCGGCTCGAGCTCATCGGCAGCCAGTAGTAGATGGCCGCGAACAGCGGGAAGACCATGCCGCCGATCAGGACATAGTGCAGGTGGGCGACGATGAAGTAGCTGTCGTGGGCCTGCCAGTCGAACGGGACCATGGCCACCATCACCCCGGTCAGCCCACCCATGGTGAAGATGATCAGTGCCCCCAGCACGAACAGGCCGGGGGTGGTGAACCGCATCTTCCCCGCCGCCACGGTGGCGATCCAGGCGAACACCTGCACCCCCGCCGGCAGTGACGTGACCCCCTGAAACTCCTCCAGGAATAGCTAGAGTCCGCCCCTTGAAAGGACGGACAGAATGAAGCGGTCAAGGTTCACGGAAGAGCAGATCATTGGGATCCTGCGGGAGCAGGAGGCCGGTGTAGCGACGTCGGAGGTCTGCCGGCGGCACGGCGTCAGCTCGGCGACCTTCTACAAGTGGAAGGCCAGGTTCGGCGGCATGGACGTGTCGGAGGCCAGGCGGCTGAAGGCGCTGGAGGACGAGAACGCGAAGCTGAAGCGGATGTTGGCGGACGCGATGCTGG
>NZ_FOZV01000009.1 GCF_900116065.1 Brevundimonas viscosa
CGGAACTAAGGCGGATAGTCGCAGTTCGTCCTTCCGGTCCGTAGAGGGCAGTAGTGGGCTCGACGATCCCGCCCTTGTCTTCCTGAAAGACGAACCGCTGCACTACTGAAGAGGCTAGGCGTCTACCTGCGTCGCTGAGGCTGACTTCCATCTCGTAGCGACGGCCGATCGGCCGGCTGCCGCAACCGGTGAGCCCCGCCAAACCAGCCAAGGCTCCCGAGGCAAGCAGAAGCCTTCGATCCATCGTTGGCCCTTGCATCGCTCCCTCTCCTGTTCGGCCCGAGCGTGCGGGCGCTTGGGCTGGCGTGGCAAGCGGAAAGCGTCTGCCAAGTAGGAAACGGAGCGGTCTCGTCGGCACGCTCAAGAGCGGACCTATCTGACCGCCGCTTTGAGTGAGGAGCGGACATCATCGAGGTGAGGGCGCCGAAGGTCGCCTTCTGACTCATTGCAGACATTCCGAAGGTCCGTTTCCGGACCGCAGCGTGATGCAATCGTGTGGAAGGGTGGCTGGCTTCTGATTTGTTGGTCGGGGCGGGGGAGGTCCGCTCATCGGTGGTTGGTGAAATCGCCCATCGCCTCAAGGTCCGGGGCGGGCCGCAGGCAGGCTAGTCAGGGATGTCAGCCACGCGAGCGAGTTCGCACATCAGCAAATCGACCCCGTTGGTCGCGGGCTGCTCCCCGCTCCGGATCGAGTGATCGACCGCCGCCGCCGCCTCGCTCAGGGACGAGAAGCCGAAGGAGCCCGCCGCTCCTGCCAAGCGGTGGGTGATAGAAGCGAAATCATCGTCGTCAGGCGACGCCAGCGCGAGGCGCTTGAGGTCGTCCCGGCAGCGTCTCACAAAGTCGGCGCGCAGCTGAGAGATCGGATCGCTCAAGCGGAACCCCTGAGCATTCCCCGCACCTGGTCTCCGAGGGTCAGGGGGTCGAAGGGCTTGATCACCACGCCGATGGCACCCCGGCCGAGGAGGCGGGCAATTTCGTGATCCTGGGTCTGAGCGGTCATGAAAATCGCCGGCATCGACTTCGACATCCCACGGATCTCCGCCAGAAGCGCCGGCCCGTCCATGTCCGGCATCATCACGTCGAGCAGAAGGAGGTCAGGCTGCAGCCCGTCCGCCAGCAAGCGCAGTGCGTCGGCGCCGGAGACCGCGGAATGCACCCGGGCGTCGCCGCTGAGCTCGAAGGCGAGGGCCGTGAGCGCGCGGATGTTCTGGTCGTCGTCGACATGAAGGATGCAGAGTTCAGACACTGGCGCTACTCCGGCAGTTCGAGGGGGACCTCAAACCAGAAGGTGGATCCCTGCCCGGGCACGCTGTCGACGCCGATGCGGCCGTCCATCAGCTCGACCAGTTCCCGGCAGATGCTGAGGCCGAGACCGGTGCCCCCGAAGCGGCGGCTGGTCGACTCGTCGGCCTGAACGAACCGTTCGAACAAACTCCCGGCGAGCGCGGGCTCCAAGCCTACGCCCGTGTCGGAAACGGAGACATGAAGGCCTGCTCGACCGTCGGCGCACGGCGAGGATCGAACCGCGACGCTCACGCCGCCGGCGGCGGTGAACTTCACTGCGTTGCCGAGAAAGTTCAGCAGCACCTGCCGCAGGCGTGTCGGGTCACCGATCAAGACTTCAGGAACGTCCGGCGCAATCTCGTGGCTGAACCACAGGCCCTTCTCCTCGATCTGGCCGAGGACGACTTCCGCCGCCTCCCTCACCAGAACGCTCGGATCGAAGGGCCGCCGGTCGAGGGCCAGGGCCCCCGCTTCCAGCTTCGAATAGTCGAGCACGTCATTGATCACACCGAGCAGCACCTCGCCGGACAGGTGGATGCGGTCGGCGCATTGGCGTTCGATGGGGCCCAGACCCTCCCGAGACTGCAGGATGCGGGCGAACCCGATCACGCTCGTCAGAGGCGTGCGCAGCTCGTGGCTCATGTTGGAGAGAAAGCGGGACTTCGCCTCCGATGCGGCCTCGGCGCGGTCACAGGCTTCGCGAAGTTCCTCTTCCAGGCGGCGACGTTCCGAGATGTCGCGGATCACAGCGATGATTTCAGACGGCGCGCCATCATCTCCGGTTACGGCTTGGAAACTGGTTTCGACCCAGACCGTGCCGCCATCCTTGCGGAGCGCCCGTTGCTGCAGCGTGCACCGCCGGAGGCCACCCGCCAGCTTCGAGAAGGCCCGTAGCAACTCGGGGCGGTCGTCCGGATGCACGAAATCCTGGGCCGGACGGCCGGCCATCTCGGCAGGCCGGTACCCCAGCAGCGAGGTCACCGCCGGTGAAATGTAACCGCTGCGACCGTCCAGATGCAGGCGCGTCACCACGTCGTCCATGTGGTCGGCAAGCAGGCGGTACCGGGCCTTGCTTCGTCGAAGCCGATTCATGGCCGTGTGGCGTTCGGTGATGTCCTGCACGACCCCGAACAGGGCTTCGACCCGCCCGTCCTCCGCCACCTGCCGAAGAGCGCTCAGGACAACCCGGCGCATTTCGCCATCCGGTCGCTGAATTGAAGTTTCGAACTCCTCTCGGCTGCCCTCCCGCAGTACGCGCCGGATGAAGGCGTCGCGGGCGGAACGCTCCTCGGGCGTATAGAAATCGGCCAGCGCGTCCCTGCTGACAGGGCTGCCTGGCGGCAGGCCGTAGATGCGGTAGACCTCATCGGACCAGGCGAGCTCGCCGGTGTCCAGCCGCCAGCGCCAATGGCCGACGCGGGAGACGGCCTCGGCGAGCTCCAGAAGACGTCGCTTCTCGTCCGCCACGAGGCGCTCGGCGGTCAGGGCGATCTGTTCCGAGACGAGGTCGGCGATCTCGCGGAGCCGCTGCCGCTCCGCCTCGCCGAAATCGCGCGGCTTGTCGTCGATGAGGCAGAGGGTGCCCAGATTGTGACCGGTGTCGTCGGTGAGCACTGCCCCGGCGTAAAAGCGCACGCCGCCCGGGGCCGTGACGTAGGGATTGTCGACGAAGCGCTGATCACGGGTCGCATCCGGCACCACCATCACGGCGCCGGGGGGAAGCTGGATGGCGCGATTGCAGAAGGCGTCCTCGCGGCGGGTCTCGCAGAGCTCCATACCGTGGCGGGACTTGAACCACTGCCGCTCCTCATCAATCAGCGAGATCAGGGCTGTCGGAACGTCGAAGAGGCTGGCCGCCAACCGCGTGAGGCGATCGAAGCGCGGCTCCGGCGGCGTATCGAGAATACGAAGCGCCCGGAGCGCCTGCAGGCGCCCCTGCTCGTCCTGGGGCGCAGGCCGGGTCAGATTCGTCACGGCCGGCCTCCCGATTGAGGCGCGGCAGCCGTTCCCCCGAAGCCCTTGCGAGTCATGGTTCCCCACGACTGGCTGCGATTCAGGTATTGCCACACCCCGCGCAGCCGCCAGAAGTTGTTGAGCTGGCGGTAGCCGAAGTTCTCAAGCACGGCGACGCCGGTGAGCAGAACCAAGTCGCGGGCCCGCGGGAAGCGGCGGAGCTCTGATTCCTCAAGGGCGAGCGCTCCGACCGATATGACCACGCCGAAGGTGAAGCTGACGGCCAGAAAGGCCAACAGGTAGGCGGTGGAGAGCACGCCGGCGAGCCAGAACAGCGGGATGAGCACATAGCCGAGCAGTTCGACGATCGGGCCCAGGACGTCGACGAGCAGGATGTAGCCGAAGCCGACCACCGCGACCCGGCCATATCGCGGCTTCAGGAGCACGTCCCGGTGCCGCTCGAAGGTCTCGAGAGCCCCGCGGTGCCAGCGGGCGCGCTGCCGGCCCAGGACGCGCAGATCCTCCGGCGCCTCGGTCCAGCACACCGGCTCCGGCACGAAGGCGATCCGGTAGGGCAGTCGCTTGTCACGCATGAGTCGGTGCAGCTTTACAACCAGCTCCATGTCCTCGCCGACGGTCCCGTGGGTATAGCCGCCCGCTTCGATGACGCGGGCGCGCCGGAACAGGCCGAAGGCACCCGAGATGATGGTCAGAGCGTTGATCCGGCTCCACGCCAGCCGGGCCATGAGGAAGGCCCGTAAATACTCAACCGTCTGGAGCAGGGCCAGCAGGTTGCGCGGCGGCCGAACCTCCAGAACCCGCCCGTGCGAGATGGTGCAGCCGTTGGCGATGCGCACGGTGCCACCGACCGCCACGGTGCGCTCTGGATCCTCCACGAAAGGCTTCACGGCGCGCAGCAGGGCGTCGGGCTCGAGCAGCGAGTCGGCGTCCATGGAGCAGAAGATCGGCGCGCGCGAGACGTTGATGCCGGCGTTGAGGGCATCCGCCTTGCCGCCGTTCTCCTTGTCCACGACGATCAGGCGCGGCTGATGG
Source organism: Brevundimonas viscosa (assembly GCF_900116065.1). Taxonomy (GTDB): domain Bacteria; phylum Pseudomonadota; class Alphaproteobacteria; order Caulobacterales; family Caulobacteraceae; genus Brevundimonas; species Brevundimonas viscosa. The sequence goes on from NZ_FOZV01000009.1 coordinate 4,294, forward strand.
GCGGCTCCATAGACGCCCCGGATAGGCGCGTGGGCGATGGCCTGTTCGTGGTGTCTCTGGATCGGGCGCAGTTCGAAGGTGTCGATCAGAACTTGCAGGGTCCCGTCCCGCGAACCGTCGTTGATCACGATCACCTCGAAACTGGGGTAGTGCAGCGACAGCAGGGACCGAACGCTCTCGGCGATGGTCAGGGCCTCGTTATAGGCCGGCGCGAGCAGCGCGATGGGCGGGGCGGCGTCGGCGTAGCGCCGCCAGAGGAGCCCTCCGGAAGCCGTCGGCGGCGTCTGGATCAGGGCCGCGGCGGCGAGCCCCAGCTGGATGAGATAGATCCCGTTTTGCAGAAGGCCCGTCCCGATGACGAACAGGGCGATGATCTCCGCCATGACCTGGAGCCCGCTGGCGATCGCCGCCATCATGCAGCCTCCACCGTCAGACCGCGCTCCGCCAAGGCCAGAGAAGCGGCCCTGCGCGAGAGATCGCCACCAGAGATGGCCATGCTGCGGAGGTGGGCGCGACCGGTGTCTCCGAGCGCTCCCAAGGCCTCGCCCGCGCGGAAGCGAACCCACCAGACAGGGTCCTCCAGCCGATCGGCCAAGGCTGGGACGGCGGACCGAAGCCCGATCCTGCCGGCCGCTTCGCAGGCTGCAGATCTGACCATCCACACCTCGTCGGCCAGAGCGGAGACGATCGTCGCTTCCGCAGCCGGATGGCGGAGGGCGGCGAGCCCGCGGATAGCTGCTATGCGGAGTTCGATCTCTGGGGCCCGGGCCGCAAGGCAGAGAGGCCGCAACGCCCGGAAGTCGCCGCTGGCCCCCAAGGCCTCCGCAAGGATGACCCGCGCCTCCCCCGACAGCCGCGTGTCTCCGAACGACTGAAGGGCGGCCCAAGGGCGCTCCGTTACCAACTGGCCGATGACCGGAAGGTAGAGCAGAGAATCCGACGTCTGGCGTCCGGCGAGGTCGGTGAGGACTTCGTCCAGCTCGGGCGGCGCGGACAGTTCGATCAATGAGTGCATTATTCCGACGCGAAGTTCGGCCGAGTGCGCGTGCGCCAGCGCCTCTCGAAGGGCGGTGACAGCAGCCTCGCCCGGGAAGATCGCCAGCGCTTCCGCCGCGGCTAACCTGCCTGCGACCGAGCCTCGCGACAGACGCCGGCGAAAGATCTCATCCACACCGAAAGCGTGGAGGGCCGAGATCAGTCGTTCCCGCTCCTCGCCCCGTACGAGGGACAGGATCTCGAGCAGCGCTTCAGCCATCAGGCGAGCGCGGTGGCGGACGCCGCGCAGCCGGCCAACTGCATCCCCCGCCCCGTTCATGATGTCGAGCAGGCCCTGCTGGATAAGCCGGCGATCGCGCTCGCGCCGTTGCTCGGTCCGCTCCCGCAGGACGCGAGCGAGAATGAGAGCGACCATCCACCCCAGGGCGGCGGCGGAAAGGATGATCGACACCGACCAGATCAGCAGCAGCTCGCCCATCAGAATCGCCAGCCAAGCCCCAGCGACAGTTCATGGCGGTCGTAGGCGTCGCGGTCCTCGGAGACGTATCCCGTCCTGAGGAGGAGTCGGTCGGTCAGGCCCAACTCCGCCCCGACGCTCCACGCAGCCACCTGGGTGGTGGAGCCGTCAGACGATTCGGGCGCGTCGGCGTGACCGACACGCAGGGCCAGGCGATCGGTCGCCTGCCACCGCGCGGACGCGGCATAGCCTGACCGGTAGTCCCCCCGCTCATCCCAGACGTTGATCCATCGTCCGGAAAGCTGAAAACGGCCTCCGGCGAGGTCGAGAGCGAGCCCGGGATGCAGTCCTGTGACCGTGCCTGTCGGATAGCGGGCCAATGAGGCGTCGAACGTCGCGGCGAGACTTCCGGCCAGTCGCGCCTGTCCCCCAGCGGCTACGGCCAGCTCGGGGCGATAGTCGGCGTCAGGCGCGCCGCCGACCGCGACATAGGCCGCGCCGCGTGCGAACCTCCGGTCGACCCGCGCCTCGAGGTGGACGTCCCGATCGTCGAATCGCTCGGTGCTCTCAACCGCCAGTCCCACGGTCCACAGATCGCCCAGACGCCGCGAGGTGGCGACGCGTGCCTCGCTCCAGTCCGGCAAGCCGCCCGAGAGCCTGCTGCGGGCGGCCGCCACTTCCACCCTCCAAGTCTCCTCCGGCCGGAGCGAACGGCGGAGCCCTGCAACCTCAAGGCTGTCGGACCCCGCGGCTTGGGCCCGCTCAAGGTAGTCCCGCGCGGCGACCGGATCGCCACGACGTTGTGCGATGCGGGCCAGACCGATCCAGGCGTCCGCATAGACCGGCGCGCGATCCGTCACCCGTTCGAGTTCGCCATGGGCCTCGTCCAATCGTCCGAGCGTCAGCAGCGCCAGGCCGAGGTTGAGGCGGGCGTCCACGTCCTCCGGACGGGCGAGGAGAACCTGTTCCAGCTTCGCGGCGGCTTCAGCAGCCCGTCCCGCCCTGCGGTCGGAAACCGCCGACCTGTAGAGGCTGTCGGGATCGACCTGGACTGCGGCAGGCGGTGGTTCAAGCGGGACGCCGATCACGCGCCCCTCCTTCTGATGCGCCGGACGTCAGCAGCAGCCGCCGAACGCGCTGGCTGAGTTCGTCGGGGATGAAGGGTTTGACGAGATAGTCGGCGGCGCCGAGCTGGAGCGCGCCGACGATATCCTGTTCGCGCTTGAGGGCGGTGAGCATGATCACCGGCGCCTCTGACAGAGCGCCGCTCTTGATGCGCCGCAGCACCTCGAAGCCGTCCATGACCGGCATAAGGGCGTCGAGAACGATCAGGTCGGGCGACTGCTCCCGGATCGCAGCCAGCGCCTCGCCGCCGTTCTCGGCGGTGGAGAGCTCGTGCCCGTCGGCCGACAGGCGGTGGACCAGCAGGGCGCGCAGCAAGGGATCGTCGTCGGCGATCAGTATGCGGCTGGCAGGCATCGGGCGTCGGACCTCCGTCACAGCGCCCCCCGAACCGGCATCATCCGACGGGCGGACTAAACGAACTCCTACCTGCGGCTACGTTTCCACGGGTAACCTTGTTTCTCAGCCGGTGAGGCGTGTGAGAGTCCGCTCATCGACCCGGCGCCAATGTCCGCTCCTGGCGCTGAAGAGCTGCTTCGGGAGTAGGATAGGAGCGACAGGGTGGCGACCTCATCGGAGGTTGGCCATGCGCCAGTCTGACCTGTTCATCCAACCGAAGCGCCCATGGAATGCCGGCCGTCCGATCGGCCCCAAGGCGCCGCTGAAGCCGAAGCACATCTGGGCCATTCGACAGCAGCTGAAGGTCGCGAGGAGAGTGCGTGACCTTGCGATGTTCAACTGCGCCCTGGACGCGAAGCTGCGGGCCTGTGACCTGGTTCGCCTCCGGGTCAGCGACGTGGCTCCCGGCGGCGCGCTCCGCCAGCGTTCGATCATCATCCAGCAAAAGACCGGAAGGCCTGTGCCTTTCGAGATCACCGAGCCAGCGCGTGACGCGATCACGGCTTGGCTGAAGATCCGCGGCCAGCGGGACGATGATTGGCTGTTCCCCAGCCGTAGCCGGCCCGGCCAGCACATCGGCACCCGGCAGTACGCGCGGATCGTGGATCGGTGGGTTCGGATGATTGACCTCGAACCGCAGGGCTACGGGACCCACAGCCTCAGGCGCACGAAGGTGTCTCTCGTCTACAAAAAGACCGGCAACCTTCGCGCCTGCCAGCTCCTGCTGGGTCACAGGAAGCTGGAGAGCACTGTCAGGTACCTCGGTATCGAGGTGGACGACGCCTTGGAGATGTCAGAACAGATCGATCTATGACTCACGGCCGGGCCCGAAAGCGGGTCCGGTCTTTGTCGCCTTGGGGTGGATAGCGGACGGCGGAGCCTGGATCTCTCGTTCCGGCCCGGCCCGTTCGCCGGCCCGCTGATCGCCCAGATGGGTCTCGCCGGTCCGGGCCCGCGCCTGGCGTTCCGGAGGCTCGCCGAGGACGCCCGGAGCCGGGGCGCCGCCGTCACTCTTGTCGTGAACGGGGAGACCGAGGCCCCAGGTGACGAGGCCTGGCCCGCGGACTGGCGCCAGCTCGACCTGCGGCTGCGCCGGTCGCCGGCGGTCGTCAACACGGAGGACGATGCGGCGAATGACGCGGAGACGGGGGCGTGGGCCATCCGTTTCACCGGCCTGGTCCTCGCCCTTGTCCCCGTCGAGCGGCTGGACGAGACGACCCCTTCAAACCCGGAGGGCCTGCCCGAGGGCGCGAGCGTCCGCATGGAGGTCAATCGCTACGAGCGCAGCCGTATCAACCGCGCGAACTGCCTCGCCCTGCACGGCACCCGGTGCAAGGCGTGCGACCTCGATCTCGGCGAACGGTACGGCGAGATCGGCGACGGGTTCATCCACGTCCATCACGTCGTCCCGGTATCGAAGCTCGGCACCGGCTATGTCGTCGATCCCCTCACCGATCTCGTGCCGCTCTGTCCGAACTGCCACGCGATCGCCCACCGGACCGACCCGCCCGCCAGCGTCGCATCGCTGCAGACGATGATGGCGGTCGGCGGTCGTAGGGGCCGGGCCGTTCAAGCGCCGCCGAATTCAAACTAGCCGTCGTGCGGGAGGGGCCGTAGGGGCGAAACAGACGGCGACGTGGGTTGCGCCAAGCTGTGCGCCTCGGGCGTGTAATCGTTAGCGGGGGTCCAACCGGACGCGCCCAACTGATGTTCCCGTCCCGTTCGCGAAATGCGCATAAGGTGCGTTCTCAGAACGGACTCAAACCCCACGCGCCCAACAGGTTTTCCGTGCGTGCCTCGGGCCCCCCTTGCAGAGAAAAATTGCCGGCAGACCGCCTGCACCGCCACCGGCCCTGCTTCGGGTCTCTGACGCGGTCCGGGCCTCGCCAGCCCGCCGCACAAACGGAATCCCGCGCGACAAGAGCTTCGCCAGTCCGGGCCCGGGCGACTTCCGGCTGCGCGTGGACCTGCATCTCACGGGAGGCGCGATCTGCTCGGAGCGCTGTGGGAACTGATGCGCGAACAGCGCCCACCTGCTCGCCGGGCCGTGTGGCGATCGGGGACCCGGCAGCTCCCGAGCGTCCGCCCTGGCTGGTTGTCCGCCCACGCCCGGCGCGGCTTGTCCGCGCCACGTCCAGACTGCCGGCCCGGCCCCCCCGCAGACGCTCAGGCCGCGCGCCTCATCCGCCGAAGCCGCGACCGCCGCCGCCGAAACCGCCGCGCGAGACCACGGCGGTGCGGCTCTGCATCCGCGCCGGCGCCTGGCCCGCGATCGGGCCGTGCTCCCGCGCGTTGGTCAGCCGGCGTCCCGTGCGGTAATCGCGATAGGTGTAGCCGCCGCCGAAGCCGTTCGAGTACTGGTCCTCGCGGTCGCGGTACAGGGGTCCGCCGCCGTAGTAGCGCCCCCCGTCCAGAAGGCGTCCGATCACGAAGCCCGCGACCAGCGGCGTGAAGAAGGAGCCGCCGCCGGAGGGGGTCTCCTGACAGGCCGAGGTCCCCCAGGTCGCCTCGCACGTCTCGCGGTTGCCGTAGCGGGGCGCGGTCTCGGCGGCCTGCCTCTGCGCCTCCGCCAGGGCCGCATCGCATTCGGCGTCCGGGACCACGTCGGCGGTCCGGCATTCCTCCAGCGAGGTATAGGCCAGCGCCGGCTCGGACTCCTCGACGGGGACGTTCTGGGCCGGAGAGCCGCAGGCGGCGAGCGTGAAGCCGGCGGTCGCCATCAGGCTGCTGACCTGGAGTACGCGCGACCGCTTGAGCCGGCGCATGGTGGTGGTCTCGGGCGAACCGTTCTGTTCCGTCATCGCCGTCACACCGTCATGCAGGCGGCGTTGAGCAGGCCGACGCAGATGGAGATCGACGCCATGTAGAACGCGGCGGCGATCTCTCCCGCCTCGATGCGGCTGACGAAGTTCCGGAACGCCAGGCGGCTGATGACGACAAAGGCCGCGATCTGGATCACCGCGGCGAGGACCGCCCAGGCGGCGAACTCCAGCAGGCTCACGGTGTGCGACAACGCCGAGGCGAGCGGCAGGACGTAGCCGATCAAGGCCCCGCCGAGGGTGATCGCCGCGGCCGGGTTGCCCTGCCGGATCAGGCTGCGCTCATGATAGGGCGTCACCCACTGGTACAGCAGCTTGAAGGCGACGGTGAACGCCCCCGCGGCGACGAAGGCGACAAGGAACGACAGCGCCCCCTGCTGGAACATGAACCAGTCGAACATCCGTGAAGTCCCTCCGGCGCCTAGGCGCGAAACTCGGCCATTTCCAGCGGAATGCCGACCATGATCTCGTGCGTGGTTTCGCCGCCCTCCGGCTGCTGCTCGAGCGCCAGCATGAGTTCGCGACCGCTGGGCAGGTCCCGCGCGTACAGCATGCAGGTCTGGAAGATTCGCGCATAGGGGGCGACGGCCGCGCGATCATCCCAGATCGTCTCCCAGAGCGTCACGGGCGGCTGTCGGGCGTCGGTCTCCGAAAACCAGAACCTCGGGTAATCGGGCAGGTCTTCCCGCCCGCCGCGGAACAGGGGTTCCGACAGGCGATCCCGCCAGGCGCGGCGTTCGGCCTCCCCCGGCGGGTAGGCCGAGGTCCAAGGGATGAAAAGACTGAAATCGTAACTCTGCTCGCCCGTCGCATCATCGCTCATGGCCTGCAGCATCACGTGGTCGTCCGTATAGAAGCGGTGCACGTACTGCCCGCTTTCGAGCGTGATCAGCCCCTGGGCGGTGATGTCGAGGGCGTCCCGGTCGAGCGCGAAGACGGTCTCATCCCCAAGTCGGCGCCACGCCAGCGGATCGAGGGCCACCGCCCGGCCGACGGTCACATTGCGCACCTGCGCCAGCCGCGCCGGCGGGGTCTTGTCTTTCGAGCCGAAAAGCTTGCCGAACATGATCAGGCTGCGAGCAGGTGCGGATCCAGCCGCGACCTGGCCACATAGAACAGCCGGTCCCCCCGGGTGATCGCCAGATCGGAGGGCGGATTGAAGCGCGGCTCGTCGGCGGTCATGGACTGAAGCGCCAGCAGGGTCGCCTTGCTGCTCCAGAGCCGCCGCGCCACATCATCGACCGGCGCGGGCTCGCCCGCCCAGGCGAGACAGAAGAGCGTCGCCCCTTCATCGAGGCGGCTGGTGAGAGCGCTGATCACGTGACTGGCTCCGGGATCGGCAGCCGCCCTGACCAGCATCTCGGCGCCGGACGCCACGACCACTTCCACACGCGGGCAGTGCTGGGCGAGCAGCCGCGCATTGTCCGCCTCCTCGAAGAAGCAGACGATGTGCGCGGCCGGCTCGGCCGTGGCGGCGGCGGCCAGGGTGGCGGCCAGGGTGTCGGCGTCCGTCGCCGCGTAGATCAGGATGCGGCTCGCGGTCGGCGCGCCCGCTCTCCGGAGAGCGGCGGGCGAGGTGAGGTTTTCCGTCTGCACATACCGGACTCTCGGGTCCGGATCCGTGAGCGACTGGCGTGTCAGCAGCACCAGCGTCTGGCCGGGCGACTTCTCGGCGCACAGTTCGTCGATCATCTTCGGCGTCCGCGAGGCATTGTAGCCCACAATCAGGATGCTGCCCGCCATCCGCGAAAAATCTCCCTTCCCAGCCCTGCGGGCGCGCCAGATCTCCCCGATCGCCCCCAGGACCTTCGCAACCACGGTCGTAAAGGCCGCGATCGCGCCGGGGAAGACCCAGACGGCGGTGATCAGCCGTCCGGCCTGGGTCTGCGGACTGATATCCCCGTAGCCGACAGTGTAAGCGGTGGTGGCGTACCATTAGAGGAAGTCGGCCGCGGCCCTCAATCCGGTCTCGCCCGCCGCGCCCAGCATCGCCCATGACGACGCCGCGTGAAAGGCGATCAGAATCCACAACATGCGCCAGTGCATGTCCGCCATGGCGTGGAAGGCGCGATCAAAGATCACCGCCAGTTTCATGCGCGGAAGCAGCATCGGTTCCTCCGCGACCGAGGTTGCTGGCGCCCCCTAGGCGAAGTCAAGCCTTCATGTTACGCGTAACATGAAACATGGCCAGGGTGCAGGACAGCAAAGTCGGTGCGCGCGACCGTATGCAGGCCTGGCGGCGTGCGCGGCGGGCCGCCGGCATGGTCAAGATGGAGTTCTGGGCGCCGGCTGCGGTCCGCGACGACATCAAGGCCGCCGTCCGCGCGATCGTGACCGATTCCACCCGAAGCCCGAGCCTCCGTCCCCGTTCAACCGCCATCCCCCGTTCCGGAGCACACCACCAGATGGACGCCGTGATTGAAACTCCCTGGACCGTTCCCGCCATCAAGTCCGCCCTGGAGACATCCGAACTGGTGCGGGAGGGCGAGCTGAGCGTTCGCGTGCTGGAAGGCGCGGACCCGGTCCTCCTCGCCACCATGCACGAGTACGGGGATCTCCCGATCTACCTGAGCGTCGGCGGGGCGCAGATCGTCTGCTCGGTGCTGCTGTGGCCCGTCGCCGAACAGCCCGACACGGCCGCCTTCAACGAGTTCCTGCTCAAGGCCCAACGCATCGTGCCGCTGTCGAACTTCGCCATCACCAATGTCGGGGGCGAGGACATCTACGAGCTGATGGGCGAGCTGTCGTGCAAGACGACGCTGCAGACCATCCTTATCGAACTGCGCACCCTCGCCGAGAACGCCATCGACGCCACCGAGCTGCGCGAAACCTTCGGCGCGGCCGCCTGATCTTCGGAGACCCCCATGTCCATGCTCAGAAAACTCTCAGCCCTGTTCCGCGGGACGGCCCACGACGCGGCCCTCTCGGTGGTGGACGCGAACGCCCTGCGCATCCTCGACCAGGAGATCCGCGACGCCGACAACGCCCAGGGCAAGGCCCGGGATGATCTCGCAGGGCTGGTCGCCCGCCGCCGCACCGCCGAGGGCGAAGTGCAGAGCTTCCACGACCAGATCGGCAAGTACGAGACGTCCGCCCGCGCCGCGATCGCCCAGGGCAAGGCCGACCTCGCGCGGGAAGTCGCCCAGCGGATCGCCGAACTGGAAAGCGAGATCGCGACCCGCAGCCCGATGATCGAGGACATGAAGGGCGCCGAGGCTCGCCTCCGCACCGCCATCGCCGCCACGGACCAGAAGATCGAGACGCTGCGGCGCGAGATCGACATCGTGAAGGTCAACGACTCGGTCCAGCGCGCCCAGGCCTCCGTCGCCCTCAACTCGGCCGGCGCCCAGTCGCGGATCGGCTCGGCCGCCGACAGCCTGCAGCGCATCAAGCAGCGGCAGGCGGTGCAGGAGGAGAAGCTCCGCGTCAGCCAGGAGCTCGAGGACCGGCGGACGGGTGCGGATCTCGACTCGAAATTGCGCGACGCGGGGATCCTGCCCGGGCAGACGTCGGCCGACGATGTTCTCGCGCGCCTGACCCGGCAGGAGGTGACCATCGTCACGCCGCAGATCGGCCATGCGCTCAAGGACAAGGATCCCGCCTGACCATGGAGCGCCTGCGCTTCGAACCCCGACCGGACTGGGACGCCAGGGCCGAGGCCCTCGGATTCACCTGGCGACATGACGATGGCAGGCCCTACTGGGACGAGACGGCGGCCTACGCCTTTTCGCTCGCCGAGATCGAGGAGGATCTGGAGGGACCGACCAGCGAGCTCCACGCGCTGTGCCTCGCCCTCGTCGACGAGGCCGTCGCGTCCGAGCGTCTGATGGAGCGCCTCGAGATCCCGGAAGGTCTCCGCGACTACGTGGCCGACAGCTGGAAACGCGGCGATCCCTCGCTCTACGGCCGGTTCGACTTCGCCTACGACGGGACCGGACCCGCAAGGCTCTACGAGTACAACGCCGACACCCCCACCAGCGTCTACGAAACCGCCGTCTTCCAGTGGCTGTGGCTCGAGGACCAGATTTCCGCCGGCGTGCTTCCCCCCGATGCCGACCAATTCAACAGCCTTCACGAGAAGCTCGTCGACCGGTTCCGCGCCATCTTCCCGGGCGGCGGCTTCATCCACTTCAGCTCCGACCCCGACTTCGTCGAGGATCGGCAGACGGTGCGTTTTCTTGAGGATCTGGCGCGCCAGGCGGGCCTGGACCCGCAGTTCGTGGCGATCGAGCAGATCGGCCTGAACGCCGATGGTCGCTTCGTCGACCATGAGAACTGGATCATCCAGGCGCTGTTCAAGCTCTATCCGTGGGAACAGATGCTCCGGGACGACTACGCCGGCCCCTTGCCGGAAGCGCGCGTCACCGTACTTGAACCCGCGTGGAAGAGCCTCCTGTCGAACAAGGGCGTCCTCCCGCTGCTGTGGGAACGGCACCCCGGTCACCCGAACCTGCTCGAGGCCTACTTCGAGGACGATCCGCGGCGCTCGGCACTGGGGGACAGCTATGCCCGCAAGCCGCTGTTCTCACGCGAGGGGGCCAACATCGAACTGGTCGAGCGCGGGATCAGCGGCGGCGTCGAGGACGGCGGGTACGGCGAAGGTCGCCACATCCTCCAGGCCTTCCATCCGCCGCCGCTCTTCGACGGCCAGCACGTCATCGTCGGGTCGTGGCTAGTCGGAGACGAACCTGCCGGAATCAGCCTCAGGGAGGATCCCGGCCGCATCACGCGCAACACGTCCCGTTTCCTGCCCCACTTCATCCGCCCCTAGAGGGCGCGCTCGACCGGCCAGTCGACGCCCGCCGGACAGGCGGACGCCGGCCCCGTCAATCCAGGATCGCGGCGACCACGCGGCGCAGGCCGGCGACAAGACCGGCGGCGTCCGGACCGGCGTTGCCCAGGCCCGCGAGGTGAAGCAGGCGAAGCGCCTGGACGTGCACCTGCACCGCATCCCAGCTCCACAGGGGACTGTCGCGGGAGCGGTCGATCAGGTCGCAGAGGCTGTAGGCCGCGTCATAGAACGGACCCGTATCGAAGAAGCCGGCGAGATCGACGATGCTCGCCCCCAGGGCGTAGGCCCGGACGCGGTCTTCCGGTGAACGCGTGGTGCACGCGGTCTCCAGCTGGGCGACAAGGCGTCCCAGTTCATCGAAGGCGTCCGTCCGGTGCGTCTGCAGGGCCGCGTCGGCCAGTCGTTCGGCATCGGCCAGACTGCGCCCGCCGGGTCGGGACAGCTGGCGCGCAAGGCCGCTTTTCACCGTAACCAGCCGCGCCCCGGTCACAGCACCACCCGCTGGGGTTTGAGAAGCATGTCGATGTCCGCCTGATCCAGGTTCGGCTCGCTGGCCGCCCCCACGTGGGTCGAAAGGTCGCCGGCGCGCCGGCCCGGCTGCCCGAGGGGCGGCCCGAAATTCCGGACCCGGCGGTCCGGGCCGACGTAGTCGTCGGCTTCGACGAACTGACGTTCGTCCATCCCAAGCCAGAGAATGCGCTTCAGCAGCACCGCCGGCGTCAGGGGCTTGGCGACCACGAAGCTGGCCCCGCAGTCACGGCTCTTGTGGACCAGCGACTGCGCCGCATGTCCGGTCAGCATGATGATCGGGACATAGCGCAGCGGCGGCGTCGTCTCGCGCCGCAGCCAGCGCACGAAATCGTAGCCGTCCATTTCGGGCATCGAGCAGTCCACGAGCACCAGGTCGACCATCCGGCGCTTCAGGATGTCCGTCGCCGCGATCGCGCTCTCGCACTTGATCTGCTCCTTCACGCCGAAGCCGTGAAAGATCGAACTGAGCATGTCGAGCGACTTTTGGTTGTCGTCGATCAGCAAGACCGACGAATGCTCCAGATTGACCCGGGATCGGGAAGCGCTCGCCATCGGTCAATCGAACAGCACGAAGTCGCCGGCGGCGACCGCCGGCGCCGGCTCTTTTCCGCCGAGGCGAGCCGCCATGTCCGCCAGCGGGACCGCGGCGACCAGATCGGCGGCCGCCTTCCCTCCGGCGATCCCCTCCAGCAGCCTCGTCAGCACCTCCAGCCGCTGGCCCATGGAGTCGAAGGCCTGGACCTCCGTCACGACGCCGTCGGCGAGACCGGGCGGCAGATCCCGCATCCACGCGCCCAGTCGACCGGCGACGTCGTCCAGTTCGCCGCGCAAGGCGCAGGCCTCCGTCGCCATGGCGGCCAGCAGGGTCCGGTCCGGGGGCGCCATCAGAACAGCTCCAGTTCGCCGCCGGCGGGCAGCGCGACGGGCGCCGGCCGGGGCCGGGGCGCCGCCGCGTCGGCGACGCTTCGCTGCAACGCCCGGCCCGAGGCCGGCCAGTAGTGCAGGCGCCGACCGCCCATCCCCCGCAGGCTGCCGCTGACGACACGGATGCCCTCGTCCCTGAGGAAGCGCTCGGCGAAGTCGGCGTTGGCCTGGCCGACGTCGCGCAGCGAGTCGAACATCCGCCCGCCGCCGAACAGCTTGGCCTCAAGCCGCTCGCGGCGGGCGCCGGACTTGAGCAGGTCGTTGATCAGCAGTTCCATGGCGTAGGCGCCGTAGCGCCGGCCGGCGTCCGTCCCGGCGCCGGAGCCGTCAGGCAGCAGGAAGTGGTTCATCCCCCCCACCCCGGCCAGGGGGTCGCACAGGCAGGCGGCCACGCAACTGCCCAGCACCGTGGTCAGGACCACGTCGCGGTCCGAGGTCACATGGTGCTCGCCCTGCCCGACATGGAGGCGGCGCTCAAGGCTTTCGACGCGGGCCGCGACCGTCATGTCAGCGGACCGAAGACCGCCTCCAGCTTTTCCTTGAGCTGGGCCACGGTGAAGGGTTTGACCAGGTAGTTGTTGACGCCGAACTGCACGGCGCGCTGCACCAGTTCGCGATCGGCCCGGCCGGTCAGCATGATGAAGGCGGTGGTCTTGATCGGCGGGTGCGCCCGGATCGCGCGCAGCAGGCCGAGACCGTCCAGGTTCGGCATGTTGAAGTCCGAGATCACCAGGTGGACGGGCTTGCTGATCACCTGGCGCAGACCGGCTTCGCCGTCGGCGGCCTCGGTGATCTCGCGCACGCCGAGCTGTTGCAGGCTGTTGCGGACCAGGGAGCGCATGGTCTGCTGATCGTCGACGATCAGGACGTGGAGGGCGGAAGCGGCGGGCATGGTACTGGACAGATCCTCAGGCGGCGGGTGCGGCGCACAGGTCGAGAATGGCGGGGCGAAGGCGGTGTAACGGCAACTGGCGCTCGACCGCGCCCAGTTCGAAGGCGGCGCGCGGCATGCCGTAGACCACGCAGGAGGCCTCATCCTGTCCGAGCGTCCGGGCGCCGGCCTCACGCATGGCCAGCAGGCCGCGCGCGCCGTCCTTGCCCATGCCGGTGAGAATGACCCCGGTCATCGGCCGGCGGGCGCGGGCGACCGAGTCGAACAGGACGTCCACCGACGGACGGTGACCGTTGACCGGCTCGGTCCGGGTCAGGCGGCAGCGGGGACTGGCGCCGACGACTTCCAGATGGGTCTCTCCTCCCGGGGCGATATAGACGCAGCCGGGCTTGATCGGCGCGCCGTCCTCGGCCTCCGAGACGTGCGGCGCGCACATCTTGTCGAGACGCGCCGCGAAGCTGCGGGTGAAGGTGGCCGGCATGTGCTGGGTGATCACCGTCGCCGGACAGGCCTCGGGGAAGCCGGTCAGGATCGTGAGCAGCGCCTCGACCCCCCCGGTGGAAGCCCCGATGGCGAGGATGTGGGCGGGGTCCGGGCGGTAGTCAGCGGCCGCCTCGGGGGGCGCGGGCGGGGCGTCGCCCCGGGCCCGCACGCGCGAGGCCGCCGCCGTCTTCACCTTCTGCGCCAGTTCGGCGAAGGCGACCGCCGGCGGCGTCCCGTCGACCGGCTTGCCGATCGCATCGACCGCCCCGATCTCGAGCGCCGCTACGGTCACGTCGGCCCCGGCCTGGGTCAGGGTCGAGACCATCACCACCGGCATCGGCCGCAGACGCATGATCTTCTCGAGGAACTCGATCCCGTTCATGTTCGGCATCTCGACGTCGAGGGTGATGACGTCGGGATTCAGACGCTTGATGGCCTCGCGCGCCTCCAGCGGATCGGCGGCCGAGCCGACGACCTCGATGTCGGGATCGCGCCGCAGCGCAGCGGTGATCAGGCCGCGCATGGTCGGGCTGTCGTCGACGACGAGTACGGTCACCCGGCGGGTCATGCGGCGCCTCCGATCCGGTAGGTGGTCAGGCCGTCCGGACGCAGCAGGGCCGAGGCCGGGCCGGAGACCCGCTCGGAATGGCCGATGTACAGGGTCGCGCCCGGCGTCATCAGCGGCGCGAACCGGCTCCACACCCGCTCCTGGGTCGCCTCGTCGAAGTAGATCACCACGTTGCGGCAGAAGATGACGTCGAAGCGGCCCTTCATCGGCCAGTCGCCGATCAGGTTCAGCTCGCGGAACGCGACCAGCCGGCGCAGCTCCGGACCCGCGGTCCAGCGGTCCCGCCCGGCGCCCGGGGTCCGGTTGAAATAGCGCCGCCAGAGCGTGGCCGGCGCCTGCTCCAGCGCTTCCTCGGCGTATGCGCCGTTCGCGCCCTCGGCGACCATGTTGGGATCGATGTCGGTGGCGAGGATGCGGACGTCCAGCTCGGCCGCCTCGGGCAGGGCGGCGAGCACCGTCAGCGCCATCGAATATGGCTCCTGCCCGTTCGAGCACGCCGCCGACCACAGCCGCACCCGTCCCCCGGCGCGGGCGCGTTCCGCCAGCCGCGGCATGACCCGGTTCAACAGGTCGTCGAAATGATGCGGCTCGCGATAGAAGCGGGTGACGTTGGTGGTCAGCGCCGCGGTCATCGCCTGCCGCTCGTCGACCCCCTCGACCCCGTCGATCAGGGCGCAGTATTCGCGGAAGCTGCGCAGGCCGAGCGCGCGCAGCCGCTTGGCCAGCCGGGAATAGACGAGCGCCGCCTTGCCTTCGCCCAGCGCGATGCCGGCGTGGCTGTGCAGGACCTGGGCGATGTGGCGGAAGTCCTCGGCGGTGAGGGCGAACTCGCCCTCCACCAACGACACCGTGCCGGCGGCGGCGGTCATGCGGCTTCGGCCTCCGCCGGCGGCAGGATGAGGCCGAGGTCGACGAGGCTGACCATCCGTCCCTCGAGGGCGAAGATGCCCTTGACGAAGGCGCGGACCTCCTCGCTGGCGACGTCCGGCGTGGGCTGCACCGCGCCGTCGTCCAGCTGGATGATGTCCGACACGGCGTCGACCAGCAGCCCGACCATGCGCCCGCCGATGTGGGCGACCATGATCACGTGGCGGGCGGTCGGCTCCGAGGTGCGCAGGCCGAACCTCGCGCCGAGGTCGATGATCGGCAGCACCGCGCCGCGCAGGTTGATGACGCCCTTCATGTAGCCGGGCGCACGGGGCAGAGGCGTCGCGGGCGTCCAGCCGCGGATCTCGCGCACCGACATGATGTCGACGCAGAATTCCTGCTCGCCGATACGGAAGGCGATCAGTTCGCGGGCGGCGGCGTTGGTCGGGGCTTCGGTCATGTCAGCTCGCAAGCTTGAGATCGGCCGCGGCGGGGCGGCGGCGGGCGTTGGCGACGAGGGCGTCGACGTCGAGGATAAGGGCGACCCGTCCGTCGCCCAGGATGGTGGCGGCGGCGACGCCCTCCACCTGCTGGTAGTTGGTCTCCAGACTCTTGATCACGACCTGGCGCTGGCCGTGAATGGCGTCGACCATCAGGGCGGCCCGGGCGCCGGACTCGGTCTCGACGACCACCGCCACGCCCTGGCCCGGCGGGACCGGAGCGTCGCGGAATCCCATGGTGCGGGCGACGTCGACCAGCGGAACGAAGGCCTCGCGGAAGCGGATCACCGCGTCGTGGCCGCCGACGTAGTGCACATCTTCGGCCTTCGGCGTCAGGCTCTCGACGATCGCGGAGAGCGGCGCCACCAGCGTCTGTTCGGCCGCGCCGAGGGCCATGCCGTCCAGGACCGCGAGGGTCAGCGGCAGGCTCAGGGTGAAGGTGGAGCCCTTGCCGGGATTGGAGCTGATCGAGATGCGCCCGCCCAGCGACTGGATCGAGCGCCGCACGACATCCATGCCGACGCCGCGGCCCGAGATGTCCGACACCGCGTCGGCGGTGGAGAAGCCGGGCAGGAAGATCAGGTTGTCGATCTCGTCGTCCGTCAGCGCGGCGTCCTCGGCGATCAGCCCCTTCGAGACGGCGATGCCGCGCACCCGCTCGCGGTTGATGCCCCGGCCGTCGTCGCTGATCTCGATGACGATGCGGCCGGACCGGTGCAGGGCGGCCAGACGAACAGTGCCCTCGCTCGGCTTGCCCGCCGCGGTTCGTTCCTCCGGCGTCTCCAGCCCGTGATCGATGGCGTTGCGCAGCATGTGGGTGATCGGCTCGGCCAGCCGCTCGACCACGGTCTTGTCGACCTCGGTCGCCTCCCCTTCGGTCACCAGCCGCACCCGCTTGCCGGTCATCTCGGCGACCTCGCGCACCAGACGGGGCATGCGCTGGAACACCGACTTCACAGGCTGGGCCCGGATGGCCATGACGCTGTCCTGGATCTCGCGGGTCAGCAGCTCCAGATCCTCGAGACCGACGGAGATGCCGGACGAGCGGGCGAGGCCGCTCTCGGTCACGCGCTGGGCCAGCATGGCCTGCTGGATCACCAGTTCGCCGACCACATTGATCAGCCGGTCGACCCGCTCCAGATCGACGCGGATGGTGGCCGGAGCCGCCGCGGCCGGCGGGGAGCTGGCGGTCGGGGCGGTCGCGGAGGCGGCAGGCGCGGCCGCCGCCGGCGCCGAAGTCGCGGGGGCGGCAGGCGTTACGGCGGCGGCCGGTTCGTCCTGCACCTTCGCCAGCAGGGCCGAGATGTCGATGTCGTCGGCCGGCGCGTCCGGCGTTTCGATCAGCGGCGGCAGTTCGGGGCCCTCCCCCGCGATCGGTTCGATGCGCAGGTCGCAGTCGCCCTCGACGAAGTCGAACACCTCGCGCACCGCCGCCTCGTCGACCGGAGCCGTGAGTCGGATCGTCCAGACCAGCTCGTTCTCCTCCGGCTGAAGCCGGTCCAGCATCGGCACGGCGCTGTCGTCGAGCTCCACCTCGAGCGGTCCCAGGCGGCCCAGTTCGCGCAGCAGCAGCCCGGTCTCGTTGGCGTTGACGTACATGCGGCCGTGCGGCCGGAAGACGATGCGCCAGCCGCCGGCGGCCGGAGCCCCGGGCGCGTCCGGCGACGGCAGGTCCAGCGACGGAAGGTCCAGCGACGGCAGATCGAAGGCCACCGGTTGAAAGCCGAAGTCGTCCTCCGCCTCGTCCGGCGCAGGCGAGCCCCCCTCTCCGTGGGTCAGCACCTCCAGCTCGGCGACGAGAGCGGCGGAACGCGCCTCCTCGACCTCGGGCCCGGTCCCTTGGGCGGCGGCGACGTGGTCGGCGAGGACGTCGGAGGCCCTCAGCAGGGTGCGGACGGTCAGCTCGTCGCACGGTTTGCGGCCCGCGCGCAGCTCGTCCAGCAGGGTCTCGAAGACATGGGCGAAGCGTACGAGGGCCTCGAGGCCGAAGGCGCCCGCCCCGCCCTTGACCGAGTGCACGGCGCGGAAGACGGCGTTGATCGTCTCGTCGTCGGCGGCGCCGCTCTCCAGATCGAGAAGCTTCGTCTCCAGGTCGGCGAGCAGCTCGTCGCACTCCTGGAAGAAGGTCGCCTTGATCGCCTCGAAGGTGTCCATGGGGGCGGGTCCGGAACTCAGGCGGCGACGCGGCGGACGGCGTCCACCAGCTTGGCCGGATCGAACGGCTTGACGATCCAGCCCGTCGCCCCGGCTTCCCGGGCGCGGGCCTTCTTGGTCGCGTCGCTCTCGGTGGTCAGCACCAGCACCGGGGTCGAGTCATAGGCGGGATTCGAGCGCACGCCCTGGATGAAGCCGAAGCCGTCCATGCGCGGCATGTTGATGTCGGTGATCACCACGTCGGCGCCGCCGCTCGCGGCCAGCACCTCCAGCCCATGCACGCCGTCCTCGGCCTGGATGACCCGGTAGCCCGCGCCCTCCAGCGCCAGCAGCAGCATGTCGCGCATGGTCCGGGAGTCGTCGACGGTCAGGACGGTCTTGGTCACGCGGGGTCTCCGGCGAAATCAGGGGCGAGCGCGGCGGCGCCGAAGGCGCGGCACTGCTCCACAAAGGCTTCCGACACAGGGGCGACGGTCAGATCCATGCCGTCGGCCGCCCAGGTCTTCGCGGCGGACAACAGGACCTGCAGGGACAGACCGCCCAGCCGTTCGACGCCCGAGGCGTCCACGGTCAGCGGCTGTCCCCGCCGCGCCAGAAATTCCGAGGTCAGGGCGCCGGCGGCGCGAAGGTCCAGCACGGCGGGAAGGACGACAGGCTCCGTCATCAGAACTCCTCCCATCCGTCCTCGGCGGCCGCCGGGGCCGGCTTCAGCGCCGCGCCGCCGTGGCCGATCGTCTTCAGCTGGGCGACGGCGCGGGCGGTGCGCTCGCTGCGGGCCGGGGCCGGGGCCGTCCGGGCCGCGGCGGCCGGGGCCTCGTCGCCGATGCGGAAGCGCGCCACCGAGGCGGCCAGGCTCTCGGCCTCCTGGGCCAGCGAGTGGCTGGCGGCGGTGGATTCCTCGACCATGGCGGCGTTCTGCTGGGTCACCTGGTCCATCTGGTTGACCGCGGTGTTGACCTGCTGGAGGCCCGTGGCCTGCTCCTGGGCCGAGGCGGCGATCTCCGACACCAGGCCGTCGATCTCGGCCACCCGGCCGACGATGCGCTGCAGCGCTTCGCCGGTCTGGCCGACCAGCTGCACGCCCGAGCCGACCTGGCTGGTCGAGGCCGAGATCAGCGTCTTGATCTCGCGCGCCGCGTCGGCCGAGCGTTGGGCCAGGGCCCGCACTTCCGAGGCCACCACCGCGAAGCCGCGGCCGGCGTCGCCGGCCCGGGCCGCCTCGACCCCGGCGTTCAGGGCCAGCAGGTTGGTCTGGAAGGCGATCTCGTCGATCACCCCGATGATCTGGCTGATCTGCTGGGCCGACTGCTCGATGGCGCTCATCGCCGCCACCGCGTCGCGCACCACCACGCCCGAGGTCTCCGCGTCGCCGCGCGCCGCCTGCACCACGTCCGAGGCCTGACGTGCGCCGGAAGCCGTCCGGTTCACCGTCGCCGTGATCTGGTCCAGCGCCGCCGCCGTCTCCTCCAGGCTCGCCGCCTGCTGCTCGGTGCGCCGCGACAGGTCGTCGGCGGCGTGGCTGATCTCGCCCGAACCGGAGCGGATCGCCGCCACGTTCTGCACCACCACCGACACCGCCTGCTGCAACTGGCCGATGGCCGAGTTGAAGTCCGCCTTCAGTTGTTCGGCCCGCGCCGGCACCGGCGCGTTCATCCGGTGGGTCAGGTCGCCCTCGGCCATGGCCGACAGGCCGCGGGCCAGCGCCTCGACCGTGATCCGGTCCTCCTCGGCCACGCGCGCCTTCTCCGCCTCGGCGGCGGCGCGTTCGCGCTCGTTCGTCTCGCGTGCGGCGGCGGCCTCGGCCTCGACCCGCGCCTTTTCGATGGCGGCGTCGCGGAAGGCGAGGACGGCCACGCCCATGGCGCCGAACTCGTCCTTGCGCTGGGCCTCGACGACCTCGATCGAGGTGTCGCCGGCGCGCAGCCGGTTCATGTGCCCGACCATGCGTCCGATCGGCCCGGCAATGCCGCGGGTCAGCAGCCAGCCGACGCCCACCGCGAGCAGGGCGGCCAGCACGATGCCGGCGATCAGGGACCAACGGGCGGTGTTCGCCGCCGCCGCCTGCGCTGCACGGACCTGGTCACGCTCGGCGTCCAGCACCCCGTGGATCTTCTCGATCGAGGCTTCTACCGGCTCGATCAGTCGATCCGCCGACCCGCTGCGCCCGACCATGGCCACGGCGCTGGCATGGGTGGCCGGGTCGCGGGCGAGTTCCGCGCCCTGCACGACGACGTGCTCGAACCAGGCCTCGGCCGACTGTTCGAGGGCGTCGATCTCGCCGGCCAGATCCGGGCCCGCGTTTTCGCGCATCGTGGCGACGAAGGTGCTGAACCGCTCCCGGTGCGCAGTTGCGCGTTCCACGTAGTACTCATCGCCCGACAGCAGGAAGCCCCGGAAGCTGCCTTCCTGTCGGGACAGGTAGAACTCCGCGGAGGCGGTGGCTCGCGTCATTTCGTTGAGGACCGCGCGATCGGCGCTCGCCCGGTCGATCGAGGCGAGCTGCAGGAAGATCACCCCGCCCATGGCCATGATGGCCAGGAGCACGGCGGCGAAGGACAGCATCAGCTTGCGGCCGACCGCCAGGTTGTTGAGCATGTTCACGGGAGCCTCGATCAATCGGTAGGTCAGACGGCGTGGGTCAGAAGGCGTAGGTCAGGGCGCCGACGAGACGGCCCTCGTAGCGGTCGCCGAGGTCGTGCTGGTCGGTGTCGTACCAGCGCACGTCGGCGGCGAGCTGGCGGGTCAGCTTGTGCTTCACGCCGACGTTCCAGGCCGTGTACTCGGCGCTGGTGTCGCTGACCCGTTCGCCGACGGCGACGCTCGCGCGGGTCCGGGCGCCGAGGGCGTAGCTGGCCTGGGTCTCGAACCACCAGGCGTCTTCCATCGAACCCGAACCATCGGGAGTGTAGTTGGCCCGCAAACGCACGCCGACCGGCCCGACATCGCGCGACACGTCGGCCTGGTACTCCATGAAGCGATCGTCGTAACCGGGCACAGTTCCGGTGAAGACCTTGTGCATGGCCGAGAAGTCGAACTCGAAGCCGCCGATCTCCGGCGCATAGCCGACCGTCGTCACCAGTTCGCTGTCGGCCCCGCCGCCAAGCTCGACCGTCGATCCGCTGAACTCGGCGTAGAAGGCCCCGAGACTGGCGCCGACCGAGCCGGAGACGCTCGGGTCGCCGCCGCTCTTGCCGAGGCCCTTGGCGACGTTCTCGGTGGCGACGCCGATCTGCCATTCAAGGTCAGGGGTCGGAAGCTCGGCGGACTGGGCGGCCCCGGCGAGAGACAGGGCGGCGATCGGGGCGAGGGCGATGGAGACGTTCCGCATTCTGAGGAACACACGCGACGAATCGGTACTGGACATTCTTTTCCCTTGGACGTTGGCTGCATCCTCGGGGGGACAGGAATATTGCTGGTAAACCGCGGCATACGTAGAAACGCGTATCCGGCGGACGCGCAGCGGTTCGCACCGTCGCCAAATGCTGGTATCCGGTAGGTCGCAGCTGCCCGACGAGTCGGGGCCGGCGGCGCATGTAAACGGCGTACAGGATGCTGACGTAGCGTGAGAACCGCCCTGCCCCGATTGATCACCGCCATGGTGGATCGGTCCTACCGGGGCTGGCGCGGGTACGGTCTGGCGGTGGTCTCGGTGGCGGCCTGCGTCGTCCTGCGCACCGCCCTGGAGCCTTTCGGACAGTTCTACTACCTGCCGATGGTCCCGGCCGCGGTGATCACGGCCCTGCTGTCCCGTCCGGGCCCGACGGGACTGGCCATCGCCCTCTCGATCGCGGTCAACGTCTCCATCGTCCCGCGCGAGGGACTGACCGATACGGTCGTCAACGCCGTGCTCTTCCTCGCCGTCAGCTGGCTGCTCGCCGAACTGTGCTGGGCGCAACGCCGTATCCATCGGCGGGCCGGCGCCCTCGCCCGCACCCTGGCCGACCGGAACGCCGTCCTCGACACCGTGCTGGCCGCCGTTCCCGTCGTCATTCTCGACCGCGCCGGCCGCATCCGTCGGCTGACCCCGGCCGCCGCCCTCCTGTTCGGCGTGACCAACACGGAAGCGGTCGGTTCGCCGTTTTCGCGACTGGTCGAGGACTTCGACCTGCAGGCGCTCGTCTCGAGCCCGGCCGACGGCGCGACGGAGGACGCGCGCGAGTGGCGGGGCCGCCGGCCCGACGGCCAGCCGCTCCTGCTCACCCTTCAGGCGGGCGTGACCGCGGACACGGCGGGCGGCGAGGACTACGCCGCGGTATCGGTGACGGACGTCACCCAGGCCCGGGTCGCCACCACCCGGGCCCTGGAGCTCGACGCCCAGCTAAACCGTGTCTGGCGCCTCAACTCTCTGGGTCAGATGGCCGCCACCCTCGCCCACGAGCTGAACCAGCCGCTCAGCGCCGCCGCCTCCTACATGCACGCCAGCCGACGCGACATCGAGCGAACGGGTCCGCTGGGCGAAAGCGCCGGCCGCACCCTGGATCTCGCCAAGGGCGAGGTCCTGCGGGCGGGCGGCATCATCCGGCGCATGCGCGACCTGCTCACCACCGGCTCGGCGGCGCTGGAGCTTCAGCGGGTCTCGTCCATGATCGAGGACCTGCGCCCGTCCCTCCGCCTTCTCGGCCGCGACGCGGGGATCGAGGTGAGGATCGACATCGACGGCCGCGCCGACACCGTGCTGGCCGAGCGCATCCAGTTTCAGCAGGCCGTCATCAACCTTGTCCGCAACGCGATCGAGGCCGCCGCCTGCACCCACGACCCGGTCGTGTCGATCAGCGGCCGCCGCACCGGCGACGGCTACGAAATCTCCGTCGAGGACAACGGCCCCGGGATTCCCGCCAACGACCTGGAATCCGTGATCCGGCCGATGACCACCAGCAAGGCCAACGGCATGGGCCTGGGCCTGTCCGTGACCCGGACCATCGTCGAGAGCCATGGCGGGTCGCTGCGGCTCGACCGCAGCGCCCTGGGCGGCGCCGCCTTCTCGATCCGTCTGCCGCAGGAGGAACGGGCGGCATGAACACCGACGCCTCTGTTTTCGTCATCGACGATGATCCAGCCGTGCGGGATTCCCTCGTCATGGTCCTTCGCGGCGAGGGCATCCGGGCCCGCGCCTTTGCGAGCGGCAGCGACTTCATGGATCATCTGCCGGACGACCGCCTCGCCTGCGTGATCACCGACGTGCGCATGCCCGGCATGGACGGCTCGGAGGTGGTCAGACGGCTGGCCGCCCTGCAGGACCGGGAATGGCCGATGATCGTCATCACCGGCCATGCCGACGTGCCCACCGCGGTGCAGATGATGAAGTCGGGCATCGTCGATTTCATCGAGAAGCCGGTCGATCCGGCCCGCCTGGTCGAAACGGTGAAGGGGGTGCTCGGGAGGATCGGCAAGCTCTCCCTGCAGCGCGAGCAACGACTGACCGCCCTGGCCCGTCTCGAGGCGCTGACGCCCCGCGAACGGCAGGTGTTCGACGCCCTGGTCGAGGGGCTTTCGAACAAGGAGATCGCCCGGGAACTCGACATCAGCCCGCGCACCGTCGAGATCTTCCGCGCCCGGGTGATGGACAAGATGGCGGCCGACAGCCTCTCGTCGCTGGTGCGCATGGCCCTGACGCTCGCCGCCGACTGACCGCCCGACGAATCCCGGCTTCCCGGGCGGCGAACCGGAGGCGTCCTCGCCGGCTCTCCGCCGGACTCAGGATCTTGAGCGTCGCGAGTTGATCACGATGGCGACGATGATGATCATGAACGCCGCCGCCCGAAGCAGGTAGACGGCGCTCTGTTCCTCCCGCGGGATCTGCAGCCAGACGGTGATCAGCGGCACCGCCGCAAGGAGCAGGAAGGACGCGCAGAAGGCGAGGAACAGGGCGTCTCCGGTCCTGCGCCAGAATTTGAGGAAGAACAGCGAGGCCACGGCGTAGCCCATGATCACGGCGCCGTTGAGGACCGCCAGCTGGCTCATCGATCGACCTCCCAGATGAAGCCGTAGATGAGCACGCCCACCGCGGCGAACGCCGTCAGTGAGCGGGCCACCGACAGGTTGCTGTCCGTCAGCATGGTCATGTCGATCACCACCAGCAGGTTGTTCACGGCCAGCAGGGAGAAGCAGCCGGCGCTCCACATCAGGAGCGGCTGGCGGTTGCGCAGCCAGGACCGGATCAACAGCCCGGCACACGCCGCGCTGGTGACCAGACAGAGGAGATAGACGATCGTCGGTCCGCTTGGCGTCATGACTTCCAGCCTCCCAGGCGGAACGAATCGGCGAAGCCCTGCAAGGCGCCGGAACCCTTCTTGGTGATGACGCCGGTGACGCTGAACGGCCGCTCGGCATAGGTAAGGGCCAGCCGGTCCACCAGCTCGCCCAGCGTCGTCGAGGCCGGTTGATAGCGCCAGCGTCCGTCCAGCTGCGCGATCAGGCCCGCCCGTTCGAGGATCGCGAGACAATCCTCGACCAGCGGACCGCTGGCGCGCAGGTCGGCGACCAGCGCCTCCGGCGTCCAGGAACGCTCCGGCTCGCGGTGCAGTCTCAGCAGCGTCTCCAGCGCCCAGACCGTCGGAAACGCCGCCTCGATGAAGGCGCGCAGTCCCGAATCCGGCGCGTCGAGGCCGTGGCCCGTCACCACGGCGACCTGCGCAAGGTGAGTGGAGTCATGGGCGCAGAACCTAGTCGGAAGCCTCCCGATGGCAACGAAAAATAGGGCCGGCGCCGCACGGAACCGACATCGGGATAAGGCATTCTGCAGGGTTGAGTTGGGGGAGTGCGTCATCTCGTGACATTCGCAATCGCGACGTCGTTCCGCCTGCCCGCCGACTGGCGCGCGGCCTCTCGCGCATCGTCATACGTCCGGAGTGCTCCATGTCCATGCCTGCGCTGAGCCTAGATACGGGTCTGGACAAGCGAAGCCTGCTGGCGGCCCTCAGGGCCTTCCGTCGGGGCGACTTCTCGGTGCGCCTGCCCCTCGATCTCGAGGGCGTCGACGGGGAGCTGGCGGAGGCGTTCAACGACGTCGTCGAGATGAACGACCGCATGAGCCGCGAGTTCAGCCGGCTCGCGGACACAGTCGGACGACAGGGACGGATCACCGCCCGGGCCCGACTGCCCGGGGCCGCCGGCGCCTGGTCCGACAGCGTCGAGGCGGTGAACGACCTGATCGCCGACATGATGCACCCCACCGCCGAGATGGCGCGCGTCATCGGGGCGGTGGCCAAGGGCGACCTGACCCAGACCATGGAGGTCGACGACGAGGAGCGTCCCCTGCGCGGCGAGTTCCTGCGCATCGGCCGGGTGGTGAACACCATGGTCGGCCAGCTCAGCTCCTTCGCCGCCGAGGTGACCCGGGTGGCGCGCGAGGTCGGCACCGAGGGCAAGCTGGGCGGCCAGGCCAACGTCAAGGGCGTCGCCGGCGCCTGGAAGGACCTGACCGACAACGTGAACTTCATGGCCGCCAACCTGACCGGCCAGGTCCGCAACATCGCCGAGGTCACCACCGCGGTGGCCAACGGCGACCTCAGCCGCAAGATCACCGTCGACGTGAAGGGCGAGGTGCTGGAGCTGAAGAACACCATCAACACCATGGTGGACCAGCTGAACGCCTTCGCCTCCGAGGTGACCCGCATGGCCCGCGAGGTCGGCACCGAGGGCAAGCTGGGCGGCCAGGCCCAGGTGAAGGGGGTGACCGGCACCTGGAAGGACCTCACCGACAACGTCAACTCGATGGCCGCCAACCTGACCGGCCAGGTGCGCAACATCGCCGAGGTCACCACCGCCGTGGCCAGGGGCGACCTGTCCAAGAAGATCACCGTCGACGTGAAGGGCGAGATCCTTGAGCTGAAGGTCACCATCAACACCATGGTGGACCAGCTGAACGCCTTCGCCTCGGAAGTCACCCGCGTGGCCCGGGAGGTCGGCACCGAGGGCAAGCTGGGCGGTCAGGCGCGGGTGGAAGGCGTCGGCGGCACCTGGAAGGATCTCACGGACAACGTGAACCTGATGGCCGACAACCTCACGGGCCAGGTCCGCAACATCGCCGAGGTCACCACCGCCGTGGCCAAGGGCGACCTGTCCAAGAAGATCACCGTGCAGGTGCGCGGCGAGGTGCTGGAGCTGAAGAACACCATCAACGTGATGGTGGACCAGCTGAACGCCTTCGCCTCCGAGGTGACCCGCGTGGCCAAGGAGGTCGGCACCGACGGCAAGCTGGGCGGCCAGGCCCAGGTGGAGGGCGTCACCGGGGCGTGGAAGGACCTGACCGACAACGTGAACTCGATGGCCGCCAACCTCACCGGCCAGGTGCGCGAGATCGCCGAGGTCACCACCGCCGTGGCCAACGGCGACCTGTCGAAGAAGATCACCGTCGATGTGAAGGGCGAGATCCTCGAGCTGAAGTCGACCATCAACACCATGGTGGACTAGCTGAACTCCTTCGCCTCGGAAGTGTCGCGCGTGGCCCGCGAGGTCGGGACCGAGGGCAAGCTGGGCGGCCAGGCCAACGTGCGCGGGGTCGGCGGCGCCTGGAAGGACCTGACCGACAACGTGAATTCCATGGCCGCGAACCTGACCGGCCAGGTGCGCAACATCGCCGAGGTCACCACCGCGGTGGCCAACGGCGACCTGTCCAAGAAGATCACCGTCGACGTGAAGGGCGAGATCCTCGAGCTGAAGTCGACCATCAACGTGATGGTGGACCAGCTGAACGCCTTCGCCTCCGAAGTGACGCGCGTGGCCCGCGAGGTCGGCACCGAGGGCAAGCTGGGCGGCCAGGCCCAGGTCACCGGCGTGACCGGCACGTGGAAGGACCTGACCGACAACGTCAACCTGATGGCCGACAACCTCACCGGCCAGGTCCGCAACATCGCGGAAGTGACCACCGCCGTGGCCAACGGCGATCTGTCGAAGAAGATCACCGTCGACGTGAAGGGCGAGATCCTCGAGCTGAAGTCGACCATCAACACCATGGTGGACCAGCTCAACGCCTTCGCCTCGGAAGTCACCCGCGTGGCGCGCGAGGTCGGCACCGAGGGCAAGCTGGGCGGCCAGGCCAATGTGAAAGGCGTGGCCGGCACCTGGAAGGACCTGACCGACAACGTGAACTTCATGGCCGGCAACCTGACCGGCCAGGTCCGCAACATCGCCGAGGTCACCACCGCCGTGGCCAAGGGCGACCTCTCCAAGAAGATCACCGTCGACGTGAAGGGCGAGATCCTCGAGCTGAAGAACACCATCAACACCATGGTGGACCAGCTCAACGCCTTCGCCTCGGAAGTCACCCGCGTGGCCAAGGAGGTCGGCACCGAGGGCAAGCTGGGCGGTCAGGCCCAGGTCCCGGGCGTGACCGGGGCATGGAAGGACCTCACCGACAACGTGAACATGATGGCCGCCAACCTGACCGGCCAGGTCCGCGGCATCGCCCAGGTGGTGACCTCGGTGGCCAACGGCGATCTCAAGCGCAAGCTGACCCTCGACGCCAAGGGCGAGATCGCGTCCCTGGCCGACACCATCAACGGCATGATCGAGACCCTGGCCATCTTCGCCGACCAGGTGACCAACGTGGCCCGCGAGGTGGGTTCGGAAGGCAAGCTGGGCGGCCAGGCGCGCGTGCCCGGCGCGGCCGGCCTGTGGCGCGATCTGACCGACAACGTCAACCAGCTGGCCGGCAACCTGACCACCCAGGTGCGCGCCATCGCCGAGGTCTCGACCGCCGTGACCAAGGGCGACCTGACGCGGTCCATCACCGTCGAGGCCTCGGGCGAGGTCGCGGCGCTGAAGGACAACATCAACGAGATGATCCGCAACCTGAAGGATCAGACGCTGAAGAACACCGAGCAGGACTGGCTGAAGACCAACCTCGCCCGGTTCACCCGCATGCTGCAGGGCGAGCGCGATCTCGCCACCGTCTCCAACATGGTGCTGTCCGAGCTGGCGCCGCTGATCAACGCCCAGCACGCCGTCTTCTACGTCGCCAACCGGGACGAGGAGGACCAGCCGGTGCTGGTGCTGGCGGCGGCCTACGCCTCGACCGAGCGCGAGCAGGCGTCGCCCACCTTCCGCTTCGGCGAGAGCCTGATCGGCCAGTGCGCCAAGGAGAAGGACCGCATCATCCTGACCAATGTGCCGCGCGACTACATCCAGGTCGGCTCCGGCCTGGGAGCCTCGGCGCCGCTCAACATCATCGTTCTGCCGGCCCTGTTCGAGGGCGAGGTCAAGGCGGTGATCGAACTCGCGACCTTCGGCGAGTTCTCGGAAACCCACCAGTCCTTCCTCAGCCAGCTGATGGAATCCGTCGGCATCGTCCTGAACACCATCGCCGCCAACATGCGGACGGAAGGCCTGCTGACCCAGTCGCAGCTGCTCACCTCCGAGCTGCAGGCCCAGCAGGAGGAGCTGAAGACCACCAACGACCGCCTGGAGCAGCAGGCCGCCTCCCTGCGTCAGTCCGAGGAGCTGCTGCGGGCCAAGCAGGAGGAGCTGCAGAGGTCCAACGCCGAACTGGAGGAGAAGGCGCAGCTTCTCTCGGCCCAGAACAAGCAGGTCGAAGCCAAGAATTTCGAGGTCGAGCAGGCCCGCTTCGCCCTCGAGGAAAAGGCCGAACAGCTGGCCCTGACGTCCAAGTACAAGTCCGAGTTCCTGGCCAACATGAGCCACGAACTGCGCACCCCGCTGAACAGCCTGCTCATCTTGTCGAAGATGCTCAGCGAGAACACCCAGGGCAACCTGACCGACAAGCAGGTGGAGTTCGCCCGCAACATCCACGCCGCCGGCTCGGACCTCCTCGGCCTGATCAACGACATCCTCGACCTGTCCAAGATCGAGTCCGGCACGGTCACGCTCGACATCGGCGAGATGCAGTTCGTCGATCTGGAAGACCAGATGAAGCGGACCTTCTCCCAGATCGCCCAGGACAAGAAGCTCGACTTCACCATCGAACTGGACCCGGACCTCCCGGCGGCGATGTACACCGACGACAAGCGCCTCCAGCAGATCATCAAGAACCTGCTGTCCAACGCCTTCAAGTTCACGGCCACCGGCGGGGTGTCCTTCCGCGTGGCCCGCGCCGCGGCAGGCTGGAGCGCCGACAACGAGCACCTCAACAACGCCGGTCAGGTGCTGGCCTTCTCTGTCCGCGACACCGGCATCGGCATCCCCGAGGACAAGCAACGGATCATCTTCGAGGCCTTCCAGCAGGCCGACGGCACCACCAGTCGCAAATACGGCGGCACCGGCCTCGGTCTCTCGATCAGCCGCGAGATCACCCGCACCCTCGGCGGCGAACTGACGGTGCAGAGCGAGCCCGGCGAGGGCTCCGCCTTCACCCTCTATCTCCCGCTGAACTTCAGTCCGGCCGCGGCCCCGTCCGCCGCCGCGGCGGGCAGCAAGTCCGTGGTCATCCGCCAGCGCGAGACCGAGGGCGCGGCCGAGATCGTCGAAACCGTCGGCGACGATCGGGACAGCCTCGCGCCGGGCGACGCCGTGATCCTGATCATCGAGGACGATCCCCGCTTCGCCCGCATCCTGCTGGCGCTGGTGCACGACGCCGGCTTCAAGGCCGTCGTCACCCAGCAGGGCGTGGCGGCCATCGCCCTCGCCCGGCGCTACGGGCCGAAGGCGATCATGCTCGACGTCGGCCTCCCCGACATGGACGGCCTGGCCCTGCTCGACCTGCTCAAGCGCACGCCGGAGACGCGGCACATTCCGGTGCATGTGATGTCGGCGGACGACCAGGCCAGTCTCAGCCTCGCCATCGGCGCCGTGGGAGTCACGCCCAAGCCTGTCGCGCAGGAGGACGTCACCGCCAGTCTTGACCAGGTCCGCACCCTCGCCGCCGCGTCGGATCGCCGCCTCGTGTTCGTCGGCCGTCCCGGGCCGACGCTGGCGACGTTGAAATCCGCCTTCTCCAACGTCACGCGGGTCGACGAGCTGAAGGGCCTCAAGCGGCTCAAGCTGCGCCCGGCGGACGGCGTCGTCGTGGACGCCGCCGTCGCGTCTCCCGCCGCTCTCGTGTCCTGGCTGAAGACCGCCAGCGGGCCCGTGGTTCTCTATGTCGAGGAGACGCTGGCGCCGGCCGACGAGCGACGCCTGCGGCTCGCCGTCTTCTCCGGGCTCGCCCGGATCGCCCGCACCCCCGCCCAGCTCATGGACCAGGCGGCGTTGCTGCTGCACGAGCCGATCGAGAACCTGAAACCGGCGGCCCGCGACGACCTGAACCAGGTGCGCAAGGTCGATGCGATCCTCACCGGCAGGACGGCGCTCGTCATCGACGACGACATCCGCAACATCTTCTCCATGGCCAGCGCCCTTGAGGAGTTCGGCGTCGGCCTTCACTACGCCGAAAGCGGCCGCGCCGGTCTCGAGTTGCTGAACCAGCATCCCGACATCGATGTCGTCCTCGTCGACATCATGATGCCGGACATGGACGGCTACGAGACCATGCGGGAAATCCGCGCCGACGCCCGCTTCAACGACCTGCCGATCATCGCCGTGACCGCCAAGGCGATGAAGGGCGACCGCGCCAAATGCATCCAGGCCGGCGCCTCCGACTACGTCTCCAAGCCCGTCGACATCGACTTCCTCATCTCGGTCATGCGGGTATCGATCCAGCGGGCGGACGCCCATCGTCTGGCCGTGCGCGAGCAGGCGGGCTCATGACCGCCTCCTCCGGCCCGTCGGGCTCCACGGGCCTCAAGGCCAGAATCCTGATCGTCGACGACGACGAGCGCAACGCCTTCGCCGCGACCGAGGCGCTGAAGGTGCTCGGCCACGACCTGAGGGTGGCGCGATCCGGCCCGGACGCGCTGAGGCTGCTGCTCGCCGAGGAGTTCGCGGTCATCCTGCTCGACCTGCACATGCCGGGAATGGACGGCTACGAGACGGCGCGCCTGATCCGCGAACATCCCCGCACCCGGGACACGCCGATCGTCTTCGTGACCGCGGTCTTCCGCGACGAGACGCACATTTTCCAGGCCTACCAGGCCGGGGCCGTCGACGTCGTGTTCAAGCCGGTCGACCCGTTCATCCTGCGGTCCAAGGTGTCGGTGCTGGTCGACCTGTACCTGAAGACCCTGCAGATCCATCACCAGGCGGCGGAACAGACGAAGCTGCTCACCGAGAACGCCGCGATCGCCGAGGCCCGTCTGGCGGCGGAAATGGAGCTGAGACAGACCCGCGAGCGTCAGGACGCCATCCTGCGATCGTTGCCGGTGGTCTTCACCTCGCGCGCGCGCCAGCATCCCTTCCCGGCCCTGTTCGTCAGCGACAGCATCGCGCCGCTCACCGGGTTCGAGCCGTCACGCTTCATCGAGGACCCGGAGATCGGCCTCGGCCGCATCCACCCGGGCGACATCCAGGGCGTGGTCGACTGTCTGATGCAGGCCAGCGAGACGGGCGCCTATGCGTGCGAGTACCGGTGGATGTGCGCCGACGGCCAATATCGCATCTTCCTCGACCAGGGCGTCTGGGTCCCCGACGAGAGCGGCGCCGACGGGGAGATCTTCGGCACCCTGCTCGACGTCACGGATCGCCGCCGTCTGGAGGAACAGCTGTCGCACGCGCGCAAGATGGAGGCGGTCGGCCAGCTGACGGGCGGCATCGCCCACGACTTCAACAACCTGCTCACCGTCGTCCTCGGCAACGCCGACATCCTCCTGCGCAAGGCGGAGCAGCCGTTCGAGCGGCGCCAGCTGGAAGCGATCAGGCTCGCCGCCGACCGGGGCCAGACCCTGACCCGCCAGCTGCTGGCCTTCGCGCGCCGGCAGGCCCTCGCCCCCGAAGCCGTCGACCTCAACCGTCTGGTCGACGGCTTCCTGCCCCTCATCCGGCAGGCCATGGGCGACGCCGTGGTTCTGGACTGGCGCCGCAGCCCCGAGCCGGTGTTCGTGATGGTCGACGCCAATCAGCTTGAGAACGCCTTGCTGAATCTCGCCGTCAACGCCCGCGACGCCATGGAGGGGACGGGTCGTCTGGTGCTCCAGGTCGGCCGGGCGGACGACCACGGCGTCATCACCGTATCGGACACCGGCTGCGGCATTTCGGCCGAAACCCGCGAACGCCTCTTCGAGCCCTTCTACACCACCAAGGAGGTGGGCCGGGGGTCGGGACTGGGCCTGTCGCAGGTCTACGGCTTCATCCAGCAGTCGGGCGGCCGCGTCGAGATCGACAGCGTCCTCGGCGAGGGATCGACCTTCCGGCTCATCCTGCCGCTGACTGAGCAGCGTCCGGTCGAGGCCAAGCGGGTCGAACTGGACGAGGAGGCTCCCCGCGGCACCGAGCGGCTGCTCATCGTCGAGGATGATCCTTCCGTGCTCGGCGTCAGCTTCGAGACCCTGCAGGGCCTCGGCTACCGTTGCGAGTACGCCATCGACGCCGAAGGCGCGCTGGCGCGGCTGGCGGCCGATCCCGACTTCGACCTGCTGTTCTCCGACGTCGTCATGCCGGGCCGCATCAACGGTATCGAGCTGGCGCGACGCTGCCGGGACTCCTATCCCGGCGTCGCCGTGCTGCTGACCTCCGGCTACGTAGGGGAGGAAGCGCTCGGCGACGTCCGCGAGTTCAACTTCATCGAGAAGCCCTACGCCCGCTCCACCCTGGCGCAGCGCCTGCGATCGATCCTCGACGCCCGGCACCAGGCGAAGGCCGGGGCGCTGGCCTGAGCGACCCCGGACGCGCCGCCGTCACCCGAACCGCGCCGCCAGCCAGTGGCCGGCCGCGGCGGCCGCGGCGGTGAGCACCGTCCCCCAGGCCACATCGATCAGGGTGACGTGCAGCGGCCAGACCTTCAGCGTGGCCTGGTTGGTGAGGTCGTAGGTCGCATAGGCCACGAAGCCCAGCGCCGCGCCCATGGTCGTCGCCCGCAACAACGAGCCGTCTCGCAGGGCGGGGCTGACGGCGATGAAGACGATGCCGCAGACGTAGATCAGGTAGAAGGCGACCGCCGCCCGCATGTCCGGCTTGTCGGCGAGCAGCTCGCCGATGGCGGGGCGATAGAGCCGCGGCCCGACCTGGGTCAGCCAGATGGCGTCCAGCACGGCCATGGCGGCGCCGCTTCCGATGAAGGCCCAGAGATAGCGCATGTGACTCTTCCTTTCAGCGCGGCTTGGGAGGCAGGGGAAAGAAGCGCGACACCCGCGCCTGGTAGGCCCGGTAGGCCTCGGGCCGGGACCGGAGCATCTCGGCTTCCAGCATGGGCACGCCGCTGACATGGTTGAGCAGCCACCACATCATCAGCGCCGCCGGCAGGGTCAGCCAGCTGGCCGGAACCGCGGGGTCGAAGGCCATGGCCGGCCAGGCCAGCCAGACCAGCCACTCGAAGAAGTAGTTCGGATGCCGGCTCCAGCCCCACAGGCCGCGGTCGGCGACCTTGCCGCGATTGCGAGGATCGCGCCGGAACGCCGCCATCTGCCGGTCCGCCAGCGCCTCGCCGCCGATGGCCAGCAGCACGATCGCCGCCGCCAGCGCGTCGCGGACGTCCAGCCCCGGATCCGGCCGCACCGCCGCCGCCCGCACCGCCAGCACCAGCACGACGACCGTCGCCGCCTGGATCATCAGAAACCGCCACGCCTTCGCGTTCCACCCGCCCCATTCGGCCTTGAGGCGCTCGTAACGCGGGTCCGGGCGCTCCGCCGCGGCCGTTCGCCACGCGAGGTAGGCCCCCAGCCTCACGCCCCACAGCGCGATGAGCGTCGCGGCCAGGGCCTGCCGTGAGAACACGGCGTCGGGCGCCGGCCACAGGGCCGCCGCCGCGGCGATCAGGCCGGCCGACAGCGCCCAGATGGCGTCGACCCAGCCGCCGTCGCCGGCAGCGCGCGCGACCGCCCACGCCGCCGACATGGCGGCGACCGAGGCGACGGCGGCGAACAGCAGGACGAGCATCGGCCTCCCGGGGATTGCGCATCAGCTACGCGCGGAGCGCCCCGGCGGATGCCCCCGGCGTCAGAGCTTGACGAAGGGCTGGAAAATCCGGCCGAGCCAGCCGTCCAGCAGGATTTGCCCGTCCAGCGCCGCCACGCACAGGCAGGGCGCATCGGACACCACCCGCGGCTGGTGCAGGGTCTCCTCCCCCGCCTCTTCCAGATCGCCGACGTCGAAGCGCTGGATCTCGGTCGCATAGGCGCCTTCCAGCACGCAGGTCAGCTCGACGCCGCCGTGCGTATGCCGCGGCGTCTGGCGGCCCGGCTGGATCTCCAGAAGGATGACCCGACAGTCCCCGTCGCGCGGCGCATGCACGTCGCGCACCCGAACGCCGGGCCCCATCCAGCGCCACGGACCCAGACCGTAGCGGCGCAACGGTTCGGGCAACCCCGGCATGTCGTTGGCCGGCGGCGCCGCCTCGACCCGGCCGGAATCGGTCTCGGCCCGGGCCAGCACCCGCGCCAGCGCGTCCGGCTGCATGGCCTGGGGTTCGAGCTCTTCCAGCAGGCGTCCGCCCACGCCCTGCAGACGGCGGGCGACCGCCGCCACGCGGGGGCGCAGCGCCAGATGCGTGGCCACGACCACGGCCTCCGGCGGGCTCAGGGTTCCCGCCGCATAGGACAGCAGGCGTTCGTCCGAGACATTGTGTTGCGCCGCCGTCATGGGGTTTCCCTCAGCGGCTCGAGGGCGATGCGAAGCTTGATCATGGCCTTGCGGATACGGGATTTCACGGTGCCCAGGGGCAGGTTCAATTTGCGAGCGATCTCCGAATGGGCGTCGCCCTGGAAGAAGGCCAGCCGGAGCAGGTCCAGTTGCTCCGGCGGCAGTTCGGACATGGCGGCGTTCAGGCGCGCCGCCTCCTCGGCTTCCGACACCAGGGCGTCGGGCTGCTCCGGTTCCTCCAGCGCGAGGCTCATCTCGGGCGCCGGCAACGGCCGCGATTCCCGGCGCAGGGCGTCGAGGCGCCGGTTGCGGGCGATGGTGAAGATCCAGGTGGCGGCGGACGCGCGCCGCGGATCGAACAGGTCGGCCTTGCGCCACACCGTCAGCATGGCGTCCTGCGCGAAGTCCTCGGCGGCTCCGGGCGGGGCGCCCGCCCGCATCAGATAGGCCTTCAGCCGCGGCGCGAAATGCTCGAACAGGCGGGCGAAGGCGTCGCGGTCGCGGGTCGCCGCCACCGCCTCGATCAGGCGGCCGTAGTCGTCGACGGCGCCGGTCACGGCGCGCCTCTCGGATCGGGGAGCGATTTCGATCTGGCCATGCATGTCCGGCTTCTACGTCGCCCGGGGGCGATCGGATTTCGGCATCCGGCGGCGGGGCCGCTGCGTATCGGAGCCGAAAATCTCGCCGGAGTCTCCATGTCTGTCAGTACGCCCGGGTCGGGAAGCGACCGTCGGCTGAATATCGCAGTGATCGGTTCGGGGATAGCGGCGCTCTCCTGCGCCTGGCTGCTGTCGGACCGTCATCGCGTGGTGGTCTATGAGCGGGCCGACCGGCTGGGCGGTCACTCCAACACCGTCGAGGTGCGGTCGCCCGCCGGCTCCGACACCGCCGTGGACACCGGCTTCATCGTCTTCAACGACGCCACCTACCCCAACCTCGTCGCCCTGTTCGACCATCTCGGCGTCCGCAGCCGGGCCACCGACATGTCCTTCGCCGTGTCTCTGGACCAGGGCCGCTTCGAATACGCCGCGCCGGCCCTGTTCGCCCAGCGCCGCAACGCCTTCAGGCCGCGCTTCTGGAACATGCTCTCCGAGATCATGCGCTTTTATCGCGAGGCGCCGCTGAGCATCGCCCGCGCCGATCCGGACCTGACGCTCGGCGACTTCCTGAAGCGCGAGGGTTTCAGCGAAGCCTTCCGCGACGATCACCTGTTGCCGATGGCCGCCGCGGTCTGGTCCTCGCCGGCCAGCACCCTGCTCGACTACCCCGCGGAGTCCTTCATCCGATTCTGCAGCAACCACGGCCTGCTGAGGCTCACCGGCCGGCCGGTGTGGCGGACCGTCGAGGGCGGCAGCCGGACCTATGTCGCCCGGCTCGCCGAGGAGCTGGACCATGTCCGTCTGGCGCGGTCCGTGGCCTCGGTCCGGCGGGTGGACGGCAAGGTCGAGGTGCGCGACCTGCAGGGCGGCGTCGAGCGCTTCGACCACGTCGTCATCGGCGCCCACGCCGACCAGGCGCTGGCCATGCTGGCCGAGCCGACCGTCGAGCAGAGGACGCTTCTCGGCGCCTTCCGCTACAGCCGCAACCTGACCGTCCTTCACTCCGACGCCGGGCTGATGCCCCGCCGGCGGCGGGCCTGGGCGGCGTGGAACTACATCGGCGTCGACGACGGTCTCTGCGTCACCTACTGGATGAACCGCCTGCAGGGTCTCGCGGGACAGGATCTGTTCGTCACCCTGAACCCGCCGCGGCCGCCGCGGCCCGAGACCCTGCTGCGCACCGAGCTGTACGAGCATCCCGTGTTCGACCCCGCCGCCATCCGCGCCCAGAAGCGCCTGTGGGACCTGCAGGGACAGGACGGCGTCTGGTTCTGCGGCGCGTACTTCGGCGCCGGCTTCCACGAGGACGGCCTGCAGGCGGGCCTTGCCGTCGCCGAGCAGCTCGGCGGCGTCCGCCGTCCCTGGTCGGTCCCGAACGAAAGCGGTCGCATCCACCTGCAGGCCGCCCGAAGCCGGGCGGAGGCGGCGTGATCTCGGCCCTGTACACGGGCGACGTGGTCCACGCGCGGCTCCGCCCGCGGCGGCACAGGTTGCGCTACCGCGTCTTCTGGCTGCTGCTCGACCTCGCCGAACTGGACGCGGTGGACGGCCGGCTGCGGCTGTTCTCGCGCAACCGGTTCAACCTGCTGGGCTTCCACGACCGGGATCACGGCGACGGCTCCGGCCGGCCGCTGCGCGAGCAGATCGTCGAGCTGCTGGCCCGCGAGGGCGTCGACATCGGCGCCGGCGCCGTCCGCCTGCTCACCATGCCGCGGGTGCTCGGCTACGTCTTCAACCCGATCAGCCTCTACTACTGCCACCGACCCGACGGCCGGCTGGCGGCCATGGTCTACGAGGTCACCAGCACCTTCGGCGAGCGGCACGCCTATGTCCTACCCGTCGCCGCCGAAGACGCCGCGGAGGACCGCATCCGACAGGCCGCCGACAAGCGCCTCTACGTCTCCCCGTTCATGGGCATGGGCATGCGCTACGGCTTCCGCGGCAAGGCGCCGTCGGACGCCCTCACCCTCCTCATCGACGGCTTCGACGACGAGGGCCTGCTGATCGCCACGGCGATGCGCGGTCGCCGCCGCCCGCTGACCGACCGGACGGTCCTGACCACGGCGCTGTCCATCCCCCTGCTCACCCTCAAGGTGACGGCAGGGATCCACTGGGAGGCGTTGCGGCTCTGGCTCAAGGGAGTGCCGCTGACGTCGCGCGCCCTTCCACGCGCCGCCGCCGCGGCGCCCCCGTCGAAGACGGACCCGGCGGCGTGTCCCCACGCCGGCGCCTCCCGCTACAGGGCGGTGTAGGCCGTCTTCGTCCAGGTGAAGAACTCCACCGCCGCGAAGCCCTGCTCGCGCGGCCCGTAGCTGGACTTCTTCGTGCCGCCGAACGGCACGTGGTAGTCGACCCCGGCGGTCGGCAGGTTGACCATGGTCATCCCCGCCTTCGCCCGGCGCTGGAAGTCGCGGGCGTGCTTCAGGGAGCCGGTGACGATCCCCGCCGACAGGCCGAACTCGACCCCGTTGGCGATCTCCAGCGCCTCCTCGTAGCTCTTCACCCGGATGGTCGAGGCGACCGGGCCGAACACCTCCTCCGAGTTGATGCGCATCCCCGCCGCCGTCTCGGCGATCAGGGTCGGCTGCACGTACCAGCCGGGCGTCTCCAGCTGCGGCCGGTCCCCGCCGGCGACCACCCGGCCGCCTTCGCCGCGCGCGATCTCGATATAGCGGTACGACGTCTCCATCTGCGCCTCGCTGACCGCGGGCCCGATGTTGGTGGCGGGGTCCAGCGCCGGCCCGACCTTCAGCCCCCGCAGCCGCTCCGCCAGCGCCGCCACGAAGCGGTCGTGGATCCCGTCCTGCACGATCAACCGGCTCGACGCCGTGCAGCGCTGGCCGGTGGCGAAGAAGGAGCCGTCCAGCGCGATGGCCACGGCCCGGTCGAGGTCCGCGTCGTCCAGCACGATCAGCGGGTTCTTGCCGCCCATCTCCAGCTGCACCCGCGCCTGCCGCGCCGCCGCGCCCGCGGCCACGCCCGCGCCGACGCCCTGCGAGCCGGTGAACGAGAGGCCATCGACGTCCGGGTGGTCGACCAGCGCCTGGCCGACATTGCCGCGCCCGACGACCATGTTCAGCACGCCCTTCGGCAGGCCCGCCTCGTGCAGCACGGCGACCAGCGCCTCGGCGGTCGCCGGGGTGGGACCGGCCGGCTTCAGCACCACGGTGTTGCCGAAGGCCAGCGCCGGCGCCGCCTTCCACGCCGGGATGGCGATCGGGAAGTTCCACGGCGTGATCAGGCCGAACACGCCCACCGCCTCGCGGCGGGTCTGCACCTCCACGCCGGGCCGCACCGAGGCCAGGTTCTGGCCGTGCAGGCGCAGCGCCTCGCCCGCGAAATACTTCAGGATGCGCCCGGCCCGCACCGTCTCCCCGATCCCCTCCGCGAGCGTCTTGCCCTCCTCGCGCGACAGCAGGGTCCCGATCGCCTCGCGCCGCTCCATCAGCAGCGTCCCGGCCCGGTCCAGAACGTCCGAACGGACCTCCGGCGACGCCCCCGCCCAGGCGGGGAAGGCCGCCTTCGCCGCCGCCACCGCCGCGTTGACCTCCGCCTCGCCCCCTTCGGGCCGCCGCGCCACGATCTCGCGCGTGTCCGACGGGTTCAGCCCCTCGCTCGGGCGCTCGGCGTCGACCTTCTCGCCGTCGATCCAGTGGCGGAGCTCGAGGGTGTCGGTCATGGAATCCTCCGGCGGCGCAGGCCGCCACTGGTACAGAAGCGGCGGCGCCGCGTCAGCCCCGCCTCAGTCGGCGGTGACATGCTCCCGGTCCCCCGGGCCCGCCGCCGGATCGGGCGCGGCCGCCAGCGGGGCGGGCCCGCCGCCGAGCGCCTCGGCGAGGGCGACGCGATCCAGCGTCCCCTCCCAGCGCGCCACCACCAGCGTGGCCACGGCGTTGCCGACGAAGTTGGTCAGCGCCCGGCACTCGCTCATGAAGCGGTCGATGCCGAGGATCAGGGCCATCCCCGCCACCGGCACCGACGGCACCACGGCCAGCGTCGCCGCCAGGGTGATGAACCCCGCCCCGGTGATCCCCGCCGCCCCCTTCGAGCTCAGCATGGCCACGAGCAGCAGCAGGATCTGGTCGCCGAGGCTCAGTTCGATGTTCATCGCCTGGGCGATGAACAGCGCGG
The DNA here is from genome assembly GCF_900116065.1 of Brevundimonas viscosa. Taxonomy (GTDB): domain Bacteria; phylum Pseudomonadota; class Alphaproteobacteria; order Caulobacterales; family Caulobacteraceae; genus Brevundimonas; species Brevundimonas viscosa. The sequence goes on from NZ_FOZV01000009.1 coordinate 43,091, forward strand.
CCAGCGTCATGTAGATGTTGGTGCCGTCGAGGTTGAACGAATAGCCCGTCGGCACCACCAGCCCGACCACCGACTTGGGGGCGCCGGCCCGCTCCAGCTTCTCCATCAGGCTGGGCAGGGCCGCCTCGGACGACGAGGTGCCGAGCACCAGCAGCAGCTCGGCCTTCAGATAGGCGATCAGCCGGAAGATCGAGAAGCCGAAGGCGCGCGCCACCAGCCCCAGCACGCCCAGCACGAAGACCAGCGAGGTCAGGTAGAAGGTCCCGACCAGCGCCGCGAGATTGACCACCGACTGCAGGCCGTAGGCGCCGATGGTGAAGGCGAAGGCCCCGAACGCCCCGACCGGCGCCGCCTTCATCAGGATGGCGACCAGCCGGAACACCACCTGGGACAGCGACTCCAGCGCCCGGGTCACCGGTCGCGCCGGCTCGCCGACAAGTGCCAGGGCGAGGCCGAACAGAATCGACACGAACAGCGTCTGCAGGATGTTGCCGCTGACGAAGGCGCCGACCAGCGAGTCGGGGATCACCCCCAGCAGGAAGCCGGTGATTGTCGTCTCGTGCGCCGCCTGGGCGTACTGGCTCACCGCGCCGGCGTCGAGCGTCGCCGGATCGATGTTCAGGCCCCGGCCCGGCCGCACCACATTGGCGATCACCAGCCCGACGATGAGGGCCAGGGTCGAGAAGGTCAGGAAGTAGGCGAACGCCCGCCCCGCCACCCGGCCGACCGAGCGGAGGTCGCTCATCCCGGCGATGCCGGTGGAGATGGTCAGGAAGATCACCGGGGCGATGATCATCTTGACCAGCTTGATGAAGCCGTCGCCCAGCGGCTTCAGGTCGCGCCCGAGATCAGGCCACAGGTAGCCCACCAGGCCGCCCGCGAGGATGGCCACGAGGACGAGAAAGTACAGGCTGCGCCAGAACGGCCGCGGCGGCGTCGGCGGCGGTGTGATCGGCTGCGCCGCGACCTCTGGCGCGGGCGCCGTCCGCCTGCGCGTCGCCGCTCCCGTGGTCCCCGGCTTCCGCGCCATGTCGCCTCCCTGCCTGAAACGCCAGCATGGGCGGAATCGGGCCCGGTCGCTAGCGCTCCAGCGCGTCGAGGGCCAGGGCGATGGCTCCCAGCGGACCGGCGCGAGGCCCCAGCGCCGGCGGCTGCACGAAGGCCTCGAGGTCCGCCGCGATCCGGTCGGACGTGGCGTAGCCGCCGAGGCTGTCGATCAGGCCCCGGCGCAGGCGGGGGAACAGCCACGGCTGCCCCTCGGCCACCCCGCCGCCGATCAGGATGCGCTGCGGGCAGGTGGTCAGGACGAGATTGTGCAGCATGCCCGACATCGCCCCGACCGCCGTCTCCCACGCCGGATGGTCCGGCGGGACCTGGTCCCCCGGCTGACCCGCCCGTGCGGCGATCGCCGGGCCCGAGGCCAGCCCCTCGACGCAGTCGCCATGATAGGGGCAGACGCCCGGCCAGTCGTCCCCCGGCCGCCGCGCCACCCGCAGGTGCCCCGCCTCGCTGTGGCCCAGTCCCCGCACGGTCCGACCGTCGACCACCGATCCCACGCCGATGCCGGTGCCGACGGTGACGTAGGCGTAGCTGCGCAGCCCCTGCGCCGCGCCCCAGCGCCCCTCCGCCAGCGCCGCCCCGTTGACGTCGGTGTCGACCGCCACGGGGCAGTCCAGTCCGGCTCCGAGCGACAGCAGGTCCGCCCCGCGCCAGCCCGGCTTCGGCGTCGCCGTCACCCGGCCGAAGTCCGCGGCGGCCGGGTCCAGCTCCAGCGGCCCGAAGCCGGCGATCCCGAGGGCGCGGAACCCCGGCCCGGCCCGCCAGCGCGCCAGCACCTCGCCGATCGCCGCGAGCGTCTCGTCCGCCCCCCGCGTCGGCAGTCGGACCTCCTCGACGATGCTGTCCGGCCCCGACGCCAGCAGGCACACGCATTTGGTGCCGCCCAGTTCGACGCCGGCCGCCGGCGCAAGGTCCCTGTGCTCGATCATCCGCTCACCCTGCCCCGCCGCGCGGCTCCGGGCCATCCCCCCGCGCAGGGCTTGGCGCCGGGCGATTCCGCCGTCACAGGTGCTGCCCATGGGCGACGAGCGTGACGCGGTGCTGGACGGACTGGAGGCCGAGGCCATCCATATCCTGCGCGAGGTCACCGCCGGACGCGAGCGGCCGGTGATGCTGTTCTCGGGCGGCAAGGACTCGGCGGTGATGCTGCACCTGGCCCGCAAGGCCTTCTTCCCGGCTCCGCCGCCCTTTCCCCTGCTCCACGTCGACACGACCTGGAAGTTCGCCGAGATGTACGCCTATCGCGACGCCGCCGCCGCGGCCGCCGGCATGCGCCTGATCGTCCATCGCAATCCCGAGGCCGAGGCCGCCGGCGTCAACCCCTTCGACCACGGCCCCGCGGTCCACACCGATCTCTGGAAGACCGCCGGCCTGAAGCAGGCGCTGGACCTTCACCGCTTCGGCGCTGCCTTCGGGGGAGCGCGCCGCGACGAGGAGAAGAGCCGCGCCAAGGAGCGCATCGTCTCGGTCCGCTCGCCGTCGCACGGCTGGGATCCCCGCGCCCAGCGGCCGGAGCTCTGGAGCCTGTACAACACCCGCGTCTCCGGCGGCGCGTCGCTGCGCGTCTTCCCCCTGTCGGACTGGACCGAACTCGACGTGTGGCGCTACGTGCGCCGCGAGAACATCGCCCTCCCGAGTCTCTACCTCGCCGCCGGGCGACGGGTGGTCGAGCGCGACGGCGTGCTGCTGCCGGTGGAGGACGACCGCTTCCCGCTCCGGCCGGGCGAGCGCGTCGAGACCCGCCGGGTGCGCTTCCGCACCCTCGGCTGCTGGCCCCTCACCGCCGCCGTCGAGAGCGACGCCGCGACCCTCGACGAGGTCATCGCCGAGGTCGCCGAAACCCGCCTGTCGGAGCGCCACGGCCGCATCATCGACCACGACTCCGCCGCCTCGATGGAGCGCAAGAAGCGCGAGGGCTACTTCTGATGGCCGCCTCCGGCATCGTCCGCCTCGTCGCCTGCGGCTCGGTCGACGACGGCAAGTCGACCCTGATCGGCCGCCTGCTCCACGACAGCGACGCGGTGCCGGCCGACACCCTGGCGGCGCTGGAGGCGGACGAGGCCGGCGACCCCGACCTGTCGCGCCTGCTCGACGGCCTCGGCGCCGAGCGCGAGCAGGGCATCACCATCGACGTCGCCTGGCGGTCGTTCGACATCGGCGAGCGCCGCTTCATCCTCGCCGACGCCCCCGGGCACGAGCAGTACACGCGCAACATGGTCACCGCCGCCTCGGCCGCCGACGTGGCCGTGGTGCTGCTCGACGCCACCCGGGGCCTGCTGACCCAGACCCGGCGGCACACCCGCCTGCTGGCCCTGCTGGGCGTCCGCCGCGTGTTTCTTGCGGTCAACAAGATGGACCGGGTCGACTGGTCCCGGGAGACCTTCGACCGCCTCGCCGGCGAATGGCTGGCCTTCGCCGCGGAGCTCGGTCTCTCCGATATCGCGGCCGTCCCGATCAGCGCCCGCGGCGGCGACAACGTCGTCGCCCGCAGCGTGCACATGGCTTGGTTCGAGGGGCCGACCCTCGTCGACTGGCTGGCGGCGACCCCGGCGCCGGCCCAGGCCGCCGGCCCCTTCCGCATGGCGGTGCAGTCGGTCATCCGCCATGGCGCCGGCTACCGCGGCCTGGCCGGCCGGGTCGCCGGCGGAACCGTCCGCCCCGGCGACCGCCTGCGCATCCTCCCCGCCGGGACCGAGGCCGCCGTCGCCCGCATCGTGACCTTCGACGGCGATCTTCCCCGGGCGGCCACAGGCCAGTCGATCAGCCTCGTCCTCGACCGCGCCGTCGACGTCTCCCGCGGGGACGTGCTGGCCGCCCCCGACGCCCCGCTCGACGTCGCCGACCAGTTCGAGGCCGACATCGTCTGGATGTCCGAGCACGCCCTTCTCCCCGGTCGGTCCTACTGGCTGCAGCTCGCGACCCAGACCGTCGCCGCCCGCATCGGCGACGTCCGCCGCCGCATCGACATCGACACCGGCGAAGCCCGGCCGGCCCGCACCTTCGCCCTTAACGACCTCGGCGTGGCGACCCTGTCGCTGGACGCGCCGATCCCCTTCGCCCCCTATGCCGAGAGCCGCGAGTTCGGCGGCTTCATCCTGATCGACCGCATCACCGACGAGACGGTCGGCGCCGGCATGATCCGCTTCGCCCTCCGCCGGGCCGCCACCGTGCGGCCGCAGCGCCTGTCCGTGGACCGCGACCAGCGCGCCGCCCTCAAGGGCCAGAAGCCGCTGGTGGTCTGGTTCACCGGCCTGTCCGGCGCCGGCAAGTCGACCATCGCCAACCTCGTCGACCAGCGACTGCTCGCCGACGGCCTGCACGCGGTCATGCTCGACGGCGACAACGTCCGGCGCGGCCTGAACCGCGATCTCGGCTTCACCGAGGCCGACCGGGTCGAGAACATCCGCCGCGTCGCCGAGGTCGCGCGGCTGATGACCGACGCCGGCCTGATCGTGCTCGTCGCCTTCATCTCGCCGTTCGAGGCCGAACGGCAGGCGGCCCGCGAGATCATGGCCCCCGGCGAGTTCCTCGAGGTGCACGTCGACGCCCCGCTGGCGGTGGTCGAGGCGCGCGACGTCAAGGGCCTCTACGCCCGCGCCCGGGCCGGAGAACTGGCCAACTTCACCGGCATCGCCAGTCCCTACGAGCCGCCCACGTCGCCCGACCTGCGCATCGACACCTCGGCCTGCACGCCCGCCCAGGCCGCGGAGGAGGTCATGCGGCTGATCCGCTCCGCGCTCGCCGACTGAACCGCCACTTCATCGCCAGCACGCCCGACGCCATCAGCAGGGCGCAGGTGTTGGCGAAGGTGACGGGCCAGGCCCCGGTCATCACGCCGTAAACCACCCACAGGGCGAAGCAGGTCACGGTCAGCGAGTAGGTCTTCAGCGACACCGCCGTGGCGTCCTGTTCCTTCCAGATCTTGATCATCTGGGGCGCGAAGCTGGTGATCGAGCACAGGGCCGCGCCGACCCCGAAGGCGTTCGCCACCACCTCGCTCACGCGGCGGCCTCCGGAAGCTGCAAACGGGACGCCGGGCGGGGGAACGGGAGCTGCATTCCGCCTCAACGGCGCCGCTCGTCCTTGGTTGCTAATGGACCGTCGCCCCCGGCGGACGCCGCGCCAGCGTCCGCTGCTCGAAGGCGTGGCCCAGCGACAGCACCTTCGCATCCTCCCACTTGCCGGCGATGAAGCTGATCCCCACCGGCATGCCGCGGTCGAAACCCATCGGCACGGTCAGGTGCGGATAGCCCGCCACCGCCGCCAGCCGGCTGGCCGAGCCCTGCATGTCGTCCTCGTCCTCGCGATCGTTGGTCCACGCCCGCGAGGTGGTGGGGGCGACAAGCGCCACGACCTGATGCTCCGCCATCATCCGGTCGATGCCCTCCGGCCCCGCCGCGCGCAGCGAGTTCGTCCGCGCCTCGACATACTCGGGATCGTCCAGCCCGCCGGTCGCCTCGGCCCGCTCGAACAGGTCCTGGCCGAACAGCACGGTTTCGCGCGGCTCGGCGGCGTTGAAGGCGATGACGTCGGCCAGGGTCCGCGTCCGCACCTGGGCCGGGTTCGTCGAGGCGAGATAGAGGTTGAGGTCGTGCTTCAGCTCGGTCAGCAGCACGGTCAGCTCCCAGCCGCCGATGCGGCGGAAATCCGCCGGCGCCTCGGTAATGTCGACGATCTCCGCCCCGGCGTCCCGCATCGCCCGCAGCGCCGTCTCGAACGCCGCCCGCGTCTCCTCCGAATAGTTCGGCAGCAGGAAGCGCATCACCCCGATCCGCGCCCCGCGCAGGCTGTCGGCGTCCAGCGCCGCCGCATAGTCGACCTTGCGCGCGTCGGCCTCGGCCGTGGCCGGGTCCATCGGGTCGCTGCCGGCGATCACCGTCAGCACCCGCGCCGCGTCCTCGACCGTGGTCGCCATCGGTCCGGCGGTGTCCTGCGAATGACTGATCGGCACGATGTGCGTGCGGCTGACCAGTCCCACCGTCGGCTTGAACCCGACCACCCCCGTGACCGAGGCCGGGCAGGTGATCGAGCCGTCCGTCTCCGTCCCGATCGCCACCGGGACCAGTCCGATGGCCACCGCCACCGCGCTGCCCGAGGACGAGCCGCACGGCGTCCGCTCGGGATCGTACGGGTTGCGGGTCTGACCGCCCACGGCGCTCCAGCCGCTGATCGATTCCGACGAGCGGATATTGGCCCACTCCGACAGGTTGGCCTTGCCGATGATGATCGCCCCCGCCGCGCGCAGGCGCGCCGCCAGCGGCGCGTCCCGGCCGGGGGCGTTGTGCGAAAGCGCCAGCGAGCCGGCGGTCGTCGGCATGTCGGCGGTCTCGATGTTGTCCTTGAGCAGGATGGGCATGCCCGCGAGCGGCCCACCCGCCGCCGGCGCGACGGCGAGCGCGGTCGGGCTCACCAGCAGCACGCTGTTGGCCGCGACGTCGGGCATGCCGCGGTCCAGCCGGGCGATCCGCTCGACGGCGGCCGCAGCGGCCGGCGATCCGGGACCCGCGCTGACGTCGGGCGACGGCCCGCCGGCGCAGGCGCCGAGCCCGGCGAGAGCGGCGATCAGTCCTGCGCGGACGGCGCCCTTGAGCCGATCGTGCGGTCGAGGAAGTCGAGATAGGTTCGCCATTGGTGCAGTTGCCTCGGATTGCCCCGGATGCCGTGACGCTGGCCGGGATAGAGCATGGTCTCGAACGGGAGGCTCGCCTCCTGCAGCGCGTTCAGCACCCGCGTGGTGTTCTCGAAGATGACGTTGTCGTCGGCCATGCCGTGCAGCAGCAGCAGGCGGCCGGTCATCCGGTCCAGCTGGCTGACCACGTCCGAGGCGGCGTAGCCGTCGGGATTGGCCTGCGGCGTCGACATGAACCGCTCGGTGTAGTGGGTGTCGTACAGGCTCCAGTCGGTGACCGGCGCGCCCGAGATGGCCGAGGCCAGCCCCATCTCCGGCTCGGTGAGCATGTGCAGGGTCATGAAGCCGCCGTAGCTCCAGCCCATGGCCGAGATGCGGTCGTCGTCCACGAACGGCAGCGACCTCAGATAGTTGGCGCCAATCACCTGATCCTCGATCTCAGGTTGCCCCATCTTCAGGTAAAGCGCCTCCTTGAAGGCCGCCGACCGGTCGCCCTCGCCGCGGTTGTCGAGGCGGAAGACCACGTAGCCCGCCTCCGTCAACAGTTGATTGGTCAGCGGCTGCCAGGCCCGCCGCACCCCGCCCCCGGACGGCCCGCCGTACACCTGCATCACCACCGGATAGCTCTTCGACGGGTCGAAACCCGGCGGCGTGGTCATCTGCCAGACCAGGGTCTCGCCCGCGCTCTCCAGCGTCCCGAACTGCGGCGTCTGCCGACGCGAGGCGTAGGGGTAATAGGGGTGGCTCTCGTCCAGCCGGTTCTCCTCGATCCAGCGCACGAAGGTCCCGTCGGCCCGGTACAGACCGGATTGCGGCGGCGTCGCTGGGTCGGAGTAGTTGCCGACGTAGGCCGTTCCCGTCCGGTTCATCGACGCCGACCACCAGCCGCCCGCCGGCGTCACCGCCACCGGCTCGACCGTGTCGGTCAGCGAGGCGCGGAACAGCTGCTGCTCGATCGGCAGCTCCCGGCCGTCGCGCATCGAGGCGGTGAAGAACACCTCGCCGGTCTGCTGGTTGACCCCCTCCAGCGCCTTGACGGCGTACTCGCCCCGGGTGATCGGCCGGACCAGCCGCCCGTCGCGATCGTACAGATGCAGGTGCTTCCAGCCCGACTCCTGGGACGACCAGATGAAGTTCCCGTCTTCCAGCGCCTTGAAGTCGTGGCCCAGCGGAACCCAGGCGTCCGAGCGCTGGGTCAGGATCACCCGGCTCGCGCCGGTGGCCGGATCGACGCTCAACAGGTCCAGCCTCTTCTGGTCGCGCGACTGGCGCTGGACGTAGAGCGTCCGCCCGTCCGCCGACCAGTTCACCCGCGCCAGATAGATGTCGGCGTTGTCGCCCAGGTCGACCCTGGTCCGCCGGCCGCTCTCGCGGTCATGCACATACAGCTCGACCACCGCGTTCGGCCGCCCGGCGCGCGGGTAGCGCTGCTCGATCACCGTCGCCCCGCCGCCGGTGATGTCCAGCCGCGGGATCACGTCCACGGTCGACTCGTCGGTCCGCTGCAGGGCGATGTAGCGCTCGTCCGGGCTCCACCAGTAGCCGGTGTCGCGGTCCATCTCCTCCTGGGCGATGAACTCGGCCGTGGCCCAGGTGACCAGCCCCTCGCCGTCGGTGGTGATCGGCGTCTCGCGCCCGCTGGCCAGGTCGTAGACCACCAGATCCTGGTCCCGCACCCACGAGACGAAGTTGCCGTCCGGCGACACCTTGGCGTCGATCTCGTCCGCCTCGGTCTCGGTCAGCCGGCGCACCGCCCCGCCCTCCCGCTCCGCCAGAAAGACATCGCCCTCCAGCGGCGCGAGAATGTAGCGACCCTGCTCGTCCCACGAATATTCGACCACGCCGCGGGCGCTGATCCGCATCCGCTCGCGCCGGGCCTTCTCGGCCTCCGACAGCTCGCCGGCGTCGGGGACCAGCGCCCGCGCGTCGATCAGCTTGAACGGCTCCCCCTCTCCCGTCGGCGCCGCCCACAGGTCCTGCACGTCGACGTCGTCCTCCCGCGAGCGCAGGAATGCCACCAGTTCGCCGTCCGGCGACAGCGACACCCCCTTGGCCACCGGACCGGACAGGGCGGGATCGGCGAACACCCGCTCCGGCGTCAGGATGGCGGACGCCGGCGCCTCCTGGGCCGCGGCCGCCAGCGGCGACAGGGTGGCGAAGAGGACGGTCGAGGCGAGAAGAATGTTGCGCATGGCGGCGACGCTAGAGGCGAATTCCGTCGCCGTCATCCCCTGCGTGACGCCGCGGTTCCTGCCGCGGGCGCGACGCCGGCAACCCTTTCCCCCGGCCGCCGCACCTCCTAATAAGCGCTCGATGACCGACGTCGCCGTCTCCGCCCCGCCCGCCAAGGCGTCCCCCTTCCACGAGCTGAAGGTGCTGTGGGTCCACCACTGGACCGACCAGTTGTTCAGCTTCCGCGTCGAGCGCCCGGAGGACTTCCGTTTCCGCTCGGGCGAGTTCGTCATGATCGGCCTGCCCGGCGAAGGCGGCGGCAAGCCGATCCTGCGCGCCTACTCCATCGCCTCGCCGCAGTGGGACGAGCAGCTCGAGTTCCTGTCGATCAAGGTGCCCGACGGCCCCCTCACCTCCCGCCTGCAGAAGATCCGCCCCGGCGACACGGTGCTGATGGGCAAGAAGCCCACTGGCACCCTGGTGCTGGACGCCCTGACCGGCGGCGAGCGCCTGTGGCTGATCGGCACCGGCACCGGCCTCGCCCCCTGGCTCAGCGTGGCCCGCGACCCGGAAACCTACAGCCGCTTCGGCCAGGTCGTCGTGTGCCATACGGTTCGCACCGTGGCCGACCTCATCTACCGCGAATTCCTCACCTCGGGGATCCACGACGATCCCCTCATCGGGGACGAGGCGAAGGCGCAGCTGACCTACTACCCCACCGTCACCCGCGAGCCGTTCGAGACGCCCGGCCGGATCACCGACCGCATCCGCTCCGGCGACCTGTTCCGCGACCTCGGCCTGCCGGAAGGCTTCTCGCCCGAACGGGACCGGGTGATGCTGTGCGGCTCCATGGCCATGATCAAGGAGACGGCCGAGCTGCTGGAAGGCTACGGCCTGAAGGAGGGTTCGAACGCCGAGCCCGGCGACTATGTGCTGGAGCGCGCCTTTGTCGGCTGAAGTGAAGGACGCCCCCGTCGCCATCGCCGTCGACGCCCGCGTCGCCCCCGAGGCCTGCGCCTCCATGGCCGAGGTCCGCCACGGCGTCGACGCCCTCGACCGCGCCCTCGTCGTCCTGCTGGCCGAGCGCCAGCGCTACATGGACGCCGCCGCCCGCATCAAGCCGAGCCGCGACGTGGTCCACGACGACGCCCGCATCGAGGACGTGGTCCAGAAGGTGCTCGCCGCCGCCGGCCCCGCCGGCCTGTCCCCGGCCATCGCCGAACCGGTCTGGCGCACCCTCATCGACCGCTGCATCGCCCACGAGCTCGCCGCTTGGGACCGCACGCGGACCTGAAACGCGCCGTTCGGCCCGTCACGCCTCCTACGAGGAGGCAGCCGCCGCAGCGAGACGCCGCCGGGCCCCGAGCATCCAGAATGCCCGTTGCGCCGTCCGGCCCGCGACCAGGGCAGAGATCCCGATCGCCATCCCGCCGGCCACGGCGTCGGCGGACGGCACGAACCCGGCCCATACCTCGAGGCCGAACCTCGTGGCGAACACGGCCATATAGGTCGCCAGCGGCTCGGGCGTGCCGTGGAACAGGAAGCGACCGTCATCCAGTGGCTCGATCCGCTCGCTCGAAAACGCCCGCGCCGACGCCCAGCCCAGCCCGAGACAGCCCAGCAGCGCAGCCCCTCCGACGAAGGCGGAATGCGCCTCGGCATAGGAAGCGAGATTGAACAGGCCCCAGACGAAGAAGGCCGACGGGGCGAGGAACGCCAGCAGCGGGCGCCGCGCCCGGGACTTCAGCCGGCGAACCCCGAGCACGACCAGCAGGACCAGGACGGCGTAGGCGCACCACGGCGTGGCGGCCACGACCAGACCGGCATAGTCGGCAAATGTCACCGCAGCGATCTCAGCATCAGCTCGTGCCGGTAGGCCGCCACGTCGGCCAGCGCCGCCTCCAGCGCATCCCGCACCCGCTCCAGCAGCGGAGGCGCCTCGGGCTTGGCCGCCGCCTCGGCCGTCTGGCAGGCCGTCGCCAGCGCCGCCGCCCCGATCCCCGCCGCGGCGCCGCGGAGGGTGTGCACCGCGTCGCGCCAGCCGTCCTCGCGCACGTCCAGCAGCGGCGACCACAGCCCCGCCTGTTGCACGAACAGGCCCAGCACCTCCTCGGTGATCGCGTCGTCGCCGCCGGTCATCCGCTCCAGCACGGCGAAGTCGACCGCGCCCGACAGGTCCCGGCGCGCCATCAGGCCTCGGCCTCCTCGCCCTTGGCCAGCCGCGTGTTGCGCCGCGCGAACACCAGGTAGAGCACCAGACCCGCCGCATTCCAGGTGAGGAAGTTGACCTGGGTCGAGACCGGCAGGCTGACGAACAGATACAGGCAGCCGAGGATGGCTCCCAGCCCGACCACCGGCCACAGCGGGGCGCGGAACACCCGCTCGCGCTTCGGCTGCTGGATGCGCAGCACGATCAGCGAGGCGCCCACCGCGACGAAGGCCGCCAGCGTCCCGGCGTTGGCCAGCGCCGCCAGCTCGCCGAGGCTGAACAGGCCGGCGATGATCGCCATCAGGATCGCCGTCACGCCGGTCATCAGCACCGGCGAGCCGCGCTTCTCGCTGACCCGGGCCAGCTTGCGCGGCAGCATGCCGTCGCGGGCCATGACGAAGAACACCCGGCTCTGCCCGTACATGAAGGCCAGCAGCACCGTCGGCAGGGCCACGATGGCCGCCCCGGCGATCACCGTCGCCGCCGTATCGCTGCCCAGGGTGCGGGCGATGTGGGCCAGCGGCTCCGGCGAGGCGGCGAATTCGGTGAACGGCATGGCCCCCACTGCCGCGGCTGCGACCGCCAGGTAGATGATGATGCACACCACCATCGAGCCGACGATGCCGATGGTCAGGTCGCGGCCCGGGTTCTTGGTCTCCTCGGCCGCCGTCGACACGGCGTCGAAGCCATAGAAGGCGAAGAAGATGATCGCCGCCGCCGCCATCACCCCGACCTCGACCCCCTCGGCGTCCAGCGACTTGCCGAAGCCGAACGGCATGAAGGGCTGCAGGTTGGCCGGATCGAAGTGCGGGGCGGCGATGGCCACGAAGGCCGCCAGGGCCAGCACCTTCACCGCCACCAGCACGGCGTTGACGGTGGCGCTCTCGCGGGTGCCCAGCATCAGCATTCCGGCCACCACCCCGACGATGGCCACCGCGGGCAGGTTGACCAGTCCGGGCGTCTCGCTCCCGAACGGGCCTGTCGTCAGCCAGACGGGAAGGCCGAGGCCGACGCTCTCCAGGAAGCCGCTGAAATAGCCTGACCAGCCGACCGCCACCGCCGACACCACCAGCGAGTATTCGAGGATCAGGCTCCACCCGATCACCCAAGCCAGCAGCTCGCCCAGGGCCACATAGCTGTAGGTGTAGGCGCTGCCCGAGGCCGGCATCATCGCCGCCAGCTCGGCGTAGGCCAGGGCGGCGAACACGCACACCAGCCCGGCGATGACGAAGGCCAGCATCACCGCCGGCCCCGCCTTGGCCGCGCCGACCCCGATGAGGGTGTAGATGCCGGTGCCGACGATGGCCCCGACGCCCAGCGCGATCAGGTGCGGCCAGCCCAGCGTCTTCTTCAGCGCGGGCCCGTCGTGCGGCGCGTTCATGGCGTCGATCGAGCGCCGGCGGTTCCAGAAGGCCATGGTCGTCGTCCCCCCGCCGCCTCCCGCGGCTGATTCCGCGACCCTAGCCGCTCGCGCGCCAAACCGGAACGACCACGGAAAAGCCGCTTGCGTTCCGCCGGCCGAGCCTCTATGTCCCGCCCCTCGCCGCCTCCGGGCGCGCGAGACGACGACCGGTCCGGGTGATTAGCTCAGTTGGTAGAGCAGCTGACTCTTAATCAGCGGGTCGTAGGTTCGAACCCTACATCACCCACCATCGTCCCTCCCCTCCGCCCACCTTCGCGGCGCCCGATCCGGCCCCGGGCCCGTGCGCGCGCCGGCCGGCGCCATCTCTTAAGCTTCACGTGCCAGACTGCCGGCCCTCGAGCGCGCCCGCAGCGGCCGCCGGGCGGGAGAGACGGGAGTGGGGATGAGCATGTGGGCGGATCTGTTCCGGCGCTGGCGGCGCTCCGAGGCCGGCAACGTGGCCATGATCTTCGCCCTCGCCCTGCCGGTGCTGATCGTCGCCGGCGGCGCCGCGCTGGACCTGCAGCGCGCCTCGGTGGCCCGTTCGGCGGCCCAGGACGCCGCCGACGCCGCCGTGCTCGCCGCCGCGGCCTCACGCACCCAGGACCTCGGGGCCATGACCGGGGTGGTGCGCAACTACCTCGTCGAGAACCTCGACGACCGCTACCTCGACGGCCAGCCGGTCAGCACGGTCGACCGGCCCCGCGAGGCCCACGTGCGGGTGCGGCTGGAGGGCGCGGCGCCGACCATGTTCCTCGGCCTCATCGGCATCGCCGAGATGCCGGTGGTGGTCTCGGCCACCGCCACGCGCGGCGCCGCCGAGGAGATCGAACTGGCCCTGGTGCTCGACAACACCTGGTCGATGTCCGACCGCGACGCCAGCGGCACGCGCAAGATCGACGCCCTGAAGTCGGCCGCCCGCCTGCTCGTCAACGAGCTGATGCAGGACGGCGGCGGCAAGGTGCGCGTCGCGGTGGTGCCCTACGCCGACTACGTCAACGTCGGGACGTCCAACCGCAGCCAGCCCTGGGTGTCGGTGCCCGCCGACTACAGCACCACCTCGGCGCGCACCTGCCAGACCATCACCAGCGAGCGGCGCTGCACCCGCGGCGCCCCGCGCACCTGCACCCGCTACGTCGACGGCGTGCGCGAAAGCTACGACTGCACCCCCTCCACCTGCACCAACCACCCGGTCACCCCCTACGAAAGGTGCACCGGCGGCGGGACCACCCGCTACCGCTGGTACGGCTGCGTCGCCTCGCGCACCGAGGGGATCATGCGCCTCAACGACAGCCAGCCGCAGAAACCCTACCCCGGCCTGCTGTCGACCAGCCAGAACTGCCTGACCCCGATCACCCCCCTGACCGACCGCCGCAATACGGTGCTCTCGGCCATCGACGCCCTGATCGTCAACGTCGGCGGCTACCGGCCGCTGACCTACATCCCGTCCGGCCTGATCTGGGGGGTCAACACCCTGTCGCCCACCGCCCCGTTCACCGACGGCGACCCTTATGACGCCGCCAACCGCAAGCCGCGCAAGATCCTCGTGCTGATGACCGACGGCGAGAACACCCTGCGCTTCGATCCCTCCAGCGGCCGCCATGTGACCCCGAGCACCAACGGGAACAGCGGCGCACAGCAGCTGCGCGCCACCAACGACGACACCGCCGCCATCTGCGACTACGCCCGCGCGAAGGACATGGAGGTGTTCACCGTCGCCCTCGCCGTGGGCTCGACCACGGCGCGCAACCTCCTCGAGGACTGCGCCACCGACGCCGACCACTATTTCGACGCCCGCGACACCGCGGCCCTGCGCGACTCCTTCGCCGCCATCGCCGCCTCGATCAACCGCGTGCGGCTGGTGGAGTAGGCCGCGCGTCGGACGGCCGCCCTGCTGCGGGATGGACCGCGGCGACGGAACCGGCGGCCGGCGGTCGCGTTCGCTGCTGTTGCGGAGCGCCCCGGGGCGGGTTGCGGGGCGCCCCGGGGCGGGCGGAGGATGAGTTTGACGACAGGATGCAACCCCGCCAGCCGACGACCGTCGGTGCGCGTCAGGTCAGGCGCGCGTTGACGATGGGCGGACAGCGCTCCATCAGCCCGGACTCCCGCCGGTACCAGCTACTCGTGGAGGCGATCGAGGACTACGCCATCTACATGCTCGACGCCGCCGGGCATGTGGTCAGCTGGAACCCCGGCGCCCAGCGCTTCAAGGGGTATGCGGCGGACGAGATTCTCGGAGCCCACTTCTCCCGCTTCTACACGCCCGAGGATCTCGCGACCGACCTTCCCGCTCGGGCGCTGAAGCAGGCGGCGGAGCAGGGCCGCTTCGAGCAGGAAGGCTGGCGGGTCCGCAAATCCGGCGAGCGCTTCTGGGCCCACGTGGTGATCGATCCGATCAGAAGCCCGTCCGGCGAGATCATCGGCTTCGCGAAGATCACCCGGGACCTCTCCGAGCGGAGGGCGGCCCAGGAAGCGCTGCGGCAGAGCGAGCAACAGTTCCGGCTTCTCGTCCAGAGCGTGACGGACTACGCGATCTACATGCTCAGCCCCGAAGGGGAGGTGACGAACTGGAACTCGGGTGCGGAGCGCATCAAGGGGTACCGCCCCGACGAGGTGATCGGGCGACATTTCTCGCTGTTCTACACCCCCGAGGACCAGGCGGCCGGGCTCCCCGATCTCATCCTTCGCACCGCCGCCGCGCGGGGCCGGGTCGAGCGGGAGGGGTGGCGCGTCCGCCGGGACGGGACGCGCTTCTGGGCCCACGTCGTCATACATGCCGTTCGCGGCGAGGGGGGCGAGCTGATCGGCTTCGCCAAGATCACGCGGGACGTCACCGAACGGATGAAGGCCGAGGAGGCGCTGGCGGCCACCCGGGAAGCCTTGTTCCAGTCGCAGAAGCTGGAGGCGATCGGCCAGCTTACCGGAGGCGTCGCCCACGACTTCAACAATCTTCTGACCGCCGTGCTCGGCAGCCTCGAACTGGTCCGCAAGCGGCTCGCCTGGGACCCGAGGGTTTCGCCCCTGCTGGACAACGCCGTCCAGGGAGCCCAGCGCGGCGCCGCCCTGACCCAGCGCATGCTGGCCTTCGCGCGGAAACAGGACCTTCAGCTTCAGCCGGTCGAACTCGGCGGGCTGGTCCGCGGCATGCTCGATTTCCTGCGCCGGACCATCGGCGGCCATATCGAGATCAACAACCACCTCGCGGCGTCCCTGCCCCGGGTGCAGACCGATCCGACGCAGCTTGAAAGCGCGCTGCTGAACCTCATGGTCAACGCCCGCGACGCCATGCCGGAGGGTGGCAGGGTCGACCTCTCCGCCGAGGTCTGCGAGGTCGGCGAGGACCGGCCGGGCCTGGAGCCCGGAAGTTACGTCCGCCTGCAGGTGCGCGACAACGGCCAGGGCATGGACGAAGCCACCTTGGCGAGGGCGGCCGAACCGTTCTTCACCACCAAGGGCGTGGGCCGCGGCACAGGCCTCGGCCTGCCGATGGTGCACGGCCTGATGGCCCAATCCGGCGGCGAGATGACGATCTCCAGCAAGCCGGGCGAAGGCGCCACCGTCGAGCTCTGGTTCCCGCTGGCGCCGGATCATCAGACGCCCGCCTCATCCCGACCGGAGACCAAAGGCCCCGCCCGCCCTGCCGGCCGTCGCAGCGTGCTTGTCGTCGACGACGACGATCTGGTCCTGGTCAACACCACCGCCCTTCTGGAGGATCTGGGCTACGAGGTGGCGGTGGCCAACTCCGGGCCTGAAGCTCTCGCCCTCGTGGCGCGTCGTCCGGAACTGGACGTGGTCCTGACCGACTTCGTCATGCCGAAGATGAACGGAGCCGTGCTGCGCGACGAAATCCGCAAGCTGCGCGCCGATCTCCCGGTCGTCATCACCTCCGGCTTCCCCGACCTCGAGACCCAGGGCGACGCCGCCCGGGGCTGCCTCCCGAAGCCCTTCACCCAGGACCAACTCCTCGCCCGGCTGGAACAGGAGCTGTCGTCGGCGACCGGCTGACGGGCCCGACTGCGAACCCCATCAGGGTCGATCCTTTCGGCGCTGCGGGCATGCCTCCCGCTCGAACGTCCCCGCCGGTCCGGGCTGACGAGCCCTTGACTCTCGTTTCGATATTTAGCTAAACATCGTCCATGAGCTCCGTCTTCAAGGCCCTGTCCGATCCCACCCGTCGCCGCGTGCTGCAGTTGCTGCGCGCGGGGCCGATGAGCGCGGGCGAGATCGCGGCGCGGTTCGAGGTGTCGAAGCCGACCATGTCGGCCCACTTCGCGGTGCTCAGGGAGGCCGACCTCGTCCATGCCGAGAAGGCCGGCAAGAGCGTGATCTACCATCTGAAGCTGTCGGTGCTTGAAGAGGCGCTGCTGGGCTTCGTCCATTCGTTCGGGGCGGGGGCCGAGGGGTCCCGGGCCGTTCCCGACGACATCCCCGACAAGGAGCCGGCGACATGAGCGAACTGAAATCGGAACTGGTCCCCAACCTCGTGATCGCCGGCGGCCTGGTCGCCGCGGCCCTGGCGGCGACGGCGGCGCGGCAGGCCGGCTGGATCGACGGCGATACGGCGACGCGCATCGTCATGGCCGGCACCGGGCTGATGCTGGCCTGGGTCGGCAACCGCATGCCCAAGCGCTTCGTCCCGGCGGCGCAGGCGCGGCGGGTCAACCGCGTCGGCGGCTGGTCGATGGCCCTCAGCGGCCTGGTCTACGGCGGCCTTTGGGCCTTCGCCCCCTTCGACGTCGCCCTGTGGGCCGGCTGCGCAGCGGTGGCCGCAGGCATGGCGGTGACCGTCGGCTACTGCCTGGCCGGGGCGCGGCGCTCGGCGGCCTGACGCCTACGCGCCGCCCGCCGCCTTCACCGGGATCTTCAGGTAGCGCACGCCGTTGGCCTCGGCCGGCGGGAAGCGGCCGGCGCGCATGTTCACCTGGATCGAGGGCAGCAGCAGCTTCGGCGCCGCCAGCCCGGCGTCGCGGGCGGTGCGCATGGCCACGAAGTCGTCCTCGCTGACCCCGTCGCGGACGTGCACGCTGTCCCGCCGCTGGGCGGCCACCGTGGTCTCCCAGGCGTAGTCGTCGCGACCGGGGGCCTTGTAGTCGTGGCACATGAACAGCCGCGTCTCCGCCGGCAGGTCCAGCAGGCGGCGGATCGAGCGGTACAGCTGGCGGGCGTCGCCGCCGGGGAAGTCGGCCCGGGCCGTGCCGTAGTCGGGCATGAACAGGGTGTCGCCCACGAACACCGCGTCGCCGATGCGGTAGCTGACGTCGGCCGGGGTGTGGCCGGGGGTGTGCAGCACCTCCACCTCCAGCTCGCCCAGGGCGAAGCGGTCGCCGTCGGCGAACAGCCGGTCGAAGTCGCCGCCGTCGGCGACCAGGTCGTCGGCCCCGAACACCGGCCGGAAGATGCGCTGCACGTCGCGGATGTGCTCGCCGATGCCGATGGCCGCGCCGGTGCGCGCCTTGAAGAAGGGCGCCCCGCTCAGGTGGTCGGCGTGCACGTGGGTCTCCAGCGCCCACACGATGTTCAGCCCCAGGCGCTCCGCCTCGGCGAGGATGGCGGCGGCCGAGCGGGTGTCGAAGGCGCCGGTGGCCGGATCGTAGTCCAGCACCGGGTCGATCACCGCCGCCTGCCGGGCGGCCGGGTCGGCGACGAGGTAGCTGACGGTGTGGGTCGGTTCGTCGAAGAAGGCGTGGATCTCGGGTCGGGCGGTCATCGGGGGCTCCCTGAAGGGGTTCGCTGTTGACGGATATATTAGCACTTCCTAATTTACAGCAAGTCCCTCCACCCTCCCCTACCGGAGAACCTCATGACCGCCCGACCCATCACCCCCAAGGACGCCGCCCGCCTCGTCGAACAGGGCGCCGTGCTCGTCGACATCCGCGAGCCCGAGGAATGCGCCCTCGTCATCGCCGGCGCCCGCTCCGCCCCCCTGTCCACGGGCGCCCGCGGCGTCGAGGCCGAGCCCGGCCGGCCGGTGATCTTTCACTGCCGCAGCGGGGCCCGCACCCGCATGAACGCCGGAACCCTCGTCGGAGCCGTGGCCAGCGACGACATCTACCTGCTCGAGGGCGGCATCGACGGCTGGCGCGCCGCCGGCCTGCCGGTCCAGCCGGGCCGCTGACGGAGGCCGGCATGGACCTGCTCCCTTCCATCCTCGCCGTGGGCTCCGGCTCGCTGGTCGGCTTCTCGCTCGGCCTCGTCGGCGGGGGTGGATCGGTGCTGGCCGTGCCGCTTCTCGTCTACCTGGTCGGCATCACCAACCCCCACGTGGCCATCGGCACCAGCGCCGTGGCGGTGGCCGCCAACGCCCTGCTCAACCTCATGAACCATGCCCGCGCCGGGGCGGTGAAGTGGCGCTGCGCCGCCGTCTTCACCGTCGCCGGCGTGCTCGGCGCCCTCGTCGGCGCCTGGTTCGGCCGCCAGGTCGACGGCGAGAAACTGCTGGCCCTGTTCGCGTTGCTGATGATGGTCGTCGCCGGCCTGATGCTGCGCGGCCGCAAGGGCGAGGGCCTCGCCGGGGTCCGCCTCGGCCGCGACAACCTGCCGAAGCTGGTCGGCTTCGGCCTCGGCACGGGTTTGCTGTCGGGCTTCTTCGGGATCGGCGGCGGCTTCCTGATCGTGCCCGGCCTGATCGCCGCCACCGGCATGCCGATCCTCAACGCCATGGCCTCGTCGCTGCTGGCGGTCACCGGCTTCGGCGTCACCACCGCCTCCAGCTACGCCGCGGCCGGACTGGTGAACTGGCCCGTCGCCGGCCTGTTCGTGGCCGGCGGCATGGGTGGCGGCCTGCTCGGGGCCCGCGCCGCCCGCAGCCTCGGCCGTCGCCGCGGCGCCCTCAACCTGCTGTTCGCCGGCCTGATCTTCGTCGTGGCGATCTACATGCTGGTCCGCACCGCCGGCGCCTTCCTCTAGCGGCCGCCGGCCTCCAGCCGCTGCAGGTCGGCGGCGTCGATCGCCGCCAGCGAGGCGCCCCGGCTCTCGCGCATGATCAGGGCCGCGACCAGGCTGACCGCCCCCGCCGCGAGGATGTACCAGGCGATCGGAACCCAGGAATCGTACTGTCGCAGCAGCGCCGTGCCGATCAGCGGCGCCCAGCTGCCGGCCACGATGGCGGTCACCTGGTAGCCCAGCGACACCCCCGAATAGCGCATCCGCGTCGGGAACATCTCGGTCATGATCGCCGGCTGCGCCGCGTACATCAGCCCGTGCACCGCCAGCCCCAGCATGATCGCCCCGAGGATCATCGCCGTGCCGCCGGTGTCGAACATCGGAAAGGCGACGAACGGCCAGACCAGCGTCAGCGCCGCCCCGGCCAGGTACACCGGCCGCCGGCCCACCCGGTCCGCCGCCCGCCCGACGAAGGGGATCACCACCACGTGCAGGATGTGGGCGAGGAACAGCAGCGCCAGGATGCGCGTCGTGTCCACCTCGCGGTGGTGGAGGTAGGTGATCGAGAAGGTGACCACCATGTAGTAGAGGATGTTCTCGCCGAACCGCAGGCCCATGGCGGTGAACACCCCGCGCGGCTCCCGCCGGAACACCTCGGTCAGGCCGTAGCCGGCCGCGGCCCGCTGCTCCGCCTCCTCCCGCGCCTTGGTGAAGATCGGCGAGTCCGTCACCTGGGTGCGGATGTAGTAGCCGACGGCGATGATCACGACCGACAGCCAGAAGCCGATGCGCCAGCCCCAGGCCAGAAAGTCGGCCTCGCTCAGCAGCGCCGACAGGGCCAGCATCACCACCGTGGCCAGCAGGTTGCCCACCGGCACCGCCGCCTGCGGGAAGCTGCCCCAGAAGGCCCGGCTGCGGTTGGGGCTGTGCTCGGTCACCAGCAGCACCGCCCCGCCCCACTCGCCGCCCAGGGCGAAGCCCTGGATGAAGCGCAGCGTCACCAGCAGGACGGGCGCCAGGTAGCCGATCGAGGCGAAGCTGGGCAGGCAGCCCATCAGGAAGGTCGAGGCGCCGATCAGCAGCAGCGAAAACTGCAGCAGCGACTTCCGCCCCACCCTGTCGCCGATGTGTCCGAACACCACCCCGCCCAGCGGCCGCGCGATGAAGCCCACGGCATAGGTGGCGAAGGCGGCGATGATGCCGTCCAGCTCGTTGCCGGTCTGCGGGAAGAACAGCTGCCCGAACACCAGGGTGGCGGCGGTGCCGTAGAGGAAGAACTCGTACCACTCGACCACCGTCCCGGCCATCGAGGCGCCGACCACCTTGCGCAGATAGGGCAGGTCGGCGGTCTGTTCGTGCTGCATCGGGCTCCCCTCCGGACAGTCTCCCTGCATGCGCCATGGCCGCCGGCCGCTCAAGTCCCGGAAAGAGGGTTAGCAAGCGCCGCCGTTTGCAACGGTCCGGCTTGACCTGTGTTTCGTCGGGCTCAACCGGTTTGGGGGACCGCCATGGCTTCGATCCTGATTGTCGACGACGACCCGACCGTGCGTCTGATCGCCACCGAACTGCTGCGCAGGAGCGATCATGCGATCGTGGAGGCGGCCGACGGCGCCCTGGCCATGAAGATCGTGGAGGCGGCCCAGGTCGACCTGATCGTACTCGACCTGCTGATGCCGAACGTCGACGGACTGGAAGTCATCCGACGGGTGCGCGGCTCGCACCCCGACATCCGCATCCTCGCTATCTCGTCCGGCGGCCGCGGCGGCGCCCTCAGCTATCTGGAGGCGGCGCGGGTCTTCGGGGCCGACGAGGTGATGACCAAGCCGCTGCGGCTGGCGAGCTTCGCTGCGACGGTCGAGCGTCTTCTCGCTGAACCCGCCTCCCGTCCCGGCCCGTGGGCGCTCACCGACCGACCGGCGGCCGTGGCCGCCTAGGCCTGCCGGATCCTCGGCTCCGGGCCGGGCGGATCGACCAGCAGGTCGGTCACCGCCCAGACCAGGGCGTCGGCCCGGTCCAGCGACCCCTCGCCCTCGCCGCCCAGCGCCATCAGCTCCTCCTCCAGCTCTCGGAAGGCGCCGGCGTGGCGCACCCGCCCCTGCTCGTACAGCGCCGCCACCGGCTCGGCCCGCAACCGCTTGCCCTTCGTCGCCCGCACCTCCCGCAGGCGGATCGAACAGCCCGCCGTGCGCAGCACCTGCCGCACCATGTCGCCGCCCTGGTTGACCTCGGCCACGATCGTCGTCGCCCCGATCTCGCGCGCCAGCTCCACCGCCCGCCGCGCCCAGGCGTCCGGCCCCAGCCCGGCGATCGAGCGGTCGGCCAGCACCACCGCCTCGCGCCGCCCGTCCGCCCGCCGTCGCACCCCGGCCGCCACGATGCCGCAGGCGTCCCCGCCCGCCGTCGCCGGCGGATCCACCGCCACCACCCGCCGCTCGAAGCCCTCGATCCTCCCCCCTTGGGGGAGGGCGACCGCCCGAAGGGCGGTGGAGGGGGCGCCGCATCCCTGGACCGCCCGAAGGGCGGTGGAGGGGACGCCGCATCCCGTCCGCCCATCCGGCGGGGCGGAGACGACCTCTCGCGCCGCCGCCAGCATCTCCGCCGTGAACAGGGCCCCGTCCATGTCCACGACCCGCCCCTCCAGTTCCTGGGCCTCCCGCCGGGTGCCGCCGTACACGGCCCGCAGGCCTTCGACGAAGCCCTCCGACAGGTGCGCCGCATTGGCCGTGGTCGGGGCGTGGGTCTCCACGCCGCCCGCTTCCTCCCGCAGCGCCTTCAGCGCCCGGGTCGCCCGCGGCGTCGTCGTCACGCACAGCCGGGGCGCCGCCCCGCCCGGCCCCGGGAGGCGCAGCCCCATCCGCAGCAGGGCCAGCGTCTCCGCCGCCCCGCGGCTACCCTTCGCCCGCCAGGCGCAGAATTCGTCGGCCCAGGCCGCCGCGAACTGCGGCCCCCTCAGGCTGTCCGGATCCTCGGCCGAGAAGGCGTAGGCGACCGCCCCGCTGGCGAACCGCAGCCGCCGCCGCGCCGCCTCGAACACCGGCCGCGTCGCGGTCGTCCAGCGCGGCAGCGACCGCAGCCCCGAGACCCCTTCGATCATCACCTCGCGCACGTCGTGCAGGGTCGGCCCGACCAGCGCCAGCCGTCCCTCCGGCCCCAGCGCCTCGGCCATGTCGGCCAGCCACTCGGCCCCGGCCAGGGTCTTGCCCGCCCCGCGCCCGCCGAGGAACAGCCAGGTCGTCCAGCCTCCCGCCGGCGGCCGCTGGCTGTCGCGCAGCACATGCGCCGGCCGCGGCGTCCCGGCCGCCGCCGCGCGCGCCGCCCCGGTCGCGACCGCCCGAGACCGCGCCCGCCACTGGCCCTCGGCGAAGCGCTGCAGCGCCCCGGCCATGCGCACCTGCCAGCCGACGAGCTTCCACGCCCCCGCCGCCGCCGTCGGCGCCGCCCTCGCCAGCACCGCCTCCGCCGCGCCCGCCGGGTCGCCCGGATCGAAGTCGAAAGCCAGTTCGGCGCAGCGCACGGTCATCCGCACCACCTCCGGATGCGGCGCCTCCCGCTCGCCGACCGCCGCCGGCACGGCGCTCGCCACCTCGAGCAGCACCGGCGGCGGCCCCTTGGCCAGGGTCGGAATCCCCAGGTCGCGCTTGCGCCGTCCCTGCTTCCGCGCGTGGTGGAAGATCGAACTCGGCGACACCCCGCAGGCGGCCGCCACCGCCGCCACCGGCTCCCCCGCCAGGTAGCGGTCGACC
The DNA here is from genome assembly GCF_900116065.1 of Brevundimonas viscosa. GTDB lineage: Bacteria > Pseudomonadota > Alphaproteobacteria > Caulobacterales > Caulobacteraceae > Brevundimonas > Brevundimonas viscosa. Next base: position 66,187 of record NZ_FOZV01000009.1, read on the forward strand.
ACCTTGACCCAGTCCGCCTTCAACGGCCGCCCGGCCTTCGCCCCCCGCCTTTTCGCCTTCGCCCTCGTCGCCGCCCGCTCCGCCACGCCCTTCGCCCCGTCCGGTTCATCCCGAACGGCATTATCCGCCGGTCCGGAAAGCCGTCGGGAATATGACGCTGCCTCCTCCTGAAAACCCTTTCCGATCAAGGGGCGGAGGCGCGCCGATATGTCAGGAGTTAATGTTTCGACGTCGCGGCGGCGTGTCGCGCCTCAGTCCTCGATCGCCCCGATCCCCCGGGCCTCCAGCTCCGCCACCCCCGCCTTCATCTGCGCCACCTGCGCGGGGGAATGCCCCACCCAGCCGACCACCTCGCCGAGCACCCGCAGCGGCTCCCGCGTCCGGTACGAGCGCGACGGATTGCCGGGGAAACGCTGGTCGGTCAGGTTCGGATCGTCCTCCAGCGCCCCGGTCGGCTCGACCACATAGATCCGTCCCGGACCGTCGCCGACCGCCAGCTCCGCGCCCCACACCGCAGCGTCCAGGGTCGCGCTCACATAGACCCACCCCGCCGCCCGGCGCGCTCCATAGTTCGACGCCCGTCCCGCCTCGAGCGTCTCTCCGGGCGTCAGCGCGGCGCGCGTCCCGTGGAAATAGGCGGCGGCGAACGGCGTGGCGGCGGCGGTCATGGGCGGCTCTCCCGGGTTGCGAAGCGCCCCAGCCTGCGAAAAATCGGCCCGCCGCCAATCCTTGATCTCGATTATCTTCCACCCACATCGGGTCTGAGCGAGGCCCCCCGGTCTGCGCGATCAGAACCGCCGCGATACGGACACGAACGCCACCCGCCCGCGCGGATCGGCCACCATCGGGTCGTAGCCGAGGGCGAACTGGGCCAGCGGCGGGTCGCGGTCCGCCAGGTTGCGGACGCCGAGGCTGACGGACAGGTCCGGGCCCAGCGCCGTCTCTCCCACCAGGTCGAAGGTCAGCTGCGAGCGGATGTGCGGGTCGGGGATCCCGGCCCGGTCGTTGCGATAGCCCGAGACATGGTGCGCCAGGGCGGCGAGCGACCAGCCGTCACCCGCCCAGCCGATCTCCGCCTCGCCGCGCAGGCGCGGCAGCGAGCGGGCGATGTTCGACAGGTTGGTCGAACCCACCCCGGACACCGGCGGGGCGTCGACGGTCAGCCGCACCTCGTAGCTGTGCACCCAGGCCCACTGCGTCGAGGCCCACAGCCTTCCCCATCGCGTGGATCGATCCAGCCGCACGGCCACATCCAGCCCGCTGGTCTCGATCGAGGCGGCGTTGATGAAGTCCAGCTCGACCAGGCTCAGCGCGCCGGTCGCGTCGCGCTGCACGCGCCGCTGCGCCTCCGTGCCGCTCAGCCCCGCCGCGTCGTCGGCCCGGGCCTGGTCGATCAGCGGCTGGGCCGGCGCCTTCACCACCAGGTCGCGATAGTCGAAGCGCCAGCCGTCCAGCGACACGACCGCGCCCTCGAACGGCCGCCACACCGCGCCCAGCGTCCACGTTTCCGACCGCTCCGGCTTCAGGTCGGGATCGCCCCGCGTCACCGTATTGACGAAGACGAAGGCTCCCCCGTCGAACACCGAGGGCTGCGACGCCTGCGCCCCCTCGCGCACGAACACCGACGGCGAGCGGAATCCCTCGGCCCAGGAGGCGCGCAGGGTCAGCCGGTCCGACAGATGCAGGGCCGCCGCCGCCTTCGGGCTCAGCGAGCCGGTCCCCGCCTCCCGCTCGTAGCGGGCCCCGACCTGCGCCTCCAGCCGGTCGCCCAGCGTCAGACGCGCCTCGCCGAACACCGCGCCCGCCGTCTGCGCGCCGCCGAAGTCCGGCGACAGGCCCGCGGTCAGCAGTTCGCCCGCATTGGCCAGGTCGCTCCAGTCCTGACGAAAGGCAGAGCGTCGCGCCTGCGCCCCGACGGCGACGTCCAGCGCGCCCCAGCGGCCCTCCGCCGCCGGTCCGGCGACCAGCCCGTCCAGCGTCGCCAGGCTCGAGGCGCCGCGCAGTCCGGTCGAGCCGGTCAGATCCTCGATCAGCGCCGCCGGGTTGGGGGTCCCGGTTCCCAGCTGCGCGCTGCCGAACGGGTTGAAGTACAGGCAGCCGCCCTGCCCCGGCTGCCCCGTGGCCGGGTCGCAGTCGCGCCCGCCGAGGCCGCGCAGGGCGTTGGCGAAGGCGCTGCCGATCACGTCCGGCTTGTCGTAGGCGACCGTCTGCCGGCTGACCGCGGCCGCCACGTTCCACCGCCAGCCGCCGCCCCAGCCGCCGTCCAGCTCCGCCGCCGCCCGCCGCGCATCATAGGCGAAGTCGGCAGTCGACGCGCCCGCCTCGGCCCCCAGCAGCCGGCCGCGGAAGCCCACGTCCTCGCCGAACGGGTTGTCCGGGTGGCTCGCCGGAACGACCGGCGACCCCGCCAGGATGGGCAGCGACGGCGACTGCCGCACCGTCGTCTCCGTCCGCGCCCAGCCGGCCTGCAGGCGCAGGTCCACCGTCGGCGTCAGCGCCCCGCGCCAGCTCGCCCACGCCTGGCCGCGATCCTCCCCGGCCGCCAGGTCGAAGAAGTCGGAGTAGTCCAGCCGGCAGAACGGATCGCTCGCCGAGGCGCGGAAGGCCTTGCCGAAGGCCGGGTCGTCGCAGTCCGGATCGGGCGCGAAACCGCCGGTCGACGGCCGGAAGTAGGATCCCGGCTGGCCGAAACTGGTCACCGCCGCCCACGGCGCATAGCCGTAGGTCGCCGCCTGGGTGAAGGCGCGGTCGTCGCTGCCCAGCGAGGCGCGGTGGAACACCGCCCCCGCCAGCACCAGGTCGCCGCCCAGCCAGCGGCCGCCGCCGACGGCCTCCAGCGCGGTCTCGCCCGTGCCGTCGGCCGCCGCATGGCGCACCCGCGCCTCAATCCCGTCCACCCGCCGGCGGGTGATCAGGTTGACCACCCCGGCCACCGCATCCGAACCGTAGGTCGCCGAAGCCCCGTCCTTGAGGATGTCGATGCGCTCCAGCGCGATCAGCGGGACAAGCGTCCCGACGTCGACGAAGGTCGAGCCGTCGGTGGCCGCCACCGCGCTGACCGCCGAGCGCCGGCCGTCGACCAGCACCAGGGTCGAGCCGAGGCCGAGGTTGCGCAGGTTGAACTGCGACGTTCCCGAGGTCTGCGGCTGGCCCAGCTGGTCGACCTGCCACTCCGAGCCCGAGTTGGCCGGCGTCAGCGACGGCAGGGCCGAGGCGTCCAGTACGGCGCGCCGCTCCAGTTCCGCCCGCCCCAGCGTCTCCACCGGCGCCGCCGCGTTCGGCCGCGGGATCAGCGAGCCCGTGACCACCACCTCGCCGAGCCGGGCCGCCGCGTCGTCCGCGACCTGCGCCCGCGCCTCGCCCCCGGCGATAATTCCGCCGCACAGGGCGAGCGGCAGCAACATCGTGGTCGGAGAGGGCGTGCGCATGGCGCGGCTCTTGTCCGGTTTCGCGCGCCGGCGCAATTCCCGACCGCGCCGCCGGTCCGCGTCGCCCGCGCCCCTCCACCTTCCTGTGGACCATCGCGCCCGCCCCCTCGCCACCCGTTCCGGTTTTGTTCTCGTGTCGACCTCCCGTCGGATGGCGCCCCGGGAGAGCCTGACCATGACCCACACCCCACCCCCAGCCGCCTCCGCCGAAGCGGACCACCCCCGTCATCCCGCCCGCAGCGAAGCGGAGAGCCGGGACGACCCCCTCGTGGCCCTCGCCGCCGGTCTCGTCGCCCAGGGCGGCTCCGACGCCGTGGTCGGCGTCCGCGCCCTGCTCCGCCACGTCCAGACCCACCATCCCGCCGCCCTCGAGCGCATGGTCGCCGAACTCCACCTCCAGCGCCTGCGCCGCGCCGCCTGACCGCCCGCGCCAGGCGCCGCAGGAAATCTGCCGCTCCGCTGAAACCTCTTTCCCGCCAACGCCTTGAATCCGCATGAGCAAGTCGGTCGACGACATACGCGAGGAGCTCTCGGCCCTGATCGGCGACGCGGTGCCCGAGGACGACCCCGAGCGCCGCCAGGCCCTGCTGGTGCTGGCGGACCACTGGGCCGACATCCTCCGCCGCCGCGCCGACGACCACGGCGGCGGCCGGCCCCACCCCGGCGCCTGAACCCGTCCTCCGTCTCCTCCCCATGCGATGTGGAGGGGGACCAGGCGAAGCGGGGTGGAGGGGTCGAGGAGGCCTCCGCGCCCATCCCCCCCCCCCCCGTACGCGCTCGACCCGCGCCGGGGCGGGCGGCCGAGACGCCCGCGGGACCGGTGGCCCGGGACTGCTCCGCCGGCGTCAGGGCCGGAAACGGAAGAGGTAAGAGAACGGCTGCCGCTGACCGTTCGGATCGGCGACGGGAGGCACGACCGCGGCCACGACGACGCTTTCGGGACTCTCCGCCGCAAGGGCCGTGATCTCTCCATCCGGCCCCGCCCCACTCTCAACGGGAGGTTCACCTGCGCCGCCGGTGTAAAGGCGGGCCGGCCAGCCACGGCCACCCGCAACATACACAAGGCGCCGTCCGTCGAGCGCGATGGGGGCGAGGAAAGAACTGATCGAGCCGTGGCCCTCAACGCCGGATGTGGCCACGCCATTCTGGCCGAAGCGTTGCCAGACATGGCCGGACTGCGTCAGGAAGACTGCCGCAAACTGGTCGCTGCCGGCGACGGGCGTCAGGCGGACGTTGAAGGCGGAGCCTCGACGGGGCGACGACGACCAGATCGACTGTACGGAGTCGATCCATCCACCATCGGGGTCCAGGGTCGTCAGGGACATGCGCTCGCCCAACGGATCGCCGGTTCCCCATGCCAGAGCCGCGCCGCCGTCGAGAAGCGCGTGGGAGGATACATTCGGCATGTGCGAGAGACTGTCCTCAAGCGTTTCCGTCGATCCCTCCCGACCGTGGGGATCGAAGGCCGCGAACCGCAAGGCGTGCAATCGGGTAGCCGCGGTGAAGCTCGTGAATGCGACGGCCACCGCGTTGTCCCTGAGGGGGATGATCCATCCCCTGCGGGCCTCCTGGGCGGCGGCGCCGTCGGCCAACGACTCCGTCAGCAGCCGGCTCTCCCCGACAGGCTCCCCCGACCTGTCGAACCGCTGGAGCCTCATGCCCGCCGCCGGAGCATGCGCTTCGGCGACCTCATCGGCTGTGTAGTAGAGCACCCAGAAACCGCCATCCGAGGCGGGCGCCACATCGAAGACCGTTCTCTGGTCGGGCACGAAGGGGCGGCCAACCAGGCCCTCGGAGGAGGTGTAGACCTGAACCTGATCCATGCCTCGGCCTTCGGGCCGATCACTGATCGTGAGCACGAAGCGATCGGGCCCGATCACTTCAAGATCCTTGACGATGCCCGGGAACGGCTGACCGATGCTGCCCCGCTGCTGGGTCGACGAGGGACGCTCGGGCTCGATGTGCTGCGCCGCCGCGGGCCAGCTTGCCGCCCCGGACGACAGGATCGCGAGGGTCGCGAGCGAGCGGGCGATGGGTGTGAGGTGCCTCATTCAACTGGCTCCCGGAATGCGGCCCGCAGGTCCGCGGCTGGAGTGCGAGGGGATCAATCTCTGTTCTGGGGCCGGGAACCCAGCGCTTCCTCGATACATCGAAGCGCCGCGGTGCGGGTCCCGCCCGAGACGTCGGGTCTCGGATGATCGAAGTCCCGGACGTAGATCGACCGGAGGAAGCCCTCTCTCGCCCGGCCGATGCACTGCATCCGCTGATACGAGCCGCGTTCGCGCGTGTAGCCCAGCACGATGACCACCAATGGCGCCGCGGTTGCACGTTCGGGTGTGGAAGTTCGCACGCAGTCGACGCGCTCGTGCGTGGGGTCGGGGTCGTGGGTGAGGCAGTGGCGGAAAACTTCGCCGTCGAACGAGGGGCGGCCGTAACGCAAGCGGCCGTCGGCTTCGAGCGCCTCCAGCAGCCGCACGGTCTGGCCGGCAAGCGGGTCGCCAGGCCCGCCAGTGGCGAGCACGACGATTTCCGCCTCGGGCACGGAGGAAGCGCCGTTTACAGGGCTGGGCGGCGCGAAAGCGAGCGCCAGAGCGAGAGCGGCTCGGAACATCGCCTACTCCACCTCCGGCTGAGGCCAGGCGACGGCGCTGATGAGGCGGTTGCCGTGCCCCGTGCGCCAGGCGCCGAGCCGCCGCATGGGCACTCCCTCTTCGGTCATCTGGACATGGACGGCGGTCGAATCAGGAACGGGCGGAGTGGGTGGCGGCGGCGGAAGCATGGGCGCTCCGGGAGGCGGAGGCGGCGGCACATAGGGGGCCTCGCCGGGCCAGAAGGGACCCGCCGCGGCGCGGCAGGGGTCGGAGAGGCTGGCTTCGATAGCCTGCACATCCTGCGCGCGCAGGCGACCGCTGGCCGGTCGCCATCGCTCAGCGTCCAATACAACCCTCGGGGCGCTGCCGGGATGGGGTGGCTGCTGGACCACCCGTGGGTCACGGTCCTGTTTCCAGAACCACCACGAGCCGTCGCTCTCCTGCCAGACGGCCGTCCAGATGGTGTTGCCGTAAAGGCCGCCCGGCGGGGCGATCGTTCGAAACAACACACGCGCGTCACGGGGTGGTGAGGGCCATGGCCCTTCGGGGATCACGAATTCGGCGAACAGCTGATCTTCATAGGCCATGTTGCGAGCACGCAGCTCGGCCGTTGACGGATCGCTCCGCGCCGCTTCGATGCGGGCGATTTGTTCTGGAGAAGCCACTCGGCATTCAGCGGGACTCTGCTGCCAGGGCGCTGGCGCGATTTCGTCCACCAGAAGCTCAAACAACATCAGCAGCCCTCCCGCCGCCGACAGCAAGCCGCCCGCGGGTTTCGCGAACCAGGCCGAAGACGGCGCCGCCGACCGCGCCCGCGCCCGCCGTCATCAGCAACAGGATCCAGCCCGGCTCTCGCTGGTCGTCCGGGGTTCCGCCGCTGGAGAGGAGGAGCACCCCGGCGAGCAGCCCGACGATCGCGCCCGCCGCCACGAACCAGGGCAGGCTGTCCCGCCGGACCGCTTTCAGAATCAGGAAGGACGGCAGGCCGCCGATCAGGGCGGCCGGAACAGTGAACAGAAGACCGAAAAGCGCGTAGGCGAGCGCGCCGAAAAACCATGACGCAGGCTCTGCGCCCGACGAGGCGCTGAGGGCCGCTCCCAATGCGAAACTGGAGGCGAAGGGAGCCGCTGCAAAGGCCACGATAGTCCGTGCGACCGACATTTCTCACCCCCGCGCCGACCGTGACTGGAACCGGCCTTGTCTAAAACGTCAAGGTTGAACCGGACGTGCGTCAGATTGCGTCATGCTGCGCTTGGGGTCCCGCACCTCTCCCGACAGGGCAGCCGCTCCAGACGACGTACCGGGCGAGGTCTGTCAGCTGAGGAGAGCTTCACGCTGGCGTCCAGGGAAGCTCCAGTCGCCCCGTCATCCGCAGGTCGGTTGTGCGTTCTCCGGCTCGACCACGATCTCGACACGCTCGTCGTTCACCGCCCACGCGACCGCATCTCCGCAAGCGATCGTCCAGACGCGGTCTGCAGGAATGCCGCCTTCCACGAGCAGCTCCCGAACCAGATTGGCCCGGATTTGCGAGCGCATGGCGCGATCCATCTCCTTGGTGTCCCGGAAGTGCGAGTGACCCACCACGGTGACCCGCATCCCGGGCCGAAGCGGGGTGCAGGGGGCCCGGCAGCCCTCCACGCCCGTCACCCGCCGCGCCGTCCGCTTGACGCCTTCGCGAAAGACCTCGTCCAGCGCGATCATTGGCCCGATGAACTGGACCCGGCTGACGACCGCCCGGGAGCCGCCGCCCTCGGCCTGCTGCGCCTTAACCGGACTATCAAGACAGAAGAGCATCAGGCTGGCGAAGGCCAGCGAGCGGAATTTCAGACCCTTGCCCATAGAATAAACCTGCAGCTCGAACTGTGGATCGCCTCGGGATTGATCTCGCCTGGAGCGCCCGAGCCGGTGAGAAACAGCTTGACTGAAACCGTCGTCGACCAAGGCGTCAAGGGCTCGAGCGGCAGCGGTCAGATCGCGTCATCGGCGCCCTTGGCTCCGAGCAGGCCCCACCTCCGGTCCGTGCTTCCAACAGGTCGCTCGACCAGCGCCGCCGGAGAGCGAGCGATTGTCCGTCGCTGACGGTCAGCCCCGCCAAACTGGGTGATGCTGCGTCTTGCACCTCAGGCGACGCTCAGAATCGCCGCGGTGTGTCGGCAGCGATCTCGCCTCTCACCGGCGCCTCCGCCTCCCGCACCGCTCCGAACACCCGGCGGAAGCTCGTCTTCAGCGCCGCGTCGGCCTCGTCCAGCGTGGCCGGCACGCCGAGGTCGACGAGGCTGGTGACGCCGTGCTCCTGGATGCCGCACGGCACGATGCCGGCGAAGTGCGACAGGTCGGGCTCCACGTTCAGGCTGACGCCGTGGAAGCTGACCCAGCGGCGCACCTTGACCCCGATGGCGGCGATCTTGTCATCTCTTCCCCCGCTCGCGGGGGGAGTGTCGGCGTAGCCGACGAGGGGGGGCCGCGACCACCCCGCGCCCTTGCGCTCGACCCACACGCCGACCCGGCCCTCGCGCGTTCCGGCGGGGACCCCGAACTCGCCCAGCGCGCCGACGATCCACTGCTCCAGCCCGCGCACGAAGGCGCGCACGTCGCGGCCGCGCCGGTCGAGGTCGAGCATCACATAGGCCACCCGCTGGCCGGGACCGTGATAGGTGAACTGCCCCCCGCGCCCCGTGCGGTGCACCGGAAATCGGCCGGGATCGAGCAGGTCGCTGTCCTTCGACGACACCCCGGCGGTGTAGAGCGGCGGGTGCTCCAGCAGCCAGACCAGCTCGTCGGCCTCGCCGGCCGCGATGGCCGCGGCCCGGGCCTCCATCGCCGCCACCGCCTCGGGGTAGCCGACGTAGCCCGGCGACACGGCCCAGCCCGCCGGCCGTCCGTCGGCCCGGACCAGCTTCGCCGTCGATTCGCTTAAGGTTGGGGAAACCATGACGCTCCAATGTGGGGGTCGGGAGCGTCATGCAAGATCACCCCTCCGAAGTTCAGTCCGCGTCGAGTCCCCCCATGAGCCAGATCGAAGCCGTCGACGTGGAGATCTCGGTTGTGCTGGGGCGCTCGGTGCTGCCCATGGCCCAGCTGCTGCGCATGGGCCGCGGCGCCGTCATTCCGCTCGACGCCTCCGAGAACGACGAGGTCTGGATCCTCGCCAACAACCACCCCGTCGCCCGCGGCGCCATCGAGATCCGCGAGGACCGCATCGCCATCACCGTCACCCGCCCGGCCGACGTATACGATTTCATGGCGGGGGCGGCGTAGGGCCCCTTCCCTTTCGCCCCGACACCCGCTATCTGCCCCCCTCCGATGCGAGCGGTCGTGGCGGAATTGGTAGACGCGCAGCGTTGAGGTCGCTGTGGGGCAACCCGTGGAAGTTCGAGTCTTCTCGACCGCACCAAATCGGAACCGAATTTATTTTCGAGGAAAATCATCGGCTTCTAGCTGACGTTTCGGGAGTCGCGGCATGAACTCCAATACAATGCCCCTCCCCGTCGCCGATGAGGACATCGAGCACGTCGCCCTCGACGAGGACTACGTCCTCACCCCGGCCTTCGTCGAGAAGGTGGTCGACGCCGCCGACGACGGCGACGGCCTGAAGCTCCGCGGCCTGCTCGAGGACCTGCACCCTGCCGACGTCGCCGACCTGATGGGCTTCCTGACGGCCGAGCATCGCGCCGTCGTCACCCTCTGGCTGCCGCCGGATCTGCTCGCCGAGACCCTGCCCGAGCTTGACGACGGCATCCGCGAGGAGGTGCTCGAGCGAGTCCCCCACCTGACCCTCGCCGAGGCCCTGCAGGAGCTCGATTCGGACGACGCCGCCGCCGTCGTCGAGGACCTCGAGCAGGATCAGCGCGAGAAGGTGCTGGCGGCCATGCCCGAGGTCGACCGCGCCGCCATCGAAAGCTCGCTGGGCTACGCCGAGGACTCCGCCGGCCGCCTGATGCAGCGCGAGGTCATGGCCGCGCCGCAGTTCTGGAACGTCGGCGACACCATCGACCACGTCCGCGCCCAGGGCGAGGAGTTGCCCGAGCTGTTCTTCGACATCTACGTCGTCGACCCGCTGAACCGCCCCGTCGGCGGCGTCCCCGTCAGCCGGCTGCTGCGCACGCCGCGGGCCACCCCGCTCAGCGAGATAATGGACCCGGTCAACGAGATCGCCGTCGACCAGGACCAGGAAGAGGTCGCCTACATCTTCGAGAAATACCACCTGATCTCGGCCCCGGTCATCGACAGCGCCGGCCGGCTGGTGGGCCAGGTCACCGTCGACGACATCGTCAACATCATCCAGGAGGAGAACCGCGAGGACATCCTCCGCCTCGCCGGCGTCGCCGACGAGGACCGCGGCTCCTCGGTGTCCGAGATCGTCCGCGGCCGGGTGCCGTGGCTGGCGATCAACCTCGCCACCGCGGTTCTCGGAGCCAGCGTCATCGGCTGGTTCGAGGGCACCATCCAGGAGATCGTCGCCCTCGCCATTCTGATGCCGATTGTGTCAGCGATCGGCGGAAACGCGGGCACCCAGGCTCTGACAGTGACCGTCCGGGCCCTCGCCACGCGCGAACTGAACAGCTCGAACGCGCCGCGGACCTTCTGGCGCGAAATGCTGGTGGGCATGGCCAACGGGCTGGTGCTGGCGCCCCTGATCGGCGTCGCCACCGCCTTCTGGTTCTGGGACGAGGACTGGAGGATCGGCCTGGTCATCGCCGCCGCCATGGTGCTCAACCTGCTGGTCGCCGCAACCGTGGGCGTGCTGACGCCGCTCACCTTGTCGCGCCTGAAGTTCGACCCGGCCGTCTCCTCGGCCGTCTTCGTCACGGCCACGACCGATTTCTTCGGTTTCCTGATCTTCCTCGGCCTGGCGACGGTCGTCCTGCTGTAGGCCCGGGGCTTGCTGGTTCCCTTGACGAGCGAGCGTTTGCGTCTCGATTTGGGTCAATCCGGTGTCCGACACGGCCAGATCACGTCTGAAGGTCTCCCGCGAGGGGATCGTGCTCATCAAGAGCTTCGAGGGCTTCCGCCCGCGCGCCGTCCTCAATGAGGAGGGCCGCTGGACGATCGGCTACGGCCATACGGCCTCGGCCCGCGAAGGCCTGACGGTCGGCGAACAGGACGCCGAACTGCTGCTGCAGTACGATCTGCTGCCGGTGGTGAAGGCTCTGAACGAGCAGGTCGCCATCCCCCTGAACCAGCACCAGTTCGACGCCCTGGCCAGCTTCGCCGTCTCCGTCGGCGTCGACCGCTTCCTGCGGTCAGATGTGCTTTTGCGGCTGAACGCCGGTCACGCCGGCGAGGCCGCCGACGCCCTGTTCGACTGGCCCGAGCCGCCGGCGCCGGACAGCGCGCTGCGCCGCCGCGCCGCGGAGCGCGCCCTTTTCGTCGCCGATCCGCTGGCGCCGATCCATCTCGCCGACCTGCTGGCGGCCCCCCTGCCCCCGCCGCGCACGTCGCCAGCTTCCTCCGACGCCCGGGCGGCCGCAATCGCGGCCCTGCTGGGAGAAGCGGCGGAGCCCGACGAGGCCGCTGCTGCGCCGGTCGGCTCCGCCCTCGGGAGCTGGGCGCCGCAGGAGCCGGCCTTCCTCGCGCCGGCCCAGACCTCGGTGCACCAGCGGTTCTCACCCTACGCAGGGGTGACCACCGGACCGTTGCCCGGGCTCCCGACACTCGATGCGCCCGCATCCGCCGGGGACGCGGAACCCGGGTCCGGGCCATCCGCGGACTCGCAGCCGACGCCCGGGCCCTCATTCGACCCTGTCGCGGCCGCCGCCGAGGCGCCGCGGGTCGAACCGGAACCCGCGCCTGAGGCCCGGCCCGCTTCCGAGCCGGTCGAGCCGCTGGTCCTCACCCCGGCGCGGGAAGGCGACTTCGCCGAGGTCCAACGCGAGCCCTGGGGGGCGGAGCAGCCCGCCGCCGCGCTGCAGGGTGAAACGGAGCTGTTCGACGACGAAGCCTCGCTCTCGGTGCTTCGACACGAGAGGGAGCCGCCACGTCCGCGTCGCTTCGACTGGGGCGAAACGGGCGCCTTCCTGATCATGGGCATGGTTGGACTGGGCGCCTGCGCCGCCGCCGCCGCGTCCTTCCGGAAGGCCATGACCGGGGGCGCCGGCGACTTCGCCATCATCGGGTGGGTGCTGGCGCTGATCGGCCTGACCTGCGTCGGCGTCTCCTCATGGAACCTGTATCGGCGCTGGGGTCGGCGCGACTGACTTTGCCCGGCGCGCCCGCGATGCTACGCCCGCGGCCATGAGCATTCCCAACGCCCCCCAATCCATGGAATTCGGCCTCGGCGAGACCGCCGACGCCATCCGTGAGACCACCGCCCGCTGGGCCGCCGACCGTCTGGCCCCGCTGGCCGCAGAGATCGACGAGACCAACCTGTTCCGGCGCGAGCTGTGGCCCGAGATGGGCGAGCTCGGGCTGCACGGCATCACCGTCGAGGAAGAGTACGGCGGCCTTGGCCTCGGCTACCTTGAGCATGTGGTCGCCATGGAGGAAGTCTCCCGCGCCTCGGCCTCGATCGGCCTCAGCTACGGGGCCCATTCCAACCTGTGCGTCAACCAGATCCGCCGCTGGGGCACGGACGAACAGAAGCAGCGCTACCTGCCGAAGCTGATCTCCGGCGAGCACGTCGGTTCGCTGGCCATGTCCGAGGCCGGCTCGGGGTCGGACGTCATGTCGATGCGCACCCGTGCCGAGAAGAAGGGCGACCGCTACGTCCTCAACGGGACCAAGTTCTGGATCACCAACGCCCCGCACGCCGACACCCTGGTGGTCTACGCCCGCACCGGCGACGGCAACGGCGGCGTCACCGCCTTCCTGGTCGAGAAGGGCATGAAGGGGTTCAGCGTCTCGAAGAAGCTGGACAAGATGGGCATGCGCGGCTCGGACACCGCCGAGCTGGTGTTCGAGGACTGCGAGGTCCCCGAAGAGAACATCATGGGCGGCGAGGGGCGCGGCGCGGCCGTGCTCATGTCGGGCCTCGACTATGAACGGGCGGTGCTGTCGGCGGGTCCGCTGGGCATCATGCAGGCGGCGCTGGACGTGGTTCTGCCCTACGTCCGCGAGCGCAAGCAGTTCGGCAAGGCCATCGGCTCCTTCCAGCTGATGCAGGGCAAGATTGCCGACATGTACGTGGCCCTGAACAGCGCCCGCGCCTACGTCTACTCGGTGGCCCGCGCCTGCGACGCCGGCCTGACCACCCGCTACGACGCCGCCGGCGCCATCCTGCTGGCCTCGGAGAACGCGGTGAAGGTGACGCTGGAAGCCGTGCAGGCCCTCGGCGGCGCCGGCTATACGAAGGAATGGCCGGTCGAGCGTCTGGTCCGCGACGCCAAGCTCTACGACATCGGCGCCGGCACCAACGAAATCCGGCGCTTCCTGATCGGACGGGAGCTTCTGGGAGGCTGAGGTGCCGCTCGCCGCGATCAATCTCTTCTTCGCAGGGATGGGAAGCCTCGCCGTGAGCATGGCTCTGATCTATGCCACCGCGCCGCGTCTGGGCGCCTATCTCCGGCGGCAGACGCCACCGGTCGACGTTCCTGAGTTCGACCTTTACGCGCCACTGAGGATGAACCGTCTGGTGTGGCTGATCCTTACGATCCGGCTGCCGAAAGATCGTCCTTTGTTGCGAAACCTGGTGATCGCGAGCCGGCTCTTCTATTCCGCGGCTCCGTTGCTCATGATCTCGGGGATGGTCTTCGGCTTGCAGGGAGATGCGCCTCCTCCGAATGGCGCCGGCGAGCTGGTGGACACCGCATATACGCTGGAGATTTCCTCGGAACCGGCTGGCTAGCCTGTCGGTTGCCTTCCGTACGGAAGGAGAACCGCTATGCCCGCCAAGTCCGCCGCCCAGCAGAAGGCCGCCGGAGCCGCCCTGTCGGCCAAGCGCGGCGATACGCCGAAATCGGAGCTCAAGGGGCCCTCGAAGTCGATGGCCGAGTCGATGAGCGAGAAGGAGCTCGAGAAGATGGCCAGCACCAGCCGCAAGGACAAGCCGGAGCACAAGTCGGACGACTGACCACCGTCCCAGGCCCTGGCCTGCGACCCAGCATGTGGATGTTTGTTAAGTGGCGCTTGCGCCCCGACGTGCATAGATCGCCGCTACAACCGTCCAGCCAGGCCGTCGCCCGATGCCCGACTACGACTATCAGAGCGACATCCGGTCCTTCTCCCAGGTGATCGAGGACATCGGCCGCAAGGACGATCCCAGGCTCTATCTCGGAGAACTGGTCGACGCCTTCGGCGAGCGCGGCTTCGGCGCGCTCATGCTGTTCTTCGGGCTGCTCAACATCGCCATCGGCATCATTCCGGGCACGACCACCGTTCTCGGCGCGCCCCTGCTGCTCATGGGCCTGCAACTGGCCACCCGGGCGGATCAGCTGTGGCTGCCGCGCTGGGCGATGAAGCGCTGGATCGAGCGCAAGACCTACCGGGAGGGGGTCGAGAAAGTGCTCCCGCGCGTGCGCATGGTGGAGCGGCTGTCACGCCCCCGGCTTCACGTGATGACCAGCGAGCTGTCGGAGATGCTCATCGGCGTCGCCACGGTCGCCCTCGCCTGCATTCTCGTGCTGCCGATCTGGGGCGGCAATCTTGTGCCGGCGCTGATCATCTCGACCTTCGGATTCGGCCTGATGCAGCGCGACGGGCTGGTCGTGCTGCTCGGCTGGCTGGGCGTGGCCGGGGTGGGCCTGTTCATCTGGCTGGCCTGGGAGCTGGTCAGCGCCGCCGTCTCCTCCTTCTTCCAGGCCACGGGCCTGGGCTGAACGCGAGACGCCGGAGAGGTCTCCCTCTCCGGCGCCTGCGAGAACCTGACGTGAATCAGCTGCGGAACAGCGACAGGACCAGCTGCGGCGTCTGGTTGGCGATGCCCAGCGCCTGAACCCCCAGCTGCTGCTTCGTCTGCAGGGCCTGGAGCTTGGCGCTTTCCTTCGCCAGGTCGGCGTCGACCAGGTTGCCCACTCCCGCCTCCAGCGCATCCGTCAGCTTGCCGACGAATGTGGTGTGGGTCGAGAGCGCCTTCGACATGGTGCCGAGACGCGCGAGCGCGCCCGAAACCGCATCGATGGAGTTGCTGACCGCCGTGTGGGCGGCCGCGGCCGCGGCCTGGGTGCTGATCGTCTGCGCCGCGCCTACCGAGACGATCGTGCCGCCCAAAGCCATGACTTCGGCGTCGACGGTGAGCGTCGACGTGCCTTGCGCATTGGCCAGCGCCTCGAACCCCGTCGCCCCCGTCTTCAGCAGGTTGATCCCGTTGAATTCGGCATTGGCGGTGACCGATGCGATCTGCTCGCGCAGGGAGACGAAGTCCTCGTTAAGGGCGGCCCGGGCCGCGGTCAGCAGCGACGCATCCGTCGCCGCGAGTGCCTTCTCCTTCATCTGGAGCAAGAGGTCGGAAACCGTCTCGCCCGCCGCCAGCGCCACATCGACCGCGGCGACGCCACGATCGAGAGACTGTTTCACCGCGCTCAAAGCCCCGATCTCGGCTCGTTGGCCTTGGGCGATCGCCCAGATGGCCCCGTTGTCCTTGGCGTTGGCCACAGACTTGCCGGTGTTGATCCGGTTCTGCGTCGTCGCCAGCTGGGCGTTGGTCGCGTTCAGGTTCTGGAGCGCGATCATCGCGCCCACGTTGGTGTTGACCGACATGACCATCGGCTGTTCCTTCCATTCTGGTCGGGTTGGTTAACGGCCTTCTGGCCGTCGAACCGGTTCTGGTTCGCGCACGTCCACGCAAGACCCGGACCGCTCCCCCGACAATGGAAAGTCGCTTCTTTTCCGATGGATAGCTCGGTTGCCCGGCCGACACCGGGCGGCAGGTTCCGCCGCGGGAGGTCGAACTTGCCTAGCGGGACGGGGTCAGGCGGCCTGC
This sequence comes from Brevundimonas viscosa, assembly GCF_900116065.1. Taxonomy (GTDB): domain Bacteria; phylum Pseudomonadota; class Alphaproteobacteria; order Caulobacterales; family Caulobacteraceae; genus Brevundimonas; species Brevundimonas viscosa. The sequence continues at coordinate 82,062 of NZ_FOZV01000009.1, forward strand.
GCCGGAGCCCCGGGTCCGGCAAGCCCCTGCATGATCGTGCGATTGATGTCGATGAGGGGCTCGAAGTCCTCCTCGCCGCGCATCACGGCCGACGAGTGCCGGCCGACGAACAGGCTGATCGAGATGATCCGGGCCCGAAGGGCCTGGTCCATGCCATTGTCGGGGCTGGCGCAGTCGGTAGCCAGCGCCGACCACAGCCGCCGGTTCCAGTCGAGCGCGTCGATGCGGGTGGCGATGTCCGATGCATCCACCGTGGCGGCGTGCATCAGCGCCCGGGTCACCTGCCCGAACAGCCGGTACTCCATCTCACGCGGGTTCTCAGCCCGGGTGGCGGCCGCCTTGTACGCCTGAAGCGACATTCACCAGACCTTCCTCGTAATCCACTATCTTTCGGGCCGCCATCAGCGCCTTGTAATACTCGCGCCCCATTACGAACCGGGACGCGGCGACGCAGTCGGCCAGCACGGCGGGGTTGCGCGTGGCCCCCATGAACTCGGTCAGACGAATGGCGAACTCGTCGTAGAGTTTCGGCGCCGCAGCCTCGTCGAGGTACATCATCATGACCGGGAAGTAGATTCGCTTCGCCGGCGTGTTGGCGTCCTCGGGCTGGAGAATATCCTTCTCGCGCAGGACGCTGGCCTTGTTCTGCAGGATCAGAACACCGCGACGGTCGCCGTTCTGGACGACGGCGCCATTCAGGACGAATTTTTCGCCCGGCTTGAGCGACAGCTTCAGCGGCATCTCGGCGGGTTCCCCTCGAGCCCGGCCGAAAGTTAGGAAGCCGGGAACGAACGCAGATTAAACAGACGTGGTTAACCGTCTCTTGTGACCGGTCCGCGAGCCTCGTGCCGCCGCCGGAGGAACTCACCGATGTCCGCTGCCGAGATATCTCCCGAACAGATCCACGCTCCGGCTCCGGCCGCGCAGGGCGTCGCCGGCGACGCCGCTTCGCCGGACGCCCTGCGCCGGCTGAACCGGCAGCTGGCGGGGACGAAGGCCGCCAAGGTCCAGCGCAAGGTCGCCGAGAAGCTGAAGGCGGCGGTGGCCGCCGTACGCGCGGGCGATTTCGACCTCGGCGGCCGGCGCGCCCTCGACGCCCTGCGGATGGACGAAACCAGCGGCGTGGCGTGGCATGTGCTGGCCATCTGCCGGGAGAAGTCCGGAGCCTTCGGCCAGGCGCTGCAGGCCTACGAGGCGGCGCTGAAGCTGTTGCCTCACGAGACCGATGTGGCCCAGGACCTGGGTCGTCTGGCCCAGCAACTGGGCTACCTTGAGATCGCCGAGAAGCTGCTGCTGAAGTTCCTCGCAGCCCATCCGGGCCACATCGAGGCGACCAACAATCTCGCCTGCGTCCTGCGCGAGCAGAAGCGCTATGGCGACGCGGTCGAGACGCTGCGAGCGATGCTGGCCGTGGAGCCGGAATCGCCGGTGCTGTGGAACACGCTGGGCACGGTCCTGAGCGACCAGGGTGACATGGTTACGGCCCTGACCTTCTTCGAGGAATCGCTGAGACTGAACCCGGCCTTCGCCAAGGCCCGCTACAACCGGGCCAACGCGCGGCAGCCGATGGGCGATGCGGCCGGGGCGCTGGAGGATCTCGAAGCGGCGCTGCCGGGGGCCGAAAGCCCCTACGAGAAGGCCATGATGAACATGGCGCGGGCTCTGCTGTTGATGGCGCTCGGCCGGATTCCGGAGGGTTTCAACGCCTATGAAGTCCGGCTGGACCGGCACCTCCCCGAGGCCCTGCAGGTGGCGGTCGAAGCCCCGCGATGGGATCCGGAGAAGGACGACATCCGGGGCGAGCGCCTGCTGATCATCGGCGAGCAGGGCATCGCCGACGAAATGGTGTTCGGAACCTGCGTGGGGGACGCGGTCGAGGCTGTCGGCCCCGAAGGCAAGGTCATCCTCGCCGTGGAGCCCCGCCTGATCGGCCTGTTCCAGCGATCCTTCCCCGGCGTCGAGGTCGGGGCCCACCGGACAGTGAAGCTGGAGGGGCGCATCACCCGCTACGCGCCCTTCGTCGAGGCGCGGGAAGACGGGGTCGACCGCTGGACGCCGATGGCCTCGCTGCTGGCGGTGTTCCGGCCGACGCTGGACCTCTTCCCGGAGCGCCGCGGCTATCTGTCGGCGGATCCGCAACGGATGGCGCACTGGCGAGGTGAACTCGAGCAGTTGGGCCCCGGCCTGAAGGTCGGTCTGCACTGGAAGAGTCTGGTGCTGAACGGATCGCGGGCGCGGTACTTCTCCAGTTTCGAGCGCTGGAAGCCGGTGCTGACCACGCCCGGAACGGTGATGGTGAACCTGCAGTGCGGCGATGTGTCCGAAGACCTGGCGGCAGCGGAAGCCGCCGGAGTGCGGATATGGACGCCGCCGATCAACCTCAAGGACGACCTTGAGGACGTCGCCGCGCTTTCGGTGGCGCTTGACCTGGTGATCGGGCCCGGAATCGCCGGGACCAACCTCGCCGCGGCTGTGGGCGCGAACACGTGGATGATCGCCGCGCCTGACGACTGGCACTTCCTCGGGACCGACCGGTACCCCTTCTATCCCCACCTGCGCTTCTTCCGACGCGAGGCCTTCGACGAGTGGGAGAAGACCATCGGACGGATTCGGATGGCGCTGGAGGAACTGACGGCGGCGCGCGGCTGAGGCACGGAACGCCGCCTGACCGGGAGGCGTTGATCGGGCGAAGGAGCTTCGCCATGCCCGAGATCGACGACAACGGCCCCGACGACCAGGACTTCTCCGAAGTGTTCGACGAAGACAATTTCGACGAAGCCGACGGCGGAGCGCCGACCAACGAGTTCAAGACCTTCGAGGAACTGCCGGAGGTCCTGGACGTAACCCGGGCGGTCGGCGACGCAGACGACGAGGACTCCGAGGAGGATGTGGAGACCCTCGACGAGGGCGATCTCGACATCGATGACGAACTCACCGCCACGGGAGTGGAGCCGGAGGCCGACCCTCTCTATGGCGTCGACAGCCCGCGGGTCGCCGAGATCGACGCCGGCGGCGGTGACCTCCGCACGCACGACGAGGTCGAGCTGGTCTACGCCGGCCTCATGGAAGACGTGCGCGGAGCCCAGGCCAGCGCCGCCCATTGGGAAGCGAAGCGCCTTTCCGACGACGATATCGCCGACCTGGGCTACGGCCCCGATGGCGATGAAGATCATCCCTCAAGCTGAGGAGCGAACATGACCAACCTGCCTCACGGCCATAACCCCGATCACCAGCAGGCGCCCGCCGACGACGTGCCCCATGCCCGCAAGGCCGCGCCCGAAACCGGGAAGCCGGATCAGCTCTGCGAAGAGGAACGCATGGCGGAGAGCCGCCAGGAGGCGCTTGTCGACGAAGGGGTCGAGGAGACCTTTCCGGCCAGCGATCCGGTAGCGGCGAAGCGGATCACCTGACGGTTACGCGCTTCTGACCTTCGGGACTCTGAAAGGGCGAGGGAACGTCTCGGGAGTCCCGCTTTCCAGTCAGCCTTTCAGCCGCCATGTCGGCCCCTGCGGTCCGTCCATGACGACGACGCTCAGGGCGTTCAGGCGATCACGGATGCGGTCGGCCTCGGGCCAGTCCTTCGCGGCCCGGGCGGCCGCGCGCTGTTCGAGCAGCGCCTCCACCTCGGTTCTCAGGTCATCCGGCACGTCGCCCTCAAGCCAGGCCGCCGGATCGCTCTGCAGCACCCCGAGCAGCGCCGCGGAGGCGACCAGTTGCCCCTTCGCCGCGGCGACGGCGGCCGTATCGCCTGCGGTCATGCCCCGTTCGATCTCGCTGGACAGGCTGAACAGCACAGCCATGGCGCCCGGCGTGTTGAGATCGTCCTCGATCGCCTTGAGAAATTCGGCCGGCGGCGCGTCGGTCGTGGACTCCACCGCGGCGGCGCGATGCAGGGCGCCGTAAAGACGGTCCAGCGACTTGCGGCTCTGCTCCAGCAGCGCCTGGTTCCAGTCAAGCGGCTGACGGTAGTGGGCCGACAGCAACGCCCAGCGCACCACCTCTCCCGGGATGGACTGAACCAGGTCGTGCAGCAGCAGGACGTTGCCCAGCGACTTGGACATCTTCTCGGCGTCCATGGTCAGGAAGCCGTTGTGCATCCAGTAGCGGCTGTACTCCGCATGGGCCCCCGCCTCATGGGCGTGGCCGTGGGCGCAGACGCCCTGGGCGATCTCGTTCTCGTGGTGCGGAAAGACCAGATCGATGCCGCCGCCGTGGATGTCGATGGGCAGGCCCAGCGTCTCCTCGATCATGGCCGAGCATTCGATGTGCCAGCCGGGGCGGCCCTCGCCCCAGGGCGACGGCCACGACGGCTCGCCTTCCTTCGAGGGTTTCCACAGGACGAAGTCGTGGGGGTTCTTCTTGTAGGGCGCGACCTCGACGCGGGCGCCGGCGATCATGTCGTCGAGGTTGCGGCCCGACAGACGGCCGTAGGTCTCGTAGGAGGAGACGTCGAACAGCACATGGCCTTCAGCGGCGTAGGCGCAGCCGTGGTCCATGATGGCGCCGATCTGGGCGACGATGGCGGCCATGTGGTCGGTGACGTGCGGCGCGATGTCGGGCGGCGAGACGTTGAGCCGGGCCATGTCCTCAAGATAGGCGGCCTCGTAGCGGGCTGTGACCTCGCCGATCGGCACGCCTTCCTTCGCGGCCTTGGCGTTGATCTTGTCGTCCACGTCGGTGACGTTGCGGGCGTAGATCACCTTGTCCGCGCCGTAGGTGCGGCGCAGCAGCCGGACCAGCACGTCGAACACCACCGGCGGGCGCGCATTGCCGATATGGGCGTAGTCGTAGACGGTCGGGCCGCAGACATAGAGCGTCACCCGGCCCGGATCGCGCGGCTCGAAGACGCGCTTCTCGCGCTGCAGGGTGTCATGGATCGTCAGCGGCATCGGCTGCGGGGCCTTGAGTTTTCTTGCGATACGGGCGGGATCGCCCATATAGCCGCCTTGCCGCATACTCGACAGGGTTTCGGCCGAGAATAGAGGGAGAGCTGTGGGCTTCATCGCGCGCTTTCCCGCCGCCTGAAGGATCGAGAATGAGCGTCACCCCCGTCAAGCCCGTGCTGGTCGGCGACAACGACGAGATCAAACGCCCCAGCCGCGAACAGGCGCTGGACGCGGTGCGGACCCTGCTCGCCTGGGCCGGGGACGACCCCGATCGCGAAGGGCTGAAGGACACGCCCAAGCGGGTGGTCGACGCCTATGCCGAATGGTTCGACGGCTACGACGCCGACGCGGCGAAGGAACTGAGCCGGACGTTCGAGGACGTGCAGGGCTACGACGACATGGTCCTGCTGCGCGACATCGAGGTGGAGAGCCACTGCGAGCACCACATGGCTCCGTTTCTCGGCAAGGCCTACGTCGCCTACATCCCGGACGAGAAGGTGGTCGGCATCAGCAAGCTGGCGCGGGTGGTCGAGATCTACGCGCGCCGCCTGCAGACCCAGGAAGTCCTGACCAACCAGATCGCCGAGGCCATCGAATCGAATCTGCAGCCGCGGGGCGTGGCCATCCTGATCGACGCCGAGCACCAGTGCATGACCACCCGCGGTGTGCACCATCGCCACGTTTCGACCATCACAACGCGCTTCACTGGCGTCTTCAAGTCCGACGCGGCGCTCAAGGACCGGTTTCTGAAGCTGGCGAGGGGCTGAGGCTTCCCGCGCCGGGCGAATTCCGCCTCCCCGGCGGCGCTCCGGAACCGCAACGTGGCCGAAGCCGCTTTACAAGGCGGTTCCGGGACGCCAAGACACGGACCGAAGCTTTCAGCGACGCTCGCCGCATGATGCGCGGGCCTGATGGAGATCTCGCGCATGGGCGCCAAACTTTCGGGACCGGGCGGCGGCAAGGCCCACACGATCGAGCAGAACTCGGACATCAACGTCACGCCGTTCGTCGACATCATGCTGGTGCTGCTGATCATCTTCATGGTCGCCGCGCCGCTGGCCACCGTGTCGATCCGCCTCGACCTGCCGCCGGCCACGCCGCCGGATCCCAGCGAGAATCCGAAGGAGCCGGTCTACATCACCATCCAGGAAAGCGGCTCGATCTTCCTGGCCGACCGCCAGTCCGCCATCGAGACGCTGCCGGCCGACGCCTGCACCGCCCTGGGCGGCGGCTTCCCGGCGTGCAAGGAAGAGCGCATCTTCGTCCGCGCCCAGCCCGAGGTGAAGTACAACCAGTTCATGGAAGTCATGAACACCCTGCAGGAGAACGGCTTCTACAAGGTCGGCCTGCTGAACGAGGACATCGAATAGGCGTCACGCCCGTTCGGAGACATGAAGGGCCGCGTCCGGGAAGGACGCGGCCCTTTCTCGTTGGATGTCAGTCAGCCCCGGCCGGAGAGGTCTGCGCCTACTCTACCGACTGGCGGGGCTGGGCCGGAGCGGCGGGCGCGGGGGCCGACGGCTGGTAGGGGCGTTCGCCTGCAGGCTCGGGCTGCGCCGGCGCCGGAGAGGGCGTGCGAGCCGCGGGTCGCGGCGCCGGTCGGCGGGCCGGGGGCCGGGCGGCGGGGCGTGCCGCCGGCGGAGGCGTGGTCCCGGCCGCGGGCTGGGCGGCCGGCGCAGCCGGGGCGGCTGCCGGCGCAGGCTCCGCCTCGGCCGCGGCTACGGCCGCACGGGCGGCGCGCTGCTGCCCCTCGAACCGACGGGCCAGCTTCTCCGTCAGTTCGCGGGCGGCGGCGGGGTCCATCTGGGCCATGACGGCGGCGAGAGCGCGAGGGCGCATGGCGGCGGCGACGGGCAGACGGACGTCGTCGTCCAGCGAACCGAACACGCGCGCCGCGTCGCGCGGCCGCATGGCGGAGTAGACGGCGACCAGCCGGTCGAGCTCGGCCTTCTCCCGCTCGTCGACCTGCCCGAGCAGCTGCTCGACCTCCCCCTTCACGGTCTGGAGCGCCTGCACCCGTGCGTCCAGCTTCTGCTCCGCCGCCGCCAGCAGCGGCAGCATGGAGGCCAGGTCGGCGTCACGGGCGTCCAGTTCGGTGCGACGCTGGGACAGGGACTGGATGACGCGCAGCTCGGCGGGCGAGATGCCGGCCTGCTGGGCGAGTTGCTCGGGTGTCAGGGCGCAGACCGCCGGCGGCGCAGCCGATGCGGCGCCGGACCCGGCGGCCGGAACCGCCTCCTCGGCCCAGGCCTGCGCCCCCTCGAACAGCTCCGGAGCGACGCCGGCGGCGCGCACCGCGACCACCCCGCCGATGGCGACGGCGACGAGCGGCAGGAGACGGGGAATCTTCATGATCGGCTACTCGGATCAGGCGGCGAACAGGTCTTCGTCGAGACTACGACGCGCGCGGTTGAGGCTTCGCTTCGCCGATTGGTTAGCGGTCAACGCGCCGACGATGGCGGCGACGTTGTCCCGGCCGGCCGGACGGGCGGGCGCGGCCAGACCCTGGATGCGGTCGGCGAGGGCGGCCATGCGACGGGCGCGCTCCTCGTCCGCGGACGGACCGGGAACGGCGGCCGGACGGACCGCCGTCGCCGGCGGGGTCGGGGCGGCTGCGACGGGAGCCGCGGACGGAGCGACGACCGGCGCCGGAGCGCGGGCGATCAGGGTCTCCAGCTGGGCCTTGACCTCGCGCGCCTTGATGATGCGGTCGTGCAGCAGGTCGGTCTCCTGCCCCGAGGCCCGCAGCGACGCCAGGGCGGCCTCGGCCCGACCCGCGGCGGCGTTCAGCTCCGTCACCGCCGAGGCGAACGCCTGCTGACCAGCGCGCAGGGCGCCGAGCTTCTTCTCCAGACGGACGCCGTAGCCGAGCGCGGCGACCAGCAGCAGCATCAGCACGCCATCGAGGATCATTCCGGTCATCAGCGTCTTCCCTTCATCAGACTGGAGGCGGCCTCGACGTTCACCGGCGCCTCGACCCGGACAGCGATGTGCTGACCCTTGCGGCCCATGCGACCCACCGTCAGCGGGATGGCGCCGGCGCGGACCGAAACCTCGGAGTCCGGCGTGGCGTTGAGCATCAGGGTGTCGCCGACCTTGAGGTCGAGCACCCTGGAGAGCGGCAGCTGCTGCTCGTCGAGGACCGCGCGAACCTCCGTGCCGGTGGTCCAGAGTTCGGTGGCGAGGTGGCCTTCCCAGATGTTGTCGCGGCCGAACTTCTCGCCCATGAACTGCTGGAGCAGCATCTTCCGGATGGGTTCCAGGGTGGCGTAGGGCAGCAGCAGCTCGATGCGCCCGCCGCGATCCTCCATGTCGATGCGCAGCTTGACCAGGATGGCGGCGTTGGCGGGCCGGGCGATGGCGGCGAAGCGGGGATTGGTCTCCAGCCGATCGAGGTTGAAGTGCACCGGGGTCAGCGGCTCGAAGGCGGCGCGGGCGTCGTTGAGCACGACCTCGATCATCCGCTGCACCAGCACCCGCTCGATGGTGGTGTAGGGCCGCCCCTCGATGCGCAGGGCGGCGGTGCCGCGCCGGCCGCCCAACAGCACGTCGACGATGGAGTAGATCAGGTTGGAGTCGACCGTCAGGAGGCCGTAGTTGTCCAGTTCCTCGGCCCGGAACACCGCCAGGATGGCCGGTAGAGGGATGGAGTTCAGATAGTCGCCGAAGCGGATCGAGGAGATGTTGTCGAGGCTGACCTCGACGTTGTCCGAAGTGAAGTTGCGCAGGGAGGTCGTCATCAGCCGCACGAGGCGGTCGAAGACGATCTCGAGCATCGGCAGGCGCTCATAGCTGACGAGCGCGGAGTTGATGATGGCGCGGATGCCCGAGCGTTCGGAGGCGTCGTCCTCGCCCAGATCGAAGCCGAGCAGGCTGTCGATCTCGTCCTGGTTCAGCACCCTCTCGCCCAGCGCGGGCCGCTCGTCCATCGGGGGCTCCAGCGGCTCGGCGAACGGATCGGCGGCGTCAGCGAAGGCGGCGTCGCTCATCCCTACTGCACCAGCATTTCTTCGATCAGCACAGCGTCGACCTCGCCGGGGGCGGCGATCAGGTTGACGCGACGCAGGATCTCGGCGCGCAGCTGGAAGCTGCCGGCCGAGCCGGCGAGGTCCTCGGGCCTGAGCTCGCGCAGGAAGCCCTGGAACATGTCCTGCATCCGCGGCATCTCGGCCTGCAGGTGCTCGGCGAGCGCGTAGTCATGCATCTCGAGCGTGAGCTTCAGCTTCAGGAAGGTCGGCCGTCCGTCAGCCGACTGGATGTTCACCACCATATCCGGCAGGGCGTAGAAGACCACGCCGTCCGGCCCCTCGGAGATCACCCCGAGCGAAGCGTCTGCTTCGCCGCCGCCGCCGCCGTGACCGCCTTTCTTCTCGGCCTTCTTCTCGTGGCCGCCCTTCTTCGGCGCGGCATGGTCGCCCGCCTCCGCCGACTTCGGCTGCATGAGCAGGAAGGCCGCGCCGCCGCCGCCGCCGAGCACCAGCAGGGCGGCGGGGATGACGATGAACAGCAGCGGCAGCTTCTTCTTCGCGGGCGCAGCCTCGCCCTCGCCGCCCTCGCCGTCCGCGACGGCGGGCAGATTGGCGTCGTCGCCCTTCCCGCCCTTCTTCTTGCCGAACTTCAGCATGCCGCGACGCCCCGAGAATCTCAGGGTCATTCCAGCCGGGTTTGGTTAACGACCCGTTTAGAACCGGCAAATCCTGCCGGGCGCCGGAGCCAGCTTCGCCGCTGGAATGCCCGCTGCGACTGGATTCGGCCCCCTGGCACGGGGGTTGCGACATGGACCGGCGAAAGGAGCCGCCCGTGGAAAACGCCGCCTACGCCGGACTGTCCCGCCAGATGACGCTGCGCCGCGAGCTCGACGTGGTGGCCAACAACATCGCCAATGCGGATACCACCGGGTTCAAGGTCGAACAGCTGCTGGTCGGCGCCGAGGTCGGCGAGCGGGCCCGCAACGCCTTCGTGCGGCCCGGCGTCAGCTTCGTGCTCGATAACGGCGTCGGTCGCGACTACGGCCAGGGCGCGCTGGAGCAGACCGGCCGGACCCTGGACTTCGCCATCGAGGGCGAGGGCGCCTTCTTCAAGGTGCAGGACGGTGCGGGCGAAGCCTACACCCGGGACGGCGCCTTCACCCTCGACCCGGAGGGCCGGCTGACCACGCAAGCCGGACAGGCGGTGCTGGGCGACGCCGGCGAGATCATTCTCGACCGCACCCTGGGCGAGCCGCAGGTCGGCGCGGACGGCACGATCAGCCAGAACGGGCAGCCGGTCGGCCGCCTTTCGGTGGTGCGCTTCGCCACCCTGGGGGTGCTCGAGAAGGGCGGCGACGGCCTGTACCGCAACGCCTCCAACGCCGCCGCCGTCGAGGCCAACGACGCCCGCATCCGGCAAGGCATGCTGGAAGGGTCCAACGTCAATCCGATCCTCGAGATCACCAACCTCATCGAGATCCAGCGCGCCTACGAGAGCGTGACGCGGATGATCGAGAACACCAACGACCTGTCGCGCCGCTCGGTCGAGCGGCTGGGCCGGGTTTCGTAAGGGAGAGCTGAGACATGCGCGCGCTCAGAACCGCCGCCTCGGGCATGGCCGCCCAGCAGCTGAACGTCGAGGTCATCTCGAACAACATCGCCAACATGAACACGGTCGGGTTCAAGCGTCAGCGGGCCGAGTTCCAGGACCTGCTGTACCAGAACGTCGAACGGATGGGGGCGCAGTCCTCCAGCCAGGGGACTGTGGTGCCGACCGGCATCCAGATCGGCGCCGGGGTGAAGGCGGGGGCTGTCTATCGCGTCACCGAACAGGGGACCCCGACCCAGACCGGCGGCCGCTACGACATGGCCATCGACGGCCGCGGCTATTTCCAGATCCTGCTGCCCTCCGGGGAGACCGCCTACACCCGCGCCGGCAACTTCGCGGTCAACGGCGAGGGACAGCTGGTCACCGACGACGGCTATGCGGTGCAGCCCAACATCGCCATCCCGCAGGACGCGGTCGACATCTCGATCTCCAAGTCGGGCCAGGTGCAGGTGATCACCCAGGGCGAGCCGGAGCCGCAGATCGTCGGGCAGCTGGAGCTGGCCAGCTTCTTCAACGAGGCCGGACTGGAAGCGGTCGGCGACAACCTGCTGCTGGAGACGGCGGCCTCGGGGCCCGCCAACGTCGGCACGCCGGGCGAGGTCGGGTTCGGCGAGATCCTGCACGGCTACACCGAGGCCTCGAACGTCGACGCCGTGGCCGAGATCAGCGCCCTGATCATCGCCCAGCGCGCCTACGAGATGAACTCCAAGGTCATCACCACCGCCGACCAGATGCTGTCGGTCAGCGCGCAGGTGAAGTCGTGAGGGCTCTGATCCTCGGCGCGGCCGCCGCCCTGCTGGTCGCGGCTCCGGCGCTGGCCGGACCGGTGAGCCTGAAGGCCAATCCGGTCGACATCGACGGCGCGGTGACGCTGGGCGACGTCTTCGACGGCGCCGGCTCCGCCGCCGGCGTGGTGGTCGGCCGCCGCTCGGGCCCGTCGGTGGTGTTCGAGGCCGGCCAGCTGCAGGCCATGGCCCGGCAGGCGGGGCTGGACTGGACCAATCCCAACGGCCTGCGCCGCGTGGTCGTGCGCCACGCCGCGGCCGCTCCGGCCGACGCCGGCTCGCCGACGACCGCCGCCGCGCCGGTCGCGGCGTCGTTCGCCCCGGCCCCGCGTCGCAGCGCCTACGCCGACCGGATCATCAGCCGCAACGACATCGTCGAGGTGCTCTACGAGGCCGACGGCCTGCGCCTGACCATCTCGGGCCGGGCCGAGGGCGCCGCCGCCGAGGGCCAGCGGCTGGCCATCCGCAATCTGCAGTCCGGGCGAATCTTCGACGCCGTCGCCGTCGCCCCCGGCCGGGCCGTCGCCGGTCCCGCCGCCCGCACCCACCAGTTCGCCGCCCGCTAGAGGGAAGAGTACCCATGCGCACCGCCCTGACCGTCGCCGCCGCCGCCTTGTCGCTGACCGCCTGCTCAACCGCCGTCGAGGCGGTGCGCGGGCCGGAACTGGCTCCGATCGGCTATCCCGCCGCCCTGGTGCCGACCAGCCAGACCTACCTCCCCTCCCCCGAGCAACAGCGCGCCGATCGCGCCGCCAGCGCCAACAGCCTGTGGCGCGTCGGGGCCCGGACCTTCTTCGGCGACCAGCGCGCCCGGCACGTCGGCGACATCCTGACCGTCGACATCAACATCGACGACCGCGCCCAGACCCAGAACTCGACCCAGCGCAGCCGCTCCAACGACATCTCCGGGGGCGTCACCAACCTGTTCGGCCTCGAGACCAGCCTCGGCCGCGCCTTCCCGGGCGGCTTCGACGCCGGCAACATGATCGGCATGGAGGGCGAGTCCAACGCGAGCGGCTCCGGCACGGTGAACCGCTCCGAACGGGTCAATCTGACCATCGCCGCCGTCGTCACCGACGTGCTGGCCAACGGCAACCTGGTGATCCAGGGTCGGCAGGAAGTGCGCACCAACCGCGAGGTGCGCGAACTGACGGTGGCCGGCATCGTCCGGCCCGAGGACATCTCCTCCGCCAACACCATCCGCCACACCCAGATCGCCGAGGCGCGGATCAGTTACGGCGGCCGCGGCGACATCAGCCGGGTGCAGGCGACGCCGGCGGCCCAGTCCCTGGTGGAGCGCTTCAGCCCCTTCTAGGGGCGGCGTAGGGGCTCGCGATAAATCGGCAACAGATCAAGGCGCGGTTGGAATTCGCCGAAGCGGGGCCGTGAACCCTTGCGGAAGAGCAGCGTTTGCCGGGTCAGACGCGAGTACTCTTCATGTTCCGGTTCGCCATCCCCGCCGTCGCCGCCCTAGGGCTGATCGCCGCCGCCGCCCAGTCGGGCGCGACGAACTCCGCGTCGCCGCCGGCCGCTGACGGCATGGGCTGGCATCTGAGCCATGAGGGGTCGATGGCCAAGCTCGCCTACGGCCTGCCCAATTCGGATCAACTTGCGCTGATGATGACCTGCGAGCCGGGGCGTCCGACCGCGACCGTCTACGGCGACGTCCAGCCCGACAGTCCGCGCCTCGTTCATGCGTCGAGCGGACCCGCGGAAATCGATCCGCTGGGCGGCGGCCTGCTCGACGAGACCCGCATTCCGACCGCCGATCCGGTCCTTCGACGACTGGTCCGGACTGGAACATTGGCGGTCGACGGCGACGGGGGTAGGTTCGAGCTGACCGCCACCTCGAAGGAGCGCCGGCTGATCGGCGAGTTCTTCGCCTGGTGCGGCGGAAACCAGGCCTGACTCCTTCGCGGGCAGGCGACAGGGGCTGGACCATGATCGACCTGCTCGCCGCCGGGGCGCTGATGTTGTCGGCCGGACAGACACGCGCCGAAACACCGCCGGACGCCGGCTGGACGTGGACGCTCTACGCCGAGGAGTCGCCGATCGTCCTGGCCGATGAAGTGCCCGACACGGCGCACCTCCGCGCCACGCTCGAGTGCGAGCCCGGTCAGAGCGTCGCTCACCTGACGCTGTACGGCGGCGAGGACGGCGGCGGCATGGCCCGCGTCACGGCTGGCGACGCCACAGCCGTGGCCGAAGCCAGCGCCGCCAGGGCCGGCGGCCTGAGGCTCGCCCTGCGCACGGATCATCCGGTGTTTGCGGCCTTCGGGGTGGACGGGCAGCTGACCGTGACGGCGGGGGAGCGTCGACGGATCGTCGAGGTGGCGCCGGCGCATCTTGCCAAGCTGCGCCGGTTCGCAGAACTCTGCTCCGGCTGAACCGGAGACCCGGATGCGCATCCGCGCCCCACTGTCGGTGCTGATCGGGACGGCGGCGCTCGCCGCCTGCGCCGGCACGCCGCCCTCCGTCGACCGCGCGCCGCCGCAACCGCCGCCGGCCCCGACAGAGGGTTACGACTGGATTCTCCACGAGGAAGCCGGCGAGGCCCGACTGGCCTACGGCGCGCCCGAGAGCGACGACCTTCGCATCGCGCTTGACTGCCGCCCCGGCGAAGGGCGCCTTGAGGTGGTCGCCCTCGCAGCGGCCGACGCGGAGCCCGTGATCCAGCTGGAGTCCGGCGGACAGGCAGGGACGTTCGCGGCCTCCGGGGAAACCGATCTGATCCACGACGGCCTGATTCTCAGCGCCACCGCCCGGACGAACGAGCCCGTTTTCCGACAGTTCCGACACCTCGCCTGGCTGGCGCGATGGCACGACGGGGAACGCGAGGTCTATGTTCCACACGCCGGGTCGGCGGGCCGGATCGAACGCTTCTTCGCCTTCTGCGGTTGACGCCCCGCCTCCCGTCCGGTGCAGTTGCGCCCTTCCGGAGGGGGACTCGATGAAAGCCATACTCGCCGCGGGCGCCGCCGCCCTGCTTCTCGCCGCCGGTCCGGCCATGGCGCAGACCGATCCGCGCCCGGCCGGCACGGTGCGCCAAGCCGCCGATCCGGCGCTCGCATCCGTCCTCGCCGACTACGAGGCCTGGCTGCGCAGCGTGGATCCCGTCACGGCCGGGATGGAGGGCGACGCGGACGCCAAGCGGCGCCTCCCGGACGTCTCCCGGGCTTTCGAGGCGGCGCAGGAGCCGGTGCTGAGCGGCTTGGCCGCGCGCCTTGCGCAGGTCGATCCCGCGCGACTGTCCGAAGACGACCGCCTGAACCACGCCTTCCTCAGCTACGTGCTTCGACGGGCGCTGGACCGCATTCCGCTGGACACCGGCCGCATCGACGCCTTCAGCTCCGAGGGCGGACCGGGCCAGACCGCGGGCTATCTGGCCAGCGTGACGCGCATCGCCGGCCGGGCCGACGCCGAGGCGTGGATCGCCCGCCTCGAGGCCCTGCCGCGCTTCTACGAGGATCAGCTGGCCAGCGCCCGGCGCGGGCTGGAGACCGGCCTGATCCAGCCCCGGCCCACGGTCGAGAACGCCCTGACCCTCATCGAGCCGGAGGCGGCCCTGACCGCCGAAACCGACCCGCTGCTGCGGCCGTTCGAGACCCTTCCCGCCTCCATCCCCCCCGCCGAGCAGGCCGCGCTGCGCGCCCGCGCCGCCCGCGCAGTGGCGGAGGGGATCATGCCGGCCCGGCGCGAATGGGCGCGCTTCCTGCGCGAGGACTACCTGCCGCGGGCGCCCGGGACGCTCGGCCTCGTGCACCGGCCGGGCGGGCGCGAGCTCTACGCCTTCCTGGTGCGCGGCTACACCACCACCGACATGACCCCGGACGAGGTTCACCAGCTGGGGCTCCAGGAAGTCGCCCGCATCCGCGCCCGCATGGAGACCGAGATGCGCGCCGCGGGCTGGACCGGCGATTTCGCCGGCTTCCTCGCCTTCCTGCGCAGCGATCCCCGGTTCTACGCGCCGACCCGCGAGGATCTGCTGGAGAAGGCCTCGGAGATGGCCAAGCGGGCCGACGACGGCCTGCCGGCCCTGTTCGGAACCTTGCCGCGCACCCCTTACGGCGTTCGGCCGGTCCCCCGGGAGATCGAGGCCAACTACACCACGGGCCGCTACTTCCCCGGCTCGATGGAGAACGGGGTGGCCGGCGGCTACATGGTCAACACCTCCGCGCTCGACCAGCGACCGCTCTACGAACTCCCGGCCCTGACCCTTCACGAGGCCGTGCCGGGCCATCACCTGCAGATCGCGCTGCAGCAGGAGGCCGAGGCCGGCCCCTACTTCCGGCGCAGCGTCGACGTCACCGCCTTCACCGAGGGCTGGGGCCTGTACGCCGAATTCCTCGGCGAGGAGATGGACTTCTACCGCACGCCGTACGAACGCTTCGGCCGGCTGAGCTACGAGATGTGGCGCGCCTGCCGGCTGGTCGCCGACACCGGCATCCACTGGCTGGGCTGGGACATCGAACAGGCCCGCGCCTGCTTCCGCGACAACTCGGCGCTGGCCCCGCTGAACATCGAGACCGAGCTGCAGCGCTACATCGGCTGGCCCGGCCAGGCCACGGCCTACAAGATCGGCGAGATCCGCCTGCGCGAGATCCGCGCCCGGGCCGAACGCGAGCTGGGCGACCGTTTCGACGTGCGCCGCTTCCACGACGCCCTGCTCGTCGACGGGCCCCTGCCGCTGGGCCTGCTGGATGCGCGGATGGACCGCTGGATCACCGGGGAGAAGGCGCGGCGGGCGGACTGACCCTCAGGCGAGGCCGAGCGCCGCCCGCTGCGTCTTCGGCAGCTTCGCCGCGATGAGTCCATGCGCGATCGTCAGGTGTTCCGCCAGCTCGTCGTCCGGCCAGTCGGCCGGGTCCTCGAGGTGCACCCACTTCGCCCGCGCCAGATAGGGCGCCGGGCGCGCCCGGCCATCCTCCGTCAGCACCTCGAAGGCGATGTCCGAGACCTTGAACGACAGCCCGCCCAGGCCGCCGACGATGGCGAACATCCTGCCGCCGACCTTGTAGGCGTCGTGATCGTCGCCGAACGGGTGGTCCAGCGTCGCGCCCGGCAGCGCCAGGCAGACCTTGCCGACCCCCGCCCGGTCCATGCTCAGGCCCCCGAATCCGCCATGACGCCGACGCCGATCGGACAGGTCACGCCGGTGCCGCCGATGCCGCAGTAGCCGCCCGGGTTCTTGGCCAGGTAGCCCTGGTGGTAGTCCTCGGCGAACCAGTACGGCCCGGCCGGGACGATCTCGGTGGTGATGGTCCCCTGCCCCGCCGCCGTCAGCGCCGACTGGTAGGCGTCGCGGCTGGCCTCGGCCTCGGCGCGCTGGTCGTCGTCCAGGGTGAAGATGGCCGAGCGGTACTGGGTCCCGACGTCGCCGCCCTGGCGCATGCCCTGGGTGGGGTCGTGGTTTTCCCAGAAGGTCTTCAGCAGTTCGCCGTAGCTGATCTCCTTCGGATTGAAGACCACCTGCACCACCTCGGCGTGGCCGGTGCGGCCCGAGCAGACTTCCTCGTAGGTCGGATTGGGGGTGAAGCCGCCGGCGTAGCCGGCCGAGGTCACCCACACCCCCGGCAGTTGCCAGAACACCCGCTCGACGCCCCAGAAGCAGCCCATGCCGAAGACGGCGGTCTCGAAACCCTCCGGATGCGGGCCTTTCAGCGGCCGGCCGCTGACATAGTGCACCTCGTCGGTGCGAACCGGCTGGTCGCGCCCGGGCAGGGCGGTGTCGGCGGTGGGCATGTCGTGGGTCTTCTGGAACAGCATGGGTCACTCCGGGCGGATCGCTCGCCGCCGATATGGGGCTTCAGGCGGCGCTTGCCGAGGGGGGCCGACTGTTCTAATCAGCGCCCCTCCCGCCGGTCCACTCCCGGCGGGCCTTCCGCCGCGGGTGGATACGGACAGGTGGCCGAGTGGTTGAAGGCGCACGCCTGGAACGCGTGTATAGGTGAAAGCCTATCGAGGGTTCGAATCCCTCTCTGTCCGCCACCGCGTCCCGTTTTTTCCTGTTTTTTTCGCCGCTTACGTGACATCCCCACCCCGCGCCCTAATTTGCGCCCTAGAGGGACTATCCACAGAATGGATTCGAGGCAGCGCTAGACCTGACCGTGGTGACTACGACCGGAACTGACGCAGGCTGCGGGTAGGTTGCGGCCATTCGCAATTTGAAGTTGGATCGGTTCGGGGAATGGGCACGAGGGCATCTTGGAAGTCGCAATCGATTTTTACCTCATCTCGATCCGTCGGAAGCGGAAGCGCGGCTTGAAGCTTCTTCCGTTCCACGACTTCGATGGCAAAGGCACCTCCGGTGTCGCCGAACTCGCCAAATCTCTAATCCCAATGGTGAAGGGGAACTACAAGGGGATTCCGGAAAAGACGATTACGGTCAAAAACCTGAAGACGGACAAGGTCGGGTTCATCGGCACCTTCGAACAGGGTGCCTACGGCCGAGAGGGCGACGTAATCGACGTTACAACAGGCAATTCCGTACTTAAGAAGAAGAAGCATCACGCCGAAAAGATACCGTATTACTTTCGTGTTTACGTTCCGCTTGGGGCGGACAAGGGTTATCTTATTACACAACGTCTTGGCTTGAGCGGCGTAAGCGGAAACCTAAAAAGCATCTTTCGCGAGTATTTCGAGAATGCTCACCCGGAATACATTGTCGATATCCGCTCCCTAGCGCCAGACTTCATCGTTAAGCGCTTTATTAAGGGCGGAGAGCCGCGCTCCGTGACGTTTATAAAGCACTCCATACCCCCCGATTACGCGGACGTAGTATCAGGCAAGTCCGTTCAGTCCGAAGGAAGCATTGAAGTAACTTACAAGTCGAAAGAGAAAGGCTTCTTTCGAAAGAAGGAGGTCGCCAACGCAATCACATCAACCCAAGGTATCAAGTCCGTTTACGCATTCGATGACTTTGAACCCGACGATGTCAAGATGACGGTCGATGTCAACGGCAAGCTCCGCACAATCAGCTTACAAAATCAGCGGAACGTTAGATCATCCTTCGACATCACTGATGATGTGAAGCTTGCCTCTTCTGGATACCCGGCACGCGCAGACGTAGACGCACAGACCGTCATACTTATAAAGGAGCTGGCAAATGCTACCGGCATCAAGATATGACGACCAAGATTGATCTGCGCGATGTGTTTATTGAGCACGTCGCCACATTGCGTGATGAGTCTACCGGCAAGGCATCAAAGCTCGACCTATTCGTCTTCTTCGTTCTTCCCGTCATTATAGGCGGAGGCCTGATGATTTACAGCGAGAACGGCTTTGACTCTACATCAGTCGGAATCTGGATTGGCGCGCTGTCTATTATGGCCGGGCTGATGGTTAACGTTCTGGTTCTGCTATACGCGGTTAAGGCCGTAGGGCCAGGAGAGGCGGAGGTTGAAAAACAGATCACGCTAATAAAGCAGGTCAACGCAAACCTACTTTTTGCCGTACTCATCTCCATAACAGCTATCGTACTTCTATGCATTGCTCCGCTATTCGACGATTTACTGGAGAGACTGGTCAGCGGCGTAATAATTGCGCTTCTTGTGAACTTTACCTTCACTCTGCTTATGACTCTCAAGCGACTGAAGGTTCTCGTGGGGCTCCGATTCAAGGATGGATCGGCGGGATAAGGTAAAAGCCCTGCTATAGACGCCTCACTCCCCCCCTTGGCTCCGTGGAGGAAGGGTGAGGATCAACAGGGGTGGGTCTAACCCTTGGAAAGACGTCGTTCGATCCTTTGGATTGCCGAACGCGTCACGCCGAATTCCCTTGCAAGGGCTCCGAGCGAACCGCCAGCTAGTCGCTTGGCGAATACCTCTATTTGTTGTGCTTCAGTAAGGGCGGCCGGTCGTCCCAACTTAGTCCCGTTCGCTCTTGCGCGCTGAAGCCCTGATTGCGTGCGCTCGATGAGCAAGTCTCGCTCGAACTCTGCCACCGCGGCGATTACGCTCATGGTCATCTTGCCCGCAGGACTAGTTAGGTCGACTCCGCCGAGCGCAAGGCAGTGGACCCTCACTCCAGACACAGACAGCCGCTCGACTGTCGCCCGCACATCCATGGCATTGCGGCCGAGGCGGTCCAGTTTGGTCACAAGCAACACGTCGCCCGGCTCAAGCCGATCAAGCAGGCGGGCGAACTGAGGACGTTCACTGGCCGCGACGGAGCCCGAGATTGTCTCAGTAATGATCCGGTGGTCCGCCAGTTCGAACCCGGCAGCCCTCAACTCTGCCACCTGATTATCGGTGGTCTGGTCCGCGGTGCTGACGCGGCAATAGGCAAACGTACGGCTCACAATCCCCCTCCTGTATCGAAACTCAGGTTCGGAATTGTAGCTGTATCGTAATTGCCTGCAAGCTAGTTTTCGCTACGGGCTGCGGTGGTGAATCGAAAACGGTCAATTCCGATGCAGAAGCGATCAGCGCTCGAAAATCTCGGGGAACTCATCGAACAACTCCGCGCCGGTTCCGTCGAAGGGCCTAAAGTCATCAAACCTATGCGCGATCCGTTGCACGGCCTGCTGTCGCATACCCTTAGTAGTGCAATAGACGGGGCACGAAACTGTCGCGTTTCCGAAGACCTTATCGACGTTAGTTTCAGCGAATCCGAATCCTATGCTGACTATCTGCTCTGCGTGGCGAGAAATGTCGTAGAGCCGACGAAGTTCATCGTGCGTCATCGGCTCCGTGAACGTGCGGATAGCTTGTCCACACGCTTCGAGTCTTACTGCCGAGCCGAATGGCACCTTGCAATCTGACTCATGAACTCCATCGCCTAGTGAGCCAAAGACATGATGGATATGAATCCTCGAGAGAGCCTTTGCCGCATCGCTTGGCGGTAAACCTACGACGTACCTAAGGTAGGCGTAAAAGTATTTCTCGATGCACCGATCATAGTTGAAGGTGACGAATGAGACGGATGTAAGCGCATCCACAAACCGGTCAGCGCTGGGGACTCCGATGGTCGTTCGGACCAAGCGTGCTAGCCAAGTGTCTCTGCATCGCCAAAGACCTGCTCTCGCCGCCTCCCTGTCGTGATTATCGAAGGCAAGCGGCGACTCGGCCTCTGCTGACAAAATAGCATTGGCTATGGCCATCTTGCCGATTTCGACAATCGGTCTCTGATGACCTCTCTGGCCAAGGATATCGTCAATCGTCGAAGCGCCGATAAGCCCATCTCGCAGAGCCAAAGCCGCGCCAACGTCCTCTTGGGCCAGCCCACGCCCAACTCTCCGTGCCAGCGCTCCGCGGAGTGCTCCGTCGTCCCTGTGGTGTGGGCCGAAGCTCTCATCCAGTTGGGCATAGATGAGCTCAGCGAGACCGCGCCCGAGAGGCAGACCGAAGTCCGCGCTCGCTCCAGCCCCGACAATGATCGTCGTTTGCTTCATCAGGGTTAGCGAGACTTGGGCTTAGCGGAGACCTTCGCCCTCCGTCCCTTTTGGCCAAGCCCTAGATTCTTGGCCATCTGGCTCCGAGCGGCGCTGTAGTTCGGGGCTACCATCGGATAATCCGCCGGCAGCCCATGCTTCTCACGGTACTCAACGGGGCTGAGCCCTCTTACCGTCAGGTGTCGCTTCAGCGTCTTGTAGGGCCGACCATCTTCAAAGCTGATCAGGGTATCCGGCGTGATCGACTTTCGGATTTCGGCCTTGGTTTTAGGCGTGATGGATTCTGCAGGCTCCTGTTCCGTCTGAGCGGTGGTCAAGGGGCTGAGCGTAGCGAACGTGTCTCGGATCAGCTTCTGAAAGTCTTCAGGGTCGAGCCGAACGTTCGTATTGGACACATAGGCAGCCGCAAGTTCGACCGTCATCCCGCGAAGTTCGTTCAGTTCGTCCTCAGCCATATCTCTCTCCAAGACTCACCAGCACCCGACCGTGCCCCTAGTCTTTGGGAGGATCAATGGCTGTTGAACTTCAGCAATCTCACCCGCCACCACCTTTCCCCGAGAGAGCTATAAGTCGCCACAGAATGCAGCCTCCCGTGAGGGACGTTGCAAACGTTGCACTGGCTTGCCCCCTCCAGGCAGAAGCGGCCATGCTGAATGTCGCCTCAGGCTGGCAAGCAGAAGCCCGGTCGCTTCATCGAGACAGGGCCAACTCTTCGACTTTCAGCGCGCTCTGATCCTCAATCCGCGTGAGGGTCGAACCATCGCCGGATAAGGCGCATCTGGGCCTGCCAGATTGCCTCGTCGTCCTTACCGCCCCCGAGACCCAGACTCCGAGCAAGCTTGTAGAAGCCTTCGCTGGGGCGGCCCGAAGATTTGAGAACAACTAGCGCGGATATGAGAAAACCTTCCCTTTCAAAACTTTCTTTGCTTAGACCGTCAAGAGCCGCGCCAATTAGCCGGCGGTCGTGCGGATTGCTACTCGAAAGGCCGACGCCCTCCATGACCTTCTTGTACTCAATGGAGTGTGGCCCATTGTGCCAAATGATGTCGCGCAGAGGCTCTTTTAGATCGTCGATCCGGGCACTTCGCGCTTCGAGCGCCTCTCTAATAGACGCGAGGGTCACCCCTTTTACCTTGTGATCGCCACAGGCGACAACGATTTCCGCCAGCTTCCCTTGTCGGACGTGCGCCCGCACCGTTGTCTGCTCGTAGCCGAGAGCATCGGCAGCAATCGAGATTGGGACGAGAATGGACTTGGCTGCCCGCTCATCGAACCTTCCGAGCTCGACATACTCTTCCGCCGACCAGTTCTGCGCTTTTCGATCACCCACAGAAGCCTCCCTTTACGTTATATCGATATGGATATCACGATTGTGCGTATCTCGCAAGCGAAGACTGATTCATGCCCTAGGTTTGCCTCGCGCCCCTAAGGAGAACCGAACCGACGCATTCCTTGGAAGCGCCCGAAACTCGACGAACCCGGAGCAGCCTAGCCGCCTGCATGGCGCCGTTCGATCCCACAGGCTGAAGTCGCTGCCCTTCTCGCGCTCGATCCGCTCAAGGTTGGCCTGCATCTTCAGCCCGCAGGATGTGCAGACGGTGATCACATCCCATCGCTCCGCGCGCATCCATCGGACGGTTGGGCAGGCGGTTCGCCAGTCTGAGATTGTGTAACGATCCGGATTCCGTCGGCCCATGTCAGGCGGCAGGCAGGCTCTGTCGCAGCTTGCCTAGCTCAATCTCTGCACAAAGGCGCTGGACGATGCCCGGCTCGGCACGCTCGATTTCCCGAAGCAGGGAGCCAAGCCCGGCCCGTCCGTCTGCGCTCCTGAGGTCCACACCTTTGAGCACCTTTGCGAGCCCTTCGGCATCGCACACAGTCTGATCCATCACGGTCGCTCCAACTCTGAGCCAACCGACCCGGAAGCGATCTAGGAGACCGCCAGAGCGCGCAGCAAGAGAAATGTTCCGCATTCGTTCTGCCGCTGTGGATGAGCCCTGTTATTCGGCCCCATCCTTCTTCGCACCCCTCGCCACCACCTTGAGGGAGCCGTCTGGCAGGGGTCTTTGCAGGGACTTCGCCTCCTCCCAAGGGGCGCGTAGCCATGTCTCACGCTCCTCCTCGGTGGTGAGGATCACAGGCATGGCCTTGGGGTGAAACTCAGCCACCTCAGCGTTGGCGTCGGTGGTCAGGAAGGCGAAGAGATCGCAGACCTCCCAACCCTTGCTGATCTTGCGGACGCAGCCCCATTCCCGCGTCCAGACACCGGCGAAGAAGGCCAACGGTCGATCCTCGCCAAGGGCAAACCACACAGGCGCAGGACCGCGGTTCACTTGGTCGGGCTCGCTGAAGGCGCTGAAGGGTACGAGACACCTGGCCTCCGGCTTGAGATAGGGCTTCCAGTGGGCGCTGTTGGTGTTCCGGACATTGGTGGTCCCGCCATCCGGCTCCATCCGCAGGAGTTCGTCAAAGTCGACTTCCTTGCCTTTCGCCCTCAGTTTGTCTGCCCGCTTCACGGCAGCGTCGAAGATCGCCTTCTTCGAACTCGGCATGCCCCAACGCGCCATCCGAAGCTCACGCGATCCGTCCTCAGTCAGGCGGATGATCGGAGCGGGGTAGTCAGGGAAGATTCCCGGCAAGGGTGGGAAGTTGCCGACCTCCGGCGTCATGGCATCGACCATCTGCCGAATGCCGGCTTGGTGTTTGGAGAGGCTGTAGAGGTTGCACATGAGCGGCAGCGTCTCACGGCTCCGCTACGATTGGGAGCCCGGTGGTTTGACGAGTTCCAGCAATCTTACCTGCCGCCCCCTTTCCCTGAGGAAGCTAGAACGCGCCACAAAATCCTTCCTCGCGTGAGGGCCGTTGCAAGCGTTGCACTGGCTTGGGCTCCTCGGCCGGAAGCCGACGTGCTGAGTGTCACCTGAGGGTGGACAGCGGAAGTTCCATCGCCTGCCAGACATCTCCAGCGTTGTGTTAAACGCCCGACATTAAGAGAAAACCAGACCTTAGCACTTCGCAGTTCAGATGAGCGGCGACGAAGGAGTTCAACTCGTTGGCCGCCACGAACACACCATTCCAAATGCTGGCGAAGTTCGTCCGAACTCTGCTCTGGGCGGATGAGGGCACGATTGCGCTTAAGTTCGCCTTGGTCGGCCCCGCAATCATCATGCTGGGCGCGGGTGGCATGGACCTAATGGCGGTGAACTCCGCCAAGGGACGCCTGCAGGCCATCGCCGACGCCGCCGCGCTCGTTGCCGCGCCCTCCCTTTCGCTGGCGAGCGATGGCTCGACGGCCCGGGAGCGCGCCGATGCTTTTGTCAAAGGGCAGATTTCTGAATGGGGCGATGCGCCGTCCTACGAGGCGACCTACGAGGTTCTCGACCGGGGCGGTCAGCGGGCGATCCGCGTTCTGATCGAGGCGAACCGCCCTTCCTTCTTCGCAAACCTGCTGCCGCCGGGCGGATGGGATTTCATCGCGGATGCGACGGCCTCCACGGCCGGGCTGGTGCCGTTGTGTGTGCTGGTCACGGGTTCCTCCGGCTCGAAACTCCTCAACATCAAGGATTCGGGGCGGATGAACGCGCCCGCCTGCATGGTTCACTCGAACCGTGACATCGACGTGGAAGGGGGCGGCATCTCTGCCGCTGCGACACAGGCGGTGACGACGGCGCGCGGCTTCATCAGCCCGGCCGGCAACAATGGCGCCGCGCCTATCGAGGATCCGTTCACCTCCCTCGATCTGGATTTGTCCAAAAAGGCCGACTGCACGCCGGCCGAGAAAGGAAAGCCGCTCAAGGTCTCGAGCGGCACCCACTACATCCCTCCGGGCAAGCACTGCGCGGGGATCGACGCCTCTGGCACGGCGCGGCTTATCCTTGACTCGGGCGAGCACTTCTTTCTGGGCGGCCACCTGACGGTCAAGGAGGACGCTCGTCTTGAGGGGTCGGACGTTGTCCTGTTCTTCGACAAAGCCTCCAAGTTCGACTTCAAGGACCGCGCCCTCATACGCCTCGACGGGAGGAAAGAGGGACCATATGCGGGGATCGTCATGGGGGGCACCCGGGACAACACGCAGGACTTCATCATCTCCGCGGACCACGTCGACAGCCTTCTTGGCGTGATCTACGTCCCCTCCGCCCAGCTCATCGTGGAGGGCAAGTCCGATGTTGCGCGCGACAGCGCCTGGACCGTCATCGTCGCCCGGTCCGTGCAGCTGAAGGGCTCGCCCTCGCTGTTCATCAATGCCAACTACGACGCCAGCGATGTGCCGGTGCCGGCCGGGGTCGGACCACGGGGCGGTGCTCGTTTGATTCAGTAGGAGTGACGGAGGGATTGTCCGCAACGGGTCGGAAGCTCCCTTTGGCCGTATTGCCGTAAGCAGACCCTTGAAGAGCGGACGTAGGCCTTAGCGAACGCAGACCTCATTCCAAGCGGTAGCGAAATCGGGGACCTGACTTTCCAGCCACGTGAACTCCGCGGTGCCCGCAGAGATGAAGTGCTCGTACCCGCTGTAGCCACCGGCGCGGCTCTTAGCGTTCACCTCCCCGCAAACAGCCTTTGTTCCGCTCGGCTGCAGAACAACGTTCACGTTCCGAAAGCGGGCGGAGCCGGGGTCGACCAGCTTGTCCTTCACTCGAGACATGGCGGAGCCCATGACAGCCGCATCGGAATAGGCTGGGTCGCGAGGCCGATCACGAGCATCGCCCTCAGCGAGAAGCGCCTGTACTTCAGCGCCCTCCCGCATGACAGTGGCAACACCCTTCGCTGCGCCTACACCTGCAGCGTACAGACCCCACAGCACCAGCGCCAACACGCCTAGGCAGCCTACGCCTGCAACGTACATCTCCGTCTTCGCTTGGAGCTTCTGGCTCTTGTCGAGGCGCGACAGTCGGGGGGCGAACTCAGCTTCAGGAGTTGCCTCCGCCTCCGGCTCGATCCTCCCCTCCGTCATGCAACCCTCCCGATATCCCAATCTGGGATATTCCATTTCGGGTTCTACCGGAAGCGTCGTTCTTCGAAGGCGGCGCAGATGGTCAAATCGATCAAGGCAGAGGCCTATCAGGCGATCCTGCCCATCCTTGCGTCTGCTCGTCTTGAGGCAGGTCTGACACAAGCCGAAGTCGCCGCCCGCTTAGGAAAGCCGCAGTCGTACATCTCCAAGGTCGAACAGGGGGAACGCCGGCTGGATGTGGTCG
>NZ_FOZV01000012.1 GCF_900116065.1 Brevundimonas viscosa
AGGCCAACGTCGGCTGGCACTACATCGCGCCGGGCAAGCCCCAGCAGAACGGCTTCAACGAGAGCTTCAACGGCCGTCTACGGGACGAGCTGCTGAACGAAACTCTGTTCCGGTCGCTGCCACACGCCCGCATCGTGCTGGAATCCTGGCGGCGCGACTACAACGAAGCCCGGCCGCACTCCAAGCTCGGCTGGCTGACGCCGAAGGCCTATGCCGAGGCGCTTGCCGGAAAGATCGGCCGGCCTGCTGCGCTGGTTGATGGCTGCGCAGACCGGCCTCTTGCCAACCCCAACAACCCCAGCTCAGATCAACTACGGACTCTTGTTATGGCTGGATGAGAAACGGGGGTCACGTCATCTGGCGGTGAGTCAGCGTGACGGACTCACCGGCTGCCCGCTTCCTGAAGTTCTCGATCCTCGCTTCGACGTCGGAGAGCCAGGATGCGAAGGCGGACTTCGCCTCTGAGAGGCTGAGATCCGCAGGCCAGGTTCGTTTCTCTTCCCGCCTGCCGTACGCCTCCCGCACATCCGCGGGAATAACCTTGCGTGCCGCCCAGAGCCCGCCCTGGGTCCGCTTAAGCGCCACCATGCGAACAGCCATTTGTACCGCCCTTTTGTACCTAGGGCGGCCGATAAGTCCTACTGGATCAGCAACTTACGGATCGCCTTGAGCTCTTCAAGGCGGTGGCGGAGAGGGGGGGATTCGAACCCCCGGTACGCTTCCACGTACGCCGCATTTCGAGTGCGGTACATTCAACCACTCTGCCACCTCTCCGCGGGGCCGAACGTCTCTGGTCGAACGGACGGCCTAACTAGTCGGAGAGGGCCCGCGCCGCAAGCGGCCGGATGCGGAAAATCGTCAGCGCAGGGCGGGCAGGGGCAGGCCGAGGGCTTCGCCCGCGGAGAGGTCGCCGTCGGCCGCCCGGTAGAGCTCCGCGGGACGACCGCCGGTGGCGGCGGAGAGGCGGCCCGTGGGGCGCACCAGGCCGGTGCGCTCGACGCCGCGGCGGAAGTTCTGCTTGTGCAGCGACAGGCCGGAGACCGCCTCGGCGGCGGCCTGCAGGCCGGAGAGGGTGAAGGTCCCGGGCATCAGGTCGAACAGCACCGGGCGGTAGCGCAGCTTGGCGCGCAGCCGGCCCAGGCCGGTGGCGAGGATGCGACGGTGGTCGGAGGCCATCGGCCGGCCGGAGGCGAGGGCGGGCGGCGGCAGGTCGCGATCGCGCGCCGCCTCGGCCACCAGCCCCGCCTCGTAGAGCAGTTCGTAGCGCTCCAGCACCCGGCTTTCGTTCCAGCGCAGTCCGGCCCCGGCGAAGAGGGCGTCGATGCGCACCTGGCGACGCAGGTCGCCGTCCGCCCAGCCGGCGAGAGCCTCCAGCAGGGGCGGGAGGCAGGCCGGGGAACCGTCGCGACGATCCTCCCACGGGAAGAAGTCGAGTACGGGCGTCCAGCGCGCCTCGGCCAGGGGGGCGTCCGCGCCGTCGGCGGTGAGCGCCAGATAGCCGACCGAAACCTCGCGACGGCGCTCCGGACCGGGCGTGGCGCGCGGGCTGTCGCGGCCGAGGTCGCCGAAGGTGTAGAGCTGTTCGACGAAGCCGAGGCGGAAGCCGGTCTGGACGGTGACGAAGGCCCTGAGCGCCAGCTCGAAGGTGCGGTCGCGGACGGGGTCGAACGGACCGAAGGGCAGGGCGGCCGCGCCGTCCGCGCCGGGGGTGGTGAGAACGCAGGCGGCGCCGTCGCGCAGGGCGATGACCACGGCGGACAGGCCGATGCGGACGCCGGCCTGGTCGATCGACGGGTCCAGCGTCGCCGTCATGGCTATTCCGTATGCCAGGCGTCGGCGGCGGGGATCAGGCCGACGGCCTCGGCCAGCACCCGGTAGCGCTCGAGGTAGCGTTGCTGGGCCACGGGCGCGGGCAGGGGGTCGATGACCAGGTCGTAGCCGGCGGGCGGCGCCCCGAACAGGCCGAGCGACTCCTTCTTCGTGAAACCGGCCAGCTGGGTGGCCTCGAAGAAGGCGCAGGCGCGGTCGGCCTTCTTGATCAGGGTCTTGATCTCGACCGGGTTCTTGGGGGGCAGGCCGAAGCGGAGGTGGATGGCGGCCTCCAGCCGGGCCTCGAAGGCCTTGTAGTTGACGCCGAGCGCCGACTTGAACGGCGAGATCATGTCGCCGATGACGTATTCGGAGGCGTCGTGGAGCAGGGCGGCCAGGCGCCATTTCGGCTCCAGACCGGGCCGGATGTGGGCGGCGATCTCCTCGACCACGCAGGAGTGCTGGGCCACCGAGAAGGCGTGCTCGCCGATCGTCTGGCCGTTCCAGCGGGCGACGCGGGCGAGACCGTGGGCGATGTCCTCGATCTCGATGTCGAACGGCGACGGGTCGAGCAGGTCGAGGCGGCGGCCGGACAGCATGCGCTGCCACGCGCGCGGGGCTTTGGCGGAAGAGGAGCGGGGCGTGACGGCCAAGGCGGGTTCCTGTCGCTGGGCCGGTCAGGTGACCCATCCGGGCGCGACGATCAAGGGCGTTATTCCCCGACGTTGAGCGTCACCAGGTCCTTGGCGTCCTCGAAGGCGCGGCCGCGATCGCGGTCGCGGGAGCGGACGGTGGCGACCACGAGGGGGCCGCCGACGGGGCCGCGGGCCTCGTAGCCGACCAGCCGCCAACCTTCGGCCGAGGGCCGGTTGTCGGTCAGGATCCAGCTGGCCCGGGTCGCGTCGCCGGCGGCGCTGGCGCGGATCTCGGCGCTGTCGTTGCGGGCGCGGATGCTGACGTTGTCGCCGTCTTCGCCGCCCTGGATGTCGACCGAGCCCGAGCCGTCGTCGGCGTCGATGTGGAAGCCGCCGATGCGCACGCTGGCCTGGTCGCCGCGGGTCTCGATGTGCAGGCCGGGGAGGCGGACGGTGGCGTCGTCGCCGTTGGCGTCGACGGCCACGCCGGGGGCCCGCACCGAGGCGCGGTCGCCCGCCGACGCCGAGGCTTCGGCGGCGGCGTCGGCGCGGGTGGCCGCCGCGTCGGCCCGGGCTTCGGCCCGGGCGGCGTCACGCTCGGCCTCGGAGGCCGCCTGCTCGAGCCCGACCACGGCCTGCGGCAGGTCGCCGGACAGTCGTTGCTCGAATGCCTTCAGGGCTTCGGCGGGGGAGCCGCCGTCGAGGGCGACGAGGTGGAGGCTGACCTCGGTCCCGCGCGGGCCGACGTAGCTGCACACCGTGCCGCCGGCGCTGGCCGAACCCTTCCGGGTCAGGCTTCCCTGGGTCTGGGGGCACTGCAGGGCGTCGACGACCTTGAGCACGCCCTTGCCGGCGCCGTCGTCCGACGCGCGTTCGAGGCGCACCGACCGGGACGTCTCGACATCGCAGGCGGCGACGAGCGCGGCGACGGCGCAGAGGGCAGGAACCAGAAGGGGACGGGTCGACATGGGCGGTGTCCTTGTACGGCCTCTATGGTGATCCCGGCGCGCGCCATTACCAGTGAAATCGCGGTAACCGGGGTGTCCAAACCTGATCGGCGGCGTGGCGGAAGATTACAGTCCGGGCCGGCTTCCCTCGCGGCGGGCGAGGAAGGCGAGGCGCTCGAACAGGTGCACGTCCTGCTCGTTCTTGAGCAGGGCCCCGTGCAGCGGCGGGACCAGCTTGCCCGGCGTCTTCTCGCGCAGCACGGCCGGATCGACGTCGTCGACCATCAACAGCTTGAGCCAGTCGAGCAGTTCCGAGGTCGAGGGCTTCTTCTTCAGCCCCGGCGTGTCGCGGATCTCGTAGAAGGTCTTCAGCGCCTCCGAGACCAGCCTCGGCTTGATGCCCGGGAAGTGGACCTCGACGATGGCCTTCATCGTCTCGTCGTCCGGGAAGCGGATGTAGTGGAAGAAGCAGCGGCGCAGGAAGGCGTCCGGCAGCTCCTTCTCGTTGTTGGAGGTGATGACCACCACCGGGCGACGCTCGGCGCGGATCGTCTCGTCCGTCTCGTGGACGTAAAACTCCATGCGGTCGAGTTCCTGCAGCAGGTCGTTGGGAAACTCGATGTCGGCCTTGTCGATCTCGTCGATGAGCAGGACGGGCCGGACCGGAGAGGTGAAGGCCTCCCACAGCTTGCCCTTCTTCAGATAGTTGCGGACGTCGTGGACCCGTTCCTCGCCCAGCTGGCTGTCCCGCAGGCGGCTGACGGCGTCGTAGTCGTAGAGGCCCTGGTGCGCCTTGGTGGTCGACTTGACGTGCCAGGTGATCAGCGGCGCGTCCAGCGCCCGGGCCATCTCCCAGGCCAGCACCGTCTTGCCGGTGCCGGGTTCGCCCTTGATCAGCAGCGGCCGCTCCAGGGCCACGGCGGCGTTGACGGCGATCTTCAGGTCGTCGGTGGCGATGTAGTTCGAGGTGCCCTCGAACCGGTCGCTGGCGCGGGTCATGGCGGCTCCGGGTGGTGACGGGACAGCCGTAGCGAAGCCGGGGCGGGTTAACAACGATCAGGTGGGGAGCGCGTCTCCCACCCCGGGGGAGGGAGAATTATGATCAGCCCGCCCGCCGGATCAGCTCGTCGGCGAGGTCGGCGGTCAGGTAGCCGTCGGCCAGCCGCCCGGTCGCCTGCTGCCAGCGGCGCAGGGCGGCGCGGGTGTTGGCGCCGATGACCCCGTCGATCCCCTGCGTGTCGTAGCCGAGGGCGGTCAGGGCGCGCTGGGCGCCGATGCGCTGCTCGCGCGACAGCGGCGGGTCGTTGGGCCAGGTCGCCACCAGGCCCGGCTTGCCCTGCACCCCGTCGGCGGTGAGCCCGATGGCCAGGGCGTAGCTGACCGAGTTGTTGTAGCGGCGGATGACGTAGTGGTTAGGCAGGGCGAGGAAGGCCGGGCCGCGCGCGCCCTGGGGCAGGAGGATGGTCGCTTCCTCGGCGGCCTCGGCGGCGGTGGGCGAGGCTCCGTTGGCGAGGCGCACGCCGCGCGCCGCCCAGTACGACCACGGATGCCGCGGACCCTCGGCCTCGGCGTAGTCGAAGTTCGACGGCAGGGTCACCTCGTAGCCCCAGCTCTGGCCGCGCTTCCAGCCGGCCTGGGCCAGCAGGTTGGCGGCGGAGGCCAGGGCGTCGGCGTCCGAGCCCCAAATGTCGACGACGCCGTCGCCGGTCTGGTCCACGCCCAGCCGGAGGTAGTTGTCGGGCATGAACTGGGTCTGCCCCATGGCCCCGGCCCAGCTGCCCTTGAGGCCGGCGCGGGCGCGCCTGCCGTCGACGACGATGTCCAGCGCGTGCTTGAGCTGCTGCTCGGCCCAGTCGCGGCGGCGGCCGTCGAAGGCGAGGGTGGCCAGGGAGCGGATCACGTCGTTGTCGCCCTGCACCTGGCCGAAGGCGCTCTCCTGGGCCCAGATGGCGACGAGAATCTCGGAGGGCACGCCGAAGCGCTGGACCACGTCCCACGGCACCCGGTCGACGCGCTGGCGGGCCTGGGCGATGCGGGTGGCGGTGACGGCGTTCTGGACATAGGCGCCGGCCGGCCGGCTGAACTCGGGCTGATTGCGGTCCAGCCGGATCACCGAGGGATCGGGAACGAGGCCCTGCAGCTCGCGCTCATAGGCGGCGCGACGGACGCCGCCGTGGCGCGCGAGGAAGCCCTGCTTCCAGCCCTCGAAGCCGGCGAGGTCGCCGGCGTCGGCGGCGGGCGGCTGGACGGGCGCGGGGGCGGGCGTCGGCGACGACGGCGCCGGCTGGACCGGAGCCGGGGCGGCGCCGGGCAGGGGCGGCGGCGTCTCCGGCAGCATGGGGGCGCAGGCGGCGACGGTTCCGATGAGAACGAGGCGGAGGCTGAGACGCATGATTCGCAAGGTAATCTCCGGGCCGGGCAGGGCCTCATAACAAGTCCGCGAGACGGGTCGAAGGGCTACAGCGCCTCGGGGGAGAAAGCGTTGCCGTAAATTCCCCGCCGGGCGTCGTTAACCCTCATTCTTGTTGGTGCGGAAATCGCCACGGGCGTAGGGAAGCCGGGCGCTCAGCGGCCTGGTGGCGGAGCGGCAACGCGGCGGGGGTGCAACCCCGCAATCCCTCCGTTCGACTCGGAGGCCAGGCCTCCAGCGTGATTGGCGCGCTATCGCTCGCGCCGCGGGCGCTCGCTGCTTGAGCGCGGCCGGAGGCGGGCCTTCCGGAAGGCGGTTCCTACCCGTTGCAGACGCACAGGTTCTCCGCGACAACTCGGGCCAGGGGGCTTCTATGACTTTGGCTCTTATGATGGTGGCTGTGCTTGCCACAGGTGCGAGCCAGGATGCACCCTCGCCACGTCTCTGGAATGGCGATGAGGTCACCTTCCTCCGTCGCCCACAGCCTGAGTTCCCGACACGGGCCACCTCCAGCCGGGGCGAGGCGTCAGTGATTTGCGTCGTCAGGGCAAACGGAACGTTCGAAAACTGCCAGATTGAGACGGAAACGCCTTCGGGCGATGGCTTTGGACGCGCAGCCATCGTCGCCATGCAACGGGGCGCGCGTGTCGAGATGAAGCCCGACGGACCTGCGGAAGGTGAGCGTGTCCGAGGAGTCCTTCGGTTCTGGAACGGGCGCTAGGCGCTTCTGAGGCAAGCTTCCTCCGCTGGCGACCGCCTCCCACCCTGCGCGGCAATCCGCGCCGCCCCCGGTTGACGGCATCGCCGTCCCTCTCTATAGGCACCGCTCCCGCCGCAAGGTCCGCCTCGCGGCTTTTCTGTTTTCGCTTTTCCGAGGCCCGACGACCATGAAGGTCCGCAGCTCGCTCAAGTCGCTCAAGACCCGTCACCGCGACTGCAAGGTCGTGCGCCGCAAGGGCAAGGTCTATGTGATCAACAAGACCGACCCGCGCTTCAAGGCGAAGCAGGGCTAAGGGGACGCGCTCAAGCAGCGAGCCGCCGCGCGGCGAGCGCCAGCGCACCCAGAGACTTTCCCAAGGCTGCGGATTTTGTCCGCAGCCTTTTTCGCGTCCGGCCTTCCGCAGGGGGCCGCGACATGATTAGCCGTTCCCGACTGTTCTGACCGGAGTTTCCCGCCATGGCCGACGACGCCGCCTTCGACGCCTCGCCCGACGTGCTGACCGCCACCGCCCAGGGCCGTCTGCGCACCATCATTGAGCGGCTGGAGCGGCTCGAGGAGGACAAGCAGGCGGTGATGGCCGACCAGAAGGAGGTCTTCGCCGAGGCGAAGGGCGAGGGCTACGACGTCAAGACGCTGCGCAAGGTCATCCGCATCCGCAAGCAGGACAAGGCCAAGCGGCAGGAGGAGGAGGCGATCCTCGACCTGTATCTGTCGGCGCTTGGCGAGGTATAGGTTCCAGGGGCTCGGTTTTAGGTTTTAGGGTGCAGATCGACGGGTCATCGTCCCGAGACCCTAGCACCTGGAACCTTCTCCAGATGAAGCGAAAGCCGCCGCTCTCCCCCTTCGAAGCCCAGCGCAAGGCGGCGCAGCGGGCGGCGCTGAACGCGCTGAAGCGGGCGCGGCGCACGGCCGAGAAGGCCGGGGTGACCCTGTCGGAGTGGGAGGGCGAGTTTCTCGACTCGGTCGGCGAGCGCGTGAAGACCCATGGCCGCGCCTTCGGCGATCCCGAACTGGGCGCGCCCGGCCAGGCGCTGTCGGCGATGCAGGGCCGCAAGCTCAAGGAGATCGCGGCCAAGGCGAAGGGGGAGGAGCCGCGGAAGCGGTGGGGGCGGCGCGCGCCGTCCAAACCGGTTGATCCCACCTGAACCGTCACCCTCGGGCTTGACCCGAGGGCCTGACGTTCCGCGTCTCAGATCGGGAGAATGGGGCAAGGTCGTAGAGCCGTCTCCCGCATCTGAGCCGCCCCGACCTCCGGCCCTCGGGTCAAGCCCGAGGGTGACGGAGGTATCTTGTTCTCTCGCCCCTCGCCCCTAGAACAGGATCTTCCGGAGCGTCAGGCGCACCGAACGCCCCTCGGGATCTAGGAAGTCGGGCTGGTAGTTGAGCGGGGTCTCGGCGCCGTCGGCGGTGACCTCCGGCCGGCTGTCGAAAAGGTTCTGGATCCCGAGCTGGATGCGCGAACCGGCGAGCCACGGGAAGCGCTCGACCCACGAGGTGCGCTGGCTCAGGTCCATGAAGACGTTGAGGTTGACCGTCAGCTGGTCGGAGAAGTCGAGATCCGGGCCGGTCCCGCCGTCGATGCGGGTGCCGTCGCGCCAGTTGGCCATGACGAAGGTCCCGA
Organism: Brevundimonas viscosa; assembly: GCF_900116065.1. GTDB lineage: Bacteria > Pseudomonadota > Alphaproteobacteria > Caulobacterales > Caulobacteraceae > Brevundimonas > Brevundimonas viscosa. Next base: position 8,144 of record NZ_FOZV01000012.1, read on the forward strand.
TTCCGTTGCGGAACACCCCGCCCATGGCCTGAACCTCGTGGCGCGGGCTGCCGCCGCGCGACGAGGTGGCGGCGCCGTCCAGCAGGTCGAGCACCGGCAGGCCGTCGGCGATGAAGATTTCGTCCTGGATGCGCCAGGTGTGGTAGACGGAGACGTGGAAGCGGCCCTGGCCGGGCTGCATGCCGCCGCCGCGACCGCCGCCCATGCGAACCTGATGGCCGCCGCCGCCGCCGCCGCCGCGCATCACGACCGGACCGCCGCCGGGGCCGCCCGGGCCGCGTCGGCCCGGACCGGCCGCGCCTTCGCCTTCCGGCCGGGGCGTCGGCGTGCCGAAGGCGCGCGAGAAGTTGAAGCCGGTGCGCAGGTCCTGCCGCTCGTAGCGGTCGAAGTTGAGCGGCCGGGCGTCGACGGAAACCAGGTTCCCGTCGGCGTCGCGCACGAAGCGGTCGGGCAGGGCGGCCTCAAGGTCCGGCGTCAGGGTCGGGAAGGCGGCGATGTAGTCGTCGGTGCGGCTCCACGTCCAGGTGGTGCTGAGCGACAGGTCGGTCTCGGTCAGCGGGCGCAGGGTGCCGCCGAGGCGGACGACCTGGCGATTGTCGGCGTCGAGGTCCGGATTGCCGCCGGTGAACTGGGTGACCAGCACCGTCTCGCCGGTGCGGAAGTCGAACACCGGCACATTGGGCGTGGCGATCAGCGGGTCGTTGAGCTGGCTGATGGTCGGGGCGCCCTCCTCGTCGGTCCAGCTGGCGAGGAAGGACAGCTTCTCGATCGGCGACCAGTTGACCGTGGTCCCGAAGGTGGACAGGCCGCCGAAGTCGGACAGCTCCTCGAAGCCGGCGTCGACGCTGACCGAGAGGTCGCCGAGGCCCGTCAGGACCTCGTTGCGGCGGCTGGCGATGGGGAAGTTGAGGCTGCTCTGGCCGCTGAGCCGGTCACGCGACTGGCCGCGCTCGGTGGTCACGCCGCCCCGGGTGCTGGTGGAGTCCAGCGACAGGGTGTCGGCCCCGACCTTGAAGGTCGAGGAGACGTCGCCGGCGGGGAGCTCCCAGACGTCGCCGGTCAGCACCAGCTCGGTGTCGAGCCGCTGGGACACCGAGCGGGCGGTGTCGTTGGCCACGCGGGCGAATGCGGCCGGGTCGAGGGGGCCGAACGGATTGGCCGTCGGATCGCCGGCGTTCAGGCGGGCCTGGAAGGGGGCGGCGGCGTAGCCGCGGCCGGTGACGGTGTCGGTCTCGGTGCGGGTGTAGTTCCCGGTGGCGGTCCAGCGCCATTCCTCGCCGATGAAGCCGTCGAGCACGAAGCCGAGCTCGCCCTGCAGGCGGTCGGTCTCGCGCTGCAGCGCCGCGGCGTCGTCAAGGTAGCGGAACACCTGGACGTCGTCGGAGAAGGGCGAGAAGGGGTTGGTCCCGGGCAGGCCGAGGCGCACGCCGGGCAGGCCGTTGAAGCTGCGGCTGGAGGTGTCCTCGAGGCTGGCGCTGATCGTCGCCTGGGTGGTGCTGTTCAGGTCGCGCTTGATCGTGCCGCTGACCTGGGCGCGTTCGGAGGCGGACAACAGGGTGCGGTAGGCCGTCAGGTCGCCGCTGCGGGGGTCGCCGGCGGCGGCCGCGAAGTCGGCCAGGGTCGGGGTGGTCGTCGATCCCGGGACGGGGGTGATGGCCACGCCGAGGGCCGGGTCGAGCGCGACGCACGTGGCCGGGGTCGCCGTCAGACATCCCGGCGAATAGGGATCGCTGGTGACGTTGCCGATCAGGTCGTAGGGCGTGGGGCCGGGGTCGCGGCGGATGTCGCGCTCGGTCTCGTAGAGGGGCGTCGAACGTTCGTACTCCACGTCCATCGACCAGCGATTGGCGCCCGCGATGCGCAGCAGATCGGCCTCGGCCTCGACCGTGGTGCGGCCGCCCTCGGTCGGGACGCGGCCGGTCGCCTCGTAGGTGGTCGAGCGGAAATCGGCCTTGAGTACGAAGTTCACCACCCGCTGCTCGGGCCGGTAGCCGAACTGGACGGCCACCGCCTCGGGCAGGACCTCGGTGCGCTCGATGGCCTCGGTGGGGATGCCGCGGATCTCGCGGAAGCCGGAGATGCGGCGGCCGTTGACGAGGAAGACCGGCTGAAGGTCGGTGCGGCCGCTGGAGCTGCGCGTGATCGGCTCCAGGTAGGTCATCAGCTCGGCGATGTCGGAGGCCCCGTAGGCCATGATCTCGTCGGCGCTCAGGGTGACGTCGGGCGGGATGTCGGTGTCGACGCTGCCGCGCTGGCGCGTGCCGGTCACAGCCACCGTCCCGAGTTCATAGGCGTCGCCGTCGGCGGCCGCGGGGGCGGGCTCCTGCGGCTCCGGTTCCGCCGGGGGGGGCGTCTGCTGCGCCGGCGCGGGCGTCGGCTGCGGCGCCTGCGGCTGGGGCGGCGCCGTCTGGATGACGCCGGCCATGAGTCCGGACAGGGCGGTGGTGACGAGGAGCATGATCGGGTCCCGGGGAGATACGAGCCGCTAAACGTTCCGCGTCCGCGTTTCCGTCGCATTGCAGCGACGAAACCCGGGGTTGCCCGGAACAGGGCGGCCGCACGTATACGCCGGAACGCACGCACGGATCGCCATGAGCGAGATTTCCTCGGGAATCAGGCTTCGCCGTGGCGAAGGGCCGCGGCCGCCCCGGAGGTCAGCCGGCTTCGCGCAGCGCGCTCTCCAGACCCTGTTCGCGCACCTTGCGGTAGAGGGTCGAGCGGCCGATGCCGAGCCGGCGGGCGATCTCGGACATGTGGCCGGCGTAGACCTCGATGGCGTGCTGGATCAGGTCCCGCTCGATCTCCTCGAGGGTGCGCAGATGACCGCGCTCGTCGAGGATGCGGATGGGGGTGTCGGGCAGGGGAGGCAGGTCGGGGGCGGCGCTTCCGGCCGACCCCTCCACCATCCTGCGCCCTGCGGGCTCCGGACGGTCTCCCTCCCCATGTTCCATGGGGAGGAGACTGGCGCTCTTGCCCGAGATGGCGGGGAAGTCGTGCGGCTGCAGGAAGGGGGCGTCGGCGAGCACGATGGCGCGATAGACGGCGTTCTCCAGCTGGCGGACGTTGCCGGGCCAGTCGAAGGCGCAGAGCAGGGCGAGGGTCTCGCCCGTGCAGCCGGAGACGCGCTTGCCCTCCTCGACGTTGAAGCGGGCGATGAAGTGCTCGACGAGGGCGGGGATGTCCTCGCGGCGCTCGCGCAGCGCCGGCGCCTCGATCGGGAAGACGTTGAGGCGGTAGAACAGGTCCTCGCGGAAGCGACCCTCGCGCACCTGTTCGGCCAGGTCGCGGTTGGTGGCCGAGACGATGCGCACGTCGACCTTGACCGGCCGCTTGCCGCCGACCGGGTCGATCTCGCCCTCCTGCAGGGCGCGCAGCAGCTTGACCTGCATGTCCAGCGGCAGCTCGCCGATCTCGTCGAGGAACAGGGTGCCGCCATTGGCCTCGGCGAACTTGCCGAGGTGCTTGTCGTGGGCGCCGGTGAAGGCGCCCTTCTCGTGGCCGAACAGGATCGACTCGACGAGGTTGGCCGGCAGGGCGCCGCAGTTCACCGCCACGAACGGCTTGCCGGCGCGGTCCGAGGCGCCGTGCAGGGCGCGGGCGATGACCTCCTTGCCGACGCCGCTCTCGCCGGTGACCAGCACCGGGATGCCCGATTTTGCGGCCCGCTGGCCCAGCGAGCGGACGAGGCGCATGGGGGCCGACTGGCCGACCAGGTCGTCGAAGGAGGTGCGGCCGGAGACGTGCTTCTTCAGGCGGCCGACCTCGGCGGTCAGCTGGGTCAGCTGCAGGGCGTTGCGGACCCCGACCAGCAGGCGCTCGGCCGAGACGGGCTTGACGAAGAAGTCCTGGGCCCCGGCCTGCATGGCCTTGACCACGGCCTCGACCCCGCCCGAGGCGGTGAGCACGATGACGGGGGTCGGCACGCCGGCGGTGCGGATCTCGGCCAGGGCCTCGAGCCCGCTCATGCCGGGCATGACCATGTCGAGCAGGACCACGTCGGCCCCGCCCCCTTTGGTCAGGCGGTCGATGGCCTCGCCGCCGGATTCGGCGTGGACAACGGCGTAGCCCTCGCGCTCCAGCACCGCCTGCGCCAGCCGGCGCTGGGTCGGATCGTCGTCGACGACAAGTACGGTCTTCGCCATGCTGGCGGCCCCTGTTCCATCAAAACCGGCCGGCCCTCGTACGGTGGAGCTGGCTCATTCCGGGACGGTTCTAGCCCCGACAAGGTGAAGATCGGGTTGGGGGGCAGGGTGAGCGGGGGGTTAAGGGAGGCGCGAGACCTGCAGGGAATGAGCGTCAGTCTGCAGAGCCCGGCGAAGTCCGCACGCCGCATTCGGGTGCATCGATGAGTACGGAGTGGCGGGTCCCGCCGATCTGCAGGTCCGGCCAGCGAGGCGCCAAGGGCTGCACCTGCCCCTGACGCAGCGCGTCCCGGGGGTCGGAGGCCGCGCCGGCTGGATCCGGGCAGCGTCGGCCGTACCAGCCGCCGCGGCGAGACCACCTGCCGTCGGGGCCGCGAGTCCACAGCCGGATGCCGGAGGCGTCCGCGACGAGCACTTCGCTCTCCCCATCGCCGTCCAGGTCGACAGACGAGGCGACGCAGGCGCGATCCGGCGCCGCGCCGCATTGGGCCCGGTCGTCGGTGGGGGGCACCGGAACGAGGAAGCCTTCCGGAAGGGCGGCGCCAGCGGGAACGACCTCGAGTCGCGGCAGGGTGTCCGGAGATCCGACATCGACAATGCGGACCGTGTTTTCGGTCGCCAGCATATTGCGGGCGTTGCGCACGATCACCGGATCGGCTGAGCGGGCGAGCCGCTCCAGCGCCCCCTGACCTGCCGTCCTGCTCCCGAAGCGCAGGAAGGCGTAGTCGAAGGCCTCCGGGGCCACCGCGCCGCGCTCCAGACGGGCCACCTGGTCGGCGACCGAAAGGCGGGCGGGGTCGAGCAGGGGGCTGAACAGGGCGACGATGAGCCCGAAGGCGACGACGGCGCCGGCGAGGGTGGTCGGCTCCACCGGGCGCATCCAGTCGCCCCTGCGCAGGAAGGTCCGCAGCGAGGCCCAGGCGTAGCCGACGGCGAAGACGGCGCCGACCAGCGCGCAGGCGAGGGCGATGATGCGGTCGGGTGTCAGACCGTGCTGGCCGATGCGCAGGGCGAGACCCAGGAAGGCGATGACGATCAGCGGAAGGAGCAGGAGGGAGCCGACCTGCACCGCCAGCCGAACCGCCAGCGGCGGGCGGTTCTCCGGCCGGCCGTCCTGGTAGGCGGCGTTGATCAGGACGATCAGGGCGGCGGCGGCGGCCAGCACCAGCGAGGTTCCGCTGCCGGTGTCCCACAGCCCTTTCAGCCCGGTGAACGGCAGGGCGAGGACGAAGCCGGCGGCCAGCACGGTCATGACCAGCAGCAGCCACGACAGCAGCATCAGGCCGACCGTGCGGACGCCGCGAATGAGGCCGTCGCGCACGTCGGTGAGGTGGACGGCCGTGGCGAAGACAAATGTGGTGACGGGGACGTAGAACCAGCTCTTCCGGGTCAGGTCCTCGAGGAAGTCGAGGCCGATGATCCGGAACAGTCCGGCCCCCAGAAACAGCAGGATCCAGAAGGCCCCGGTGAAGCCGACCGACAGCACCAGCTGCACGCCGGCCTTCCAGGCGGTGTCGAAGTAGACGGGAAAGGGCGCGATCCAGCGCCGCTCCATGTCGGCGGCGAGAACGAGGTGGTGGGCGATGAACAGGGCGGCGGCCGCGAATAGCGGCATGGGCGTGGTGAAGAAGGGCGGTCCCCGCAACGTGTCCGCGCTCTGACGCGCGACCTCATGCCAGCCCATCAGGGCGAGCAGGGCGACGGCGACGACAGTCCATGCCGCGAGGGTCGACCCGTGCATGCGCCCGACGCCGGCGAGCAGCAGGACCGGGATAAAGGCGAAGAGGAGGACCAGGATGACGAAGCCCGCCGGCGCCCAGGGCCAGCCGGTGACGCCGTCCGAGGTCCAGTGCAGCCACCACAGGGCAAGACCCTGCAGCAGGCCGATTCCCAGCCGGAGGGGGCCGAGCAGTCGGGTGGGCGGCCCGCGCAGGACGTCCCGATCCATTGCGTCTTCGGCGGCGATCATGCGTCGTCTCCCCTTGAACATGGAAGGAGAACCGGTTTCTCGGCTCATGGCCAGAGCCGGCTTGATTTTCCGCCGCGTCCGTGTATAGAGCGCGCCTTCTTCCGTCGCAGCTTCGGCCGCGGCGGTCCTGTCCGAGAACTTCGGGGCGTGGGGGCCACCCGTGCCGTAACTGCCAGAGAGCCCTCTGGCGCCGTGGGGAGATGGGGATGCAGACGATCCGCCGTCGGCCCGGTTCCGGGACGGACGGGGATGCGAGCTTCCTTCGGACAATACGACCGGCGTGAACGTCCCGCAGCGATGCGCGGCGCTTTCGCACTCCGGCGTCGGGAATGTCCCCGGCGTCGAACGACTGACTGGAGACCGCAATGGACCGCGCACAAAAGGCCGAGTCGATCGAAACGCTGAAGGGCGTTTTCGCCGACGCGGGCGCCGTGGTCGTGGCCCACAACCTGGGCCTGACCGTTGCGGACATGGAAGACCTGCGTGGCCGCCTCCGCAAGGAAGGCGGCACGTTCAAGGTGGTCAAGAACCGCCTGGCGCTGAAGGCGCTCGAAGCCGAAGAGGGCAGCGACTACCACGGCCTGTTCAAAGGTCCGGTGGGCATCGCCTTTGCGCCCGACGCGGTGACGGCCGCCAAGGTGACCGCCGAATTCGCCAAGGCCAACGACAAGTTCGTCGTCCAGGGCGGGTTCATGGGCGACAAGGTTCTGGACGCCAAGGGCGTGGAGACCCTCTCCAAGCTGCCCTCGCTGGACCAGATCCGCGCCTCGCTGCTCGGCCTCATCAACGCCCCGGCCACCAAGGTCGCCGGCGTGCTGCAGGCCCCGGCCGGCCAGCTCGCCCGGGTGTTCAACGCCTACGCCACCAAGGACGCCGCGTAAGCGGACCTTCCATCTCTGCAAACCTCTCTCTGAACCCATCCTACCGAAGGAACTATCCCTATGGCTGACCTCGCCAAGATCGTTGAAGACCTGTCGGCGCTGACCGTTCTGGAAGCCGCCGAACTCTCGAAGCTGCTGGAAGAAAAGTGGGGCGTCTCGGCCGCCGCTCCGGTGGCCATGGCCATGCCGGCCGGCGGCGCCGCCGGCGGCGCTCCGGCGGAAGCCGCCGAAGAGCAGACCGAGTTCACCGTCGTCCTCGTCGACGGCGGCGACAAGAAGATCAACGTCATCAAGGAAGTGCGTGGCGTTCGTTCGGACCTCGGCCTGAAGGAAGCCAAGGACCTGGTCGAAGGCGCTCCGCAGAACGTCGTCGAGAACGTCTCCAAGCAGCAGGCCGACGAAATCGCCAAGAAGCTGACCGAAGCCGGCGCCAAGGTCCAGATCAAGTAATCTGGCCTCAGCATCCGCTGAAGTTCGACGGGCCGGGGAGCGATCCCCGGCCCGTTTTTCTTTGGGCTACCGCCGCCGGGGCGCGAAGATGTCGGCGAGGCGGTCGCGGGTTCCCTCGATGCGGACGAGGCGCGGGTGGCGCAGGCCGTCGTGGTAGGGCAGCTCGACGGTGCGGAAGGCGTCGCCGCGCTTGATCACCAGCCGGATCGGCACCGACCCGCCCTTCGCCGCGGTCACCGCCGCGCGCAGGGCTTCGGCCGAGGCGACGCGGTCGCCGACGGCGACCAGCTCCCAGCCGTGGCCGAGGCCGGCCTCGAAGGCCGGCGAGCCCCAGCGCACGCCCGCGATCCGGTTGCCGCCGGCGAGGGTGAAGCCGAGCGAATACTGGAAGTCGTTGGCCCAGCCGCCCATCATCCGCTTCTCGACGGGGGTGAGTTCGTCGACGTACGTCAGGCGCCAGCCGGCGCGCTCGAGCCCGTCGAGCGGGGCCTCGGCGTCAGGTCCGACCGCGTCGAGCCGCTCGCGAAGGAAGGTCGCCCAGTCGTACGGGTGCACCGCGTTCAGATGCTCGACCACGTCTTCGAAAGTGTAGGGCCGGGCCTCCCAGACGCCGTCCTCGACGCCGTAGAAGGCCTTGGCGAAGTCGTCGAGCGACTTGCGCTCGTTGGTGGCCTCGCGGATCAGGGTGTCGGCGTCCAGCCAGATCAGCGCCGCCTCGCGGTAGTAGTCCCCGGTGCCGCGCATCCACGACGGCCACGGGTTGGAAGTGCGGTAGCCGAGCAGGTTGTGGTTGGTGGTGTCCTGCAGCGCCCGCCAGGCGCGGCCGGGCTGCTGGTCGTAGAAGCCGGCGATCTCGGCGAGGTTGACCACCGCCTCCTCCAGCGTGCCGAGGCCGGAGCGGGCGGTGAGCACGTCGCCCCAGTACTCGGTCTGGCCCTCGTAGACCCACATCAGGCTGTTCTGGGTCGGGACGTTGAAGTTGGGGACCAGCTCGTCGGACGGGCGGCGGAACTTGCCGTTCCAGCTATGCACGTACTCGTGGGGCAGCAGACCGCGCGAGCCGAAGGCCGGTGTGGCCGAGGCGAAGTAGTTCGGCGCCGCGGTGTTCTCGGACGAGCGGTGGTGCTCCAGGCCGATGCCGCCAAGGCGGGAGGTCAGGCCGAAGAGGAATTCGTAGCGGTCGAAGTGACGGGCGCCGAACAGCCGGTCCGCCTGCTGGACGAGGTTCTCGTACTTCGCGGTCCATTCCGGGGTGATCTCGATGGCGGCGGCGGTGTCGCCGACGAGATTGAGATGGACGTCCTCGCCGCGCGGATCGATCTCGACGCGGCGATAATGGCGGCCGGCGAACATCGGACTGTCGGCGAGGTGTTCGAGCGAGATCGGGGCGAAGGTCGCCACGCTCCCCTCCCGGGAGACCGTGTCCAGCGCCACGCCGTAGTTCCAGCCTTCGGGCAGGACCACCGACGGGGCGAAGGTGATGCGACTGTGATTGTAGCCGGCCGGGTAGAGGAGGGCCTTCTCCCACTGCAGGTTGACGATCTCGTCGGTCATGACGACCCGCCAGGTCGAGTTGTCCGGCTGGGTCAGCCACTCGAAGTCGACGTCGATGGTCTCGACCCCGGCCGGGATGTCGAGGTGGAAGGCGTGCGGATCGACGGTGTCGCGCACCCACTCGATGCGAGAGCCGTTCCCGGTGACGGTCAGGCCCGAGACCAGCTGGATCGGGCCGGTGTCGGCGTGGTTGCCGGGCAGGAATTTCGGATACTGCAGCACCAGCGGGCCTGGCCGGACCGGGATGGTCTGACGGGTGCGGATGACCTTGCGGGCGAGGTCGGTCAGGTCGACCCGGATGCCGATGGTTCCCGGATAGTCGACGTCCTGCGGAGCCGGAATCGGCGGCAGGGGGCGCGGCAGGCTGGTCGGGGCCGGAAGCGGGGTGTGGGCCTGGGAGGTCTGGGCCAGGGCCGGCGGGGCGGTCGAAACCAGCAGCAGGGCGAGGGCGGCGGTGCGGATCATCATGGTCGGGCTCCTCGCGATCAGCGGCGACGGGGGGCGAGAATGTCGCCGAGACGGTCGGGGGTTCCGGGAATGCGCTCGAGGTGCGGGTAGCGCAGGCCGCCCGCATAGTCGAAGCGGATGGTGCGGAAGCGCTCGCCGCGACGGACCATCAGTTCGACGGGGCTGGCGGGGTCCTTCGCGGCGGTGACGGCGTCGGCCAGCGCCTTGGGGCTGGCGGCGCGGCCGTTGACGGCGACGATGTCCCAGCCGGAGGTCAGGCCAGCCTCGAAGGCCGGCGAGTCCCAGCGCACCGAGGTGATGCGGTTGTCGCCGTTGGTCATGATCCCCAGCGAGTACTGGAAGTCGTTGCGGCCGTACTCGGCGTTCAGCGCCTTCTGGTAGTCGTTCTCGGTCTCTCGCCAGACCAGGCGATAGCCGCCCCGCTCGATGCCGCCCAACGGGCCCGCGGCCTCGGGGCCGGCCGCGTCGAGGCGGGCGCGCAGGAAGGCGGCCCAGTCATGGGCCTCGACGCCGTTCAGCGTCGAGGTCACGTCGTCGAAGGTGTAGGGCGCCGGATCCCAATTTCCGTCCTGCACGCCGAAGAAGGCCCGGGCGAAGTCGTCCAGCGAGCGGCGTCCGTCGGACGCCTCGCGGATCCAGGTGTCGGCGTCCAGCCAGATCATCGAGCCTTCGCGGTAGTAGTCCTCGCTGCGCTGGCGGCTGGACCACGGCTGCGGACGGCGGCGGGCGATGATGGGATCGTTGACTGTGTCCTGCAGGGGTCGCCAGTCGCGCCCGGGATTGTCGTCGTAGGTCGCCGCGGTCATGGCGAAGACGTCCAGCGCCTGCTGCTTCGTCATCAGCCCGGCGCGGGCGGTGAGCACCAGGCCCCAGTACTGGGTCTGGCCCTCGTAGACCCACAGCAGCGAGTTCTGCACCGGCTCGTTGAGGTTGCCGGTCAGCTGGTCCGCCGGGCGGCGCCACTTGCCGTTCCACGAGTGGACGTACTCGTGGCCGAGCAGGTCGCGATCTCCGAGGGTGGCCTGCGGCTCGGTGAAGTAGCGCGGATCGACGCTGTTCTCCGACGACCGGTGGTGCTCCAGGCCGATGCCGCCGAGCTCGTCGGTGACGGCGACGAGGAAGTCGTAGTGGTCGAAGTGGCGGGCGCCGAACAGGCGGTCGGCCTGGTCGACGAGGTTGCGGTGCAGTTCGATGTGGTCGTCGGAGGCGACCAGCATCTCCGGATCGTCCGCGACGACCTGCATGCGCACCGGCGAGCGCCCGCCGGGATCCAGATCATAGGTCCGGTGGTGGGCGCCGGCGAAGACGGGACTGTCGGCGAGATGCTCCAGGCTGATCGGCGCGAAGGTCGCCAGGCCGTCGGTGAAGGACTGCGTCTCCAGCGCCACGCCGTAGCTCCATCCGGCCGGCAGGCGCAGCGAGGGCCGGAAGGTGATGCCGGAGTGGTCATAGCCGGCGGGATAGAGCAGGGCCTTCTCCCACTGGATGTTGAGCATCTCGTCGGTGATCACCACCCGCCCCTGGTTCCCGTCGATCGGGGTCAGCCACTTGAAGGCGACGTCGAGCGAGGAGACGCCCGCCGGAACCTCGACCTGGAAGGCGTTGGTCTCGACCGTATGCCGCACCCACGGCAGGACCTGCCCGTTCGCCGTGATGCGCAGGTCGGCGACGTCGTCCACCGGACCCACCGGCCCGTGGTTGCCCGGGATCCACAGCGGGTAGAGCAGGGTCAGGGGGCTGGGGCCCGCGACGGGTATGGTCTGGCGCACCGAGACGATGCGGCGGTCGATGTCGGTGGCGTCCACCTCGATGCCGATGGTCCCGGGGTACGGGACCGCCCGCGGCTCGGGGATCGGGGCCAGCGCCACCGGCAGGGCGGGGGTCCCGACCTGGGCGGCGACCGGGGCGGCGCCCAGCAGCAGCACCGCGGCGCAGGCGGAGACGAGCAGGCGGGCGGGGGTGCGCATCATCGGGACTCGCGACAGCAACGGCGGGAGGCGCAGAACACCCGTGCGCGGCGGGGCCGGTCAACCCGCGACCGGAACCGTCGCATTAAATCCCTGTCATGTTCGAGGTTCCGGCTCAGGCCGCCGGCTTCACCTCGAGCAGTTCGACGGTGAACAGCAGGGTCGAGTTCGGCGGCAGTTCGTCCCCGCCGACCCAGCGCTCGCCGTAGCCGAGCTCGGCCGGGATGACGAACTCGAAGGTCTCGCCCTCGCGCATCAGGGCGACGCCTTCGGTCCAGCCCCGGATGACGCGGCCGAGCGGGAACTCGGCCGGCTCCCCCCGATCGTAGGAGCTGTCGAACTGGCGACCGTCGACGAAGGTCCCGCGGTAGTGGACCTTGACCGTATCGGCGGCGGTGGGCTGGCGGCCCGACGGATTGGCCCGCCCGACCCGGCGGTACTGGAGGCCGCTTTCGGTGGTGGTCCAGCCGCGGCGCTGGGCGTTGAGGCGCAGGTACTCGCGATTGCCGGCGGCCCAGCCCTCGGCGGTGCCGGTTCCGAGCTGGACGGCGGGCGCGGGCTCCGGCGCGGAGGCGCAGGCGGCGAGGGCGAGGGCGGCGACGAGCGGGACGAGGTGCTTCATGCGGCGACGCTAGCAGCGCGGCGGCGTTCGAGGAACAGGGCTTCGGCGCGGGAGGGGCCGAGGGCGAGGGCGGCCTCGTACTCGGCGGCGGCCTCGGTCATCCTGCCGAGGCGGGCGAGCAGCTCAGCGCGCGCCACGTGGAAGGGAAGCCATCCGCGCGCGGCCGCGGCGTCGAGCTGGAGGAGAGCGGTCGCGGGTCCCTCGACTTCGGACAGCGCAACGGCCCGGTTGGTGCGGATCACAGGATCGTCCCGAAGCGTCAGCAAGGCGTCGTAGAGGCGAAGGATGTCCCGCCAGGGAGTCTCGCCCGCTTGGCGACGGCTCGCGTGGGCGGCGTGGATCGCCGCCTGTAGCGCCCGCGGTCCGGGAGAGCCGGAGCGGGCCATGGCGGCGGACGCGGCGAGGAAAGCCTCGCCCTGCCGTAGGAGAGCAGCGTCCCACTCGCGCGCGTCCTGGGCGGCGAGCGGGACCATCGCCCCGGCGTCGTCGAGGCGGGCCGGGCGTCGGGCCTCGGCCAGATGAATCGTGGCGGCCAGCGCCTGCGCCTCGGCGTCGGTCGGGGCGAGGCGGGCGAGCAGGGCGGAGAGGGCGAGCATCTCGCGGGCGAAGTCCGCGTGCGGGCCGGCGAGGGCGGCGTCGGCGTGGGCCTCGGCGTAGGCGATCTCCAGCGTCGACAGGACGGCGTCCATGCGCTCGGGCCAGCGGTCGGACGCGGGAACCTCGAACGGGACTCCGGCGGCGGCGATCTTGCGCCTGGCGCGCACCAGCCGCTGGGCCAGCGTCGCTTCCGGCACGAGGAAGGCGGCGGCGATCTCGGCCGTGGTCAGGCCGCAGACGGCCCTGAGGGTCAGGGCCGCCCGCGCCTCGGTGGCCACGGCCGGATGGCAGCAGACGAAGATCAGCCGCAGCCGCTCGTCGGGGATGGGCTCGTCGAGGGACATGGCGTGGTCCTCGGGCGTGGGCGTTGGCGCCGGTTCGTCCGGTCGGTGCGCCGCCGCGGTGCGGCGGCGGCGCAGCCGGTCCAGCGCCGCCCGCCGCGCCACCGCGTAGAGCCAGGCGGCGGGATCGGCGGGCGGGCCGTCGACCCAGTCGCGCGCCGCCTTCAGACAGGCGTCGGCGAAGACCTCCTCGGCGAGGTCGAGATCGCGGAACCGGGCGGCGAGGGCCGAGACGACCCGCCCGCCGGCGGCGCGGAAGGTCGCCTCGAGCGGCGTCACGCCGGAGGCTCGCCTTCGAAGCAGGGCCGGATCTCGATCGAGGCGGCCGTGTCGAGCGGCAGCTTGCGCGCCCAGGCCACGGCCGCCTCCATGTCCGGCGCCTCGATCAGGTAGAAGCCGCCCAACTGTTCGCGGGTCTCGGCGAACGGTCCGTCATGGACGGTGCGCGCGCCGCCTGCGGAGACGCGCAGGGTCCGGGCGGAGGCGACCGGCCGGAGTCCGGCGCCGCCGCGGACGGCTCCGGCGGCCTCGAGTTCGGCCCAGTAGGCGTCATGGCGGGCCATGATCTCCTTCCAGGCCGGCGTGTCGTAGCCGGTTTCGTCGCGGTAGCCGGGCGCGTCGTCCTCGGCGCCGTAGATCAGCAGGGCGAACTGCATGGCGGCCTCCTTCAGTCCTGTCCCGGCTGGGGCATGTCGAGGCAGGGGCGGATTTCGATGGAGGCGTTCGCCGCCACCGGCAGCTTCTTCGCCCAGGCGATGGCCTCGTCGAGGTCGGCGGCCTCGATCAGATAGAAGCCGCCCAGCTGCTCGCGAGTCTCGGCGAAGGGGCCGTCGTGAACGGTGCGGCCGGCGCCGGTGACGCGCACGGTGGTGGCCGTGTCCGAGTGGCGGAGGCCGGAGCCGCCGCGCAGCAGGCCCCTCTCGTGGAGGTCTCCGGCGAAGGCTTCGTGGGCCGCAAGGACCGCGCGCCAGGCCTCGCCCTGCTCGCCGTCCGGATAGGATTCCGCCTCGTTCTCGTAGATGATCAGCGCGTACTGCATGCGGTGGTTTCCCCGTCGCCCGACCGGCCGATCCGATCATGCGCGACAGCAGGGAGACGCGCGAGAGGGGCGGGTTTCGACAGCGCTCCGAACTTTTTCCGCGCCCACCTTTATTTCGCCGTCAAAGCGAGTATATCAGCGCGTTCCGCCAACTCCGTCACGAGTCTGCGCGAAAAGCGCCGAGGCCCGGTTTGTCGCCCTCCGACCGGTGCGAAGGCGCGCCCCTCCCCAAGGGGGCCCGAATTTCAGGCGTCCTGGAGCCGAAAGGCCCGAGGGTGGACGCCGACACCGATGGCCGCGGATCGCCTGATGGCGACCCGTGGCTGCTGCATTGAGCGCGGGCTGCCCGGCCCGCCGCATTGGGAAGACAGAATGGCCAAGTCCAAAGCGGAACTCACCGTCAACGGTCAGTTCCTCACCGCCACCTCGTTCACCGGCAAGAAGCGCATCCGCCACTCGTTCGGCCGCATCCCGGAAGCGGTGCAGATGCCGAACCTGATCGAGGTCCAGCGCGCGTCGTACGAGCAGTTCCTCCAGCGCGAGGGCCGTCCGGGCCAGCGCACCGACGAGGGCATCGAGGCGGTCTTCAAGTCGGTCTTCCCGATCAAGGACTTCAACGAACGCGCCATCCTCGAATACGTCTCCTACGAGTTCGAGGAGCCGAAGTACGACGTCGAGGAATGCATCCAGCGCGACATGACCTACGCCGCGCCGCTGAAGGTCAAGCTGCGCCTGATCGTGTTCGAGATGGACGAGGAGACCGGCGCGCGCTCGGTCAAGGACATCAAGGAGCAGGACGTCTACATGGGCGACATCCCGCTCATGACGGACAAGGGCACCTTCATCGTCAACGGGACCGAGCGGGTGATCGTGTCCCAGATGCACCGTTCGCCGGGCGTCTTCTTCGACCACGACAAGGGCAAGACGCACAGCTCGGGCAAGCTGCTGTTCGCCGCCCGCGTCATCCCCTACCGCGGCTCGTGGCTCGATTTCGAGTTCGACGCCAAGGACATCGTCTACGTCCGCATCGACCGCCGCCGGAAGCTGCCGGCCACCACCTTCCTGATGGCCCTCGGCATGGACGGCGAGGAGATCCTCAAGACCTTCTACGAGACCGTCCCCTACGAGAAGCGCGGCGAAGGCTGGGTCACGCCGTACAAGCCCGAGCGCTGGCGCGGGGTGAAGCCGGAATTCGACCTGGTCGACGCCGACACCGGTGAAGTGGTCGCCCCGGCCGGGACCAAGATCAGCGCCCGCCAGGCCAAGAAGCTGGCCGACAACGGCCTGAAGTCGCTGTCGCTGGCCGCCGACGCCCTGCTGACCAAGTACCTGGCCGCCGACGCGGTCGACTATTCGACCGGCGAGATCTTCGCCGAGGCCGGCGACGAGCTGGACCAGGCCACGATCAACCTGCTGGAAGAGAAGGGCTTCACCACCATCGACGTGCTCGACATCGATCACGTCACGGTCGGCGCCTACATGCGCAACACGCTGCGGGTGGACAAGAACACCGGCCGCGAGGACGCGCTCTTCGACGTCTACCGCGTGATGCGTCCGGGCGAGCCGCCGACGCCGGAAGCCGCCGAAGCCATGTTCCAGTCGCTGTTCTTCGACAGCGAGCGCTACGACCTGTCGGCCGTGGGTCGGGTCAAGATGAACATGCGCCTGGAGAGCCCCGAGGTCTCGGACGAGATCCGCGTGCTGCGCAAGGAGGACGTGCTCAAGGTCCTGCAGATCCTCGTCGGCCTGAAGGACGGCCAGGGCGAGATCGACGACATCGACAACCTCGGCAACCGCCGGGTCCGCTCGGTCGGCGAACTGCTGGAGAACCAGTACCGCGTCGGCCTGCTGCGCATGGAGCGGGCGATCAAGGAGCGCATGAGCTCGGTCGACATCGATACGGTCATGCCGCACGACCTGATCAACGCCAAGCCGGCCGCGGCGGCGGTGCGTGAGTTCTTCGGCAGCTCACAGCTGTCGCAGTTCATGGACCAGACCAACCCGCTGTCGGAGATCACCCACAAGCGCCGTCTCTCGGCGCTCGGCCCGGGCGGCCTGACCCGCGAGCGCGCCGGCTTCGAGGTGCGCGACGTGCACCCGACCCACTACGGCCGCATCTGCCCGATCGAGACGCCGGAAGGCCCGAACATCGGCCTGATCAACTCGCTGGCCACCCACGCCCGGGTGAACAAGTACGGCTTCATCGAGAGCCCGTACCGCCGGGTGAAGGACGGCAAGGCCCAGGACGAGGTGGTCTACATCTCGGCCATGGAAGAGGCGAAGCACGTCATCGCCCAGGCCAACATCGAGCTGAAGGACGGCGAGATCGTCGAGGACCTGGTCCCGGGCCGGATCAACGGCGAATCCCAGCTGCTGACCAAGGCCGACGTCGACATGATGGACGTGTCGCCGAAGCAGGTCGTGTCTGTCGCCGCGGCGCTGATCCCGTTCCTCGAGAACGACGACGCCAACCGCGCGCTGATGGGCGCGAACATGCAGCGTCAGGCCGTGCCGCTGGTGCAGTCGGACGCGCCGCTGGTCGGCACCGGCATGGAGGCGGTCGTGGCCGTCGACTCCGGCGCCGTCGTGGTGGCCCGTCGTGACGGCGTCGTCGAGCAGATCGACGGCACCCGCATCGTCGTGCGCGCCACCGGCGACCTCGACGCCGGCCGCTCGGGCGTCGACATCTACCGCCTGTCGAAGTTCCAGCGCTCGAACCAGTCGACCTGCATCAACCAGCGCCCGATCGTGCGCGTGGGCGACGAAGTGAAGGCCGGCGACGTCATCGCCGACGGCCCCTCGACGGACCTGGGCGAACTGGCGCTGGGCCGCAACGCCCTCGTCGCCTTCATGCCGTGGAACGGCTACAACTTCGAAGACTCGATCCTGATCTCCGAGCGTATCGTGCGCGACGACGTCTTCACCTCGATCCACATCGAGGAGTTCGAGGTCATGGCCCGCGACACCAAGCTCGGGCCGGAAGAGATCACTCGCGACATCCCGAACGTCGGCGAAGAGGCCCTGCGCAACCTCGACGAGGCGGGCATCGTGGCCATCGGCGCCGAGGTCCAGCCGGGCGACATCCTGGTCGGCAAGGTGACGCCGAAGGGCGAAAGCCCGATGACCCCGGAAGAGAAGCTGCTGCGCGCCATCTTCGGCGAGAAGGCTTCGGACGTGCGCGACACCTCGCTGCGGCTGCCGCCGGGCGTGGCCGGCACCATCGTCGACGTGCGCGTCTTCAACCGCCACGGCGTCGACAAGGACGAGCGCGCCCTGGCCATCGAGCGCGCCGAGATCGAACGTCTGGGCAAGGACCGCGATGACGAGCTCAAGATCCTCGAGCGCAACGTCTACGGCCGACTGAAGCCGCTGCTGCTGGGCCGGAACGCCGTCTCGGGCCCGAAGGGCCTGGGCCGCGGCGAGATCACCGAGGACAAGCTGGGCGAACTGTCGCGCGGCCTGTGGTGGCAGATCGCCCTCGACGACGAAAAGGCCATGGGCGAGCTCGAGGCCATGAAGAAGTCGTTCGAGGACGCCCGCAAGGCGCTCGACCGCCGCTTCGAGGACAAGGTCGAGAAGCTTCAGCGCGGCGACGAACTGCCGCCAGGCGTGATGAAGATGGTCAAGGTCTTCGTGGCCGTGAAGCGCAAGCTTCAGCCGGGCGACAAGATGGCCGGCCGTCACGGCAACAAGGGCGTCATCTCCAAGATCCTGCCGATCGAGGACATGCCGCACCTCGAGGACGGCACGACCGTCGACCTGGTGCTGAACCCGCTGGGCGTGCCCTCGCGCATGAACATCGGCCAGATCTTCGAGACCCACCTCGGGTGGGCCGCCGCGGGTCTGGGCAAGCAGATCCAGGGTCTGCTGGAAGCCTGGCAACAGGGCGGCCAGAAGCAGGCGCTGATCGATCACCTGCAGGGCATCTACGGCAAGGACACGCCGTTGCCGGAGTCGGAAGAGGAGCTGGTCGAGCTGGCCCGGAACCTGTCGAAGGGCGTGCCCTTCGCCACGCCGGTGTTCGACGGCGCCCACATCAACGACATCGAGAACCTGCTGGAGAAGGCGGGGCTGGACCGTTCGGGCCAGTCGATCGTCTACGACGGGCAGACCGGCGAGCAGTTCAAGCGCCCGGTCACGGTCGGCTACATCTACATGCTGAAGCTGCACCACCTGGTGGACGACAAGATCCACGCCCGCTCGATCGGCCCGTACTCGCTGGTCACCCAGCAGCCGCTGGGCGGCAAGGCGCAGTTCGGCGGCCAGCGCTTCGGCGAGATGGAGGTGTGGGCGCTGGAAGCCTACGGCGCCGCCTACACCCTGCAGGAGATGCTGACGGTGAAGTCGGACGACGTGGCCGGCCGCACCAAGGTCTACGAGGCCATCGTCCGCGGCGACGACAGCTTCGAGGCGGGCATTCCCGAGAGCTTCAACGTGCTCGTCAAGGAAATGCGCTCGCTGGGCCTGAACGTGGAGCTGGAGAACAGCTGAGGCGCGCGGGGCGCGCCTCAGGGTGGCGGGTGACTGGTGATTGGCGGCTGAACGCCGTCGTCGCCGTCACCAACCACCAATCACCAGCCACCAGACACTATTTTTCGCGGCCTAGTCCGCAGAAGGAAACAAGATGAACCAGGAAGTCCTGAACATCTTCAACCCGGTCCCGGTCACCCCGACCTTCGACCAGATCCGGATCGCCCTGGCCTCGCCGGAGAAGATCCGCTCGTGGTCGTTCGGCGAGATCAAGAAGCCGGAGACGATCAACTACCGCACATTCAAGCCCGAGCGTGACGGCCTGTTCTGCGCCCGCATCTTCGGTCCGACCAAGGACTACGAGTGCCTGTGCGGCAAGTACAAGCGGATGAAGTACAAGGGCATCATCTGCGAGAAGTGCGGCGTCGAGGTCACCCTGGCCCGCGTCCGTCGCGAGCGCATGGGCCACATCGAACTGGCCTCGCCGGTCGCCCACATCTGGTTCCTGAAGTCGCTGCCGAGCCGCATCGCCCTGATGCTGGACATGGCGCTGAAGGACGTCGAGCGCGTCCTGTACTTCGAGAACTACATCGTCACCGAGCCGGGCCTGACCCCGCTGAAGCAGAACCAGCTTCTCACCGAGGACGAGTTCTACCGCTACCAGGAAGAGTTCGGCGACGACGGCTTCACTGCCGAGATCGGCGCCGAGGCCGTGCGCAACCTGCTGATGGGCATCGACCTCAACGCCGAGGCCGAGAAGCACCGCGCCGAGCTGGCCGACAACCCTTCGGAAATGAAGGCCAAGAAGGCGTCCAAGCGACTGAAGCTGATCGAGGCCTTCCTCGAGAGCGGCAACAAGCCTGAGTGGATGATCCTGACCGTCGTGCCGGTGATCCCGCCGGAGCTGCGCCCGCTGGTGCCGCTGGACGGCGGCCGCTTCGCCACTTCGGACCTGAACGACCTCTACCGTCGGGTGATCAACCGGAACAACCGTCTGAAGCGCCTGATGGAGCTGCGGGCGCCGGACATCATCATCCGCAACGAGAAGCGGATGCTGCAGGAGTCGGTCGACGCCCTGTTCGACAACGGCCGCCGCGGCCGCGTCATCACGGGCGCCAACAAGCGTCCGCTGAAGTCGCTCGCGGACATGCTGAAGGGCAAGCAGGGCCGCTTCCGCCAGAACCTTCTCGGCAAGCGCGTCGACTACTCGGGCCGTTCGGTCATCACCGTGGGCCCCGAGCTGAAGCTGCACGAGTGCGGCCTGCCCAAGAAGATGGCGCTGGAGCTGTTCAAGCCGTTCATCTATGCGCGACTGGACGCCAAGGGCCTGTCGGGCACCGTCAAGCAGTCCAAGCGCATGGTCGAGCGCGAGCAGCCGCAGGTGTGGGACATCCTCGACGAGGTGATCCGCGAGCACCCGGTGCTGCTGAACCGCGCCCCGACGCTGCACCGCCTCGGCATCCAGGCCTTCGAGCCGAAGCTGATCGAGGGCAAGGCGATCCGTCTGCACCCGCTGGTCTGCACCGCCTTCAACGCCGACTTCGACGGCGACCAGATGGCCGTGCACGTCCCGCTGAGCCTTGAGGCCCAGCTGGAAGCGCGCGTGCTGATGATGTCGACCAACAACATCCTGTCGCCGGCCAACGGCAAGCCGATCATCGTGCCGTCGCAGGATATCGTGCTCGGCCTCTACTACCTGTCGCTGGTCAAGGACGGGGAGCCGGGCGAGGGCAAGCTGTTCGCCAACATGGGCGAGATCGACGCCGCGCTCGACGCCAAGGTCGTGACCCTGCACACGAAGATCAAGGCCCGCTGGACCGAGATGAACGCCGCGGGCGAGGTGGTCACCAAGGTGATCGACACCACGCCGGGCCGGATGAAGCTGGGCGCGCTGCTGCCGCACAACCCCAACATCGGCTACCGGCTGCTCGAGAAGAACCTGACCAAGAAGGAGATCGGCAACCTGATCGATCAGGTCTACCGGCACTGCGGCCAGAAGGCGACGGTCATCTTCGCCGACCAGATGATGCAGCTCGGCTTCCGCGAGGCGGCCAAGGCCGGCATCTCGTTCGGCAAGGACGACATCGTCATTCCGCAGAAGAAGGTCGAGTACGTCGAGGAGACCCGCAAGCAGGTCGAGGAGTACGAGCAGCAGTACGCTGACGGCCTGATCACCAAGGGCGAGAAGTACAACAAGGTCGTCGACGCCTGGGCCAAGGCCACCGACAAGATCGCCGACGCGATGATGGGCGAGATCGCCCAGCCCCGCGTGCTGATCAAGGGCCAGAACCCCGACATCAACTCGGTGTTCATGATGGCCAACTCGGGCGCCCGCGGTTCGCAGGCGCAGATGAAGCAGCTGGGCGGCATGCGCGGCCTGATGGCCAAGCCCTCGGGCGAGATCATCGAGACGCCGATCGTGTCGAACTTCAAGGAAGGCCTGACCGTGCTGGAGTACTTCAACTCCACCCACGGCGCCCGTAAGGGTCTGGCCGACACCGCCCTGAAGACCGCCAACTCGGGTTACCTGACCCGCCGTCTGGTGGACGTGGCGCAGGACTCCATCGTCACCGAGGAAGACTGCGGCTCGACCCGCGGCATCACCCTGCGGGCGGTGGTCGAGGGCGGCGACGTGCTGGTCTCGCTGGGCCAGCGGGTGCTTGGCCGCTACGCGGCGGAGGACATCAAGGAGCCCGGCACGGACAACGTCCTGTTCCCGGCCGATACCTACCTGCAGGAGGAGGAGGTCGAGGCTCTCGAGGCCGCCGGCGTCCAGTCGGTCAAGGTCCGCTCGGCCCTGACCTGCGAGGCCGAGGCCGGCATCTGCGGCATGTGCTACGGCCGTGACCTTGCCCGCGGCACCAACGTCAACATCGGCGAAGCGGTCGGCGTCATCGCCGCCCAGTCGATCGGCGAGCCCGGCACCCAGCTGACGATGCGGACCTTCCACATCGGCGGCACCGCCCAGGTGGCCGAGACCTCGTTCTTCGAGGCCACCAACGCCGGTACGGCCCGGATCACGGGCCCGACCGTCAAGGCCGCCCACGGCGACCTGGTGGCGACGAGCCGCAACGTCGTGGTCACCGTGGTCGTCGACGGCAAGGACCGGGAGACCCACAAGGTCCCGTACGGCGCCCGAATCCGCGTCAAGGAAGGCGGCGACATCGCGCGCGGCCAGCGTCTGGCCGAGTGGGACCCGTACACCACCCCGATCCTTACCGAGGTGGCCGGCGTCATCCGCTTCGAGGACCTGGTCGAGGGCCTGTCGGTCAAGGAAGAGACCGACGAGGCCACCGGCATCGCGCAGCGCGTGGTTTCCGACTGGCGCGCCAGCCCGCGCGGCTCGGACCTGCGTCCGGCCATGGGCGTCACCGTCGGCGACGCCTACGCCAAGCTGGCCTCGGGCTCCGACGCCCGCTACCTGCTGCCGGTCGGCGCGGTTCTGTCCGTGTCCAACGGCGACGAGGTCAAGCCGGGCGAGATCATCGCCCGCGTGCCGACCGAGGGGGCCAAGACCCGCGACATCACCGGCGGTCTGCCGCGGGTGGCCGAGCTGTTCGAAGCCCGGCGTCCGAAGGACTGCGCGGTCATCGCCGAGATGGACGGCCGCGTCGAATTCGGTCGCGACTACAAGAACAAGCGCCGCATCAAGATCACGCCGGAGGTCAACGCCGACGGCGAGCAGGGCGAGGCGGTCGAGTTCCTGATCCCCAAGGGCAAGCACATCTCCGTCCACGACGGCGATCTGATCCAGAAGGGCGACTACATCATCGACGGCAACCCGGATCCGCACGACCTGCTGCGCATCCAGGGCGTCGAGGCGCTGGCCGAATACCTCGTCAACGAGGTGCAGGAGGTCTATCGACTGCAAGGCGTGCCGATCAACGACAAGCACATCGAGGTGATCGTCCGCCAGATGCTGCAGAAGGTCGAGGTGCTCGATTCCGGCGAAACCACCCTGATCCGCGGCGACACGGTCGAGGTGGCGGAAGCCGCGCTGGAGAACGCCAAGGTCGAGAAGCGCGGCGGCCGTCCGGCCATCACCCAGCCGGTCCTGCTGGGCATCACCAAGGCGTCCCTGCAGACCCGCAGCTTCATCTCGGCGGCGTCGTTCCAGGAGACCACCCGCGTCCTCACCGACGCCTCGGTCAACGGCAAGCGCGACACCCTGGAAGGGCTGAAGGAGAACGTCATCGTCGGCCGCCTCATCCCGGCCGGCACCGGCGCCTACCTCCGCTCGCTGCAGAAGATCGCCAACGAGCGCGACGCGGTCCTCACCCAGGCCCGCGAGGACGCGGTCGAGCCGCTGCCGGCCGACCTGGCGCTGGAGCTGGAGCAGTCGGAAGGCTGATCCGGGTCCTGACGACCTGAACTGGAGGGGGCGGTCCCGGTGACGGTGCCGCCCTTTTTCGTGGCTGCCGCCGCGTCGTACCGGCCCCGGAAACGGCGTCAGTCGCGGGGCGAGGGGGCTCCAGGCGTCAGCGGCGCGCCGCTCGCCCGCGGTCCATCGCGGCGGGTGCGAAGGGGGCCGGTCGCATCCGGCCTCAGCGACGGATCGAGATGAGCCCCGGCGCAGCCCGTACCGAAATTGGAGCCGACGCAGTCCGCCGGCCCGACCACGCCGACGCCGCCCGACAGCGGCCGTCGCCGGGCTTCGTAGCGGGCAAGGGCGCGGGCGCCCTCGGCGGCGAAGCGGGCGTCGCGCGCCGGATCGCCCGTGCCGGTGATCGCCGGCCCGGTCCGGGCCGCCGCCCGCTCGTCGCAGACGGCCTGTTCCGCCGCGGTCAGGGCGTCGCGGACGGCGCAGCCCGGTGTGCGGGTGCGGAGTGCCTGTCCGATGCGGTCGCCGAGGGTGCGCGGCCGCACCTGCCACGCATCAACGTCCGCCGGCGTGGCCGGCGCGCCCGGGACCGGCGCGGCGAGGCGGGGAACCGGAGCGACCGGGGCCGTCTCCGACGCCTCCCGCCGGTCCGCCGTGGAAGATGACGGCTCCGACCTTGCCGCTTGGCGTGGATCGGAGGGCGCGGGCGTCGGTCGCGGGACCCGCAGAGCCTCGCCGGGCAGCAGCGGCCGCGGCTCGAGCTCGACCAGCATCACCCGCTCAACCGCCGGAAGGTCCAGCCGCACGGCGCGCAGGCCCAGCAGGCCGAGGACGGCGAGATGGACGACCAGGGAGCCGGCGACCAACGCCGGCGTCCGCCAGCGCCCGCCGCTCGCCGCTGCCGCCCCGGTTCCCGCCCGCATGCGTCCTCCCTCTCCACCATGAGGGGAGCGGGCGAGCGTGGCCGCAATGGGGCGCTCGCCGCTCAACGCTCGCTGAACAGGGAGCGCAACCCGGGATAGGCGCCGCCGTCGCGGGTGTAGGAACGCCACGCCTCGTTGGCCTCCGCCTGGCGTTCAAACCCGGCTTCGCGTCGCTGGCGCGGGGACGGATCGTCGTTGGGCAGAAGGTCGGCCCGCGTCAGGGGCGGCGGGTCGCGGTCGGTCGCAGGGCCGACCGCGCACAGCCTCTGGCCGAGCGGGTTGTCCGGGGCCGCGGGGCAGGGGAGGCGCGCGGGCCGGCCGAGGCCGGACCTCACCCGCCATGGATCGGGGATGGCGGCTGCACCGGCGGCCGCGCCGGCGGGCGCGTCCGGGAGCCGGATCCGCGCCGAGGGCCGGTCCGCGGGGCGGGGCGCGGGCATCCGCGCCCCCGCCACGGCTTCGCCGCGCCGCCCCCCTGGCACGGCGGCGGCCGCTTGAGCCCGGGCCGTCGCGGCGCGGGAAGCGGGCGCTGGTACGAGGTCCAAGGGGATGACGATACGGGTCTCCGGCGCCGCGCCGGGGGTGAGCCGGGAGGTGGTCAGGGCCAGAGGGGTGAGGATGGCCAAGTGGTTCGCGGCCGAAAGGGCGGCCAGCGCTGCGGTGCGCCGCCGGGCGGCCTGCCTCGTCGGTCCGCCCGCGTCCAGCCGCATGCGCCCTCACGATCCACACGCTAAGGTTAGGCGCGCGAGCGTGGCGGGATTGGGGCCGCCGCAGCTCTGTGGCAGGCTTCTCGCATGATCCTGCTCCCGCTTTCCGTGCTCGTCGCGATGACCGATCCGCTTCAGGAGCCGACGCCGGCCCCGCCGCCGCCGGCGCATCGCCTCGATGAGGTCGTCGTCGAGGCGCCGCCGGCCAACGAGGGGGAGGTGGTCCTGAGTTGCGCCGTGCGCCGGAGCGGCCAGATGGAGGACTGCCGGGTCGAGAGCGAAACTCCGCCCGGACGACGTTTCGGCGAGGCGGCCCTGAGAAGCGCCCGCCAGGCCCGCATCGCCCGCGGCGATCGCCACGCCGGAGGCGAGCGGGTCACCTTCACGGTCCGCTTCCGCCTCGCCGACTGACCGCCGCCCTTGACCTGGCGCCCCCCGGCGCGTAGAAGCCGCGCACTTTCGAGAGGGCGTCTCCGGACGCCTCCGCGATCGTGACAACCGAAGACACGGGCTGCGCCCGCCGGAACGTCCCTAGCGCGCGTTCCGGCTTTTGTGTTTGTCGCGGGACCGGCTCGGAACCTCACCCGGGGACGGCGACGTCGTCGTCCGAAAAGAAGGCCACCGGGGCGCTCCGGCCGAAAGGCACACGCCCCCATCGATCGAAGAGAACGAGTACCCGATGCCCACGATCAACCAGCTGATCCGCAAGCCGCGCGCCCCCAAGCCGGTCCGCAACAAGGTCCCGGCCCTGAAGGGCTGCCCGCAGCGCCGCGGCGTCTGCACCCGCGTCTACACCACCACCCCGAAGAAGCCGAACTCGGCGCTGCGTAAGGTCGCCAAGGTGCGCCTGACCACCGGCATCGAGGCCGTGTGCTACATCCCGGGCGAAGGCCACAACCTGCAGGAGCACTCGGTGGTCCTGATCCGCGGCGGCCGCGTCAAGGACCTTCCGGGCGTGCGCTACCACATCCTCCGCGGCGTGCTCGACACCCAGGGCGTCAAGGACCGCAAGCAGCGCCGTTCGCACTACGGCGCCAAGCGTCCGAAGTAAGCCGCAGCGCCCAGAAGATTCAGAGAAGGTAACACCCCATGTCGCGTCGTCACCGCGCCCAGAAGCGCGAAGTCCTGCCGGATCCGAAGTTCGGCGACCTGATCGTCACCAAGTTCATGAATTACGTCATGTACGAGGGCAAGAAGGCCGTCGCCGAGAACATCGTCTACGGCGCTTTCGACATCCTCGCGGACAAGAAGAAGGAGCAGACCCCGGTCGAGACCTTCCACGCCGCGCTCGACAACGTCGCCCCGGCGGTCGAGGTCCGGTCGCGTCGCGTCGGCGGCGCCACCTACCAGGTGCCGGTCGAGGTTCGTCCGGACCGCCGTCGCGCCCTGGCCATCCGCTGGCTGGTCAACGCCGCCCGCAACCGCGGCGAAAACACCATGACCGAGAAGCTGGCCGCCGAGCTGCTCGACGCCTCGAACAACCGCGGCACCGCCGTGAAGAAGCGCGAGGACACCCACAAGATGGCCGAGGCCAACCGCGCCTTCAGCCACTACCGCTGGTAACGCCTTAAAGGGGCCCTCCGGGGCGCCTATCTACCGACTATCCGGCGCGGGCGGTTTGAGCTAAATCGCCCGCGCTCGCTTATCCGACATCCCGAGGCGCCAGACAGCGGCGCCGCATTGACCGCAAGGCACGCTCCCATGCCCCGCACGCATAAAATCGAAGACTACCGCAACTTCGGCATCATGGCCCACATCGACGCGGGCAAGACCACGACGACCGAGCGGATCCTCTATTACACCGGCAAGTCGCACAAGATCGGCGAGGTCCACGACGGCGCCGCGACCATGGACTGGATGGACCAGGAGCAGGAACGCGGCATCACCATCACCTCGGCCGCGACGACCGCCTTCTGGCAGGGCAAGCGCCTGAACATCATCGACACCCCCGGCCACGTGGACTTCACCATCGAGGTCGAGCGCTCGCTGCGCGTGCTGGACGGCGCCGTGACCGTGCTGGACGGCAACGCCGGCGTCGAGCCGCAGACCGAGACCGTCTGGCGCCAGGCCGACAAGTACAAGGTTCCGCGCATCGTCTTCGTCAACAAGATGGACAAGATCGGCGCCGACTTCGACGCGTCCGTGCAGTCGATCCGCGACCGCCTCGGCGCCAAGGCGGTGCCAATCCAGTTCCCGATCGGTTCGGAATCGAACCTCAAGGGCCTGGTCGACGTCGTCGAGATGCGCTCGGTCGTCTGGGACAACGACGCCCTGGGCGCCAACTTCACCGTCGGCGAGATCCCGGCCGATCTGGTCGCCAAGGCCAATGAAGCCCGCCAGTACCTGATCGACAACGCCGTCGAGCTCGACGACGAGGCCATGGAGGCCTACCTCGAAGGCGAGGAGCCCTCGGTCGAGACGCTGAAGAAGTGCATCCGCAAGGCGGTGCTGACCGGCGCCTTCTACCCGATCCTGTGCGGCTCGGCGTTCAAGAACAAGGGCGTGCAGACCCTGCTCGACGCCGTCGTCGACTACCTGCCGTCGCCGGTCGACATCCCGCCGACCCCGGGCATCGACTTCAAGACCGAGGAGCCGGTGACCCGCAAGGCCTCGGACGAGGAGCCCCTGTCGGTGCTGGCGTTCAAGATCATGGACGACCCGTTCGTCGGCTCGCTGACCTTCTGCCGCCTGTACTCGGGCAAGATGGAGACCGGCCAGTCGCTGCTCAACTCGACCCGCGACAAGAAGGAGCGCGTCGGCCGCATGCTGCTGATGCACTCCAACAACCGCGAGGACATCAAGGAAGCCTACGCCGGCGACATCGTCGCCCTGGCCGGCCTCAAGGACACCCGCACCGGCGACACCCTGTGCGACCCGATCAAGTCGCCGGTCATCCTCGAGCGCATGGAGTTCCCGGCCCCGGTGATCGAGATCGCCGTCGAGCCCAAGTCCAAGGCCGACCAGGAGAAGCTGGGCGTCGCCCTCGCCAAGCTGGCCTCGGAGGATCCGTCCTTCACCGTCTCGACCGACCACGAGTCCGGCCAGACCATCCTGAAGGGCATGGGCGAGCTGCACCTCGACATCAAGATCGACATCCTGAAGCGGACCTACAAGGTCGAGGCCAACATCGGCGCGCCGCAGGTGGCCTATCGTGAATCGATCAGCCGCAAGGCCGAGATCGACTACACCCACAAGAAGCAGACCGGCGGCACGGGCCAGTTCGCCCGCGTCAAGCTGGTGTTCGAGCCGGGCGAGCCGGGTTCGGGCTTCGTCTTCGAATCCGCCATCGTCGGCGGCGCGGTGCCCAAGGAGTACGTCCCGGGCGTCGAGAAGGGCCTGACCTCGGCCAAGGAGAACGGCCTGCTGGCCGGCTTCCCGCTGATCGACTTCAAGGCGACCCTCATCGACGGCGCCTTCCACGACGTCGACTCCTCGGTGCTGGCCTTCGAGATCGCCTCACGCGCCGCCTTCAAGGAGCTGCGCGAAAAGGGCGGACCGAAGCTGCTCGAGCCGATCATGGCGGTCGAGGTGGTGACGCCCGAGGAATACCTGGGCTCGGTCATCGGCGACCTGAACGGCCGCCGGGGCATGATCCAGGGGCAGGACATGCGCGGCAACGCCACGGTGGTGAACGCCTTCGTGCCGCTCGCCAACATGTTCGGCTACGTCAACACCCTGCGCGGCATGTCCCAGGGCCGCGCCGCCTTCACCATGCAGTACGACCACTACGACCCGGTGCCGCAGCACGTCGCCGACGAAGTGATCAAGAAGTACAGCGCCTAAGCACCACCGCGTAACCGGCGGGCCGCCCGGGCCCGCCGGATCCCCGAAACCCGAAGGAACGCCCCCGCCCAGGGGACGGAGAGAAGAGAATGGCCAAGGAAAAGTTCGAACGCACGAAGCCGCACTGCAACATCGGCACGATCGGTCACGTTGACCACGGCAAGACGACGCTGACGGCGGCGATCACGATGACGCTGGCGAAGGCGGGCGGCGCGAAGGCGATGGCCTATGCGGACATCGACGCGGCGCCGGAAGAGAAGGCGCGCGGCATCACCATCAACACGGCGCACGTGGAGTACGAGACGGCGAACCGTCACTACGCCCACGTCGACTGCCCGGGCCACGCCGACTATGTGAAGAACATGATCACCGGCGCGGCGCAGATGGACGGCGCCATCCTGGTGGTTTCGGCCGCCGACGGCCCGATGCCGCAGACCCGCGAGCACATCCTGCTGTCGCGCCAGGTGGGCGTGCCGGCGCTGGTGGTGTTCCTCAACAAGGTCGACATGGTCGACGACGAGGAGCTGCTGGAGCTGGTCGAGATGGAGGTGCGCGAGCTGCTGAGCTCGTACCAGTTCCCGGGCGACGACATTCCGATCACCAAGGGCTCGGCCCTGGCGGCGGTCGAGGGTCGTGATCCGAAGATCGGCGAGGAGGCCATCCTGGCGCTGATGCAGTCGGTCGACGACTACATCCCGCAGCCGGAGCGTCCGATCGACCAGCCGTTCCTGATGCCGGTGGAGGACGTGTTCTCGATCTCGGGCCGCGGCACCGTGGTGACCGGTCGCGTCGAGCGCGGCATCATCAAGGT
>NZ_FOZV01000005.1:0-7500 GCF_900116065.1 Brevundimonas viscosa
GAGGCCAACGTCGGCTGGCACTACATCGCGCCGGGCAAGCCCCAGCAGAACGGCTTCAACGAGAGCTTCAACGGCCGTCTACGGGACGAGCTGCTGAACGAAACTCTGTTCCGGTCGCTGCCACACGCCCGCATCGTGCTGGAATCCTGGCGGCGCGACTACAACGAAGCCCGGCCGCACTCCAAGCTCGGCTGGCTGACGCCAAAGGCCTATGCCGAGGCGCTTGACCGGAAAGATCGGCCGGCCTGCTGCGCTGGTTGATGGCTGCGCAGACCGGCCTCTTGCCAACCCCAACAACCCCAGCTCAGATCAACTACGGACTCTTGTTATGGCTGGATGAGAAACGGGGGTCACGTCAGACCGAAGGTCCGGTTCCCGCCGCGGCACCAATGTCTGGTGTTGGCGCAAATCGGAACATCTCATGGACGGTGCCCCCGGCACGCTCGAAATGGTCACTCAGGCAGCACCGGCATCGAGATCCGCCTCAGCGCAAACGAGGCACGACGCACGTGATCAACGGCCTGCTTCGCCATAACGCGAAGCCGCTCCACGAGCGCACTTTGTGATCGTTGACGCTCCCATGATCGTCGCCTCAGATGGGCCATTTCGTCCAGGGCGGGTCAAAAGTAGCTCACTCGAACTCCCCGATCTGTAAGGAGAATATCGGCGTGAAGCGAAGGTGAGCTACTAGTAGCCTCCGCCCATACTTTTTTTTCGTATTATTTATCAGCGACTTCCAAGGCCGCAGGTGTGCGTAGTGTGTGCACGCCTCGAAGAGGCTTCTTCCTTCGCCCCTGTGGGGCCGGACAACCGCATCGAGCCAGCGACTGAACTATCTTCGTTGGGGGCCTGACAGCGGTCCTGGCGCGGCCACTCAGCGCCGGTCGACTACTGAGGTTTGGGCTCGCCAATCGGCAGAAACTGAGGGGCCTAAGGCAAGTGATCGAGCCCCCCCTCGAGGAATGTTCGAGCGGGGCAGCGCTGGAAGTGGACAGCGCCTATGATCGCGTCGCCCCCGCACCGAACAGGCGCTCTATTGTCCTGTTGCTTGGTCCCGATTTCCTTCGGCGGGTGGGGCGGAGTGCACGGCGTCTGCCGGTTCTGTCAGCTTGCTCACAAGCCTCCGGAACAGAGGGATGACGACGAAGCCGACGATCAGCGCGGTCAGGCCGCCGAGCGCGAAAATCGCGACGTCCAACATCGGAGCACTCCTCTGAAACTCGCGGCCCGCGCGGCCGGACGTGGCCGGATCAGTGTACCAAACCACTGCTCCGGCGACGAGGTTCACGCTCGGCCTTGCCGGTTTCGAGCCGCGAAAGCGACAGCGCCTGAAGCTTCGACGGCCCCTCCAGCCTCCAGAGCATTGAGAACAGCATGGGCGTTCCGTCGGGGTCAGCCTGCAAGCCCACGACGCAGTCGTGGAGATGCTCCAGCTCGGCGACCTCGTCGTACAGCGCCCAGGGATCGCCCAGCGCCTCGCGCAGATGGGCACGCCTTGTCAGCTTCAGGCGCCTTTGAAGGGCCTTCCATCGTTCCTGAAGCAACGTCAGTCGGGCGCGCACGCCGGGCCGGCTGCTCTGCGGCAGCCGCGGGTCGAGGTAATTCTCGATCATCAGCTCGGCCCCGTGGCAGGCGTGCTGAACGGCGCGGATATGCTGGCTCAGCCACTGCCGGTGCAGGTCAGAGATCAAAGCGTCGTCGTTGTCCCTGAGCCATGGTGAGAGGTCCACCACGATCTCGCCTGCCCATCCGTTCTTCTGGACCATCGGCAGGCACTGGCTGAGCAGCTTGAGGCCCCGCTCGACCCTCTTTCTGTCGGGATCCGAAAACTCGGAAACGAAGAACTCGAGCCGCCGGGGATTGTACGGGGTCGAATGGAGCTTGCGCATCCAGAGCAGCAGCACCTGGCGGAGCGCCCGGGCACCCTCGTCTTCGAGCCCGGCCTTTGTGGCGCGCCTCATTAGCTCGATGGAGATCAGAGCCAGCAATTCGTTCAGGCGGTCGCCTTCGAGATGCGAGCCCGGCCCGATCAGGGAGCCGATGGCTCCGTAGTCCTCTTCGTACCTGTCCGTCTCGTCCATCAGTGCGCCACCTCATCAATCACACTGATAGTGTGTAGCTCCGGAGATTGGCCTGACGCAACCAAGGTCGTGGCCAAATCTCCGGACCTCATCGCTATGGGCGCGCGCGTCAGGGCCGCACGGCTGTCGGCCGGCTTGAGCCAGGAAGAGCTCGCCGAACGGTCAGGCCTGCACCGGAACTACATCGGCGGTATTGAAAGGGGCGAAAGGAACGTCGGCGTGCTGGCCCTCGTCCACCTTGGACGTGCCCTCAACGTGAGCCCGGCGACATTCCTGGCGGATTAAACGGCTGGTCACGATAGTCTGCTCTGTCCCAAGCCGTGCCTCGAGTCGACTGAGCCCAAAGCCCCTGCCCGTTCTGGTTCCAAGCTGCCCAAGGAGGCGTTAGCACTCGATCGCCGACCATAGTTAGGGAATTGGTAGGATTTCTCAGCCTACCAAGTCGAAGGCCCCCTCACGTTCCCGTCGCACACGAAAGTTGCGACGCTGTATCCGTGAGGGTGAATGTCCCTTGTACATCAAGCTGCCAGCCTTCCCTTTTCCTCTGAAGAGGCGACGGCAACTCAGGCACCGGCCTTCCTTGGCGATCTTACGTCTTATGTCACCGCTCGCGTCGCGGAGATTTCTCATGACGACGAGGTTTGCCCAACTCTGCGCATGATGGGCGCACAAGCACTGGTTGATGACCTCGCTCGCGCTCTTGCGCGAATGCTGTTGGAAGCCCAGCCTGTAGGGACCCATCCCCCCTCGGAGCCGAGCCGCTGATGCGCGCAGCCCTGTACGCCCGCTACTCAAGCGATCTCCAGAACGCCGCATCTATCCAAGATCAGTTCGCCATCTGTCGGCTGTATGCCGAGCGCCAGGGAGTGGAAATCTGCGCCACTTATGAGGACGCCGGCATCTCTGGCGCGTCCAGCGCCAACCGCCCTGGTTTGCAGGCATTGATGGCGGGCGCCGAAGCTGGCGAGTTCGATCTGGTGATCTGCGAGGCCTTGGATCGATTGTCTCGATCCCAAGCAGACGTAGCGGCCACGTTTGAGGATCTCCGGTTTCATGGAGTCCGTATCCGCACGATCGCGGAGGACAATATCACGGAGCTTCACGTCGGCCTGAAGGGGACGATGAATGCGCTTCAGCTGCAGGAAATCGGCCGCAAGACGCGGCGCGGTTTGCAGGGCGTCGTCCGGTCTGGCCGTCACACGGGCGGTCGCGTCTACGGCTACCGCATTCGGCGCGAACTCGATGCACTTGGGGAGCCAGTGAGAGGCCTGCGGGATGTGGACGAGGTTGAGGCCGATGTGGTGCGAGAAATTTTCCGGCGCTACGCTACCGGCGCGTCCCCGCGCGCAATCGTCAGTGACTTGAACACCCGAGGTATTCCTGGCCCCCGGGGCGGAAAATGGAATGCCTCCACGATCAATGGCAACGCTGATCGCGGCAACGGCATCATTCATAACGAACTATACCGCGGCGTGCTCGTTTTCGGGCGTCAGACTTGGATGAAAGACCGCCGGACGGGAAAGCGGCGCGCTAGGTCCGGCGACCTCGATGACATTGTGCGCACAGAGGTCCCACAGCTACGCATCATTTCTGACGATCTCTGGCAGAAGGTCCGCGAGCGATACGAAGAGAACAGGCTGGGGCCACAAGCGTCCTCTCCTCGCGGGTCGGTCCGGCCGAAGCATCTCTTAAGCGGCAAGCTGACCTGCGGTGTTTGCAGTGGCAGCATGATCCGAAGTGGAGACGCGCAGCGATTCATGTGCTCTCGGCGCCGGGAGCAAGGCGAAGCGGTTTGCACCAATGGTCGCAGCATCAAGGGGGCCGAGATCGAGGCTCGTGTTCTGGCTGCCATCAAGGACCGGCTTCTGGCCCCGGACAGAATAGCGATCGCCGTCGAGGAAGCGCGCATCGCCGCCGAGCGAGATGCTCGAATGTTCAGCCTGAGGCGAGGCAAGGCAGAAGCTGAGCTGGCCGAAGTGAAGCGTCGCGCGGAGCGACTGGTTGATCAAGTTGCCGACGGCGTGATTGCCGGCGTGGCCGTCAAGGAACGCCTTGAGGCGCTGGAAGCCCGACGCGCCGAACTCGAGGAAGAACTCGCGGCGTCGCCAGCGCCGGAGGTCCTTGCTCTACCTCCCTGCATTACTGAACGCTATCGAGCGATGGTTACGTCGCTGGAGCGCGCCTTGCAGCGCAACGACAGCGAGGCCGCCGTCGAAGCTCGCAATCTGGTACGAAAGCTAATCGAGACGGTGGTGGTCCGTCCGCTACGCGAGCGGGGGAAATTTGCGCTCACCGTACAAGGCAAAATCGCCGCCCTGGTGAACCAGGACGGCGAAGATACTATGAAAGTGGGTGCGGGAGCAGGATTTGAACCTGCGACCTTCAGGTTATGAGCCTGACGAGCTACCGGGCTGCTCCATCCCGCGGCAAACGGTAGGCAGTGAAAGGAAGAACGGTTCGAGAGAGGGCTCAGGCAGCGCGAAGCGCGGTAGCCTGAACCATAATGCAATCATCTGTCCGACTGGTAGACCCGGCGGCGACCTACTCTCCCGCGCCTTAAGACGAAGTACCATCGGCTCTGGAGGGCTTAACGACCGAGTTCGGAATGGGATCGGGTGGGGAACCTCCGACATAGCCACCAGGTCAACCAGGCGGACAGAAGGATTGCGAGAAGACATTGTCGGCTTCGGCGTCAACCGAAGCAATCGAATGAGTTTTGCTGAGAAACGATCAAGCCGATCGGATTATTAGTACCAGTAAGCTTCATGCGTCGCCGCACTTCCACACCTGGCCTATCAACGTGGTAGTCTTCCACGATCCTCAGCGAAGCCTTGTTTTGAGGTTAGTTTCCCGCTTAGATGCTTTCAGCGGTTATCTATTCCATACATAGCTACCCTGCTGCGCAGCTGGCGCCACGACAGGTCCACCAGAGGTATGTCCATCCCGGTCCTCTCGTACTAGGGACAGATCCTCTCAAGCTTCGAACACCCACGGCAGATAGGGACCAAACTGTCTCACGACGTTCTGAACCCAGCTCACGTACCACTTTAAATGGCGAACAGCCATACCCTTGGGACCTGCTCCAGCCCCAGGATGTGATGAGCCGACATCGAGGTGCCAAACTTTGCCGTCGATATGGACTCTTGGGCAAAATCAGCCTGTTATCCCTAGAGTACCTTTTATCCGTTGAGCGATGGCCCTTCCACGCGGGACCACCGGATCACTATGGCCGACTTTCGTCTCT
Source organism: Brevundimonas viscosa (assembly GCF_900116065.1). GTDB lineage: Bacteria > Pseudomonadota > Alphaproteobacteria > Caulobacterales > Caulobacteraceae > Brevundimonas > Brevundimonas viscosa. Next base: position 5,326 of record NZ_FOZV01000005.1, read on the forward strand.
GCTCGACTTGTCAGTCTCGCAGTCAGGCGAGCTTATGCCATTGCACTCGACGAGCGATTTCCGACCGCTCTGAGCTCACCATCGCGCGCCTCCGTTACACTTTGGGAGGCGACCGCCCCAGTCAAACTACCCACCACGCCATGTCCCGGGACCGGATAACGGCCCTCGGTTAGACGTCAACGACAGTAAGGGTGGTATTTCAAGGATGGCTCCACCAGAGCTGGCGCCCCGGCTTCATAGCCTCCCACCTATCCTACACATACGGTCGCTAACGCCAAGGCGAAGCTATAGTAAAGGTTCATAGGGTCTTTCCGTCTGACCGCGGGAACCCCGCATCTTCACGGGGAATTCAATTTCACTGAGCCTGTGCTGGAGACAGTGGGGAAGTCGTTACGCCATTCGTGCAGGTCGGAACTTACCCGACAAGGAATTTCGCTACCTTAGGACCGTTATAGTTACGGCCGCCGTTTACCTGGGCTTCAGTTCGACGCTTTCACATCTCCCTTTAACCTTCAGGCACCGGGCAGGCGTCAGACCCTATACGTCGCATTGCTGCTTCGCAGAGCCCTGTGTTTTTGCTAAACAGTCGCTACCCCCTGGCTTGTGCCACTCATTCCTGGTTGCCCAGGGTGAGTCACGCTTATTCCGAAGTTACGCGTGCAATTTGCCGAGTTCCTTCAGCACAGTTCTCTCAAACGCCTTGGTATGCTCTACCTGACCACCTGTGTCGGTTTCGGGTACGGTCTCTGCTGGAGTTATTTCCAGGGACAGTTTCCCCGCCAGGACAATCCAATAAGCCCTGACGAGTTACGCCATCCGTCACTTCCAGCTGGTGCAGGAATGTTTACCTGCTTCCCATCGACTACGCTTTTCAGCCTCGCCTTAGGGGCCGACTAACCCTGCGCAGATTAGCTTTACGCAGGAACCCTTGGTCTTTCGGCGGGAGTGTCTCTCACACTCCTATCGTTACTCATGTCAGCATTCTCACTTCCGATACCTCCAGCCGACCTCACGGTCGACCTTCACCGGCTTACGGAACGCTCCGCTACCGCTTGCACATAAGTGCAAACCCATACCTTCGGCGAACGGCTTGAGCCCCGTTACATTTTCCGCGCAGGATCGCTTGATCAGTGAGCTGTTACGCTTTCTTTAAAGGATGGCTGCTTCTAAGCCAACCTCCTGATTGTCAAAGCAATCCCACATCGTTTCCCACTTAGCCGTTACTTGGGGGCCTTAGATGATGGTTAGGGTTGTTTCCCTTTTCACGACGGACGTTAGCACCCGCCGTGTGTCTGCCCGATAGCTCTCTTGGGTATTCGGAGTTTGGTTAGAATTGGTACCGCTCGCGCAGCCCGCATCCATCCAGTGCTCTACCCCCCAAGGAGTTCGTCGGACGCTCTACCTAAATAGATTTCGCGGAGAACCAGCTATGTCCAGGTTTGATTGGCCTTTCACCCCTATCCACAAGTCATCCGAGGCTTTTTCAACAGTCACCGGTTCGGACCTCCAGTTGGTGTTACCCAACCTTCATCCTGCTCATGGATAGATCACCTGGTTTCGGGTCGTCATACGTCGAACTTAGCGCCCTATTCAGACTCGCTTTCGCTGCGCCTACACCTAACGGCTTAAGCTTGCTCGACACATGAAGTCGCTGACCCATTATACAAAAGGTACGCCGTCACCCCGCATGGGGGCTCCGACTGCTTGTAAGCTTCCGATTTCAGGATCTGTTTCACTCCCCTCGTTGGGGTGCTTTTCACCTTTCCCTCACGGTACTTGTTCACTATCGGTCGTAGAGGAGTACTTAGGCTTGGAGGGTGGTCCCCCCATGTTCAGACAGGATTTCACGTGTCCCGCCCTACTCGAGTCTCTTGCTGTTTGACGTCTACGGGGCTGTCACCCGCTATGGCCGACCTTTCCAGGTCGTTCGACTTTATTTCACAAGAGCACTGGCCTGGTCCCGGTTCGCTCGCCACTACTACGGGAGTCTCGGTTGATGTCCTTTCCTCCGGGTACTGAGATGTTTCAGTTCCCCGGGTTCGCTTAATGAACCCTATGTATTCAGGTCATTATACCTTTTAACGATCCGCCAATCGCCGCCCCGGCAGAAGCCGGAACAAAGTTGGAAGACCGCAAAGGTGGGTTTCCCCATTCGGAAATAGCCGGATCAAAGGG
>NZ_FOZV01000005.1:10000-286928 GCF_900116065.1 Brevundimonas viscosa
GCGGGTGTTTACCGCCTCATTTTCCTGCGTCAAGCGGTTCTTTTTGAAGAAGAACCTTTCTCTGCAGGCCCGGCCCGGAGGACCAGGGAGGCGGGTGTTTACCGCCTCATTTCTCCGCGTCAAGTGGTTCTTTTTGAAGAAGAACCTTTCTCTGCGGATCCGCCCCGGAGGGCGGCGGAGGCGGCTCTCTAGGGAGGGCCGTTCTCCGTGTCAACCGGGCTTTTCAGCCTTTCTGCGGAGCGGAAGATCGAGACCTTCCAGACCGCAGAAAACCGCCGAGTGAAGCCGGAGGGGCTTCCCTCTGTTTCGTTTCCGACGATTCGATTGGAGCGCGGAACCTAACCAAACCGCTTCCGGAAATCAAGAGGCTTTCGCTTCTTTCTTCCGTTGGGATCGGGAGGCTTTCGTCTCCGCGGCCCCGGCGGCCGGCCCGTTTCCGAGCGAGGCGGCGATATACGCAGCGCCCATTTCGTCCGCAACCCGATTCTGATGGTTTTCCGAACTTTCTCGCGGACTCCCGGTCGGCCGGCGCCGGCGCCGGCGTCGCCTCACCCCGCCGCAATATAGGTGCGCAGGGAATCCGCCTCGCGCGTGGCCTCGTCGATCTGGCACTTCACCACGTCGCCGATCGAGATGACTCCGTTCAGCCGGCCGTCCGCGAGCACCGGAAGGTGCCGGATCCGGCGATCGGTCATGCGCTGCATCAGGACGCCGACCGTCTCGCCCGGCGCGGCGAACACCACGTCCGCCGTCATATAGTCGGAAACGGGCCGCGACAGGACGGCCTCGCCGCCTCGAGCGATGGCGCGGACCACGTCCCGCTCCGACAGGACGCCCACGACCCGGTCGCCGTCGCAAACGATCACGGCCCCGACGCTGCGGCGTTCCAGCTCCGCGCAGGCCTCAGCCAGCGGCAGATCCGGAGCGACCGACCAGACCGCATGTCCCTTGCCCTTGAGAATCTCGGTGACCAGCATGGCGGCTCCTCTTCCGTCTGACGGATGCGGCCGCGGACAGGGCCGCTCTCTTCAGACGCGAGGGTCGCGCAGATCGGCGGACGAATCAAATGGCTGCGCCGTTGATCCCCACAGCCGGACCCACGGACCGATCGCCAGCAGTCCGAAGAGGTAGCCGAAGGCGTGAGCCTCCCAGGCGATCGTTGCGCCTTCCATACCGGGCGCGAAACCGATGAGGCCCGCGCCGGCGTTCACCAGCATCAGGGCCGCCGACGTGGTGAGGACGCGCCGGTCGGTCAGGGGCCGGAGGCGGCCGTTGCGCCGTCCCAGAAGCCGGATCGCGGCGCCCATCAGGCCAAACACAGCTCCGGAGGCCCCGCCCAAAGGAGCGTCGCTGCCGAGGTGAACCAGGCCGTAGCCGAGAGCGGCGACGACGCCACACGCAATATACAGGAGGAGAAAGCCGGCGGCCCCGCGCACGCCGGGCATGAGTCGGGCCACAGGCGGGCCGAAGGCGAGGGCGCTGACGGCGTTCATCGCGGCGTGGGCCCAGTTGGCATGGAGGAACATCGCCGTCAGCAGTCCCGGCCACCAGCCTCCCGAGACGAGCGAGGCCGGGCGGAAGGCGAACCCATGCCCTCCCCCGGGCAGCCAGCCCTGCAGCAGATAGAGCAAGGGAATCGACGCCGCGACCAGCACCGAGACCGCCGGCGCGTTGAACATTCTCTCGTCGGCGGCTTGGGTCAGCTGGAGGTCCCGGAAACGACGCAGGTCATTGATCTGGCGAGCGACCCGGCCTCTGGCAAGCGCTTCTTAATAACCATGATCCAGATTGGCACGCAGGGTCCTTAGCGGGCCGTAAACCGTATTGAACGGGGGAGACGCGCATGTCCGTCACGAGACTGGCCGGGACCGCGACGGCGATCGCCGCGCTCGTCATGCCGACCGCCGTCGCCGCCCAGTCGGCCGGCTCGTCAGGGATGGCCGCCTACCAGGCCGGGTACGGCGGCTCCCGCTACGCCACGGCCCGTCCCCAGACCGGCTCGACGCGCGACCAGAACGGCAACCGGCTCATCGTCAACGGTCTCATCCAGTCCGGCGCCAGCGCTTACTCGAGCGCTTCCGGCGGGGTATCCTCCAGCTTCAGCGGAGCCGGCGGCCACGGAACGACGATCGGCGGCTCCACCGCCATCGGCAACAACCTGAACGTGGTCGTCCAGGGCAACCACAACACGGTCATCGTCAATTCCCGCCAGACCAACAATGGCGAGGTCACGGCCGGAACGAACCTCAACGCCAGTCCGAGGCGCCCATGATCTCCGGCCAGTTCCCGCGTCGCCTGAAGAGCGCCGTCGCCGTCTGCGGCGCGGCCGCCCTGCTGGCCGGCTGCATTTCCTCGTCGGCCAGCCCGCGGGGCACCTATGCGACGCCCATCGGCAATGCGCCGGTGATCGCCAACCCGACGCCCTACTCCGCCGCCCTCTATTGCATGGCGGACTACGCCCGACGCTACAACCTGCCCTCCCCGCGCATCGCCGTCGGCCGGATCAGCGACTACACCGGCACGGTGTCGGCCGACGGTGGACGCCAGATCACCGGCGGCGCCTCCTTGATGGCCATGACCGCCCTGGCCAAGTCCGGCGCGCGCATCGTCGAACGCTACGACACCTCGGTCTCCGAGATGGAGCTGCGCTACGCCAACAACCGACTGATCGGCGACGAGGGCGCGGGCGGCGCGGACGACGTCCAGTACCGCCGCATCCTGGCGGGTTCGGTGCCCGGCACGGACTTCTACATCATCGGCGGCATCACCGAGGTGAACTACAACATCCGTTCAGGCGGCTTCGACATGGCCGCCGGGCAGGTCGAGACCGACACGCCGCTGTCGACGGCCTTCTCGGGCAAGGCCTTCGTCATGAACGTGGCCATCGATCTGAGGCTTGTGCAGACCACCACGCTCGAGGTGGTCGACGTCATCTCCTACCAGAAGCAGATCATCGGTCGGGAAATCTCGGCGGGGGTGTTCGACTTCCTGAACGGCAATGTCTTCGACATCTCCGCCGGCGAAGGCGGACTGGAGCCGGTGCAACTGGCGGTGCGGGCCCTGATCGAGCGGGCCACCGTCGAGTTCATGGCCAACCTCTACGGCGCGCCGGGGCCCGAGATTTGCCTCTCGGCCGGTCCTGACCCGCTGGGCGGCACGGTCGGCGCGACCGGCGGCTACTACCCGGCCTACCCCAACACGGACACGAACAATGGCGACACCCGCGCGGATCCGTCTCGCTGGCACGATGGCCGCGACGGCGCTGTGCGCCGCAGCCGCTACTGAGGCCGCCGCCCAGACGCCCCCCCAGGACTCCCTGGTCCTGAACCAGCAGCTCCAGCTGGGCGACGTCTTCTCGCACCAGACGATCAATGTCGTCGACGCCCAGGACCAGGTGACCGCGGAAACCTCGGCCCAGGGCAACGCCGCCTCGGGCGCCGTCGAGAACGGCTCGATCACCGTGCAGTCCGGGCAGGACATGCGCGGCGACGCCACGGCCCGAACCGATGTCGCGCTCGGGGGCGACACATGGGGCGAGGTCAACGTCACCACCCAGGCCGGCGGCAACTATCTCGCCGTCAGCGCCTATGACGCCGACCTGACCACCGACGCGGTCCAGTCGAACACCGGCGGCCTCGTCGGCGCGGTGACCGAGATCGGGGACTCGTCGGCGCGACTGCACGCCGGCGGAAGCGTGGCCGCTTCAGCCATCTCGAACACAGTTGCGCTCTACGGCGAGGGCTCCCTGCTCCAGGGCGACATCGATCAGACCAACGCGGCCACCGTCCGCTCCTTCAGCCGGATCCAGAGCCAGTACATCCCGGCCGCCGCGACGGTCACGGCGGATGCCGTCGGCAATGCCGTCGCCGCGACCGGCGTGCAGACCTCCGGCCAGGACCTGTCGATCATCCAGTCCTCCACGGGCGATTTTCTCGAGGCCGACGCCAGCGCCAACGCCGGCAACGCCTGGGACCTGGCCGCCCGTGCCCGCGCGACCGCCAACCAGGCGGTACTGAACAACCAGGGCGGCTCGGTCGTGGTCGCTTCCGCCCAGGACAACAGTTCGTTCGTCCGCGCCGCCGCCCTGACCACCGCCTATGACTACGGCCGCGCCGAGGCCTACGCCCGGGGCGCCGCCAACGAACTGTCGGTCGGCAACAACGACGTCTACGTCGAGATCGACAACAACCAGTTCAATGCGGGCGGCGTCGACGTCAGCGCGACCTTCTCGGGGACCAACGGCTACGACGTCTATGTCGGCGCGGAGGCCGTCGGGAACGCGGTGACGGGCTATGCCTGTTCCGAGTGCCCGGGCTATCTGGAAGCCAACAACGTCCAGACCAACAATGGCAGCGTCTCGGCCCAGACCTCGACCACCGTCGCCGGCTCGAACCGCGCCGTGATCACGGGGGCCAATGCGGTCGGCAACTCGGCCACCTTCTACGTCTCCCGGCCCACACATTAATCTTCTGTAACTTGAGCCCGCTCGCCGCTCGCAGAAGGGTTGTGCGGGGCGTCGGCGGATCTGGTTGAATTCGCGGTCCTTCCTTTTCTTCGCGTTCGCGTCCCTGCGCGCGCCCATCGGAGTGACCGCTGATGCGATCCGCCCGCCTTCTGCTTCTCGCCGCCGCCTCGTTCTCCGTGCTCGTAGCGGCCGCGCCGGCCCTCGCCCAGGCGCAGCCCTCCGACCCGTGGGCCCAGGCGAGCAGCGACATTCCAGCGGATTCGAACGTGCGTTTCGGCGTGCTGCCGAACGGCATGCAGTATGCGGTCCTGCGCAACGCCACGCCGCCGGGCCAGGCCTCGTTCCGCCTGCGCATCGACGCCGGTTCGCTGATGGAGAACGAGAACCAGCTCGGCCTGGCTCACTTCATGGAGCACATGGCCTTCAACGGGACGACCAACGTCCCCGAGAATGACCTGCTGCGCATCCTGGAGCGTCTGGGCCTGGCGTTCGGCGCCGACACCAACGCCTTCACCAGCTTCGACCAGACGGTCTACATGCTGGAGCTGCCGCGCACGAACGACGAGACCGTCGACACCAGCCTGCACATCATGCGCGAGCAGGTGTCCGAAGCCCTGATGGCCGCAGAGGCCGTCGACGCCGAGCGCGGCGTAATCGAAGGCGAGGAGCGGCTGCGCAATACGCCGGGCCTGCGCTCGATCAAGGCCCAGCTGGCCCTTCTGGCGCCGGGCCAACGCATCTCCCAGCGTCTCCCGATCGGCGACCTGACCATCATCCGCACCGCCCCGCGCGAGCGTTTTGTCGAATTCTACGACGCCTATTACCGGCCGTCCCGCGCGACCTTCGTCGCTGTCGGCGATTTCGATGTGGACGTCATGGAGGCCAAGATCCGTCGCGCCTTCGAGAGCTGGGAGCCTCGCGCCGCCGACGGCCCGGAACCGGACCTCGGCGCCGTCACGCCGCGCGAGCCGGAAACCCGCATCCTGGTCGAGCCCGGAATCCAGTCGTCGATCGCGCTCAACTGGACGCGCAATCCCGAACGGGATCCCGACACCGTGGCCGAGCGCCGCGAGGACCTGATCCGCAACCTCGGCGTTGCGGTCCTGAACCGCCGTCTCGGCGAGATCGCCCGGACCGACAATCCGCCGTTTTCTTCCGCCAGCGGCGGCGAGGCCGGACTCGCCGAAAGCCTCGACATCGCCACCGTCTCGGCGGAGTTCGCGCCCGGAGAGTGGAAGCGCGCGCTGGAGGCGATCGAGCAGGAACAGCGCCGGCTGGTCCAGTACGGCGTGTCGGAAGCCGAACTGCAACGCGAGGTCACAGCTATCCGGACCGCGCTGGAGAACGCCGTCGCGGGAGCCGCAACCCGGCGAACGCCGCAGCTCGCCAGCCAGCTCATCAACGCCGTCAACGAGAAGGACGTCTTCAGCGCGCCCCAAACCAACCTTGAGCTGTTCAACGCCGCGGTGGCCGGCGTGACGGCCGCGGAGGTCAGCGAGGCTGTGAAGGGCGTGTTCCGGGGCGAAGGCCCGCTCGCGCTGGTGGTCACCCCCGTCGAGATCGAAGGCGGCGAAGCGGCCGTGACCGCCGCGCTGGAAGCCTCGCGACAGGTTCCCGTCGCGGCGCCGGCGGCCCAGGCGGAACTGGAATGGCCGTACGCCGCCTTCGGCGAGCCGGGAACGGTCGTCGACCGGAGCGAGATCGCGGAGTTGGGCGCCACGGTCGTCACGTTCGCCAATGGCGTGCGCCTGACGGTGAAGCCGACTGAATTCCGGGAGGAGCAGATCCTCGTGAGCGTGCGCACCGGGATCGGCGAACGAGGAATCGATCCGAACCGGGCCGACCCGCAACTGCTGGCGTCGCAGATCGTGCCGCCCGGCGGCCTTGGCCGCCTCACCTTCGACGAGCTGAGCCGGGTTCTGAATGGTCGAATCTACTCGGCCCAGTTCGGCGTCGAGGGCGACAGCTATCGGCTGTCCGGTGCGACCCGGCCCGAGGATCTGGCGCTTCAGACACAGGTTCTGGCGGCCTACCTCACGGATCCCGGCCTGCGCCCGGCGCCTCTCCAGCTCATCAAGTCGGTCTTCCCGCAACAGATCGACCAGCTGATGGCCACGCCCGGCGGCGCCTTCCTGATCCAGGGATCGGGCCTCCTGGCGAGCGGTGACAAGCGGCAGAGCCTGCCTTCGCCCGAGGAGATCGCCGGCTGGACCATTGAGGATCTTCGCGCGGGCGTGACCCGGGGCCTGGCGACGGGACCGATCGACGTCATCATGGTCGGCGACCTGACCGTCGAGGATGCGATCGCGGCGGTTGCCCCCACTTTCGGCGCCCTGCCCGCTCGCGGGCCGGACGCCCAGCCGGCGCCGGGTGCGACGGAGCTGCGCTTCCCGGCGCCGACCGCCGAGCCGGTCCGCCTGACCCACAACGGGCCCGCCGGGCAGGCGCTGGCCTATATCGCCTGGCCGACCACCGACGCCGTCGGCGACCGGACCGAGGCCCGTCGCGCCACGATCCTGGCCGAGGTGCTCAAGCTGAGGGTGTTCGAGGAAATCCGGGAGCGCCAGGCCCTGGCCTACTCCCCGGGCGTTGGAGCCAGCGCCTCCGACGTCTACGAGGACTACGGCTCGATCTCGATCCAGGCGGAGACGGCGGCGGACAAGCTCGACGCCTTCTACGCCGCCGTCGAATCGATCACCGCGTCGCTTCGTGAGGCCCCGCCGAGCGAGGACGAGCTGAACCGCGCCCGGCTGCCGGTGATCGAATCGTTGCGTCGTAGCCAGGCCGGCAACGAGTACTGGCTGGCTCAGCTGGCGGACGTGGCGGAGCGGCCGTCGGAAGTCGAACAGACGGTCACGCACATCTCCGACCTCGAAGCCATCACGCCGGCTGACATCCAGACGCTGGCGCGACAGTACCTGCGTCCGGGCACGGCCTGGCGCGCGGTCGTGGTGTCGTCGCAAGCCGCGGCCGAGTAAGCAAAAAAGGCCCCGGTCCCACTCGGGCCGGGGCCAGTCGCTTCTCAGGAATGTCGACGAAGCGCCGACATCTCATCCTGCGAGCTTGCGCCTGACGTCAAGCTGAACGCCGCGTTCGCTGCGGTTCAGAACACCCGGCCGCCGACGCCGCCATCAAGGGTGATGGCGCCGCCCTGCACCGCCACGCCGACCTCTTCCACCACCTCCTCACGAAACGCGGTGTAGATCTCCTCGCGCACCATCGTCAGGATCTTCACGCCGGCTCCGTAGCGGCGCAGCAGAGACCGCTCGTTGCACTCCCGCTCGGCCCGCTGGGCGCGGCACTCGACGTTGCCGCCGCGGCCATGCCACAGCGCTTCGCCCTTGCGGCAGCTGATCGTCTCCGCCTCGTCGAAGCGGACGTCGCCATGGTACTCGGCCCAGGTCGCCTGCAGCCAGGTCCCGGCCAGGCAGCGGTACAGCTCACCCTCGTAGTCACCGTGCACCTCGCGGTCCGGTCGGACCTGGGAGGCCGGGTGCGGCACGCTGCGGTCGTCGATGCAGACGGCCTGGATGACCACCCGCTTTTCCCAGCGGCGACGCTCCTCATACGGCACGCGAATCGTCCGGCGCATCCGCGCGCCCTCGACGTTGAGGCCGCTGATCGTCGTCGGATAGGGCTGATCGACCGTCACATAGGCCGATCCTCCGCCGCTGACCCAAACGCTGCCGCCTGCGCGGGCGTTGAGTCCCGCCCGTGCGCGTGCGCCCGCCTCTGCGTTGGAGTTGGCGTTGGCGTTCACATTGACGTTGACGTTCAGATTGCCCCCGCCGCTGCAGCAGGGAGGCGGCGGCGGCAGCTCGCAGCAGGGCGGAGGCGGCGGCGGCGGCGGGGGCGGCGGCTCGCAGCAAGGCGGCGGCGGCGGCTCGCAGACAGGGCCGCACTGGGCCGAAGCCTCACCAGCCACCGCCGATAGCGCGAGGAAGCCCGCAGCGGCCGGCAACCAGGTCATGATCCGCACCCGCATGGGCCGACCTCCAGAAGAATCTTGTGCTCATCTGCCGATCGCAGACGGCTCCACTGGAGATCAAAACCTCAAAAGCCTTGCGTTTCCGTTGCGCTGGCGGTCCGCGGCTTGCGCCGCCGCCTCCGGAGGCGGACGCGATGTTCCATCCTGACACGCAATTCCTGATCGACTTCTGGATCGATCTCGCACGCCGGCCCGAAGTGCGCGGCGGCGTGCCGGCACGGTCCGGTCTCGAGCCGGAGGTCCTGGGGGCCCGGCTTCAGCGCGCCTTCATCCTCGACGCGGCGGGGTCCGACGCGACGTTCAGGCTTGCCGGAAGCTGGCTTGAGGCCTTGCGAGAGCGCCCGCTCGGCGGCGCCGGTTTCGGCGAGTTGTGGTGCGACGCGTCGGCGACGCTGGTGATTCCCGCCCTCGCCCAATCGCTGCGCGAGGCCCGACCGGTCGTGATCGTCGCCCAGCACGGCGCCGAGGCGCGGTCGGTCGAGGTCTGTGTGGTCCCCCTCCGTCGCACCGATGGGCGCGCGGGATTGTTCCTCGGCCTGGTCGCGCCCGCGCCGAGGCTGGACGTGGCGAGCGCGCCCCCCCGACGGCTGACGGCCCGCCTGACGATCGCCGTCGGCGACCGGGGTCGCCCGGCCCTTTCCCTCGTCGAGGGTCGCCGTTCCGCCTGACCCCTCTAGCTGCCCTGGAGCTTCAGCCCCGCTGCGTAGCGCTTCCAGTTTTGCACGTAGTGGACGGCCGACGCCTTCAGCGCCTCGATCTGCCCCGGCTCGAGCTGCCGCACCACCCGGCCCGGCTGGCCGACCACCAGCGAATCGTCCGGAATCACCTTGCCCTCGGTGATCAGCGCATTGGCTCCGATGATGCAGTTCCGGCCGATCTTCGCGCGGCCCAGAACCACGGCTCCGATGCCGATCAGGCTGTTGTCCCCGATCTCGCAGCTGTGCAGCATGACCATGTGGCCCACGGTCACCCCGTCGCCGATGACCAGGGGCTCGCCCGGATCGGAATGCAGGACGCTGCCGTCCTGGATGTTCGTGTCTCGCCCGATCGTGATCGGATCGTTGTCGCCCCGCACCACAGCGCCAAACCAGATGCTGGCGCCGGGCTTGAGAATCACGTCTCCTGCCACCGTTGCATTCGGCGCCACCCAGTATTCGCCCTCCGGCGGAAGCTGCGGTTTCTTGTCCGCCAACGCATAGATCGTCATCGAAACATCACCTTATCTTACGGTCAATCCGCGCTTTAAGCGTTTGGAAACCACGATAGCATCAAAGTGTTCTTGCGATTCGCGGCCGCCATTTCGGCCCCGGATCGGAAGCCGGATCAAGCCCGGTCCGGCCAGACCCTGGAGACGCGCGTGGCGTGCTCGGTTCGGCGGGTTTCCCCGCTGGAGGATGGTCCTTCCACCGATCCGGGCGGCTGCATCGCGTCCCCTGCCCTCCTCACCACTTCCGTTCGAGGCGATGTCTTTGCGACGTCGCCTTTTTTCATGCCCTGGAGGCGTCCATGACCAAGCGTGCGGCCCTGAAGCGTCAAACCCGTGAGATGTCGCGCGAGCACGGCATCCTCGATTCGCGCCAGTTCACCGAGGACGCCAAGGTCAGGCGGCTCCCGACCCACGCCGGCTGGTCGCCCTATCCCTCGAACGACGAGCGTGAGCAGGGCTACCTGAAGACGCTGAAGCCCAAGTCGGACGGCCAGGCTGAACTGCTGACGGCGATCGATCACTCCAACCTGGTCATGGCGCTCGGCCCTGCGGGAACAGGCAAGACGTATCTCGCCGTCGCCAAGGCGGTCGAGGCGCTGGAGGCCGGCAAGGTCGGACGGATCGTCCTGTCCCGCCCCGCCGTGGAGGCCGGGGAGTCGATCGGTTTCCTGCCCGGCGACATGGAGGACAAGCTGGCCCCCTACCTGCGGCCGCTCTACGACGCCCTGTCTGACCGCCTGTCGATGAAGCGGGTGAAGGCGTTGATGGCCGAAGGTCTGATCGAGATCGCTCCGATCGGCTACATGCGCGGCCGGACCCTGAACAACGCCTTCATCGTCGTCGACGAGGCCCAGAACTGCACCTACGTGCAGCTCAAGATGCTGCTCACCCGGCTCGGCTGGCACTCGACGATGGTGGTCACCGGCGATCCTCACCAGTCGGACCTGCTGCCCGGAGTCTCCGGGCTGGCCGACATCGCCACACGCCTTGAGGCGGTGCCGGAGATCGCCGTAGTTCGCCTGGCCGAGCGAGACATCGTCCGGCACCCGCTGGTCGCGTCGATGATCGGCGTGCTCTGATCGTCAGACGAGATCCGTCACCCGGGCCGGTTCCGGCGCAGGCGCCGGCTCGGGTGGACGCGCGCCGAGGCGGTCGACAAGGGCGAAGACGAACGGGTTCAGCGAGATCGACAGCAGGGCCGCCGCCAGGATGAGATCGTGGGTTTCGCGGCTCATGGCGCCCAGCGAAACCGATAGCGCCGCGAGGATGAAGCTGAACTCGCCGATCTGGGCCAGACTGGCCGCCACGGTGAGACTGGTCGCCCGATCGAGTCTGAACATGGTGGTGATGGCGAGCGCAGCCAGCGACTTGCCGACGATCACGATCGCCAGCACCCCCAGCACCGCCAAGGGCTCGCGCACGAGAATGGTCGGGTCGAACAGCATGCCGACCGAGACGAAGAACAGCACCGCAAAGGCGTCCCTGAGCGGAAGGGAGCGTTCGGCGGCGTTATGGCCGAGCGGCGAGCTGTTCAGCACCAGGCCGGCGAGGAAGGCGCCAAGCGCGAAGGAATGAAACAGCCTGTAGGCCACCCAGGCGATCCCCAGCGCCATCGCCAGCACGCCGAGGGTGAAGAGCTCCCGGGAGCGGGTGTGGGCGATGCGCACCAGCACCCACGGCAGGACCCGCGGCCCGACAACCAGCATCGCCCCGACGAAGAGGGCGACCTTTCCGAGCGTCCACGCCATCGACTGGGCCAGCTGCGCGCTGTTCAGGGTCTCCCCCGGGGGCACGATCAGCAATGGCATCACCACCAGGGCGATGACGATCACCAGATCCTCCACGATCAGCCACCCGACCGCGATGCGCCCGACCTCGGCCTTCAACTGCTTGCGCTCCTCGACCGCGCGCAGCAGCACCACCGTGGAGGCGACCGACAGGGCGAAGCCAAGAAGGAAGGCCTCGATGTCCGGCAGGCCGAGGGCGAAGCGGCCCAGCAGCCAGCCCAGCACGCACGCCGCCGCGATCTGCACCAGCGCCCCAGGCAGGGCGACCTTGCGCACCCGCATCAGGTCGGCTGGCGAGAAGTGCAGCCCGACCCCGAACATCAGCAGAATAACGCCGATCTCGGCCAGCTGCGGGGCGAGTTCGGTATCCGCGACGAAGCCTGCAGTGAACGGCCCGACGGCTACGCCGGCCAGCAGATAGCCCACCAGCGGAGAGAGCTTCAGCCGGTTCGCCACCATCCCGAACACGAACGCCAGCACGAACCCGCCGACGAGAGTGAGAATCAAGCTGTCGGCGTGCGGCATCGGAGCTCCGTGCGAGGCGAGTCGAGGTTCCCGGGACAAGAGCCTTTCACCTGGGGACTTCGCCGCCCGGGAGCAAGCGCAAACGACGCCGCCGCGGCGCGATTGCCCCTTCGCGAGCGGGGCCCGGGCTGCTAACCGGGACCGCCACTATCCAGCGAACCCAATGAAAATCCCCCGCATCGCCTACGCCGCCTACGGCTTCGCCATCGTCGTCATCGTTCTCGACCAGCTGAGCAAGGCCTGGGTGGTGGGAGGGCTCGACCTCCCCGAAGTCCGCCAGATCGTCGTCTGGGAGTCGATCTTCAACCTGACCTGGGTCCGCAACTTCGGCGTCAGCTTCGGCCTGTTCGGCGACGGATCGGCACGCTGGCTGTTGACGGTGTTCTCGATCGGCGTCTCCGTCGTGCTGGCGGTCTGGGCGACCCGGACCAACCGCCGGCTGCTGATCAGCGCCATCGGTCTGGTGATGGGCGGCGCGCTGGGCAATGTCATCGATCGCATCCGCTTCGGCTATGTCGTCGACTTCCTCGACTTCTCGGGCCTCGGCTTTCCGTGGGTGTTCAACATCGCGGACGCGGCCATCAACATCGGCGTCGCGCTCCTGATCCTCGACGCCGTGATCTCAGAGCGCGCCGGCAAACGCCAGGCTGGCGACACGGTCGGAGAGAACCGGGCGCTCTGATCGCCGCAGCGGTTGGCCTCGCCGTGGAAAAGTCGTAATCAGCCGCTTCCTCTAGGGTATATGCGCGCCTCCTTCGGCGCCGCACCGGGATCAATCATGCGCCTTCGCACCGCCGCCGTTCTGACCATCGCCGCCTCGACGCTTGCGCTGGGCGCATGCTCCAGCCTCCGGCAGGGCATCGGCCTGACCAAGGTGACGCCGGACGAGTTCCTGACCGTCTCGACCGCCCCGCTGACCGTGCCGCCCGAGTACGGGCTGCGCCCGCCCGCCCCCGGCCAGCCGCGTCCGCAGGAGCTGGCGCCAGAGTCAGCCGCCCGCCAGATCCTTCTCGGCCAGCGTCAGGCCGTGACCCGGTCGCCCGGCGAACAGGTTCTGGTCGCCCAGGCCGGCGGCGACCGGGCCGATCCGCTGGCCCGCTACGTCATCGACGACGAGTTCGGAGACCTGGCGCACAAGGAAGAGGGCTGGGCCAACCGGATCCTGTTCTGGCGGCGCGACGACCCGTCGACCCGCACCGCCTCGACCACCCAGTCGCCGGAAGGCCAGGTCACCATCGACGCGGCCAGCGAATACGCCCGGGTGCAGGCCCTCACCGGCGGCGCCGCCGGCATCCTGATCACGCCGCGCCGCGACGACGGGTTCAAGCTGCCCGGCCTGTAAGCCTGAGACTTGCCGATTGAACGGCCCGGACGCCTGTCGTCCGGGCCGTTTTCTTTTCAGGCCTTGGCGGCCCCTGCGCGCAGGCCGCGTTCGGCCAATGCGACCAGGGCCACCCCGCCCATGGTCAGGGCCGCCCCGGTCAGGATCTGCGGCGACAGCACGTCGCCCATGAAGGCCCATCCGATCAGGATCGACACCACCGGCGTGGCCAGCAGATAGGGCGTCACCCGCCCCGCCTCCCGTTGCTGGACCAGCCAGAACACCAGGGTGGTCGCCAGCACCGAGGACACCAGCCCCGCCCAGGCCAGACTGGCCCAGACCAGGGCGTCCGCCTGCTGCAGCGCCGTCGCCTGGCCGTCCTCGAACAGGGCGGAGCCGAAGGCGAGGGTCGGGAGGGCGACAACGGCCAGCAGCCCCTGCATCTTAAGCGGCGGAATCGACGTCGTCCGCCGGGCGATCACCGTGGTCATGGCCCATGCCGCCGAGGCGGCGATGCCGACGAGGATGCCCTTCCAGTCCGCGATGGCGTGGGCGTCCAGCGTCATCCACGCAACGCCGACAAAGGCCACGCCCATGCCGGCCAGCGCGAAGCGGGACAGCCGTTCGCCGAGGACGAGGAAAGCGAACAGCGCCGTGAACGGCACCCACAGCTGGGCGGCGACGGAGACAGGACTGACGTCGTGCGCCAACCAGAAGGCGAGATAGATCAGGCCGTAGTGCAGCGGCCCCCCAAGCCCGACAATGAGCAGCAGGCTCTTCCAGTTGGGGAACGGCGGCCGCACGAACGGGATCAGGCAGACCGCCGCGATGGCGAACCGCAACGACCCCGTCAGCAGCGGCGGCAGGGTCTCGGTCGCCAGCTTGGCGGCGGCGTTGTTGACGCCCCAGATCACCACCACGGCGGCGATGGCGGCGATCTCGGCGACCGTCAGCGCGGCGGGAGGGGGAGCGGTGGACTTCACGCGCCTCGCCTACTCCCCCCGGTCGTCCGGAGCGAGGGGCCGCCGCGACACTTCGCATTTCAGAATGTGGCGATCAGACCGACGGCCGGGACAGCATCAGCACATATATGCCGATCACCCCGGCGAAAGCGGGCCAGCCCAGCACGAACCAGATCCGGTACAGGCGGTCGTAGGCCGGCGGCAGGGGCGCCCCCGCGTCCGCCGCCGCCGCCGCCAGGCGGGCGAGCCTCTGCTGGATCCAGACCACGGGCAGCCAGCAGGCGCCGACGAGGAGGAACAGGGCGTAGCTGGCCAGCAGCCACGGCTCGTCCAGGCGGTAGCCCTGCAGACGGATCAACGCCAGCCCGCTGAGCGGCTGGACCACCACGGCCGTGGCCGTGAAGAGGAAATCGGCCAGCACCACCATCCGCCCCACCGCCGCGGCCACAGACGGGTCGCGCGTGCGCCGGGCGCGAACCATGAAAAAGGCGATTCCCGCCCCCGTCCCGAACAGCACGGCCGCCGAGAGGATGTGGACCAGCTTCAGGAGGACGTAGGCGTCGATCATCGCCGGGCGTCCGTCGCCGCCACGAACAGACACAGGGCCATCATCGGGACCACCTTCAGCCAGGGGCCGAGCGGATCCACCCAGTACTGAGGCAGGCTGAGGGTCGCGGCGACGAGATAGCCGACCGTGGCGGCCGCCATGACGATCGCCACCCGCGCCGTCCACGGACGGGCGAACAGGGCCAGGCCGAGGGCCACGTCCAGCGCCGCGCCCCACCCGGCGATGGCGCCGGCCCAGCGGCCATAGCCGCCCTCGTGCAGCACGGTGATCGCCCGCTCCCAGCCAGGGCCGAAGGTGATCAGTCCGGTCAGCAGCCAGAACAGGCCCAGCGCCGCGATCGCCACCGGCCGCACGAACCAGAGGCGGGCGTGCCAGACGTCCTGGACCGAGGCAGGGGTCGCGGACAGGGCGGCGGCCGGGTCGCGGGCCCTGACGCCCAGGGCCTCCTGCCAATCGTCGTCCCGGCCGGCGACGTCATGGTCGAGCTGACGCATGGAGGTCGAGGTCAGGGGCGAGAACCAGCCCATCCGGGCCAGCAGGTCTCCGAGACGAAGCGCCGGAGCCG
This sequence comes from Brevundimonas viscosa, assembly GCF_900116065.1. Taxonomy (GTDB): domain Bacteria; phylum Pseudomonadota; class Alphaproteobacteria; order Caulobacterales; family Caulobacteraceae; genus Brevundimonas; species Brevundimonas viscosa. The sequence continues at coordinate 25,389 of NZ_FOZV01000005.1, forward strand.
CGATGGCGCGCGGCACGCGAATCACCGGCGCCGCGGGCAGGCCGAGCCAGCCCCGATAGAGTTTGAGAAGCTGGTCCAGGCTGAGACGTCGGGGACCGGCGACGTCGAAGCGCCGGCGAACCGCTTGCGGCCGGTCGAGCGCAGCGACGACGGCGGCGGTGAGATCGTCCATGGCGACCGGCCGCACCGCCTGCGCGCCGCCCACGACGGGGATGACGCCCGGAAACGCGGCCAGCGCCCGGATCAGCCCGGTGCCGCCGAATGCGCCGCGCCCGAGAACCAGCGAGGGGCGCAGGATCGTCCACTCCAGCCGGCTGGACTGGACCATACGCTCGGTCTCGGCCTTGGTGCGGGCGTAGGCCGTGCCCGCGGCATCCTCCGCGCCCACGGCGGACAGGTGGACCAGGCGGTTCACGCCCGCCGCCTCGCAGGCGGCGATCAGGGCGCGGGGCCCGAGCACGTGCGCGGCCCGGATATCGTCGCCGCCGCCGTCCTGAAGGACGCCGACGCAGTTCACCACCGCTTCGACCCCCTCCAGCAGCGCCTCCCAGGCCGCGGGGGCGCCGAGGGTGCGGAAGTCGGCCACGGCCCACTCATACTGCGGCGCGCGTCGCGCCGCCTCGGCCGGTCGGCGGGCGCCGGCGCGGACGGTCCACCCCGCCGCCGCAAGGGCTGCGGCCACATGGCTGCCGATGAAGCCGTTCGCCCCCAGCACCAGAACGCGCCCCCGCGACGTCATGGCGTGCGTCCTGACGTCAGAACGGGATGTCGTCGTTCAGGTCATAGCTCTCGCGTGGGCCGGAAGGCTTGTTGGCGCCGCCGGTGGAGAAGCCGGACGAGTAATCGTCGTCGCCGCCGCCGCGGGACATGCCGCCGCCATCGCCGCGACCGCCCAGCATGGTCAGTTCGCCCTTGAACTTCTGGATCACCACCTCGGTCGAGTATTTCTCGACGCCCTGCTGGTCGGTCCACTTGCGGGTCTGGAGCTGGCCCTCGACGTAAACGGTCGAGCCCTTCTTCAGGTAGTTCTCACAGACCTTGACGATGTTGTCGTTGAAGATGACGACGCGGTGCCACTCGGTCTTCTCCTTGCGTTCGCCGCTGGCCTTGTCGCGCCACGTCTCCGACGTCGCCAGCGACAGGTTCGCGACCCGCTCGCCGCTGTTCAGGGTGCGGATCTCCGGATCCCGCCCCAGGTTGCCGACCAGAATGACCTTGTTGACGCTGCCCGCCATCTCGAGCTCCTTTTTTCCGTTCGCTGGCCTAGCGCGCTTTCTCGGGCGCCGGGCCGTGTTTTTCATCGGACGGCCGGGTTTCCCACAGGCGCGGTCCGGTCGCGTCCCGACCCTAGCCGAGCTCAGGGGTTTGTTCCAGCTTTGTTCCTCAGGAGCCCGCGGGCGGAGCCCCGCCCGCACGCGCCGCGTCCACCTCGCGCTGGATGGCGCCCGGGATTGCAAGGCGCCCATCGCCGGTCCGGGCCAGGGCCATGAAGCGGGCGCCCTCGAGGGTCTGGCTGAACGACACGCCCGCCCGATCGATGAAGATGAAACGGCCCTGGTAAGCCCCGACGATCTCGCGCCGGCTCCCACCCATGCGCAGGAAACGGAGGCGCATCTCTTCCAGACGGGCGGCGCAGAATTCGATCTGCGGCTGATCTTCGGCCACCACGTTGAAGCGCGGCGCCTCGCCCTCGGCGCCCGGCTCGACGGCGTAGCAGACGCCCTGGTCGAACGGCGCCCGGGTGGACTGCCCGCAAGCGACCAGGGCGCCGGCCGCCAGGCCAAGGGTCAGGATCGAGGGAAGGCGCATCAACGAAGCCCCGGGAACTGGCAGCTGCGGTCCTGCTCCGCCAGGGTGGTGAAGCGGTTGTTGTCTGGCGATTGTTCGACCCGGCGCGGCACCAGACGCAGGGTGGTCTCGCCCCAGCGCCCGTACTGGGCGTCGCCCGGCCGTACGCAGGTGCCGGAATAGAGAGCCTGGACGCAGGCGTTGAGCGTCATGCTGGACGACAGCATGCGCCATTCGGAGCCTGTATGACGCAGGCACTGTCCCACGGCGACGGCAGGCTGCGGCGACGGCTGCGCGGGCTCGGTGCTGTCAACCGCGGCGGGGACAGGAGCGGACTCCGTGAGTTCCACCGGGGGCTCCGACGGCGGAGGCGCGAACGACGCCGTCGGCGCGGCGACGAGCGCGCCCGTCTCGTCAATGCCCACGTCCAGGGCGTCGGTGGCGAGACCGTTGCGTCGGGCGCAGTCGGCCAGCGTGGCCATGCCCACGAACTGTCCCGCAACATAGCATCTCAGCTCGCGGGTGGCGTCGAGCGTCGGCGCCTCGGCCACGTCGACCGTCAGCCCGCCCTGCGCGGCCGGCGGCGGCTCCGCATTGCGTTCGCGACCGCCGGAGAAAACCAGGGCGAGGATCACGGCCAGGATGACGGCTGCGCCGGCTCCGATCGCGATGAGGATACGGTTGTCCCTGGGCATTCACGGCTCGCGTCGATGGAGAGTCCAATAACCCCGCGCGAGACGCCGTCGTCAACGCGATTCGTCAGCCGCCCAGGCGCGCCAGTGCAGCCTGGTAGTTGGCCAGCTGCGCCGTCAGGTAGGCGGGGGCGGGTCCCGTCGCCGTGGGCAAGGTCGACGCCGGCGCGAGCGCGCGATAGGCGTCGCGGACACCTTTCATCGCGGCCTGCAGGGCCTCCCCGGCGGCCTTGACCGATTCCGGAGCGCCCAGATGAAGGTTTGCGGGCAGCGCCAGACCAAAGGTCCGGACCACGTCGTCGCCGCTCGTCTGGCCGATATAGCCGGGCGACAGGCCGAGACCCGCAAGCGCGTCGCGACCGGTCTCGCCGGCGCTCAGCACCGCCCCGGCCCCCCCGTCGCGGGCGACGATCGACAGGCGCTGGACGCCGGCGTGCAGCGCCTGCGCCGCCTCTCCGGCGCGGGGCGCTTCGGCCGATTCCGACGCGACCGTGACCTTCAGCTTCATTCTGGAGGCCTGTTCGATCTTGCGGGCCAATGACTGCAGGGTGTCCCGGGCCTCGATCGTCACCGACGCGGCCCGCCCGCCGTCGGCAGGCGAAATGTAGAAGCGGTCGCCCACGCGCAGCGCAGTGGCGGTGGTCAGGGAACGCGAGGGCTTCTGGTCAATCTCGCCCTGGGGCAGACCCAGACGGTCGAGCACGCTGGCTCCGCCCGCCGATGTGGCCAGGGTCAGCGGGGCCGCCTGGTTGCCGTCTCCCTGCCAGTCGCGACGCCACTCGAGGCCGCCCGTCGTCGGGTCGATCCGCGCCAGATAGGCCGCGGTCGGATCGGTCTCCTTCGCGCCCTCCGGGCGATCGGCGACCCCGGTCACCCAGACCTTGCCGTTCTGCACCTTTATGTCCGCGACGGTGTCGTCGCCCGCGCCGCCGACGTAGGTGAGGCGATCCGCGGCCGAAGCCGCAAGGCCGCTGTCGATCATGGCCACGAAGGCGTCGCGACCCCCGTGGTGCGCGCTGGTCACGGCGCCGACGTCGAGGGCGGCGTTGCGGGTCGTTCCGGTGACGATCAGCTGGCCGCCCGATACGGCGAGGCCGGCGACCTCGCCGCTCGCCTCCCCGAGATCCCTCGACGCCTCGAGGGTCGGTCGGCCGGACGGATCCAGCGAGAAGCGACGCACCACGATCCGGCCGCTCTCGACACCGGCGGCGTAGAGCGTGGTCCCGTCCACGGCGACCGCGTCGACCCCGTCGGCGCCGGCGGTTCCGAACTGCGCGACGCCGGTCAGAGAGGCCGTTATCGGCGCGAACTGGTGCGCCTGGCTCTCGCTCCAGCCCTGGACATACCCGTCCCAGCCGCCCGCGCTCGCCGCGCCCGGCATGGCCGATCTGGCGCGACCGGCCACGTAGACCGTGCCGTTGGGCCCGAAGGCCACGGAGGTCGCCTCGTCCTCGGCGCGCGCTCCGCGCCGGCGGGTCCAGAGCTCCTCTCCCTCGGCGTCGAAGACGGTGACGAAGCTGTCGACGCCCGAGGCGACGTCGCCGGACTGCCCCGGCTCCAGGGCGCCGGTCACCGAGCCGGCGACCGCCACCCGGCCGTCGGCGTCGACGGCGATGGCGTAGCCGCTCGCGCTCGACGCCGCGCCCAGGGCCCGGGTCGTGACCACCCTTCCGGCGGAGTCCAGCTTGATCAGGGCCACGTCGCGTTCGCCCTTGATCGGCTGATCGTCCGGTCCGGCCTCCAGGTCGGCCACCAGCCAGACCGAGCCGTCGGCCGCCGCGGCGCTGGCCCGCACCGTTTCGACGCCCTCCGGGAGACCCGTCTGGGAGGCGCGGCCGTCGACCCAGTGCGTCTCGCCCACGCGGGCGGCAGGCGGGGGTGCAGCCGCGCCGGTGTCGCTCTGGAACTTCAGCATCTGGAGACCGCCGGCGGTCCCGGCCGCCTGCACCACATAGACGGCGTCGGCGGTTTCGGCCGGCGCGAAGCTGACGGCTTCCGTAGAGACGCCCCGCACCGCCAGGGCGTAGCGGTCAGGCCCGGCGGGCAAGGCCACGGCCTTGCCGCTGACGGTGACCGTGCGCGCCTCGGCCTTGATCAGCTCGCGGCCCATCCGCGTCTGCAGCCCGGCCGCCTCCAGCTTGCCGTTGATGTGCTCCAGGACCTTGGTCAGGGTCCGCGGCTCGGCGCCCATGGCGGCCAGATCGATCGCCACCGTCTGCGTGCTGTTGTCGCTGCGGCGCACGACGATGTCGAAGCGCACGTCGCCGGCGAAGGCCGCGACCGGCGAGTCGGGCGAGCCTTCGTGGATCGGGCCGGTGATCGATATGGCGCTGTCGCGCGGCACCGCGGCGGTGGACTTGCTCCGCGACGCCGTCGTCCCCTGGACCATACGCACGCCGTCGAACTCCGCCGTCTGCAGCCAGCTGCCGATCTCGGCCAGCCCCGCGGAGAACCGTTTCTGCAGCTGGCCCGCCTCGAGCGCCCCGACGCCCTTGGCCGCCGCCCGATTGACGAGCACATTCAGCGTATCCAGACCCCGGTACAGGGCGAACAGCTTGCGATAGTCGGCGGAGGCGCCCTTGACGTCGAGACGCGCCGCGTCCTCGTCGATGAAGCTGCGGCCGGCCATGGCGGCGCGGAGCACGGCGCTGCGTTCCGGCGCTTGGGCGGAGCTGGACCAGGGCGGCGTCGGCTGGGCCTTCCTCGACGCGGCCGCCGGCAGTCCGGCGGTCGTCGCCGACGACAGCGGCGTCCCTCCGAAAAGCCCGAGCAGATAGCTGTTGTCGATCACGGCGCGCTCCCGCGGTCCAGTCTGCGGGCTTGACGGTAAGGGAGCGTTAACGCGCGGCGGCCGGGAGACAGGCCGCGCGACTCAGGGAACAATGATCCGTGGTCGTCGTTTACGGCAGGCCGCATGCGGAGGGACCGCCCATGACCGCTTTCCTCGACGCCTTGAGATCCCTGCTTTCCCTGTATGGTTTCGGCGCCCGCGCGGCGAGCCGCCGACGTCCGGCCCCCGTCTACATCGGACACCGTCGCCCCGGCTGATGGCCGCAGATCAGCCGCCGCGGAACAGCGACAGGATGATCTGCGGGGCCTGGTTGGCGATCGACAGGGACTGCGCGCCCAGCTGCTGCTGCACCTGCAACGCCTGAAGTCGGGCGCTCTCCTTGGCCAGGTCGGCGTCGACGAGATTGCCGATCCCGGACTCGAGCGTGTCCACCAGCTTGGTGACGAAGTTGCCGTGGGCCTCGATCTGCTTGGCCTGCGCCCCCAGCTCGCCCAGCGCCGCGTTCAGCTGGCCGATGGAATTGTCGAGACGGGTCAGGGCCTGGTCGGCGCCGGTGAGCGTCAGGAGAGAGTCCGTGGCGGTCGTCAGTTCGATGATCCCGCCGCCGAGGGTAAGGTCCTTGGCGGAAAGCGTCACGGTTCCCGAAGCGTCGGCGTTGGCGAGGAAGGCGATGCCGGTGGTCAGGGTGCCGTTCAGGATGTTGGCGCCATCGAAGGTGGCGTTGTCGACGGCGGAGGCGATGGCGCGGAGCAGCGCCTGGAAATCGGCGTTGAGCAGCTCGCGCGACTGGGTCTTCAGCGATGAGTCCTTCGCCGCGACGACCTTCTCCTTGAGCTGGTTGAGCAGGTCCGAGATCGATTCGCCCGCCGACAGGGCCACATCGGCGATCGAGGTGGCGCGGTCCAGGCTCTGCTTGACCGCGCTCAGGGCGCCGACGTCGGCGCGCTGCTGCTGGGCGATGGCCCAGATCGCGGCGTTGTCCTTCGCCCCCTGGACCTTCAGCCCGGTCGAGATTCGGCTCTGCACGTCGCCGAGCCGGCTGTTCGTGCTGGACAGGTTCTGCAGCGCGATGGCGGCGGAAGCATTGGTATGGACGCTATTCGTCATCCGACTCAGCCCTTTCAGGTTTGAGTCAGGCTAGACGTCGAAGCGTGGACACATGGTTAACGGCCGCTAACCACGCAGCTTAACCGCGCGGATCGCTCCTGCGCGGCGGATAGTCGACGGGGATGCGGCTCAGGCCCGGGTGTCGATCACCGCGCCGGCGTTGTAGGCGGCGGCGCGCATCATCTCGACGACCTGTTCGCGGGGCAGCTGCTTCACCACCTCGCCGGTCACCCGGTCCAGGGTCTTGTAGATGAAGGAGCCGGCCAGCGGGCCCTCCTCGATCACCAGGCGGTAGCGGGCGGCCTGGTCGGCTTCCTGCTGCGCGCGGGAATCGCGGAAATCGCCGCTGGCGCTGGAACCTGCGGCGGCGGTAACGGTCGTGGCGACGACGACGGGGTCTATTTTCGCATTGTTCTGCATCACTCCTTCCGGCGGCCTTCGCCGGCGGCTCCCTTAGGGGCCCGGACCGGTCGGGCGGGGCCGAAGCCCCGCCCTTCCGTCGATCCTTAGCGGAACAGTCCGAGCAGGATGGAGGTCGAGGAGTTGGCGATCGACAGCGCCTGCACACCCAGCTGTTGCTTGGTTTGCAGCGACTGCAGCCGGGCGCTTTCCTTGGCCAGATCGGCGTCCACGAGGTTGCCGATGCCGGATTCCAGGCTGTCCTGGAGCTTGCCGACAAAGGTCGCGTGAGTGCCGAGCGACTTCGAGCCGGTGCCGAGCTTGGCCAGCTTGGACGAGACGCTCTTGATGGCGCCGTCGACAGCGGTCAGGGCGGTGCCGGCCGTGGTCGCGTCGGTGAGGACGCTGGCGTTGATGCCCAGGGCCGTGAGGGTCATCGTCTGGCTCGCCACGTCGATCGTGGAGGTGCCGCCGACGTTGGCCAGGGCCTTGAAGCCGTTCGTCGCGGTGCCGTCCAGCAGGTTGACCCCGTTGAACTTGGCGTTGGCCACCACCGTGCCGATCTGGTCGCGGATCGAAACGAAATCCGCAGCCAGGGCCGCACGCGCATCCGAGGTCAGCGAGGTGTCCTTGGCGGCGAGGGCCTTCTCTTTCAGCTGAATCAGCAGGTCGGAGACGCTCTCACCCGCGGCCAGGCTGACGTCCACGGCCGACTGGCCACGGTTCAGGCTGTCCTTGACGGCGTTCAGGGCGGCCATCTCGGCACGCTGGCCTTGGGCGATCGCCCAGACAGCGCCGTTGTCCTTGGCGGACGCGACCTTCTTGCCGGTGTTGATGCGGGATTGAACCGTGCTCAGTTCACTGTTCGTGACCTGCAGGTTCTGGAGGGCGATCATCGCGCCCACGTTCGTGTTAACGCTGTTCAGCGCCATGGCACGTAGTCCTTCTTTCAAGGTGTCCGACGCCATTTTGGCTGCCGGGAGCATTTTGCTCGCACCGGCCGCAGCAAGGATGGGACCAGTCGGACGCCGGGGCGTGCCACCCGACCGATCGTTGATTTCGCTGCGGTAGTTCCTGTTAAGCACGCCGGCAGCCCGGCAAGTTGTGCCGCCGCCCGGCAGAAGCTGCAGGGCGCCCGGAAAATGTTGCCGGGCTACCGGCGGAGATGGCGCGAATTCGGGGCGCCAAACCTGCCAAACCTGCCAAACCTGCCACGAGCGCCATCGCCGTCGGCCGGATCACCGGTTCCGCCCTCTCCCGGCCGTCCCGGCCCGCCAGCGATCCTGCAGGGCCCGCTCGGCCTCCAGCGTCTCCACCGCCATCCGCCGGGCGGCGTCGCAGGCGACGATCCCGGCGCCGCGCGCCACATAGCCCGCCTCAAGATCCGCCAGCGTCGGCTGGTCCGGCAGGCGATCCAGCCGACAGGGTGTCGTCGCCTCCGTCGGCAGAGCTATTCGCGGCGGGGTCGCAGAGGTGGGCGGCGATGCGGCACAGCTCGCGATCATGATCAGCAAGGCGACGGACCCGGTCGGGATCCAGGGGTTGATCGGCGTCATGGGCGCTCCTCGCTCCGGCCTCGGCGCGCGCGGTCGCGCGTTCGAGCGCCAGAGCCTGTTGATGGTGGATGTCGAGGCGTCGGCGCTGGGCCGCCGCGCCTTCCCGCTCGAGCCGTCGGGCCGCCGCGTCGGCCTCGGCCGCCGCCGCGCGGGCCTCGGCGGCGGCGATCTGTCGCCCGGTTCGGTCGAACGGGTCCCAGCGAAAGCCCAGGCCGTGGGCGAGAAGGACGAGGGCCGCGACGGCGGCTGCGACCAGCACCGCCGTCGCGGCGGGTCCGGCCAGCCGGAGGATGTGCCGGGGGCTCACGGGAACGCCTTCCGGTCGAGCTCGAAATGCGGCCCGTCGCGCAGCCGCGGCCAGTCCCCGCCCCAGACGATCGGCGTGCCCTGCCGCGCCGCGGCCGCCTTGAACGCCGCGGCGATGCGTGGATAGAGCGGCCAGTCCCATCGCACCTGGCCGTCGACGAGGGCGGCCACGTCCACCGCATGGCCGGTCAGGTGACGGGAGTTGCGGGTGCGGCTGGCCCCGGCGCGCACCAGCGCCGCCTGGCGATCGGCCGTCCGCAGGCCTTCGGTGACCATGAAGTCGACCGGCGTCAGGGCCGCCGCTTCCTTGACCAGGGCGACGAGGCGCGGATGGACGCCCGCCAGCCGCCTTATCGAGCGCTCGGAGAGACGGAAGGCCATCAGCCGTCCTCCCTGTCGCCGGGCCGCAGCAGCGACAGGCTGGCGATCAGTTGCTGGGCGCTGGGCGCCACGAGGTAGAGGACCAGGGTCAGGGCCAGCAGGGCCATCAGGGCGTGGGCCAGCCTGGGCGCGGCCGCCGGCGGCACGATGGCGATCAGCCGGTCGAGCAGCAGCCAGGCGGCGCCGCTGGTGGCGAAGACATAGAAGCGGCGCCACAGCCAGCGGCCCTCGGCGAGGGGGGACGGCGCGTCGTGAGAGGAGGGGTTCATGATCATATCCGGTGTGTGGAAGTTGAGGCTGGTCAGGCGAGGAGCTCATCCGGCGGCGATCAGCCAGACGACGCCGCCCGCGCCCGCCCCGCCGGAGCCGCCGCCGTTCACGCCTGCGCCGCCGCCTCCGCCACCTCCCCCGGCCGCGCCCCCCTGGGCGCCGTCGAAGCCGACGTCGGCGGCCGAGGCGCCGCCCCCGCCGCCGCCCCCTCCGGCCCAGTGAATATCCGGCAGGGGCGCAGTGTCTCCGGGCGAGCCGGCCGACGCCCCGCCGCTCCCGCCGGCGGCCGGCGTCGCGAGTAGGCCGCCGTCGCCGCCGATCCCCCCGGCCCGCGCCACGCCGGACGAGTCGAGGCCGCCGCCGCCGCCACCGCCGCCGGGGCCGTCGGGCCGCGCCAGGGCCTCGCCCGCCCCGCCGTCCGCCGAGATTCCGGACGCTCCGCCGGCGTTCCCACGCGGAAGACCGGTCCCGCCTGCCCCGCCGGCACCGCCCGCGACGCCGCCCAGGGCGCCGCCCGCCCCGCCGCCCGCGGCCGCCAGCTGGGTGACGCCGAGGAGGATGCGTGTGTCGCCTCCGGATTGCCCGGCGGCCGCGATGCCGCCCGCGCCGCCGGCTCCGACGACGACCGTCAGCCCCGCCGCGACGTCCTCGGCGCGCCAGTGGAAATGTGCGACGCCGCCGCCGCCTCCGCCGCCGCCGCCGAACCGGTCGCCGGATGGCCCGGCCGCGCCCGCGCCGCCGCCGCCGCCCGCGCCGACCAGCACAGCCTCGACCGTGCGCGCCCACGCGGGCGGCTGCCACGCGCCGCTGTTCGCCAGAACGGTCGCCTCGCGCCGCAGGACGCCGACCGGAAAGGCCGCCCGGCCGGTGGACCGGTCGACGCGAAAGGCTTCGCGCCACTGGCCGCCGTCGTCGCCGACCTTGAGCACGAGGTCGTCGTCGCCGACGAGGCCGAGTTCCGCCCGGCCGTTCCAGCCCGACTGCAGCAACAGCGACAGGACGTCGCCCGGCGTCTCCTTGTTCAGGACGAGGCGCAGGTCGCCGTCGCCGCCGGCCCAGGTTTCCCGCGCGGTCCAGAGGGCGTTGTTCAGGCGCACAAGGAAAGGGTTGGCCGCGTCGGGCGTGGCCGCGAGACCGAAGCGGTCCAGATCACGGATTTCCCCCAGACGCTCGCCGAGCGGGGTCCACCCGTCGCCTTCGCGGACCACGCACCGGCCGACGTCGCCGACCCAGGCCAGCGCGCCCGGCGGCGCCTCGATCCGGCTCCAGGCGCCGCCCTCGACCCGCACAAGATCGCCGGCCGCGAAGCCCGGCCAGTCGCCCGCGTCCGGGACGATGAACAGCCAGCCGTCCTCGGGGGCGGGCGGCGGCGCGACCATCGAGCGGCTTTCGACCCGCAACTGGACGAGCGCGTCGAGCCGCGTCAGGGCTTCGTTCAGGGTGACGTGCTTCTGCATCTGGCCGGCCGCGAGGTACGGCAGGCCGAGGCGAGCGGACTGGTCTTCGCTCATGATGTGATCTCCGGCTGGTGTGTGGAGATCAGTCTGCGGGAGCCGCTTCCTCAGGCGGGCTTATGACGCTGCCTCCCCTGCTTTTCCTTTGGGAATCAAACAGCGGTGGCGCGGAATTGCGGGATTTAAACATTAACTCCCGGCGCCCGATCAGTCGTGCAGATAGACGATCCGGCGCAGCTTCGGCTCATTGCGAAGGGTGGCGAGGTGGCGCTCGTGCTCGCCGGAAGCGCGGGCGTCGCGTTCGCTCGCCTCGACCCAGTGGGTGCTCTCGATGTCCCGCTGGAGGGCCTTGGCCGCCATCAGGTGGCCGCGGACCAGGATGTCGGCGACACTGGGCACAAAGTCGAGGAAGGGGACCTCCCCGACCGCCGTGATCGCGCTGTCGAGGCCGAGGTAGCCGAGCATGCGGACCACCGTGCCGGGACTGGCCCGCACCCGCGCGGCCTGCAGCAGCAGCCAGCCGGCCGTCCCGACGCTGTAGGCGGTGCCGACCACCGGGATCCAGGTCAGGAGACCGTCGAGGCCGATGCCGAAGGGGCCGAGGCCGACGACCCGGTCGGACAGCTTCTTCACGCCCTCGACATTGGACCAGATTTTCTCGATATCGCCGATGGTCCGTCTGGCCATGCAATCCTCCGAAGCGGAACCGTAACGCGCCATGACGACCCGCGTTCAGCACCAAGGCAAGGGCGCATCGCCGGCCGGGAGGCGACTGGTCCGGCTGGGGGCCCTGGCGCTGATGGCGGCGCCGCTGGCGATCGCCGTCTCCGCCCTGAGCGGGTTCGGACACCGGGGGCCGGATCTGCTGGCCCAGTTCGTCGCGCCCGCCCTGCCGCCGACCCTGGGGCTGGCGGCCGCCTTCCTGCTGGTGCGGCGCCTGCGGTGGGCGGCCGGGGCGGCGGCGGTCGTCGGCCTCCTGCTGCTGGCCGCATGGCCGCAGTGGTTCCCGCCGACCGGCGAGGCGGCTCCGGACGGGCCCCGATTGCGCCTCTACTCGGCCAACCTGTGGGCCCGGAACGAGGACACGGCGGCCATCGCCGCCTCGATCCGCGAGGCGGACGCAGACATCGTGGTGCTGATCGAACTGGGGGACGCGCCCGCCGCCCGGCTGGACGCCCTGCTCGCGGATTACCCGCACCGGGTCGTGACCCCCCGTATCGACCGCGCCAGCGGAGCGGCCCGGTCGGTGATCGCCTCGCGGCGACCGTTGACCGCCATCCCGGACCGGCCCGATGGTCTCCACGCCGTCGGGGCCGTGGCCCGGACGCCTCTCGGACCGGTGAACGTGGTCGGGGTTCACCTGACCCGGCCGTGGCCCTTCCAGGAACAGTGGGGCCAGATTTCCCAGACCATGGCCCTGACCGACATCCGTCGCTCGCTGGACGGGCCGGTCGTCGTCGCGGGCGATTTCAACAGCGTGTCGTCGGCCCGGATCGGTCGTCAGATGAAGAGCGACGTCGGCCTGCTCCCCGCCCCCGGCTTCCCGGGCACCTGGCCTGCGGGCCTGCCTTCACCGCTGGGCGTGACGATCGACCATGTCTGGCGTTCGCCGGACCTCGCCCTGACCGGTCGGCGGCTGGGACGACCGACCGGCTCGGATCACCGGCCCGTGGTGGTCGAACTCACCCGCGCCCGTCCCTGACCAGCGCCTCCAGCCGGGCCGCGTGCCCCTCCTCCGGGAAATCGTCGGCGATCCAGCCGGCCTCGAAAGCCTTGAGCAGCCGCCCCGTCTCCGGCCCGGGCGGCACGCCCAGCCGGGCCAGGTCGCGGCCGCCGACCGGCAGTCTCGGCGGCTCCCAGCGCTCGGCCGTCTCACGCAGGCGGTGCGCCGCCGAGGCCTCGTCGGGCCGTTCTGCGCAGCGACGCAGGAGCGCGTCGGCGACGGCCCGGCCGCCATGGCGATAGACGGCGGCGCGCACCTGCGGCCCGGTCATCGACAGATCGACCTCGTCGCCCGCGACCGCTGCGGCCGCGAGCCGGTCGCGGGTGTGGTTGGGCAGGCGCAGGCGCCGGCTGACCTCGGCCGTGACGGTCGCGTCCGCGGGCGTCAGGATCATGAGACGCAGAACGGGATCGTCGCTCAGCCTGACTATCCCGGCGAAGGCCGGCGACAGGGCGCCTTCCGGGAGGATCCGCCCCAGCACGCCGGCGGCGTCCATGGCCGCCATCGCCGGGCCGGGATCGGGAGCGGCCAGAAGCTTGATCAACTCCTTCGAGACGCGCTCGGCCGAGAGACGGCCCATCCCCGGCGCAAGGGCGGCGCAGGCGGCGAGACCGGCGGCGTCGGGCTCGCCCCGCCCGTACCAGGCGAAGAAGCGGAAGAAGCGCAGGATGCGCAGGTAGTCCTCCCGGATGCGGGTTCCGGGATCGCCGACGAATACGATGCGGCCCGCCAGGGCGTCGGCGACGCCTTCTCCGGTCGGATCGAGGATGCGCCCTTTCGCATCGGCGTAGAGCGCGTTGAGGCGAAAGTCGCGGCGGCCCGCGTCCTCGGCCCAGTCGTCGGTGAAGGCGACGGTGGCGTTGCGGCCGTCGGTGGAGACGTCGCGGCGCAGGGTGGTGATTTCGAAGGGGCGATGATCGGCGATGGCCGTCACCGTGCCGTGGGCGAGGCCGGTCGGCACCGCCTTCAGGCCGGCGGCGCGAATGGCCTGGTCGGTCTGCCCGGGCGTCAGGGTCGTGGCGATATCGACGTCGTCGACGGGCTGGCCGATCAGGGCGTTGCGCACGCAGCCGCCGACGAAGCGGGCGCAGTCCGGGCCGCCGGCGGCCTCCAGCGCCGCCATGACCCGGCGGGTGGCGGCGGCGTCGAGCCACTCCTGCCCCTGCAGGATCACGCCGCGTCCTCCCCGACGGCCAGCGCCGGGACCTCCTCGTCGCCGTACAGGCGGCCGCGGAGGGCGCGGACGATGCCGGCGGTGACGCCCCAGATGTAGCGATGCTCCCACGGCATGGCCCAGAACCAGCGCCGCGGCTCGCCGTCGCGCTGATAGGAATCGCGGCGATGGTTGGCCGGGTCCATCAGGAAGTCCCACGGCACCTCGAACACCTCGGCCACCTCGTCCGGCGACGGTCGGGTCGTCGGGCTTTCCGCGAGCCAGCCGACCACCGGGGTGACGAGAAAGCCGGTGCCGGTCTCGTAGGCGTCGGCGAGCCCGATCACCTCGACCACGCCGGGATCGAGGGCGACCTCCTCCCACGCCTCGCGCAGGGCCGCCCGGGCCGCCGTTTCGCCCGGGTCGAGGCGGCCGCCGGGGAAGGCGATCTGGCCGGTGTGATTGGCGAGGCTGTCGGACCGGCGGGTCATCAGCACCGCCGCCCCTTCTGGCCGGGCGATGACGGGGATGAGCACCGCGGCGGGACGCAGGGATCGACCGGGCGGCCGGGCCTCAGGGTTCAGGTCGAAATCCGAGCGCACGGCGGCGTCTTCGGGCGACCACGCGGAGACGGGGACGAGTCGCTCGACCAGCCTCTGCCGGAGCGTCGCGAGGCTCATGGCAGCCCCGCGCCGGCGGGGCCGAGCGGAAAGGCCGCGCCCCTGGAACGCACCGTCAGACGATCCTCCTCCACGGTCGCCATCTCCACCAGCTGGTAGAAGACCGGTCGGGCGATGCGGGCCCACAGGTCGGCGCGCACACGAACGCGCGGCGACGGCTCCTCGCTGACGGGGTCGGTGTCGACCACGATCGGCAGGTCCGGCCCCGCCTCGACCTCGTCGCCGACGTCTGTGGTGAAGACCAGCGCGTCGCCGCGGCTCTCGAGCGTGACGGCGCGGAACGGCAGATCCTCGACCTGGATGGTCAGCTTCTCGACCGGGGTGACGAGGCAGTAACCGTCCGGATCCTTGCGCAGGACGGTGGAGAACAGCCGGACGAGCTCCGGGCGGCCGATGGGCGAGCCTTCGTGCATCCACACGCCGTCGCGGCGGATGACGATGTCGATGTCGCCGCAATGGGCCGGGTTCCACAGGTGCACCGGCGGCAGGCCGCGGCCGGGGGCCTGTCGCGCCGCGGCGCTCACGCCCGCGAGTCCGGTCCCGTTTTCCCCACGCTCGGCCATGACCCAGACTTAGGGCGCGCCGCGCCGGGCGCAAAGCATTCAGCTGACGCGAACGTCGCCCTCGGGCTCGCCGGTCCCCAGCCACATCACCCGCCGCGGGTCCACCGGCCCGGGCAGTAGCGTCCCCGGAGCCGGCCGGAAGCCGAAACGCCCGAAGTACGGAGGGTCCCCGACCAGCAGCACGCCCCGGCCGTCGGCGGCGTCGAGACAGGCGCGGACCAGGGCCGCGCCCATGCCCTCGCGGCGACTCTCCGCCTCGACGGCGATGGGGCCGAGGAACAGGGCCGGCGTCTGGCCGACCCGGATGGGCCACAGGCGCACCGAGCCGATGACGCGGCCCTCGCTGCGGATGACGAAGCCATGCGCCGGCCGCGCCCCCTCGCGCAGGCGCTCGGCGGTCTTGGCGAACCGGCCCGGCCCGAAGGCGGCGAGCACCAGGGCGTCGACGGCGGCGGCGTCGGCGGCCGCTTCCGGCTCGACCCGCCAGGACAGGGCATCAGGGGCGGGAAGAGGCGCGTGGGTCATGGGGCGCGCGCACCTAAGGCCGACGCGGGCGCGAATCAACCGGCTTTCGAGAAGTCCGGTGGCCGCTTCTGGGTGAAGGCCATGAAGGCCTCCATGGCCTCGGGGCTCTTCATCTGGCTGCCGAAGGCCTCGCCCTCGACCTGCATGCGGCTCCAAAGCGCGGCGGCGTCCCGCATCAGCCGCTTGGTCTTGCGCAGCGAATTGGGCGCCCGGGCAGCCAGCTTCGCCGCGAGCGCGGCCGCCGCGGCCTCGACCTCGGCGGCGGGGACGGCCCGGTTCGCCAGGCCCCAGGCCAGGGCGGTGCGGCCGTCGATCGGCTCTCCGAGAGCGAAGATCTCGAACGCCCGCTGGTGACCCAGCGCCTGCGGCAGCAGCAGGGAAGAGGCCGCCTCCGGGGCGAGGGCCAGGTTGACGAAAGGCGCCGACAGCAGCGCGTCCTCGGCCACCACGACCATGTCGCAGTGAAGCAGCAGGGTCAGGCCGATGCCGACCGCGCGGCCTCGCACCGCGGCCACCGCGGGCTTGTCGAGGTCCGCGAGCGCCTTCAGGAAGCGGAACACCGACATGTCGAACGGCTGCTCGGTCTGCGAACCGATGGCGATGAAGTCGCCGATGTCGTTGCCGGCCGAGAAGCTGTCGCCCTCGGCCCGGAACAGCAGAACGCGCACCGCGTCGTCGGCGCGGGCCCGCTCTGTCGCCTCGGACAGGGCCGCATACATCGCCTGGGTGATGGCGTTCTTCTTCTCCGGCCGGTTCAGCGCGACGGTCAGCACGCCTCCCGCCAGTTCCGTGGTGATGTGATCGGTCATGCCGCCTCCCCTTTCGATGCAGCGCTCCACCAGTCGACGCCCTCGGCGTCGCGGGTCCGCCCGGCGCGGCCCTGGCGGAGCAGATAGTTGAGATGAGCCACCGCCTCGCCGGTCGCCATGCCCCGCACGCCGTCGCCGACAGCGCGGGCGAACAGGGCCGGAAACACGTCCACGGCCCGCTTCGGCGACGCCAGCGTCCGCTCGAGACGGCGCAGGGCGGTGCGGTGGCCCCGCAGCAGGCCGTCGAGGCGCGCCTGCACGCCGCGGAACGGTTCGCCGTGCGACGGCAGCACCAGCACCTCATCCGGAAAAACGGTCTTCATGCGCTCCAGCGAGGCGAGCCAGTCGCCCAGCGGATCGGCGTCCGGCTCGGTGGGCCACACCGAGACGTTCGAGGAGATCTTCGGCAGGATCTGGTCCCCGCCCAGCACCACGCTGTCGGCTTCGCGCCACAGGCAGGCATGCTCGGGACTGTGTCCCTCGCCGACCACCACCCGCCAGTCCGCGCCGCCGATGGTCACCCGGTCGCCCTCGCGCATGCGGACATAGCCCGCCGGCATCGGCGCCACGGCGCGCCCGAAATGACCGAAGTCCCGCCGGTAGCTTTCCAGCTGCGCCTCGTTCCAGCCCGCCGCGCGGTAGAAGACAGCGCCGCTCTCCGGCGCAGGTCGGCCCGTGTCGGCCAGCAGCATGCGGGCGGTGACGTATTCCAGTCGGGTCATCGCCAGCGGCGCATGGAACCGCTCGCACAGCCAACCGGCCAGGCCGATGTGGTCAGGATGCATGTGGGTGCAGATCACCCGGGACACCGGCCGCCCCTCCAGGGGTCCGGCCAGCAGCGCCTCCCACTCGGCCTGCGTGGACGCCAGGTTCAGGCCGGTGTCGACGAGCGTCCACCCGTCCCCGTCGCGGACGGCGTAAACATTGATGTGATCGAGGGCCATCGGCATGGCCAGCCGCATCCACAGGACGCCGGACGCGACCTCGACCGCCTCGCCCGACGCCGGCGGGACGGCGAACGGATAGAGGAGGCCCCGCCCGCCCGGGTCCGCCGTCGTTGCAGGACCACCGTCCGCCAAGTCCGTCTCCAATCAAAACGCATTCGATCGATAGCCCGGCGGGGCGGCGCCGTCCAGCCGGCCACTCTATCGCCTTGACCCGGCCACACCCGCTCGCCATGGGTGTCGCGACCTTTTCTCGACCGGAGGCCGGCGTGCTGAACAAGACGATGATCGGACTGGCGGGCGCTGTCGCCCTTGTATTCGGAGCCGCCCAGCCCGCTTTCGCCCAGGTCCCCGACCCGGGCGCCCGTCCGGACCGGTCCGGCGACCTCTCGCGCAACGATCGCATCCTTCCGCGCCGCGACAACCAGGCCAACAACCGCCGCAACCGGGAGCAGGAGCAGCCGGCCGCGCCGGCCGCCCAGACCCCCGAGCAGATCGTCGCCGCCGCCCAGGCCCAGGCCCAGGCGGCCGGCGTGGACTGCCAGGTGACCGCGGCCGCCAACCCGGGCCTGATCGGTGAAAGCCAGGTCTATGAGGCGGCCTGCGCCAGCGGCCCGGGCTACATCCTGATCGCGTCGACCCCGCCGCAGACCTTCAATTGCCTCGAACTGGCGGGAACGGCCTATACCGCCCGTCTGCGCGACCCCGCCGCCGATGTCGGCCAGCAGTGCATTCTCCCCGCCAACCAGAATGGTCTCGCCCTGATCGGCGGCTGGGCGCGCGAGGCGGGCGTGACCTGCACGGTCGACGAGGCCATCGCGGTCGGCAAGAGCGAGGCCAACAATGTCGTCTACGAAGTCGGCTGCGCCGGCGTCGACGGCTACTGGCTGGAGAAGGTCGGCGAGCAGTGGACGCTGCAGGACTGCCTGCAGGTGGCATCGGTGGGCGGCACGTGCCGCTTCACGACCGCCGAGGAGCAGAACGCCACGCTGCAGGCCAAGCTGGCCGGCACCGAGGCGGCGAATTGCAGCGTCCAGCAGGTGCGGCTGATGGGCTCCAACGCCAACGGCCGCTTCTTCGAGGTGAAGTGCGCCGCCGAAGGCGAAGGCTACATCGCCCGCATCAAGGACGACGCGGCCCAGCAGATCTACCCCTGCGCCACCGCCCAGCGCATCGGCGGGGGCTGCACCCTGACGCCGGCGCCGGCCGTCGCCCCGGCGCCCGAGCAGTAACGAACCGCCAGCGAGCGGATGGACGCCCCGGAGGACACTCCGGGGCGTTTTTCGTTCGGCCGATCGACGCTTCACAGACCCGGCCGATACGGCGTAGGCATGGCGCATGCGCATCGCCACCTGGAACGTGAACTCGGTCAACGCCCGCCTGCCGACGGTGCTGGCGTGGCTCGAGGCGGCGCAGCCGGACGTGGTCGGGCTCCAGGAGATCAAATGCCTGGACGAGAAGTTCCCGCGCGAGGCCATCGAGGACCTGGGCTACAACATCGAGACGCACGGCCAGAAGAGCTACAACGGCGTCGCCCTGCTCTCGAAGCACCCTATGAGCGACGTCCGCCGCGGGCTGCCGGGGGTCGATGCGTCGGGCCACGAGGCCGAGGTCGAGCAGGCGCGCTACATCGAGGCGGTGATCGAGACCTCGCGGCCGGTGCGGGTCGGCTGCCTGTACCTGCCCAACGGCAATCCGATCGGCACGGCGAAGTTCGCCTACAAGCTGGCCTGGTTCGACCGGCTGCAGGCGCACGCCCGCACCCTCCTCGCCGATGAGGAGGCCTTCACCCTGTGCGGCGACTATAACGTCATCCCGACGCCGGAGGACGCCCGCAATCCCTCGGCCTGGGTCGGCGACGCCCTGTACCAGCCCGAGAGCCAGGCGGCCTTCCGCGCCCTGCGTCACCTCGGGCTCTACGACGCCGGCGAACTCGGCAAGCAGCCGCCGGGGACCTTCACCTTCTGGGACTACCAGGCCGGGGCCTGGCAGCGCGACCACGGCATCCGCATCGACTTCCACCTGCTGTCGCCGCAGGCCGCCGACCGCTTCCGCGGCGTCGAGACCCACCGCGAGGCCCGGGACATGGACAAGCCGTCGGACCACGTGCCGGTGGTGGTCGATCTGGAGGACTGACGGTGGCCGAGTCTCTCCGGCTCGTGCTGCTGGCGGCCCTGGCGGCGGCGGCGTTGACGACCGGCGCCCTGCTGCTGGCGTGGTGGATGGAGCCGGTGCGGCGCATGAAACGCGCGCTGCTGAAGTCTCTCGGCGTCGTCCCCGAGGCCGAGGCCCTGTCGCCGGCGGAGGGGCGCGCCGCCGGGCTCGACTTCGACGGCGCGCAGATCGCCGTGTTGTGGAACCGCGGCGCCATGGGGCTGGTCTACGCCTTCGACGAGATCGAGGGCGGCGAGGTCATCGTCGACGGCCACGTGGTGGCCCGCGTGCGGCGCGGCGAGGCGCGCAAGTCGCTGGACGTCATGGCGCCCGACGCCGGCCAGGTGGTGCTGCGGCTGATGTTCGCGGACGCAAGGCACCCGGAGTTCGAGCTGGCGCTGTGGGACGCGACCCTGCCGGTGCAGACAGGTTCGCCCGGCGAGGCGCTGCGGCTGGGGCGCCGCTGGTTGTCGCATCTCGAAGCGCTGCTGAAGGGCTGAGCGCCCTTCCGCCGCGCACGCCGGAACGCTAGAAGCCCCCGTCCCTTCATTGTCCGAGTATTCAAGGAGCGCCTCCGTGGCCCGCCTGTTCGACGCCGTCATCATCGCCGACTGGACCGCCGCCGAGGGCAAGAAACTCGGCGACCAGTCGGTGTGGATCGGAGTGGCCAAGCGCGACGTGCGCTTCCGCCTCTACACCGAGACCCACAACACGGCGACGCGGGCCGAGGGCGAGGCGCTGCTCAACCGGCTGATCTCGGAGCACCGCAAGCGCGGCGACCGGGTGCTGGTCGGGTTCGACTTCAACCTGGGCTTCCCCGCCGGGACGGCGGAGCGGCTGAAGCTGTCCGGGACGCCGTGGCAGGCGATGTGGAAATTCCTCGCCTCGAACGTGGTCGACAAGGCCGACAACACCAACAACCGCTACCAGGTGGCGGCCAAGATGAACCGGCTGATGACCGACGAGGCCTGGCCGTTCTGGGGCGCGCCGGCCAAGCAGGCGCAGCGCTGGCTGACGACCACCAAGCCGCCGGCCGGCGCGGGCGCCGACATCCCGGAGCTCCGGGCGACAGAGGCGGCGGCCCGCAAGGGCAAGCTGCAGCCCAAGTCGGTGTGGCAGATGCACGGGGCCGGCGCGGTCGGCGGCCAGACGCTGGTCGGGGCGCCCATGGTGCGCCGCCTGCTGGAGAGCCTCGGCCCGTCGGGCGCGGTGTGGCCCTTCGGGACCGGCTGGCGGGCGCTGGACACGGCGGACGTGGAGCCGCTGTCGGCGCTGGTGGTCGAGGTCTGGCCGTCGATGTTCGACGGCAAGCCGCAGCCGGGCGAGTTCAGGGATCAGGCCCAGGTGCGGGCGACCGCCGAGGCGCTGGCGAAGATGGACGAGGCCGGCGAGCTGGCGAAGGCCTTCGCCCCGCCCAAGGGCGCCGACGAGGCCCTGATCGCCCGGGTCGAACAGGAAGAGGGCTGGATCCTCGGGGCCTGAATCAGGCCGCGCCGAACACCGAGCCGATGATCACGGTGAGGACCAGCACCACCACGGTGAAGAGCACGGCCTTGAACGGCGACGGCTTCTTCGTCTCCAGCACCGCCTCGGCCGGGTTGGCCGGGTCGTAGCGCACCGGTACGGAGGCGCCGGCGCGGTAGCGGTCGCAGACGGCCCGGGCGGCCGCCTCGCGGGTGAAGCGCGGGGTTTCGCCGAACTGGATGCGCCGGCCGGTGTAGTTCTGGCCGTTGACGGTCCAGGCGTAGGCGACCTCCGGATACCAGGCGGTCTCGCTGTCGCCCTCGGAATCGGTCTCGACCTTGTCGCTTACCGCCGAGGACTGGACCGTGCCGGTGACGCTCGGCCAGGCGGCGGCGGCCTCGGCCTTCCTCGCGGTGCGGAGGTGCAGGAACCAGATCAGGGCGACAATCGCCAGGCCGACCAGATAGACGAGCATCGTCATGGGCTTCGCCCCTCCCCGGGCGACTCACGAGAACTCAGCCACTCCAGCAACCCTGACGGGCTTCGTCGAGTCCCTTCGCGTCAGCCGGCGATGCGGCCGAAGTCGGCGACCCGGCCCATGACGTCGCGGACCTGACCGAGCAGCTTCAGCCGGTTCTCCCGCTCGGCCGGGACCTCGGAGTTGACCATCACCTGGTCGAAGAAGGCGTCGACCGGCGCGCGCAGGCCGGCGAGAGCGGTCATGGCGGCGGCGAAGTCCTCGCGCTCCAGAGCCGCGTCCACCGCCGTGCGGGCCGCGCCGACGGCGAAGGCCAGGGCGGTCTCGGCTTCCGGCTGGCCGGGCAGGCCGGTCTGGACCATGCCGGTCGGCAGCTCGCCCTTCTTCGCCTCGGCCTTGAGGATGTTGGAGGCGCGGCGGTGGCCGGCCAGCAGGTTGGCCCCGTCGTCGGTGGCGAGGAAGGCGTCCAGCGCCTCGACCCGCCGCACAATGCGGACGAGGTCGTCGTCGCCGAGGGCGAAGACGGCGTCGACGAGGTCGTGACGCTTGCCCTGGTCGCGCAGGAGGACCTTCAGGCGGTCGGCGAAGAAGGCGAGAATATCCTTTGGCGTCGAATGGGCCACCAGCGCCTGCACAACCCCGCGGCTATCGTACTCCGCTCCGACCCACCGCGCGTCCGCGACTTCGGGACGAGCGCGCAGCTTTGCGAAGTCGGCGGCGTCCGCAGCGGCGAAACCCGGCAACGCGCGTCGTTCTGCGAAATACTCGCCGATCCAGTCCTGAATGCTCGTTTCGAAATCGTCGAACCGGACATCATTCTCCAGCACCAGCCGGATTACCCCCAGCGCCGCGCGGCGCAGGGCGAACGGGTCCTTGGAGCCGGTCGGCTTCTCGTCGATGGCGAAGAAGCCGACGAGTGTGTCGAGCTTGTCGGCCAGCGCCACGGCCACCGTCAGCGGCGCGGTCGGGACGGCGTCAGAAGGGCCTTGCGGCTTATAATGGTCGCGGACGGCGTCGGCGACGGCGTCGCCGTGGTCGGCCCGGGCGTAGTAGCCGCCCATGATCCCCTGCAGTTCCGGGAATTCCCCGACCATGCCCGAGGCCAGATCGGCCTTGGCGAGGCGGGCGGCCTGCTCGGCCTGGTCCGGGTCGGTCCCGACCAAGGGGGCGATTTCGCGGGCCAGGGCCGCGATGCGCTCGACGCGCTCGGCCATGGTCCCCAGCTTCGCGTGGAAGGTGACCCCCTCCAGCTTCTTCAGCCAGGCGTCGAAATTGCCCGGCTTGCGGTCCTCGTCCCAGAAGAAGCGGGCGTCGTTCAGGCGGGCGGACAGGACGCGGCTGTTGCCGGCGGCCAGGGCCCTGCCGCCGTCGGTCGCCTCGACGTTGGCCACCACCACGAAGTGCGGGGCCAGCCGGTGCGTGGCCGGGTCGCGGACGGCGAAATACTTCTGGTGCACCTTCATCGACAGCTGCACCACCTCGGGCGGCAGGTCGAGGAACTGCGGGTCCATGTCGCCGAGGATGGGGGTCGGCCATTCGGCCAGGCCGGCCACCTCGTCGAGCAGGCCGTCGTCGTCGACGAGGGCGAGGCCGCGGTTGCTGCACACCTTCTGCGCCGCCTCGAGGATGCGCAGCCGGCGGTCGGCGGCGTCGAGCAGGACGTGCTCGGCCTCCAGCTTCCGGCGGTAGTCGGCGAAGTCCTTCACCGCGAACGGCCGGCCGGAGCCGAGGAAGCGGTGGCCTTCGGTGACGTCGCCGCTCGCGATTCCGTCGATGTCGAACGGAACCACGGCGCCGTCGAACAGAGCCACGATGCGCTTCAGCGGCCGCACCCAGCGCAGCGTCCCGGTCCCCCAGCGCATCGACTTGGGCCACGGGAAGCCACGCACGATTTGGTCGACCATGGCCGGGACCAGGTCGGCGGTGCGCTGGCCCTTCGAGCTGAGCATGGCGAAGAAGACGCCGTCGCGCTCGACCAGCTGCTCGCGGGTCAGGCCGGTCTTGCGCAGGAAGCCCTCCAGCGCCTGCTCCGGAGCCGAGGTCTTGGGCCCCTTCAGCTCTTCTTCGCGATCGGGCGTGGCGGCCGGCAGGCCCTCGACCACGAGGGTCAGGCGCCGCGGCCCGGCGAAGGTGGTCAGCGCCTCGTAGGTCAGACCGGCGGCCTTGAGGCGGTCGGCGGCCATGCGCTCCAGATCGCGCGCGGCGCCCCCCTGCATGCGGGCGGGGATCTCTTCGGAGAACAGTTCGAGAAGGAGCTGGGGCATCAGTTTTCGTCGTCTCGCACCCAACGGTGGCGGGCGCGCCAGAGAGCCGTTCCCGAGGACGTGTTCGGCACAGGGTGATTGGCGAAGCCCTCCCCCTCGACGGGGGAGGGTTGGGAGGGGGTGGCGGCAGGCCGGTCGGCGGCGAGGCTGGAAGACGCCGGCGTCTCTCGCGCCAAGTCCTGGCGCGCCGCGCGCAGCCGTCGGGCGCGCACGATCTGCCCGGGCGCGGCGCGGGTGGCGCGATCGAAGCGATCCAGCTCCTCCCCCGTCACGCCCGCGCCCTTTCCTGTTCCACCCACTCTGTCGCGCACGCCTTGCACAGGTCGCGGATGCGGCCGATGTAGCTCTGCCGTTCGGCGACGGCGATGGCGCCGCGGGCGTCCATCAGGTTGAACAGGTGCGAGGCCTTGAGGACCTGGTCGTAGGCGGGCAGGACCAGGGCCTGGCCCTGCGGGCCCTTCATGGCGAGGAAGCGCTCGACCTCGGCCACCATGTCCTCGAAGCGGCGCTTGAGGCCGTCGACGTCGTAGCCGTGGAAGTTGGCCTCGGACTGCTGGCGCTCGTTCTCGAGGAAGACCTCGCCGTAGGTGACGCCTTCCTTCGTGAACTTCAGGTCGTAGACGTTGTCGACGCCCTGCACGTACATGGCCAGCCGCTCGAGGCCGTAGGTCAGCTCGCCCGAGACGACGTCCACCTCGATGCCGCCGACGCCCTGGAAGTAGGTGAACTGGGTCACCTCCATGCCGTCGCACCACACCTCCCAGCCGAGTCCCCAGGCGCCGACCGTGGGGTTCTCCCAGTCGTCCTCGACGAAGCGGATGTCGTGCAGCTTGGGATCGATCCCGATCGCCTTCAGCGACCCGAGATAGAGCTCCTGCAGGTTGTCCGGGTTCGGCTTCAGAATGACCTGATACTGATAATAGTGCTGTAATCTATTGGGATTTTCGCCGTAGCGTCCGTCGCCGGGGCGGCGGCTGGGCTGGACGTAGGCGGCCTTCCACGGGCGCGGCCCGAGGGCGCGCAGCACGGTGGCCGGGTGCAGGGTGCCGGCCCCGACCTCGATGTCGTAGGGCTGCAGGATGGCGCAGCCCTGGTCGCCCCAGTACCTGTGGAGCGTCAGGATGAGGTCCTGGAAGGCGAGCGGCTCGGTCGTCACGGCAGGCATTTCGTCCCGGGGAAGAAGGCGGCGGACCCTAGACGGGCGGCCCTGGACGGGCAAGGCAGCGCCGCCCTTCTCCCCTTGCGGGAGAAGGTGGCCGAGCGGAGCGAGGTCGGATGGGGGCGATGACTCTCATCGCAGGTGCGACCCCTCATCCGTCGGCCTTCGGCCGCCACCTTCTCCCGCAAGGGGAGAAGGAATTTTAAAGCTGCCCCGCTATGCCGGGGCCATGCAGCTGATCGACCAGATGCGCCGCCGGGCCGCGCGCCACCTCGACGTCGAGGCGGTGGAGATCGCCCCCGCGCGCGGGATCTTCTCGCTCAGCTTCGACGACTTCCCCGCCACCGCCTGGACCGAGGCCGGGCCGATCCTTGCCGAGCACGGGACCAAGGCGACCTACTACGTCTGCGGCGGCCTGTGCGGCGGCCGGAACATGGACCGCGACCAGTACCGGCTGGAGCACCTGCAGGCGCTGCACGCCGCCGGTCACGAGGTCGGCTGCCACACCTATGGGCACACCAGCGCTCTCAGGATGAGCCGCGAGGCGCTGCGGCTCAGCCTCGACGCCAACGCCGGCTGGGTGGCGGAGCGGCTGGACGGGCACCGCATGACCACCTTCGCCTGGCCGTTCGGCGACTGCTCGGTCGAGGCCAAGCGCTATGTGCGCGGGCGGTTCGAGCTGGCGCGGGGGGTGCGCGACGGGGTCAACGCCGGGCGAGAGGATCGCGGGCTGATCAGGTCGATCGGTCTGGAGAGCCGGCGCCTGCCCGCCTACGACCTCGAGGCGCTGATGGCCGAAGCGGCGGAGCGGCGCGGCTGGCTGACGGCCTATGGGCACGACGTATCGGACGATCCCACGGACTACGGCTGCACGCCGGCAGATCTGGACCGGGTGCTGCGGCTGGCGAAGGCCGCCGGGCTGGAGGTCCTGCCGGTGGCGGCGGCGTGGGAAAAGATGCGGACCTGACTTCCTTCTCCCCTCGGGGGAGAAGGTGGGCGGCGGAGCCGCTCGGATGAGGGGGATGAGAGAGGCCGGCCCACAGTCAGCCACGGGCCGGCTTACCCCTCATCCGTCTCGCTCCGCGAGACACCTTCTCCCCAAAGGCGAGAAGGAAGTTCAGGCGGCGACGGCCTGATCCTGCTGCTGCGCGCTCCGCCCGTCCGCCCACCTGATCAGCGCCGCGCGCGGCCATGCCACGATCCATGAGCGGGCCGTGTACTTGCCCTCCTCGATCAGCGCCTTGCGGGTCGGCGACGAGGTCGAGGCGCGTATCGTGTGGATCTCGCCGGGCCCCTGGTGGACCATGAAGGCCCCGTGCCTGAGCGGATTGACGCGCAGGTAGGCGAGGCGCGGGCTGATCTGCTCCAGCGGCGGATCGTAGAACCAGCTGGAGCCGAGCATGCCGGCCATGTACGGGCGGCGCCTGAGGATCTCGGCGGCGGTGGCCCAGGCGCGGTCCCAGCCGGCCTCGTTGAAGTCGGACAGCTCGCGGCTCTCGGTGTGCACCTCCAGCCACGGCTTCCAGGCCTGGGCGGCGGCGTAGGCCGGGATCACCGACCAGCCCCAGCCCTCGCGGGCGTGACGCAGCACCTGGCCCGGGCCCATGGGAGAGGACAGGTCGATCATCTGGGTGCGGGCGCCGGGCACGCTGAGCACCAGCGCGATACGCACGTCCTTGGCCCAGAAGTCCCGGTCGTACGGGTCGGCGGCGGCGGTCAGGAAGTCGGACAGCCGGCCAATCCACTCGGGATAGAGCTCCAGCACCGCTGGCGGCAGGTCGGCGGCGGGGACGCGGGCCGGCATCTCCAGCGCCCACAGGGCGACGAGGGCGCGGCGATGGTCGTCGGTCAGAGCGGGGCCGAAGGCGGCCTGCAGCGCCTCCTCGGCCCGGTGGGCCGGCTGGTCGAAGTCCCAGTGCGGCGCAGCGGCTTCGGCGGCGGCGGCGGCGGCGTCCTTGAGCGCATGGAGCTTGGCGCGGTCGTCGGCGGTCACCCGGCCGAGGACGGCCTCGAAGGCGGCGATCTGGGCGTGGGTCAGCAGGTCCATGCCGCCAGCTTACGCAACGGCGGTTCGCCAACCGTTAAGCGCCAGCCGAAGGGCGGCGGGCCAGGCCCCGCCGCCTCGCCAGGACCCCGCCCGCGTTCACTCGTCCGGCGTCGGGGCCGGGTTGAGCGGGTCCTCCTCGTCATCGACCTGACCGTCGGTGGGGTTCCGCACCGGCGGCGACTGCACCGTGACCACGCGCGCGGCCGGCCGGGCCGTCGGCGCGGTCTGTGCGGCGGAGCGGGTCGTCGCGGCCACGCCTGCAGGCGGGGCGGCGCCGGCCGGAGTCGAGGCGGCGGCGGGGGCCGCGCCCGGCGTCGGGGCGGTGTCCGGCGCGGTCGGCGCGGCAGGGGCCGGATTGGCCGTGGCCGGCGAGGGCGCGGCGGTCGGGGCCGCGTCCGGAGCGGTGCGCTCGGCCGGGAGAGTGGGCGGCGTGGTCCGCGGCGCCTCCTCGGCGACGGCCTCGTCCGCGGGAGCCTCGGCGGGGGTTTCAACGACCGCGGCGCTTCCGGCCGCGGCCTCGGAATCGCCCATGGCGGCGAGTGAACGGCCGGGGTCGAGCACTTGGTCGATGGCGAAGATCGCGCCGTTGGCGGCGCCGATGTCGGCCTGCACCACCGTGGCCCGGTCGACCTTGATGGAGTCGCCGGTGCCATCCAGCTGGACCTCGGTCTGCGCCGCGGTCTGGACGCCGCCGCGCGTGCCCTCAATCTGTCCCGAGGCCACATCGGCGACGATCACATGGTAGAGCAGCCGCTCGCGCAGCTCGGCGGCGTTGGCCGGGTCGAGCAGCCGGGTCCGCTCTTCCTCGGGCAGGGCGGCGAAGGCGGCGTCGGTCGGGGCGAAGATCGAGATCGCGGGACGGCTGGCCAGGGTTTCGGTCAGGCCCGCCCGGTCGAGCGCCGCCAGCAGGGTGGTGAACCCGCCGCGAGCACGGAGCACGTCGATCACCGAGGCGCTCTCCGCTGACGAAGCCTGGGCGGTTTCGGTGGATTGCGTCGCAGCGGCGGGAGCGGGCTCCGCCTGTGCCGGGGGGTCTTGCGGCGGCGTCTGGGCGAGGACGGCCGGCGCCGCCAGCAGGGCAGAGGCGGCGGTCGCGGCGAGGAGCATCGAACGAGGCATGAGGTATCCCTTCTTCAGGCGCGGGCCGCGAAGGGGAGATCGGACGCGGTCGCGCAGGGTGTGCGATGCGGTTGAAAGGCGGAACGGCGAACCCGGTTCCCCGGGCGGCGGCCGGGAGGCCGCCGGATGCGGGCCAGGCTCAGCCCAGAAGCGTCGGCGCGATCCACCAATCCGGGCGAAGGGCCCGCAGCATCGCCGCGGCGGCCGTAGCGTCGGACGGGGCGTCGAACAGGGCGAAGACGGTTGCGCCTGAGCCGGACATGCGGACCAGTCGCGCGCTGGGCAGGCCGGCGAACTCGGCGAGCACCTCGCCGATCAGGGGCTGAAGGGCGACGGCCGGGGCCTGGAGGTCGTTGCGCTGCTCACCCAGCCAGTCGATCACGGTTCCGGGCGTCCAGTCGCGCGGCGGCGCGGGACGATCGGCGGCGGCGGCCGGACCGGCGTCGAAGGCGCGGTAGACGACGGCCGTCGGCGACGGCACGCCGGGGTTCACGAGCAGCGCCGGAAGCGGGGGCAGCGCCGGTTCGAAGGCGAGGCGGTCTCCCCGCCCCTCGGCCCAGGCGGCGCGCGCGTGCAGGCACATGGGGCCATCGGCGCCGACCAGGCCGGCGATGTCGGCGAGAGCCGCGTCGTCGAGGACGAGGCCGAGCGCGTCGCGGGCCAGTTTCAGGGCCGCGCCGGCGTCCGCCGAGCCGCCGCCCAGTCCCGCCGCGACGGGCAGGCGTTTGTCGAGGGTGATCGCCAGCGGCGGCTCGCCGATCCCCGCCGCCTCTCCGAGCCGCCGCAGGACCCGCAGGATCAGGTTGTCGGCTTCGCCGGCCAGCGCCGCGGCGAAGGGCCCCTCGACCGTCAGCGACAGACCATCGGCGGGCGCGACGGAGACGCGGTCGCCGACGTCGGCGAAGGCGACCAGGCTGGCGAGCGGGTGGTAGCCGTCCGAATCGACCGGCCCGACATGCAGGAAAAGGTTGACCTTGGCGGGCGCGAGCGCCGTCCGCATGGACATGCGGTCAGGCGCCGGCCGCGGCCGCGGGCGCGGGGTCGCCCAGCCCCTCGGCCAGCTTGCGCTCGACGGCGGC
Organism: Brevundimonas viscosa; assembly: GCF_900116065.1. Taxonomy (GTDB): domain Bacteria; phylum Pseudomonadota; class Alphaproteobacteria; order Caulobacterales; family Caulobacteraceae; genus Brevundimonas; species Brevundimonas viscosa. Next base: position 54,294 of record NZ_FOZV01000005.1, read on the forward strand.
GCGCCGGTCCGCATCGGGGTCGAGCGTCAGGACCCGGCTCCACTGCCATTCGGCCTCGCGCCGGCGGCCGACGCGCCAGTAGGCGTCGCCGAGGTGGTCGTTGATCTCGGCGTTGGCCGGCTCCTTCTCCACGGCGCCTTCCAGCGTCTCGACCGCCGCTTCATAGAGCCCCTGACGGTACTGGGCCCAGCCGAGCGAGTCCTGGATGTTGCCGTTGTCCGGCTCGGCGGCATGGGCGCGCGCGATCATCTCCGCCCCCTGGTCCACCCGTCGGCCGGTGTCGACCCACAGATAACCAAGGTAGTTCAGCAACGCGGGATCGTCGGGCTGCGCCTGCAACGCGGCCCAGAGCTCCGCTTCGGCCTCCTCGATCCGGCCGAGCAGATGCAGGGCATTGCCTCTGAGGAACCGCGTCGCGGCGGGCTGGTCGGCGGTGTTCAGCATCGGGCGGTCGAGGATGGTCAGCGCCTCGGCGGGCTCGCCGTTCGCCAGCAACTGGCCCGCCAGCTCCAGCGCGATCAGAACCTGCCCGGGCGCAGCCGCGTCGGCGCGGCGGAGGGCGGCGAGCGCCTCGGCCGGCCGATCCTGTCGGCGCAGGCTGAGGCCGAGATTGTACTGGGCCCCGGCATGGACGATGGGATCGGCCTCGCTAACGCTGAGAAAGGCCGCCTGCGCCGGAGCCTCCTGTTCGGCGCCGGCGAAGGCGTGCCCGAGACGAAGCGCCGTCGAATCCTCCGGATCCAGAGCCAGGGCCAGCCGGAGGTAGATCGCAGCAAGCTCGTGAAGGTCGTACTCGGTGACCTCCATGGCGGCGAAGACAAGGGCGTCTGCGGCGTTGGCGGTCACCGAGGGCGCCGCCGGCGGCCGTGCACGCCGCTGGAGGCGCTCCAGCCCGCGCAGGGCGGCCGGCTCGGGCCCCGGTCCGGCCAGCGAGGCGCGATAGCGGGCTTCGGCCTCGGCGCGACGTCCCCGGCGCTCGAGGAATTCGCCATAGGCGACACCGAACAGCCGCACGCCCTCGGGAAGCGCCATCAGCGCCTGATACTCGGCGTCCGCCTCCTCGTGACGGCGCCGCAGCTCGAGCAAGCGGGCCCGCTGCAGCCTGAGCACCAGACCGGCGGGATCACCCGGCGCGGCCTGGACCGGCTGGAGGGCGGCGTCCCAGTCGCCGGCGGCGGCGTTGACGGCCGGCAGGAGGTAGCGCGCCACCGATCCATAGGGGGCCCCGAACGGGCGGTCCTGCAACGCCGCCCGCGCCCCGGCGCCGTCGCCCTGATCGAGCAGGCGGATCACCGCGAACAGTCGGCCGGCGTCGGCGAACAGGGGCGTGCTCTCGACCATCGGGGTCAGGCGCACGACGGTCTCGAGGTCGCCGGTGAACAGGGCGGCGCGGAACGCTTCCTCGCCGATGACCGGCTGCTCCGGGGTCAGGGCGTGGCTGCGGGCCAGAAACTCGGCGGCGTCGGCGCGCGCGCCGCGGATGCCGGCGACGCGCCCGGAGAGATAGAGGCCATAGGCGGAGCGGCCGGCCGGGTCGAGCGGCACCGGGGCCCATTCGGCCGGGATCGGCGGGGCGGGCGGCGCTTCCTCGACTTCCTCGTCGATCGGGACCACTGCGGGCGGGAGCGCCTCGGAGGGATCGACCGCTTCCGCAGGCGGGATGACGACCGCCGGCGGCGACAGGGGCGGGTCGACGATCACCGGGGCGTCCTGCGCAACGGCGACAGGCGCCAGCGCCAGGGCGGCGCAACCGGTCAGGAGCAGGCGAAGGGCGGAGAGGCGCATGGCCGGGAGCCTTCCCGGATTATGCGGCGGCGGCAAGGCCCCTCGCCCGCCCCGCGTCACATATTCGGATAGTTCGGGCCGCCGCCGCCCTCGGGCGTGGTCCAGACGATGTTCTGCGACGGATCCTTGATGTCGCAGGTTTTGCAGTGGACGCAGTTCTGGGCGTTGATGACGAAGCGCGGATCGGTCTTCGCCGCCTCGTCGCCGTAGACGACCTCGTAGACCCCCGCCGGGCAGTAGAGGCGCGCCGGCTCTCCGTACTTCGGCAGGTTGACCCGGATCGGCACCGAGGGGTCGAGCAGCTTGAGGTGGGCCGGCTGGTCCTCGGCGTGGTTGGTGTTGGAAACGAACACCGAGGACAGCTTGTCGAAGCTGAGCTTCCCGTCGGGCTTGGGATAGGCGATCGGGCTATGCTTCGACGCCGGTTCGGTCGAGGCGGCGTCGGTCTTTCCGTGCTTCATGGTGCCGAACAGGGAGAAGCCGCCGAACAGGGTCTGGAACCACATGTCGAACAGGCCGAGCGCGCCGCCGAGGGTGGTGCCGAACTTCGACAGCAGCGGCTTGGCGTTGCGGACACGCTTGAGCTCACGATGGACCCAGCTGTCCTCGTAGGCGGCCTGGTACTCGACCAGTTCGTCGCCGCCGCGGCCGGCGGCCAGCGCGTCGAAGGCGGCGTCGGCGGCCAGCATGCCGGTCTTCATGGCGTTGTGGCTGCCCTTGATGCGCGGCACGTTCACGAACCCGGCCGAGCAGCCGATCAGGGCGCCGCCGGGGAAGCTGAGCTTCGGCACCGACTGGAAGCCGCCCTCGGTGATGGCGCGTGCGCCGTAGGAGATGCGCGTGCCGCCCTCCAGATGCTCGCTGATCGCCGGGTGATGCTTGAAGCGCTGGAACTCGTCGAACGGCGACAGGAAGGGGTTGCGGTAGTTCAGGTGCACCACATAGCCCACGGCCACGTAGCGGTCGCCGAAGTGGTACATGAAGCTGCCGCCGCCGGTGTTTTCGTCGAGCGGCCAGCCGGTGGTGTGCTGGGCCAGTCCGGGCTGGTGCTTCTCCGCCGGGACCTGCCACAGCTCCTTGATGCCGATGCCGAACTTCTGCGGCTCTGCTTTGTCACAGAGGTTGTGGCGGGCCATGATGGTCTTGGCCAGCGAGCCGCGGACGCCCTCGGCGATGAAGACGTATTTGCCGTGCAGCTCGAGGCCCGGCTGGAATTCGCCGGTCGGCTCGCCCTCGCGGTCGATGCCGAAGACGCCGGCGACCACGCCCTTCACCCGGCCGGTCGGCTCGTCCCAGACCACGTGGCTGGCGGCCATGCCCGGATAGACCTCGACGCCGAGCGCCTCGGCCTGCTCGCCCAGCCAGCGGCACAGGTTGCCGAGGGAGGCGATGTAGCAGCCGTCGTTGTGCATCAGCGGCGGCAAGGCGAACATCGGCAGGTCGGCCTGGCCGTGGGGGCCGAGCACGAGGAAGCGGTCCCGGGTGACCGGCGTCTCCAGCGGCGCGCCGCGGTCCTTCCAGTCGGGGAACAGCTCGGTCAGCGCCTTCGGGTCGATCACCGCCCCCGACAGGATGTGGCCGCCGATCTCGGCCGACTTCTCAAGCACGGCGACGGACACCTCGCGGCCGTCCTTCTCCGCGCGCTGCTTGAGGCGGATGGCGGCGGCGAGGCCGGCGGGACCGCCGCCGACGATGACCACGTCGTACTCCATGACCTCGCGCTCGACGCCCGCCAACGCCTCCAGCGGCGGCAGCTTGTCGATGACGGCTTCCTGCCACGCGTTCGCCGCGCCGCCCTCGATCGCTTGCTCGGCCATGCCCCTGAATTCCCTCGCGGTCGGTGTGTCGGTTGTATGCGCCTTATCAAGAGGTGACGCGAGGGTGGTCAAGGACTATCCAGAAGCAACGCCATGAGCCCCGCCGCCCTCGACAACGCCGCCACTGAGAGCCTGCTCGCCTTCTGGCGCGACGCGGGGGTCGAGGCCTGCTTCGAGGACGCCCCCGTCGATCGCACCCATGTGGCGCCGCCCCCGGCGGTGAAGGCGGTGGCGAAGGCGACGGCCTCGGTCGTCGCGCAAGCTCCCGCCGGCGACGCCATTGCCGAGGCCCGTCGGCTGGCGGCCGGCGCGGACTCGCTGGAGGCGCTCGGCGAGGCCATCGCCGCGTTCGAAGGCTGTCCGCTGCGCGGTCTGGGGGCGCGGCAGGCGGTGTTCTGCCGGGGCGACCCGCGGGCCCCGGTGATGGTCGTCGGCGAGGGCCCCGGCGCGGAGGAGGATGCGCGGGGCCAGCCCTTCGTCGGCAAGGCCGGCCAGCTGCTGGACCGGATGCTGCGCGAGGCGGGGCTGGAGGGCCGGGTGTTCATCACCAACACCGTCTTCTGGCGGCCGCCCGGGAATCGCACGCCGACCCCGGCCGAACAGGCGGTGTGCGCCCCCTTCCTCGAGCGGGCCTTCGCCCTGCTGAAGCCGCGGGCGGTCCTGCTGCTCGGCGGGGCGGCGTCCAAGTCGGTGCTGGGGACCGACGAGGGCATCATGAAGCTGCGCGGGCAGTGGAAGGAGTGGCGGCTGGCGGAAGGGGCAGTGGCGGCGCCGGCGCTGCCGACGCTGCACCCGGCCTTCCTGCTGCGCACGCCGATGGCCAAGAAGGCGGTCTGGGGCGACCTGCTGTCGCTGGCTGCGCGGCTGGACGAGCCCGCCTGACGCGTTCATCCGGCGGACTCAAATGCGCCCCAAAAAGGCGTCAGAACTTGACACCGGCCGGCGCGGTGGCGCCATTTCGGCCTGACGACCGAACGTAAGGCGCGCGGCCGGATCGAATCGAGACGATTCCGCCGCCGCTCCAAGGGGGGCCGCCAAGTGCGTGTTCAATTCCGCCGCGCCATGCTCGCGCCGACGCTGGCGATCGCGTTCGCCCTCGCGGGCGGCGTACACACGGCCGCAGCCGAAGAAGCCGTCTCGTATGCGGAAGGTTCCTAGAACCGGCCGATTTCCGCCCTGAGTCCCGCCGATCGCCTCAGCTACACCACCGCCTTCGACGCCCTGCGTCGCGGCGACCTTGAGGCCGCCCGCGCCTCGGCGCGCCAGGCCCAGGACCGCATCCTGCTGGGCCAGGTCGAGTTCGAGCGCCTGTTCCACCCCAACTACACCGCCACCTACGAGGAACTGGCGGCGTGGCTGGAGGAGTACGCCGATCTGCCCCCCGCCGACCGGGCCTACAGCCTGGCTCTGCGGCGGCGGCCGGACGGGGCTCCCGAGCCGCGTCGTCCGGCCCGCTTCTTCGGCCGCAGCTGGGCGGGCGTGGCCGCAGCCGGCGGCAACGTCGAGGGCGACCCGACCCGCGCCGCTCGCGTGGCCCTGAACCGGGACGATCTGGCCGGGGCTGTGACCTTGGGCGAGCAGATCGGCGACTGGTGGACGGTCGGCCTCGCGCAATACCGGCAGGGCGAGTTCGCGCGGGCCGCCGCCGCGTTCGAGCGAGTGCTGGAAGATCCGACCGAGGACGGCTGGGTGCGGGCCGGGGCCGCCTTCTGGGCCGCCCGCTCGGCCGGTCGTTCGAGCCAGCAGGATCGTGTGCGGCCGCTGCTGCGCCGGGCCGCGGCCTGGCCGGCCAGCTTCTACGGGCAGATCGCGCTGGCGCAGCTCGGCGAAGAGCCGGAGATAGAGAACCTCGGCCCGCGCCCCTACGCCGCCACGCTGCAGCGCGCCGCCTACACGCCGACCGAGCCCGTCGGCGTCGAGGCCGCGGACCTGCATGCCTTCGTGCAGAGCAATCCGGAGGCGCGGCGGACGGTCGCCTACTACGAGGTCGGCCGGCGCGAGGATGCCCGCGACGCGCTGCGCACCGGCTTCCGTTCGGCGCTCGACAACCGCGCCCGGGAGCTGTGGGCGGCGTTGGGTCGGGCGTTGGGCCCCCGGGTCACCGGCTCGGACCAGGAAGCGCGACGCATCGACGCCGACCGTTACCCCCAGCCGGTGATCGAACCGGAGGGCGGTTTCACCGTCGAGCGGTCGCTGGTCTACGCCATCGCCCGCAAGGAAACCGACTTCAACGCACGGGCGCGATCCTCTGTCGGCGCGTACGGCCTGATGCAGGTGATGCCGACCACGGCGGCGGAGCTGTCCGGAGACCGGGGCTTCGTCAGTGACCCGGAACGGCTCTACGATCCGAACGTCAACGCCCGGCTGGGACAGGCCTACATCCAGCGGGTGCTGTCCATGCCTGCGATCGACGGCGATCTGCTGCGGGCTGCGGCCTCCTACAATGCCGGCCCCGGTCCCATGGTCGCGGCGGTGCGCAAGCTGGGCCAGGACGCCGATCCGCTGCTGCTGATCGAGACCATCGACGTGCCGCAGGCGCGGGACTACGTCGAGAAGGTGGTCGCCGCCTACTGGGTCTACCAGCGCATGAACGGACGGCCGCTGAACACGCTCGCGGCCCTGGCGGCGGGAGCTACGCGGGTTCCGTTGAGCCTCGACTATGTGGTCCCGCCACCCGCGCCGGCGCAGCCGGTCGAGGTCGCGGCGCTTCCCGCCACCGGCGGCTAGAGACCCGCCAGCAGGAGCGCCGGCAGGCAGCAGGCGACCACGATCATCAGGCCATAGACCAGCAGGCTGGGGCGGCGGGCTTGCGGCTGTGGGGCGGGCATCGACATGGCTGACCCTGAACGCTCCGGCGCGGGCGAGGCTCCAGAGATAGCGGCGTTGTCTTAAAGCGACGTTCGGCGGCGCGGTTAACGCAAGGCTTCCTTGCTCCACTCCAGAAAGTCGGGCTGGGCAAGCAGGGCGTCGCGATAGGCGGCGGCCGTGCCGTCGTCTCCGTAATCGGCCAGGTCGATCTGGAAATGGCGGAAGCGGGTCGCCACCGGGGTGAAGAAGGCATCGGCGATCGACCATTCGCCGAACAGGTACGGTCCGTCGGCGCCGAAGCGCACGCGCATCTCCGTCCACAGCGAGACCATGCGGCGGAGGTCGCGATCAAGCCCCTCGCCGGTGGGCGGCGGACAGCGGTCGGGGCCGACCATCGTATGGTCCGGGCCCATGCCGCAGTGCGTGCGCAGGGCGGTGAAGCCGCCGTGCATCTCGCAGGTCGCCGACCGCGCCAGCCAGCGGGCGTGGGGATCGGTCGGCCACAACCGGGCCTGCGGATACCGCTCGGCGCACCAGACGGAGATCGCCAGGGAGTCCCAGATGGTCTCGCCGTCGACGCGGAGCAGCGGGACGAGGCCGGAGGGGGACAGGCCCGCCATCTCGGCGCGGCCGTCGGGCGAATAGATGTCGATCTCGCGCACGGTGAAGTCGGCGCCGCAGCGCTTCAGCACCAGCCAGGGGCGCAACGACCAGGTGGAGTACAGCCGCGGCCCGATGATCAGTTCCATGAGTCCCTCCGTTCGCCCGTCCTGAATACGCCCGCGCCCGGCGCGGGACCATGCCGCCGAGCCCGAGTTCGGCGCCCGTCGCCACAAGCGGCGCTTGACTCGCGGGGGCCCGGGACCGACACCCCGCGCCCATGATCACGCGCTATTCCCGCCCCGACGCCGTCGCCATCTGGTCGCAGGAGACCAAGTACCGGATCTGGTTCGAGATCGAGGCCCACGCCGCCACCAGGATGGCCGAGCTGGGGGTGATCCCGGCCGAGGCGGCCGAGGCGATCTGGGCCAAGGGCAAGGATGCGGTCTTCGACGCCGACCGCATCGACGAGATCGAGCGCACCACCAAGCACGACGTCATCGCCTTCCTGACCCACGTCGCCGAGATTGTCGGCGACGAGGCCCGCTTCCTGCACCAGGGCATGACCAGTTCGGACGTGCTCGACACCTGTTTCGCGGTGCAGCTGGCCCGATCGACGGACCTGCTGCTGGCCGGGGTCGACCGCGTGCTGGCGGCGCTGGAGACGCGGGCCAGGGAGCACAAGGACACCGTCTGCGTCGGCCGCTCGCACGGCATTCACGCCGAGCCGGTGACCTTCGGCCTGAAGCTGGCCGGCTATCACGCCGAGTTCCAGCGGGCGCGCCGCCGACTGGTCGCGGCGCGCGAGGAGATCGCCACCTGCGCCATTTCCGGCGCAGTCGGAACCTTCGCCAACGTCGATCCGGCGGTCGAGGCCTACGTGGCCGAGAAGATGGGCCTGCAGGTCGAGCCGGTGTCGACCCAGGTGATCCCGCGCGACCGGCATGCGGCCTGGTTCGCGGCGCTGGGCGTGGTCGCCTCGTCGATCGAGCGCCTGGCGACGGAGATCCGCCACCTGCAGCGCACCGAGGTGCTGGAGGCCGAGGAGTTCTTCGACAAGGGCCAGAAGGGCTCGTCGGCCATGCCGCACAAGCGCAACCCGATCCTGACCGAGAACCTGACCGGCCTCGCCCGGCTGGTGCGCTCGGCGGTGGTCCCGGCCATGGAGAACGTGGCGCTCTGGCACGAACGGGACATCAGCCACTCGTCCGTCGAGCGCGGCATCGGCCCGGACGCCTCGATCCACCTCGACTTCGCCCTGCACCGGCTGGCGGGGGTGATCGAGCGGCTGAACGTCTATCCGGAGAACATGCAGAAGAACCTCGACCGCCTCGGCGGCCTGGTGTTCTCGCAGCGGGTCATGCTGGCGCTGACGCAGGCCGGGATGTCGCGCGAGGACGCCTATGCGGCGGTGCAGGAGAACGCCATGAAGGTGTGGCGCGGCGAGGGGCGGTTCCTCGATTTCCTGAAGGCGGACGCGCGGGTGACCCTGCCGGATGCGGAGCTCGAGGCCCTGTTCGACCTCGGCTATCACACCAAGCATGTGGACACGGTGTTCGCGCGCGTGTTCGGGAGCTGAGACGATGACGCCTTTGGCCTTCACCCTGCTCGCGCTCGTCATGGGGTTTCAGGAGCCCGCCGCGACGGCGCCCGCGGAAGCGCCCGCGCCGGAACTCACGCGCATCGTCGACGCCCCGGCCGCTGTGCGGTGCATGGGCGGCCTGGTCGGCTTCTCCAACGTGCCGGTGCGCTGCACGGTGGCGAGCGACGGGTCGTTGCGTCAGTGCGAGCTGCTGACCGAGAACCGGGCGATCCTGCGCTATCGCCGCCGCTTCGAATGCATGGCGGCGGCGACCCGCGTCTATCGTCCCGACGGAACGCCTGCGGTCGGCGAGGTCGTGCGCGTAAACCTGAACGGGGCTTCGGTCTTCCATCGCCCGGATCAGTAACTGCCTGTCGCCGGTCGTCGGCCCCAACACCCGGCTTCTGATCCTGGGCAGCCTTCCGGGCGAGGTGTCGCTGAAGGCGCGGCAGTATTACGCCCATCCCCGCAACGCATTCTGGCCCCTCGTCAGCGGCCTGATCCGCCGCGACCTGGTCCCCCTGCCCTATCCCGAGCGGCTGGAGGCGTTGAAGGAGTCGGGCGTGGGCCTGTGGGACGTCGTCGCCAGCGCATGGCGGCCGGGCAGCCTCGACGGGGCGATCCGGGATGCGGAGGCGGCGGACCTGCACCGCCTCATCGACGGCCTGCCCCGCCTGCAGGCGGTGGCGTTCAACGGCGGGACGGCGGCTCGCATTGGCCGCCGATCTCTCGAGCGACCGGCCGGTCCCGTCCTGATCGACCTCCCCTCCTCGAGCCCCGCCTACACCCTCTCGTTCGCCGAGAAGGCGCGGCGCTGGGCGGTCCTGCGCCCGTGGCTCGAAGGCGGCGCGGCGTCCTGACGCAGGGCGCCATCCGGCGACAGCGGGCCGCCGTAAGCCTTCCCGACGCCGCCTCCGGGCGTCATCCCAGGAAGGAAATCGCCATGAAGACCTCTCGCTACGCCGCGGTCGCCGTCGCCTCGCTGGCCTCGACCCTGCTCATCGCCGCCTGAAGCAACGCCGAGGAAGCGGCGCCGCCGGTCGAGGCCACGGCCACCGAGACCGCCGCGGCGCCCGTCGCCGGGGCCGACACCATCGTCGCCGTGGCCCAGGGCGCGGACGGCTTCTCCACGCTGGTCGCCGCGGTGCAGGCCGCGGGCCTGGTCGAGACCCTCAACGGGGCCGGCCCGTTCACCGTCTTCGCTCCGACCGACGCCGCCTTCGGCAAGGTGCCCGCCGCCACCCGCGAAGCGCTGCTGGCCCCGGCCGGCAAGGCCGACCTGACCAAGATCCTGACCTATCACGTGGTCGCCGGCCGCGTGGACGCGGCGACGCTGACGCAGCAGATCCAGGCCGGTGGGGGCAGCGCCGCCCTGACGACCGTCGAGGGGGGCACGCTGACCGCGCGGGTCGGGGCCGACGGCTCGGTCACCCTGACCGACGAGAACGGCGGCATGGCCAGGGTCGTGCAGGCGGACGTCGCCGCCTCCAACGGCGTCATCCACGCCATCGACACCGTGGTGATGCCGAACTGACCGCATCGACGACCCGGAAATGCGAAAGGCCGCCCGGACGGGCGGCCTTTATGCTTTCAGGACCGGACTTTCGCCCTTACTCGCCGCTGCGGATCTGCTCGCGCGCAACCGAGGACAACTCGTCCATCTTGCGACGGATTTCGCCTTCCGAAACGCTGAGCCCGGCGCCTTCAAGGTCCTGGGCGATCTTGCGGTAGACGTCCTCCTCGCCCGGCTGCTCGAAATCGGCGCGCACGACGGCGGAGGCGTACTGGTCGGCGCTTTCCGCCGAAAGGCCCATCTTCCCGGCCGCCCACAGGCCCAGCAGCTTGTTGCGTCGGGCGACCGCCTTGAATTCCTGTTCCTGATCGAGGGCGTATTTGGATTCGAAGCCCTTTTCCCGATCGTCGAAGGTGGTCATGGGGTCCGCAGGCTCCAAAGACGGCCGGAATCGTGGCCGCGTCGGGGTGCTCTATAGCCCCCCGGCAGCCGAACGCAATCGGAACCGTGGGGGTTGCGGCGGTCTGTCCCCGGCCGATCCGAACGGGCCGCGGTTTGTGTCGGGAACCGGGTTCCGCTAAGGAGGCGCGACCGAATTCTCCCGCCCGCCTGATTCAGGATCGCGCCGCCCGGCCCCGCGCCGGCCGCGCGATTTTCGTTTCCGGCGAGGACCCGCCCGGACCGGACACATGAACGTCAAGCGCAAGAAGCTCTACGAGGGCAAGGCCAAGATCCTGTACGAGGGCCCCGAGCCCGGGACGCTGATCCAGTACTTCAAGGACGACGCCACCGCCTTCAACGCCCAGAAGAAGGCGACGCTGGAGGGCAAGGGCGTCATCAACAACCAGATCAGCGAATTCATCATGTCGCGCCTGAACGGCATCGGCGTGACCAACCACTTCATCAAGCGCCTGAACCTGCGCGAGCAGCTGATCCGAGAGTGCGAGATCATCCCGCTGGAGGTGGTGTGCCGCAACATCGTGGCCGGCTCGATGAGCCAGCGGCTGGGCATCGAGGAGGGCACGCCCCTGCCCCGCTCGATCATCGAATTCTACTACAAGAAGGATGAGCTCAACGACCCGATGGTCACCGAGGAGCACATCACCGCCTTCAACTGGGCCTCGACCCAGGAGCTGGACGACATCCTGGCGATGACGGTGCGGGTGAACGACTATCTCTCGGGCCTGTTCGCGGGAGTCGGCATCACCCTGGTGGACTTCAAGATCGAGTTCGGGCGCATCTGGGAGAACGACTTCAGCCGCGTCATCCTCGCCGACGAGATCAGCCCGGACAGCTGCCGCCTGTGGGACACGGCGACCGGCGAGAAGCTGGACAAGGACCGCTTCCGCCGCGACCTGGGCAATGTCATCGAGAGCTACACCGAGGTGGCGCGCCGCCTCGGAATCATGAAGGGGATGCCGACCGTGATCCAGGGAGGACTGCACTGATGGCCAAGGTGAAGGTGCACGTGTTCCTGAAGCCCGGCGTGCTGGACGTGCAGGGCAAGGCGGTCGAGGGCGCGCTCAACGGCCTCGGCTGGGCCGGCGTGAAGGACGTCCGCGTCGGCAAGCTGATCGAGTTCGAGTTCGACGGCGAGGACCCGGCCGGCGAGGCGAAGAAGATGTGCGACACCCTGCTCGCCAACACGGTGATCGAAAGCTACCGGATCGAGGTGGCGTGACTTGCGGCGGCTGGTCAAGCTGACCGTCGTCCTGTTCATCGCCGCCGCCTGCGTAGTCTTCGCGGCCGCCCTCGCCGGCGGGCTGATGGACGATCGGGCGTTCACCCCGGAGGCGGTGGGCGCGGCGCACTGAGCGACGGTCAACTGCAGAGGTAGTCCCGCGTGAGGGGTACGGCGGTCTGCCGCCTGGCCAGCTGAAGCTGGAACACCATGTGGCCGAAGCGGCGGAACGCGACTTCGCTCGAAGCCAGGTAGAACTCCCACAGCCGGCAGAAGCGCTCGTCGTAGAGCGCCGCAGCCTCCGCCCGGCGGGCGAGGAAACGCTCGCGCCAGGCTCTCAGGGTCTCTGCGTAGTGCAGACGCAGGATTTCGACGTCCGTGACCCAGAGTCCGGCTCGCTCGATGGCCGGCAGGACCTCGGAGAGGGCGGGGATGTAGCCGCCCGGGAAGACGTACTTCCGGATCCACGGCTGGGTGCGGCTGGGGCCGTCCTTCCGGCCGATAGAATGGATCAGCGCCACGCCGTCCTCCTCCAGCAGGCGCGCCACCGCGTCGAAATAGGCTTGGTAATTGGGCACGCCGACGTGCTCGAACATGCCGACCGAGACGATGCGGTCGAAGCGCTGGTCCAGGTCGCGGTAGTCCTGCAGGCGGAACTCCGCCCGGTCGGCGAGACCCCGCGCCGCCGCGCGCTCGCCGGCGATGCGGTGCTGTTCCGTGGACAGGGTGACGCCCGTCACCCGTGCGCCCGCCTCGGCGATGGTGAGGCCCAGTCCGCCCCAGCCGCATCCGATATCGAGGACGCGGTCGTCCGGCCGCAGCAGAAGCTTGCGGACGATCCTGCGCTTCTTGGCGATCTGCGCCTCTTCCAGCGACTGGCCCGGATGTTCGAAGAAGGCGCAGGAGTACTGGAGGTCGTCGTCGAGGAAGAGGCGATAGAAGTCGACGGTCAGGTCGTAGTGATGATGCACGTTGCTGCGGGCGCGCAGGCGGTCGTTGGATTGCTCCAGCCATCTCCGGACCTGCCAGCCGGCTCCCGGGCCCCGGCGCGGGCGCCCCGCCAGCTCGGCGGCCGTCAGATCGAGGAAGGCGTAGATGTCGCCGCCCTCCACGAACAGGCCGCCGTCGACGTAGGCCTCCCCCAGCGCAAGTTCGGGATTGGCGGCGATGCGCGCGACAGTGCGCAGGTCGCGCAGGACGACGGTGAGTTCAGGCTCGCCCGGCGCCGCCCCCGCCAGATCGCGGCCGTCCGGCAGCCGCACCCGGATGGGGCGGGTCCTGTACACACGGCTGATCAGGCGCTGGAGCACCGCTACCGCCTCCGTGAGGCCGGCACTCTAGGTTGAAGACGGAGGCGGGGCTAGGCTTGCACGGCGTTCGGCGCCGGCGTTCATAGTGGCCGCATCCGCAGGAGAACCGAGATGACCTTCACCCTCACCTCCAACGACATCGCCGACGGCGGCGTGCTGCCGGACGCCCAGGTCAAGGCGAAGGGGAACGCCTCTCCGCACCTGAAGTGGTCGGGCGCGCCGGAAGGGACGAAGAGCTACGCCGTCACCTGCTACGACCCCGATGCGCCGACGGGCTCCGGTTTCTGGCACTGGACGGTGGCCAACATCCCGGCCGAGGTGACCGAGCTGCCGACCGGCGGCCCCGTCCCCGCCGGGGCGGTCGAGGGCCGCACCGACTATGGGGAGCCGGGCTTCGGCGGGGCCGCTCCGCCGCCCGGCCACGGGCCGCACCGCTACATCTTCACCGTCTTCGCCGTCGACGTGGACAGGCTGGATGTGACGCCGGACAACTCCGGAGCCGTGTTCGGCTTCAACCTGCATTTCCACACCCTGGCGAAGGCCTCGATCACGGCGACGTACGAGAACCGCGGGTGATGGTTTCCCGGGGGCTCAGACGCCGCATCCTCCTCATGGCCTGCGCGTGGGCGGCGCTGCTGGGCGGACCCGCCTTCGCGCAGCAGGCGGCCGGACCTTCCGCCAGCTCGCCGGCCGGCATTCCCGCCGCCGCCCCCTGGCGGGCGGCGGTGCTCGCCCACGCCATGGAGCATTTCCAGCACCCCGGCTGGGGCTGGCGGCACTCGGAGCGCGACTATCTGCTGGCCATGGCGGTCGCGGAGGCGGAGGGCCTGGCCGTCGATCCGGACGTGATATTCGCCGCGGCCTTCCTGCACGACTGGGGCGGGATCGAGCCGTTCGCCGCACCGGGCGTCGACCATGCCGAGCGCTCGGTGGAGCTGGCGGAGCCGTTCCTGCGCGAGGCCGGCTTTCCCATGGACAAGTTCCCGGCCGTGCGCGCGGCCATCCTTGGCCACATGTACGACAGGGAGCCGGAGGGGCCGGAGGCCGTCGCGCTGCACGACGCCGATCTGCTGGACTTCCTCGGCGCCACGGGAGCGGCGCGCATGCTGGCGGTCACCGGCGAACGGCCGGACTACGACCAGGCGCTTGGACGGATCGAGCGGTTCGCGGCCGAGTTGCCGGACCAGTTGAAGACGTCCGCCGCCCGGGAGATGGCGGCGCCCCGCGTCGCGGCGATGACCGCCTTCCTCGAGGCGCTCCGGCGCGAAGTCCCGGCGGGGGCGAAACCCTGAGGAACCGACGTCGGCGGCGGCGCCCTGACATCGCCGTCGAACGCTGCTAAAGGGCCGCGCCATGAGCGCCGCCGTCATCGTCTTTCCGGGTTCCAACTGCGACCGCGACTGCAAGGTCGCCATCGAACGCTCGACCGGCGAGACGGTCCAGATGGTCTGGCACCAGGAGACCGAACTGCCCAAGGGGCTGGACCTGATCGTCCTGCCGGGCGGTTTTTCCTACGGCGACTACCTGCGCTGCGGAGCCATGGCGGCGCTGTCGCCGGTGATGCAGGCGGTAAAAAAGGCCGCCGAGGACGGCGTGGCCGTCGTCGGCATCTGCAACGGTTTCCAGATCCTGTGCGAGGCCGGCATGCTGCCGGGCGCCCTGCTGCGCAACGCCGGACTGAAGTACGTCTGCAAGCCCATCACTCTCGAGGTCGCCAACGGCCAGACCCGCTTCACCTCCGGCTACCAGGGCCAGCGCGAGGTGGTCATGACCCAGGGCAACGGCGACGGGAACTACTTCTGCGACGCCGAAACGCTGGCCCGGATCGAGGGCGAGGGCCAGGTGGTTTTCCGCTACGTCGACAACCCGAACGGGTCGGTGGCCGACATCGCCGGCCTCCAGAACACCCGCGGCAATGTGCTGGGCATGATGCCCCACCCCGACCGGGCCTTCGAGGCCGAGCTGGGCTCGGCCGACGGCGCGGTGCTGTTCCGGAGCGTGTTCGCCGCCGCCTGACCGGCGTCCGCCGTCAGACCCCCCAGCTGGCCCCGCCGGCGCCGTAGGCGTCGATGGCCTCGAACATGGCGGAGACGAGGGCCCGCTCCTCTCCGGTCAGTTCGGGCTTCCAGACGTCGAAGATCAGGATAGTGCGGTCCGCCGTCCCGTCGTTTCGCGCCTCGTGCTCCACCGTGTCGTCGAACGCCCAGGCTGCCCCTTCCTTCCACTCGCGAACCTCGTTGCCGACGCGGAAGCGGTTCCCCGGCGGCACGATAAGCGGCAGATGGCAGATCAGCCGGGTGTTGATCAGCCCGTGGTGGGGCGGGATGCGGGCGCCGGGTCTGAGCCGGGAAAAGAGGATCGAAGGGGTCCGCCCGGGCACCCGGCACAACGGAACCTCGGCGAGAGCCTCCAGCGTGCGCGGGCAGCGCCGGGCCACCTCGCCCTGTTCGACGCCGTCCTTCCACAGGTAGAGAGCGCTCCAGTCCGGGTTCTCGACCATGCCGGCCGTATCGGTGTTGGGACGGTCGGCGCGGCGCTCGACATAGGGGCGGAACAGTTCGGGCTCGGCCAGCAGCGCCTCGAGCTCGGCCCGGATGTCGGCGGCCGCGGCCTCCACGGCGTCCAGCCAGGGCAGGGTGTCGCGCGGCTGGAACTGGACCTGGGGCAGGCCCGGGAAGAGGTAGAACAGCGGCTGCGACAGATAGAGCTGCTTGCGGCCCGCCATCAGGTCGAGGGACTGGGCGAAGCGCTCGCTGGAACGGGCGGGATCGAATCCCGCGGCGGCGAGGCTGTCGGTGAGGTGTGATTCGAAGCGCCGCGCCTGCTCCTTCGCGGCGGCCTGGACGCGCCGCAGGTCGGCGATGAGGTCTGACGAGAGGCCACGCCCGTCACCGGCGTATCTGAGGGCGCAGCTGTAGAAGCCCGCTCCCCCGCGGCCGTCGCCGAGGGCGGTGAGCGCGTCGCCCTTGGCGATCAGGGCGCGAAGATCGCGGGGGTCGGCGGCGAGACGGCGGTCGGCGTCGGCCAGCCGGCGCCGGTTGGCCTCATCGTTCTGACGCTCGAAGGCCTCCATACGTAGATCGGAGGTCGTCGAGCGGCGTGCGTCAAGCCCCTACTGCGCCCCGCGCGCGGGCGGGATAGCCTGTTCGTCGTCGCGGGCGCCCTGGACGCCGAGGGAACGGTCGAGCGCGTCCGCCGCGGCGGAGTCCTCATCCTCGGTCCCGGGCTCGACGTCAGGGATCCGCACCCCGCCGGGATCGCGCTGCGCCTCGAGCTCTCGCGCGCCCAGGCCGAGCCCCTGCTCGCGGGCGCGGTCGGCGCGCACCGTGCCGGTCTCGAAATGCGGGTCCTCGGCGGGCGTCGGGTGATCGTTGTCGGCCATGTTTGTCTCCTCTGCGTGTGGAGGCTGAACCGGCGGAGCGGACCACGGTTCCGGTGAACCGATCGGGTCCGTCGGGCGTAGAGGACAGGCAACCTTCGCCGGAGCCCGCCATGTCCTCCATCGTCCGTCCCACCTCCGCGCAGATGACGCGCCGGCTGCTCGTGCTGGCCGCGGTGATCTTCGCCATCGTCATCGCCTATGCGCAGATGGCGTTCGGCTGGGGCCAGACGCCGGCGGAGTTCTCCGCCGACAGCGACGCGACCTTGCGGGTGGCGGGCTACGCCTTCTCGATCTGGGGCCTGATCTACCTCGCCCTGCTGGTCTATGCCGTACGGCAGGCCCTGCCTCGGACCGGTGAAAGCCGGCTGATCCACCGCCTGGGCTGGCCGGCGCTGCTGGCCTTCCTCGGCATTGGCTGGTGGATCGTGGCCTCGGCCTTCGACTGGGAGTGGGGCACGGTGGCGCTGATCTTCGGGTCGCTGCTAGTCCTGCTGGTTCCGATGCTGATGGAGGCGGGAGCCATCCGGGCGCTGGACCGGGCGGACCGCGACCGCTGGACCGTGGTGTGGCCGCTGGGCCTTCTGGCGGGCTGGCTGACCGTCGCCTCGCCGGTCAACCTGCTGACGGTGGTGACCGGCAACGGGAACCTGCCGGAGAGCCCCTCCTCCGAGGTCTGGGCGTTGATCGCGGTCCTCATCGTCGCGGCGGTCGCCCTGCTGGTGACCGCCCGCATCCGAACCATCGCCTATCCGCTGCCGGTCGCGTGGGGGCTGCTGGGCGTCTTCGTCGCCGAGCTGGAGCGCGGGCGCGAACTGGTCGCCTACGGCGGCCTGACCGCGGCGGTGGCGGTGCTGGTCGGGGCGGTGATCCTGACCTTCCGCCTGCGCCGCGGCGTCGAGCGGCCGGTCTAGCCGCCGCCGCGCGCGCTCGGCTCGTCGTCGCCGGGCGCCTCGCCGGCTCCGACGTCGAAGGCGCCGGCCTCGTCATAGCCGACGCTGCCGACGCCGGCGGCGGAGCCGGTCAGCCGCTGACGGCGGCTGTGCATGGCCGCCTCGGGCGCCGCCTCATCCATGGCGCGGGTCACGTCCGGATCGTTGGAACGATCCATCTGCTGATGGTCGGCCGGCGTAGGCGAGGTCTCGGCCGGCGTCGGATCGGGATCTCGGGCCATCACGCCTCCTCCTCCCGGTCGTCCGCGGAGGCCTGCTTCGCGGCGCGCTCGGCCGCGGCGCTGGCGCCGGCGTCGTCGGCGGCGATCTCCGGGGCGTCCGGATCCTCGGGCGTGGCGGCGGGGTCGATGGGCTGGTCGGTCATCAGGGCCTCCTTGGCGTCAGCCAATCAATGAAAGGCCGCCGCCGATGTTCCGCTTGCGGCTGACACGACTCCGTTCTGCCGCTATGAGGCGCGGCCATGAGCGCTCCCCAGAAGTCCATGGCCGAACTGGCCGCCGAATACGGTCTCGCCCCGAACGAGTACCAGGTCATCCTCGACCGCCTCGGTCGCGAGCCGAACCAGGTCGAACTGGGAGTCTTCTCGGTGATGTGGTCGGAGCACTGCTCCTACAAGTCGTCGAAGATCCACCTCGGCAAATTTCCGACCAAAGGGCCGCGGGTGATCTGCGGGCCGGGCGAGAACGCCGGGGTCATCGACATCGACGACGGCGACGCCTGCATCTTCAAGATGGAGAGCCACAACCACCCGTCCTACATCGAACCCTACCAGGGTGCGGCGACCGGCGTGGGCGGCATCATGCGCGACGTCTTCACCATGGGCGCGCGGCCGGTGGCGCTGCTGAACGCCCTCCGCTTCGGCGACCCGTCGCACGAGAAGACGAAGCGACTGGTCTCGGGCGTGGTGTCCGGCATCGGCGGCTACGGCAACTGCGTCGGCGTCCCCACGGTCGGCGGCGAGACCAACTTCCACCGCGGCTACAACGGCAACATCCTCGTCAACGCCATGTGCGTAGGCGTCGCGAAGGCGGACTCGATCTTCTACTCGGCCGCGCCGGCGCCGGGGCTGTCGGTGGTCTATTTCGGATCGAAGACCGGCCGCGACGGCATCCACGGCGCCACCATGGCCTCGGCCGAATTCGACGAGGACTCCGACGAGAAGCGCCCGACCGTGCAGGTCGGCGACCCGTTCGCGGAAAAGCTGCTGATCGAAGCGACGCTGGAGCTGATGGCCTCGGGCGCGGTGGCGGCGATCCAGGACATGGGCGCGGCGGGCCTGACCTCCTCGTCGGTCGAGATGGCCGGCAAGGGCGGCGTCGGCATCGAGCTCAACATGGACGCCGTGCCCCAGCGCGAGGAGGGCATGACGGCGTACGAGATGATGCTCTCGGAAAGCCAGGAGCGGATGCTGGCGGTGCTGAAGCCGGGCCGCGAGGAAGACGGCTACCGCATCTTCAAAAAGTGGGGTCTGGACGCCGCTGTGATCGGCCAGACCACCGACACCGGCCATCTGGTGCTGAAGCATCACGGCGAGACGGTGTGCGACGTGCCGCTGGCCCCGCTGTTCGACGACGCGCCCATGTACGACCGCCCCTGGGTGCAACCCGAGCTGCAGCCGCGGCTGGACCCCAAGGAGGTTCCGGCGCCGGAGAGCTGGGTCGATGCGGTCATCAAGGTGGTCTGCTGCCCGGACATGGCGTCCAAGCGCTGGATCTGGGAGCAGTACGACCGGCACGTCATGGCCGACACCCTGCACGACTCGGCGACCGGCGCTGACGCGGGCGTGGTGCGGGTGCATGGTTCGGACAAGGGCCTGGCGGTCACCTCGGACGTGACCCCGCGCTATGTCCAGGCCGATCCCTACGAGGGCGGCAAGCAGGCGGTGGCCGAGGCGTGGCGCAACCTGACCGCCGTCGGCGCGCGGCCGATCGCCATCACCGACAACCTCAACTTCGGCAATCCGCAGCGGCCCGAGATCATGGGCCAGATCGTGCGGGCCATCGACGGCATGGCCGAGGCCTGCCGCGAACTGGACTTCCCGGTCGTGAGCGGCAACGTCAGCCTCTACAACGAGACCAACGGCGTCGCCATTCCGCCGACCCCGACCGTCGGAGCGGTGGGCCTGCTGCCGAACTACGACGTGGTGGCCGGCTTCGGCGGCATGGCCGAGGGCGACGTGCTGGTGCTGATCGGCGACACGGTCGGGGAGCTGGGCTCGTCCATCTACCTGCGCGAGGTGCTGGGCCGCGAGGAGGGCGCGCCACCGCCGGTGGACCTGGCGCTGGAGAAGAAGACCGGCGACTTCGTGCGCGGCCTGATCGAGGCGGGCGAGCTGACCTGCGTGCACGACCTGTCCGACGGCGGCCTGATCGGGGCGGCGGCGGACATGGCCCTGGCCTCCGACTGCGGCTTGGATCTGGACGCCAGCAGCCCAACCCACGCCCACGTGCTGCTGTTCGGCGAGGACCAGGCGCGCTACCTCGCCGCCGTGCCCGACGCCACGGACCTGATCGCCAGGGCCCAGGCGGCGGGACTGCACGCCTCCGTCGTGGGCCGGGCGAAGGGGCGCGACTTCGCCTCGTCCGGTCCGAACGGCGAACTGTTCCGCCTGCCGCTCGACCACCTGCGCGAGATGCATGAAGGCTGGATGCCGAACTGGATCGAGGGCCGCGCCTGATGCGGGCTGCGGTCGCGCTGGCCGCGCTGGCGCTGGCCGGCTGCGAGGGAGGCGGCGATCCGGTCGAGAGCGCCCTGCGCGAGGCGGCGGCCGCCAACCACGCCGCGGTGACGAAGGAGACGGTGGTCGACCCCGCACCGGCAGCCGACCCGGACGCCGCAGTGGTGACGCGGCTGCTGACGGCCGAGACACAGGCGCTGGCCGCCGCGGAGACGGCCCTGGCGGCGGCGAGCGACCCGGCGGTCCGGCGACTGGCCGCGGCGTCGCGCGACGCTCACCGCGCCCGCATCGCGGAACTCGAGGCGTGGCGTCCGACAGAGTGACGACCGTCACATTTCCCGGCTAGGTCGGAGCCTCGAAGCCGAGGAGATCCCGCATGCGCCTGCCCGATTCCGTATCCCGCCGCGGCCTGATGCTGGCGCTCGGCGCCGGCGGCGTTGTGCTGGGCTCGGGCCGGCAGGCGCTGGCCGATCCGGTCTTCGCCGAATACCCCTTCCAGCTGGGCGTGGCGTCAGGCGATCCGACCCCGGACGGCTTCGTGATCTGGACACGGCTCGCCCCCCGCCCGCTGGAGCCCGGTCACGGCATGCCCTCGGCGCCCGTGCCGGTGAGGTGGGAAGTGGGAACGGACCCAAGCCTGTCGAACGTGGTCCGTCGCGGCGAGGCGCTCGCCCGCCCCGAGCTGGGCCACGCCGTCCATGTCGAGATCGAGGGGCTGGAGCCCGGCCGGGACTATTTCTACCGCTTCATCGCCGGGGCCGAGCGGACCGCGACGGGGCGGGCGAAGACCGCGCCGGCGGCCGGGACGGCGGTGGCGCGGTCGCGCTTCGGCGTGGTCGGCTGCCAGGCGTACGAGCAGGGCTTCTACACCGCCCACCGGCGGATCGCGGGCGAGGATCTGGATTTTGTCTACTGCTACGGCGACTACATCTACGAGGGCCGCGGCAGCCGGACCTATACGGGCTCGGGCGGGACGATGGAGAATCCGCGCCAGCACATCGGCGGCGAGACCTACAGCCTCGACGATTACCGGCGTCGGTACGCCCAGTACAAGATGGATGCGGACCTGCAGGCCAGCCACGCGGCGGCGGCGTGGTTCGTGACCTGGGACGACCATGAGGTGGCCAACAACTGGGTCTCGGCGATCGACGACGGCGTGCCGCCGGAGGTCTTCCTGCTGCGCCGGCAGGCCGCAGCCCAGGCCTTCTACGAGCACATGCCGCTGCGCCGCTCGGCCTTCCCGCGCGGCGCGGAAATGCAGCTGTACCGGCACGCGGCGTGGGGCGACCTGCTGGATCTGAACTTCCTCGACACCCGGTCGCACCGCTCCGACCAGCCGTGCGGCGACCAGTGGGCGACGACCTGCGAGGGCGTCAACGACGCCGCCGCCCAGGTGCTGGGCGAGGCGCAGGAGCAGTGGCTGTACCGCAATCTCGACCGCTGCCGGGCGCACTGGAAGGTGCTGGCGCAGCAGATCATGGTCATGGACCTGGAGCGGCGGGAGGGCCCGGAGCCGGGGTTCAACCTCGACACCTGGGCGGGCTACCGCATCCCGCGCCAACGGCTGCTCGACCGGCTGCACCAGCGCCGCATCGGCAATGTCATCGTGCTGACGGGAGACGAGCACCAGAACTATGCGGGCGAGCTGTATCGCGACAGCCGCAATCCGGAAGAACTGCCCGTCGCAGCCGAGTTCGTGACCACCTCGATCAGCTCGTCCGGCGACGGGGTGGACCAGCAACCGCGGGGCCGCCAGTATCTCGCCGACAACCCGTTCCTGAAGTTCAACAACGCCCAGCGGGGCTACGTCGTCTGCGACGTGACGCCGGAGGCCTGGCGCACCGAGTTCAAGGTGCTGGACAAGGTTTCGGAGCGGAACGGGACGCTGACGACGCGGGCGGTCTACGCCGTCGAGAGCAACGACGGACGGGTCGTGCCGGCCTGATCGTCCCCCGGGACATGGTGGAGATTCCGGGGTGGAATTGGGCGACTTGCGGGGTGGAAAGGCGAGACAACATCGATAGCCGCCCCTTCCGCTTGGCCTCCGGGCCCGCCCCTCACGGCGTCGGCAGGTAATCCCCGGGCGCGACAAGGTGGAAACCGGGCGTGGTTTCGACCATCTGCCGGAGCCAGTAATTGTGGCCCGAGCCGTAAACCACCACGATCCGGTCGCCGGGCCGGGCGACCTGCAGCAGGCGGGCGAATATCTGGGCGTTGCGGGCGTACCAGCGCGCGTTGAGCACGGCGCCCGGCTGGTCGTCGCCGGCGCCGAAGGCCATCAGCCGGGCGTAGAAGCCTTGGTCCCACTGAACCCGATCGGGCGCGTTGATCCGCGCCAGCAGCTGGCCGACGGTTTCCGTCGCCTGCCGCCGTTCGAGATCGGCGAGCATGGCGGCGATCTCGCCGTGCATGGCGCCGAGGCGCGCCTCGCCGCCGTTGGCCGAGGCCCAGGCCTGCACGTCCTCGAACGGGAAGTAGGACGGCTGGCCCTCGCGGTCCTGCTCGTCGATGGCGTAGACGCGTTCGAGCCCGAGCCGGTGCGCAAGCCGGTAGCCGAGCTGGACCCGCTCGTCGGGGTTGGTCAGCAGGTCGGCGGGGGTGAACTCCGGGTAGCGGTGGTCCAGCATCGTCGTCTGGTCGCGGGCGATGCGCTCGACCGCCACGGCGGTCGGCCGGAAGCGGGCCAGGGCCCCGGCGACGGCTTCCAGCTGGGCCTGCTTCTCGGGCGTGGTGACCGGGTCGATGCGGGCGTTGTGCACGTCCTGACCGGGGTTCGACATGTGATAGCTGCCGAGGATCATCACCTCGATGCGCTCCGGCCCGGGCGTCTGGGCCAGGGCGGCGGTCGGCAGGACGAGGGCCGCGAGGGCGGCGAGCATCTTCAGCATGGATGGGCTCCGCACGGGTGTTCGCGGAGAGAGGCCGCGGCGGCCGTCGGCGGATGCAGGCCGCGCCGTTAACTCTGCGACAGATTCAGACGGTGGGCACGGTCTGACTCAGCCGCCCGCCCACGCGGATCGGCTCGACGCGGGTGGCCAGTCCGGTCCGGTCGTCCGTCTCGACGTAGACGCCGCACACCGTGGCCGGGCCGTGAGCCGGCGTGTAACGCCCGCCGGAGAGGCGGGTGGTGAAGCGCCGCAGCGGCTCTTCCTTGTCGTTGCCGATCACCGAGTCGTAGTCGCAGCAGCCGCCGGCGTCGGTCTGGTAGGCGGTGCCGTTCGGCAGGATCTGGCAGTCGGCGGTGGGCACGTGGGTGTGGGTGCCGACCACCAGCGAGGCGCGGCCGTCGCAGAAGTGGCCCATGGCCATCTTCTCCGAGGTGGCCTCGCAGTGCATGTCGACGATGATGGCGTCGGCGGCCATGCCCAGCGGGCAGGCCGCCAGCTCCCTTTCGACGGCGCTGAACGGGTCGTCCATCGGATCCATGTGGATGCGGCCGAGCACGTTCATGACCAGCACCTGCTTGCCCGAGTGGGTCTCGAACAGGTTGGCCCCGGCGCCGGGGGCGTCCATCAGGCGCGGATAGTTGAGCGGCCGGATCAGGCGCGGCTCGCGCACGATGTAAGTCAGGGCCTCGCGCTGGTCCCAGCTGTGGTTGCCCAGCGTCAGGCAGTCGGCGCCGGCCATGAACAGGTCGTTGGCGGTGTTCTCGGTGATGCCGAAACCGCCGGCGGCGTTCTCGGCGTTGATCACGACGAAGTCGAGCTTCAGGTCGCGCTTCAGGCCGGGCAGATGGTCGCTGAGGCCGTCGCGGCCGGACTTGCCGACCACATCGCCGAAGAACGCGAGACGCATGGGAGATCAGACCTTTCGCGCGGCGGTATAGCCGGTCTCGGTCAGAACGCCATGCAGGCGGATATCGTGCCCCTCCAGCGGCAGGCGGTCGACCTGCTGTCCGGCGTAGGCCAGGCCGATGCGCCGGGCGGCCGGAAGCGCCGCGAAGGTCCGGTCGTAGTAGCCGCCGCCCTGCCCCAGCCGCCCGCCGGCGTCGTCGAAGGCCAGCAGCGGGGTGAGGATCAGGTCGGGTGTGACAGGCTCGGCCAGCGGCAGCGGCGCGGGAACGCCGGCGAGGTCGAGCTCCAGCGGATCGCCGAAGCGCCAGCGGCGAAAGATCATCGGCGCGTCCAGCTCGACGACCACCGGCAGGCAGAGCTCGCGGCCGTCCCGCTCCAGCGCCATGCAGACGGCGTCGGCGTCCAGTTCGGAGCCAATGGCGCGATAGACGGCGACGATCCCGCCCGCCGGCAGGTCGCCGACGTGGGCGGCGGCGCGGGCGGCGGCCTCCGGCGACTGGCCGGCCAGTTCCTTGCGGTGGGCGCGCATGGCGGCGCGGAGCTCGCGCTTGTCGGTCATGGGGGAGAGGTAGCGCATGGGAGGGGCCGACGTCGCCCCCTCCCCCTGCGGAGCGGGGAGACGAGGCGAGCTGGCGGTCGCCCCCGCCACCATGCTTCGCATGGTCCCCCTTCCCCTGCGGGGGAGGAATGCGCTCAGGCAGCGAGGCTCCGGAAGCCGACCCTCCGATCAAGTCGGAGGGTGACGACGACGCGCTCAAGCAGCGAGGCTCCGCGAGCCGAGCGTTAGCGTCGAAAAAGGGAGGAAGGTTGGCGGCGCCGCGAGGACCGTGAAGGACTGTTCAATCCTCTCGACCTGGGTAGCCAGGTGGGCTCCGTGTGCCCAGGCCCTCGAGCCCGGACAGGGACAGATCCCGTAGAGAGAATTAAGGTCGCGAGGATTAGTCGCCTTCGACGTGAGCCGCAGCAGGACCCGCCAAGGACGAAGATAGTCGCTTCTCGGGGGCGGAACAATGGCGCCTTGCTCAGTCCCGCGGGAACCGCTGGGGCGCCGGCTGGTCCATCCGGAGCATCTCCAGCGTATCGCCCGTCAGGCGCAGCCGCAGCCGATCGTCGGACCCCTCGACTGCGAACAGGCCTCCGGCGTCCATCGGGCTGAGGCGGGACGTCTGGCCGCCGACGCGCCGCCACACCAGTCCGCCGTCCTCGAGGGCGATGACGCGGCCGCCGTAGGTCCCCGCCAGCGCCTGGAGGCGATCGGCGGCGATGGCGACGGGGCGGACGCGTGCTTCGGCCGCGACCTGGGCCCATTCCCAGGCGGCGCGGTCCTCCGGATCGGCCTCGGGGCGGGCGAGCAGGTCGGTGAGGGCGAGCGAGACGGCCGTGTCGAGGGCCTGTGTCGCATCGACAGCCACGTCCGGGTCGACGCCGACCTCCTCCCAGTTGCCCCCGGTCACCGGGTGGACCGGACGACCGTAGGAGACGCTGAGCATGAAGCCCGGGGCGATCGGCACGACGGTGTTGTTGTTGGCCGCGCCGGCGGTGACGCCGCCGACGAGGCTCCCAAGGCCGAACTTCTGCACGCTGTAGGCGAAGGCCTCGGCGGCCGAGCCGACCTGCCGGCTGGTCAGGACGTAGAGCGGCTTGCCGATCAGTCGGCCGGCGGGAAGGTGATCGAGGGTTCGCGACTGGACCGGCTCCTCGCCCGCCTCCAGGAAGGTCATGTCGAGCCTGTCCGGCTCCATGAAGTGGCTGAGCAGGTAGCGCACGGCCGCATGGTCGCCGCCGCCGTTGCCGCGCAGGTCGATGATCAGGGCGTCGCCCTCGCGCAGGAAGCGCATGGCGTCGTCGTAGGCCTGACCGGTGCGGTCCTGGACCCAGTAGAAGGTGGTGATGCGCAGGTAGCGCACATTGCCCGGCAGGATGCGCATCTCGCCGAGACCGTGGTTGCCGCGCCGGGCGGCGGCGGCCCAGAGGGCGAGGTAGGCGGGATTGTCGTACGCGTCCGCATCCGAGGTGATGGTCGCCGCATACTGGTCCGGGGCATGCATCAGGTAGAGGTGGCCGTCGCGGCTGGCTTCGCGCAGGTCCGCGGTCACCCGCTCGGCGAAGACGGAGGGATCCGCGGTGTCGTAGCGGCCGCTCGACAGGCCTTCGTTCAGGCGGTCGCGGATGGCGGCGGTGCGGTCGGGGAAGACGTAGCGCGCCTCGATCTCGCGGGTCATGGCGGCGACGGCGGCGGCGCGGGCGGCGGCGTCCAGCGGGGCGGCGGCCCCTGTCCGCGCCACCGCCACGGGGGCCGGTTGCTGGGCGTGCGCCGGGGAGGCCCCGAGCAGGACGAGGGCGCAGGCGGACAGGATCAGGGTCGTGCGGGTCATCGGGCGGCTTCGGTGCTGGAGGAGGCGGTGGAGAAGGCGACCGCCAGACGGTCGGCGAACGGCCTGGACTGCAGGGCGTCCAGCGCGCCGACCAGAACGTCCGCGAGCGGCTGGCCGAGGTCCTCGTCGAGCCCGCGGGAGGCGATCTCGGTGGCCTCCCAGCACCGCTCCAGCAGGGGCAGCCGGTCCAGTGCGAAGGGGGTCAGGGCGACGATGCGCTCGCGCGCGTCGCTGCCCGCCTCGAGAGCGACCCAGCCGCGGGCGGCCATCTGGGCCACGGTCTGGCTGATGGCCGAATGGGTGACGCCGGTGCGGGTCGACAGGGCGCGGAGGGTCGCGGGGCCGTCGTTCAGCAGCGCCCGGACGATCGGCGTGTAGCGGGGCCGGTAGTCGAGACCGGCGTCGGCGTAGAGCAGCTCCACCGCCCCGTCGAGGTGTTCGATGAGGCGGCGCAGCAGGACGCCGTGGGTGCGTAGCGAATGAGCCATGAGCCGCGATGTATAAGCACTGTTACACCCGTTCAAATGACAAATCTGACAGGCTTGAGCCCGCTTTGGGCATGTCAGAGGCCTTGGGCGATCTTCTCAAGCCGGGCGGCGACGGCGTTGAGGGCCTCGGCGACGCCGTCCTGGGAAGCCGCCGCCGGCGCGGGGGCCGCGCCGCCGTTGAGCCGGGCTTCGTGCAGTTCGTCGGCCAGCAGCAGGCCGGCCATGAGGAACAGGCGCAGGTCGCCGACGTGGCCGACCTCGCCCGCGACCTGACGGACATGGCCGTCAAACTGCTTCGCGAGGATGCGGACCCGCTCCTCCTGCCCGTCGGCGCAACCGACGGCGTAGGGACGGCCGTTGATGTCGACCGTGACGGTGGCCATCAGCGCGCCTCCTGTTCCGTCAGGGTGTCGCGGATGGCCTCGGCCGCCCGTTCGAGCGCACGGGCGGCGTCGCGGCCGGCGGCCTCCAGCTCGTGGATGCGGGCGCGATCGGTCTCGCTGGACGGCTGGGGGGCGAACAGGTCGTCGTCGGGCACGCGGCTGCCCCCCGCCGCCCGGCTCTTCAGCTCCAGCAGGCGACGTTCCAGCAGGACGAGCGCGCGGTCGACGCGATCCCTGGCGGCCGAAGCAGCATCCATCGGTCACATTCTCCTCGAAAGCGTATAGAACCCGCAGGCGCGCCGGGGTAAAGCGGCGCGCCTCCCTTTTTCCGCCTCCCGACGAAAGGTCCCCGCCGTGACCGACGCCAAAGCCGTATCCGCCAAGCCTTCAAGCAAGCAGATGGCGGACGCCATCCGGGTGCTGGCGATGGACGGGGTCGAGAAGGCGAAGAGCGGCCACCCCGGCATGCCGATGGGCATGGCCGACGTCGCGACGGTGCTGTTCTCGAAATTCCTCAAGTTCGACGCCTCGCGCCCCGACTGGGCCGACCGCGACCGCTTCATCCTGTCGGCCGGCCACGGCTCGATGCTGATCTACGCCCTGCTGCACCTGACTGGCTACAAGGACGCGACGAAGGATGAGCTGTCGAACTTCCGCCAGTGGGGCTCGAAGACCGCCGGCCACCCCGAGTACGGCCACATGCCGGGGGTGGAGACGACGACCGGTCCGCTGGGCCAGGGCCTGGCCAACTCGGTCGGCTTCGCCATGGCCGAACGCCATCTGGCGGCGCGGTTCGGCGAGGACCTGGTCGACCACCGCACCTGGGTCATCGCCGGCGACGGCTGCCTGATGGAAGGCGTGTCGCAGGAGGCGATCACCCTCGCCGGACGCTATCGGCTGAACAAGCTGACGGTGCTGTGGGACGACAACGAGATCACCATCGACGGCAAGGTGTCGCTGTCCGACGCCACCGACCAGAAGCAGCGCTTCAAGGCGGCCGGCTGGGCGGTGAAGGCCATCGACGGCCACAACGAGCACCATATCCGCGCCGCCCTGAAGTGGGCGACGAAGCAGGACAAGCCGACGCTCATCGCCTGCCGGACGAAGATCGGCCGCGGCGCGGCGACCATGGAAGGCAGCCACAAGACCCACGGCGCGGCGCTGGGCGCGGCCGAGGTGGCGGCGACGCGGCTGGGCCTGTCGTGGACGCACGATCCGTTCGAACTGCCCGCGACCATCGAGAAGGCGTGGCGCAAGGTCGGCCGCCGCGGGGCCAAGGCGCGCAAGGCGTGGGAGGCCCGGCTGGCCGCCTCCTCGCAGGCGGCGGAGTTCACCCGGGCCATGAACGGCGAGCTGCCCGCCGGCGCCTTCGACCGGCTGGAGGCGAAGATCGCCGAACTGGTCGAGACCAAGCCGGCGCAGGCCACCCGCCAGGCGTCGGGCGCGGCGCTGGATGAGCTGTTCGCGGCCGTCCCGGAGCTGATCGGCGGCTCGGCCGACCTGACCGGCTCGAACAACACCTTCGTCAAGGGCACGCCGATCTTCGACGCCCCGACCTACGAGGGGCGCTACGTCAACTGGGGCATCCGCGAGCACGGCATGGCCGCGGCCATGAACGGCATGGCGCTGCATGGCGGTGTGATCCCGTACGGCGGCACCTTCATGGTGTTCTCGGACTACAGCCGGCCGTCGATCCGGCTGGCGGCGCTGATGGGCGTTCGGGTCATCCACGTGCTGACCCACGACTCGATCGGCCTCGGGGAGGACGGGCCGACCCACCAGCCGGTCGAGCACCTCGCGGCGCTGCGGGCCATTCCGAACCTGCTGGTGTTCCGCCCGGCCGACACGGTCGAGGCCATGGAGTGCTGGAAGCTGGCGCTGGAGCACAAGGCGACGCCCTCGGCGCTGGCCCTGTCGCGGCAGAAGACGGCGGCGGTGCGGACCGCGGCGGCGTCGGAGAACCTGTCGGCCAAGGGCGCCTACGAGCTGAAGGCGGCGAACGGCGAGGCCAGGGCGACCCTGTTCGCCACCGGCACCGAGGTGCCGGTCGCCCTGGCCGCCGCCGAGCGACTGGAAGCCGAAGGCACGCCGACGCGGGTCGTGTCGGTTCCCTGCTTCGAGCTCTTCTTCCAGCAGGATGCGGCCTACCAGGCGTCGGTGCTCGGCCGCGGCACGGTGCGCGTGGCTGTCGAGGCCGCCATCCAGCAGGGCTGGGAGCGGTTCATCGGCGAGGACGGCGGCTTCGTCGGCATGACCGGCTTCGGCGCCAGCGCCCCCGCCGAGGTGCTGTACGAGAAGTTCGGCATCACCGCCGAGGCGGTGGTCGAACAGGTCAAGGCGCGCCTCTGATGCGCCGGGTCCTCGCCGTCCTTCTGGTCGCGGCGGGGATCGCCCTCGCGCCAGCCGCGCTGGCGCAGACGGCGCCGACGGAAACGCCGATCGTCATCGGCACGTCGTACGCCCTGCCCTCCGCCGCCTATGGCGGGACGCGGGAGATCAACGTCTGGCTGCCGCCCGGCTATGCGGAGGGCGAGGCGACCTATCCGGTGCTCTACCTGCTGGACGGCGGGACGACCTGGCAGGACTTCCACCACATCTCCGGCTTGGCGCAGCTGGGCACGGTGAACGGGACGACGCGCGACGTGATCGTGGTCGGGGTGGCCTCGGTCGACCGGCGCAACGAGCTGGCCCTGCCGACGGAGAACCCGGAGCTGATCGCGCAGTATCCGACCCAGGGACAGTCGGAACGGTTCCGGGGGTTCCTGCGGGACGAGGTCCAGCCCTTCGTCGAGGGGCGCTTCCGCACCAGCGGCGAGACGGCGCTGATGGGCGAGTCGCTGGCGGGCCTGTTCGTGGTCGAGACCTTCCTGAAGGCGCCGGAGATGTTCGACGCCTACGTCGCGGTCAGCCCGAGCCTGTGGTGGGACGGCGGTGAACTGGCGGCGCAGGCGGGCGCGCACCTGCGCGATCATTCCAACGATCCGCGCACCCTGATCCTGACGCTCGGCGACGAGGGGCCGGAGATGCAGGCGCCGATGGAGGTGCTGACGGCCAACCTGCACCGGCATGCGATGCCGGGCCTGACCTGGGACTACACGCCCCGCCCGACCGAGAGCCACGCCACCATCTACCACGGGGCCGCGCTGGACGCCGTCCGGCAGCTCTTCCCCGCCCCGACGCCCTGAGCAAGGACGCCCCGATGAAACTCGGCACGCCTCTTTCCGACACCGCGACCCGCGTTATGCTTCTCGGGGCCGGGGAGCTGGGCAAGGAAGTGGCCATCGAGCTGCAGCGGCTGGGGGTCGAGGTGATCGCGGTCGACCGCTATCCGAACGCGCCGGCGATGCAGGTGGCGCATCGCAGCCATGTCGTGCCGATGACCGATCCGCAGGTGCTGAACGGGGTCATCCTGGCCGAGGCGCCGCACATCATCGTGCCGGAGATCGAGGCCATCGCCACAGACGTGCTGGCTCAGGTCGAGGCGGCCGGGCTCGCGCGGGTGATCCCGACGGCGCGGGCGACGCAGCTGACCATGAACCGCGAGGGCATTCGCCGGCTGGCCGCCGAGGAGCTGGGCCTTCCGACCAGCCCCTACGCCTTCGTCGAGAGCGCGGCGGAACTGGCCGAGGCGGCGCAACGCATTGGCCTGCCGGTCTTCGTCAAGCCGGTGATGTCGTCCTCGGGCAAGGGCCAGTCGATGGTCGAGACGCTGCAGGCGGTGGACGCGGCCTGGGCCTACGCCCAGTCGGGCGGGCGGGTCGAGACGGCGCGGGTCATCGTCGAGGGGAAGATCGACTTCGACTACGAGATCACCCTGCTGACAGTGCGCTCGATGCGGGACGGGCAGGTGGTCACCGACTTCTGCGAGCCGATCGGGCATCGGCAGGAAAGGGGCGACTACGTCGAGAGCTGGCAACCGCAGGCGATGAGCCCGGCGGCGCTGGCGCGGGCGCAGGAGATCGCCGGCAAGGTGACCGACGCTCTCGGCGGGCTGGGCGTGTTCGGGGTCGAGCTGTTCGTGGAGGGCGACGAGGTGTGGTTCTCGGAGGTGTCGCCGCGGCCGCACGACACCGGCCTGGTCACCTTGGCCAGCCAGCGGATGAGCGAGTTCGCCCTGCACGCCCGGGCCATTCTCGGCCTGCCGGTCGACGTCAGCCGCCGCGACGTGGCGGCCAGCGCGGTGATCTACGGTGGGATGGAGGCGGCCGGGATCGCGTTCGAGGGCGTGGCCGAGGCGCTGTCGGTCCCGACGGCCGACCTTCGCCTGTTCGGCAAGCCGGAGAGTTACGAACGGCGGCGCATGGGCGTGGCGCTGGCGCGGGGCGATGACGTCGACCAAGCGCGAGCGCGGGCGCGTGAGGCCGCCGGCCGGGTGAGGCCGGTCGCCGGCTAGAGCCCCGGCGCGGCGCCGCCTTCGGCAGCGGCCAGCGTGGGTTGCGACAGGGCGGCGATGGCGGCCAGCAGGGCGGCGTCTCCTTCGGCCGGCAGGTCGGGGGTCACTCCCCGCTTCTCCAGACGCACGCCGCCAGCCGTGACGAAGTCGGCGCGGCTGAGCGTCAGCTTGCCGCCGTCGGGCAGGCGGGTCTCCTGCGAGATCAGCACCGCCCCGGCCGTCGGCTCGCCGATCACCAGGGCGCGGCGGGCCTCCTGCAGCGCGGCGGGAGTCAGCTCGGCGGCGCTGCGGCTGTCGCCGTCGACCAGCACCACGACCTCATGCGGGGCCGGCCCCTCGAGGGGGCCGCAGCCGCCGGCGGTGCGCATCTCGATCGTGCGGCCGGAACGGCCGGTGCGCGTCGCCCAGCGCAGGTCCCGCGGCAGGAAGCAGCTGAGCACCGCATCGGCCTCCATCAGCCGGCCGCCCGGATTGCCGCGCAGGTCGACGATCACATCGACATCAGGTCCGGTGCGGGCCAGTTCCTCGCCCATCCAGTCGCCGAGGCCCGCCTCGAAGCCCTCGACGCGCAGCACGACGACGCCAGGGCGGGAGCGGTCTGCGACGAAGGCGGGTTCCGGCTCGAGGATCTCCGGCGCCACCTGCAGGGGACGGGGGGCGCCGGTCTCATCGGTGAAGTCCAGCTGGATGGGCCGGCCCGCCTCGACGTCCTGCTCGGGACTCCACTGGCCCGGCTCGCCGGTGGCGAGCGTCCAGCCGGCGCGGACGCCGGCGCGGTCGGCCGGCGATCCGGGCCGCACCCGCTCGACGCGGTAGTGACCGGAGGCCGGATCGATGGCGCGCAGAGAGACGCCGATGGCCGGCCGGCGCTCGCGAAGGGTGTCCTGGCGGCGGGCCACGGCCGGCGGCGCGGCCCCGGCGTGGTCGTCGTCGAGCAGATCCAGCATCTCGTTGAGCGCGGCATAGAGAGCGCGGTCGTCGGCGGCCGCGAGCGCGCGGGGCCGGAAGGTGCGGCGGGCGGCGTTCCAGTCCACACCGTGCAGGCCGGGGTCGTAGTACTGGGTGCGGACGTCGCTCCACACCCGGTCGAAGACGCGGCGGTTCATGCGGACGCGATCGCGTCCCGGCGCAGCGGCCTCGACCGACACCGCTTCGGGAAAGGGACCGCCGGCGAAGGCAGGGCTGGCCCACGTCAGACACAGGCCGGCGACGGCCGCGACGGCCAGACGATCGAGAAGGCGGCGGAACCCCATGGATCAACGTTAGGGCGCCGATCCTCGCCACGCCAAATCACGAAGTCGCCGGACGATTACTCCGCCTCGCGCCGCTCGAGGCGGCGGGTGATGACCCGCACTTCGCCGTCGCCGCCGCGCTCGCCCTCTTCGAGGAAGCCGGAGCCGTCGACGTCCATGCGGGCGAAGGCTTCGCGCAGCCGGGCGGTGAACTCGGCCTCGCTGACCTTGTCGTCGCCGTCGGCGTCCATCCGGGCGGCGGCGTGGCCGTCGCCGGAGTCGAAGTGGAAGACGTGCGGCCCACCCTCTCCGCCGGGGCCGCGGATGACGATCTCATGGCGCTCGCCCGGGGCCGAGGGGCCGTCGTGCCGGCGCAGTTCGAAGCGGTGCATCCCCGGCTCGCCGCCGCGCAGGATCATGACGTCGTGCTCGCGGTCGCCGTGACGGCTGGCCAGCTCCTCGCCCGACAGGCGGCCGTCGCCGTCCCGGTCCAGTCGCGCGAAGGCTTCATTCATCGGAGTGGCGAACTCCTCGCGGGTCACCTGGCCGTCGCCGTCGCGGTCCATGGCGGCGTGGCCGTGCGGCCCCATCATCATGAAGCGGGTGTGCGCCTCGGGGGGCGACGGCGGCGCAGGCGGTTCCTGCAGCAGGACGGCGGACAGGGCGATCAGGGTGAGCATGGGGTTTCGACTCCGTTGTCGTTGAGCGAAGTCGACCACCCTGCCCTTGCCGCCGTGTTTCAGACGCGGGATCCAATGTTTCAGCGCTGAAATGACGGCGACCGCCGGCTCGGCCATGATGGCGGCATGCAGACGGAACCGCAGCGCATCCTCGTCGTCGACGACGACCCCGGCATCCGCGAGGTGCTGTGCGACTACCTGGGCCGGCACGGCTACGAGACGGCCGGGGCCGCCTCGGCGGCGGAGATGGACCGGGCGCTGGCGGCGCGGGTGCCCGACCTGATCGTGCTGGACCTGATGATGCCGGGCGAGGACGGCCTCTCGGTGTGCCGGCGCATCGCCGGAAAGGGCCCGCCGGTGGTCATGCTCAGCGCCATGGGCGAGGACACGGACCGGATCATCGGCCTTGAGCTCGGGGCCGACGACTATCTGGCCAAGCCCTGCAATCCGCGTGAGCTGCTGGCGCGGGTGCGGGCGGTGCTCCGGCGGCCCCGCGAGGAAACAGCCGCCGAGGGCCCGGCCTTGCTGTTCGCGGGGTGGCGGCTGGATCTGCTCCGCCGCGAACTGATCCGCCCCGACGGCGAACTGGTCGCCCTGTCGGCCGGTGAGTTCGCGCTGTTGAAGGCCTTCGCCGAACGGCCGGGCCGGGTGCTGACGCGCGAACAGCTGCTGGAGCGCGCGCGCGGGGCCGACGCCGACGTCTTCGACCGGGCCATGGACGTGCAGATCAGCCGGCTGAGGAAGAAGCTGGACGACGGTTCGGGGCTGGAGATGATCCAGACCCTGCGCGGCGAGGGCTACATGTTCGACGTCCGGGTCGAGCGCCGCCGGGGCGCCGCGTGAGGCGGCCGTCCTCCCTGCCCGTCGTGGTCCAGGTCGGCGCCCTTGCGGCGCTGGCCGTGGTCATGTCCCAGGCGGTGGCCTTCGCCGTGATCGTCCTGGCGCCCGAGCCGCGGCCGGCGGGGATCAGCATCGCCGACGCCGCCCGGGCGCTGGAGGGCGAGGCGGCGGAGACCGCCGACGGGCGACCGCTGCGCCGTCGACTGACCGATCGCCCGGTGTCCCGCAGCGAGGCCGACCAACGCAATCCGCTGGCGCTGGCGATCCGCGGCGGACTGGCCAACAGGCTCGAGGTCCCGATCGAGCGGGTGGCGGTCTCCATCGAGGCGCCGATGCGGCGCTTTCCCGGGCCAGGCCCGGGCCGGCGGGGCGAACGCCCGGTCGAGAACCTCGTCTTCGTCCGCCGCGGCGAGGACGTGATCGTGCCGGGCGCGCCGGCCGGTCAGGAGGCGACGGCGCAGGCGCCGGCCGCCGCCGTCCGCCTGCATGCCCAGGTGCACGGGCGACTGGCGGCGGGGGCGCCCGTCGTGGTCGGCGAGCAGACGCGGCACTTCACCGTGATGACGGACCGGCTGACGTTCGCGCCTTTCTCCGCCTCGCTGCAGCTCGAGGACGGGCGCTGGGCCACGGTCGAGCCGCCGCGCAACCTGCTGTCGCCGTGGCAGATGCGGCTGCTGTTGGCGCTGGGCATATCCATGCTGCTGCTGGCGCCGCTGGTGTGGTGGATGGCGCGGCGACTGACGCGGCCGATCCGGGCGTTCGCCGAAGCCGCCGAACGGCTGGGCGCCGACCCCGAGGCGTCGCCCCTGAAGCCCTCGGGCCCCCGCGAGGTGCGGACCGCCATCCATGCGTTCAACGACATGCAGGCGTCGCTGCGGGACCACATCCGCCAGCGCACCCAGACGGTGGCGGCGATCGCCCACGACCTGCGCACGCCTCTGACCCGGCTGCGCTTCCGGGCCGAGCAGGCGCCGGATGCGGTGCGCGACCGGATGGCCTCGGACATCGAGGAGATGGACGCCCTCATCGGCCAGGCCATGGCCTTCGTGCGCGGCGAGGCGAGGCCCGAGGCCCGGGAGGCGCTGGATCTGGCGGCGCTCGCGCAGGATTGCGCGCGAGGCTTCGCCGAGACGGGGGCGGCGGTGGCCTTCGAGGGCGGAGCCGCCCTGTCCGTGACGGGCGACACAGCCGCCCTGCGCCGCGCGCTCTGCAACCTCATCGGCAACGCCGTGAAGTACGGCGGCGACGCCCGGGTCCGCGCCTTCGCAGAGGGCGAATCGGCCGTGGTCGAGATCGAGGATCGGGGGCCCGGTCTGCCGGAAGGCGAGCTGGAGGCCGTGTTCGAGCCCTTCCAGCGAGGGGAGCGGTCGCGAAACCGCGAGACCGGCGGCGCCGGGCTGGGCCTGACCGTAGCGCGGCAGGCGGCCCGGGCGGCGGGCGGGGACGTGGCCCTGCGCAACCGCCCGGAAGGCGGGCTCGCAGCCAGGCTCGCCCTGCCCCTGAACCGCTGACACGCAATTCGGCCAAGCGTTACAGTCAATCACGCCTTGTTACAGCCGCGGGGTTGAATCCCCGCGCCGCCGGTTCCATTGAAGCGCCAACCACAAACCCCGCTTCCAGGAGCCCGCCCCATGACCGTCCGCGTCGCCATCAACGGTTTCGGCCGCATCGGCCGTCTCGTCCTGCGCTCGATCGCCGAGCACGGCCGCAAGGACATCGAGGTGGTGGCGATCAACGACCTGGGCCCGGTGGCCACCAACGCCCATCTGCTGAAGTACGACTCGGTGCACGGGCGCTTCCCCGGCACGGTCGAGAGCGGCGAGGACTGGATCGACGTCGGGACCGGCAAGATCCGGGTCACGGCCATCCGCAATCCGGAGGAGCTGCCGCACAAGGACCTCGGCGTCGATATCGCCATGGAGTGCACCGGCCTGTTCACCTCGAAGGACAAGGCCTCGGCGCACCT
The DNA here is from genome assembly GCF_900116065.1 of Brevundimonas viscosa. Lineage (GTDB taxonomy): Bacteria > Pseudomonadota > Alphaproteobacteria > Caulobacterales > Caulobacteraceae > Brevundimonas > Brevundimonas viscosa. The sequence goes on from NZ_FOZV01000005.1 coordinate 90,550, forward strand.
GAAGGCCGGCGCGAAGCGGGTGCTGGTTTCGGCCCCGGCTGACGGCGCCGACAAGACCATCGTCTACAAGGTCAACCACGAGACCCTGACCGCCGACGACATCGTCGTCTCGAACGGCAGCTGCACCACCAACGCCCTCGCCCCGGTGGCCAAGGTGCTGCACGACCTGTTCGGCATCGAGCGCGGCTACATGACCACCATCCACGCCTACACCGGCGACCAGCCGACGCTGGATACGATGCACAAGGACCTGTACCGCGCCCGCGCCGCCGGCCTGTCGATGATCCCGACCTCGACCGGCGCGGCCAAGGCCCTGGGCCTCGTGCTGCCGGAGCTGAAGGGCAAGCTGGACGGCTCGTCGATCCGCGTGCCGACCCCGAACGTCTCGGTCGTCGACCTGAAGGTCGTGGCGGGCCGGGAGGTGTCGGTCGAGGAAATCAACACGGCGCTGCAGGCCGCCGCCGACGGTCCGATGAAGGGCGTGCTGCACACGACGATGGACCCGGTGGTGTCGATGGACATGAACCACGTCTCGGCCTCGTCGACCGCCGCCCTGCCCCAGACCCAGGTGGTCGACGGCAAGCTGGCCCGGGTGCTGAGCTGGTACGACAACGAGTGGGGCTTCGCGACGCGGATGAGCGACACCGCGCTGGTGATGGCGAAGTTCCTCTGATGTTGCGTCCCCTCCCCGTCGCGCAGCGATGGGGAGGGGGACCGCAAAGCGGTGGAGGGGTCCTCGCCGCACCGAATCCGGGGCCGGCGGCCCCTCCGTCACGACGCGCCGGCGCGTCGCGCCACCTCCCCATCGCTGCGCGACGGGGAGGAGACAGGAGACGCACATGACCTTCCGCACCCTCGACGACGCCCGCGACCTCGGCGGCAAGACCGCGCTCGTCCGCGTGGACTTCAACGTGCCGATGGAGGACGGGCGGGTGACCGACGACACCCGGCTGCGGGCGGCGGTCCCGACCATCCAGCGGCTGCGCGACGCCGGGGCCAAGGTGGCCCTGCTGGCCCATTTCGACCGGCCCAAGGGCCAGCGGGTGCCGTCGATGAGCCTGGAGCAGGTGGTCGACGAGCTGTGCGAGGTGCTGGGCGCGCCGGTCCAGTTCGCCCCCGACTGCGTGGGCCCGGAGGCGAAGACGGCGCTGGACGATCTCGCAATCGGCGGCGTGATCCTGCTGGAGAACGTCCGCTTCCACGCCGGCGAGGAGAAGAACGACCCCGCCTTCGCCGCGCAGCTGGCCGAACTGGGCGACATCTACGTCAACGACGCCTTCTCTGCGGCGCACCGGGCCCACGCCTCGACCGAAGGACTGGCGCGCCTGCTGCCGGCCTACGCCGGGGAGTCGATGCGGCGCGAGCTGGAGGCGCTGGACAAGGCGCTCGGAACGCCGGTCAAGCCGGTGCTCGGCATCGTCGGCGGGGCCAAGGTGTCGACCAAGCTGGACCTGCTGAAGAACCTCGTCGGCAAGCTGGACCGGCTGGCCATCGGCGGCGGCATGGCCAACACCTTCCTGTTCGCGCAGGGCGTCGACATCGGCGGCTCGCTGGCCGAGCGCGACATGGCCGATACGGCGCGCGAGATCCTCGCCGAGGCGGAGGCGAAGGGCTGCGAGATCCTGCTGCCGCGCGACGTGGTGGTGGCGACCGAGCTGAAGCCAGACGTCGAGACCCGCACCGTTCTGGCGCGCGAGGAGATCGGCGACGACGAGAAGATCCTCGACGCCGGCCCGCTGACGGTCGAGGCGCTGGTCAAGGCCATGGCCCTGTCGCGCACCCTGATCTGGAATGGACCGCTGGGCGTGTTCGAGGTCCCGCCGTTCGACGCAGCCACCGTCAAGGCGGCCCAGGCGGCGGCCCAGCTGGCCAGGACCGGGGCGATCATCGCCGTGGCCGGCGGCGGCGACACGGTGGCGGCGCTGCACCACGCCGGGGTCGTCGACGACATGACGTTCGTGTCGACCGCGGGCGGCGCCTTCCTCGAATGGATGGAGGGCAAGCCCCTGCCGGGAGTCGAGGCTCTGCGCGCCTGACGCTTGCTCAGGAGTGCGGCGAAACTGCTGTAACAATGCGTGACTTCGGGCGTGGAGGGGGCTAGATGACCCCGAAACAACAGGCTCGAGGAGGCACTCATGGATCTGGCGGCGCTCAACGCGGTGGCCGAGGCGATGGTCACGCCCGGCAAGGGCATTCTGGCGGCCGACGAGTCCACCGGCACCATCAAGAAGCGCTTCGACGCCATCGGGGTCGAGAACACCGAGGACAATCGCCGCGACTACCGCGAGTGCCTGTTCCGGGCCGAGCAGACCATGCGCGAGCACATTTCGGGCGTGATCCTGTTCGAGGAGACCCTGTACCAGGATGCGAAGGACGGCACGCCGCTGGTCGACCTGATCACCGCCGCCGGCTCGATCCCGGGCATCAAGGTCGACAAGGGCGCCACCAAGATGGCCGGGTTCCCCGGCGAGACGGTGACCAAGGGCCTCGACGGCCTGAGCAAGCGCGTCCGCGCCCACTACGAGCGGGGCGCCCGCTTCGCCAAGTGGCGCGCCGTGATCGACATCGCCGACGGCGTGCCGACCTGGGGCTGCGTCAAGGCCAACGCCCACGCCCTGGCCCGCTACGCCCGCATCTGCCAGCAGGAGCAGGTGGTGCCGATCGTCGAGCCTGAGGTGCTGATGGACGGCGCCCACGACATCGACCGCTGCGACGAGGTTACCCGCTGGACCCTGCAGACGGTGTTCCAGGAGCTGTACGAGCAGCGCGTCGCCCTGGAGGGCATCATACTGAAGCCGAACATGGTGATCTCGGGCAAGGGCGCCCGGCGTCAGGCCTCGGTGCAGGAAGTGGCCGAGCGCACCATCGCCGCGCTGAAGGCCACCGTGCCGTCGGCGGTGCCGGGCATCGCCTATCTGTCGGGCGGCCAGACCGACGAGCAGGCCACCGCCCACCTCGACGCCATGAACCGCATCGGCGGCTTCCCGTGGAAGATGACCTTCTCGTACGGCCGCGCCCTGCAGGCGGCGCCGCAGCGGGCCTGGTCGGGCAAGGCGGAGAACGCCGTGGCCTGCCAGGAGGCCTTCCACCACCGCGCCCGCATGAACGGCCTCGCCTCGCTGGGCCAGTGGGAGCAGGCGCTGGAGAAGAAGGCGGCCTGATCCGCCGGCGCCGGGGGGGCCGTCCGGTCTCCCCGGTCTTCATCGTCAGCGGTAACGCGACTCCATCCGCCAGCGCACATCGCGGGCCCGCGCCTCGGCGTCGTCGAGTTCGCGCTGCGCCCGCCGCCACTCGCGCTCGGTGTCTTCCCGCTCGCGCCGCAGCTCGCGGATGCGGTTGCGGATGACGTCCCGCTCGGCGTCGGTGAGCCTCTCGGCCCGCAGCTCACGCTGCTTGGCGTCGAGTTTGTCGTCCAGCTCCTCGAGCCGGTAGGCGTTGCTGTCGATGCGGCTCCGGGCTTCCGACACCGCCTGTTCGGCGAGATGGATGACCCGGCCGTCCTCGTAGGCGATCAGGAAATCCCGCTCCACGTCCGCGGGACAGACGCCGGCGTAGCCGCCGCCCTGCGCTCCCACCCGGAAGCCGTTTTCGATCGTGCAGTAGCGCAGGACGCCGTCGCTCCAGCCCGCGCGATAGGCCGCGTCGTCAGGAACCACGCCATGCTTGACGCAGGCCTCGGCGTGCTCGCCCAGACGGCTCATGGCGTAGCCGGCCGCTCCGTCGGAGAAGCCCTGGCCGGCCCAGTCGCCTGCCAGACACTGTTCCTCGCTCATGGTGGCGCAACTGCCCACCCCCAGGGCGACTGCCGCAAGCGCGGCTGCAGACAAGATGGCGCGCATGGGCCCCTCCCCCGAAAGACCGTTAACCTTTGCCCCAAGCTGAGCCGTTGGGAAAGCCCCGGCGTTGACCCCGCGAGCGGCCGTCAGGCAAGACGGGTCACCGCCCGCCGGCGGCGGAGCTGCTCTTGTCCGACGAACCCCTGATCACCGAAGACGACGAACCGGTCGTGCTGCAGGCGCGGATCGAGACCGGCGGGATGCGGCTGGACAAGGCGCTGGCCGGGGCCTTTCCGGACCTGTCGCGAGCACGGTTGCAGGCCCTCCTGGCGGCCGGCGCAGTGAGCCGCGACGGGACGCCGGTCTCAGGCGGGTCGGCGAAGGCGGCCGCGGGTCTGTATTCGGTGGCGGTTCCCCCGGTCGCCCCGGCGGATCCGCTTCCCGAGGCCATTCCGCTGACCCTCCTGTTCGAGGACGACGACCTGATCGTCATCGACAAGCCCGCGGGCATGGCGGCGCATCCGGGACCCGGATGTGAGACAGGCACGCTGGTGAACGCCCTGCTGCACCACTGCGGCGACAGCCTGTCCGGGATCGGCGGCGTCGCCCGCCCGGGCATCGTGCACCGGCTGGACAAGGACACCTCGGGCGTGATGGTCGCCGCCAAGTCGGACCGGGCCCACGCAGGCCTTTCGGCGCTCTTCAGCGCCCACGACATCGAGCGCACCTATATCGCCCTGACCCGCGGGGCGCCGACGCCGCCCAGGGGGCGGATCGAGACCCTGATCGGACGCTCGTCCTCGGATCGAAAGAAGATGGCTGTGCTGCGTTCGGGCGGGCGCCATGCGATCACCGACTATGTGGTGGAGGCCATGTTCGGCGTCCCCGCGAAGGCGGGCGGGACGCCCATGGCGGCGCGGGTCGCCTGCACCCTGCACACGGGGCGGACCCACCAGATCCGCGTCCACCTCGCCTCCAGGGGCGCGCCGATCCTTGGCGATCCGGTGTATGGCTCGGGCAGTCCGGCCGCGCCGGTCAGAGCCGCGGTCGCCGAAGCGGGACTGCAGCGCCAGGCGCTGCACGCCGCGGTGCTGGGTTTCGTCCATCCGGTCACCGGTGAGGCGCTGAGGTTCCAGACCGCCCCGCCAGCCGACATGCGCGCTCTGGAAGAGAAGTTGTCGGATCTCTGAGGGTTCGAAGTGCGTCTTGATTTAGGACTGACTATGAGGTATACGGAGCCACATTCGGTGCAGTGGCGCCGGGGCAACGGTCACGCTTTGCTGTGACGATCCGCCTCTGACAAAGACGGAAACCCGAACCTATCTCACCGGTTGAGGGGCGAGACGCCGGCGCACGTGCGTGGCCGACGCCGCAGGGCCCGCTCGTTACTTTTGGTCGGAGGGACCACATGGCTGCTACCAGATCGCTCGCGGTGATGTCGCCTGAACAGGGACTGTCGCGATACCTGACGGAAATCCGCAAGTTTCCGATGCTGAGCAAGGACGAGGAGTTCATGCTCGCCAAGCGTTGGTCGGAGCACCAGGACCCCGAAGCCGCGCACCGCCTCGTCACCTCGCACCTTCGCCTCGTGGCCAAGATCGCCATGGGCTATCGCGGCTACGGCCTGCCGATCGGCGAAGTGATCTCCGAGGGCAACGTCGGCCTGATGCAGGCGGTGAAGAAGTTCGACCCGGACAAGGGCTTCCGCCTGGCGACCTACGCCATGTGGTGGATCCGCGCCTCGATCCAGGAGTACATCCTGCGCAGCTGGTCGCTCGTGAAGATGGGCACCACGGCGGCGCAGAAGAAGCTGTTCTTCAACCTGCGCAAGGCCAAGAGCCAGATCTCGGCCTTTGAGGAAGGCGACCTGCATCCGGATCACGTCGAGACGATCGCCACCAAGCTGGGCGTGACCCATCAGGACGTCATCGACATGAATCGCCGGCTGGGCGGCGACGCCTCGCTGAACGCGCCGTTGCGCGCCGACGGCGAGAGCGAGTGGCAGGACTGGCTGGCCGACGACACGGCCGTCTCGCAGGAGACCCAGCTGGCCGAGGACGAGGAGAAGTCGATCCGCATGAGCCTGCTGCAGGAGGCCATGGAGGAGCTGACCGACCGCGAGAAGCACATCCTCACCGAGCGCCGGCTCAAGGACGATCCGGTCACCCTCGAGGAGCTCGCCGGGCAGTACGGCGTGTCGCGCGAGCGGGTGCGTCAGATCGAGGTGCGCGCCTTCGAGAAGCTTCAGAAGGCGATGCGCGCCGCGGCCGAGGAGCGGAACCTGGTCAACGCCTGATTAAGGCCGTTCGACAGGGAAGGAGGCGGGCGTTCAGCCCGCCTTTTTCATGGGCTCGGCCTGGTGCATCGCCAGCAGACCGCCGATCGGCGCCGACAGGGTGGCCTTGGTCGCCGGCCCCGAGGCGAGGCTGACTTCCAGCGCGCCGACGGCCACCGCCAGCCGTGAGTCCGCCCCTTTCATCGCCACGGCCTTGAGGGCCGACGCCTGTTCGCGGATAGCGCGGACGGCCTGCATCGGGTCGCGATCGAACTGGTCCAGGGCGGAAGCCAGGATGCGCATGGCCTGGTCCTTCGCCGCCGCCAGGGCGGCCGCCCCCGTCGCGGCCCGGTCGCTGCGCCGCTTGCCCGGTCCGCTGTACTCGCCGGAATTGAAACGCCGTCGATCGGGCCCGACGTATTCCACCGCCTCGACCCAGTCGCGTGGCTTCAGCGCGACGTTCTCGACCCGCCGCTGCAGATCGGCGCTGGTGAACGGCTTGCGGAGGAACTCGTGCACGCCCGCATCGCGCGCGCCGAGGATCGTCGATGCGGTCGCCTCCGCCGAGATCATGATGATCGGCGCGCGGCGGCACGGCAGGTCTGAACGCCGCAAGCGGCGAGCCAACGCCTCGCCGTCGAGACCCGGCCCGGACCGCTCGGTGAAGACGATGCCCGGTTCCAGGGCGGCGGCGGCCTTCATGGCCCGGGTGTCCGCCGCCTCGACCGCGATCTCGCGCGCCCCCAAGGCCTTCATGAGATCCGTGAGCAGGCGGGCGGCATGCGTGTTGGGGTCCACGATCAGGACCCGTTTCGTCACCGGCTCCAGCCGGGCCAGAAGGCGATGATCGACAGCAAACACGCAGAACCCTCCACCTCCCGGTTCAATGACAGGACAGGGTTAAGGCGACTTGAACGCTGTGGTGGAGCGTCAGCCCTGGAACGGGTCGCGCATCAGGATGGTGTCGTCGCGCTCCGGGCTGGTGGACAGCAAGGCCACCGGCGCGCCGATCAGCTCCTCGATCCGGCGCACGTACTTGATCGCATTGGCGTTCAGGTCCTTGAAGCTGCGGGCCGAGGCTGTGCTCTCGCTCCAGCCCTCGAGCTCCTCGAACACCGGCTCCGCCGCCGCCTGAGCCTTCAGGCTCGACGGCAGGTAGTCCAGCACGCGATTGCCAACGCGGTATCCGACACAGATCTTCAGCGTCGTCAGGCCGTCGAGAACGTCCAGCTTGGTCAGCGCGATGCCGTCGATGCCGTTGATCGCCACGGACTGGCGGACCAGCACGGCGTCGAACCAGCCGCAGCGCCGGGCCCGGCCGGTATTGACCCCGACCTCCCGGCCGACCGTCGCCAGATGCTCCCCCACGGCGTCATGCAGTTCGCAGGCGAACGGCCCCTCGCCCACCCGGGTGGTGTAGGCCTTCACGATGCCGAGGATATAGCCGACGCCCTTGGGGCCGACCCCCGAGCCGGCGGCGGCCTGACCGGCGACGGTGTTCGAGCTGGTGACATACGGATAGGTGCCGTGGTCGACGTCGAGGAAGGCCCCCTGCGCCCCCTCGAAGAGAACCCGCTTGCCGGTCTTCTGGGCCTCATCGAGCACCTTCCACGCCGGCTTCACATAGGGAAGAATCTTCGGCGCGATCTCGAGCAGCTGGGCCAGCAGGGCGGCGGGATCGATCGGCTCCAGCCCGAGGCCCGCTCGCAGGGGGTCGTGGTGCGATCTCAGACGGTCGATCTTGACCCTCAGGTCGTCGGCGTCGGCGAGATCGCAGACCCGGATCGCCCGCCGCCCCACCTTGTCCTCGTAGGCCGGCCCGATGCCGCGGCCGGTCGTGCCGATGCGCGCGCCCGGCGCGCTCGCCGCTGCCTCGCGCGCCACGTCCAGCGCCGGGTGCACGGGCAGGATCAGGCAGGCGTTGTCGGCGATCGTGAGAACGTCGGGGGTGATCGCCACGCCCTGCGCCTCGATCTTCTCGATCTCCGCCACGAGGTGCCAGGGATCGACGACCACGCCGTTGCCGATGATCGACGGCTTGCCCTGCACCACGCCGGAGGGCAGCAGCGCCAGCTTGTAGACCTTGCCGTCGACAACCAGGGTGTGGCCGGCGTTGTGGCCGCCCTGAAAGCGCACGACCATGTCGGCGCGGTTCGACAGCCAGTCGACGATCTTGCCCTTGCCCTCGTCGCCCCACTGGGCGCCGACCACCGCCACGTTCGCCAAGATGCTTCTCCGCCGATCCGACTTCCGGAATGCGGGCGCAGCCTATAGCGGCGGAATCGTCGGGTGTCCTCCCGGCGCGGGGATTATTCGGCCATCGCCGTCTCGAACGCCCAGTCGAGCCACGGCGTCAGCGCCTCGATGTCGGCCGTGTCGACCGTGCAGCCGCACCAGATGCGCAGGCCGGCCGGCGCATTGCGATGGCTTTCGACATCGAACGCCGCGCCTTCATCCTCGACCAGCGCCTTCATTCGCCGCACCAGGGCTTGCCGCGCCGGCTCGTCCATCGTCGTGACGCGCGGATCGACGATCTTCAGGCAAACCGAAGTGGTCGACCGTGTCGCGGGGTCTTCCGCCAGATAGTCGATCCAGTCCGCCTGTCGCACCCAGGCGTCGAGCGCCGCCGCATTGGCGTTCGTCCGGGCGACGAGCGCGTCCAGCCCCCCGGCCGCGAGTCCCCACTCCACGGCGTCGATCCAGTCTTCGAGGGTCCACACCGAGAAGGTGTTGATCATTGATCCGCTCGCCAGCGTCCGGTCGAAACCGTTGGCGTCACGCAGGCGCAGCACCTTCGGAACAGGCCGCGGCGGCGCATAGCGGTCCAGCCGCGCCACCGCTCGCGGCGACAGCGCCGCAACGCCCAGTCCTGCCTCGCCGCCCAGCGCTTTCTGGAAGCTGAAGGTCACCACGTCGAGCCGGGCCCACGGCAGCGGCATGGCGAACGCTGCGGAAGTCGCGTCGCAGATCGTCAGCCCCTCGCGGTCGGCCGCGATCCAGTCCGCGCCCGGCGCCCGCACGCCGGAGGTCGTCCCGTTCCACGGGAAAACCAGGTCGCTGGCGGGATCGACACGGGAAACGTCGGGAAACCGCCCGTACGGAGCGGTCAGCACCTCCGGCTCAAGGCCAAGGTGGTCCCGGATGTCGGTCGCCCAGACCTGCCCGAAGTTCTCGAAGGCGAGCACCTGCACCGGCCGCTCGCCCAGCATCGACCACAGGGCCGCCTCGACCGCCGCGGTGTCCGACCCGGGAACGTAGACCACCTGCCAGTCCGCCGGGACCTGCAGCAGCTCGCGCGTCAGCCTGAGTCCGTGGGCGAACCGCGCCACCACCTCCGGCGCACGGATGCCCCGGCCGAGCAGTTCGTGCGGCAAGGTCTGGCTCGACCACCCCGGACGCTTCGCCGTCGGTCCCGAAGAGAACCACGGCCGCGCCGGCTTCAAGTTGGGACGGTTCGCCATCAGTCTCGGAACGGCCGGATCGGCGCCTTGTCGCGCACGCCCTGGGCCCATTTGGTGAGAGTGGGATCCTCGTCACCAGGGAGCATGATCATCAGGCGCGCCAGGAGGTCGCCTCGCTTGCCGCCGGCGAACGCCCCGCGCCCCTTCAGCCGCAGGACCTTGCCCGAGCTGGACCCCTTCGGAATGGTCACGCTGACCGTACCCTCGGGCGTCCGGACCGGCGTCTTCCCCCCCAGCAACGCGTCGGCAAGGGCGATGGGCAGATCCATGCTGAGATCGGCGCCGTCGCGGGTGAATACCGGATGCGGCGCGATCCGCAGTTCGATCAGGGCGTCGCCATTTTCGCCGCCCCGTCCGGCTGCGCCCTGCCCCTTCAGGCGGATGACCTGCCCGTCCGCCGCCCCCTTCGGAATCGCGACATCGAGCACTCGCCCGTCCGAAAACTGGATGCGCCGGGTCGCCCCGCTGATCGAGTCCTCGAGGCTGATCTCAAGCGTCGCTCGCACGTCGGAGCCCCGACCGCTGAAGCCGCCCCGACCCGGACGGGCGCCGCCGCCGAACATGCCGCCCAGAATCTCGTCGAGGTCGATGTTCTCGAAGCCGCCGCGGGCGCCTGCTCCGAACGGACCTTGCCCGGGGCCGCCCGTTCCCCCGCGAGGGCCGCCGAAGCCGCGGAATTGCTCCCGCCCGTCTGCGTCGATCTCTCCGCGATCGAACTTCGCCCGCTTCTCGGCGTCGCCGAGCAGATCGAAGGCGGCTGTCACCCGCTTGAATCGATCCTCTGCCGCCTTGTCGCCGGGGTTCTTGTCAGGGTGGAGATCCTTGGCGAGCTTGCGGAACGCCTTCTTGATTTCGTCCTGGCTCGCGCCCCGGGCTACGCCGAGTTCCTTGTAGGGATCGCCCGCCACTCGAATGTCGCTCCGTTGGGCCGCCGCCCGCCAAACACAGAGCTTCCAGTTAGGGCATCGCCGCCGTTCCGCAAAGGCGCCGCCTCGCGTTCAACCCGGACGCACTTCCGATTCAAGTCCCCAGCCCCAGCCGTCGCCCCACTGACTGACGGCGAAGCGGGCTGCCTCCGCGCCCTCCGGAAAATCGACGACGGCCTCCGAGGCCGGATAGAGGGCTTGCGTTCCGGAGACCTCGAAAATTCGCAACTCGCCCTCGGCGCCCAGGACCCGCACCCTGAACCGCAGCGGATCGGAGGGAGCCGGCTCTTCCGCCCATCGGTCGCCGTCCAGGCGATGACGGGCGATCCAGCTCAGATCGAAGCCGCCGTCCACGCGGCGGATGGCGCGCGCATGGGCGGGGCTCCACGGTCGCACCCCGACGCCGCGCGCCGCCCACAGCTTTTCGGTGAAGCGGGGGCCGCCAGCCGGGAGACCGCTCAACCCCGCGCGCCAGACCAGCGGCAGACCTCGCTCGGCGGGCGGCGAGTCCACCCGCGGCAGCTGCCCGTCCAGCATCACGCAGAGGGCGTCGGCCGGTGCGCCGCCGGCCGTCGTACCCTGCTGTCCCCGCAGCAGCCCGGTCAGCCGCCACACGTCGCCGCCGACCAGGTCGGCGTTGCGGAACTGCAGCAGTTCCCATTCCTCTCCGGCCTCGACCAGCACCACATTGGCGCCGGCGAGGACCGCATCCGCCGGGCGACTCTGCGGCGCCCGGCCTTCGAGGCGGACAAGCAGGGCGTTGGTCTCGTCCCAGCGGTGCCGCGGTCCTGATGACAGCGGTTCGTTCAGCCTTCCGACGGTTGCCGGCTCGGCCACCTCCGCCCGCACCGTCAGGGCATGCGGAGCCGGCCCCGCCAGCACCTGCATCGGCCTCCAGGGATCGGCAGCCACCACCGCCAGCGGCCGGAGGTCGGATTCGGCGCCCGGCAGCGGCGGCGGGTCGAGTAGACGGAGGAAGGGCGCTCCGGCAGCCGGAACCGCCTCCGGCGCCGCAGGCAGGCGATCGTCCGCTTCCGCTTCAGGCGCGGAGATGGGCTCCAGCATGGCTGAAGGCGTCCCGTCGAGATCCAGCCGGACCACCCGCCAGTCGCCGCCGCGGAGTTCCAGCGAGACCACGTCGCCGGCCTCGAGCCGCAAGGCGTCCACCGGGCCGGGATGCAGGGTCAGCGTCTCTGCCGCGGCGTCCGCGAGCGCGCGGGCTGCGGCCGCCCGCGCCGTTGCGCCTGAGCACACGGCGGGCAGCTCCAGATCGACGCCGCCGCCGTCGGCCGCGCTGCGGACGCTCTCGGCCCCGGTCTGGTAGTCGCGATTGCCGTCGATGAAGCGCACGCGCGCAACGGCCGGCGGCGTTTCGAGCACCCGCTCGGCGCGAACGCCCGTCCCCTCTTCCGGCAAGGCCAGGTCATCGGCGGCCAGGAACGCTGCGGGCGGCTCCACGCCGCGCACCGCCACCCGTCCGCCGCGCTCCGACAGGGTCAGCCCAAGGGCCCGGATCAGTGGCTCAAGGGCGTCGCGGGTGCGCATCGGCCGGTCGATGAGGTAGCCGGAGATTCCATCAGGCACGCCGGCCACCTCGAACATGTCATCCGTCAGGCCGCCCCGGCGCAGGATGGCCGCGATCAGGTCGTCCGCCTCTCCCGTCAGTCGGCCGTTCAGCCAGTGACCGGTGCGCCAGGCTGGCGCATCGGCCCAGACGTCGGCCCGGCCCGGAAAGGCGGGCCACGGCCGCGCATCCCAGCACCAGGCGTCGACTCCGGTCAGCATCGGTCCGCCGTAGACGGGCGAGATCGGATTATTGGCGGCGAAATGGGCGAGGACGGCCTCGAGCGCCCGCCTTTGCATCCGGTCGTCGCGCGCGCCCGTCGAATCCGGCGGAAGCGACCCTTCGGAGCTCTTCGGGTCCTGGAACAGGTTGGGCGCATTGCCGCCCCGGTCCACCGCGGCGCAGCCGAACTCGGTCAGCCGCACCGGCTTCATGCCCGGAACCCACGCCGTCGGCTGGCCGGCGCGCACGCCGCCCGGCCGGTCATGGTGCGGACGGCTCCACCAGCTCACGAGATCCTTGACCCGGAACACCCAGTCCTCGCCGTGCGCCGTGTCGACGATCGGGGTCCGGACCTGCGCCGCACGGTCCGCCTCGGACGCGTACCACCAGTCGAAGCCTTCGCCCCCGGCCACCTGCGCGGCGAGGTAGGCGGGATCGTCGGGCCCGCCGAATGAAGCCGCGTCGAGGCCGCCGTCGCCGCCCCTCCAGTCGCCCAGCGGCGGGTACCAGTCCACGGCGACGTAATCGATCGCCGGATCGGCCCACAGCGGATCCAGGTGGAAAGCCACCTCCCCGCCGTCCCGCAGTCCGGCGTACTCTGACCAGTCGGCGGCGTAGGACAGCTGGACCTCCGGCCCCGCCACGGCCCGGCACTCCGCCGCCAGCGACCGGAGCTCGGCGACCGCGGGAAAGCCGCCGCCGGCGTCCTGCGTCAGCGTCAGGCCGCGCATCTCCGAGCCGATCAGCAAGCCGTCCGCGCCGGTCTCCGCGGCGAGCCCGGCGTAGTGCAGCGCCAGCCGCCGCAGACCCCAGCCGTCGGCAGTCCCGAACAGGGCGGCCACATCCTCGGCGGCCTCGCCCTCGGGCCTTCCGCACACCCGCCCGCGCCATGGGTAGGCGGCCTGCTCGGCGCCGCCGTACGGGTCCGGCAAGCCGTTGCCGGGCGGGATGTCCATGAAGACGAAGGGATACAGCGTCACCTCCAGCCCCCGCGCCTTCAGCTCGGCCACGGCCTGACGCACGCTCTCGTCGGACGGCGTGCCGCCGTAGGCGGGCGCGCCGCCGCTTCCGGAGATCAGATGGGCGGTCTGCCGATCCAGTCCCGCCGCCGACCAGACCAGGGGCTCCGTCGGCTTGTCGCGTCGCTCGACACCCGGCCGGATCAGACATTCGCCGGCGCGCAGATCCGTCCCGAACCAGCCGATCACCAGGCTGACGCGCTTCAGCCCGGGGCACTGCGCCTGCAGATGGTCCAGCGAGACCACCAGGTCCGGCCGCCCGTCGCCGGCATGCAGGTTCTCCGCACTGGTGCGGGTCAGCCCCTCGCGACGCATCACCGGTTCTGTCGCCAGCACGAACTCGCCGGCTCCCGGGATCAGGCACACGCCCTCGAGACGATCCCCAAGCCGCGGCTCGCCGCCCCGCGGACGCCGGAACACCTCAAAGGCCAGTTGCGGCGCGCGATCGCCATAGGGACCGAGCGGCAGGTCTTCGAACACGACATAGGCCGTGCCGCGATAGGCCGGAGCGTCGCCCTCGATCGACTCGATCAGCGGATCGGGCGTCTGGTCCGGCCCGCCCCGGTGCACCCGCATCGTGACGCCCGTCAGGTCCATCGGCCGGCCGTCCGCCCAGACCCGACCGACGCCGTCGATCTCCCCCTCGCACAGGGCGACGGCGAAGCTGAGCGAATAGCCGTAGTCGACCGTCCGCGGCCCGCCCTTGCCGCCTGCGGAGGTGCGCCGGCCCTCCAGGAAGCGCGCCGCCCAGATCATCTGGCCGGTCACCCGGGCGCGCCCGAACACGCACGGCAGCGGCGCGCCCTCGGCCGTGCCCTGCACCTTGAGCTCCTGCAATCTCGGTCCGCGCTGGCGCGGCGGCTGCAGGCCCGCGATCGCCGCACTGTCCACCATGCCGCCGAGCATGGCCCCGAGGCTCGCTCCCAGCGGCCCGCCGATCGCGCCGCCGGCCGCCCCGAACACCATCTGCGCCATTCAGCCCGCTCCGTTTTCGGCAAGAGGCCAGGTGAACGCAGCCACCAGCCGGCGCCGCCACCAACTCCCCATCCAGCTCTCGACCACGGCGCGACCCCAGTACGCATGGATCATCCGCGCCTCGCCTGTCGCGCACGCCTCGCTCAGGATCGCGCAATGCTTGGCGGGGCAGCCGGGCGCCATCCGGAACAGGAGCACATCCCCGGGCTCGGCCCGGTCCAGGGGGATCTCCCGGAGCCACCGGCGCGCGGCGGCCCACAGCGTTTCCTCGCCGCCGACCTCCGCCCAGTCCGGCGCATAGGGCGGCGGCGCTTCCGGCTCGGGACCGATCACCTCGCGCCAGATTCCGCGGAGCAGGCCGAGGCAATCGGCGCCCTCGCCCCTGACGCTCGCCTGATGCCGGTAGGGCGTTCCGATCCAGCCGCGCGCGGCCGACAGGATCACGACCCTCATCGCCGGCTCCCCCCGTCGTTGCGCCCGCCTTGGACCGGCGTCGCGGTCAGGAAATCGTCGCCCGGCACGTCGGGGAAGCCCTGGAAGTTCACGCCGTTGGAGAAGACGCCCGTGCAGGTCGCCCAGCGCCTGTCACAGGTCGCGCCGGGAAAGGTCGCGAGATCCACCCGGCAGCGCTCGTCGCCCAGCACGGCGTCGCAGTCCCGGCCGCAGGTTCGCCCGACGACGCGTTCGAGAGCCGCCAGCGGCCCCTCCAGTTCGGCCACGAAACGATCGCCCTCGCAGCGGATCCTCGCCAGGCGCGCCTGCTGCAAACGCACCCCCAGATCCGGCCGTCGCCAGTCGACCCGCCACAAGGCCACGTCGGCCCGATCGTACAGTCCGGCTTCGACATCCTCTGCGCGCAACGCCTCGTCATCCAGCCCGCCGGCGGCGGAGAGGGTCCCGCAGGTCCCGCCGATCTCCCCGTCCACCGCGCCTGCCGTCCACCCGCTCGCCGCGCGGCACAGCACGCCGTCGACGTCCAGGTCGCGGTCGTGATCAGTGAACCCCGACACCACGCCATCGCGCCGGGTCAGGATCCAGACATGACACAGCGGCGCCGCTCCGCTCTCGATCCGGGCCGCCATTTCCTCCGGCACATGTCGCATGGTCAGACCCGAATCTCGATCAGCGGCACAGCCGCCATCCGACCCGCCTCGAAACTCTCCAGCGTCACCTCGATGCGATCGGTGTCGAACCGCACCGGAACGTCGAATTCGAAGCCGGCCGACACGGGCACGTCCGCCGCCGGAGCCGTCTCCAGCGTCACAAGGCCGGTCGAGTCGTCGACGCCGAAGGCGCCGGTCTCCAGCCCGTCGACCGTCACCCGCACCGTCCCCGCCACCGGTTTGGAGATCCGGCGTTGCAGGGCGGACTCGCCCTCGCCGTAGCGCTTCACCAGCTGGAAAGACGTGCGCGATCCGTCGCCGACGCCAAGCGCCTGGTCGGTCGGCCCGGGAGCCTCTCCAGAGGAACAGGAGCGGTAATCCGCGAAGTCCCGGAACCGGAAGCCGTACAGCTGGCCTTTCCGAGCTTCAAAGAAGGCGGTCAAGGCCGCCATGTCGGACAGCGACCGCAGGGTCGCGCCGATCAGGTAACGCCGCCGACCTTCGGCCCACGGCGTGGACCGGCGCTCGAAGCCCGAGGCCAGGGTGACGATCTCGGTCCGCCTCTCGATTCCACCAGTCGAGCCGAACGCAAGTCGCGCCGGCAGCCTCACCTCATGAAAACTCATCTAGTCTCCTCGCGGAACAGACCGCCGGAAGCGCCAGGCGCCGAACGCCTCCGCAGGGGTTCCCTTGTCCGGCGAGCGGGGTTCGGTCATGGTTCGGGCCGCAACCGCGTGTCAGGGAGGGCCGCTGCATGACCATGGACTCTTCAACCCAGGTTCAGAGCTTCGACTGGAAGCATCTGTTCTTCTCGTTCGAGGGCCGCACCCGTCGGTCGCATTTCTGGATCGGCTGGCTCGTCTGCCTCGGGGCGGGCGTGGTCGCGGGGTGGCTTCCGCTGATCGGAGCCGTGATCTCCATAGCGCTGATCTGGCCGAACCTCGCCATTACGGTGAAGCGGCTCCACGATATGGGCCACACCGGCTGGCTTGCGGCGATCCCCTGGGTCGTCGGAATCGTCGGCTCGATCGTCGCCATCAGCATGATGGGCTTCAGCGCAGTCATGAACGCGTCCGCCCTCGAGAACGAGGATCCCGCTGCGATCATGGCCCTGATCGGTCCGGCCTTCGGCCTGTTCGCCCTGATGTTCCTCGTGGGTCTCGGCTTTCTGCTCTGGATCGGTCTCACCGACAGCCAGCCAGGCGACAACCGTTTCGGCCCCAATCCGAAGGGCCTCTGAAACCTACAGCCGGCGCGCGCCCAACCTGACGGCGCGCGCCAGCATCTGGGCGATCTGCGCCTCTGAACGCAGCAACGCGGGCGCCCCGCCGTCCATGGTGACGTTCACCGTCACGCCCCCGCCAACTGGCGGCTCCACCGTCCCGGAGACAGCCGGCCGGAACACCTCCGGTCCGCGCTCCCCGACCAGATAGGCGCCGCCGGCCGTCACCGGCCCGCCCTCGGCCCGACTTCCGGCGAAGACCGGGCCAAGCGCCCGCCCGATCGCATCCGACAGACCCCCGCGCGCGCCCGCGGCGGCGGCGACGGCCGCCAGCACCGCCCGCGCCAGCTCGGCCAGCGTCACCTCGCCGTCGGCCGCAGCCCGCGCGAGTGATCGCGCGAGGCCTTCGCCGGCCCGGCCAAAGGCCGTCTCGATCGCCTCCGCCGCCCGCTCCGCCGGTTCTCTCAGTCCTTCCAGCGCCGCCGCCGCTTCCGCCGCCTGCTCCGGCACCCGACCGAGGGATCCGCCCTGGCTCCATTCATTCATCGGGCCACGCCTCCGCCAGCCGCTCCAACTCGCGACGATCCATCGCTCCGGGCCCTTGGCCGGGCTCCACCAGCATCCGCCACTCCCGCAGCGACAGCCGCCAGAAGGCGTCCGGCGGCACCCCGGCGGCGAACGCCCGGCGCAGCATCTCTCCCCACGGCGTCTTCATCCCGCCGCCGCGACGAACGCCCGGCTCACGGCCGCGGCGGCCTCCCGGGGATCCACGGCCGCCTGATCGAGCCCGTCCGCCGCTTCCAGCTCCCCACCGCCTCGAAGCAACGCCGCCAGCACGACCAGGAGATCGCGGGCCGATAGAAGGCGCAGGCGGTCGGCCAGGGCCGCGGCGCCCTCGACGCCCAGCGCCGCCTCGATCTCCGCCAGTGCGCCGAGCGTGAGGCAGAGCCGTCGCGGCTGGCCAGCCAGGTCGACCCGGACCTCTCCCCTTGCGCCGTTCATCCGATCGCCTCGAAGCTCATCTCTCCGGCGCTGGCCAGGCTTATGGCGAAGCTCGCCTCCCCCTCATGCTCGCCGGCATATTCCAGCGCGGCGACCAGGAACGGCCCCTCCAGTTGCCCGAAATCCGGCACGATCAGCCGCCAGCGGCGCGCCGACTGGTCGAAGAAGGCCTCCCGGATCAGCGCATCCGACGCCGCGTCGCGGAAGATTCCCTGCCCGCTCACCGCCGCTGACTTCACGCCGGCGCCCGCCAGCAGTTCGCGCCACCGGCCGGCGCTGTCGCCGTCGGTCGCGTCCACCGTCCGCGCGTTCAGCGCGATGGTCCGCGCTCTCAGCCCGGCGACGGTGATGAACGTCCCCGGAGCGTCCTCGATCTTCAACAGGATGTCCCTGCCTCGCTGCGCCGCCATGGCGATCTCCTCACATGTCCTCGGTCACGGCGCGCACCCGCATCACCGCATAGGTTCGATGCCCGGCCGGAGAGGGCCAGACGTCGGCGAACCGGACGCCCACATCGACCGTGCGCACCCCGTCCGCCTGCAGCGCCGCATCGGACAGGCTCATGCGGATCGCCGCGACGATCGCCTTGGCCTCCTCGCTTCCGCGGAAGCGGGACACCGCCTTCAGCGTGAGCGCGTGCTCCACCCCGCCGCCTTCGCCGGGCAGCGGACGGCTTTCGCTGCGCCCGATCACGAGGTGCGGGTGCTCTGGGTTCTCCGGCGCCGCGTCCCACTGTCGATCGGCCAGCAGGGCCGAGACCCCCGGATCGGCGCGCAGGTGCGCCAGCAGCGCCTTCTGCAGCGCGCGTTCATGCATCATCTCGGCCGCTCCAGATTCAGTATCGCCCGGCCGCCCACCGTCTCGCCGGAACGGATCCGCCAGTCGGCGCCGCCGAAGCGCAGCACGCGGCCGCCCTCCAGACGTGCATCCGCGCGCGTCTCGCCGGTGACGGTCTCCATGACGTGCAGCCCGCCGGCCTCGGTCCGCTCCCTGCGCCGTCGCGGCCCCAGCTTCAGCCAGACCCAGCCGAGCGGCTCATAGGTGACGCTGCGACCGCCGTAGGGCGTCTCCGCCTCCACCGCCTCCAGCAGTTCCGCCAGCGTCTTCACAGCCGCACCTGGCGATAGGGCGCGATCCAGGCCTCGACGGGCCGGATGGGCATGTCGCGCTCGCCGCGCTCATAGGCGCGCAGCACCAGCATCAGCACCGCCAGCCGCAGCGGCGCCGGCGAGGCGGCGTCGAGAACCTGGCTGGTCTCCGCCTCGATCCGCGCCTGCGCCGCCTCGATCAGGGTCTGGATCAGCCCGTCCTCGGCGTCGTGCTCGACGCGCAGGAACAGCCTCGCCTCGGCGAGAGTCACCGCTGCGGTCATAGGAACCACCTCGAATGGAATTGAAGATGGCGAGAAGCGCCAGGCGGAGGGGCTCCCCGCCGTCTGGCGCCTGTTGCCTGCTGCCTCCTAAGCCTCAGTTCGCGCTGAACTTCATCACCTTGATCGCGTCGAAGTCCTGCACGCCGCCGCCGACGCGGCGGGTGGTGTAGAACAGCACGTACGGCTTGGCGGAGTACGGGTCCCTCAGCACCCGCACGCCTGCCCGGTCGACGATCAGGTAGCCGCGGCGGAAGTCGCCGAAGGCGATGGCGGGCGCATCGGCCGCCACATCGGGCATGGTCTCGATCTCGGTGACCGGATAGCCCAGCAGGCTTGCGGTCTCGCCCGCCCGCTGCGCCGGCTGCCAGATGTAGTTGCCGTCGGCGTCCTTAAACTTGCGCACC
The DNA here is from genome assembly GCF_900116065.1 of Brevundimonas viscosa. Taxonomy (GTDB): domain Bacteria; phylum Pseudomonadota; class Alphaproteobacteria; order Caulobacterales; family Caulobacteraceae; genus Brevundimonas; species Brevundimonas viscosa. Next base: position 109,871 of record NZ_FOZV01000005.1, read on the forward strand.
GTCGAGACCGTCCGTCGGTTCATGACGAAGCGCGCGTTCGGCCGGTACTGGGCCTTGGGCGCATAGACCAGGTCGATCAGCCGGTCGGTCGGCCCTTGCGTGGGGAAGGCCCCCGCCGAGCCCGAGGCGACATAGCCGATCTCGCCCCAGCTTTGGCCCGCGTCGGCGACGATGTCGTAGTCGAGGAAGCCGCGCGGCTTGTTGAGGCCGTCGCCGTTGACGAAGGCCTCGGTCTCCTGCGCCGCGAAGGCGTCCTCCACCTCGCCGGCCAGCCATTCGTCCAGGTCGACGAGGGCGTCGTCCAGCAGCGTCTGCGTCGCCGCCGGGCAGGCGTAGAGGTCGGCCGCCGGGAACTCCAGCAACGCCAGCGTCGCCGGATCCGTCTCCGGCCGCGCCGCCGTCTCGGCGACCCACCCGGAGCCCACCCCCGCGATCGACACCGGCTTCCTGAACACGCCCGCCGCCACCGTCCGCACCGTCGAGATCTCGCGCATCGGCGATCCGGCCATCAGTCGCCGCTCGATGGCGCGCTCCGTCTGCTCGGGCACGACGTAGCCGCCGGAGTTCGGCGCCGTCGACAGACCCGCCTTCACCTCCAGGCCAACCCCGGCCCGCAGGTAGCCATCGAACGCCGCCTTGGTCTCCTCTCCCGCAGGGGCAAGAGGACCGCCTAAGGCGGTGGCGGAGCTCTCGCCGATCGACGGCCGCCGCGCCTCGCTGGCGACCCGGTCCAGCCGCGCCTGCGCCGCCGCGACGGCCTGGTCGATCCGCGCCACCTTCTCCTCCAGCAGGGAGTCGGCCGACATCTTGCGCTCGATCTCGTCCAGCCGGGCGTCGTTGGCGCCTTTGAACGCCTCGAAGGCCGCCATCATCTCGTGCAGGGCGGCGCGCGCCTCCGGCGTGGCCGGAGCCTGTTTGGTCTCTTTCATGATGTCTCCGCTTCTCAGGAACCGCGCATCGCGGTTAGGGTCCGGAGGTGACGCGCACGCCCCGGGAAACTCTCCACGTCCAGCCGGACCGCCGCACGGGCGGCTACACTCGCCTCGAACGGACGGTGATGGACGCCCTCGCCCGCGAACTCCGCAGCGAAGCGCCTGACCTTGCGGCCCAGTTTGCCGCCAGCCGGCCCACCGTCCGCCGCAACTCCGGCTTCGGCGTCTTCACCGAGGTCCTCGTCCCGCCGGAGCGGCCGACCTCCGGGCCGACCGGCGAGTTCGGAACGGTCCACGTCGTGATCTCCGGCCTCGCCGATCCGGTGGCCTTCCGCGCCCGCCTGCGAAACGGCCGGCTGCTTGGACTGCTCGGCGACAGCTACGGACGGGACACCCGCTCCACCGACTTTGCATCGGTCCCCTTCGATCAGGTCTTCACCGTCGACGCGACGGGACGCTCCGTACCCTTCGAAGTCGCTTCACAGACCGTTCGCCCGCCTGCACCGCGCCCCGTCCAGCCAGCGCCGGCTCCGCCGTCACGCCCCCCGGAACCCGTCCTCGTTCAGCTCCGTACCGGTGCGACGCCGCCGCCGCGCCCAGGTCCTGCGCAGGAGCCCGCGTCGTCCCCCGCTTCATCCGGGGACCTCAGTCCCGAGGAACGGACCACCCTGCGCATCGGTCTCTGGACGGGCCTGTTCGCGCTGGGATCGATCCTCGTTCTGGTCTTCGAGGTCCCGATCCCCTTCGTCTTCATCGCCGCCTTCGTCGCGGGCCGCTTCTTCCAGACCGATCGCGGCCTCGACCTTCTCAGGCGAACGCTGACGTCGCTTCAGCAGGCGGCACGGGAACGGCAGGCCTGAACCGGGCGCCCGGCAGCATAGGGAAGGTGACCAGCGACACCTCCCATAGATCCACCTCGACCAGCACCCTCAGGGCCCCGGCCCGGCGCGCCCGAACCGGCCGGAAGCCGATCGACAACCCGTCCATCGCGCCGGCCCGCGCCAGGGCGCCCGCGAACCTCGCCTCGGCCGACCAGTCCAGGATGCGGCCGCGGACCAGCAGCCCCTGCTCGTCCTCCGTCAATTCGTCCCACACGCCGACGACGGCGCGCCCCTCATGCTGGTGCAGCATCCGCACTCCGGCGGCCCCGGACCTCGCCAGGCTGGCGGCGAACGCGCCCCGCACCAGCACGTCCCGGTTCAGATCCGCGACGCCCCACAGAGAGGCGTAGCCCGAGATCGGCAGGCCCTCCGCGGCGCCGGTCACGACCGCGCCTCCAGTCGCCGCTCGATCCGCGCCACGCTGGCCCGCACCGCCTCGCCCTGCGCCTCCAGACGCGCCAGCCGCTCCGCCACCAGGCGCTGCTCCCCGACCCGCTCCTCCAGCGCCGCGATCCGGGCCGCGGCCCCGCCCGCCCACACCAGCCCACCCAGCGTCTGGGCCGCCAGCACGGCGATCAGGGCGACCGGCAATCTCAGACGCTCCATCTCAGCCCTCCACACCGGCCATGCGGCGGCGCTCCTCGTCGGTGAGGAAGGCGGCGGCGTTCAACCGCGCCCACAGCGCCTCCCGCTCGGGCTGCAGCGCCGGCACGGCGTCGAGGTCCGCCTCGACCCGCACATCGGCGAACCGCCCACCCAGCCATCCGGTCAGCGCGGCCGCCGCCTTGCGCACCAGCGGCGCGACCGTGCCCCGCCAGAAGGCGGCGTTGGCCTCCCGATAGTTGGCGTAGGTGGCGTCTCCCGGAATGCCCAGCAGTTGCGGCGGTACGCCGAAGGCGAGGGCGATCTCCCGGGCCGCCGCGTGCTTGCCGGCGACGAAGTCCATGTCGGCCGGGGTCCAGCTCATCGGCTTCCAGTCCAGCCCGCCCTCGAGGATTAGCGGCCGTCCGGCGTTCCGGGCCCCGGCATGCAGGTCGTCGATCTGACCGCGCAGGGCCTCGAACTGTTCGGCGGTCAGCCCCTCGCCGTCGCGCCCGCCGTAGACCAGCGCCCCGCTCGGCCGCGCCGCATTGTCCAGCAGCGCCTTGTTCCAGGCCCCCGAGGCGTTGTGCACGTCGATGGCGAAGGCGGCCGCCTCCAGCGGCGAGAAGCCGTAGTGGTCGTCGGTTGGATGAAACAGCTTGAGATGCAGCACCGGCAGCCATCCGTCGGCCGCCCGCCCCAGCCGCACCGACCGGCTGTCGACCGCGTACTCGTAGCCTTCGGGCCAGCCCCCACGTCCCGGGATCACCATCATCCGGTCCGGCCTCAGGGACCACAGCTCCTCCGGCTCGCCCTCGCCAACCGCTTCGACATAGGCGTTTCCCGCGGTCTGCAGGGCGCCGTACAGCCCCTCCAGGAACTCGACGCCGGACTGCTCCGGATTGGGCCGCGCCAGCAGCCTGGCCAGCGGATGGTCGTCCGCCCGGACCCCGTCCGCGAAGACCGTCAGCGGGGTGGCCGCTGCGGCCTCGGCGATCATCCTGACGCAGCGGTAGACCACGGCGTTCTTGCCGAACCCCTCGGTGGCGAGGCTCGCGTAATCCCGCGGCGTCCAGCGCGGGCGTCCCCCGGCCGAAATGGCGATCAGCGGCCCGGCGCGGCTGTCCTTGATCTCGGGCGCGGCGATGCGCCGCCGGCCGAAGGGCCGTCGCCAGTCCAGCATGAGTTGTCTCCGTGTTCCCGGGCGGGCCCGTCTTCCCGACCCCGCCGAACCCTTCTCCGGGTCATGACTGGAGTATGGGGCGCCAGCGTCCAAGGGCGGACATTCCCGGATTGTTTTTCGCAAGCCCTTGCTTTTGCCGAAGGTCTTTCCGCGAGCCGGGCCTACAATTCGTCCTCAGCGCCGCGTTCCGCCTTCCACTCCGGCGCCTCGAAGTCGAGAGCGTCCTCGGGCTCCTTCAGCGCCGTCTCCGACACCGTCTGCCCCCGCACCGACACCCCGGCCTGGTGCACCGTCTCCGCGCTGCCGGACACCAGCGGATGCCAGCTCGCCAGCGGCCGCCCCTCATGGATGCGGCGGTAGGCGCAGGACTTCGGCATCCACTCCAGCGCCTCGATGTTCCACGGCGTCAGCTTGATGCAGTCCGGCACGTGCTCCCGGCGATTGGCGTAGTCCGAGCAGGTGCAGCGCACCGGGTCGAACAGCTTGCAGTGCACCCGGGTCGGGATCACCTCGCCGGTGTCCTCGTCCTCGAACCGCACCAGGCAGCACAGCCCGCACCCGTCGCACAGGCTCTCCCACTCCGCGCGGGTCATCTGGTCCAGCCGTTTGGTTTCCCAGAAGGGCTTGGAGGCCGGGTCGGTACGCTCTACATCCACGCGCTCCCCATACGCCTCCTCCCGCCCGAAAGCACCATGGCCGCGCGCCCGCCTCTCGTCGCCCTCAAGGACATTCGCCTGCAGGACGGACCTCGCCCCCTGTTCGAAGGCGTGGACATGGCCATCGAGCCGCGCACCCGCGCCGCCCTCGTCGGCCGCAACGGGGCCGGCAAGTCGACCCTGATGAAGCTGGTCATGGGCCGGATCGAACCCGACGCCGGCGAGCGTTCGGTGCAGAGCGGAACCCGCTTCGCCTGGGTCCCCCAGGAGCCGGAGATCACCGGCGAGACCCTGCTCGACTACGCCGCTTCCGGGCCCGCCGAGCGCTGGACGGCCGAAGCCTGGCTGGCCACCTTCGGCCTCGACCCCGCCAAGCCGGCCGTGAACCTCTCGGGCGGCGAGATCCGCCGCGCCGCCCTGGCTAAGGCCTTCGCCGAGGAGCCCGACCTGCTCCTCCTCGACGAGCCGACCAACCACCTCGACATCCTCGCCATCGAGCGGCTGGAAGAGGAACTGCTGTCCGCCCGTTTCGCCGTGCTGGTGGTCAGCCACGACCGCGCCTTCCTCAACCGCGTCACCCAGTCGGTCCACTGGCTGGAGGGTCGGCGCGTCCGCACCCTGAACAAGGGCTTCGCGGCGTTCGACGACTGGGCCGGCAAGGTCATGGAGGAGGAGGCCGAGTCCCTGCGCCGGCTCAGCAAGGCCATCGAGCGCGAGACCGAGACCTTCTACAGCTCGATCACAGCCCGTCGCAGCCGCAACGAGGGCCGCGCCGCCCGCCTGCAGGCGATGCGCGCCGAGCGCGCCGAGCGGGTCCGCGACCAGACTCGCGAGCTCACCCTCGCCGTCGACTCCGGCGCGACCACCGGCAAGCTCGTCGCCGAGTTGAAGGGCGTCGCCAAGAGCTTCGGCGAGCGCACCGTTCTCAAGCCCTTCACCACCCGCGTAATGCGCGGCGACCGACTCACCATCGTCGGCCCCAACGGCGCCGGCAAGACTACCCTGGTGAAGATCCTGCTCGGGGAGCTGGCTCCGGACGCCGGCGCGGTCCGTCTCGGCGCAAACCTCGATCCGGTCTACCTCGACCAGTCGCGCGCCGGGCTGAAGTCCGACATGACGCTCTGGGACGCCCTCACCCCCGGCGGCGGCGACTCCATCATGGTCCGCGGCCGCTCGATGCACGTGGCTGCCTACGCCAAGGACTTCCTGTTCCAGGAGGCCCAGCTGCGTCAGCCCATCTCCACCCTGTCGGGCGGCGAGCGCAACCGTCTACTGCTGGCCCGCGCCCTGGCGAAGCCGGCCAACATGCTCGTGCTCGACGAGCCGACGAACGATCTCGACATGGACACCCTCGACAAGCTCGAGGAGCTGCTCGAGGGCTACGACGGCACCCTGATTCTGGTCAGCCACGACCGCGACTTCGTCGATCGCCTCGCCACCTCGACCATCGCCCTCAACGGCCGTGGCGACATCGTCGAAACCCCCGGCGGCTGGACCGACTTCGTCCGCCAGAACCCCGGCTTCCTCAGTCCTCCGCAGCAGGGCGAGCGGGAGTCTTCGAACCCGAAGGCCTACGGCGGTGGAGGGGGCGCCTCCGCCCCTGCGCCCCCGAAGAAGCCGGCCGCCAAGCTGTCCTACAAGGACGCCCGCCGTCTGGAGGAGCTCGAGGGCCTCCTCGCCAGCCTCCCCGACCAGATCGCCGGTCACGACGCCGCCCTCGCCGATCCGGACCTCTATAGCCGCGATCCGGCCGCGTTCGACCGCGCCATGAAGGCCGCCGAAAAGGCCCGCGCCGATCTGGCGGCGGCCGAGGAGGAATGGCTGGAGCTGGAGGAGAAGAAGGCCGCCCTTGCGGGGTGAGCCGCGTTCCACCCGGCTTTCTGTGGATAATTCAAGCCGCTGACTCGCAAACGCGAATCTGGCCAATCCACAGATATGCACAGGGTTATGCACCGAAGCCGGGGCAATTCCGCACAGCCGCCAGGTTTCGGGCGCTTGCCTCATAGCGGGTTTCGTCGGAACGTCAACGGGCCGAGGGACACGGCGGCGCGGAAATCCGGGGAGACCCGGGGCTCAAGGCGAACCGGCCCGGCTCTCTGACCCGATGCGACCGGGGGGGTTTCGGACCTTAACGAGCGGGGGGCAGGATCAAGGCCCGATGGGCTTTCGAAGGCTTCGGCCAGAGAACGCTCTGAGGGAACCGGATCGGGATCGAAGGACGGCGCAGGGCTTCGACCTTGCGGAACGCCGGAGACCAGGAGCGCGACAGGATACAGCCGACCGTCATCGGGGTTCGCCCTGCTGACGCCGAGGCCGAGGTCCGAACCTCAATGGCCAAGTCCAACCCGGACTTGGCGAGGGGACGAGGAAATCCGGCTTGCCGGTGCTCTTCGTCCCCTCGCTCAATTCCGGCGGGCGTCAGCCTCGACGGGCCAGATCCGTCGCCCTTCCCTTCCCTCGACCACGGCCGTAAACCAAGGCCATGGGCCGTCGCGGGAATCGCCTCTCCAGACTGGATCGCCGCGCCGTCCTGGCCGGCGCCGGAGCCATGGCGGCGACGGCGGGCCTCGCCGCCTGCAACCAGTCCCAGGTCGAGCCCGACGCCGACGGCCGCATCCGGCTGCGCTTCGCCACCGATTGGCGCGCCCAGGCCGAGCACGGCGGCTTCTACCAGGCCCTCGCCTCCGGCGCCTACGAGCGGCGCGGGCTCAATGTCCAGATCATCCAGGGTGGGCCCGGCGTGAACGTGCCCCAGTTGCTGGCGTCCAACGCCGTCGAGCTGGGCATGGGCTCGAACAGCTTCATCACCATGAATCTGGTGGCCGAGGGGGCCCCGGTGAAGGCTGTCGCGGCCTTCTTCCAGAAGGATCCCCAGGTCCTGATCGCCCATCCGGACCCGGCCCTCCAGTCGATCGCCGATCTGGAGGGCCGCCCGTTCCTGCTCGCGGACGCCTCGATCAACGCCTTCTGGGTCTGGCTCAAGGCGAAGTACGGGTTCACCGACGACCAGGTGCGGAAATACACCTTCAATCCCGCGCCCTTCCTCGCCGACCCTCGTGCGGTGCAGCAGGGCTATCTGACCTCGGAGCCCTACACGATCCGCAAGATCGCCGGCTTCGAGCCGAAGGTCTTCCTGCTCGCCGACGAAGGCTACCCCAGCTACGCCACCATGGTGCTCGCGCCCAACGCTTTCGCACGCGACAACGCCGCCGCCCTGCGCAGCTTCATCGCAGCCTCGGCCGAGGGCTGGCGCGACTACATCCAGGGCGACGGCAAGGCCGCCGACGCCCTCATCCGGCAGGCCAACCCGGACATGACCCAGGACGTGCTCGACCAGGCGCGCGAGAAGCTGAAGGCGCACGGCATCGTCGACGGCGGCGATGCGGCGCTCTACGGGCTGGGAGCCATGACGGAGGAGCGTTGGGAAGCCTTCTTCACCGTCACGTCGGAAGCCGGCGTCTACCCTCCGAACCTGGATTGGCGGCAGGCCTTCACCACCCAGTATCTCCCCGGACGCGGCCGTGGCTGAGCCCGCCGCGGCGCTGCGAGGCGCCGTCGTGCGATACCCCGGCCGGTCGCCGCTCGGCCCGATCGACCTTGTTGTCGACCCGGGCGAGATCGTCGCCCTTGTCGGACCCTCGGGCGCCGGCAAGTCCACCGCCCTTCGCCTGCTCGCCGGGCTTGAGCGCCCGACCGAAGGCGTCGCGACCAGCGCCGATCCCCGCCACGTCGCCTTCGTCTTCCAGGCCCCGACCCTGATGCCGTGGGCCGACGCCCTCGCCAACGTCGCCCTTCCGCTTGAGCTCTCGGGCGCTTCCCGCGAGGAGGCGCGCCGGCGGGCGAGCGCGGCCCTCGCCGCCGTGGGGCTCGGCGACCGCGCCGGCGCCCGGCCGCGCCAGTTGTCGGGCGGCATGGCCATGCGGGTGTCGCTCGCCCGGGCGCTGGTGACGGAACCGGATCTCCTGCTGCTGGATGAGCCGTTCGCAGCCCTCGACAGCGTCACCCGCCGCCGCCTGATCGAGGATCTGCACCGCCTCTGGGCCGCCCGCGCGCCGCGCCCGGCCATCGTCTTCGTGACCCATGGCGTGGAGGAGGCCGTCTACCTGGCCGCCCGCTCCGTCGTCCTCGACGGGGCCACGGGGCGGGCGGCGTCGGAGCACGATCACCCCGGCCCCCTGCCGCGCCCGCCCGGCTGGCGCGCGGATCCGGCGTTCCGCGGGGCCGTGGAGCGGCTGGCGGACGCCCTCGCCGAGGCCATGCCGCCGGCCGGAGTCGCGGCATGAGCCGGGCCCTGCCGCCCCTGTTGCTGGGCCTGATGCTGCTCGCGATCTGGGAGACCGCCTGTCGGAGCCTTCAGGTGCCTGCCTATTTCCTCCCGCCGCCCAGCGCCGTCGCCATGTCCCTGGTGGAGCGGGCGCCGCTTCTGGCCGGCTCCGCCCTCCAGACCTTCCGCATGGCCCTGCAGGCGCTCCTCGCCGCGACCCTGATCGGCGGCGGCCTGGCGCTCGCCGTTTCGATGAACCGGCCGGCCGAACGCGCCGTGCGCCCCCTGGCCGTGGCGCTTCAGGTCACTCCAGTCGTGGCGATTGCTCCCCTTGTGGTGATCTGGAGCGGTCTCGACCATCCGGACCGGGCCGTCGTCGCCCTCGCCGCCGCGGTGGCCTTCTTCCCGGTCTTCTCCGGTGTCCTGACAGGCCTGAAGTCCGCCGATCCCGATCTGGAGCGCCTGTTCGACCTCTACGGCGCCCCGCCCCTCCAGCGGCTGTGGCGGCTCCGGGCGCCGTCGGCGCTGCCCTTCGCCCTCGAGGGCGTCCGCGTCGCCGCAGGTCTGGCGGTGATCGGCGCGGTCGTCGCCGAGTTCGTCTCGGGCTCGGGCGCCACGCAGGGGCTGGCCTGGCGCCTGCTCGAGGCTGGCAACCGCCTGCGCACCGCCGACATGCTGGCGGCGCTGGCCTGCCTGATGGTCATGGGCCTGGCCCTGAACGCCGGCATCGCCCTGCTCGAACGTCTTTGCCGGGCACGGCTCGCCTGATCCGCGCGTTAGCCGCGGGTTAAGGGCGGGAGCGCTAGCGTGCCATCTCCAGAACCTTGCGTCCGGAGCCTCCCTTGCGCCGCGCCACCTGCCTGACATCCGGCCTCACGACCGCGGCCTTCGCGTGCGTCCTCGGGCTGGCCGGAGCCGCGACGGCGCAAGAGGCGGCGGGCGCGGCCCGTGGCCTCCGCTATCTCTCCTGGCCCGGCCGCGCCGCAGCAGCCGTCCAGACCGAGGTCCCCGCGGCGGAAGCGCCGCCTGCCGACCTGCGCCGGCCCAATCGCGTCATCCCGCACGGCGGTGCCGCGGCGGTGCGGCGCCCGGGTCTGGCTCCCGCTCCCGCGCCGGTCCGCCGCACCCTGACCCCGGCGAGCGCCTGGCTCCGCCCGGCCCCCGCGCCGACGCCCGCGCCCCCTCCGGCTCCGGCCCCGGCCCCTGCGACGCAGCCGCCCGTGCCGGACTACCTGCCCGACCACGGCGGCCAGCCCGCGCCGGCCGCGGTCGCCTATCCAGTCCCCTCGACGCCGCAGCCGTCTGGGCCGCCGTCTCTCCACGATCCGATGGCCCCGCGCCGCGACGCCCCGATCTTCCGCCTCGTCCCCCCGACCTCGGCGCCCGTCCCGGCGCCGGAGCCGTCAGACGATCGTTCCGCGGGGGAGGCCCCGCCGCCCCGCCCGGTCGCCGCCGTCACGGCCAATTCCGCCGACCGCCCGCAGCCGCAGGGCGCGCGCTACTACTCCGTCCACCGTCAGAACGGTCGCGAACCGGATGCTGTCGCCCTGCCGGCGCCCAGCTACATCGACGCCCTGGCGATCACCATGACCGAGGCTCCGACCACGCCCGATCTGGCGGCGCCGGATCCTGGGCCGACGCTGATCCGCGACGCCCAGGGACGGGTTCGCGCCCAGCCGGCCGCGCCCGAGGGAGACTACCGGTGACGGATACGACCGTGTCCCGCCTCCCGGATCTGATCGCCCTGGCCGAGGAAAGCTCCAGCGAGAAGCGCCGCGCCCTGCTGCGTGAACTCACCGACCACTTCTTCGGCACGGCGAACCGCACGGAGACGGAGGATGGTCTGTACGGCGCTGTCCTCGCCCGGCTCGCGGACGACATGGAGGCTGCGGTCCGTGCCGAACTGGCGACCCGTTTCGCCAGCGCCCCGGACGCTCCCCACACCCTGATCCGCCGCCTGGCCAATGACGAGGCCTCGGTCGCCGCCCCCGTGCTTTCGAACTCCCCCGTCCTTACCGACGAAGACCTGCTCGGCGTCGTGCGTCGCCACGGTCAGGACCACCTGCGCGCCGTCTCCGCCCGCGCTTCCGTTTCCGAGGCTGTCTCCGACGTGATCGTCGAGCGGGGCGACGACGAGACGCTGGGGACCCTGCTCCGCAACGACGGCGCCCGCCTGTCGCGCAAGGCGTCCGAGACGGCGGTGGAGCGGGCCCGCTCCAACCCGGCCCTGCACGAGGTGACGGTGTCCCGCGCCAGCCTTCCGCCGGACCTGCTCAACGACATGTATTTTGTGGTCGAGGCCCGGCTGCGCGCCCGCATCCTCGAGCAGAACGCCCGCTTGGATCCCGCCCTGCTCGAGACGGCGCTCGCCGCCGGGCGCGCTCGCGTGGCCAGCGACGACGGGACCCTGCCTGCCGACTATTCCGAGTGCCTCGCCTATGTCGAGGAGCTCCGCGCCGCAGGACAGCTCACGCCGCAGATGCTTGCCCGCTTCCTCCGCTCCGGCGGGCGCACCTGCTTCCTGATCGCGCTGGCCCAGCTGTCGGACATCGACTTCCACACGGCCCGGCAGATCGTCGAGCGGCGCGAACTGGACGCCCTGGCCGTGGTCTGCAAGGCCGCCGATCTCGATCGGGCCCTGTTCCTCACCTACGCGGTGGTGCTGCTCAACGACGACGGTGACGCCATGGCCAAGGCCCATGCCTACGCCCGGATGTACGCCGACCTGTCGCGTGAGGCGGCCCTGCGCACGCTTCGCTTCTGGCGCATGCGCCGCGGCGCCCAGGCGGCGGCCTGACCTGCAATTGAAGACGCCCGCCGGAGGAATCCGGCGGGCGTTTCGGGATCGGACCTGGGCCCGATTACTTCTTGGCGCGGGCGCGGGCCGGCTTCCGGCCGCCCTGGCCCAGTCCCATCTGCTTGGCCAGCTCGGACCGCGCCTTGGCGTAGTTCGGGGCGACCATCGGATAGTCCTTAGGCAGCCCCCATTTGGCCCGGTATTCCTCGGGGCTCATGTTGTACTTGGTGCGCAGGTGCCGCTTCAGCGACTTGAACTTGCGGCCGTCCTCCAGGCAGATCAGGTAATCCGGCGTGATCGACTTGCGGATCGGCACCGCGGGCTCGCGCGGCTCCGGCTCTGGCTCGGCCGCGCCCGTGGAGACCTGCGACAGGGCCGCATGAATGCTCGAGATGAGTCCCGGCACCTCTGATGCCTGCACATTGTTGTTGCCGACGTAGGCCGACACGATGTCCGCCGTCATCTCCAGCAGCTGCGAATTCTCTTCCATTGATGTCCCACCTGGTTAATGCCCGGATCGACTGATCAGCCCCGATCCGCCGGTGGCGCTTTGAATAAAGACGTTCGTATTTGAAAGCAATGCGGACACGGAGCGGTCTGCCGCCAGATCAGTGGACCTCCACTTTACGGCTCCGTTTCAGCGTCCGAAGTTTTCCGCCAGCGCCAGCATCGCTGCGCGTTCCGGCGCGGAATAGTCGTCGAGGGCCTCTTCCTCCCCGTCGCGGATCGCACGCAATAGAGCGGGGCTCAGAGCGGACGACAACGACCAGTTCCAATAGCGCAACACCGTCTGCGCCCGGTCGACGGCAAGCATCTCATAGGTGATCTGGACGCGCTCCCAGGTTGAATCCGGGGCGCCGTCGGCATTCGTCTCGGGGCGTCGCATCGAGCGCCACAGCGCCTGCAGGTCGCTGCGCCCGAGGCCGGTCGCCTTGCACAGGATCGCCAGCGGCTCGCCACCGGGATCTCCAAGTATCTTGGCGCCTGTGATCGGCTTTACGCCCGACAGATAGGCGATCTCGCTGGCGATTTCGCGGGTCAGGCCGCCCTGTCCAGCGACCGCCACGGCCTGCTCGAGGCCACCGTACGGGCTCTTCTCGATCGCGGCCCGGTTGCGCTGCCGGCGCTCGATGAACTGCAGCGCCTTGCGCGACACCGGGTCCTGCCAGTTCTCGGCGGCGGCCATGGCGAACACGTCCTCCGCCACCTCCTGCATGACCTCCCGCGACACGGCGAAACGCTGCAGGATGGTTCGACGCTCGTCCGGCCCGCACCACCAGAACATCACGTAAGCCCCGGAGGGCCTCAGTTCCGGCCGCTTCAGCAGGTGCGGGCACAGGCTTCTCTCGGTCCGGCTCAGGCTGACGATGCCTTCGATCGCCACCTGCCCCAGCCGCGCGGAGCTGTTGCGCAGCACCGCCTCGATGACCGGCGTTTCGCCGAAACTCATCAGCGTCTCGGTCAGCACCTCGGAGAGACCGCGTCGGCTGGCCATCAGGAACCGGTGGTCCATCGTCGTGTCGCGGGCGCAGGCCACAAGGTCGGCGTCGGACAACGAGGCGCACTGCTCGATCAGCAGGCCGGCGATGGACGGGTCGTCGCGCAACAGCATCCGCGCAAGGGCGTTCGGCAGTTCGGCCAGGGGCGCCAGCCGGGCCGCCACCCGCCTCCGGTCCTCGGGAGACGCCAGTCGGAGCATCTCGACCAGAAGATCGCCCGTCACGGAGCGCTCGAAGGCGTTGATCCGACTGGCCGGAAGCGACACCACATCGGCCAGCCGCTTGAGCAGCGCGTGCCGCGCGCGGAAGCCCGCGGCGGGCGCGTCCTCCTGGGGCGTGGCGGCGGGCTCGGACATGGCCCGCCACGCTACGGCGAATGCGGTTAACCGGGCGTGACGGCCGCCCTACAGTCCCTCGAACAGCGCCGTCGACAGATACCGCTCCGCGAAGCTTGGAATGATGGCCACCACCGTCTTCGCGGCGTTCTCCTCAAGCGACGCCTGCCGGAAGGCGGCCACCAGTGCGGCCCCCGAGGAAATGCCCACCGGAATGCCCTCGATCCGCGCGGCGCGGCGGGCCATGTCGAAGGCGTCCTCGTTCGAAACCTGCTCGACCCCGTCGATGACGGCGCGGTCGACGTTTGCCGGTATGAAACCCGCCCCGATGCCCTGGATCTTGTGGGGGCCCGGCTCGCCGCCCGACAGCACCGGGCTCGCCGTCGGCTCGACTGCGATCATGCGGACGCCCGGCTTGCGCGCCTTCAGCACCTGGCCGACGCCGGTGATGGTGCCGCCGGTCCCGACGCCGGAGATCACGATGTCCACCTCTCCGCCGGTGTCCGCCCAGATCTCCTCCGCCGTGGTCGCCCGATGGATGGCAGGATTGGCGGGGTTCTCGAACTGCGACGGCATCACGGCGCCCGGCGTCCTTTCGAGCAGTTCATGAGCGGTGGCGATCGCCCCCTTCATGCCCTTCTCGGCCGGGGTGAGCTCCAGCTCCGCGCCCAGCAGCGCCAGCATCTTGCGCCGCTCCATGGACATGCTTTCCGGCATGACAAGGATCAGCCGGTAGCCCTTGGCGGCCGCCACGAAGGCCAGGGCGATGCCCGTGTTGCCGCTCGTCGGCTCGATCAGCACGCCGCCGGGGGCCAGCCGGCCCGTCTGCTCCAGCGCCTCGATCATCGCCACACCGATGCGATCCTTCACCGAGGCCAGCGGGTTGAAGAACTCCAGCTTCGCCAGCACCCGCGCCTTCGGCTTCAGCTCTGCCGACAGTCGCGGCAATCCCACCAGCGGGGTGTCGCCGATCGTGTCGACGATCGACTCGTAGACCTTGCCGCGCCCGGCCTTCGTGTGCCGGGCGGGATCGTAGGGGACGTCGGTCATGGTCGGGACCTCTGGTGGGGAAACGGGTGGTCCAGAAAGATAGGCGGCCAAGCGCCAAGGCAAAGAGCCGCTCGCAATTTCATGCGCCGTTAACCACGTTGCCGCATCCCTGAACGCCTGTCCCCGGGGTTCCAGCTTGCGCAATCTTGTCGCCGCCGTCGAAGCCGTCGACCCGCTGGTCGTGACCGGCAAGGTCGCGGGCGTGAACGGCCTGCTGATCGAGTCGCGCGGCGGGCTCAGCCGCCTGGCGGTCGGCGCGCGCGCCGAGATCGAGCGCGGCCGCGGCCAGCACCCCCTCCCGGCCGAGGTCGTCGGCTTCCGCGACGCCAAGGCCCTGCTGATGCCGTTCGGCCCGGTCGAGGGCGTGGCTCCGGGCGCGGACATCCGCATCATCGACACCGCGGCCACGGTGCGCCCCACCACCGCCTGGCTGGGCCGGATCATCGACGCCTTCGGCAATCCCATCGACGGCAAGGGGCCGCTACCGACCGGGCCGGCCGGCTATCCGCTGCGGGCCCCACCGCCCCCCGCCCACTCCCGCGGCCGCGTCGGGGAGCGTCTCGACCTCGGCGTCCGCGCCATGGACGTGTTCACCACCACCTGCCGCGGCCAGCGCCTCGGCATCTTCGCCGGCTCCGGGGTCGGCAAGTCGGTGCTGCTGTCGATGCTGGCCCGTCAGGCGACCTGCGACGCCGTCGTCGTCGGCCTGATCGGCGAACGGGGCCGCGAGGTGCGCGAATTCGTCGAGGAGACCCTCGGCGAGGAGGGTCTGCGCCGCGCCATCGTCGTCGTCGCCACTTCCGACGAACCGGCCCTGAAGCGCCGCCAGGCGGCCTACATGACCATGGCCTGCGCCGAATTCCTGCGCGACCAGGACCTCGAGGTCCTGTGCCTGATGGACTCGGTCACCCGCTTCGCCATGGCCCAGCGCGAAATCGGCCTCGCCGCCGGCGAGCCCCCGACGACCAAGGGCTACACGCCTACGGTGTTCACCGAACTGCCCAAGCTGCTGGAGCGTGCCGGTCCCGGCCCATTGCGCCCTGACGGCACCACCGCCGCCCCGATCACGGCGCTGTTCACCGTTCTGGTCGACGGCGGCGACCACGACGAGCCCATCGCCGACGCGGTGCGCGGCATTCTCGACGGCCACATCGTCATGGATCGTAAGATCGCCGAGCGCGGCCGCTTCCCGGCCATCGACGTGCTGAAGTCGGTCAGCCGCACCCTGCCCGGCTGCCAGACCCCGCCCGAGCGCGAGCTGAACCGCCGCGCCCGCCAGTGCCTCAGCGCCTACGCCAACATGGAGGAGCTGATCAAGATCGGCGCCTACCGCACCGGCGCCGACCCGATCGTGGACCGCGCCATCGCCCTCAACCCCGCCCTCGAGGCCTTCCTCGGCCAGGACAAGGACGACGCCACACGTCTTACCGATTCCTTTACCCGGCTCGAGGCAATCCTGAATCAGGGCATGATCCCGCAGTGACCGGAGAGTTCGCATGACCGCCTGGGCCCAGTCGTTGATCCGGATCTCCAACTATGAGGTCGAGACGCTGCAGAAGCGCCTCGCCGAGATCACCGCCCGCCGCGTCTCCGCCGAAATGCGCATCGCGGTGCTCGAGGCCGAGGCTCAGGTCGAGCAGGAGCGCGCCCGCCAGGACGCCGAGGCCGCCCTCCTTCTTCAGGCCTATCTGACCGGCTGGAAGGTGCGCAAATCGGCCGCCGAAACCGACGTCGCCGGGATCGAGGCCGAAGAGTCCGGCGCCCGCGACGCTCTCACCGGCGCCTTCGAGGAGCTCAAGAAGTTCGAGCACGTCGCCGAGACCACACGGCTCAATCGCCTCATCGCCGCCGGCAAGCGCGAGACCGCCGCCTTCGACGAGCTTGGCCTCCGCCGCCGTGCGGTCTAGGGCGCACCCGACCCGCCGCCTCGTCCTCGGCTCGGCCGTCGCGCTCGCCGCCTGCGGCCGCCCCGCCGCCCAGACCCCTGCCGGTCCGGCCGCGCCGCTGAAAGACCTCGTCCCCGCCCCCTTCGGCGCCACGGCCATGACCGGCCAGCTGGACGACCCGGCCTGGCGCGAGGCCGTCCTCCGTCACTGCTCGCAGCTCACCCCGGAGTGGGAGCAGAAGATGGAGCGCACCCTTGGCCCCGGCTTCGCCCATGACTTCTCCGCCTCCGACCGGGTGGTCGCCTTCGCCCGCGACCACGGGCTGCGCGTCCACGGCCACACGGTCATCTGGTATTCGCAGGGGTCCGAGGTCTTCACAGACGACCTCCCCCGCGACCGCTTCGCCGCCGAATACGACCGCTACATCCACGCGCTCGTCGGTCGCTACCGGGGGCGGATGGCCGGCTGGGACGTGGTCAACGAGCCGGTGACCGAGGACGGGAACGGCCTGCGCGACTGCCACTGGAGCCGCGCCCTGGGTCCGGAGGGCTACATGGTCCGCGCCTTCCAGCAGGCGAAGGCCGCCGATCCCGACGCCGTCCTGTTCCTGAATGAGTACAATCTCGAGAACATCCCGGCCAAGGGCGCGACCTTCCTGCGCCTGGTCGAGCGGCTTCTGACGCTCGGTGCTCCGATCGACGGCATCGGGACCCAGTCGCACCTCAACATCGAGATCCCGGCCGGGCGCGTCCGCGACTTCTTCCGCGACTCCGCATCGCTCGGTCTGCCGATCCACGTCTCCGAGCTCGACTTTCCGATGCAGCGCGACGGCGGCCACTTGCCCGACCTGCGCTCCACCGCCGAACGCCGGGCCCAGCAGGTCGCCCGCGTCGGCGAACTGGCCGAAGCCTTCGCCGCCCTGCCCGAGCGCCAGCGCTACGCCTTCACCACCTGGGGCCTGCGCGATCCCGACAGCTGGCTGGTCCGCGCCGAAGGCAGGAACCGCACCGACGAAAGCGCCCTGCTCCTCGACGCCGAAGCCCGTCCCAACCCCGCCTACCAGGCCCTCGTCGACGCCTTCACCGGCCGCGCCGGCGCCTGAGCGGAAGACTCACATCCGCGCCGCCGCGATCCCCGTCGTCGCCAGCGCCGCCAGCAGCCCCTCCACCGCCGCTTCCACCGCCGTCTCGTCGCGCCCCCGCACCACAAGGTTGGTGCCGATCTCGCCCACCGAGCCGTGCCCGAACGGATAGCTGCCGAAGCTGATCTCCCGGTTGGCCCGCGCCGCCGCGCCCAGGATGTCGGCCACGCTCCCCTCGCCCACGCCGGTCACCCGCACGGTCCGCGTGTGCACCACCGCCCCGGTGCGCAGCCGCGGCGCCACGTCCTCCAGCATGGCCGTCATGATCTTCGGCACCCCCGCCATCACGAAGACGTTGCCGATGTGGAAGCCCGGTGCGTCGGTCACCGGATTGGCGATCAGGGATCCGCCCGCAGGAATCCGCGCCATCCGCCGCCGCGCCGCGTTGAACTCCGCCCCGTAGCGCCGCTCCAGGATGGCGAGCGCCTCCGGATGCTCGGCGATCCCCACGCCGAACGCCGCCGCAACCGCATCGGCGGTGATGTCGTCGTGGGTCGGGCCGATGCCCCCGGTGGTGAAGACGTAGTCGTGCCCCGCCCTCAGGGCGTTCAGCGCCCCGACGATCTGCTCGTGGCGGTCCCCGACCGTGCGCGCCTCCAGAAGCTCGATCCCCAGCGCCCCGAGGAAGCGCGCGAGGGTGTTCAGATTGGTGTCCTGTGTCCGGCCGGACAGGATTTCGTCGCCGATGATCAGCACGGCCGCGGTGGGGGATGCGTCGTTCATCCGCGCAGGCTAGAGCCTCCCCCATGCGCTTCAAGTCGCCTCTCGAACGCGGAACCCTGATCCGCCGCTACAAGCGCTTTCTCGCCGATGTCACGCTTGACGATGGCTCGACCGCCACGGTCCACGTGCCCAATCCCGGCGCCATGCTCGGCCTGACCGCGCCCGGCCTGCCCGTCTGGCTGTCCCGCTCGCCCGATCCGAAGCGCAAGCTGCCGCTGACCCTGGAGGCCGTCGAGCTTCCCGACGCCGGTCCTGTGGGCGTCAACACCCTCAACCCCAACCGCATCGCCGAGACCGCCATCCCCCGCGGCGACATCCCCGAACTGGCCGGCTATCCAATCCTGCGCCGCGAGGTGCGCTACGACGTCGACAGCCGTATCGACATCCTGCTCCAGTCCGATCCCGACGCCCTCCAGCGCCCGTCCTGCTGGGTCGAGATCAAGAACTGCCACTTCAGCCGTGCCGCCCGCCTCGCCGAGTTCCCGGACTGCAACACCGTTCGCGGCGTGAAGCACCTGAAGGCGCTGGAGCGGGTGGTGGAGGCCGGCGGTCGCGCCGTCATGCTCTTCATCGTCCAGCGCATGGACTGCGACATCTTCACCACCGCCGACGACATCGACCGCGCCTACGGCCCGGCCCTGCGGGAAGCCGCCTCCCGCGGGGTTGAGGTTCTGTGCTACAGTTGCCACCTGACGCCCGAAGCGATCCGCCTGGACCGCGCCCTGCCCTGGCGGCCCTGAAATGAACAAGGGCCCCGCCGAAAGACGACCGATGTACGAGACCCCCGAACTGGACACCGACCACTTCGTTCGCACCCACGAGATCCGCGTCCACCAGGACGAGGAGGCGTGGGAGGGCATGCGCAAGGCCGGCCGCCTCGTCGCCGAGGCG
Organism: Brevundimonas viscosa; assembly: GCF_900116065.1. Taxonomy (GTDB): domain Bacteria; phylum Pseudomonadota; class Alphaproteobacteria; order Caulobacterales; family Caulobacteraceae; genus Brevundimonas; species Brevundimonas viscosa. Next base: position 128,691 of record NZ_FOZV01000005.1, read on the forward strand.
CTCGACATGATCACCGAGTACGTCAAGCCGGGCGTCACCACGGGCGAGATCGACGACCGCATCCGCGAGTTCACCCTCGACCACGGCGCCCTGCCGGCCTGCCTCGGCTACAAGGGCTACGAGAAGACCGTCTGCACCTCGATCAACCACGTCGTCTGCCACGGCATTCCGGGGGACAAGGTCCTGAAGGACGGCGATATCGTCAACGTCGACCACACCGTCATCGTCGACGGCTGGCACGGCGATTCCAGCCGCATGTACGCAGTCGGAAACGTCAACGCCCGCGCCCGCAAGCTGATCGACGTCACCTACGACTCGCTCGAGGCCGGCCTCGCCGTCATCAAGCCGGGCGCCACCTTCGGCGACATCGGCTACGCCATCCAGCAGGTGGTCGAGGCCAACCGCATGTCGGTGGTGCGCGACTTCTGCGGCCACGGCATCGGCCGCCTGTTCCACGACAGCCCCAACGTCCTGCACTACGGCCGCCGCGGCGAGGGCGCGACCCTGAAGAAGGGCATGTTCTTCACCGTCGAACCGATGGTGAACCTCGGCAAGCCGCACGTGAAGGTCCTGTCCGACGGCTGGACCGCCGTCACCCGCGACAAGTCCCTCTCCTCCCAGTGCGAGCACACGATCGGCGTCACGGACGACGGCGTCGAGTTGTTCACCGCCAGCGCCGCCGGCCTGTTCCGTCCGAAGTTCTGACGACGCTGGACGTTCACCGTCTGTTCTGACATCGTGCCGCCCCGGTCGACCCGGAGGCTGTCATGTCCTCAGTGCTGCCGTTTCCCGCGCCGGAACGCCGGCCAGAGCCGACGTCTGCCGCGCCGCCGGGGCGTCTGACGGCCGCCGGCCTCGGGGGCCATCGCGAGCGCCTGCGCCAGCGGGCCCGCGGCGCCGGCCTCGCCCACCTCCCCGACTACGAACTGCTGGAGCTCTTCCTGTTCCGTAGCCAGCCGCAGGGCGACGTCAAGCCGATCGCCAAGACCTTGCTGGCCCGCTTCGGTTCGCTCGCCGCCGTCCTCGCCGCCCCGGTCGAGGATCTGATGACGGTCCGGGCCGAGGACGCCCGGGGTCGCGTGAAGGGCGTCGGCGCCGAGACCGCGCTGGACCTGGCGGCCCTGCACGAGGTCGCCCGCCGGGTGCTGCGCGAGGAGGCGGTCACCCGGCCTGTAATCGCCTCCTGGACAGCGCTGGTCTCCTACGTCCGCGTCGCCCTCCAGCACGAGCCGCGCGAGCAGTTCCGGGTGCTGTTCCTCGACAACCACAACAAGCTGATCCTCGACGAGGTGCAGAATCGCGGCACCGTCGACCATGCGCCGGTCTATCCGCGCGAGGTGGTCCGGCGCGCCCTCGAACTCTCGGCCAAGAACCTGATCATCGTGCACAATCACCCCTCCGGCGATCCCACCCCATCGCGCGCCGACATCCAGATGACCCGCCAGGTCATCGACGCCGCCCGGGCGCTGGAGATCGCCGTGCACGACCACCTCGTCGTCGGCCGTGAGGGCGTGGCCAGCTTCAAGCAACTGGGCCTGATGTGACCGGACCTTCCCGCCGCACAATGCTGGCCGCCGCGCCGGTCGCCGCTCTCGCCGGCGGCGCGAGCGGACCGGCGAGAGCGCCTGCCGTCATGGTCTCCACCTGGGACTTCGGAGCCGCCGCCAACGCCGCCGGCTGGGCGGCGCGTCACGCCGGCGGTTCGGCGCTGGACATGGTCGAGGCCGGCGGCCGCGTCGCCGAGGCGGACGAGACCAACAGCTCGGTCGGCCTCGGCGGCCTGCCGGACCGCGACGGCCGGGTCACCCTCGACGCCTGCGTGATGACCTGGGCCGGCGACGTCGGCGCAGTCTGCGCGCTTGAGGACGTGGTCCACGCCGTCTCCGTCGCCCGCGCCGTGATGGAGAAGACGCCACATGTCTTGCTCGTCGGCGCAGGCGCCCGGGCGTTTGCGGTCGAACAGGGCTTCCCGACGCAGAACCTTCTCACCCCGCGGGCCGAAGCGGCGTGGCGGGACTGGCTGCGCACCGCCGAATACGCGCCCCGCATCAACAGCGAGAACAACGACTGGCGGGGCATGCCAGGCGGCGCCGCCGACCACGACACCATCGGCCTGCTGGCCGTCGACCCCGGCGGCCGCATGGCCGGCGCCTGCACCACCTCCGGCATGGCCTTCAAGATGCGCGGCCGCGTCGGCGACAGCCCGCTGATCGGCGCCGGCCTCTATGTCGACGACGAGGTCGGCGGCTGCACCGCCACCGGGGTCGGCGAGGACGTCGTCCGCGTCGCCGGTTCTCATGCGGTGGTCGAAGCGATGCGGAGCGGTCTCCACCCGACCGCAGCCTGCCGCCGCGTGATCGAGCGCCTCGCCCGCCTGCGCGGATCGAAGGTCGCCGCCAGCCAGATCGCCCTGCTGGCGCTCGACAAGCAGGGCCGGTCCGGCGCCTTCGCGCTGCAGCCCGGCTTCACCTATGCTGTGACCGACGCCGCCGGCGCCACCCGTATCGAGCGCGCGTCCGCCCTGTTCGAGGCCTCATGAGCACGACCCTGATCACCGCTCGCCTGACCCTCGCCCCCGCGGCTGTCTCCGACTTCGCCGACCTGGTGAAGCTGTGGGGGGATCCCGTTTTCGCCACCTCGATCTTCCCCGCGCCCCTGACCTCCGAGGACGTCTGGTTCCGCCTCCTGCGCGACATCGGCCACTGGGAGGCGCTGGGCCACGGCAACTGGTCGATCCGCGAGACCGCCACCGGTGACTACGTCGGCAGCGTCGGCGTTCTGGATTACCGCCGCCTGCTCGATCCCCCGTTCGACGCCCCCGAACTCGGCTGGGGGGTCGCCCCCCGCTTCCAGGGCAAGGGCCTCGCCTTCGAGGCGCTCTCCGCCGCCCTCGCCTGGTGCGACGACGCGCTGAACGCCCCGCGCACCGTCTGCATGATCTCGCCCGACAACGCGCCCTCGCACGCCCTCGCCGCCCGCGCCGGCTACGTCCGCTACGCCGACGCCGTCTACAAGGGCGAGCCCGTCGTCCTGCTGGAGCGCCGCGCGGCGTAGCCTGACATTAAGGTTTACGGACCTATCCTCCGGCCGAACCCGGAGACCGCCTGTCCCATGCCCATGCCTGTCGAAGAGCTTCGCCGGTGCCTGACCGAAGCCTTTCCCGACGCCGAGATCGCCATCGACGATCTGGCCGGCGACGGCGACCACTATCGTGCGCGCATCGTCTCGACGAGGTTCGCGGGCCTGCCGCGGGTGCGCCAGCACCAGCTGGTCTACGCCGCCCTGAAAGGCCGAATGGGCGGCGAGCTGCATGCCCTGGCGCTTGAGACCTCGGCCCCCGCGGGAGACTGACCATGCGCTATCGTCCCTTCGGCTCGGCCGGCCAAGCCGTCTCGGCCCTGACCCTCAGCCTTGGCGCGCGCGACATCGCCCGTGGCCCCGACGCGGGCCGCGAACTGGTCTATTCGGCGCTCGAAGCGGGCATCAACAGCTACCGCCTTTGCTCGGCCGACCCCGTTCTGGCGGAAGTGCTGGGCGACGCCCTGCAGCATGTCGACCGCAAGCTGGTCCAGGTCGCCCTCACCCTCGGGGCCGGCGACGGCCGCCGCGGCTCCGACCGCGACTTCTCCGCCGAGGGCATGACCGCCGCCATCGACCGCACCCTGCATGCCTCGCGCCTCGGCTGGTTCGACCTCGCCATCCTCCATGAGCCCGCCGAGCATGAACTGCCACAGACATCGCTGAATGCGCTCAAGGCCTTGCGCGCTACCGAGCGGGTCCGCCTGCTGGGGGTCTCCGGCGAGGGCGAGGTGATGGACGCCTACGTCTCGACGGGCGCCTTTGACGTCCTCGCCACGCCCTACCACGTCAATTCGCCGTGGCAGATCCGCCACCGCCTGCGCGTCGCTCGCGAGCAGGACATGGCGATCTTCGTGTACGACTACTTCCCCGAAAGCCTCGACACGGCCAAGAAGGCCGCCTCGGCCCATGTGGAGAAGAAGGGTTTCCTCGGCTTCGGGCGTCCCGGCGGCCGATCCAGGAAGGACCCCCTCGCCGGCGCCGGCACCTTCGCCTTCCTGCACCAGACCAACGCGTGGTCGGCCGAGGCCATCTGTCTCGCATACGCCCTGACCGACCCGTCGGTCTCCAGCGTCCTCGTCGAAGCCTCTGACGTCGAGCGGTTGAACACCCTGGCCGTGGTGCCCGATCGGGACATGCCGCCGGGGCTGGCGGCGCAGATCGAGATGGCCCGCATCGCCAGCGTCAAGGCGGCCTGAGCCCCTGCGTCCCCTGGCCGCCCTTGACCCTGCGGCCCGCCGCCCCTAGCTGACGGCCTTCACCTAAAAGGCCAGTTCCGTGACCGATCAAGCCGTCGCCGACCCCGTCCGCACCTTCATCGACGAGACCGTCAAGTCGCACGATGTCGTGCTGTTCATGAAGGGCACCCCGGATGCGCCGCGCTGCGGCTTCTCCTCGCTGGCGGTGCAGATCCTCGACCATGTCGGCGCGCCCTTCGTCGGCGTCGACGTGTTGCAGGACGAGGCGCTGCGCGAAGGCGTCAAGGCCTACACCGACTGGCCGACCATTCCCCAGCTGTACGTCAAGGGCGAGTTCGTCGGCGGCTCCGACATCGTGCGCGAGATGTTCAACGCGGGCGAGTTGCAGACGCTGATGGCCGACAAGGGCGTGTCGCTGGGCGGCGCCGACGCCTGATGGCCCGGCCCCAGCTGGAGCCCCGGGCGGACCGTGAAATCTTCGAGCTGCCGCTGGAAGTCCGGCCCGAACACATCGACGAGAACGGCCACGTCAACAACGTGGTCTACGTCGGCTGGCTGCAGGACGCGGGCACGGCGCACTGGAACGCCCGTTTCGACGCCGATGCGCGCGCGAAATGGTCGTGGGTCGGCACCCGGCACGAGATCGACTACTTCCGCCCGCTGATGCCGGATGCGACTGGCGTGAAGGCCCGCACCTGGGTCGGCGACCCCCACGGTCCACGCTTCAACCGCTACGTCCGCATCGAGGACGGGGAGGGGCGGCTCTGCGCCCAGGGCGTCACGGAATGGGTGCTGGTGGACGCCGCGACGATGCGGCCGCACCGCATCCCGGCCGACATCCTGCCCGCCTTCGAAAGGCGCTGACCGGAGAGGGTCAGGTCCGCGGCATCTGGTAGGGGTTCTCGACCGTCACGCGCGCCCCGGCTTCGAGGCCGAGTTCCTGGAAAGTCCAGCTGATCTCCACGCCCTCCGGAAGCGGTTGGCCGCACGAGTCCTCCTTGAGGCGTCGCAGGGTGATCACCGCTCCGTCGCGCGCCGGCCGGACCACCGCGGTCAGATCGGCCTTCTGGGTGCATCCGTTGGAGCTGACCCAGAACACCGCCTGGTCGTCCGCGATCGCGGCGGCGTGGATCGCCTCCACCTGTCCCGGCATCGCCGCGACCTCCGCCGGTCCGGCGGGTTGCAGGCGGTCGAACACGGCGCAGCCGGTCAGCAGCTGCGCCGACGCGAGGGCGGCGGCGAGGGCGATGGACGATCTCATCCCGGCCTCCTGCGCCCGGATTTCCTGAACGCCCTGATTTTGCCCCGCTTCGCCGCGGAAGGAAACCGTCGTTGTCCTTGTCCCCACGCAAAAAGGCCCCGGATTCCTCCGGGGCCTCTTCACATTCCGTATCGTGCGGCTCGGCTTACGACGAGTAGTATTCCACGACCAGGTTCGGCTCCATCTTCACCGGGAACGGCACGTCGGCCAGTTCCGGCACGCGGACGTAACGGACCGAGAAACCGCGGTCGCCGATCTCGAGGTAGTCGGGGATGTCGCGCTCCGACGATTGCTGGGCTTCCAGCACCAGCGCCATCGAGCGGGACTTCTCCTTGACCTCGATCACCTGGCCCGGCTTCACCCGGTAGGAGCCGATGTCGACCTTCTTGCCGTCGACGGTCACGTGGCCGTGGCTGACGAACTGGCGGGCGGCCCACACGGTCGGCACGAACTTGGCGCGGTAGACGATGGCGTCCAGGCGCGATTCCAGCAGGCCGATCAGGTTCTCCGAGCTGTTGCCCTTGCGGCGGGTCGCTTCGGCGTAGATCGCCGAGAACTGCTTCTCGGTGATGTTGCCGTAGTAGCCCTTCAGCTTCTGCTTGGCCTTCAGCTGCAGGCCGAAGTCAGAGACCTTCGACTTGCGGCGCTGGCCATGCTGGCCGGGGCCGTAGCTGCGCTTGTTGACCGGGGACTTCGAGCGGCCCCACAGGTTTTCACCCATGGCCCGGTCGAGCTTGTACTTGGCGCTGTGGCGCTTGGACATAAGTCACTCTCTATGTTGATGCGGCCCGGTCCCTCCCCGACTGGAGGGACGATCTCAACGGCGGTCCACGCATCGTCCGTCATGCAACGCGCCCCGGACCGAAGCCCGGGGCGTGAAGGCGGGGCTTATCGCCGCCGCCCCGTTCGGAGTCAAGGCGCGCTCATTCCGCGGCGGCGGCGACAGGACCGGCCGGCGCGACTTCGCCGCCCTCCGGAACCCAGCTGAAGCCGTCAGGCCCCCGCTTGAACCGCCCGACGCCCGGGAACGGGAAGTGGACGCCATAGATGCGTAGGCCATCGCGCACGCCGCGGTCCAGCAGACCGGCCCGCGTACGGATCGCCATGGCGCTGTCGGCGTCCCAGGCGTTGCGCAGCTCCGGCGCGCGGACCGAGACGATCGAGCTGTGAAGGGCGTCGCCGATGTACAGCAGCCGCTCCTCGCCGGAGGCGATCTCGAAGCCGCTGTGACCCGCCGTGTGTCCCGGCAGGGCCACGACCGTGATCGCCGGGGTGATCGCGGCGCCGGCCGCGAATGTCTGCACCTTCGGCGTGATCAGGCGCGTCAGCTCGGCCAGGCGCGGCTCTACCCGGATCTCTTCCCAGGTCGCCGCGTCCATCCGGATCGTGGCGTTGGGGAATGCCAGGGCCCCGCCGGCCGTCAGGCCGCCGATGTGGTCGCCGTGGGCGTGGGAGATCAGCACGTCGGTGACCTGTCCGGGCTCCACCCCCGCCGCGCGCAGCGACGCCGGCAGCCGGTTCTCCGTGCCCATCTGACCGCCCGCGCCGGCGTCGATCAGCACCGTCCGCTCGCCGTCGCGAACCAGCAGCGGCTGGATCGACAGATGGATGGTCCCGTCCTGCACGCCGGCCGTGGTCAGCAGGACGGCGGTCTGAGCCGGCGGCCACGGGCTCATTTCCGGGTCGTTCGCCGGCAGGGCGAGGGCCCCGTCACGCAGCGCCGCGGCCTGCAACGCGCCGATGCGGAAGGCGTGAACATCGGCGGATGCGGCGATGGGCTCCGCGCCGGCCGCCTCCCCCTCGGCGGTCCGACCGCCCTCCGGCGAACAGGCTCCCGCGCCGAGGGCGGCGAGCATCAGGCCGGCGGCGGCGAGGCGGGCGTGAAAGGTCATGGCGGGCTCCGGGATTGAATGGCCCCGCTTACTTGGGAGCCCGGCCGCGCGGCGCCAGACCGCCGGGCGCGAAACCCGGCGGCCTGACGGAGGCTCAGGCCGTCGCGGCCGCGTACAGCTCGTTGGCCTTGTTCCAGTTCACCACCGTCCAGAAGGCCTTCAGATAGTCGGCCCGGCGGTTCTGGTACTTCAGGTAATAGGCGTGCTCCCACACGTCGGCGCCCAGCACCACCGCGCCCTTCTCGTCGGCCACGTCCATCAGCGGATTGTCCTGGTTCGGCGTCGAGGTGACCTTGAGCTTGCCGTCTTGGACGATCAGCCAGGCCCAGCCCGAGCCGAACTGGCCGGCGCCGGCGGCGTTGAACGCCTCCTTGAACTTGTCCATGCCGCCGAGGTCGCGGTCGATGGCCGCGGCCAGCTCCGCCGACGGCTGCCCGGCCTTGTCCGCGGGGGCCAGCAGCTCCCAGAACAGGCTGTGGTTCCAGTGCCCGCCGCCGTTGTTGCGCACCGCCTTGGGCAGTTTCGACATGTTGGCGAACATCTCCTCCAGCGACTGGCCCTGCAGGCTGCTGTCGGCATCCACCGCCTTGTTCAGGTTGTCGACATAGGTCTGGTGGTGCTTGTCGTGGTGGAAGGTCATCGTCTCCTTGTCGATCGCCGGCTCCAGGGCGTCGTAGGCGTACGGCAGGGGCGGAAGGGTGAAGGCCATGGGGAGGCTCCTGTTTTCGACAAAAGGTACGGCGCCGGATGTAGGCGGCCGGACGGCCGCGCCCAAGGCGCGGGGCGACGATTCCGTCAGGTTTCGAACGGTTGCCGCACGGCGCCGGTTGCCCGACGGTCCTCGAGGGACAGGATCGGAGGATGGGCATGGCCGGATGGAAGAAGATCGCCGCGGTCGCGGGACTGGGCCTTGGTCTCTCCGGCTGCGCCAGCGACCCGGAGTTCTGGGACAACCTCGCCTACGGCCTCGACACGCTCGCCTACGAACTGGAGAACCAGCCGGTCTGCAGCTGGTACACCGACGCCTACGGCATGGCGCGCCAGTACTGCGAGCCGGCGTGGATGGCGAACCAGCCAGTCTACGTCGCCCCTGTCTACGTGCCGCCCGTCTATACGCCGCCGCCGCGAGCACACCGCGACAGGCATGATCGTCGCGACCGCCGCGACCACCGTGGCCGACGTGACGACCGGGGGCATGACCGGGATGGCGACCGCGGAGGTCGCCGGGGCCGCAAGGGCTAGCCGCCCGACCCGCTCAGCCAGTGCATCACGTTCAGCCCGAAGCGGGCGTTGCCCGGCGCGACGTTCATCCCGAACCTGAGATCCGGCCGGCCGTCCGGGAAACGCACCAGCTGGGCCGACAGCATGCCGGCCTCGCCCAGCACCACCACCCGGCCTTCGCCGTGCTCGAAGGCCAGCGCCTGCGCCGGCAGGGCGGGCGCCGACAGCTCCGCCGTCACCGTCTCTGCGGCCTCGCCGGCCTCGATGCGCGCGACGAGGCGCTGCAGCGTCGGCAGGTTGGCCGCCTCCCGCGCGCCGACGGTCAGCGGCAACAGAACGGTCGCTCCCGGCGGCCCGGCCAGCGACTGCCCGGTGAAGGCGGTCACGCTCTCCACCCGCTCGTCCGCCCCGCTCCCGGTCATGATCGGGTGCGCCCCGAAGGCCTCGGGCGGATAGACCAGGTTGGTCGTCACACTCCTGCCGGTGGCGATGGCAAAGGCGTAGCCTTTGCCCATCCGCACGCCGAAGGCCGCCGCCAGCGGCTCGGCCGCCGCCCCGAACGGGGCATGGTCGGCGATCAGCAGCAGCCGCCCGCCATCCCGCACCCAGGCCTCCACCGCCGCGATCTCCGCCCCGGTGAAGATCGGCCCCGCCGGCTCCTGCACGGCGCCGGCGTTGGCGATCACCAGCACATCGACCTCGTCCAGCCCGCCGGCGTCGAACGCCGCCGTCCCGGCCCGCACCTCGTAGCCGTCGGCCCGGAGCAGCGCCGCGAACGGGGCGTACTGCCCCGCGACCGTGTGGAAGTTGTGGTGCGCCCCGTCGATCACCACGGTCGGCCCGTCGGACGCATAGGCGGGGCGCGCGACGGCGGGCCTGAAGTCGGGGTCGACCACCTGCTGTTGCGCTGCGGCCGACCCGGCCGTCAGGACGGCGGCGAGCGCAAGGATCAGGGCGGACGGTCTCATCGGAAGCCTCCTGCGACCCTTCCCCATACCACGAAGCGCCTTCAGCCCTTGCCCACGTGCGCCTTCAGGCAATCCCGGATCGCCCGTTTCAGGTCGCCAGAGGCCGACGGTTCGTCGACGCCCTCGGCTTCCAGCACCGCCCGCACCCCTGCATCCAGCCCCTTCGGCAGGGCCGCGATCACCCGCGCCTCCCCCTTGGGATGCAGACAGAAACCCACCTGGCGGCACAGGTCGGCGAACATCGCCTCGTAGTTCGTCTCGCTCATGGTCAGCCCTTAAGCCGCTCGGCGTGAAACGCCACATGATCGCCGATGAAGCTGGCCATGAAGAAGTACGAGTGATCGTAGCCCGGCTGCATCCGCAAGGTCAGCTTCTGTCCCGCCGTCTCCGCCGCGGCCGTCAGCAGCTCCGGCTTCAGCTGCTCGGACAGGAACGCATCCGCGTCGCCCTGGTCCACCAGGATGTCGTCATAGCGCCCGGCCGCGGCGCCCGCCTCGATCAGCCGCGCCGCGTCGTGCTTGTCCCATTCCCTCCGGTCGCCGCCAAGATAGGCCGTGAACGCCTTCTCCCCCCACGGACAGCGCGTCGGCGAGGCGATCGGCGCGAAGGCCGAGACGCTGCGGAACAGCGCAGGATGCTTCAGGGCCAACGTCAGCGCGCCGTGCCCGCCCATGGAATGGCCGGAGATCGAGCGGGCGCCGCTGGTCGGGAACGCGCGGTCGATCAGCCCGACCAGTTCATCGACGACATAGCTCTCCATGCGGAAGTGCGGCGCCCAGGGAGCCTGCGTCGCGTCCACATAGAATCCCGCCCCCTGCCCGAGGTCGTAGGCCGGGTCGTCGCCGACACCCTCGCCGCGCGGCGAGGTGTCCGGCGCGACCACGATTACCCTGTGCGCTGCCGCCGCCCGGTAGGCCCCGGCCTTGGTGGTGAAGTTGTCCTCGGTGCAGGTCAGGCCGCTCAGCCAGATCAACACTGGAAACGGCCCGTCTCCCGGCGGCGTGAACACCGACAGCGTCATCGGCGTGCCGGTCACGGCGCTGTCGTGCTTCAGGTAGCGAAGGGTTCCGCCGTGGACGATGTGGGTCTTGGTCGTTTCCATGCCGCGACCTCTACCCCCCTCCGGGTCATCCCGGAAGGTGCGCCGCGGCTAGCCGACACGGTGCAGGGCGCAGACCTTGTTGCCGTCGGGGTCGCGCAGATAGGCCAGGTACAGCTTGCCGTAGGCATGTTCGCGCAGCCCCGGCGGATCCTCGATCGAACGGCCGCCGGCGGCGACGCCGGCGTCGTGGAAGGCATGGACCATCTCCGGCGTCTTGGCCGCGAAGCCGATGGTGCCACCGTTGGCGTGGCAGGCCGGCTCGCCGTCGATGGGCTTGCCGATCGCGAAGGCGCCGCGCGCCGTCCGCCACCAGTAGCGGCCCTTCGGATCCGGCCCCTGCGCCGGCTCGTGGCCCAGCGCCGTCAGCACGGCGTCGTAGAATCGCCGCGACGCCTCGACATCGTTCGCGCCGACGGTGATGTGGGTGAACATGAGGGCCTCCCGCCTGTGGTCTGTCCAGCTTAGCCGCAGTCCGTTTCCAAACGCAACTATCTAGTAGACGATCACCGATCGAATGCTCTCCCCGGCATGCATCAGGTCGAAGGCCTCGTTGATCCGCTCCAGCGGCAGGGTGTGGGTGATCATCGGGTCGATCTCGATCTTCCCGTCCATGTACCAGTCAACGATCTTCGGCGTGTCGGTCCGTCCCCGCGCCCCGCCGAAGGCCGAGCCGCGCCAGACGCGGCCGGTGACCAGCTGGAACGGCCGCGTGCTGATTTCCCGGCCCGCCTCGGCCACGCCGATGATGACGCTCTCGCCCCAGCCGCGATGGCAGGCCTCCAGCGCCTGGCGCATGACCGCCGTGTTGCCGGTGCAGTCGAAGGTGTAGTCGGCCCCGCCCCCGGTCAGCTCGACCAGATGCGCCACCACGTCGTCCACGCCGCGCGGATCGACAAAATGCGTCATGCCGAAGCGCCGGCCCCACTCTTCCTTCGACGGATTGATGTCGACGCCGACGATCATGTCGGCCCCGACCATCTTCAGGCCCTGGATGACGTTCAGCCCGATGCCGCCCAGGCCGAACACCACGCAGTTGGCTCCCGGCTCGACCTTGGCCGTATTGACCACCGCGCCCACGCCCGTGGTCACGCCGCAGCCGACGTAGCAGGCCTTGTCGAACGGCGCGTCCCTGCGGATCTTCGCCACCGCGATCTCGGGCAGCACCGTGTAGTTCGAGAAGGTCGAGCAGCCCATGTAGTGGGCGATCGGCTGGCCCTTGTAGCTGAACCGCGACGTGCCGTCCGGCATCAGCCCCTTGCCCTGCGTGCCCCGGATCGCCGTGCACAGGTTGGTCTTGCGGCTCAGGCACGACTTACACTGGCGGCATTCCGGAGTGTACAGCGGGATCACGTGGTCCCCGACCGCGACCGAGGTCACGCCCGGCCCCACCTCGACCACCACGCCCGCGCCCTCGTGGCCGAGGATCGACGGGAAGATGCCCTCCGAGTCCAGCCCGTCCAGCGTATAGGCGTCGGTGTGGCAGACGCCCGTCGCCTTGATCTCGACCAGCACCTCCCCGGCCCGCGGCCCCTCCAGATCGACCTCGACGATCTCCAGCGGACGTTTGGCCTCGAAGGCGACGGCGGCGCGGGTTTTCATGGGTGAGCTCCTTGAGGCGTCCAGAGGGTTCTAGCGGGCCGGCGACGGGGTCGAAACCGTCTGACCCCATTGCCTGCGAAATTCGGATCGCCCAAGCTCCGGCGATGGCGACGACCGCGCGGACCGGAGTCTATCGGAGGGTGCGGCGCTGGGTCGATCACGACTTGGCGCACCACTGGCGTCCGATCTCGCTCTTCGGCCCCCTCGTCCTCGCAGCCTTGGCCATGATGCCACTCCGTTTCGGAACGGACGCCTTCTTCCCTGTTCTGGGCACCGTCCTGACCCTGTTCTGCGCCTGGAACGCGTTCGTGCTCTGGCGGGTCGCCCGAATCATCAGGGCGGTTAGCATCAAGGGAGATCGCGAGTTTGACCGATACGGCAAGTACCTCCTCCCCTCCGAGTACGCGGCTTCGGAGAGCTATCTGGCGCACCAGCGACGTCGCCATCGGCTTCGGCGGCTGACCCGCCGATGACCCGCCGCAACCTCGTCATCCTCACCGGCTCGGGCATTTCGGCCGAGTCCGGCGTCCCCACCTTCCGCGCCGCCGACGGCCTGTGGGAAGGCCACCGCGTCGAGGACGTCGCGACCCCGCAGGCCTTCGCCCGCGACCCGGCGCTGGTGCAGGACTTCTACAACCAGCGCCGCCGCCACCTGGTGGGGGTGCAGCCGAACGCCGCGCACCACGCCCTCGCCGACCTCGCCGCCCGGTGGGAGGGCGACTTCTTGCTGGTCACCCAGAACGTCGACGACCTGCACGACCGCGCCCACGCGGAGACGCCGCCGGGCCGGGGCTTCGAGCTGATCCACATGCACGGCGAACTCCTCAAGGCGCAGTGCACCGCCAGCGGCCGCGTCTGCGACTGGCCCGGCGACCTCGCCGCCGACGAGCCCTCGCCCTTCCACCCGGCCGGCCGCCTCCGCCCGCACATCGTCTGGTTCGGCGAGATGCCGCTCGGCATGGACCGCATCGAGCGGGCGCTCGCCGCCTGCGACCTGTTCGTCTCCATCGGCACCTCCGGCGCCGTCTACCCCGCCGCGGGCTTCGTTCAGCAGGCGCGCTGGGCCGGCGCCCGGACGGTGGAGCTCAATCTGGAGCCGTCGCTGGGTAGTCGCCTGTTCGACGAGACGCGCCACGGTCCGGCGACGGAGGTCGTGCCGGTTTTCGTCGGCGAGCTGCCCGGGTAGTTCCTCCCCCGCCGGGGGAGGGGGACCACGCGAAGCGTGGTGGAGGGGGGTTCAGCCCTCCGCGCCCCCTCCACCGCTTCGCGGTCCCCCTCCCCCTGCGGGGGAGGATTTCATCGCCGCCAGCTTCTCCAGCACCCGGCCGCGCCCCTTCGCCAGCGCGTGGATCACGCCCCGGAAGGTGGCCACCTCCTGCTCCGAGAAGGCGGCGCGCCCCAGCATCACCCGCAGGTTCTGGCTCATCGACGGCTTCTTCTCCGGCGGATGGAAGAAGCCGCCCGCGTCGAGTTCCGCCTCCAGATGCTCGTACATGCCCAGCAGCAGGGCGTTGGAAGCCGGCGGCGCGCCCTCGCGGAACTTCGGCGGCGGGGCGTCGAGGATCAGGGTGCGCCACTCATAGGCGTTGATCGCCACGGCCTGCGCCAGGTTCAGGGAATGGTGCCGCGGATCGATCGGGATGGTGACGATGCCGGCGGTCAGGGCGATGTCGGTGGTCTCCAGCCCGGCCCGCTCGCCGCCGAACAGCAGGCCGACCTTCAGGCCCGAGGCCGCGTCGTCGTACAGCAGCCGCGCGCTCTCCCGCGGGGTGCGCACCGGCATCCGCGTCTCGCGCGGCCGGGCGGTGGTGGCGAAGACGGTGGTCAGGTCGGCGATGGCCTCGGCGACGCTGTCGAAGACCCGAATCCCCTCCAGCACCCAGTCGGCGCCCGACGCCGCGGCCCAGGCGCGGTCCTGGGGCCAGCCGTCGCGCGGGCTGACCAGTCGCAGCTCCGACAGGCCGAAATTGGCCATCACCCGCGCCACCGCGCCGATGTTGTCGGCCAGCTGGGGCTTGTCGAGGATGACGACGGGGGAAAGAGGTTCGGACATCGGGCCTGACTAGCCCTCCGCCTCCCCCGGCGGAAGCCCGAGCATCGCCCGCACCGGACCGAGATGCCGCGCGTAGTTCCGCCAGCGTCCCGACGACCGCCGATACAACGGCTCGCGCACCTGCCAGACGCTGGCCGTCCGCACCCCCGTCCCGGCCGCCCGGAAGTCCAGCACCGCCGCCTCCCAGCCCAGCCCGAGGCGCCGGAGGAGATCTTCCAGCACCGGCCGCGGCTCGACCACCAGCCGGTCGTAGTCGACCTCCACGATGTCCGGATAGAGCGCCTTCCAGTGCGCCATCAGCCGGTCGTGCTGGAGCAGCCAGTGGGCCATGTCCTCGAGGTCCAGCGCCTGCGGCATGGACCGGTCCAGGTGCAGGAACCAGTTGGACAGGATCACGTCCAGCGGCGCACGCACCGTGTGCACGATGCGGGCGTCCGGGAACATCGCCTTGATCAGGCCGATGTGCAGGAAGTTGTCCGGCCGCTTGTCGGTGACCACGTCCGCACCGGGCCGCGCCGCGCGCAGACCGTCGAGATAGAGCCCCCGCGCCTGCCGGGCGATCTCCGCCGCCTCGGGCCCCGCCAGCGCCTCCGGATAGGACCGGATGCGCCCCGCCAGCGCCGGGACGAGGCCCAGTTCGCCGCCCGGCGTGACCCGGCTGTGCCGCGCCAGCATCTGCTCGACCAGCGTCGAGCCGGACCGAAACAGGCCGCACACGAACACTGGGCCCGCCTCCCCGCCCGAATCCGCTCGCGCCGGCTGCGGAAAGGCGGCGATCAGCCGGTCGACGAAGGCCTCCTGCGCCGACCGGTCGTAGCGCACCGCGGGTTCGGCCGCCCGGCTCGCCGCGTTGGCCGCGCCATACGCCGCGAACGCCGCGTCGTAGTCGCCCGCCGCGTCCAGCGCCCGCCCGAGGGCGAAGCCCAGCTCGGCCTGCGCCCCGACGCTCCGCCCCGGTGCGTCCAGCGCCGCCCGAAGCCGCCCGATCACCGGATCGTCCGCGCCCTCCGGCCGGTGCAGCCCCGCCAGCCGGGCCAGCGCCACGGCGTCGCCCGGCTCCACCTCGAGCGCCCGCTCGTACGCCGCCCTCGCCGCCTCGCGCCGCCCGAGATCCTCATGCAGGTTGCCGAGATTCAGCAGCGCCGGCAGGTAGTCGGGTCTCAGCGCCAGCGCCGCGGCCAGCTCCGCCTCGGCCAGCTCGTGTCGCCCCAGGTCGTCGGTCAGGATCACGGCCCGGTTCAGCCGCACCTCTTCGGGTCCGCTCACGCCGCGCCGCAGCGCCTCGTCGTAAGCGTCCAGCGCCGCCTCGAACCGCCCGCAGGCCCTTTCCATCAGGGCCAGGTTGTACCAGCTGTCCGGCAGGCCCGGCAGGAGCCCCAGCAGTCGCCGGTAAGCCGCCGCCGCCTCGGCCGCCCGCCCCTCGGCGCGCAGCTGCGAGGCCAGCGCCATCAGCTGCTCCGGAGACGGGTTCAACCCGTCAGTCCTCGCCGTACATGGCCAGCCACGGGTCGGCGGTCCCGGCCTCTACCTCGGCCACCTTCACCTTCGGCCAGCCGATCTCGTCGTCGGCCGAGTCCCTCCACGCCAGCACGATCAGGTCGCGCAGCTCCGAGGCGCCCGCGGCCAGCCGGGTAAGGGCGAAGTCGCGCCCGCGCGGGTCGCCCTCGGCGAAGCCGCCGGCCTTCTCCAGCCGGTAGAAGGGCAGCACCTCGGCCAGGGTCGTCTTCAGATAGGCGGGCACGCGGGCGCGCAGGTCGAAGCCTTCCAGCTGCGGCGCGCGCATGGCCGCCTCCACGGCGTCCAGCCGCGCGACCCGGGCGGTGAACGCGCCCTCGAAGGCGCCGTGCGTCTGCCGCGAGGTGGTGAAGCCCTCGGGGTTCGGCGTGTCGCGGTTCCAGCCGTTGTAGTGGATGGTGGTGTGGTGCGGTTGGGCCCCGTCGCCGACGTAGTGCCCCAGATAGCCCGCGTCGCGCAGGATCAGGGCCTCGCGCCGCAGCCGGTCCTCGCGGTACCAGGCCCGCTTGCCCGGATCGGTCTCGCGGGCCTCGGCGGCGTGCAGCACCCGCCAGGTGGCGAAGTCGCGCACCAGCTGCTGGTAGCCGTCCATGATGGCGTAGGGCAGGTAGCCGGCGTCGTCGACGTCCAGCCCCGCCGTCGTCAACGCAGCGTCGTACTCCGACTTCAGCCGCGGCAGGGCGTCGATCGACATGCCGCGCGCGTCCATCACCCGGCCCTGGTCGTCCATGTCGATGAAGTGGGCGGTGTCGCGCTCGCGGTCGTGCGGCTGCCCCCCGCCCTTGGTGCGGTCCGGTTCGCGCGACAGTTCGCCGATCTCGGCCGCCGCGCCGGGCGTGCGCAGGAAGGCCGGCAGTTCGTCCGGCAGCGCCCGCACCGCCGCCACCCCGATCAGCCGGTGCCCCGTATTGCCCCAGGCCGAAACGGCGGCGGGGACGGCGGCGACCGCCACGGCGCAGACGGCGGCGGCGGCGGCGAGGGCGAGGCGTTTCATGGAGGGACTCCGACGGAAGACGCTCCGCCTTAGACGATCCCGAAGGCGTCCTCCACCCGTCCGATCCACGCCCGCACCGCCGGATAAGGCGCCAGGCCGAAGCCGCCTTCCGGCGCGACCCGCGTGTAGGCGACCACGGACAGGTCGGCGATCGACGGCCGGTCTCCCGCCAGCCACTCCGCCTCCGCCAGCGCCGCCTCCATCCGCGCCAGCGCCGCATGGCCGCGCTCGATCAGCCGCGGCTCGATGTCGTGCGCCGCCTTGCCGCCCAGCGTCCGCTGGAAGCGGGCTACGGCGATGTACGGTTCATGGCTGTACTGCTCCCAGAACAGCCACTCGAACATCTTCGCCCGTGCGAACGGATCGGCCGGGATCCACTCCGACCCCTCGGCCATGTGGACAAGTATGGCGTTCGACTGCGCCAGCGCCCGGCCGTCGCTCAGCACCGCTGTCGGCAGCTGTCCGGCCGGATTCATCTTGAGGAATTCTGGAGTCCGCGTCGCGCCCGACATGACGTCCGTCTCGATCCACTGATAATCCAGCCCGAGACGATCCAGCAGCCAGCGGACCTTCAAACAGTTCCCGGAACGAATATCGCCATACACAGTAAGCATCGCGGGCCAGCATAGAGTTTCTGATCTGCGAATACAGCTATCAGACATCACCGCTGTTGCCGATGGCGATTCCGCTCATCCATGGCCAAGCCCGGCTTATCCACCGCTGGACCGGACAGGTGGTCGCAGCTGGTCTCCGGCGGCTGGATTTCGACACATTCCGGCGGCACAACCCGGCCCGCCGGACGCGTCAGGGGCCGGTGATTCCGTGAGTCGTCGCATGTTCGGCACTGCCGCTGCGCTCGCCCTCGTCTGGGCGTTGGCCTTCCCCGCCCAAGCGGCGGTTACCGGAGAACCGGTGTCCTACGAAGCCGCTGTCGCCAGCGGCCTGGGCGCTGAACCAACGACCCCGTCCGACGATGGTTCCGCCAGCGACGCCGAACTGCCGGCCGACGCCCGCGCCCTGCTCGACGCCGATCCGCGCTGGAGCGCCCGGGTCAACCTCTACCATGCGGGCGGCGGCGGAGCGACGGGCAACGACAGCCTCGGCTGTCGGCCGATCCCGATGCGCACCGTGGCGGTCGACCCGCGCTATATCCCGCGCCGCACCCGCCTGTTCATCCCGGAAACGGTCGGCATGCGGATGCCCGACGGCACGATCCACGACGGCTACTGGTACGCCTCGGACACCGGCGGCGCCATCAAGGGCCAGAAGATCGATCTCTACACCGGCCACGGCCGCGGCTCGATGCAGCCGGCCATGCGCTTCAACCAGGATCGGGTCTCGATCGTCGACGCCGGCCGCTTCGACGGCTGCCCGCCGTCGTGGGACCGGGTGCCCAGCCAGGCCACGCTGATGGCTTCGGCCGACACCACTTCCGCCGGCGCCAACTAGGGCGCGGGCGGCCGGGAGGCCGGTTTCAGAACCGGCGCCGGCCGCTGAGGGTCTCGAAGAACATCCGCCAGTCGCCCATCAGGCTCCACAGCGGATAGCGGAAGGTGGCCGGCCGGTTCTTCTCGAAGAAGAAGTGGCCCACCCAGGCGAAGCCGTAGCCGATCACCGGCATCGCCAGCAGCCACCACGGATTCAGCGTCGCGATGGCCACGACCAGCGCGACCAGCACCAATCCCGATCCGACCACGTGAATTCGCCGGCACGTCCGGTTGGAGTGCTCGTGGATATAGTAGGGGTAGAAGGCCTCGAAGCTCTGGAAGCGTCCGCCCGCCGGCTCTTGGGTGGTCATGCCGGAACGATGACTCCGCCGCCGGCGCGGGGCAAGCGGCCGGCCGAACCAACAGCGGATCCGCTCAGGCCTGGATACCGGCCTCGCCGGTCAAGGCGCGGTTCAGGATTTCGGCCGAGACCTGCCGCAACACCGCCTCCGGATTGCGCCAGATGGCGCTGTTGGCCCCGTGCTCGAAGCACTCGACCGAGTCGATCCAGCAGCGCCCGCCGGTGCGCTCGCGCACCCCGGGTTCCATCTGCTCTCCCACCCAGGCGGCGATCCGTTCGCAGCTGACGCCCGGCAGGATCCGCACCTCGGCCAGACCCCGATCGCGCAGGCGCAGGAACTCGGGCATCTCGGGGTCGTCCGCGGCCACCAGCAGGGTGTGGTCGAAGGTCTCGTGCAGCCAGTCGCGGATCGGGCCGAACCCGCCCTTGCCGAAGTCGATGACCCAGCCGCGTGCGTCGAGCTGTTCGGCCGCGAAGGTGAACCGGAAGCCCAGCGAATAACCGTGCAGCAGGGCGCAGTGCGACCGCGCCGGCCACTGCCGCCAGGCGCAGCTCAGGCCGCGGTCGGCTCCGTAGGTCTTGGTCGACATCCACGCCATGATCGCCGCTAGCCCGGCGGGCGCGGCCGCGCCTTGTCCGCGCGCAATCTTCGTCAGGCGCCCTCGTCGGCCGGTTCGGGCCCCAGCAGCCGCCGCAGCATCGGCCAGACCCGCGCCGCCGCAGACAGGAACCCGACCACCGTCGAGACCCACTGGAAGGCGCGCCACACCCGGCCGAACAGGTCTCCGTCGCCGAGGGCCTGACTGATCGGAAACAGGATGCGCGCCACTCCGATCTGGAACCCCGCGTAGGCCGCGGAATACTCGATCGAGCGATCGGCGAAGAAGGCGATGGCCACCGCCGCGGACACCCGAGCCCACAGCGACGGCAGGACCAGCAGCAGCCCGAGCAGCAGGACGGCGAGCTTCGTGCCGAGGGTCTCGCGCGCCACGAGGCTGGCCACCACCGCTCCGCCGAGCGCGAGGGCGGTGAGGGCGAGCAGGGGCGGCAACACCGCGTCGATAGCGTCCATCAGATCGGCGAGCGTCAGGCCGACGAGGATCGCCGCGCCCGAAAGCAGGAAGGCGGCGACCCACAGGGCGGCGTACTGGCCAAGGCGACGCTTCAGATGGGCGAGACGGATCATGGCCCCCGTCCGGTCAACAGCACGCACGCGCACCCAATCACGTCCGGCGCCGGCTGTCCATTCGTCGAACGGCGCTCTGCGGCGACGTTCACCAGTTTTGTTGGTGCCGCCTTAGCCTCGCCGCCGGAAGGTCCGAAGACGCTACGGGAGAGCCGCCATGCAGGCCCACGCCATCGCCGCCGCCGGACTGACCGCCGCGGCCGCCCGCTTCGACGCCAGCGCCCGCCGCACCGCCGCCGATCCACTGGGCGATCTGGCCGGTGAGACCGTCGAGCGCCTCGGCGCGGAGGTGGCCTTCGAGGCCAACGCCGCCGTGCTTCGCACCGCCGACAAAATGGCCGGGACCCTGCTCGACATCCTGGCCTGACGAAGCCCTCAGCCCGTCGGCCTCTCCGCCTTGGGCGGCAGTTCGAACCAGCTGGCGAAGCGCAGGAAGGCGTCCGCGTCGCCTTCGATCTGCAGCAGCTCACGAGCCCGGGTCGGGGCGTCCGCGGCGTCGCCGTAGATCACGCCTGCCACCGCCTCCGGCGATCCCGCAACGGTCGCGGCGGCGCCTGCGGGATCCGTCCGCTCCACCGTCAGCGCGCCGTCGCCCACCCGCACCAGGAAGGCCGTCTCGCCGAAGCGAAAGCCGATGTCCAGTCGCGCCGCGCCAGCCTTGTCCGGGTCGAACATGGTCCGCAGCGACAGCATCATCGACACCGGGCTCAGCGGCAGGGTCGGGTCGTGATCCGGCGAGCGGGCGGCCCAGCGCCCGAGCGCCTGGATCACCGCCTCCGCCTCGCGCCCCCAAGGAGTCAGTTCGTAGACCTGCACCGAGGCGGGCGGGGGCAGCCGCCGGCGCACCAGCACCCCGGCGGCCTCCAGACCTTCCAGCCGCTGGGTCAGCACATTGGCGCTCAGCCCCGGCAGGCTGGCTCGCAGGTCACCGAACCGCCTCGGCCCCAGCATCAGCTCGCGCACCACCAGCAGGGCCCAGCGTTCGCCGACGAGTTCCAGCCCGAGGGCTGTGCCGCACGCATCGTCGTAGCGCCGGCCGTGAATACTGGTTAGTTTTTCTAACTTCATGGTTGACTTAGATAACACAATGGCTCACACGGTCCAACATCGGACAGGAAGGGAGAGCCGCCGATGACCGACAAGATCGTCCCCTGCATCTGGTACGACCAGGGACAGGCCCGCGCCGCCGCCGAGTTCTACGTCTCGCTCGGCCTCCCTGACAGCCGCATCGACCGGATCGTGCCTGGCCCGGCCGACAATCCCTCAGGTCGGGCCGGCGAGGACCTGGTGGTGGAATTCACCCTCGCCGGCCGGCCCTACCTCGGCCTCAACGGCGGCCCGCAGTTCCCGCAGACCGAGGCGGTCTCCTTCATCATCCTGACCGACGACCAGGTCGAGACCGACCGTCTGTGGGACGCCATCGTCGGCGCCGGCGGGCAGGAGAGCATGTGCGGCTGGTGCAAGGACCGGTGGGGCGTCAGCTGGCAGATCACCCCGCGTCGTCTGATGGCCTTCTACGACGATCCGAATCCCGCCCGCACCCGCGCCGCCTTCGAGGCCATGATGCAGATGCGGAAGATCGACATATCCGCCCTCGAGGCCGCCGCCGACTCCGCCGGATGAACCTGCCCGCCTTTCCCTCACGGCCCTCCCCCGCACGCCCAGCCAGGTGAGCGACCGGGCCCCCGCTCAAGAAGGAGACTGACCATGTCCTACATCACCGGCTTCCTGCTCCCCGTCCCTGCAGCCAAGAAGGCGGCCTATATCGAGTCCGCCCGCAAATCGTGGCCGCTGTTCCAGAAGTACGGCGCCATCGAGCACGTCGAGGCCTGGGGGGAGGACGTTCCCGCCGGCAAGGTCACCGGCTTCGACCTGGCGGTGAAAAAAGAGGCCGACGAAGAGGTGGTCTTCTCCTGGCTGCGCTGGCCTGACCGGGCCACGGCCGACAAGTGCTTCGCCGAGATGATGAACGACCCCGACTTCGACGGCATGGACATGCCCTTCGACGGCAAGCGTATGATGTGGGGCGGCTTCGCCCCGATCTTCGAAGGCAAGGCCTGACGGCCTACCGATGTGAGGGGCGGCTCCCCCGGGCCGCCCCTTGTCGGCCACGCCGTCCCTGCCTCAGCGGCAGAAACGGGTGTCCGTGGCCTCGAGGTGCAGGTGATCCTGGTGGACGGCGTTGTAGTCCGGGCTCAGCACCGTGCCGAAGATGCGGCAGGCGTCGTCGCGGATCCGGCGCAGGAAGCGCGCCTCGGGCCCGTCGCCATGCCAGTCGCCGGTCAGGCTGATCCTGCGCCCGTCGCGCAACCGCACCCCCGCCACATCCAGCGCCGCCGCCTGCGCATGCGCACTGACCCGGGTGCTGCCGACGCCGTTGTTCACATTGCGACAGGCGTAGGCCCCGAAGTGATCGATCTGGACCACGTCCGAACCCAGCAGCTCCCGCGCCGCCGGCTCCAGCGACTGCCGCCGCCAGATGCTCACCGCCAGGGCGAGCCGGCAGGTCATCTCCGGCTGGCCCGGGCTCATCCGCGCCACCGTGCCCATGTCGGCGCCCAGCAGGCCGGCCTGGATCTGCCGGCAGGCGTCGCTGTCCATCCGGTCCGGCTTCGGGCTGAAGTTGACGCGCGCCGCGGTCAGTTCGGCGACGCAACGGGTGAGTTCGGCGCTCTCCCTCAGCACGGCGGCCCGCGTCCCGCCGTCGATCGGGCGGTCGATCAGCCCGCCGACCAGCGGCGCCTCGGGTCGCCCCGGCGCGGACGTCGGGCCCGGGCGCGGGGTCCCCGGCAGCATCGGGCCGCAGCCCGCCAGCAGGGCGACGAAGCCGGCGGTCAGGATCGATCGCAGGGAGTTGGGGGACGGCCGCATCCGCGGGACGCTAGCTGATTCCCGGCCCCGGCCACTTCACGCGACCGCGAGCCGACGTGAGAAGGGGCGGCCCGTTCGGGACCGCCCCTGGATCTCGCCTCAGCTGTCGAGGAAGCTGCGCAGCTTGCGGCTGCGGCTCGGGTGCTTGAGTTTCCTCAGCGCCTTGGCCTCGATCTGACGGATGCGTTCGCGGGTGACCGAAAACTGCTGACCGACCTCCTCGAGGGTGTGGTCCGTGTTCATGCCGATGCCGAAGCGCATGCGCAGAACGCGTTCTTCCCGCGGGGTCAGCGACGCCAGCACGCGGGTCGTGGTCTCGCGCAGGTTCGACTGGATGGCCGCCTCGATCGGCAGGACGGCGTTCTTGTCCTCGATGAAGTCGCCCAGGTGCGAATCCTCCTCGTCGCCGATCGGGGTCTCGAGCGAGATCGGCTCCTTGGCGATCTTGAGCACCTTGCGCACCTTCTCCAGCGGCATGGCCAGCTTTTCGGCCAGCTCTTCCGGGGTCGGCTCGCGGCCGATCTCGTGCAGCATCTGGCGGCTGGTGCGGACGATCTTGTTGATCGTCTCGATCATGTGCACCGGGATGCGGATGGTGCGGGCCTGGTCGGCGATCGACCGGGTGATCGCCTGACGGATCCACCAGGTGGCGTAGGTCGAGAACTTGTAACCGCGGCGGTACTCGAACTTGTCGACCGCCTTCATCAGGCCGATGTTGCCCTCCTGGATGAGGTCCAGGAACTGCAGGCCGCGGTTGGTGTATTTCTTGGCGATGGAGATCACGAGGCGCAGGTTGGCCTCGACCATCTCCTTTTTGGCCTGACGGGCCTCGCGCTCGCCCTTCTGAACCGTCTGGACGATGCGGCGATAGTCGTCGATGGGCAGGCCGGCCTCGGTGGCCACGGCGGCGATGTCGCCGCGGATCTGGGCGATCTGCGCGGACTCGTTCTCGCTGAACTTGGTCCAGCGGACGCCCATTTCCTTGACGTTATCAGCCCAGTTCGGGTCCAGCTCGCGGCCGAAGTAGGCCTTGAGGAACTCGGGGCGCGAAATGCCGTAGCTGTCGGCCAGACGCAGCAGCCGGCCTTCCAGGCCCATCAGCCGCTTGTTGATCGCATAGAGCTGCTCGACCAGCGCCTCGATCCGGTTGTTGTTCAGCTTCATGGTCTTCAGACGGTCCGAAATGTCCGCCGTCAGCTGGTCGTACGCCTTCTGGTCCTTGGCGCTGAGGGTCTCGCCCTTCAGGCGCGCCTCGACCAGCTTGTCCTGCAGCTTGCGGAAGGCGCCGAAGTCCGCCGCGATGGCGTCCAGTACTTCCATGACGCCGTCGCGCAGCTCCGCCTCGAGCGCCGAGATCGACATCCCGCCGCCGTCGTCGAAGTCGTCGTCGTCCTCGTCCCCCTCAGGCTTCTCCTCGCCCCCCTCCTCCTTGGCCGGCGCCTCGCCCGCGGGCGGCTGGTTGTGCGGCAGGGACGACGGATTGAGCACGCCGTAGGTGGCGTCGAGGTCGATGACCTCGCGCAGCAGGATGCGGTTGTTGGCCAGCTCGTCGCGCCAGACCATGATCGCCTCGAAGGTCAGGGCGCTCTCGCACAGACCCGAGATCATCGCGTCGCGACCGGCCTCGATGCGCTTGGCGATGGCGATCTCGCCCTCGCGGCTGAGCAGCTCCACCGAGCCCATCTCGCGCAGATACATGCGGACAGGGTCGTCGGTCCGGTCGTAGGCCGACTTCGCCGGGGTCTCCGCCACGGCGGTCTCGGCCGCCGCGGCGACTTCGGTGCTCTCGCCTTCCTTCTCGGCCGCCTCTTCCTCGTCCTGGACGACATTGACGCCCATCTCGGACAGCATGGCCAGGGTGTCCTCGATGGCGTCGCCCGACACCTCCTCCGAGGGCATCACCTTGTTCAGCTCGTCCATGGTGACGTAGCCGCGCGCCTTGGCCTGCTTGATGAATTTCTTCACCGCGGCGTCGGTGAGGTCGAGCAGCGGGCCGTCGGTCTGGACTTCGGCTTCCTGCGTCTCGGTCTGGGCGCTCATTCAGTCTCTTCTCCGGGTGGAGGGCTGGTCCGGCCCGCCGCCAAATACAACACGTGGCGAGGTCGTTGGTTACGAACTCGCGCTGTCTTCCCAAATCTCTCCGGTTTTGATCGCACGGCGAAGCGCGTCCCGCTCGGCCTTCAGCCTGCGGAACGCCTCGTCCTGCCCGGGCACGCTGCGCGCCGACGACAGGGCGTCTTCCAGGGCGGCGACACGCGTGAGCGCGTCGAACGCCTGCGACCAACGGATCCGCGCCTCGGCGAGGGGCTTGTCTGCAGCCAGGAAAGGCGCGCCGGACTTCGCCGCCGCCTTCTCGACCTCGCGCATCAAGACGTCATGACCCGATTGCGCCAGATGGCGACGGAGCGCAGCAGAGTCAAGGTCCTGACCCGAGAAGCGCAGACGGACGAGTTCCTGGGCAAGGCCGTCCAGCGCCCTGTCGCCGAAGCCATGGGCGGCGATCGCCTCAAGATGGTCGTCCATCCTCGCGGGATCGTCGACGGCGCCATGCGCCAGCGCGGCGGCGACCGGTTCGATGGCGCGGCTCAGCGACTGCATCGCCTGCGCGCCCTCGGCCGTCTGACCCAGCACGGGCGGCGGCCCGAAGCGCCGGCCGCTCCGGGCCGTCGCCGTTCCCGCACCTTG
This sequence comes from Brevundimonas viscosa, assembly GCF_900116065.1. Taxonomy (GTDB): domain Bacteria; phylum Pseudomonadota; class Alphaproteobacteria; order Caulobacterales; family Caulobacteraceae; genus Brevundimonas; species Brevundimonas viscosa. The sequence continues at coordinate 154,103 of NZ_FOZV01000005.1, forward strand.
GGGCGGCCTGCGAGCGGGGAACAGGGCGTCGAAACGGTCGAACAGCTCGCGTCGGTACTGCTCCGCCAGATCGCGGTCCTGGATCGCCGAGGCCGCCTGCCGCAGGCGACCCTTGAAGCCCGCCCGGCGCTCGGGCGTGTCCAGCGGCTCGGCCTCGGCCTCCTTCTGGAACAGCACCTCCGCGAACGGCCGCGTGGCCGCCAGCGCCTGCCGCAGCGCCGGCGCCCCCTGGTCGCGCAAGATGTCGTCCGGGTCCTTGCCGCCGTCCAGCAGGGCGAAGCGGAATGACCGGCCCGGCTTCAGCTGCGGCAGCGCCCGATCGATCGCCCGGTAGGCCGCCCGCCGCCCCGCGGCGTCGCCGTCGAAGCACAGCACCGGCTCGTGCGACACGCGCCACAGCCGCTCCATCTGTTCCTCGGTCAGCGCCGTGCCCATCGGAGCCACGGCCGGGAGGCCGGCTCGCTGGCAGGCGATCACGTCCATATATCCCTCGACCACCACGATCGCCTGGTCGGACTTGCTCTCGGCCCCGAGGATGCGTCGCGCCTCCGGCAGGCCGTACAGGGTGGCCCCCTTGTGGAAGAGCGGGCTCTCGGGACCGTTCAGATATTTGGCCCGATCGTCCGGGTTCATGGCCCGCCCGCCGAAGCTGACGATGCGACCGCGGGCGTCGAGGATCGGGAACATCAGCCGGTCGCGGAACCGGTCGTACGGGCTGCCGCCTCCCTCGGGAGCGATCAGCAGGCCCGCCTCGACCAGCTGGCCCGGGTGTGCGCCGCGCTGCACCAGCGCCGTCTTCAGGCCTTCGCGATCGTTCGGCGCATAGCCGAGCCCGAACCGTTCCCACTGGTCCTCGGGCAGGCCGCGCCGCTCCAGGTATTCCCGCGCCGCCTTGCCCGGAGAGCGCCGCAGGTTGGCGGCGAACCACTTCTGGGCGAGGTCCATCCAGTCGGACAGCCCCTGCCGCTTCTGCTCACGCTCCGCGGCCTGCGGGTCCTCGGCCGGCAGGGCCATCCCCGCCTCGCCCGCCAGACGCTGCACCGCCTCGACGAAGCTCAGTCGCTCCGTCTCCTGCAGAAAGCTGATGACGTCCCCGTGCTTCCCGGAGCTGAAATCGTGGAAGAAACCCTTGTCGTCGTTGACGAAGAAGCTCGGCGACTTCTCCTTGGTGAAGGGCGACAGTCCGACGTACTCGCGTCCCTGACGCTTGAGCTTCACCGTCCGTCCGATCACGTCGGACGGTCGAAGGCGGGCCTTCAGTTCTTCCAGGAAGCGTTCGTCGAAGCGCACGACCGCCTTATAGCGCGCGACTCGCCGAAAGGCGGCGATTTACCTTTCATTAACCAAAAAGGCGAAACTCGCTTGATAACCATCTGATTCAGGACATTTTTTCATGGAACTATCCACAAGGGCTGTGGATTAACCATACGTCCGCTCCGGAAGAGGGCGGGTTCCGGCGGCGACGCGGCGAAGAACGCGGCTCCGCCCGGGAGTGAGAGTTCCATGTTCGTCGCCATCGCCCGTCCAGCGGTGGAGCCTGAAGGTCCCGACGCCGTCGCCGTCCCCGGTTCCCCGCCCATCGCAGATCTGTCGCCGCGCGCACTGCACGCGCGCCTGCTCGAGAATGCGGCTCTCCGACGCCTCCGTGGCGTCGAGCGTCGGCGCAGCAACCGCCTCGAGGATGCGGCCTACTGGCTTCACGCCGCCCCTGTGGCGGTCCGCAAGGCCTCGGCCCTGCGCGAACAGAAGAGCTTCGCCCCCCTGCCCTGACCGCAATCAGCGCTTCATCGAGTCGGCGAAGCGCTGGAACAGGTACAGGCTGTCCGTCGGCCCCGGCGAGGCTTCCGGGTGGTGTTGCACGCTGAACACCGGCCGGTCCTTCAGCGCGATGCCGCAGTTGGTCCCGTCGAACAGGCTGACATGGGTCTCGACCACCGCCTCCGGCAGGCTGTCCCGATCCACCGTAAAGCCGTGGTTCATGGAGACGATCTCGACCTTGCCGGTGGTCAGGTCCTTCACCGGATGGTTGGCCCCGTGGTGGCCCTGGTCCATCTTCACCGTGCGGGCGCCCAGCGCCAGCGCCAGCATCTGGTGCCCAAGGCAGATTCCGAACATCGGCTTGCCGCTGTCCACCAGCTTGCGGATCTCGGGCACAGCGTACTCGCCGGTCGCCGCCGGGTCGCCGGGGCCGTTCGACAGCACCACGCCGTCGGGATTGCGGGCGAGGATCTCTTCGGCCGTCGTGGTGGCGGGAACCACGGTGATCTTCGCCCCTGTCGAGGCCAGCGCCCGCAGGATGTTCCGCTTCACCCCGTAATCGACCACGACCACCGAGCGGTCGCTGGCGTCGACGCGGGGATATCCCTCGGGCCAGTCCCACAGGCCCTCATCCCAGTCGAACGACTGCAGGGTGGTGGCGTCCTTTGCGAGGTCCAGCCCGACCAGTCCGCTCCACGCCTTCGCCCGCGCCGTCAGCGCGTCGAGATCGAAGCGACCTTCCGGGTCATGGGCGATCACCGCATGCGGCGCGCCGGAGTCGCGGATGCGTGCGGTCAGGGCGCGAGTGTCGACGCCGGCGAGACCGACGACGCCGCGCCGCTTCATCCAGCCGTCGAAGTCGCTGTCGCTGCGCCAGTTGGCCGGGTCGGTCGGCAGGTCGCGGAAGATCGCGCCCCGCGCCGCGGTCTCCGCGCCGCCGCCGATCTGCTCGACATCCTCGACGTTCACCCCGGTGTTGCCGACGTGGGGGAAGGTGAAGGCCAGGATCTGGCTCATGTAGGACGGGTCGGTCAGGATCTCCTGATAGCCCGTCATGGCGGTGTTGAAGACCACCTCGCCCAGCGCCGAACCGACGGCCCCGCAGCCCAGGCCCTGCAGGACGGTCCCATCCGCGAGCGCCAGAACGCCCGTAACCCCTGGAAGCAGCTTCTCGGTCATGGGCGCTCCATACAGCCGAATCCCGGCAAGCAAACGGCGGCGTCGTTAGGCGTCGCCCGGCCCCGGGTCAACCGGCCGCGCCGAACGGCGGACGACGGCGAGCCAGGCGACGACCATCAAGGTGAAGAAGCCGGCCGAGGGAAGAACGTAACCCGGCGCCGCGAACGCGATCGCCGCCGCAGCGAAAACGAGCCCCGCGCCGGCGGTGACCCGGGTGCGCGGACGCTTGGCCAGCCGGAACAGCGAGACCGAACACATGGCGTAGACGACCAGGGTCAGGACCGACGTCACCCCGACAAGCAGGCCGAACTGCCCGCCCAGGGTCGGCTGTCCGGACAGGACCGTGACCACGCTCATGATCGCGGCCCCCAGCAGGGGGTTGGCGACCGGGGTCCGGTCACCCGCCCCGAAGCCGGCCGGAAGGTAGCCGTGGCGCGCGGCGGCGCGGGCCGTCTCGCCGCCCATCATGACCCAGCCGCCGACCGTGCCGATCGTCTTGACGATGGCGCAGACCGCCACGAGCCCGGCGATGGAGCCGCCGAAGACCCGCTGCGCCAGATCGGCGTAGGGGCTGGAGGACGCTTCGATCTCGGCCAGCGGGATGACGCCGAACACCGACACCGTAGCGGCCACATAGACCACGGTGGCCAGCCCGACGCCGGCGACGGACGCCCGGCCGACATCCCGTCCGGGATTGCGCACCCGACGCGACAGGGCCGCGGCGCTCTCCACGCCCAGGTAGGCCCAGAAGATGATGGCCAGCGAGGCCGGCACGGTTTCGAACAGCGGCGCGCCGGATGGGCTCCATGAGGCCGCGAACAAATCCGGGTCGAAGGCGCGGGCGCCCGCCACCACCGCGATGGCGATCGGGACCAGACCGATGACGAGGGCCGCGGCGGCAAGCCAGGACGCGGTTCGAGTTCCGAAGATGTACGCGATCGTGGCCGTCCAGATGATGGCGAGATTGCAGAAAGTCGCCGCCACCGGATCCCGGAGCACGGGCCAGAAAAACCCCAGATAGCCTGTCGCCGCCACCGCCACGGCCACATTGCCCACGAGGCAGGCCGCCCAGAAGGCCAGCGACACATTGAAGCCGGCGAAACGGCCCAGGCCGCGCTCGGCGAAGCCCGCCAAGCCATCGGCGTCGGGCTGCAGGCGTCCCAGCGCCCCGAAGACGAGGGCCAGCGTCGCCGCGCCGGCCGCCGCGACCAGCCAGCCGATCAGGGAGGAAGCGCCGGTCGGCGCCAGACTGACCGGAAGCAGATACAGGCCGGAGCCGATCATGTTGCCGGCCACCACCAGCGCGGCCAGGCCCCAGCCCAGCTTGTGCCGGTCCGCCAGCGGCTCCTCCGGCAACGGGACGGGGCGGGCGACGTCGCTCATGCATGGACCTCGGCGATGCGGGACTGGAACCATGCCACGCCGCCTTCATGCCGCGGGCTCAGCACGCCCCGATCATAGGCGCCAGCCGACAGATTCGCCTGCACGGACTCGCAGATGCGGGCGTCCTCCGCGGTCAATCTGTCCGAAGCGGCCAGCGCCTCGCCGAGCGCCGCCTCGCCTCCGTCGTTGAGGAACAGGTAGTCCAGCCGGGTGCGTCCGGCGGCCAGCGGCGTCATCCGCTCGATCATGGCTCCGTCCCGATACACGTTGATCCCGAGATTGGGCCACAGCCAGCCCCAGACGCCCGCCTGGGGGCCGTCGTTCACCCCGACCGCTTCCTGAAGCACCAGATTGTCCTCGACCTGCACGCGGTAGGGCGCGCCCCCGAGTTCTTCCGCCAGCACGGGGTGCACGGCGCCGATGTGGTAGCCCTCCAGGTAGTTCTCGACATAGACCTTCCAGTCGCAGGCGAGGTCATGGGTCCTGCGAACCGCCGGACGGGCCATGCGCAGACCCCGCTCGACCATCAACCGCTCCAATGGCCCGACGTGCGCCTCCAGCGAGCCGGCCTCGCCATCCGGATTCAGGAAGACCAGCCCCCGCCACGTCGCACTCCTCACCTCGAACAGGCCCAGATTACGGGGGTCGAAACCATCCGCTGGACCAAACCCCGTCGCCGCCCGCAAACGGCCGTCAAGGGCGTAACGCCAGCCGTGGTAGGCGCACACCAGCTCGCCGTCGCAATGGCCGCGCTCTCCCTGCACCAGCGGCCCTGCGCGATGGCGGCAGACATTGTGAAAGACCCGAACCGTCCCCTCCCGGTCCCGCACCATCATCAGCCGCATGCCGGCCGTGTCCGTGGCCAGCCAGTCGCCCGCGGCGGCGATCTCGTCCTCGTGGCCGAGGAACAGCCATGTGCGGTCGAAAACCTGGCTCCGCTCGCGCGTCCAGGCCTCCGGGGCGCCATAGAGCCGGGCGGGCAGGGTCTGCTGCATTCGTGCAGGAGGCCTGCCCCGTCGGAGGGCGTCAACAGCAATCAGACCCTCAACGGATCCATCCCCGCGAACACGGCATGCGTCGCGCCCGCCGAGTACGCGGCCAGACCGCGATCGGGCCGCAGGTTCAGCAGCAGGACCTGGCCGCAGGACGCGCGCGCGACCCCGATCAGCTCGGCTGCACCGCGCCAGTCGCGCGCATGCTCGTGCTCAACGCCCGCGAAGTCGATGGCGAGGCAGCACCCTCCGACGTTCTTCAATCTCCGCGCCGCGGCCAGGTCCGGCGCGATGTGAAGCACGATCCCCTGGGCCGCGGTCTCAAAATGGCTGATCGCTTCGGCGATCGCCTCGGGCGGCGCCTGCTCCAGCCCTCCCAGCACCTCGATCATGAGACTTCCGGGTGTCCGCGCGTGCTGGAGTTCGGTGCACAGCAAGGCGAAGCGGCCGCGACTGGAAGCCACAGTCCGCCAGTAGGCCGGCAGGAGGCCGCTGCCTGCCGGGGCCGACCGCAGCAAGTCCAGACCCTGGCGGAGAGTCAGCAGGTCGATCCGGTGCAGGTCCACGGCATCCAGGGTTCGGCGGCCGAGACCGAGCAAGGCGCGCTCGCCGCCCTGATGCCGGACGAGGCGGCGTATGCGGCGCCCGACGGGAGCCGAGCGGGCGAGGTCGAAGACCGGCTGCGCCGCCAGGGTGACGGTGAGATCGCGCTGCGCCCGCGTCACCACGGTGAACGTCAGGCTCTCGTAGGCCTCGGCATAGCTGCGGCGCGCCGACGTGGATGGAGCCACAGCCGGGGCGGGCGGCGAAAAGCCGGGAGCTTCCGGCGCGACCTGCGTGGCCGGCCGGCGATCCTGTTCCGCTTCGGGCTGGATCGGACTCCAGCCGTCCGATGGGGTTCCCATGACCGACTCCTGTGGACGGCCCCCCGGGAAATAACCCGGCACCCTGACACGGACTTCCTCAACGCCGTGCGTACAAACATGGCTAATCCCGGTCGCCGCCTCGAGAGCTGCGCCGCCCGCCGTGGGCGCTTGCGCGCTCCGGCCCGGGCGGGCAAGGAGCGGCGATGACCATCACCACGATCGGTTTGGACGCCGACGATACGCTCTGGCACAACGAAACCATCTTCCGGCTGACCCACGACCGGTTCGTCGAACTGCTGGCGGAACACGGAGACCGGGAGCACATCGAGACCCGGCTATCCGCGACGGAGCAGCGGAACCTGCGGCTCTACGGCTACGGCGTGAAGGGCTTCACCCTGTCCATGATCGAGACGGCGATGGAACTCACAGGCGGTGAGGCGCCCGCGGCCGTGGTTCGCGAAATTCTCGCGGCCGGTCGCGAGATGCTCTCCCACCCGGTGGAAACCCTGCCCGGCGTCGACGAGGCCCTCGCCGCGCTATCGGAGAACCACCGGTTGGTGCTGATCACCAAGGGCGACCTGATGGACCAGGAACGCAAGCTGGCCGCCTCGGGCCTTGGCGACCTTTTCGCCGCCGTCGAGATCGTGTCCGAGAAGCACGCCCACACCTACGACCGGGTCTTCAACCGGCACGGCACGGGGGCGGCGGAAGCGGTCATGGTCGGCAACTCGATGCGCTCGGATGTGCTCCCGGCGCTGCAGGCGGGCGCGTGGGCGGTCCACATCCCCTATGCCGTCACCTGGGCCCATGAACTGGCCGACGCCCCCGAGGACGACCCCCGTTTCGCGGCGCTGGAGTCGATAGGTGATCTTCCAGGCTGGATCCAGGCCCGGATCGGTCAGGCGTAGCCCAGCAGGGCGCGCAGTCCCGGAGCATGGAAGTCGACGAGGCGCCGCTGCGCCTCCGGCAAGGCCGCGGGGAACTCCAGTCCCTCAGGCAGTTTCAGATTCTCCCGCGCGGTGCGGCTCAGCCTCCGGTCCGCCCCCACCTGAACCCGCTCGCGCCAGTCCTCGGGACGTTCGATGCCGGCAGCGTCAAGCAGGCCGGCGAAGAACCTGTCGGCGTCCTCCGAATCCAGAGCCTTCACCGCGCGCACCGCATCCTCGTAGCGCACCAGATGCACCCCCGTGCCGAGCCAGGCCGCGGCGTTGTGGGTGTAGATGTCGATGAGCGCCGGCGACTTCTGGTGGATGCCGAAGATCATCATGTTGAGGATCGCCTCGGCGCTGTAGAGGCCGGGCGTCTTGAGGTGCTGGATGTTCTCCTGATCGAACTCCTCGGAGACGAAGAAGCGCGCCCGCGCCAGCACCCAGTCGTAGGGGTCGCGCACCAGCAGGATGTGCCGCGCGTGGCGGATGTTGGCCAGCGACTGGTCGCTGAACAGCAGGTGGCCGGCGGCCAGCCGCGGGGCGTGCGGATTGAAGGCGTCCAGGTGCAGATGCATGTTCGGGATCTGCACGAAATCCCGGTCGTGGTGCTGCTCCACGGGCACGAACATCCGCAGGATGTTGCGAAGCAGGTGGGTGCCGCCCTTGGGGATGCTGTTGACCAGCACCGGCTGGCGCAGTGGAGCCTGCGGGAAGGCCGCCACCTTCTCGTTCAGGGTGTCCTGGATGCCTCGAATGATCGCCATGCCGTCGCCTCGCGCGGCCCGCGCCGCCAGTGCCGTGCGCCGCGGCGCACGATGAACACGATGAAGGGGCGGCGGATTTCTCCGCCGCCCCTCCGGTCAGTCAAGCGTCTGTAATCAGAACGACTTGGACAGGCGCACGAAGGCGCGCCGGCCGTAGTAGGCCTCGGTGTACTGCGACGCCAGGATGGAGTTGCCCTGGGTGCCGACCGCCGTCGACGACGCCGCCGGGGGCAGTTCGTCGAACAGGTTGGCGATGCCGCCCGACACCGTCCAGCCGCCGGTCCAGCCGTCGCCTTCCGACTCGTAGGTCAGCGAGACGCTGTGGAAGCCGGTGAACTCGGCGTCGGCCTTGATCTGGGTGGTGCGGCCGTCGATCACCTGGAACATCGACTGGCCGTTGCGGATGCGGTCAGGCCGGTTGTCCTGGTTGCCGATCCAGTCGAAGCCCCAGAAGGCGGTCCACGGACCACGCGAGACGGTGGCGTTGATGTTGCCGACCAGTTCCGGGTTGCCGATGTCGCCGAGGAAGTCGGTGCCGAAGTCGGCGAAGGTCGACTGGTTCGACTCCAGGGTCCAGGTGGTCTGGCTGTCGATGCCCAGCGTGCCCCAGCTGAAATCGTGGAACCAGCGGGTGGTGAAGTCCAGGCCGCGATTGTTCTGCTCGGCGACGTTCAGGTAGCTGTCGCGAACCTGATCGATGGCGCTGGTGGTCGGGTTCCGGTCGAACTGGCTGCAGATCGGATCGCTCGGGAAGTTCTCCGACAGGTAGCAGGCCGCCAGAATGCCGCCGGCGCCCAGCACGTCGACCTGATCCTCGATCTTGATGTCGAAGTAGTCGACGGCGATGCTGAGGTTGCTTTCCGGCGGGGTCAGAACCACGCCGATGACGGTCGCCTGCGACGTTTCGGGCTCAAGCACCCCGAGGCCGCCGCCCGTGACCACTTCGGCCGAGGACACGCCGCCGGTGAAGTCGCCCGCCACGCCGCCGCCGGGACCGGCCGGATTGCGGCAGTTCACGTAGACCGGGTCGGTCGTCTGGAGCGTGCCGTCCGCCACCCGCTGGTCGAGATTGAGGCAGGGGTCGATGTTCCGCTGACCGATGAAGCTGGTCTGGTCGGCGAGGTACAGTTCGAACAGCGCCGGGGCGCGGAACGAGGTGCCGTGGGTGGCGCGGAAGCGAATGGCGTCGCTCACGGCCCAGTTCAGGCCGACCTTGTAGGTGGTCGCGTCGCCCGAGGTGTCGGTGTCGGTGTAGCGGCCCGACAGCGACAGATCGAGGCTCTGCACGTACGGCAGATCGGCCAGCAGCGGCACCGCGAACTCGACGTAGACCTCGTTGGTGGTCTCCTCGCCCTCGGTGACGCCGGCGCCCGACAGGCCCCAGCTGTTGTCGGCGAGCGTCACGGCGCCGGGGGTGTCGACGATCTCGTCCTTGCGGACGTGGAAGCCGGCGGCCATGCCCAGCGGGCCGGCCGGCAGTTCCCACAGGGTGCCGGCGATGCCGCCTTCCAGGTAGTACTGCTCGTAGACGGTGTTGCCGGTCTCGGTGTCGAACAGGAACGCCCGCTCTTCCGCCGTCAGATCGCCCGCGAGGAAGCGCGGGTCCGTGAAGTCGACGTCGATGCAGGGACGCCCGCTGACCGGCAGGTTGGTGCCGACGCACGAGCTCGTCTTGAAGCTGGTCGAGTCCACCGCATCCTGCAGGATGACATCCGAGGTGTAGTCGCCGTCCGAGCGGCTGTACTGGGCGAAGACGTCCCACTTCCAGCCGCGGAGATCGCCGCGGAGGCCGGCGACGAGGCGGCTGTAATCGACCGTCTGCGACTGGTCGAAGTGGTCGGTGATCGCCGTGGCGCTGAGGTAGTTCAGGCCGGTGAAGCCGGTGACCGGATCGCCGCCGGCGCCAGGGCCGTAGTAGTAGTCCAGGAAGTCCGCCGTATAGGTGTAGTTCCAGAACTGGCGGTAGCTGTCCGTCCGGCTCTCGCGCCGGTTCAGCAGCAGCTCGGCATAGGCCTCGACGCCGCCGCCCAGTTCGTAGGCGCCTTCGACGAAGGCGGTGTAGCGCTCCGTCTCCGGAACGATCGATTCCTCGAGGGCGAACGGGTGCAGGTTGTTCACCACCGCCCGCGACGGCACGTCGTAGTTGACCAGGTAGAAGCCGGCCGGAGCGTTCGGGTACTGGGCGCTCACCGCCGGGTTGGTCGGACGGGTCGGGATGTAGTTCCCGAGGTCGCCGTCATAGTCGTACTGGAAGCGACCGGCGCGGCCCGAGAAGTTCGAGCCGTAGACGTAGACCTGGCCCCAGGTCAGGTCGGTGCACTGCGGCTGGCCGGTCCGCGGATCGATCCGGTCGGCCCGGGTGTTGGTGCCCGGCTCGAAGACGTACTGGTTGCGGCAGTACAGGTAGTCGCGGTCACCCGCGGCCAGCTTCTCCTGGCGGTAGTAGTCGGCCGAGAAGTTCAGGTAGCCGCGGTCGAAGGTTTTCCCGAACGAGCCCGAGATGTTGAACTGCTCGCCGCCTTCCTCGAAAGGCACGCTGGCGAAGGCGGACATTTCGCCGCCGTCGCGGGCGCGTTCGGTGATCAGGTTGACGACCCCCGCCACAGCGTCGGAGCCGTAGATCGAGGAGGCGCCGTCCTTCAGGACGTCGACGCGGTTGATGGCCGACTGCGGGATGACGTTGAGGTCGAAGGCCGAGACGCCGCCGCGGGTGCCGGCCGGGCCGGCGCGACGGCCGTTCAGCAGCACCAGGGTGCGGTTGGCGCCGAGGCCGCGCAGCGAGATGGTGGCCGAACCCGGGCCGCCGTCGGTGACGAAGGCGCTGGAGATGGTCGCGTTCACCTGGGGCGAACCGGCCGCCAGGGTCGAGCTCTGCAGCAGCTGGGCGGTGTCGCTGAGGCCGCGCTGCTCGGCGCGTTCGGCGGTCAGGACCTGGATCGGCGACGAGCTGGTGAACTCGTTCTGCGGAATGCGCGAACCGGTGACGACGACTTCGCCAAGCTCGGCGGCCTCATCCTGGTCCTCGTCCTGCTGCGGGGTCGGCTCCTGCGCGAACGCCGGGCCGGCGATGAGAACGGCGGCCAGTCCCGCGAGGGCGGAGGTGTCGCGGAGTCGCTTGCGCAATGTCATCGATGATATCCTGATATACTTATGATTGATCGGCAGGCTAGCGTCGAAGATTGGCCACAGGCAACCTCGCGGACACATTTCCGCCGATGAACCGCCTACCGGGCAGCGGAATGAGGCAACAGTGTGTTCCGAACGCCTCGACAACCCATCGCAGGCGGTTTCGAGCGCCCAAGCGTAGCGTCAAGGCCACAATTTCGCCCCTGCGGCAAAGCCGGAATTCGCCTTGCCCCCTGCCCGCCCCTTCTCTAGACGGGCCGCTTAACCGACAACCCGACCGATCCAGCGCCGGCCGCCGCGCCTGCGCCGGGATCGCGCGCGCGAGTGCTGCCCTATGCCGAAGCGGACCGACATCCAGTCCATCCTGATCATCGGGGCCGGGCCGATCGTGATCGGTCAGGCGTGCGAGTTCGATTATTCGGGCGTGCAGGCGTGCAAGGCGCTGAAGGCGGAGGGCTACCGGGTCATCCTGGTCAACTCCAACCCGGCCACGATCATGACCGATCCCGAGGTAGCCGACGCCACCTACATCGAGCCGATCACGCCGGAGATCGTCGAGAAGATCATCGCCGCCGAGAAGCCGGACGCCCTGCTGCCGACCATGGGGGGGCAGACGGCGCTGAACACGGCGCTTGCGCTGGAGCGCTCGGGCGCGCTGGCGCGGCACGGGGTGGAGATGATCGGGGCCCGGGCCGAGGTCATCGACAAGGCCGAGGACCGGCAGAAATTCCGCGACGCCATGGACAAGCTGGGGCTGGAAAGCCCGCGCTCGAAGGCGATCCACTCGGTCGACGAGGCCGACGACGCCCTGGCCTTCGTCGGCCTGCCGGCGATCATCCGGCCCAGCTTCACCCTCGCCGGCACCGGCGGCGGCATCGCCTACAATGTCGAGGAATTCCGCGAGATCGTGGAGCGCGGCCTGGACCTGTCGCCGACCACCGAGGTGCTGATCGAGGAGAGCGTGCTCGGCTGGAAGGAGTACGAGATGGAGGTGGTCCGCGACCGGGCGGACAACTGCATCATCGTCTGCTCCATCGAGAACATCGACCCGATGGGGGTGCACACCGGCGACTCGATCACGGTGGCCCCGGCGCTGACGCTGACCGACAAGGAATACCAGCGGATGCGCACCGGCTCGATCAACGTGCTGCGCGAGATCGGGGTCGAGACCGGCGGCTCCAACGTGCAGTGGGCGATCAATCCGAAGGACGGCCGGATGGTCGTCATCGAGATGAACCCGCGCGTGTCGCGCAGCTCCGCCCTGGCCTCCAAGGCCACCGGCTTTCCGATCGCCAAGGTCGCCGCCCGGCTGGCCGTCGGCTACACCCTGGACGAGCTCCAGAACGACATCACCCGGGTCACGCCGGCCTCGTTCGAGCCCTCGATCGACTACGTCGTCACCAAGATCCCGCGCTTCGCCTTCGAGAAATACCCGGGCTCCGAGCCGCTGCTGACCACCTCGATGAAGTCGGTGGGCGAGGTGATGGCCATCGGCCGCACCTTCCAGGAATCGATGCAGAAGGCCCTGCGGGGGCTGGAGACCGGCCTGACCGGCTTCAACGAGGTCGAGATCGACGGCGTCGCCGACGTGGAGGACGAGGCCTCGGCCAAGGCGGCGGTGCTGCGCGCCCTGGGCCAGCCGACCCCGGACCGCATCCGCGTCATCGCGCAGGCCTTCCGGCACGGGCTCACCGTCGAGGAGGTCGAGGCGGCCTGCTCGTACGAGCCGTGGTTCCTGCGCCAGATCGCCGACATCGTGCGCACCGAGGGCCACGTCCGCGTGCAGGGCCTGCCGACCGAGGCCGTAGCCTTCCGCCGGCTGAAGGCCAAGGGCTTCTCCGACGCCCGCCTGGCGCAGCTGACCGGAACGGCCGAGGCCGAGGTGCGCAAGGCCCGGCGCGCCCTGGGCGTCCGCCCCGTGTTCAAGCGCATCGACACCTGCGCGGCCGAGTTCGCCAGCGCCACGGCCTACATGTACTCGACCTACGAGACCGGCGCCCTGGGCCAGACCCCGGCCTGCGAGGCCCAGCCAAGTGACAGAAAGAAAGCGATAATTCTGGGCGGAGGGCCGAACAGGATCGGGCAAGGGATCGAGTTCGACTACTGCTGCTGCCACGCGGCCTTCGCGTTTGCCGACATCGGCGTCGAGTCGATCATGGTCAACTGCAACCCGGAGACGGTGTCGACCGACTACGACACCTCGGACCGGCTGTATTTCGAGCCGCTGACCGCCGAGGACGTGCTTGAGCTGATCGACGTCGAGCGCTCGAAGGGCGAGCTGCTGGGCGTCGTCGTCCAGTTCGGCGGCCAGACGCCGCTGAAGCTGGCCCATGCGCTGCAGGCCGACGGCGTGCCGATCCTCGGCACCAGCGTCGACTCGATCGACCTGGCCGAGGACCGCGAGCGCTTCCAGCAGATGCTGCACGAGATCGGGCTGATGCAGCCCCCGAACGGACTGGCCCGCTCGGCCGAGGAGGCCGCGCAGAAGGCCGAGGAAGTCGGCTATCCGGTGGTGCTGCGTCCGTCCTACGTGCTGGGCGGCCGGGGCATGCAGATCGTCCACGACCGCGAGCAGCTGGACCGTTACGTCCACGAGGCGATGTCGGTCTCGGGCGACGATCCGGTGCTGATCGACCACTACCTGAACCGCGCCACCGAGGTGGACGTCGACGCCCTGTGCGACGACGAGACGGTGTTCGTGGCCGGGGTGCTGGAACACATCGAGGAGGCGGGGGTGCATTCGGGCGACAGCGCCTGCTCCATGCCGCCCTACTCGCTGTCGGCGGACACGGTGGCCGAGCTGAAGCGCCAGACCACCGAGATGGCCAGGGCGCTGAAGGTCCGCGGCCTGATGAACGTCCAGTTCGCCATCGAGGAGCCGCACAGCGCCGAGCCGCGCATCTTCGTGCTGGAGGTCAATCCGCGCGCCAGCCGCACCGTGCCCTTCGTGGCCAAGACCATGGGCGCGCCGGTCGCCGCCATCGCCGCCAAGGTGATGGCCGGCGAGAAGCTGGCCTCGTTCGGGCTCAAGGACCGCGGCTACGATCACATCGCGGTCAAGGAGGCGGTCTTCCCCTTCGCCCGCTTCGCCGGCGTCGACACCGTTCTGGGGCCGGAGATGCGCTCGACCGGCGAGGTCATGGGGCTGGACTGGAAGCGCGACGGCGAGGCCGACCTGGGCCCCGCCTTCGCCCGCGCCTTCGCCAAGAGCCAGATCGGCGGCGGCACCCTGCTGCCGACTGCGGGCTGCGCCTTCGTATCGGTGAAGGACAGCGACAAGCCGTTCGTGCTGGACGCCGCCCGGGCCCTGCTGGCCGAGGGCTTCAGCCTGATCGCCACCGGCGGCACCCATGCCTTCCTCGAGCAGCAGGGCCTGCCGGTCGGGCATGTGAAGAAGGTGCTGGAAGGCCGTCCGCACATCGTCGACGCGATGAAGAACGGCGAGGTCCAGCTGGTCATCAACACCACCGAGGGCAAGCAGTCGCTGCAGGACAGCTTCTCGCTGCGCCGCACGGCGCTGATGATGAAGATCCCCTACTACACCACCGTTCCGGCCGCCGTGGCCGCAGCGCAGGCCATCGCCGCCATCAAGGCCGGCGAACTGGATGTGCGGCCGGTGCAGGGATACGCCTGACCGGCCGGCAGGTCCGTCTGCGGCCGTCCGCAACGGATTGATCGCGGCGTCGTTGCCATGCCGCCACGCCGGTCTACAGTCGTCTCCTTCGTGGGAGGGGACGCACATGACACGCACCGGACTCATCGCCCTGGCGGCCGCCGGCCTGCTGGCCGGGACGGCCTCGGCCGAGGACGCCGCGCTGAAGGCCGCCGTCGAGGCGGACTACGAGGCAAACCTGGGCGCGCTGTTCGACCACTTCCACCGCAATCCCGAGCTGTCGGGGATGGAGGTGCGCACGGCGGCGCGGATGGCGCAGGAGCTGCGGGCGCTGGGCTACGAGGTCACCGAGGGCGTCGGCGGCACCGGCGTGGTCGCGGTCCTGCGCCACGGCGACGGCCCGACCGTGATGATCCGGGCCGACATGGACGGCCTGCCGCTGCGCGAGCAGTCGGGCCTGGCCAACGCCTCGACCGTCACCCAGGTCGACGCCGACGGGGTCGAGAAGCCGGTGATGCACGCCTGCGGCCATGATGTGCACATCACCGCCCTTGTGGGCACCGCGCGGCAGATGAAGGCGCGGCGGGGTAACTGGTCCGGGACCCTGGTGCTGGTCGCCCAGCCGGCCGAGGAGCGCATCTTCGGGGCCCGGGCGATGATCGAGGACGGGCTGTACACGCGCTTCCCCAAGCCGGACTACGCGCTGGCCTTCCACGTCGCCGCCGACCTGCCGACGGGCCGGGTCGAGGCGCCGCTGGGCATCACCGCCTCGAGCTCGGACAGCGTGGACATCGCGGTGCACGGCGTCGGCACGCACGGGGCCTATCCGCATCTCGGGGTCGATCCGGTGCTGGTCGCCTCGCACATCGTGGTGGCGCTGCAGTCGCTGCGCAGCCGCGAGACCAATCCGCTGGAAGGGGCCGTGGTGACGGTCGGGGCCATCCGCGGCGGGATCAAGCACAACATCATCTCCGACCGGGTCGACCTGCAGCTGACGGTGCGCTCGGACAGCCCGGAAGTGCGCCGGCAGCTGCTGGACGGGATCGACCGGATCGCGCGCAACACGGCGCTGGCGCTGGGCGTGCCCGAGGATCGGCTGCCGACCGTGACCCGGTCCGCCACCGAGACGACGCCGCCCACCATCAACGACGCGGAGACCGCCGCCCGGGTGCGCGCCGCCCTGGCCGAGGGCTTGGGCGAAGGGGCGCTGATCGAGGCGCCGCGCACGGGCATGGGGGCGGAGGACTTCGCCTATTTCGTCACCCCCGAGAGCGGCGTGAAGGGCGTCTACATGAGCGTCGGCGGCACGGCGGCGGAGGCGGTCGACGACGCCCCAGGGCATCACTCGCCGCTGTTCCGCATCGAGGCGCGGCCGTCGGTGATCACCGGCGTCGAGGCGTCGGTGACGGCCGCCGAGGCGCTGCTGCGACGGGCCGGCTGAGCGCCGGGCGCGTCGACCAGTTCGCGACGATTCCGGACAGTCGTCGAACAGTCCGCGTCCCCGAGGGGCGGGGACCGACGGTCATCAGCTGCATTTCCGGGCAGCGAATCGGGGGAGACATCGACGCGACATCAGGGCGACACGGGCGCGATATTCCACGACATCGCGGAGACCCGGGGGCGACCGCCGGTGGACGGCGGCGACGAGACGACGCGACAAGAGCGACAAGCGCGACAAGCGGGCGTCCGCCCCCCCGCGACCGGATCTGACGTATCCCTTCGCGATCATCGCCGCATGGACCACCATCGGCTGAGAGAATATCGCGGTCCCGAGACGTTGGGCCCAGGTCCGGGAGGCCTACATCGCCGGCGAGCCGGCGCCGGCGGTGGCGCGCCGCTTCGACGTCGGCCCCTCCAACCTGAAGCGGCGGGCGCTGGAAGGCTGGACGCGCAACCGCATCGCCGGGAAGCTGGACCTCAAGCCGGTGCGCGGCGCCTCGGAGGGGACGACGCCGCCGGTCCCCGCCCGGGCGACGCCGCAGCGAGAGCCGATGCCGCCGGGGATCGACCCCGTGATCGCATACGAATGCGCCATGTGGCGGGCCAGCTGGATGGTCAGCGAGGGGCGCGCCGCCGAGGCGGAGGCGCTGATGAAGGCGGCGGACCGGCTGAAGCAGATGAACCCAGAGGTGGCGTTCGGACAACCGGCGCCCGCGGCAGGTCGGGCGCGGATCTAGATCCCCGCCCCCGCCTCCGGGTCGGCGCGGGCGTCGCGGCCCTCGACGATCCGCGCGGCGGCCAAGTCGGCGGTGACGTTGCCGATGGTGCGGAAGATGTCCGGCACGACCTCGACCGCCAGCAGCAGGGGCAGGACCTCCAGCGGCAGACCCATGACGATGGCGATCGGGGCGATGGAGGCGAAGAAGCTGACCTGCCCGGGCAGGCCGACGGTGCCGACGCTGACGGCCAGGGCGGTCACGGAGCCGGCGATGAGCACGCCCGGGGTCAGCTCGATGCCGTACAGGTGGGCCACATAGATGCACACGGCGAGGTTGGCCACGGTCGAGGTGATGCGGAACACCGCCACCGCCAGCGGCAGGACGAGGCCGGCCGTGGCGGCCGAGACGCCGAGGCGGTCGCGGGCGCGCTCGACCATCACCGGCAGGCAGGCCAGCGACGACTGGGTCGAGAAGGCGACGACCTGGGCCGGGGCGGCGGCGCGGGCGAAACGCGGCAGGGTCACGCGCCCCCACAGCACGGCGACGACGTAGGTCAGCAGGATCAGGCCGATGAGCGAGAGGACGACGAGGGCGATGTAGTGGCCGAGCACGCCGGCGGCGCCGAGCCCGGCGCGCAGTCCGACGCCCAGCGACAGGGCGAAGACGCCGACCGGGGCGGCGCGCAGCACCCAGTGGACGATGACCACCATGGTCTCGGCCACGGCCTCGAAGAAGACCGTCATCGGCTGTCGCAGCCGGGCCGGGAGGCGGGTGGCGGCGAAGCCGAAGACGATGGCGAAGACCACGATGCCGAGGATGGCGTCGTCGGCCGCGGCGCGGATCGGGTTGGACGGGGCGAGGCTGGTCAGGAAGGCGCCGAGCCCGCCGCCGCCGAGGTTCTCGCGCACCGCGGCGTCGCCATGGGCGCCGGCCAGCAGCAGACGGCCGCCGTCGGGGTCGATGGGCCACAGGGCGTGCAGACCCTGGGAGGCGAGGACGCCGTAGACGGTCGCCCCGACCAGCAGGGCGGCGAAGACCCACACCGCCTTCAGCGCCAGCCGGCCGGTGGCGGCGGCGTCGGCGATCGAGGCGATGCCGGTGACCAGCAGGCTGAAGACCAGCGGGATGATGGTCATGCGCAGGGCGTTGAGCCACAGCTGGCCGACGCCCTCGACCATGGCCACCGTCCCCTCCCCGCCCGGGATGCCCCAGGCCTGGGCCGCGGCCCCGGCGGCGAGGCCGGCGAAGAGCGCCGTCAGCACCTGCAGGCTGAGCGAGGACAGGACGGCGGCGGTGCGGGAGCGGGTCATCGGGCGAAGCTAGGCGGAGGGCGCGGCGCGGTCGAGCGATTCCGCGAGCGCGGCCGCGGCGGCGTCGAGGGCGGCGGGCGACAGGTCGGGCAGGTCGAGCCGTTGCAGCACCGGGCGCCCGCGGGAGGCGGCGCTGCGGCGGTAGGCGGGGTCGTAGTGGGCCTCGATCAGGGCGGCGGCGAGGGCGGCGATCTCACCCCGGGCGGCCATGGCGCGCCATTCGGCGATCTCCGCCTTCGCGTGGTGGCGCGGCAGGCGGCTCAGGGCTTCGTCGAGGGCGGCCGGATCGGCGGCGATGTCGCCGTAGTCGGCGACGATGCGCGCGACGCGGGCCCCGAGCGGCGCAGCGAGTTCGACCGCCGGAGCGGCCGCGAGGGCGGCCCACAGCGACGGCGGCACGACGCGCTCGCCGATGCGGCTGCTCTCGGCCTCGACGACCACCGGACGGGCGGGGTCGAGGCGGGACAGGGCGTCGTGCAGGGCGGTCTCGAAGGCCTTCTGCGACGGCTGGCCGCCGGGCATGGCCCCGAACAGCGAGCCGCGGTGGGCGGCCAGGGCCTCGAGGTCGAGGGTTTGCACGCCGCGGGCCGCGAGCGCCTGCAGCAGGGCCGTCTTGCCGCAACCGGTGGGGCCGTCGAGGGCGACGAGGCGATGCGGCAGGGGCGCGTCATAGAGGGCCGCCACGACCTGGCGCCGCCACGTCTGGTAGCCGCCGTCCAGCACCGTCACGGGCCAGCCGACCTGGTCCATGACGGCGACCATGGCCCCCGAGCGCTGGCCGCCGCGCCAGCAGTAGACCAGCGGCCGGAAGCCGCCGCCGACGGCGGCGAGGGGGCCTTCGAGGTGGGCGGCGATGTTGCGCGCGACCAGCGCCGCGCCGTGGCGACGGGCCTCGAACTTGGAGCCCTGGACGTATTCGGTCCCGACGGCGGCGCGCTGGGCGTCGTCGAGGACGGGCAGGTTGATCGCGCCGGGGAGGTGGTCCTCGGCGAACTCCGACGGGCTGCGCACGTCGATCAGCGCGTCGAAGCCGTCGCGGGCCGCGGGCGACAGGTCCGTTGCGCGGCGGATCATGCGATCACGCGCACCCGGGGCGGGCCCTCGACCACCCGGCCGACGACCTGGAAGCCGGTCCCGTTCACGCGGGCGAAGGCGGCGAGCCCCTCCAGCTCCGCCCCGGCCACAGCGATGAGCAGCCCGCCGGAGGTCTGGGGGTCGGTGAGCAGGTCGCGGCGCCACGGCTCAAGTCCGTCGGGCAGATCGACCTCCTCGCCGTAGCTGGCCCAGTTTCGAGTCGAGGCGCCGGTGCGGACGCCGGCCGCGAGCAGGTCGCGCACGCCCGGCAGGGTCGGCGGGGCGGCGTCGATCTCGACCGTGGCGCCGGCCCCGCGGGCCATCTCCAGGGCGTGGCCGAGCAGGCCGAAGCCGGTGACGTCGGTGAGGGCGTGCACGCCGGGCCGGCCGGACAGCTTCGCGCCGAAGCTGTTCAACCGGGTGGTCGTCGCCTTCAGGGTTCGGTAGCCGTCCTTGTCGAGCCGGTCCTGACGGAAGGCGGCGCTGAGCACGCCGACGCCGAGCGGCTTGGTCAGGACCAGCACGTCGCCGGGGCGGGCGCCCTTGTTGGTCAGCACCCGGTCGGGGTGGACGAGCCCCATCACCGCCAGGCCGTAGATCGGCTCGACGCTGTCGATGGAGTGGCCGCCGGCGACGGGGATCCCGGCGGCCGTGCAGGCCGCGGCGCCGCCCTGCAGCACCCGGCCGATGGTGCGCGGCGACAGCACATTGACGGGCATGCCGACGATGGCGAGGGCGAAGATCGGCGTCCCGCCCATGGCGTAGACGTCGGACAGGGCGTTGGTGGCGGCGATCTGGCCGAAGTGGAAGGGGTCGTCGACCACCGGCATGAAGAAGTCGGTGGTGGCGATCAGCGCCTGGTCGTCGTTGAGGCGCCAGACGGCGGCGTCGTCCGAGGTCTCGTTGCCCACCAGCAGGTCGGCGAAGGGCGCGGCCTGCGGCGTGAAAGCCAGCATGTCGCGCAGCACGCCGGGCGCGATCTTGCAGCCGCAGCCGCCGCCGTGGGCGAGGGAGGTCAGGCGGGGCTCTTCGGGCGCATCGGCGTCGGTCATGCAGGCGGCTTAGGGCGAAACCGAGCGTGAACTCAACAGCCGGAGGCGGGTGATACGGTCGGCGCATGAAGCGTTTCCCGCCGATGACCGCCGCCGCCCTGCTCTTCGCCCTGCCCGCCGCGGCCCAGGAGGCGCGGACCTGGGCCAACCCGGTCGACGTGGACTACAAGTACAACTTCGAGCAGACGCACCAGGGGATCAGCTACCGGACCGGCGCCGATCCGGTGATCGTGTTGCACCGCGACCGCTACTTCCTGTTCCAGACCCTGGCCGACGGCTACTGGACCAGTGGGAACCTGGTCGACTGGACCTATGTGCAGCCCGACAAATGGCCCTTCGAAGGGCATGTGGCGCCCGCCGCGGCGTCGGACGGGGAACGCCTGTACCTGATGCAGTCGGCCTTCGAACCGCGGCCGCTGCTGGTCAGCGAGCATCCGGAGACGGGTCGCTGGGACTGGCACATCCGCATCCTGCCGCCGGTTCCGGGCGCCGTGAGCCGGGGTGAGGAAGGATCGTTCGGCGAGGGCGGGCTGCCGGAGGGCCGGCTGCCGCCGGGGCCGTGGGATCCGGGCCTGTTCATCGACGACGACGGCCGCTGGTACCTCTACTGGGGCAGCTCGAACGTCTATCCGATCTATGGCGCGGAGATCGATCCGACGCCGCCGGTGCGGTTCGTCAGCGACCCCGTGGCGCTGGGACGCCTGGATCCGGAACGGCACGGCTGGGAGCGGTTCGGCGAGGACCATGCCGGCGGCCTGCCCGACGGCACACCCATCCGGCCCTACATCGAGGGCGCGTGGATGACGAAACACGGCGGCCGGTACTACCTGCAATACGGAGCGCCGGGGACCGAGTACAATGCCTACGCAAACGGGGTCTGGGTGTCGGACAGCCCGCTGGGGCCATTCGAGTACGCCGACTACAACCCGGTCAGCTACAAGCCCGGCGGCTTCGTCGAGGGGGCGGGGCACGGCTCGACCTTCCAGGACAGATACGGCAACTGGTGGAACACGGGCACGCCGTGGATCGGCCACAACTGGCGCTTCGAACGCCGTATCGCGATGTTCCCGGGCGGCTTCACGCCGGACGGCGAGATGCACTTCACCAGCCGCTTCGGCGACTATCCGCAGCGCATCCCGACCGGCCCCGTGGCGGACCCGGAGAGCCTGTTCACCGGCTGGTTCCCGCTGTCCTACAAGGTCGAGGCGACCGCCTCCTCGACGCGCGGCGACTTCACGCCCGACCAAGCCGTCGACGAGAAACCGCGCACCTTCTGGGTCGCCGACCACAACGCACCGGGCGAGACCCTGACGCTGGACCTCGGCGGCATGAAGCGGGTGCATGCGGTGCAGGTGAACTACGCCGACCACGAGAGCGGCGTCTACGCCGAGCGGCCGGACATCCGCACCCGCTTCCGCATCCTTTGGTCGCGGGACGGGCAGGACTGGCGGGTGTTCGCCGACCTTTCCGGCTCCGAACGTGACCGGCCCAACGCCTATGTCGAGGGCGAGACGCCGGTGGACGCCCGCTTCATCCGCTACGAACACGGCGAGGTCGCCGCCGCCAACCTGGCCATCGCCGACCTGCGGGTGTTCGGCACGACCGACGGTGTGGCGCCGGAGACCCCGTCGCTGCGTGTGGAGCGCGGATCGGACCAGAGGAACGCCACGGTCCGCGTCGAGCCGGTGTCGGACGCCCTCGGCTACAACGTCCGCTGGGGCACGGCGCCGGACCGGCTGTTCCAGACCTACCAGGTCTATTTCGACGACCTGCGCGAGATGGGCGACCGGCTGGAGGTGCGGGCGCTGAACGCCGGCGTCGACTACTGGTTTGCGGTGGAGGCGTTCTCGCCCGCCGGCGTCTCGGCGCCGAGCCACCCGGTTCGGGTCGCCGCCAGACGCTGAACGGGCCTCCGCGCCGGGCGTTAGCGGGTGAAAGGAGATCCTCATGCGCCTTCCCCCCATCGCGACCGTCCTCGGCGGCCTCCTGCTCAGCCGCGGGGGACGACGGATGGCCGGCCGCCACGCCGGAAAGCTGGCCCTCGCCACCCTCGCCCTGCAGCTGTGGCAGAGCCGCCGGACCGGCGGCGCCGCCGGTGCGAACCGCCCGGGGCGGCGCTGGAGCGGCCGGCGCCCCTGAGGCTCTGGACGGACGCCACGTCAACGGCTCACAACGGGCGCTGGACCGGAGCTGCGCCCATGATCGTCGTCCATCACCTGAACGATTCCCGCTCGCAGCGGGTGCTGTGGCTGCTCGAGGAGCTGGGGGCGCCCTACGAGATCCGGCGCTACGAGCGCGACCCGAAGACGCTGCTTGCGCCGGCGGCGCTGCGGGCCGTGCATCCGCTGGGCAAGTCGCCGGTGATCGAACACGACGGCGTCGTGGTCGCGGAGACGGGGGCGATCATCGAGCACCTACTGGAGGCGTTCCCGAACTCCGGTCTGCGGCCGGCGCCCGGCACGCCGGAGGCCCGCCGCTTCACCTACTGGATGCACTACGCCGAGGGCTCGGCGATGACGCCGCTGCTGCTCAAGCTGGTCTTCAGCCAGGTTCCGAAACGGACGCCTATGCTCATACGGCCCGTGGCGAAGGCGATCACGCGCAAGGTCGACGCCTCGTTCATCGCGCCGCAGATCGCCGACCACATCGCCTGGTGGGAAGCCGAGCTGGGGCGTGGCGGCTGGTTCGCCGGAGACGCCTTCACCGCGGCGGACATCATGATGAGCTTCCCGCTCGAAGCGGCCGGGTCGCGCATCGGCTTCGGCCCCGACCGACCCCGCTGCCGTGAATTCCTGCGGCGCATCCACGCCCGTCCCGCCTGGCGCCGGGCGCTGGAGCGGGGCGGCGAGTATGCGTACGCCCCCGCCCCGGAATGAACACGATCGGGACAGCAACCCCCTGAAAGTCCCCGCGTTAAGGCTCCATGCGCCTGAAGATCATCCAGATCGTCGCCGCCCTGGCGGCCGCCGTCGCCTTCCTGCTGGCCTTCATGGCCGCCGGCGTGGTGTTCGTGTCGACCCTGTTCATGGCGGCGGGCCTGGCGGCCGTCGCCTGGCTGGCGTGGAGCCTGATCCGGCAGGTCGGGACACGCGGTCGCAAGCCCGCCCGCCTGACCCGCCCTTGAACCTTTCCTCCGGGCGCCCTACCCTCTTGGGCCGGTCGCGCGCGCCCTGCGATCCCTGTGCCGAGTCGTCTTTCAGTCGGGCGTAACAAGAAACTCACGACATCATGGAAAAAGTGCCGATGACGGCCGAGGGCTACCGTGTCCTCGACGATCAGCTGAAGCAATTGAAGTCGGTCGAAAGGCCGAGCGTGATCGCGGCCATTTCCGAGGCCCGCGAGCACGGCGACCTGTCCGAGAACGCCGAGTACCACGCGGCCAAGGAGCGGCAGGGCTGGATCGAGGGCCAGATCGCCGAGATCGAGGACAAGATCAGCCGCGCCCAGGTCATCGACGTGACCAAGCTGTCGGGGGACCAGGTCAAGTTCGGCGCCACCGTGACCGTCGTGGACGAGGACACGGAAGAGGAAGGCACCTACCAGATCGTCGGCGAGCATGAAGCTGACGTGAAGGCGGGCAAGATCTCCGTCTCCTCCCCGATCGCCCGCGCCCTGATCTCCAAGGAGGTCGGCGATGTGGTCGAGGTCAACACGCCCGGCGGCGTGAAGGCCTACGAAATCCTCAAGGTCGAGTGGAAGTAGGCTCCACGAGCCCGCTTTCGATCCAGGTCGTCTCCGACGGCCGGATCGGCATGGAAAACCAGGCGCTGGGGTTGGCGGAGGCCCTCCAGCGCCTTTCGCCGTCTTCGAACATCTCGGTCCGTCGCGTGAAGTGGCGCAAGGCCTTCGACCGGCTGCCCTCGGCGCTGAAGGCGCCGTGGATGCTGGACCCGTCTTCCGATCGGGTTTTTCCGGCCACGGGAGAGCCCTGGCCGGACGTGTGGATCGCCACCGGCCGGGCCACCCTGCCCCTGTCGCTGATGGCCAGGCGCCGATCGGGCGGGCGGACCTTCGTGGTCCAGACCCAGGACCCGCGCTGGCGCACCGGCGACTTCGATCTTGTGGTGGCGCCCCGGCATGACCGCGTCGAGGGAGCGAACGTGCTGTCAATCACCGGCTCGCCGCATCGGGTGACGCCAGAGCGCTTGGCCGAGGGGGCGAAAGCGTTTGCCGATCGGCTCGAAGCTCTCCCTCGTCCACGCTTAGCCGTGCTCATCGGCGGGAAGTCGCGGGCTCATGACCTGCCGGAAGCGCACGCCGCGGAGCTGGCGGAGCAGATCGCGGCGGCCATAGCGGCGGCCGGCGGCTCGCTGATGCTGACCTTCTCGCGGCGCACGCCTGAAGCGGCGAAAGCGGCGATGACCGCGCGCCTGTCGCGCTGGCCGGGCTGGATCTGGGACGGGACCGGGGCCAACCCGTACTTCGCCTTCCTGCACCATGCCGACCACGTGCTGGTCACCGAGGACAGCGCCAACATGGCCGCCGAGGCGGCGTCGACGGGCAAGCCGGTGCACATCCTGCCGATGGTCGCGCTGAAAGCCGGCGACAAGTTCGACCGCCTGCACGCCGACCTGCGCGCGCGCGAGGCGGCGCGGCCGTTCGACGGGACTCTGGAAGGGTGGAGCTACGAGCCGTTGGCTGAGACGGAGCGTGCGGCGCGAGAGGTGCTGGACCGCATGGGACGGCGTTAGTCCCCGGCAGG
Organism: Brevundimonas viscosa; assembly: GCF_900116065.1. GTDB lineage: Bacteria > Pseudomonadota > Alphaproteobacteria > Caulobacterales > Caulobacteraceae > Brevundimonas > Brevundimonas viscosa. Next base: position 179,010 of record NZ_FOZV01000005.1, read on the forward strand.
GGGAGGGGCAGGGGTCAGTCGCCGCCCGCATCCGCTCCATCGTCCGTATATGGCCCGTCGCCGTCCTTGTCGCTCCGCCTCGCCTTTCCCGCGCCCATCGCGACGCCGATGGCCAGTCCGACGCCGATCTCGACGCCAATGCCGACGGGGATGTTGTCCATCGCCACGCCAAGGCCGGCGCCGATGGCCACACCCAGCGCGAGGCCGATGCCGAGGTGGTTGGGCCTTTCCATTTCTGACTCCCGGTTGCGGGGTGGGGCCGCGAAAGTCTAGCCTTCCTGCATGATGCTCGCCGCTCTCGCCTTTGCCGCCGCCTTGGGAACGCCGCAGCAGGCGGCCAAGTTCGTCGTTCCCGTGGCGCTCGACAAGGCCGTGGCCGGCAGCCTCGGCCCGGGCGATCCGAGGGGCGACACCGGCGCCTATTTCGACTGCTTCAGCTTCAGCGGCAGCGAGGGACAGAGGCTGACCGTTCGCCTTCGGTCCGCCGCGTTCGAGCCTCTGCTGGTGTTGCGCCGCGGCGCGGCCTGCGACGGCAACCTCCTGTACGTGGCCCACGGAGACGGGGACGAGGCGGTGGTCCGAACCGATCTGGGCTACACCGAAACCTACTCGCTGACGGTACGCAGCGCCGAAGCAGGCGTAACGGGCCCCTACGACCTGACTTTCGGAGACGCTGCGCCGCGCCCCCGGCAGGCGCCGGCGATCCAGCAACCGGGCTTCCAGCCTGACCGGGTGTCCGAGGGCTGCGGCTATCGCCCGGGGTCCGGCCGCCTCGTGCCCGTCACCTACGGCGTGTTCTCCGAAGATCCCGCACCGCCCTTCGCGGACCGGTGGGGCGCCGCTTACCGCACCGCCGACGGATGGGGCCCGCTGTCGGACACCCCGTTCACGGCGGCGGACGGCCGCGCGTGGTTCATCAACAACGAAACCATCACGGTCGACGGCGTCGCCTACCGCAAGCATGGGTTGCCCCGGGTCTACGGATTGCGGGAGCTGGCGTATCGCGGCGAGCACGACGGTGTCGGCGTGTTCGAGTTCGCGGAGACCGGCCCCGATCCGCACGCGGGTCACGCCCATATGGCCGGCGCGATCGACTCCGGCGAGCTGATCCAGGTGCTGGTCCGGCCCGCCGGCTGTGAATTCCAGCCGTATCGGCCCGCGTAGCGTCTCCCGCCAGCGGTGAATCGCGCCTAGATAGGCGCATGAGCACTCCCCGCACCGTCCGTGTCGCCATCATCGGATCCGGCCCTGCCGGCTGGACCGCCGCCATCTACGCCGCCCGCGCCATGCTGAACCCGGTGGTCATCGCCGGCCTGCAGCCCGGCGGTCAGCTGACCATCACCACCGACGTGGAGAACTATCCCGGCTTCGCCGACGTCATCCAGGGCCCCTGGCTGATGGAGCAGATGCAGAAGCAGGCCGAGCACGTCGGCACCGAGGTGATCCACGACATCGTGGTCAAGGCCGACCTGTCCCGGCGGCCCTTCCGGCTGACGCTGGACTCCGGAACAGAGCTTCTGGCCGAGACGGTGATCATCTCCACCGGGGCCCAGGCCAAGTGGCTGGGGCTGGAGAGCGAGGCCAAATACCAGGGCTTCGGCGTGTCGGCCTGCGCCACCTGCGACGGCTTCTTCTTCCGCGGCAAGGAGGTGATCGTGGTCGGCGGCGGCAACACCGCCGTCGAAGAGGCGCTGTTCCTGACCAACTTCGCCTCCAAGGTCACCGTCGTGCACCGCCGCGACGAGTTCCGCGCCGAGCGCATCCTGCAGGACCGGCTGTTCGCCAATCCGAAGGTCGAAGTGGTCTGGGACTCGGCCATCGACGAGGTGCTGGGGACCGAGACCGACGGCGGCCTGACCGTCACCGGCGCGCGGCTGAAGAACGTCAAGACCGGCGAGACCCGCGAGGTCTCGGCCGACGGGGTGTTCATCGCCATCGGCCACGCCCCGTCGTCGGAGCTGTTCGCCGGCCAGCTCGAGACCAAGGCCGGGGGCTATCTGGTGGTCAAGCCGGGCACCGCCGCGACAGCGATCGAAGGCGTCTGGGCCGCCGGCGACGTCACCGACGATATCTACCGCCAGGCCGTGACCGCGGCGGGGATGGGGTGCATGGCGGCGCTGGAGGCTGTGCGCTTCCTGGCCGAGCAGGACCACAAGGCCGAGGGGCATCCGATCCCGCACAAGGAAGCGGAGAAGATCGGGGTCTGGTGACCCCCGAAGCTCAGCCGAAAAGCTGCAACTGCGGCGGCGCGTACTGGACCGGCTCGCCGGTGCGGCGGCGCAAGGCGTAGTCGACGGCCGTCTGCACGGCCCTCTCGTCGGTGGGCTTGGAGAGCACGCCGATGGTGCCGGCGACGCCGTTCCGGACCATGCCGGGATTGGCGGTCATGAACAGCACCGTGACGCCGATCTCCTGTCCCAGCTCCCGCCCCAGCTCGATGCCGGTCGGGCCGTCGGAAAGGTGGATGTCGACCAGCGCCAGATCGACCTCGGTCTCGCGCACGATATTGCGCGCCGTTCGTGCGTCGGCGGCGGTCCCGACCACCTGGTGGCCGAGATCCTCCAGCACGAAGCGGAGCTCCATGGCGACGAGGGCCTCGTCTTCGACGATGAGGATGCGAGCGGTCATTTCAGGGCAGGCGGATCAGGCGGGGAGGCAGTTTCTCATTGGTACGCACTACGGCGCCGGGAGTGAACGCCCCGTTTCGTTCAGGGTTTCAGTCGGATGTCGTGGTTGCGACATTTAGCGCCGCCCGCCGGCGGGACAGGGCGGTGGCGGGCAGGTCGGCGACGACGCGCAACCCCTCCCGCGCCCAGGTGCGCGTCAGGCGACCGCCCAGCTGTCCTTCGACGGAAAGCGTGGCAAGCGAGGCCCCGAAGCCCGACCGCTCCGGCTCGCCCTCGACCGGCGGACCGCCGTGCTCGGTCCAGCTGAGCACGAAACGGTCGTCGGTGCGGCGGGTGTCGAGGTCGACCCAGCCGCCCTCGGCCGACAGCGCTCCGTACTTGGCGGCGTTGGTGGCCAGCTCGTGGAACAGCAGGGCGACCGAGGTCGCCGCCTGGTCGTCGAAGCTGGCGTCGTCGCCGGTGAGGCGCACGCGAGCGCCGCCGTCGGCTCCGGCGTAGGCCTTGAACAGGTCGGTGAGGAAGGCGTGCAGGGTCATCGAGCCGACCGTGGGGCGGGAGGACTCGGTGTGGGGCCGGACGAACTCGTGGGCGCGAGCGAGGGCGTTGATGCGGGTTCGCACGGCGGCCGCGAAGCCCTTCGCCTCCGGGAAGCGGCGAGCGGACAGGGCGATCAGGGCCGAGACCACCGCGAAGATGTTCTTGATGCGGTGGCTGAGCTCCTGGCTGAGCAACTCCTTGGCCTGCTCCATGCGCTTGAGATCGTCGATGTCGGTGCAGGTGCCGTACCAGCGGACGATCTGGCCGGCCTCGTTGCGCAGCGGCATGGCGCGACCCAGGGTCCAGCGATAGACGCCGTCGTGGCGGCGCAGGCGGTATTCGATCTCGTACGGCTCGCCGGTCTCCAGCGAGTGACGCCAGCGCTCCCAGGCGCGGGCCTGATCCTCCGGGTGGAACATGCCGTTCCAGCCCTCGCCGTCGGTCGAGCCGTCGGGCACGCCGGTGAACTCGTACCAGCGCGCGTTGTAGTAGTCGTGGAAGCCGTCGGGCCGGGTCGACCAGACCATCTGCGGCATGGCGTCGGCGATGGCGGCGAGGGCCTCGCGCCGGTCGCGCTGATCATCGGCGGTCAGCATCGGGTCAGGGTGTCGCACGCACGGACCTCAAGCGGCGCCGTGCGCCTTCTTCGGTTCATTAATGCCAAGATTGGCCAGACGTTGCACGTCCGGAACGCGGATTTCAGGACGCCGGGCGGCCGACTTCCTCAACCTCCATCGCCACCACGCCTGGCGCGGGCGGCGCCGGCGCGGCGACGGGCGCGGGCGCCGGATTCTCGAAGGCGGCCAGCCGCTCGTTGATCGCGGCGATGTCGGAGGCGGTCGGCTGGCGACGGCCGCCCAGGGACGCGACCCCCACCACCCGGGTCTGGCCGTCGATCTCGACCGTGCGGACTGCGGCGTCGGCCTCGGCCTCGGCCTTCGCATCCGCGTCGGCGGCCAGTTGCAGGCGCGGACGGGCGAAGCGCGCTTCGTCGATGGCCGGCTCGCGCCCGGCATAGGCCTGCCGGAAGGCGGCGGGTTCGCCGTAGATCCCCTTCCAGCGATAGAAGATGTGGGCCCCGATCTGGGTCAGCTTGTTGAGGGTCGGCGCCCACCACGGGCGGACATAGTCGGCGTGATAGTGGGTGGCGGTGCCGACGCGGGCGGCGACGTGGCCGGCCAGGGCGCGGTCGGCGACCCGCTGCGCGCGATCCCACGCCCAGCGCACGGGCGCATGCGCCAGCGAACCGTCGCAGGTGAAGCTGAACTGGCAGCCGGTGGTCCGCTCGGCCCCCTCGAACACGACGCCGCAGATGGTGCTGGCGTAGTTCGGGTCGCGAACGCGGTTGAGGACCACCTGGGCGACGGCCTCCTGACCCTCAGTCGGCTCGAGCGCCGCCTCGTAATAGATCGCCTGGGCCAGGCAGCGGCGGGCGCGACGACGATCCTCGACGGTGGCCGGGCGGAACTCGAACGGCTTGGCCGGGCGCAGCAGGCCCTCCGCCCCCGGCGTGGCGGCGTTGAGACGCATCGCCTCGATTCCGTTGGCGCCGAGGTCCAGCGTCGGCTTGCCGGCCAGGGTCAGGCTCTCCCACCCCGGAGTCAGGCCGTAGAGCGCCGGGCGACGCTCGCCCGGATCGTGGCGCAGGGCGATGGCCAGCTGGGACGGGGTCATGCGCGCGGTGATGGCGGCCAAGCCCTTATCCGACAGATCCCCGCGGGTGAGCTGGCGCACGGTCTCGGCGCGACGGTCGATCTCCGGACGCGGCGTCGAGGACGCCGCCATGGCCACGCCGGCCGCGGCCAGCGCCGCCGGCGCGGCGGCCGCCACCCGTCGGATCGTCCTGTTCAGCCCTGTCCAGTCTATGGCCAATCCCGGCTCCATCGAGGGAAGGTCGCGCCGTTCGTCTGCCTGCCAAGCGCGGCGCTTTTCAGGCGAGAAAGCGTCGTTAGGTCAAGAGGAAAGCATCGTTGTCCATGTGGGGACTTCCGCGCCTGAGTCCAGATCCGGCCTTGCGGCGACCGGTGTCGCGGGCGAGGGTCGGGGTCGCTCCGGGGCCGGTCCCGACCGGAACGCATTGCGGGGCAAGGCGTTGCTGTAGGTTCGCGCACGCGCGGTGTTGGGGGCTGAATGGGCGCGGTCACGGGCCTTCGTAGACTGGTGGACATCGATTGGGGCGTGCGCCGGCTGGCGCGCGTGGGCCGTCGTCCGTGGTGGGCGTCGGTGCTGATTGGTCTGGCCTGCGCCGCCGCCATGCTGCTCCTGCGCAAGCTGCTGTCCGGCTTCTACGCCGAGGTCACCGGCTTCATGATCCTGCTGCCGGCGGTGATCGCTGCGGCTCTGGCCGGCGGGCGCATCGCCGGCCTGACCGCCCTCTTCACCTGCCTGTTCGGCGGCTGGCTGATCGTCGGGTGGGGCGCGCTGGGAGCGGGCGTCGGCAACCGCCTGGGCGTGGTGGCGACCACGAACTTCATCGTCGTCGGCCTGTTCTCGACCGTCGTCGCGGCCTCGCTGCGCAAGACGTTGTGGCGCCTCGACGCCACCGTGGAGGACCTGCAGGCGTCCGCGGCGCGGATCGACGAGACCGAGGGGCGGCTGCATCTGATCAGCGAACTGGCCCCGGTGATGCTGTGGATGAGCGACGAGCACGGCGCCTGCGTGCATCTGAACGAGGCGCTGCGCCGGTTCTGGGGGCTCGCCGACAGCGGGGCCGATCTCGATTTCAGCCGCTTCCTGCATGCCGACGACCGCGAAAGGGTGCTGGCGACCACGATCGCCGCGGCGGAGACGCATCGTCGGTTCGAGGTTGAGGCGAGGTATCGCCGCGGCGACGGAGCCTGGCGGACCCTGCACACCGACGCCCGGCCGCGCTTCGATGCGGAAGGCGTCTTCCGCGGGATGATCGGCGTCAACGTCGATGTGACCGACGCCCGGGCCGCGGAAGCGGCGCTGCGCGAGCGCGAGGCGCAGCTGCAGGCCATGGTCGACCAGGCTTCGGCGGGGATCGCCCGGGTCGCCCTCGACGGCTCGATCCTGAGCGCCAACGCCCGATACGCAGAGATCCTCGGGGTCCCCTATGACAAGGTCGTGGGGCTGACCACCGAAGCCGTGAGTCATCCCGATGACCTCGAGCGCACCCGCGAGGCGTTGCGCGAGGCGCTGCGCAGCGGCGGCGCCCAGCTCGAGAAACGCTACCTCCGACCTGACGGCTCGGTCGTCTGGGTGGTCATCAGCCTCCGCGCCCTGACCGGCCCTGGCGGTCTCGTCGAGGGCTACATCGCGGTGATCGTGGACATCACCGACGCGAAGACCGCGGAAGCGGCGCTGCGCGAGAGCGAAGCCCGGTTCCGGCTCATGGCCGACACCGCGCCTTCCCCGGTCTGGCTGACCAACGCCGAGGGCGAGGTCGAATTCGCCAACAGCGCACTGGTCGACTTCTATGGCCAGCCGGCCGACCGGCTGCTCGGACACGTCTGGCGCACCGCGCTCCACCCGGAGGATGTGGCCCAGGTGGCGGAGGCGCAGGAGGCTCACCGTCCGTTGCGCGAGCCTTACGGCTTCGAAGCCCGGTTCCGCCGCGGCGACGGCGCCTGGCGCTGGATGCGGGTGGCCGTGAACCCGCGGTTCAGCGTCGACGGCGTGTTCCTCGGCTACGTCGGCATGTCGTTCGACGTGACCGACAGCCGTGAGGCGATCGAGGCCATGGCGCGACAGGAGCGACGCCAGTCGTTCCTTCTGGGCCTGATCGATTCGCTGCGGGACCTGACGACGCCGGAAGCGGTCATGGCGCGGGTGGAAGAGGCCCTGGGCGCCGAGCTGCGCGCCGCCCGCGTCGGTTACGGCGAGGTCGACCAGCAGCGCGGTCTGGTGTTCATGAGCCGCGACTGGACCACCGGGGTGGCCAGCGCCGCCGGCGAATTCCGGCTGGAGGACCTGGGGGCCGGCTTGATCGCCGACCTCGCGGAAGGCCGGACCATCCGCATCCGCGACGTGCGTGAGGATCCCCGAACCCTCGACGCGCTTCCCGTGTTCGAACGGCTGGGCACCCGCTCGCTGATGCGCACGCCCCTGATCCGGTCGGGGCGACTTCGCGCCTTCCTCTACGCCCACGATTCAGAAGCGCGCAGCTGGACCGACGAGGAATGCGACCTGCTTCAGGAGGTGGCCGCCCGCACCTGGGCGGAGATCGAACGCACCCGCGCGGAGGCCGAGGTGCGCGAGAGCGAGGAACGCTTCCGCGCCATCGCCGACACGGCGCCCGTTCTGATCTGGGTGACGGGCCCGGACCGGGTCCGCGCCTTCGTCAACCAGGCCTACGTCGCCTTCTCGGGCGGATCCTACGAAGAGGCGCGACTGCTCGAATGGCGGGAGATGCTTCATCCGGACGACCAGGAGCGGATCGTCGCCGAATCGCTGGCGGGCGAGGCCACGGGACAGCCGTTCTCGCTGGAGGCCCGCTATCGCCGGCACGATGGGGTCTATCGCTGGCTGAAGTCCTTCTCCCGCCCCCGCTTCGGCGCCGGCGGGGAGACCATCGGCTTCGTCGGCGTCGCCTTCGACGTCACCGAGATGCGGGAATCGCAGGCGCGGCTGCTGGAATCAGAAACACGTTTCCGCACCGTCGCCGACAGCGCGCCGGTGCAGATCTGGATGACCGACCCGGAGGGCGAGATCGCCTTCGCCAACCGGCGCTACAAGGCTTTCTTCAACGTTGGTGAGGAGAACCTGCGGCAGAGCTGGGCGGCGACCGCCGAGCGTTTCGGCCTGCAGGACTTTCGTGCGGCCTTCGAGCATGCGGTCGAGTTGCGCGACCGATTCCAGGGTTTGATGGAGATCGACCATCCGCAGCTCGGACGACGCTGGCTTCGCTGCGAAGGCATTCCGCGCTTCGACGGGGCGGGCCACTTCCAGGGTTATGTCGGCGCCAACATCGACATCACCGAAGCCAAGCGGGCCGAGCAGGATCTGAAGCGCATCAACGAGCTGCTGGAGGAACGGGTCGGAGAGGCGCTGGCCGAGAAGGCCAAGGCCGAGGCGGACCTCATGCACGCCCAAAGGATGGAAGCGGTCGGGCGCCTGACCGGCGGCGTGGCCCATGACTTCAACAACCTGCTGACGGTGGTCATCGGCGCCCTGGACATGATGCTGCGCTCCCCGGACGACCGGGCGCGCCAGCGCAAGCTGGGCGAAGCCGCCCTGGCCGCGGCGCGGCGGGGCGAAGGCCTGACCCACCAGTTGCTCGCCTTCTCGCGGCGCCAGGCGCTTCGACCCGAGCCGACCGACCTGAACGCCCTGATCCGGGAGAGCGAGCCCCTGCTCCGCCGGGCCGTGGGCGAGGCGATCGAGTTCCGCCTCAAGCTCCGGCGCGGCGGCGCAAGGGTCAACGTCGACCCCGCCCAGTTTGAGGCGGCGCTGCTGAATCTGGTGGTGAACGCCCGCGACGCGCTGGGCGACCGGGGCCGGGTCACCGTGCAGACCGAAAGCTGCACGGTCGCACCCGGCGAGGTCCCCGAACTGCCGGCGGGCGACTTCGTCTGCGTCAGCGTCACCGACAACGGCGCCGGCATGGACCCCGAGGTCATCGAACGCGCCTTCGAGCCCTTCTTCACGACCAAGGCCGTCGGCAAGGGAACCGGTCTGGGCCTGAGCCAGGTCTACGGCTTTGCGCGCCAGAGCGGAGGCAGCGTGCGGATCGACTCGACCGTGGGCGAGGGCACGCGGATTCGCATCTATCTGCCCCCGATCCAGCGTCGGGAGCGTACGCCGTCAGCGACCCCCGACGCCGGGACGGACGCAGGCCTCGCCGGTCGCCGTCTGCTGCTGGTCGAGGACGATCCCGGAGTCGCCGCCGTCGCCCTCGAGTTGCTGGAGACGCTGGGCCTCGAGGTGAGGAGCGCAGACACCGGCCCGCACGCCCTGGAGGCGCTCGAGGCGGAGCGGTTCGATCTGATGCTCAGCGACGTCGTCATGCCCGGCGGGATGACGGGCATCGAACTGGCGCGGCGCTGTGCGAGGGACTACCCCGAAATGCGCATCGTACTCACCTCCGGCTACGCCGGCGAGGACGTCGACGAGGCGCTGGCGGACGCGCCCTGGCCGTTTCTCCGCAAGCCCTATTCCGGCGAGCAACTGGCCCAGGTGCTGGGCGCCGGGCGCGGCCGTAACCCGGACGACTGACGGCGCCGGGCCCGCAGGCGGATCAGCGCTGTCGCGCCTTGCGAGCGGCGTAGCGGGCGTCGCGCGCCGCCTTCTGCTCTTCCTTGGTCAGCTGCTTCCGCTCCTTGCGCGCCGCGCGCTTGGCGGCGTCGACCGCCTCCTGCGCCGCCTGCTCGGCGGCCAGCCGCGCCGCTTCCTTTTCAGCCTTCTCGCGACGCGCTTCAGCCTTGGCCAGCTCGTGCTCCCGGCGCAGCGCCTCCTTCTCGGCGGCGCGCTTCTCGGAAAGCTTTTCGAACTCGGGGTCGGGCGCAGCGGGCTTGGGCTTGAAGCGGGCCAGGAGCGCCTTCTTGGCCTCCTGTTGGGCGGCGAGGCGGTCGGTGAAGGCGGTCTGTTTCAGATCTCTCATGCGAGGAGTCGTCGTGTCCTTGAGCGGGGGGTCGGGTGCAGGCGAGCGCAGGACGAGCGACGCTCAGCCCCGGGCGGCCCGGCTAACCCCATATAGGGAGGGAAAGCAAGATTTGGAGGCCGCCGCGGGCGCCGCGGCGTCGCAGGTGTGTCAGTTCGGCTTCTCCGCATGACCGACGGCGGCCCCTGCCGCTCCGCCGACGGCGGCGCCGACGGGTCCGGCCACGACAGCGCCGGCGACGGCCCCCGTCGCCGCCTTTTGCTCGATCGTCGCCCCGCAGGCGGCCGTGGCGAGCGCCAAGCCGGCGATGGCGAGGGTGGTGCTGAAGGTGCGCATGATGAGGTCTCCTGTGCCGCTTCCAACGCCACCGTGGCCGCGGCGGTTCCGCCGGAGCCGGTCAGTTCACGGTCACGAACGGAATCTTGCCCCGGCTATTGCGGCACTTTTCCCGGCCCCGGATAAGCTGACATCGCCCGCGCCTGTGAAGACCTTGTGCATCGCAATACAGTATATCATGCCCGATCTTGGGATGATGACCCGGAGCGCCCCAAGAAAACTATCCACATACATCACACAGGCGTCGCGATGTTGCGCCGCACCTGAATCTTGCGAATCGACCACATTGACGCCACAAACGGCTGGCTAAAGGCGCCTCCTTTGACGCCCCGGCTGTTCGCCGAGCGTCGATACACCGCAGCCGGTTCGCGACCCGTTCGTCGCCCGGCCGCGAGACTACCCGGGGGCGGCACTGCGCCCTGCCGAACAGGATTGAGCCCTTGCCGACTCCCTCGCAGACGCGTGCGACCCCGACTGCCGATCATGTGGCCCGGATCCGGCCCGCGACGGCGGCGGCGCTGTTCGGCGCGTTGCTGGGACTGGGCGTCGGCGGAGCCTGGCTGGGCGGGGCGGCGGCCAAGGCCTCGACCTTGAGAACGCAGGCGGAGCGACTTGAAGGCGCCACGGCTGCCGGCTTCACCGAGGAAGCGCTGGCCGCGGCAGCGGGGGGTCTGGACGAGAGCGCCCTTTCCATCGCCCGCAGACACGACCCCTACACCGTCGCCGGGGCCGCCCGTCGGGACCGGCAGGCCGAACTGCTCACCGCCCGACTGGAGCAGCTGCGCGCCGGAGCGGCCGAAGGCGGCCTGCGCCGCGCCAGCCTGACCGGACCGACAGCGGCCGAACCCTTCCGCCTCGGCACCGCGCTCGACGCCTCGCGCGACCTCGAGTGCCTGACCCAAGCCGCCTATTATGAAGCCCGCGGCGAGGGCCGCGACGGCATGCGCGCCGTTGTCCAGGTGGTGCTCAACCGGGTGCGCCACCAAGCCTTCCCGAACAGCGTCTGCGGCGTCGTCTTCCAAGGGGCCGGACGCCGCACCGGTTGCCAGTTCAGCTTCACCTGCAACGGCTCGATGCGCGGCCGTGTCAACCGCGCGGCCTGGAACCGCGCCCGCGATATCGCCTCCGCGGGCCTGTCCGGCGAGGTCTTCCCGCGCGTCGGCAACGCCACCCATTTCCACACCACGGCCGTTGCGCCCGGCTGGAGGCATACGCTTGTCCGCGTCGGGCAGGTCGGCGACCACCTGTTCTACCGCTTCGGCGGCCGCGCGGGATCGCGGTCGGCTTTCTCCTACGCCGCCCGTCCGTCCGCCCCCGCCGAGGCTCCGCGCTTGGTGCAGGCCAGCCTCGATCCCACCGGGCCGGCTCGCGACGCGGGCGCCATCGCCTACAACCTGCTCCTGGCCCAGGAAGGCCGCGCCCCGGTCGAGGCCCCCGCGCCGTCGCCGGTCGCCGCGCCAGCGAACCCGGTCGTCGCCCCACCGCCGGCCGCGCCTGCAGCGCCGGCCTCGCGCCCGGCCGTGCGCGCCGCCGCTCCGGCCCAGGCGGACGCGCCGGCCGTTCCGGTCGTCTGACGGCGGTCAGGCGTCACGATGGCCCTTGGACGAGCGATGCTCGTCCATGTGGCTGTGCTTGAGGTCGCGCTCGCCCCCTCCGCCCGAGATCTTGCTGTTGCGCGGATTGGTCGGACCGCCCTCGCGCGGATCCTCGAACGCGGGCGGCTCCTGTTTCGCATTCTGGTGGCTGGAGCCCGGACCGCCCCAGCGCTTCTCGTCGACGGGCTCCGGCGTGTGCTGGTTGTTGTCGGTCATGATCAGCGGTCCTGCTGGTGGCCTTGGTGGGTGGTGTTCTGCTTGATGTTGCCGAAGCGGCCCTGCTCGCCGGTGTTGACGTCGGCGTCGCCCGGCTGGCCGGACTGGGCCCCGGTGCGCAGGTCGCGGCGATCGACGGCGGCGGCGTCCTCGACGCTCTGCGCGCCCTTGTCGGCGTAGCTGCGCTGTTCCTTCGGGATCTTCGGGGCGTGGGTCATGACGGTCTCCTTCCGTTGTGAAGGAGAACCACCAGCGGCCGCCGCCGTTCCGTAGCGCGGTTCGCCGGTCAGCCCGGCAGGGCGTCGAGGCCGATGTCCAGCGACGGCGCCGAGTGGGTCAGGGCGCCCACCGAGATCACGTCCACGCCCGTCTCCGCGATGCCGCGGACGGTGTCGAGATTGACCCCGCCTGACGCTTCCAGCATCGGACGTCCGGCGAGGTCCTTCACCCGACCGACCGCCTCGCGCAGCATCGGCAGGGTGAAGTTGTCGAGCATGATCACATCGGGACGCTCGGCTAGGGCCTCGTCCAGCTGGTCCAGTCCGTCGACCTCGACCTCGACCTTCATCAGGTGTCCGGCGGCGGCGCGGGCCCGGCGCACCGCCTCCCCTACCCCCCCGCAGACGGCGACGTGGTTATCCTTGATCAGGATGGCGTCGTCGAGGCCGAAGCGGTGGTTGAGGCCGCCGCCGCACAGCACGGCGTGCTTCTCGAGCGCCCGCAGTCCCGGCGTGGTCTTGCGGGTGTCGGCGATGCGCGCGCCCGTTCCGGCCACGGCCTCCACATAGGTTCGCGTCAGCGTGGCGATGCCGCACAGCCGGCCGAGCAGGTTGAGCGCGGTGCGCTCGGCCGCCAACAGGGCGCGGGCGTCGGCCTCGACCTCCACCAGCGTCGCCCCGGCCTCGAAGGCCGCGCCGTCGCGCAGGCGGGGCTCGACCGTGGCGGCGGGATCGAGGGTCCGAGCCGCCAGCCGCACGCAGTCGAGCCCGGCCAGCACGCCGGGCTTGCGGGCGACGAAGGCGGCGCGCAGGCGCGCGCCCTCGGGAATACAGGCCCGGGCCGTGACATCGCCGGTCCGGCCGAGATCCTCGGCCAGAGCCAGGCGCACGACGGGCTCGATCAGCAGGTCGGGCAGCGACGGGATCATCCGGACCTCGGCAGTCATTCGGCGGGGACGAGAGCGGGCTGGCGCAGCCGCGTGTGACGGGCCTCGGCGGCCGCCTCCGGGAAGTCGGCGCGATAGTGGCCGCCGCGGCTCTCGCGACGGGCCAGCGCCGCCTCGGCGATGAGGCGCGCGGCCACCGACGGCAGCGCCGGGACCCGGCCGGCGTCCAGCTGGTCCAGGGTGGCGATCAGATTGGTCAGACCCGGTCCGGTGCGGATCACCCCGGCCAGTTCGCTCATCGCCAGACGCAGGCGCGCCAGGGGGCGTGGCTGCAGGTCCGGCGCCGGCCGGCGCGCAGGAGGGATGCGGCCCCCGCCCGCGAACTCGGCCGCGGCGGCGCGCCCCGTGCGGCGGCCGAAGGCGGCCGCCTCCAGCAGGGAGTTGGACGCCAGCCGGTTGGCCCCGTGCACCCCGGCGGCGGCGCATTCCCCGACCGCGAACAGGCCCGGCAGGGTGGTGCGCCCGTCGAGGTCGGCGGCGATCCCGCCCATGTGGTAGTGGGCCGCGGCGGCGACGGGGATCGGTTCTTCGCGCGGGTCGAGCCCGGCGCGCATGCAGGCCGCGAACACCGCCGGGAAGGCCTCGGGGAAGTGCGCACCGACAGCCGCGCGGGCGTCGAGGAAGGCCCCGCGGCCGTCGCTGCGGGCCGCGTGCACGGCGCGGGCGACGACATCGCGCGGGGCGAGGTCGGCGTCGGCGGCCGCCCCGAGAAGATAGGCGCCGGCGTGGTCGACCAGCCGCGCCCCCTCGCCGCGCAGGGCCTCGGTGGCCAGCGGCATGGGGTCGAGTCCGACGTCGATCGCGGTCGGATGGAACTGGACGAATTCGGGATCGAGGATCTCGGCGCCGGCCTGCCAGGCCAGGGCCATGCCTTCACCGAGCAGGGCGGTGGGGGTGGTGGTGCGCGCGTACAGGCCGCCGGCCCCGCCGGTCGCCAGCACCACGGCCGGAGCGATGACTTCCACCAGCCGGCCGCCGCATTCGATCAGCGCGCCGCGGACCCGGCCGTCGGCGTCCTGCAGCAGGCCGCGCAGGCGGGCGTCCTCCCAGATCTGCACATGCGGCGCGGCGCGGACGGCCGCAACCAGGGCGGAGAGGATGGCCCGGCCGGCGCCGTCGCCGCCGACCCGGGCGACGCGGGGACGGGAGTGCGCCGCCTCGCGGCTGACGGCGAAGCCGCCGGCGGCGTCGCGGTCGAAGGGCGCGCCGAGCCGGACCAGCCACTCGACGGTGGCGCGGCCCTCGGCGGTCAGCGCCCGGGCCGCCTCGGGGTCGACCAGACCCGCCCCCGCCGCGGCGGTGTCGGCTGCATGAAGCTCCGGCGTGTCGGAGGCCGTCAGGGCCGCCGCCACGCCGCCCTGGGCCCAGGCCGAGGAGCAGGCCTGCAGCAACGGCGCGGGGGTCGCCACCAGCGTCGGGCGGGGCGCCGTCTCCAGCGCGGCCGAGAGGCCGGCGAGGCCGCCGCCGATGATCAGCGGCCCGTCCTGGACGATCCGGGCCGTCAACGACCGATCCCGAGGTAGCCGCCGGCGACGGACAGGGCCCCGGGCAGGGAGCCTTCGGCCAGCGGCATCAGGGCCGCCACGCCGACGCCGGCGCAGGCGATCGCCGTCCCCACGTAGAGAGCGACGCTCGACAGGGACTCTCGCGCCGTCAGGGGCCGGCCCTCGGGTCGCCAGGCGCCGCGCTTGAGGTGGCCGATCAGGGCGATGCCGAGGAAGACGGCGAGGATGAAGCGGCCAGTGGTCAGACCCCACCAGACCACGAGCACGCCGACCGCGATCATGGCGAGGCGCTCCAGCATCGGGTGGATGCCCGCGAGCACGGGCCCAAGCGCCTTGGAGCCGTCCAGCGGCGGGGCTGGAGCCAGGTTGACCAGGTTGATCAGGGCGATGATCGCCGCGCCGAGCAGCCAGGCGGCCTGGCCGGTGGCGATGAAGCCGGCGAAGAAGGGTATCGCCGCCAGCAGGCCGAAGAACGGCCCGGCCAGCGAGACCAGCACGCCGTGCCATTCGCTCTGCGGCAGACGCTGGCTGCGGGCCACGCCGCCGAGGAAGGGGATGATGTAGATCCGCGCGGGGCCCATGCCGAGGCGGTTCATCGCCAGCACGTGGCCGTACTCGTGCACGAACAGCCCCCAGATGGCGGCGACGGCGATAACCCAGCTGCCGCTCAGCCACCAGATGAAGCCGCCCAGCAGCAGGGTCGAGACGATCGCCCAGACCGGATGCTGGCCCTTGTCCAGCGGCGGCTCGGCGGCGGCCGCGCGCGCGGGCGCCGGCTCCGCCCGGGATGCGGGCGCGGCCTCTTCCGGCTTGGGGTCCCAGGGGCCGGGGCGGCGGGGGGCTTCGGTGTCGCTCATCTGCCCGACGTGGCCTTTTCCGCGCGCAGCCACAAGGCCACGAGGGCGAGAAGTCGCAGGCTGCGGCGATCCACCTTCGCCACCGCCCGCAGGGGCGGCGTGTAGTGCATCAGATCAGCTCCACCGCCACGTGATGCCGGGCCTTGATCATGTCGTAGCGGGCCGGAACGGCCGGCGGCGGCAGGTCGATCATGCGCTGCACCGCCAGACGGGCGCGCTCGGCCATGTCCTCGGGCACGGTCACCTCGAACTGCATGTTCACCAGGCAGTCGCGGATGTTCTCCAGGGTGATCCGCTTCATGTGCGGGCACAGGTTGCAGGGGCCGATGAACTGGACGCCTTCGACGTCGCCGGCGACGTTCGACGCCATCGAGCATTCGGTGATCATCACCACCTGCTTCGGCTTCCGCGCCGTCACGTAGTCGGTCATGGCCGCGGTCGAGCCGGCGAAATCGGCCGCCGCCAGCACCTCCTCGGGGCACTCCGGGTGGGCCAGGATCTCGGCTCCCGGATACGCCGCGCGCATATCGGCGATGTCGTCGGCGGTAAAACGCTCGTGCACCTCGCAGCGGCCCTTCCAGGCGATGATGCCGATGTTAGTCTGCGCCGCCACGTTGCGGGCCAGGTATTCGTCGGGGATCAGGATGACCCGGTCGACGCCCCACTCCTTCGCCGCCCACTCGACCACCTGCACGGCGTTGGCGCTGGTGCAGCAGATGTCGGTCTCGGCCTTCACGTCGGCGGTGGTGTTCACATAGGTGACCACCGGCAGGCCCGGGTAGCGCTGCTTGATCAGGCGCACGTCGGCGCCGGTGATCGAACTGGCCAGCGAGCAGCCGGCGCGCAGGTCGGGGATGAGCACCGTCTTGTCCGGCGACAGGATCTTGGAGGTCTCGGCCATGAAGTGCACGCCGGCCTGGACGATCACCTTCGCCTTCGACTTCGCGGCCTCCTTCGCCAGACCGAGGCTGTCGCCGACGTAGTCGCCCACGCCGTGGAAGATCTCCGGCGTCATGTAGTTGTGGGCCAGGACAACGGCGTCGCGCTCGCGCTTCAGCGCGTTGATCTCGGCGATCAGCGCGGCCTGCGCCGGCCACTCCAGCGGCGTGACGTGGTCCTTGACCTTGGCCCACACCGGCGCGGTCGCCCGCTCCAGTTCCCTCGTCAGCCCGAACGCCCCGTCAGCCATTGCATCCACCCTTTTGCTCGATATGAGCAAATCAGAGGCCCGAAGAACGGCGGCCCGGCATCTCGCCCCGCCGCCGACTTATGCTCACTTTCAGCATAAGCAGCTACAATCTAGGCGGATCGCGGCGAAATGCAAGGGCTCAGCGGACCGGCGCCCCCTCGTGCGCCAGCAGCCAGCGCTTGCGCTCCAGCCCGCCGGCGTAGCCGGTCAGGGTTCCGTTCGCCCCGATCACGCGATGGCAGGGGACGATGACGGCGACCGGGTTCTGACCGTTGGCCAGACCGGCGGCGCGCACAGCCCTGGGCGCGCCCACCGCCGCCGCCAGCTGGCCGTAGCTGCGGGTTTCGCCGGCGGGAATGGCGCGCAGCGCGGCCCAGACCGCCCGCTGGAAGGCGGTGCCGGCGGTCCTGACCGTCAGCCCGTCCAGCGCCCGGACGTCTCCGGCGAAGTAGGCCTCCACCGCCCGGCGCACCGGTTCGGGGGCCCGACCTTCCACCAGCACCGGGTCGACGCCGCAGTGCCGGCGCAGCAGCCGGCGCATGCGCGCCTCGTAGTCGACGAAGTCCAGCGCGCGCACCGCGCCGTCGGCGTCGACCACCAGCAGGGCTTCGCCCACCGGCGTGGCGATGCGGTCGAGGGTCAGGGTCTCAGGCAGCGCGTTTCGCATCGTCGTTCTCCATCAGGTCTGCGACGTCGATCCCGGCCGCCACGAGGTGCAGGGCTCCGTAGGCGCGCCATGGACGCCAGGCCTCGGCGCGGGCGGCGAGCCGCGGGTCCTCGAGCCGGTCACTGGGCGCGTCGGCGCCCTCGTCCAGCCATCGGCCCGGCAGACGCAGCCCCGGCCGCGCCTCGACCAGCGGTCGCAGCACGGGATCGGCGGCGAGGTCGCGGGCGATCGCCTCGGGGTCGGCCGACAGGTCGAACAGCCGGCGCACGCGCGCCAGCGCGCCCGGCAGCGCCCTGAGGTCGTCGGCCTCGATGCAGAGCGAGACCCGGCCCTTCTCGCCGGGCTCGACGGTGATGAAGCCCCCGGCGCCGTCGATCTCGCGATCGAGATTCCGCGACCAGCGCCGGCCCTCCACCGCGTCGCCGCGCGCCGCCAGAGCCGCCAGCATGCCATCCCAGTCGTAGGGCGGGCGGTAGGGCAGGCTGAGCCGCACGCCGGCCAGCGCCTCGCGTTCGCCACGCCGGCGCAAGGCCGACGGCGGGCGGCCGTAGAGCGCCTGAAACGTCTCGTTGAAGCGGCGCACGCTGCCGAAGCCGGAGGCCAGCGCCACCTGGGCCATGGACAGGTCAGTCTGGTGGATCAGGGCCTTGGCCAGCAGCACGCGGCGGGTCTGGGCCACGCTCACCGGGGCGGCGCCGAGGTGCTGGCGGAACAGGCGGCGCAGATGGCGCTCGCCGACCCCGAGGCGCCCCGCCAGCGCGTCCACGTCGCCCTCGTCCAGCGCGCCCGCCTCGATCAGCGCCAGCGCCCGGCTGACGGTGTTGGAGGTGCCCCGCCACGCGCCCATGTCCGGCGCCGTCTCGGGGCGGCAGCGCAGACAGGCCCGGAAGCCGGCCTCCTCGGCCGCCGCAGCGGAGACGACGAAGAACATGTTCTCCCGCTTCGGCGTCCGCGCCGGGCAGACCGGGCGGCAGTAGATTCCCGTCGTCTTCACGCAGCCGAAGAAGCGCCCGTCGAAGCGCGCGTCGCGCGTCAGCACGGCGCGATAGCAGGCCTCCTGGTCGAGTTCGCGAGCGGTTTCCATGGCCGCCATCCTGCGCCTGCCCCGACCGCGAGTCTCGCGGTTTTCGGACACGGGAGCGGCCGGACGGTCAGAGCGGCCAGAACAGCAGGATCAGCGGCGGACCCGCCAGCAGCACAAGCAGGCTGAGCGGGGCGCCGAGGCGGGCGTAGTCCTCGAAGCGGTAGCCGCCCGGCCCCATGACCAGGGTGTTGCACTGGTGGCCGACAGGGGTGAGGAAGTCGCACGCCGCGCCGACCGCCACGGCCATCAGGAAGGCGTCGGGATCGTAGCCCAGCTGGGTGGCGAGGCTGGCGCCGATCGGGGCGACGATCAGCACGGTCGCGGCGTTGTTCAGGAACGGCGTCACCGCCATCGCCGCCAGCATCAGTCCGCCCACCGCCAGCACGGCGGGCAGGCCGGTGAACAGGTCGCGCATCAGGCCGGCGATCAGGTCGGCGCCGCCGGTCTGCTGGATGGCGTCCGACACCGGGATGAGGGCGGCGATGAGCACCAGCAGCGGCCCGTCCAGTGCGGCGTAAGCCTCGCGCATCTTCAGCCCGCCGAGCGCCACGATGATCACCGCCGCGCCGAAGAAGGCGACCGCGACCGGAACGACGCCGAAGCCGACCAGCACCATGGCCGCCGCCAGCACCACCGCGGGCAGGAAACGCCGCCGCGACCCGCCGAGCCGCACCTGCCGCTCGGCCAGGGGCAGCAGATCGAGCTCCTGCAGCGCCATGGGCAACCGCGCCTCGCCGCCCTGCAGCAGCACGATGTCGCCGGGTCTCAGCCGCGCCGAGCGCAGTTTCTGGGTCAGTTCGTGACCGCTGCGCGAGACGCCCAGCAGGTTGACGCCGTACTGGCCATAGAGATCAGCCTGCCGCGCCGTCTGACCGGCCAGCGGCGAGTTGGCGCCGACCACCGCCTCGACCACCTGCACCTCGTCGGTCGCCTGCTCGCGGGCGATGGGGTGATCGTCCCGGACCAGCCGCAGGCCGGTGGCGGCGAAGAAGGACTCGAGAGCCTCGGGGCCGCCCTCGAGCAGGAGACTGTCGCCGGGCTGGACCTTCTGGTTGCCGCGCGGCCGGGGAATCCGGCGCCCACCGCGGATCAGGGCGAGAATGCGCACCTCCGCCCCCCGCTCGCGCAACGCCTTGACGGTCTCGGGCTCCCAGTCGTCGGGCGTGCGCGCCTCGGTGCCGTAGCCCTGCCCCGACAGCGCCTCGCCGAGGCTGATCGTCCCCTGTCGATGCCGCGGAAGCAGGCGATAGCCGAAGGCGAGAAAGACGAGGGCGAGGGCGGTCAGCGCCAGCCCGACCGGGGCGAAGTCGTACATGCCGAAGGGTTCGCCCATCAGCTCGGCGCGGGTCTCGGCGACGATGATGTTGGGCGAGGTGCCGACCAGGGTGACCATGCCGCCGGCCATGGCTCCGAAGGCCATGGGCATGAGAATGCGCGAAGGCGACGTACCCGTGCGACGGGTCAGCTGCATCGCCACCGGCATCATGATCGCCAGGGCGCCGACGTTCTTGGTCACCATCGACAGCAGGGTGACGGCGAGGGTCAGCACCGGGGCCTGGCTGCGTTCGGTCTTCAGCAGCGGCAGGACGCGCTTGAGCGCAAGCTCGACGATGCCCGAGCGGGCGAAGGCGGCGCTGACCACCAGCGCCGCGGCGATGATCACCGTCACGTCGTTGCGGAAGCCGTCGAAGGCCGCCTCGGCCGGGATCACGCCGACCGCCAGCCCCCCCACCAGCGCGGCCAGGGCCACGAGGTCGTAGCGGAACCGGCCCCAGATGAAGCCGGCGATGGTCAGGCCGACCAGGCCGAAGGCCAGCCCCTGCTGCAGCGTCACGCCCACCGTCTCATGCCCCGGCGGCCGGATCGCCGCCGGGCGTTAACGCAGATCACGGGGATTCGCTGCAACGCTTGGCTCAGCCCCGCGCCAGCTTCCAGAGGCCGCCGAGCAGCTGGAACATCAGCCCGACGGCCATCATCGCCAGCACCCAGACGGCCACGATCGACAGGTTTTCGGCCACCCCGGCCAGCTCGCGTCCGCTGTCGCCGAGCGAGCGCAGCGTCTGGAGATCGAGCATCGACCAGTCGCCGGCGATCCGCGCCGTCTCGCCGTCGCGCTTGAGGGTGAACCAGTGTCCGGCTTCGAAGATCGCCCAGGTCAGCCAAAGGCCGGCGGCGGCCAGCGCCGCGCGCCCGGCGCCGAGCAGCCGCGTGGCTGCGGGTCGGGCGAGACCGACCAGATCCACCGCCATGCAGCCGAGGGCGTAGACGAGGATGAAGCCGTGCAGGGCCGTCCACACCGGCGCCCCGCTCACGGTCGCGTCGGCGCCGCGCAGGGGGAACTCCATCAGGCCGGGGAAATGCAGCGCGCCCACCCACCAGAGCACGAACACCCCGGTGACCAGCAGCGAGAACAGGCGCTCGCCGCCCGGCCACCCGCCGACAGACGCTTTCGGGGCCCAGACCGCCTTCGCCTCCGGCTTGCCCGCCGCCGCCGCCCCCCAGGCGGCCGGATCGGACAGGCCGAAGGCGCCGAGATCCTTCACCCGCCAGTGCGTCATCCACCGCGGCCGGACGTTGTAGTGCTCCAGTCCCGCGGCGATGACCGTCGCCACCCCCACGAGGGTCAGGCCGCCGCCGATGAAGCCGTGGATCGCCCTCGAGATGGCGTCCCCCGCGTCGACCGGATCGGTGAGGATCTGGATGAACAGACCGATGGCCTGCACCGCGAGCACCAGCAGCAGGCCGGCCTTCACGGCGAACAGCCAGTAGGGGAAGAGCTCCGGCCCCACGAGCGAGTCCGGCCCCTTGCGGTAGCGGGCCGCGACCACGAGCGGATGGCCGATCTCGCGCAGGATCTCCTCCTGCTCGTCCTCGCTGAGCGGCCGCCCGAGCTCCTCCTCGCGCGCCTCGAAGCGGCTCAGGATCAGGTCGCGCAGCTCGGCGGTGATGTCCTCGCGCTGGTCCTGCGGCAACTGGGCCGCGACGGCGGCCAGGTAGCGGTCGATCATGTCCATCGGACGGTCCCCCGGTTCATAGAAGCTTGTCGAGCGAGGCGTTGATGCCGCGCCATTCGTCGATCAGGGCGGCCAGCATGGCCGTCCCCGCGGGCGACAGGCGGTAGAAGCGCTTCTTCCGCTTCTCCTCCTCGCGCCATTCGCTATCGAGCAGGCCCTGGCTCTCGAGCCGGCGCAGCAGCGGGTAGAGGGTGGATTCCTCCATCTCCAGCCCGTCGGCGGCCAGCGCCTGGCGCAGGGTGTAGCCGTAGCGTTCGGTCCTCAGGCAGGCGAGCACCGCCAGCACCAGCGATCCGCGTCGCAGCTCCAGCTTCATGCTCTCGAAGAGGTCCGGATCGACCGCCATGCCCGCTCACCTGTCCGCCACATAGTGTGTGTCACACAGTGTATGGCGCAGAGTGTGAACGGGTGTCAAGTCGAACGGCGTTCACCTCTCCATCGCCCCTCAAGGCGATGGAGAGGTGACGCGAAACGCCTACGCCGCCTTCTTCCGGGCCGGAGCCTTCTTCGCCGCCGGCTTCTTCGCCGCGGTCTTCTTCGGGGCCGCCTTCTTCGCCGGAGCCTTGCCCCCGCCGCCCGAGGCGGAACCCTTCAGGCTGTTGCGCAGCGCGGCCATGAGGTCGATGACGTTGGTGTCCTCCGGCTCGGGCGCCTCGACGAGGCCCTTGCCGCCCTTCTGCTTGGCCTTGACCATCTCGCGCAGGGCCTCGTCGTAGCGGTCCCTGAACTGGCTGGGGTCGAACTCGGCCTCCTTTTGCCCGATCAGTCGCTCGGCGATGTCGACCATGTCCGGATCGGCCTCGACGTCGGGGATGTCGTCGAAGAAGTCGGCGGCGTCGCGGACCTCCTCGTGGGCGCGCAGGCTGTAGGCGACCATGCCCTTGCCGCGCACCTCCAGCGCGATCTGCCGCTCCCGGCCGCGCAGCACCAGGCAACCGATGGCGACTTTCCCGGCCGAGCGCATGGCCTCGCGGATCACCGCGAAGGCGTCGGTTCCGACCCCCTTCTCGGGCACGATGTAGAAGGGGTCGTCCCAGTAGAGGCGGTCGATGTCGTCGATGTCGACGAACTCGTCGATCGACAGGGTCCGGGTGCTCTCCAGCTTGACCTTGTCGAAGTCCTCGTCCTCGAACAGGACGTACTCGTCCTTCGACACCTCGTAGCCCTTCACCAGGTCGGAGCGCTCGACCGGACCGGTGTCCGGGTCGGTCGGCACCATGCGGATGCGGTTGTTGGTCTCGGGATTGATCAGGTGGAAGCTGACGTGGCTGCGGCTGGACGTGGCCGTGTACATCGCGACCGGACAGGTCACGAGCGACAGCTTCAAATGCCCCTGCCAGGTGGGTCGGGCGGCCATGGTGCGGACTCCTTGTTCGGCCGACTCAACGCGGCGTGGCCGGACTCGTTCAGCCCGCTGGACAGGGCGGAAGGGGCGGTGTGTGCTGCCCGGATGACCGCAAGCCCCTCCTCCGCCGCCCTCACCGTCGTCGACCACCCGCTGGTGCGGCACAAGCTGTCGATCATGCGGGCCAGGCACACGCCGACCGCCGAGTTCCGCCGCCTGCTGCGCGAGATCGCCGTCCTGCTGGGTTACGAGGCGACGCGCGACCTTTCCGTCACCGAGTATCCGCTCGAGACGCCGGTGGCGCAGACCACCGGCGTGCGGGTCGCAGCGCCGGTGTTCGTGCCGGTGCTGCGCGCCGGCCTCGGCCTGCTGGACGGCATGCTGGATCTGCTGCCCGAGGCCGACGTGGCCCACATCGGCCTGTACCGCGACCCCGAGACGCTCAAGGCGGTGGAGTACTATTTCCGCGCGCCCGCAGACGTGGCCGCCCGCCGCTGCATCGTGGTCGACCCGATGCTAGCCACGGGACGCAGCGCCGTGGCCGCGCTCGACCGGCTGAAGGGCCGCGGCGCCGCCGACCTGCGCTTCGTCTGCCTGCTGGCCGCGCCCGAGGGGCTCCAGCGCCTGCGCGCCGCCCACCCGGACGTGCCGATCTGGACCGCCGCCGTGGACGAGCGCCTGAACGAGCACAGCTACATCGTGCCCGGCCTCGGCGACGCCGGCGACCGGCTGTTCGGGACGCAATGAGTCGTCAGTCCACCGCCCGCACGTTGTCGTCCGAGTTGCGGTCGATCCACTTGTTGAAGGGATCGGCGCCGGCGAACTTCGGCTCGCGGTCGACGACGAAGCGCAGGGTCTGGGTCCCCGAGCGGATCGGCCGGCGCTCGACGAGGATCACGTCGGCCTCGTCGAACACCCCCTTGCCCGGCTCGGCGGTGAACAGGCCGACGTCGAAGCTCTCGTTCAGCGGCGCCTCGGTCTCGGCCCCCTCGCCATCGGCGTACAGCTTGCGCGCCTCCACCGTGACGGCGACGTCCCAGCGGCCGTCGGCGCGGCGGATCGCCGTCGCGCCGGTCGTCTTGACGTCGTAGAGGGTGATCTTCTCGAACAGGTCGGTGATCAGCGCCTGCTTGTCGGCCGGCGCCTCGGCGCGCAGCGCCTGCACCAGGTCCAGCGATCGCGGCCAGGGCGCGCCCTTGAAGGCGTACTGCGCCAGCACCCGGCGAAGCGCGCGGTTGACCGCATCCTCGCCCAGCTGGTCGCGCAGCAGGTACATGACCAGGCCGCCCTTCTGGTAGTGGATGTACTGCTGGTTCTCGACCCGCATGAGCGGCAGCTCCTCCAGCCGCTCCATGCCGCGGGCGCTGAGGTAGCCGTCCAGCTCGTCCTTCAGGAAGCGCCGGATCTGCTCGCGGCCGTACAGCTTCTCCATCACCATCAGGGCCGAGTACTGGGCCAGCGTCTCGGACAGGGCGGTGGCGCCCTGCTGGTCCGAGCCGATGACCTGGTGGGCCCACCATTGGTGCGCGAACTCGTGCGCCGCGACGTAGGTGACGTAATCGATCTTCGTCTCGTCAGAGAGGTCGGCGATGAAGCCGAGCCCCTCCGACCAGGCGAAGGTGTTCGGATACGACTGGGCGAAGCTGGCGTAGTCCGGGAACTCGACGATCCGCGCCTGCCGGAACTGGTAGGGGCTGAAGTTCGCCTGGAAATAGTCCAGCGAGGCGGCCAGGGCGTCCAGCATACGCGGCACGTTGCGGTCGTGGTCGGGGTCGTGGAACACGACCAGCTCGACCCCGTCGTGCATGCGGGCGGTGCGCTCGTACTCGGCCGACTGCACCGAGAAGAAGTTCAGCACCGGCGACTCGGTGACGAAGCGCGAGGTGCGCCGGTCGCCCTGCACGACATCGGACACCATGCGGCCCGGCGCCACCACGGTCTGGTCGGCGTCGGTGGTGACGGTGATGTCCGCGGTCGTCCAGCCGGCGCCGAGATAGTTGCCGTCGCGGGCGGATTCGTCCTCCAGCTTCGCCGGCCGCAACTCGGCGGGCAGGCCCAGCTTGCGCCGCTTGCTGCGGTCGTCCAGCAGCCCCTGCCGGCTCATGCCGATCATGGGGGCGAACTCCATGTTGTTGACGAAGGTGCCGTTGTCGACCAGCCGGGTGGTGTTCCCAGACGCCTTGAAGCCGCGCTGCTCCAGCACCGTCTCGAACGTCGCGGTGCGGCGCTCGCCCGGCTGCAGCGGCGTGGCGAAGCGATAGATGCGGTACTCAAACTCCGGCCACTCGCGGGCGACCGTGGCGCCCTCCACCTCGAGGCGGACCATGGCGAGATCGTCCGTCCAGCGCAGGTGCACCTCGCTGAGCGGCTCCCCGGTGCGGTTCTCCAGCACATAGGTCCCGCGGGTGGTCAGCTTCGGCTGGTGCGGACGCAGGTCCATGGCCAGCTGCATGTGGGCGATTTCCGGCTGCGGCGTATTCTCGAAGCGCAGCAGGGCCTTCTCGTAGGCGGCCTGTTCGGCCTCGCGGGCGTCGCGGGACTGGTAGTCGTTCCAGACGTTGGTGTTGACGTAGATGAAGCTGCCCAGCCCGACGAAGGCGACCAGCGCCACGCCGGCGATCAGGCCGGCCGGACCCGCCAGCCGGCGCGGAAAGCGCTTCAGCCGCGGCCACAGCCGCGTCTCGGTCCCGCGCCGCCACAGGCCCCAGGCGATGACCAGCAGGATGATCGCGAAGGCGCTCCAGTAGGCGTCGGTCACGGCGCTGAAGCCGGCGAAGTCGCCGACGCCGTTCATGTCCGACAGCGGCACGCCGATGCCGGCGCCGTAGCGGTACAGCACATGGTCGAAGCCCATGTTCACCGCCACGATGGTCGAGATCAGGTAGACCACCATGATCGCCCAGCCGACGAACTTGTTCGGCGACAGGGCCTGGACGAAGATCGCCAGCACCGCCAGCAGGGTGAAGCTGAGGCCCTGCGGCAGGACATACCAGAGCAGGTATTTGTCCAACTCGAAGTCGGTGTAGCCCTTGATCGTCTGGGTCACGACGCCGGCCAGAACGCCGACCGCCAGGGTGGAGATCAGCACCAGCGCCAGCGCCAGGGTCTTGGGGACGAGGAAGGTCCAGTCCGGCGTCGGGGTGGCGTCGACGATCTCGTGCGTGCGACGGTCGCGGTCGCGCCAGACCAGCTCGCCGGAATAGTAGATGGCGATGACCATCGAGATCAGGCCGAAGGTGCCGGTCAGGGCGGTGATCACCACCCGGGTGACCAGCAGGATCGGCGCGCCGTAGATCTCGCCGGTGAAGAACAGGGTGGCCACGGCGAAGGCGAACGCCAGCAGCACCAGCACCACCCAGGCCGGGCTCTTGAACACCAGCGCCATCTCGAAGCGGGTGCGCGACACCAGCTGCGCCAGGCCGCTGCTGAAGCCGTAGCTCGGGCGCGGCAGCGAGCCCACCGGGGCGGCGGGCGGCGCGTCGCGTTCGACCAGCGCCTTCATCCGCTCCTGCTTGCGCAGCTTCGCCCCCTTCGGGGAGGGATTGTAGAGCAGGTAGGCCGCGGCCAGCAGGGCGGCGCCGACGGCGGTCCAGATCACCCGGTTCCACAGCAGCACGCCTTCCAGCGGCGCGTTCAGCGTGTTGCGCTCGGCGGCGGTCCAGTACTTCGTCACCAGCGCATAGGCCCCGCTGCCGAACGGCTCGGCCCAGGCCATGGCGGTCTCGAACTCGGGCCGGCTGCCCAGCACGCCGGTGCTGGCGAGATAGGCGATCAGCACCGCCACCACCCCGATGTAGGTGGCCATCATCGACCGGGTCACGGTGGCGAGGGTGAAGAACAGGGCCGAGGTCAGGAACACGCCCGTCAGCCCGAACACCAGGTAGGAGTAAGCGTAGTCGCCGAGCCGCAGCGGACCGACGGTCTCGGGATCGACCCACGGCATGAAGGTGCCGAGCAGGGTGCCGATGGCGATGCTGAGGTAGCACAGCGCCACCGCGGCGAAGGCGCCGAGGAAGCGGCCGTACAGATAGGCGCCCTTGGTGATCCGCGTCGACAGGATCAGCGGCCCGAAGCCGGTATGGCTGTCGCGGGCGATGACGTTGGCGACGATCGCCGTGGTCGCCAGCATGAAGAAGACATTGAAGATGATGTGCGCGCCGGCGAGGGCGTAGGGGGCGTTCTTGTGCACATTGCCGCCCGAACCGAGCGACACGTTGGGACTGGCCACGGCCCCGAAGGCCAGCAGGCCGAAGACGATGGCAATGACCCAGAAGGCCGGCTGGCGCAGCTGGTAGCGGAATTCGAAGCTTGCGATCTTTCCGAACATGATCGCGCCCTCAGGCCGCGCGGCGCGAAGCGGCGACGGTGGCGAGGTAGACATCTTCCAGCCCGCCCGGCGCCCGTTCGAAACCGTCGCCCGGGTGGCTGTCGGAGAGGACGTGGACCACGGTGCGCCCGCCGAGCAGGCGGGTCGAGATGACCTTGTGCGAGCTCTGGAACTCGGCGAGGTCGGCCTTGTCGATGACGCGCCGCCAGACCTTGCCCTCGAGGCTGTGCATCAGGTCGGTGGGGGCGCCCTCCAGCTGGATCTTGCCGCCGGCCAGCACCGCCATGCGCGGACACAGGTCGGTGACGTCCTCGACGATATGGGTCGACAGGATCACCACCACGTTCTCGCCGACCTCCGCGAGCAGGTTGAGGAAGCGGTTGCGCTCCTCGGGATCGAGGCCCGCGGTGGGCTCGTCGACGATGATCAGTTCGGGGTTGCCGATCAGCGCCTGGGCGATGCCGAAACGCTGTCGCATGCCGCCCGAGAAGCCGGCCAGCGCCTTGCCGCGCACCGGCCACAGGTTGACCTGGTGCAGCAGGGCGGTGACCGTCTCCTTGCGCTCGCGGCCGTTGGCGATGCCCTTCAGCACAGCCATGTGGTCCAGCATGTCCCAGGCCGAGACCCGCGGATAGACGCCGAAGTCCTGCGGCAGGTAGCCGAGCACGCGGCGCAGCTTCTCCGGCTCCTTGATGACGTCGATGTCGCCGAAGCGGATCGAGCCCGAGGTCGGGGTCTGCAGGGTGGCGATCGAGCGCATCAGCGTCGACTTGCCCGCCCCGTTCGGACCCAGCAGGCCGAACATGCCCTTGGGAATGGTCAGGCTGACGTCGTCCAGCGCCCGCGTTCCGTTGCCGTAGACGTGGGTCAGGTTCTCGATCGTCAGCATGCGCGCATCCCCCTCTGGTGCGCCTCTACCCTGTCGTCGGCGTCCCGGGGTCGCAAGTTAAACATGGGTCAGGTTGGCGCAGGCGCCTTTGGAGGCGACCTCTCAGCCCCTTGCGGCGGTCGCACCCTTGGCCTGCAGCCGCCAAGCGTGCAGCAGCGGTTCGGTATAGCCGTTCGGCTGGCGCGTCCCCTCGAACACCAGCGCCCGCGCCGCCTGGAAGGCGAGGCTGTTCGCCGGGTCGTCCGCCATGGGCCGGTAGAGCGCATCGCCGACGTTCTGGGCGTCGACCTTGGCGGCCATCCTCAGCAGGGCGGCGTCGACCTGGGCCGCCGTGCAGACGCCGTGCAGCAGCCAGTTGGCCATGTGCTGCGAGGAGATGCGCAGGGTGGCCCGGTCCTCCATCAGGCCGACGTCGTGGATATCGGGCACCTTGGAGCAGCCGACGCCCTGGTCGATCCAGCGGACCACATAGCCGAGCAGCCCCTGGGCGTTGTTGTCCAGCTCCTCGGCGACCTCCGCCTCCGACCAGTTCCGCCCCTCGGCCAGCGGCGGGGTGAGCAGGTCGGCCAGCGGCGGACACGGACGGGCGGCGATTTCCGCCCGCAGGGCGAAGACGTCGGTCTGGTGGTAGTGCAGGGCGTGCAACGTCGCCGCCGTCGGCGAGGGCACCCAGGCGGTGTTGGCGCCGGTCTTCGGATGGCCCGCCTTCTGCTCCAGCATCTCCGCCATGCGGTCGGGCGCGGCCCACATGCCCTTGCCGATCTGGGCCCGGCCGTCGAGGCCGCAGGCCAGTCCGATGGCGACGTTGCGCGCCTCGTAGGCGGCGATCCACGGCGTCGCCTTCATCTCCGCCTTCCTCACCACCGGGCCGCCCTGCATGCAGCTGTGGATCTCGTCCCCGGTGCGGTCGAGGAAGCCGGTGTTGATGAAGACGATGCGGTCGCGCACCGCGTGGATGCAGGCGGCGAGGTTGGCCGAGGTGCGGCGCTCCTCGTCCATGACGCCGACCTTGACCGTGCACCGCTCCAGCCCCAGCAGGTCCTCCACCGCATCGAACAGGTCGTTGGTGAAGGCGCACTCATCCGGACCGTGCATCTTCGGCTTGACGATGTAGATCGAGCCGGCGCGGCTGTTGCGGAAGCGGCCCAGCCCCTTGAGGTCGTGCAGACCGACCAGGCTGGTGACGATGGCGTCGAGAACGCCCTCCGGCGCCTCCGATCCGTCCGGCAGCAGGACGGCGGGCGTGGTCATCAGGTGGCCGACGTTGCGCACGAACAGCAGGCTCCGCCCCGGCAGGGTCAGGCCCTCCCCGTCCGGCGCGGCGTAGGTCCGGTCCTCCGCCAGCGCCCGCGTCACCTGCCGGTCGCCCTTGGCGAAGGTCTCGACCAGGTCGCCCCGCATCAGCCCCAGCCAGTTGCGGTAGGCCGCAACCTTGTCGGCGGCGTCGACGGCGGCGACAGAGTCCTCGAGGTCGACGATGGTGGTCAGCGCCGCCTCCAGCACCACGTCGGCCAGCCCTGCCGGATCGTCGCGGCCGATCGGGTGGCCGCGGTCCAGCACCAGTTCGATGTGCAGGCCGTGATGGCGCAGCAGCACCGCCTCGGGCCCGGCCGGGTCACCGCGCCAGCCGACCAGCTGCGCCGGGTCGCGCAAGGCTGGAGACAGCCGCCCGTCGATCACCGCATAGCCGGCGGCGTCCGCATGCGAGCCTTCCGCCAGCGGCGCCGCCTCGTCGAGGAAGGCCTTGGCCCGCGCCACCACCCGGACGCCGCGTCCCGCGTCGTAGGACCCCGACGGCGGCAGGTCGCCCAGCGCGTCCGTGCCGTAGAGAGCGTCGTACAGACTGCCCCAGCGGGCGTTGGCGGCGTTGAGCACGAAGCGGGCGTTCAGCGACGGAACCACCAGCTGGGGGCCGGCTGTCGCGGCGATCTCCGGATCGACATTGCGGGTGGCGACGGTGAACGGCTGCGGCTCAGGCGCGAGATAGCCAATGGTGCGCAGGTAGGCCTCGGTCGCCGCCGGATCATGCGACTGACCCCTTCGCGCGGCGTGCCAGTCGTCCAGCGCCGCCTGCAGCCGGTCGCGCGCCTTCAGCAGGTCGCGGTTGCGCGGGGCGAAACGCTCGAACAGCGTCGCCGCCCCGCTCCAGAAGGCCTCGGCCCCGATCCCGACCCCGTCCAGCGCCTCGTTTTCGATGAAGGCGGCCAGCTCGCTGGCGACCTGGAGACCGGCGCGGGACGTCATCGTCATGGGCTTTTCCTCGGAGGCGACGCTGTAACATTCCGTGATGACGCCGCGTAAGTCGAGACGATTGAGCGTGGCTGTGGTTCCCTTCGCCTTGACCGCGCCGCAATGAAGGCCCATCTGGTGCTGCATCGCACCACGCGATGTCCGGCGCGCTCCAGTGCGTGAGGGTCCTTCGGGACCAGTCTGTAGAAGCGCCCCGGCTCCTCAAGATCCTTCGTCGTCCCGTCACGCAGGGCGACGCCCGTTTCCCGCCCCCGAGGGGGCCGGTTGCGCGCGTCGCCCGGCGAGTTCCGGTCGTGCGCGCCGCCGCACATGAAAGACCGACGTGACGAACACGACCTTTGAATCGATGGGCCTGAACCCGGCCCTGCTCTCCGCCCTCAAGGCCGAGGGCTATGAAACGCCCACCCCGATCCAGTCCAAGGCCATCCCCGACGTGATGGCCGGCAAGGACCTGCTGGGCATCGCCCAGACCGGCACCGGCAAGACCGCGGCCTTCGCCCTGCCGATCCTGCACCGGCTGGCCGCCAACCGCACCGCTCCCGTGCCGCGCACGACGCGCTGCCTGGTGCTGTCGCCGACCCGCGAACTCGCCACCCAGATCGGCGAGAGCTTCAAGGCCTACGGCAAGCACCTCGGCTTCCGCGTCGCCGTCATCTTCGGCGGCGTGAAGTACGGCGCCCAGGAGCGCGCCCTGCAGCAGGGTCTCGACATCCTGGTGGCCGCTCCCGGCCGCCTGCTCGACCACATCCAGCAGAAGACCCTCGACCTCAGCTCGACCGAGATCTTCGTCCTCGACGAGGCCGACCAGATGCTGGACCTCGGCTTCATCAAGCCGATCCGCCAGATCACCTCGCGCCTGCCCGCGCGGCGCCAGAACCTGTTCTTCTCGGCCACCATGCCGTCGGAGATCGGCAAGCTGGCCGGCGAGCTGCTCAAGGATCCGGTCAAGGTGCAGGTGACGCCGCAGGCGACCACCGTCGAGCGCATCAACCAGTCGGTGATCTGGGTCGAACAGGGCCGCAAGCGCGCCCTGCTGACCGAGCTGTTCTCCGACCCCGCCTACACGCGCTGCCTGGTCTTCACCAAGACCAAGCACGGGGCCGACAAGGTCGCCGCCTACCTCGAGGCCGGCGGCGTCGAGGCCGGGGCCATCCACGGCAACAAGAGCCAGCCGCAGCGCGAGCGCGCGCTCGAGGCCTTCAAGAACGGCAAGCTGCGCGTGCTCGTCGCCACCGACATCGCCGCCCGCGGCATCGACGTCGACAAGGTCACCCACGTGGTCAACTTCGAGCTGCCCTTCGTACCCGAAGCCTACGTCCACCGCATCGGCCGCACCGCGCGCGCCGGCTCGGACGGCACCGCCATCAGCTTCGTCGCCGGCGACGAGATGAAGCTGCTCAAGGACATCGAGAAGGTCACCCGCCAGAAGATCCCGGCCATCGACCGCCGCAACGACAAGCAGCTGGCGCAGCTGGACGCCTCGATCATGGCGTCCGGCGTCGGCAAGAAGGCCAGCATCGACAGCGCCGGCAAGTCGGAGCAGCAGGGCCGTGGCGGCCGCGGCCGCAACCCGCGTCGCGACGGCGTCCGGCCCGAGGGCGGCGGCCAGCCTCACCGTCAGCGCAAGGGCGGTCAGCGCGACCGCACCCACCACGCCGAGCGCCCGGCCGCGGCCTACGATCCGATGGCCGGTGACCGCGCCCGCACGGTCAACAACGACCCGCGTCAGGCCGAGCCCAAGCCGGTCGGCGAACTGAAGCGCCGCCCGCGCCGCCGCCGCCCGTCCAACGGCGGCAAGGGCTACGCCGCCCAGGGCTGACGCCTCAGGCGGCGGCCTCCTCCCGGGCGGACAGCCGTTCCACCGTCTCGGCCAACGACGCCCGCGCCTCGACCGGCGGCGGCGCCAGCGGCCGCGGCGGCGGATAGTCTCCGAGCCCCAGCAAGCTGGCCGCCGCACTCATCACCCTCACGCCGCCGTGGGCGTAGAGCAGCGTCCACAGCGGGGTCAGATCGGCGCTGACGGCGTCGATCCGGTCCTGATCGTCCGCCCGCGCCGCCCGCGCGAGCGCCAGGGCGAGGCGCGGGAAGAGGCCGGCCGTCACGCTGTACCAGGCTGCGCCGCCGGCGCGGAGCGCGGAAGCGGCCGTCGCGTCGCCGCTGAAGCCGAGGCGCAGCTCGGCCCCCTCGAGCCTGGCGAGCAGGCCTGCGAAATCACCGTCCGCCGGCGCCGGCGCCTTGGCGGCCTGCACCGGGGGGAGGGCGGCGAGCCGGTCGAAGAGGTCCGGGCTGAAGGCGAAGCGGGTGGCGCCCGGATTGTCGTAGAGGCACAGCGGCAGATCGCTCGCCCCCGCGACGGTCCGAACGTGGCTCTCGGCCTCGACCTCGGTCAGGGGGGTGTAGGAGACCATGGCCAGAAGCCCCGCTGCGGCGCCCGCATGTTCGGCGTCACGGGCCAGCTCGCAGGCGGCCCTCGTCGTCAGGGCGCCGATCCCGGCGAGGACGGGCGTGGCGCCGGCCGCTTCCACCGCCGCCTCGATGGCGCGCCGCCGCTGGGCCCGGTCCAGGTAGGCGTAGGCGCCGGTGCTGCCCAGGACGCAGATGGAGTCGACGTTCGCCGCCGAAAGTCGCTCGACCCTGCGCTGCAACGCATCGACGTCCACGACGCCGGCGACGTCTGTCGGGGTGGGCGGAAAGGCTGACACGCCTTCGAACAGCGCCATGGGGGTCTCCGGCTTGCGAGGCTCCGGCATAGCGCGGCAATGAAGACTTCGGCTGACAAACCCCGTTACGCCAGGTTTCAGCGGAACGAAGAACGCCCGCCGGGTCTCCCCGGCGGGCGCTTCCTTGTCCGATATCCGCCCCGGTCAGGCGGCGGCGCTGACCGCGCCCTCGGCCGGGTCGCGCAGGACGTAGCCGCGGCCCCAGACGGTTTCGATGTAGTGCTTGCCGCCGGCCGCCGTGGCCAGCTTCTTGCGCAGCTTGCAGATGAAGACGTCGATGATCTTCAGCTCCGGCTCGTCCATGCCGCCGTACAGGTGGTTGAGGAACATCTCCTTGGTCAGGGTCGTGCCCTTGCGCAGGGAGAGGAGCTCCAGCATCTGGTACTCCTTGCCGGTCAGGTGGACGCGGTGGCCGTTCACCTCGACGGTCTTGGCGTCCAGGTTCACCGCGATCTCGCCGGTGTGGATGATCGCCTGGGCGTGGCCCTTGGAGCGACGCACCACGGCGTGGGTGCGGGCGATCAGCTCGTCCTTGTGGAACGGCTTGGTCATGTAGTCGTCGGCGCCGCCGCCGAAGGTCTTGACCTTGGTCTCGATCTCCGAGGTGCCCGAGAGGATCATCACTGGGGTGTTGACCTTGCCGACGCGCAGCTGGCGCAGGACTTCGAGGCCGTTCATGTCAGGCAGGTTGAGGTCGAGCAGGATCAGATCGTAGTCGTAGATCTTGCCCAGATCGATGCCTTCTTCGCCGAGGTCGGTCGTATAGACGTTGAAGCCTTCCGACTTCAGCATCAGTTCGATGCTTTGCGCGGTCGCGTGATCGTCTTCGATAAGCAGGACGCGCATTTGTTGCCCCTCCAGGCAAAGCTTGGCGTTGGACGTTACTGTCCCGTTTCCGGGTAACCTTGTTCGGACGTTAACCCCCCAAAAACTTAAGAAGGGTTAACGCGACTGGTTAATGACGAATCTAGGCTGATTTGCGAATCGCCGTCGAGAGTCCCGAGTCAAGGCGACGAAGTTTTTCGTCGCCGCCCGCCCTACGTCCGAATCCGACGCATCCTAGGATCATATTCCTACCCTCCGCCGGCGCTGAACGACCGGCGGCGGGTGGATGATGGAGCAGTGCAGATGGAAGGAACTTACTGGGCCCCGGAGTTCGGTCGCGACCGCATGCGCGCGGGGCTGGCGCTTCAGATCGTCGCCGCCTCGACGGGCGTGCCGGTCGAAAGCATGACCCGCACCGTGCGCCTGGAGGGGCGGGCCTGCCGGGCGCGCTGGCTGGCGATGTACCTCTCCCACGTCGCCTTCGGCTGGCCGCTGGAACGCGTCGGCCACGCCTTCGGCATGAACCGGTCGACCGCCGCCGTCGCCTGCCGCTGGGCCGAGGACGAGCGCGACCGGCCGGTGCTGGACGCCTTGCTGGAGCGGCTGGAGCGCTGCGTGCGCGAGGTACTGGAGGCGCCGGCGTGCGAACTGGGCCTGTGAGCCGGGCGCTGGAACGGGCGCGTCGCCTGCTCGCCGGCTCCGGCGGATGGATCGAGCCCGCCGGCGCGGCCTACGTCCTGCGCGCCGGTCCCGACCGGCGTTCGCGCGTCTTGCTGACCGTGGACGAGACGGTGTTCCGGCGACTGGTCGAGACCCCTGGCCTCCGCGCGCGTCGCGGCGGCGGCTGGATCGCCCGGCGCGGAGAGGCGGCCAGCGCCGCCCCCGCCGCCGGGCGGCCCGGCGTGATCGACGGCGTGCGCACCATCATGGAGGCCGACGGAGAGGCCTCGGTCCGCCGCGCCAACCTGGCCCAGACGCCGGTGACCTGGCTGGCGCGCCGGGTCGGACCCGACGGGCGGCCCTGGCTTGAGCCGGTCGAAGTGGCCGCGGCCGTCCGCCTGGCGCTGGAAGCCGAGGCGGCGCTGCGCGGCCCCTCGCTGACGATGCGGTGGGACGCGCTGCCCCGGACCGGCGCCGGCGGCGGCGCGCGCCAGGGCTGCGAGCCGGGCGACCGAGCCCTCGCGGCGGCGGCGGCCGTTGAGGCGGCCCTGTCCGCCTGCGGTCCGGCCCGGCGCATGGTCGAGCATATCTGTGTGCGCGCCACCGCCCTGCAGGCCGCCGAGCAGGCCCTCGGACTGCGCCGCCGGACCGGCAAGGTGCTTCTCCGGCAGGGTCTGCAGGCGCTGGCGCGGCACTATCGTCTCGGATGAGCGACGGATCGGGAGCGACCACCCGTTACAACCTCGTAACTTTCGCCCGGGGGCTGTTTCCTCCTAGGGTGCCAGGGTTGCGAGCGCGTCCGCCACGGGCGCGCTTTCGTGTGAACGGCGTCATGGACGGTCGTTCGTCGGGGTCGTCGCCGTGAAGTCAGTTTTCGCCACCAGTGCCGCCGCTGTTCTGCTGCTCGTCCCCGTCCCGGCCCCGGCGGGGGCGTCCGACGACCTTCTGACTGCGCGCGTTCTGGTCGAGGTCTGCCTGCCCTACGCCCAGCGTTCGCGGAGCTTCGAGAGGGCGATCGCTGCGGCGCGGAACCTCGACTTCCGTCGCCCCGTCGGGGACCAGGCTCCGCTTGAAGAATGGGCCTCCGAGGTCGACCTCGTCTCCCGCGACGGAGTCTGGCGACTGCGGATCGAGGAAGGCACGGTCGAGGTCGGCGACGGCGAGGCCTACGCCAACGGCTGTTCCCTCTCCTCCCGTCGCGCCAGCGCGAACGAGCTGGGCTGGCTGGGCCGCCGCGCCTTCGGCGACGAACGCTACTGGGCGACGGAAGGCCGCGACGGGCGAACATGGACCCGCCGCACCTCGCGGCCCGAGGAATACCGCCTCGAAGCGCGCGTCACCGAGGAGACGGGGGAGCGGCCGGCGCTCGTCGTCCGCGGCCTCTACTTCTGAGCCTGCGCCGCCGCTGCGGCCTCGCGGATCCGACCCACCATGGCGTTGAGCCCGTTCGCCCTCTGGCGCGTCAGCGCCGCCGGCAGCCCCAGCCGATCCAGCGCCGCCCTCGCGTCGAAGGCGAGAATCTCGGCCGGCGTCCGGCCGGAGTAGAGCCGCAGCAGCAGGGCGATATTGCCCTTGGACAGGGCGCTGTCGCTGTCGGCGGCGAATTCCAGCCGATCGCCTTCGCCCCGCACCCCCAGCCACACCTGCGCGGCGCAACCGGGCACCTTGTTGGCGTCGGTGCGATCGGTCTCGGGCAGCGGCGGCAGCTCGCGTCCGAGATCGATCACGTAGCCGATCCGGCTCTCCCAGTCGCCGAGAAGGTCGAACTCCTCCGCCAGATCGGCGAGGACGGCGTCGATGGAGGGCCCGGAACTCATGGCCGGCAGATAGTCCGGCCCGGCGTTAACGACAACCACCGCCGCCATCCCCTGAAATCGTCGCCTCTCCCCACCCGGCAATCGCCTGACACGGGTGCGGACTATGGACGACTCGCCCTCGCGGCTAGGCTGGCGCGATCAATTGTCCGCCCTTCGCAGCCGCGCCACCCCGTTTGACCGCTCATCCCGCCACCGCAGCGCCCGAGCGCACGGCCCCCGCCAGGGCCGGCGATCGGCCTGCGCTCGCCGCCTGGCATGCGGGCTGGGCCGTGGCGGCCGCCCTGCTGGCGCTGGGCGGCCGGTGGATCGGGGGCGTGGAGGGCCCGGTGTTCTACGGGGTGCTGGCCATGGTCGTCCCGGGCGTGGTCGGCCTGGGGCTGCTCCAGCGCGACGGCGAGCCGGAACGGATGACCCTGCTGGGCCTGTGGGGGCTTTCGGCTGTGATCAGCGCCGGCCTCTCCGGCGGGCTGACGGGTCCGCTCGCGGGCTTTGTCTTCCTGCCGCTCGCGGCCGGCATCGCGCTCGGCGGACCGCGACCGGTGCAGGCCGGCGCCGTGGCCGCGGCGGCCGCGGCCCTGTCCGGATTGTTCTCGGCCTGGCTCCTCGGCGGCCCGGGGGAGCACCTGCCGGTCTTGGCGGCGATCACGGCGGTGCTCACCGCGGCGGCGGCGGCGCTGGCCGTGCGCCTGTCCTGGCGCGAGCGGGAGGTGCGAATGGCGGCCGCGGAGGCCGAGGTGCGGCGGGTGGAGGCCCTGCTTGCGGCCCAGCCCGGCCTCACCCTCGTGCTCGAAGCCAGCGGCCGCGTGCTGGCCGCCTATGGGGTCCCGCCTGCGTCGCTGCCCGTCGACCCGTTGTTCGAACAGGGCCTCGTGGCGACCGTCCACGCCCCCGACCGGCCGCGACTTCTGGCGGCGCTGGGTCGAGCCGGGTCGGGCCACGAGAGTTCGGCCACACTTACGCCGCGACTGTCGCTGGACCGTCGGGTTCAGTTCATCTTCAGGCGGCTCGAGGACGCCGGAGAACCGAGGATCATCGCCCAGGCCTTCGACGCCACCGCCCAGTACGCCCGCGAACTGGGCCTGGAGACCGCCCGTAGCGAGGCCGAGGCGCGCGAGGCCGGCAAGACGCGGTTCCTCGCCAACATGAGCCACGAGCTGCGGACGCCGCTGAACGCCGTGCTCGGCTTCTCGGACATCATGCGCCAGCGTCTGTTCGGTCCGCTGCCCGACCGCTATGCGGAGTACGCTGAAAACATCCACCAGGCCGGCGGCCATCTGCTCGACCTGATCAACGACCTGCTGGACGTCTCCAAGATCGAGGCGGAGCGCTACACCCTGACCCGCGAGCGGTTCGACGCCCGCGAGGTGGTCTCCCAGGCCATCGCGCTTGTCCGCGTCAACGCCGAGGAGAAGGGCCTCGCCCTCTCCGGCGTGCTTCCGGCCGAGGCGCTGGAGGTCTCCGCCGACCGTCGCGCCCTCAAGCAGATCGCCCTCAACCTCCTGTCCAACGCGGTGAAGTTCACCCCCACGGGCGGCTCGGTCACCATGGCCGTCGAGGCTGTGGGTCCGTATCTCGAGATCGTCGTCTCCGACACCGGCGTCGGCATCGCGCCCGAGGACGTGCGGCGCCTTGGCCGTCCGTTCGAACAGGCCGGAGCGCTGGAGCAGCGTCGCCTCGGCACCGGCCTCGGCCTGTCGCTGGTGCGCGCCTTCGCCGAGTTGCACGAGGGCCGGATGAGCATCGACAGCACCCTCGGCGAAGGCACGGCGGTGACGGTGCGCATGCCCGTCGCGCTCGCCGCCCGGGCGCCGGCTCCGGAAGGCGGCGCCGAGGTCATTCCGCTGCCGGTGGCCAACGGCGGCTAGCCCGCCGCCTCAGAACCGTCCCATCCGGAGGAAGGCCCGACCGGCTGCGAAATCGCCCGTTTCGAGCCGGACGGTGGCGACGCTGCCGTCGCGAAAGTGGAACTCGATGGCGAACGCCTCGCGCGGGTCGAGCCGCTCCAGCGCCTCGGCCGCCGTCGCGGGGAAGCGCCAGATGTCCGCGGCGCGCTGGCCGTCGACGCTGAGGGCGGGATCCGCAGCCTCCACGCCGGCGGCCCAGAAGCTGGCGCGGGCCGTCGACGGCGGCAGCCCCCCGCCCGCCACCCACGGGCGGGACAGCCGGTTCGGGTCGCGCAGGACGAGGCGCGCCCCGTAGGGCCTTGGCCGGCCGTGCCAGCTGATCACCGCCGCCAGTTCCGGGGCGTCGCCCTTGCCGGCGAAGCCGAAGGCGACCGGCGACGCGCCCACGGTGGTGGCCTGCTTCAGCCGCCACCCCGTGCGGTCCCAGCCGTAGCGATCGGCCGTCCAGTCCAGACGGCTTCCGGGAAAGGTCATGCGCGGCGTGCGCGACCAGCCGGCGAAGGCGTCGTCGACCCGCCGCCGCACCGTTGCCAGCTCCGGGTCGGCGCAGGCCACGGCCCGCGCCCGGCTGCGCGCCCGGGTCGCCACGGCGGCGACCTCGGCCGGGCTGGCGCCGGCGCGCAGGGCCGCGCCGCGCGCCTGCGCCGCCGCCGCCGTGAGCGCGGCCGCCGTCGGGGCGGGAAACAGATCGCAGCGCGCATCCGCCGCAATCACGAAGGTTCGTTCGTAATAGGCGTCGGCCGGCCCCGCCGCCGCGGCTCCCGGAGCCAGCAGAGCGATCGCCGCGGCCAGCGCGGCTTGGGTCCTGACGGCGTTCTGCCCTATCCTCATGGGGCGACACCCTGCAGCATCAGGCGTTCCGGTCGCGTTTCCGATCAGGGTTAGCGATTTGCTTCTGTCGAGCGACGTCTGGGTGGCCGCCCTCATCCGCCGGGCCGAGATCGGCGGCGCCTTCGCCACGGTGGCGCGCAAGGGCGATCCGCGCGCCGGCACGGTGATCGTCAAGGTGTTCGACACCGCGCAACGCCGCGCCCGCCTCTACAGCGAGGCCTTCGGCCCCGACGGCGAACGCCTGTGGATGCAGCCGGTGGAAAGCGAGTCCGAGGTCGAGCTGGACGCCTACCTCCAGCGCCAGATCCGCTACGACCCGGACCTCTGGATCGTCGAGATCGAGGACCGGCAAGGCCGGCACTTCATCACGGAGAAGGTGGCGGCGTAGGGATCAGGCCGCGAGCCGCATCCACACCGCCTTGTCGGCGGAGACCGCGTCCAGCTTGCCTTTCGAGGCCCGGGCCTGGAGCTGGCGCATCACCGGCGTCGGCAGGGCGCAGAACTGCGGTTCGACCAGCTCGGGCGCGCACCCGGCCGCCGGAGCGGCGAACAGGGCGGCGTTGACCTCGGGGGAGCGGTCGTGGATCAACCAGGCGAGGCGGCGGGCGCGCTGCGGATCGTTGTGGTGCAGCAGCGGGTCCTCGGCGAACAGCTCGCAGCCCAGCTCCAGCACATAGTCGAGCCCCAGCCGGTCGAAACGACGCGCATCGCCGGGCGTGACCGGGCAGGTCTCTTCCAGATCGAACACCACGTCGTTCAACAGAAACAGCATCGGGGACACCTGCCATCGCCGGGCTCATGGCGGCCCGTTGAAGCCACCGTAGCGGCAGGCGCTTGCGGTTCCGTTCCCGAACGTCGTTAAGGAATTCCGACCGGGCAAGGCCGGAGGCGCGCCCGCACATCCCGCTTGAGCCGCGGATCGCCTGGCCGTTAGGGTGGCGCGGGGAGATCGGGGGAACCGCTCATGAGTGTTGCGTCGATGCTGAAGACGGCGGCCTGCGCCGTTGCCGCCTGCCTCGCCCTTTCGGCCGGCCCGGCTGCGGCCGAGTGGCGACGGGCCGAGACCGCCCACTTCATCGTCTACGGCGACGTGCCGGAGCGGACGATCCGCCGCTACGCCCAGAGGGCGGAACGGTTCGACGCCCTGCTGCGCGCCTACTATCCCATCGAGGTCGATCACGAGATTCCCAAGCTCGAGATCTTCATCGCCGAGGGACGCCGCGACATGGAGCGGGCCTACCCGGGCATCGGCGCCAGCGTCGCCGGCTATTATTCGCCGAACAGCGGCCGCATCCACGCGGTCGTCGACACCGAAGCGACCGGCGGCGACGTGGTCCTGTTCCACGAATACGCCCACCACTTCATGTTCCAGATGCGCGCCAACGCCTACCCGTCGTGGTTCGTGGAAGGCTTCGCCGAATACTATTCGACGGCCGACATCGCGCCGGATCGCATCCGCTTCGGCCGGCATCACCCCGGCCGGATCCGGGCGCTGGCGATGGGCGCCAACAGCTGGGCGCGCATGGAGGATGTGCTGACGTGGCGTTTCACGCCCTCGGGCCGCTACCCGGCGTTCCTGTACTACGCCCAGGCCTGGGCCATGACCCACTACTTCATGAGCACGCCGGAGCGCACCCGGATGCTGGGCCAGTATCTCGCCGCTGTCGTTCGGGGTGAGAACTCGGTGACGGCGATGCAGGCGGCGACCGGACGCACCCCCGAGCAGCTGCAGCGCGACGTCCGGATGTACGTCTCCGGGACGATCAACGAGCTGACGCCGCAGATCGAGATTCCCGAGCCGGAGGTCGTGGTGACCGAGCTGTCGGAGGCCGAAAGCGACATGGCCTGGCTGGACCTGCGCCTCGACCGGACGCCGGTGAAGCAAGAGCCGGCCGACGACGACGGGCGGACGCAGAAGTCAGAGGCGCAGAAGGCGCGGGAGGCGCGCGAGGAAGCCGAGGAACGCGCCGATCTGATCCGCGACGCCCTCGCGGCCGCCGGGCGCCACCGGGGAGAGCGCATGGCCATGCTGGTGGAGGCTCGCGCCCACCGCCTCGCCGGCGACACCGATGCCGCCCTGACCGCGCTCGAGCCGCTGCTGGGCGAAGGGACGACGGACTCCGAGGCCCTGCGGCTGGCAGGCGACATCCTGCTGGATGTCGCCGAGG
Organism: Brevundimonas viscosa; assembly: GCF_900116065.1. Classification (GTDB taxonomy): domain Bacteria; phylum Pseudomonadota; class Alphaproteobacteria; order Caulobacterales; family Caulobacteraceae; genus Brevundimonas; species Brevundimonas viscosa. The sequence goes on from NZ_FOZV01000005.1 coordinate 220,100, forward strand.
CCGAAAGCGGCGCCGCCGCCGATGGTCGCCGGCGCGCCTCGATGGGCTACCTCGCCCGGGCGCTCGACGCCGACCCGCTCGACTTCCGCGTCTACCTCGCCCTCAATCGGGCCCGGAACGGTCAGACCGCCTATCCGACCGACAACGACCTCTCGACGCTGGAGGTGGCGCGGGCGCTGGCGCCGCAGTCCTTCGACGTGCGCCTGCGCCTGGGCCAGGCCTACCTGGCGCGTTCGATGAACGACGCGGCGATCCTCACCCTCCAGCCGGTCGCCAACAGCCCGCACCGCAGCCGGTACACCCGTCAGGCCAGGGCCATGATCGCCGCCGCCCGCGGCGAGGCCGAGCCGGTCGACGACGCCCCGCCCGCCGAGGACGCGGCGGCGGAGACGCCAGCCGCGGCTAGAGCAGCGCGTTGAACACCACGTGCACGATCAGCGCGCCGGCGACGATGACGCCGAAGCCGACCAGCAGACTGATCGCCGGATGCGGTCCGTCACGCGAGGGCGGAGGGTCGAGCGGGGGATGCAAAGCCATGGCCGTTCCTGCGTTTCCTCAGGCGGCGCCCGGCTTGGCGTGACCGGGTCGTCTCGCCTGAAGCGACCATGACTCCGAAGACCCTTCGGCGCGAGGGGATATTTCGCCTCGGGTGACTTTGTCGCGCTTCCGCGCTAGGTCGCGCGGCCCAAGGAAGACCCATGTCGAAACTGACTCTCGAACAGGAGGCCGGCCGTCGCCGGACCTTCGCCATCATCGCGCACCCCGACGCGGGCAAGACCACCCTGACCGAGCATATCCTGCTGGCCGGCGGGGCGATCCGCGCCGCCGGGGCCGTGCGCGCCCGCGGCGAGAACCGCCGCACCCGCTCGGACTGGATGAAGATCGAGAAGGAGCGCGGCATCTCCGTTTCGGCGTCGGTGATGACGTTCGAGCACGACGGGAAGATGTTCAACCTGCTGGACACGCCGGGCCACGAGGACTTCTCGGAGGACACCTACCGCACCCTGACGGCGGCCGACTGCGCCATCATGGTGCTGGACGCCGCCAAGGGCATCGAGCCGCAGACGCTGAAGCTGTTCGAGGTCTGCCGCCTGCGCGACATCCCGATCATCACCTTCATCAACAAGCTGGACCGCGAGGCCCAGGACCCGATGGCCCTGCTGGACGACATCGCCAGCCGGCTGCAGCTCGACCCCGCCCCGATCTGGTGGCCGGCCGAGAGCGGCAACCGCCTTCGCGGCATGGTCGAGATCGGCACCGGCCGTTTCCAGCCCTACGTCCGCAAGGCCGCCGGGTCGGACGAGGATCCGGAGCACGGCGATCCGCTGCCGCTGGCCGACGCGGCCGCCCATTTCGAGGGCGGCGAGCAGGCCGACCTGGCCGAGGCGCTGGAACTGGTCGAGGGCGGCTACAAGCCTTTCGACCGCGAGGCCTTCCTCGAGGGCCACATGACGCCGGTGCTGTGGGGCTCGGCGCTGCGCCACTTCGGCATCGAGCAGCTGCTCAAGGCGATCGGCGACTGGGCCCCGGCCCCCAAGGTGATGAAGGCCCGCAAGGAGGCGCCGCCCGAGACCCGCAACGCCCCCGAACCGGTCGAGCTGACCGTCGACCCCGGCTCGGCCGAGGTCACCGGCTTCGTGTTCAAGGTCCAGGCCAACATGGACCCCAACCACCGCGACCGCATCGCCATGTTCCGCATGGCCTCCGGCCAGTTCCGCCGCGGTATGAAGCTGAAGGTCCAGAACACCGGCAAGCAGCTGTCGGTGAACGCTCCGATCATGTTCTTCGCCTCCGACCGCGAACTGGCCGAGGACGCCTTCGCCGGGGACGTCATCGGCATCCCCAACCACGGCGTGCTGCGCGTCGGCGACAGCCTGTCCGAGAGCGGCCTGATCCGCTTCGCCGGCCTGCCCAACTTCGCCCCCGAAATCCTCCAGCGCGTCCGGGTCAAGGACCCGCTCAAGGCCAAGCACCTGAAGAAGGCGCTGGAAGGCCTCGCCGAGGAAGGGGTCACCCAGCTGTTCCGGCCCGAGCTCGGCTCGGACTTCATCGTCGGCGCCGTCGGCCAGCTGCAGTTCGAGGTCATGGCCGACCGGCTGGGCGAGGAGTACGGCCTCGACGTCGTCTTCGAGCCGAGCCCGTACGCCGAGGCGCGCTGGATCGGCGGCGACAAGGCCGATCTTGACGACTTCGCAGGCAAGTATCGCCCCCAGATGGCCCGCGACATCGACGACCAGCCGGTGTTCCTCGCCAAGTCGAGCTGGGAGACCGGCTACGTCGGCGAGCGCTTCCCGAAGGTCAGCTTCATGAAGACGAAGGAGCGGGGCTGATCGGCCTCTGGACAACCTCGCCTTGAGGCCCGCAGGTAGGCGGAACGGGCTCGGGGAGGAATCGACATGCAGCATCGTCTTTGGGGCGGCCGGCTGGCCGCGGGCGCCGGGGCCCTGGCCCTGGCCCTGCCCAGCGCCGCTGCCGCGGAATGGCGCAGGGGCGAGACGGCCCACTTCGTGGTCTACAGCAACGGCTCGGAGCGCAACCTCCGCGACTACGCCGCCCGGCTGGAGCGCTTCCACGCCCTGCTCCGGACCGTGACGCGGGCGGCGCAGGACGATGAAGACCTGCGCAAGTTGCCCGTCTATCTGGTCGACAACGCCCGGGAGTTGAGGATCGTCCAGCCCGGGCTCCCCGAAGGCGTGGACGGCTATTACAGCGCCGGCCACCAGGACATTCGCGCCGCCCTGATCAGGGGCAGGGACGACGACCTGCTGCTGCACGAGTACACGCACCACTTCATGTCGCACTATTCTCCGGGCAGCTATCCGGCGTGGTTCCGGGAGGGGTTCGCCGAATATTTCGCCACAGCCACGGTGGACAGTCGCGGTCGATCCACCTTCGGCTACCCCGGACTCGGCCGGTTGCAGACCCTGCACCAGCAGCGCTGGATGCCGCTTGAGCAGCTCCTCACCGCATCCCCCATGGAGCTCGAACGCCAAGGCCAGCGCTGGGCGTACTACGCCCAGTCGTGGCTGCTGACGCACTACTTCCTCTCGGACGCCGGCCGGCAACGCCAACTGGACGCCTACCTGCGGGCGCTCCGCGCGGGCGCCGATCCGCTGGACGCCTTCTTCGGCAATGTCGGCACGACCCCTGAGGGCCTGACCCGCACGCTCCGCTCCTATTACCAGCGCGGCATGCGCTACTCCGAGCTGACCCTGCCGCCCCTTGCGCCGGAGATCACCGTCACCCGCATGCCGGAAAGCGCGGACGACGTCCTCCTGATCGGCGTCGACATGCGGGACGGAGCCGACGAGGACCGGGGCCCGGAACTGCTGGCGGCCTCGCGCGCGGCGGCGGCGCGTCATCCCGGAGACGCCCTGGCCCTGACCGTGCTGGCTCGCGCCGAGATCGCCTGGGGCGACGCCGCAGCCGGCGACGCCGCCTTGCGCCAGGTGCTGGAGATCGAGCCCGACAACGTCGAGGCGCTCCTGATGGCCGCCGAGCGGCGCATCGAGGCGGCCCACGAAGAGGTCGAGCAGGACGCGCTGCTCGCCGGCTATCGGGAGGCGCAGTCATTGCTCGGGCGCGCGTATCAGGCCGATCCCACCGACTATCGCGTCCTCGCCGAGCTCGCCATGCTGCGCCAGAGCGCCCCCGATTATCCAACCGAGAACGACCTGCAGACCTGGCGGCTCGCCGTCAGGCACGCCCCCCAGGTGCTGGGCCTGCGCGCCCAGGCCGCCACCGCCCTGCTGCGCGCGGGCCTCACCGACGAGGCCGCGCTCCACCTCACGCCCCTCGCGGACGACCCTCATGGCGGCGAGTTCGCAGAGCGCGCGCGGGCGCAGATCGAACGCATCCGAGAGCGCCCGGCGGCGAGCGGGGCGGAGGCCGAAGTTTCCGGCCAGCCTGTGGATTGAGCCGGCCGCCTCAGGCTACGGCGAGACTGGTCTCGGCGCGCAGGCTCTCGAGCATGGCCGCGGCCGCCTCGGGCGTGGCGGCCGCGAGGTGGCGGCGGCCGTCGAACAGGGCGTCCATGACCCGGCACCAGAGGCGCAGATTTGGGTCGTGGCTGACGAAGACGGTCCAGCAGGGACCGGTTCGGCCAAAGATGTCCGCCGCCGCCTGGATGTCGGCGTTGTCGACCTCGCCGCTGCTTTCGCGCACGTCCTGGACCCAGTCCCAACCCGCCAGTTCCGGGCGCTCGGCGGCCAGCCCCGCAATGTAGCGAACGACCGCCGGGCCGGTGGCGCCGTCGCGGATCGTCATGAAAACCCGGCGCTTGGCCTCGTCGATGCGGTGGCTGAGGTCCATCTTTTCCCCCTGTGCGGCGACCACCCTAGGCGGACAGGGTTACCGACATCTTCACCCTGTCGACTCGCGCGCCAGCTTTCCCTCGCCCGCGGAGCATGTTTCTCTGCGCGCGAAGGGCGGGGCGTCCCGGAGGATACGATGATCGCGGCAGCCCTCATGGCCATGACGTCGCTGGTCGGCGGCCAGACCGCCGAGCCGATCCTGTCCTACGACGCGGTGGTCCGCTGCGCCGGACTGACCCAGGCGGCCTCCGAGCTGGAAGGCGGCGAGAGCCGCGAGGGGCGTCTGCTGTTCGACGCCGCCCTGTACTGGTCGCTGACCGCGATCCAGGTCGCCCAGGCGTCGGGCCGCACGCCGGCGGCCGCGGAGGCCGACCAGACGCGCGCTCGCATCCGCGCCGTTCGCGACCTGACCGCAAGGGATGCCCGCGCCGTGGCCGAACTCGGACGCTGTCGCGACCGCACGCCCCGGCTGGGTTGAGCCGACGCTCCGCCAGATCGAACCTGCGGCGCGGCGCTGCGTTTGCTCCTGACCTGCCGGGGATGACGCGTTCGTCCCGAAGCGGGACGACCGGAGCACGGCTGCGCATGTTCGAATTCGGCAGGGATCTGAGGAAGCTCTTCGAGAACGCCCGCGAAAGCGAGGATCTCGGCTGGCTGGAACTCGTCGGCGCCGAACTCGTGCAGATGGAGGCGCGGCGCGAGGCGGTCGACGCCGGCCGCGTGTCCTGCGCCCGCCCCTTCGACGGCTGGATGCGCGCCTCGGCGCTGTGGCGCGAGCATGCCCGGCGTACCGGTTCGAAAGCCAGTCTCGACCACGCCGCCGCGGCGGCCTCCGACGCGGCGCGCCATACCACCTGCCCCGACCAGACCGCCGCGGTGGCGATCGAGTCGGGCGAGATCCACCTGCTGCGCTTCGATCTGTTCGGGGGGCCGGCGTCGCTCACCGCCGCCCTGGCCGACGTCCAGGCGCTGACCGCGGAGCGGCCGACGACCCGCTGCGCCGCCGCCAGCCTGCACGCCCGGCTGAGCGCCCGCCGCGCCCGCCTGTGCGGCGAGACCCGGGCGCTGCTGGACGCCGCCGCCCTGCTGGACGCCGCCCTTCACGGGGCGGGCCGGCTGCCGCCGGCGGCCGGCGACGAACTGCGCCTTGAGCGCGCCGCCCTCGGGCTGGAAGCCGGGGTTGCGCGGCGCGATCCACGGCTGCTGGACCAGGCCGGACGCGACCTGCGCGCGCTGATCGAGAGCGCCTCGCCCGACCAGCGGCCGCTGACCCGCGCCCGCGCCCTGGCCATGGCCGGCGCCGGCATGGCGGCGCTCGCCGCCCTGGCGAAGAATGAGGCCGCCGCCCTTCAGGGGCGCGCCCTGTTCGAAGCCGCCGCAGACCAGTTCACCCCCGATCACAGCCCGCTGGACTGGCTGGCCGTCCTCCTCGCCCGGACCGACGAAGCCCCCGCCTTGGGCAGCCTCCGTCAGGCCGAGGCCCTCGGCCGCCAGCCCGGCCTGCTGCTCGGCGCCCTGGCGCGGGAGCGACGCCTCGCCGCCGAGACGGCGCTGGCCGAGGCCGTGGGCGACCTCAACGCCCTCTCCGCCCTGGAAGACACCGTGCGCCGCCGCCTGACGGCGGCCGAGCCGCTGCAGCCGCTGGACTGGGCCGCCGACCAGATCGCCATGGCCCGCATCGCCCTCGCCCGGTCACGGCTGACCGGGGCCGAGCCGAAGGCCGTCGGCCTGATGCTGACGGAGGCCATGGAGACAGCCCGGGAATTCGGCGCCGCTGCGCTGGCCGGGCGAGCGGCGAGCGTCGTTTCCGCGATATCCGGTCCGGTTTAGCCGCCCAGCGCCACGAAGCCGCCGTTCAGCCAGCCGGGCTTGCCGTAGCGGAGCGGCTGGCCGTCCTCGGCCATGACCCGGCCCCCGGCCGCCTCCAGCACCGCCTGCCCGGCCGCCGTGTCCCACTCCGAGGTCGGCCCCGAGCGCGGATAGGCGTCGAAGCGGCCTTCGGCGATCAGGCAGAACTTCAGCGAGGAATCCGTGCCCTGCCAGGCGGTGCAGCCGTGCCTTCCGGCCAGGCGCCCCGCCTCCTCGTCCGTCATGCTGTGGCTGAGCAGCGCCACCGGAGCCGCCGGCCGCTCGCGGACCCGGACGGCCTGCCACGGATCGCCGAAGCGGCGGCGGAAGGCCCCTCCCCCTGACGCACCACTGCGCCAGGTCGTTCGGGTCGCCGGCGCCGTGACCACCCCGGCCACCGGCGCGTCGTCCCGGATCAGGCCGATGTTGACCGTGAAGCTCTCGCGCCCCTGCACAAAGCCGCGGGTGCCGTCCAGCGGATCGACCAGCCAGAACCACTCGCCAGGGCGCTCCGGAGCCCCGTGTTCCGCCACCGCCTCCTCGGCCACCGCCGGGATGTCCGGCCAGCGCTCGGCGAGGCGCGCCAGGATCAGCGCCTCGGCCTGCTGGTCGGCGAGGGTGACGGGGCTGTCGTCGGCCTTGGTGGTGGCGACGACATCGGTGCGCCAGAACGGCAGGATGACCGCGGCCGCCTCCTCGGCGATGTCGGCCAACGCCTCGGCGAGGACGCCGGAGGCGAGATCTTCGGACAATCGGTTACGCATGCGGCTGCGATAGAACATCCGGACGGTTTGAAGAACCGGCAAATCAGGGCAGCGTCCGGCGCGACCCGACCTGTGACCGCGAAGACCCGATGACCGACGCCGCCTCCGCTTTCGACCTGCCTGACGGCCAGGCGCTCGCCGCCCTCGTCGCCGGCAAGCTGTGCCACGACTTCATCAGCCCCGCCGGAGCCATCGGCTCGGGTCTCGACCTTCTGAAGGACCCGACGGCCCAGGACATGCGGGACGACGCCATGGGGCTGATCGAGTCGAGCGCGAGGAAGATGATCGCGCTTGTCGCCTTCGCCCGCGTGGCCTTCGGCGCCTCGACCTCGGCGGAGCGCTTTTCGGGGGGCGAGCTGGGCGCGCTGGTGGCGGGCCTCACCGAAGGCGGTCGGGCCACCCTCCACTGGCGCGTCGCCGACGAGACCTTTTCCCGCGCCGAGGCCCGCGCCCTCGTCAATCTCGCCTATCTGGCCATGGCCGCCCTGCCCTCCGGCGGCGCCGCAGTGGCGGCCGCCCGGCGCGAGGCTGACGCACTCGTGATCGAAGGCCTGGCCGAGGGTCCGCGCGCCCGTCTCAAGCCGGAAGCGACGGCCGGGCTGGCCGGTCGCCCGCTCACGGAAGGGCTGCCGGGTCAGTGGATCCAGCCCTACTGGCTATGGCTGACGGTCGCGGATGCGGGCGGCGCCCTCGAGGTCAACGTGGAGGAGGGTCGTGTGGCGCTCCTCGCCCGGATGCCTAACTGAGGCTTAAGCCCGCTTCCCAAGGACTCGTTAACCGGCTCGCGCCGATCATGTAGCGGTGCGCGGGACGGGCGTCGCGCAGTCTGAGTTCACGGAAAAAGCCGGTGACCCCAAGGACCTGTCTGATCGTCGACGACAGCCGGATCATCCGCAAGGTCGCCCGCCGCATCGTCGAGGGGCTGAAGTTCGAGGTCGACGAGGCCGCCGACGGTTCGGAGGCCCTGACCTTCTGCGCGGCCGTCATGCCGGATGTCGTCCTGCTCGACTGGTCGATGCCGGTGATGGACGGCCTGACCTTCCTGCGCCGCCTGCGCGCCCTGCCGGGCGGCGATCGCCCCAAGGTGCTGTTCTGCACCATCGAGACGCGCGCCGAGCGAATCGCCGAGGCGCTGTCGGCCGGGGCGGACGACTATGTGATGAAGCCGTTCGACGGGGAGATCTTGAGCTCCAAATTCGCAGAGGTGGGAGCCGTCTGACCTCATGTCGCCCGAGGATTTCGATCGCCTCCAGTCGTTGATGGCCACGCGCGCGGGCTACCGGCTGACTCGCGACCGGATGAAGCTTGCCGAGCATCGCCTCGGCCCGGTGGCCCGGCGCGAGGGCTTCGAGACCGTCGAGGCCATGCTGGCGGCCCTGTGGGCGAGACCGGTCGCCAGCCTTGGCTGGGCCGTGATCGAGGCCCTGCTCAACCCCGACACCTGGTTCCGGCGCGACCGGGGCACGTTCGACACCCTCTCGGGAGAACTGCTTCCGGCCCTGGTCCGGGCCCGGGCTGGAAAGCCGATCCGCATCTGGTCGGCGGGCTGCTCGACCGGACAGGAGGTCTGGTCCATCGGCATGGCCGCGCTGGAGATCGGCGCCGCCGTCGAGATCGTCGCGACCGATCTGTCGCAGCGTGCGCTGGAGAAGGCCCGCACCGGCGCCTACACCGGCTTCGAGATCCAGCGAGGGCTGAAAGCCCAGACCATGCTCCGCTGGTTCGACCAGGCCGAGGACGCCTGGATCGCCAGGGCGGAACTGCGCGCTCTCGCTCATTTCACCCGCGCCAACCTCCTGACGCCGCCCACCGCGGACGAGCCCCGCTTCGACCTGATCTTCTGCCGCCACGTGCTCGACGACATGGACGCGGGCGTTCGCGGCCAGGTCCTCGACCAGCTGGAGCGCCGGCTGGTCGACGACGGCTGCCTGTTCCTCGGCGCCGGCGAGCGGATCGGCGCCGACAGCCTCGCGTTCCGTCCGGTCTCCGGACGCCAAGGCCTGTTCGTCAAGTCGCCCACTGTGCTGAAGCGGGCCGCCTGACGCACGTTTGTCGGGAGTCCGTCACAGGAACGACTTCGCGCGACGGTAGTTCTCCGGCTCCCATGAGCCAGACCTTCGACTCCTACTTCTGTATCGTCGTGACGCCGGACGAGCCGGTCGCCGACCTGTGCGTGCTCGACGCCGTCGACGACGCCGCCGCCCTGCGGGCGGCGTCGGAGATCGCCCATGCGTGGCCTGCCGCCCGGCGGGTCGAGGTGTACCGCGGCGAACGGCCGATCGGCGTGATCAGCGCCGCCACGCCGGACGCGTCCCTGCTCGAAGCGGCCTGATGCGACGGTGAAGCCGGCGCTGCATGGCCGCCGAAACTTCTGGCGCCGCCGCCCGGATCGTCGTGACTTCTTCACCTATTTGTGCAAGCGATGCCGCAGGCGTCTTTGGCGCTGAAATGTCTTTGAGAGGGGTTATCATGAAGAAGGTTGTCTCGGCCTTGGCCGCAGGTCTTCTGCTCGTCGCCGGCCAGGCGGCGGCGGCCAACAACTCGGCGGCTGCCCGTGTCGGCGACCGCGTCGGGGTTGATGCTGGCGAAGCCAGCGAGTTCGCGGGCGTTCCGCTCGCGGTGCTGGCCGTCGGCGCCGCCATCATCGTGGCCGGCATCGTCGTCGCCACCGACGACGACAGCGAAAGCGACTGACACCAGTCGAATCGCAGATTGGAAGCCCTGCCCGCTGCGGGCAGGGCTTTTCCGTTCCGCCGCCGTGCGGCGATGAGTCCGCTCACACAGGGTGGTCAGTATGCGTTGGTTTCGGATCTGGATCCGGCAGATTTCGTGCAGACGGCACCGGTGGCGGTCGCATCCGGATCGGGCCGACGTGGAATGGTGCGACCTCTGCAGGGCGAAACGCCGGCGGTGAGGGCATGGCCTGACGGCGCCTCGGCGGCCCCTTCCTCCCGCGCCGGGCGACGGCAAGCGCACCCGCCCGGCCGAAGCGGTCGCCCCCGCAGGAACGACCGCCTGACCGTCAGGTCCCCAATCAATGCATCCGGTGCTTCAGCGCGCTGATGGTATCGTGGTCCGACTTGATCGAGGCGTACTCGGTCATGACCAGCTGGCGGGCCGGCTCGGGCAGGTCGTCGTCGCGCGTCGCCGCCTCGAACTTGGCCTTGATCACATCCTCGCCGCGCTCGACCTCGTCGATCACGCCCTGGTCGTCGCGGCCCATCAGGTCGCCGCGCATCTCGGCGAACTTGTTGTGGATGCGGCCCATCAGCGACTGGTCGTCCTCGGGCTCGCCGCCGAAGCTGCGCACCTCCTGCTGCAGTCGACGCGACAGCTCCTCGCGCTTGCCGGCGCGCTCGCTGAACATGGCCTTGAACTCGGGATTGTCCGCGCCTTCCGCCGCCTTGCGATAGCCGTGGGCGCTGTCCAGCGTCGTCTCGATCAGGCTGTTCAGGACGTGGACGGCGCGGTCGTTGGGGGTGCTCATGGGGCTCTCCTTTTAGGGTTGGAGTTGTCCCAATGAGCGGAGCCGCGACCTCGTTCCGGCGGTCGCCTCACGTTCACGGTGCCTCGCCCGCGGGAGGTGACGTTCGCGCCGGCAGCGGCTAGCGTGGCCGCCTCACCGGGGAGGGTGTCCGATGCGGCTTGTGTGGCTGACGGGATCGCTGGCGCTCGCGCTTCTGCTGGCCGTGCTGGCGCTGCAGGTTCCACGCCCCGCCCCGGCCGACGCGCCGCCTTCCGCCTTCTCGGCCGCGCGCGCGCTCGCCGATGTGAACGAGATCGCCCGCGCGCCCCACCCGCTGGGCTCGGCCGAGCACGCCCGCGTCCAGGCCTTCCTCCTCAGCCGCTTGGAGCGGCTGGGTCTGGAGACCTCGACCCAGACGGGCCCGATCTCGCGCGGCGCGGCCCGCTACCTGCGCCAGATGGGCGGCGACCCGGCGGCGGCCGGCTACCGGGCGGTCAACCTGATCGGCGTCCTGCCCGGGCGAAACCCCGACCTCCCCGCCGTGGCCCTGATGGCCCACTACGACACGGTGCCGATGTCGGCCGGGGCCGCCGACGACTCGGCCGGGGTGGCGGCGGTGCTGGAGGCGGTGCGCGCCATCCGCGGCCGCGGGGCGGCCGACCGCACCCTCGTCGTCCTGTTCACCGACGCCGAGGAGATCGGACTGGACGGCGCCCGCATCTTCTGGGGCGGCCATCCCCTTCGCGACCGCATCGGCGCCGTGGTCAACCTCGAGGCCCGGGGCGGCGGCGGCCGCGCCATGATGTTCGAGACCGGCCGCGGCAACGCCCAGACCATCGACCTGCTCGCCCGCGTCGCCGGCCGCGTCGACGGCGGCGTCACCTCCAACTCGCTGGCCGTGTTCGTCTACGAGATGATGCCAAACGGCACCGACTTCACCGTCCCGCGCGATCGCGGCGTGCAGGGGCTGAACCTCGCCTTCATCGGGCGCCCGGAGCAGTACCACGCCGCCGTCTCGACCCCCGAAGCGCTCGATCCCAGCAGCGTCCAGCACATCGGCTCCCAGGCGCTGGAGGCCGCCGACGTCCTGCTGCGCGCGCCGGATCTGCCCGCCCGAACCACCGACGCCGTCTACGCCGACCTGTTCGGCCGGATCGTGATCGCCCATCCGCCGGCGCTGGGCTGGGGCCTGTTCGTCGGCGCGGCGCTCCTGTTCGGCTTCGCCGCCTGGCGCGCCCGCTCACGCGCCGGCCTGACCCCGGGCGACATCGGCCGCGGCGCCGTCGACGGGCTGTGGTTCCTCTCCACCGGCCTCGTCCTCGCCCAGGCCGTGCGGCTCTTGGGCGGGCCGATGGCGGCCCGGGCCGAGAGCGCCGACGCCTACTACGTCCTGCTGGCCCGCCTGCCCTGGCTGGAGGCCGGCGTCGCGGCGGCCCTGCTCGCCCTCGTCCTCGTGCTGATCGGCGGCCGCGGCCGGCTGGACCGGCGCTGGATGGTGGTCGCGGTGGCGGTCGTCGCGGTCGCGGCGATGGTCTACGGCGGCTTCGACCCGGTGCTGGCCGGCGCCGCCGGAGTCGCCGCCGGGCTCTCGGCCTTCCCGGGCCTGTCGCCCCGCTCGACCTGGGGCGGCTGGACCGGCCTCATCGCCTTGGTCCTCGTCCTGGGCGTCGCGGCGCAGGCGGCCGCCCCCGCCACCGCCTTCCTCTTCCTCTGGCCCGGTCTGCTGGCGGCCGCGGCGGCCGCCCTCGCCGCGGCCCTCGACCCCGGCCTGACCCGCTGGCCGTCACGGGCGCCGGTCGCCCTGACCGCCATCCTCGGCGTCGGCTGGTTGATCAGCCTGGGGCATCCGGTCTTCCTCGGAGTCGGCATGGACCTCCCCGGCGCGCTCGCCCTCTTGGCCCTGCTGGCGGCCATGCTGCTTCGGCCGCTGGAGCCCGGCGTCGGTCTGCGGCGCTCCTTGCTGATCATCGCCGCCGCCATCCTGGTCCTCGGTTCGTCGGCTGCGGTCGCGGGCCGGTTCGTGGAGCCGATGAGCCTGCCGGCGGCGGCGGACGCCTGAAGGAGATACGTCAAATTCGGTCGTAGCCTCTCAACGCGCCGAAAAGAACATATTGGCAACCGGAACAAACCGTGCACATAGTCCCGCTCACGAAACGAGGGGGCGGGTCCGGGCGGGTCTCTCCCGAAACCAGATGGGAATCATGGCAAGGGAGACAAAGGCGATGGCACAGGCGGCTTTGAAACTGGTGGGCAAGGAAGACGGCGACAAGCAACGCGCGCTCGAGGCGGCGATCGCCCAGATCGACCGCGCCTTCGGCAAGGGTTCGGTGATGAAGCTCGGCAAGGCCGGGGTGGTCGCCGAGATCGAGAGCGTCTCGACCGGTTCGCTGGGCCTCGACATGGCCCTCGGCATCGGCGGCCTGCCGGTCGGCCGGGTGATCGAGGTGTTCGGTCCCGAGTCCTCGGGCAAGACCACGCTGGCCCTGCACACCGTGGCCGAGGTCCAGAAGAAGGGCGGCACCGCCGCCTTCGTCGACGCCGAGCACGCGCTCGATCCGGTCTACGCCCAGAAGCTGGGCGTCAACCTCGACGACCTTCTGGTGTCGCAGCCCGACGCCGGCGAGCAGGCGCTGGAGATCGTCGACACCCTGGTGCGCTCGGGCGCCGTGGACATCGTGGTGGTCGACTCCGTCGCCGCCTTGACCCCCCGCGCCGAGATCGAGGGCGAGATGGGCGACAGCCTGCCCGGGCTTCAGGCCAGGTTGATGAGCCAGGCGCTGCGCAAGCTGACCGCCTCGATCTCGAAGTCGAAGTGCATCGTCCTGTTCATCAACCAGATCCGTCACAAGATCGGGGTGATGTACGGCTCGCCGGAGACCACGACCGGCGGCAACGCGCTGAAGTTCTACGCCTCGGTGCGCCTCGACATCCGCCGCACCGGCGCGATCAAGGACCGCGACGAGGTGGTCGGCAACACCACCCGGGTGAAGGTGGTCAAGAACAAGGTCGCCCCGCCTTTCCGCGAGGTGATCTTCGACATCATGTACGGCGAGGGCATCTCCAAGATCGGCGAGATCATCGACCTCGGCGTCAAGGCGGGGATCATCGAGAAGTCGGGCAGCTGGTTCAGCTACGACAGCCAGCGCATCGGCCAGGGGCGCGAAAACGTGCGCGCCTTCCTCAAGGCCAATCCGGACATCGCCGCCTCGATCGAGAAGGCGGTGCGCGCCTCGACCAACAAGATCGCCGACGAGCTGCTGGGTACGCCCGAGCCGGACGAGGGTCAGGATCTCGAGGGCTGACGTCAGGTCTTCCCGACGAAAGTGCACGATGTGCACTCGAAATTGTTCAGTGTGTACTTCTCCGGCCGGGTCCGCCGACCCGCCATCCGACCCCGCCGGGCCGGGCCGGACGGAGCGGCCGCCCGACCCACCCGTCGGGCGGCCTTTTTTCGCAGGCGAACCAAAGCCGAACTCGCGGGTTGCCTGCCTGTTCAAGCCGGAGATCCGCCATGGCCGACGTCCAGTCCCTCAGCCAGTTCACCCTCTCGGAGACCCCCGACGGCTACCTGATCGAGATCGAGGGCGACGGCGGCGCCTCGATCGCCGTCGAGGCCTCACCGGAACAGCTCGACGCCATCATCGACGCCCTCGCCGACCTTCTCGACGACGAGGACGATGACGACGCCGCCCCCTCCGACGCTTACGACGGCGACGGTCCGGACGAGGAGGAAGACGAGGACGAGCACGTCGACGACGTGGTCCACGAGGAGGAAAGCTGAGCCGTATGGCAAGCGTCCGGCGACGGCGCTAGGCTCGCTCCCGCAAGGGAGACAGCCATGGCCCGCCGCTCGACCTCGACCGCCCGCGCCGTCCTGCTCGCAGGGCTCGCCGCTGGCGCGGTCGACATCCTCGCCGCCTTCGTCATCTACCGCCCGGCATCGCCCGCGCGCATCCTCCAGTCCGTGGCCAGCGGGCTGCAGGGGACGGCAGCCTTCGAGGGCGGCCTTGCCAGCGCAGCGATCGGCCTCGCCGCCCACTTCCTGATCTCGATCGGCTTCGCCGGCCTGTACCTGGCGGCCGCCGGCCCCGCCCCGGTGCTGCTGCGCCGTCCCCTGGTCTCCGGCCTGACCTTCGGCCTGTTCGTCTACGGGGTGATGAACGCCGTCGTCGTGCCGCTGTCGCTCGCTCCGGACCGGCCGGGCCCGCCGCCGGAGATGATCGGCCTCGGCCTCCTCGCCCACGCCCTGTTCGGCCTCGCCCTCGCCTTCACCGCCGCCCGCCTGGCGCCCCGACGCTGACGCCGCCCCCAGGGGTGATGCGTTCGCGGCGAAACCCCTATATGGACGCAGCCTCCCCTGAAGCGTCCGCGACGAACCATGGCCAGCCTGAACCAGATCCGCTCCACCTTCCTCGACTTCTTCGCCGCCGACGGCCACGAGAAGGTGCAGTCCGCCCCGCTGGTCCCCCAGAACGACCCGACCCTGCTGTTCGTCAACGCCGGCATGGTGCCGTTCAAGGACTACTTCACCGGCGCCGCCACCCCGCCGTACCGCCGCGCCGCCAGCTCGCAGAAGTGCGTCCGCGCCGGCGGCAAGCACAACGATCTCGACAACGTCGGCTACACCGCTCGTCACCACACCTTCTTTGAGATGCTGGGGAATTTCTCCTTCGGCGACTACTTCAAGGAACACGCCATCGAGCGCGCGTGGGCCCTGGTCACCAAGGAATTCGGCCTCGATCCCGACCGGCTGATGGTCACCGTCTACATTGACGACGACGAAGCCTTCGACATCTGGAAGAAGGTCGCCGGCTTCCCCGACCACAAGATCGTCCGCATCGCCGGCAGCGACAACTTCTGGGCCATGGGCGACTCCGGCCCCTGCGGCCCCTGCACCGAAATCTTCTGGGACCACGGCGAGCACATCCCCGGCGGCCCTCCGGGCTCGCCGAACGAGGACGGCGACCGCTTCGTCGAGATCTGGAACAACGTCTTCATGCAGTTCGAGAAGGAGAACGACGAGATCGTCCGCTCCCTTCCCAGACCCTCGGTCGACACCGGCATGGGTCTGGAGCGCATCGCCGCCGTGCTGCAGGGCGTCCACTCCAACTATGACGTCGACCTGTTCAAGGCCCTGATCGCCGCCTCGGAGGACGCCACCTCGACCAAGGCTGAGGGCGACCGCGCGCCCAGCCACCGGGTCATCGCCGACCACCTGCGCAGCTCGTCCTTCCTGATCGCCGACGGCGTCACCCCCTCCAACGAGGGCCGCGGCTATGTGCTGCGCCGGATCATGCGCCGCGCCATGCGCCACGCCCACCTGCTGGGCGCCTCTGACCCGCTGATGCACCGGCTGGTCCCCGCGCTGGTCACCGAGATGGGCGAGGCCTATCCCGAGCTGAAGCGCGCCCAGGCCTTCATCGAGGACACGCTGAAGCAGGAGGAGATCCGCTTCCGCACCACCCTGGGCCGCGGCATGGGCCTGCTCGAGGACGCCACCCGCGACCTGCCGCAGGGCGGGATCATCACCGGCCAGACCGCCTTCACCCTCTACGACACCTATGGCTTCCCGCTCGACCTGACCCAGGACGAGGCCAGACGCCGCGGCTTCAACGTCGACGTCGACGGCTTCGAGACGGCCATGGCCGAGCAGCGCGAGCGCGGCAAGGCCAACTGGAAGGGCTCCGGTCAGAGCGCCAACGCCGGCGAGTGGCTGGCGCTGCGCGACCGCCTCGGGCCGACGGTGTTCACCGGCTACGAGGCGGTGGACGACACGGGCGAGGTGCTGGCGCTGATCCACGAGGGGCACGCGGTGGACCGGGTCGAGACCGGCCACACGGCCGAGGTCGTCTTCGATCGCACCCCCTTCTACGGCGAGGGCGGCGGCCAGGCCGGTGATCGCGGCGAGATCGAATGGACCGACGCTTCCGGCCAGACGGGCGCGGCGACCGTGCTGGACGTCCAGAAGCACGGCGGCGACCTCTTCGCCCACCGGCTCGAGGTGACCTCGGGCGTCCTCGAGATCGGCGCCCGGGTCGGACTGCATGTCGATCCGCAGGCGCGGCTGACCACCCGCGCCAACCACTCGGCCACCCACCTGCTGCACGCCGCCCTCCGCAACGTGCTGGGCGCCCACGTGGCCCAGAAGGGCCAGATGGTCGACGCCGAGCGCATCCGCTTCGACTTCAGCCACAACGCCCCGCTGACCGACGATGAGATCGCCGCCATCGAGGACGAGGTGAACGCGATCGTTCGCCAGAACCTGCCCGCCGAGACGAAGCTGATGGCGCCGCAGGCCGCGATCGAGGCCGGGGCCATGGCCCTGTTCGGCGAAAAGTACGGCGACGAGGTCCGCGTCCTCACCCTCGGCAAGGCGCTGGCCGGCGAGGGCGACTATTCGGTCGAACTGTGCGGCGGCACCCACGTGGGCCGCACCGGCGACATCGCCCTGTTCAGGATCGTCTCGGAGAGCGGCATCGCCGCCGGCGTGCGCCGCATCGAGGCCCTCACCGGCGAGGCCGCCCGTCAGCACCTGCTGGCCCAGGCCAACGTCGCCCGACGCCTGGCGCAGGGCTTCAAGGTCCAGCCCGGCGACGTCCCGGCCCGGGTCGAGGCCCTGACCGGTTCGGTCAAGGCGCTCGAGAAGCAGGTCGCCGAGCTGAAGAAGCAGCTGGCCCTCGGCGGCGGCGCCGGCGGTGTCGCGGCGCCCGAGGACATCGGCGGGGTCAAGCTGATCGCGCGGGTGCTGGACGGCGTCGGCGGCAAGGAGCTGCGCGGCGTGGCCGAGGACTTTCGCAAGCAGGTCGGTTCGGGCGTAGTGGCCCTGATCGGCGTCGCCGAGGGCAAGGCGGCGGTCACCGTCGCCGCCACCTCGGACATGGCCGGCAAGGTCAACGCCGCCGACCTCGCCAAGGCGGCGGTGCTGGCCATGGGCGGCCAGGGCGCCGGCGGCAAGCCCGACTTCGCCCAGGGCGGCGCTCCGGACGGCTCGAAGGCCGAGGCGGGTCTGGCGGCGGTGCGGGCGGCGCTGGCCGGCTAGTTTCCGCTCTCGATATCAACCGCGGCCAGCTTCCACGCGAACAGGCCGCGGCGTTCGAGGATCAGGGCCAGTTGCTGGTCCGGCCGGTCGCGATCCGTCAGCGTGACCGCGAAGTGGTTCAGGTCGCGATAACCCCACGACTGGTGGATGTCGTCGCTGTCGCGGGCGTCGCCCGGCTCCCGTTCCGGCGGCTGGGTCGGGTCGGGAGCCTCGGCGGTGACGACCATCTCGGCCACCATCTCCGGCGTCACCAGGGTGTCCACGGCGCCCGACAGCAGCATCGGGGCCAGCATCAGGCCAAGGCCGCCGAGATCACTGCCGGCGATGTCAGGATCGCGCCGCATGCGAGCCACAAGCTCGGCGTTGAGCTCTTCCTTCAGGCTCTGGCGCAGGGAGGGGAAGTCCACCAGCGCCTCCAGCTTGCGGGCGTCCCCGGCCTTGGCGGCGCGGATCAGCCCCTGGGCCGCCAGCACCGGCGCGGCGGCCCACGCCGCGGCCACTGCGACGATGGCCGCCAGCGCAAGCCCGATCAGAAGCTTCTTCATGCGATCCCTCCGGCGTCGTAACGCCTCCCCACGGCCACGGTTGCCCCGAGTCGAAGGCCGCTGCCAGAGGTTGCGTCGGCTCAGCCGGCCTTGCGTCCGGTCGGAGCTGGCGCCCCCGCCGGGCGGGGGCTTACGGCGGACGGCGCCACCCCGTCGGGCAGGCCGATGTGGGCGAGCCGCCATTCGAACGGGCCGCGCCGTTCAAAGGTGAAGATGGTGCGCGACCCGCCCTCGTCGCTCACCCCAAGGCGCGCCCGGTTGACGCCCCAGTACACCGGGGTCGGCGTCGGATCGCTGGCGCGGCTCGAGGGCGTGAGCGACGTGCGCTGGCGGGCGAAGCGGCCCTCGCCCCGCGTCAGCGCCGCCATCGCGGCCGGCGTCAGGTACGCGTCCACGTCCTCGGAGGCGACGGCTTCCGGCTCGAACTGCCGACGCACCGCGCCGACCGGATCCTCGAGGAAGGACGGCGCCGGCGCCTGGGCGGCCGGGTTCCCGGCCAGCTGAGGCCGAAGCGACTGGCGCACCGCCGGGTAGTCGATGAGCCGGGCGAGCGCCGCGGCGTCATTGGCGTCGGCTGCGGAGCGGATCGCGAAGAATGCCACGGCCGGGGCGGCGAAGAAGCTGATCACCGCCACGATCACGGCCAGCAGCAGCAGATTGCCGATGATCTTCACGCGCATCTCCCGAACACCGGTTCATCAATGCACGAAGCGCGGATCGGCTCAAAGAAAAGCCCGCCGGACGCGAATCCGGCGGGCCGTTCCTGTCGACCGCGATCGATGCCTCAGGCCGCCATGGCCTTGTTCAGGTTCTCCGCGACCTTGTCGAGGAAGCCCTCGGTGGTCAGCCAGCCCTGCTGGTCGCCGACCAGCAGCGCCAGGTCCTTGGTCATGAAGCCGCTCTCGACGGTGTCGACGACGACCTTCTCCAGCGTCTCGGCGAAGGCGATCAGGTCCTGGTTGCCGTCCAGCTTGCCGCGATGCTTGAAGCCGCGGGTCCAGGCGTAGATCGAGGCGATCGAGTTGGTCGAGGTGGCCTCGCCCTTCTGGTGCTGGCGGTAGTGGCGCGTGACGGTGCCGTGGGCGGCTTCCGACTCCAGCACCTTGCCGTCCGGCGTCATCAGCACCGAGGTCATCAGGCCCAGCGAGCCGAAGCCCTGGGCCACCACGTCCGACTGCACGTCGCCGTCGTAGTTCTTGCACGCCCAGACGAAGCCGCCCGACCACTTGATGGCGGCGGCCACCATGTCGTCGATCAGCCGGTGCTCGTAGGTCAGGCCGCGGGCCTTGAACTCTTCGGCGAACTCCTCGTCGAAGACCTTCTGGAACAGGTCCTTGAAGCGGCCGTCGTAGGCCTTGAGGATGGTGTTCTTGGTCGACAGATAGACCGGATAGTTGCGATTCAGGCCGTAGGCGAAGCTGGCCCGGGCGAACTCGATGATCGACTCGTCGAGGTTGTACATGCCCATGGCCACGCCGGCGCCCGGGGACTTGTAGACCTCGTGCTCGATCACCTGGCCGTCGTCGCCGACGAACTTGATCGACAGGGTGCCGGCCCCCGGCATCAGGAAGTCGGTGGCCTTGTACTGGTCGCCGAAGGCGTGGCGGCCGACGACGATCGGCTGGGTCCAGCCGGGGACCAGACGCGGCACGTTCGAGCAGATGATCGGCTCGCGGAAAACCACGCCGCCGAGGATGTTGCGGATGGTGCCGTTCGGCGACTTCCACATCTTCTTGAGGTTGAACTCCTTCACCCGCGCCTCGTCCGGGGTGATGGTGGCGCACTTTACGCCGACGCCGTGGCGCTTGATCGCCTCGGCCGCGTCGACCGTCACCTTGTCCTCGGTCGCGTCGCGGTTCTCGATCGACAGGTCGTGGTAGTCGAGCTCGAGGTCCAGGTACGGGAAGACCAGCTTGTCCTTGATCATCTGCCAGATGATCCGGGTCATCTCGTCGCCGTCGATGTCCACGATGGGGTTGGCGACCTTGATCTTGGCCATGCGGGTTTCGCGCCTCTGACTTGGGATGGGGAGTGGTGGCGGCGGTATAGCCCTCGCCGCCGGGCGCGCAAACCCCGCGGGGCGAGGCTCGTCTGTTGCGCCTCCCCTGCCCGCTCCGGGGGCAGCAGGCGGGCGGTACGGCTGGACTCCGGCGAGCCGTTTCCCTTCGCGGCGCGTTAAGCGGCGATGCCAGTCTCCGCCTCCCATCCTGATGCGCCCGAGATCCTCGTCATCGGCGCCGGCCCGGCCGGCCTCACGGCCGCCACATACCTTGCCCGCTTCCGCCGGCAGGTGCTGGTCGCCGACGGCGGATCGCCGCGGGCCTGCTGGATTCCTCTCAGCCACAACATGCCCGGGTTTCCCCACGGCATCACCGGCGACGCCATCCTGCGCCGGATGACGGAGCAGGCGCAGGAATACGGCGCGACAATCGAGCCGGGCGCGGTCGGCAGTCTGCACCGCGACGGCGACAGGTTCGTCGCCCGGCTGAACGGCCGCGAGGTCCGGACGCGAGCCGTGCTGCTCGCCACCGGCGTGGTCGATCATCACCCCGACCTGCCGGGGGTCGAACGCGCGATCGAACGGGCGCAGGTTCGCATCTGCCCGATCTGCGACGGCTATGAAGCCACGGACAAGGCGGTGGCCGTGATCGGCTGCGACGACACAGGCGTGCGGGAGGCGAGCTTCCTGCGCACCTACTCCCGGCGGGTGACGCTCATTCACGTCGGCCCGCCGGAGGCCCTGACCGCGAACGGCGAACTTGACCGCCTTGGCATCGAACTGATCCGCGCCCCGATCGACAACGTGCGGCTCGACGGCGACCGCGTGACCGCGCTGGGATGGAACGGGACATTCCGCGCCTTCGACCTGGTCTATTCGGCGCTGGGAACATCACCCAATGCGCAGCTGGCTGGCGGGCTGGGCGCTGCTGTGGGCGAGGACGGCCGTCTGGTGGTCGACGGACACCAGCGGACCAGCGTCCCGGGCCTCTACGCCGCCGGGGACGTGGTCCGCGGACTGAACCAGATCGCCGTGGCCACGGCGGAGGCGGCGATCGGGGCGACGGCGATGCACAATGACCTGCGGGAGGCCGACGGACTCGTGGTCCGCTGAAATCCGGCTCGACCCGGCCCCGGGAGCAGGAGACTCCGGAGCCGGGCCACGACCCGCAAGGGGCCGACGATCACGCGCGGGGGAAGGGAATTCGCCTGCGACGGACCGGATCACGTGCTGAGGATCAGCGCTGCGCGGATTTGAGGACCGGGGCCGGACCGCGCAGCCGACGCCGCGTCCGGCTCCGCCGCCAGTCGTCGAGGACTGAAGCCCAGCCCCATGCGGGTTCCTTATGCGTGCGGTACATTTCTTCCATGTCAGCCTCCTCGGCGGGGCGCTTCTGATGTTGATGACTATCGGCTTGACAGCGCTGCGTCACAAACCAGAATGTCCGCCACCGCAACAAGGCTGACTTATGGCTGATCCGCTCTCCGGAATTCCCCTCGCCTCGATCCGGGTGTTCGAGGCGGCGGCGCGGCTGAAAAGTTTCACCCGGGCGGCCGAAGAGCTGGGCATGACCCAGGCCGCGGTGAGCTGGCAGATCAAGGCCTTGGAGGGGCGACTGGGCCAGAGCCTGTTTCGCCGTCTGCCGCGCGAGGTTCAGCCCACCGAGGCGGGGGAGCGGCTGTCGCGCGCCGCCACCGAAGCCATCACCCTGCTGCGCCGCGCCATCGACGATCTGACTGAGGCGGACGAGCACATCCTCTCCATCACCACCCTCGCGACGCTGGCGACCCAGTGGCTGGCCCCGCGGCTCGGCGCCTTCCAACTGTTGAACCCGGGCCTGGCGGTGCGGCTGGACACCAGTCCGGCCCTGCTCGACCTGTCGCGCGAGGGCTTCGACGTGGGAATCCGCTCCGGATCGGGCGAATGGGCCGGCATGGAGAGTCAACTCCTCATGCCCAGCGTCTTCACGCCGCTGTGCGGGCCGGCCATGGCCGATCGGCTGAACCTCAAGGACCCGTGCGATCTGCTCGATGCGCCGCGGATCGGCATGGAGAAGGAATGGGCGGCGTGGTTCGCGGCCGCCGGACTGAGCGACGGAGCGCGGCCGGCGACGCGGCTGACCGCTGACTACCAGGTGCTGGAGGTCGCGGCCGCGCTGGGGGACCAGGGCGTGGCGCTGGCCTCTCCCATTCTCTTCGCGCGCGAGATCAAGGCGGGCCTGCTGGTCCGGCCGTTCCGCCAGATCGTGTCCTTCCACGCCGGCTACTACCTGGTCTGGCCGGAGGGCCGCCGGCGTTCCCCGAAGATCCGCCGCTTCCGCGACTGGCTGCAGGCCCAGGCCGACGCCGACCCGGCCGTGGTCGAGGCGCGGGCGGGCGTCTAGGCCCGCATCAGCTGCTCCAGCACCGCCAGCGGCGCCGAGCCGTTGACCAGCACCCGGTCGTGGAAGTCGCGCAGGTCGAAGCCGGGCCGCGCCGCCGCCTCGGCCCGCAGGCGGGCGATGACGGTGTGGCCGATCTTGTAGGCGCAGGCCTGGCCCGGCATCGAGACGTAGCGGTTGATCTCGCTGTTGGCGGCGTTGAGCGGCTTGGCGCCGGAGGCGGCCATGTACTCGACCGCCCGCTCGCGGCTCCAGCCATGGTGGTGCATGCCGGTGTCGACGACCAGCCGCACGGCCCGGAAGAGGTAGGACATCAGGAAGCCGACCCGGCCTAGCGGATCGTCAGCGTAGACGTCGAGGTCGTCGGCGGCGACCGCCTCGGCGTAGAGCGCCCAGCCCTCGTTGTAGGCCGAGAAGCCGTTGGCGCGGCGGTAGGGCGGCAGGGTGTCGGTCTCGCGCTGCAGGGCGACCTGGAGGTGATGGCCGGGCGAGGCCTCATGGTAGGTCAGGGTCGGGAGGGCGAACTTCGGCCAGTTCGTGGTGGAGCGCAGGTTGATGTAGTAGGCGCCCGGCCGGGAGCCGTCGAGCGGCGGCCCCTGGTAGTAGCCGCCGGGCGCGCCGGCCTCGATCGCCGGCGGCACGCGGCGCACCTCGACATCGGCGCGGGGCAGGCGGCCGAACACCTCGGGCAGCCGTGGCTTGAGCGCCTGCACCTGCCGGTTCAGCGACTCGATCAGGGCGACCTTGCCCGCGTCGGTGTCGGGCCACAGCTGGGCGGGGTCGCGGTTGAGCGCGTCGATGCGCTGTCCGACCGTCCCCTCGCTCCTTCCCTGCGCCTTCAGGATGGCGTCGATCGAGGCGCTGATCTCGGCCACCTGCTCCAGGCCGATGCGGTGGATCTCATCGGCGGACAGGGTGGTGGTGGTCCAGTGCTTCAGGGCGTGGGCGTAGAAGGCCTCGCCCTCGGGCAGGCGGCGGACCGAGGCGTCGTGGACAGCGCGGGGGCGCAGGGTTTCGAAGGCGGCGATCTGGCGGGCGAGGGCCGGCTTGACCTCGGCCTCGACCAGGGCGGCGGCGCGGTCGCCGTAACCGGAAAGGCCGAGCGCCGCCGCCTTGCGCTCGAGCGTGCGGATCATCGCCATGTCGCCCGCCGGCTGAGCGGCGAGGGCGTTGAGCTGGCCAGAGGTCAGGTCGAGGATGAAGTCGGGCGGGACCACGCCCTTGCCGGCGTCGGCCCGCACACGTTCGGTCTCGGCGTCCACGGAAGGGGCGAACGCCGCCAGCCGGGCGAGGAAGGCCTCGGCCCCGTCGCGGTCCTCGACCCGGTGCTGGGTGTCGAGGAAGTCGGGGACGGTGAAATAGGCGCCGGTCAGCTGGTTGACGAGGTAGGGGCCCATCCGCCCGCCGCCCATGGTCGAGCCGTAGTCGAAGCCGGCCCCCGTCGCCGCCGTTTCGGCCCGGAAGGCGGCGACGGCGTGGTTGATCCGCCCGGCTTCGCTGAGCGCGCCCTGGTCGAAGGCCTGCAGCGTCCGCCAGCGGTTCAGCGCCCGGATGCGGTCGTCCTGCCAAGCCGCTGCGCTGCGGTCGCTCAGCTTCGAGGCCAGATGGGCCCGCTCGCCGCGGTCGAGGCCAAGATTGGTGGCGCTCTCCGGCGAGTCCTCGATGTCCTCGTCGAACCAGCGGCTCAGCAGGGCGTCGAGCTCTCCGTCCGCGTCCCGGGCGAAGGCGATCACCGGACCGGCGGCGACCGCGGCGGCGCCGGCGGCGGCGGAGATGAGCAGGCGGCGGCGGTCGATCATCGCGGCTCTCCGTCTGCGGCTCAGGCCTGCGCCGCCCAGTCGGCGACCAGCCGCTCGAGCACCTCAAGCGGGATGGCGCCGGCGGCCAGCGAGATGTCGTGGAAGCCGCGGATGTCGAAGCGGTCGCCCATCGTGGTCCTGGCGGCCGTGCGGGTGCGGTCCCAGACCGTGTGCCCGAGCTTGTAGCTGCAGGCCTGGCCCGGCCAGACGCAGTAGCGCTCGACCTCGGTGGTCATGGTCGACTCCGCGTCGCCGAGGGTGTCGACCATGTAGCGAACGGCCTGTTCGCGGGTCCAGCGCTTGTGATGAAGGCCCGAGTCCGCGACCAGCCGGGCGGCGCGGAACATGAAGGACTGCAAGTAGCCGAGCCGGCCCAGGCGATCGTTCTCGTAGACCCCCATCTCGTCGGCCAGCTGCTCGGCGTACAGCGCCCAGCCCTCGGTGTAGCCCGAGAACAGCGGCATCTTGCGCAGCGTCGGAATGCCTTCGGCCTCCAGCGCCACGGCGATCTGGAAATGGTGTCCCGGAGAGGCCTCGTGATAGGTCAGGGTCGGCAGGGTGAAACGCGGCGTCTCGGCCGTGTTGCGCAGGTTGATGTAGTAGGCGCCCGGCCGCGAGCCGTCGAGCGACGGCATCTGGTAGCTGCCGCCCGGGGCGCCCGCCTCGATCTCCACCGGCACGCGGCGGATCTCCACCCCGGCGCGGGGCAGCCGGCCGAACACCTCCGGCAGCCGCTGCTGCACGGCCGCCATCTGGGCGTTGAGGTCGGCGATCAGCTGCGCCTTGCCGGCATCGGTGTTCGGATAGAGCTGGTCGGGCCGGCGGGCGACGGCGGCGATGCGCTCGCCGACCGAGCCCTGGGTCAGGCCCTCGGCGCGCAGGATCTCGTCGGCGCGGGCGCTGAGCTCGGCGACCTGGGCGAGGCCGATCTCGTGGATCTCGTCGCCGCCCATGTCGGTGGTGGTGTAGCTGAGCACGCCGTAGCGGTAGTAGGCCTCGCCGTCCGGCAGCCGCCAGCAGCCGGCCTCGGTCGGCGCGCCCGGCAGGGCCCCGGCGACGACCTCGGCCTGGCGCCGCATGGCCGGGTAGACAGCGTCGCGCACGATCTGCTCGGCTCGCGCCGCCCAGTCGCCGGGCAGGCCGGCTTCCGCCGCGCGGCGCGCCAGCGACCGGGTCATGCCCGACTGGGCCGGATCCACGCCGAGGGTGGCGGCGAACTGCTCGCCCGTCCGGCGCAGCACGAAGTCCGGCGGCGTCGCCCCTGCGGCGAAGTCCCGGCGGACGCGATCGGTCTCGACGTCCAGCACGCCGGCGAAAGCCGACAGCCGATCAAGGTAGGCCTCGGCGTCCGCGACGGACTGCACCGGATGCTGGGTGTCGAGGAACTGGGGGATGCTGCTGTAGCTGCCGGTCAGCTGGCTGACGAGGTAGGGGTTGGCTCCGCCGACCGGCGCCTGGATGCCGTAGTCGAAGCGGTCCGCCAGGGCGGCGCCGTCGATGATGAAGCGGGTGGTGTCGTAGTTGACCGCGTCCATGCCGGAGAGCGCGGCGCGATCGATCGAATCGAGTTCGGCGCCGTAGCCGCGGAAGGCGGCGAACGAACGATCGACGAAGGCCAGCGAGCGGTCGTCGAGGCGACCGCGGGCGGCGGCGTTGGGGCCGGTATCGAGCCCCAGGGCGGTCATGAACTCCGGCGACTCCGCCAGGAACTCCTGCATCATGCGGTCGAGCAGGGCGGTGACCTTCCGCCCCTCCGGCGAGGCTGCGGTCTGTCCGGCCCCGGCAAGGACCGGGGTCGCGGCGGCGGCGGCCGCAGCGGCGGCGGACGAAAGAAGGAAACGGCGGCGATCAAGCATGGCGGTCTCGCGGAGTGGGGAGACGCCAGAGGAGCCCGTCATGGCGCCGCTGGCAAGTTACCGATGGGTCAGGAGGCGTGCAGCTCCTGCTTCACGCGCTCCGCCAGCGTCTTGATGTCGAGCGGCTTGGGCAGGAAGGAGACGCCCGCCTCGTCCTGCAGCAGGTCCGAGAAGTCGCTCTCGGCATAGCCCGAAATGAACATGACCGGTGCGTCGCCAAGGTAGGGACGGGCCTTCTTCAGCAGGGACGGGCCGTCCAGGCCGGGCATGATCACGTCGGAAATCATCATGTCGATCTGACCGGCGTGCTGCTCGGCCAGCTCCAGCGCCTCCTCGCCGTCGGCCGCCTCGATGACGTCGTAGCCGCGCTGGCGCAGCAGGCGGGCGGCGATGCCGCGCACTGCGGCCTCGTCCTCGACGAAGAGGATGCGCCCGGCCCCCGACAGGTCGCGCGGGGCCTTGGCCTTGACCTCCACCTGCGGGACCTCGGCCAGCTCGGCCTCCGCCGCCTCGGGCAGGAAGATCCGGAAGGCGGCGCCGGCCCCCTCGAGGTTGACCACGTTGATGTGGCCGCCGGCCTGCTCGACGATGCCGTAGACGGTGGCCAGGCCCATGCCGGTGCCCTCGTTCACCGCCTTGGTGGTGAAGAACGGCTCGAAGATCTTGTCGAGCAGCTCGGGCGGCACGCCGGGGCCGGTGTCGGAGACCTCGATCAGGGCGACGGCGTCTGTCGAGGCGTGGGCCCAGCCCATCCGCCGCGCCTCATCGCGGGACACGCGGCGTGTGCGGATGGTGACCACCGCGTCGCCGGGCTCGACCACCCCGCGCATGGCGTCGCGGGCGTTCACGGCGAGGTTCATCACCGCCGTCTCCAGCTGGCTCTTGTCGGCCAGCACCACCGGCAGGTCGCGGCCGTAGTCCGTCTCCAGGCGCACGTCCTCGCGCAGCAGGCGGCGCAGCAGGACGGCGAACTCGCCGACCAGCTCGCCGAGGTCGAGCCGCTCGCGCCGCACGGTGGACTTGCGCGAGAAGGCCAGCAGCTTGCGCACCAGGTCGGCGGCGCGGATGGCGGTCTGGCGGATTTCGTTGAGTCCCTCGTAGGAGGGATCGCCGACCGGGTGACGCTCGAGCAGGCCGGACAGCTGCAGCTGGATGGCGGTCAGCAGGTTGTTGAAGTCGTGGGCCACGCCCCCGGCCAGCTGGCCGACCGCCTGCATCTTCTGGGCCTGCGACAGCTGCAGCTCCATCGACTTCTGGGCCGAGACGTCGAACAGCCAGACGCGGCGCTTGACGCCCTCGGGCGCGACGTAGAGGTGCAGCATGCGGTCGGGGTGGGCGCGGGCGACCAGTTCGATGGGCCCGGACGAGCCGGCGGCCAGCTTGCCCCGCGCCTCCGACACACAACCGGGCTCGAACAGATGGCCGAAGGCGGCGTCGCGCGCGGCCGCCGGTCCGGTCAGCACCTCGAGCGCCGCGTTGGGCTCCTCGATCCGGCCCGCGAACAGGTCCTCGGCCTCGATCACCGCCGATCCGAATGGAGCCCCCGCAGCCATGGCCCGGCTCTCGGCGGCGTTGGAGACCGCCGCCGGGCGGTCGAGCGGCTGTGGAGCGACGGGTAGAACGGCTTCGGGCGCCGCCCGCAACAGGAAGCGCCCCTCGCCCGCCCGGCCGATCAGCACCTCGAGCTCGCGCTCCCCGACCGGGACGATGGCCCGCCCCTGCTCGCCGGCGCGCGCCTGGGCGAAGGCCATGTACAGGGCCGAGCCCGACTTGCCGCCGGAGCGGACCGGCGGCAGGGCCACGGTCGCGCCGCCGGCGTCGGACCAGGCCGCGTTGTAGGCGAGGATCTGGCCGGTGGCCCAGACGAGGGCGGCCGGCTCGGCCATGGCGTCGAGCAGGTCGACGGTCTCGTCGCCGGTCGGCTTGCGGGTCTCCCCGCGTGCGAAGGCGAACAGGCCGATCAGCGCCACCGCGCCCACCGTGAAGATCAGCATCAGCCCCGGCGCGCTGGTCGGGTCGGCGCGGAAGGCGGGATAGGCCAGCGCGCCCACCGCCACGACGAAGCCGATCGCCATGATGATCAGCAGCGGGTCGAAGCCCTTGCGGTGGGTAGCGGTCATGGCGCCTCGGCCCGAATCAGACGGATCAGGATGCGGCATGATGCGCCGCCGGTCGCCGCGGCGCGAATCCCGGGCGGCGCGCGGTCGGCCGGACGGGGCGGACACGAAAACACCGTCCGATGCGTCCGATGCGTCCGCTTCGCCGGCGGGGAGCGCCGCCCGGAGCGGACTCCGGGCGGAGAGACCAGCGTCCGCACACTCCGTATCGGTCACATCGCCTCCACTCCGGAAGGAGGATGCACGTCCGCTACGTCAGATCCGGTCGCAGGGGTCAGGCGGCCTTGAGCTGCTCCGCCTTGCGCTCGGCCGCGGTCGCGATGCGGGCCTCGGCGATGGCGTCGGCGATCTCGTGCGTCGGGCGCTTCTCGGCCTCCGAGCGGTCGAGAACCTCCTCGAGCGTCTCCATCAGGCGCGACAGCTTGCCCTCGACCCACTGCGGATCGTAGGCGCCGCCGGTCTGGCGGGCGTTCATCTCCGAGGCGACGTTGATGATGCCGCCGCCGTTGACGACGTAGTCCGGAGCGTAGAGCACGCCGCGCTCGAACAGGCGCTCGCCGATATCCGGCGTGGCCAGCTGGTTGTTGGCCGCGCCGACCACCGCCTTGACGGTCAGGCGGTCAAGCGTCTGCGGGTTCAACGTCGCGCCGAGCGCGCACGGGGCGTAGATGTCGGCCTTGACGTCGTAGATGGCGTCGGGGGCGACGACCTCGGCGTTGGTGCGGGCGGCGACTTCCGACAGCAGGGCGGTGTTGACGTCGGTCATCACCAGCTTCGCGCCGGCCTTGTGCAGCTTGTCGGCGAGGTAGCCGCCGACGTGGCCGATGCCCTGAACCGCGATGGTCAGGCCGGTCAGGTCATCCTGCTTCCACAGGCGGCGCCCGACGGTGAGGGTCGAGCGGAACACGCCCTCGGCGGTGACCGGGCTGGGGTCGCCCGAGGCCTCGGGGCCGTCGCTCAGGCCGAGCACATAGGGGGTGACCTTGCGGGCTTCGGCGATGTCGGCGACCGAAACGCCGACGTCCTCGGCCGCGTAATAGATGCCGCCCAGGGTGTGGACGGCGCGACCGAAGGCGCGGAACAGCTCCGGCGTCTTCTGGGTGCGGCTGTCGCCGATGATGACCGACTTGCCGCCGCCCATCTCGAGGTCGGCGACCGCGTTCTTGTAGCTCATGCCCTTCGACAGGCGCAGCACGTCTTCCAGCGCCTCGGCCGCGGAGCCGTAGTTCCACATGCGGGTGCCGCCGACGGCCGGGCCGCGCGCGGTGGAGTGGACGGCGATGATGGCGCGCAGGCCGGTCTTTTCATCATAGACCGCGTGGACGCCTTCATGCTTCGCGAAGGACGGAGAATCGAACAGCGTCATGCTCATGGGCAGGCGCCTCCCGGAAATTTTTTGTTGGCGGCTGATACGCTTCGGGCCGCCTCAGGGCAAGCAGGACGGTTTCACGTCCGCGTGCGTCAGCGGCGGCCCGGCGGGCCCGTCAGGGCGGGCAGGACCGGACCGGCGCCGGAGGGCAGCGGCGCGTCGGCGTCGCGCAGCCACGCCTCCACATCGCGGAACACCGTTTCGGCCTGCAGGTCGCGGTTGAGCAGGTGCCAGCCGTCCGGATACCAGGCCGTCTGCAGGGTGGGCCGCTCCCCCGCCCGCTCCAGCGCCAGCCGCATCGGGCCCTGCTGGATGACATTGTCGTTGGCGCCGTACATCAGCAGGGTCGGCGCGCGGATGTCGCCGAGGCCGCGCGAGGCGCTCTCCATCAGGTCGACGAGACCGTAGAGGGCGTCGAACCGGGTGGTCAGCAGGCTGGCCGGATCGCGCCCGTTGCGGATCAGCTCCAGCCAGTTGTCCGAGGCCGGCAGGGCGCGGACCGCCCACTCGGGCGCCTCGACGGCCCGCGCGCCCATGGTCCGCGCGGTCAGCCACAGGGCGGCGCGGTTCACCGGCCCCTGGGAGGTCCAGCCCCAGACGGCGGGGGCGAGGAGGACCACCCGGTCGGCGTCGGGCGGCCGGTGCGAGGCGAAGGCGGCGACGGCGACGGCCCCGCCCATGCTCTCGCCGGCGACGGCGATCAACGCGTGCGGGTGGCGCGCGCGGGCGAGGGCGACGGCGGTGCGCAGATCCTCGGTCATGCGAGCCTCGCCGGCCCAGACGCCGCGGCCAGGCGCCGCGCCGAAGCCGCGCTGGTCGAAGGCCCAGGTCTCGATCCCCTGCTCGGCCCACCACGGGCCCGCGAGGCGGAAGGCGGCGCGGCTGTCGTTCATGCCGTGCAGGGCGACGATCACCGCCCACGGCTCGCCCCCGGGCGTCCAGCGGACCAGCGGCAGGCGGGCGCCGTCGTCCATCACCAAGGCGTCGGCCGCGACCGACGGACCGGCGAATCCGGGCGGCGGGGTCAGCGGCGGCTGGATGGCGGGCGCGGCGCAGGCGGCGAGCGTCAGGGCGAGGGCGAGCGCGGCGAGGCGGCGGATCATGCGGCGAGAATGCTCCGGACGCGGTCCTGAAGGTAGGGGACGACCTCGGCCTCGAACCACGGGTTCCGCTTCAGCCAGGCGGTGTTGCGCCACGACGGGTGCGGCAGCGGCAGGATGGCGGGCGCGTAGTCCCGCCAGGCGGCGACGGTCGCGGTCATGTCGCGCTTCGCCCGGTCCCCCAGCGCCCAGGCCTGGGCGTAGCCGCCGACCAGCAGGGTCAGTTCGACCCGCGGCAACTGCTCCAGCAGGCGCGGCCGCCACAGCTCGGCGCAGCGCCGCGGCGGCGGATAGTCGCCGCCTTTCGGGGCCGTGCCCGGATAGCAGAAGGCCTGGGCCGCCACGCCGAGGCGGCGGTCGGCGTAGAAGGTTTCGTAATCGACGCCCATCCAGTCGCGCAGCCGGTCGCCGGACGGGTCGGTGAACGGCCGACCGCTCTCGTGCACCCGGCGTCCGGGCGCCTGGCCGCAGATCAGCAGACGGGTCTCGGGAAAGACGTGCACCACCGGCCGCGGCGTATGCGGCAGCTGGCCCAGACAGGCGCGGCAGGCGCGGATGTCGGCGAGAACCGCCTCGAGATCAGTCGAGGTCGTCATCGCTCTCCGGCGCCGGCGGCCGGGCGGCCAGCGCCGCGGCGGTCTCCTCCGCCGTCGGCAGGCGCAGGCGGATCACGCCCTTCATCCGGGCCGGATCGATGGCCTTGCCCTTCTTGGTGATGGTCAGCCGGCCCTGACGCATCAGGCCGAGCGCGGTCGTCTTCACCTTGGGCAGCATGCGCTGCCACTGCTCCAGCTGCAGCTCCTTGGCCACGTCGGCCGGCTCGATGCTCTTGCCGGGGCCGAGTTTCGCCAGTTCTTCGAGAATGGCTGCTTCGATAGGGTCGCTCATCGCCCCTATATGCTGCATTGCGATAGCGAGAAGAAGGCGGAGTTCGGCATGGTCGCGAAGATCACGGTGGCGGAAGGCGAGTTCGCGGGCTGGCAGACCTACGACCTGCACGGCACCTTCGACCAGGTGGTCGGGCCCTTCTATTTCAAGCCGGACCCCGATGGGCGGATGCGCTGCGCCTTCCGCGCCGAGCCCAAGCACATGAACGCCGGCGGCCGGATGCACGGCGGCTGCCTGATGACCTTCGCCGACATCGCCCTGTTCCAGACCGCCTACCAGGAGATGGAGGGCGCCTCGGGGGTGACCGTGTCGCTGGATTCGACCTTTATCGACGGGGCGTACGTCGGCGACCTGGTCGAGGCGACCGGCGAGGTGGTGCGGGCCGGCAAGAGCCTGATCTTCGTGCGCGGCCAGATCAACGTGGGCGAGCGCATCCTGATGACCTTCTCGGGCGTGATCCGGAAGTTCACGCCGCGGGGCTGAGTTTTCCGTCGTCCTGGGCTGCGGCCGGTTCGCCGTCGATCAGGTCCTGGAGGATCACAGCCATCTGGTCCGCCATCCGCTCGCACTGCCCGGCGTCCATGCCGTAGCCGCCGGTGACCTCGCGGGTCACGGCCATGCCCTTGATCAGGGCCGCGGCCAGTCGGGCGCGCACGGGGGCGTCGTGCCCCCCGACCCATTCGGCGAAGGGACCGTAGAAGCGGCGATTGGCCGAGCGCTGCACCAGCTCCATCGCCTTGGTCGAGGAGATCGAGCGCAGCAGGATCAGCAGGCCCTTCAGCTTGCTTTCGCTCTTGGCCTGGAAGATGACCTCGCGGGCGACGCGGCGGCCGAAGGTGGAGCGGTCGCCGGCCATGAGGTCGGCGCCGTTGTCACAGCTGTCGAGCACGGCCTCGAAGAGGTCTTCCTTGGAGCCGAAGTAGCGGGACACCAGGGCCGCGTCGACGCCCACGTCGCCGGCGATGTCGCGCATGCCGACATCGTCATAGCTCTCGCGCGCGAATCGTTCGCGCGCGGCGTTGAGGATGGCGGCGCGGGTCGCCTCGGCGTTCCTCGGCCGGGGCGCGACATGGCAAAACAAAGACTTGGCTCCCTGAATAGCCCCATCGCCCATATGGCTTTGTCATCACCCGTTGACAAGGCCAATCGCGATCACCATTAAGTCACCGGGCGTTGACTAGCGGCTTCCTCCCCGATCGCCGCCGGTCGACAAGACAGGGATTTTTCTCCCCACTCGGAGACTCGCTTCATGCGCACGGTGAAGATCGTGGCCGCGTCCGCCCTCGTGGCGGTCGCGCTCTATGGCTGTTCCCCCAGGAGCGAGGCGCAGGCGCCGCCGGCGCCTGCCGTCACCGTGGCCACGCCGCTGGTGCAGACGGTGCAGGACTGG
Organism: Brevundimonas viscosa; assembly: GCF_900116065.1. Classification (GTDB taxonomy): domain Bacteria; phylum Pseudomonadota; class Alphaproteobacteria; order Caulobacterales; family Caulobacteraceae; genus Brevundimonas; species Brevundimonas viscosa. Next base: position 252,973 of record NZ_FOZV01000005.1, read on the forward strand.
GACGAGTTCACCGGCCGCTTCGAAGCGACCCAGTCGGTGGAGGTGCGCGCCCGCGTCGGGGGCTACATCTCCGGCGTGCATTTCCGCGACGGCGACCACGTCCGGCGCGGCCAGCTGCTGTTCACCCTCGACCCCCGTCCGGCGCAGGCGGCGCTGGCCTCGGCCCGCGCGCAACTGTCGCAGGCCCAGGCCCAGCTGACGCTCGCCCGCAGCGAATTGGCCCGGGCCGAAACCCTGCTGGAATCGCAGGCCATCTCCCAGGCCGAGGTCGACACCCGTCGCGGCGCCCTGCAAACGGCCGAGGCGGCGATCGCCGCCGCCAACGCCAATGTCCGCGCCCGCCAGCTGGATCTGGAGTTCACCCGCGTCACCGCCCCGATCTCCGGGCGGGTGTCGGATCGCCGGGTCGACCCCGGCAACCTGGTGGCGGGCGGCTCTTCGGCCGCCGACGTGCTGACTACGGTGGTCTCCAGCGCCCCGATCCACTTCGTCTTCGACGGCTCGGAAGCGGTGCTGCTGAAGTATCAGCGGCAGGCGCGCCAGGGCGCGGCGCCGATCCAGGTGCGGCTGCAGGATGAAACCGGTTTCAGCCGGTCGGGCACGCTCGACTTCACCGACAACGCCGTCGACACCGCGTCGGGCGTGATCCGGCTGCGGGCTGTGATCCCCAACGCCGACGGCTTCCTGAAGCCCGGCATGTTCGGCCAGGCGCGCCTCGCCGGCGCGGGGACCTACGAGGCCATGCTGGTGCCCGACGCGGCGATCGGCACCGACCAGGCCCGCCGCATCGTCTATGTGGTCGCCGCCGACGGCTCCGTGGCGCCGCGGCCGGTGGAGCTGGGCCCGCTCGTCGACGGTCTGCGCGTGGTCCGCTCGGGCCTGCGCCCGACCGACCGGGTGATCATCAACGGCGTCCAGCGCATCCAGGCGCCGGGCATGAAGGTGCAGGCCCGCAACGGCCTCATCCAGCCGGCGGCGCAGCAGAACCAGACCCCTGTGACCCGGCCGGCGCCGGCCTCGACCGCCACCTTCGCCAACAGCCTGTCGGGCGACTGAGCCGATGAACATCTCCCGCTTCTTCATCGACCGGCCGATCTTCGCGGCCGTGATCTCGGTGTTCATCACCCTGATGGGGGTGTTCGCCTACCCGCTGCTGCCGCTGTCGCAGTATCCGGAGATCGCGCCGCCGACGATCACCATCAACACCGCCTATCCGGGCGCCTCGGCCGAGACACTGGCCGAGACCGTCGCCGCGCCCATCGAGCAGGAGGTCAACGGCGTCGAGGGGATGCTGTACCTGTCGTCCTCGTCCACCTCGGACGGGGCGGTGGCGATCACCGTCACCTTCAACCCGGGCACCGACCTGGACGCGGCCCAGGTGCTGGTCCAGAACCGCGTCGCCCTGGCCGAGCCGCGCCTGCCCGAACAGGTCCGCCAGATCGGCGTGACCGTGAACAAGCAGGAATCGGGCTTCCTGATGATCCTGGGGCTGACCTCCCCGGATCGCAGCCTCGATAACGACTACGTCGGCAACTACGCCCAGTCGGTGCTGCGCGACCGGCTGCTGCGCGTCGAGGGCGTCGGCAACGTCCAGGTGTTCGGCGGCGGCAACTATTCGATGCGCGTGTGGATCGACCCGGCCAAGGCCGCCGCGCGCAACCTGACGGGGCCGGACATCGTCGCCGCCCTGCGCGCCCAGAACGTCCAGGCCGCGGCCGGCGCCATCGGCCAGCCGCCGTTCGCCACCAACGCTTCGGCCTTCCAGCTGCCGGTGCAGGTGCAGGGCCGCCTGAGCGATCCCGAGCAGTTCAACGACATCGTCCTCAAGACCGACGCCGAGGGCCGCGTGACCCGCGTGCGCGACGTGGCGCGGGTCGAGCTCGGCGCCCAGGACTACGGCATCCGCGGCTTCTTCGACGGTCAGCGCGGCGTCGGCATCGCCATCATCCAGCAGCCGGGCGCCAACGCCCTCGGCACCGCCGAGCGGGTGCTGGAGGAGATCGAGGCCGTCCGTCCCGACCTGCCGCAGGGCATGGACGTTCACATCGCCTACAATCCGACCGAGTTCGTCGCCGCTTCGGTGGAGTCGGTGCAGCACACCCTGTTCGAGGCGGTGATCCTCGTCGTGCTGGTGGTCATCGTCTTCCTGCAGACCTGGCGCGCGGCGATCATCCCGATCGTGGCCATCCCGGTGGCGCTGGTGGCGACCTTCGCCGTCCAGCTGATGCTCGGCTTCTCGATCAACTCGCTGTCGCTGTTCGCCCTGGTGCTGGCCGTCGGCATCGTGGTCGACGACGCCATCGTCGTGGTCGAGAACGTCGAGCGCTACATCCGCCAGGGGCTGACCCCGCGCGAGGCCGCCCATCGCTCGATGGAGGAGGTCTCCGGCGCCCTGATCGCCATTGGCCTGGTGCTGGTCTCGGTGTTCGTGCCGACCATGTTCGTACCGGGCATCCCGGGCATCTTCTATCGCGAGTTCGCCATCGTCATCTCGACGGCGGCGGTGGTGTCGCTGCTGGTGTCGCTGACCCTGTCGCCGGCCATGGCCGCCCTGCTGCTCAAGCCGCACAAGGCGCACGACGACCATGCGCGCAAGCCGGGCCTGCTGGGCACGATCGTGCACTACGGCGGCTGGGCCGGCCGGCAGTTCAACGAGGGCTTCGACTGGCTGTCCGACAAGTATGGCCGCCTGACCGCCCGTCTCGTGCGCACCGTCGGCATCGTGCTGGTGGTCTACGTCGGCCTGCTGGCCCTCACCGGCTGGCGGCTGATGGACACCCCCTCGGGCTTCATCCCCGAGCAGGACCAGGGCTTCCTGATCGGCGTCGTGCAACTGCCGCCGGGGGCCTCGCTGGAGCGCACCGAGGCGGTGATGACCCGCGCCTCGGAGATCATCGAGGGCACCGAGGGCGTGGAGGGGATGGTCGCCTTCGCCGGCCTCGACGGCTCCAGCTTCTCGTTCGGCTCGAACGCCGCGACCATCTTCGTGCGCCTCGACGCCTTCGACGACCGCAAGACGGCCGAGCAGAGCGCCGCGGCGCTGGCCGGCGCCATCACCGGCGCCACCTACGGCATCGAGGACGCCAACATCTTCGTCATCGCCCCGCCCGCGGTGCAGGGGCTGGGCAACGGCAACGGCTTCCAGTTGATGGTGCAGGACCGCACCGGCGCCGGCTATCGCGCGCTGGAAGGCGCCACCTTCGCGATGATGGGAGCCGCCGCCCAGGCGCCGGACCAGGTGCAGCAGGTGTTCTCGACCTACAACACCGGCTCGCCCCGCATCGCCGCCGACGTCGACCGCGACAAGGCGCTGATGATGGGGGTCCAGCCCGCCGACGTGTTCAGCACGCTCGGCGTCTACCTGGGCTCGTCCTACGTCAACGACTTCAACTTCCTCGGCCGCACCTTCCGGGTGACGGCCCAGGCGGAGCCGACGGCGCGCGACGACATCGCCGACATCGCCAACCTGAAGACCCGCTCGGCCTCGGGCGCCATGGTGCCGATCGGCTCGGTGGCCACCCTGCGCGAGGACTCCGGCCCCGCCCGGGTGGTGCGCTACAACCTGTTCCCGGCTTCCGAACTGCAGGGCCAGGCGGCGCCGGGAGTCTCCTCGGGCCAGGCGATCGCCACCATGGAGCAGCTGGCCGAGGCCACCCTGCCGCCGGGCTTCTCCTACGAGTGGACCGGTCTGGCGCTGCAGGAGAAGGCGTCGGCCGGCGGCGCCACCGTGGTCTTCGCCCTCGCCGTCGTCTTCGTCTTCCTGGTGCTGGCGGCGCAGTACGAGGCCTTCACCCTCCCGCTGGCGGTCGTGCTGATCGTGCCGATGTGCATCCTCGCGGCCATGCTGGGCATCAACCTGCGCGGGCTGGACAACAACATCCTCGTCCAGATCGGCCTGGTGGTGCTGATCGCGCTGGCGGCCAAGAACGCCATCCTGATCGTCGAGTTCGCCAAGCAGGCCGAGGACGAGGGGCTGAACCGCTGGGACGCCGCCGTGCGCGCCGCGCGGACCCGCCTGCGCCCGATCCTGATGACCTCCTTCGCCTTCATCTTCGGCGTCGTGCCGCTGATGCTGGCCACCGGGCCGGGCGCGGAGATGCGCCAGTCGCTGGGCACCTCGGTGTTCTCGGGGATGCTGGGGGTGACCCTGTTCGGCCTGATCTTCACCCCCGTCTTCTACGTGATCTGCCGGTGGCTGGCCTCGAAGATGCCCAAGGCGCCGGAGAAGGACCGCACCGTCCCGACCACCGAAGGCCTGCCCCCCCACCTCGAAGCCCAGTCCGCCTCGCCGCGGACGGGAGACGCCTGATGATCCACCGACCCTCTCTCCGGTTCCTGACCGCAACCGCCGGCGCCAGTCTCCTCCTGGCCTCGTGCGCGGTCGGGCCGAAGGCGCCCGACGCCGCCCTTCCCCCCCAGGCGTCGGGCGCCTTCATCGGCGCCGCCACCCCCGCCGTATCCGCCGAAGCGGCGCGCGACGACTGGTGGCGGCTGTACCAGGACCCGGCGCTGGACGGCTTGGTCGCCGAAGCGCTGACCAACAACAACGAGCTCGAGGCGGCGGCCGCCAACCTGCGTCGCGTCCGCGCGGCGCTTGGCGAGGCGCGCACCGCCCGCCTGCCGGGGACCACGACGACCGCCGGCTTCAGCACCGGCCGTCCCTCGGCGGCGACCGTGCCGGGGCTTCCCGCCGGAACCGAGGCCCCGGAGACGGACACCTACGACGTCGGCCTGGACGTCGCCTACGAGGTCGACCTGTTCGGCCGGGTCGGGTCGGTGATCCGCGCCGCCCGCGCCGACGCCGACGCCGCGGCCGCCGCGCTCGACGTGGTCCGCGTCAGCGTCGCCGCCGAGACCGCCCGCGCCTACGCCGACGCCTGCTCGGCCAACGCCCGCATCGACGTGGCCCAACGCACCGTCGAGCTGCAAACCCGGACGATGGAGCTGACCCGGACGCTTCTGGACGCCGGTTCGGGCAACGGCCTGGACGTCGCCCGCGCCCGTTCGGCGCTGGAGACCACCCGCGCCTCCCTGCCGCCGCTGCGCGCCGCCCGCGACGGCGCCCTGTTCCGCCTCGCCACCCTGACCGGCCGCACGCCGGCGGAGAGCAGCGCGGCGGCGCGGAGCTGCGCCCGGCCGCCGCAGCTGACGCAGCCGATCCCGGCCGGCGACGGGGCGCGGCTGCTGGCCCGTCGTCCCGACGTGCGCCGGGCCGAGCGGGAGCTCGTCGCCGCCGCCGCCCGCGTCAACGTGGCGACGGCCGACCTGTTTCCGCGCGTCACCCTCGGCGGCGGCCTCGGCGCCACGGCCCTCGAGGCCGGCGGGCTGGGCGACAGCGAGAACTTCCGCTTCAGCGTCGGCCCGCTGATCAGCTGGTCCTTCCCCAACGTCTTCGCCGCCCGGGCGCGGATCGAGCAGGCCGATGCGGCCTCCGAGGCGGCGCTGGCGCGCTTCGACCAGACGGTGCTGGTCGCCCTGCAGGAGACCGAGACGGCGCTGGCTGATTACGCCAACGAACTGGACCGTCGCGCCGCCCTGCAGGCCGCCCGCGACCAGGCCGCCGAGGCGGCGCGGCTGTCGCGGCTGCGCTTCGACGCCGGCGCGGACAGCTTCCTGTCGGTGCTCGACGCGGAACGGACCCTCGCCGCCGCCGACGCCCAGCTGGCCGCCTCGGACGCGCTGGTCACCACCTACCAGATCGCCCTGTTCAAGGCGCTGGCGGGCGGGTGGAGCGAGGGCTGAGCCGGCGGGCTCGCCGGAGAGGCGTCAGGCTGACGGCCGGGTGCAAGGCGGCCGCCGATGCCCAAGGTGTTCTCTTCGATGACAGCCGCAACCTGATCGACATAGCCTGCTGTGCTCCCCGCGAGGCCGGCGAGGGCCTTGCTCACAGCGACCCGCTCGGCCAGGATGGATGACACATCGTCGAGGGAAGCCAGTCCCGGACCGCCGCCGATCGAAGCAACAGCGAATAGGTCTTCGCATGTGCGTCGGTGTTCGACACGACGATATTGAAGACGAGGTGATCCAGGAGGGCGAGCGCGTCGAGCGGCGGAGGGCTCCGCCCGGTCCCGAACAGGGTCGCCAGGCCGCCCCCGGAGCGTGCCGCGCTCATATTCCGGCCAAGCGGCACCCCATCCGCCTGTGCGGAGTCATCCTGCGGGTTTCTCTGGAGTTCGCCGGCCGGCGTGATGCGCCACCCACGGGTCAGCCTTCCCCTCGGAGCGCACGACATAAAAAACTAGAAATGATGCGCCACGAAAAACTAGGAAGCGCGCAGCGTAAAACACTAAAAATCGCGCAACTTGTAAAACTAGATGTGCTACAGCGCCGGGCTTGAGAGGCCATTATCATGCCCGTTGCCAACGAGAAGCTCGCTGCCGCCCTTGAGAGCCTGAATAAGGTGCAGGAGGGCGGACGCGTGGCGATCCGGTCGAAATACCTGACGCGCCTCACGCGCGAACTGCTGCTTAAGCACGGCTTCCTGCAGCCTGTGATCAAGGGCTGGTACGTACCCGCGATGCCGAGTGGCGGGCCAGGAGAGACCACGGCTTGGTACACCGCCTTCTGGCAGTTTTGCCGCGACTACCTGGCGGAGCGGTTCGGCGCGAACTGGACGCTGACACCGGAACAGTCCCTGATCCTTCACGCCGGCAACTTCACCGTCCCGCGCCAACTGCTCGTCCGCGCGCCTGCTGCGAACAATCAACCCACCCAGCTTATCCACGGTACGTCGATCTTCGAGACCGCGCTCGCTCTGCCGCCCCCGGATGAACGCACCGAAGCGAGCGGCTTGCGCCTCTACTCGCCTGAGGCGGCGCTTGTCGCAGCGACGGCCGGCTTCTTCGAAACTCACCCGACCGAGGCGCGCACGGTGCTGGCCATCCAGCGCGACGCCTCAGCCGTGTTGGCCCTGCTCCTGCGCGGCGGACATTCTGTGGTCGCGGGGCGCCTGGCGGGCGCGTTCCGCAACATAGGGCGAGACCGCGAAGCAGATGCGATCCTGACCGCCATGAAGGCTGCCGATCACACGGTCCGGGAAACAGACCCGTTCATCGACGGCCGGCCTCGCGTCCCTTATCGGCGCGACCCGTCACCCTATGTGCAGCGGCTGCGGCTGCTCTGGGAACGAATGCGCGATGACGTCGCGGGGCGGCTGCCGCCCGAGCGGGTGCTGCCCAATGACGTCGACGTCTATCTGCGGGAGGTCGACGCGCTCTACGTCACCGACGCCTACCACTCACTGTCTATCGAGGGGTATCGCGTCAGTCCCGAACTGATCGAGAGAGTGCGCTCGGGGCAGTGGAATCCGCAGGCCCACGTGCAGGACCGGGATTTTGAGAACGGTCTGGCGGCCCGCGGCTATTGGCTGGCCTTCCAGGCCGTCCGCCAAAGTTTGACGGACGTGCTCGCAGGCCAGAGCCCCGGTGACGTCGCCGATCGGGATCACCCGGTCTGGTACCGCGAGATGTTCGCCCCCAAGGTGGCGGCGGGCCTGCTGAAGCCCGAGAACCTGGCCGGCTATCGCAACGGGCCCGTCTACCTCCGTGGATCCCGGCACGTTCCCCTGAACGCCGACGCGGTACGGGACGCGATGCCCGCATTCTTTGACCTGTTGCGGGACGAACCCGATCCCGCCGTGCGAGTCGTCCTGGGACACTTCATCTACGTCTTCATCCACCCGTACTTCGACGGAAACGGCCGGACCGGACGGTTCCTGATGAATGTGATGACGGCTGCGGCCGGCTACCCATGGACCGTCATCCCCGTCGAAGAGCGGGAGCGATATATGGCGGCTCTTGAAGCGGCGAGCGTGGATCAGGACATCCGTCCGTTTGCTGATTTCATCGGCGAATGTATTCGGCGCGCAAAAGAGATCAGGGCTCCGGCTTAAGGCGGCTGGCAAGCCTGAACGGCTTCATCGAGTTTCAGGAGGGCTCGGCCCGTTTCGCGCCAGTTGCCCACTAGCGCCCCACCAAGCCGGAAATCCAGGGAAAGGCACACCAGGTCACCGGCGAGAACCAGAAGCGAAGCCCACCCGGGACGTGCTGGCGGAGACGCTGGCGCGGCTGGAGGACGGCTGCGGCGCGGTGGTGACCTCCGCCGGCATGGCCGCGGTCGACCCGGCCCGGCCCATGCAGGCCCCGGCGATCAGGTCCGTTTCGACGGACAAGCACAGGCGCCCGCGCGCCGGGCGTTGAGAACATGGTTGAGCCATGCGCCGCCGCCTTTAGCCGAAGCCTGGACATACGCTGCAGCCACCCGGGCGATGAGAGCATAACGCTCCTGCCTCGAGCGGAAAGGCCTCGCGTCCGTCGCCGGACAGCCTGAGCGCATCCGGCCGCAGCTTTCAGACTAACGATCGATCCGTGAGCGCCCTCTCATGAGCCCGCTGCCGGTGAAGAGACGATGTGGACTTCCGACCCGTTGTTGCGGGTTGAGAGAATCCCCTGACCAGGCAGCTTCGATCCGCAAGAAACCTGCGGCTTCACCGCCAGAATTCGCCAGTCCAAATATCGAAAGGTTCGATCTAAGAATATTTCGGACGCAGCCCGGGACGCACGGGCCGACGCTCTCGTCTCTTTGAGTGATCGGGTGACATGCAGCCTTCGCCATCCAGAGATCCCTATGGCGCCGCCTTGAGCACCGTCCGGCGATTCGCCGCCGACGGACGCTTCGTCCCAGGGGAGCCGATCGTGGTGACGGAGTTGGCGGCCGAGGTGGGTTTCAGTCCAACGCCGCTGCGCGAGGCCCTGGCGTGTCTGGCCGGGGAGGGTCTGATCGAACGCCGGCGCGGGCGCGGATACTTTTACCCGGAGCTAAGTCCGGCCGAGCTTATCGACCTGTTTGAACTTCAGCTGGCCTACGTCCACGCCGCGCTGACCCTGTGGCCTCGCGGCATAGCCCCGCTCCGCAAGGCGGTGGGCGCGATCGATCCGCACGGCGACGCCCAGGCCCTCTTCGGAGCCATCGTCGCGCAATCCGGCAATCAGGCCCTCATTTCGGCGCACGGTCGCGTGGCCGAACGATTAAAGGCCGCCTTATCGGCGGGAGGCAGGGACGAGGGCGAGGCGTGGACCGTACGGGCGATGCTTGCGGCCATTGCAGAGGGCCGGATCGCCGTCCTGATCGACCTCCTGCGGATACACCACGAACATCGCTGCGCCAGGATTCCAGTGCGCGGCGTCGAGTCCGTTTAGGCGCTCCCTGGGTCGGCTGTCGCGGCGCCCGCGCCGTCTGGCCCGACGGGTCTGTGGGCCAAGGCCGCCAGGGCGGTCGCAGCCGCGACTCGCCGGGCGTGGTAGCGTTCCACCTCCCCGAGGAAGTCGTTGGCCTGCGCATTGACCCAGGCGTGGTGCAAGGCCGCCGCCTCTGCGGCGAGGTCGTCAAACAGGACGCTTTCCAGTCGACGCAGGCGGTCGAGCTGGCCGCTGGCCCTGAGGTAGGCTTCCCAGAGCACTTCGTTGCCGGCGCTGCTGATGATGGTGGTGAACAGCTGCCGCACGGCGGCGATCGGCTGGCGCATGTCGAGCGCGGGAGCGGGCGGCCGCACAGCACCAAGCGCTGAGGCGTTCAGCTCGGCGGCGATGCGCACGTAATGCCCGTGCATGGCGTATCGGTCGCGGGCGGCGGCGGCGTCCAGGCGCACAGAGACATAGCCGCCCGACGGCGCCCGTTGGACCAGACCTTCTCCGCTCAAACACGCCAGCGCCTCTCGCACGGGCGTGGTCGACAGCTTCAGCCGGGCGGCCTCATCCTGAACGATGACCGGGGCGCCCGGCGCGAGGACGCCGGAAAGGAGGCGCTCCCGTAACGACGCCAAGGCCTGGGTGAAGGGGTCGCGATTACGCGCCATCTTCCATATTCGACCTGCCGGTCCCTCCCCGTTCTGCGTCCATTCCCTTGCGCGACATGGTTCCCCGGGAGCGGCCGGACCGTCTTCGAAAATCTTCGACGGGCTGCCCGCGCGAGCCTCGCATCGAGCCCGCCGGATTCTTGCGGGAGCCCCGGTTTTGTACGGCGCCGGTCGCAAAAGTTGCACGCCTCTGGATTGATCCGGGAAGATCGACGACGCAACCTCGCTCGGGAAAGGTCGAGCTCATGGCGGCGGATTCGCCGGAAAAGCTGAGCGACGCACGCTCCATCGGCCAGGCGGCGCGGGCCGTGCGGCGCGCACGGCGCATGACCGCACAGCAGGTGGCGACAGCGATGCACCTGCCTCTTCGGACCTACGAGTATTTCGAGGCGGGTTCGGGCCGGCCCAACCTCGACTATGTCCACCGCTTCGCCGCAGCGACCGACTGCGATCCCTGGGCCTTGCTGCTGGCTCCCGCCCTGGGCTCGATCGAGTTTGCGCGACGCACCGCCGACAGCAAGCTGATGCTGATCTTCCTGATCGCACTGGGCGAGTTCGAGCAGAGCATGCAGGAGCGGATGCTGGCGCTGGATCCGCGCGCCCTGATCGAGGCGTTCACCGACACATTCCGCAGGCTGGAGGCGGATAGCCGGCTGCGCGAGCAGGAAGCCGCCTCCTGGCTGAGTGGGGCTCGCGGCCGATTTGCGGGCAGGCCGCCGGAAGATCCGAGCTGACCCGCAGAAGTTGAAATACACGACAGATATAGATTGAGAGACGTGATCGTCGGGTCCCTCATGAGACGCCGCAATATCGCGGCTCACAGTGAAGGGAGACAGACCATGACACCGCTCTCGAAGATCCGGCTGATCGGCTTCGGCTCCGCGTGCGTTCTGACGCGTGGCGCCGAGAAGGGTACGATCCCCGAAACGGATTTCGGCGTCTATCCGGCCGAAGCCTGAACGCCGGCGAGCGCGACAAGTCGTGCTCGCCGCTTCTCCAGCATCCCGGGTCCCTCATCCAGGACGCCATGAATGAGGCAGACGATCCGCCCGGCGATGCTCCACGCGGTCGCGCCTTTGCGCGACCTGAAGACAATGGAGACTTCCCATGACGCCTGACCAACCCCGCCTGATCGTCTTCGGGGCTGCGGCCTCGTTGACCCGCGGCGCCGATATGGGCCTGCTGCCGGAGCCCGACTTCGGCCTGTGGCGGCCGCAGGCCTGAACACCCGGGGCGGCGCCCTCGCCGGCGCCGCCCTACCGGCTCCCAATCCCGCCGCAACCCGCCGAGTCGTCAGGAAAGTTCATGCCTAGCTCCAGAGCACGACCCTTCTGGTTCCGCTCAGCCGGACTCGCGCGGACCCGAACCTTGCGCAACCGGCGGACGCTCCGCCGGGCCTGGGGCGCCCGGCGATGACCCTCGACGCTCCCTTCGCCGGGAAGAGCTCCGGTCTTCCCCTCGAGACGCGTCCGGTGGCCGCGGGCGTGTTCATGGCCAGGGTCGGGGACGATGTGGTCCTGCTCGATCTGCGTTCTGACGCCTACGCCTGCCTGGCGGGCGTCGGCGACGGTCTGGTCCTGACCGAGGCAGGTGTGCGGGCGGATCTTGGGTTACTGGACCTGCTCGCCGACGCCGACCTGCTTGAGCGCGATCCGGGTCCGCCGAGGCGTCCCCTGCCGACTGCGCCGCTGCGGGAGCTGGACCTTCCACGCCTGCGCTGGCCTTTGGCGCACGCCTCCAGCCTACTGGCGGCGGCATGGAGGGCGGCCAGCGTCGGGTCTCGCGCGCCCATCCGCGACCTGATCGGGGCGCTGCCGCCTCCGCCCAGCGCCCGTCCCGACCCCGCGCGGGTCGCATCGGTCGTTTCCGGCTTTCGCCGATTGCTGCCGTGGGTTCCAGGCCAGGGCGCCTGCCTTTATCGGGCCTTTGTGCTGCTGACGATGCTGCGCCGGGTCGGACAGGATGCGACCTGGGTGTTCGGGGTCAGGACGTGGCCGTTCGGCGCCCACTGCTGGCTCCAGCTGGAGGACGCTGTCCTCGATGACGACCCCGAGCGCGTCGCCCGGTACACCCCGATCATGGCCGTGCAATGAGAGGCTACCTCGCGCTGAGTTGGGCGACGAAGGACCTCGCGGCTGTTCGGTTGGCCAGGGCGCTGCGAAGTCGGGCGCGTCTGGAAGGCTACGCCCCCCTCGCATCGAGCGCGACGTCCTGGATCGGGTCTCGCGGCCCGAACGCCCCGGGGGCCTTCGCACCTCGGGCTGGAGCGTTCGTGATCGGCGAGGTTTTCGTTCATCCGGATGCGGTCTCGGGCGGCGCTGACGAAACTTCCGACCCTGCATTCGCCGCGTGGTTCGCCCGCAATCGTTGGGGACGCTATGTCATCCTGTTCCGGGAGACGGATGGCGCGGTGCGCGCGATCTTCCGCGATCCGTCTGGGGCGCTGAGCGCCCACGCCTGGAGCGCCCACGGCGTCCGGGTGGTCGCCTCCAGCACCCCCGACTGGCTTGTGGCGCTCGCGCCGCCGGACATCAGCTTTGACTGGGTTCGGGTGAGAGAGCTTGTCGAGACGCCGTTCGAGCTTGCTGGTCCCTCCCCGCTTGACGGGCTGGTCTCCGTCGCTCCAGGCGCGCTGCAGGTCGTCGGCGGCCCTTCCACCGCCCTTTGGACCCCGGCGCGGATCGCAGCATCCGGCTCCCTGGATGCGGGGGCCGCTCGCAGACAGCTGCGCGAGCGGCTCGACGTCTGCGTCACGGCGCTGGCCGGCCGGCGGGCGCTTGGGATGGAACTGTCCGGAGGCCTGGATTCCTCCATCGTAGCCGGCGCGGTCAGGGCGCTGGGCCTTCCGGTGAGCCTGGCGCTGAACACCCGAGCCCACGAACCGGAGACGGACGAGCGCCGGTTCGCGCGCCCCGTGGCGGAGCGGATTGGCGCGTCGCTGACGGAACGGCTGCGCGAAGAGACGCCATGGTCGGCCGAGGCGTTCGAGGCGACGGCGGGCGATCCCCTGCCCAGCCAGAACGGCCGTGATCTCGCCAATGACCTCGCGGTTTCGAACGCCTGTCGTGAGACGGGCGTCGAGGTGCTGTTGACGGGCAAGGGCGGAGACGCCCTCTTCTTCCAGACGCCCACACCGCTCGTTTTCGCAGACTTGTGGTGGACGCAGCCGTTTCGGTCGCTCTTCTCAGCTCACCTGCCGGGGGTGGCGCGCTGGACCCGGAGTTCGACCTGGTCCCTGCTCCGGGCGGCCATCGAGAGCCGGCGCAAGCCGGCGCCGGACGACCTTCCGCCAGCCAAGCGGCTGCAGATCGGGGCCATCTCCAGCGGCCTGGCCTACTACTCGGCCTGTCGCCGCCTGGAGACGGTGGACATGGTCCACCCGCTGATGGCCCAGCCACTGGTGGAATGGGGGCTGCGCACCCCTGTACCGCTGCTCGCACCGGCCGGTCGCGAACGAGGGCTGGCGCGCGAGGCGTTCGCAGACCGCATCCCGGCAGCGGTCGCAACGCGACGCGACAAGGCGGACTACGCAGCCTGCTTCAATCGGCAGGCGGCGCGCAACCTGCCCTTCCTGCGCGCCTACCTCCTGGACGGGCGGCTGGCGGCCGAAGGCGTGCTGGACCGGGCCGCCATGGAGGCGCACCTGAACGAGGATGCGCTGCGCTGGCGAGGCGGGGCGGCGCAGATCCTGGCGGCGGTGTCGGTGGAGGCGTGGGTTCGGCGCTGGATGGGACGCGTCTGACCCTCTGCAAGGACCGTCTCGTTCAAGGCGCACAGACGGACCTGGCGCGCTGCCAATGCTGCACAGGCTTCAGGAAGGCGCCAGAGCTAGCCGATCGGCCCGGCGTGCTTCTGAACGTGGGTCGGGGACGCGCGCTCCTCGTTCGCCCACCACGGGGGGCGAGCTACACTCTCAGTGCAGCAGCGCGGCGATCCGCGAAGCTGAGCTCAAGCTCAGCGGCGCTCTGCCGGCCCAGGTAGCGGCGGAGCGGATCGTATTGGGCCCTTGGCTTCCTCGGTGGCGTTCGTCAGGCGATTGCGCGGGTGATGAGGCCGAGAAGATCGGGGCCGACGGAGGCGTCATACAGTCGCCATGCGTGACTGACGCCAAAAGCCCAGACGATGCTGAACAGGGAGCCCACGAGGAAATACTCGGCGTGAATCTGCTGATCGATTTCCTTGAATCGGGCGACCGTCTTCAGGGCGATCACCGCAGCGAGTATCTCCCACGCGCCGGTGATCAGCCCGACGGCGATGAGCATCCGCTCAAGGCCGCCGATCCAAGCCCCGGCGCCGGGCGTCACAGACGCGGGGTCCTGGACGACCTCGCCCTTATCTGGCGCACTGGCTTTCAGGAGATCATCGCGCGCTTTCTGGAGCCCCGTGTGAATCAGAATTCGCCGACAGACGGAGTTGCCGGTGAAGGTCAGCAGAAGAAATCCGATCAGGAGCGAAGCGGCCGCATGAAGGACGGTCATCATCACTGTTATCGCCCTCGCTGATCCAAGGCGTTCGCGGCCGCCTCCAGATCCTCCCACCATGACCGATAGGCGTCGTAATCCGCCGCGTCCCGTACCTTGTAGATGGCGCGCGGGGTGACCTTGAGGTCCTTGCTCAGCCCCTCCACTGACCGGCCCAGGGCAAGCAACGGCAGCATCACCGTGCGCTGACGCATGGTCCACCCCCGCTCAGTCCGGGTGAGGGCCGAGCCCACCGCATCCATGAGGCGCTCGAGCAGGGGATCGGCATCGAAGCCGAGATGGAAGCGATAGGCGGTGGATCGCGACTTCTCGTTTAGACGGTCTCGGGTTTCCGCGAGACCTTCCCCCATCATATTCCAGGCGCGCTCGGGATTGACCGGGCTGCTCAGGATCACGCGACCTATCGCGAAGCGGCACTCAACATCCGCCGCCAGAAGAGTGAGGCGAAGCCGGCGGACAAGGGCGATCGCTTCGGCGAGTGTGCTGACCAGCCCCTGGAACTCATCGCCGAGGGTTATGGTGAGGGGCGACGCCAGGATCCCCGCCGCGCGCTGGTTTTCAGCGTCCACTATCTCGTTGAAGACGCGGTGAAGCCGGGCGCGGTCGATCTGGCGCTCGCTGCCGACCAAGTCCCCCATCACCGCAACCAGAATGTCAGACCCTGCCCGCATGTCATCTTATGAACCATCTTCGGTTCATAAGCAATAATAGAACCTAATTCAGTTCAATTCCGAGTTCTGAACCTCCCGGAAATCGAAGGCGATCTGGCCGTCGGCGACAGGCGGGCGCCGTCGGCGGAGGAGTCGACGCTCGGGCTGAGCGCCAGTGCGGGCGACCTGGGGCATGGCCCTTCTGTCAGCAACCTGCGCCGCGTCTCTGGTGGATGACAGCGCGCCGGACACAGGCAGCTCAGGCCGCTGTGGCGATCGAGAACGGACCTCTCGAGGCGGCGGCGGCGCGCTGATGAAAGGCGAGCGGCTGACCGGGTGCGCGGTCGGCGCATCAGGCTTCAATGCCCGTTCGCGCCAGGCGACGATTGACCGAGACCTGAACGGGCAGCGGAAGGGGCCAACCATCTGCAGCCGTCAAGCGGTCGTGGAGCTGCGCCCACGATCCTGGAACGTCCCCCCTCACCCGTACGCGTCCCACGGAACGGCTACTGCGCAGGCCTGGATCCTGCGGGAGAGACCCCCAGGGTGCGAGCGAACCAGGCGTCGATGCGCGCCCAGGCGTCGCGGATGGAGCCCGGGCTGACGAACAGGTGGTGCTCGCCCCAATAGGTCACCAGCTGAACGTCCTTGTCCTGCCGCCAAAGGGCGGTGAACAGGGATTCGGCCTCGGTGATCGGCACAAAATCCAGCTCGCCATGGAGCAGCAGGACCGGCGCCCGGATAGCGTCCGCCCGATAGAGGGGGCTGTGACCGCGGTATACTTCAGGAACCGCCCAGGGCGGGCCACCCATGGCGCCCTGACCGGTCTCAGCCCAACCGGCTCCTCGACGGGAGCTGACGCCGAACTCCGGGTTGGCGCGGCCGAAGCCGGAGAAGGCGCCCCAGGAGGCGGCGAGATCGGCCGGCCCAGAGAGAATGACGAAGCTGTGGATGCGCTCTGTCTCGGTCGCGAGCACCAGCCCCGCGTAGCCGCCGAAGCTATGGCCGAGGTAGCCGACCCGCTCACCATCGAGGTTGGGGTATTGGGCCAGCGCCGCGTCGAGCGTGGCGACGATCCGCTCTGTGAGATGCGCGGCCGGACCGTCCGGGCCGGTCGGCGGCAGGGCGGGAGTGAGCACCGCATAGCCCAGTCCCGCCAACAGTTGGACGTTGGCCATGGCGGAGAACTCCGCCGGGTTCCCCTGGGGACGCACCGATCCGCCGGGATAGGCTGTAATGATTACGGGCGTCCCCGGCCGCAGACCGCCCTTCGGGACGTACAGCCAGCTTTCCCCGTACCCCTCCGGGGCGCCGGGCGTGGTCACGGGCCGGGGTTCGGCGAAGGCGACGCCGGCATAGCTCCGGTTGAGCGTCATCAGTGGTCGGGGGGGGATGCCCCGGCGTCAGCAGCCGGAGCGTCTCGACCCCGTTTGCGACGACCCGGTCTACCGCGAGGCTTTCTGCGACAGCCCGGACACTGGCGGCGCTGCGGGCGATCCGGCGCGCGGAGCCGTTCACGTCGAGCCGCCAGAGCGATCCGTCGGCGGCCCGGGCGACCGTCCAGCGCCGCTGAGGCGGCGTGTTCAGGCGAAGGCGCGGCGAGGCCCAGTGAGTGAGGGTAGAGATGGAGGAAACGCGATCCGGCGCCTCGAGCCGCCCGATCCGGCCTTGGTCGTCGACCGCCCATGCCGCGCCGTCGGCCACGACGATCAGTCCATCGGACCAGACCGCCTCGAGGGGTCCCGGCGGCTCCGGAAGACCACGTGTGAGATTGATGGGGCCGTCCGCCTCCAGCCGGCGCCAGTCGGCGCGGCCGCCTTCGACCTCGCGAGCGAGGATGATCGGCGCATCGCCCATCCAGGCGGCCCGCACCGTCTCGAAGCTGGCGTCCCGCGTCTCGCCGACCTCAGGCAACAGTCGGCCGAGGTCGCCGGTTTCGACCCGGCGCTCTCCAGGGTCCACGATGAGCAGTCGGCCGGCCGTCGGCTTGCGCGAGGGGTCGCGGGCCCAGACGAGGAGCCGTGCGTCCTCCGACCACGACAGGAGACCGCTCGCGACATCGCAGCCGTTGCACGCAGACCAGGTCGCACCGGTCGCCAGGTCCAGGATGCTCAGCCGGCGCTCCTCTGGAGCGTCCCCCGGCCTCAGCGGTACATCCGGATCGACCGCAACGGGCGGGCCGCGATCAAGCAGCGCCAGCCAGCGGCCGTCCGGGGACAGGGCGATGTCCTGCGTCTGGCCTTCGGCAAGAATCGTCCGCTCACCCGTGCGCAGGTCGACGCGCAGGACCGTCGTCGCAGCCGACGGACTCCTGGGCTCGGCGAAGGCTCCCGCCCCCCAGACGGTTGCGGCGACCCCGCCGCCGGCGGTTATCCGCCGCCGCCGTTCGGTCTGCGCCATCGCGCGCGCAAGAGCGCCGATCTCGTAGGGCAAGTCGCCGTCGGTGCGAACGACCAGGATGAGCTCTTCGTCAGACCGCCAGATAGTGGTTTCGCCCTTCACCGGCGGCTCCGCTCCGACCCCGAGCCAGTGCACCTCCTCGCCGGCCGCCAACTCCGCCACGCCAGTCTCCCAGCGTTCGCGGGTCAGCCGGTGAACAACCATCCGCCGACCCGACGGCGAGAAGGCGCCAAGGACGACGCCGCGGCGATCCGGCTCGTCAAGGAGCGGCCGGGCGCGCTCCGGCGCGTCCGGCTCGGCGATCCACGCTTCGCTGGCGCTCCACGATCCGAGAAAGCCGAGGTCGAAACGCTCGGCGCTCTCGTAGGGCCCCCTGCGCTCGAACAGCACGTGGCGTTCATCGGGCGTGATGCGCACCGCACCGAAGCTCTCGCTCCTGAGCATGTGGTCGGCGGTGTAGGGTTCCCCCCGCGCCGGGAGCGCGGCGGACGCAAGCGCGAGCGCGAGCATCCCCGGCAGGAGCCGCAGGATTGAGGCCATGGCTGCGCCTCACCAGCGTCTGGTCAGTTGCAGCGAGACCACCCGACCGAGCACGCTGGCGTTGGCCGGATCGAACCCGAACCCCTGGGGATTGTCGTAGAAGGGCGGATCCTCGTCGAACATGTTCTGGACGCTGAGGGCGAGGTCGACGCCCTGAAGGAGGGGCAGGCCCGAGGGCGACCAGCGGAGCTGACCGTCCATGGTGGTCCAGGCGTCGATCGCATCGCCCCGAAGGTCGCGGTAGTCATCGACGTAGTTGACGCCGAGCCGACCCGACCAGTCCCGCCATGACCAGCGGGCCGCCGCCTTGAGGCGCAGGTCGGCCGGAAAACCGACGAGATCCACCAGTTGTTCGCGCGGCGCGACAGGCGTCAGCTTGCGGCTGTACTCCTCGACCCAGGTTCCGACGGCTTCGAGATCCAGGCGGTGGTCCCTTAGCTGGAAGGCGTAGCCGACGTTGAAGTCCACGCCGCGGGTCCGGAGCTCGCCCGTGTTGGCCCATCGACCGTCGAGGATCACCCGGAAGGCGGTCGCCGGGAATTGGCCCGGCTGGAGGTAGAAGGGACTGGCCAGATAGCTTTCGATCAGGGCCAGGTCGGCGGGGTTGGCTGGATCCACCCGGGTCAGGAAGGGTTCGAGGGCCGGGTTGCCAAGCGCCGTGGTGAGGTTGCTTGAGGCGGGCCGGCCGATCCGATCGTCGAACCGGATGTCGAAATAGCCGACGCCGAACCGGAGACCGTTCGGCCGCGAGACCTCGAATCCGGCGGTGAGGCTCTCGGCCTGCTCCGGCTGCAGGTCCGGATTACCGCCGAGATGGATCAGGGTGAGTTGACTGCCGCTCGGCGAGGCCAGGTTGGCGGCGCCGATCTGCACACGCTCGTAGAGCTCCGTCAGCGCCGGCGCCCGGAAAGATGTTCCCCAGCTGGCGCGGGCGACGAATCCCTCGCCCGGCTCCCAGATCAGGCCGAGCTTGGGGTTCGTGGTTGTGCCGAAGTCGCTGTACGATTCCGTGCGGGCGGCAAGGCTCAACTCCAGCCTTCTCAGTCCAGGGCGGGCGTTGGCCTCGCCGAACAGCGGGGCGCGCACCTCCAGAAAGCCGGCCTGGATTTCGCGATCGCGCAGCGGGGTCAGGTTCTCGCCAGGCGTCAGGCCTGAGCGGAAGCTGGAGCTGCGGTTGCGCAAGGTCTCCCGGCGATAGTTCACGCCGGCGGCCAGCTTCAGCGGACCGGCGGGCAACGACATGACCGTGCCGTCGACCATGGCGTTGACCGTTTCGACGCGGCTGCGCGCCCAGTCGCGATCAAAGCCCTGGCTGATGAACTCCAGGACCCGCGGGGTGTTGGCCGAACCGGAGCCGAACAGGTTCAGATAGCCGTCGCGCGCAGCGCTGAACGAGGTGCCCGGATTGTCGGGGACTGAGCCCAAGGCCTCGTTCAGGAAGGTGGTGTTGACCTGGTTCTCCTGGGCTCCGTGGTTCTTCTCCTCGGCCCATGATCCGTAAAGGTCCAGCGCCCAGTCGCCGCCGAGCCCCACGTCGACGCCAAGCGTCGCAGCAAGGCTCCGTGAGCGGCCCGAGCGCTCGGTCGGACCGAGCTCACGGCCGAAGTCGTAAGCGACAAGGTGCGAGGTCGAGCCGTTGGGAGACACGAACCAGGGATTGGCGGCCGTGACGGTGTAGAGCCCCCCAGCCGAGATGCTTGCATACTCGTAGGTTCGTTCGCTGTAGCGCAGATCCCCCGAAACCTCCGTACGTTCGCCCAGGTCCTGCCGGAAGCGAGCGTAGGCGGTCTGCCGCTCCTGGGCCGGGAGCAGGTCCATGCCCTCGCGTCGATTGGAGAGATTGGCCTGGCCGGCGGCGAAGTCCGCGGGCGTTCGAGCCACGCCGTCGAGCCCGGGGCGAATGGCGAATGCGGAGACGAAGGCGCCGACCCCAGGGTCGAAGCGAGCGATGTTTCCGGGTGAGCCGTAGATGTTCCGGTAGTCGCCGCCGCCCCACGGCCTCAGATCCCCGGTTGCGGTGTAGGCGCGGTCCGCTGTGTTGAGGGATCCGGAAGACTGATACTCGAAGCTGCCAAGCACTGAGCCGGTCGCCCAGCTTCGCCCGGCGAGATGAGAAACCAGGAGGTCTTCGGCCCCGCCCCGGGCGGCGCCGGCCCGCAGCCGGCTCTCATGCCCGTCGAAAGACCGCTTCAGGATGACGTTGACCACCCCGCCGACGGCATCCGAGCCATAGAGGGCGGAAGCGCCGTCGAGCAGCACATCGATCCGCTCGAGCGCAGCGCCCGGGATAGCCGAGAGGTCAGCGAACTCGCCGCGGGACCCGGTGCCGGCGACCCTCCGACCGTTGACGAGCACCAGGGTGGAGTCTTCACCGAGGCCCCGAAGGTTGACGCCGGTCGAAAGCGAACTGTTGCTGCCCTGGGCGTCGTTCAGGGTCAGCAGGGTCCCGGGCGTGGCTGAGCCGGCATAGCTCTGCGGAAGGGTGGTCAGCAGATCCGCCGCTGTCGCCGCGCCCGAAGCGTCGAGATCGGCCCGCGAGATCACTGTCACCGGCGACGGGGTTTCCCCCGGCCCCCTGAGCAGGGTGCCGGTCACCACGACGTCGTCGATCTCGATCGGGCCGGCGAGATCCTCGGCCGGAGCCGCGCGGCGCAGAACGATCACCCCGGGTCGACTGGTCGACCAGACGAGGCCGCTGCCTGCCAGGAGACGGTTCAGCGCCGCCTCGGGCGAATGACGGCCGGACACGCCGGGGGTGCGCAGCCCCGCCACCAGTTCTGCCGTGTAGAGAAGCTGGACGTCGGCCTGGGCGGCGTAGGCGACGAGCGCCGCGTCCAGCGCTCCGGGCGCAATCTCAAAGTCGCGGGCTTCCTGGGCGCACGCGCTGGAGCCCAGGGCGGCCGCTATGACAGGGGCGCAGGCGGCGCCGTTCATGAGGCTGCAGAATCGGATGGTCATGGTCTTCGTCCCCTCCGACGCAAGGTCGCGTCGAACAGGAGACGCCGGGGCATCCGCTCATCTGAGCAGGCCGCCGAAATTTTTATCCGCCGGGGGATGGCGCGAGGCGAACGCCGCCGTCCGCCTGGGGTCGGGCGCTCAGGCCGAACAGGTCCGAAGCCGCCGAGACAAAGGCGTCCCGGTCGCCAGCGGCGAAAACGCCGTTGACCGGAACATTCTCGGCGGCCGGGGCGGCCAGGATGATCTTCTCGGGGAGGTATCGATTGACCTCGGCCACGGCCTCGGCGAGCGGCGTGCTCTGGAACACCAGTCGTCCGGTCGACCAGCTCGTCGCGGCCTTGGCGTCGACGTCGACCGGGGTGGAACCGGTCAGCGAGGTGCGCACCTGCTGGCCGGGCGTCAGTCGCCAGCGCCGAGGCTCCATAGGGGCGTCCTCGACCACGGCGACGGCCCCCTCGACCAGGGTTACACGTACGCCCGCCGTCTCGCGCCGGACATCGAACACGGTGCCAAGCGCAGTGATTTCGACGTCCCCAGCGGCCACGCGGAAAGGTCGGGAGGCGTCGCGGGCGACCATGAACAGAGCCTGTCCCCGCTCGAGCAGGATCCGACGTTCGGCCTCCCCGAAACGAACCTTCACGCGGGTGTCGGTGTCCAGTTGGATGCGGGAGCCGTCGTCCAGTCGAACCAGACGCTGGCCGCCGACCTCGGTGGCGTAGGTGTTGCGGCTCGGGAGCCAGAGGGCCAGCGCGAGAGCCGCGACGACGGCGGGAACTGTCAACGCGACGGCCGGGAGCGCGCGGCGGACCCAAGCGCGTCTCGGCCGCGGCCGGCTGGACCTGAGGGCGGCGCGGGTCGCCGCCTGGATGTCCCGGTCGCCCGCCAGACTTCCAGCGCTGCGCCACAGCGCTTCGACTTTGGCGTAGGCTTCAGCGTTGCCCGCCTCCCTGCGCCAGAGCCTGAACTGTTCGAGCGTGGCTGCCGAGACAGGCCGTTCGCCAAGTCGGACGTGCCATTCGGCTGCTTCTCTGTCGGCAGCGCTGTTCCCGACCTGCGGGTCGCCCATGGCGCTCCCCATCAGCTACAGCCGCAACTGGGCTGCGCAGTATTCCAGCGCCTTCTTCATCCGCCACTGCACGGTGGTCACCGGAATGTTCAGACGTTCACCGATCTCCTGATACTCCAGATGAGCGAAACGGCTCAAGACGAAGACGTCGCGAAGCCGGGGCGGCATGCCAAGGACGATCTGCTTGAGGAGTACGAGGTCGACCTGGGCTGGAGGATCGGCCGCAGGCGCGGGGTCGGCGCGGTCGCCCTCGACGATCGGGCGCGGACCGCGTCGGCGGGCGCGATCGACGGCCAGGTTATCGACGATTTTCAGCAGAAGGGCCTTCGGGTGCTCGATGAGACCCTTGCGGCTGTACGGCGCCGCCCGGATCCAGGCTTCGTGGACCATGTCCTCGGTGTCGTCGCCGAAGCGTTTTCGCAGGCGTGCATTCAGCCAGCCGGAGTAGGCTCGATAGAGGTCATTGAGGCCGGCGTCGGCCTGCCTCTCCTTCAAGTCCTGGGATCGATGCACGAGTTCGCCTCCATGTGACGAGGCGTCCCCGGTGGAAGCATCGGGGTTCGAGATCCTGTTTGAGGTGCACGCGACCGCTTTCGCCCGAACAGGCGGGGATATGCGACGGCGGCGCCGCAGGCACGGCGGGCGGGTGTTCTGATCGTCTCAAGCAAGGTTCTCACGCCTCGGCGCCGCCGCTGACGGCGCATGCGAAGCTTGAATCAAGGCTCGAGGGTTTGCAAGCGGGCCCTGTTCAGCGGCCACCTCGCGTCGCCACCCGACCCAGTTCCGTCGCCCCTGGGACTTTTCCCCTTGCCGGGCTTGTGCGGGTGTCCGCGCGATTTCCCGGAGCCCGCTCGAACTCCGCATCATCGTGTTCCGGCGACCCGCACTTGCGAACCCGCTCCCGTAGAAGATGACCGGACTCGTGAAGCCGAAACATTCCCGAAGCGGCCAGGCGTAATCGGTTGGGACAATGCCGCTTCGGCTCCGATGCGAGACGAAGCGATATCCTTCGACCTGTATGGCTACGACGCCTGACCGTCGGTCTTACTGGCTCAAGCTCATCGCTCGACCGGGCGCGAGGCCCGCCAGTGCTCGGACACACTGGATTTCTCAGCTCACAAAAATCAGAACGCGCGCGGAGAGATCGGTGCACCGATTTCTCCAGAGGACGATGTAGCCGCGCGCAACAGCGCGCCATGACCTGGACGCGGTCAGTCGTTGTGCGACGCAGGTCTGCACCGGGCCTCGGGGAGGCGGACGGGAATATTTCGTCGCGCCAATCCCTTAACTTTCGCGTTAACCGATTTTGGGGTTGTCAGAGCCCAGGCATTCAACCAATTGTGTCAAGTTTGGGGCTGCAAGTTTTCAATGAGCGCATGGGGTTCAGATGGCGACCGTGCATGAGACTTGGGGGGCGGAGCGATCGCGACTGGCGCGGCGTAGCTTTGCTGCAATCGCCGGCGCGCCAGCAATCACCCCTCGCGGCAGTGTAAGGATCGGCGCGGTGGCAAGCCGTTCACGAGCATCCAGGGCCGGAGATCTGTGGTTCGCCCTCGACCCTTCGCTGCTCTTCCTGGTGGATGGTGATGGACGCCTGGTATCCGCCAATCCCGCCGGCGAAGCGGCGATAGCGAACGGGCAATTGTTGTCGCTGGGCACCGGCGCCTTGGGGTTCGGATCCGCCGACTGTGACGCGGCTTTCCTTGCGGGGGTCCGGAAGGTCGCCGACAAAGGCGGCCGACTGCGGTTGGTTCTGCGCCAGCGCCACGGCGGCTGGGTGGGAGCCGGCCTGTACGGCGCGCCTGACGAGGGTCTGGTCATCGTCGCCCTGCAAGAAGAACTCAAGCCGACAGCGGCGGCGATGGCGGCCATGAGTGACGCGTTTCATCTGACGGCGGCCGAGGCGGATGTGCTGCAGCACCTGCTGGCGGGCGAGTGTCCGAAGTGACAGCAGGGCGCTCGCACCAGCGGTTGTGACGGACGTCAGGGCAAGGCCTCACGACAACGAGTATTTAACGGGCGTCAGGCAAGATCTTGAGCACCTCGGGAGGAGATGTCATGGACGTCGACTGGTCGGATCTTCGTGCGATGAGGCGGACCGTTCGTGCGCCAGCCGACGCCCCGGCCTGGGAGAAGTTGAACGCCGCCATTGTCGCGGCCCGACTTGCCCACCGCGTCGCCAACTGCGGCTCACGTCAGCCCCTTTCTCCGCATGGATTGCGAAAGCTCCCTTGCGCCTGAGGAAAGTCCGGTTCGCCTTCTCGGACGGCGACGATGCGGGCCTGCAGCTGACTGGCTGTGGCTGAAAGTGCGCCGGTCCAGACTCGCCAGCGAAGACGCCGCGGCGTCTGACCGTCCGGTCCAGGCGGCCAGCGAGGCGATGCCCAGAAGATGGACCGGGCGGACTGGCCGACGCTGAGCCATTCCCCGGTCGGTCGCGCACGCCAGACCATACTCGCGCCCCATGCTGTTCGATTTACCGCAGAACGCCCGCCGCTGCGCGCCGGAACCTGAAGGGCGCGCAGCGGCGCGCAGGCCGTTCCCAGGAGCCGGCGTCCCGGCAGGGTCTCACGCCTCGCCCGCCCGCAGACGCCTGGGCGCGATGGGGCCTTCGAGGCGCGGCCCGAGGCTTGCGCGGGGCACGGGGCCACTTCGGAGCCCGTGCCAAGATGAGACACACCCTTGTCCTCGCCGCACTCGCGGCCTTAGCCGTCAACGCACCGGCGCTCGCCGGCGAGCGCCCCCCGGGCGGAGGCCATGACCGACCGACCTGCCCAGGCGGGTGCGGCGGCGGTCAGCACCGCCCGCCTCCGGGCTATGGCGGCGGGCGGCCGGACATCAACGTCAACGTCAACGCCAACGCCAACGCCCATGCTTCCGCCTATGCGGCGGCGGATGCGCGGAGCTATCTGAACGCCCGCAGCTATGCCGTCGACAGCGGCCGTCGGGGCGGCGGAGGCGGCTCCGTCTATATCGGTGCGGGCGGCTATTCGGAAGTCGGCTACATGGAGACCGGCGGCTACTATGCCTCCGCCGAGACGCTCGGGCCTCCCCCCGTCAGCGCGCCTTTCGGTTATCGCGTGTCGGGCTACGGGCGAACCTACATCGGCTGGCGGCCCGCCTGGCGGCGCGACCGTTGTGACTGCGCGCCGCCGCCGCGCGTGGTTTACGAAGACGTCTATCGTGAGGAGGCCTGGGAACGGGAAACCTACGAGGCCCGCCACGCATCGCGCTATCACGAAACCTACCGCAGCCATGCCTCGGACGATCGCAGGGTGCTTGTGGAAGCGCCTCCAATCTACGTCCGCGGGCCTGCGGTGCATGTGGCGGCCCAGGAGGTCTATTTGGAGCCGCCCGAGGTCCACGTTGCGCCGCCAGTCTATGTGACCCCACCGCCCGTCTATGTGCAGTCGCCGCCTGTCTATGTGGCGGCGCCGGAAGTCCGCGTGGAGGCTCCGGTCGTCCATATGCCGCCGCCCGTCTACGTGACCCCGCCGCCCGTCGAGGTGCAGGCGCCGCCTGTCTACGTCGCACCTCCAGAGGTCCACGCGGCGCCGCCTCCGCCGCCGCCCCACCATCTCGGGGACCTGCCTCCGCCGGACGCCGTTCCTCCGGCTCCGCCGCCCCGACACAACTACCGGCAGGAACCCGGCGAACGGGGATGAGGGACGCGCCGAAGGATTGAGTTCTCCGGGCGCTGTCGGCTCAGCCAAGCCGTGCCGGCAGGCCGGCGCGGAAGAGCCGCATCAGCCAATCGGCCAGGGAGCGCTTCGCCCGGCGTCCGAGGGCGGCTCGCCTGCCTCGTCCGCGCACCAATACGACGACCATCGCGCATCCTCCGTCACGGTTCATCCCAAGGGACGACCCGCCCGGAAGGTTCAACAGGCAGGTCGTCCTGCCGGACGGGGAGTTGGGGCGTCGGTCCGGCCCGGGTACAGCTACGCTAACCGAGCGGCCATGTCACCAAGCTGTTAACCTTCTTCGTCGATTCCTGGTCGGCGAAGCAGGCAGGGAGAGGCGGCGATGCGGGGCCCGATCAGACGTTTGGGAGCGCTGGCGGTCCTCCCCGCCCTGCTGTCGGGCTGCATCTCCTCGTCGGCCGGCCCGCAAGGCGCCTATGCGACGCCCATCGGCAATGCGCCGGTGATCGCCAACCCGACGCCCTACTCCGCCGCCCTCTATTGCATGGCGGACTACGCCCGACGCTACAACCTGCCCTCCCCGCGCATCGCGGTGGGCCGGATCAGCGACTACACCGGCACGGTGTCGGCCGACGGTGGACGCCAGATCACCGGCGGCGCCTCCTTGATGGCCATGACCGCCCTGGCCAAGTCCGGCGCGCGCATCGTCGAACGCTACGACACCTCGGTCTCCGAGATGGAGCTGCGCTACGCCAACAACCGACTGATCGGCGACGAGGGCGCGGGCGGCGCGGACGACGTCCAGTACCGCCGCATCCTGGCCGGTTCGGTCCCCGGCACCGACTTTTATATCATCGGCGGCATCACCGAGGTGAACTACAACATCCGTTCAGGCGGCTTCGACATGGCCGCCGGGCAGGTCGAGACCGACACGCCGCTGTCGACGGCCTTCTCGGGCAAGGCCTTCGTCATGAACGTGGCCATCGATCTGAGGCTTGTGCAGACCACCACGCTCGAGGTGGTCGACGTCATCTCCTACCAGAAGCAGATCATCGGTCGGGAAATCTCGGCGGGGGTGTTCGACTTCCTGAACGGCAATGTCTTCGACATCTCCGCCGGCGAAGGCGGACTGGAGCCGGTGCAACTGGCGGTGCGGGCCCTGATCGAGCGGGCCACTGTCGAGTTCATGGCCAACCTCTACGGCGCGCCGGGGCCCGAGATTTGCCTCTCAGCCGGTCCTGACCCGCTGGGCGGCACGGTCGGCGCGACCGGCGGCTACTACCCGGCCTACCCCAACACGGACACGAACAATGGCGACACCCGCGCGGATCCGTCTCGCTGGCACGATGGCCGCGACGGCGCTGTGCGCCGCAGCCGCTACTGAGACGGGCAGGCGGCGACGGGGCCATTCCGCAGCCTGACTCCGCCGCCACCCTCTTAGGGCAACCATCGAACTTAACCATGGATTAAGGCTGCGCTACAAGGCGTTCTTGATCAGAAGCGGAGCTTGGGATGGCAGGCAGCGGAAATCCGCCGGCGGCGGCGAGCAAGGCCGCCGCGATCAGGGAGCTTGCCGAGACCGGAATGAGCGGCAGGGCGATCGCCCAGCGCCTGCAGATCAGCACAAACCACGTTTACAGCAGCCTGGCGCGCGATCGCGCCGAAGGGCGGGCCGCACGCCCTGCGCCCCGACGGCGGCGCCTGAAGGCGG
This sequence comes from Brevundimonas viscosa, assembly GCF_900116065.1. GTDB lineage: Bacteria > Pseudomonadota > Alphaproteobacteria > Caulobacterales > Caulobacteraceae > Brevundimonas > Brevundimonas viscosa. The sequence goes on from NZ_FOZV01000005.1 coordinate 280,273, forward strand.
AGGCCTTTGATATCCGTCAGGTCGCTGCATCGGGAGGTCTGACGCTCCGAGCCGCGGACCTGGCGGCGATTGGGCTCGGCCCTGGAAGCGACGTTGTGGTGGTGCGGCTGGAGACGGAGATCCGCCTCCTGTCGCGCGAAGAGGCGGCGGACCGGCTCGCGCTGGCGTGACGGATCAGGTCCCGACCCCGGCAAGCAGCCAGCCTGTCAGAGCCGAGATGAGGACCAGCTCCGCCACGACGACGAAGTAAAGCCAATCGTGCCGCACCGCGTGGAGGATGCGCTCGAGCAGGCGACCGGTGTCAGGATTGTGCATGCTGCGGCCTAGTGAAGGAGGCCCCGGTCCCCGGCCGGGTCCGCTGCGGATCGCGAGAAGGCCTCCTGGGGATCCTTTGCGATCCGGACTGTGCGCTCGGCCGCCACCTGGCCCGAAGGCGCCCGCAACCGGGTCACCAACAGGACCTCATGTCCGGAGCGACGGATCATCAAGGTCTCTCTGGCCATTTGCGACTTCCCCCTGTTGGCGCAGTTCTCGCTCCTCGGCGGCCGATGGCAAGTCCGCTCTCCCGGCAGGGGAACTGTCTGGCGGCGTGGCGCCGACCGAAGCGCCAAGGAGGGTGCTGCGTCGCCAGTTCGGACTGCAGATTTCGGCTTCCAGGCTGGAGTCGAGCAGGCGGGCCGCCACCGCCTTGGCCGCTGCAAGCGCTTCGTTCCCGTCGCAGGCGCTGCCTTCCGCGAGTTCGGCGTCCCCATGGACCAAGCTCCAGCGCCAGACCTTGTCGCCCGCGGAAAGGTGGATCGCGACCCGGATCATGCGGAGCCCCCCACGGAGGGATGGGGCGCCGCCCCTGGGGTCGCCTGCCCCGGAACGTTCGCGTCACCCCGGGCTCCAACGTCCCGGGGCTTGTGTGAAGCGCGATCAGGTCGAGCCGCAACCGGTCGGCGCACGAACGCGAACAGGCAGGCCGCCGCCAATGGCACGGATATGAGGACCAGGACGGTCATCACCTCAGACATGATCCCCTCCCCCTGTGCCATCCCGGCACAGAGAATGTCACCCAAGCCGCTATTGCAAGGCTCGTGCGAAGTCTCGCGGCGAGGGCCGCCCTTCACAGGGTTTACTCGACGTTAGGCACGCTCGGTGGCAGGTCGCTAAGGATAGCGTTTGGGGAAACGCTAAGCATAGGACTTAAGAGCAACTTCAACCGCATCCCGTACAAACAATGCAGACTGAAACCTTTGATCAGGTGCGGGATGCGAACCTTCAAGAAGGGCCTGCTCGTCGGCGCCGTTCTCTTCTTCGGCGCCTCGGCTCTCCCCACCGCGGCCGCGGCAGGTCCAAACGCGGGTTATCGCCTGGTGGCTCGCGTGCCGGTCGCCTGCTGGGTCCGGCCCGAGGGCGGACCGATCAACAGCGACACAGGCTCGGGTCGGGTGGTTGAGGCCTGCAACAGCCCGGGCGGCTTCGCCGTGCATGCCAGCTACCGCACGCTGGATGGGGATGAGGACGCCCTCTTCCACTATGGTGATCGTCAGATCCAGCTGCCGCACAGCGGCAACGTCTTGCTGCGGCGCTCCGGCATCGCCCAGATCAGAAGCGTGGACTACCGCTTCGAAAAGACCACGCTGAAGGCGCCTGTGGTGATGGTTCTCACCATCCAGCCGATCTGATCGCAAGCGCCTTCGCCAGCTCCGCCCTACATGGGGGCCAGCGTCAGGGTGAGGAGATCGCTGTAGCGCCCTGCCCGCTGACCTGCGGTCTGGCCCACGGTGACGACGAGCGGATAGGTGTCGTTTCGCAGGCCAGGACCCGGCGTGGACTGGAAGGGGGCAGGATTGATCAGATCGATCGGCACGCCGCCCAGGCTCATAGCGTAGGGCACCGCCCAGTCGCCGCTGGACTGCACCAGTCTTCCCTGATTGCGGGACTGCACGACGACCCGGTACCCGCGGGTGCCCCGCACCCACAGATTGACCGGATCATTGGTACGCCCGGGCGTGAGTTCACCGAGGTTGATGCTGGCCACGCCGTTCTGACGCTGGAAGGTTCCCGTCAGCCCCATGACCGCCGAGGGCCGGACATTGATGGCGAGGGTGACGTCGCGCTCAGCCTCATGGATCACGCTGTTGCGCCGGCGCAGACCGACAGCGACGGTCTGCTGGTAGAGGCCGTCGCCTCCCAAGTCCTCGACGTCGACGGACAGCCCGAAGGTCTGCACGACGCGCTGGCCAGGTTCGACCCGCAGGGGCGGACCGTTGAACTGGCCGTTCCATGAGCTCGTGTAGGGCGTCAGGTCCGCGCCAGTGCTCTCGTTGACGAGGCCGTAGCGCAGAAGGTCGGAGGACGGCAGGGTCTGGCTGCGCAGACCATAGGCCTCGCCCCGGGTGGTGACGGTGGGATCGCCGATGCACGCCTTGTCGCCCTGGTTGATCCAGGTCATCTGGAACTGACCATAGGCCGGGGCGCCCGAGAAGGGGTCGTAGGATTCGATCGTCCAGCGCGAGGCGCCGGGTTCGATCAGCAGCCGGCACCCGACGGGAACGCCAGCTGGGCTCTGGGCGGCGGCGATGGAGGACCAGCCGAGACCGGCGGCCGTGCACAGGGCGAGGATGGCGGCGACACGTCTTGCGGTCATGCTGGATCTCCCATCAGCTCACGGGAACCTGGATCGAGATGGTTTGCAGGTTGAGTAGCCCGTCGCTGTCTATCGGCACCTGGAACTCAAACACCTGGCGAGGGGTGGTGAACAGCTCGACCCGATAGGACTTGCCCGGCTCGAGGCCCTGGATGGCGAACCGGCCGACGGAGTTGGAGAAGAACGGCTCCCCCGCCGAGGTCGGATCGTCCGCGGGACGAACGCGTCCCGACACCAGGGCCAGGGGAACATCGTTCAGCCCGACAATCGATCCCACCGCGCTCACGAAGGCGTTGGTTCCGATCTCCAGGCTGTAGCCGCTCCGGTAGGACGGGTGGACGCGGATGATGCCCTCGCCCAGGTCGTAGCCCGAGGGAGCGTCGACGACGTCATAGCGGAGAGACTGGTTGTAATAGGAGGCGAGCGAGTTCGCCAAGGCGGGCCCGAGCGCCCCGCTGGAGGCCTGATAGCGGCCGCCCTCCAGGTTGTCGCCGGTGATCACCTGTCGGCCTTCCAGCGTGGGGTGGCCGCGCACGATAGCGAAGCTGTCGCCGATGCGCCGGCCGATCGCCACCTTGCCCCCGGCGTAGGCTATGCTGCTGCTGACCGCCGCAGCGGTGACCTGGTCGTCGCCCACGGTTTCGAAGTCGCGCCCGAAAGCCGTATGGGACAGGGTCGCGTCGAAGCGGTTCGCGATATAGGTGGCCGATCCGCTCGCGTTCACCGGCCCGTCGCTGTAGTTCAGCTGTCCGCTGTATCCGAATGCGCCGACATGGTTGTCGACCGACTGGCCGTAGCTGACCGAACCACTCTTGCTGGCGCTGTCGTAGCGCGCATCCAGCCGGCGATCGTAGCGGGGCTGCCAGGTCAGGGCGATGTTGAACCCGAAATCGTCGCGATCGATCGGACCGCCCGGGACCTCCTGATAGCGGACGCCGGCCTGGACGGTGAGGGTCTCGGTGACGCGGTAGGCGAGATCGGCGCCGACCAGATAGGAGTCCTCAAAGCCATTGCGGCCACCCTGGTAGGAGACCTGCAGCTGCCCGTACAGATCATCGCTGAACGCGCGCGAATAGGCGCCCGTGAGGGTGAAGGCGATGGGGCTATTGCCTTGGGGATTGCCGAGGTTGGCGAACTCCTGGGAGACATAGTCCAGCTGCAGCAGCGCCTGGTCCACGACCTCGCCGCGATCGATCAGGAAATCGTAGGTGACGGCGCCGGCGTAGCCGAAGCCCAGATCGCCGTTGCTGACCGCTGCGTCGAATGAAAGCCGCTGGCCGGCCGCGAGGATATACTGGGTTTCGCCATCCAGCATCTGGACGTCAGGACTGACCTGGAGCCCCACGCCGATCGCCGGGCGGTCGACGAAAGCCTTGCGGAAATAGCCGGTGAAGGCGAGGTCGCCGCTGCTGTAGTCGGGCGAGCCGACGGTGAAGGGCGAGGTGACGCCGAGGAAGGCGCCGTACTCATAGTCCCCGGGCTCGAGGTCGATCGCATCCAGATAGGATCGATACGCCACCGACGAGCTTCGGCCGGCGTCGTCCACGATCTGGAGCTCGACGTCGTTGCTGCCGGTCAGCAGCGGCAGGTTGGAGATGTCGTAGCGACCGGGATCGAGACGGAATTCCTGCAGCATGACCCCGTTGCGAATGACCCGGACGGTCGACTCGGACTGCAGGATGAACTCACGATTGCCGGCCAGGAAACCCGGGCGGAAGGAATCGAACCTGCGGGTCTGGCGGGTGACGCCGACCCCGCCGATGTTGACGAACCCCTGCCGGTTGCGGGTCTCGGTTTCGAGATCGCCCAGGGTCCAGCGGCGGAAATCCTCCGGCTGGTCGTAGACCAGTCGGGCATAGCGGCGATCGACTTCGTAGGTCCCCAGGAACTGCTCTTCGCGCCCCTGAAAGTCGAACTCGAAGACGCCATGGCCGTAGCGCACGGCCCCGTTCAGGAACACGCTGGGGGTCGGGTAGGCGCCGTTGAATCCGGCCGGATCGCGCCGGAAGGCCACGACGGTGGAGTTGAGGTAGGCGCTGAACGGTTCGGGAGCCAGCGCCGGCTCCTCCGGCTCGCCGCCATCAAAAAGAGACTGGGTGGCCCGCTTCGCGGGATCAATGCGAAGTACGAGGATGGACAGGGCGGTCGGGTCATAGTCGAGCACGATTCCGATGCTCGCCAGATCACGGGCCTCAAAACCGTCCCGGCCCTCCAGCGCGCCTGCGAGCTCCGCCCGCCCCTGCTCGTTGAGCAGCGGCGCAATCAGCTCCTCAAAGCTCGCGCTGGCCACGATGAAGCGGTCATCGCGGGTGAGCAGGACGTCGACTTCCCCCAGGGTCCGCCGGTTGAAGGTGAGCGGGACCGTGAGGTTGAGGTCGCGGTCGTAGGGATTGATGTCGACAGGCCGGGCCGGCGGCGCGTCCTGCGGCGGCGGCGGCGGCGATGCGTCCCCCGGGACGATCAGTGACCCTGCGGCCTGAGGGGCGGGATCCTGCCTCAGAACGAGCGGGGCCCCCACCGTCAGCGCCTCGTCGAACACGCCCGTCAGGCCGTACCGGGCAGACGTGACGATGGGCAGATCCGCGTCGGCGGCGGCGTCCGAAAAGGCGTGGGCGAGCCCGGGCGGCAGCCCGGCCGCAATCAACAGGATCGATATCCCCGGCCGTTTCATCGCGAGAAGCTGACCCTGATCGGTCGACCCGGGGCAAAGGCCTGACCCGTCGGCACATCGAAGGTCCGCCGGCCCCCGGCGGGCGCAAGATAGCCGACGCCGACCGCCTCGTTCACCTGGGTGGCGCTGAGCACGACCCGCAGCGGCTCGCCGTCAACGCCCGTTCCTTCAAGCGTCCAGTCGGCTGCGCTCATCATGGCGTAGCGGGTTCCGGTATTGCGGAGCTCGACGGAGACGCCGGGGCGCATTTCCTGTGTTTCCGGCGCGGGGGCGGCGCCCCCCAGCGCGGGGTCCACCTCCACAGCGGTCTGGGGCGCTGCGGCCACCATCGTGGGCGTGGCGGAGATGACGCGAACCTGCGGCTCGGCGCCGGGAGGGGCGACCGTCAGGAGAGACTTCATATTGTAGACGACCTGCAGCTGCCCGCCCACGGCGGCAGCCTCCCCGTCTCCGCTGAGATCCACGGGGATCTGGTGGATCCCGACATAGTAGGCGCGCGACAGGGCCAGGTCCGGATCGCCGATCCACTGGACGCGGACGACCTGACGGCCGCCGACGGGAACGATGCCCTGCGGCGGAAAGACCAGGAAATCCTCGTCGGCTGGCGTCTCGATCATTTCGCCGTCTTCGCCGAACTCGAGACGGGTGATCCGCGTCTCGAACGGCAGGGCGGTTGAGCCGACGTTCTGGACCTCGATGCGGGCCGAGGATCCGGCGCCGCGCGTGGTGATCTCGACCACCATCGGAGACACCCTCATGGCGTCCGCTGTGGTGGCGAAGGTCGCCAGTGCGATCGTCGTGAGCGCAAGCAGGAGACGGACAGGCCGAGCCGCCCGCGCGCCGATCTGCGCCAGTGTCGCGTGATTGATCATAATGTGCCCCGCCGACTTCAGTCCTGCTGCTTTAGTTGGCTCTCAGCAGGTTAAAAACTTGCTCAACCCGGTGCCCCCTGGGCCGCCCCGGAGACGGATGTCTCCGGGGCGGGTTGGGCTTACTGAACGGTCAGGGTGACGTTGACCGTGTCGGTGTAGGTGCCGGCCAGCAGCGACAGCGACGGCGGCGGGACGTTGACGTTCATGGTGAACACCGACTTCCAGGCGCCGTGCAGCTGCGAGTCAGTCTGCTCGCTGGCGTCGACGTTGAACGAGCCGGCCTGGGCCGCGGCCGAGTTCGGGGCCGAGCCGTTGAAGGCGACGGCGACCGAGTAGGGCAGCTTGTTGGTGAACTGGGCCGGATCGTAGCCCGAGGTCGACGGGTTGCTCATGCCGTCCGGGTTGCCCTTGGTCACGCGGACCAGGTTGCGGGTGTTGCAGCCCGCCACGTTGGTCTGGATCTGGGCGGTGGCCGGGG
>NZ_FOZV01000006.1 GCF_900116065.1 Brevundimonas viscosa
TCACACCCCGTTCTTCACCAACTACCGTCCGCAGTTCTACTTCCGCACCACCGACGTGACCGGCATCGTGCACCTGAAGGAAGGCGTCGAGATGATCATGCCCGGCGACAACGCCGAGCTGAACGTCGAGCTGATCACCCCGATCGCCATGGAAGAGAAGCTCCGCTTCGCCATCCGCGAAGGCGGCCGCACGGTCGGAGCCGGCGTGGTCTCCAAGATCACCGAGTAACGCCAAGGGCGCTATCGCTCGCGACGCGGTCGCTCGCTGCTTGAGCGCGTGACGCGAGACTGAAGACAGAGCGGCCCCCGGAGCGATCCGGGGGCCGTTTCGCCATCGGGAACGGATCGGCCGGAACCCGGTTCGCCCTGTGGTGGTTGAACCCGCCGAGAACGCCGCGGATGGCCCGTGGCGCAGACGGGCAGGGGTTCATGTACGACACCGGATACGAGTTCATCGGCTGGGAGCGGCTGATCGAGGAGTGGCTGCCGCGGCTGCTCGGCGCGGCGCTGATCCTCATCGCCGCCTGGTTCATCGGCAAGGCGGTGAAATGGGCCCTGGCCAAGGGCATCAACCGCATCCCCGGGGCGGCGAAGGCCAACCTCAGCGACAATCCGAGGCACACCATCGGCCACAGCCTCGGCGACGTGGCCTTCTGGCTGATCCTGCTGTTCGGCGTCATCGCCGCCCTCGGCGTGCTGAACCTCGGACAGGTGGCGGCGCCGCTGAACACCCTTCTGGGCCAGATCGCGGCCTTCCTGCCCAACCTGCTCGGCGCGGCGCTGATCTTCTTCATCGGCTTCGTGGTGGCGACCCTGGCCCGGCGGGTGGTGGAGGCGGCGCTGCAGGCGGCCAACGCCGACCGCTGGCTGGACAAGGCCGGCCTGTCGCGCGCCACCGGCTCGACCGGGGTGAGCACGGCGCTGGGCACCCTGGTGTTCGTGCTGGTGCTGATCCCCATCACCATCGCGGCGCTGGAGCAGCTGGGCATCGAGTCGCTGACCGTGCCGGCGGTGGCGGTGCTGTCGACGGTGTTCGACGCCATTCCGCGGGTGCTGGCCGCGGCCATCGTGCTGGCGCTGGGCTGGTTCATCGGCCGCTGGGTGGCCCAGGTGGTCGAGCGGGTGCTGCCGGCGACCGGCTTCGACCGCAGCGTGTCGGGCTTCATGAGCCTGGCCGGCCGCGACCGCGCCGCCGAGCCCGCCCCGGCCACGGCCCCCTACGCCGGCGACGTCACCCCGGCGACGGCGGCGGTGCTGGGCGGCGCCGAGGCGCCGAAGCCGATGACGCCGTCACGGGTGGTCGGCAAGCTGGTCATGGTCGCCATCGTCGCCTTCACCGCCATCGAGGCGGCGCGGCTGCTGGAGTTCGCCACCTTCGCCGCCATGGTCGAGGAGATCCTCGGCCTCGCCGGCCGGGTCATCGTCGGCGGGGTGATCATCACCGCCGGCGTGCTGATCGCCGACCTGCTGGCGCGGCTGATCGACCGCGGCACGGCCGGGGCCGATCGTTTCGCCTCGACCCTGGTGCGCTGGGCGACCATCGCCCTGGCCACGGCCATGGGCCTGCGCTTCATGGGCATCGCCGACGACATCGTGCTGCTCGCCTTCGGCCTGATCCTCGGCGCCGCGGCGGTGGCGGCGGCGCTGGCCTTCGGCCTGGGCGGTCGCCCGGCGGCCGGACAGGTGGCGCAGACCTGGGCCGACCGGCTGACGCGCCGCGGCGGCCGGGGCGCCGACCCGCTGGCCTGAGACCGGCCGGCTCGCCGGACAGGGGCGTCGCCGCCGGCGGCGCCCCTTTCTTTCGCCCCCGAGGCGACCGCGCTTGCGCGGAACCCCACCGCCGGCGCTACGTTCGGTTCCGGCGTTAGGAAATCGGTAACCACATGCGGCGTGCGCTTCACATCGGCCTGTTCATCGGCACCCTGATCGGCATGTCGGCCTGTGCGGCCCTGCCCGACGACGGCGGCGCCCGCGGCCCCTACGGCGCCGTCGAGGGCGGCCGGTCCGACTGATCGCACGAAATCGTGGCGAACGGCCGGAAAGGCCCCTATCATCGGCGGGCGGACGCCGACTGTCGCGCCGCGCCGGTTCCGCACCCTCCTAGATGTTAGCCATAGCCATCGCCGTCGTCCTGCTCCTCGTGGTGCTGAACGGCCTGTTCGCCATGACCGAGCTCGCGGTCGTTTCCTCCCGCAAGTCCCGCCTGCAGAGCCGCGCCGAGCGCGGCGACCGCGGCGCCCGCGCCGCCCTCCACCTCGCCGAGGAGCCGACCCACTTCCTGTCGGCGGTGCAGGTCGGCATCACCCTGATCGGCATCCTCGCGGGCGCCTACGGGCAGGCCACCATCGCCGGCGAACTGGACCGCATCCTCGAGACCTCGGTCCCGGCGATGGCGCCCTATTCCCAGTTCATCGCCACGGCGATCGTGGTCGTGTTCATCACCTATGTGTCGCTGATCGTCGGCGAGCTGGTGCCCAAGCGGCTGGCGCTGATCTTCCCGGAAGCCATCGCCGCCAAGATGGCGGCGCCGATCTCGACGCTGGCGATCGTGCTGAAGCCGTTCGTGCTGCTGCTGACCGCCTCCACCTCGGGCATCCTCAAGCTGATGGGGGTGAAGGACCGCGACGGCACCGACGTCACCCAGGAGGAGGTCGAGACCATCCTCGCCGAGGGCACCTCCGCGGGGCTGATCGAACCCGAAGAACAAGAGATGATCGAGGAGATCCTGACCCTCGGCGACCGTCCGATCCGGGTGGCCATGACCCCGCGCCACGAGGTGTTCTGGATCGCGCTGGACGACAGCGAGGAACAGCTCCGCCAGGAGATCCGCACCTGCCCCTATTCGCGCATCGTGGTGGCGCGCGAGAACGACGTCGATAATCCGCTGGGGGTGGTCCACAAGAAGGATCTGCTCGACAGCCTGCTGGACAACGGCGAGTTCAACGTCGAGCGGCTGGTGCAGACGCCCGCCTTCATCCCGCAGTCGACCTCGGTGTTGAAGGCGCTGGAGATCCTGAAGGCCTCCAAGGTGCATATGGCCTTCCTCGTCGACGAGTTCGGGGCCTTCGAGGGGGTGGTCACGGCCACCGACCTGCTGGAGATGATCGCCGGCGACTTCGACGAGGGCCACGACGAGGGCGAGGCCATGGTGCGCCAGCGCGAGGACGGCAGCTGGCTGGTCGACGGCCAGACCGACCTCGAGGACCTGTGCGATCTGCTGGGCGAGGATTTCGGCGACCAGGAGGGCTTCCACACCGTCGCCGGCCTGGTGCTGCACCAGCTGTCCCGCGTGCCGGACGAGGGCGAGGTGCTGCAGCTGGGCCGTTTCGAGGTCGAGGTCATCGACATGGACGACCGCCGCATCGACAAGCTACTGTTCCGGCAGGTGGTCGAGAAGTCGGACGAGAGGGCGGCGGTGCAGGCGCACCAGGACGAACAGGGCTGACGTCGACGGGGGGAGAGCACGTGAGGGCAATGGCGGCGCGACGGGCGGAGGCGGTCGTGATCACGGTCCTGGCGGCGACGGCTGCGGGTTGCGCCTCGGTGGGCGGGGGCGGCGAGCCGGTGGCGATCGGCGAGGCCATCGAGGTCCAGGCCCCGCCCGGCTTCCGGCTGGAGATGGTCGGGCCCGGAGAGGGGTGGCGATTCCGGCGCTACAGGCTCGGCCGGAGCACCGGCGACCTGTGCACCTTCCGGGTCACGCGCCCCGCCGTCGACGTCGATCCGGCGGCGCTGGCGGCGCGGCTGGTCGAGGGCGAACTGGACTCGGCGAGGAGCGCGGGAATCACGGATGCGGACGCGGGGATCGAGCCCGCCGCTCCCGGACGGCCGGAACGGCGCTACGTCACCGCCAGCTTCAGCCTGCACGCCACGATCCACACCGACCACAGCTTCTGGGTCTGGCGCGAGGGGCCGGACCTGCTGGCCGTCACGCGCAGTTGCCAGAGCAGCGACGGAGCCGAGGCGCGCCGGGCGCTGGCTGACGCGTTCCGGCCCGTCTTCCTTACGCCGGGGGCGCAAGGAGAGCAGGGGCCGATCTCGCCGGCTCGGCCTTGATATGGCCGGGCCGCGCTGGTAATCACCCCGGCTCTGGCGAAACGGATGCGCAGCGGGGTCACTCGCGGTGCTTCGCGCCTCGTCCAGGAGTTTAGCTCAGCTGGTAGAGCACCGGTCTCCAAAACCGGGGGTCGTGGGTTCGAGTCCCCCAACTCCTGCCATTTTCTCCCTGTCGCCGTCGGATGGGACTTCCTATCTGACGGCGTCAGGATTCACTGTTTGAAGAGACCCGCATGGCCAAGGCCAAGACCCCGGGCCGCCGCCCCCAGACCGCCCAGCCGGCCATCGCCGGCGCCGCCGTCGCGGCCGACGCGCCCGCGCCGAAGAAGCGGACCTCGATCCCGCAATTCATCAGCCAGGTGCGCGCCGAAGGGCGCAAGATCGTGTGGCCGAGCCGCAAGGAGACGTGGATCACCTCGGTGATGGTGTTCATCATGGTGGCGATCGCGGCGGTCTTCTTCTTCGTGGTCGACACCGCCCTGGCCTTCCTGTCGCGCTTCGTGCTCGCGATCGGCCAGTAAGAGAGACGCAATTCATGACCGACGTCGCGCCCAAGCCCGCCAATCCCCGGCACAAGTGGTACATCGTCCACGCCTATTCGAACTTCGAGAAGAAGGTCGCCGAGCAGCTGCGCGAGCAGGCGCGGCAGCAGGGGCTGGAGGATGCCTTCTCGGAGATCCTGGTGCCGACCGAGGAGGTCGTGGAGATCCGCCGCGGCCGCAAGGTGAACTCGGAGCGCAAATTCTTCCCCGGCTACGTGCTGGTGAAGATGGAGATGACCGACGACGCCTATCACCTGGTCAAGAACACGCCGAAGGTGACCGGCTTCCTCGGCGCCGCCGGCGGCACCAAGCCGCTGCCGGTCTCCGAGCGCGAGGTCCAGAACATCATCGGCGCGGTCGAGGAGGGCGTGGAGCGTCCGAAGCCGACCATCCGCTTCGACATCGGCGAGACGGTCAAGGTCATCGACGGTCCGTTCGCCAGCTTCGACGGCCAGGTGGAGAGCGTCGACGAGGACAACGCCCGCCTGCGCGTGGCGGTGTCGATCTTCGGCCGCCCGACCCCGGTCGACCTGGAGTACAACCAGGTGGAAAAGACGGCGGCCTGAGCCGGCGGACAAGGTGGACATCCGACGGTGGACATCCGCGACATCCCGCCGGGACAGGCGGGACACGGTCGACAACTGATACACCCGGCGACGGCGGTCCTTTCCGGGCCGCCGTTTGCTTTTGCGGGGGCGCTCTGATACAGGCGCGCCTTCGCTCGCCCGGCCCTGCGCCGGCCGTGCGGCAAATCCGTGGGAGGCCGCCATGCCGCACCACGGCTCACCGGCCCCGGGCCCGCCCGGGGCTATTCCTTAGGAGAGACCAATGGCCAAGAAGATTCTCGGCTACATCAAGCTGCAGGTGCCCGCCGGCTCCGCGACCCCGTCGCCGCCGATCGGCCCGGCCCTCGGTCAACGCGGCGTCAACATCATGGGCTTCTGCAAGGAGTTCAACGCGCGCACCGAGAAGGAAGCCAAGGGCACCCCGCTTCCGACCGTGATCACCGTCTACCAGGACAAGTCGTTCACCTTCGTCACCAAGACGCCGCCGGCGACCTTCTACCTGAAGCAGGCCGCCGGTCTGAAGTCGGGCGCGAAGCTGACCGGCCGCGAGACGGTCGGCAAGATCACGCAGACGCAACTGCGCGAGATCGCCGAAAAGAAGATGAAGGATCTGAACGCCAACGACATCGAGGCCGCGGCCAAGATCATCGAAGGCTCGGCCAAGGCCATGGGCCTGAACGTGGTGGAGGGCTAAGCTCATGGCCAAGCAACCCAAGCGCATCCAGGCCTGGACCGGCGACCGCGAGGCGCTGATGCCGTTCGCCGACGCCATCAAGGCGGTCAAGGAAAACGCCAAGGCCAAGTTCGACGAGTCGATCGAGATCGCCGTCAACCTGGGCGTCGACCCGCGTCACGCCGACCAGCAGGTCCGCGGCGTGGTCAACCTGCCGTCGGGCACGGGCCGCGACGTCCGCGTCGCCGTCTTCGCCAAGGACGCCAAGGCCGACGAGGCCCGCGCGGCCGGGGCCGAGCACGTCGGCGCCGAAGACCTGTACGAGAAGATCAACGGCGGCTTCATGGAGTTCGACCGGGTGATCGCCTCGCCGGACATGATGGCCCTCGTCGGCCGTCTGGGTAAGGTGCTGGGCCCCCGCGGCCTGATGCCGAACCCCAAGGTCGGCACCGTGACCCCGAACGTGGCCCAGGCCGTCAAGGACGCCAAGGGCGGCGCCGTCGAGTTCCGCGTCGAGAAGGCGGGCATCGTCCACGCCGGCATCGGCAAGGCCTCGTTCGACCAGGCCGCCCTGGAAGCCAACGTCAAGGCGATGGTGGACGCCCTCGTCCGCGCCAAGCCGTCGGGCGCCAAGGGCACCTATGTGAAGCGCATCAGCCTGTCCTCGACGATGGGCCCGGGCTTCAAGGTCGACCCGGCTTCGCTGGGCGCCTGATCCTTCCGGATCGCGACTGAATGAGGACGGCCCCGGAGAGCGATCTCCGGGGTCGTTTTCGTTTGCGGTCGCGCGTCCGGCGCCGGAGGATGCCCGCTGGCGACCGGGGGGAGAACCAATGCGCGCATCCGTCATCATCGCGGCGATCTGGCTGGCCCTCGCGGCCCCCGCGGCGGCCCAGTCGACAGGCACTCCGGACGGGGGACGCGAACGCCATCTCGCGCTGGCCGGCCAGTACCTGGAGCTGACCCAGGGCGGCGAACTGTTCAAGCAGCTGCGCGAACAGATCGAGGCCGACTACGTCGGGAGCGGCTTGCCCGCGGAGCAGCAGACGTGGGTGGCGGACGAGGTCACCAACATGGTCCGGGAGGTGATGAACGACACCATCCGTGAGCTTCGCGACGACGTGGCGGACTCCTTCACCGTCGCCGAGCTGCAGGCCGCCATCGACTTCTACACCTCGCCGCTGGGGCGATCCCTGGTCCGCAAGCAGGTCGAGCTGAATTTCGAGATGCAGCGGGTGATGACGCCGATGCTGATGCCGCGAATGGTCGGGCTGATGGAGAAGTTCTGCCAGCGGTTCGACTGCGAGGCCCTGGCGGAGGCCGAGGCGAAGGCGTCGCGCTAGTTCAATTATATGACGAACCCTCCGGGCGCTGACGGGTTGACGCAATCGCCGCCGTGCGGGACTGACGCGCGGTCGCTGATCGCGATTCCCGGGAGATTCGCCGATGCTGGGCTGGTTCCAGGCGCTGCTGCCCAAGGAAGACAACTTCTTCCGTCTGTTCGACGCCCACGCCGGGACCCTGATCAAGGGGGCCGAGGCGCTGCGCAAGGTGCTCGAGGGCGGCGACGAGGTTCCGCACTGGTGCCAGAAGATCGTCGATCATGAGCACGAGGCCGACGCGGTGGCCCGCGAGGTGCTGTTCGCGGTGCGACGCAGCTTCATCACGCCCTTCGATCGGTCGGACATCCGCGGCCTGACCAACTCGCTCGACGACTCCGTCGACCAGATGCAGAAGACCGCCAAGGTCATCACCCTCTACGAGATCCGCGAGTTCGCGCCGCACATGCGCGAACTGGGCGACGTGGCGGTGGAGGCGGCGGCCCTGACGGTCGAGGCGGTGTCGCTGCTGCCGGCGATGCGCAAGAACCATGGACGGCTGAACGAGCTGACCGAGAAGATCGCCCGCCTGGAGAGCCGATCCGACGACCTCTACGACCTCGGCATGAGGGCGCTGTTCCTGGAGCATCGCCACGGCGACGCCATGGCCTTCCTGACCTGCGCCGAGGTCTACGATCATCTGGAAAAGGTGGTCGACCGCTTCGAGGACGTGGCCAACCGGATCAACGGCGTGCTCGTCGAGCACCTGTAGGGGAGCCGCTCCATGGACGGCGCCCTGCTGATCCTGATCTTCCTGATCGCCGTCGCCCTGCTGTTCGACTTCCTGAACGGCCTGCACGACGCCGCCAACTCGATCGCCACCATCGTGGCGACCCGGGTGCTGCCGCCGATCTATGCGGTGGGCTGGGCCGCCTTCTTCAACTTCATCGCCTTCCTCTTCTTCGGCCTGCACGTGGCCGACACCATCGGGCGGGGCATCGTCTCGCCGGACATCATCTCGGACCAGGTGATCTTCGGCGCCCTGATGGGGGCGATCAGCTGGAACGTCATCACCTGGCTGGCCGGCATTCCGTCGTCCAGCTCGCACGCCCTGATCGGCGGCCTTCTGGGGGCGGGAATCGCCAAGGCCGGGACCGGCGCGGTAGTGGTCGGCGGGGTGACCAAGACGGTCATGGCCATCTTCCTGTCGCCGGCCGTCGGCTTCTCGCTGGCGCTGCTGCTGGTGCTGGTCGTGTCATGGCTGTTCGCCCGGGCCAATCCGTCGTTCGCCGACCGCATCTTCCGGCGGCTGCAGTTCGTCTCGGCCTCGGCCTATTCGCTGGGCCATGGCGGCAACGACGCGCAGAAGACCATGGGCATCATCGCCGTGCTGCTGTTCTCGCGCGGCATGCTGGGTGACGAGTTCCACGTGCCGTTCTGGGTGGTGATCACGTGTCAGGCGGCGATCGCCCTGGGCACCCTGTTCGGCGGCTGGCGCATCGTCCACACCATGGGGTCGCGGATCACCCGGCTGAGCCCGCAGCAGGGCTTCTGCGCCGAGACCGGCGGGGCCATCACCCTGTTCATGGCCACGGGCATGGGCATCCCTGTGTCGACGACCCACACCATCACCGGCTCGATCATCGGCGTCGGCGCGGCGCGGCGGGCCAGCGCGGTGCGCTGGGGCGTGGCGCGCAGCATCGTCACCGCCTGGTTCATCACCATGCCGGCGGCGGCGGCGATCGGGGCGATCTTCTTCTGGCTCGGCGGGTTGTTCCTGAGCTGATGGCCGAGGATCCGACCCGCACCGAACGCAGCGAGCGCCGCCAGGTGGCGGCCCTGCCGTGGCGGCGCGGACCCGACGGCGTCGAGATCCTGCTGGTCACCTCGCGCGAGACCCGGCGCTGGGTCACCCCCAAGGGCGGCCGCATGGCGGGCAAGACCGACGCGGAGGCGGCGGCCCAGGAGGCGCTGGAGGAGGCCGGCGTCGAGGGCGACGTGGTCGACCAACCGTTCGGCACCTTCCGCTACCTCAAGGTCCTGAAGCGCCGGGCGCCGCGCTGGTGCGTGGTCGCGGTCTTCCCGCTCGAGGTCACGTGCGAGCACGAGGACTGGAAGGAGAAGGCGGAGCGGACGCGGGAGTGGGTGTCGGGGGCGGAGGCGGAGCGGCGCGTCGACGAGCCGGAGCTGAAGGCCCTGATCGCCGCCTTCGCCGCCTGAAACTCAGGCCCGGGTCGCCGCCGCCAGGAAGCAGCCGCGGCGGGCGGTGTGGATGTGGGCCGCGGCCGCCGACGGCGTCGCCAGCCAGTCCGCCAGACGATCCGCCAGGCCCGCCCCGTCGACGACATCGGCGTCCAGCATCATCCAGTCGGCGTCGTAAAGCCGGACCGACAGCAGCCGGCGGGCGACCATGTCCGGGATCTCCCCCGCGGCGGGCGACGCCTCCACCGCGGCCTCCCGGACGAAGACGGGGCCCTCCGAGCGATAGGGACTGGACGGGGCGTCGAGGTGGCGGTGGTTGAGCAGGATCAGCCGCTCGCCGGGGGCGGCGTCGGCGAGGCTGACCCGGCACGGGGCGCTGTGCGGGGCGTCGACGGTCATGCGCCGGGCGCCGAGCGCGGCGAGGCCGGCGTCGTCGAGCTCGAACAGCGGCCGGAACGGGGCCAGGGGGAGGGCGTGGAGGCGGAAGTGCATGGGGGTCAGGTCTCCTTCGCGGGCAAGGTGACGCGCCGCCGGCGGTGCGTCTGGCGGCTTTCGGCCGTTGCGCCGCACGGCGCGGCTCCCCAAAAGGAAGGGCATGAACGCACCCTTCCAGACCCCCGCCGATCCACACGACGCCCCGCTGTGGGACCTGACCGACCTCTACGCCTCGCGCGAGGATCCGCGCATCGAGGCCGATCTTGAGCGCGCCCGCGCGCTCGTGGCGGAGCTCAACGCCCTGCAGGGGCGGCTGGCAGCCGCCCGCGCCGAGCCCGGACTGCTGGGGGAGCGGCTGGACCGGGCCGTGACGCTGTACGAGCAGGCCTCGGACGTGCTGGGCGGCCTTGGCGCCTACGCCTTCCTCGCCGCCTCCACCAACCGCAACGACGCCGCGGCCCAGGGCTTCGAGGCGACGATCCGGGAGAAGGGCACGACCATCGCCGCCTCGACCATCTGGGTCACGCTGGAGATCAACCAACTGGAGGAGGCGGAGATCGACGCCGCCCTAAAGGCCGCGCCCGCGCCGGGGCGCTGGCGGCCGTGGCTGCGGCGGGTGCGGGCGATGAAGCCGCACGAGCTGTCGCACGAGCTGGAGACCTTCCTCGCCGAGCGGGGACCGATCAGCGCGCAGTGGCCGCGACTGTTCGACGAGACGCTGGCGGCGATGAAGGTGAAGGCCGGCAACGACGAGCTGACCCTGTCGGAGGCGCTGAACCGGCTATCGGACCCCAAGTCGGCGCGGCGGCAGGCGGCGGCCGAGGGGCTGAACGAGGCGCTGGGCGCCCGCGCCGGGACCATGGCCCTGGTGCTGAACACGGTCGCGGCCGACAAGGCGCTGGAGGACCGCTGGCGCGGCTTCAATCGCCCGGCCGACAGCCGCCATCTGGCCAACGAGGTCGACGGCGAGGCGGTGGACGCCATGGCGGAGGCGGTCGCCGAGGCCTATCCGCGCCTGTCGCACCGCTATTATGCGCTCAAGGCCCGCGCGCTCGGCAAGGCGAAGCTGGAGCAGTGGGACCGCAACGCGCCGCTGGAGACCACCGCGCCGCGCGGCTTCGACTGGGGCCAGGGGCGGGAGCTGGTGCTGGAGAGCTTCGCCGACCTCGGCGACGAATTCGCCGAGCGGGCGCGGGGCTTTTTCGACCGGCCGTGGATCGACGGCAAGGCGCGGCCGGGCAAGCAGTCCGGGGCCTACGCCCATCCGGTGACGGCGGACCGCCACCCGTATGTGTTCCTGAACTGGATGGGCGAGCGGCGCGACGTGTTGACCCTGGCGCACGAGCTGGGCCACGGGGTGCACCAGACCCTGGCGGCGGGGCAGGGGAGCCTGCTGGCCGACACGCCGCTGACCCTCGCCGAGACGGCCTCAATCTTCGCCGAGGGACTGACCTTCGACCGGCTGCTGAAGACGGCGCCGGCGGCCGAGAGGCGCGGCCTGCTGGCCGGGCGGATCGAGGACGGGCTGAACACCGTGGTCCGCCAGATCGCCTTCCATCGCTTCGAGACGCGCTTCCACGACGAGCGCGCGGCGGGCGAGCTGCCGGTCGAGCGCATCAACCAGATCTGGCTGGAGGAGATGGGCGGCTCGCTGGGCCCGGCGGTGACGCTGAACGACGGCTATGAGCACTGGTGGGCCTATGTCAGCCACTTCGTGCACGCGCCGTTCTACGTCTACGCCTACGCCTTCGGCGATCTGCTGGTGGCGGCGCTGATGGAGACCCGGGCCAAGGACCCGGCCGGGTTCACGCCGTTGTACCGGGAACTGCTCGCGGGCGGAGGATCGAAGAGCTACGTCGAGGCCCTGGCCCCGTTCGGGCTGAATCCCCGCGACCCGGCCTTCTGGACCATCGGCACGAAGCGGCTGGAGCGGCTGGTGGACCAGTTCGAGGCGACGTTCTGATTGACTGGGGCGGCGCGGGCGGCGAGCGTCGGCGCATGCGCACCCTGATCCTCGCCGCGGCGCTGGCCGCCGCCCCGCTGACCGCGGCTTCCCAGACGCCGCTGCCGACTGCCGTGGCCGAGGCGCCCGCCCCAATCCGGGCCATGGCCGCCGGGTACAAGGCGCTGATGGTCTGCGGCGCGCTGAAGAACGCCGAGGCGGCGGGCGGCGAGCGGACGCTGGAGAGCGTCGAGGCCCACGAGCTGGTCGGGATCTACCCGGAGCTGGAGCCGCTGGTGCGGGAGATGGCGGCGGAGGTCGGCGAACGGGCCGTGACGGTGCCATGGGATGACGCCATGCCGCCGCGGACGGCGGTGTGGTCGCCGGAGCGGGGCTGCAGCATCATGCCGGTGGGCTGGACCGGGACGGTGGCGGCAGCGGGCCGGGGGGAGCCTCGCGCCAACCGGCCGTTCGAGGCCGGCGCTCCGCGCGGGAACGCCGCGCTTCTGAACGCGGCGGTCGAAGGGGCGTTCGCCGGCCGCTATGGCGACGGCGCCAACAGCACGGCGGTGGTGGTGCTGCAGGACGGGCGGCTGGTGGCGGAGGCGTACGCCGACGGTTTCGGGGTGGACACGCCCCAGCGCACCTGGTCGGTCGCCAAGTCGCTGGCGGGGACGCTCATCGGGGCCGCCGTTCAGCGTGGCGAGGTCGATGTGAACGCCCCGGCGGCGATCGCCGACTGGAGCCGGCCGGGCGATCCGCGGCAGGCGATCACGCTCGACAACCTGCTGCGCATGGCCTCGGGCCTGACCAGCGACACGGCCGGCAACCGGACAGACGCCCTCTATTTCGGCGGGGTGGGCGTGGACGAGCAGGCGCCGACCTGGCCGCTGATCGCGCCGCCGGGGACGCGTTACCGCTACGCCAACAACGACACCCTGCTGGCGGTGCTGGGCGTGGCCGGGACCTTTGAGGCGCATCCGCCGGCGGAGCTGTTCGCCCGGCTGGGCATGCACGACACCTGGGCCGAGACCGACTGGCGGGGGAACTACATCCTGTCCAGCCAGGTGTGGTCGACGGCGCGGGATCTGGCCCGCTTCGGGCAGCTGTATCTGGACGACGGCATGATGGGCGGCGAGCGCATCCTGCCCGAAGGATGGCTGGCGTACGTCTCGCGCCCCTCCGGGCCGCAGCCGTCAGGCGAGCAGGGCTATGGTGCGACCTTCTGGCTGTTCGACAAGAGCGAGGGCATCCCTGCGGACGCCATTTCGGCCAACGGCAACCGCGGCCAGTACGTGATCATCGTCCCCAGCCGCGACATCGTCATCGTACGACGCGGCGAGGACCCGGCGGGCAAGCGGTTCGACCACATCGCCTTCACTCGCGACGTGCTGGCGGCGCTGGACTGAGGCTTGAGCGGACGGCGCGCGCCGCTATAAGGGCGGCAACCGTCTTTCGAGATTCCGGACACCGACATGGCCGAGCCGCACACCGCCCACGACGCGCACGACGACTACGTGCACGGCAGCCAGGAGATCTCCGAGCAGGAGTCGACCTTCCGGCTGTTCATGGGTCTGGCCAAGTGGGGCTCGCTGCTGACGGCGGCGGTGGTGGCCTTCCTGACCATCTGGTTCATGCCCAACGGCAGCTTCATCGGCGGGGCCATCGCCTTCGTGGTGATCATGGTCGCCGGCTGGTTCCTGCTGAAGAAGCCGAAGACCGCCGCGCATTGAGCCTGACCGCCCGCGGGCGGCGCTTTACGCACCCTTCCGCTTGCGCCTAACGTTCCTTCGTCTGGATCGGACGGAGGGATTCGCTTGGCTGTCGCCATCGCCGTGACCCGCGAACGCCGCGACGGGGAAACCCGCTGCGCGCTGACGCCCGAAACCGTGAAGAAACTGACGGCGCTGGGCGCGACGGTGACGGTGGAGGCCGGGACCGGGCTGGGCTCGTCGATCCCCGACGCCGACTACGCCGCCGCCGGCGCGACGGTGGCGCCCGACACCAAGGCTGCGCTGGCCGGGGCCGACGTCCTGCTGAAAGTGCGCGGGCCGACGGCGCAGGAGACGAGCGCCCTGAGGCCCGGGGCGGTGGTCGTGGCCCTGCTCGATGCGTATCGCGAAAAGGAGACGGTGGCGGCGCTGGCCGGGGCGGGCGTGACCGCCTTCGCCATGGAGTTCGTGCCGCGCATCACCCGGGCCCAGGTGATGGACGCCCTGTCGTCCCAGGCCAACCTGGCCGGCTACCGGGCGGTGATCGAGGCGGCGTACGCCTACGGCAAGGGCTTTCCGATGATGATGACCGCGGCCGGCACGGTCGCCGCCGCCAAGGTGTTCGTCATGGGCGCCGGCGTGGCGGGCTTGCAGGCCGTCGCCACGGCGCGACGGCTGGGCGCGGTGGTCACCGCCACCGACGTCCGGCCGGCGTCGAAGGAGCAGGTCGAGAGCCTGGGCGCCAAGTTCGTCGCGGTCGAGGACGAGGAGTTCCGGGCGGCGGAGACGGCGGGCGGCTACGCCAAGCCGATGTCGCCGGAGTATCAGGCGAAACAGGCCGAGCTGACGGCAAGCCACATCGTCAAGCAGGACGTGGTCGTCACCACCGCCCTCATCCCGGGCCGTCCCGCGCCGCGCCTGGTGACGGCGGCCCACGTGGCCTCGATGAAGCCGGGCTCGGTGATCGTCGACCTGGCCATCGACAACGGCGGCAACGTCGAGGGGGCGAAGGCGGGCGAGGTCGCGACGACCCCGAACGGGGTGAAGATCGTCGGCTGGACCAACATGGCCGGGCGGATCGCGGCGGACGCCTCGGCCCTCTATGCGCGCAACCTCGTCGCCTTCACCGGGCTGCTGGTGAAGGACGGGGCGCTGGCGGTGGATCTTGAGGACGATATCCTCAGGGCGGCGGCGGTGACGCACGGCGGGGCCGTGGTGCACGAGGGGGTGAGGGGATGATCTCCGACCGACTTCGGAAAATCCTGAGCCTTATCGCGATGGTGATCCTGATCGGAGGTCCGGCCTCTGCGCTCGTTCTGGTGATCCTCCAGATGGCGCTCGATGAGGCGACCGTCGGTGCGGCCATCGGTTCCTTTCTGAGGGTGGTCGCCGGCAGCGCCTTCCTCGGTGGTGTTCTCCGTCTGCTGGTGAGCATCGACGCGCGCCTGGAGCGGTCTGGAGGGAAGGGGTGATGCGCACCTTCGTACGCCTCGCCATGCGGGTTGTCGGCACGTTGCTCGGCGTGTGGGGCTTCGGAGTTCTGATGACGCCCGTCTGGAACTTCCTTCTGTCGCCGACCGGCGCGAGATGGGCAGACCCGGCCGGCGGACTGCAGAGCGGCCTGCCGCCTTTCGCCATCGGTGTGGTCCTCTGGATCTGGACAATTTCCGACGAGCGCGCCGCGGCTAGAGGACAGAACTGATGGAACACGTCGACCCCACCGTCTTCCGCCTGGCCATCTTCGTGCTGGCCATCTTCGTCGGCTACTACGTCGTCTGGTCGGTCACGCCGGCGCTGCACACGCCGCTGATGGCGGTGACCAACGCCATCTCCTCGGTGATCGTGGTCGGCGGGCTGATCGCGGCGGCGGCGCTGACCGGCGGCGACGGCTGGATCGCCAGGGGTGCCGGCGTGGCGGCGGTGACGCTGGCCAGCGTCAACATCTTCGGCGGCTTCATGGTCACGCGCAGGATGCTGGCCATGTACCGCAAGAAGGAACGGCCGAAAGCCGACGCCGCATGACCCTCGACGTCGTCCAGATCGCCGTCGCGGCGTCGTGGGTCGCCACCGCGATCGGCTTCGGCCTGTGGCTGTGGAGCTGGTTCGGCGAGAAGGACGCCATCCGAAAGCTGCGCTTCCTCGACTGCGGGGTGGTGCTGCTGTTCTCGTCGATCCTGCTGCGCATCGTGGCCCAGGAGAAGTCGATGGGCGTGGTCGACTGGGCCATGGTCTTCCTCGGGCCGCTGTTCATCGCCGCCGCCCTGTGGCGGCTGGCCCGGACGGCGGGGCCGCGGCCCGGAGGCCGGTGAGCGAAGAGGATGAGGGGGAGCTGACCGAATGAACGCATCCATCGCAGCCCTGGCCTATCTGGTCGCCGGCGTCCTGTTCATCCTCAGCCTGCGCGGGCTGTCGAGCCCCGAGACCAGCCGCCGGGGCAACACCTTCGGCATGGTCGGCATGGCGCTGGCCGTCGGGGTGACCCTGCTGACGCTGTGGTCGTCGGGCGCGCTGGACCTGCTGACCGCCGGGCTGATCCTCGGCGGGGTGGTGGTCGGCGGCGGGGCGGGGGCGCTGATCGCCGGACGGGTGCAGATGACCCAGATGCCGCAGCTGGTCGCCGCCTTCCACTCGCTGGTCGGCATGGCCGCCTGCCTCGTGGCGGTGGGGGCGGTCTATGCGCCCGAGAGCTTCGGCATCGCCACGGCGGCCGGCGGCATCAAGACCCTGTCGATCATCGAGCTGAGCCTCGGCGTGGCCATCGGGGCGGTGACCTTCACCGGCTCGGTGATCGCCTTCGCCAAGCTGAACGGCAACATGTCAGGCGCGCCGATCCTGCTGCCGGCGCGGCACCTGATCAACATCGGCCTGGGCCTGGCGCTGGTGCTGCTGATCGGCATCCTGATCGGCACCGGCGGGACGGCGACCTGGGCCTTCTGGGGCGTGTTCGGACTGGCGCTGATCCTCGGGGCGACCCTGATCATCCCCATCGGCGGGGCCGACATGCCGGTGGTGGTGTCGATGCTCAACTCCTACTCGGGCTGGGCCGCGGCGGCGCTGGGCTTCACCCTCGAGAACATCGCCCTGATCATCACCGGGGCGCTGGTCGGAAGCTCGGGCGCGATCCTGAGCTACATCATGTGCAAGGGCATGAACCGCAGCTTCATCTCGGTGATCCTCGGCGGTTTCGGCGGCGAGACGGCGGCCGCGGGCGGCGGGGCGGTGGAGACCCGGCCGGTCAAGCAGGGCTCGGCCGACGACGCCGCCTTCATCCTCAAGAACGCTTCGAAGGTCATCATCGTCCCCGGCTACGGCATGGCCGTGGCCCAGGCCCAGCACGCGCTGCGCGAAATGGCCGACAAGCTGAAGGAGGAGGGGGTCGAGGTGAAGTACGCCATCCACCCCGTCGCCGGCCGCATGCCGGGGCACATGAACGTGCTGCTGGCCGAGGCCAACGTGCCCTATGACGAGGTGTTCGAGCTGGAGGACATCAACGCCGAGTTCGCCAGCTGCGACGTCGCCTTCGTCATCGGCGCCAACGACGTCACCAACCCCGCCGCCAAGACCGACCCGCAGAGCCCGATCTACGGCATGCCGGTGCTGGACGTGGAGAAGGC
The DNA here is from genome assembly GCF_900116065.1 of Brevundimonas viscosa. GTDB lineage: Bacteria > Pseudomonadota > Alphaproteobacteria > Caulobacterales > Caulobacteraceae > Brevundimonas > Brevundimonas viscosa. Next base: position 17,062 of record NZ_FOZV01000006.1, read on the forward strand.
CGGCACGGTGCTGTTCGTGAAACGCTCGATGGGCTCGGGCTACGCCGGGGTCGAGAACGAACTGTTTTTCCGCGACAACACCATGATGCTGTTCGCCGACGCCAAGAAGATGGTCGAGGGGATCGTGAAGGGGCTGTGACGGGGGCGCACCGCATCGTCGTCGGCAGCGGCGTCGCCGTTCTGTGCCTCGGTGTCGGAGCCTGCTCGACCACGATGGAGATCGCCATCACCGGCCCGCTCGGAAGCCCTGTCATCACATTCTCCGGCCCCGGCGGGAGAGCGGAACGGGTTTGTCTCGATAGCGTCACCGTCTACGAAGCCGGCGCACCCGCTCCGCGCAGCCCGATCTGGCGGATCGGGAATGCGGAAGCCGGGTGCGTCACGGTCGAGTCCGTGACCTACGGTCGGGCTCCCGACGGGCTGGTGACACGCGAGGGGCCGGCTCCCTTGAAGCCGAACACCCGGTACGAGTTCTCGGGGGGCGGCTGGACACGGGGAATGCCCAACATTCCCTGGTATGGTGGAGGGCCGGGAGCGCGGGTCATCTTTCGTGACGGCGCCTGGCGGTCAGTTGGATCGTGAATGGCCAGGGTCTGGCTGAGCCCGGTCGCGGCCGCTCGTAATTTCGGCTATTCTGCCAAAGGAGATGGCCGAGATCCTTGGCAAGGTCAGCGAGGAGCGGATCGGCTTTCTGGAGGCTCGGAATGGCTATTTCGGCCGTCAGGATCGATGAGCGGGTCGTCGGCGTCGAGGTTGCCGACGACGAGCTGATTGTGCGTCTGCCCGATGGGCGCCGGCTGGCGGCGCCGCTGGACTGGTTCCCGCGCCTGAAGGCCGCCACGCCGGCCCAGCGGGCGAACTGGGAAGAGGCGGCTGCCGGTCTCGGCATCCACTGGTCCGAAATCGACGAGGATATCAGTGTGGCCGGTCTGCTCAGGGCGTCCGCGCCAGAGGCCGCCTGACATGGCCGCCGAACAGAAGACCAAACCCACCGCCCTCTCCGTCGCCGATTTCATCGCGGCGGTGGAGGACCCGAACCGGCGCGCCGACGCCGAGGCGGCCTGCGCCCTGCTGGCCGAGGCGACGGGCGAGCCGGCGACGATGTGGGGGCCGTCGATCGTGGGCTTCGGGGCGTACCACTACCGGTATGACAGCGGGCACGAGGGCGACGCGCCGCTGGTCGGGTTTTCCCCGCGCAAGGCCAATCTGGTCTTCTACCTGTCGGGCTGCGAGGAACGACGGGATGAGCTGCTGGGCCGGCTGGGCAAGCACAAGGCGGGCAAGGGCTGCGTCTACGTCAACCGGCTGGCGGACGTGGACGCGGCGGTGCTGAAGGAGATGGCGGCGGCGTCGGCGGCCTCGCTCAGGGCCCGCTACCCCGGCTGATCAGCTCCACCGCTCGCGCCGGACGACCGCTTCGGCCGCGGCGTGAGCGCATTCGTTGCGCCAGATCCGCGCCAGCTGCCGCCGATCGATCAGGGCGAGGGCGAGCAGGGAGACCAGGCCGAAGAGGACCATTCCGGTCCATGCGGCGAGCCGCAACGCCAACATCAGCAGCCACAAGGCGATCTGGAGCGCCCATGTCCCGAAGAAGACGAGCAGGATGACGGCGGCGACCAGCCACGCAGCGAAGACCATCAGGCGGCCATGCGGAAGTCTTCGGCCGGGTCGAAGGCCGGGCGGGCCTCGTCCCACAGGGCGTCCTCGTCGGCGTAGCGGGCCGACTGGCGGGCGTCGATGACGTCGATCACCTGTTCCTCCAGCCGGTCCCAGATCACCGCCAGGCCGGGCTCGGCCTCGCAGGGGACGATCAGGTAGCGGTGGGCGGCGATCTCGGCGTGGGGGGCGAAGGCGCGGGCCATGGAACTGCTCCGGGGAGGGGTGTGTCTGTCGATGGTTCGACTATGAAGCAGCGTTGCGTCAGAATCGGTCGTATGCTTCCTTCCCAGGCATGAGACTCGAGAAGGCGGGACAGGTGATCGAGCTTGCGCGGCGCATGGCGGCCAGCGCCGAGGGCCTGACGCTGGACGACATGGGCCGCGAGATGGGCGTCGGCCGTCGCACCGTCGAGCGCATGCGCGACGCCGTGCTGGACCTGTTTCCGCAGGCCGAGGAGGTGTCGGACCCGCCCTTCAAGCGCTGGCGCATTCGCGGCGGCCTGTCGGCGTTCGAACAGGCGCCGACCACGGAGGAGCTGGTCGAACTGGCCAAGGCGGCGCAGGCCCTGCGCGCGGCGGGCGAGCCGGCGCGGGCGGCGGCGCTGGAGGGCCTCGAGAGGAAGCTGAAATCGGCGATGCGCTCGACGACGCTGAACCGGCTGGCCCCCGATCTCGAGGCGCTGGTGCGGGCCGAGACCATCGCCGTCCAGGCCGGGCCGCGGCCCTCGGCCGACGAGGCGGTGCTGACCGAGATCCGCCAAGCCATTCTCGCCGGCCAGCCGCTGGGGTTCATCTACAGCCGCCCGGGCGCCGAGGCGCGGCGGCGCAGCGTGGCGCCGTGCGGGGTGATGTTCGGCCGCGCCAACTACCTGGTCGCCGCCGAGGGAGAGACGGGGAGCATCCGCACCTTCCGTCTCGACCGGATGAGCGCGGTGCGCGCCGAGCCGGGCGTGGCGTCGCCGCCCGCGGACTTCGACCTGTCGGTCTTCGCCAGCCAGTCCTTCGGCATCTATCAGGACGAGATCGCGGACGTGGTGCTGCGGGTCTCGCGCGAGGGGGCGGAGGAGGCGCGGGCGTGGCGCTGGCACCCGACGCAGACGGTGGAGGACCAGGCTGACGGCTCGGTGCTGGTGCGCTTCCGCGCCTCGGGCATGCGCGAGCTGGCCTGGCACCTGTTCACCTGGGGCGAGGAGGTGACGATCCTGCAGCCGCCGCGGCTCAAGGCCGTCATGGCCGGCGAACTGGCGGCGGCCAGCCGCGCCCTCGAAGCGGCGCAAGCCTGACCAAAGCTTAAGCTGACGACGTTCGGCGGGACGGCTACGGCGGCGGGGTCGAGGAGAACTCCCCATGATCCGCATCCCGGGCGCCGCGCTGGCCGTCCTGACGCTGGCCGCCATGACGCTGGCGGCCGCACCTGCCGCGGCGGAGACGCCGGAAGCGCCGGTCGCCGCCGTGGTGCACCACGAGGCGGGCGTCTGGACGCTCGACCTGACCCTCGATCGCGACGCGCCGCTGTGGGTGTTTGGCGACTCCGAACCGCTGGGCGACGGTCGAGGGTGGCGGCTGCATCAGTGGACGGTGGAGACCCCGGGAGCCCGGCTGGAGACGGTAGGGGGCCGCGACGTGCTGCGCGGTGTGAACGGGGCGCCCGTGCCGCGACGGGTGCGCCTGCGGATGGAGCCGCGCTTCATCGACCTGCAGGCCAGTTACGATCCGGTGCTGATGTTCTCCAACGGCGCGGCCGCCTGGTATAGCGAGGTCTTCCACCTGATCCCCCTGGCCTCCGCCGACGAGCTGGAGGCGCTGCCCCGGGATCTGGGCCCGCTGGTCGACCAGTCCGGCCCCGCCCGGGTGACCTGGAGCGACGCGGACGGGCCGGTCCTCGTGCAGGGCCAGCGGCTCGAGGCGCCGGAGTCGAGCCGCGTCGGGACCTACATCCTGTTCGGACCGGCCGAGCTAGTCGCCGGCGACGGGCTGTCGACGGTGGTCGATCCGGGCCTGCCGGGATGGATCGCGGACGAGCTGGCGGACTGGGCGCCGCGCGTGGGGGAGCAGTACGCCGCCCGGCTGGGGCCCGGCGAGTCCACCGCGCCGACGGTCATGATGAGCTGGACCGGGCCGACGCCCGGAAAGACCAGCATGGCCGGCAGCGTCCTGCCCGGCCTGGTGGTGATGGCCTTCGAGGGGGAGGGCGTGCTCCAGCCCTCCGCCGGGGTGCGCGACATGGCGCGGTGGTTCATCGGGCACGAGAGCGCCCATTTCTGGCTCGGCCAGACGGTGCGCTACGCCACGCCGGAGGATTCGTGGATCACCGAGGGCGGGGCGGATCTGATGGCGATCCGCGCCATGCAGGCCATCGACCCCGCTTTCGAGGCGCGGGAACGGCTGCAGGCGGCGGTGGACGCGTGCGTCGACTTCGCCGACCAGCCGGTGTCGACTTCGGTCGACCGGGGCGAGTTCAAGGCCCACTACGCCTGCGGGGCGGTGTTCGCCCTGGTCGCCGAGGCGGCGCAGAAGCGGGCCACGGGGGGCGACTGGTTCGACTTCCTGCGACCACTGATCGACGCGAACCGCGAGGACGAGGTGCTGACCCGGGCGGAGTGGCTGGACCGGCTCGACGCGGTGTCCGGCGATCCGTCGCTCCGGGCGGACATGGAGACGCTGCTGGACCGGGGGGCGGAGGATGCGGCGGGGGTGGTGGCGCGGCTGCTCGGGCGGAGCGGGGTGGCTGTCCTGTTCGAAGAGGACGAGGTTCGGCTGGCCTAGAAGCGTGGGCGTCGCTCCCGGCTATGGAAGACGCGGACGACGATCACGGCGTCCGGGTCGACGCGATACTGGATCACGTAGCCGCCGCCGCCGAAGCGTACGGAGAGTTCATGACGCGCGTTTCCGACCGGGCGGCCCAGCGCAGGGTGGCGGGACAGGCGACGGAAGGCCTCGCGCAGCACGTCGATCGCCCGGGCAGCGGCTTCGGGGCTGCGCCCGGCGAGGTAGGCGGCCAGCCGCGCCTGATCGACCCGGGCGGCGGGCAAGACCCGGACCGGTAGCGGGTTGGTCACCCGGGCCGACGGGCACGGACCTCGGCTTCAAGCTCCGTCAGCCAGGCTTCGGCGTCGACGTGGTCGCCCGTGCGGTCATATTCGGCAAGGCGGCGGTCGGCCTCCGTCCAGTCGACGCCTGCGACAAAGGCTCCCGCCTCCTCCCGCACTCCGGCAACACCGACGGCGGCCTCGAGCTGGTGTCGCGCCCACGCCTCAAGCGACAGGCCCTTCTCGGCGGCCGCAGCCGTCATGCGAGAATGGAGTTCATCGTCCAGCTCAAGAGTCAGCATCTGATCCGCCATAAGATCAGATTATCAGAGGCGCCCAACCGGCTCCACCAACCGCAGGTAGGAAGCCTCACCCTGCCGCGAACGGATACGGACTGACCGACTTCGACCAGTCGTCCACGGTCAACGGACGGTCGACCGGCGGGGCGGCGCGTTCAGCGCAGGGGTGACGGTGGCAGAGCCGGCAGGCGGGGCCGATGGGGGTGACCTCAGGCGCAGCGAGATCGAGGCCGCGGGCGTAGACCAGACGGTGGGCGTGCTTCAGCTCGCAGCCGAGGCCGACGGCGAGGTCGTGGGTCTCGGTGAAGGCGTCGCGGCCCTGCCGGTCGACGGTGCGGGCGAGGGTGAACCAGCGCTGGCCGTCCGGCGTCTCGACGATCTGGGTGACGATGCGGCCGGGGGTGCGGAAGGCCGAATGCAGCCGCCAGCGCGGGCAGGCGCCGCCGAAGCGGGAGAAGGGGAAGGCGCCTGCGGCGAAGCGCTTGGACACGTTGCCGGCCTGATCGACCCGCATCAGGAAGAAGGGCACGCCCCGGGCCGTGGGCCGCGACAGGGTGGTCAGTCGGTGCGCCGCCTGTTCGAAGGAGACGCCGAAGCGGGCTTGCAGCCGGGCGAGGTCGTAACCGGCGGCCTCGGCCGCAGCCTGGAAGGCGGCGTAGGGCATCAGGATCGCGGCGGCGAGGGTGTTGGCCAGCGACACCTTGAGCAGGCGGCGGGTGGGCTCGTCGGGGGCGTTGGCGGCGTCGGCAAGGGCGGTCAGTTCGGCGTCGTGCTCGGCCAGGGCCAGTTGGAAGGCGACGGCGAAGGCGCGGGAGGAGGGGCCCAGCGTCTCCGACAGCAGCAGGCGGCGGCGGTGCGGGTCGAATCGGCGGGTCCATTCGACCATGACGTCGTCGGGCAGGGTGCGGACCGTCAGGCCGTGGCGCGTCTGCAACCGGGCCCGGGCGCGGGTCTCGAACGGCTCGCCGGGCGTCCCGGCCTCCAGCTCCGCGGCGAGGATCTCGCCGGCGGCGTCGAGCTCGGGGAAGTGGTTGCGCTTCGACTGCACATACTCCCGAACCCAGTCGGCCGGGGTCTCGTCGCCTGACCCGCCGGCGGCGTCCGCCTCGGCCCGGTCGCGGGCGCGGCGGTCGGCGAAGGCGCGGTACAGGCGCAGGACGGCGTCGGCGGCGGCGGGCTGGTCCTCGGCTAGCTGGACGATCTCGTGGCGCGGCACGGTCAGGCCGTGGAACACCGGATCGGCGAAGGCCTCGGACAGGGTCGCCTCGGTGGCCGGGCCGCCGGAGGGGCCGAAGCTCCGGAGGTCGACATCGTAGGTCTCGGCCAGGCGCAGCAGCAGCTGGGCCGAGACGGGCCGCTGGTTGCGCTCGATGTGGTTGAGATAGCTGGGCGAGCAGCCGAGGTCGCCCGCCATCGCCGTCTGGGTCAGACCGAGATCCCGCCGCAACCGCTTGAGGCGGCCGCCCAAGAACAGTTTGCGATCCGCGGTCTCCATGCCCGGAGCATGTCATAAAATGACTCAACTGCAAATGTCATGATGTGACCAAACGACCTCATCAGAACAGTCTTGTCTGTATCGACTTTGACTTCGGGGTGTTCTTCTCCCTGACACCGCCGCGCATCGGCACCGGAGAACGCCCATGACCAGCTTCGCAGATCTCGTCCCGTCGCCCGCCGGCCGCTTCGACGGCGTCGAGCGCCCGTATACGCCGCAAGATGTGTTGCGTCTTCGGGGTTCGGTTCCGATCACCCACACCCTGGCGGAACGCGGCGCAAACCGCCTGTGGGAGCTGCTGCACAGCGAGCCCTACGTCAACGCGCTCGGTGCGGTGACCGGCAACCAAGCCATGCAGATGGTCAAGGCGGGACTGAAGGCGATCTATCTGTCGGGCTGGCAGGTCGCCGCCGACGCCAACACCGCCGGGGCCATGTATCCCGACCAGTCGCTGTATCCGGCGAATGCGGCGCCCGAGCTGTGCCGACGCATCAACCGCACCCTGCAGCGCGCCGACCAGATCGAGCATGCGGAGGGCGGGGCGAAGCGGGACTGGTTCGCCCCTATCGTGGCCGACGCCGAGGCCGGCTTCGGCGGACCGCTGAACAGCTTCGAGATCATGAAGGCTTTCATCGAGGCGGGCGCCGCGGGCGTCCACTTCGAGGATCAGCTGGCCTCGGAGAAGAAGTGCGGCCACCTGGGCGGAAAGGTACTGATCCCCACCCAGGCGCACGAGCGCAACCTGATCGCGGCGCGTCTGGCGGCCGACGTCTGCGGCGTGGCCACCCTGACGGTGGCGCGGACCGACGCCGAGAGCGCCCAGCTGATCACCTCCGACGTCGACGAGCGGGACCACCCGTTCATCGACCGCGAGGACCGCACGCCGGAGGGCTTCTTCCGGCTGAGGAAGGGGACCGGGCTGGATCACTGCATCGCCCGCGGCCTGGCCTATGCGAAGTACGCCGATCTGCTGTGGTGGGAGACCTCCCATCCGGACCTCGACGATGCGCGCCGGTTCGCGGAGGCGATCCAGAAGGCGCACCCGGGCAAGCTGATGGCCTACAATTGCTCGCCGTCGTTCAACTGGGAAGCCAAGCTCGACAAGGACACCATCGCCCGCTTCCAGCGCGAGCTGGGGGCCATGGGCTACAAGTTCCAGTTCGTGACGCTGGCGGGCTTCCATGCCCTGAACAACTCGATGTTCGAGCTGGCCGACGGCTATCGGGACCGCGGCATGGCCGCCTACTCCGAGCTGCAGCAGCGCGAGTTCGCCAACGAGGCGCGCGGCTACACGGCCACCCGCCACCAGCGCGAGGTCGGCACCGGCTATTTCGACCAGGTCGCCACCGTCATCTCGAGCGGCCGGTCGTCGACCACCGCCCTGAAGGATTCCACCGAGGCCGCCCAGTTCGTGGCGGCGGAGTAAGGAGAAGCCCCATGGAACCGATGACCAGCAGCCAGGCCATCATCGACTTCTGCCTCGAGCCCCTGAAGGTCGACATGTCGACCGAGGCCGAGCGTGAGGTGCGCCGCCGGCTGGAGCACGTGATCAAGACCTTCCGCACCCGGCTGGCGCAGCCGGTCAGCGTCGACTTCTCGCAGATGCCCTCGCAGGTCATCAACGAGGCGGCGCACGGCTACGAGTGACGCCTCAGGCGGCGATGGAGGCCGCCGCGGCGCCGGGCAGGGTCAGCACCAGTTCGAGCAGTTCCGCCGCTTCGAACGGCTTGGCCAGATGGCGGTCCGCCCCGGCCGCTTCCGCGGCGGCGATGTGCTCGGCGAGGGCGTTGGCGGTGAGCATGACCACCGGCGTGCGCGGCTGACCCATGGCGGCCTCGTGCAGGCGAATCTCGCGGGTCGCGGTCAGGCCGTCCATGACGGGCATCTGCATGTCCATCAGGATGACATCGTAGTCTCCGGCCCGCATCGCCTCCAGCGCCTGGGCGCCATCCTCGACGGAGGTGAGATCGACCTCCGCCTGGGCGAGGATCATCTCGACCACCTTGCGGTTCACCGGGTGATCGTCCGCCATCAGAACGCGAACCGGCCGGTCGATGATCGCCGCGGAGGCGTCGGCATGAACGGGCGCGGACGGTGCAGCGGCAGGCCGCAGCGGGATGGTCAGCATGAAGGCCGAGCCGCCGCCGGGCTCGCTCTCGCAGTCGAGATCGCCGCCCATCATCTCGGCCAGCTGGCGCGAGATGGCGAGGCCGAGGCCGGAGCCTCCGAACTTGCGGGTGATGGCGCCGTCGGCCTGTTCGAACCGGCTGAACAGGCGGCTGCGGGTGTCGGCGTCGAAGCCGATGCCGGTGTCCTCGATCGAGAACCGCAGCGTCGGTCGGCCCTCGAGATCGGGCCCGGGGGCGACGGTGAGACAGACGAAGCCCTCGGAGGTGAACTTCACGGCGTTGGAGACGAGGTTGGTCAGGATCTGCTTCAGACGGACCACATCGCCTGCGATCCAACGGTCCACCGCCGGATCGATCTCAACGAAGAACTGCAGACCCTTGTCGCGGGCCGAGGCCTCGTAGAGCCGCGCGGCCTCCCGCACCGCGCGTCCCAGGTCGAAGGGCTCCTCGGCCAGCTCCAGCCGTCCGGACTCGACCCGCGCCAGGTCGAGGATATCGCTCAGCAGCACCTGGAGGGTCTGCCCCGATGACTGGATCAGCCCGAGCATCTCCTTCTGCATCGGATTGAGGTCGGTGTTGATGAGCGCTTGGGCCACCCCGATCACCCCGTTCAGCGGCGTGCGGATCTCGTGGCTCATGTTGGCGAGAAACTGGCTCTTGGCGCTGTTCGCCGCCTCAGCCGCGTCGCGGGCCTCGGCGAGGGCGCGGGCGTGGTGCTTGAGTTCGGTGATGTCGGTGCACACCGTCACGATGCCGCCAGCCGCCGTGCGCCGGTCCGAGACGCGCAGCCAGCGGTCGCCGGCGATATGCTGCTCCATGGTGCTGGCGAGGGCCGCCCGGGTGGCCATGCGCTCCGCCACCCAAGCCTCCTCGCGTCCCTTGGCGTCGGCGTACAGGCCTTCGGACAGGCCGATCTGGATGATTTCGCGGAAGGTCATGCCGGGCTGCAGGTTGGAGGACAGCTCCGGGTTCACCTCGGCGTAACGGCTGTTCCACAGGACCAGGCGGTCGTCGGCGTCGAAGAAGGCCATGCCGTCCGGCATGGCGTCGACCGCCTCGCGGATGTGCGCCAGGGCCCCGATCCGCGTCCGCCAGCCGGTCCAGGCGGCCACGCCTGCGGTGGCGAGGATGCCGAGGCTGACCAGGGCCAGCACCAGCGACATGACGTGGCTGGACACGGTCCAGCCGCCGTTGCTCACCGGCGCCGGTTCGATGGTCATGGCCGCCATCGACACGAAGTGAAGAATGAAGACGCCCGCCGCGGCCGCGGCCGCGGCAGCGATCACCCCGTGACGGCCGCGGCCCGGGAGGAAGACGGTCCCGAGGATGGCGATCGCAGCTCCGCCGCCGACGCCGAGGCCGGCCAGCGGAAGGTCCCAGATGATCTGCCCCGGCAGCTGCATGCCGGCGACGCCCAGGAAGTGCATCGCGGCGACGCCCGACAGGCAGAGCGCTGCGGCCAGACCGCGGAACACCGGTCCCTCGCGGGTCAGCCCCACCATGGTCGCGGCCGCGATGCTGACGAACACCATGGCCACCGAGGCGAGCGTCAGCCCGATGTCGTAGCGGACGCCGTCCACTTGGTAGCCCTGCATGGCGATGAAGTGGGCGGAAAAGACCGCCAGGCCGCTGAGGAGGACGCCGAGCGCGGCGCGGCCGCGGTTGATCCGGCCTTGCGGGCCCACGGCTCGCGCTATCAGGTGGGTGGCGGTGCACATGCCGAACAGACCGACGACGACCGCGGTCGCGGTCCAGCGCCAGTCATGCTGGAAGGCGATGCAGTAGAGTATGCGGTCCAACGGCAGCCCCCTTCAACCGGAGAGTATCCGGCGAAGGGGTGAACAAAGCGTGGGCGTACGTCGTCAGGCGCTGGCGGAGACCACGACAACCGCGAATTCCTCGCCCATGACCCGCACCGGATCGATCTGGCGATCTCCGCGGCGTACCTCGAAGTGCAGGTGGGGGCCGGTGGAGCGGCCGGTCGAGCCGACCAGGCCGATGCGCTCCTCGCCTTCGATGCGGTCGCCGCTGGCGACGTCCACGCGGCTGAGGTGACCGTAAAGGGTGCTCATACCGTTCGGGTGGCGGATCTCGATGAACCGGCCGTAGCCGCCGGCGTCATAGCCGGTGCGCAGGACCTCGCCTTCGGCCGCCGAATAGACGCCGGTGCCGCGCGGCGCGGCGATGTCGACGCCCTGGTGGGCCCGGGTGCGGCCGTTCAGCGTGCGCAAGCCGAAGCGCGAGTTGATGGAGTAGCCCTTCACCGGCTGGATAAAGGCGATCTTGCGGGTCACCGGCCCGGCGGGCTCGGCCACGGCGGTCAGGGGCGGCGCCTCCGGCGCGGCGACGGACTCATAGGGGATCGGTCCCTCGGAGGCGGGGACGGGGGCGAAGGCCATGGCCATGACGGCGGCGGCGGTGAAACCGGCCACCTGGCCGGAGTGAATCAGAAACGACCGGGCGGTCGGCAACAGGCGTCGCATGGGCGGCGTCGGCTCCGTGTTCGGCTCGGGCAGAGCAGGGAAGGGACGCCCGGTCCCGCCCGTTCGGCGAAACCATGCGAAGGGGAGGTGTGCGTCCCTGGAGCCAGGAACCTGATGGCGGGCCGGGGCGACTTTGGGGCAGTCGGGGGTGGCAGGTCGTCGCACCCTGGAACCGAATGCAAAAAGGGCGCGAAGCCTGCGGCCGCGCGCCCTTTCGCCAGAATCTTCCGGAGCTTACTGCAACGGCAGGGTGAAGGATATGGCGCCAACATGGCTGTCCGCGGCGTCACCGAAGCGGCCACGGTAGCCGACGGTCATGATCACGGGACCGATGTCGGCGTCGACTCCGGCCGAGGCCAGCAGCGACCCGCCGAACGGCTCTTCGAAGTCGCGCTCCAGCACTTGGGCCGGGTTGGAGGCGATGCCGACCCGCACCGGGTCGCCGCCGTCGCTGAGCGTGTCGCGATAGCCGCCCTCCACCCAGAAGCGCATGCCGTCGCCGCCGCCTTCGGCGCGAAGGCCGATCTCGGCCGAGGTTCCGCTGAGGGTGCGGTCCTCATAGCTGTACTGGGCGGCGATGCCCTGCTCGATGTAGCTGTTCACGTCGGCCGAAACGAAGCTGATCGCGGCGCGCGGCGACAGGGCGATGCCGCCCATGTCGAACCAGGTCCCCGCCTGGAGGCGCGCGCCGAAGCTGGCGCCCGAGCTCTGGCCGGAGTGGACGATGGGCGCCAGGGACGTGACCCGGGTGATGCCGTCGTAGTTGTCGATCGAGCCGCCGACCACGCCGCTGACGAACATGTCGCCCGACCGCCAGCCGCCTGCGAAGTCGACGCCGAAGCTCTGGACGTCAAAGGCCATCGGCCCCGCCTCGACCTCCGTCGTGCGGAAGCTGGCGGCGATGCCGAACCGCTTGGTGTCGGAGGTGACGTAGTCGAAGCCGACCCGTCCGCCCCAGCCGGTGGCGTCGGCCGCGGCAACCGGCCCGCGCGCGTCGGTTTCGACGCTGTCGGCGAGCAGGCCGAAGGTCATCTGCATGCCCGGCGTCCAGGCGGCGCGGCCGGACAGGCCTTCCGAGGCCAGATCCAGCAGGTCCTCGCGCTGGCGGTAGCCCGTTTCAGCCTGGACCGTCGACTGGGCCCCGAGGTCGCCATAGTACAGATAGTCGTTGGCGAGGGCGGCGATCAGCCGGTGGCCCGCGGCGGTCGGGTGGACGCCGTCCCAGTACAGGTAGCCGTCGGGATTGGCGCAGACGGTGACGCCGTTGAAACAGGCGTCCTTGACGTTGGTCAGGCCGAAGGCCCCGGGGTTCGCCGCCAGCGGATCACTGATCTTGTAGAGATCCATCAGGATGATGTTGGTGTTCGGCTGGGCCGCCGCGGTGGCCGTCATGCTGGTCAGCAGGGCGCCGTTGAAGCTCTGGCCCGCGAAATCGGCCAGCGGCGCCGCGGGGGCGCCCGGGCCCTGGTTGAATTGCGGCGTGATGCCGAGGCGCGGCAGGTTGGTCACGAGAATGGTCCCCGCCCCGGCCGTCGCGACCTGGTTGACGAGGAAGTTGATGTCGCTGACCGCGCCCAGCACGACCGGGCTCATGGCTCCCGTGGGGCTGGGAGAGGCGCCCGCCGCGGGAATGGCCTGGAAGATGTTGTTGGCGCCTCCGAGGATGCTGACCAGATCGCCGGAGCCGAAGGTTCCGCCGCCGGCGACATAGGCGGCCAGCTGGTTGCGCATGCCCGGCGGCATGGCGGCGGCGTCGGTGCGCGCGCCGCCGAAAGCGTAGTTGACGCTGCCGGTGACCGGCGCCCCGGCGGTATAGCGGCCGGCGTTGAAGCCGAGCAGTTCGGTGAACACCGGCCCGTTTGAGAACCGGCCCTGGTAGTAGGGCGGAGAGAGGGGCTGGGCCCCGCCGGTCACGGCGTAGAGGTTGCCGTTGTCGCTCAGGCTGTCGCCGAAGACGACGAGACGGTTGTAGGTCTGGGCGTTCGCGGCCGAGGCGACCGCGCCCATGGCGGCGACGGCCAGCGCGGCGGCGGCCGCGTTGCGCAGGAAACGAGACATGAAGAACCTCCCTCGGCCGTCGGTTCGCGACCGTTAAGCGTAGTCTGCGCCGGTTCGCGCCGCACGCAAGATGCCGCCGGGGAAGCTTTTCAGTACAACGTCCGGAAGCGAAGCGTTCCGGCCACACCCCTGAGCGCCTGCAGGGCGGCGGGATCGTAGTCACGGTCGACATCGACGATGACGTAGCCGGTGCGCTCGTCGGTCTTGAGGTGCTGGCCGAGGATGTTCAGCCCCGCCTCGGCCATGGTCCGGTTCAGGTCGGCCAGCACGCCGGGCTGGTTGCGGTGGATGTGCAGCAGCCGGTGCGCGCCGGCGACCTCGGCCAGCTGCACGTTGGGCAGATTGACGCAGAAGCTGGTGTCGCCGCGGTTGAGGTAGGCCAGCAGCCGCTCGGCGGCGAAGGCTCCGATGGCTTCCTGCGCCTCCTCGGTCGAGCCGCCGATGTGCGGGGTGAGGATGACGTTAGGCAGACCGCGCAGCGGGCTGTCGAACGGATCGGCGTTGGTCGCCGGCTCCTCCGGGAAGACGTCGACGGCCGCGCCGCCGAGGCGGCCGGACCGCAGCGCCGCGGCCAGGGCCTCGACATCGAGCACATGGCCGCGCGACAGGTTGAGCAGCAGGGCCCCGGGCTTCATGCGCGCCAGTTCGGCGGGGCCGAGCAGGGCCGTGTTCTCGCGGCGGCCGTCGACGTGCAGGCTGACCACGTCGGCTTCGGCCAGAAGATCGTCGAGCGAAGGCAGGCGACGGGCGTTGCCGAGCGCCAGCCTCTCGGTGAGGTCGTGGAAGACGACCCGCAAGCCCAGCGCTTCGGCCAGCACCGACAGCTGGGAGCCGATAGCGCCGTAGCCGACGATGCCGAGGGTCTTGCCGCGCAGTTCGCGAGCGCCCGACGCCGACTTGTTCCAGACGCCCCGGTGCATGGCCGCGGACTTGTCGGTCACGTCGCGGAGCAGGGCGATGGTCAGGCCGACCGCCAGCTCCACCACCGACCGGGTGTTCGAATAGGGGGCGTTGAACACCGCCACGCCGCGATCCGCCGCCGCCTCGAGGTCGATCTGGTTGGTGCCGATGCAGAAGGCGCCGACGGCGAGCAGACGGTCCGCGGCGGCGAGGACGCGATCGGTGACCAGGGTCTTTGACCGCACGCCCAGCACGTGCACGCCGCCGATGCGGGCGATCAACTCGTCCTCGCCCAGCGCGCCGGACGCCGTCTCGACCGAATAGCCTTCCGCCTCCAGCCGGGCGACCGCCGCCGGGTGGACGTTCTCCAGCAGGAGGATGCGCATCCGGCTGCGGGGATAGGACCAGCGGCCGGCGAGGCCTTCGGCGTGGAGCAGTTCATCGATCGAGGCGACCTCGGCGTCCGCGGCTTCGATCACCGGCGGGCGGCGCACGATCTCGGTGAAGGCGTAGAAGCGGTCGGCGGCGCCGGCCTGCCGGACCTCCGCATCGGTCCAGCCGTCGCCGACCATGATCAGGGGACGCGGCAGGTCGAGGCTCTCGATGGCGCGCGCCTTGCCGCCGGCCTCGGCCAACGGATTGGCGGGATCGACCCCGGTCACCCGCCCGGCCGCGTCGTAGACCAGGTCATTGGCCAGCACCCGGTCGGCCGCCACCCCCAGCCGGGCCGCCACGGGCGCGATGATCTCCCGGAAACCGCCCGAAACGATGACGATCCGGTCGGCGTGTTCGCGGAAGAAGGCGAGGTTGCGCTGCACCGACAGGGCCAGATCGTCAGCGACGCGCGCCGCGAGGGCCTCGACGTGTCGACGGTGCAGGGGCAGCAGGGCGAGGCGGCGGCCAAGGGCCTCGCCGAAGCCGATCTCCCCGGCCATGGCCGCGTCGGTGAGCCGGCCCACCTCTTCGCGGATGGCCGCGCCATCGTCGGCCCCGTCGAGGGCCAGATCGGCCAACGCCTCCAGACTCTCGATCCGCACAAGGGTCGAATCGAAATCGAAAACGAAGCTCGCCGCGTCAGCCATGGAGCGACCTTGGCCGACCTTCGCAGGCGCAGCAATGGCGCCGGGGGCTTAGTGGCGGGTCAGACCGCGCAGCTTGCTGTCCGGCCGGCGGGCGTCGAGCGCGGCCGCGCCGACAGCGGCGGCGATCGTCGCGAGAGCGAGCAGGGCGCCGCCCTCCCGGGCATGGGTGCGGGCGTAGTCGCCGGCGTCACGGGCGTAGAGTCGCGCCTTGCGGCCGTGCTTCCGCATCGCCTTGCGCGACGAATGACGGGCGTCGTGGAGGATTCGCTCCGAACGGTGACGTGCCTCGTCGCCGATCTCACCGGCGCGCTCGCCGGCCTCGTGGAGGCCGTGGCGGACCGTCTCGGCGAGATCCTCGATGCGGTCGCGCAGCGCCGCGGTGTCCACCCAGCCGCGCGGGTTCATCCGCCCGCGCAGGGTTTCGAGCCGCGTCGGCCCGGTACGCTGGTTCAGCAGCAGGGTGGCGAGGCCGACGCCGGCCAGCACGGCCACCACCCCGGCCGTGATGCCCGGATGCTTGCGCACTTCGGCAAGGGCGGAGAACTGTCTGACCATCGGATAATGAACCTCTTCGTCCAGGCCGTCCTCGGTCGGGTCGTACAGCCCGTCGTCGTACGGCTCGTAAGCGGAACGGCGGTCCCGCATCAGGCTAGGAGCGAACCGGGCGAAAAGTGGTTCCGCGACGCCGGGCAGGGCCGCATAGAAGCTGGCGATCAGCCGTCCGCCGCCGCCCACGGTGATTTCCCGGATCGGATGGCTGGCGCAGTACAGGATGGTGTCGGCGACCACGTGGGTGGCGTAGACCGGCTGCGGGTTCTGCATCGCCTGGCCGGTCAGGTTGCGGGCGTGCCGGTTGTAGGGCGTGTCGATGGCCGCCGGCTTGACCAGGCTGACGGTGATCGGGGCCTGCTCGCGCATCAGCTCCATGCGCAGGGCGTTGGTGAAGCCCTTCACCGCGTGCTTGGAGGCCGAATACACCCCCTGAACGGGAATCGGGGCGTCCGACAGGATCGAGCCGACATTGATGATCGCGCCGCCGTCCGGTCGCTCGCGCAGGTGCTCGGCGGCCACCAGCGAGCCGTTGACCACGCCCCAGTAGTTGGTCTCGAACAGGCGGCGCTGGTCCTCGAGCGTGGTCTCGCGGATAGGTCCGAAGATGGAGACGCCGGCGTTGTTCACCCAGGTGTCGAAGCCGCCGAACAGCCGGCGGCACTTTTCCGCCGCCTCCGCGAGGGCGTCGTAGTCGGCCACGTCGGCGACCGCCCAGGCCACGCGCGCGCCGGTCCCCTGCAACTCCTCGCACAGGGTTTTCAGGTCGCCCTCGCCGCGCGCGATGAGGAACACGCACGCTCCGGCCCTCGCGGCGCGACGGGCCACCGCCAGGCCGATTCCCGACGTCGCCCCCGTCACCACGATGGCCTGTTGATTCAGGGGCTTGAGGTTCGCTTTGGTCATCAAATCGCCGATTGGACAGGCTGGAATCCGAGACGTCCGGAACGGGGTCGCGACCCCGCCGGTTCCTGCTCTAGCACGCAGGCCTTACCATTCGCGAGCGGCGCGCCTATCTAGCCTCGCTCTCCGATATCGCCCCCTGAAGGATCGCTCGTGACCGATCACGCGCCCGCCGCCGCACCCATCGACAACCTCGCCGCCGCCTTCCAGATCGAGGGCTGGCCGGTGCGCGGCCGCCTGGTGCGGCTGGGCGAGGCCATCGACGCCATCCTCTCGGCCCACGCCTATCCTGAGCCGGTCGCCGGCCTGCTCGGCGAAGCCTGCGCCCTGGCGGCCCTCGTCGGCTCCAGCCTCAAGTTCGACGGGCGGCTGATCGTGCAGGCCCAGGGCGACGGACCGGTCCGCTACGTGGTGGCCGACTACGACACCGCCGGCCATCTGCGCGGCTATTGCCGGTACGATCCGGACGAGGTGGAGGCCGTGTCGCAAGGCTTCGCCCGGCCGGGGGCGAAGACCCTGCTGGGGAAGGGCGTGTTCGTCATGACCCTGGACCGCGGCCCCGACTTCGAGCGCACCCAGGGCATCACGCCCATCGAGGGCGAGAGCCTGTCGCTTGCCGCCGAGCACTATTTCGAGCAGTCGGAACAGGTGCCGACCAAGGTGCGTCTGGCGGTCGGAACCGTGAGCAGCGGTTACGGCCCCAGCTGGCGGGCCGGCGGGGCGCTGATCCAGCTGATCGCGGGCGATGCGGCCCGCGGTTCGACCGAGGACGTCTGGGACCGCTCCCGCGCCCTGTTCCAGACGCTTGGCGACGACGAGCTGGTCGATCCGACCATCTCGCCGGAGACCCTGCTGTTCCGCCTGTTCCACGAGGACGGTGTGCGGCTGGAGGACGCTCGCCCGCTGAAGGCCCAGTGCCGCTGCTCGAAAGACCGCATCGCCGCGGTGCTCACCTCGTTCAGCGAGGAGGACCGCGCCGGCATGGTCGAGGACGACGGCAAGATCCGGGTGACCTGCGAATACTGCGCCTCGGTCTACGAGCTGGAGCCGGCGGAGATCGGCGAGGGCTGAACCTCATACGAGGTGGAAGATGCTGTTCGCGAAGTTGTGCAGCAGGATCGGCAGCACCACGCTGCCCGTCTTCTCGCGGATCCACACCAGCAGCAGGGCCGGCAGGCCGGTCAGGGCCATGGCCGTGGCGTCGACGCTGAAAGCGCCGTCGGCGTAGCCCAGGGCGTGGGTGAGGCCGAAGGCGAAGGACGAGACCAGCGCCCCCCAGCCCATCGGGGCGCCGAGCACCGACAGCGGTCGGCCGAACGCTTCGTTGAGCATCACCAGCAGCACGCCCCGGTAGAACAGCTCCTCGTCGAGGCCTGGCATGGTCAGCTGGAAGGCGAGCGTGTCGACGTCCGCCGGCTCGCCGGGGAAGTAAAGGGCGAGGCCGAGGAACAGGGCGACGAGGAGGGCGGAGAGGGCCAGCGCGCCGCGCAGTCCGCTCCGGTGCTGGCGGAGGGTCACGCCGCTGCGCCGGAGGCCGAGCAGGGCGGCGACGCCGAGCGACAGGGCCACCGCCAGCGCCTTGCCCTCCCAGTTCCAGCCCGACGGGCCGAAATCTACGGGGAGGCGACCGTAGCCGCGCGTCAGCAGGGCGTCATAGGCGACCATCAGCAGCAAGGCGGCGGTGAGCCACAGCCAGCGCACCCGCCCGCGCGCCAGCGCCGCGCAGACCAGCCCCGCCGCCGCCGTGGCGCCGACCCACCCCAGCAGCACCCAGATCGCGTCCGGCATCCCTCGTTCCTCCCGCGTGTCGCCGGTCAGAGGCCGGGCGGGGAGGCGGCGGATGCGCCTTACGGCGATTTAAGGAGCCGCGGACGGTCAGTACGCCAGCGCGATCCCGTCCTTGCGCATCTCGGTCGCCGCGCCCCAGGTCCAGCGCCCGCCCGGGTTCGGCTGGCGAACCACATTCTGGTAGCCGCCGAAGCCGCCGTTGGGCGGGCCGAGCGTCCATCCCATCGCCGCCAGCTGCGCCTTCGTGGCTTCGGGGACGCCGGTCTCGAGGTGGAGGACGCCGGTTCCCTCGGCCGGCTGGCCGGTGGGTTCCGACGAGCCCTCATGCTGCCAGCGCGGCGCGTCGCCGGCCGCCTGCGGCTCCAGGCCGTAGTCGACCATGTTGATGATGATCTGGGCCTGGCCCTGCGGCTGCATGCCGCCGCCCATGACGCCGAAGGCCATCCACGGCTCTCCGTCCCTGCAGGCGAAGCCGGGGATGATGGTGTGGAAGGGCCGCTTGCCGGGGGCGTAGAGGTTTGGGCTGCCGTCCTTCAGACTGAACAGCTCGCCGCGGTCCTGGAACATGAAGCCCAGCGGCCGCTCGCCGTCGTCCGGCGCCAGCCCCGACCCCATGCCGCGGTAGTTGGACTGGATCCAGCTGACCATCATCCCGTCGCTGTCGGCGACGGAGAAGTAGGTGGTGTCGCCCTGCGTCGGGGCGTCGCCGGGGAAGACGCGGTCCATCACCCGGTCCGGGCGGATCAGGCGCGCACGTTGGGCGGCGTATTCCTTGGAGTTCAGCCATTCGACCGGGGCGGCGGCGAACCTCTGGTCGGCGAAGAAGCGGGCGCGGTCCTCGAAGGCCAGCCGCTTGGCCTCGGCCTGGTGGTGGATCGAGGCGGCCGACTGGAAGCCCATGCCGGCGAGGTCGAACTGTTCGCAGACGTTGAGGATCTGGTTGGTCGACAGGCCCTGGGTGTTCGGCCCCAGGCCGTAGACCTCGACCCCGCGATAGGTGGTGCGGATCGGCTCGACCCACTCGGAGCGATGCGCGGCGAGGTCGGCGCGGGTCATCCAGCCGCCGATGCGGCGGAAGTAGCGCTCGATCGCCTCGGCGACGGGGCCGTCGTAGAAGGCGTCGCGCCCGCCCTCGGCGATCAGGCGCAGGGTGCGGCCGAGGAAGGGATTGGCGAACATCTCGCCCACGCCCGGCACGCGGCCGCCGGGAGCATAGACGGTCTTGCGGTTGTCGTTCTCCTCGATCAGCCGGGACGACCGGTCGAAGATCGTCATGTTGCGCTCGAGGTAGTAGGCGATCACCTGCGGCACCGGCACGCCCTGCTCGCACAGCTCGGCCACCGGCAGCAGAACGTCGCGCCACGGCAGCTTGCCGTAGCGCTGGTGGGCGCTCCACCAGGCGTCGACCGTGCCGGGCACGTTGACGGTGACGGCGCCGTAGGAGGGCAGGTATCCCTCGTCGTTGGCGCGCGACCGGGCCGTCTCCAGCGACAGGCCGCGCGGGCTGTTCCCGGAGCCGTTGAGGCCGACGACCTTCCGCTGCGCCGGGTCCCACAGCATGCAGAAGGCGTCGCCGCCGATGCCGTTGGCGACCGGCTCGAGGAAGCCCAGCGCGGCGTTGATGGCGATGGCGGCGTCGACGGCCGAGCCGCCGCGCCGCAGGGTGTCGATGCCGATCAGGGTCGCGGCCGGATGCGCCGTCGCCGCAGCCCCGTTGGCGCCCCAGACCGTCGAGCGCCCGGCGAAGGGCGCGCCGGTGATCCGGTCGCCGGGGCCGACGCTGGCGAAAGGCTCCGGCTGTCGCGCCGGGGCCGGCGCGGCCTCGGTGGGCCGGCCAGGCGAGGGCGGCGTGACCTGGGCCGATGCCGATGACGCGCCGGCGATCAGCGCCCCGGCGGGCAGGGTCGACAGGAAGGTGCGACGGCGCATGGACGGTCTCCTCTGGACGGCGGAGCCGACCCTAACCGGTTGCGGCCGCGTGTGAAGCGCCGGGGAAGCTGCGCTGCGGTGGTCACAGGCGCTGCTTGCGCCGGATCCCCCGAACCGATGCGATGCGAACCGGGCCCGAGGCGCCGGCCCCGCTCCGCGGCTGAGGCGTGAGGTTAGCCCCCGAGGTCGAGCGAATACCCCGCCGAGCGCACCGTCCGGATCGGGTTGACCGTGCCCTCGACGTTCAGGGCCTTGCGCAGGCGGCCGACGTGCACGTCGACCGTGCGGGCCTCGACGTAGACGTCCGATCCCCAGACGGCGTCGAGCAGCTGTTCGCGGCTGAACACCCGGCCGGGATGCTGCATGAAGTGGTCCAGCAGGCGGAACTCGGTCGGTCCGAGGTGGATCTCCAGCCCGGCGCGGCGGACCCGGTGGGCGACGCGGTCGATGACGATGTCGCCATGGCTGATGCGGTCGTCGGCCAGGCCCGGGCGGATGCGGCGCAGGACCGCGCGGATGCGCGCGGTCAGCTCGGTCATCGAGAAGGGCTTGGTCAGGTAGTCGTCGGCCCCGGTGTCGAGCCCGCGCACGCGGTCGCTCTCCTCGCCGCGGGCGGTCAGCATGATGATCGGCAGGTTGCGGGTCTCGGCCTTGCCGCGGACGCGGCGGCAGACCTCGATGCCCGACAGCTTGGGCAGCATCCAGTCGAGCAGCACGAGATCCGGCAGGCGCTCGTCGATCTGCAGCATGCCCTCCTCGCCGTCCGAAGCCACCACCACGTGGTAGCCCTCCTTCTCCAGATTGTAGGACAGCAGCGTCGCCAGCGCGTCCTCGTCTTCCATCACCAGAACATAGGGCTGCACGTCGAACTCTCCGGGCTTCAGGCGGACGTGGTTTCGGGCGAGGCGGGTTCGGCCGGATCGGGCGTCCAGCGCGGCCGTTCGCCGGTGAACTCCAGTCCGGTGATCTCGTAGTGGATGGTCTCGGCGATGTTGGTGGCGTGGTCGCCGATCCGCTCGAGGTTCTTAGCCATGAACAGCAGGTGGGTGCAGGCCCCGATCGTGCGGGGGTCGCCCATCATGTAGGTCAGCAGTTCGCGGAACAGGGCGTTGTAGTGTTCGTCGACCTCGTCGTCGGTGTTCCACACCGAGATGGCGCGCTCGACCTCGGCGGCGGCGTAGGCGTCCAGCACGTCGCGCAGGCGGGTCGAGACCAGCTTGCCCATGCGCTCGATGGAGCGGGTCAGGGGCTGCATCGGCTCGCCCTCGGCGAGGATCAGCGCCCGCTTGGCGATGTTCTTGGCCAGATCGCCGGTGCGCTCCAGGTCGGTGGCCAGCTTCATCGAGGCCAGGGTCCTGCGCAGGTCCGAGGCGACAGGCTGGCGCAGGGCGATCAGGCGGATGGCCTTCTTTTCGATCTCGCGGTGCAGCCCGTCCAGCCGCGCGTCGCGCTCGACGACCGCCCGGGCGAGGGCGACGTCGCGGCGGGCGACCGACTCGACGGCGTCGGCGACCTGGGCCTCGGCCAGGCCGCCCATGCGCGCCACTTCGGCGGTGAGCTGGTTCAGCTCGTCCCCGTAGGCCTTGACGGTGTGCTGGGTCATGGCGGCGGTCCTAGCCGAAGCGGCCGGTGATGTAGTCGAGCGTGCGGCGCTCGCGCGGGTTGGTGAAGATGTCTTCCGTGTCGCCGGTCTCGACGAGGCGACCGAGGTGGAAGAAGGCCGTGCGCTGGCTGACACGGGCGGCCTGGGCCATGGAGTGGGTGACGATGACGATGCAGTAGCGCTCGCGCAGCTCGTCGATCAGTTCCTCGATCTTGGCGGTGGCGATCGGATCGAGCGCCGAGCAGGGCTCGTCCATCAGGATGACCTCCGGCTCGACCGCGATGGCGCGGGCGATGACGAGGCGCTGCTGCTGGCCGCCCGACAGGCCCGTTCCGGGCGAATGCAGGCGGTCGGCGACCTCCTCCCACAGGCCGGCCCGCTTCAGCGAGGCCTGGACGATGTCGTCCAGCTCGCCCTTCGAGGTCGCCAGGCCGTGGATGCGCGGGCCGTAGGCGACGTTCTCGTAGATCGACTTGGGGAAGGGGTTCGGCTTCTGGAAGACCATGCCGACGCGCGCCCGCAGCAGCACCGGGTCGACCGACTTCGCATTGATGTCCTCGCCGTCCATCTCGATACGGCCGGTTACGCGCGCGTGCGGGATGGTGTCGTTCATGCGGTTCATGGTCCGCAGGAAGGTGGACTTGCCGCAGCCGGACGGGCCGATCAGGGCGGTCACGGTCTTGTCCGGGATGTCCAGCGAGACGTCGTAGAGCGCCTGCTTGTCGCCATAGAAGACCGAGACGTCGCGGGCGCAGATCTTGGTCGCGCCGACGGGGCCGCCGGCGCCGACGGCCGGCTTGGGGGCAGGCGCGAGAGGCGTGGCGGCGGCGTCGCGCTGCCGCTCCGCAGCGGCGTCGGCGGCGGGCAGGACCTGGCCGCCCATGCGCGGCGCGTCGGTGGGGTCGGCGGGGCCGCCGTTGCGGCCTTCCGGGGCGCGGAAAAGCTTGAACTTCATTGTCTTACCACCGGCGTTCGAAGCGCCGGCGCAGCACGATGGCGGCGGCGTTCATGACGATCATGAAGGCGAGCAGGACCAGGATGGCGGCCGCGGTCCGCTCGTGGAAGGCGCGCTCCGAGGCGTTTTCCCAGATGTAGACGAGGGAAGGCAGCGCCCCGGTCGGTTCGACCAGGCTGTGCGGCAGGCCGGGCACGAAGCTGACCATGCCGATCAGCAGCAGCGGGGCGGTCTCGCCGAGGGCGTGGGCCATGGAGATGATGGCGCCCGTCATCACGCCCGGCATGGCCAGCGGCAGGGTGTGCTGGAACACCGTCTGGGTCTTCGAGGCGCCCATGGCCAGCGCCGCCTCGCGGATCGACGGCGGCACCGCCTTCAGCGACGAGCGCGTGGCGATGATGATGGTCGGCAGCGCCATCAGGGCCAGCACCAGGCCCCCGACCAGCGGGCTGGCCCGCGGCAGGTGCATCCAGTTGATGAACAGGGCGAGGCCGAGCAGGCCGTAGATGATCGACGGCACGGCGGCGAGGTTGTTGATGTTGACCTCAATCAGGTCGGTCAGCCGGTTGCGGGGCGCGAACTCCTCCAGATAGACGGCCGCCCCGACGCCCAGCGGGATGGCGATCAGCGCCGTCACCAGCAGCATCAGGGCCGAGCCGATCACCGCGCCCAGCACGCCCGCCAGCTCCGGCTCGGTGGAGTCGCCCCGGGTGAACAGGCCGGTGTTGAAGCGGGCGGCGATCTGGCCCCCGGCGTCCATGCGGTCGATCCACGCGATCTGTTCGTCGGAGAGGCGGCGCTGTTCGGCCGGGGTGTCCTTCGAGATCTCGCCCTTCAGGTACAGGTCGGCGTCGTCCGACAGGGGGGCGGAGAGGGTGACGGTCTGGCCGACGAGGCCCGGCTGCCGCGCGATCCGCTCGGCGGCGATGAACTTGAGTTCGGACGAGAACAGGCCGCGCATGGCGCTCGCCTTCGTGCCTTGCGCATCGTCGACGATCCCCAGCCGGCGAAGCTGCTGCTCGGCCACCAGTTGCTCGAAGTTGGTGCCCTGCGGGTAGGCGCGGTCGATCCGCGGCGGATCCATATACACGGGCGCGGTCATCGCGTGGCTGTAGAAGGCGGTGTGGCCCTGTTCGACGATGCGGCCGAGCAGGAGCAGCAGGAAGCCCACGGCCACGGCGATGGCCAGCAGGCCGTAGGCGCGGAAACGCTGCTCGCGCGCGTAGCGCCGCTTCAGCCCGGCCCGCAGCCGGTTCACCCGCGCGCCGTCGGTCTGCGTCGCCTCAGTCATATTGCTGCCGGTAGGTGATGACGATGCGCTGGGCGATGATGTTCAGCAGCAGGGTGACGACGAACAGGGTCAGGCCGAGACCGAAGGCCGCCAGCGTCTTGGGGCTGTCGAACTCCTGGTCGCCGGTCAGCAGGGTGACGATCTGCACCGTCACGGTCGTCACCGTGTCCAGCGGATTGAGGGTCAGACGCGCCGCCAGGCCGGCGGCCATGGTCACGATCATGGTCTCGCCGATGGCGCGCGACATGGCCAGCAGCATGGCCCCGGCCACGCCGGGCAGGGCGGCCGGAAGCAGCACCCGGCTGACCGTCTCCGACTTCGTGGCGCCCATGGCGTAGGAGCCGTCGCGCAGCGACTGGGGCACGGCGTTGATGATGTCGTCCGACAGCGAGCTGACGAAGGGGATCAGCATGATGCCCATCACCCCGCCGGCCACGAGCGCCATCTGGTTCTGCACCAGCATCAGGTACTGCCCCACCGGGTCGAGCGGCCCGCCGGCGAGCAGGGCGCCGACGCCGTTGAAGAAGCCGCGCATCGCCGGTCCCACTGTCAGGGCGGCGAAGAAGCCGTAGACCACCGTGGGCACGCCGGCGAGGATCTCGAGCACCGGCTTGACCGTGGCGCGGAACGCCGGCCCGGCGTACTCCGACAGGTAGATGGCCGAGAACAGGCCGACCGGCGCCGCCACCGTCATGGCGATCAGCATGATCAGGAAGGTGCCGGCGAACAGCGGCAGGGCGCCGAAGGCCCCGGTCGAGCCGACCTGGTCGGCGCGGATCGCCGTCTGGGGGCTCCACTGCGTCCCGAACAGGAACTCGGTGATCGGCACCGAGGCGAAGAAGCGGGTCGAATCGAACACCAGCGAGGCGACGATCCCGATGGTGGTCAGCACCGCTACGGCCGAGCAGGCGAACAGGGCGCCGACGATCCAGCCCTCGACCCGATTGCGGGCGCGCAGGTCGGGACGGATGCGGCTGAACACGTAGAGCGCGCCAAGCGCCGCCGCCAGCAGGGCCGCGACCCAGCCGCCCAGCGACAGCATGAGGTCGATGCGCGCCGCGCGGCGGCCTTCGGCGGGCAACAGCTCCGCGTAGGGGGCCGGCCAGATCTGCGCGGCCGGGCGTCCGGCGCCGACGGCCCCGGCGTCGGCGTAGAAGGCCTGGCGGCGGAACGGCTCCAGCTCCTGCACCGCCTCGGGCGCGCCGGAGGCCATCAATTGCTGCTCGAGGCCGGGTGCGAACACCGCGGCCGCCAGCAGCACCGCCAGCGCGGGGGCCGCGGTCCAGATCAGCGCCAACGCGCCGTGCTGGCCCGGACGCGAGTGCGCCCGCAGCCCGGACGAACGGCGACGCGCCAGCGCCCGTCCGCCGAGGAAGGCGGCGACGGCGGCGGCGATCAGGATCGGCAGGAAGAGCCAGGTCATCGGCGTCCGGGGTGAGAATCGCGACGGTCCGGTCGCCCGGTCCGGTCCGGCCGGAACCTGCCCACGAATGGTCAGCGGAATAAGACGCCGCCGTGACAGTTCTGTTACGGCGACGGCCGGTCCGTCGTCGTGTCGTCACGCGAAGGCCGGGGGGCGGCCACGGGGAAGTAGGCCGTGAAGGTGGCGCCCTCGCCGGGGGCGCTCTCCACCGTCAGACCGCCCCGGTGGCGGTTGACGATGTGCTTGACGATCGCCAGTCCCAGCCCGGTGCCGGGTCGCTCGCCACTCTTCTGGCCCTCGACCCTGTAGAAGCGTTCGGTCAGGCGCGGCAGGGTCTCCCGCGCCATGCCCGGGCCGTGGTCGCGCACCATCACCGCCGCATAGCGCTGACCCGGCTCGCGGTCCGGGGTGAGCAGCGGCAGGCGGGTGACGCCGCCCTCGCGGGCGCCCCCAGACCAGGCCGCCGCCGCCTCCTGAAGCGGCACGTCGGCCTTGACCAAGATCTCCACCGTCTGGCCGGGACCGGAGTATTTGATGGCGTTGTCGACCAGGTTCTGGATGACCTGCACGACCTCGTCCCGATCCCCCGATACCGGCGCGCGGCCGCCGCGCGCCTCGAGCTTCAGCGTCACGCCGCGCTCGGCCGCCAGCAGCCCCACAGCGTCGACCACGTCGCGCGCCGCCGGGACCAGGTCGACGCGCCCGGCCGGCGGAATGTGCTCGTTCAGCTCGATGCGGCTCAGCGACAGCAGGTCGGCGACCAGCCGGCTCATCCGTTCGGCCTGGACCGCCATGATGTCGAGGAACTTGTCGCGGGCGCGGGCGTCGTCCCGGGCATGGCCCTTCAGCGTCTCGATGAACCCGGCCAGGGAGGCCAACGGCGTCTTCAGTTCGTGACTGGCGTTGGCGAGGAAGTCGACCCGCATCAGCTCCATGCGCCGCACGTCGGTCTCGTCGCGCAGCACGACGAGCGCCAGCGCGCCGTCACTCTCGCCGCCGGCCAGGGGGCGCGTCATCGCCCGCCAGTGGCGCGGCCGCGGTCCCGGCGCGGTGTAGTCCGTCGTCCGCTCAACGCCGCCGTAGAGAGCCTCGTCCACCGCCTCCAGGACGGCCGGCTCGCGCAGGGCCGGAACCAGCAGCGCGCCTTCCCGGGGAATGCGCAGCAGATCGCGCGCCGCGGCGTTGGCCAGCACGACCCGCCGGCCGGCCAGGTCGTCGGCCTCGCCGCCCGCGACCACCAGCACCGGGTCGACCAGGGCCTCGAACGCCCCCTCGAGAAGCAGCCGGTCCGCGGCGCCGGTCGCCGACGGCGGCGCCGGATCCGCCGGACGGGCTCCGTCGCCCGGGCGTCGCCGGTTCGCCGCCCAGGCGGCGAGGGCCACGAGCGTCGCGGCGCCGACCAGCCACGGGGCGAGTTCGGGGTGGACTGCGGCCAGGCCGAGAAGCACGGCGATGGGGATTCCGGCGCTGGCGCCTGCCGTCCATAACCGCGAGGCGGCGGGCGGGGCGACGGGCGAGGGAGCGGCATCGAAGGGCATCAGGCGTCCGGCAGGGCGAGTCCGGGTGCGAACATGACACGGAATTCATGACAATGGCGCGGCGTTTGCGGCGGCGCCGGGTTGTCAAACGTCCTTTACACTCCTACCAAGGACCGGCTGATCGACGGAGGGCGTATGACGGCGGCACTGACACTCCAGGACGTGAACAAGCGGTACGGCGGCTTTCACGCGGTCCGTGACCTCAGCTTCGAGGTCGGCAAGGGTTCGATCTGCGGCTTCCTCGGCCCCAACGGCGCGGGCAAGACCTCGACGATCCGGATGATCCTCGGCCTGCAACCGGCCACTTCGGGACGGATCGAGATCCTCGGCGCCGACGACGGACGCCGGGTGCGGAACCGCATCGGCTTCCTCCCCGAGGAGCGCGGCCTCTACAAGAAGATGACCCCGGTCGACGCCATCGCCTTCTTCGGCGCCCTGAAGGGCTTGCCGCTGGGCGAGGGCCGGCGGCGCGCTCGCGAGATGCTGGAGCAGCAGGGCCTCGGCGGGGCCAGCCGCAAGAAGATGAAGGAACTGTCCAAGGGCATGGCCCAGAAGGTGCAACTGATCGCCGCGGTGGTGCACCGGCCCGAGTTCGTCATCCTCGACGAGCCGTTCTCGGGGCTCGACCCGGTCAACCAGCAGGGGCTGGAGCAGATGATCCGCGGCCTCGCCGCCGACGGCGCCACGGTGCTGTTCTCGACGCACGTGATGCAGCACGCCGAGCGGCTGTGCGACAAGGTCGTGCTGCTGGCGCGCGGCCGGAAGGCTTTCGAAGGGACGGTGGACGAGGCCAAGGCCACGTCACGGCGCTTCCTCGAGCTGGAGGGCGTCATCGAAGCGGGCCAGGTCGCCGCCCTGCCGGGCGTATCGAACGTCGAGATCGCCGCGGAGAACGACGGGGTGAGGGTGCTCAAGGCTCATCTGGCCCCCGGCGCGCGGGGGCAGGAGACGCTCAAGGCCGCCTTCCTCGGCGGGCTGGACGTGCGCCGTTTCGATCTGCGCGAGCCCAGCCTGCATGACGCCTTCATCGATCTGACCGGCGACAATCCCGATCAGGACCAGTCCGTGAAACCCGCCGGCCAGGAGGCCGCCCGATGAACCGCACCCTCCTGATCGCCCGGCGCGAGTACGCCGCCTACGCCAAGACCGTCGGGTTCTGGCTGTCGCTGCTGGCCTTCCCCCTGTTCGCCGTTCTGGGCGGGGCGGTCCCGATCCTGATCAAGTCATCCGAACCGGTTCGCGCCGTCGCCGTGATCGAGGAAGGGCCGCAGGCGAACGGCCTCGCCGCCGCCATCCAGGACGCCCTGAGCCGTGACGCCGAGCGCCAGCAGGAACGCGAGCGCATGGCCAACGAGGCCGCCGAAAAGGCGACCGGCATGCCGGTGAACAGTTCGGGGGCCGCCAAGGGGGCCTTCGCCCGGCTGGCCGGGCCGCGCCTGCGCATTGTCGGAACGCCGCCGGAGATTGCGGCCGCGCCCCCGGGCGAGGCGCGCGACGAGATCGTGCGCCGCTATCTCACCGACGAGACGCCCAAGGCCGACCGGCTGGACGCCGTCGTCTTCCTCACCCGCGACGCGCAAGGCCCGGCGGCCCGCGTGTGGACCGCCCGCGCCACCGACGACACGGTCGAGGACTTCGTCCGCGACGCCCTTCGCTCGGCCAACCGCAAGGCGGTGTTCGAGGGCGCCGGCATCGATCCCGTCGTGGTCGAGAACGCCGAGAAGTTCCGGCCGACGATCTCGGTCTTCTCGCCGAAGTCGGTGAGCGGCGGCGAGGTTTCGTTCCGCGACAAGCTGCCGACCCTGATCGGCATGGCCGGCGGATTCCTGCTCTGGTCGCTGATCATCACCGGCGCCTCGATCCTGCTGAACAGCGTGATGGAGGAGAAGTCGAACAAGATCCTCGAGGTGCTGCTGTCGTCGGCTTCCCCGACGGAGATCCTCGCCGGCAAGGTGCTGGGCGTGGCCCTGCTGACCATCACGGTGCTGCTCGGCTGGGGCGGCATCGGCGCCGTCGGCCTGGTCGCGGCCGCGCCGGAAACGGCCGGCATGATCGGCGACATCCTGCTGACTGGCGGGATGCTGGGCTGGTTCGTGGCCTTCATGGTCGGCGGCTACCTGATGTACGCCGTCCTGTTCGCCGCCGTCGGCGCCTTCTGCGAGACGCCGCGCGACGCCCAGACCCTGATGGGCCCGATCATGCTCGTCCTGGTCATCCCGATCATGACCATGAGCATGGCCATGACCACGCCGGACGCCCCGGTGGTGAAGATCCTGTCCTGGGTGCCGTTCTTCACGCCCTTCCTGATGATGGCGCGCCTGCCGTCCGATCCGCCGATGATCGAACTCCTCGGCGCCATGGCCGGCATGTTCGCCTTCGCCCTGTTCATGGTCTGGCTGTCCGGTCGCGCCTTCCGCGCCGGCGCCCTGTCGGACGTGAAGCTGAGCTGGAAGAGCTTCGCGGGGGCGATTCGAGGCGGCGGAAACTAGGGCGGAACCGGACCGACCCCTCCCTCGGCGATGGCCGATGGAGGGGCGGACCGCGCAGAGGTAAGGGGAGGGCGCCGCCCTTTTCTGGCGGTCCTGGGTCCGCCTGTCCTCTTCTTCGGCCTTCGCCGAATGCGCTCAGACCCGTCGCCGCAACAGCGACGCCCCGAAAGCCAGCGCGAACCCGAGGTGGACCACGAGGAACACCCGCGCCAGCTCCCGCGCCTCGCCCGACAGCACGCCCTGCACGTCGTTGAGCGCCACGGCGCCGAAACCCACAGCGTTGGCGATCAGAACGGTCCGCAGCCAGTCACCGCCGCCCCCGCGTGACAGCCAATTGAGCGCGGCGATCCCGAGGAAGGGCCCGCCGAGCAGCCTCAACAGGGCGAGGAGTTCGGTCGAGGCGTCCTCCGGCACGGCCCCGACGCCGAATTTCCGCGTCGCGAACATCAGCGCCAGCCCCACGATGGCGAGGTAGATCGACGAAAGGGTCAGCGTCCAACGGGCCATCGGCTCTCCTCCGCGCACCTGCGTCGGACGGGAGCATAGCGGAGCGTCGAGTCCTGACCACTCCCGCAACGAAAAGGGCCGCCCCGTCTCCGGAGCGGCCCTCAATCTTTCAGCCTTGTCGGCCCGGTCTTACCGGCCGGGGCGCGGCTTCGGAGCCGGCAGCAGGCCTTCGCGCTGGGCGCGCTTGCGGGCCAGCTTGCGGGCGCGGCGAACGGCCTCGGCCTTCTGGCGGGCGCGCTTCTCCGAGGGCTTCTCGTAGTGCACGTGGCGCTTCATCTCACGGAAGCTGCCTTCGCGCTGCATCTTCTTCTTCAGGGCCTTCAGCGCCTGATCGACGTTGTTGTCGCGGACGAAAATCTGAACCAGGTGAAACTCTCCTTTGGCCGCCCGCCGCGTCCTGTGAGGGAGACGGGCAGACAAATAAATCTCGTTCTCCCGGGCCGGGGCCCGTGAGTGAAGGCGGGCTGATACACGAGCCTCCCCGCACTGTCCAGATCGTCGCGGCCGTTTGTGATGGGTCGAAACGCCCGCCGGACGGGCTTATGCTGGCGCCATGACCGACGCGCCACACCTGTCCAATGCAGAGCCCGAAGCGGACTGGGTCGACCAGATGGAGCAGGCGGTTCTCGACGCCGCGGTCCGCCACGCGCCGCGCACCGGCTGGAACGGCCGCATGATCCGCGCCGCCTGCGAGGAGCTGGGGCTGTCCGCCGGCGACGAGGAGCTGCTGTTTCCCAACGGCGCCCGCGATCTCGCCGCCCTGCTGTCGCGCCGTCACGACGATCGGGCCACGGCGGCCCTCGCCGACGTCGACCCGGCGACCCTGAAGATCCGTGAGCGAATCGCCCGCGCCGTCTCGGCGCGGATGGAGGCGGGGGCGGCGGACCTGGAGGCGACCCGCCGCTGCGCCGCCTTCCTCGCCCTGCCCACCAACGCCGAACTCGGGCTGCAGCTGGCCTGGGAGACCGCCGACCTGCTGTGGCGCTGGGCCGGTGACACGGCGACCGACTGGAACCACTACTCCAAGCGGGTCATCCTCTCGGGCATCCTGATTCCGGCGCTCACCATGCGCTGGTTCGACGGAAGGGAGCCGGCCGAAGCCTTCGTCGCCCGACGGATCGAGAACGTCATGGCCTTCGAGAAGTGGAAGGCCGGCAAGGACTTCGACGCCCCCTTCCGCAAGATGACCGATGTGCTGGCGCGGATGCGCTACGGGGCGCGGGCATGACACGGCCGAACGAACGGGCCGGCTCACGCGGACAGTACGGAGCGCTGGTGGTCGTCACCGCGGCGGCCGCTCTGATGCTGGGAGCCGCGACGTTCTACACGGTGCAGAAGCTCAGCAAGGACGACTGCACGGCGGCCACCAACGCCATGCCGGACGGTTCTCAGGTCACGACGACAACCTGCTCCTGATCAGAGCGGCTTCACCCGGTTCACGTGGCCCATCTTGCGGCCGGGGCGCGCCTCGGCCTTCCCGTAGAGGTGCAGGCGGGCGTCCGGTTCGGCAGCCAACTCCCGCCACTGCTCGACCTCGTCGCCGAGCAGGTTGGTCATCTCGACCTTCGCATGCGCCGTGGTCGGGCCCAGCGGCCAGCCGGCGATGGCGCGGATGTGCTGTTCGAACTGGTCGCAGGCGCAGCCGTCCTGGGTCCAGTGGCCGGTGTTGTGCACCCGCGGGGCGATCTCGTTGACCCGCAAGTCGCCGCCGCCGAGGTCGAACAGCTCGACGCCCAGCACGCCGACATAGTCGAGGCCGTTAAGAATGGCTTCGGCGATCTCCACCGCCCGCGCCGCCGTGCCGGCGTCGACCGCGGCCGGGGCCACGGTGGTGCGCAGCACGCCGCCTTCGTGCACGTTCTCGCCCAGCGGGTAGACGGCGACGGACCCGTCGCGACCGCGTGCGGCGATCACCGACAGCTCGCGCACGAAGGCCGCCCTGGCCTCCAGCACCGCCGGCCGACCGCCGATGGCGTTCCAGGCGTCGGCGGCCTCGCTGGCGGCGCGCACCCAGACCTGGCCCTTGCCGTCGTAGCCCTCGCGCCGGGTCTTCAGCAGGGCGGGGAGGCCCAGCTTGCCGAGGCCGGCGACGAGGTCGTCGAGGCTGTCGACAGGGACGAAGTCCACGGTCGTGGCGCCGACGCCGTTGAGGAAGGTCTTCTCCTCCACGCGATCCTGCGCCGCGGCGAGCGCCTTCGGGCCGGGCGAGACGGTGGCGCCGCCCTCGACCAGCCGCTCGACCGAGGCGGCGGGGACGTTCTCGAACTCGAAGGTCACCGCCTGCGCCACCCGGCCCAGCACGGTCAGGGCCGTGGCGTCGTCATAGGCGGCGACCAGCTGGCCCTGCGACACCCGCCCGGCGGGGCAGTTCTCCTCGGGATCGAGGATGACGACGTTGAAGCCCAGCCGCGCCGCCGCCTGGCTGAGCATCCGGCCCAGCTGGCCGCCGCCGAGGATGCCGATGGTCGAGCCGGGGGGCAGGGGCGAGAGGCTCACTCAGTCCTCGACCGTCTCGTGCACCGACTCGGTCTGCGCCGCCCGGAAGGCCGCCAGCCGCCCGGCCAGGGCTTCGTCCGACAGGGCGAGGATCTGGGCTGCGAGGATGCCGGCGTTCTTCGCCCCCGCCTCGCCGATGGCGAGGGTTGCCACGGGGACGCCGCCCGGCATCTGGGCGATCGACAGCAGGCTGTCCATGCCCTTGAGCGCCTTCGATTCGACGGGGACGCCGAGCACGGGCAGCTCGGTCATGGAGGCCGCCATGCCCGGTAGGTGGGCGGCGCCGCCGGCCCCGGCGATGATCACCCGATAGCCCTCGGTCTTCGCACTCGTGGCGAAGTCGAACAGCCGTCGGGGAGTGCGGTGGGCGCTGACCACCTTCGCCGCCCAGGTCACGCCCAGCCGGTCCAGCGCGTCGGCGGCGTGCTTCATCGTCGGCCAGTCCGAGCGGCTGCCCATGATGATGGCCACGGGCGGGGTCGCGGTCGTCATGCGTCCGGGCTCCTTCCTGGAAAGCGGCGCGATACAGGACTCGCGTTGCGCCCGCAACCGACGGCGTTAGGCTCTTGCTTGGCCGGGCGTGCTGAGTCGCCGGCCGGGGAGCGCCTTCCGACCGTGAGCCACGCGGCCGCCATCGACCCGTTCGCCGAGATCGAGCGCCTGCGCGCCGAGGTCGAGGCCCTGCGCCTGCGCGCCGAGGCCGCCGAGGCGGCGGCGGATCACGACGTCCTGACCCCGGCGCTGAACCGCCGCGGCTTCGTGGCGGCGATGAAGAGCGCCATGGCCTACTGCCAGCGCCACGCTGTGCCGGCCGTGCTGCTCTACCTCGACCTGGACGGCTTCAAGGGCGTCAACGACCGGCTCGGGCACGCCGCCGGCGACGCGGCCCTGGTGCATGTGGCCGAGTTGATGCGGGCCAATCTGCGCGAATCCGACGCCGTGGGCCGGCTGGGCGGCGACGAGTTCGGCCTGCTGATGCTCAACGCCGGCCTCGACGAGGGTCGCGACAAGGCGCGCAAGCTGGCCGCCGCGCTCGAAGCCGAGCCTTTCATGTGGGAGGGGGAGGCCGCCGGCCTCGGCGGTTCGTTCGGCGTCCGCGCCTTCGTCGGCCACACCGATCCGGAAGTCTGGCTGGCCGAAGCCGACGCCGCCATGTGGGTGCGCAAGAAGGGCCGCTGAGCGCCCGTCAGGCGATGATGTCGGGCAGGACGATCGCCTCGATCTTCACGATCTCGTCGCGCAGCGACAACTTCTTCCGCTTCAGCCGCGCGATCATCAGCTGGTCGGGAATCGGCATGCATCCGAGGGCCTCGATCGAGGCCTCGAGATCGGCGTGTTCCTGCTGCAGCTCCTTGAGCCGCGCGTGCAGCGCCTTTTCAGCCTCGCTGAGAATCGGATCGTCGTCGTTCATGTCTGCCCCGGAGCGCGTCGGCTTATAACGCGCCGTCGATCACGCCGGAAGGCGCTCGGCGAGCAGGGTCAGGGCGGTCCTCGGGGTGACCGACGACCATGCGCGGGAGACCGCCACCAGCGCCGGCAGGGCGGGCTTCGCCGGTCCGACAGGCGGCGGCGCCAGCGCCTCGAGCGCCGCGAGCAGGCGACGCTCGGCGTCGATCTCCACCGCCTGCACCTGGGCCCTGACAGCCTCGCGGTCCTCGTCCCCGAGGTCGGGAACGCGGGTCTTCAGCGCGCGCCGCACGCCGCGCAGGGGGACGATCACCGTCTCGTGCCAGACCCGGGCGGTGTCGCACGCGGCCTCGATGTCGTCCTCGGCGAGGCTCCGGCCGGTGACCGCCGTCCAGGCCGCCCACAGCAATAGCGGGATGTTCTGACCCTGCGCGTCCTGCAGGTCGAGGCACGCGGTCTCGACGCCAGGCGCCCGCCAGGCGCGCAGCGACCAGTCCCAGAGGTTCACGACTCGTCCGCCGCGCGGAGGCCGTTCCAGCGCTTCACGGCGCTCCAGTCGAGGCCGAACACGTCCAGCGCCCGGCCCACGGACTGGTCGACCATTTCGGCGACCGTGCCGGGCTTGGCATAGAAGGCCGGCAGGGGCGGGGCGATCACCGCGCCCATCTCGGCCAGGGCGGTCATGGTGCGCAGGTGCCCGAGGTGCAGCGGCGTCTCGCGGACCATCAGCACCAGCGGCCGCCGCTCCTTCAGGGCGACGTCGGCGGCGCGGGTCAGCAGGGTCGAGGTCACGCCGGTGGCGATCTCGCCCATGGTCCGTACCGAGCACGGGGCGACGATCATGCCCATGGTCCGGAACGAGCCGGAGGCGATCGCGGCGCCGACGTCGTTCAGTCGGTGCGTCACGTCGGCACGGCCGGTCAGATCGTCGGCGGAGAGATCGGTCTCCTGCGACAGGGTCAGCAGGGCGGCGCGGCTGACCACCAGATGGCTCTCGATCCCGAGTTCGCGCAGCGCGTCCAGCATCCGCACGCCGTAGATCACGCCCGAGGCGCCCGAGATTCCCACCACCAGCCGTCGCGGGGCGTCCGGTACGGCTCCGTTCACATCTTCGGCCAATTCGGGCTCCAGGCTGTCCGGGTCCGGAAGGCCGCCCGCCTCACCGGAAAGTGATTCCACAGGCGGTCTGGCCGGGCGCTCACTCTAGTGGTCCCTTAGACATGGAGGCGCAAGCCATGACCATAGAAGCTCGTATCCGCGAACTGGGAAATCGTCACCGGATGCTGGACCAGACCATCCAGCAGGAGATGACCCACCCGTCCGCGGACCCGCTTCACGTCAGGGAGTTGAAGCAACAGAAGCTTCGGTTGAAGGAACAGATCACCAGTCTGGAGGCCCGGACCCACTAGCCGGCCTCCCGAAATTGAAAACGGCCCCGGAGAGCGATCTCCGGGGCCGTCGTCATCTCAGTCCTTGGTGCCGAACACCGACTCCGCGGTCGGCTCGGCCCCGCGACGGACCCGCTCCTCGGGGACGAACTCGGGTTCGGCCGGCGTCTCCTCGACGGCGTCGGCGGGCTGGAGGGTGGCGCCGCCCTTCTTCGCGTCGTCGCGCGCCTTCTTCTCGGCCGCCTTCCTGACGATCTCATCCAGCTGCAACTGGCCGACGAGGCCGAGCGTGACCGGGTCGACCGGCTTGATGTTGGCGCTGTTCCAGTGGGTGCGGTTGCGCACGCTCTCGATGGTCGCCTTGGTGGTGCCGAGCAGCTTGGAGATCTGCGCGTCGGTGACCTCGGGGTGGTTGCGCACGAACCAGGCGATGGCGTCGGGCCGGTCCTGACGCCGCGACACGGGCGTGTACTTCGGCGCCGGCTTGGCCTGCTTGAGCAGCTCGGCGTGGCGGCTGACGACCGCCTGCATGCGGTAGTTGGAGTCGGCCTGCGCCTTGTCCAGCTCCTCGCGGGTCAGCTGGCCGCCGGTGATCGGATCCACGCCGCGGATGTCGCGCGCCACGTCGCCGTCGGCGATGCCGCGGACCTCGAGCGGATGCAGGCCGCAGAAGGCGGCGATCTGCTCGAAGGTGAGCGAGGTGTTGTCGACCAGCCAGACCGCGGTGGCCTTGGGCATCAGGATGTCGGTCATGGACGTCTTCGCTTCTTGTTTGTGCCCGCGTTCGCGGGTTCCGGATACGACGGCGCCCGACCTTTCGGCCGGGCGCTGAAGCACTCGATATAGGCGCATTCTCCGCAAAAAGAAACGACGCCCGACAACGCCGTACAGCCAAGGTTCATCCGCGAAGCTGAACAGTGTCCCCATCGGCGCGTTCCCGCGTCCAGGTGATCTACGGAGGGTCCCATGTTGATCGAGAGTCTCGCCGCCCTGGCGGTGGTCGGCAGCCCGGGCGCGGCGACGCAGGAGTGGGAAGGCGGCGTCCGCGTCGCCCCGCGCGGCAGCTATCGCGACAGCTGCAGCGGCGAATACGTCAACCGCGGGCGGCTTTACGCCGATTGCCGGGACCGGAGCGGCCGGGTGCGCGGCACGTCGATCGAGCTGAACCGCTGCGGCGACTACGAGATCCGCAACGAGGACGGCCGGCTGGTCTGCGGCCCCTGGCGGGGCGATTTCGAGGATCGCCCCAACCGGCCGGACCGCCCTGGCCGCCCTGACCGGCCGGGCGGCGACTGGGGCCGCGGCGCCTCGGTGACGGTCTATCGGGACGCGCTCTACCGCGGCGGGTCGACCACCTTCCGGGGCGAGGTCGCCAACCTGCGGGAGACCGGCTTCAACGACGTCATCAGCTCGATGCAGCTGCGCGGAACCTGGGAAGTCTGCACCGACGCCTGGTTCCGCGGGACCTGCCGCACCTTCAGCGAGGACGTCTGGAACCTGCAGCAGCACGGGCTGAACGACCGCATCTCATCCCTGCGGCCGGTGCGCGGGGGCGGTCGCCGGTAGACCTAGACGGTCAGCACGATCTTGCCGACGTGGCCGCCTGCCTCCAGCCGGAGGTGGGCGGCGGCGGCCTGCTCCAGCGGGAAAGTCGCGGCGACCGGCGGCCGCATCATTCCGGCCTCGATCCAGGGCCAGACCCTGGCTTCGACCGCCGCGATCAGCCGCGCCTTCTCGTCGGCGGGACGGGCGCGCAGGGTGGAACCGGTGAGGACCAGCCGCTTCATCATCAGGCGGGCGAGGTCGATCTCGGTCCGGGCTCCCGTGAGGGTGGCGATCACCACCCAGCGTCCCATCGGTTTCAGCGCCTCCTGGTTGAGCCGGGCGTAGTCCGCCCCGACCATGTCGAGGACCACGTCCGCGCCGCCGAACCCTGCGATCGCGGCCGCCATGTCGTCGGAGGTGGCGTCGAGGCTGAGGTCGGCTCCAAGGCGCGTCGCCGCCGCCGCCTTTTCGGCGCCGCGTGACGTGGCGATGACCCGGGCGCCCGCCGCCCGTGCCATCTGGATGGCGGCGACGCCGATGCCGCTGGTCGCGCCGTGCACCAGCAGGGTCTCGCCCGGCTGCAGGGCGCCGGCCTCGAAGACATTGGCGAACACCGTGCAGACGGTTTCAGGCAGGGCCGCCGCCTCCACGAAGTCGAGGCCTCCCGGGATCGGCAGGGCGTGACGCGCGTCGACGACGGCGTACCCGGCATAGCCGCCGCCGCCGAGAAGGGCGCAGACCCGGTCGCCGACCCGCCAGCGGTCCACGCCGGGTCCGATCGCGTCGATCTCGCCTGCGACCTCGAGCCCGAGAAGGTCCGACGCTCCCGGAGGCGGCGGGTAGCGACCTTCCCGCTGCAGCAGGTCGGGGCGATTCACGCCGGCCGCGCGCACGCGGATGCGAATCTGGCCCGGTCCCGGCTCGGGATCGGGACGTTCGATGACCTTCAGCGCCTCCGCCGGACCCTCGCCGCCTTCGATTCCGATCGCCTGCATCCGGTCGCCCCGTTCTTGCATTCATCCGTGTCCGGGCGTTCTGATAGGCGGCGGCGGCCCCGCT
Organism: Brevundimonas viscosa; assembly: GCF_900116065.1. Classification (GTDB taxonomy): domain Bacteria; phylum Pseudomonadota; class Alphaproteobacteria; order Caulobacterales; family Caulobacteraceae; genus Brevundimonas; species Brevundimonas viscosa. Next base: position 55,065 of record NZ_FOZV01000006.1, read on the forward strand.
GGCCATGCAAGGAGGCGATGATGTTCGAGGATCTGGAGCCCCGGCCGGCGCGTGATGCGTCGCTGGCCGCCCTCGTTCGCGAGGATCTCGACGCCTGGTCGGTGGAGGACCTGAAGGAGCGCATCGCGCTGCTGGAGGGCGAGATCGCGCGCTCCCGCGCGGCGATCGAGGGCAAGTCTTCACAGCGGAACGCCGCCGACGCCCTGTTCAACTTCCGCAGCTGACGGCTTCTCGTTTCGCGCGTCTGGCATGGCCGTTGCACGCGGAAGAGGGCGGCGCGTTAACCCGCCGCCCGTGATACGGATGTGCGCAACCCATGAGTCTGGCTGAGTTGATGTCGAACCAAGACCCCGCCCTGGAGCCTTCGGGCCGGAGCCGCGCCGCCGTGGTGGAGGATTTCGCCCGCTCGGAGCTGTTCGATCGCACCTTCCGGGAGGGGATGGAGCTGGTCGAGGAGACCGCCGCCTATCTGGACGGAGACGGGCGCCGGGAGTCCAAGCTTCTGTCGCGCGCTGCCGCCCTGGCTTATGCCGGCGAGAGCATGAAACTGACCACGCGCCTGATGCAGATCGCGTCGTGGCTGCTGGTCCAGCGCGCCGTGCGGGAAGGGGATATGACCGCCGCCGCCGCCTGCGAGCCGCGTTACCGGCTGGCGGACCGGAAGGTCGAGGCCGAGCCGACCCATCCGGAGCTGCCGATCGCCCTGATCGAGTACCTCGTGCGGTCCGAGAAGCTGTACGACCGGGCGCTGCACCTCGACCGTCGCATGTATCTGGACGCGCCGGAGGAAGAGGCGGTCAATCCCGTGCAGAGCCAGCTGGACCGACTGGCGGCGGCGTTCAGGCAGTGAGTGGCAGACGACGGTGGGTGACAGGATTGGCCATCGCAGCCGTGGTTGTCGCCGGCCTGATCATTGTCACGGTCGCCGGCGAGCGCTCAATGGTGGTGATCCATAACCGCAGCGGCGGAACACTGACCCTTGCGGTCGAGACCACCAACCCGGGCCAATTCTCCTGGCAGGGCGACCTGCCTGCAGGAGGGCGCGTGGTGCGAACCGCGCGGTTCTCGGACAACAGCTTCGTGGTTGTCTGTCGCGACGAGAGCGGCGTCCATCGCACGAGGGGCGGCTATGTAACAAACGGCCTTCCGCAGGCGGTTCAAATCTCCGCCGACGGCTGCGCGGCCGTGACGATCGAGGTCCGGTTCTGATCCCTACGGCCCGACGTCGTCGGCGTCGCGGCCGTGGCCGTCGTCGACCGGTCTGGGCAGGCTGACGGCGATGCCGAGCGCCTCGGCCAGCTTCTCGTCGCGGCTGTAGACGTCCTCGCGGAAGGCGACGCGGCCCTGGCCGTCCACGAAGGCGGTCCAGTAGAGCAGCCGGACACTGATCTCGCGCCCGGTCTGGATGCGCTTGGTCTCGCGCGTCGCCTGGGCCTCGTCGAACTGGCCCAGCAGGTCGGGGTTCGGCGAGAGCAGCAGCCGGGCGAACTCGACGGCGTCCTGGACCCGCACGCAGCCATGACTGCGCTGGCGCATGGCGAGGTTGAAGGCGGCCTTGCCTGGCGTGTCGTGCAGGAAGATGGCGTAGCTGTCGCGCAGCTCGAACTTCACATAGCCGAGCGCCGCGTTCGGCCCGGCCCGCTGGATGACCTGGCCGTTCGAGATGTACATGTTCTGGCTGGCCAGATAGCCGGGGCCGCGCGGCAGGATCTCGTTTCGCGCGATGGAGGCCGGGACGTACCAGGGCGGGTTGGCGACCACCGAGGCGAACTGCTTCTCGAGGCTGGGGGTCTGGTTTCGGGCCGTGCCGACGATGACCCGGGTCGAGTGCACCGGGCGGGCGTCCTTCCAGTAGACCATGATCGCGGCGGCGGTGTTCACCTCGATCCGCTCGGGCGCCACGTCGCGCTTCAGCCAGCGGCGTCGTTCGAGATTGAGCGCGATCTGGCGCGCCCGATCCTCCGCGGAGGCCGACAGGGAGCGCTGGGTGCCGGTTCCGATGCGGGCGTCGGCGGCGAGCCCGTGGCGGGTCTGGAAGCTCCGGACGCCGGCCTGCAACTCGGGCCCGTAGACGTCGCCCATGGCCGCCAGCCGGGCGCCCTCGGCGGCGTCGAGATCGCCCTCGGCGACGAGGCGCTGGATCAGGATGGGCACCCGCGGGTCGCTGTCGCCGGGCTCGATATTCGCCCCGACGCGGAAGGCCGGCCAGCCGCCGTTCTGCTGGATCAGGCGACGGTAGCGGACATAGCCGGCGGAGAGGTTGGAATAGCCGATGTCGGTGGGCGCAAGGGCCTCGAGCCAATCCACCAGCCGGTCGCCGGCGAGAGCGTCGTTGAGGCCGACCGGCAGGTCGACCCGGTTCTTCTGCATCTCCCAGAGGTCCTCGACCGTCTCCGGCCGCACCCGGCCTTCGGCGAGGACGCGGGCATAGGTCAGCGCGGCGGCGGTCGTGGCCATCTCCAGCCCGGCCGGGTCGCCGGCGTTTCTGTCCAGGGCGCCGAAGAAGTCGTCGCGCGACAGGCCATGCCGCTCGGCCCGCGCGGCGGCCGCCATCAGGGCGCGACGCCGAGGTTCGTTCCAGACCGGGCGCCAGCCGTTCATCTCGTAGAAGGCGCGCACGTCCGGCTGCAGTGTGGCGGGCAGGCGCGCCAGCCGGTCATTGAAGCTGTCGTAGAAGGCGACGGCGCCGGGATCGCGGGTCTGCGCCTGCGCGGACAGGCCCACAGCGGAAGCGAGCGCCGCCGTCGCCGCGCCCAGACCCAGTTGCCGTCGGTTCATCACGCTCGCTCTTCGTCCGTCTTTCGCCGCACGGACACCACGCCCACGCCCCGAAAACCCAACGCGGTGAATGTTATCGGCGTTCCGGGCAAACAGAAAGGCGCCGGCCCGGAGACCGACGCCTTCGTGATCGTGTTGCCGCAGCGGTGTGGCGGGAAAGCCAGACCCGGAGCGGTCCTACTTCTTGATGAAGCCGGCGAACTTGTTGTTGAAGCGCGACACGCGGCCGCCGCGGTCCATCAGGTGCTGGTTGCCGCCGGTCCACGCCGGGTGGGTCAGCGGATCGATGTCGAGGTTCAGCGTCGCGCCTTCCTTCTGGTAGGTCGAGCGCGTCTGATACGTCGTGCCATCCGTCATCGTGACCGTGATGAAGTGATAGTCGGGGTGGATGTCCGCCTTCATTGTCGTCGTTCCGTCTCTGCGCGGTGACGATGCCGACCGTCCATGCGCGAAAAATGAGAAACCCGCCGAGGGCGGCGGGAATGAGCGGCGGCGTTTACACCGGGGGGCTTTCCGGGGCAAGAGGCGCGCCGATGACCGATCCCACCGCCTCCGCCGCCGACCCCGCCGACCTGCGCGGCCGCCCGGGCGCGGGCGCGCTGCTGGCGGAGCAGATGGCCGATGCCGGCGCCCGCCGCGAGAAGCGGCGCGACATCCGGCCTCTCGCCCGGTTGTTGCCCTATGCGCTTCGCCACAAGGGACATCTGGGCTTCGCGGCCTTCTGGCTGGTTATGTCGACCAGCGCCTCGCTAGGGCTGACCGCGGCGGCGCGGGGCGCGATCGACCATGGCTTCGCCGATGACGGCGCGCGGCTGAACCTGTGGTTCCTGCTGCTCGGCGCGGTGGCCCTGTTCCTCGGCGTCGCCACCGCCGTGCGCTACTTCTACGTCACCAAGACCGGCGAACGGGTGGTGGCCGACCTGCGCAAGGGCCTGTTCGACCGGGTGCTGACCCTGGATCCGGCCTTCTACGCCCGCATGCGCACCGGCGAGGTGCTGTCGCGACTGACCACCGACATCGCGCTGGTCGAGACGCTGATGACCACCTCGATCTCCTATGCGGTGCGCAACTTCCTCACCCTCGTCGGGGGGACCATCCTGCTGTTCGTGGTCAGTCCGAAGTTGACCGGTCTGGTGCTGCTGGTCGTCCCGCTGCTGCTGGGGCCGCTGTTCATCTTCGGCCGGCAGGTGCGCAAGCTGACGGTGGCGACCCAGGACCGCTTCGCCCAGGCCATCGGCTTCGCGGGGGAAAGCGTCGACGCCATCGAGACGGTCCAGGCCTTCGGTCGGGCGCGTAGCGCGGTCGCCCGCTTCGGAGAGGCGGTAGAGACCGCCTTCGCCGCCTCGCTGGTGCGGATGCGCGCACGGGCGCTGATGACGGCGATGATCATCGTGGTGATGTTCGGCGGCGTGACGCTGGTGCTGTGGCTGGGGGCCATGGACGTGATCGCCGGGCGGATGAGCCCGGGAGCCCTGCTGCAGTTCGTTCTGCTCTCCGTCTTCGCCGCCGGCGCCGTCGGAGCGCTGGGCGAAAGCTGGGGGGACGTCCAGAAGGCGGCCGGGGCCATGGAGCGCATCGACGAACTGATGCGGAGCGAGGCGGCCATCGCCTCGCCCGCGCATCCGCAGCCGCTGCCGCAACCGCCCGTCGGCGAGGTGTCCATGGCTGGCGTGCACTTCAGCTACCCGGGACGGCCCGACCTGCCCGCCCTGAAAGGCTTCTCCCTGACCGTCCGCCCGGGCGAGACCGTTGCGCTCGTCGGCCCGTCGGGGGCGGGCAAGAGCACCGTGTTCCGACTGCTGTTGCGCTTCTACGATCCGCAGTCGGGCGTCGTCGCGGTCGACGGCGTGGACGTCCGCCGCGCCGACCCGGCCGAGGTGCGCAGCCGTTTCGCCTGGGTCTCGCAGGAAGCGCCGCTGTTCTCGGGTTCCTCGGCCGAAAACATCCGCTTCGGCCGCGAGAACGCCACCGAGGAAGAGCTCCGCGCCGCCGCCGCCGAGGCCCAGGCGCTGGGCTTCATTGAAGCGTTGCCGGAAGGTTTCGATACGCCGCTGGGCGAGCGCGGCAAGAGCCTGTCCGGCGGCCAGCGGCAGCGGCTGGCCATCGCGCGGGCGCTGGTGCGCGACGCGCCGATCCTGCTGCTCGACGAGGCTACCTCCGCACTGGACGCCGAGAGCGAGCGGCTGGTGCAGGCGGCGCTGGACCAGGCGATGGAGGCGCGGACGACCTTGGTCATCGCCCACCGCCTGGCGACCGTCCTGCGCGCCGATCGCATCGTGGTCATGGAGGACGGGGGCGTGGCGGAGGAGGGAACCCACGCTTCGCTTCTCGCCGCCGGCGGCCTCTACGCCCGGCTGGCGAAGCTGCAGTTCCGCGACGACTGATCGGGCCTCAGCCCGCCGCCATCACCCCGCAGGCGATCCGGTCGCCGGCGCCGCCGATCGGCTGGCTGCGATGGTCGTCGGCGTTGGCGTGGATGACCAGGGCGGAGCCGTCGGCGTCCCACAGCCACTGCCCGGGGCCCTCGGAGGCGAGGCGGGCGCGGGTGGTGAAGATCTCCGCGCGCACCCGCCCATGGGCGTCGGCGTGGATGTTGGGCAGGTCGCCGTCGTCCGGCCCTTCGGCGTTCAGCAGGCCGTGCGGGGCCTTCGGCTCGCCATGGTTGATGTGCGATCCGGCCGAGGTGAAGGGGGCCGCGCACTGGCCGGTGGCGTGGATGTGCACCCCGTGCCAGCCGGGGGTCAGACCCTCGGCCTCGACGCGGATCAGCAGGCCGGTCGGACCCTGGGTCAGGACGGCCCGACCGATGTTCACGCCGGCGGCGTTCACCAGGGTCGCCTCGCCGAAATCGCCGACGGCCGCGCGGCCCCGATCGGGCGTTTCCGGCATGCTCGCGCAGGCGGTCAGGGCCAGCGCCAGTGGCGCGACGGCGAGGGTGGACAGGCGGGCGAGGGGCATGCTGGGAGCTCCATTTTCGAGGGGGCGGATCGGGGCGGCTTCGCTTTGCCACCCCGCCCCCCGGATGCTAGATATCGCACAGCGGATCACGTTCCGATTCCGGCCATTTAAAGCCCGATTTCCTTGACCGACGACAGCTACACCAACGCCCTGCCCCCTTCGTCGGGAGCAGGCGGCGACATCTCCACCATTACGATCGAGGACGAGCTCCGGAAGTCGTACCTCGACTATGCGATGAGCGTCATCGTCAGCCGCGCCCTGCCGGACGCGCGCGACGGTCTGAAGCCGGTGCACCGGCGCATCCTCTATTCGATGCACGACCTGAAGATGTCGCCGGACCGTGCCTACTCGAAGTGCGCCCGCGTGGTCGGCGACGTGCTGGGCCGGTTCCACCCGCACGGCGACTCCTCGGTCTACATGGCGCTGGTGCGCATGGCGCAGCCCTTCTCGATGGGGCTGATGCTGGTCGACGGCCAGGGCAATTTCGGCTCGGTCGACGGCGATATGCCGGCGTCGATGCGATACACCGAGTGCCGGATGGCGCCGGCGGCCACGGCCCTGCTGACCGACATCGACAAGGACACGGTCGATTTCCAGCCGAACTACGACGAGAAGGAGCTGGAGCCGGTCGTCCTGCCCAGCCGGATTCCGAACCTGCTGGTCAACGGCGCCGGCGGCATCGCGGTGGGCATGGCCACCAACATCCCGCCGCACAACCTCGGCGAGGTGATCGACGGCGCGGTGGCCCTGCTCGACGATCCGGACCTGCCCGAGGACGCCCTGCTGGAGCTGGTGCCGGGGCCGGACTTCCCGACCGGCGGCGAGATCATGGGCCGCACCGGCGCCCGCAACGCCCTGCGCGACGGCCGCGGCTCGGTGATCGTGCGCGGCAAGGCGACGATCGAGACGATCCGCAAGGATCGCGAGGCGATCGTCGTCACCGAACTGCCCTACCAGGTGAACAAGCAGACCCTGATCGAGCGAATCGTGGAACTGGTCCGCGAGAAGAAGATCGAGGGCATCGCCGACGTCCGGGACGAGTCGGACCGCGACGGCATGCGCATGGTGGTCGAGCTCAAGCGCGACGCCTCGGGCGACGTGGTGCTGAACCAGCTGTGGCGCTTCACGTCGATGCAGAGCTCGTTCGGCGTCAACATGCTGGCGCTGAACCATGGCCGGCCCGAGCAGATGGGCCTCCGCCAGCTGCTGGAGGCCTTCCTCGAGTTCCGCGAGGAGGTGGTGGTCCGCCGCACCAAGTACGAGCTGGCCAAGGCCCGCGACCGCGGCCACGTGCTGGTCGGTCTGGCCGTGGCGGTGGCCAACATCGACGAGGTCATCCACATCATCCGCTCCTCGGCCGATCCCGCCGAGGCGCGCGAGCGGCTGCAGGCCAAGTCCTGGCCGGTCGGCGACATGATGGCCCTGATCGAGCTGATCGCCGACCCGCGCTCGGCCCTCGTCGACGGCGACAAGCTGAACCTGACCGACGAGCAGGCGCGCGCCATCCTCGCCCTGACCCTGTCCCGCCTGACGGGCCTCGGCCGCGACGACATCTTCAGCGAGGCGCGGAGCCTGGCCGAGACGATCCAGTCGCACCTGACCCTGCTGTCTGACCGGGCCAACATCCTGGCGGTGATCCGCGAGGACCTGCTGAAGGTGAAGGACGAGTTCGCCGTGCCGCGCCGGACCCTGATCGGCGAGGGCGACGCCGAGATGGAGGACGAGGACCTGATCCCGCGCGAGGACATGGTCGTCACCGTCACCCACGGCGGCTACGTCAAACGCGTGGCGCTGAACGCCTACCGGACCCAGCATCGCGGCGGCAAGGGCCGCTCGGGCGTGGCGATGAAGGAGGACGACGCCGTCGTCGGCGTGTTCTCGGCCTCGACCCACACCCCGGTGCTGTTCTTCGCCACCAACGGCAAGGCCTACAAGCTGAAGACCTGGCGGCTGCCGCTGGGCAACCCGCAGTCGCGCGGCAAGGCCTTCGTCAACCTGCTGCCGATCGAGCCCGGCGACAGCATTATGAACGTGCTGCCGTTGCCCGAGGACGAGGCTGAGTGGGCGAACTACGACATCATGTTCGCCACCCGCTCAGGCGACGTGCGCCGCAACAAGCTCAGCGACTTCGCCACCGTCAACCGGGCCGGCAAGATCGCCATGAAGCTGGAGGACGGCGACCGCATGGTGGGCGTGGCCCTGTGCACCGCCGAGGACGACGTCATGCTGACCACCGCCCTCGGCCGGGCCATCCGCTTCAAGGCGGACGACGTGCGCGTGTTCAAGGGCCGGGACTCCACCGGCGTCCGCGGCGTGCGCCTGCAGGAGGGCGACGAGGTGATCTCGATGGCCGTGCTCGGCCGGGTCGACGCCACGCCCGAGGAACGCGCCGCCTACGTCAAGCACGCCAACGCCATGCGCCGCGCCGCCGGCGAGGCCGAGGACGAGGCGCCCTCGGCGGAAGCCGAGGACGAGGCCGCGGGCGACGCCGTTCTGTCGGTGGAGCGCATCGCCGAACTGGGCGCGGCCGAGCAGTTCATCCTGACCGTCACCGAAACCGGCTTCGGCAAGCGCTCGTCGGCCTACGAGTATCGCCGCACCGGCCGTGGCGGACAGGGGCTGACCGCCCATGGTCTCGGCGGCCGCGCCGGGGCCCGGCTGACCGCCGCCTTCCCGGTCGAGGAGGGCGACGAACTGTTGCTGGTCACCTCGGGCGGCCAGATGATCCGCACCCCCGTCGGCCAGGTCCGCATCGTGGGTCGGTCCAGCCAGGGCGTGACCATCTTCCGCACCGCCGAGGGCGAACGGGTGGTCTCGGTCGAACGCCTGCCCGACAGCGGCGGCGGCGAGGACGTCGGCGCCGACGAAGCCGAAGAGGGCGGCGAGGACTGACCATGCCCGCCGGCGACCTCCGCATCGACGGGGCGCCGGCGACGGCCGGGGATCTCGCCCACCTCGCCCTGGTCAACTACGGGGCCTACACCTCCTTCCGGGTCGAGCACGGCGCGGTGCGAGGGCTGGATCTCCATCTCGCCCGGCTGGAGGCCTCCGCCGTCGAACTGTTCGGAGCCGCCGTCGGCGAGGATCGCCTGCGCGGCCTGATGCGGGAGGCCGTGGCCGGCCGGCCGGAGTGCTGGCTCCGAATCAGCCTGTTCTCGCCGGAGATCGGACCGCGAACCCCGGAGTGGAATGGCGCGCCCAGGGTCCTGACGGCGGTATCTCCGCCGCCGCCGCCGCTGGCCGACTCGCTGCGACTGGATGTCCAGCGGTACAGTCGCAGCGCTCCGCATCTGAAGCACGCCGCCACCTTCGACCTGATCCGGGCCCGCCGGCTGGCCAGGGCATCGGGCTTCGACGACGCCCTGTTCGTGGACGGGGCCGGGCGGATCTCCGAAGGCAGCCTGTGGAACATCGGCTTCATCGAGGGCGAACGGGTGGTCTGGCCGGATGCGCCGATGCTCGCTGGCGTCGGACAGGCGCTGATCCGCCGGGGGCTCGCCGGGGCAGAGCTGGACGACGCGGTCGAGCCGGTGGGTCTGCACGACCTGCCGAGGTTCGAAGCCGCCTTCGTCTGCAACAGCGCCACGCCCGCCTGCCCGGTCGCCGCCGTCGGACGGCATCAGCTCGCGCTCAGGCCGGATCTGATCAAGCGCGTGCGGACCGCCTGGGCCTCGAACGCGCCCCAGCCGATCTAGGCCGCTCCGTTCCCGCCTGCTAAACCCGGCCTCAGCGGCGGGGAGAACTGTATGCGCATCGGGCTCTATCCCGGCACCTTCGATCCCATCACCAATGGGCACATGGACATCATCGGCCGGGCCGTGAAGCTGGTCGACCGGCTGGTCATCGGCGTCGCCCGCAACGACGACAAGGGGCCGTTGTTCACGACCGACCAGCGGGTCGAAATGGTGCGCGCGGAGGTCCGGCGCTTCGGGCCGCAGGTGGAGGTGCGGGCCTTCTCCAGCCTGCTGATGCATTTCGCCGAGGAACTGGACGCCACCGTCATCGTGCGCGGCCTGCGCGCGGTCGCCGACTTCGAATACGAGTTCCAGATGACGGCGATGAACCAGCGCCTCAATGCCGACATCGAGACGGTCTTCCTGATGGCCGACCCGCGGCACCAGGCCATCGCCTCGCGGCTGGTCAAGGAAATCGCCCGGCTGGGCGGGGATATCGGGAGTTTCGTCAGCCCGGCGGTTGCGGCCGCGGTGCTGGACAGGGTCAAGGCCTGAACATGCGAGCATTGTGGATTGCGGCTGCTGCGGCGGCGACGATGGCGGGGGCGCCCGCGGCGGCCCAGGACTGGCGTCCGGTGGCCCCGGAGAATCTGCTGGTCATCGACACGGCGAAGGGCCGGATCGTCGCCGAGCTCGATCCGCGGGCAGCGCCCCGGGCGGTGGAGCGGATCCGCACCCTGGCCGACCAGGGTTTCTATGACGGCCTCAAGTTCCACCGGGTGATTCCGGACTTCATGGCGCAGACCGGCGATCCCCTCGGAACCGGCGCGGGCGGCAGCGAGCTGCCGGACATCCCCGGCGAGTTCGAATTCCGTCGGGGTCGAGGGGACCCCTTCCTGCGGATCGGGGACCCGGCCGCGAACGGCGTGCAGCGCGGGCTGCTCGGCTCCATGGCGGTGACGACCCAGCCGGACGCGCAGATGATGGTGACCGCCGACTTCAAGACCTCGGCGACGGCGCTGTTCTGTCCCGGCGTGCTGGGGATGGCCCGCAACGGCGATCCCGACAGCGCCAACAGCCAGTTCTTCATCATGACCGGGCGCAACGAGAACCTCGACGGCGCCTATACGCCGTTCGGCCGGGTGCTCGCCGGGTTCGAGGCCGTGCGCGCGCTGAAGAGCGGCTCCGAGGCCGAGGACGGGCGGGTGACCGATCCGGACGTCATGACCCGGGTGCGGACCGCCGCCGCCCTGCCGGAGGCCGAGCGGCCGACGGCGCGGGTGCAGACGCCGGCGAGCGCCGCCTTCGTGGCCGAGGTGGAGCGGATCCGGGCCGCCGAAGGCGCCCGGTTCGACATCTGCGACGTCCAGCCGGCGGCCGAGGTCGCCGGCTGATCCAGACCCCGGGGGAGGGACCCATGAGATCGCTGCTCGCCATCGCCGCCACGCTGCTCGCCGCCAGCGCCGCCGCCGCCCAGGAGGCGCCGCCGGCGCCGCCGCCGCCGACGCCGGAGACGACCATCGCGGAGACCGACTGGCGGGCCGTGCCGCCGGCGAACCTGCTGGTGATCGACACCACCAAGGGCCGGATCCTGGTGGAGCTGCTGCCCGAGGTTGCGCCGCAGCACGTGGAGCGCATCCGGCTGCTGGCGCGGGCGGGCTTCTACGACGGCCTGGCCTGGCATCGGGTGATCGACTGGTTCATGGCCCAGACGGGCGATCCGCTGGGCAATGGCGAGGGCCAGAGCTTCCATCCCGACCTGGCGGCCGAGTTCACCTTCCGCCGGGATCCGTCGATGCCCTTCGCCGCCGTGGCCGAGCCGCAGGGCGCGCGGGTCGGTTTCCTGCAGTCGTTGCCGGTGCAGACCCAGCCCGACTCGGCCTTCGCCCAGACGGGGGACGGCAAGGTGCACGGCTGGGGCCTCTACTGCCCCGGGGTCGCGGGCATGGCGCGGGACGAGGACCCGGACACCGCCAACAGCCAGTTCTTCATCATGCGACAGGCCTATCCGGCGCTGGACAAGCGCTACACCGTCTGGGGCATGACGGTGGGCGGTCTCGAGGTCGTGCGGGCGCTGCAGGTCGGCGACGGCGACAACGGCATGATGGCCCAGGCGGCGCCCGACCGCATGACCCGCGTGCGCCTCGCCGCCGACCTGCCTGAAGCCGAGCGGCCCTCGGTGCAGGTGCTGTCCACGGCCTCGGCCCGCTTCCGGGCGCTGGTCGACGAGGCGCGGGCGGCGAAGGCCGCCGACTTCTCGGTCTGCGATGTGGCGCTGCCCACTCAGGTGGCCGGCGGCTGACCACCGCCGCCGCGCCGCCGTCGGCGACGGCGCGGGGAGGGGCGATCCTCGCGCATGCGCCGCAGCAGCAGGCCTTCGCGCAGACCACGGTCGGCGACGCGGACCCGCTCCGACGGCCAGGCGCGCTGCACCGCCGCCATGATCGCGGCGCCGGCCAGCACCAGATCGGCGCGGTCGGGGCCGATGCAGGACTCGGCGGCCCGGCCGTGCGGGCCCAGGGCCTTGAGCCGCTCGGCGGCGGCCTCGCAGTCGGCGCGGGTCATCCACAGACCGTCGACGAGATTGCGCTGGTAGCGCTCCAGCCCGAGGTGGATGCCGGCCAGGCTGGTGATCGCGCCCGAAGTGCCGACGAGGTGAGCGCGGCCGGCGGCGAAAAGGCGGCGGATCGCGGGGTCCACGGGCGCGGCCGTGAGGGCGGCGGCCATGTCGGCGACCATGGCCTCGTACCAGGCCGCATGGGCCGCCGGGCCGGTGTCGGCGGGCTCCGGGTGCCGCTCGGCGAGGGTGACGACCCCGATCGGCGCCGACATCCAGCCCTCGGAGACGAAGCCCGAGGCCGAGCGGCGCAGCCAGCTGAGCTCGGTGGAGCCGCCGCCGACGTCGACGACAAGGACGGCCTCGGCCGCCGGGTCGAACAGGTTCAGGCAGCCCTCGACCGACAGGCGGGCCTCCTCGACCGGGTCGATGACCCGCAGGCGCAGGCCGGTGCCGGCGCGGACCCGTTCGATGAAGGCGGGGCCGTTGTCGGCCTGGCGGCAGGCCTGGGTGGCGACCGCCATCAGCCGGTCCGGGTCGACCCCCCGGCGAATGAGGCGTTCCCCGCACAGCGCCAGCGCCTCGTAGGCGCGATGCATGGCGGCGTCGTCGAGGCGGCCGGTGCGCGACAGGCCTTCGCCCAGCCGGACGATGCGGCTGAAGGAGTCGACGACGCGGAAGCCGTCGCGGGCCGGCCTGGCGATCAGCAGGCGGCAATTGTTGGTCCCCAGGTCGAGGGCGCCGTAGAGCGGCGTCTCGCGACCCGGCGCCCCGGAGCCGGCGGGCGCGCCGTTCCGGGCGCGCTGACCGTCGGACCGCCGGGGCTGGGACCGGAGGCGGCGGGCGCCGCCGGCGGTCTCCGGCATAGGCCGTGCTTTCAAGGTGGGCGGTCCGGAACGGCGCCCGTCCCCCGCAGCCTAGACCGGCGCCGGCGCCCGCGCCAACCGCTCCTGACGCGAAAATGAACGGCGCCGTACGGGCTGCGCTCAGGCCCGGGGGTGCAGGATCGGGCTCATGATGACCCAGACCTCCGCCCGCTTCGCCCTCGGCCATGTCGTCCGCCACCGCGACGCCGCCTTCCGCGGCGTGGTGGTCGACGTCGACCCGAGCTTCGCCGGACAGCCGGGCGAGACCGGCGACATCTCGCCGGATCAGCCCTTCTACCAGGTGCTGGCGCTGGGCGAGGGCGGCGGCTTCATCGCCTACGCCCCCGAGGACGCGCTGGAGCCGGACCCGGAGATCAAGGGCCTGTCGCAGGTCGATGAAAGGCGCTTCTTCACCGTCGACGCGCGCGGCCGGCACGCGCCGCGGACCCACGCCATCCATTAGCATGGGTGGCGCGGCCGCCGCCGGGGGCCTAGATTGCCGGAAAAGGCCGACAGAGCCTGACGAGGAGCGCCCATGTCCGATTTCGAGCACGTCTTCGAGAGCCCGCCGGAAGGCGCCGCCGCCGACTGGACCATCCCCCAGGACTGGCGGGCCTACACCGAGACCGAGCACCGGACCTGGGACACCCTGTACGCGCGGCAGATGAAGATCCTGCCCGGCCGGGCCGCCGACGTCTTCTTCCGGGGGCTGGAGGCGCTGGACCTGAACACCGGCGGCATTCCCGACTTCGCGCTGATGAATCCCAGGCTGGAGGCGCTGACCGGCTGGACCGTGGTCTGCGTGCCGGGGCTGGTGCCGGACGAGGTGTTTTTCGACCACCTCGCCAACCGCCGTTTCCCGTCGGGCCAGTTCATCCGCAAGCCGGACCAGCTCGACTACCTGCAGGAGCCGGACATCTTCCACGACGTCTTCGGCCACGTGCCGATGCTGACCGATCCGGACTTCGCCGCCTATATGGAGGCCTATGGCAAGGGCGGCCAGCGCGCGGCGAAGCTGGGCATGCTGCCGAATCTGGCCCGGCTGTACTGGTACACGGTCGAGTTCGGCCTGATGCAGGACGCCGGGGAGCTGCGCATCTACGGCGCGGGCATCGTGTCCTCGGCGACCGAAAGCGTCTTCGCCCTGGAGGATCCGTCGCCGAACCGGCTGGGCTTCGACCTCGAGCGGGTGATGAAGACCCTCTACCGGATCGACGACTTCCAGCAGGTCTATTTCGTCATCGAGTCCCTCGACCAGCTGAAGCGCGACACCCTGCAGGACTTCGGGCCGATCTACGGGCGGCTGCAGGACGCCGAGCCGATCCCGATCGACGCCATCCTGCCGACCGACCGGGTCTTCACCCGCGGCACCCAGGCCTACGCCACCAAGGGCGGTCGGTTCGCGGCCTAGGCCGGGCCTGACTTTCATCATCGGCGCCTCCGGACATGGCTGAGCGTCCTCCGGCGCGGTCGCGTCGCAGGCTGGGAAGGGGGCGGGGCGCCGGGCCTTCGCCCGGTCTGTGCATTGAGAGTGACCGTATTCGGCGGAAGCCTGCGCCCCGCGTGGTCGTTTTCCGTTCACCCCGCCGACTGGCGGCCCTGTTCGGGCCTTGAAGGCTCGCCGGTTCGGCCTTGCGGCGTCGCCGGGAGGCGGGACTTTCCGGATCATGTCCGCATCGACCCCGCCTGGTCGGGCGCGCGGCGAGCAAGGGACGCCATCCACTCGACGTCCACGAGGACCCCGGGACTCTCCTCCACCCCGGCTTCATCGCTCGACCACAGCCCGCCGTCGTCGAGGTCGTGTCTCAGCCGCCGCCCTTGAGGGCGCGGCCGGCGACGACGGCGGCGGCGCCGAATTTGGCGCGGAGGGCATCGATGGCGGTTTCCGTCTTCAGGACGCGCGCCTCGGGGGATTCGAACAGGGCGGAGGGGGCGTCCACCGCCTCCCCCACCTCGGCCATGCCGATGCCGATCAGGCGGTAGGGGCGGCCCAGTTCGGGGCGGAGCAGGTCGCGGCCGGCGGCGAACAGGGCGCGGGCGGTCTGGACCGGCTCGGACAGGGTGATCCGCCGGGTGACGATGCGGAAGTCGGCGCGGCGCAGCTTGAGCACGACCACCCGGCTGGCGACGCCGTCGCGGCGCGCCTTGGCGGCCAGCTTCTCGCACAGGGGCCAGAGCTCGGCCTCGAGATCGGCGGCGGCGGTCAGGTCGTCGTTGAAGGTGGTCTCGGCGCTCATCCCCTTGCGCTCGTGGCCGGGATCGACGCTGCGGGCGTCGCGCCCGTGGGCGAGCTCGTGCAGGCGCAGGCCGTGCTCGCCGTAGCGCCGCACCAGGTCGCGGACGTCGGCGGCGGCAAGATCGCCGACGGTGGCGTAGCCGTCGCTCTGCAGGGTCTTGCCGAACACAGGACCGACGCCGGGCAGGACGCGGACGGACTTCGGGGCCAGCAGGGGCGGGGCCTCGGAGCCGATGACCGAGAAGCCGCGCGGCTTGTCGAGCTCGGAGGCGATCTTGGCGAGGAAGCGGTTGCCGGCCAGGCCGATGGAGACTGTCAGCCCGGTGTCGCGCTCGATGCGTTGCTGCAGCCGGACCAGCTGCAGGACCGGCGGGCCGCCGTTGAGGCGCTCGGTGCCGGACAGGTCGATCCAGGCCTCGTCCAGCGACAGGGTCTGGACCAGCGGGGTCAGCTCGCGGACGGCGCCGAAGATCTGCGCGCTGGCGGCCTTGTATTTCGCGAAGTCGGGCTTGACGACCACGGCGTCGGGACAGGCCTTGAGCGCCTTGAACATCGGCTGGGCCGAGCCCACGCCGTAGAGGCGGGCGATATAGCAGGCGGTGGTGACCACGCCGCGCTTGCCGCCGCCGACGATGACGGGGAGGTCGCGCAGCTCGGGCCGGTCGCGCTTCTCCACCGAGGCGTAGAAGGCGTCGCAGTCGAGGTGGGCGATGGTCAGGGCCGCGAGCTCGTCGTGCGCGAGGACGCGGCGCGAGCCGCAAGCCGGGCAGCGGGCGACGATGCGGTCGTCGGTGCGGAGGCAGTCGCGGCAGATGGATTTCATCGCGGGCGGATTGTGCCCGATGGGGCGGCGGGTGGGGAGCAGAATCGTGGCCGGTTCCCGTCCGCCACGATGCGGCCGAGGCAGCTGGTTCATCGCGAAGAACACGAAGGATTCACAAAGGACACGAAGGGGCCGACACCTTCTGTGGCGCCCGAAGGGCGACGCCTTCGAATTGATTGGGGGCCTGCGCCCGCGGGCGCAGGGGACGGTCTCGTTCTCTTCGGGCTCTTCGTGCCCCCTTCGTGTTCTTCGTGATGAACCAGCGATGTCGGCCACCTGCGCCGGCCTCCATGGCTTCACGCCAACTTAAGAGACCGTCGGCCAGACTGCATCGGAACAAGGAAGCCTCCCGCGCGGCCGCGCACAGAGGGGCGGACGGGCCGGGTGTCGATGTCGAAGAAAGTCCTCATCGTCGAGGATAACGAGCTGAACATGAAGCTCTTTCATGATCTGCTCGATTCCCAGGGCTACGAGACGCTGCAGACCCGTGAGGGGCTTCAGGCGCTCGCCCTGGCGCGCCAGCACCGACCGGACCTGATCCTGATGGACATCCAGCTGCCGGAGATTTCCGGGCTGGAGGTCACCAAATGGCTGAAGGACGACGAGGAGCTGAACCAAATCCCCGTCGTCGCGGTCACCGCCTTCGCCATGAAGGGCGACGAGGAGCGCATCCGCCAGGGCGGTTGCGAGGCCTACATCTCCAAGCCCATCTCGGTGGCCCACTTCCTCGAGACGGTGAGAAAGCACCTCGGAGCCGGCGCGTGACGGCGCGCATCCTCGTCGTCGACGACGTGGAGCCGAACGTCCGGCTGCTCGAGGCCAAGCTGACCCTCGAATACTACGAGGTGCTGACCGCCCAGGACGGGGCGACGGCGCTGCAGGTGGCCGCCGCGGAGCGGCCCGACCTGATCCTGCTCGACGTGATGATGCCCGGCATGGACGGCTTCGAGACCTGCCGCCGGCTGAAGGCCGATCCGGTCACCCGCCACATTCCGGTGGTGCTGGTCACCGCGCTGGACGGGCGCGAGGACAAGATGAAGGGCCTCGAGGCCGGAGCCGACGACTTCGTCACCAAGCCGATCGACGACGTGATCCTGTTCGCCCGGGTGAAGTCGCTGGTGCGGCTGAAGGCGGTGATGGACGAGCTGCGCGAGCGCGAGGAGAGCGGGCGCCGTTTCGGCGTCGACACCGACGGGGCCGGGCGGCTGCGCGCCTCCGGCGGCCGGGTGCTGGTGGTCGACGACAACGCGCGACAGGCCGACAAGATCGTCAGCCAGCTGGCGGCCGAGCACCGGCCCGTGGCCGAGCCCGATCCGACGGCGGCGCTGGTCGCCGCCCGCGGGCCGGTCGACCTGATCATCGTCAACGTGTCCAGCGGCGAGTTCGACGGTCTGAGGTTCGTCGCCCAGATCCGCTCGACCGAGGCCACCCGGCGGACGCCGATCCTCGGGGTGGTCGATCCCGCCGACCGGCCGCGGCTGGTCAAGGCGCTGGAGCTGGGCGTCAACGACATCCTGCCCCGGCCGGTGGACACCGAGGAGCTGGAGGCGCGAGCGCGGACGCAGATCCGGCGCAAGCGCTACGCCGACTTCCTGCGCCAGAAGCTCGACTACAGCCTGGAGATGGCGGTCACGGACGCGCTGACGGGGCTGCACAATCGCCGCTACATGGCCGGGCAGTTGCAGGCGCTGGTGGGCCGGGCCGGGCAGGGCGGCGACCAGGTGGCGGTGCTGGTCATGGACATCGACCACTTCAAGGCGGTCAACGACGGCTTCGGCCATGACGCCGGCGACGAGGTGCTGCGCGAGTTCGCGGTGCGGCTGGCGACCAATGTACGGGCCATCGACCTGCCGTGCCGGCTGGGGGGCGAGGAGTTCGTCGTGGTCATGCCGGGGGCTCCGCTCGAGGCGGCCCACCGGGTCGCCGAGCGCATCCGCCGCGACGTGGCCGAGACGCCCTTCCCGATCATGGGCGGGGCCGAGAGCCTGTCGATCACCGTGTCGATCGGGGTGGCGTGGAGCGACGGGACCGGCGGCGACACGCCCGACGCCCTGCTCAAGCGGGCCGACGAGGGTGTGTACGAGGCCAAGAGCCGCGGCCGAAACCAGGTGATCGCGCGGGCGGCCTAAGCGTCGGTCAGGGAGCCGCAGCCGCAAGCAGCATGATCAGCCCGAGCCAAACGATCGCGGCGAAGGCGGCGAAGCCAATGGCGCACTGCACCGCGAATTTCAGGAGCATCACGCTCGTCTCGACCAGGCCGGGCTTCGCTGCCCCGGGTTGGTGTAGTTCCGGCGCCATTGGAGGAGCATGAACGCGAGGCGAGCAGAGCTCAACGAAAAACGCCCGGCCGTTTCCGACCGGGCGTTTGAAAAGCCGTCAGGCGATCAAGCGCTTACTTGATCTTGCCTTCCTTGAACTCGACGTGCTTCTTGACCACCGGGTCGTACTTCTTGACGACCATCTTCTCGGTCATGGTGCGGGCGTTCTTCTTGGTGACGTAGAAGAAGCCGGTGTCCGCCGTGGAGTTGAGGCGGATCTTGATGGATGCCGGTTTGGCCATCGGGAATTACCTTTGCGACGGCGAAAGCCGCTGAAATAAGAGGCGCGGAACATACTCAGGCGCGGCCCGAAGTCAACGGGCGGATGGTCGCCTTGAGCGTCGCCGCCGCGCGGTCCACTGTCGCGGCATGAAAACCCCGACGATCGCGGCTGCGGCCGCCCTGGCCCTGACCCTGTCCGCCTGCGCCACGGCGCCGGAGCCGGTGCATCCGCCGGACGCCTTCATGGCGCGGCTGCAGGCCCTGTGCGGGCAGCGCTTCGAAGGGCGGGTAGTCTCCACCGACGAGGCCGACGCCGACTTCCGGGGCCAGCGGCTGGTCATGCACGTTCGCGACTGCGCGCCCGACGAGGTGGGCATCCCGTTCGCGGTGGGCGAGGATCGCTCGCGCCGCTGGGTGGTGACGCGGACGGGCGCGGGGCTGCGGCTCAAGCACGACCACCGCGATCCGCAGGGCGAGATCCACGGCTATCACATGTACGGCGGCGACACCGCCGGACCGGGCACGGCGACGCGGCAGGAGTTCCCGGTCGACGCCGAATCGATCGCCCAGTTCCGCGCCGGCGGGGCCGAGGTCTCGACCACCAACGTCTGGGCCATGGAGGTCCATCCGGGCGAGATGTTCGCCTATGAGCTGCGCCGGCCGTCGGGGCGGTTCTTCCGGGTCGAGTTCGATCTGACGGGGCCGGTCGCCGAATAATCAGCGGTCGCGCAGCTCCTTCAGCATCGCCTCGGCCTCGTCCCACCGCCGGAAGACATCGGCGGCGTCGCCGGTGACGCAGCCGGCGTCCCAGCGCAGCTGCTGGTCTTCGTGCCCCTCCTGCGACCAGGTGACCGTGCCGTAAGGTCCGTCGGCGATGACCCGCTCGCACTCGAACGGCACGCCTTCGTAGGGGCGGAACAGCTCGCGCAGGCGGTCGAACTCCGCCTCGGAGACGGCGAACACCTCGCTCCTGCCGTCAGCCTGCGACCAGCGGCCCTCGCCGCCGCGGGGGATGGACCATTCCTGTACGGTCCGGCCCCAGTACAGGCTGGTGAAGGTGAGGCGGTCGGGATCGGGCAGCACCGGCAGGGGCGGCGGGACGTGACGGGCCTCGCCCATCTCCTCCATGGCGTAGTAGGCGCGGCTCAGGGACCGCCCGGCGGCGCGGGCGGCGTCGGTGTAGCACAGGCCCTCGTGCGGTCGGCGGTTTTCGACCCCGTCCTCGCGAAAGACGAGATAACCGTTGCTCCCCAGGTAGTCGGGATCGTCGCAGCGCAGCCCCTCCTCGCGGTAGGGGCGCATCAGCCGGGCGATGCGCCGGTAGTCTTCCCGGGTGACGGAAAAGGTGTAGTCCTCGCGCTCGCTGGTGCGGAAGCGGCCGGTCCCGCCGTCCTCGATCGACCAGAACATCGAGTCCGGATGGTAGACGACCTCGATCCGGTCCGGGGGCGGCTCCTGCGCGGCGGCCGGGGGGCCGGCGGCCAGAAGGCTGGCGAGGGCCGCGAAGCCGAGGAGCAGTTTGCGCATGCCGTGTCCCTCCAGTGCGGTTCCAGTAGAACCCGGGCGGAGAATCGACACAACCGCCGATGGAGAGGTCGTCAGGGACGGTCAGGCCGGCTGGTCGTCGTAGTCGATCCGGTGGCTGCCGCGGACCATGCGCACGAAGGGGAGGGGACGGTTCGGCTCCTCCAGCCGGGCGCGGACCTCGCCAAGGACGAAGCGGGTAATGGCCGGCAGATCGAGGGCGGTCGTCTCGTCCAGCGGAATCCACGCGATCTCGTCCAGCTCGCCGCAGCCGGCGGTCGGCTCCGGGCGCAGCAGGGCGGCGGCCCCGGCCATGAAGAAGCGGGCGTCGAAGCGCCGCGTGCGGCCCGGCGGGGTGACGGCGCGGGCGACGTAGGACAGGGCGGCGAGGTCGGGCAGCGCCCCTTCGGCCCGGAAGGCGCGCCACGGCCCGGCCACCGAGGCCGGCGGGGCCGGCTCGGCCAGCAGCAGGCCGGTCTCCTCGAAGGTCTCGCGCACGGCGGCGAGGGCGAGAGCGCGGGCGCGGCGGACCGGCGCCTCGCGGACGAGGCGGGCGAGGTCGCCGGCGGGCAGCTCGCTGGCCGCGGCCGCGCTGAAGTCGCCGCGCTCGATGCGTCCGCCGGGGAAGACCCACTTGGAGGCCATGAACACGTGCCCGGGAGCCCGGCGGCCCATCAGCACCTCCGGCCGGCTGCGACGGGAGCGGGTCAGGATCAGGGTGGCGGCGTCCTTCGGGCGCTGGCGCTCCCCGGTGCGGGGGGCGTCGGCGAGATCCTGTGCGGCGTCAAACGGCTGGTTCACCGCCGCTTGCCCTTCCGCACCCCCTTCAGCCCGCCCGAGGGCTTGGCGCCGTCGCGGGGGCGCGGGCCGCCGCGTTTGGGGTAGCGGCCGCCCTTCGGGCCGCGGGCGCGCATGCCGAGGCGAGGGGAGGGGGCGTTCGGATCGCGCGGCTGGGGTTCCGAGAGCATCTCGAACAGCAGGCCGCCGGTGACCGGCGTGGCCTCGACGAGCCGCACCTCGACCGACCGGCCCAGCGTCCAGCGCCGGCCGGTGCGCTCGCCGACGAGGGCGTGGGTGCGGTCGTCGTGGGTGAAGTATTCGTCGCCGAGCGTCGAGACGGGCACGAGGCCGTCGGCGCCGGTCTCCTCAAGCCGCACGAACAGGCCGAAGCGGGTCACGCCGGTGATGCGGCCCGGGAAGGTCGCGCCGACGCGATCCTCGAGGAAGGCGGCGATGTAGCGGTCCATGGCGTCGCGCTCGGCCGCCATGGAGCGGCGCTCGGTCTGGGTGACTTGTTCGGCGATGGTCGCCAGCTCGGCGATCTCGCGGTCGGTGAGGCCGTCCTTGCCGAGGTTCAGCGCCCGGATCAGGCCGCGGTGGACGATCAGGTCGGAGTAGCGGCGGATCGGTGAGGTGAAGTGGGCGTAGCGGTCGAGGTTGAGGCCGAAGTGGCCGATGTTCTCGGGGCTGTAGATGGCCTGCATCTGGGTGCGCAGGACGACCTCGTTGACCACCTCGGCGTGCGGCCCGTCGCGGGTCTCGTCGAGCAGGCGGTTGAAGCGTTTGGTGGTGGCCAGCTCGCCCTTGGCCCAGGGTTTGCCGATGGTCTGCAGGAAGTCGGCGAGGTTGAAGATCTTCTCCTGGCTGGGCGCCTCGTGCACCCGGTAGATCAGGGGCGTGCGCTTCTGCTCCAGGGTCTCGGCGGCGCAGACGTTGGCCTGGATCATCATCTCCTCGATGAGCCGGTGGGCCTCCAGCGACTTGCGGGGCTCAATGGCGCCGATGCCGCCGCCCGGGTCCATCAGCACCTTGCGCTCCGCGCTTTCGATCAGCAGCGGGCTGCGCTTCAGCCGGCCCTTGAGCATGGCGTGGTAGGCGTTCCACAGCGGATAGAGGATACGGTCCATGATCGGACCGGTGACGTCGTCCGGCTGGCCGTCGATGGCGCCTTGGGCCTGCTCGTAGCTGAGGCTGGCGTGCGAACGCATCAGGCCGCGCACGAAGCGGTGCGACAGCTTTCGGCCGTCCTTGTCGAACACCATGCGCACGGCCAGGCAGGCGCGGTTCTCGCCCTCCTTGAGGCTGCACAGGCCGTTCGACAGCACCTCCGGCAGCATCGGTTCGACGCGGTCGGCGAAGTAGGTGGAGTTGCCCTTGGCGCGGGCCTCCCGGTCCAGCGCCGTGCCGACGCGGACGTAGGCGGAGACGTCGGCGATGGCCACCCAGACCACCCAGCCGCCCTCGTTCTTCGGGTCATCGTCACGGTGGGCGTGGACGGCGTCGTCGTGGTCGCGGGCGTCGGCCGGGTCGATGGTGATCAGCGGCAGGTCGCGCAGGTCCTCGCGGCCCTTGAGCGAGGGCAGCTCCTGGTCCTGCGCCTCGGCCTCGACCGCCTCGGAGAAGCCGGTCGGGACGCCGTGGGCGTGGATGGCGATCAGGGAGGCGGCGCGGGGATCGTCCTCGCGGCCGATGGTCTCGAGGATCTTGCCGCGCTTCGGCCCGTAGCGCTGCTCGCCCTTCTCGATGGCGGCCAGCACGAGGTCGCCGTCCTTCAGGTCCCCGGCTTGGGCGTGAGGGACCAGCAGGACGTCCTTCGAGCGCCGGTCGACGGGTTCAACCCGGACCTCGCGGTTCGACTTGCGGATCACGCCGAGGACCCGGTTGGTCCCGGCGTCGAGCCGCTTGATCAGCCGCGCCTCCCAGCCCTCCTCGCCGCGCTGGAACTTGCACAGCAGGCGGTCGCCCATGCCGGGCGCGGGGCCGGCGCGGCCGCCGCGGTCAGGGACGAGCAGGGCCCGCGGCGCGTCATCGGAGGCCTCGACCAGACGGACGTAGATCTCGCCGTCGACGTCGCGCTCGACCACGTCGGCCACGCCGACCGGGGGCAGGCCGCCGGCCTCGCTGAAGCCCTTGCGGCCGCGCTTGCCGAGCGCGCCTTCGGCCTCGAGATCGCGGATCATCTCGCGCAGGGCCCGTCGGTCGCCGCCCTTGAGGCCGAAATGGCGGGCGATGTCGCCCTTCTCGGCCGATCCGGCGTCGCGCAGGAAGGCGAGGAGGGTTTCGCGGTCGGGGAGGCCGGCGGGCGGCCGCTTGGGAGATCTGGTCATTCAGTCTTTCACAACGCGGAAGCGTCGGCGGGGTTGATGCAGGGGACGTCCAGTGCGCGTGCGGCTGCCGTCAGGGTGTTGTCCAGCGTCACCAGCCGGGCCTCAAGCCGGCGGCATATGGCCAGGTGAAGCGCATCGGGTGCGCGAAGCTTGAGATCGAAGCGGCGCACCAGCAGGGTGGCTTCCCGCGCGTCGAGGACGTCAAGGGAGACCGGCCCCCCGGTCTCGCCGACCCATTGGTCGAGGCCCTCGATCAGCATCCCGGCCTCCGCCGGCGTTCTCAGCTCCATGCGGATCAGGCGCGAGATGGCCGCCGAAACCTCGGCCACGGCGAAATCGCTGACCACCGGCGCGGAGTCGGCCGCAGCGAGGTGATCGTTCACCTGCTGTCGGGCCGGTTCGTCGAGCAGGACGGCGGCCAGGGCGCTGGCATCGAAGTAGTCGGTCACTCGGCCCCGTCACGATCGAGGTTGATCAGGTCCACGGCCGTGATGCCGATGGGAGGGTGTTGCGCCGCGCGCGCCGAGATCTCCAGCATTCGGGCCTTGCGCTCCTCCCAGCCAAGCGACTGCACAGGGCGCAGTTCCGCAACGGGCTTCCCATGGCGGGTGATCACCACGCGCTCACCCTCCTCGACCCGATCCAGCAGGTGGGTGAATTTGTTCTTCGCTTCCGCGACACCGTAGTTGGCCATCGATTACCTCCTGTTCTGGCCATAAATATAGCCATAAATCCTGTCGGCGCCACTCGGGTTGTCCGCGGGGCGGGCCGCGCCTAGCCTCCGCCGCTCACGACCAAGGAGTCTCCTGAATGTCTCTCGCCCCCGCCCCGGTCCTGACCGGCCCGACCGGATCCCTGCTGGATCTGATCGGGAAGACGCCGATGGTGGAGGTGACCAAGATCGACACGGGGCCGTGCCGGCTGTTTCTCAAGCTGGAGAGCCAGAACCCCGGCGGGTCGATCAAGGACCGCATCGCGCTGTCGATGATCGAGGCGGCCGAGAAGGAGGGCTTCCTGAAGGCGGGCGGGACGATCGTCGAGGCCACGGCGGGCAACACGGGCCTGGCCCTGACGCTGGTCGGCCAGGCCAAGGGCTACAAGGTCCTGCTGGTCATCCCGGACAAGATGTCGAAGGAAAAGATCCAGCATATCCGTGCGATGGGGGCAGATGTTCGCCTGACGCGTTCGGACGTGCCGCACGGACATCCCGAATACTACACCGACATGGCCGAGCGGCTGGCGCAGCAGATTCCCGGCGGCTTCTACGTGAACCAGTTCGCCAACGACGCCAACTCCGAGGCCCACTTCCGCTCCACCGGACCCGAGATCTGGGAGCAGATGGGCGGCGACATCGACGCCTTCGTGGCCGGCATCGGCTCCGGCGGGACCATCACCGGCATCGCGCGGTACCTGAAGTCCAAGGGCTCGAACGCTCAAATCATCCTGGCCGACCCCGTGGGCTCCACCCTGGCCGGACTGGTCAACGAGGGGGTGCCCGGACCGGAGGGCAGCTACACGGTCGAGGGCATCGGACAGAACTTCGTGCCTGATACGGCGGACATGGACCTGATCGACAAGGCCTATTCGATTCCCGACGCCGAGGCGGTGGCGACCGTGCGGGAGCTGTTGCTGAAGGAGGGGGTCCTGGCGGGCTCGTCTTCGGGGACGCTGATCGCGGCGGCCCTGCGCTGGTGCCGGGAGCAGACCGAGCCGAAGCGGGTGGTCACCTTCGTCTGCGACACCGGCGCCAAGTACCTGTCGAAGGTCTACAACGACGCCTGGCTGGCCGACCACGGCCTGACCGAACGCGAGCTGCACGGCGACCTGTCGGACCTGATCACGCGCAAGTACGAGAACGGCGACGTGGTCGTCATCGGGCCGGAGGATACCCTCGACACAGCCTTCAAGCGGATGAAGGGCGCGGACGTGTCGCAACTGCCGGTGATCCGGGACGGCCGGCTGGTCGGCATTCTCGACGAGAGCGACATCGTTCATGTCATGGACACCGATGAGATCACCCGCAGGGAGCGTTTCGCCAAGCCGGTGTCGTCGGCGATGACCCGCGACCTGGATACGGTGCAGGTCGGCGAGTCGCTCGACGCCCTGATTCCGCTGTTCGACCGGGACCGGGTGGCGATCGTGCTGGATGGAGAGCGGTTCATCGGCCTGATCACCCGGACCGACCTGATCAACCATCTCAGCCTGAACCGGTAGATCCGTGCGGGAGGCCGACGTTCCGGCGGATCGGCGGCAGGTGATCGCCGGCGCTTGCGCGGCGCTGGCGGCATCGCCCGTCGCCTGGCGGCAAGAGCCGGAGCCGACCTACGAAGGGCTGACCTTCAGCAGCCACGGGAGGCCGATCCGCGCGATCCACTACCGACCGGTCGGTGAGGGCCGGAGGGCGGCGATCGTCATGATGCACGGCTCGGGAGGGCGCATCCGCAACGCCGGGCCGTGGCACGAGCTGGCGATGCGCTTCGCCGGGGACGGTTACGAGGTGCTGACCCCGCTCTACACCGACGCCTTCGCCGACGACGGGGTGCGTCCGCCGCGCATGATGGAGGCCTGGCGGGACGTCGGGGAGCACGCGGTCGACTGGTTCATCGCCCGGGGCGTCGACCGGCGGCGGGCGGGCGTGTTCGGCTATTCGCTGGGCTCCCATGTGGCGGTCGACGGGGCGTTGGGCGACAGCCGGGCGGCCGCAGCGATCGGCGTGGCCGGCGGCGTCGACGTGTATACGCCGCGCCGTCCCCGCCGCCGCATACCGGTGC
This sequence comes from Brevundimonas viscosa, assembly GCF_900116065.1. Lineage (GTDB taxonomy): Bacteria > Pseudomonadota > Alphaproteobacteria > Caulobacterales > Caulobacteraceae > Brevundimonas > Brevundimonas viscosa. Next base: position 80,899 of record NZ_FOZV01000006.1, read on the forward strand.
TGATCATCCGGGCCGGGAGCGACACCCACGTGCTGCCCCGCAACACCGCCGCCTGGGTCGATTTCCTGCGCGATCACGAGGTGCCCGCGAGCGTGGAGGTGATAGACGGTGCCGGACACCTGTTCACGCCGCCGGAATGGGCCGAGGTCTTCGCCCGCTCCGCGGCCTTCTACGCCGGCAACATCGGCCGTCCCGAGGATTGATGATGAGTACGCTGAAAAACAGCCAGGGCTTCTCCACCCGCGCCATCCACGCCGGCCAGCGACCGGACCCGACGACCGGGGCGGTGATGACCCCGATCTACGCCACCTCGACCTACGCCCAGGAAAGCCCGGGCGTGAACAAGGGCTACGAGTACGCGCGCGGCAAGAACCCGACGCGGGAGGCGTTCGAGGCCTGCCTGGCCGATCTCGAGGGCGGGGTGCAGGGCTTCGCCTTCGCCTCGGGCATGGCGGCGACGGCGACGGCGCTGGAGCTGCTGGACGCCGGCTCGCACATCGTCACCGGCGACGACCTGTACGGCGGCAGCTGGCGGCTGTTCGAGCGCGTGCGGCGGCGCTCGATGGGGCTGGACTTCGCCTATGTCGACCTGTCGGACCTCGATGCGGTCGAGGCGGCGATCACGCCGAAGACGCGGATGATCTGGGCCGAGACCCCGACCAATCCGCTGATGAAGCTGGCCGACATCGAGGGGCTGTCGCGGATCGCAAAGGCGCGGGGGCTGAAGCTGGTGGTCGACAACACCTTCGCGACGCCGTGGAGCCAGCAGCCCCTGTCGCTGGGCGCCGACATCGTCATGCACTCGGCGACGAAGTACCTGAACGGCCACTCCGACATCATCGGCGGTGCGCTGGTGACGGGCGACCCGGAGCTGGCGAAGGAGCTGAAGTTCCTTCAGAATTCGGTCGGCGGCGTGATGGGGCCGTTCGACGCCTTCCTCGCCAACCGCGGGCTGAAGACGCTGGGGCTGCGGATGAAGGCGCACAACGAGAACGCCCTCGCCGTCGCCCGCTGGCTGGAGACCCGCAAGGGGATAGCGAAGGTGATCTATCCCGGCCTGATCAGCCATCCGCAGCATGAGCTGGCGGCGCGGCAGATGAACGGCCGCTTCGGCGGCATGGTGACGGCGATCATCGACGGCGACCTGGCGCGCACCAGGCAGGTGCTGGAACGGGTGCAGGTGTTCACCCTCGCCGAGTCGCTGGGCGGGGTGGAGAGCCTGGTCAATCACCCGGCCATCATGACCCACGCCAGCGTGCCGAAGGAGGTGCGCGAGGCCGGCGGGGTGACCGACAGCCTGATCCGGCTGTCGGTGGGGGTCGAGGACCTCGATGACCTGATCGCCGACCTCGACCGGGCGCTGGGCTAGGCGGCGGTCTTCGCTTGCAGGGCCGTCTGGTGGCCGGTGACGGGGACCACCTTCTTCTTCGCCGGGGCGCGCTTCTTCGGGACGGCCACGGGGGCGAGGGCGGCGCGGCGGGTGGTCTCGGCGTCGATGATCGGGATGATCTCGGCGGCGGCGGCGGCCTTGACCGTCGAGGCGTCCGTCGACAGGCGTTCGGCGTTGGCGCGCAGGGCCTTGAGGTCGGCGTCGCTCATGGCTGGCACCATTTCGGCGAGGGGGGTCATGGTCGTCTCCGGGGAAGGGGGCAGGCTTCAGGGCCGGCGCGCGAGGCGCCAGCCCTTCAGCTGATTGAAGGCGATCTCGACGACCACCCGGTCCCCCACGAGGGGCACCTCGGTGGCCCGGCCGAAGGACGGCAGGACCGTCACCATGTGGCCGTTGTCGAGCCGCACCCGGCGCAGACCGAGCGGCAGCAGGCTCACGATCTCGCCGTCGAAGGCGATGGCGCGGGAGTCGCTGGACGGAAGCGGGCCGGGGGCGGTCACCGGATCAGTCGGCGTTGCGCAGACGGCCCGCCGATTCCTTGCCCGAGCGAGCGTCGCGCTCGACTTCGTAGGAAATCTTCTGGTTCTCGCTGAGCATGCCCAGGTCGGACGTTTCGACGGCCGAGGCGTGGACGAACACGTCCTTGCCGCCGTCGTCAGGGGCGATGAAGCCATAGCCCTTGGTGGAATTGTACCATTTCACAGTGCCGGTAGCCATTTTCAGGACCTCCGCTAGCAGTTGACCGCCGGAAGAGGTTCCGGGTCGGCCTGTCGGGTCTGAATGGGATCGGCTTTGGACCTCGGTGCGCGATGCAAAGGGCAGCAGCGTTTCGCAGTGAGATCGACAGAGGGGAGATGGGGACGGGGAGGGCGCTGCGCAAGTCCCGGAGCGAAACGAAAACGGCGGCGGAGGCTTTCGCCCCCGCCGCCGCGGACATTCGGTGCGCCCGCCGGGGCGGGCGCGAGGGGCTTAGCCCTCGACCTTGAGCTGGCCAGCCGATTCCTTGCCCGAGCGACGGTCGCGCTCGATCTCGTAGGAGATCTTCTGGTTTTCATCGAGGCCGCGCAGGCCCGCGCCTTCGACGGCCGAGATGTGGACGAAGACGTCCTTGCCGCCGTCGTCCGGCTGGATGAAGCCGTAGCCCTTGGTGGAGTTGAACCATTTCACGGTGCCGGTAGCCATTAGAGACCTCCTTCTGGCGTTGGCCGCAGGGAACAGCCCCTGATCGGCCTGTCGGGTCTGAATGGGAGCGGCTGGACCTCGGGCGAAAGCAGAGGGGTGGCGTTTCGCAGAGAGATCGACGTGGGCCCTTGTGCACGGCTCGTGCGGCCGAAGCAAGGCGCGTCGCTCAATCCGCGGGATGCGCCCCCGTGGGCGGCATGTAGTGCTGCTGGCACAGCTTGCGCAGGTCGGCGGTCAGGGACGGGCCGTAGAGGGCGTCCTGGATCCGGTCGTAGCCCTCGGAGGAGAGCGCCTGCTTGATGTCGGACACGGTGCGGCAGCGGCCCTCGCGCGCCAGTTCGTAGGCGCGCTCAAGGGTTGTGGGGCGTAGATTGGACATTGCCCCAAGATAGGTCGGGGCGCGGCCGATTGCGAGGGTCAGAAGGCGAAGCTGATCCCGGCGACGAGGGCGTCGGCGTAGGTCTCGCCCGGAACTTCGGCGTCGGTGCCGTACCAGCGGAGGTCGAGCTCGATGTCGCGGGTCAGGGCGTAGGCGACGCCGACGTTGTAGCCGGTGTAGTCCACGCTGGTCTCCTGCTCGCGGCGGCCGATGGCGGCCGAGCCGGAGAGCTTGTTGGTGAAGTCCCAGCCGACCTGGGCCTCGTACCACATCCAGCCTTCGCTGGAGCCGAGGTTGTCCGGCGAGTGCTGGACGCGCAGGCGGGCGCTGGCCGGGCCGATCGACCGCTTCATGTCGGCCGTGAACTCCCAGGCGTCGTCGTCGGTCCCCGGGTTGGCGTCGATCAGCCACTTGTGCTTGGCGCTGAAGTCGAAATCGAAGCCGGCGAATTGGGGGCGCACGCCGCCGACCAGGCCGGCTTCGGCGTTCGAGCCGGAGCTGTCGACCGTCTCGATCGACGGGCCGGCGTAGAACAGACCGCTGTCGCTTTCCCATTCCGCCTCGGCCCAGACGACCGGGTCGCCATTGGTCTTGGAGGTGTCCTTGGAGCGGTTGTCGGTGGCCGCGCCGAAGGCGAAGGACCAATTGTCCGCATCCTGGGCGGCGGCGCCCGGCGCGAAGGCGAGGAGGGCGGTCGCGGCGGCGGCGACGGTCGTCAGGGTGCGGAGCATGAATCGGCCTCGTGCTTGGACGAGGCCGCTCTAGAGGCGCTTCTTGTCGAATTCATCACAGGCTTGCGAATATTCGTCCCGCAGACGGCCCACCAGGTCGCGGACGGGAAGGATGTCGTGGACCGCCCCGGCGCCCTGGCCGGCCGACCAGACGGTCTTCCAGGCCTTCGCTTCCTCGCCCATGTCGAGCTTGTGCTCGGGCAGGGACTTGGGATCGATGCCGTTCTCGACCAGCGACGGGGTGAGGAAGTTGGCCGGGATGCCGGACACGGCGGGCGTGTAGGTGATGTCCATCGAGCCGGCCTCGACGATCATGTCCTTGTAGTGCGGCTGGGCCTGGCTTTCGGTCGTGGCGATGAAGCGGGTGCCCATGTAGGCGAAGTCGGCGCCCATCATCAGGGCGGCGGCGACGTCGCGGCCGGTGGACAGGCAGCCGGACAGGATGATGGTCCCGTCGAAGAAGCCGCGCACCTCCTCGACGAGGGCGAAGGGATTGACGACCCCGGCGTGGCCGCCGGCGCCGTTGGCGACGAGGATCAGGCCGTCGACTCCCGCCTGGGCGGCCTTCCTCGCATGGCGCACGTTGGCGATGTCGTGGAAGACCACGCCGCCATAGCCGTGCACCGCCTCGACCACGTCGCGGACCGCGCCCAGCGAGGTGATGACCAGCGGCACCTGTTCCTCGACCGTCACCTGCATGTCGGCCAGCAGGCGAGGATTGGTCGGGTGGACGATGTGGTTGACCCCGAAGGCGGCGGCGTCGGGGTTGCGGCGCGCCTTGATGTCCCGCAGCCACTCCCGATAGCCCTCGGTGGTGCGCTGGTTCAGCGACGGGAAGGTGCCGATCACGCCGGCGTTGCAGGCCTCGACGACGAGGTCGGGCCCGGAGACGAGGAACATCGGCGCTGCGACGACCGGCAGCGTCAGTCCCGATTGCAGCGAAGCCGGAATGGCCATGGCGAACCCCCGCGTTGTCTTTGACTACGGATAGCGGCCTGTCCCAGGGGAAGGCAACAAGGTGGGATTCGTCCAAAATTTTTCTGAGTGCACATAGTGCACATTTCGGCGTTCCACCTTTGATATCGCGCAGTTTTCTATCGTCCGGAAAGTGCACTCCGTTCGCTTTCACGGCCTCCCGCCGTTCAGCCAGCAAGTCTGGCACGCGCGTGCGTCAAAAATGGTCGCAGCCCGGTGACGGCGGCGCGGCGAAGGCCTACATCGGCCGGATGACCACCGACACTTCCGGCCTGCACCAGCTGGGCCAGATGACTCCCGCGCCGACCAGTCCGGAAACCGCGGTGCTGGAGCGGGTCCCGAACCCGCACGCCGACACGCTTTACCTTGCGCGGTTCACCGCCCCGGAGTTCACCAGCCTGTGCCCGGTGACGGGCCAGCCGGACTTCGCCCACATCGTCATCGACTATGCGCCCGGCGACTGGCTGGTGGAGTCCAAGTCGCTGAAGCTCTACCTCACCTCGTTCCGCAACCACGGCGCCTTCCACGAGGACTGCACCGTCGCCATTGGCAAGCGGCTGGTCGATCTGCTGCACCCGAAGTGGCTGCGCATCGGCGGCTACTGGTATCCGCGCGGCGGCATACCGATCGACGTCTTCTGGCAGACCGGGCCGGCGCCGGAGGGGCTGTGGCTGCCGGATCAGGGCGTGCCGACGTATCGCGGGCGGGGGTGAGGAGCCGTCCGCGCGGAAATTCCTCATGATCCTCTCATGAGAAGCGCCCGCCGCTCCGGCTAGCGTCGGCGCATGACCGACGCACACCGCCTGCCTGTCGAAGCCTGGGGCCGCCGCCTCCTGACCGACGCCCAGGCGTGGGCCGACCGCTCGCGCTGGCGCGGCCATGCCTTCGAGTTTCTGTGGTTCGGGCTGAAGCAGGGGTGGGCCTGCCTGTTCGGCGGGGCCATGCTGGCGCTGATCGTGGCCACCTTCCTGTGGTGGCCGGAAGGAGCGCCGGTCTCGCGCTACGATTTCCTGGTGGTCGGAGCGGTGGCGATCCAGGCGGCGATGCTGGCCTTCCGGCTGGAGAGTTGGGAAGAGGCGCGGGTCATCTTCCTGTTCCACCTCGCCGGGACGGTGATGGAGCTGTTCAAGACCCACCACGGCTCGTGGGTCTATCCGGAGGACAGCATCCTGCGCATCGGGGCGGTGCCGCTGTTCTCGGGCTTCATGTATGCGGCGGTCGGCAGCTACATCGCCCGGGTGCAGCGCATCTTCCACATCCGGGTGACGCGCTATCCGCCCCTGTGGACGACATGGCTGCTGGCGGTGGCGGTCTATGTCAACTTCTTCGCCCACCACTGGCTGCCGGACGTGCGGCTGGCGCTGTTCGCGGCGACGGCGCTGCTGTTCGGGCGCGGGTGGTTCCACTTCACGGCGGACCGAAGGCGGCGGTCCATGCCGCTGCTGCTCGGCTACCTCCTCGTCGCCCTGTTCATCTGGATCGCCGAGAATCTGGCGACCTTCGGCCGGGCCTGGGCCTATCCGGGCCAGGCGGACGGCTGGGAGATGGTGGGGTTCGAGAAGCTGGGCAGCTGGTTCCTTCTGATGATCGTCTCGGTCGTGCTGGTGTCGCTGGTGCACCGGCCCGAAGAGGAGGTTCTAGGGCCTAGGGACTAGGTGCTAGGGGAGGGAGAGCCAGCGTCGCCGTTCTTCCCTAGCACCTAGTCCCTAGAACCTAGAACCATGTCCATGACCGACGTCGTCATCCTCGGAGCCGGCCACAACGGCCTTGTCTGCGCCTTCTACCTGGCGAAGGCCGGGCTGAAGGTGACCGTGCTGGAGCGGCGGCACGTGGTCGGCGGGGCGGCGGTGACCGAGGAGTTCCATCCGGGCTTCCGCAACTCCACCGCCAGCTACACGGTCAGCCTGCTCAATCCGAAGGTGATCGCCGACATGGAGCTGGCCCGGCACGGGCTGACCGTGGTCGAGCGCAAGGTCTCGAACTTCCTCCCGCTGCCGGACGGCCGGCATCTGCTGGCCGGGGAGGGGCGGACCCAGGCGGAGGTGGCGAAATTCTCGGCGCGGGACGCGGAGCGGCTGCCGGAATACGAGCGCCGGCTGGAGGTCGTGGCGGCGATCCTGCGCGACTGGATCCTGAAGGCGCCGCCCAATGTGGTCGAGGGCGGCTGGATGGCCATGCTGCCGGAGCTGCTCAAGGCCGGATCGCTGGGCCGGCGGGCGGCGGGGCTGGACGTCGAGGGGCGGCGCGACCTGCTGGACCTGTTCGCCAAGTCGGCCGGCGACTGGCTGGACGGCTGGTTCGAGAGCGATCCGATCAAGGCGCTGTTCGGCTTCGACAGCGTGGTCGGCAACTACGCCAGCCCCTACACGCCGGGCTCGGCCTATGTGCTGCTGCACCACGTGTTCGGCGAGGTGAACGGCCGCAAGGGCGTCTGGGGCCACGCCCTCGGCGGCATGGGGGCGATCACCCAGGCCATGGCCAAGGCCTGCGCCGAGGCCGGGGTCGATGTGCGGCTTGAGGCGCCCGTCGCCGAGGTGCTGACGGAGAAGGGCCGGGCGGTCGGGGCCGTGACCGAGGCCGGCGACGTGGTGCGAGCGCGGGCGGTGGTCTCGAGCCTGCATCCGCGGCTGCTGTTCGAGCGGCTGGTGGACGACGCTGTGGTCCCGGCCGACTTCCGCGAGCGGATCGGGAACTATCAGTCAGGGTCGGGGACGTTCCGGATGAACGTCGCCCTGGCAGAGCTGCCGAACTTCACCGCCTTGCCGGGACAGGGTGACCATCTGACAGCCGGGATCATCGTTGCGCCGAGCCTCGCCTACATGGACCGCGCGCACGCCTCGGCGCGGCTGAAGGGATGGTCAGACGAGCCGATCGTGGAGATGCTGATCCCCTCGACGCTGGATGACAGCCTGGCGCCGCCGGGACAGCATGTGGCCAGCCTGTTCTGCCAGCATGTCGATCCCACCATGGGCGACGAGCACCGCGAGACGGTGGCGGACCTGATGATCGAGACGGTCGACGCCCATGCGCCGGGGTTCAAGGCCTCGGTGGTCGGTCGGCTGGCGCTGGGGCCGCGCGATCTGGAGCGGCGCTTCGGCCTGGTCGGGGGCGACATCTTCCATGGCCGGCTGACGCTGGATCAGCTGTTCAGCGCCCGGCCGGTGCTGGGCCACGCCGACCATCGCATGCCGGTTCCAGGGCTGTACCTGTGCGGTTCGGGCGCGCATCCGGGCGGGGGCGTGACGGGCGCCCCGGGCCACAATGCGGCGCGGGCGGTGCTGAAGGATCTGGGCTCGCGCCGCTAGACTTCCGCCACGCCCATCGCCTTCATCAGCGCGTCCCGCACGGCCGCCTCGGTGAAGGGCTTCTGGATCGTCGGATGGCCGCGCCACTGGTCGGGCAGACCGCCTTCGCCGTAGCCGGTCGAGAAGACGAAGGGCACGCCGTTGCGCTGCAGGATCTCGGCCACTGGAAACACCTGCCGGCCGGCCACGTTGACGTCCAGCAGGGCGGCGTCGAGGCGCTCGCCATCGGTGGCGAGGGCGAGCCCGTCGTCGACCGTGGCGGCCGGCCCGACCGGGGTGCAGCCCATATCCTCGAGAATGGTCTCCAGCAGCATGGCGACGAGGGATTCGTCCTCCACGACCAGAATGCGACGACCCGCCAACGCCTCGCTCATGACACCCTCCCGCGGTCCAGGGGGACCGAAAATTCCGCACAGAAACCGGCGTCTGCGTAGTCCAGTTCGACCGTGCCCGCCAGATCGTGGCGGACATTGCGTTCGATCAGTCGGCTGCCGAACCCCTTGCGCGTCGGCGTCGCCGCGGGCGGGCCGCCGCGCTCACGCCAAGTCAGGTGCAGCACCGGCTTCGTCAGGTCGGAAACAGCCCAGTCGACGAACACCTGCCCGTCCGGCGCCGACAGGGCGCCGTACTTCGCGGCGTTGGTGGCCAGTTCGTGGAAGATCATGCCGAACGACAGGGCGGGCGAGGGCTCCAGGGCCACCGGCGGCCCGACCAGACTGATCCGGTGGGGGCCGTGGGCCGCGGTCTCGTGCTCGAGGATGGCGCGCAGATCCGCGCCCTCCCAGTGGCTGCGGGTGAGCAGGTCGTGAGTGTGCGAGAGGGCGAGCAGCCGGGCCTGGAAGCTCTCGGCGAAGCTCCGGGGATCCTCGTGCGAGCGGGCGGTCTGCATGGCGATCGACTGCACCGTCGCCAGGGTGTTCTTCACCCGATGGTTCAGCTCGTCGATCATCAGCTTCTGGCGTTCGGCGGCGAGGACGGTGCCGGTAACGTCGTGGCCCTGGACGAAGATGCCGATCACGCCGCCTGAATCGTCGCGGATCGGCTGGTAGATGAAGTCCAGCCAGACCGTCTCGAGCGGAGCGTCCGGGGACCGCTGCAGCTCGACCCGGCTGGCGCGGCCCTCGTGCGGTTCGCCGGTGGCGTAGACCGAGTCCAGCAGCTCGATGTAGGCCTGACCCACCACCTCCGGCAGGGCTTCGCGCACCGGCTTGCCGGCGATGTCGCGGTGGCCGATCAGCTGGGCATAGGCGGCGTTGTGCATCTGGAAGACATGGTCGGGGCCGGACAGCACCGCCACGAACCCGGGGGCCTGCATGAACATGTCGAGCAGCCGGTTCCGTTCGGTCTCCAGCTGACGGTTGGCCTCCTGCACGTGCTCGGCGCGCTGCAGCACGTTGCCGCTGAGAATGGCGTTGATGGCGCGCTTGCGATCGGCGCCCGCGACCCGCCGGCGGAGCTGCTCCAGCTCGGTGATGTCGGTGGTGTGCTGAAGGATGTAGGCGATGCGCCCGTCGGCGTCGTGGATCGGCGTGTGGGTCGCCGACCAGAAGCGCTCCTCGAAGGTGGTCTCGCCGTCCGGACCGGTGGCGGGGAGGGCGTAGCGGATCAGGGCGAGATGATCCCTACGGTTCTCCCTCAGCACCCGCTCGAAGGAGGCGCGCAACTGGCGGGCGTTCTCGCGACCCTGATCGGTCGGACCGGCGTCGAACACCTCGAACAAGGGGCGCCCCAGCAGGTCTTCGCGCCGCGCGCCGACGGCGGCCAGATAGGCGGAGTTCATGCCGGCGTAGCGCAGCTCGGGCGTCAGCAGCATGTAGGGGTTCGGAGAGGCTTCGAACGCGGCCGCGAGGTCCGCATCGATCGCTCCGGTTATCGCCAGTTCTTTCAAGTGCGGCCCCGCCCCTACAGCCACGCTAACGCGAAAACCGCCGTCCGGTTCTCCCCTGTCGCAAATTGGCTTGAGCGGAGAAGTGGTTATCGTGGCCGCATGTTTCTGACCAGTCTGATCGTCGCCCTGATGAGTGTCACGCCGCCCGCCGCCGCAGATGTCCGACCGGCGGAAGTGCGCGTCGCGGAGGGACTGGTGGTGGGTCGCGAGGCGGACGGCGTCGCCTCGTTCAAGGGGCTTCCCTATGCGGCGCCGCCGGTGGGGAACCAGCGCTGGCGGCCGCCGCATCCGGCGCAACCGTGGACCGGGCCGCGCGACGCCTCGCGCCTCGGGGCCATCTGCATCCAACCGCCGGCGAATGGCGACAACGGCGTCGGGCCGCTGCCGATGAGCGAGGACTGCCTGACGGTGAACGTCTGGGCGCCCGTCGAGCGGGCGGAGCCGGTTCCCGTCATGGTCTGGATCCATGGGGGCGGACTGAACAACGGTTCCGGCACGGCGGCGCTGTACGACGGAACCCGACTGGCGAGGCGGGGCGTGGTGGTGGTGACCCTGAACTACCGGCTGGGGCGGCTGGGATTCTTCGATCATCCGGCGCTGGCGGCGGAGCGGGAGCCGGAGGAGCCGGCGGCCAACTACGGGATGATGGACGTGGTCGCGGCCCTGCGGTGGGTCAGGGACAACGCGGCCGCCTTCGGCGGCGACCCGGGCAATGTGACCATCTTCGGCGAATCAGCCGGCGGCGCGCTGACGACGCGGCTGATGATCTCGCCCGAGGCGCGAGGGCTGTTCCACCGGGCGGTGGTGCAGTCCGGCCTGGGACGGGACGAGGGCACGCCGCTGGATGGCCCGCGGCGCGACGGCGGCCCGTCCCTGCAAGCAAGGGGACAGGCGTTCGCGGCGGCGCATGGCGCGACCACGGCCGATGCCTTGCGCGCCCTTCCGGCGGAGGCCTTCCTGCGGCCGGCGCCGAACTTCTACGGCGGCGATCTGCTGGTGCGCGACGGGACCTATGTGACGGAGGATGTCGAGGCCGCATTCGCCGCCGGTCGCGAAGCGCCTGTACCCTTGATCATCGGGACCAACAGCGCCGAGTTCTGGTGGATGAAGCCGTCGGATCTCAGTCCCTACGGCGCGCTGGACGACGCCATGACGCCCGGGGAGCGATCGGACTTCCTGCGGGCCTACGGCGGGCAGGCGGGCTATGACGCCCACGTGCTCAGCGACCTGGTGTTCAACGAGCCGGCGCGCCATCTCGCCCGGCTGCATGCGCGGAACGGCCACCCGACGTACCTGTATCGCTTCGACGTGGTGTCGGCGGCCATGCCGGAGCCGCATGAGGGCGCGACCCACGCTTCGGAGCGGCAGTACGTCTTCGACAACCTGACAGCCTCGCCGTGGCCGACCGCCGAGATGGACCAGCGGCAGGCGGACCAGATGGCCGCCTACTGGACCACCTTCGCCCGCGCCGGCGATCCCAACGGCGGGATGCGCCAGGCCTGGCCCGAGTTCGGGGCCGAGCCGGACCGGCTGCTGGAGTTCACCAACGAGGGGCCGGTGGCGAAGGCCGTGCCGTTCGCGGAGCGGCTGGACCTGATCGAGGCTTATTACGCGCGGGTGCGGTGAAGCTCAGAGGGTGTCCAGCACTTCGCCGTGGCTCCTGATCACCTCGGCGTAGAGCAGGCCCGAGTCCTTGATGGTCCGCTCCTGGGTGGCGAAGTTGACGTGGGTGATGCCGAAGCGCTTGGAGTAGCCCAGCGACCATTCGAGGTTGTCGAGCAGCGACCAGGCCATGTAGCCGCGCAGGGGCACGCCCTTGCCGATGGCGTCGTGCATCGCCTTCAGATGGGTCTGCAGATAGTGGACCCGCATCGGGTCGTGGATGCGGCCTTCGATGGCGTGGGGGGGGTCGTACCAGGCCGAGCCGTTCTCGGTGACCATCAGCGGCAGCTTGCCGCCCGTCTGTTCGGAGAGCCAGACGAGGGTGTCGGTGAAAGCGGGGGGGTAGACCTCCCAGCCGGTCTCGGTGTGGGCGTGCTGGACCTGTTTCACCGGACGGGCGCGGACCGGCCAGGCGTCAGGGGCGTTCTCGGGAACGGCGCGGGTGTACCAGTTCAGCCCCATCCAGTCGGTCGGCTCGGCGATGAGCTCGAAGTCCTCCCGCGGGAACTCGCGCCAGGCCTCGCCGTAGACGTCCTTCAGCTCCTCGGGGTAGCCGCGCCCCATCAGGGGATCGAGGAACCAGCGGTTCATCTGGGCCTCGGCGCGTTTGCGGGCGGCCTCGTCCTCCGGCTTGTCGGAAGCGGGGTACTTCGGCTCGATGTTGAGGACGATGCCGATCCGGCCCTCGCCCACTTCACGGAAGCGCTTCACCGCGGCGCCGTGGGCGCGGAGGACGTTGTGGCCGGCGATCACCGCCTCGAAGGCCGAGCGGTGGCCCGGGGCGAGGGCGCCGTGCAGGTAGCCGCCGTCGACGATGACCCAGGGCTCGTTGATGGTGCCCCAGGTCTTCACCCGGCCCTTGAACGTCTCGAACAGCACCTGGCCGTAGTCGGCGAACCAGTCGGCGATGTCCGGGTTCAGCCAGCCGCCGCGGTCATCCAGCGCCGCCGGCAGATCCCAGTGATAGAGGGTGGCCAGCGGCTCGATGCCCGCCTCGAGCAGGCCGTCGACGAGGCGGTCGTAGAAGTCGAGGCCCTTTGCATTGATGGCGCCGCGGCCCTCGGGAATCACCCGGCTCCAGCTGACCGAGAATCGGTAGGCCTGGAGGTTCAGGCGCTTCATCAGTTCGATATCCTCGCGCCACCGGTTGTAGTGGTCGCAGGCCACGTCTCCGGTGTCGCCGTCCTTCATGTTGCCCGGGGTGTGGCTGAACCGGTCCCAGATCGACTCCCCTGCGCCGTCGGCCATCGAGGAGCCTTCAATCTGATAGGCGGCCGTCGCGGCTCCCCACAGAAAACCCTCAGGAAAGCGATAGCTGCGGGTGGTTTCTGAGGACATGGATGAGAATCTCGACAACTGGAAGCAGAACGCGGAAGCGGATTTCGCGGGCTGTGGGTACGCCTGTGTCCGGCTGACCACAACCGCGGTGTGGCCAAACTAGGGCACTTGCGGGGGGCATGACCAGTGTGTCATGTAATCGGTTACAAGGAAACTTACGGACGGACCCGCGGCAAGCGGGCCGGGACCGGACCTTCCAGGGAGCGGATCCTTTGCCACAGATGAGGACGCAGTCCACCGGCGCGGGCGGCGAGGCATGAAGCCCGCCACGATTCGCGATGTCGCGCGCCGCGCGGACGTGTCCGTGGCCTCGGTCTCGCGCGTCCTGACGGGCGCCGGGCCGGTGACCGACGCGACCCGGAAACGGGTGATGGAAGCGGTCGAGGCGCTGCAGTACGTGCCGCATTCGGGCGCGCGCAGCCTGTCGACCAGCAAGACCAGCACGGTCGGGGTGATCCTGCCCGACCTGTACGGCGAATACTTCTCGGAGCTGATCCGGGGCATGGACCTCGCGGCCCGGGCGCTGGGCTATCACCTGATCGTCTCGTCGTCGCATGACGACGCCGAGGAGGCGTCGGCCGCGATCCGTTCGATGCGCGGGCGGGTCGACGGACTGATCGTGCTGTCGCCGCACCTCGGCGCGGCCAACCTCGCCGGCAGTCTCGCCGGACGCCTGCCGGTGTTGCTGATGAACGCCGGAGCCGACGCCGGACGGCCGTCGATCGTGGTCGACAACCATGGCGGGGCGGTCGCCGCGGTCGAGCACCTGATCGCCACCGGACGCCGCCGGATCGCCCACATCGCCGGGCCGACGGGCAACCTCGAGGCCGAAGCGCGTCTGGCGGGCTATCTGGAAGCCATGGCCGCGGCCGGCCTGCCCACGACGGTGGTCGACGGCGCCTTCACCAAGGCGTCGGGCCATGAGGCCGGGGTGCAGCTGGCCGCCATGGCGACGCGACCCGACGGCGTCTTCGCCGCCAACGACAACATGGCGATCGGCGCCATGCTGGCGCTCCAGGAGGCGGGGGTGCGCGTGCCCGAGGATCTGGCCGTGGTCGGTTTCGACGACGTTCCGCTCGCAGGCCTGGTCCACCCCGGCCTGACCACGCTCAGGATCAACATCGCCGAGATGGGCCGCAGCGCCCTCGAACGGCTGGTGAAGCTCATCCAATCCGCAGGCGCGGCCGACGCCGACGCCGCCTGCGAAGTCGTGCGACCCCAACTGGTCGTTCGGCCTTCCACCAATCCGGCGACCCAGAACCCGACCCGGGCAAGCCGCGCCAGCGCGGCGGCCGCCGTTCCGCTTCCAGAGGGGGAGAACCCGTAATGACCCGCAAATCCAGACTCTATTTCGGGGCGGCTTCCGCCCTCGCCATGGCGATCTCGCTGTCGGCCGCCGGCGGCGCCGCCGCGCAGGTCGCGACTTCCACGATCCGCGGCAGTGTGACCGAGGGCGCCGTCGCCGAGGCCGGCGCCCAGGTCGTGGCCCGCGACGTCGCGACCGGCTTCACCTCCCGGACCACCGCCAACAGCAGCGGCGGCTACGTGCTGTCGGGCCTGCGGCCGGGCACCTACGAGATCACCGTGACCACCACCGACGGCGAGACCGCCAGCGAGGTCGTCACCATCGGCGTCGGCCAGGTGGGCGAGCTGGATCTGGCGATCGGCGGCGGAACGACGGTCGTGTCGGAGACCGACACCACCACCCTCGGCGAAGTCGTGGTCACCGGCCGGCGTCTGGCCGAGGTCCGCACCCCGGAGGTGGCGACCAACGTCACCACCCAGCAGATCCAGACCCTGCCGCAGATCAACCGCAACTTCCTGAACTTCGCCGCCCTGGCGCCGGGCGTCCGGGTGTCGGTGAACGAGCAGGAGCAGACCATCACCGCCGGCGGCCAGCGCGCCGAGTCGGTCAACGCCTTCATCGACGGCGCCAGCCTGAAGTCGAACATCATCGACGGCGGCATCGCCGGCCAGGATGACAGCCGCGGCAACCCCTTCCCGCAGGCCGGCATCCAGGAGTTCCGGGTCGTCAGCCAGAACTTCAAGGCCGAGTACGAGCAGGCGTCGTCGGCGATCATCACCGCCGTCACCCGCTCGGGCACCAACGAGTTCCACGGCGAGGTGTTCGGCACCTACCGCGACCAGGAGTTCATCACCCAGGACGTGTTCTCCGAGCGCCGCGGCGACGAGCAGCCGCCGCTGGAGGTGCAGCAGTACGGCTTCGCCCTCGGCGGGCCGATCATCCAGGACCGGCTGCACTTCTTCGGCACCTACGAGCGCAAGGAAGAGGGCCGCGCCGCGACCGTGAACCTGGGCCGCCAGGAGCCGCGCTTCCAGACGCAGTTCGCCGACTACATCGGCACCTTCGGCGTGCCGTTCGAGGAAGACCTGTACTTCGGCAAGCTGAGCTGGCAGCCGATGGACGGCCATCTGCTGGACCTGAGCGTCACCTGGCGCGACGAGTTCGACACCCGCGGCATCGGCGGCGCCAACTCGGTCGAGCGCGCCTCGCAGCTGAACCAGACCACCCTGAACGTCAACGGCCGCCACCAGTGGACGACCGACGCCTTCCTGAACGAGTTCGCCGTCAATTACCGCGAGTACAACTACAACCCGCAGGCGGTGAACTTCAGCGACGTCGGCGAGACCTATCGCTACTTCGACCCTGCGCAGCCCGTGAACCCGAGGGGCGGCAGCGCGATCCTGAATCTTGGCGGAGCCGACAGCCGCCAGGACATCGTCGACGAGGTCCTGACCTTCCGCAACGACCTGACCTTCAACGACATCGAGTGGAACGGCTTCCACACGATCAAGCTGGGCGGCAAGTTCTCGCGCCAGAACTACCAGGTCACCAAGGAGTTCGGACGGAACCCGCTGTTCTACTACGACGTCGACGGGCGGCCTGAGCTGAGCGGCAGCACCACCGTCCCGTACCGGGTCGAACTGGGCAACGCCTTCCCCTCGGTCGACCTGACCAACAACGTCATCGGCCTGTACATCCAGGACGACTGGCAGATCACCGACAGGCTGGAGCTGAACCTCGGCATCCGTTGGGACTACGAGGACAACGCCAACAACAACGACTACGTCACCCCGCAGTCGGTGATCGACGGCCTCGACCAGTGGATCGCTTCGACGGACGGCGGGAAGCCCGCGGGCTATGCGCCGAGCTGGTTCAATCGCGACGACTACATCTCGACGGGCGACAACCGCGATCCGTTCGCCGGCGCTTTCCAGCCGCGGATCGGCTTCTCCTATGATCTGTTCGGCGATCGCTCGACGGTGATCTTCGGCGGCGCCGGCCGGTACTATGACCGCGTCCAGTTCAACTTCTCGTTCGACGAGATCGTCAAGCCGTTCGACTTCCGTCAGGAGGTGTTCTTCTCGACGACCGGGCGTCCGCTCGGCCAAGATCGCGATCCGGGCCCGGGCGTCGATACGCCGGGTGACGCGGGCGACCCGATCCTGTGGCAGGAATCCTACCGCACCGTGGCGGGTCTCGACTCCGTGCTCGACACCTTCCCCGGACGCGGGGAGGTCTTCCTCCTCGACAACGATTTCGAGCCGCCGCGCACGGACCAGTTCAACCTCGGCGTTCGCCAGCGCTTCGGCGACTGGCAGACGGAACTCACGGTCGCCTATGGCAAGACCGACAACGAATTCACCTGGCAGTACCTCACCCGCTGCCGCGAGCCGAACCGTCCGAACGACGGCGACGGGTTCGGCGACAACGGCGGCTTCTGCGGGCCGAGCGGGACGAACCCCTATCGCGGCTACTTCGTCTCCGATCACAACAAGGAGCGCGAGTTCACGGCCCTCTATCTGAAGGCCGACAAGCCCTACACGGCCGCCTCCGGCTGGGGCTTCAACCTCGCCTACACCCTCTCGGAGTCGCTGCAGAACGGCGGCAACGACAACTTCTGCTTCGACTGCTTCTCGGTCGAGACCTCGCCGATGCGCTCGTCCGCCAATGACGAGAGGCATCGCATCGTCGCCAACGGCATCGTCGACCTGCCGCTGGACTTCCAGCTGTCGGGGATCCTGACCCTTGGGTCGGGGACGCCGTTCAACGTCTTCGACGGCACCGGCTCGCAGTTCTACTACCGGCCCTACGCCGGTCGTCCGGAGCAGCACAGCTTCATCATTCCGAACGCCTTCGCCTACCGGAACCTGGACCTGCGCCTGACCAAGAACTTCGAGATCGGCAACGGGTCGGAGCTCGAGCTCTTCGTGGACGCCATCAACGTCTTCAACTTCCGGAACTACACCGGCTTCGACGGCGGCACGGGGTCGGCGGCCAATCCGAACCCGAACTTCGGCCAGCCGAGCGCGGTGCTGTTCCCGACCCGGACCTTCCAGGTGGGCATGCGCTACGCCTGGTGATCGTCTCCTGAGCCTGACGGCCGCCTTCGCTCCGGCGAGGGCGGCCGATTTTTTTTCCTCAGTATGCGTTTGGAGTAGGGTGACCGGCATGGATCGTCGCAACTTCCTGATGGGATCCACGATGGCGGCTGCGGCCATGGCCGCGGCCGGGTGCGCCACGCCCTTCGCCCAGGGACCCGGGCGTTCTCCGACCGTCGACCCGGGGATCGACGAACTGCAGCGCCGGACCTTCGACTGGTTCGTGCACGTCACGAACCGCGACAACGGCCTGACCCCCGACCGGTGGCCGCGACGGTCGTTCGCCTCCATCGCCGCCGTCGGCTTCGCCCTGACCTGCTGGCCGATCGGCGTGGAGCGGGGCTGGATGACGCGCGAGGAGGCGCGCGAGCGGACCCTGATCACCCTGCGCTTCTTCCACGAGGCGCCGCAGGGGCCGCAGGCGACCGGCGTGACCGGCCACAAGGGCTTCTTCTACCACTTCCTCGACATGGAGACGGGCCACCGCTACCGAGACACCGAGCTGTCGACGGTCGACACCACCCTGCTGCTGGGCGGCATGCTGTTCGCGGCGCGCTGGTTCGACGGCGACCATGCCGACGAGGCCGAGATCCGGCGGCTGGCCCAGGCCATCTACGAGCGGGTCGAGTGGGACTGGACCGAGATCCGCCCGAACCGCATCACCATGGGCTGGCGGCCCGAGCGCGGCTTCATCGAGGCCGACTGGAACGTCTACAACGAGGGCATGCTGGTGCTGCTGCTGGCCATGGGCAGTCCCACCCATCCGCTGCCGAAGGCGGTGTGGGACGAATGGTGCGGCGTCTACGACCGCAGCTGGACCGACGAGTACGGTCCGGCGCACCTGCATTTCGCGCCGCTGTTCGGCCACCAGTACAGCCACATCTTCGTGGACTTCCGCGGCATCCACGACGAATTCATGCGGTCGAAGCAGGCCGAGATTCCGGGCTTCGACTACTTCCAGAACAGCGTCCGCGCGGTGGCGGCGCAACGGAACTACGCGATCCGCAACCCGATGGGCTGGGCCGGCTATTCGGCCGACGTCTGGGGCCTGACCGCCTGTGACGGGCCGGGGGACTTCCGGCAGGTCATCGACGGGCGCGAACGGCAGTTCTTCAGCTACTCCGCGCGCGGACCCGGCGAGCGCGACGACGGGACCCTGGCGCCGACCGCGGCGCTCGGCTCCATGCCGTTCGCGCCGGCCGAGGTCACCGCCTGCTTCCATGCGATGAAGACGCGCTACGGGGCGGCGATCTACACCGAGTACGGCTTCCTCGACTCGTTCAACCCGACCCTGGCCGCGACCGACCGCGAGCTGCGGCATGGCCGGATCGTGCCGGGTGTGGGATGGGTCGACGGCGACTACCTGGGCATCGACCAGGGCCCGATCGTGATCCAGATCGAGAACCATCGCACCGACGCCGTGTGGCGGCGGATGCGCGGCGAACCGAACATCACCCGCGGACTCAGGGTCGCCGGCTTCACCGGCGGCTGGCTGGATCGCGCATGATCCCGTTCCGGCCGGACCGGCGCGCGACGCTCGGCCTGATGGCCGGGGCCGCCGCGTCGGGGCTGGCCGGGTGCGGGGCGGGCGACGGCGGGGGGGTGCGGCTTCGTTTCTGGGCCATGGGCAACGAGGCGACCCACGTCCCGCAGATCCTGCCTGAGTTCGAGCGGCTGAACCCGGGCATCCGGGTCGACGTCCAGGCCCTGCCGTGGACCGCAGCGCATCAGAAACTGCTGACCGCCTACGCCGGCGACTCGTTGCCGGACGTCAGCCAGGTGGGCAACACCTGGGTGTCGGAGATGGAGGCGATCGGCGCGATCAGCCCCTTGCCGGCCTTCGCCTCGGATCTGCTGACCGACCAGTTCCCCGCGGTGCTGGAGACCAACCGCATCGACGGCCGTCCGGTGGCGACGCCGTGGTACGTCGACACCCGGCTGATCTTCTATCGCAGCGACCTGTTGGCCGAAGCGGGGTACCCCGCTGTGCCCCCGACCTGGGCGGGCTGGAAACAGGCGATGCACGCGGTGAAGCGGGTGGTGGGTCCCGACAAGTACGCGGTGCTGCTGCCGCTCAACGAGTTCGAGCAACTGCTGACCTTCGGCCTGCAGGGCGACGAGCCGTTGCTGCGGGAGGAGGGGACGCGGGGCAACTTCTCGAGCCCGTCTTTCGTGGCCGCGCTGGCCTTCTACAGGAGCCTGTTCGACGAGGACCTGGCCCCGGTGGCCTCGGCGGCGCAGATCTCCAACGTCTGGACCGAGTTCGAGCGCGGCTGGTTCAGCTTCTACTTCTCCGGCCCCTGGACCATCGGCGACTTCCGCAACCGGCTGAGTCCCGGGACGCAGTGGATGACCTCGGGCGTGCCCGGTCCGGACGGACCCGGCGCCTCGGCCCCCGGCGGCTCGTCGCTGGTGGTGTTCCGCTCGTCGCCCCGTCAGGAGGCGGCGTGGAAACTGGTGCGGTTCCTGTCCGATCCGGCGGTGCAGGCGCGGTTCAACGAGATCACCGGCGACCTGCCGGCGCGGCGCAGCGCCTGGGAGACGCCGACGGTGGCGAACGATCCCTACATTGCCGCCTTCGAGGGGCAGCTGGCGCGAGCCGAGGCCGTGCCCAAGGTGCCCGAGTGGGAGCGCATCGTCACCGAGATGCAGATCGTCGCCGAGCGCATGGTGCGCGGCGAGTTCACGCCTGAACAGGCCGGGGCCGAGATCGACCGCCGGGCCGACCGGCTGCTGGAGAAGCGCCGCTGGATGCTGGAGCGGGGGCGGGCATGACCGACATCCGCCTGAACGCGGCGAAGGTCGAGGCGGAGGCGGCGGGCCGGCCGTCACGGCGACCGTCGCAGTTCCGCGCCCGGGAGCGGGCGGCGTGGGGTTTCCTCGCGCCGGCGCTGATCGCCATCGGCCTGTTCTTCTGCATTCCGGTGGCCGCGGCGCTGCTGCTCAGCCTGACCGACTTCGACATCTACGCGCTCGCCGACCTCGCCAACCTCCGTTTCGTCGGGCTGCAGAACTACGAGCGGCTGTTCGCCAATCCCCTGTTCTGGGGGGCGATGAGGAACACGGGCCTGTTCGCCCTGTTCGGCGTGCCCCTGTCGATCGCGGCCTCGCTGCTGGCGGCGGTGATCCTGAACGACCGGACGGTGAAGTGGCGGCCGGTGTGGCGGGTGATCTTCTTCGCCCCCTTCGTCACCACCCTGGTCGCCACCGCGGTGCTGTGGAACTACCTGCTGCACACCCGTTACGGCGTCATCAACTGGGCGATCACCTCGGTCGGCCTGCCGGCGGTGGACTGGCTGGGCGACCCCTCGACCTCGATCCCGGCCATCCTGATGTTCGTGGTGTGGAAGATCTTCGGCTACAACATGCTGATCTTCCTGGCGGTTCTTCAGACGGTGCCGGACGATCTGTATGAGGCGGCGCGGATCGACGGGGCCGGGCCGTGGAGCCGTTTCCGGCATGTCACCCTGCCGGCCATCGCGCCGACCGTGCTGCTGGTCTCGATCATCTCGGTGGCCAGCTTTTTCCAGCTGTTCGCCGAGCCCTACGTCATGACCCAGGGCGGGCCGGCCCAGTCCACGGTGACGGTGCTCTACTTCATGTACGAGGAGGGCTTCAAATGGTGGAACCTCGGCTCCGCCAGCGCCGTGGCCTTCATCCTGTTCCTGTGCATCCTCGCCGTCACCCTGGTGCAGCTGTGGGTGGCGAAGCGGGTGGGGGCCTACGAATGAAGCCCCGCGCCCTCCTGCTGAACCTCGCCGTCGCCGTGATCGCGCTGGTCGTGCTGTTCCCGCTGGCGTGGATGGTGTCGGTCAGCTTCATGTCCACGGGCGAGGCCGCCAACTTCCCGCCGCCCTTGCTGCCGTCCACGTGGACGCTCGAGCACTATCGCGAGCTGTTCGTGACCCAGGGCATGGGACGGTACCTGCTGAACAGCGTCGTGCTCGCGACCCTGGCCACGATCCTCGCCCTGCTGTTCACGGTCCCGGCCGGCTACGCTTTCGCCAAGCTTCGCTTCCGCGGTCGCGAACGGCTGTTCCAGCTGCTGGTGGCGGCGCTGGTGGTGCCGGCGCAGATCGGCACCCTGCCGCTGTTCCTGATGCTGAAGGGCATGGGACTGGTGAACACCTACGCCGGGGCGCTGGTCCCGTGGCTGGCCTCGATCTTCGGTCTGTTCCTCGTCCGCCAGTACGCCCTGTCGATCCCCGACGAAATGCTGGAGGCGGCGCGGGTGGACGGCGCCTCGGAAGGGCAGATATTCCGGCGCATCGTCCTGCCCAGCCTGAAGCCGATCGTGGTGACGCTGGCCCTGTTCGTCTTCCTCGGCAGCTGGAACGACTTCCTGTGGCCGCTGATCATCCTCACCGACCAGTCGAACTACACCCTGCCGGTGGCGCTGGCGGCCCTGTCGCGCGAGCATGTGCAGGACATCGAGATGATGATGGCCGGTGCGGTGATCACGGTGGCGCCGGTGCTGATCCTCTTCCTCGCCCTGCAGCGCTACTACATCCGCGGCATGCTGGCCGGCAGCGTCAAGGGCTGAACCGGCCGGAACCTGTGCCGCGGCGACGGTGTTGGGCTTGCGGGGGAGGAGGAGAGACCGATGACACGTTTCCTGATCCTCGCCGCCACGGCCTCCGCCGCGGCTGTGCTGGCCGGCTGCGCCACCACGGACCGTTACGCCTCGGCCTGCGAACGGGACTATGCCGAGAACCGCAATCGCGCCATGGCCGCCGGCGCGGTGCTGGGCGGAGCCATCGGCGCCGCGGTGGCCGGCGACGACGACCGGGAGAAGGGAGCCGCCATCGGCGCGGCGGCCGGCGCCCTGCTCGGCCACCAGCTGTCGGCCGAGGACGACCCCTGCGGCTACGGGTTCGGCGGCTACAATACCGATGGCCGCTACGGCTATCAGCGGGTCCCCCGCTACGGCGACTATCCGCGCTACTGGTAGGGTCTCAGTCCCCGTAGCTGTCGTAGCGCTGGCCGTGGGCCAGGTTGCCGAACTTGGTGGTGTCGGCGTCGAAGCTCAGCTTGACGATGCCGATGGGGCCGTGACGCTGCTTGCCGATGACGACCTCGGCCTGGTTGCGCAGCCGGTCCATGTCCTCCTGCCACTTGAGGTGCTCCTCGGTGCCCTCGCGCGGCTCGGCGCGGCCGAGGTAGTAGCTCTCGCGGTAGACGAACATGACGCAGTCGGCGTCCTGCTCGATCGAGCCGGATTCGCGCAGGTCGGACAGCTGGGGCCGCTTGTCCTCGCGCTGCTCGACCTGACGCG
Organism: Brevundimonas viscosa; assembly: GCF_900116065.1. GTDB lineage: Bacteria > Pseudomonadota > Alphaproteobacteria > Caulobacterales > Caulobacteraceae > Brevundimonas > Brevundimonas viscosa. The sequence continues at coordinate 103,428 of NZ_FOZV01000006.1, forward strand.
ACAGCTGCGACAGGGCGATGATCGGCACCGAGAGCTCCTTGGCCAGGGCCTTCAGGCCGCCGGTGATCTCGGAGACCTCCTGCACCCGGTTCTTCTGGCTGTTTCCCTCGCCGGTGGTGACCAGCTGCAGGTAGTCGACGATGATCAGGTCGAGGCCGTGCTCCATCCGCTTCAGGCGGCGGGCGCGGGCGGCCAGCTTGGAGATCGACAGGCCGCCGGTGGCGTCAATGTAGAGCGGGCTTTCGCCGATCTCGACGGCGGCGTCGCGGATGCGTCCGAAGTCGGCGGCGTCGATCTCGCCCTTGCGCAGCTTGTCCGAGGAGACGCCCGAGGCGTCGGCGAGGATACGCATGGCCAGCTGTTCGGCCGACATTTCCAGCGAATAGAAGGCGACGACGCCGCCGTTGACGGTCTTGCGGCCCTCCGGCGTCGGCTCCCAGCGGTAGTTGCGAGCGACGTTGAAGGCGATGTTGGTGGCCAGCGCCGTCTTGCCCATCGACGGGCGGCCGGCGAGGATCAGCAGGTCGGACGGATGCAGCCCGCCCAGCTTCTGGTCGAGATCGTCGAGGTGGGTGGCCAGCCCCGCCAGCTTGCCGTCGCGCTGGTAGGCCTCGGCGGCCATCTGCACGGCGCCCGACAGCGCGTGCGAGAAGCTGACGAAGCCCGAGGACGGCTTGCCGGTCTCGGCCAGGGTGTAGAGCTGCTGCTCGGCGCTCTCGATCTGGTCGATGGCCGGCGTTTCGGGGGCCGGAGCCTCCTTGATGATCTCGCCGCCGATGCGGATCAGGTCGCGGCGCAGGGCGAGGTCGTAGACGACGCGGGCGTAGTCAGGGGCGTTGGCCGCCGGCGGAGCGCGGTCGACCAGGTCGGCGAGGTAGCGCAGGCCGCCGAACTCCTGGAAGGCCGGATCCTGCTTGAACCGCTCCATCAGGATGGTCGGCTCGGCCAGCATGCCCTGGCGGATGTGATCCTCAATGGCGTCGTAGAGCCGCTGGTGAAAGGGCTCGTAGAAGTGGCTGCCGCGCAGCCGGTCGCTGAGCCGCTCGAACACGGCGTTGTCGAACATCAGCGCGCCGAGCAACGCCTGCTCGGCCTCGAGGTTGTGGGGGAGCGACGGGATCGACGAAGGATCCGCGGACGTCGGGAAGGGCAGGGGGGCGAGAGCGTTCATCGGGGTCATGTCTTACCCCTACAGGCGCGATACGACATGCGCGGACGCAAGGTTGGCCGGGGACAGTCGGGGGGTCGTTGTGGGCAGTCCGGAATTCCGCAGACGGATCAGCCCGGCCGGGTCAGCGACACGGGTGGCGGGAGGCGAGCCATTCGCGGAAGCCGTCGCGCACGCTCATCCGCGCACGGCGCGACGGGGGGATGGCGTTGAAGAAGCCGAGCAGCTGGCCTGCGTCCACCTCGACCCGCTCGGGCGGACAGGCTGCCGTCGGGCGACCGGCCGCGCGGGCCGCCCGGGCCTCTTCGATGACTTCGCGCATGGCGGTCCCGCCCTCGTTCAACAGCCGCCTCGCGCTCGGGCGGAAGGCGGCCGTCGCGTTCCTCGGGACGCGATTGGCCTCGGCGACAAAGGCGTCGAGCGTCCGCGTCTGCGCCTGCGCGAGGTCGGGCGCCGAGGCGGCGAAAAGGGCGATCGCCGCCCCGAGGCTGATGGTGCGGATCATGAGTCTCCCCTGCGTCCTTGCCACGCTGTCGGGGACTATGGCCGAAATTGCCGCCGGACGCTCGCTGAACGCGGGTTGGCGAGCAAAAAAAGAGGCGCGGTCCGAAGACCGCGCCTCCTGATCCTTCGACCTGAAGCCGATCAGGCTTCCTGGCCCAGGTTCTCCTGCTGACCGGCGCCGCCGGCGATCATGTCCTGGGCGGCCTGTTCGGCGGCCAGGCGCTCGTCGTCGAACTGCGAGCGGATGACGTCCTCGCCGCGCGCCTGGCGCTCGGCCTCGTCGGCCGAACGGGCGACGTTGACCTTGACGGTGGCCAGCACCTCGGCGTGCAGGCGAACCAGCACGTCGTGGACGCCCAGCGTCTTGATCGGCGTGTGCAGCACGACCTGCGAACGCTCGATCTTGCCGCCCTCGGCCTGGACCGTTTCGGCGACGTCGCGACCGGCGACCGAACCGTACAGCTGACCGGTCTCGCCCGCCTGGCGGATCATGACGTAGGTCTGGCCGTCGATCTTGTCGGCGATCTTCTGCGCGTCGGCCTTGTTCTTCTCGTTACGCGCCTCGATGGCGGCGCGCTCGACCTCGAAGGCCTTCAGGTTCGCGGCGGTGGCCCGGCGGGCCTTGTCGCGCGGCAGAAGGAAGTTGCGGGCGAAGCCGTCCTTGACAGTGACGACGTCGCCGATGGCGCCGAGGTGCTCGACGCGTTCCAGCAGAACGACCTTCATCTTACTTCACCACGTAGGGCAGGAGGGCCAGATAGCGGGCGCGCTTGATGGCCTTGGCCAGTTCGCGCTGCTTCTTCTGGGAAACGGCCGTGATGCGCGACGGGACGATCTTGCCGCGCTCGGAGATGTAGCGCTGCAGGAGCTTGACGTCCTTGTAGTCGATCTTCGGCGCGTTCGGGCCGGAGAACGGGCACACCTTGCGGCGGCGGAAGAACGGGCGGCGGGCCGGGCCGGAGCCGGCCGGCGCGCCCGGGGTCGGGGCGGTGGTATCGGTCATGATCCGGTTCCTCAGGCGGCTTCGGCGGCGTCGTCGCGCGGACCGCGCTCACGCTCGCGTTCACGTTCACGCTCGCGGCGGGCGAGCAGCGGCGACAGCTCGAGGTCGAGTTCCTCGACGCGGACGGTCAGCCAGCGCAGCACGTCCTCGTTGATCGACAGCTGGCGCTCGACTTCGGCCATGGCGGCCGGCGGGCAGTCGACGGCGAGGAGCGAGTAGTGCGCCTTGCGGTTCTTCTTGACCCGGTAGGTCAGGTTGCGCAGACCCCAGTACTCGATCTTGGCGACGGCGCCGCCGTTCTCCTCGATCAGAGCCTTGATGGTGTCGTTCAGCGCTTCGGCCTGCTGCGCCGAGATGTCCTGGCGCGTCATGACCGTGTGCTCGTAAAGAGCCATGCGGCAGTTCTCCCTTGTGGGCGTCGGCGCGGGCGGACCGGGTTCAGTCCGTTCCACGATGGTTCCCGAAGCGGCGGCCGGACCGGTTGTCCGCACCCTTTGGCGTTCCGCGCCGGGACCGAAGCCCTGGAAAGCGGCGGCGTATAGGGGAAAAGCCGGCGGCGGGCAAGGCGGGCGGCGGGATTACTCCGGCCGCACCACCATGCAGGTCACCCGACGTTCGGCGAGCGCAGCGCAGGCGGCCTGGGCGGTGGCTTCGGTCATGCCGGTGAAACGGGACCGGTACCAGCCGGAGGCGTTCTGCACGGTGCGCTCGGCGTTGGCGAACTGGCCGCGGAAGCGGCGGTTGACCTCGGTCAGCCAGTCGCGCGCCACAGCCTCGTCGCGGAAGGCGCCCACCTGGACCATCCAGCCGTCGTCGGTCTGGCGCGGGGCCGGGCGCGTCGTCCGGGTCGGGGCCGCCGGGGCGCCGTTCAGCGCGGCGGTGACGTCCGAGGCGGCGGCGTCGGCGCGCAACAGGGCGGCCACGGTGCGGGTCTCGGCCGGAGCGGGCGCCGGCGTCGCCGGAGTCGAGGGCAGCGAGGCGTAGGTCACGGTGCTCCGGTCCGACTCTTCGCGCTCGAGCGAGGCGTACTGCACAGGGCCGCCGTTGTCGGAACCGATGCCGAAGCCGCGCTCCTCGAAATACGTCTGGGCGACGCGGATGAGCTGGCCGTTGGCGCGGGCCCGCTCGACCTCGAAGCCGGTGTTCATCAGTTCCGCCACGTGGGCGTTGCGGCTGGCGGTGGTGCGGCCGCCGAGGACGATGGTGATCAGCCGCTTGCCGTCGCGCACGGCCGAGGCCGCGAGGTTGTAGCCGGACGCATTGGTGTAGCCGGTCTTCATCCCGTCGTAGCCGAGCCCGGTGCGCAGCAGGCCGTTGGTGTTGCGGTACTCGCGACCCTGGTAGACCCAGTCGTGCATGCCGAAATAGCGGTAGTACTGGGGATAGTCGCGCATCACCGCCCGCGCGAGAATGGCCAGGTCGCGCGCCGAGGTCAGCTGTCGCGCGTCGGGAAGGCCATTCGGGTTGACGTAGCGGGTCTGGGTCATCCCCAGCTCCCGGGCCTTCAGCGTCATCTGCGCGGCGAAGCGCTCCTGCGAGCCGCCGACGTGCTCGGCGATGGCCACCGCCATGTCGTTGGCGCTGCGCACGGCGGTCGCCTTCATGGCGTCGTCGAGGGTGATGGTCTGGCCCGCCGCGAGGCCGAGCTTCGACGGCGGCTGGCTCGCCGCGTGGGGCGACACGGTGATGACGTCGTCCGGCTTGACCCGACCCTCGGCCAAGGCCTCGAAGGCGAGGTAGAGGGTCATCACCTTGGTGATCGAGGCCGGATAGCGCCGGCTGTCGGCGTGGCGGGCGAACAGCACCTCGCCGCTCTCGGCGTCGACCACGATGGCGGCGTAGCGGAGATTGTCGGACGACTGCGCGACCAGCGACGGCGTGCTCGGAACCAGCGCCAGAGAGGCGATCAGGATCAGGGTGACGAATCCGCGACGGATCAGTGCAGTCATCGGCAAAGCGCAGGCCTCGTAACTGTGGCGCGACGGCGGCCCCCCGGCGCGACGCTGATCAAAAACGTAACATGCGTCCCCGGGGTTTCATGAGGGTAAACAGGGCGTCAACGGATTTGTGAAGCCGGTTCGCCCTACAGGCGCAGCGAGCATGTTGCGCTGCACAATATTTCTTGACCTTTGTTCGCACATGCACCATATGTCGGCTGTCGCAGCGGAAACCTGCTGCGGAACGATCACAAGCGGCCAAGCCGCGACAGGTTCAGGAGAGACTCCCATGGCCGACAGCGCCGAAACCGTGAAGAAGACCGCCGACACCGCCAAGGTCGCCGCCGACAAGGTCCAGGCCCAGGCCGAGAAGATCCAGGCCGCCGGCGCCCAGGCGTTCCGCGAAGGCGTCGACAAGTCCGTCGCCGGCCTCGCCGAACTGAACGCCGAGGGCAAGAAGAACCTCGAGGCGCTGGTCGCCTCGGCCACCGCCGCCCAGAAGGGCGCCGAGGCGATCTCGGCCCAGACCCTCGCTTACGGCAAGAAGAGCTGGGAAGACGGCGTCGCCGCCGCCCAGTCGCTGGCCGCCGCCCGCTCGGTGCAGGAACTGGTCGAGCTGCAGACCTCGTGGGCCAAGACCGCCGCCGAGAGCTACCTCGCGGAAGTCACCCGCATGACCGACGTCTTCACCGCCTCGGTGAAGGACAGCTTCAAGCCGATCAACGAGCGGGTCACCGCCTCGGTCGAGAAGTTCCAGGCCGCCCGCTAAGGCGTCCCGCTTCTTCACAGCGAACGAAGGGCCTCCGGGAGCGATCCCGGGGGCCTTTTTCGCGTCAGTCGTCGGCGGCCGGGTGCAGGTTCAGGTGCAGCCAGCGAAGGGCCGGCAGGAAGGCGGCCCCGTGGAGGCGCCCGTCCCAGACGGCGAACCGCTCGCCACCTTCGCCTTCGGCGCGCCATCCCTGGGCGAGATCCGCCAGCAGGGCCTCGAAGGCGGCGGCCGGCCGCGCGGCGTCGAGGTCCAGCCAGACCCCGTACTGGTCCTCGAACTTGTTGTAGGGCCTCACCCGGCATTCCCGCACGGCGGCCACGGAGCCGATCCGCCGGATCAGCGACTCCGCGGATTGCAGCGTCTGCGGGTATCCGTCGGCGGCGACATAGGCCTGGAGGAAGAGGCGCCGGTCCATGGCGAAAGTCTGTGCGCCGTCGTCGCCGTAACGCAAGCTGTGACTGGACGGACCTCGCAAAGCGTTCGACAGTTTCCTATCTGTCCATCCGACTTCCAACCGGACAACGAATGCCGCCGTCACGTAAGGTCGGTGATCCCGTCGGGGCCCCCGGGGCCGCCACGATCACCGAGACAAAGCCGAAGCTTCAGAGGCCCTCGCTCTATCGGGTGCTGATCCTGAACGACGACTACACGCCGATGGAATTCGTCGTCTACGTGCTGGAGCGGTTCTTCCAGAAGAGCCGCGAGGACGCCACCCGCATCATGCTGCACGTGCACCAGCACGGTGTCGGCGTGTGCGGCGTGTTCACCTACGAGGTGGCCGAGACCAAGGTCGCCCAGGTGGTCGAGACGGCGCGTCGCCACCAGCACCCCCTGCAATGCACGATGGAAAAGGACTGAGAGGATCATGCCCTCGTTTTCCCGTCCTCTCGAAGAGACCCTGCACCGGGCGGTGCACTACGCCAACGAGCGCCGGCACGAGTACGCCACGCTCGAGCACCTGCTGCTGGCCCTCGTCGACGATCCGGACGCGGCCAATGTGATGACCGCCTGCAATGTCGACCTGGTCGCGCTGAAGACGGCGCTGACGCTTTATGTCGACACCGACCTGGCGGCGCTGGCCACCTCGGACGGCGACGACGCCAAGCCGACGGCGGGCTTCCAGCGCGTGATCCAGCGCGCCGTGATCCATGTCCAGTCCTCGGGCCGGGAGGAGGTCACCGGCGCCAATGTGCTGGTGGCCATCTTCAGCGAGCGCGAGAGCCATGCCGCCTACTTCCTGCAGGAGCAGGACATGACGCGGTACGATGCGGTCAACTTCATCGCCCACGGCATCGCCAAGAAGCCGGGGGCCGGCGAGACGCGGCCCGCCAAGGCCGGCGGCAGCCCCGAAGACGCCGAGGACGCGGCCGCGACCAAGACCGGCGGCGAGGCCCTGGAGGCGTATTGCGTCGACCTGAACGCCAAGGCCCGCGAGGGCCGGATCGATCCGCTGATCGGGCGTCACGCCGAGGTCGAGCGCTCGATCCAGATCCTGTGCCGGCGGACCAAGAACAATCCGCTGCTGGTCGGCGATCCGGGGGTCGGCAAGACGGCCATCGCCGAAGGGCTGGCCCGCAAGATCGTCAAGGGCGAGGTGCCGGACGTCCTGAAGAACGCCACCATCTACAGCCTCGACATGGGGGCCCTGCTGGCCGGGACCCGCTATCGCGGCGACTTCGAGGAGCGGCTGAAACAGGTCGTCAAGGAGCTGGAGCAGCACGACGACGCGGTGCTGTTCATCGATGAGATCCATACGGTGATCGGCGCCGGGGCGACCTCGGGCGGGGCGATGGACGCCTCCAACCTGCTGAAGCCGGCGCTGGCCTCGGGCAGCCTGCGCTGCATGGGCTCGACCACCTACAAGGAATACCGCCAGCACTTCGAGAAGGACCGGGCCCTGGCCCGCCGCTTCCAGAAGATCGACGTCAACGAGCCGACCGTCGACGACACCATCCGCATCCTCAAGGGGCTGAAGACCTCCTACGAGGGCCACCACAAGCTGCGCTACACCGACGCGGCGATCCGTACGGCGGTGGAGCTGTCGGCGCGGTACATGACCGACCGCAAGCTGCCGGACAAGGCGATCGACGTGATCGACGAGGCGGGGGCGTCGCAGATGCTGCTGCCGGAGTCGAAGCGGAAGAAGGTCATCGGCCAGAAGGAGGTCGAGGCCGTCATCGCCAAGATGGCGCGCATCCCGCCGAAGTCGGTGTCCAAGTCCGACACCGAGGCGCTGCGCGAGCTGCAGGCCGACCTGAACCGGGTGGTGTTCGGCCAGGAATCGGCGATCGAGCAGGTTTCGGCGGCGATGAAGCTGGCCCGCGCCGGGCTGCGCGACCCGCAGAAGCCGATCGGCGCCTTCCTGTTCTCCGGCCCGACCGGCGTCGGCAAGACCGAGGTGGCCAAGCAGCTGGCGGCGACGCTGGGCATCGAGATGCTGCGCTTCGACATGTCCGAGTACATGGAGCGGCACACCGTCAGCCGGCTGATCGGCGCGCCTCCGGGCTATGTCGGCCACGACCAGGGCGGCCTGCTGACCGACGCCGTCGACCAGCACCCTCACGCCGTGGTGCTGCTGGACGAGATCGAGAAGGCCCACCCGGACGTCTACAACATCCTGCTGCAGGTGATGGACAACGGCCAGCTGACCGACGCGGTCGGCAAGAAGGTCGACTTCCGGAACGTCATCCTGATCATGACCACCAACGCCGGCGCGGCCGACAATGCGCGGGCGGCGATCGGCTTCGGCCGGGGCAAGGTCGAGGGCGAGGACGAGAAGGCCATCCAGCGGCTGTTCGCGCCCGAGTTCCGCAACCGTCTGGACGCGATCGTGGCATTCAAGGCGCTGGACGCCGAGACCATCCGCTCGGTGGTGACCAAGTTCGTGCTGCAGCTGGAGGCCCAGCTGGCGGACCGCAACATCACCATCGAACTGACCGACGAGGCCAACGACTGGCTGGCCAAGAACGGCTTCGACGAGCTGTACGGCGCGCGTCCGCTGGCGCGGGTCATCCAGGAGCACATCAAGAAGCCGCTGGCCGACGACATCCTGTTCGGGCGTCTGACCCGCGGCGGGCATGTGAAGGTCGAGCTGAAGGACGGCAAGATCGCCTTCGACGTCACCGGGCCTTCCGGAGCGCCGGTGAAGGAGCCGGCGGACGAAGCCGCGGGCTGAGGCTCCCGCAGCGCAAACGAACAGGCCCCCGGAGTCGCCTCCGGGGCCCTTTTTTCTCGCCGGAGGGCGCGGGCGGTCAGCGGCGGCGGCCGGCCCCGGCCAGCAGGATGGCCAGGCCGGCGACGATGCCGGTGGTCAGCAGCGGCTTGCGACGGGCGAAGTCGAGGCCGGTGCGGGCATGGGCGCGATACTGCTCCGGCGCCTTCTCGACCAGGCCGTCGAGGCCGTCGATGACCCGGCCGTAGGCCTGCTGGGCCTGACCCTTGGCCTGCCTGAGGCGGCCCTCGATCTGCATCTTCGTATCGCCGGCGAAGCGGCCGGAGGCGGCCTGCACCTTGCCTTCCATCTCGTTGGCGACGCCTTCGATGCGCTGATCGGTCATGGGGGGAGCTCCCGCTATGGAGGTGAGGGGTTGGATTGCTCCACTAGCGCGGAGGAGGCCGGGCGGTTCCGGACGCGGGGCGCGTCGCGCGGTCGCGGGCCCTGGTTTTTGTCCGGGTGATATTGACCGACCAGGTTTCGTCCGGGTATTACCGCCGCGGTTGGCGCGATTTCGGGGCGCCAAACCTGCCAAACCTGCCAGATCCACCCGATCGACAGGGCATATCGGTCGATATGGGGGCCCGCCCCGTCGGCGCCAGGGGCCCGAGCGAGGAGAGAGTTCCATGACCGTCCGCGCCGATCTCCCGGTCGTGTCCTTCCTCGGCGACCGCCGCGTCGCCGCGGGGGCGCTCGGCGAGGTCCTGCCGCTCATCCGCGAGGCCTTGCGCAAGGCCGGCCGGGAGCCCCTGACCTTCGACCGGACCACGGGCAAGGCGGTCGACCTCGACCTGCGCGGAACCCTGGAGGAGGCGCGGGGCCGGCTGGCCGCGCCGCCGGCGCCGGAGAAGCGCGGGCCGGGGCGGCCGAAGCTGGGAGTGACGGCGCGCGAGGTCACGCTGCTGCCGCGCCACTGGGACTGGCTGTCGGCCCAGCCGGGCGGCGCCTCGGTGGCTCTGCGCAAGCTGGTCGAGACGCAGATGAAGGACGGGGAGGGGCCGGAGCGGGCGCGGCGGGCGAAGGAGGCGACGTATCGCTTCATCACCGCCATGGCCGGGGACCGGCCGGGCTATGAGGAGGCGACGCGCTGGCTGTTCGCCGGCGACTGGACGGCCTTCGACGCGGCGGTGGAGGGCTGGCCCGAGGACGTGCGCGAGACGGCGCGGGCGATGGCGGCGGGGGCGTGGCGGAACGGGGCGGGGTGAGGCCGCTCAGACGAACCTTCTCCCCTTGCGGGAGAAGGTGGCCGCGCAGCGGCCGGATGAGGGGTCGCGCCGCTCCCTCGACAGAAAGCAGTTTTGAGCGCAGCGTGCAACCTATGGGCGATTGGCTTCGTCAGCGGGCGAGAGAGATGCGCCGCGAACCGGCCGTCTACGAGCGCCGGCTGTGGAAGCTGCTGCGCGACCGGCGCCTGGTCGGTCTCAAGTTCCGGCGTCAGCTCGTGTTCGAGGATGGACCGTACATCGCGGACTTCATCTGCTTCCGCCACAGGCTGATCGTGGAGGCGGACGGGCCGCGGCACGATCCCGAGCGGGACGCGGAGCGGGATGCGTGGCTGCGAGGTCAGGGGTTTCGCGTGCTGCGGTTCGCCAATCAGGTGATCGAGACGCGGGGACATGAGGTCGTCGCGGCGATCCTTGCGGCTGCCGAGGCGAACGTCGACCGCAACTGATCCGTCTTTGGAGAGCCGGTTTACGGGAGGGAGGCCAGAGGTCTTCTGCGGTCGTTACTGGTGCGACCCCTCATCCGACCCCGCTTCGCGGGGCCACCTTCTCCCCCAAGGGGAGAAGGATTTCATCCCACCTTCACCCGCGTCGCCGCCTCCGGGAGATCCTCCCCGAACGCCCGCTGGTAGAACTCCGCGATGGTCGGGCGCTCCAGCTCGTCGCACTTGTTGAGGAAGGTGAGCCGGAAGCCGAGGGCCACGTCGCCGCCGAAGATGATGGCGTTCTGGGCCCAGGTGATCACCGTCCGCGGCGACATCACGGTGGAGATGTCGCCGTTCATGAAGGCGTTGCGGGTCATGTCGGCGACGCGGACCATGGCGGCGATGCGGCGCTTGCCCTCGGCGTCGTTCCACTCGGGCACCTTGGCGGCCACGATCTCGGCCTCGACGTCGTGGTCGAGGTAGTTGAGCGTGGTGACGATGTTCCAGCGGTCCATCTGACCCTGGTTGATCTGCTGGGTGCCGTGATAGAGGCCCGAGGTGTCGCCGAGGCCGATGGTGTTGGTCGTCGAGAACAGGCGGAACCAGCGGTTCGGGCGGATGACGCGGTTCTGGTCGAGCAGGGTCAGGCGGCCCTGGGCCTCGAGCACGCGCTGGATCACGAACATCACATCGGGCCGGCCGGCGTCGTATTCGTCGAAGACGAGGGCGATCGGGCGCTGCAGGGCCCAGGGCAGCATGCCCTCGCGGAACTCGGTGACCTGCTTGCCTTCCTTGAAGACGATGGCGTCCTTGCCGACCAGGTCGATGCGGCTGACGTGGCTGTCGAGGTTGACGCGCACCAGCGGCCAGTTGAGGCGGGCGGCGACCTGCTCGATGTGCGTCGACTTGCCGGTGCCGTGATAGCCCTGGACCATCACGCGGCGGTCGAAGGCGAAGCCGGCGCAGATGGCCAGCGTCGTCTGCGGATCGAACCGGTAGGCGTCGTCGATGTCCGGCACGTGGCTGTCGCGCGTGTCGAAGGCCGGCACGACCATGTCGGAATCGACCCCGAACATCTCGCGCACGCTCACCTTGCGGTGGGGTTCGAGGGTCAGCAGCGGGTCGGGGGTCGAGTCGAGGGGGGAGGTCATGGCCGCACACTTAAGAGCGCGGCGGCGCGGGGTCCAGCGGCAGGGCGGGCGGTGTGAAAGAACGCCGCTTTACAGTTCTCGCCCGCGAGCGTAATAACTGACCAGTCAGTTAGCAAGGACGCGCGATGCTGCCGCCCGGTGAGCCGAAGTTCCGTCGTCGACCCGCCGACCGCCCGGCCGAGATCCTCGCCGCGGCGCTGGAGGTGTTCGCCGCGCGCGGCTTCCAGGCGGCCCGGCTGGAGGAGGTGGCAAAGCGCGCCGGCGTCTCGAAGGGCGCGCTCTACCTCTATTTCGAGACCAAGGCCGACCTGTTCCGGGCGGTGGTCACCGACGCGGTGTCGCCGAACATCGAGCGGGTGAAGGCGGTGGCGACGGCCGACCTGCCGCTGGAGCAGGTGGTGCGCATGGCGCTGCCGATGCTGGCGCGGCAGGTGGTCGGCGACCGGCGCATCACCGGCGTGGTCAAGCTGGTCATCGCCGAGAGCCGCAACCATCCGGAACTGGCGAGCATCTGGCGCGAGGCGGTGGTCGAGCCGGGGGTGCAGTTGATCAGCGGGCTGATCGCGGCGGCCCAGGCGCGCGGCGAGGTGCGGCCGGGCGACCCGCGGCTGTTCGCCTTCGGCCTGATGGGGCCGATGGTGCTGTCGATGGTGTGGCGCGAGACCTTCGAGCCGGTCGGGGCGGAGCCGATCGACGTGGTCGCGCTGGCGGAGCAGCATGTCGAAACGGTGCTGAGGGGGATGCGGCCATGAAGCGTCTGCGGCCGGTGCTGGTGATCGTGGGGGTGGCGGTTTTCGGCTCGATCATGTGGGCGCTGATCGCCCGCGACGGCGGGCCGCGGGTGCTGACCGGCTACATCGAGGGCGAGCGGGTTTATCTGGCCGCCCCGGTCTCGGGGGCGGTGGCTGAGCTCTACGTGCGCGAGGGCGAGCGGGTGGCGGCGGGCGGTCGCACCTTCCTGATCGATCCGGCGGTGCAGCGGGCCCAGGCGGGCAGCGCGGCGGCGGCGGTGGGCGCGGCCGAGGCGCGGGTCGAGGACTTGAGGAAGGGCCAGCGGGCCGAGGAGCTGTCGGTGTTCGACGCCGAGCTGGCGGCGGCCGAGGCGGCCGAGCGTCAGGCCGAGGCGGAGTATGGCCGCATCGAGCCGCTGGTGCGGCAGGGCATCTACGCCCCGGCGCGGCTGGACCAGGTGCGGTCGGCCCGCGACGCGGCGCGCGCGCAGACGGCGGCGGTGCGCAGGCGGCGCGAGGTGGCGACGCTGGGCGCGCGGCGCGACGCGGTGGCGGCGGCCCAGCGGCAGGCCGAGCAGGCGGCCGGCGGGCTGGAAGAGGCGCGGGTCCGGCTGGGCCAGCTGGCGCCGGCGGCGCCGGCGGCGGCGCGGGTCGAGGAGATTTTCTTCCGGCCGGGCGAATGGGCGGCGGCCAACCAGCCGGTGCTGGCCCTGCTGCCGGACAGCGAGGTCAAGCTGGTGTTCTTCGTCCCCCAGGCGGAGATGGCGTTGTACCGGCCCGGCCAGACGGTGCGCTTCGGGTGCGACGGCTGCGCCGGCGAGGGACGGGCGCGGATCGCCTGGGTCAGCCCGCGGCCGGAGTTCACCCCGCCGGTGCTGTACAGCCGGGGCAGCCGCGACCGTCTGGTCTACCGTATCGAGGCGCGGCCCGAGGGCGCGGCGACGCTGAACCCGGGCCTTCCGGTCGACGTGATCCCGCTGGAGGCGGGGGAGTAGATGGCGGCCCCCGGGCCAGCGCCGCGTCGGGTCGAGAAGGCGGAGCCCTCTGACCGCGGCGCCCACGAAAAGGTCATCGACGTCCGCGGGCTGAACAAGTCGTTCGGCGCCCTGCACGCGGTGAAGGACTTCGGCATCGTGGTGGAGCGCGGGCGCATCTGCGGCTTCCTGGGGCCCAACGGCGCGGGGAAGACGACGACGCTGCGCATGCTGTTCGGGCTTCTGCGGCCCGACAGCGGCGAGGGCACGGTGCTGGGCTTCGACGTGCTGAAGGACTCGCGCGAGATCAAGCGGCGGGTCGGCTACATGACGCAGCGGTTCTCGCTCTACGAGGACCTGTCGATCGAGCAGAACCTGACCTTCACCGCCCGGGTGCACGAGCTGGACCGGCGGCGCGAGCGGGTGCAGGCGGCGCTGGACGGGCTGGGGCTGACGGCGCGGCGGGCGCAACTGGCCGGCACGCTGTCGGGCGGCTGGAAGCAGCGGCTGGCGCTGGCGGCGGCGACCCTGCACGGGCCCGAGCTGCTGCTGCTGGACGAGCCGACGGCGGGGGTCGACCCGGAGGCGCGGCGCACCTTCTGGGACGAGATCCACGGCCTGGCGGCCAGGGGCATGACCGTGCTGGTCTCGACCCACTACATGGACGAGGCCGAGCGCTGTCACGAGATCGCCTACATCGCCGGCGGACGGACCCTGGCGCGCGGCACGGCGGACGAGGTGATCGACGCCTCCGGCCTGGTCACCTTCCACGCCGAGGGGCCGGGCGCGGACCGGCTGGCGCGCGAACTGCGCGGGACGCCGGGCGTGGAGATGGCGGCGCCGTTCGGCACGGTGCTGCACGTGTCCGGCCGGGATCGGGCGGCGCTGGAGGCCGCCATCGCGCCTTACCGCAAGTCGCCGCTGGTCTGGAGCGAGACCCGGCCGACGCTGGAGGACGTGTTCATCCAGCTGATCCACGACCGTGAGGCGGCGAAAGCCAAGGCGGAGGCGGCCTGATGATCTCGCTGACCCGGACCTGGGCGGTGATGGCCAAGGAGTTCGTGCAGCTGACGCGCGACCGGCTGACCTACGCCATGATCCTGGCCATGCCGATCGTGCAGCTGCTGCTGTTCGGCTACGCCATCAACGATGACCCGCGGAACCTGCCGACCGCGGTGCTGGTGCAGGACCAGGGCGGCTTCTCGCGCTCGGTCCTGACCGCGCTGGACAACAGCGGCTATTTCGAGGTCACGCGGGTGGCGCGCAGCACCGCCGAACTGGACCGGGCGCTGGAGCGGGGCGAGGCGCAGTTCGCGGTGATCATCCCGGCCGACTTCACCCGGCGGGTGGTGCGCGGCGAGGGGGCGCAGATCCTGGTCGAGGCCGACGCCTCGGATCCGTCGGCGACCTCGGGCGCGGTGGCGGCCCTGCTGCAGCTGCCGCAGCAGGCGCTGGCCCGCGAGCTGGCGGGGCCCTTGGCGACCCGGGCGTCGGGTCCGCCGCCGTTCGAGGTCGTGGTTCACCGGCGCTACAATCCGGAGGCGATCACCGCCTACAACATCGTGCCCGGCCTGCTGGGCGTGATCCTGTCGATGACGCTGGTGATGATGACCTCGCTGGGCATGGCGCGGGAGCGCGAGCGGGGCACGATGGAGAGCCTGCTGGCCACGCCGGTGCTGCCGATCGAGGTCATGGTCGGCAAGCTGACGCCCTATGTGCTGGTCGGGCTGGTGCAGGCCGTGCTGATCCTGGTGCTGGCGCGGGTCCTGTTCGCGGCGCCGATGAGCGGCGGCTGGCTGGCGCTGGGGGCGGGGCTGATGCTGTTCATCGTCGGTTCGCTGGCGCTGGGGTTCCTGATCTCGACGTTGGCGAAGACGCAGCTGCAGGCCATGCAGATGAGCGTCTTCTACATGTTGCCGTCGATCCTGCTGTCCGGCTTCATGTTCCCGTTCCGCGGCATGCCCGACTGGGCGCAGTGGCTGGGGCTGGCGATCCCCGTGACCCACGTCCTCAGGGTGGTGCGCGGATCGGTGCTCAAGGGCGTGGGCCTGGAGAACGCGGGACCCAGCCTGCTGGCGCTGCTGCTGTTCGTGCTGGTCGTGGGGACACTGGCGATGCTGAGGTACCGGACGACCCTGGACTGAACGCGCACCCTCTCCCGGCGGGAGAGGAACTGCGTCAGGCGGCGCTCAACCGGACGTCCACGTTGTTGCGCGTGGCGTTGGAGTAGGGGCAGACGGCGTGGGCCTTCTGAATCAGGTCGTCGATGACCGCCTGGTCGAGGCCGTGGTCGACGACCTCCAGCTCAATGTCGAGGTTGAAGCCCTCGCCGCGGGTGTTCTTGCCGAAGCCGACGGTCGACCGGACCCTGGTGTCCGGGCCGACGGGCGTGCCCGCCTTGCCGGCGACGAGGCGCAGCGCGCCGAGGTAGCAGGCGGCGTAGCCGGCGGCGAACAGCTGCTCGGGATTGGTCCCGTCGCCGCCCTTGCCGCCCATTTCGGTCGGCGTGGACAGGCGGACGTCGACCTTGCCGTCGTCGGTGGCGGCGCGGCCGTCTTCGCGGCCGCCGCCGCTGGCCGTGGCGTGGGCTCGGTACAGGACTTCCATGGCGGGTCTCCTTTGATCGGGGCCCCCTGAGGTAGGCGTCCCCGGGAGGGACGCTAGGCCAGACCCGACTTCTTCAGCGTCTTGTAGGCCTTGATGACCCGCTGCAGCTTGGCTTCGGCGCCGCGGTCGCCCTTGTTCAGATCGGGGTGGAAGCGCTTGAGCAGCTCGTGGTAGCGGGCCTTGATCGCCTTCCTGTCGGTGCGGACGTCGAGGTCGAGGTCGGCGAGGGCGGCGCGCTCGAGACGGCCGATGCGCAGGTCGTCCTGGCCCTCCGGCGCCGCCTGTTCGCGCGTGCGGCGGCCGAACAGGCCGAAGCTGTCGCGCCAGTTGCCGGCGCCCTGGGTGTTGGCCGTGCCCATCTTGGCGGCGAAGGCGGCGGCCTCGCGGCTGAACTTGCCGGCCTTCATCTCCCACGTCGGGCGGCCGCCGGTCATGGCCTCGTTCTCCTGGGCGGCGCGGATCTCTCCCTCGCTCATCCCGGCGTAGAAGTTCCAGCCCTTGTTGTACTCGGCGGCGTGGCCCTGGCAGAAGTCGTAGAAGTCGTGCAGCCGCTCGCGCGACTTCGGCGCCTTCGCCGTGGCGGGACGGCTGCAGTCGGGCCACTGGCAGGCCTTCTCCCCCGGCTTGAGACCGAGCACGTCGGCGGCCGCGGCCTCCTCTTCCGGGCGCGGCGGCTTGACGCGCATATCCCTGAATCGCGGCTTGTATTGAAAGGCGGACGACATCCCCCGAAGTGTAGGGCTGAATTGGTCTGCAACAAGGAGCCGCCCGTGACCGAGGGTCCGATCGCACGGAAAATCCGTGAAAAACTCATCGCCGGCCTGAATCCGGAGCGGCTGGAGGTCGAGGACGACAGCGCCCGCCACGCCGGTCATCATCACGAAGGGGGCATCGACGGCCGCGCCGGCGGCGAGAGCCACCTCAACCTGACCGTCGTCGCCGCGGCTTTCGAGGGGCAGGGGCGGGTGCAACGGCAGCGTGCGGTGACCGACCTGTTGCGCGAGGAACTGGCGGGCCCGGTGCACGCCCTGTCGATTCGCGCGCTGACGCCCGCGGAGGCCGATCAGGCCTGACGACGTCCGGGGAGACAAACCACCGTTCACCTCGTCTTAGAACCTTCGCCCTAGCGTTCCGGCGGGCTGAACCGGGGGGACGCGCGCGATGGTGGAATCGGACGGCATCGGCAAGGCTGCGGGCGACCCCGACGCGGGAGAAGCCGCCCAGGCGCTGCGCGCGATCCTCCAGACCCAGTATCTCCGCTATGTGATCATCGCCAGCTGGGCCCTGGGCCTGCTCGCGACCGTCGGGTGGGCGCCGGCGACGCTATGGTTCATCGGCACCCTCGCCGCCGGCGCGGTCCGGGGCGCGTTCGAGAAGCGCATCAGCCAGCGCGTCGGGACCGGCTGGGGGCTGATCTTCCCCGCGGTCGCCACCGCCACCACCGCGGCGTGGGCGGCGGCTCCGCTGATCGCCTGGTTCTCGGGCGCCGAGTTCGGCCCGGCGCTCGCCCTGGCCCTGCTGGTGTCCGGCTATGTGCTGGTGTTCGCCCAGCTGCGCAGCTCGCCGCGTCAGGCGGTGGTGATCTCGTCCCCCTACGGCGTGGCCGCGGTGATCATCGCCGCCAGCCTGTGGGGCACGCCCCTGTTCTGGCAGTTCCTGGCCATCGTGCCCTTCACCGCCGCCGGCCTGTTCGTGCTGGTGATGATGACCATGCTGCGTGAGGAGCGCATCCGCGCCTTCCAGGAACATCAGGCCCATCTGATCGAGGAGCTGGAGGCGGCGCGCGACCGCGCCAACGCGGCGTCCGACGCGAAATCGAACTTCCTCGGCGTGATCTCGCACGAACTGCGCACGCCGATGAACGGCGTGCTGGGCGCGGCCCAGCTGCTCAACGCGACCCGGCTTGAACCGACCCAGCGCGAGTATCTGTCGATCATCCGCAACTCGGGCGACAACCTGCTGTCGCTGCTCAACGACATCCTCGACATGACCAAGATCGAGGCTGGCAAGATGACCTTCGAGGTTGTCGACGTGAACGTGGACGACCTGCACAAGCGGGTCATCGGCCCCTTCCAGGCCCAGGCCGAAGCCAAGGGGCTGACCTTCACCACGCGGCTCGAAGGCGAGATTCCCGCAGTGGTGCGCGGCGACCCGCTACGGGTCTGCCAGGTGATCCACAATCTGCTGTCGAACGCCGTCAAGTTCACCGACGCCGGAGAGATTCTGTACACGGTGCGGGGCGAGCGGCTGGACGAAGGGCGGGTTCGCTTCCATTTCGCGGTCAAGGATTCCGGAGCCGGCATCGCCCCCGAGGACCTCGAGCGCCTGTTCCAGCCGTTCACCCAGGTCGACGCCTCGTCGACCCGCCGGTTCGGGGGCACGGGCCTCGGCCTGACCATCTCCCGCCGCATGGCCAACATCATGGATGGCGACATCACGGTGGAATCCACCCTCGGGGAGGGCTCCACCTTCCTGTTCTCGGTCGAGGCCCCGGTGGTCGAGTGGGCGCGCCAGGAAGAGGCCCAGCCGATCGTGGCCGAGGTCGCCGGCGGTCAGTCGCTGAGCGTGCTGGTGGTCGAGGACCACCCCGTCAACCGCATGATTCTGGAAGCCTGGATGGGGTCCGCCGGCCACGTCTCCGCCACGGCGGAGAACGGCCAGATCGCCCTCGAGGCGGCCGGAGAGCAGCGCTTCGACCTGATCGTCATGGACGTGAACATGCCCGTGATGGACGGCCTGACCGCGACCCGGGCGATCCGGGCGGGCGACGGACCGAATGCGGACACGCCGATCGTGGTCCTGTCGGCCTCGGCGCGCACCGAGGACCACGAGGCCGGCCTCGAGGCGGGCGCCGACGCCTATCTGAACAAGCCGATCGATTTCGCCGCCCTCGCCCTGGTGATGAACCGGGTCGGCGCCGGCCGTGCGGCCGTGCGGGCGCTGGTCGACAGCGGCGAGACGGCGGCGGCCGCCGCCTGAGCAATAAGGTCGGAAAGCGGCGACGGTCTGAACCGGACCTGACCCGGGCCGTTCAGACGAGGCTCAAACGCGCCACTCCATGATGCGGACAAGTCGAAATCCTTCGGCCGCATCGGGAGTTACACCATGAAGAAGTTCGTCACCGCGGCCGTGGCCGCGACCCTCGCCCTGGGTTCGGTCGGCATGGCCTCGGCCGCCGAGGCGCAATCGCGCGGCGACCGTTACGAGCAGCGCCAGGACCGCCGCGAGTGGCGTCAGGAGCGTCGGGAAGACCGTCGCGAATGGCGTCAGGACCGCCGCGAGGACCGGCGCGAAGCCCGTCAGCAGCAGCGCGCCTACGCCCGCTGGCAGCAGGCCCAGCGTCGCTATCACGCCCCGCGCTACTATGCGCCCAGCGGCTACCAGGTCCGCAGCTGGTCGTACGGCCAGCAGATGCCCTACGCCTACCGGACCCAGCGCTACGTGATCAACGACTACGGCCGCTACGGCCTCGAGCGTCCGCCGCACGGCTACCAGTACGTCCGCAGCGGCAACGACGTGGTCCTCGCCGCCGTCGCCGGCGGGCTGATCAGCGCGGTCATCGCCGGTCTGTTCAACTAACAGGGCGGTCGCGCAGCCGAGACGCCCCGGAAGGAGACTTCCGGGGCGTTTTCGCGTTTGCTCCGGGCTGTGCCGTGATGAGGTCGGATGCGCGCCTTCGCCGAACTGCTGGACCGCCTGTCGCTGACGGCGTCGCGCAACGCCAAGCTGGTGCTGCTCCGGGACTATCTTCGCGCCACGCCCGACCCCGACCGCGGCTGGGCGCTGGCGGCGCTGACCGGCGACCTGACGTTCGACGCGGCCAAGCCGGCGATGATCCGCAAGGCGGTCGAGGCGCGGGTAGATCCGGTGCTGTTCGGCTGGTCCCGGGACTACGTCGGCGACATGGCCGAGACGGTCAGTCTGATCTGGCCCTCCAATCCCGAGCTTCGGCCCAACCGGGAACCGGAGCTGGGGGAGGTGGTCGAGGCGCTGCGGACGGCCGGGCGGCGCGACGTGCCGCGACTGCTCGAGGGCTGGCTGGACGCGCTGGAGCCGAAGGGGCGCTGGGCGCTGCTGAAGCTGATGACCGGCGCGCTGCGGGTGGGCATGTCGGCGCGGCTGGCCAAGACCGCCGCGGCGATGATGCGGCCGGCGGCGCTCAGCGAGCCGCCGGACCCGGACGGCCACGAAGCGGCGACCCCGCTGGAGCCCGTCGAGGCATCGGACATCGAGGAGGTGTGGCATGCGCTGGAGCCGCCCTATGCCGACCTGTTCGCCTGGCTGGAGGGGCGCACGGGGCCGCCGGACGCCGACGCGCCGGGACGTTTCCGGCCGGTGATGCTGGCGACGGCGCTGGACGAGGCGGTGGACTTCGAAAAGCTGCAACCGGCCGACTACGTCGCCGAATGGAAGTGGGACGGCATCCGTGTGCAGGCGGTGCGCGAGGGCGGGGTGGAGAAACTCTATTCCCGCACCGGCGACGAGATCTCGCGCGCCTTTCCCGATGTGATGGCCGGACTGGGCTTCGACGGGGCGGTGGACGGGGAGCTGGTGGTCTGGCGCGACGGCGTCGTGGCCCCCTTCGCCGATCTGCAGCTGCGGCTGAACCGCAAGACGGTCGATGCGAAGCTGATGGCCGACCAGCCGGCGGCGATCGTCGCCTATGACCTGCTGGCCGAGGGGGGCGAGGATCTGCGGGCCCTGCCGCTGGCGGCGCGGCGCGCGCGGCTGGAGGCGCTGGTCCCCTGCGGCGGGCCGCGGCTGCACCTGTCGCCGATCGTGCCCTACGGAAACTGGGACGAACTGGCCCGGCTGCGGGCCGATCCGCCGGTCGGGGCAGCCGCCGAGGGCCTGATGCTCAAGCGGCGCGACAGCCCCTATGTGGCCGGACGCCCGAAAGGCCCGTGGTTCAAGTGGAAACGCGATCCGCACGTCATCGACGCGGTGCTGATGTACGCCCAGCGGGGCAGCGGCAAGCGCTCCAGCTTCTATTCCGACTACACCTTCGGCGTCTGGACCGGGGAGGGGGCCCTGACCCCGGTGGGCAAGGCCTATTTCGGCTTCACCGACGAGGAGCTGAAGCAGCTCGACAAGTTCGTGCGCGATCACACGGTCGAGCGCTTCGGTCCGGTGCGCTCGGTGCGGGCCGGCCGCGACTTCGGCCTGGTGCTGGAGGTCGCTTTCGAGGGACTGCAGCGCTCCGGGCGGCACAAGTCGGGCGTGGCCATGCGCTTCCCGCGGATCAGCCGCATCCGCTGGGACAAGCCGGCGCGGGAGGCCAACACCCTCGACGACGTGATGGATCTACTGGACGCGATCGAGGGCGGCGGCGGGCGGGTGGCGCGGCCGATCGGATAGGCGACGCGAATCCCGCCGCGCGGGCTTCCAAATCCCGCGTCAGACGCTAGACCCGGCGCATGCCCGACCTGATCACGCCCCTGAACCAGGCCGTCGCCGCCGGCCGCGAGGCGGCGGCCGTGGACATCGCCATGGTCGCCAAGCTGACCGACATGGCCGGCGACTTCGCCATCAACCTGCTCGTCGCCCTGATCATCCTGGCGGCGACCATCTTCGCGTCGCGGTGGGCGGCGCGGGTGGCCCGCCGGGTGCTGGGGCGCGTGCGCGGCTTCCGCCAGGATCCGACGGTGCTCAGCTTCGCCGTCCAGGTGGTGCGGGTGCTGGTGCTGATCGTCGGCCTGATCGCCGTGCTGCAGCGGCTCGGGGTGCAGACGACCTCGATCATCGCCGTGCTGGGGGCCGCCTCCCTGGCGGTCGGTCTGGCCCTGCAGGGGACGCTTTCCAACGTCGCGGCGGGGGTGATGCTGCTGGTGCTCCGCCCCTACCGGGTCGGCGAGGTGATCGACCTGAACGGCGTGGCCGGCACGGTGCAGCGCCTTGACCTGTTCACCACCCAGCTGTCGAACGCCAACAATCACAAGATCGTGGTGCCGAACTCCAAGGTGCTGAGTGACGTGGTCGTCAATCTCACCGGCCAGAAGACGCGGCGCATCGAGATCAACTTCACCGTCGGCTACGGCGAGGACCTGGGGGCGGCGCGGGCGGTTCTGGCCGCGACGGCGTCGGCGCACGACAAGGTGCTGGAGGACCCGGCTCCGTGGACCGGGGTCACGGGCCTGCTGGACAGCGCGGTGCAGATCACCCTGCACGCCTGGGTCAAATCGGACGACTGGTGGCAGACCCAGGCCGACCTGATGCAGGGCGGCAAGGAGGCGCTGGACGCCGCGGACATCGAGATCCCGTTCCCGCACCAGGTCGCCGTACCCTATGGCGACGAGAAGGACGTCCTGCCGGTCGTGCGGGTGCGCAAGGAGCCCGCGGTGGACGCGCGGGCGGAGGAAGGCTGAGGCATGCGCTACGATTTCGGCTCCGACAATACGGCCGGCATGGCGCCCGCGGCGCTGCAGGCGCTGGTCGAGGCCAACGCCGGCTACGCGCGGGCCTACGGCGCTGACGACGCCACGGCGCGGGCGGCCGAGCTGATCCGCCAGCGGCTGGACGCCGACGCCGAGGTGCGGTTCGTTTTCTCGGGCACGGCGGCCAACGCGGTCGGCCTGTCGATGCTGGCCTGGCCGCACGAGGCGGTGCTGGCCCATCACGCCGCCCACGTCTGCACCGACGAGACCGGCGCCCCGGGCTTCTTCGGCCACGGGGTGGGCCTGATCGGCCTGCCGGGGTTCTCGGGCAAGATCGACAGGACCGCGCTGGAGGCGGCGCTGGGCGAGCCGGAGGTGGGTCATCGTCAGCCGCCGGCGGCGCTGAGCCTGACCCAGTCGACCGAGTACGGCGCGGTCTACACCGAGGAGGAGCTGCGCCACCTGATCGAGCCGGTGAAGCTGCGCGGCTACGGGGTGCACATGGACGGGGCGAGGCTGGCCAACGCCGCGGCGGCCGGCTTCGACCTGAAGGACATCGCCCGTCTCGGGGTGGATGTGCTGGTGTTCGGCGGAGCCAAGGCGGGCGCGCTGTGCGCCGAGGCCATCGTCATGTTCGACCGGTCGCTGGCGCGCCGGATCGACAACCGGCTGAAGCAGGCCGGGCAGACCGCCTCGAAGGCCCGCTTCCTCGCCGCGCCCTTCGTCGGCCTGCTGGAGAGCGGGGCCTGGGAGACCGGCGCGGCGCACGCCAACCTGATGGCCCAGCGTCTGGCCGAGGGGGTGGCGGTCGGAACGCCCTTCATCCTCGCCCACCCGGTGGAGGCCAACGCCGTGTTCGTCCGCATGCCGGCCGAGGCGCATGGGCGGCTGAACGAGATGGGCTGGGCCTGCTACCGCTTCGACGACGGCTCGGTCCGCTTCGTCTGCTCCTGGGCCACCGACGCCGCGGCGGTCGACGCCCTGCTGGCCGATATGGCGCAGCTTTCCGCGTGACGCCGAGCCGGGCGCGCGGCTTCATCGGAGCATGGGCGAACAACAGCTGAGGGCGACGTTTCGCGCCGTCGAGGATCAGCCTGCGCCGGACCGGCTCAAAGCTCACATCGAGGCCCTGACGACGACGGCGCGGAAGGACCCGCGCCTGGGTCAGCCGGTTTCGCCGCGCGGCATGTCCATCACTTCCGCCAGCCGGTTGCGGGCGCGGTTGACGCGGCTCTTGATGGTGCCGAGGGCGCAGCCGGCGATCTCGGCGGCCTCCTCGTAGGACAGCCCCGCGGCGCCGACCAGCACGATGGCCTCGCGGTGGGTCGGCGGCAGATCGTCCATGGCCATGCGCAACCGGTCCAGTTCGACGGTCCACTCCTGGGCGCCTTCGGAAACGAGCGTCGCGGCGTGGCGGCCTTCCTCGTCGGCCACCTCGCGCTGGCGTCGCGCCACCGTCGAGTACCAGGAGTTCCTGAGGATGGTGAACAGCCAGGCGCGCAGGTTGGTGCCGGCTTCGTAGCGGCCGCGATAGGTCCACGCCTTGGTGAGGGTCTCCTGCACCAGATCATCGGCGTCGGCGGCGTTGCGGCACAGCGACCAGGCGAAGGCCCGCAGCGACGGGAGCTGGGCGGTGACCGCCTGGCGCCAGACGGAGGGGTCGGCGATATCGTCGCGGGCCCGGGCTCGGCCGGTCGGAAGCGAGGCGCCGTCGAGCGGCGCGAGGGCGTGCGGCATTCGACGATCCTGTCGGTCGGAGCGCCGGCTCCCACGCGAGCCGGCGACCCTTCCGGAACGCCGCCGCTGGTGCGCCGTTCCTGTGTCGGGCGGTCGACTTTGTCGGCGGGCGGTGGCGTCAGTGAGATCGACGCCCCATGTGAGGCCAGGCCCAAGAAGGGGGAAGAAACGGCATGAACACCCACGCGCGGATGTCCGCCGACACCTCCGAAGCGGTCGCCGCCTTCCAACAGGTCCGCGCCGTCCTGCCCGCCCTGGCGAGCGGCTTCTCGGCCGAGGACCTGACCGCCCAGTCGATGCCGGACTGCAGCCCCGGCAAGTGGCACCTCGCGCACACCAGCTGGTTCTGGGAGACGATGATCCTCTCGGCCGAACCCGGCTACCAACCCGTCGATCCGGACTGGGGGCGGCTGTTCAACAGCTACTACGAGGCCTTGGGCGAGCGCGTGGACCGACCCTGTCGCGGGCTGATCACCCGGCCCGGCGTGGACGCCGTGCTGGGCCACCGCCGCGAGGTCGACCGACGCATGGCGGCGTGGCTGGGAGACGGATGCGGCGATGCGCGAACACGTTATCTCGTCCAGCTCGGCCTGCACCACGAGCAGCAGCATCAGGAGCTGTTCCTGATGGACATGCTTCACCTGATGTCGCGGTCGCCGCTGGACCCTGCCGCCTTTCCCGCCGAGCCGCGGGCGGGGTCGACGGAACCGGCGCGCGGCGGCCGGGAGCGCTTCGAGGGCGGTCTGGTCGGGATCGGCCACGTCGCCGGCGGCTTCGCCTTCGATAACGAGGGCCCGGCGCACCGGGTCTGGCTGGAGCCGTTCGAGATCGCCGCCGACCTGACGACCAACGCCGAGTGGATCGCCTTCATCGAGGACGGCGGCTACGCCCGGCCCGAGCTGTGGGCATCCGACGGCTGGGCGGCGGTCAAGGCCGAAGCTTGGGCCGCGCCCCTGTACTGGCGGCGCGAGGCGGAGGGCTGGAGCGTGATGACCCTGGCCGGTCGACGTCCGGTGGATCCCGCGGCGCCCGTGCGGCATGTCAGCTGGTACGAAGCCGACGCCTTCGCCCGCTGGGCGGGAGCCCGCCTGCCGACGGAAGCGGAGTGGGAGCACGCCGCCCGCGCCCGACCTGACGCGATGGCCAACGCCTTCGGCGAGGTGTGGCAATGGACCGCCTCGCCCTACACCCCCTATCCGGGCTTCCGGCCGACCGAAGGGACCGCCGCCGAGTACAACGGCAAGTTCATGGCCAACCAGATAGTGCTGAGAGGCTCGAGCTTCGCCACTCCGGAAGGCCACGCCCGCGTCAGCTATCGCAACTTCTTCTATCCGCACCAGCGCTGGGCCTTCGCCGGTCTTCGGCTGGCGCGCGATGTAGCGCGGGAGACGGCTGGCGGCGGCGAGGGGAACGGCTTCCGCGAGGCCCTGCTGGCCGGGCTGGAGAGCTCGCCCAAGCGGGTTTCGCCGAAGTGGTTCTACGACGCCCAGGGATCGCAACTGTTCGAGGCGATCACTGAGCTGCCGGAGTACTATCCGACCCGTCAGGAGGCGGCGCTGCTTCGTGTGGTGGCGCCGGAATGGTCGCCGCGCTTCGGCCCCGAAGCGGTGCTGGTCGAGTTCGGCTCCGGGGCCAGCGAGAAGACCCGCATCGTGCTGGACGCCGCCCCCGCCCTGGCGGCCTACGTGCCGATCGACATCAGCGCCGAGGCGCTCGCGGCGGCGGCCGATCGCATCGCCGCCGCCTATCCCGATCTGCGGGTCCGGCCGATGGTCGGCGACTTCCTTGCGCTGGATGGGCTGCCCGGGGGGATCGGGGAGGGCCGCCATGTCGGCTTCTTCCCCGGTTCGACCATCGGCAACCTCGATCCGGCCGAGGCGATCGCTTTTCTGCGCGCGGCGCGCGGCCTGCTGGGAGACGGCGCCCTGTTCATTCTGGGCGTGGATCTGGTGAAGGACCCGGCCGCCCTCATCGCGGCGTACGACGACGCGGCCGGGGTCACCGCGGCCTTCAACCGGAACCTTCTGGTCCGGGCCAATCGCGAGCTGGGGGCCGACTTCGATCTCGACGACTTCCGCCATCGGGCTCTCTGGAACGGCCCGGAGTCGAGGATGGAGATGCACCTCGAGGCGCGCCGCGACATGGTCGTCCAGATCGGCGGCCGTCGCATCGCCTTCGCGGCGGGCGAGACGATCCACACCGAGAACTCGCGGAAGTTCACCGCGGCGTCGATTGCCGAACTGGCTGAAGCGGCGGGCTGGCGCGTCGCGGACTTCCGGCAGGGGCCGGCCCCCGCGGTGGCCCTGGTGTTGCTCGAGGCCTGAGGCGGGGCGGAATCGAAAAGGGCGGCCCGATATGGGCCGCCCCCTTTTCAGAACGATGGCTTACTCGCCGGCCGCGGCCCGCTCGCGATTGCGGGATCCGTGGGACGCTTCGCCACCCTTTCGGCCGGCCTGGGCGGCAAGGCTGCGGTCCTGGGAGAAACTCCGCTTCTCGCTCGGGACGCTGGCGCCGCCCTTGCGGGCGATCTCGCGTTGGCGTTCCGGGTCCATCGAGGCGAAGCCCCGCTTGGAGACGCCGGAGGCTCGCGTGGGCTGACTCTGAGCCATCGTGGGTTCCTTTCGTGGCGCTTGTGGCGGTCGCGGATTGAACCCTCACGCCTGATTACGGTTCCGGCGCGCCGGTCACACAAATGCGAACGAATCACAGGGTTTGCGCGGACAGCGGTCGGCGACCGCAGTGAACTCGGGCGGGGTTCCGCCCGGATCGATGTCAGGCCCGGGCGTGCCGGGCGCCGGTATATCGGGGCCCGGGGTGTCCGGCGGCTGGACGTCCGGCGGGTAGCCCGGCTGGACGTCGGGCGGCGACACGGGGTCGATGTCGGGCCCCGGGGTGTCGGGCGGGACGATCTCCGGCTGGCCGAGGTGCAAGGGAGTGATCAGGGTCATGGGAACCTCCTCATGCCGGACCAACCCCCTCCACGCCCGTCCGTTGCATGTGGTGGGTGCGGCGGAACCGGCCGGCCGGGCGGCGGTTCAATCGGCGTCCGATCTCCGACGAAGGAAACTCCTCCATGAGCGACACGACGCCGCCAGTTCCCAATTCCGAAGAAGACATCGAGGACGCCTTCGACACCGCGTCGACGCGGCTGGATCGCGAGGCCGACGCCATCCTGATGCGCGACGAGATGCGATCCCTCGGCGTGCGGCCGCTGCGCCGGGCGCTGCGCGAGGATGCGGGGCTGGTCGGCGACTGGGGTCGCGAGCGGGCGCGGCGACTGCGCGGCGCGGTCGAGGAGGAGCCGGTGCGGGCCTCGGTCTACGCGCTGGGCCTCGGCGTCATCATCGGCCTGCTGATGGCCCGCTAGGAGGGCCCGGTCGCCGGACGGGCGATCGGCGCACGCGCCAGGGCCGCGTCGGAGACGAACGGATTGCTGCGCCGCTCCGCGCCAAAGGTCGAGCTCGGCCCGTGCCCCGGCACGAAGGTCACGTCGTCGCCCAGCGGCCAGAGCTTCGTCACGATGGCGTTCAGCAGGCTGGCGTGATCGCTCCGCGGGAAGTCGGTGCGGCCGATGGAACCCTGGAACAGCACGTCGCCCACCTGGGCGAAGCGGGCCTCGCGGTTGAAGAAGATCACGTGCCCCGGCGTGTGACCGGGGCAGCGGTAGACCTCCCATTCCGTCTCGCCCAGGGTCAGCCGGTCGCCGTCGGCCAGCCAGTGGGTCGGCGTGAACGACCGCGCCTCCGGCAGGCCGTACATCTGGCCCTGGGCCGGGATGCCGTCGATCCAGAACTGGTCGTCGGGATGCGGGCCGACGATGTCGAGGCCGGTCTTCTCCTGCATCTCCGCGGCGCCGCCGGCGTGGTCGAGGTGGCCATGGGTGATCCAGATGGCGTCAAGCGTCAGCCCCTGCTTCGCCACCGCCCCCAGCAGGGCGTCGACCGAGGCACCGGGATCAATGATCGCCGCCTTCAGCGTCTGGCGGCACCAGACCAGGGTGCAGTTCTGCTGCAGGGGGGTGACCGGAAAGACGGCGACGCCGATGGGGGGAGGGGACTGGCTCATCGCCGCTGGATAGCCGAGGCGCGGCCGCGCCGAAACCGCCGCGGCTCACGTTGACCTTTCAGGCGCTGATCGACATAAGGGCGGGCTTCAAAGGCGCCGCCTCGCAAGGGCGGCCCTTGTTGCTTTCCCACACCGCGCAGCGCCCGCCCCCAAGGCGCCGCCCCAGAGCGTCAGAATCCCGACCATGCAAGTCGTCGAAAAGTCCTCCGAAGGCCTGAGCCGCGTGATCGCGGTGACCATTCCCGCCGCCGAGCTGAACGAGAAGCTGGACGCCCGCCTCAAGGAAGTGGCGCCGCAGATGAAGCTGAAGGGCTTCCGTCCGGGCAAGGTGCCGGTGGCGCACGTGAAGAAGACCTTCGGGCGCGACCTGATGGGGGAGATCGTCAACGCCGCCCTGAACGAGACCAGCCAGAAGGCGCTGGACGAGGCCAAGGTGCGCCCGGCCGCCCCGGCCGAGATGAAGCTGACCTCGGACATGGACAAGGTCCTGACCGGCGGCGAGGACCTCGCCTACGAGATGGAGCTCGAGGTGATGCCGGACTTCACCCCGGTGGACCCCAAGACGCTGAAGCTGAACCGTCCGACCTACGAGGCCTCCGACGAGGACCTCGACGAGGCGCTCAAGGAGCTGGCCGGGCAGGCCAAGAGCTACGAGGACAAGAAGGGCAAGACGGTCAAGGCCGCCGACGGCGACCAGCTGACCATCGACTTCGTCGGCAAGATCGACGGCGAGGCCTTCGAAGGCGGCTCGGCCACCGACGCCGACCTGGTGATCGGCTCCAACCGTTTCATCCCGGGCTTCGAGGAGCAGCTGAAGGGCGTCAAGGTCGGCGAGGAGAAGACCGTCGAGGTCACCTTCCCCGAGGACTACCAGGCCAAGCATCTCGCCGGTAAGGCCGCGACCTTCGACGTCACCGTCAAGGCCATCAAGGCCGAGGCCGAAACCAAGGTCGACGACGACTTCGCCAAGCGCATCGGCATCGAGTCGCTGGACAAGCTGAAGGAGCTGCTGCGCTCCAACCTGAACCAGCAGTACACCGGCGCCGCGCGCTTCAAGCTGAAGCGGGCCCTGCTGGACGAGCTGGACAAGGCCCACGACTTCCCGCTGCCGCCGAAGATGGTCGAGGCCGAGTTCGACGGCATCTGGCAGCAGGTGCAGGCCGACAAGGACGCCGGCCGCCTCCCCCCGGAGGACGCCAAGAAGTCCGAGAAGAAGCTCAAGGAAGAGTACCGCAAGATCGCCGAGCGCCGCGTGCGCCTGGGTCTGGTGCTGGCCGAGATCGGCCGGGCCAACAACGTCACGGTCTCGGACCAGGAGCTGAACCAGGCGATCATGAACGAGGCCCGGAACTATCCGGGCCAGGAGCGGCAGGTGCTGGACTTCTACCGCCAGAACCCCAACGCCGCCGCCCAGATGCGCGCGCCGATCTACGAGGAGAAGGTCTGCGACCTGATCTTCAACACCGCCGAGGTGACGGATGCGCCGATCACCAAGGAAGAACTGCTCAAGGACGAAGACGAGGGCTGATCGGCCTGCCGTCCCGCGACCGAAGGGGCCGCCGCTGGGCACAGCGGCGGCCCTTTCCATGTGGAGTCCCGTCTTCTTCCCCATGTTTCCCGCCTGCCGGGTTCCATGGTAGCGTTCGCGTCGAGGTTCAGCCTCCGGAGCGTGGAACATGACCACCTGGGCTCTCGCCGGCGCCATGGCCGCCGCCATCCTGCAGCCCCAGGCGACGGCTGCAGCGCCTCCGCCGCAGGATCCCGCCGACCTCGCCACAACCCGGCTTGAGGACATCGTCGTCGACCGGCGGCGGCTTGAGGAGGTCGTGCGCGAGTTCGTCGGCGAGGTCGGGGCGCCGCCCTACCGGAGGGGCCTCGCCCGCTGGCACGACAGGCTGTGCGTGGGCGTCGCGAACGTGCGGCACGACGTCGGGCAGGCGGTGGTCGACCGGGTGTCCGAGGTGGCGCTGGAGCTGGGCCTCGACATCGGCGAGCCGGGATGCACGGCGAATGTCGTGATCGTTTTCACCACCGACGGCGCCGCCCTTGCGGACGCCATGGTCGCCGAGAACCGGAGGGCGTTCCGGATCGGCCTCGGCGGCCTCGATCGCGGCAATCCGGCCCTGCGCGATTTTCGCACCGCAGACCGACCCGTGCGCTGGTGGCACGTCAGTCTCCCGGTGAACTCCAACAACGGCAAGATCGCCGTGCGGATGCCGGGCGACGTGGATCCCTATGGAAACCCCTCGGCGCCGGTCATTGCGGTGTTCGCCGCCTCGCGTCTGAACAGCCAGATCCGCGACGATCTGAACAAGGCGATGATCGTCGTCGACGTGGACCGGCTGGGCGGCGCCAACCTGGCGCAGCTGGCTGACTATGTCGCCTTCGTCGCCCTGGCCCAGGTCGATCCTGACGCGGACACCGCGGCATACGACACCGTGCTGAACCTCTTCGACCGCCCCGCCGCGGTGGAGGGGCTGACGGAGTGGGACCGGACCTATCTCACCTCCCTCTACCGGGTGCAGGGCGGTCCTGTCCGGCGGATCAATCCGAACGCCCAGGCCGACGTCATGGCCAACGACATGGCGCGGAGGTGGCGCGCCGGACAGACAGCGCCCGAGCCGGCGCCGGAATGACGGGACCGCTGCTCGCCCTGAGCCTTGCGGCCGCCCTGGCAGGCCAGGATGCCGCGGGCGCCCCGCCGGCGGCCCCGCAGGAGCCGACCACACGGCTGGAGGATGTCGTGGTCTCCCGCCCCGACGCGCTGGAGGCTCTGGCGCGCGAGTTCGTCGACAGCGCCGCCGCCGCGCCTGCCTACCGCGGCCTGGCCAGGTGGAACGCCGAGCTTTGCCTGGGCGTCGTCGGGCTGCGCGCGGAAGCGGCCCACGCCATCATCGATCGCGTCTCGGACGTGGCCCGCCCTCTCGGTGTGCGACTGGGGCAGCCCGGCTGTGCGCCGAACGCGGTGATCGTGGCCGCTTCGGACGGCCAGCAACTGGCGGAGGCCCTGGTGGCGGAGCGGCGACGGGCGTTCCGCATAGGCTTCACCCGGTCCAATCGCGGCGCCCGTGCGCTGGAGGAGTTTGGCGCCTCGGACGCGGCGGTGCGCTGGTGGCACATCAGCTTTCCCTACTGCGCCAGCAGCGGTGCGCTGGCGATCAGGATATTCCAGGGCCCGCCGGCCTGCGCCAGCTCGTTCAAGCGCAGCACGGGCATTGTCGATTATCTCAGTCGCGTGCTCGTCATCGTCGACGTGCCGCGTCTGGAAGGCGCGGATCTGGACCAGCTGTCTGACTATCTCGCCATGGTGGTGCTGGCCCAGGTGGACGCCGAGGCCGACCTGAGCCGTTTCGACACCGTTCTCAACAGCTTCACCCCTGCCGGCGGCGAGGGCGGCCTGACCGACTGGGACCGGGGGTACCTGGAGGCGTTGTACGGGGCGGGGCGCTATCGCCTCGATCCCGAGGCGCACGCCGAAGCGCTGGCGCAACTGATGAGCCGGCAGGCCGCCCCCGGCGACGCGGAGTAGGTCCGCGCCGGCGTGATCTGGCGACTGTCGCTTGCGTCAGTCGGCCGGCGAGACGATATCCTGTCCCACAGGGGCCCGGCCGGCGAGTCGCGCCCATTGCATCCCGAGAAGGCCTGAATGCGCGATCCGATCGACTATCTGAACATGAACCTCGTCCCCATGGTGGTGGAGCAGTCCAGCCGGGGCGAGCGGGCCTTCGACATCTTCTCGCGCCTGCTGCGCGAGCGGATCATCTTCCTGACCGGGCCCTTCGAGGACGGCATGGCCTCGCTGATCTGCGCCCAGCTGCTGTTCCTCGAGTCGGAGAACCCGAAGAAGGAAATCAGCATGTACATCAACAGCCCGGGCGGACAGGTCCACTCGGCGCTCGCGATCTACGACACCATGCAATACATCCGCTCGCCGGTGTCGACGGTGTGCATGGGCATGGCCGCCTCGGCCGGCTCGCTGATCCTCACCGCCGGCGCCGCCGGTCAGCGCGTCGCCCTGCCGAACGCGCGGGTGATGGTGCACCAGCCCTCGGGCGGTTTCCGCGGCCAGGCTTCGGATATCGAGCGGCACGCCGAGGATATCCGCTACACCAAGCGGCGGCTGAACGAGATCTACGTCCACCATACGGGCCGGACCTACGAGGAGGTCGAGAAGACCCTCGACCGCGACCACTTCATGAACGCCGAGGAAGCCAAGGCCTGGGGCATCGTCGACCATGTCTACGACCGCCGCGAGCAGGCGGACCAGGACGGGGTGAAGACTCCCGGCTCCTGAGCCGCCCGACATTGAGCTGTAAAAGGCGCGCCCCGGGGCGCGCCTTTTCTTCCTGTGCTATCAGGCCGCCATGCAGACGCGTGACACCCGCGGAACCGTCGAGGTCGACGGCGACGTCTATCACTGGGAGCTTCGACGCCAGCCGCGGCCGACCTCGGGCGGCCGGTGGGAGGGCATCGCCGTGACGCTGCGGCTGCAGGACTTCAAGCGCGAGGCCGTGGTCCAGTTTCCGCCGCCGCTCCGTCCCAACGGGCGTCCGGACGTCGAGAAGCAGTTCGTCAATGTGGAGCACGTGCGCAACGCCGTGACGGCGGTGATCGAGGCCGGCTGGAACCCGACCTCCCGCGGCAAGCCCGTCGCCTTCGACGTCGACGCCGAGGGGCGCTGAGCCTCAGGGACGCCCGGTGAACACCCGGAAGCCGGGCTGGTCGGCGATGGCCAGCATCTCGGTATCGCCGGAGGTGTCGCCGTAGGCGGCGGCGAGGCGCACGTCGTCGCCGTAGACCGCCCGAAGCCGGCGGACCTTCTCCTCGCCGCGACAGTTCGGACTGGCGAAGGCGCCGGTGACGCGGCCTTCGGCGTCGAACACCAGCGGCGTGCCGAGCAGGGCCTCGGCCCCGAGGCGGCGGGCGAAGGGGGCGACGGTGGTCTCCGGACTGGCGGTCACGATCACCCGATGCGCGCCCCGCTCGCCCCAGTCGTGCCAGACCTTCAAGGCGTCCGGACGCATGAAGCGGGTCCAGATTCCCTCGGCGAAGCGCTCGGCTTCGGCCTCCAGCTCGGCCCGGGGGACGCCGCGCAGGAACTCGCGCACCGAGGCGGCCTTGATCCGTCCGCGGTCACGATCGCGGGCGTAGGTGGCGACGGCCGGGGCCAGCCGGACCAGCCCCAGGGCCCAGCCGCCCCGGCCCGCCCGCCAGCGCAGGAATTCGGTGAAGCTGTCGCGAATGGTCAGGGTGCCGTCGAAATCGAACGCCACGATGGCCCGATCCTTGCGGGGGGACTGGCCGAAGGGGGGAGGGCTTCCCATGTCAGACATTCGCCGCGATCCCCATCAACAGTGAACCGTCCGATTCCGTCTCCGGCCACGCTTTCGCGGGGTTGTGGCGGCGGCGGGGATGGGTGATTGTCAATTTTTGAAGACCTTCGCGCCCAGTGTACGGGAATCAAACGCGGGGGATGCGCGTTCGGTCTCATATCGGATCGAACGTCGGGAGTGAGAAGGGTCTATGACCAAGGCAGCCGGCACCGACGCGAAAAGCACGCTCTACTGCTCGTTCTGCGGGAAGAGCCAGCACGAGGTGCGCAAGCTCATCGCCGGACCGACCGTGTTCATCTGCGATGAATGCGTCGAGCTGTGCATGGACATCATCCGCGAGGAGCACAAGATCAGCTTCTCGAAGGCGAAGGACGGGGTGCCGTCGCCGAAGGAGATCCGCGAGGTCCTCGACGACTATGTGATCGGCCAGTCGCACGCCAAGAAGGTGCTGAGCGTCGCCGTCCACAACCACTACAAGCGCCTGAACCACGCGACGAAGAACAACGACGTCGAGCTGGCCAAGTCGAACATCATGCTGATCGGGCCGACCGGCTCGGGCAAGACGCTGCTGGCCCAGACGCTGGCGCGCATCATCGACGTGCCCTTCACCATGGCCGACGCCACCACGCTGACCGAAGCAGGTTACGTCGGTGAGGACGTCGAGAACATCATCCTGAAGCTGCTCCAGGCCTCCGACTACAACGTCGAGCGGGCCCAGCGCGGCATCGTCTACATCGACGAGATCGACAAGATCTCGCGCAAGTCGGACAACCCCTCGATCACCCGCGACGTGTCGGGCGAAGGCGTGCAGCAGGCCCTGCTGAAGATCATGGAAGGCACCGTCGCCTCGGTGCCGCCGCAGGGCGGCCGCAAGCATCCGCAGCAGGAGTTCCTGCAGGTCGACACGGCCAACATCCTGTTCATCGTCGGCGGCGCCTTCGCCGGGCTGGAGAAGGTCATCGCCGCCCGCGGCGACAGCGTCTCGATCGGCTTCGGGGCCAAGGTCAAGGAAGTCGACGAGCGTCGCACCGGCGACATCCTCAAGGAGGTCGAGCCGGATGACCTGATGCGCTTCGGCCTGATCCCCGAGTTCATCGGCCGCCTGCCCGTGCTGGCGACGCTGGAGGACCTCGACGAGGAGGCGCTGGTCAAGATCCTGACCGAGCCCAAGAACGCCCTGGTCAAGCAGTACAAGCGCTTGTTCGAGATGGAGAACGTCGAGCTGACGTTCACCGACGACGCCCTGTCGGCGGTCGCCCGCAAGGCTATCACCCGCAAGACCGGCGCCCGCGGCCTGCGCTCGATCCTGGAAGGCATCCTGCTCGAGACCATGTTCGAGCTGCCGACCTTCGAGGGCGTCGAGGAGGTGGTGGTCAACGCCGAGGTCATCGAGGGCAAGGCCCAGCCGCTGCTGATCTACGCCGAGACCAAGGGCAAGAAGGCCGCGCCCGACAGCGCCGCCTGATGATGCCGGATTCGTGAATGCGGGAGGGCGGTCCGTCAATGGGCCGCCCTTCTTCGTGCGGAGGCGCCGTGGCGCGCTGGACACAGGGCGGTGAGGGACAAAATCCCTCGCCGGCGGTCCAATGGGGGCTTTCCGCGGGCCCTGCCGGCCGCCGCGCGGCACGATCCGTGCAGCTTCGCCGTCGGTGATTGGTCCCCAGTCGCGCGGGTCCGCCACGCTTGAACGTCGCAACCGCGCAACCACATACTCGTTCAAAGGCCGTCGAACGACGGGCCGAGTCGAACAGGTCGGGCATTTCGCTCCGGCCGCCGGCGCGGCGGGTCCACGATCCACAAGGGCCCCGGAGTACGCATCATGTCCGAGACCAAGACCCTCCCCGTCCTGCCGCTGAGAGACATCGTCGTCTTTCCGCACATGGTCGTCCCGCTGTTCGTGGGACGCGAGAAGTCCGTGCGCGCGCTCGACGAGATCATGAAGGGCGAGAAGCAGATCCTGCTCGCCACCCAGAAGAACAGCGTCGACGACGACCCGGCGGCCGACGCCATCTATCCGATCGGCGTGCTGGCCAACGTCCTGCAGCTGCTCAAGCTGCCCGACGGCACCGTCAAGGTGCTGGTCGAGGGCAAGGGCCGCGCGCGCCTGCTGCGGTTCACCGACCGCACCGACTACTTCGAGGCCGAGGCCGAGGAGATCGCCGACGACCAGGGCGAACCCTCGCAGTCCGAGGCCCTGCTGCGCGCGGTGATCGAGCAGTTCGAGAACTATGTGAAGCTGAACAAGAAGGTGCCGCCCGAGGCGCTCAGCTCCATCCCCCAGATCACCGACCCGTCGCGCCTCGCCGACTCGGTCGCCGCCCACCTGTCGGTGAAGATCGGCGACAAGCAGGCGCTGCTCGAGACCGTCGCCGTGCCGGCGCGGCTGGAGAAGGTCTACGGCCTGATGGAAGGCGAGATCTCGGTCCTGCAGGTCGAGAAGAAGATCCGCTCGCGCGTGAAGCGCCAGATGGAGAAGACCCAGCGCGAGTACTATCTCAACGAGCAGATGAAGGCGATCCAGCGCGAGCTGGGCGAGACCGACGACCAGCGCGACGAGATCCTCGAGCTGGAGAAGCGCATCCGCAAGACCAAGCTGTCCAAGGAGGCCCGCGCCAAGGCCGAGGCCGAGGTCAAGAAGCTGCGCAACATGAGCCCGATGTCGGCCGAGTCGACGGTGGTGCGGAACTACCTCGACTGGCTGCTGTCGATCCCGTGGGGCAAGGCCCGCACCAAGCCGATCGACCTCGACAAGGCCGAGGCGATCCTCGAGGAGGATCACTACGGGCTCGAGAAGGTCAAGGAGCGGATCATCGAGTACCTGGCGGTGCAGGCCCGGACCGGCAGCCTGAAGGGCCCGATCCTCTGCCTCGTCGGCCCGCCGGGCGTGGGCAAGACCTCGCTGGCCAAGTCGATCGCCAAGGCGACCGGCCGCGAGTACGTGCGCATGTCGCTGGGCGGGGTGCGTGACGAGGCCGAGATCCGCGGTCACCGCCGGACCTACATCGGCTCCATGCCGGGAAAGATCATCCAGTCGATGAAGAAGGCCAAGACCACCAACGCCTTCGTCCTGCTGGACGAGATCGACAAGCTGGGCGCCGACTGGCGGGGCGACCCGTCCTCGGCCCTGCTCGAGGTGCTGGACCCGGCCCAGAATTCGACCTTCGGCGACCACTATCTGGAGGTCGACTACGACCTGTCGCAGGTGATGTTCGTGACCACGGCCAACAGCCTGAACATGCCCCAGCCGCTGATGGACCGGATGGAGATCATCCGGGTGTCGGGCTACACCGAGGACGAGAAGGTCGAGATCGCCAAGCGCCACGTGCTGCCGAAGCAACTCGCCGACCACGGCCTCAAGGAAGGCGAGCTGATCATCCCCGAGGAGTCGATCCGGGAGCTGATCCGCTACTACACCCGCGAGGCCGGGGTGCGTTCGCTTGAGCGCGCGCTCGGCGGCATCGCCCGCAAGGCGGTGCGCGAGATGGCGCGGACCAAGGTCGTGTCGATCACCGTCGACAGCGAGAAGCTGGCCGAATACGCCGGAGTGCGGAAATACCGCTACGGCGAGACGGACGCGGAGGACCAGGTCGGCATCGTCACCGGCCTGGCCTGGACCGAGTTCGGCGGCGACATCCTGACCATCGAGGCGATCAAGATGCCGGGCCGCGGCCGCATGACCGTGACCGGCAACCTGAAGGAGGTGATGAAGGAGTCGATCTCCGCCGCCGCCTCCTACGTCCGGGCCCGCTCGCTCGCCTTCGGGGTCAAGCCGCCGGTGTTCGAGAAGACCGACATCCACGTGCACGTGCCCGACGGCGCGACGCCGAAGGACGGTCCCTCGGCCGGCGTGGCCATGACCGTGGCGATGGTCTCGGTGCTGACCGGCATCCCGATCCGCAAGGACATCGCCATGACCGGCGAGATCACCCTGCGCGGCCGGGTCACCGCCATCGGCGGCCTGAAGGAGAAGCTGCTGGCGGCGCTCCGCTCGGGCGTGAAGACCGTGCTGATCCCGGAGGAGAACGAGAAGGACCTCGCCGACGTGCCCGACAATGTGAAGGGCGCGCTGGAGATCGTCCCGATCTCGACCGCCGACGAGGCGCTGAAGTGGGCCCTGACCGGCACGCTCACGCCGGTGGAGTGGGACGAGGAGGCGGAGCCGCTCCCCGCCGCCCCGCCGATCCAGGATCCCGGTACGGTGCCCGCCACGCACTGACGAAAAAGACCCCGCCCGGAGCGATCCGGGCGGGGTTTTTCTATCCTGGGTGAGGTCCGTCAGACGGATACATTCGCCGCGGGACATCCGCGGCATCGCGGCGGAGACACCGGCGACCGCCGCGACATCCGCGACAGGCGCGCGCAGCCCGGCTCAGCGGCTGTCGACCATCACCAGTTCGGCGTCGGCCTTCGCCGTGATCGTCACCGTCTTCTCGTCGACGATGGCGGCGGCGTCACGCGCGTTCAGCGTCTCGCCGTTGACCTCCACCTCGCCGACGGCGGGCACCAGATAGGCGCGGCGGCCGGGCCCGAGATCGTAGCTCAGGCTTTCGCCGGCCTTCAGCGTGGCGCCCAGCACCTTGGCGTCGGCGTTGATCGACAGCGCCTCGTCGGCCGGATCGCCGGAAGCCATCACCGTGAACCGCCCCGACCGGTCGCTCTTCGGGAACTCGCGCTGGCCCCACGACGGCGGGGCCCCCGGCCGGTCGGTCTCGATCCAGATCTGGAACAGGGTGGTGGTCTCGTCCTCGAGGTTGAACTCCGAGTGGCGCACCCCCGTGCCGGCGCTCATCACCTGGACGTCGCCGGCCGCCGTGCGGCCGCGGTTGCCCATGGAGTCCTCGTGGGTGATCGCTCCGGTGCGGACGTAGGTGATGATCTCCATGTCGGCGTGCGGGTGGGGCGGAAAGCCCGACTTCGCGGCGATCTCGTCGTCGTTCCACACGCGCAGCCGGCCCCAGCCCATGCGGCGGGGGTCGTAGTAGTTGGCGAACGAGAAGTGGTGGCGGGCCTTCAGCCAGCCGTGGTCGGCGCCTCCGAGGCTGTCGAAGCGGCGAACGTCGATCATGACGCGATACTCCCTTGCAGGGCGCGCAACGGGCGGCGCGCCGGTCGGGTCGGATATAGGTAACTACTACTGTTGCGAAAAGGGGTGGCATCGGCCCGCGGCGCGCGTGCGCACCAGCCACTGTGATCGCGAGAGGAATACGCGGGTTTCGCGGACTTGAAGTCGATCTCCGTTGCGGCAACCAGCGACGTCGGGCGTCTGGATGCGCACGACCCGTGCGTCCGCGAGTCTGACCAGAGCTGCGGGGACGCCGTGAGCCGCGCCTTCTCCCGTACTGGTGGCGACGACATGGCCTACGCTGACCGTATCGCGCCGGGACAGGACGACGATCGCGATCATCAACAGCGCGAAGCCGGCGACGACAAGAATCGTCGACACGGCCACGGTCATGGCGCGGCGGGCGGAGGGCAGCCGTCGCCCGATGCGCCACGAGAGCTTGTGGCGATAGGCGACGACCGGCTTCATCCCACCTGCGCCCGGTGCCGCAGCATCGCATCGGCCAGCACGCAGGCGGCCATGGCCTCCACGACCGGCACGCCGCGCAGGGCGACGCAGGGATCGTGCCGCCCCCTGGTGCGCAGGTCGGTCTCCTCGCCGTCGCGGGTGATGGTGCGGCGCGGCGTCAGGATGGAGGAGGTCGGCTTGAAGGCGACGCGGGCGGTGACCGGCTGGCCGGTGGAGATGCCGCCCAGCACGCCGCCGGCGTGGTTGGACAGGAAGACCGGCTGCCCGTCCTCGCCCAGCCGCATCTCGTCGGCGTTGTCCTCGCCCGACAGCTCGGCGGCGGCGAAGCCGGCCCCGATCTCGACGCCCTTGACCGCGTTGATCGACATCAGGGCCGCGGCCAGCTCGGCGTCCAGCTTGCCGTACAGAGGCGCGCCCCAGCCGGCGGGCACGCCGGTCGCCTCCAGCGCCACCACCGCGCCGATCGACGAGCCCGCCTTGCGCACCTCGTCCAGATACGCCTCCCACTGCGGGACCACATCGGCCGAGGCCGCGAACAGCGGGTTGTCGTACACGGCGTCCAGGTCGACCGTCTCCGGCGCCATGCGATGCGGTCCCAGCTGGACCACGCCGGCGCGGATGCGGACCGTCTCGCCCAGCACCTTGCGGGCGATGGCGCCCGCCGCCACCCGCACCGCCGTCTCGCGCGCCGAACTGCGCCCGCCGCCGCGCGGATCGCGGACGCCGTACTTGGCCTGGTAGGTGACGTCGGCATGGCCGGGGCGGAAGGCGCGGGCGATCTCGCCATAGTCCTTCGAGCGGGCGTCCTCGTTCTCGATCAGGATCGAGATCGGCGTCCCCGTCGTCACCGGGCCGGCGCCGTCGTCGTACGTGCCCGACAGGATCCGGGCTGTGTCGCTTTCCTTGCGCTGGGTGACGAAGCGGCTGCCGCCGGGCTTCCTCCGGTCAAGCCACGGCTGCAGGTCGGCCTCGGTCAGCGGAATCCCCGGGGGGCAGCCGTCGACGACGCAGCCGATCGCCGGCCCGTGGCTTTCGCCCCAGGTGGTCACGCGGAAGAGGTGGCCGAAGGTGTTGTGCGACATGTCGCTGACGGCTTAGGCCGCCATGCGGTCCGGCGTCCAGACGCGGGTGAAACGGACCAGCAGATCCTCGGCGGAGGAGGGCGCGTCGGCGGAAGGCTCCAGCGTCACGAACAGGTGGCCCTGCGGCCGCGATCCGCGGGCGGGGAGGCCGAGACCCTTCAGCCGCACGCGCAGCGTCTCCTGCTCCGCCGCGATCCAGGCGGAGCGCGGGCCGGCCCAGGTCTCGATCTCGACGCGGCCGCCGTCCTCGATCAGCCGCGGCGGCGTGGGCCAGGTCATGTAAAGGTCGTCGCCCAGCGCGCTCAGCCCGTCGGCGGCGCGGATCAGCACCGGCAGATGCAGGTCGGCGCCGTCGGCGCCGGCCCGGCGCAGGCGCAGGTGCTCGCCGGAGCGCATCCCCGCCGGCACGCGCACGCGCAGGCTGCGGCCGCCTATCCGGAGCCGGGCCCCGCCGCCGCGCAGGGCTTCGAGCGGCGTGATCGAGACCACCGGAAGTGGGGCGGGGGGCGCCGCCGGCGGCTCGAGTCCCGGGCCCCGCGCCTCGGCCTGCAACAGCCGCCAGGCGGCGATGATCTTGCGGAAGCGGGCCTCGTCGCCGCCGGGCTGGTCGGGCCGCGCCGCCTTGACCGCCGCGCGGAAGGCCGCCGTCAGCGCCGCCCCCTCCGCCGGGCCGGTCAGGCCGAGCAGGGCGAGGGCCTGGCGGGTCGAGGCGACTTCGGGGTGCGAGCGGGCGCGCATGCCGCCACTACAGCGCCGGATATGGTCAAGGCCCGGTTAACCGTGAAGCCTCTCCCCATCGGCCGCGGCAGGGTCTATCTGCAGGCCATGACCACGCCCGTGATCCCGCCCAGCCCCACCCGTGAGGAGTACGCCGAGCACTACGCCGCCGCCCTGGCCGCCAACGGCGACGAGAGCATCTTCGACCGCGCCGAGCCGATCGGGCTGTTCGTGGAGTGGCTGGCGGACGCACGCGGGACCGAGCCGAACGACGCCAACGCCATGGCCCTGGCCACGGTCGACGCCGACGGCCAGCCGGACGCGCGCATGGTGCTGCTCAAGGACGTCGATGCGGGGGGCTTCACCTTCTATTCCAATCGCGAGAGCGCCAAGGGCCTGGCGCTGGCCGCGCATCCCCGGGCCGGCCTGCTGTTCCACTGGAAGACCCTGCGCCGGCAGGTGCGGGTGCGGGGGCCGGTGGAGCCGGTGAGCGCGGACGAGGCGGACGCCTATTTCGCCAGCCGGGCGCGCGAAAGCCGGATCGGGGCCTGGGCCTCGGAGCAGTCGCGGCCGCTGGAGAGTCGTGAGGAACTGGAGCTGGCGGTGGCGCGCGAGACGGCGCGCTTCGAGGGCCGCGAGGTGCCGCGGCCCGAGCGCTGGACCGGCTGGCGGGTGATCCCCGAGAGCATCGAGTTCTGGCGCGATCGGCCGTTCCGCCTGCACGACCGGCTTCGTTTCGACCGCGCGGGCGAAAGCTGGACCCGGACCCGGCTCCAACCCTGAGGCGCTAGCGTTCCACCAGCGGCGCCAGCAGCGGGTGGGCCAGCACCGGCGCCGCCAGCCGCACCACCGCCTGCGGGTCCTCCAGCCGCACCGCGGCGGTGGCGTCGGCGACGACGAAGTCGGCGTTGACCCGCGAAGGCTCGGTCAACCGCTCGTGGCCGGGGCGGACGGTGGCGAGATACTGGGCGATCACCGACTCGGCGGTGCGGCCCCGCTCGACCTGGTCGCGCAGCAGCCGGCGGATGAAGCGGATGTCGGCCGGCGTGTCGACGAACACCCGGATGTCGAACAGCTGGACCAGCGCCGGCGTGCACAGCACGTGGGTGCCTTCCACGACCACCACCTCGGCGGCGGGGACCGGCTCGCCGTCGGGCTCGCGGCCGTGATGGATGAAGGAATACACGGGCGCCACGATGTCGCGGCCCGTCTTCAGCGCGGCGAGGTCGCGGATCATCAGGTCGTGGTCGCGGGCCGCCACGTCGTCGAAGTCGAAGGTCGCCGGGTCGAAGTCCGGGAGGCTGGCGGCGTCGCGGTAGTAGGAATCCTCGCGCAGGAGCACGGCGGCGCCGTCCGGCAGGGTGGCGACCAGCGCCTCCGCGAGGGTGCTCTTTCCGGAGCCGGAGCCGCCGGTGATGGCGATGAGAATGGGCATGCCGCCTTCTAGGGCGAAGGCGAATTTTCCGCCAGCCGGAGGCCCGAGCCTGCCCTTGCGTCACGTTGCCTGTTGCGGATCGAGCCGATAGCGTGACCGTCAAGCGCTCCGCAAGCAGGCGCAGACAAGGGAAGACGATGCTCGGATTGATGCAGGACTGGCCGCTGACGGTCGACCGGATCCTCGACCACGCGAAGAACTGGCACCCCGACCGCGAGGTGGTCACCCGGTCGGTCGAGGGACCGGTGGTGCGCACCACCTACGCCGAGATCCACGCCCGCGCGAAGCGGGTGTCCGACGTGCTGAAGGGCTGGGACGTCAAGGTCGGCGACCGCGTCGCCACCCTCGCCTGGAACACGGGCCGCCATATCGAGGCCTGGTACGGCATCATGGGCATCGGGGCGGTGTGCCACACCCTGAACCCGCGCCTCTTTCCCGAGCAGCTCGCCTACATCATCAACCACGCCGAAGACCGCATCATCTTCGTCGACCTGACCTTCATCCCGCTGCTGGAGGCGGTGCTGCCGCACTGCCCGACGGTGGAGCGGGTGGTGGTCCTGACCGACGAACTGCACATGCCGGCGACCAAGCTGCCGGGCGCGGAATGCTACGAGGCGCTGCTGTCGACGGCCTCCGAAGCGGTCGAATGGGGCGGCTTCGACGAGCAGACCGCCTGCGGCCTCTGCTACACCTCCGGCACGACTGGCAACCCCAAGGGGGTGCTGTACTCGCACCGCTCCAACTTCATCCATACCCTGCTGGGCCTGCAGACCACCGTCCTCGGCGCGACGCCGAAGGAGGTGATCCTGCCGGTGGTGCCGATGTTCCACGCCAACGCCTGGGGCATCGCCTTCGGCGGCCCGGCGGCGGGCTCCAAGCTGGTCATGCCCGGCGCGAAGATGGACGGCGAGTCCATCTACGAACTGCTTGAGAGCGAGGGCGTCACCTTCTCGGCCGCCGTGCCGACGGTCTGGCAGGGCCTGCTGGCGCACGTGCGCGAGAAGGGGCTGAAGTTCTCCACCTTGAGGCGGGTGCTGATCGGCGGTTCGGCGGTGCCCGAGAGCCTGATCCGGGCCTTCCATGACGGCTACGGCATCGAGGTCATCCAGGGCTGGGGCATGACCGAGACCTCGCCCATTGGCACGCTGTCGAACCTGACGCCGGAGCTGGAGGCGCTGCCCTACGACGAGCAGATGAAGTGGCGCATCAAGCAGGGCGTGCCGCCGCTGGGCGTCGAGCTCAAGCTGAAGAACTACGCCGGCCAGGAGATGCCGCACGACGGGCACACCTACGGCCGGCTGATGGTGCGCGGCCCGACCATCGCCGGGGCCTATTTCAAGGGCGAGGGCGGCGACATCCTCGACCATGAGGGTTTCTTCGACACCGGCGACGTGGCGACGATCGATGAGCACGGCTTCATGCAGATCACCGACCGCGCCAAGGACGTGATCAAGTCGGGCGGCGAGTGGATCAGCTCGATCGAGATCGAGAACATCGCCGTCGGCCATCCGAAGGTCGAGCTGGCCGCCGTCATCGGCGCGGCCCATCCGAAGTGGGACGAACGCCCGGTGCTGGTGATCAAGCTCAAGCCGGGCGAGAGCGAGGACCGGCAGGAGCACCTCGATTTCCTGCAAGGCAAGATCGCCAAATGGTGGATGCCGGACGACGTGGTCTTCGTCGACGACATCCCGCTCGGGGCCACCGGCAAGATCGACAAGAAGGTGCTGCGCGAGCGACTGAAGGACTACCGCCTGCCGACGGCCGGGGGCTGAGGCGATGGCGCGGACGTCGGCGAAGGGCAGAGGGGTGGCGCAGGCGCTGCTGATCGTCGCCGTCGCATCGCCCGTGCTGGTCCTGCTCTCCGCCCTCGGGGTGCGCGCCGGCCTGCTGTCGCTGGAGACGGGCTGGTCGCTGCTGACGCTGCAGGTCGCCTGGTGGCTGGCCTGGGCGGGCTCCGCCGCGGCGCTGGTCGCTGTCGTTCTGGCGCTGAAGGATCTGCGGCGACTCGGCCTCTTCGCCCTTGTCGCCGTGCTGATCGCCGGCGCCGCCCTGGCGGGCTTCGTCTGGCAGAAGGGCCGGCTGGCGGCCGGACCGGTCGAGCACGTCAGCACCGATCTCGAGGAGATCCCCGGATTCGGCGACCTGCGCGACCAGCGCCGCGGTCCGGGCCCCGGTCCCGCCATCGGAGCCGAGGTCTGTCCCGGCGCGCAGCCGGTGATGCGACAGGTCGCGCCCCAGACCGCGGGCTGGGCCCTCGAGCAGGCCGGCTTCCGGGTGCGCGGCTTCGGCGTCCAGCGCGCCGACGGGACCCGCACCGGCTACTGGTTCGGCGTCACCCACGACGCGGTGATCCGCATCCGTCCGGGACGCACCGACATCCGCGTCGCGGCCCGGGACGGCCTGCCCCACGGCGGCGAGGCCTGCCGGCTGGCGACCCGGATCAGCGCGGCGCTGCGCACCGGCGAGTAAGGCTCAGGCCGGAATCCAGACCGCGTCCAGCCCGGGCGCGGGGTCGGCGGCGAC
Source organism: Brevundimonas viscosa (assembly GCF_900116065.1). Lineage (GTDB taxonomy): Bacteria > Pseudomonadota > Alphaproteobacteria > Caulobacterales > Caulobacteraceae > Brevundimonas > Brevundimonas viscosa. The sequence continues at coordinate 147,930 of NZ_FOZV01000006.1, forward strand.
GCGTCCGGCCCGCTCCAGCGCGATCAGGTGCGCCCACACCGACATCGCCGCGGCCGGCCACAGCCGTTCGTCCACCGCCGCATAGAGTCGCGGGACCATCTCGGCGATGCGCCGGTCCCCCGCCGCCAGCCGCGCCAGCACCTGCGCCTCCCGCTCCCGCCGGTGGTCACGATAGGCCGCCAGGAAGGGCCCCGGATCGCGGACCGGGGCGCCGTGCGTCGGCCACAGGGTGGCGAACTCGCGGGCGATCACCGCGTCGAGACTGGCCATATAGGCGGCCATGTCGCCGTCCGGCGGGGCCACCACCGTGGTCGACCAGCCCATCACGTGATCGCCGCTGAACAGGGCGTTCTCCTCGCGCAGCACGAAGGCCATGTGGTTCGAGGCGTGGCCAGGCGTGGCCAGCGTCTCCAGCGTCCAGTCCTCTTCCGCGATCGTCTCGCCGCCCGCCAGGACGACGTCCGGCGCGAAGGCCTCGTCGTGATCCTCGTCCAGCGCGGTCGAGACATGGAGCGTCCGCGCCGGCGGCCGCGCCGCCAGCACGGGCGCGCCCACCGCCTCCGCGAAGGGGCGGGCGAGGGGGGCGTGGTCCCGGTGGGTGTGGGTGACCAGCACATGCGTCACCCGCTGGCCCTCCACCGCCGCCAGCAGGGCGGCCAGGTGGCGCCGGTCGGGCGGGCCCGGGTCGATCACCGCCACCGGCGCGCCGCGGCCCGCGCGGCCGACGATGTAGGTGCCGGTGCCGGTGAAGGTGAAGGGGCCGGGGTTCTCCGCCACCACCCGCCGGATCAGCGGAGAGACGGCGTCGCAGCGGCCGTAGGCGAAGTCGTACTCGCGCACGAACGGGATCATGCCGGCCCGGCCCCGGCGCGGCCCGCGCCTTGCGTTAGGCTTTCGGTAACCTTCCGAGGAGTGCCGATCGTGGCCGTTTCCATGGCTCTCGCTGTCTCAAATCGGCTCCAGCCCATCGCGGCGGCCTCCCTGTGTCTCATGGCGGCGCAACTCGTCGTCGCCTCCTGCACGCCCGAGCCGGCGCCCTACGCCGCCCGCGCCGCCATCGTCCGCTGACGACTCACAGCGGCAGGCGCGACAGGTCGTAGCCGGCTCCGGCCGCCGCGGCGCGCAGGGCGTCGGGATCGTCGCCGCGGGCCCGCCGGGCCAGCGCCCAGGCCACGGTCGAGCGCGTCCCCGAGCGACAGAACAGCAGGGTGGGCGTCCCGTCCGCCAGCGCTTCGCCGACCGCCGCCGCCTGGTCCGGACCGGGCATCCCCCGCACCGGAATCCACAGATAGTCCATGCCGGCGGCGCGCGCCGCCGCCTCCATCTCGACCGAGGTCGGCTGCCCCGGCTCCTCGTGATCCGGCCGGTTGTTGATCACCCGCCGCACGCCGGCGGCGGCGACAGCCGCCATGTCGTCGGGAGAGGGCTGGGGCGACGCCCATACGCCGGGCGCGAGCAGCCGCATCCTACTGCCTCCGCACCCGGACCGCCCGGCTGTCGCCCACGGTCATGAGGAAGCTGCCGAGACTGGCCTTGCGCACCCGGACCGGCTCGCCGGCCCGGTTCCGGAAGCGGACCCGCTCGCTGTCGATCTGCCGCCAGACGCTGCCGTCGGCGAGGCGGAACACCCAGCGATTCTCGCCCGAGAGCGAGGCGCGCTCCAGGGTGGTCTCGATCGAATCGAGGTCTTCCCCCGCGTCGTTCCCGAACAGCCGCGGCAGGGTGGGCATCTCGAAGCCGAACAGCTGCCGGCGGGTTTCGTTGACGGCGGCGCGGTCGATGACGACCAGTTCGCCCTGGCGCTCGGCCGACTCGAACGCGGCGGCGGCGGCGTCGTAGCAGGCCAGGCGTGCGGCGTCCTCGGCCACGGCGCGGCAGGCGGTCAGGCGCTCCAGCATCTCGGGCCGTTGCTGCGGCGGAGGCGTCTGGCCCCCGGCGATGGTCAGGGTTGCGGCGGCGAGGCCGATGATCAGGGACATGGGACAGGCTCCGGCGGCGCCGCATGGCGGGGCGACGCCCCGATCAGTCCTCCAGCCCATGCCGCGGGTCAACCGCGGCCAGTGCAACTGCAACCGTGTCGGTATCGTGGCGCAAATGCGACAGTGGCGCTTTGGAAGGATTACAGGACCGTAATTACGGTGGCGAAACCAGCGCGACGGGGCCTAACCTGAGTCAACTGCGGCCGGGATTCTGACCGCGGGGGAAGGGAATATTTCATTCCAAGGCCGCGACGGCGCGCTCAAGCGCGTCGTCGAACATCAGGAGACGACCTTTGAGAAACCAGAAAACCCGCCTGCTGACGACGACGATGATCGGGGGCTTCGCCGCTCTCGCCTTCGCCGCCCCGGCCATGGCGCAAGGCGCGCCGGCCCCGCAGGAAGAGACGCAGCTCGGCGAGATCGTCGTCACGGGCTCGCGCATTCCGCAGACCAACCTGGTGACCACCAGCCCGGTGACCCAGGTCACGGGTGAGGACATCGACGTCGCGGGCGTCACCCGCGTCGAGGATCTGGTCGCCCAGCTGCCGCAGGCCTTCGCCGCGCAGAACTCGACGGTGTCGAACGGCGCCTCGGGCACCGCGACGGTGTCGCTGCGGAACCTCGGCTCCTCGCGCACCCTCGTCCTGATCGACGGCCGCCGCATGGGGTACGGCTCGCCCAACGACGACGCCGCCGACCTGAACCAGATCCCGGAACAGCTGGTCGAGCGCGTCGAGGTCCTGACCGGCGGCGCCTCGGCCGTCTACGGTTCGGACGCCATCGCCGGCGTCGTGAACTTCATCATGAAGAAGGACTTCGAGGGCATCCAGCTGGACGCCCAGTACGCCTTCTACCAGCACAACAACGACTATGACGGCGTCGGCAACGTGCGCAACGAGATCGCCCGTCGCGCCCAGACCAACCCGGCCCAGTTCGTGCTGCCGGACGACAACGTGGTCGATGGCGAGTCGAAGTCGATCAACATGATCATGGGCGTCGCCGCCCCTGACGGCCGCGGCAACCTGATGGCCTACGCCGGCTACCGCAACAACAGCCCGGTCCTGCAGGGCCAACGCGACTACTCGTCGTGCGCCCTCGGCGCCCCGAACGCCGGCTCGGGCCCGGAAACCTTCTCGTGCGGCGGCTCGGGCACCTCGTTCCCGGGCCAGTTCACCGACTTCGGCGGGAACCGCTTCCTGTTCGACCATGATGCGAACCCGGCCACACCGTCGATCGACATCAACCCGCTGCCTTCCTATGCTCTCACGGTTGATCAGGGCAGCGGCAACTTCATCGGCTATGATGGTAATGTGAACGCCTATAACTTCGGGCCGCTGAACTACTACCAGCGACCCGACGAGCGCTACACGCTCGGGGCCTTCGGCCAGTACCAAGTCAATGACAAGGCCGAGGTGTTCGCCCAGCTGATGTTCTCGGACTACGAGTCGGTGGCGCAGATTGCGCCGTCGGGCAACTTCTTCTCTACCGCTGAGATCAATTGCGACAGCCCGCTGCTGTCAGCCCAGCAGGCCGCCGCCATTGGCTGTGGCGCTCCCGCGCTCGCGGCCTCGCTCACCATCAATCCCTCGACCGGTCAGCCGTTCTTGGCGGATCCGAACGTCGTGCCGCTGTACATCGGTCGTCGGAACGTCGAGGGCGGCGGCCGTCAGGACTCGATCAACTACACGTCCTACCGCGGCGTGATCGGCGTCCGCGGCGAGTTCATGCCGGGCTGGAACTATGACGTGGCGGCGCAGTTCTCGCGCGTCCGCCTCGCCCGGACCTATCTGAACGACTTCTCGGTCACCCGCCTGACCCGCGCTCTCGACGTCGTCGACGTCGGCGGCACGCCCACCTGTCGTTCCGTCGTCGACGGCACCGACGCCGCCTGCGTGCCCTACGACATCTTCTCCCCGGGCGGCGTCACCCAGGCGGCCCTCGACTACCTGCAGATCCCGCTGATGCAGACCGGTGAAACGACCCAGCAGGTCCTCACCGCGGCGATCACGGGCGACACGGGCTGGTCGATGCCGACCGCCTCGCGCACCCTGCAGGTCGCCTTCGGCGCCGAGTACCGTCGCGACGCCCTTGGCTCGGTCACCGACAACGCCTTCGCCACGGGCGACGGCGCAGGCCAGGGCGGCCCAACCATCGGCTTCAGCGGCGACACCGACGTCGCGGAAATCTTCGGCGAGTTCCAGCTGCCGCTGGCCGACGACCAGCCGTGGGCCTACTCGGCCTCGATCGACGGCGCCTACCGCCGGTCGGAGTACGAGAACTTCGGCACCGACACCTACAAGATCGGCGCCGACTACGCCCCGGTCGAGGACATCCGCTTCCGCGCCTCCTACTCGCGCGCGGTGCGGGCTCCGAACGTGATCGAGCTGTTCACCGCCCAGGGCTTCAACCTGTTCGACATGGACTTCGATCCCTGCGACGATCTGAACGACGACGGCACCGTGAACGGCAGCGTCCCGGCGTCGTGCATCGGCGGCAGCCCGTGGCAGGTCACCGCTGGCCAATCGGCAGGGGGAGGTCTGAACAGCCCCGCCGGCCAGTACAACTTCCTGCAGGGCGGCAATCCGAATCTGGAGCCGGAAGAAGCCGACACCTTCACGGTCGGCGCCGTGTGGACGCCCTCGTTCCTGCCGCGCTTCAACCTGTCGGTCGACTGGTTCGACATCCAGGTGGACGGCGCGATCCAGACGCTGGGCGCGCTCAACACCCTGAGCCTCTGCTACGACCAAGGCGACGCGGATGCCTGTAACCGGATCAACCGCAATCCGGGCAGCGGCCAACTCTGGATCGGCGACGGCAACGTCGAGGACCTCAACATCAACATCGGCGGCTTCCAGACCTCGGGCGTCGACATCAACGCCAACTACGGCGTCGATCTCGAAGACTGGGGCGCGCCGGCCTACGGCTCGCTGGCCTTCTCGTTCGTCGGCACCTGGCTGAACGAACTGGTCACCGACACCGGCGCCGGCCAGACCAACTCGGTCTACGACTGCACCGGCTTCTACGCCAACCAGTGCGGCGTGCCGAACCCCGAGTGGCGTCACCGCGCCCGGGTGACCTGGGTCTCGCCGTGGGACGTCGACCTGTCGGCGACCTGGCGTCACTTCGGCGAAGTCGAAATCGCCGTGCTCGGCGCCGACGGCTCGCTGAACAACAGCGCCCCGCGTATCGACCGCTACTTCGATGCGATGAACTACCTGGACCTGGCCGCGACCTGGCAGGTGCGTGACACCGTCACGCTCCGCGCCGGCGTGAACAACGTCCTGGATAGCGATCCGCCGCTGTCCTACAGCGTGGGTACGACCGGCAACGGCAACACCTACCCGCAGCTGTATGATGCGCTGGGCCGCTACTTCTTCTTCGGCGTGACGGCGAACTTCTAAGCCTGAAGCCTGAGACAAACGGGGCGGCGGATCTTCGGGTCCGCCGCCCTTTTTGCTGTCAGGCGAAATGTTCGCGCCGCACAAAAACCATCTGCCGATTCAAGCGTTGCTGCGTCCTGTCGGGGCGCCGCCGCGCCTGTCCGTTCCGGAGTTCTCATGTTCGCCAGCCTCGCCGCCGCCCTCCTGCTCGCCCAGACCCCGGCCCCCGGCCCCGCCGTCCAGGAGGGGCCGATCTCCACCGCGGCCGGCGGCGAAAGCGCCGAGGCCCTGCGGCTGCGCGAAGCGGTGGCCTACGCCAACCCCCTGCCGCGCGGCGCGCCCGAGGCCGACTATCCGCTGGTGGCGTGGTGCGAGGCGCTGGTGAACGGCCACGTAGCGCTGGGCGAGACGCTGACCGGCGCGGACCCGCTCGACCGCGAAATCATCCGTCTCGGCAAGCTGGAAGCGGCCGATTTCCGGGCCGCGCTGCAGGCCGCCGAAGCCCGCCAGAGCGCCGCGAGCCGCGCCGCGGCGCGGTCGGCCGCCGCCGAGGCGACCGCCAAATGGGCCCCGCTGGAGGGTCAGGAGGAGGCAGTGCGCAGCCAGGCCTTCGGCCTGTTCTTCGGTCTTCCCGGCCGCTGCGAGCACGCCGCCCGGCGGCTGCGCGAGAACATCACCACGCCGCCCGCCACGCCGGCGGAGGTGGGGCTTGAAGAGTGATTGGCGACCCGTGACGGGTGACGGGTGATCAATGCGCGCGACGTGCAGATGACGCGACCCGTCACCAGCCACTGGCCACCCGCCGTCAGGCCGCCGCCCGTTTCATCGGATCGTAGTTGAGGATCGGCGACAGCCAGCGTTCGGCGGTCGCCACGTCCCAGCCCTTGCGGCGCGCATAGTCCTCGACCTGGTCGCGGTCGATCTTGCCGACGCCGAAATAGTGGCTCTCCGGATGACCGAAATAGAGGCCTGACACCGCCGCCGTGGGCGTCATGGCGAAGCCTTCAGTGAGCTGAATCCCTGCGTTCGCTTCCGCCTGCAACAGGCGGAACAACGTGGTCTTTTCGGTATGATCCGGCTGCGCCGGATAGCCCGGGGCCGGGCGAATGCCCCGGTAGTTTTCGCCGATCAGATCCTCGACCGTAGTCGCCTCGTCGGGCGCATAGCCCCACAGCGTCCTCCGCACCTCCTTGTGCAGCCGCTCGGCGAAGGCTTCGGCCAGACGGTCGGCCAGGGCCGTTGTCAGGATGGCGGAATAGTCGTCGCCCGCCGCCTTGAAGGCCTCGGCCCGCTTGCGCTCGCCGTGGCCGGCCGTGACGGCGAAACCGCCGATCCAGTCGTCGCCGTTCTCGGCCACGAAGTCGGACAGGCACAGGTTCGGCTTGCCGTTGGCCTTGTCCATCTGCTGGCGCAGACCGTGCAGGCGGGCCAGCTCCGTCGTCCGCGCCTCGTCGGCCCAGACCACGATGTCGTCGTCGCGCGCGTTGGCCGGCCAGAAGCCGACCACGCCGCGGGCGGTGAACCACTTCTCGCCGACGATGCGCTCCAGCATGGCCCGCGCGTCGCGGTACAGGTCGCGCGCCGCCTCGCCGACGATCTCGTCCTCGAGGATGTGCGGAAAGCGGCCGATCAGCTCCCAGCTGGCGAAGAAGGGCGTCCAGTCGATGTGGTTGGCCAAGTCCTTCAGGTCCCAGCCGTCGAAGGCGCGCACGCCGAGGAAAGAGGGGCGGGGAGGGGGCGCGGCGTCCGTTGGCCGGAAGCGGTTGGCCCGCGCCGCCGCCAGCGTGGCCCGCGCCTTGGTCTCGCGGCCGCGCGCGAACTGTTCGCGGATGCGGACGTACTCCTCGCGCGTAGCCTGCTCGTTCCTCGTCTTGTCGGTCGGCGACAGCAGGCCTGAGACCACGCCTACGGCGCGGCTGGCGTCGATGACATAGGTGGTTGAGCCGCGGCTGTAGCGGGGCTCGACCTTGACCGCCGTATGGGTCCGGCTGGTGGTGGCTCCGCCGATCAGCAGCGGGATGTCGAAGCCGCGCCGCTCCATCTCCGAGGCGACGAACACCATCTCGTCCAGCGAGGGCGTGATCAGGCCCGACAGGCCGACCATGTCGACCCTGTGCTCGACCGCCGCGTCGAGGATGCGGTCGGCCGGGACCATCACGCCCAGGTCGATGACCTCGTAGTTGTTGCACTGCAGGACGACGCCGACGATGTTCTTGCCGATGTCGTGGACGTCGCCCTTGACCGTGGCCATCAGGATGCGGCCGGCCTGCCGGCGCGGCTGACCGGCCTTCTCGGCCTCCATGAAGGGCTCGAGGTACGCCACTGCCTGCTTCATCACCCGCGCCGACTTGACCACCTGCGGCAGGAACATCTTGCCCGAACCGAACAGGTCGCCGACGACGTTCATCCCGTCCATCAGCGGGCCTTCGATAACGTGCAGCGGTCGCTCCGATTGCAGCCGCGCCTCCTCGGTGTCGGCTTCGATCCAGTCCGTGATGCCGTGCACCAGGGCGTGCTCGATACGCTTGCCGACCGGCTGCTCGCGCCAGCTCAGATCGACGACCCGCGCCGCGCCCTTGTCGCCCTTGTAGGTCGGCGCCAGTTCGACAAGCCGCTCGGTGTTGGAGACGTTGGTGCGCGGCGGCCGGTTCAGGATCACGTCCTCTACCGCCTCGCGCAGGACCGGGTCGATGTCGTCATAGACCGGCAGGTCGCCGGCGTTGACGATGCCCATGTCCATGCCCGCCTGGATGGCGTGGTACAGGAAGACCGAATGGATGGCGCGCCGCACCGGCTCGTTGCCGCGGAAGCTGAACGAGACGTTCGACACCCCGCCGGACACCCGCGCGAAGGGCAGGGTCGCCTTGATCGCCCGCGTCGCCTCGATGAAGTCGACGGCGTAGTTGTCGTGTTCCTCGATCCCCGTCGCCACGGCGAAGATGTTGGGGTCGAAGATGATGTCCTCGGGCGGGAAGCCGACCTCGTCGACGAGGATGCGATAGGCCCGGGTGCAGATCTCGATCTTGCGCGCGGCGGTGTCGGCCTGCCCGGCCTCGTCGAAGGCCATGACCACCACGGCGGCCCCGTAGCGCAGGCATTTCACCGCCTGCTCGCGGAACTCCGTCTCACCGGCCTTGAGGCTGATCGAATTGACGATCGGCTTGCCCTGCACGCACTTCAGACCGGCCTCGATCACCTCCCATTTGGAGCTGTCGATCATGACCGGGACGCGGGCGATGTCGGGCTCTGCCGCCATCAGGTTGAGGAAGGTGGTCATGGCCTTCGGCCCGTCCAGGAGGCCCTCGTCCATGTTGACGTCGAGAATGGTCGCCCCCGCCTCGACCTGCTGCCGCGCCACCGACAGCGCCGCCGGGTAGTCGCCCTCGACGATCAGCTTGCGGAATTTGGCCGAGCCGGTGACGTTGGTCCGCTCGCCGACGTTGATGAAGGTGGGGCGCAACTCAGGCTACCAGTTCAAAGGGTTCGAGGCCCGCCAGGCGCATCGCCCGTGGCCGCTCCGGGATCGCCCGCGGCGTCACGCCGGCCACGCCCTCGGCCACATGGCGGATATGCTCCGGCGTCGTGCCGCAGCAGCCGCCGACGATGTTGACCAGCCCGCTGCGCGCCCATTCCTCGATGAAGTGGGCGGTCTCGTGCGGCTGCTCGTCATACTGGCCCATGGCGTTGGGCAGGCCGGCGTTGGGATAGGCGGCGACCAGGGTGTCGGCCACGCGGCTCAGTTCGGCGATGAACGGCCGCATCAGCTCGCCGCCCAGGGCGCAGTTGAAGCCGACGGCGAACGGCTTCGCATGGCGCACGCTGTTCCAGAAGGCTTCGGCCGTCTGGCCCGACAGGGTGCGGCCCGAGCGGTCGACGATGGTGCCCGAGATCCACATCGGCAGCGGCTCCAGTCCCTCATCCTCGAGATCGAGAATCGCCTTGATCGCCGCCTTGCAGTTCAGGGTGTCGGTGATGGTCTCGATCAGGAACAGATCGACGCCGCCCTGGTGCAGCGCCCGAGCCTGCTGTCGGTAGGCCTCGTAGACCTGGTCGAAGGTCACCCCGCGCGCGCCGGGATCGTTCACGTCGGACGACATCGACAGCATCTTGTTCAGCGGCCCGATCGACCCGGCGACGAAGCGCGGCTTGTGCGGCTCCTGCGCCGTCCACCGGTCCGCCGCCGCCCGGGCCAGCTTCGCGCCTTCCAGGTTGATGTCCCACACCGCCTGTTCGTCGAGGCCGTAGTCCTCCTGGGCGATGGTGGTGGCCGAGAAGGTGTTGGTCTCGGAGATATCGGCCCCAGCCGCGAAATACTGGTCATGCAGTTCCGCGATGACGTCCGGCCGGGTCAGGCACAGGATGTCGTTGTTGCCCTTCATCTGGCCGTTGTGGGCGGCGAAGCGCTCGCCGCGGAAGTCGGCCTCGGCCAGGCCGCGACGCTGGATCATGACGCCCCAGCTGCCGTCGAGCACCAGGACACGCTCCCGCGCGGCGGCTTTCAGGGCGGAGATGCGTTGGGCCCGGGTCATGCGTCGGTCCTCTCTTCGCGCACGCCCAGCACCCGGCAGATGGCGTAGACCAGGTCGGCGCGGTTCAGGGTGTAGAAGTGGAAGTCGGCGAAGCCCTCCTCCTGCAGGCGCGCGCAGGTCTCGGCGGCCACGGAGGCGGCGATCAGCCGGCGGGTCTCGGGGTCGTTGTCCAGGCCGTCGAAATGGGTCGCCAGCCATGCCGGCACCGCCGCGCCGCAGGCCGCCGACATGCGACGCAGACCGACGAAGTTGGTGACCGGCATGATCCCCGGGATCAGCGGCACGGCGATGCCCGCCGCCCGCACCCTGTCACGGAAGCGCAGGAAGGCGTCGATGTCGAAGAAGAACTGGCTGATCGCGCGGGTCGCGCCGGCGTCCACCTTGGCCTTCAGCACGTCGATGTCGTGATCGGGCGACGGGCTCTCCGGGTGCCCCTCCGGATAGCAGCCGACGCTGATCTCGAAATCGCCGCGTCGGGCGATCGCCGCCGTCAGTTCGGTGGCGTTGGCGTAGCCGTCGGCGCGCGGGACGTAGGCGCCCCCGATGCCGGCGGCTCCCGGAGGGTCGCCGCGCAGGGCGACGATGTGCCGGACCCCGGCCTCCCGGTAGGCGTCGATCACCGCATCGACCTCGCCCCGGCTGGCCTCGACGCAGGTCAGATGGGCGGCGGGGGCCAGATTCGTCTCCGAGAGAATCCGCTGGACGGTCCTGTGGGTGCGCTCCCGCGTCGAGCCGCCGGCGCCGTAGGTTACCGAGACGAACTCGGGCCGCAGCGGCGCCAGGCGGGTGACCGCCTGCCAGAGATTGGCTTCAGCTTCATCCGACTTCGGCGGGAAGAACTCGAACGAAACCCGGGGCCGGGATGCGTCATGGCCGGCGCGCGCGACCGGCCCCAGCGGCGACAGCAGCAGGGCGCGGGCTTCCGACAGGCTGAGGGCTGGACCGGTCATGCCGCGTCCGCCCTCGCGGCGGCCGGCCGCTCGGCGCTCCAGATCGATACCGTCAGACCCTCGGTGTCCGGCGGCATGATGACGGGCGCGCCCGGCTTCAGGCCGGCGGCCGACAGCCACTCCCGCATCTCCTGGTCGGCAAAGCCCAGCCGGCGATGCTGGTGTTCCTCGCGCAGATGCTCAAGCGTATGCGGCGCGAAGTCGACGATCAGCAACCGCCCCCCCTCCATCACCAGGCGCGCCGCCTCGGCCACCGCCGCGGCCGGATCGGCGAGGTAGTGCAGCACCTGGTGAACCAGCACCAGATCGGCGCTCTGGTCGGGCAGGCGGGTGGCGAAGATGTCGCCATGGCGCAGTTCGACCTTCTCCAGCCCCGCCCTGGCGACGTTGCTGCGCGCGATGTTGAGCATGTTCTGGCTGAGATCGAGGCCGACCGACATCCGCGCCTTGCCGGCCAGAAGCGTCAGCATTCGACCCGAGCCGGTCCCGAGGTCCACCACCCGCTCGAACGGTCCCGGACCGGCGATGCGGAGGATGGCGGCCTCGATCTCGCTCTCGCGGACGTAGAGGGAGCGGATCTGGTCCCACTGCGGGGCGACCCGCTCGAAGTAGGCGCTGGCGGCGGCCTCCCGGTCGCGGCGAACCTCCTCGAGCCGGCGGTCGTCCGCGGCGCCCGCGCTGCTCTCGAGCAGATCGAGGATGGTGTCGATCAGCCGCCGGGCCGTCGCCGTGGAGGAAACGCGGTAGAAGACCCGAGCCCCGTCCGGAAACCGTTCGATCAGGCCGGCGTCGGCCATCAGCTTCAGATGCCTCGAGACCCGCGGCTGGCTCTGCTCGAGCACGCCGGACAATTCCATGACCGAAAGCTCCTCCCCGGCGAGCAGCGACAGGATCCGCAGGCGGGTCGGCTCGCCGGCGGCGCGGAGGGCGTCGACCGTCTGTTCAGGCGTCAGGGACATGAGATGATATAAAGATATCCTTATATGATTATGCAAGGAAAATCTCTGGCCAGATCGACCTGACGGGCACAGTCTGTCGACCTGTATTTCACCCCGGATTGAGACCGATGAGCCCGAGCAGGTCCGTCTTCCTCGTCACCGTCGCCGTCGCCGCCTTCACCGCCCCGGCCGCCCTGGCCCAGGTCGCTCCGGAACCCGGCGCTGGCGGGGGAATGATGGGACCTCCCCGCGCCGCCGCCGAGGTCCCCGCCTGGGCGGATCGCGTGTTCGACCGGCTGGACGCCGATGCGGACGCCGTCATCACCGGCCGCGAGCTGATGGTGCTCAGCCGGGGCGAGATCGCCGCCCGCGGAGGGTCGCGCATCCGGGCCATGGTGTCCCAGTCCGACGCCAGCAACGACGCGCGGGTGACGCGCGAGGAGCTTCAGGTCGGCGCGCTGCGGATGTTCAACCGGATGGACGCGGACGGCGACGGCCGGCTCTCCGACGATGAGCTGCCGCGTCCGCCGGCGCCGCGCGCCCCGATCGCCATGCCGATGCCGGCCGCCGATCCCATGCCGATGCCCGGCATGGAAGACAACGACTGATTAGGGCTTTCGCGACGGGCCGCCCAGCGAAACGTCGAGCGCGGTGTAGTCCACGGTCCCGAAGAGCGACTGCGGCTGCGGCTGCGGCTGCGGCTGCGGCGCCGGAGCCGCCGCCGGCAGGTCGGGCAGCGCCGCGAGCCGCCGCTTGTTGACGTGGCTCTCCGGTCGGGGCGCCGCCGGGTCGGGGAACTCGCCCCGAAAATAGTAGCGCTGCCAGGCCTGCTTCGCGGCCTCCGGATCCCCGTCGGCGAGGCGGGTGTTGAAGTCCGATCGCACCGCCTTCCACGCCTCGTACTGGCGGCCCAGGTCGCTTTCGGCGTCCAGCGGGGCGCCGACGGGCTGGAAGGCCTCGATGAGGTGGTGCTGCACCGGCTGGATGAAGCAGAACGGCTCGTCCTTGTCGAAGCGCACCCGTCCCGGGGCGGTGAAGCGCCAGTTCATGGTGAAGGGGTAGGGCAGCCAGTCGGTCTCGACCAGGCCCTCCAGCGGCGCGATCCCGTGCTTGAAGCGGTTCGGGCTGCCGCCGCAGCGCAGCGCCCAGCCCGGCGGCGTGCGGAACAGCCAGCCGACGTGGAAGGTCAGGACGCCATGCGTGAAGTGCGACACGGCGAGGTGCTCCAGCGCCGCCGGATCGCCGTCGGGGAAGAAGCGGATCGATTCCGCGCCCAGGCCTCCGTCCCACTCGGCCTCGAAGCCGACCGGGCACAGGATGTCCCAGCCGGTGGTGTTGGCCATGCTCAGCGGCAGGCAGCGGTAGGGGTGCCGCGCCGCGAAGGCATCCATCCAGTCGCGTTCGGGCCGGCCGGGAACCAGCTGCGGCGGATTGGGCTGGGTCGGATAGCACTCCAGCCGCGGCGCGGCGGCGTCGGCTTCGGGCGGGGTCTGGATCGCGGTTTCGCTCACGCGGGCCTCGTGGCTGGACAACTCTTGCGCGCCATCTGACCGCAGAAGCCGGCGGTCCGCCAGTCGAAAAGGCGTCAGTCCTCCGCCACCGGCGTCTTCAGCGGCTCACCGGCGAACGCCGCCTGCAGGTTCTCCAGCAGCAGCATCAGCATGCCCTGCACGGCCTCGGCGGTCGCCCCGCCGGTGTGCGGCGTCAGCACCGTGTTCGGTACGTCGGCCCAGCGGGCGGCGTCGGTCGGTTCCGCCTCGAACACGTCCAGCGCCGCCTGGCCCAGCCGCCCCTCGCGCAGCGCGGCGATCAGGGCGTCCTCGTCGACCAGCTGGCCGCGCGCCACATTGACCAGCAGCCCATGGGGCCCGAGCGCCTCGATCACCTCCCGGGAGATCAGGCCGCGGTTGCTCTCGTCGGCGCGGCAGGCCACGACCAGCACGTCGCTCTCGCGGGCCAGCTCCAGCAGCGATGCGGCCCGCGGCCAGGGCGCGTCCTTCTCCCGCGGCCCCCACCAGCGGACCGGCATGCGCAGGGCCTCCGCCCGCCGGGCCACGGCCTCGCCGATGGCGCCGAGGCCGACGATGCCGACCTTCTGCCCCTTCAGCGAATGAGTGATCGTCTTCGACTCCGCCGTCCAGCCGCCGGCCCGCAGCGAACGATCGCCGGCCGCGATGCCGCGCCGTGCCGCGAGGATCAGCCCGATGGCGTGATCGGCGACGTCCTCGTGGTTGACCCCCGGCGCATGGGTGACCGGCAGCCCCCGCGCCCGGCACCACGCCACGTCGATGCCGTCGTAGCCCGAGGTGAAGCAGGCCACGAGCTTCAGGTTGGGCAGGCTTTCGACCAGCCGCGGATCCAGCGGGAACTCGCCCGCGACCACCAGCGCCCCGATGTCTTGCGCCGCCTCGACCGGCGGACCCTCCCACAGGCGATAGACGTCGTAGGTTCCTTCGAGGAAGGCGGTCAGCGGCGCCAGATGGCGCTGCACGATGAGCACGGCCGGGCGCTGGGTCATGACGGTGACAATACGTGTGTTTGCACGTATCATCCAGCCTATGAAGAAGCTCACCATCACCGTCGATGAGGACGTCTACGAGGGCCTGCACGCCCGCGTGGGGGCCGGGCGGATCAGCCGCTTCGTCAATGATCTGGTGCGCCCTCTGGTGAGTGATCCGGCTCTGGAAGAGGATTATGCGGCCATGGCTGCCGACGGGGTTCGCGAGGCGGAAGCCGAGGCGTGGACGGAAGGCCTGATCGCGGACGTCGATGCCTGAGGACTTCCCCCGTCGGGGCGAGGTCTGGTGGGTCGACTTCGACCCTTCGGTCGGGGGCGAGGTGAGGAAGATTCGCCCGGCGGTGGTGATCAGCAACGACGTCGCCAACCGTCTGCTGAACCGCGTCCAGGTGGTCCCGCTCACCACCAATGTGTCGAGGGTCTACGTGGCCGAAGCCCTCGTCTCGGTCGGCGCCCAGTCCAGCAAGGCTATGGCGGACCAGATCGCCACCATCTCGAAGAGACGCCTGGGGCGTCGCTTGGGACGACTGTCGGTCCAGGATATGGCCGGAGTGGAAAGGGCCGTCAGGGTCCAGTTGTCCCTCTGACGGCCCTTCGGATCAGCGCCCGAACTTCTGGAACTTGATCCGGTGCGGGATCAGGCTGTCGGCGCCCAGGCGGCGCTTCTTGTCCTCCTCGTAGGCCTCGAAGTTCCCTTCGAACCACTCCACGTGGCTGTCGCCCTCGAAGGCGAGGATGTGGGTGGCGAGACGGTCGAGGAACCAGCGGTCGTGGCTGATGACCACGGCGCAGCCGGCGAACTCCTCCAGCGCCTCCTCGAGGTTCTGCAGCGTCTCGATGTCGAGGTCGTTGGTCGGTTCGTCGAGCAGGATCAGGTTGCCGCCGGTGGCGAGGGTCTTGGCGAGGTGGACGCGGTTGCGCTCACCGCCCGAGAGCAGGCCGACCTTCTTCTGCTGGTCGCCGCCCTTGAAGTTGAAGCTGCCGACGTAGGCGCGGGTGTTGATCTCGCGCTTGCCGACCATCATCACGTCGGTGCCGCCCGAGATGGCCTGCCAGATGGTGTCGTCCGGCTTCAGGTCGTCGCGCGACTGGTCGACGTAGGCCAGCTTGACCGTCTCGCCGACGCGGATCGTGCCGGCGTCGGGCTGCTCCTGTCCGGTGATCATGCGGAACAGGGTCGACTTGCCGGCGCCGTTGGGGCCGATCACGCCGACGATGCCGTTGGGCGGCAGCTTGAAGGTCAGGTCCTTGAACAGCAGCTTGTCGCCGTAGGACTTCTCCAGCCCCTCGACCTCCAGCACGACGTTGCCGAGGCGCGGCCCGGGCGGAATCTGGATGACGGCGTGGGTCTGGGCTTTGGTCGCGTTCTCCTGTTCGGCGACCATCTTCTCGTAGGCCGCCAGACGGGCCTTGGACTTGGCCTGCCGGGCCTTGGCGCCCGAGCGGACCCACTCCAGCTCGCGGGTCAGGGCGCGCTGACGGGCCTCGGATTCGGACTGCTCCTGCACGACGCGCTTCTGCTTGGCCTCAAGCCAGGAGGAATAGTTGCCCTCGTGCGGGTGTCCCTTGCCGCGGTCCAGCTCCAGCGTCCACTTGGTGACCTGATCGAGGAAGTAGCGGTCGTGGGTCACCAGGATGACGCAACCGGGGAAGTTCTCGAGGTGATGCTGCAGCCAGGCCACGGACTCGGCGTCGAGGTGGTTGGTCGGCTCGTCCATCAGCAGCATGTCGGGCTTGGACAGCAGCAGGCGCGCCAGCGCCACGCGGCGCTTCTCGCCCCCCGACAGGTTGGTCACCGCCCAGTCGTCCGGCGGGCAGCGCAGGGCGTCCATGGCCATCTCGATGCGGCTGTCGATGTCCCAGACGTCCGCCGCGTCGATCTTCTCCTGGAGCGATGTCATCTCCTCCATCAGCTCGTCGGAGTAGTTCTCGCCCATCTCGGCGGCGATGGCGTTGAAGCGGTTGACCCACTGCTTCTCCTCGCACCAGGCCTCGACGTTCTCGCGGACGTTCAGGTTGGGATCGAGCTGGGGCTCCTGCTCCAGATAGCCGCGCTTCACCCCGTCGGCGGCCCGCGCCTCGCCCTGGAACTCGGTGTCGAGGCCGGCCATGATCTTCAGCAGGGTCGACTTGCCCGAGCCGTTGACGCCGACGACGCCGATCTTGGCGTCGTTGTAGAAGCTCAGCCAGATGTTCTCGAAGACCTTCTTGCCGCCGGGGTAGGCCTTGGTCAGGCCCTGCATCTGGAAAATGTATTGCTGCGCCATGTGGTGCGTCGCGCCCTGTCGTCTGGAAGTGCGGGGAGGTTGGCGCGGGATGTAGCGATCCGGCCGTCGTTGGGCAAACCCGTAGCGGTCGGGCAGGGCGGTTTGATGACCGCGAAGGGCCGTCTCAGCGCCCGGCGTCGGCCGGATCGCCGGCGGGACGCGCGAAGGGCGGCCAGACCAGCTCCCAGCTGTCCGGCCCCGGCTCCGGCAGGTAGCGGGCGCCCAGATAGGCGACCGCCAGCCACAACGAGGTCCACAGGCTCCAGATGATCACCGCCAGGGGGATGTCCGCGTCGACCTGTCCGGCCGCCGCCACCTGGCCGATCAGTCCGACCGCGGCCGCGGCCAGCGCGGTCGCATAGACGACGATGCGCGACCATCCCTGGCAGGCCAGCAGGGCGATGGCGCCGATGATCAGCAGGATGCCGGTCAGCAGCCACGGGAACTGCGGCACCCACAGGCCGATGGCCGTGTGGAAGCCGCTGTAGAGCAGCAGGATGACGCCGGTGGCGCGGGAGACGAGCATGACGGCCGATCGGCAGGAGGGACCCGGCCCGGAATAGCGCCACAAGGTTTGCAGCCCGCTAACGCCGCAAAACAAATCTGCACGCGATGCGGCCGGAACTGTGTGCGCCGCCGAACATTTGAGCGACATGGCCGACGCCCCGGATTCGAAGAACTTCAGCGGCCCCCTCAACCCGGTGGGGCGGGAGGGGCAGGTCGAGGTCAAGGACCCGCCCGAGGCCGCCATGCACATGTCGGCCGAGGAGGCCGACCTGTCCGGCATCCGCATGCTGGACGCCGCCGACGAGGCCCGCCGCCAGCGCGACGCCCGGCGCAGGCCGAAGACCTGACCCTCAGGCGTAGTTGAAGCTGATCGAGATGCGCTCGGCCTTCGCGGCGTTGGCCGGCACCTCGTGGCGCAGCCAGCTCTCCCACATCAGGAGGGTCCCGGCCCGCGGGGCCAGGTAGACGAACGGCCGCTCGGCCTCGGGCGCGTCGGCCCGCACGCCCGGCCGGGCCATCATCATCGGCAGGCGCGGGTCCTCCAGCTTCAGCGCCGAGGCCCCGTCGGGGACCTCCACATAGATCGTCCCCGACAGGAAGGCGTGCGGATGGATATGGCCGGTGTGACCGCCGCCGGGCTTCAGGACGTTGACCCACAGATTGTCCAGCCGCGGCTTGCGCGCCAGCTCGAAATTCAGCGCCTTCGCATAGGCTTGCGCATGCCGGTCGAGGTGACGCTTCAGTTCGGCGAACTCCGGCAGCCGCTGCGGCAGGTCGGTCAGGGAGCCGTAGGAGGTGTAGCCGCGGTAGCCGTGCTCGCGGCACCAGGCCCGCCCGGCCCGGTCCTCGACCGCCAGCATGCGGCAGGCGTCGGCCAGCGCCGCGTTGAACCCCTCGAACCCCGGCGAACCGGCGAGCGAGGCCTCGTAGACCTGGGTGACGAACAGCGGGCGCAAGGACATGGCGGCTGTCTAGCGCAGGGCCCGGCGGATCAGAAGGGCAGGGCGGCCTCGCCCCGCAGCACCGCCTCCGCCTCCGCCGTATGCTTGCCGCCGCCGCGGTCGTGCAGCACCAGCGCCGGCAGCAGGCGCAGCGGCGCCTTGCCGGTCTTCACCGCCCGCACCAGCACCCGCTTGGCCGGTTCGTCGGCGAAGGCGTGCACCGGTCGCACCGCGAACGAGCCCGCCGTCGCCCCCAGCCCCGCCAGCAGGTCGGCCAGCCGGTCGGCGCGGTGGATCACCGTGATGGTCCCGCCCTCGCGCACCGCCTTCAGCAGGAAGCGCGTCCACGCCGCCAGCCCGGCGTCGGCCATCCACGCCCCGCGCTTGCCCGCCGCCGGGGCCCGCAGCGCGCCCGGATCGTCGAAGAAGGGCGGATTGCTCACCGCATGGTCGAACGGCGGCAGCCCCAGCGCCCGGAAGCCCGCCGCCACGTCGCCTTCGATCACCTCGGCGTCCGCCCCGTTCAGAGCCGCGTTCTCCCGCGCCAGCGCCGCCAGCGCCGGGTCCCGCTCCAGCCCGGCCAGCTGCACCCCCGGCCGCCGCGCCGCGATCTGCATCAGCACCGCCCCGGCCCCGCAGCCCGCCTCGACCACCCGCTCGCCGGCCGTCGCCGCCACCGTCGCCGCCAGCAGGGCCGCGTCCATGCCGGCGCGATAGCCCCGGGCCGGCTGGCGCAGCCGCACCCGACCGCCCAGCAGGGCGTTCTCCACGACTTCCAGTCCGGTTGCGACGGTCACGCGGCTTGACCCCTTCCTGCCCCGTCACCATTGTGCGCCGCGTCGTCGCCGGGCAAGGCGGCGGCTGGATTTTCCTCCCGCGCCGCCTCCCGAAGAGTATGTCCTTGGACGCAGTCCCCGTCGCCGAGACCCGCCGCAAGGGAGACGTCGAGCCGCTCGTGCGGCTGGCCGGCCCCGACATGGCCGCCGTCGACGCCCTGATCGTCGAGCGCATGCAGTCCCAAGTGCCGGTGATCCCCATGCTGGCCGACCACCTCGTCGCCGCCGGGGGCAAGCGCCTGCGCCCGCTTCTGACCATCGCCGCCGCCCGCGCCGCCGGGGCCAGCGGCCCGATCGAGGCCCCGGTCCGCCTCGCCGCCGCGGTCGAGTTCATCCACACCGCCACCCTGCTGCACGACGACGTGGTCGACTCCTCCGACCTGCGCCGCGGCAAGGTCGCCGCCCACCTGATCTGGGGCGCCCCGTCCAGCGTGCTGGTCGGCGACTACCTGTTCGCCCGCGCCTTCGAGCTGATGGTCGAGACCGGCCGCATGCGCGCGCTCGGCATCCTCGCCACCGCCTCCAGCGTCATCTCCGAGGGCGAGGTGCTGCAGCTGACCCGCGCCCACGACCTCAACCTCGACCAGGCCACCTACCTGCGCATCATCTCGGCCAAGACCGCCGAGCTGTTCGCCGCCGCCGCCGAGGCCGGGGCCGTCGGGGTCGACGCCGACGACGCGACCGTCGCCGCCCTGCGCGCCTACGGCCTCAACCTCGGCCTCGCCTTCCAGCTGGCCGACGACGCGCTGGACTACGGCGGCCAGTCCGAGGTGCTGGGCAAGAACGCCGGCGACGACTTCCGCGAGGGCAAGGTCACCCTGCCGCTGCTGCTCGCCGCCGCCCGCACCCGCGGCCGCGAGGACGCCTTCTGGGACCGCACCATCAACAAGGGCGAGCGGACGGAGGACGACTTCCGCCGCGCCCGCGAGCTCATCGTCGGCTCCGGCTCGGTCGCCGCCACCCTCGACCTCGCCTGGGACTACGCCGACCTCGCCCGCGACGCCCTGTCCGCCCTGCCGGCCAGCGACTGGCGCGCCGCCCTCGAACGCCTCGCCGACTTCGCGGTCAGCCGGGTGGCGTGACGCCCGCGGTCCGTGAATGACCCGGCGATTGCTGGTTCATCACGAAGGACACGAAGGATACACAAAGAACACGACGGGAGCGGCGATGCGGCCTCCAGGGCGCTCCGCTGCTCAGAGGACCAGGCGTCGGAGGCCGTTCTTCAGCAGCACGGTGTTGAAGTTGATCAGGTAGCCCAGCCTCGCGCCCGAGAAGCGCAGGTAGGTGAGGAGTTGGGCCGAATGGATCGACGCCAGGGCGTCGATCGCCTTGATCTCCACGATCACGCGATCTTCGACCAGCAAATCCAGCCGGCAGCCCACATCGACCTTCACGTCGCCGTAGGCGACGGGGATTCCGACCTGCCGCTCGACCCGCAGCCCTCTTCCGCGCAGCTCCTCCGCCAGGCAAGCTTCGTAGACGGACTCCAGCAGCCCCGGCCCCAGCGCGCGATGCACGGTGAAGGCCGCGTCCACCACGCCGCGTCCCACACCTTCCACGCTCGCGGACACGGGCTCGGTCCCGTCGTGTCCTTCGTGCATCCTTCGTGTCCTTTGTGATGAACCAGCGACGCCACCCACAGCACTGACCCGACCGCAGACTACGCCCACCCCCGCTGACCGGCCATCACAACCCGTCGCCGCCCGCACCGGGACTGTTTCCCGCCGCCCCGGCTGTGCTAAAGCGCTCGCAACCGGTCGGGGTGAGTCTTCGTTGAAGGCTTGCACCGTCGTCGCCGTCGTCATACGGCAGAGTTGAGACAACCGCCGGCACAACGGCATCAGAAGGCAGACACAACATGTCCGACACCCTGGAACGCGTCCGCAAGATCGTGATCGACCACCTGGACGCCGATCCGGACAAGGTCACCGAAAAGGCCAGCTTCATCGACGACCTCGGCGCCGACTCGCTCGACAACGTCGAACTGGTCATGGCCTTCGAGGAAGAGTTCGACATCGAGATCCCCGACGACGCCGCCGAGCACATCCAGACGGTCGGCGACGCCGTGAAGTTCATCGACGAGAAGCTGGCGGGCTAAGCCCCGACCGGTCTGTCGGACGGCTATGAAAGAGCCGCCGTGGCGCAAGGGCGCTGCGGCGGCTTTTTTGCGCGGGCGGGGGAGTCCGAACCTGACTCGTTGCGGACCTTCGGAAGGTCGGCATCGCGGCCGCACGCTTCGGACTCACCTCCGGCGCTTGGACCTGCCATGCCACGGAAGCTCAGCTCGCGTAGCCCGTATGTCACTTCCTCCCACCGCTTCCGCTCAGCCGGCGGAGGTGGAAGATCCTCGTCTTCGAACCAGCCCGCCCCAGACCTTTGTCCTGGCCAAGAATGGTGTCAAATACCGCTGCTTTTTGCTTTCGTCTAAGTCCAGCCAGTAGCGGGTCAGAGTTGGACAGTGGTGGGACTAGAGCGAAAAGAGCTTCTTTAGCAGGGTTGGGGGAGGTGACGTGTCGAGCACCGGAACAAGGGACGATATCGGAATGGGCGGCGGCATGATGATCCCGCCCGACGACGGTCGTTCAGGAAGCGGCGATGGCAGCAGACCTCTAGCAGACTATCTGCGGCGGTCGGCGGAGAATATCGCGGCCATGGCTGCAGAGTTCGAGGTAGCTGGGAAATACGATCTCGGATCCGATCGACCTATCGCCGACGTTTCCTTTGAACTGGCCCGGCTCTTGCGCGAGGACGGAGCTCCGAAACTCCTACAAATTGCCGACTTCGCGGAATCTGCTGATCAGGATCAGATCGCGACGTTCTCGGACTATGGCCTGGCCGACGACCAGCTTGTTCTCAAGGTGGCGATCTCCGATCATTTGAATCCCGTCGGGCGCGAGCTTATGAAGCTGTCCCAGCGCCTGCGTGGCTGGGGAAAGTGGGCCGACGCTCTTTCCAAGTTTCTCGAGAGCTTCTTCAAATCGATTGCCAACAACAAGTGGGTCAAGGCGGCGATCGATATCGTCAAGGAGTTGTTGGAAGCGGCAGCGATCTGGGCCGAGCGCCTCGCACCCCGACACACGCGACGTAGCTGACAATCGTCAATCTCAGAGCCTGGCGCCGGATAACGGGTCGCACACCTTGGACTTTGGCTACGATAGCGGCTCTTCTGGCGAGCGCAGGTCGAAGCCACGCCCAACCGGCCAACAACTTAGAGTGCGCTCGAAAGCGACCTCAGGCTCACGCGCGGAATGTCGCTCTTGCGGCCGCATGACCGCTGGTGCGCGGTGCCGACTAGGGCGTGCCGTACGTCCGAACGTCCGCGATGGGTGGGAGGCGGACCTTATATAGCTCGCCGACCCCGCCAATGATAAGAACGACACCCCACCACCTACGGAATGCTATTGATGTGGGCAGCCCGCGTGACGTGACCCCCTGAAACTCCTCCAGGAATAGCTAGAGTCCGCCCCTTGAAAGGACGGACAGAATGAAGCGGTCAAGGTTCACGGAAGAGCAGATCATTGGGATCCTGCGGGAGCAGGAGGCCGGTGTAGCGACGTCGGAGGTCTGCCGGCGGCACGGCGTCAGCTCGGCGACCTTCTACAAGTGGAAGGCCAGGTTCGGCGGCATGGACGTGTCGGAGGCCAGGCGGCTGAAGGCGCTGGAGGACGAGAACGCGAAGCTGAAGCGGATGTTGGCGGACGCGATGCTGGACAACGTCGCGTTGAAGGACCTTCTGGGAAAAAAGTGGTGACGCCCGCTG
>NZ_FOZV01000008.1 GCF_900116065.1 Brevundimonas viscosa
CGGGCCCACATGGACCTGACCTATCGCTATCTGATGTCGAACATGGAGTTCGACACCTTCGCCTCGTCGGCGGCGTTCGACCAGGGGCCGTTCCAGGGCCGCTACACCGACCACTCGCTGACGCTGGGCCTGCGCTATGCGTTCGGCGCCGCGGAGCCGGCCTATGTGCCGCCGCCGCCGCCGCCGCCGCCGATGACCCCGCCGCCGCCGCCGCGTCCGACCACCCCGCCGCCGCCGCCGCCGCCGGTGGAGCGTCAGTTCGTGGTCTACTTCGACTGGGATCGCTCGGACCTGACGGCCGAAGCCCAGTCGGTGGTGACCCAGGCGGCCAACTACGCCAAGTCGGGTCGTCCGACGCGGATCCTGGTGGTCGGCCACGCCGACACCTCGGGTTCGGCGGCCTACAACGTGGGCCTGTCGAACCGCCGCGCCCGCACGGTCGCCGACGCGCTGGTCGCCCAGGGCGTCAACGGCGGGGTGATCTCGCTGGACGGCAAGGGCGAGACCCAGCTGGCCCGCCCGACCGCCGACGGCGTGCGCGAGCCGCTCAACCGTCGCGCCACCATCGACATCAACTTCCGCTAACCCCGGAAGGTCGATACGGCCGAAAACAGAGCCGCCGGTCCCGAAAGGGGCCGGCGGTTTTGCTTTAAGGCGGCTGGCCATGGCATGGCCGGGCCGCTATCCGATCCCCGTCACAGGAGATGAACCCGCATGCGCGTCGCGATGATCGGAACCGGCTATGTGGGGCTGGTGTCGGGGGCCTGTTTCGCCGATTTCGGCCATGTCGTGACCTGCGTCGACAAGGACCCGTCCAAGATCGAGCGGCTGGAGCGGGGCGAGATCCCGATCTTCGAGCCGGGGCTAGACGATCTGGTGGCCCGCAACGTGCGCGACGGCCGTCTGTCGTTCGCCTTGGACGGGGCGGAGGCGATCCGCGCGGCGGACGCGGTGTTCATCGCGGTGGGCACGCCCTCGCGGCGCGGCGACGGACATGCGGACCTGTCCTACGTCCATGCCGCGGCCGAGGAGATCGCCGGGCTGATCGAGGGCTTCACCGTGGTGGTGACCAAGTCGACGGTGCCGGTCGGCACCGGCGACGAGATCGAGCGGATCATCCGCGAGCGCCGCCCCGACGCCGACTTCGCCGTGGTCTCCAATCCGGAGTTCCTGCGCGAGGGCGCGGCCATCGAGGACTTCAAGCGGCCCGACCGGGTGGTGGTCGGGACCGAGGACGAGCGGGCGCGCGAGGTGATGCACGAGCTCTACCGGCCGCTGAACCTCAACGAGACGCCGATCCTGTTCACCGGCCGGCGCACCTCGGAACTGATCAAGTACGCCGCCAACGCCTTCCTGGCGATGAAGATCACCTTCATCAACGAGATGGCGGACCTGTGCGAGAAGGTCGGGGCCGACGTGCAGCAGGTCGCCCGCGGCATCGGTCTGGACAACCGGATCGGCGGCAAGTTCCTCCACGCCGGACCCGGCTACGGGGGCTCCTGCTTCCCCAAGGACACCCTGGCGCTGGTGCGCACGGCGTCGGACGCCGGCGCGCCGGTGCGGCTGATCGAAACCACGGTCGAGATCAACGACGCGCGCAAGAAGGCCATGGCCGGGCGGGTGGCGCAGGTCCTGGGCGGCGACCTGAAGGGCAAGCGGGTGGCCCTGCTCGGCCTGACCTTCAAGCCCAACACCGACGACATGCGCGACGCGCCCTCGCTGGACGTGGCGCCTGCCCTGCAGGCCATGGGCGCCGAGGTCCAGGCCTTCGATCCGGAAGGCATGGCGGAGGCCGCGAAGCTGCTGGACGGGGTCGCCTTCAAGGACGGGCCTTACGAGGCCGTCGAGGGCGCCGACGCCGTGGTCATCCTGACCGAGTGGAACCAGTTCCGCGCGCTCGACCTCGACCGCGTCAAGCGGCTGCTGCGCCAGCCCGTCATGGTCGACCTGCGCAACATCTACCGGCCCGAGGACATGCGCGCCCGCGGCTTCCGATACAGCTCGATCGGGCGGGGCTAGGGCCGGCCCAGGGAGGCGCGCACCAGTTCGGGCCGCGCCGCTTCGGCGGCGGGGGCCTCCGGCAGCAGCGTGCGCCCGGCGCCGATGACCAGGGTGGCGGTCGCGGCGGCCGATACCGCGGCGATGGCGGCGAGGCGAAGGCCCTCGGCGAATTCCTGCGGTTCCCGACGCAAATCGCTCCCCCGGGTCGAACGGCCCGCCTATCCAGCACCTGCGCCCCCGGGCTGCAAGTCACGGAACGGTGTCCGTTCATGAAAAAAGGCGGCGGCCCGGGGGCCGCCGCTTTTCGGTTCCGGCCGGGAGATCAGCCCCGGAACGGACGGATCAGGATCTCGACCCGACGGTTCATGGCCTTGCCTTCGGCCGTGGCGTTCGAGGCGATGGGCGCGCTCTCCCCGCGGCCATCGACATAGAGACGGTCCGCCAGGACATTGCGGCTGACCAGGTACTGGGCCACCGACGAGGCGCGCCGACGCGAAAGGTCGAGGTTGTAGTCTTCGGCCCCGTCGGAATCGGCGTGGCCGATGATGTCCACGATCGACTGGTCGTAACGGTTGAGCACCCCGGCCACGTCGTCGAGGGTGGCGTAGAAGCGCGGGTCGATCGAGGCCTGGTTGGTGGCGAAGCTGACGTCGGCCGGCATGCGCAGGACCAGGTTGTCGCCCTGACGCGCCACGCCGACGCCGGTGCCGGAGAGTTCGGCCTCCAGCTCGCGCTGCTGGCGATCCATGTAGGCGCCCACAGCCGCCCCGCCGAGGGCGCCGATGCCGGCGCCGATCAGCGCGTTCTTGCGCCCCTCCTCGGAGTTGGAGGTGTTGGTCAGATAGCCGAGCAGGGCGCCGCCGACGGCCCCGGCGATGGCGCCGGTCGCGGTGTTGTTGCGGCGCGGGGTGGAGCTGTAGGGGTCCGTGGTCGTGCAGGCCCCCAGCAGGGCGGCGACGCTGACGCCGGCGACGATGAGTTTGGCGCGCATGGGTCGATCCTTTCGGTGAATACGAGGCGCAGCTGAAACGCCGGCCTTACGGTCAAGGTTCCTGCCTGTATGGAGGCTGAACGCATGCGGGCGGCCAATCGTTCGCGCCGCCCCCGCTTTGCCAAGGTCCGGTCCCAGAGCGTATGGAGACCGCCAGCAAGGACCATAAGGCTTTTCCCGTGACCGCCACCCCGACGACCGAACCCGCCTCCGGCCGGAGCATCGAGCCTGTCTCGATGACCCTGTACGACGCCGACTTCCAGGGCTTCTCCGACCAGCTGGGCGCCTCTTTCGAGCGCTACGGCTTCGCGGTGATCGCCGACCACGGACTGGACGCGGCGATCATCGACGCGGCCCTGGAGGACGCCAAGGCCTTCTTCGCCCTGCCGGAAGAGGTGAAGCGCAGGTACCACCAGCCGGGAACCGGGGGGGCGCGGGGCCTGACGCCATTCGGCGTCGAGGCCGCCAAGGGCGCGACCACGGTCGACCTGAAGGAATTCTGGCACGTCGGACGCGAGCTGCCGGAGGGCCATCCCTACCGGAAGTACATGCGCGACAACGTCTGGCCGACCGAGGTGCCGGGCTTCCGCGAGCACCTGTACGGCATGTTCTCCGCCATGGACGCCCTCGGCCGGCGGATCCTGCGCGCCATCGCCCGCCACCTGCAGCTCGGCGACGACTATTTCGAGGACAAGGTCCAGCTGGGCAACAGCGTCCTGCGCATGCTGCACTATCCGCCGGTTCCGGCCGACGCGCCGGGCGTGCGGGCCGGGGCGCACGAGGACATCAACGTCATCACCCTGCTGCTGGGCGCCGAGGAGGCGGGGCTGCAGCTGAAGGACGCCGACGGCGAATGGCTGGACATCGCACCGCCGCCGAACGCCCTGGTGGTGAACATCGGCGACATGCTGCAGCGCCTGACCAACCATGTGCTGCCGTCGACCACCCACCGGGTCGTCAATCCGGCGCCGGAGCGGCGCGGCTTCGCCCGCTACTCGACGCCGTTCTTCCTGCACTTCAATCCGGACTTCGTGATCGAGAGCCTGCCCTCGACGGTGACCCCGGAGAATCCGGACCGCTACGCCGGCAAGGCGATCATGGCCGAGGACTTCCTCACCGAACGCCTGCGCGAGATCCGGCTGATCTGAGGCGATACATTTCGGGCGAGACATGCCCGACATCGCGGGCCGGACCTATTTCGAGATGCGCAACTGGGTGATGTCGCGGCCGATGGCGGCGAAGGCCTCGGACAGGTCGCCGCCGCTGGCCGGCAGGAAGAAGTTGGCCGGCGTCGAGGCGCAGGTCCTCAGAAGATCAGCCGCATCGCCGTCAGCCGCGATCTGGAACCCGACCGTGTAGACAAGGATGCCGCGCGCCTTCATCGCCGCGCACATCCTCTTGCCCTGCTCGAAGGGATTTCCATTGTCGGCGGCGCAGTTGATCTTCTCGCGGTTATCGCCCGAGCCGGAGCCGCCTTCCCGTGAGATCACGCCCGAGCAATAGGGCGTGTTGAATTCCCCGTCGGTCATGATGACCACAGCCTTCAGGGTTTCGGCTGCGTTGTAGGCGGCGGCCCCGTTGGCAGGCCACAGCGGATTGAAGTTCGGCGAGACCATGTACCAGCCCCACCCGATGCCGATCTGACCTGCGGTCGAACCCTCCACCTGATAGTCGTCGATCGCGTTCTTGAGAGCGGCCCGGTCGCTGGTCAGGGGAGTGACTTCGGCGCGGAGACACGGATTTGAGGAGCCGGGGTAGTTGCGGCCCACGCGGCCGCCCGACGGCGCGGCGTCGGTGTAGGCGTTCGCGCCGGTCCGCTCGGTCACGCAGCTGCTGATCCGGTGCGCCTGAAGGTTGCCGTACATGTTCTCGAACGCGAACCAGGTGCAGCCCGGCTGCGCGCACCAGGCCTGGCCGCCGGATGCGTAAGGGGAGATGCCGCGACCCTCGGAAGGTTCGATCGTGAAGGTGTTGGTGGTCGCGTTCCCCACGAGGAAGAACCGCCCGTTGACGACGCTGGTGTTGTTGGAGTCGCGAAGTCCGCCGACATCGGTGAAGTAGACGTAGTCGTTATTCGAGAGGCCGTGGCTGTTGGATGTAATGATGACCGAACAATCATTGTCCTGGCACCGCTGGACGTTGGCGTTGCCCGTGTAGCTGTCGAAGTAGCGGCCATCGACGCGATATCCGCCCAGGGTGTAGATCTCGAACGTATCGCTCGTTCGGTTCCACACCCGGAAGGGCTTGTTGTTCAACTGGGACATGCCGGCGGCGCCGGTGATCCAGACGACGTCGTTGTTGTTGAAGCCATGGCCGGCGGCGGTGATCACCACCGGATTGGTCCGGCTTGCGGCGGTGACCGCCTTCGGCGTGCCCGCCAGGTTCATCGTCGCTCCGGTCACCGCCGTGGAGCCGACAGGCGTTCCACGCGCGGCATTGGCCCGGGAGCCCAGGTTGACGCCCATCGAGTAGGGCGTCAGCGCCACCCTCGAATAATACGGGGTCTGGATTGGCTGGACGACGATATCGACCAGCTGTTTGGCCGCCGCCTTCAGGTCGATGATCCTTTGACCGGCCATCGACCCGGTGATGTCCAGCACCAGCGCCACCTCGATATTGCGGGACGAGCGGTCGACCTCCGAATGCGCCCCGACCGGCAGGTAGTCGTCCATGAACTTGCCGTACGGCGGCAGGAAGATGTTCGCCACCAGGGTCCTGACGTCGACCTTGGAATCGGCGACGACGACCTCGTCCTGAATCACGAAGGTGGTGTCCGCCTCGCGCAGGGTGATGTTCGGATACGCCTTGAGATTGGCGCGCAGCGACGCCATGCCGACGCGCTGGATCTCGACGTTGTCGACGTAGGGCGAGCGCGCCGCGGCCAGGGCGGCGGCGTCGAGGGCGTCCTGCAGGTTGACCCGCACGGTCGAGGCGCGGTGGATGTCCACGCCCCCGACCGTCATCAGGATCAGCACCGGCACGCTCAGCGCGAACAGCATGGCCACGTTGCCGCGGGTCTCGCCGGCCAGTCGGCCGGCGAAGTCGCGCCATCCGCGGGTCACGCGGGCGATCCAGCGTGCAAGGTCCATGCGCCGTCCCGATCCAGCGCCGCGGCGGAATCCCGCCCACGGTCCAGCGGCCGAGCATGGTCCGTTTGGGTTAAGGGATGCCCTACCGTCGGGGTTAACGGGAGGCCGGCGGTCGGCCCCGCAGCGAGCCGCGGGGCCTCGGGATCACGCGGTCCAGCCGCAGTCCTTGCCGCGGTTCTGCTCCGTCAGCCACAGGTTCAGCGGCGCGAAATACTCCGCCACCGCCGAGGCGTCGTTGCCGCGTTCGCCGGTGAAGGCCTGCATCGCCTCCGGCCAGGGGCGCGACTGGCCCATCTCCATCATGGCGTTGAAGCGCCGGCCGACTTCCTCGTTTCCGTAGATCGAGCAGCGGTGCAGCGGTCCGGTCCAGCCGGCCTGCTGGCACGCCGCCCGGTGGAACTGGAACTGGTAGATGTGGGCCAGGAAGTAGCGGGTGTACGGCGTGTTGCCGGGGATGTGATACTTGGCGCCGGGGTCGAAGGCGTTCTCCGGCCGGGGGCCCGGCGGCGTCAGGCCCTGGTACTTCAGCATGTTGGCCGTCCACGCGTCGTTGTATTCGGCCGGCGTCGTCTCGCCGGAGAACACGTCCCAGCGCCAGCGGTCGACCATCAGGCCGAAAGGCAGGAAGGCGATCTTGTCCAGCGCCATCTTGAGCAGGAAGGGGATGTCCTGTTCCTCGCCCGGGACCGCGTCGAGCAGGCCGATCTGGTTCAGGTAGGTCGGGGTGGTCGCCGACAGGCCGACGAAGTCGCCGACGGCCTCGTGGAAGCCGTCGTTCGCGCCGTTCTTGAACAGGAACGGCTGATCCTTGTAGGCGCGCTGGTAGTAGTTGTGCCCCAGCTCGTGGTGGACGGTGTAGAAGTCGTCCGCGTTCACCTGGGTGCACATCTTGATGCGGATGTCATCCTCATTGTCGAGGTCCCAGGCCGAGGCGTGGCAGACCACCTCGCGGCCCTCGGGCCGGGTGATCATCGAGCGTTCCCAGAAGGTTTCGGGCAGAGGGGCGAGCCCCATCGAGGTGTAGAAGCCCTCGCCGGTCCTCACCATGCGCTGGGCGTCGTAGTTCTGCCGGCGCAGCAGCTCGGTCAGGTCGTAGCCGGACTCGCCGCCGGCGGCCGGGGCGACGACGTCGTAGATGTTGCCCCACTGCTGCGACCACATATTGCCCAGCAGGTCGGCCCGGATCGGACCCTCGTCCGGCTGCACCGCATCGCCGTACTTCGCGTTCAGCTGCCCGCGCACATAGCAGTGCAGGTTCTCGTAGAAGGGCTTCACCTGCTCCCACAGCCGGTCGGTCTCGGCGGCGAAGGCGTCCGGATCCATGTCGTAGCCGGCCCGCCACATGGCGCCGGTGTCGGCGAAGCCCAGCTCGCGGGCGCCCTCGTTGGCGATCTCGACCATGCGGGCGTAGTCGGGGGCCATCTGCGGCGCGACCGTGCGCCAGCCCTCGTACAGCGCCTTGGTCTCGGCCGGATCGCGGCTCTCGGCGATCAGGATGTTGGCCTCGTCGAGGGTGATCTGCTCGCCCTTGTACTCGAACTTGCCGGTCGCATAGGTCGAGTCCAGGCGGGTGGTGATCTCCGCCAGCTCGGTCGCCGCGCCCGGGCGGTTGGGGGCGGGCAGGACGATGCCGAGGCGCAGCAGGTTCAGCTTGCGGCGGACATCCTCCGCGACCTGGACGTCGTTGAAGGCGGCGGCCTTGTTGGCCAGCTCGACCTGAAGCTCGGTGTATTCGGCGTTGATCTTCGACTCCAGCCACATGGTGTCGAAGGTGATGTTGGTGGCCCGGGTCCACTGGATGCGGGCTGCCTCCTCCGACAGGGCGGCGAGGCGCTCCTCCGCGCTGGCCACGAAGGCGGCGGCGCCCTCGGCGGTGGCCGGGAATTCCGGCGAGGCCGTCGCCTGGGCCGCCGGCGTCGGACCTGACGTCGTCGACGCGGCGTTCGCATTCGCCATGCCCATTCCGGCGCAGGCGGCGAGGCCGAGTCCCAGGGCGCAGACGGCGGCGGCGGTCATCAGTTGGCGCTTCATGCTTCCTCCTTCGCGGCCGTTCCGCCGCTTTTCGGGCGGCAAGGGACGCGAGCGGAGCCGTGAGGTCAAGCGCGGCCGTTCAGCCCCTCCACCCCGCTACCCGGGGTCCCCCTCCCCGCGGGCGGGGCGGAATACGCAGGCGGCCAGGCCGTCGTTGCGCACCGTTCCCATGGCCGCCTGGATGCGCGCGGCGCGGCGGCGCACATAGGGGCCGGGGGCGCTGGCGTTGTAGCGTCGCGGGGACGGCAGGATGGCCGCCAGCCGCGCCGCCTCGCGCGGGGTCAGCTCGTCGGCGCCCTTGTCGAACCAGTGCCGGGCGGCCGCTTCGGCGCCGTAGACGCCCGGTCCCCACTCGGCGACGTTCAGGTAGACCTCCATGATCCGCCGTTTGCCCCAGGCGGCCTCGATGGCGAGGGTGTAGCCGGCCTCGAGCCCCTTGCGGATCCAGTCGCGGCCTGGCCAGAGGAAGACGTTCTTTGCGGTCTGCTGGCTGATGGTCGAGCCGCCGCGGATGCGTCCGCGGCCCCGCTTTTCCGCTCGCGCATTGGCCTTCAGCGCCTGTTCAATGGCCTTCATGTCGAAGCCGTGATGGCTGCAGAAGGTCGAGTCCTCGGCGGCGATCACCGCCTCGACCAGACGCGGCGAGATGTCGTCCAGCGAGCGCCAGCGGCGCGACAGGCCCTCGCCCTCGATCGCCCGGGTGGTCATCAGGAAGGTCGCCGGGGGCGGCACGACGGCGTAGGCGACCACCCCGCTGAGCAGCAGCAGGCCCAGGGCCAGCAGGGCGGTCAGCAGCGGCCGCCGCCGCCGTGTCTTCTCGGGCGGGAAGTTCATCGGGCGATGTCGCCCGACAGCGTCGCCGTATGCAAGGTCAGACGTCGGCGACGCCGGCGTGGCCGTCCTCGTCGGCCCAGGCGACCCGGCGGGCGTCCTGGCTCATCGCCAGGGCCACGATCGGCGCGCCCCGCTCGGCCTTGAGGAAGTTGAGCCCCTGGCCGGCCGGGTCGGCCAGCCACACGCGGCCGTCGCTGAGCCCCGCCGCCAGCACGCCATGCTTCGGCTGCGCCGCGACCAGGGCGACGTGGCTGCCCTCGTCGAAGCCGATCTCGGTGGCCTCACGCCCCATCGGTCCGTTGGCGCCGATGAAGGGCCACAGCACCGCGCCCGGCGCGCCTGAGGTGGCCATCAGCTGGCCGTTGGAGAGGAAGGCGACAGACTTCACCTTGGTCGGATAGCCGCCCATGCGCAGGTTCTTCTGGTCCTTCAGCCGCCAGCCGTGCAGCTGGTTGTCCTGCATGGCGGTGATGACGAAGGCCCCGTCGGGCGAGAAGGCCACGCCGGTGTGGGAGCCGGCCCACTTCAGCAGGGTCGGCTTCTGGTCGGCGATGCGGGCGAACCACAGGGCGGCCCCGCCATAGGTCGAGGTCGCGACGCGCCGGCCCTTGGGCTCGAAGGCGATGCCGGAGACGGTGCGCTCGTGCTGGAAATCGCGGCGGAAGGCGGCCTCCTTCGCGTCGATCACCGACAGGGTCCGGCCGTGCGAGAAGGCGATCAGTCCGCTCTCGGCCGAGGCGTCGATCGAGTCGATCCACGCACCCCTCGCCGTGGCCAGCAGGCCCGCCTCGCCGCGCCGGTGCCAGATCACCCGCCCGTCGTCGCCGCCGGTGACCACGCCATCGCCCGAGGGATGTACCGCGGCGCAAAGGATGGCCCCGTCGTGAGCCGCGCTGAACTCCCCGCCTTCGAAGCGCACCGAGCCGTCGCCGAGCGCGAAGGCGGCGCCGGTCCGGTCGAACAGGGCGGCGGTGGGCTGGGCGTCGAACTGGAAGCGGGTCATGCGCCGGCCTCGCGGGTCTCGACCCAGCGCTGCGTCATGTATTCGGGAGCGGCGTAGGCCTCCTGCAACTCCACGCTCCAGTAGTGCAGACGGTCCAGCGGGATCGGCCGGTCAGAGACGGCGCAACGGACGAAGTCGCCGGGCTGGAGGATGTCGAAGTCGGGCGTGTCGTAGCGGAGCACGGCCTCGCGGTGCGGGCGGGGCGGCGGGTTCATGCCGCGCAGGCCTCGAAGCCGGCGCGGAGGTCGGCCTCGTCGAGGTCGCGGCCGATGAAGACGGCGCGGGACCAGCGCCGCTCCTTCTCGCCCCACGGCTTCTGCAGGTCGCCCTCGAGGATCATGTGCACGGCCTGGAAGACCAGCCGGCGGTCCTCGCCCTTGACGTCGATGATCCCCTTGGCGCGCAGGATGTTCTGACCCTGTTCGCCCAGTAGCCGGTCGAGCCAGGCGGTGAATTTCTGACCGTCCAGCGGGCGGTCGAGCGACAGGGCGATGCCCTTGATGTCGTCCTCGTGCGCGTGCCCCCGCGGACCGTGGTTGTGGTCCTCGTGACCGTGGTCATGGTCGTGGTGGTGATGGTCGTGGCCGCAGTGCTCGTCGTGCACGTGCCCCTCGGCGCCGTGCGGCGGGTTGACGAAGTCCGGCCGCACCTCGCTGATCCGCTCGAGGTCGAAGGCGTGGACGCCCAGCACCTGGTCCAGCGGCACGTTCGCCCGCTGCGCGCGCGTGATCGGGGCCAACGGGTTGAGCGCCCGGAGGCGGGCCTCGACCGTCTCAAGTTCGCCCTCGGAGACCAGATCGGTCTTGTTGAGGATGATGCGGTCGGCGAAGGCGACCTGCTCGCGCGCCTCCTTCGAATCGTCCAGTCGCGCCATGACGTGTTTGGCGTCGACCAGGGCGGTGACGCTGTCCAGCTGGGTCTTCGCCTTGACCTCGTCGTCGACGAAGAAGGTCTGCGCCACCGGTCCCGGATCGGCAAGGCCGGTGGTCTCCACGATGATGGCGTCGAACGCCGGCTTGCCCGGGCGCTGGCGCTTCATCAGCCCGTTGACGACCCGGATCAGGTCGCCCCGCACCGTGCAGCAGACGCAGCCGTTGTTCATCTCGAACACGTCCTCGTCGGCGCCGACGACCAGATCGTTGTCGATGCCGATTTCGCCGAATTCGTTGACGATGACGGCGTAGCGCTTGCCGTGGTCCCCGGTGAGGATGCGGTTCAGCAGGGTGGTCTTGCC
This sequence comes from Brevundimonas viscosa, assembly GCF_900116065.1. Classification (GTDB taxonomy): domain Bacteria; phylum Pseudomonadota; class Alphaproteobacteria; order Caulobacterales; family Caulobacteraceae; genus Brevundimonas; species Brevundimonas viscosa. Next base: position 11,184 of record NZ_FOZV01000008.1, read on the forward strand.
GGCGCCGAGGTAGCCGGTGAGCACGGTGACGGGAATCTTCCCGGAGGCGGAGGCGGAGGCGGAGGCGGAGGCGGAGGCGGTGTCGGTCATGGCGCCCATCTAGGGGGGGCGGCGGGCGGATTAAAGAGACTTAACTTGTGCGCCGCTCCGCCGGGTCGGCTGATACGGCCATGCTCCAGGCCCTGATCCTCTCCCTGGCCGCCTCCGGGCCGACCTGCGCCGCCGCCTTCGAGGCGCTGCGCACCGACGGCGCGGTCGAGGCCGCCTATGTCGCCCACGTCGCCTTCGTCCGCGCAGACCCCGGCGACGGGCAGGCGCGCTGGTTCCTTGTCGACACCGGCGCCAACCGCAGCGCGCTGGACGCCGGGGTGGTCCGGACGCTCGGCCTGCCCGATGAGGGCGGGACGACGGTGGAGGGGACCGCGGGGGTGGTCGAGGTCTCCAGCACCACCGTGCCGCGCTTCACGCTCGGGCCGGTGACGACGCGCCTGTCGCCGACGGTTTCGGACCTTTCCGGTCTCGCCGGACCCGAAGGGGCGCCGGTCGCCGGAATTCTCGGTTCGGACCTGTTCGGCCAGGCGGTGCTGACCTTCGACTTCGAACGCGGCCGGCTGGCCCTGGCGCCGGCCGGCGAGGCCTCGGCGACCGCCGCCACCTGCGGCCGCAGCGCGTCGATGCGCGACGACAACGGCATCCCCCGGGTGACCGGCGAGCTGGACGGGCGGCCCGTCGAGCTGCGCTACGATTCCGGCGCCGGCCTGTTCGATGACCCACACCTGTGGATCAACCTGTCGCAGCCGCAGCACGCCGCAACCCTCGACGGTCGCGACCCGGGCGAGCCGCTGGAGGTGCTGGGCGGCAGCGGCACGGGCGGTTCGGTGCGCCTGCCGGTCTATGCGGCGGCGCGCTTCCGCATGGGCGGCATCGAATGGGCCGAACCGCGGCTGATCGTCCAGCCGCCGCAGGGCTACTTCGCGCGCCCCGAGGCCGTCGGCTTCATCGGCAACGCCGCCTTCCGCCCGTTCGGCATGGTGGTGATCGATTATCCCGGCGGCCGGCTGACGGCGCCGCCGGCTGACTGATCAGCAGCTCGGACAGTCGGGGAGCGGCGCGCTTTCCAGCTGCAGGGTGGCATGGCCGATGCCGAAGCGGGCGCGGATCAGCTCGTGCGCCTCGGCCAGCAGTGCGGCGGCGTCGGGCCGGTCGTGCACGAGGTGGGCGGTGAGCGCGGCGCGCGTCGTCGACAGGCCCCAGACGTGCAGGTCGTGCACCGCACTGACGCCCGGCAGGCCCAGCAGGCCCTGCCGGACGGCGTCGACGTCCATCCCGGCCGGGGCGGCGTCGAGCGCCAGGTTCAGCGAATCCTTGAGCAGACTCCAGGTGCCGATCAGGATCACCGCGACGATGACCAGGCTGACGATCGGGTCGATCAGCGACCAGCCCGACAGCCAGATGACGCCGCCGGCGATGACCACGCCGACCGAGACGGCGGCGTCGGCCAGCATGTGCAGGTAGGCGCCGCGGGCGTTCAGGTCGGCGTGCTGGTCGCGCATGAACAGCAGGGCGGTGCCGAGATTGATCACGAAGCCGATGGCGGCCACCGCCATGATCAGGCCGGACATCACCGGCGCGGGCTCGGCGAGGCGGCGCACCGCCTCGAAGGCGATGGCCCCGCAGGCGAAGATCAGCAGCAGGGCGTTGGCCAGCGCGGCCAGCACCGTCGCCTTGCCGTAGCCGTAGGTCTTGCCGGGCCCCGCCGCCCGCCGGGCCAGCCAGGCCGCGCCGCCGGCCATGGCCAGGCCGAGCACGTCCGACAGGTTGTGGCCGGCGTCGGCCATCAGGGCGGTCGAGCCGCTGAACACCCCGGCCCCGAACTCGATGGCCACGAAGGCGAGGTTGACCACGAGGCCGACGGCGTAGCGCCAGTCGCCGGTGTCCACCGGCCCATGATGATGGTGGTGGCCCGCGCCGTGGGCGTGGGCGTGCCCATGATCGTGGTCGTGGTCGTGATGGTCGTGGGCGTGCGCCATGCGCTCTTCCTTAGTGCTGGCGCAGCAGGACGAGAAGGCCGATCAGGAGCAGGGCCAGACCGAGGATCACCCCTTCGTAGCGCGCCCAGCGCTCAAGCCGGAGCACGGACCAGCCGGCCCGGGCCAGCAGCGTGAACAGGGACATGCCGAGTACGGTCCCGGCGGCGAAGGCGAGGGTCAGCCCGCCCAGCACCACGGCGCCCTCGGTCGCCTGCGACAGATAAATAGGCAGCAGCACCTCGCCCGGCGACACCGCCATCAGCGCGACGAGACCCCAGAAGGCGGCGGCGTGGGAGACGGTCGGCTCGGACAGCTCCAGCGCCGGCCCGCCGCCCATCACCGGCTGCCGCAGCAGGGCGCGGCCCAGGTAGAAGGCGCCGAACAGGAACAGCAGGGCCGCCGACAGGTTGGGCAGCAGGCCCGCCATCCACTGATCCATGGCCAGGCCGGCGGCGACGATCAGGCCGCCGGCCAGAGCCGTGGTCGCGATGTGAGCCAGACCCGCCGCCGTCACCGCGCCGAGCACCTGCGACAGGCTCCAGCGCTGTCCGCGGCCGACGAGCACGAAGGGCAGCCAGTGGGTGGGCAGGGCCGCATGCAGGAAGGCGGTGGCGAAACCCACGCCCAGCACGGAAAGCGCCATGGATTGCTGGAGGTCGGGCGACGTCATCGCGCTTCCCTTAGCGTGTTACTTTATAACGGTCGAGGGGGCGGACGTGTTCGCGACGCCGCACGCGCCCCGGACCGACCGCGGCGCGGGCTTTTTCGCCCCGCCCGCGTTGACTCCGCGCCCCCCATCCGTATATGTCGCCGCTCTTCGCCCGCGGGGGTCCCCGACGGGCGCTATTCTTTTTGCGTTTCGCTGAGGCTTCAACATGTACGCGGTGATCAAGACCGGCGGCAAGCAGTACCGGGTCCAACCGGGCGACGTGATCGTGGTCGAGAAGCTCGACGGCGAGGCCGGCTCGAACGTCAAGTTCGGCGAAGTGCTGATGCTGGGCGGCGACAAGGGCGTCACCGTCGGGGCTCCGATGATCGACGGCGCCTCGGTCGCGGCCACCCTGGTCGAGACCCGCAAGGGCGAGAAGATCAAGATCTTCAAGAAGATCCGTCGTCAGGGCTACCGCCGCACCAACGGCCATCGCCAGATGGAGTCGGTCCTGCGCATCACCGGCATCGAAGGCGCCGGCGAGAAGGCCAAGTGGGACGGCGAAGTCGCCCTGCTGACCAAGGCCGAGATGAACGCCCGCGCCCGCGGCCTGGCCCCGCGCGTCGAGACCGCCGAGGTCGAGGCGAAGCCGGCCAAGAAGGCCGCCGCTCCGAAGGCCGCCAAGGCCGACGAGGGCGAGGCCAAGGCCCCCGCCAAGAAGGCTGCGCCGAAGAAGGCCGCCGCCAAGAAGACCGAAACCGCCGCCTCGTCCGACGAAGCGTAAGAACGATACGAGAGTAGGAGCAGACTCATGGCTCACAAAAAGTCCGGTGGTTCGTCGCGTAACGGGCGCGACTCCGAGTCGAAGCGCCTCGGCGTGAAGAAGTTCGGCGGCGAGCGCGTGCTGGCCGGCAACATCATCGTGCGTCAGCGCGGCACCACCTTCCACCCGGGTGAGAACATCGGCATGGGCCGTGACCACACCCTGTTCGCCCTTACCAACGGCTCCGTGCAGTTCACGAAAAAGCGTGGCGGCCGTTGTTACGTGTCGATTCTCGCCGCCAACGACATGCCGGCCATGGCCGCCGAATAGCGCGAGACGGAAGACAGACCGGATCGCGCAAGGCCGAAAGGGCCGCGATCCGGACCAAGGGAATTATTCCGCGGGGAGTCTGGATCACCAGGCTCCCCGTTTTCGTTCCCCGCCTCGAAACGCCGCCCGAGCCCTCCAAGGAGGCGGCGAGACCGAATGAGGCGCCGCCATGTGCGTGATCGAACCCTCCCCCGTCGTCGAGACCCGGCGCCTGGCCCTGCGCAGCCCGCAGGCCCAGGACGTGACCCGCCTCGCCGCCCTCGCCAACGATTTCGACATCGCCCGCATGACCCTGCGCATGCCGCACCCCTTCTCGGTGCAGGACGCCGAGGACTTCGTGCTGCAGGTGGCCGGGCAGGATCCGGAGCGCGCCCGCACCTTCCTGATCGAGCATGAGGATCACGGCGCCGTCGGCGTGCTGGGCCTGTTCGAGGCCGGGGATCTGGGTCCCGAGGTCGGCTACTGGATCGGCCGTCCGTTCTGGGGGCGCGGCTACGCCACCGAGGCGCTGGCCGCGGGACTGGTCTGGGCCAGCCGCAACTGGCGGCGGCGCGCCCTGGTGGCCGGCCACTTCGAGGACAATCCGGCGTCCGGCCGCGTGCTGGAGAAGGCCGGCTTCCTGTACACGGGCGAGGTCCGGCCGGGCTTCAGCCGCGCGCGCGGCGGGGAAGCCCGCACGCGACGGATGATCTGGCTGGCGTGACGCGCGTCAGGGCAGGAGGCCGGGGCCGAAGGCGGCCGCCACGGCCGCCGCCCCCGCGATGAGCGCGACTGCCGCCCCGGTCAGGAAGGCGAGCAGGGTCCGCGCCTTGCGCTGACGGCGCAGACCTCCGGTCTTCACCGATCGCAGGATGACGAACGGCTTGGGTCCGAACACTTCGGACCCCGAGATGTTGTGCTGGGACATGTACGCTTCCCCTCGACTGCGCCCCGCGGGCGAAGGGTCAGCGAAGCGGGCCGGTCGAGGCGAAACAATGGCGAACGTCGCTCGTCCACGCGTCTGTGATCCGGTGAACGTGGTTCGGGCGCTTCTCAGCCGCACCAGACCAGACGCCCGCTCCAGGCGCGATAGTAGCCGCTGCCCGGATCGTAGGACCGGTAGGTCGCCCGGCACCAGGCGATGCGGCCCGGATCCCGGCCGCTGTAGGCGGCACCGCCGCCCGGAAAGACGTGGTCGGGCCGGCCGTAGGCGCCATGGTAGGTCGTGCCGCCCGCGCCGTGGCCGTAGGCGGACGTCGAGCCGTAGCCCCGGCGGCGCCCGACGTAGCGGTCCTGCCCGTAGCCGTAGCCGTAACCATAGCCATAGCCGTAGCCGTAGCGATCATGGGGGTCGTAGCCGTAGCGGCCGTAGCCGTAGCCGGCGAGCTCGCGGTAGTCGCGGCGCGCCTGCGGACTGACGCGATGGCGCTGGTCGCGCCAGCGGGCGTCGCAGTCGGTGCGGCCGGCGTCCCAGTAGGCGTCGCAGCGGTAGTCGCCGGGGCGGTCGAGCTGGCTGCGCCAGTCGAAGGACGAGGGGACTGCGTTCCCGTCTCTCCCCCGGTACCGGTCGCCGCGCCAATCCTGGCGGTAGCTCTCGCCATAGCCATGGTCGCTGTACCCGCCGTAGCGGTCCCAGGTCTGGGCGGCGGCAGGGCCGGCGGCGGCGATGCCGAGAGCGGCGAGGGCGATCGGGACGAGGCGGGGCATGGTCAACTCTCCGGAGCGGCCCGATACGCGGCCGGAAGGGCGATCACTCAGAGGACGACGGTCACCCGTCCGCTGCGGGTGTCGACATGGCGCATCAGCACGACCCGATCGTCGCCGCCGGCGCTGACCGGGACGATGATGAACCAGCCGCCGGAGGGCAGGCCGGTGAACTCGAAGCGGTTGTCGCGGCAAGTCTCGGAGCGGACGTAGGAGCGGTAGTCGGCGTTCGGGTCCGCGACCGTCCGGGCGCGCACGATCGCCTCCGGCACGGCGGCGCGGTCGGTGGAGCCGTAAAGGGTGCGGAAGCGGGCCCGGGTGTAGGGCGTGTCGGGAGTCAGCGCCACGGAGCCGGTGCAATCGTACGGCCGGCCGTCGCGCCGATAATCGATACGGCCATCGATCGAGGCGCCGCCGGCGCGGGTCGACCAGGAGAAATCCTCGGCGCGGAACGGAGCGGGCCCGGGCGGCGGCCCGAAACCGCCCCCGACGGGCACCGTCTCGCAGGCCGTCGCCAGCGCGCCCGCGGCGGCGATGGCGAGGACGGACAGGACAGACTTCGCGGCGGGCATGGCTCTCTCCGGGAAACGTGCGGTTCGAACGCCGGATCAGACGATGAACGCCGGCCCAAGGTCAAGGTTGCGAGGCGTTCGGCGCTGGTCCACAAGCAGCCGCGGAAACCCGGCGCCAGACCGGGGCGGGAGCGCTCCATGACAGTCACTTTCGACGACATCCTGGCGGCCAGGGACCGCATCGCGGGACAGGTCGACCGCACCCCGGTGCGCTATTCCCGCCGCCTGTCGCAGCTGACCGGCGCCGAGGTCTGGATCAAGTTCGACAACCTGCACTTCACCGGAAGCTTCAAGGAGCGCGGCGCGCTGAACCGGCTGCTGCAGCTGACTCCGGACGAGCGCAGGCGCGGGGTGGTGGCCGCCAGCGCCGGCAACCATGCGCAGGCGCTGGCCTATCACGGCGGGCGTCTCGGCGTGCCGGTGACCATCGTCATGCCCGAGGGCACCCCCTTCGTGAAGATCGACGGCACCCGTGCACACGGGGCCAATGTGGTCATCAAGGGGCTCGACTTCACGGGCTCCACCGAGGAGGCGCACCGCCTGCGCGACGAGGAAGGCTTCGTCTTCGTCTCTGCCTTCGACGACGTCGGCATCGTCGCGGGGCAGGGCGTCTGCGGGCTGGAGTTCATGGAGGACGCCCCCGACCTCGAGGCCCTGATCATCCCGATCGGCGGCGGCGGCCTGATCGCCGGCTCGGCCATCGCCGCCAAGGGGCTGAAACCGTCGGTGCGCATCTTCGGGGTCGAGGCGGCCATGTACCCGTCGTTCACCGCCCGCCGCCGGGGCGAGCCGCCGAAGTGCGGCGGTCAAACCATCGCAGAGGGCATCGCCATCAAGGCGGTCGGGGAGATCCCGTTCGCCCTCGCGGACCCGCTGGTCGAGGACGTCGTGGTCTGCGAGGAGGCCGACTTCGAGAAGGGCGTCGCCTTCCTGGCCACCCTGGAGAAGACGGTGGCCGAGGGGGCCGGCGCCGGCGGCCTGGCCGCGCTGCTGGCCTGTCCCGACCGGTTCCGCGGCATGAAGGTGGGCCTCGAGCTGACGGGCGGCAACATCGACTCGCGCATGCTGGCGGTGGTGCTGAACCGCGAACTGGTCCGCGAGAAGCGGCTCGTCGTCTACCGCATCCTCGGCGACGACCGGCCGGGCATGCTGGCGAAGATGAGCGCCGTCATCGGCGGTCTCGGAGGCAACATCATCGACGTGGTGCACAACCGGCTGGCGCTCGACGTGCCGGCCAAGGGCGCCGAGTTCGACATCATGGTCGAGACGCGCGGCGAAACGCACGCGCACGACATCAGACAGGCGTTGGAAGAGGCGGGATATGAACTCCGGATGGGCTAGGGGCGCCGCGGCGCTGGTCATGGTGGCGTCGCTGGCCGCCTGCGATCGAGGGGCGGCGACGGATGATGCGGCGGCGGAGAATGCGCGCGCCGCCGAGTTCTTCCTCAAGTCCAATGCGCGCGCCGAGGGAGTGCAGTCCCTGCCGTCCGGCGTGCAGTACAAGGTCGTCCAGTCGGGCCCGCCGGGCGGCGAGAGCCCCGACAACAACGACCTCGTGCGGGTGGACTACGAAGGGACCCTGACCGACGGCACGGTGTTCGACAGCTCGTTCCAGCGCGGCCAGCCGGCGGTGTTCACCCTTGGCGAGGTGGTCGAGGGCTGGACCGAGGCGCTGCAGCACATGCGGGTCGGCGACGAGTGGATCGTCTACCTGCCGCCGGAGCAGGCCTACGGCGCGCAAGGCCGCCCCGGCATCCCGCCCAACAGCGTGCTGGTCTTCCGCGTCAAGCTGCTGGACATCGCCCGCGCCCCCGGCGGGAACCGCGGCGTCGGCATGGCGGCGGGCTGAGCAACCTTGATCTCCCGATGGGAGAGGGCTTGAGCGCCCAAGAGCCCGAAGGGCGATTGGCCGCGCGAAAGGGTGAGGGTCGAACGGGGCGAGCTTCAGAAGACTTCCCCCTCACCCTTTCGCCTTGCCGCTCGCTTTGCTTGCGGAGGCTCAAGCCCTCTCCCGGTGGGAGAGGGAACGCAGGCGCGCCACCGCCCACGCGGCGGCATCCCTGACCACCGGATCCGGATCGTCCATCAGGGCCTCGGCGGCCGGGACCAGCGCCGCGTCGCGGCTGTTGCCGATGGCGTAGAGCACATTGCGCACGAAGCGGTCGCGGCCGATGCGCTTGACCGGGCTTTTCGAGAACAGGGCCCGGAAGGCGGCGTCGTCGAGCGCCGCCAGATCGGCCAGCCGGGGCGAGAGCAGGGCCTCGCGCGCCTGCAGCCGGCCCTCGCGAGATTCGGCGGCGAACTTGTTCCACGGGCAGATCGCCAGACAGTCGTCGCAGCCGTAGATCCGGTTGCCCGTCGCGACGCGGAAATCCTCCGGCCACGGCCCGGCGAACTCGATGGTCAGGTAGGACAGGCAGCGGCGCGCATCCAGCTGGAACGGGGCCGGGAAGGCGTTGGTGGGACAGGCGTCGAGGCAGGCCGTGCAACTGCCGCAGTGCTGGGTCTCCGCCTCGTCGGGCTCGAACGTCGCGGCGCTGAGGATGACGCCGAGGAACAGCCAGTTGCCGTGATCGCGGCTCAGCAGGTTGGTGTGCTTGCCCTGCCAGCCGAGGCCGGCGCGCTGGGCCAGCGGCTTCTCCATCAGCGGCGCCGTGTCGACGAAGACCTTGACCTCCTCGCCGGTGCGGGCGGCGATCTGGCCCGCGAGGGTCTTCAGCCGGCCCTTGATCAGCTCGTGATAGTCGTCGCCGCGGGCGTAGACCGACAGGTAGCCGGCCGACCGGTCGGCCAGCTCCGGCAGGGGGTCGTGGCCGGGACCGTAGTTGAGGCCGAGCACGATGGCGGTGCGGGCTCCCTCCCACATGGAGGTGGGGTGAGCGCGGCGCTCCAGCGTCGTCTCCATCCAGCCCATGTCGCCATGGCGGCCGTCCTCGACGAAGTGCGCCAGCCGTTCGCCGGCGCTCCACGGCTCCGAGGCCGAGCCGAAACGGCAGACGTCGAACCCCAGCGCGGCGGCGCGTTCGCGGATGAAGATGCGGGGATCCCGGGCCATGGTCGGCCGACTTCATAACGCCGATGCCGGCGAAAGTCGGGCTAGAAGTCCAGGTCTGTGTACCAGGCCGAGGGCTGCACCCCCGGGAAGCGGTCGGCGAGCAGAGGCCGGAAGCAGGGACGGGACTTCAGCTTCATGTACCAGGTCTTCAGCCCCGGCCAGTTGGCCCACGCCACCTCGCCGAAGTAGTCGAGCACCGACAGGTGAGCGGCGGCGACGATGTCGGCCTGTCCCAGCCGCCGTCCGGCCAGCCAGTCGCGCTCGGCCAGCAGGCCTTCGAACTGGCCGAGGTGGGCGCGCAGCGCCTCACGGCCGGCGCGAAGGGCCCGCGCCTCCGGCGGGCCGAGGCGAAGCAGCGGCTTCTCCATGCGCTCGTGCAGCAGGACGGCGTCCACCTCGTCGGTGAAGCGGCGGTCGAACCAGGTGGTCAGCCGCCGGGTCTCGGCGCGCTCGGCGGGATCGGCCGGCACCAGGAAGGGCTCGCGCGAGCGGTCCTCCAGCCAGCCCAGGATGGCGGCGGGCTCGCACAGGGTCAGGGGGCGTCCGGTCTCGGCGACCTGTAGCACCGGCGGCATGCCCGACGGATTGAGCCCCGCGATCGGGCAATCGTCCTCCCATGGCCGGACCGGCGTCTCCTCGAACGGCAGCTTCGCCTCGCCCAGCGCGAGGCGCGCAGCGCGGGAGCCGGGGTCGAAGGCGAAATGGTACAGGACGGCGGACATCAGACCGTCCATGCGCCCGGGGCCGTTAAGCGGGCGTTAGCCATGGGCGCGGGGCTCAGCTCCACGGCCCCTTGGCCGAAGGCGTCGGGCGGGGATCGGGGTGGATCAGGATGTCGGCCCCGGGCCACCGCTCCAGCAGCCGGTTCTCGGCCTCGACGAGGATGTCGTGCGCCTCGGCCAAGGTCAGGGTCGGGTCCATGTCGACGTGCATCTGGATGGTCAGCACCGGTCCGGACTGCCGGGTGCGCAGCCGGTGCACGCCGGAGATGCGCGGGTCGGACAGCATGGCGGTGGTGATGGCCATCCGGTCGGACTCCGGCGTGGTCCGGTCCAGCAGCTGGTCGGCCGCGCCGCGCAGGACGCCGGTCGCGCCCCAGAACAGCCAGACCGCCACCACCAGCCCCGCGGCGGCGTCCAGCCCCGGCGCCGACAGGTAGGCGCCGGAGACGATGCCGATCAGCACCACCACGCTGGCGGCGAGGTCGGCGGTGTAGTGGGCCCGGTCGGCCTCCACCGCCACCGATCCGGTGGCCCTGATCGCCCGCCCCTGACGCCAGACCAGCCAGCCGGTGAGGGCGATGGAGATCAGCACCACGGCGACGCCCCAGTGTCCGGCGGTCACCGGGCGCGGATCGAACATGCGCAGCACCGCTTCCCAGCCGATGAAGACGGCGGAGGCGAACACCAGGCCGGCCTGAACCAGGGCCGCCAGCGCCTCGCCCTTGCCGCGGCCGAAGCGGTGCGCCTCGTCCGGCGGCGCGGCGGCCCAGCGGACGGCGAAGAAGGTCGCCAGCGAGGCCACGAGATCGAGGGCCGAGTCGGTGAGCGAGGCCAGCATCGACACCGAGCCCGAGGCGCCCAGCGCGAAGGCCTTGAGCAGGATCAGCGTCACCGCCACGCCGACCGAGAGGCGGGTGGCGCTGCGGGTCGCGGCGTGGACGTCGTCCAGGGAGGCGCTGGTCATTGTCGCCCTTGTCGCGGAAAGGGGCCGCCCTGCCAAGGCCGCGGGAGGAGGTTAGCGCGATGGTCACGAAACCGCCCCATGGTGTTCGCCGAATAGACCTGTCGGCCGGGGGCGGGAGGAGGCGACGGATGTCGGCGGAGCACGACCGCTGGATCGGACGCGGCGAGGCGCTGGGGCGTCTGGGGGTCAAGGCCCAGACCCTCTACGCCTACGTCAGCCGCGGTCGCATCGCCGCCCGGCCGGACCCCGACGATCCCCGCCGCAGTCTCTACGCCGCGCGCGACATCGCCCGCCTGAGCGGCGAGGCGGTCGCCGGCGACGAAGCGCCGCAGCCTGCCGCCCGCAGCGCCGCCGGCCGGGGCGAGGCCGAGCTCTACTCCTCCGTCAGCGTGGTCGTCGGGGACCGCCTGCTCTACCGCGGCCTCGACGCGGTCCAGCTGGCCGAGACCGCCACCCTGGAGGACGCCGCCCGGGTGCTCTGGGGCGCGCGGGCCGCCAACCCCTTCGCCGTCCTGCGGCCCCGCGTCGGCGCCACCCCCGGCGGTTCGCCCCGCGCCCGCCTCTACGCCGCCCTCGCCCGGCGCGCCGAGGAGGAGCCGGACCTCGCCACGGGCGACGCCGTGGCCCTGCGAGTCGAGTGCGCCCGCGTCCTCGACGAGGCCGTGGACGCCGTCGCCGGCCCCGGGCCGCGTCTGTTCCTGCACCAGAGGCTGGCCCGGACGTGGAAGATTCCCGAGCGCGACGGCCATCTCGTCCGCCGCGCCCTCGTCCTAGCCGCGGACCCCGGCTACGACCCGGCGATCCTCGCGACCCGCGCCGCCGCGGCCGGCGGAGCCTGCCCCGCCGCCGCCGCCCTTGCCGGTCTCGCCGTGGTCGCCGCCTCCGGCCCCGTCGCCGAGATGGCGCGCGCCGCCGGGTGGATCGTCGCCGTCCGCCGTCAGGCCTTTGACGCCGCGCGCCGGGCCCAGGAGACTGGAGATCTGGCCGGTTTCGGCGATCCGGACTGGCCGCGCGGCGATCCTCGCTCCGCCGCCCTGCTCGCCGCTGCGGACCTGCCGCCCGACCTCGCCCGGGCGGTTCGGGACGGCGAGGCCGCCGCCGCACGTCCGCCCGGCTTCGCGCTGGCGCTGGCGATCGTCGCCCGCCGGCTGGAGCTGCCCCGCGAAGGCGCCGCCGACCTGTTGATGATCGGCCGGCTGGCCGGCCTGCTGGCCCACGCCCTCGACCAGATCGTCGACGGCTCGCCTATCCGGGCGCGGCTGCGCTATGTGGGGCCCGAACCGGGGGCGAACTGACTCGCCCGCATCTCGCACAAGGGGCGCGCATGGCGGACTGGCTGGCGGCGATCATTCTCGGCCTGGTCGAAGGCCTGACCGAGTTCATTCCGGTGTCGTCGACCGGCCACCTGCTGCTGCTGGGCCACTTCCTCGGCTTCGAGAGCACCGGCAAGACCTTCGAGATCGTCATCCAGCTGGGGGCGATCCTCGCCATCATCAGCGTCTACTTCACGCGCCTGTGGCGACTGGCGACGCGCTGGCCGACCGATCCCCGGGCGCGCCATTTCATCATCGGGGTGATCATCGCCTTCCTGCCGGCGGTGCTGGTCGGGGTGCTGGCCTACGATCTGATCAAGACGGTCTTCTTCGAGACGCCGCTGATCGTCTGCATCGCCCTGATCGTCGGCGGGGTGCTGCTGCTGCTGCTCGACCGGATGAAGAAGGTCCCGACCTATCTGGACGTGAACACCTACCCGTTCCGGGTCTACTTCCTGATCGGCCTGTTCCAGTGCCTGGCCATGATCCCGGGCGTGTCGCGCTCGGGCGCCACCATCGCCGGCGGTCTGCTGCTGGGGACCGACAAGCGTTCGGCCGCCGAGTTCACCTTCTTCCTCGCCCTGCCGACCATGGGGGGGGCGGTGGTCTATGACCTGTACAAGAACCGGGACGTGCTGGACTTCACCGACGCGGGGCTGATCGCCATCGGCTTCGTGGTCGCCTTCCTGACCGCCCTGGTGGTGGTGCGCTTCCTGCTCGACTTCGTCACCCGGCACGGTTTCGCGCCCTTCGCCTGGTGGCGGATCGCGGTGGGGGTGCTGGGGCTGGCCGGACTGGCGCTGACGGGCGCCCTCTGAAGCGTCAGGCCGCGGCCTCGGCGAACTGTCCGCCGCGGCGGTAGCGCCACAGATAGGACGCCGCCACGGCCTCGATGCCGGTGGGCTCGACGCCGAGATCGGCGAGCGTCCGGGCGTCCGGCGCCACGACGTTGTCAGTCTCCAGCAGCACGACCTGGTCGCGGGTCAGCATCGGCTTCAGGCCAACGAGGGCGGCCAGCTGGGCGACGCCGCCCATCATCCGTGCGGCGAAGAAGGGCAGGGGCAGCAGCGGGCGCGAGCGGTGGGTCTCGCGCATGATCAGGCGCAGGATGTCCTCGAAGGTCATCACCGCCGGACCGCCCAGCTCGTAGGTCTCGCCGGCGGCTTCCGTGCGCGACAGGGCGGTGGCGATGGCGGCCGCCACGTCGCCGACGTAGACCGGCTGGAACTTCGTCTGTCCGCCGCCGATCAGCGGCAGGGCCGGAGACCAGCCGGCCATCGAGGCGAACTTGTTCAGGAAGTCGTCGCCGGGGCCGAAGACGACCGAGGGGCGCACGATGGTCGCGTCCGGTTTGACCTCGCGCACAGCCATCTCGGCCTCGGCCTTGCTGCGGGCGTAGTCCGACTCGCTCTCGGGATTGGCGCCGATGGCCGAGATGTGGACCAGCCGGTCGACGCCGCCGGCGGCGCAGGCCTCGGCGATGTTGCGCGCCGCCTGCACGTGGGCGGCGGCGAAGGTGTTGCGGCCGGTCTCGTACAGCACGCCGATCAGGTTGACGGCGGCGTCGGCGCCGCGCAGCGCCTCCTCGACCTGGGCCGGGTCCGTGGCGTCGCAGCGCGTGGTGTAGATCTGGCCGACGTGGCCGGCGGTCTGCACCTTGAAGGCGCGGTCGGGGCGGCGGACGGCCACGCGGATGCGCCAGCCGCGCCGGGCCAGCGCCTGCACGACCTGGCTGCCGACGAAGCCCGAGCCGCCGAAGACGGTGACCAGACCGGGCGCGACTTCGCTCATGATGCACTCCGCGAGAGACAGGGCGCCGGCGCGAAACCGGCGTTGCGGCGGGGATTAGACGATGCCCGCGAGGGCCGCAACGCAAAGGCGACAAAAGCCTGTTGACCCGCATCGGGCCCTGCCTTAAGGGTCCGCGCCTTCCGGACGGAAACGCCTCGCGGCGTCGACGTCTGGGCCCAGATGGCGGAATTGGTAGACGCGCTGGCTTCAGGTGCCAGTGGCTTAACGGCCGTGGAGGTTCGAGTCCTCTTCTGGGCACCATCTTTCGAAACGGCCCCCCTCGACCGAGGCGGGGCCGTTTCTGTTTCCGCCCTATCGCCTCGCGCGCGGCGCTCGGCTAGTTGAGGGCCAGGAGAGTTCGAAGCCCATGACCGTTCACCTGCATGAGGGCGATCTGCCCGCCGATCTCGACCTCGGCCCGGTGGTGGCCGTCGACTCGGAGACCATGGGCCTGCGCTACCGCCGCGATCCGCTGTGCGTGGTGCAGCTCTCGGCTGGCGACGGCGAAGCCCATGTGGTGCGGCTGAACCGCCCGGCCTACGACTGTCCCAATCTCAAGCGCCTGCTGGCCGATCCGGCGGTGCTGAAGCTGTTCCACTTCGGCCGCTTCGACATCGCCATGTTCCAGCTGCACCTCGGCGTCGAGACCCGGCCGGTCTACTGCACCAAGATCGCCTCGAAGCTGGCGCGCACCTACACCGACCGCCACGGCCTCAAGGACGTGGTGCGCGAATGCGCCGGCGTCGAACTGTCCAAGGCGCAGCAGAGCTCCGACTGGGGCGCGACCGAACTGACCCCGGCCCAGCTGGAGTACGCCGCCTCCGACGTCCTCTATCTGCACGCGGTCAAGGCCCGGCTCGACGAGATGCTGGAGCGCGAAGGCCGCACAGAGCTGGCCCGTCGCCTGTTCGACTTCCTGCCTGTCCGATCCGCCCTCGATCTCGCCGGCTGGGACGAGATCGACATCTTCGCCCACGCCTGATGACCGAGCCGGCCGACACCCGCGCCGCCGAGGACGAGGCCCGCGTCGCCGCGACGGCCGAGGCCTTCCGGGTCCGGTCGCGGCGGGTGCGGCTTATGCGCCGGCTGCTGCCGGTGCTGATCGTCATCCTCGCCGGCGGCACGATCAGCTGGATCGCCCTGCGCACCGTCATGTCCGACGTCGAGCGCAAGGCCGGGACCAGCCGCGAAGTCACGTTGGAGAAGTCCCGCTTCCTCGGCCAGGACGCCGAAGGGCGCAGCTTCGTGGTCGGCTTCGAGCGCGCCGTTCGCGACGGCCAGACGGGTCGCTACCGACTGGTCGGCCCTGCGCTGCGACTCAACCTCGGCGGCCGCAAGGTCACCACCCTGACCGCCGACGGCGGAACCTACGACGAGACCGCTCGCACTGTGACCATCGGGCCGAACGTGCGCATCTCCGACGGCGGCTCGGGCTTCACCCTCGTCACGCCCGAGGCGGTGGTCGATACCCGCACCGGCATCGTGACCGGCGCGAAGGGCGTGCAGGGCTCCGGGCCCCTTGGAACCGTGACCGCTTCGTCCTATGCGATCTATGAACAGGGCGAACGGGTCGTGTTCAGCGGCTCGGGCGATAACAAGGTCCGGGGGACCATCAACGCGGCGGGGTCGGACGGATGAGCATGAGCAGACTTCTCGCGGCCGCGGTTCTCGGCCTGTCCCTCGCGGCCTTGCCGACGATCGGCGACGCCCAGAGCTTCCAGGCCGGCCAGCCGATCATGTGGGGCGCCGACGAGGTGGCGCGCACGCCGACGACCCTGTCGCTGCGCGGCCGGGCGGAACTGACCCAGGGCGACAGCCGCATCCGCGCCGACCGCGTCGAGGGGACGATCAGCGACGGCGACCTGACCCGGGTGGAGGCGACGGGCAACGTCTATTTCGTCACCCCGGAACAGACCATCCGCGGCGACCGCGCGGTCTACACCCCGGCCAACGACACCATCGTCCTGACCGGCGACGTGATCCTGACCCAGGGCGAGAACGTCATGACCGGGGCCAGCCTGACCTACAACACGCGCACCGAGGCGGCGCAGATGGACGGCGGGTCGAACGGTCGCGTGCAGGGCGTCTTCTATCCCGAGAGCGGGGACTGAGCCCCGGCTCGGAGGACGCGTGGCGCGCAAGGAACTCTCCGCCCTCAACGTCCATGACGCCGTCGTCCCCGAGACGCCGGCCGGGGCGCCGCACCCGACCGGCCTGCGCGCCGAGCATCTGGCGCGATCCTTCGGCCCGCGGCAGGTGGTGCGCGACGTCTCCCTGACGGTGCAGCGCGGCGAGGTCGCCGGCCTGCTCGGCCCCAACGGGGCCGGCAAGACGACCTGCTTCTACATGATCACCGGCCTGATCCCGCCGGACTCGGGCCGGATCTTCCTCGACGGCGAGGACATCACCGCCCAGCCGATGTACCAGCGCGCCCGCATGGGCCTGGGATACCTCGCGCAGGAAGCCTCGATCTTCCGCGGCATGACGGTCGAGAACAACGTCCGCGCCGTGGTCGAGCTGCACCATACCGGCCGCCAGGCGATCGAGGACGAGGTCAGCCGGCTGCTCGAGGAGCTGCGCATCGACCATCTCCGGCATGCGCCGGCCTCCGGCCTGTCCGGGGGCGAGCGGCGGCGCTGCGAGATCGCCCGGGCGCTGGCCGGCAAGCCGTCCTTCATGCTGCTCGACGAACCGTTCGCCGGCATCGACCCGCTGGCCATCGCCGACATCCGCCAGGTGATCCGCTACCTGGCGGGGCAGGGCATCGGCGTGCTGATCACCGACCACAACGTGCGCGAGACCCTCGACATCATCGATCACGCCTCGATCATCTCGGGCGGGGCGGTGCTGTTCGAGGGCAAGGCCGAGGATGTGATCCGCGATCCGGAAGTGCGCCGGGTCTACCTGGGCGACATGTACGGCTGAAGCCGCGGGGCGGCTCGTTTCCCGCTCTGTACATCAGAGGATGTAGGCGAGGACGTATCTCGCCACGAGCGCCGCCATGGCGAGCCGGGCCCAGAACGGGTCTCGTACGAACATGGCGATAGTCATGAGACATAACAACAAGGCGGTCAGGGCGATTGGTAAAGCGGCGCGCAATCGCACCGCAAGCTCGGGGACGCTCGCGTAGAAGGCCAGTTGCACCAGCAGCAACGCGAGCATCACCCCGATGACGATCCGGCGCACGCGGAAGAAGTGGACGTCGAGGTCGACGGCGTCCTCGAGGGAGCGCGGGAAGACGAGGGAGGAGGCGAGATAGTAGCTGCCAGCGAAGACTGTCACGGCCATCAGGACGAAGCCCGTGACGTCGATGACGTCGCGGCTCACCCAGGCCGCCTGCCAGAACGACAATAGATCCAGCACGACAAAGGCCCCCAGGAGGGGGGTGAGCCAGCCGATGCGGAAAGCCTTTCCAATCCGCAGTCGAGCCTCAAGCGCCCGGGCCAGGCCGCCGAGCACCTCCGCCAGCGATAGGCCGAGCAGCAGGCCGAAGAGCGCGAAGGTGAACTCGAAGTCCGACATGGCTGTCCCCCGGCCCCGGGCTCTCCGGGGCCCTTAGACCCTCGTTAACCGCTTCGGCCACAGGGTGGCCGCAGCAAGTTTCGGGCCACATGGCCCGCGGGGGTTGGGCGGTGCTCGGGCAGAGGCTGGAGATCAGGCAGGGGCAGGGGCTGGTCATCACGCCCCAGCTGCAGCAGGCGATCAAGCTGCTGCAGCTGTCCAACCTGGAGCTCGAAGCCTTCGTCGAGGCCGAGCTGGAGCGCAATCCGCTGCTCCAGCGCGAGGACGCCGAACCGGGCGAGGCCAATGACGCCCTGCCGGAAGCGGTTGAGGCCAGCGACCGCACCGAGATGAGCTTCGAGGACGGCCGCTCCGCCGACGCCGCCGATGCGGTCGACGCGCGCGCCGACGACGTCTACGGCGACGCCGCGCCGGGCGAGCGCACTTCGGACCGCATGTCCGACGAGGCCCAGCCCGGCCTTTCGGACTGGTCCCGCGCCGGCTCCGGCGGGGGGGCTCCGGACGGCGAGGGGCGCGAACAGCCGGACACGCGCGAGGCCACCCTGTGGGAGCATCTGCAGGCCCAGGCGTCGCAAGCAGGCCTGTCGGCGGCAGACCACGCCATCGCCCTGACCCTGATCGACATGGTCGACGAGGGCGGCTACCTGCGCGGCGATCTGGCCGAGGTCGCCGACCGGCTGGGCGTCGAGCCCGCCCGCGTCGAGGCCGTCCTGACCGTCTGCCACGGCTTCGAGCCGACCGGCGTCATGGCCCGTTCCGTCCCCGAATGCCTGGAGCTGCAGCTGGCCGAGCGGAACCGCTTCGACCCGGCCATGGCCGTACTGCTGGACAACCTCGACCTGCTGGCGAAGCGCGATCTGGCGGGGCTGCGCAGGCTCTGCGGCGTCGACGCCGAGGACATGGCCGAGATGATCTCCGAACTGAAGGCGCTGACGCCCCGGCCCGGGGCCGGCTTCGGCGGCGAACCGGCCCAGACGGTGATCCCCGACGTCCACGTCCGGCCCGATCCGGCCGGCGGCTGGAAGGTCGAGCTGAACTCGGACACCTTGCCGCGGCTGATCATGGACAAGCGCTACCACGGCGTGGTGGCCTCGGGAGCGCGCACGGACACCGAGAAGACCTTCGTCGCCGACTGCGCCGCCCAGGCCAGCTGGCTGGTCAAGTCGCTGGACCAGCGGGCGAAGACCATCCTCAAGGTGGCCTCCGAGATCGTCCGCCAGCAGGACGCCTTCCTCGCCTTCGGGGTCGAGTTCCTGCGGCCCCTGACCCTGAAGACCGTCGCCGACGCCATCGAGATGCACGAGTCGACGGTCAGCCGGGTGACCTCCAACAAGTATGTCTCCACCCCTCGCGGCGTGTTCGAGCTGAAGTTCTTCTTCACCGCCGCCATCCAGTCGTCCGACGGCGGCGCGCTGCATTCGGCCGAGGCGGTCCGCCACCGGATCCGGAGCATGATCGACGGCGAAGGTCGCGACGGCGACGTCCTGTCGGACGACCGGATCGTCGAACTGCTCAAGGAGGCGGGGATCGACATCGCCCGCCGCACCGTCGCCAAGTACCGCGAGGCCCTGCGCATCCCGTCGTCGGTCCAGCGCAAGCGGATGTTGCAGACGGGCTGAGGGTTTCGCTCCTGCGGCGAACCGTCACCACAAAACGGTGATCAGCGTTGACACCAACCGCCGGCCGGAGCGTTCTACGGACATGCAAATCCAGGTCAGTGGCAAGCAAGTCGATGTCGGCGAAGCGTTAGGCTCGCGCATCACCCAGGAACTCCAGGACGGGATCGGCAAGTACTTCGAACGAGGGGCCCAGGACGCCGAGGTGATCGTCGCCAAGGAGGGTCACAGCTTCAAGGTCGACTGCTGGGTCCGGCTGGCCTCGGGCCAGGTCGTCTTCACCTCCGGTCTCGCCGGCGACGCCCACGCGGCCTTCACGGAAAGCCTCGACAAGCTCGAGAAGCGGGTGCGTCGCTACAAGCGCCGGCTCAAGGATCACCACGCCGGCCCGCGCCACCTGTCGCCCGAGAAGACGGAGATGGCCGCCCGCGAGGTGGCCCGCAGCATCGTCCTGCGCGATCCCGACTCGGTCGAGGACGAGGCGTTCGGCGAAGCCGGCCGTCCCGACGAACCGCCGCCGGTCGGCATGGTCATCGCGGAGACCGAGACCGAGATCCGCACCATCACCGTGGGGCGGGCCGTGGCGGAGCTCGACATGACCGGCTACCCGGTGGTGGTGTTCCGCAACGCCGCCCACGGCGGGCTGTCGGTCGTCTACCGGCGACCCGACGGCAACGTCGGCTGGATCGACCCGGAACGGACCACCAGGGCGCTCAATGGACACCGTTCGGTAAGCGATCCGGACGCATAATGCTTCCCACAACGAGGCGGGTCGTCTACACGGCGCCCGCCCGTCCGGGATGATCGGGTAAGGTCGGGGTTCTCATGGACATCGGGGATTTGCTGGCGGACGGCGGGGTCGTCCTGCGCAGCGGCGCATCGTCGAAGCGTCAGGCGCTCCACGTCGTCGCCGACGCGGCCGCGCCGGCCTTGGGCCTGCCGGAAGACAAGGTGCTGGAGGCCCTGCTCGAGCGGGAGGCGCTGGGCTCCACCGGCCTCGGCGCCGGCGTGGCCGTGCCGCACGCCCGCCTGGAAGGTGTGGAGCGGGTGACGGCGGTGTTCGTCCGTCTGGATACCCCGGTCGCCTATGGCTCGGTCGACGATCGGCCAGTGGATCTGCTGTTCGCCCTGTTCGCCCCGCCCAGAGCCGGCGCCGATCATCTGCGCGCCCTCGCCGCGGTGTCGCGGGCCCTGCGCTCGTCGGAGATGCGCGAGCAGCTGCGGCAGGCCCGCACCGCCGACGCCATCCGCGCCCTGTTCGTGCGCGACAACGCCCCCGCCACGGCGGCCTGACACCAGGCCGCCCCCGGCGAGGATCAGTGGACGGAGACGGGCTCCAGCTCGTGGGCCACGGCGGTCGCGAAAGCGGTCTCGCGATCCATCATCACCGCCAGCCGCTCGCCATCGGCGCCGTGCACCGCATAGAGGGTCGCCTCAGGGTCGATGGACAGCCCCTGGATGGCGGCCACGGGGGTGTCAGCCAGGATGTCCGCGGCCCGGATCTCGCGCACATACACCAGATCGGGGGCGCCGAGGTCGGCGAAGTCTTCCCTTGTCATCATCATCGGCGTCATCAGGACCGCCTCCTTCACTCTACTAACGCGCCGGCCGGCGCTGTGGTTCGGCCCCGTCAGCGGCGGCCGATGGAATCGACGGCCCTCAGCCCGTCGTGATCGGGATCCGGCGGACCGCCGGCGTGTCTTCGGGGCGGCTCATGTCGACGTGCAGCAGGCCATGCTCCAGCCGCGCGCCGTTGATCTCCAGCCCGTCGGCCAGCACGAAGCTGCGCACAAAGCCGCGGCCCGCTATGCCCCGGTGCAGGAAGGCCTGGTCGGCCTTCCCCGCCTCCTCGCGCTTGCCCGCGATGGTCAGCTGGCGGCCTTCGAGGGTGATGGACAGATCGTCCGGCCCGAAGCCCGCCACGGCCAGGCTGATGCGCACGGCGTGCTCGCCCCGTTGTTCGACGTTGTAGGGCGGATAGCTGTCCGCGGCGGCGCGGGCGGCCCGGTCGATCAGGGCCCGCGTGTGATCGAAGCCGAGCAGGAACGGGCTGTCGAACAGGATGGTGCGCGTATTCACGTCTCGTGCCCCCGAAGCAGGCGTTGCGACCGTCCGCGCCTCCCGCAATCGGCAAGGCGCCGGTCGGGCTTCAGATGGGGTGGGCCCGGCCGCTCTTCAACGGACGGCGCCGGCCGGAAAAGGCGAAGGCCCCGCGGTATCCCGCGGGGCCTTCATGGTGGAGCTAAGCGGAGTCGAACCGCTGACCTCTTGAATGCCATTCAAGCGCTCTACCAACTGAGCTATAGCCCCGAACCTTTCGGTCGGATCGCCGGGGGTATTGGTGTTCGCCCCCCGGCGAGGCGGCGGAACCTATGTCAGGGCTTTTCGGCGATCAAGCCCGGTTCCGACATTTATTTTCGCCCCTTCAGGAGACCTCCCGGAGAGGCGTCAGGGCGGCGCCGACGAAGGCCGGAGCCGCCCCTCTGATCCTAGTCCTCGTCCTTCTCGGGCTTGACGATGTCCTCGTCGAAGGAGTCGTCGTCCTCGTCCTCGATGAAGGGCACGGAATCGTCGTCGTCGTCGTCGCCGAGCACGTCGTCGTCGTCGCTCGCCTCGCCCATGCCGGGCTCCTCGGTCGGGTCGACGGCGTCGTCGTCGTCATCGTCCGGCGTGAGGATCGGCTCGTGGCCTTCCTCGTCGATCTCCGGGGCGGTGACGGTTTCGTCCTCGTCCTCGTCCTCGGCGGCGGCCTTCTTCTTGTCGACCTGATCCTCGGCGTCCTCTTCCGGCGTCTCGTCCGGCGCGTAACCGCCCGGGCGACCGCGGCGGTTGCGCAGCTTCAGCGCTTCTTCCGGATCGAAGTCGGTATCGCACTTCGGGCAGTGTGCCGGGCGACGGTTCAGGTCGTAGAATTTGGCCTGGCAGTTCGGACAGACCTGCTTCTGGCCCAGTTCGGGATTGGCCACGGGGGCGCCTCGCACGGTGTGGGAATTCGGGCGGCTCCCTTGCCACCCCTTGGGGCCGCTGTCAAAAGCCATCTCCGCGCGCCCGCGCCCCCCAGCACCGTCCGGAGACCGCCGGGTGACGACCCCCTCCCATCTGACCGCCCGCCGCAGCCGGGCGCTGTCCGGCAGGACGCGTGCGCCGGGCGACAAGAGCATGTCGCACCGCGCCCTGATCCTCGGGGCGATGGCGAGCGGGACCACCGAGATCGACGGCCTTCTGGAGGGCGACGACGTGCTGGCCACGGCGCGCGCCGTGCAGGCCTTCGGCGCGGGCGTCGAACGGACCGGCCCGGGTCGCTGGCGCGTGACCGGGCAGGGCGGCTTTCGTCAGCCGGACAGCCTCATCGACTGCGGCAACGCCGGCACCGGGGTGCGCCTGCTGATGGGCGCGGCGGCGGGCTATCCGGTCTCCGCCGTGTTCGACGGCGACGCCTCGCTCAGGAAGCGCCCGATGAAGCGGGTCGCCGGGCCGCTGGTTGAGATGGGCGCGCGCCTGGACTGGCTGGGCGAGGAGGATCGTCTGCCGGTGCAGGTGAGCGGCGGGGCGCTGGCCGCGATCGACCACACCCAGTCTGTCGCCTCGGCCCAGATCAAGTCCGCCATCCTTCTGGCGGGCCTGAACGCCGACGGCGTGACCACGGTGGCCGAGCCGGAGAGGAGCCGCGACCACACCGAGCGGATGTTGCGCGCCTTCGGAGCCGAGGTCGGGGTGGAGGCGGTCGGCGAGGGCTGGCGCGTGTCCCTGCGCGGCGGGCAGCGCCTGACCGGAACCGCCGTCTGGATCCCCGGCGATCCGTCCTCCGCCGCCTTTCCGCTGGCGGCGGGCCTCGTCGTCCCCGGCTCGTCGGTGACCGTCGAAGGCGTCATGCTGAACCCCCTGCGCACCGGCCTGTTCGAGACCTGGCGCGAGATGGGGGCGGACCTGACGATCTCGAATCGGCGCACGGCGGGCGGCGAGGAGGTCGGCGACGTGACGGCGCGGCATTCGGAGCTGTCGGGCGTGGTCGTGCCCGAGGCTCGGGCGGCTTCGATGATCGACGAATATCCGATCCTCGCCGTCACGGCGGCCTTCGCCGAGGGCGAGACGGTGATGCGCGGCGTGGGTGAGATGCGGGTCAAGGAAAGCGACCGCATCTCCCTCATGGTCGCCGGTCTGCGCGCCTGTGGGGTGGACGTCGCGGAGGAGGCGGAGGGGTTCGTCGTCGCCGGCGGCGCCGTGCCGGGCGGGGCGACCGTGCACACCGCCCACGACCACCGCATCGCCATGAGCCATCTGGTGCTGGGACTGGCGGCCGAGCGGCCGGTCGCGGTCGACGAGCCGGACATGATCGCCACCAGCTTTCCGGGCTTCGTGGAGTTGATGCGCGGGCTCGGGGCCGATATCGCGGCCTCCACATGAGCGCCGCCCTGATCATCGCTGTCGACGGACCCGCCGCTTCGGGCAAGGGCACCATCGCCGCGCGGCTGGCGAAGCTCTACAGCCTGCCGCATCTCGACACGGGCCTGTTGTACCGGGCTGTGGGGATCGGCGTGCTCGACGCCGGCGGATCGCTCGACGATGCGGAGGCCGCCGAAGGCGTCGCGCGGTCGCTCGACGCCAGCCACCTCGTCGATACGGAGCGCCTGACCAGCCGGGGCGCGGGCGAAGCGGCCAGCCGGGTGGCGGGCCATCCGGGCGTGCGCGCCGCCCTGCTGGCGTTCCAGAAGACCTTCGCCGGCCAGCCCGGCGGCGCCGTCCTCGACGGCCGCGACATCGGCACCGTCATCGCCCCGGAAGCGCCTGCCAAGCTTTACGTCACGGCGACGCCGGAGGTGCGGGCCATGCGGCGCTGGAAGCAGCTGACCGGCCGGGGCGAGACCATCGCCTTCGAGGACATGCTGGCGGACATCGTGAAACGCGACGAGCGCGACGCCGGCCGCGGGGCCGCGCCCATGGTGCAGGCCGCCGACGCCGTCTTGCTGGACACGACCGATATGGATATAGAGGCAGCCTTCGATGCGGCCCGCCGTATCGTCGAAGCGGCGCGCGTCCGGCACGGTCTGTAGACCCCCCGGACTAAACCAAACGCTCCGTCTTCGAATTCCGCGGGCGTTCCGGCGATCCTTCGCCTCGCATCCCGACGACCTGTCTCACAGTCCACCACCTTGCGCGGGGCCGTCCGGCCGCGCGCCATAACCCTTTCTCCAACCCAAGAGCTACATGACCGACACCCTCTCTCCCACCCGCGACGATTTCGCCGCCCTCCTCGACCAGCAACTGCAGGGTCGCGACCTCGGCGAAGGCCAGGTCGTCCACGGCCGCGTCGTCGGCATGGAAAAGGACATCCTGATCATCGACGTCGGTCTGAAGACCGAAGGCCGCATCCCGGCCCGCGAGTTCGGCATCGGCGAAGGCGCCGTGATCCCGAAGGTCGGCGACAACGTCGAGGTCTATCTGGAGCGCGTCGAGAACGCCTTGGGCGAGGCGGTCATCAGCCGTGACAAGGCCCGCCGTGAGGAAGCCTGGACCCGTCTGGAAGTGGTCTTCGCCGACGGCCAGCCGGTCAACGGGGTCATCGTCGGCCGCGTCAAGGGCGGCTTCACCGTCGACCTCGGCGGCGCCTCGGCCTTCCTGCCGGGCTCGCAGGTCGACATCCGCCCGGTGCGCGACGTCGCCCCGCTGATGGGCAAGGAACAGCCCTTCGCCATCCTCAAGATGGACCGTCCGCGCGGCAACATCGTCGTCTCGCGTCGCGCCATCCTGGAAGAAGCCCGCGCCGAACAGCGCACCGAGCTGGTCGGCCAGCTGCAAGAGGGCGAAGTCCGCGAAGGCGTGGTCAAGAACATCACCGACTACGGCGCGTTCGTGGATCTGGGCGGCATCGACGGCCTGCTGCACGTCACCGACATGTCGTGGAAGCGCGTCTCGCACCCGTCGCAGGTCCTCGCCGTCGGCGACACCGTCAAGGTCCAGATCGTCAAGATCAACCCGGACACCCAACGCATCAGCCTCGGTATGAAGCAGCTGCAGGCCGACCCGTGGGATGGCGTGGAAGCCAAGTATCCGGTCGGCGCCAAGATGTCGGGCCGCATCACCAACATCACCGACTACGGCGCGTTTGTTGAGCTGGAAGCCGGCGTCGAAGGCCTGGTCCACGTCTCGGAAATGTCCTGGACCAAGAAGAACGTCCACCCCGGCAAGATCGTCTCGACCTCGCAGGAAGTCGACGTCGTCGTGCTGGACGTCGACGCCTCCAAGCGCCGCATCTCGCTGGGCCTGAAGCAGGCCCAGGACAATCCGTGGGACGCCTTCGTCGCCGCCAACCCGATCGGCTCGACCGTCGAGGGCGAAGTCAAGAACGCCACCGAATTCGGCCTGTTCATCGGCCTCGACAACGACATCGACGGCATGGTCCACCTGTCGGACCTCGACTGGAACGTGTCGGGCGAGGAAGCCATCCAGCGCTACCGCAAGGGCGAGACCGTCAAGGCCAAGGTGCTGGACGTCGACGTCGAGAAGGAGCGCGTCTCGCTGGGCATCAAGCAGCTCGGCGGCGATCCGATGGAAGGCGACACCTATCGCAAGGGTCAGCAGGTCACCGTCACCGTGACGGCGATCGAGACCGGCGGCATCGAGGTGAAGTTCGGCGAGGACGACGCGCCGGTCACCGCCTTCATCCGCAAGTCGGACCTGTCCCGCGACCGCGCCGAGCAGCGCACCGAGCGCTTCTCGGTCGGCGACCGCGTCGACGCCATGATCACCTCGGTGGACAAGGCCTCGCGCCGCGTCTCCGTCTCGATCAAGGCGCTCGAGATGAAGGACGAGCAGGAAGCCATCGAGCAGTTCGGCTCGTCGGATTCGGGCGCTTCGCTGGGCGACATCCTCGGCGCGGCGCTGCGCGAGAAGGCCGGCTCGAAGGAGTAAGGTCTTCCGCCACGACGGAATACGATGGGGCGGCCGGAGCGATCCGGCCGCCTTTTTCGTGGTCCGTGGGGCGGATCGGGCGTGTACGGTGGACGACAGTTAACCCATATTTCTACGCCCGAACCGGCAGTTGGCCCTTTTTCGCCCGACGCGCGACGGCTAGGGTGGGGTTGCATCCCGCGCTCGGATGCACCCGTATGGGTCCGGGGCAGGACTGAACTGGGTGGGGGGCCGAATGATCAAGTCCGAGCTGATCGAAAAGCTCGCTTCCGAGAACACCCATCTGACCCACGCCGAGGTCGAACGGGTGGTCAATGTGGTGCTGGGCCGGATGGTCGACGCCCTGGGCGAGGGCGGGCGCGTGGAGCTGCGCGGTTTCGGCGCCTTTTCGGTGCGGGGCCGGCCCGCGCGCGCCGGGCGCAACCCCCGCACCGGCGAGCCGGTCGAGGTCCCGGCCAAGGCGGTGCCCTTCTTCAAGAGCGGCAAGGAGCTGCGCGAGCGGCTGAACGCCTCCGGGGACGCCTGATATGGGCATGGCGTCGGAGTTCCGGGAATTCATCGCCCGGGGCAACGTCATCGACCTGGCCGTCGGCGTGATCATCGGCGCGGCCTTCAACGACATCGTCAAGAGTCTGGTCGACCAGGTGGTGATGCCGCCGGTCGGCCTGCTCACCGGCGGGGTCGACTTTTCGCGGCTGGAGTGGGTGCTGCGGCCCGAGAATCCCGCCACCGAGGCGGTGGAGAAGGTCGCGATCCAGTACGGCGCCTTCATCAACACCCTGATCCAGTTCGTGATCGTGGCTCTGGTGGTTTTCCTGCTGGTCAGGGGGATCAACCGGTTGCGCCGCCAGCAGGCGGCCGCGCCCGAGGCGACGCCGGCGGCGCCGACGCCGACCGAGACCCTGCTGGCCGAGATCCGCGACGAGCTGCGCGCCCGCCCGAAGGGTTGACGGCTTTCCACAGCCGGCGGATTCCCCGTTTGACTCTCGGGAGGCGCGGGAACAAAAAGAGAACGATCTCTTTTGGACTCCCCATGACCCCCTCGCCCTTCGCATCGCCGGAGCGCTTTCCGGAGGCGGCCGCGCCGCTGGAGGAGGCGTGCGCGCCCCTGCCGCGGGACATAGGCGCGGCGCTGGCCTTCGCCCTGTCGCGGCGGCCCGTGGCGGATGCGCGGCCGGTGCTGCTGGCCCTGACCCGCGCCTGGCTGGGCGAATACGGGCGTCCCTTTGCGTCAGGGCTGGCGGGGCCGCCCCCGATCCTCGTCGGTGCGACGACGCCGGCGGAGGTGTTGTGGGCCCTGGAGCAGGGGCTGCGCTCGGGCGCCGTGTCGCTGGCGGTGGGCGCGGTCGGCGACGCCACCCTGGCGCAGAGCCGGCGGCTGGAGTTCGCGGCCCGCCACGGCGGCGCGGTCGGCGTCACCCTGTCGCGCGGTCTCGAGGGACTGAGCGCCGCCCGCCGGCGCTGGCGCGTCTCGACCCTGACGAGCGCGGGCGACCGCGATGATGCGCGCGCGCCCGGGTTGGCGCGGCTGGGGGTCGAACTGGTGCGGGGACGGGGGGAGCGGCCGGGGACGTGGATTCTGGAGCAGGATGATGAGACGCATCGTCTCCGTCTGGCTGATCGATTGGCCGGTGTCCGTCCGGCGGCGATCGCTGGAACGGGCGCACGCGCCGGCCTCGCCGCCTGAGCCCGCCCTCGACCCCCGCCAGCCCTTCGCCCTGACCCTGAAGAACGGCCGGGGCGCGGTGGTGCTGCACGCCCTCAATCCTGCCGCTCGCGCCGCCGGCCTGCGCCGCGGCCAGGGGCAGGCCGACGCCCTGGCCATGCTCCCGCACCTCGCCTGTCAGCCGGCTGACCCGGCCGCCGACGACCGGGCGCTGGAGGCGCTGGCGATCTGGGCCGAGCGCTGGTCGCCCTCGGTCAGCCTCGATCCCTCGCCCAACGGTCTGGAGGGGCTGTTCCTCGACGTCACGGGGGCGGGACATCTGTTCGGCGGCGAGCGCGCCCTGCTGGCCCAGATCCGCGAGCGACTGGCCGAAGCGGGGATCGCCGCCCGCGCCGCCGCCGCCCCGACGCCAGGCGGGGCCTGGGCCCTGGCGCGGTGGAGCGATCCGGACGGCCCTGCCCCGGTGGTGGGACAGGAGCGGCTGCGGGAGCGGCTGGCCGAGCTGCCGCTGGCGGCGCTTCGGCTCGACGCCGCCGCCCTGGCGCAGGCCCGGCGCTTCGGGCTCAAGCGGATCGGCGACCTTTACGCCATGCCCCGCGCCGGCCTGGCGCGGCGCTTCCGGGGCACGGGCGGGGTCGAGCTGGTGCGCCGGCTGGACCAGGCGCTGGGCTACGAGGGCGAGGCCCTGACGCCGGTGCGGTCGCCGCCCCGTTATCGCGCCTGGCAGGCCTTCGCAGAGCCGCTGGGGGATCTCGCGGGCGTGGAGGCGCGACTGCCGGAACTGGTCGACGATCTGGCGGCGGCGCTGGAGCGGGACGGGCAGGGCGCGCGCAGCCTCACCCTGACCGGCTTCCGGACCGACGGGGGAACCACGTCGCTGGCGATCCGCACCGGACGGCCGGGACGGGAGCCGTCGGTGTGGCTGCGCCTGTTCCGCGAGGCCGGTCTGGGCCGGCTGGAGCTCGGCTTCGGCATCGACGCCCTGATGCTGGCCGCCGAACTTGTCGAGCCGGTCCTCGCCCGCCAGACCGCGCTCCACGACGAGGCGGCGCGGCAGGCCGAGGGCCTGGCGGCGCTGGTCGACCGCCTGTCGGCCCGGCTGGGCGAAGACCGGGTGCTGGCTCCCGAACAGGTCGACAGCTGGATTCCCGAACGGGCCGAGCGCTGGCGACCGGCGCTGGCGGGTTCGCCCGCGCCGCTGGAGGGCGACCCCGGACGGCGGCCGATCCTGCTGTTCGATCCGCCCGAGCCCGTCGACGCCATCGCTGAACTGCCCGACGGGGCCCCGGCCCGCTTCACCTGGCGGCGGCTGTCGCGGCGGGTGATCCGCGCCGACGGGCCCGAGCGCCTGTCGCCCGAGTGGTGGCGGCCGGCCGGGGACCGCCGCACGGTCCGCACCCGCGACTACTATCGCGTCGAGGACGAGGCCGGCGGTCGCTACTGGCTGTTCCGCGAGGGGCTGTATGGCCGAGAGTACGGCGGGGGCGAGGGCGAGCGGGCGCCCTCATGGTGGATGCACGGGGTGCTGCCGTGAACGGCTGGAACGGCGCCTACGCCGAGCTGGGCGTGATGACCAACTTCAGCTTCCTCGAGGGCGCGTCGCACCCGGGCGAGCTGATGCTGCAAGCCAGGGCGCTGGGGCTGGCGGCGGTGGGCGTGGCCGACCGCAACACCTTGGCCGGCATGGTGCGGGCGCTGATGGGAGCGGAGGAGGCGGGGTTGCCGCTGGTGGTCGGGTCGCGGCTGGGCTTCGTCGACGGGACCGAACTGATCGTGTTTCCGCGCGACCGGGCGGCGTACGGCCGCCTGTGCCGCCTGCTGTCGCTGGGCAAGAGCGAGGCGGTGCCGCAGCCGGGCGTCGATCCCGACGCCGAACGCATCCCCAAGGCGGAGACGCGGCTGAGCTTCGAACAGGCTGTGGCGCTGGGCGAGGGGCTGATCGCCTTGGTCCCCGCGCCGGAGCGGCCCGACGCGGCCTTCGAGGCGCGGCTGGCGGCGTGGCGGCGGGCCTGGCCCGACGACCTGTATCTGGCCGCGGCTCCGCTGTGGCGCGGGGACGACCGGCGGCGGCTGAACCGGCTGGCGGCGATGGCGGAGCGGACCGGCGCGCCGATGATCGCCACCAACGCCGTGCTCTACCACCACCCGGACCGGCGCCGGCTACAGGACGTGCTGACCTGCGTGCGCGAAGGGACGACCATCGATCGCGCCGGCCGCCGGCTGCAGGCCAATGCCGAACGGCATCTGAAGCCGCCGCCGCAGATGGCGCGGCTGTTCCGCGGTCACGAGGCGGCGCTGGAGCGGACCATGGAGGTGGCGCGGGCCTGCCGCTTCTCCCTGCGCGAGCTGGAGTACCAGTACCCCGACGAGCCGGTGCCTGACGGCTGGAGCGCCCAGCGGCGGCTGATCCGCCTGGCTTTCAGGGGCGCGCGAGAGAAGTGGCCCGACGGCGTCCCGGACAAGGTTCAGCGGACCATCGTCAAGGAACTGAAGCTGATCAAGCTCTTGAAATATCCGAACTATTTCTTGACCGTGCACGATATCGTCGCCTGGGCCCGATCGCAGCCCCAGCCGATCCTGTGCCAGGGGCGGGGGTCGGCGGCCAACTCGGTGGTCTGCTTCTGCCTCGGCGTCACCAATGTGAACCCGGCCGAGCAGGACGTGCTGATCGAGCGCTTCATGTCGGCCGACCGCGACGAGCCGCCGGACATCGACGTCGATTTCGAGCACGAGCGGCGCGAGGAGGTGATGCAGTACGTCTACCGCCGCTACGGTCGCGACCGGGCGGGCATCGTGGCGACGGTGATCCACTATCGGCCGCGTTCGGCGATCCGCGACGTGGGCAAGGCGCTGGGCCTGACCGAGGACGTCACCGCCCGCATGGCCGACACCGTCTGGGGCGGGTGGGGCGACGGGGTGAAGGCGGAGCACGTCGATGGCGCCGGGCTCGACCGCGACGACCCGCGCCTGGCCCTGGCGCTGGAGCTGACCGCCGAGCTGATCAAATTCCCCCGCCACCTGAGCCAGCATGTCGGCGGCTATGTGCTGAGCCAGACGCCGCTGATCGAGATCGTGCCCGTCGGCAATGCCGCGATGGAGGATCGGACCTTCATCGAATGGGACAAGGACGATGTCGACTTCCTGGGCCTGATGAAGGTCGACGTGCTGGCGCTGGGGATGCTGACGGCGATCCGGCGCGGGTTCGACCTGATCGAGGGCGCCTACGGACGGCGCTTCGCGCTGGACACGGTCCCGCAGGAGGATCCGGCGGTCTACGACATGCTGTGCCGGGGCGACTCCATCGGCGTCTTCCAGGTCGAGAGCCGGGCCCAGATCGCCATGCTGCCGCGACTGCAGCCGCGCACCTTCTACGACCTCGTGGTGGAGGTGGCGATCGTCCGCCCCGGACCGATCCAGGGCGGCATGGTCCACCCCTATCTGCAGCGGCGGAAGGAGAAGCGCGAGGCCGAGGCGCGGGGCGAGCCCTACGTCGTCGACTTCCCCCATCCGGCCCCCGAACATGGCGACCGCGACGAGTTGCGGCGGGTGCTGCACAAGACCCTGGGCGTGCCCCTGTTCCAGGAACAGGCCATGCGCATCGCCATGGAGGCGGCGCGGTTCAGCTCGAAGGAGGCCAACGGCCTGCGCCGGGCCATGGCCACCTTCCGGCACATGGGCACCATCCACGAGTACGAGGAGATGTTCGTCGGCCGGATGATCGCGCGCGGCTATCCGCCGGCGTTCGCGCAGAGTTGCTTCGAGCAGATCAAGGGATTCGGCGAGTACGGCTTCCCCGAGAGCCACGCCTGCTCGTTCGCCCACCTGGTCTACGTCTCCGCGTGGATGAAGCGCCACTGGCCCGAGGCCTTCACCGCCGCCCTGCTGAACAGCCAGCCGATGGGCTTCTACGCCCCCGCCCAGCTGGTCCGCGACGCGCGCGAGCACGGGGTCGAGGTGCGCCACCCCGACGTCAACGCCAGCGGCTGGGACGCCGCGCTGGAGCCGCGCGACGGGCGGAAGCGCCGGGCCCTGCGGCTGGGGCTGCGCTCGATCGACGGTTTCCGGCAGGCGTGGGCGGACGCCATCGTCGCGGCGCGGGCCGCGGGTCCCTTCGCCGACGCGGAGGACCTGCGGATGCGGGCGAAGCTGCCGCCCTCGGCGCTCGACCGACTGGCCGAGGCGGATGCGCTGGGTTCGCTGCAGCTGAGCCGGCGGCCGGGGATGTGGTCGGTGAAGGGCGCGCCGCCCGCCGCCTCGGCGCCCCTGTTCGAGGCCATGGGTCTGGTCGAGACCGACGGCCGCCCGCCCGAGGCCCTGCCGGAGCTGGCGCCGTCCGAGGAGGTGGTCGGCGACTACCAGTCGATCCGCCTGTCGCTGAAGGGTCACCCGGTCGCCTTCCTGCGCGAGCGCCTCACGCGGGCGGGGGCGGTGACGGCGGAGGATTATGCGCGCCTGCCCGACGGGCGGCGGGTGCAGGTCGGCGGGGTGGTGCTGGTCCGCCAGCGGCCGGGCACGGCCAAGGGGGTCTGTTTCATCACCCTCGAGGACGAGACCGGCGTCGCCAACCTGGTGCTGTGGGAGCGGGTGTTCGAGGCCTTCCGCCCCACCGCCATGGGGGCCCGCATGGTGGTCGCGAAAGGGCGGGTGCAGCGGGCCGAGGGGGTCAGCCACCTGGTGGTCGAGGAACTGGTCGACTGGACCGCCATGCTGGGCGACCTCACCCCCGACCGGGCGCCCGGCTCGGCGCACGAGCCGGCGCGGGGACGGCATCCGCGGGACGTGCGGGTGCTGCCCGGATCACGGGACTTTCACTAGGGGGAACCGTGTCCTCCGCCGTGATTTCCCCCTGCAGCAGGGAGCAGACCATGAAGGTTCGCAAATTCACCCTCGCCGACGCGGCGATGGAGCGATCGCCGGGTCAGGACGGAGAGGTGTTCGCCGGCAACCTCGTCGACGAGCGCGACGGGGCGCCGATCACCATCGGCTACGGCCGCTACGGACCCCGGCAGAGCCTCACAGAGACGATGGCCGTCGATGACGTGATGATCGTTCTTGAGGGCCGACTTTCGGTGACCAGCGATGACGGGGAGCTGACTGCAGGACCCGGCGAGATCGTCCATATGCCCAAGGGACAGACGGTGACGATCCGGTCCTGCGAAGACGGAGCGGTGACCGCCTACGTCACACACCCCCACTGGCGAACCGCCCGGGTCTGAGCTGCCTCATCTCAACGGTGGTGCCGCCACTTCCACAGGGCGTTGCCGAGGATGGGCAGGAAGCCGCCGACGAGGGCCGCGATCAACACCGTCCAGAAGCCGCCGCCGAGGCCATATTCCCCGACCGCCGCCCCGATCCCGGCCGCCAGCAGCGGCCCGAGCCAGGGCAGCCAGCCGGGCGGCCCGAAGCGAAACCGCCTCACCGGGGAATCAGGCATCCACCTTGATGACGCCGCGCCGGATCTGGTCCAGCTCGATGGAGTCGAACAGGGCCTGGAAATTGCCCTCGCCGAAGGCCTGGTTGCCCTTGCGCTGGATGATCTCGAAGAAGATCGGCCCGAAGGTGTCCTGGGTGAAGATCTGCAGCAGCAGGCCTTCCTCCTTCGACCCGTCGATCAGGATGCGGTTCTTGCGCATCCGCTCCACGTCCTCGCCGTGGCCCGGCAGGCGCTTGTCGATCAGCTCGAAGTAGGTCTCGATGGTGTCCTGGAAGGGGATGCCGCGGCGCTTCATCTCCTCGACGGTCTCGAAGATGTTGTCCGTCGCCAGCGCGATGTGCTGGATGCCCTCGCCGTTGTAGCGGCGCAGGAACTCCTCGATCTGGGAGTTCTCGTCCTGGCTCTCGTTCAGCGGGATGCGGATGGCCCGGTCGGGCGCGATCATCGCCTGCGAGAACAGGCCGGTCGCCTTGCCCTTGATGTCGAAGTACTTCTGTTCCTCGAAGTTGAAGACGTTGCCGTAGAAGCCCGACCAGTTGCGCATCTGGCCGCGGCGCACGTTGTGGGTCAGGTGGTCGAGGCAATAGAGGCCGACCGAGTTCTTCTTCTCGGCGTCCTGCCAGCCCTCGATCTCGGTCCAGCCCTCGTAGAGCGAACCTTTGTCGCCGTACCTGTCGACGAGGTAGAGCAACGAGCCGCCGATGCCCTGCAGGATCCAGGGATAGCCGTTTCCGAGCGCCCCGCCGTCGTGCCCTTCGGCCGGCCGCGCGCCGCGCTCGACGGCGCCTTCGTAGGCCGCCTTCGCATCGGCGACGCGGAAGGCCATCCCGTTGGCCGACGGCCCGTGCTCGCGGGCGAACTCCTCAGACTGGCCGCGCGGCTTCAGGTCGACCAGCAGGGTGATGTCGCCCTGCTTCAGGCGCACCGCGCCGGTGGCCGGGTTCACATGGGTGCGGGTGAAGCCCATCAGCTCCAGACGGGCCGCCATGGCCTCGGGCTCGGGGCCGGTGAACTCGACGAACTCGAAGCCGTCCACGCCGAGCGGGTTTTCCTTGTCGAGCCGGGCGGCGGCTTCCGATTGAGGGGCGTCGTGCATGGGGGCTCTCCTGAAAGCGGGGGCGGCCGGGGCCGCTCTTGTGCGCGGAACCTAGTGGCCCGGGACGGCCAAGCCAACCCGGGCCGCGTGCACAGGTTCGGGAGGCGGGCGGCGTCTCCTTCTCCCCCGGGGAGAAGGTGTCAGGCGGAGCCTGACGGATGAGGGGGGCTGGCAGGCGCATTCCGTCTGCCGACCAGCATGGGGCCGACCTCCCCCCTCAACCGACGCGCTTGGGCGCCACCTTCTCCCCCGGAGGGGAGAAGGCGCTGCGCCGGCCCCTACGGCCGTCCCACCACGGCGTCGACCGAGCCGGTGGTGACCGGGTGATAGCCCGGCCGCGCCTCGGCGTAGATGCGGCGGGCGATCGGGCGGCCCCAGTCGCCCTCGGCCCACAGGCTCTGGAACAGCGGCAGCACGAACTTGCGTCGGCCCATGGTGGTGAGGAACTTCTCCAGCGTCGGCACGGCGGGCTGATAGCGGTGCTGCACGGCGATCTGCAGCCAGCCGAACACCACCTCGGCGTTGCCCTCATCGCGCAGCTTCAGGGTGGACTCGAGGTCGGCCAACTGGGCCGGCGTCAGCCAGTCGGCGCCCTCGGCGCCGTCGGTCGGACGCCAGGCGAGGAAGCGCTGGCGCTCCTGGGTGGACCAGCCGCTCCACGGGATGGCGGAGGCCGGGCCGCCGGCCACGAAGGCCGCCGCCGCCGCGTCGACCGGCACGAAGGCGTCGGACACCGGCGGGACCCAGTTCGACGGCATGCCCGGCTGGTAGATCCAGGCGTCCATCATCAGCTGCCGCTCCAGCGCCGCGTCGCCGCGGACGAGATGCTCGCGGATGTCCTCGAGGAACAGTTCGGTGGTCATCGGGCGGAAGGCGTTGCGCTCGAAATAGCCGGTCAGCCAGGCGTCGAAACGCTCGCGGCCGACGATGCGCTCGATGGTGCGCAGGAAGGACGCGCCCTTCTCATAGGCGACGTCGCTCATGCCCTCGTCCGGATCGCGGCCGGCCAAGTCGAGCTTCAGCCGGGTGTCTGCCGGCGGGGTCGAGGCGAGGGTGTCCTGCAGGTCACCCCAGCCGAGCGACTGGAGCATCAGGGCGCGCTCGGGACCCTCCAGCGCCTCCATGATCCGGTTCTCGAAATAGGTGGTGAAGCCCTCGTTGAGCCAGAAGTCGTCCCAGGTGGCGTTGGTCACCAGGTTGCCCGACCACGAGTGGGCCAGTTCGTGCGCAACCAGCGAGACCAGCGAGCGGTCGCCGGCGATGATGGTCGGGGTGGCGAAGGTCAGGCGCGGGTTCTCCATGCCGCCGAATGGGAAGCTGGGCGGCAGCACCAGCAGATCGTAGCGGCCCCAGCGGTAGGGGCCGTAGAGGCGTTCGGCCAGATCGACCATCTCGGCGGTCGGGACCAGCTCATGGTGCGCGGCCTGCAGCTCCGACGGCTCGGTCCACACCCCCGTGCGCTCGTCAATGGCCGCGAAGTCGACGTCGCCGACGCCGATGGCGATCAGATAGGGCGGCACCGGATTGGTCATGCGAAAGCGCCAGGCGGTCAGGCCCTCGCCGGCCGGCTCGCCCTCGGGCGTCAGCATCTCGGCGCTCATCACCGCCTTGACCTCCGAGGGGGCGACGATGCGGGCGTCCCAGGTCTGGCGGACGCCCGGGCTGTCCTGGGTCGGCACCCAGGTGCGGGTCAGGATCGCCTGGCCCTGGCTGAACAGGTAGGGCAGCCGGCCGCCGGCGGTCTGCTGCGGGGTCAGCCATTGCAGGGCCGCGGCGTCGGGACGGGTGGCGTAGTCGATGACGATGCGCTGCGTCGCGCCGGGGGCGAGGGCCGGGAAGCGGATGGTCAGCGGCTGGCCGAGGAACTCGGCGGGAGCGCCGGTCTCGTACTGCAGCGGGGCGCCCGAGGCGTCGCGCACGTTGCGGATGTCGAGGTCGCGCACGTCCAGCACCACCTCGTTGGCGCCCGGGACGCCCTGCACGTCCAGCGTCGCCGTGCCGGACAACACCCTGGCCTCGAAGTCGGCGGTCAGGTCCAGCGAGACGTGGCGCACGCGGGCGATCTCGGGCCGGGCGTAGCTGTGCACATCGCGGACGTAGTCCACCGTCGACGCGGCCGAGGCGGGAACCGGGGGCATGTCCGACGCCCCGCCCATGGCCGCGCATCCCGAAAGCGCGGTCGCCAGCGCGAGCGCGGAGACCAGTCCAAGCGTGCGGATCATCGGCGTTTCCTCTTCCCTTGTCGGCCGGAGCCGTTTCTTGCGCGCCGGACAACGCCCCGCCCGGCGGAAAAGATCAAGGGGCGAGGCGGTCAGCCGCCGGGCGCGCCGACGGGCTGGTGATGCGCGCGGAACAGCCGGCCCCGCTCGGCGATCAGCACGAAGACCACCGCCGTGGCCCCGCAGGCGGCGATGCCGGCGGCCATCGGCGTGGCGCTGCCGGCGAACTGCTGGCCGATCAGGAAGCCGATCAGCGAGCCGGCGGTGGTCGAGATGAAGCCCTGGGCTGAGGAGGCCGTGCCCGCGATATGGCCCATCGGCTCCATGGCCATGGAGCCGAAATTGCCGGCCACGAAGCCGAAGCAGAACATGGTCAGGCCCTGCAGGATGGCGAAGGTCCAGATCGTCTCGAAACCGAGGGCGGAAACGAGGGCGTGCGTCGCCGCGACGGCGGTGAAGGCCAGCAGGGCCGAGTGCGACAGCAAACGGCTGCCCAGCCGCACGACCAGTGTGGCGTTCAGCAGGCTGGCCGCAGCGATGCCGCTGGCGATGCCGGCGAAGACCAGCGGGAAGGCGGCCTCGGCGTCGAAGACGTCGGCGAAGATCTGCTGCGACGAGTTGATGAAGCCGAACAGGGCCCCGGTGATCGCCGTCATGGCCAGGGTGTAGCCGATGGACTGGCGGTTGGTCACAGCCTCGCGGAAGGCGCCGCCGATGCGCCGGGCGTCGATCGGCAGCCGGTCCTCGGGATGCAGGGTCTCGGGCAGGCGGATGGCGGCCCACAGCATCACCGCCGCCCCCGCCGCGGCCAGCAGGCCGAAGATCCAAGGCCATGGCCCCACGGCCAGGATGGCCGCCCCGACGCTGGGCGCGAGGATGGGCACGCCGAGGAAGACGAGGAAGCTGAGCGACATCACCCGCGCCATGGTCCGGCCGCTGTAGCGGTCGCGCACAATCGACACCGCCAGCACCCGCAGCGAGGCGGCCCCCAGACCGGTGCCGACCCGCGCCAGCACCAGGAGCTCGAAGGTCGGGGCGAAGGCGGCCAGGGCGCTGAACAGCACATAGAGGCCGATGCCGACCATCAGAACGGGCTTTCGGCCGTAGCGGTCGGCGAGGGGGCCGTAGATGATCTGGGCCCCGCCGAAGCCGAGCAGATAGGCGGTGACGATCCACTGCCGATCGTTCTCGCGGACTACGCCCAGCGCCTCGCCGATCATCGGCAGGGCGGGCAGCATGGAGTCGATGGCCAGGGCGTTGAGCGCCATCATCATGGCGATCAGGCAGACGAACTCGGGAAAGCCGGGGCCGCGCGGGGCGGCCGGCGCGTCAGGCGCGGCGGAGGTCATCGGGGCCAGATGCGGACGGAATGTCGCAGGCGCAACCGCCACGCCGCGGAATTCGGCTTCTGAAACCCTACGTGACGGCGTGGTCGCGACGGCTCGCCCGGAATGCTAGGAGGCCGCTTCCCGCCGAGGAGATCCCGATGTCCGACTTCCCCGTCACCGTCTTTCACAACCCCGCCTGCGGCACCTCGCGCAACGTGCTGGAGATGGTCCGCGCCGCCGGCCACGAGCCGGAGGTGATCGAGTACCTGAAGGCCGGCTGGACCGCGGACCAGTTGCGCGCCCTGTTCGCCGAGGCCGGTCTGACGCCGCGCGAAGCGATGCGGGAGAAGGGCTCGCCGGCCGCCGAACTGGGGCTGCTGGACGCCGGCGTCAGCGACGAGGCCATCCTGGGCGCCATGGCCGAGCACCCCATCCTGGTCAACCGGCCGATCGTGAAGACGCCCAGGGGCGCGGCCCTGTGCCGGCCGTCGGAGAAGGTGTTCGACCTGCTGGATGCGGCGCCGGCGTCCTTCACCAAGGAAGACGGCGAGGTGGTTCGTCCGAAGGACTGATCGGGCGTGGCGCCGATCAGGAGTCGCCGCTTCCGCCTTCGCCCGGGCCCGGGCTGCAGGCTCCGGACGCCAGGCGCCCCTCCACGTTCACCGTGGCGTCGGCGTTCTCCACCACGCTGAGCTGACAGATGCGCAAGCCCCGGTCGGCCTCCAGGGCGGCGAGCCAGGCCAGGGCGGCGCCGCTGTGCGCCGAGGCGAGCTGGAAGCCGAGGCCGCCGTCCCGGTGCATGGCCAGCAGGGGGGCGAGACCCGCCGCCTCGGCGGTCCGCCGCACCAACGGCTCGATTCCCTCGGCTGGGGGCGCGCTCGCCGGCCGGGGCTGCGAGGCGAGCCGGGCGAGGTCGCGTCGGACCGCGGTCGCAGTCGACCCGGCCGCATGACGCCGGTCCGCGGCCGCCTCGCGCCAGTCGAGGGCGGGTCGCACCACCGCCAGCCACAGGGCGGCGAGGGCGAGAAGGACGAACATGGCGAGCAGCAGGCGCCGCTCCCGCGCGGTGCGGCCTTCCCACCACTGGAGCACAGGTCCGGCCAAGCCCTGCATCACAGTCCTCCGATGGTGATGTCGCTGACCACCCGGCCGGCGTCGTCGAGGGTGCCGGTGACGGTCACCGCCATGCCGGC
The DNA here is from genome assembly GCF_900116065.1 of Brevundimonas viscosa. GTDB lineage: Bacteria > Pseudomonadota > Alphaproteobacteria > Caulobacterales > Caulobacteraceae > Brevundimonas > Brevundimonas viscosa. The sequence continues at coordinate 50,039 of NZ_FOZV01000008.1, forward strand.
GCGGGTCATGTCGGCGCGGATCGCCTCCATGTCGGCATAGGCCGGGTGGTTGATCGTCGCCTTCACCCCTTCGCCCGGCTCGGCGACGAGGATGTCGAGCTCGGCGCCCTCGACCCGTTCGACGGCCCCGTACAGGGCGGCGGCGGCGGCGCTGACGCCGCCGGGCGGCGGCGCGGTGCGCACCTTCTCGCGCAGGGCGGCGACCGGATCGGCGGCGCCGGCCAGCTCCGGGGCGCGCTGCACCACCTGCGCCCGCGCCTCCGCAGCGATCCGCCGGGCGGCGAGGTCGTCCCTGAGGGCGGCCGCCACAACGAGGATCAGGGGCGAGGCGGCCGCGACCGCGGCGAGGGCCGCGGTCCGTCGCCAGCCGCCTTTCGCCCGCCGCTCGGGTTGAACGGCGTCGAGCAGGTTGAGCGGGGGATTTCGCGCGGCGGCCGCCAGGGCCCGTTCCACCGCGGCCGGATCCTCGAGCGGGACCACGGTCCGGCCGGCCGCGACCAGGTCGGCGAGGTCCGGCTGGACGGCGGCGGCGAAGCGGCGGCCGCGCAGGGCGAGGCTGTCGCCGAAGGCCACGGCGTTCAGCGTCTGCCCGTCCTCAGGCTCGGGCACGGTCACCACGTCGGGGAGAATCACGTCGGCCCGCACGCCGAGCGCCTCAAGGTGGTCGATCCAGGCCTGCAGCAGGGCGCGGCTGACCACGGCCGCCAGACGCGGCTCGCCCGCCGGAGCGGCGGGGCCGACGGCGACCGCCAGCCGGTCGAGCGGCGCGGCGACCGTCTCGCGCAGCGCCCAGGCGGCCGCGGCGCGCAGCTGGGCGGCGCTGCCCGCCGGCAGATCCAGCCAGCGCAGCGTGGTCTCCGCGCCCGGACAGATGGCGACGGTGCGCAACGATCCTGTCCCGGCGCCAGCGCCGTCCGGCGTCAGCACGCCGCGCTCGCGCACATGGCCGTCGTCGCCGACGATCAACCAGGGGGCGGGATCGTCCACCGACGGGGGGATCAGGATCAGGCGGATGGGCTTCATTCGTCAGGCGTCCAGCGCTGGATGACCGTTCGCACCGGGCCGTCGGCCGGGGCGTGCAGGAGGGCGGTGCGCACCGCGTGCAGGCCGCCGTGGTCGACGTCGATCCGGAGGTCGAAGAAGCGGGTGACGACGGTGAGCTGCTCGTCCGCGGCGGCCGGGAGCGCCGCGGCGACAGGGTCGGCCCGGAAGGCGGCGGCGTCGCGCCAGCCGCCGGCGGGACGCCGCTCGATCAGGCGCCGCGCCTCGTCCGCGCCGAGCGCGCCGTCGGCCAGCATGACCAGCAGCGGCGCCTGTTCCGGGGCCAGGGTGTTGATGTTGAGGAGCGCGGGGCGGGTGGTCGGCAGGGCGCAGACCCACGGTCGCAGCCGCTGGTAAAGGTCGGCGTCGACGCCCTTGATCGCGCGCAGTTCGCTGACCTCGACCAGCATCATGCCGGCGGTGCGATAGGGATCGGCGAGACCGGCGTAGGCCCCGTCCTCGGCCCCGAGTGGACGGGTCTCGCCGTCGGCGTCGAGCCAGTCGACGAGAGCGTCCGCCGCCGCCCGCATCCGGCTCTCCGGGGCGCCGACGGCGCGGCCGAGGGCGAGGAACTGCGCCACGCCCTCCGGCCGGATCGTGAGGTCCTCTCCCACGCCCTGGACGACGCTGTTGAGGTTGAAGCAGGCCTGGCCGTCGCGGAGCGTCGCGCCGATCACGCCGCCCTCCACCGGGAACTCGAAGCGGCGGCCGTTCCAGGCCGGCTGGAGCGGCGTGCGCGACGGATCGCGCGCGGCCAGGCGGGCGATCTGCCGGCGGGCCAGTCTTTCGGCGCCGTCCGCATACCACTGCGCCTGCGCCTGCCGCTCGGCGTTGGTCGTCCGTCGCACCGAGAAGCGCACGTCGTCGAGCACGGCGGCCGCGACCGCCGCCATCACCGCCACCAGCAGCAGGACGGTCAGCAGGGCCATGCCCTCGCGGTTCTTCGGGCGCGGCGGCATCAGGCCCCGCCCACCAGGAACAGCTGGTCCACGACGCCGTAGCCGTCCAGCGTCGCCCGCACCCGCACGGCGTCCGGCAGGGGCCGGTCGGGCGTCGGCAGCCAGGCCGGCCCCTCCGAGCCGTCGCGCAGGAAGCTCACCGTCAGGTCGCGCACGCCGCGATACAGCACCTGCGGCGGACCCGGCCGCGCTCCGTCGGGATGGGTCGCCACGCGCCGCTCCAGACGCCCCTCGACCAGGCGGTACTCGACCCGCTGCAGCGACGAACGGCGCCGTTCGCCGGGATTGGTCCAGCCCGTCCGCGTCAGCGTCAGGACGGGCTCGCCCGGCGCCCCGGCGGCGACCATGGCGCGGGGCAGGGGGCGGCCGGTGGAGCCGCGCGCGCGGCGCGGCGCGGCCTGGCCGATGTCGGCGCGCAGCAGGCTGCGCATCCTCTGCAGGTCGGCGGTGCGGTCGGCGGCCGCCTTGACCGCGAAACGGTTGTCGATCGCCTGGCTGAGCACCGCGCTCCCGGCGGTCGCCAGCAGGGCGAAGATCGCCAGCGACACCAGCGCCTCGACGAGGGTGAAACCGGCACGGGGCGGGGTCACGAGGCCCGCTCCACGAACAGGGTGCGATCCGCCGCCAGGCCCTCGTCGGTGGAGACGCGAATGTCGACCCGCAGCAGGTCGGGATCGTCGGTCGCCACAACCGTGCGCGTCCACGCCCAGCGACGGTCGGCGAGGGTGGTGGCGCCCGCGCTCTCGCCCTCGGACAGGGCCGGCGTCACCGCCGCCTCGACCGCCAGGTTCTCAGCCACCACCCCGCCCAGCGTCCGGTCCTCGACCCGTGCGGCCGAGCGGGTGTTCTCGCCCGAGAGGTTGAGCAGGGCCATGGCCGCGAGGCTGAACACCGCCAGCGCCACCAGCAGTTCGACCAGGCTGAAGCCCTGTCGCGCAGGATCAGTCATCGATCGACACCTCGCCGGCGCCGTCGACCGCGACCGCGATGGAGCGGCTGTCGCGGGACAGCACGAGCCGAGCCGGTTCGGCTGCGCCGGTCGGATCGAAGGTCACGCGCAGCGGCGGCTCGACGGGGGACGCCACGACGCCGCCCGACCAGGGCTCGCGCCTGAACGGGCCCTCCTGCAGGGGCGACCACCGCTCGCCGTCGAAGGCGGCGAAGGCGTAGCCGCCGGCCGAGGCCTCGACCGCCACCGCCCGGTTCGACAGGATGGCCTCCTCCCGCGCCCGCTGCAGGCGGGCGGCGAAGCGCTCGACGTCCTCGCCCACCGACGGCCTCGGGTCGGGCATCGACAGCACCACGGCGCCCGCCGCCACGCCCATGATCGCCACCGTCATGAGCAGTTCGACGAGGGTGAAGCCGGCGCGCCTAGACCTGCCAGTTGCCGAGGTCGGCGTCATCGCCTTCGCCTCCCTCGCGGCCGTCGGCGCCCATCGACCAAACGTCGAACTGGCCGCCATGGGCGCTGTTGCGCCGGTACTGGTAGGGGTTGCCCCACGGATCCTCGGGCAGCCGCCGGACGTAGCCGCCCTGCCGGTAGCGCTCGGGCCGGGCCAGGCCCGCCGGCGGGCTGACGAGGGCCTGAAGCCCCTGCGCATCGTCGGGGAAGGTCAGGTTGTCGAGGCGGTAGGTCTCGATCGCCTGCTCCAGCACGGCGATGTCGGCCCGGGCCTTGCCGACCATGGCCTTGTCCTGGCTGGGCAGGACGTTGATCGCCACCACCGTGGCCAGCAGGCCGATGATGACGATGACCACCATCAGTTCGACCAGGGTGAAGCCGGCGCGTCCCGCGGCGCTATCGCGGCGCGCGCGGCGCACCGCTGCCCGGGCGCGACGGCGCAGCTCCCTGAAGCAGTGAGCCGCCGTGCGGCGAACGGTGGGGAAACGCTTCATGCTGTGCTCCGTCAGCTGAGGGCGAGGGTGTTGATCTGCAGGATGGGCAGCAGGATCGAGAGCACGATCACCGCCACCACGCCGCCCATGACGACGATGATCGCCGGCTCCAGCAGGCTCAGCATCACCGCGGTGAAGGTGGAGAACTCCCGCTCCAGGTAGTCGGCGGCGCGCTCCAGCATGGGCTCCAGCCGGCCGCTGCTCTCGCCCGAGGCGGTCATGTGCACGAGGATCGGGGGGAAGACCCCGGCGACCCGCATGGCGGCCGAGAGGCCGCCGCCTTCGCGGACCGCCTCGACCATCCGCTCCGTGGCCGCCCGCAGCGCGCGGTTGGGCACGGTCCGGGCCGTGATGGCCAGCCCTTCCAGCACCGGCAGGCCGGCCGCCAGCATGGTGGAGAGGGTGCGCGCCATCTTCGCCCCGTGCAGGTCGCGGGTGAGGCGGCCGACCACCGGCAGGCGAAGGATCGCGGCGTCGACCTGCAGCCTGATCCCGGGGTTGCGGAGCGCCAGCCCGCCCACGGCCCCGGCGAGGCCGAGCAGCACCGCGCCGAGCCAGCCCCAGTCCCGCATCAGGTCGGAGACGCCGATCACCACCCGCGTCAACAGGGGCAGGGTCTGGTTCATGCTGTCGAACTGGTCGACCACCTTGGGCACCACGAAGGTCATCAGGGCGGCGATGACGCCCAGGGCGACGATGGCCAGCACGGCCGGATAGACCAGCGCCGTGATGACCTTGCCGCGCACCTGCTGGTCGCGCTCCAGTCCGTCGGCGAGGCGCTCGAGGATCGGACCGAGGGCGCCGGAGGCCTCGCCCGCGGCGACCATGGCGCGGTAGAGCGGCGGGAAGGCCCGGCCCTGCAGCCCCATGGCGTCCGACAGGGGACGGCCCTCCAGGACGCCGCCGTGCACCCCCTCCAGCACGCGCCGGACTGCGGGCCGTTCGGCCTGCAGGGCGATGGAGCGCAGCGCCTCCTCGACGGGCGCCACCGACACCAGGGTCGCCAGCTGGCGGGTCGTCAGGGCGAGGGTGCGGGCGTCCAGCCGCGCGCCGCGTGCAACCGCCGGGCGCGCCGACGTCGTCGTGGTCGTCGCTCCGCCAACGGATACCTCCAGCGGCAACAGCCGACGCCGGCCCAGCAGGGCGCGGGCGGCGGCCTCGTCGGGGGCGGTCAGCGATCCCGCCACCGTCCGGCCGCCGGCGTCGGCCGCCACATAGTCGAACACCGCCATCAGGCCGCCGCTCCGGCGTCGGCGTGCAGCTCGCCGCGATCCTCGCCGACGTCGTGCCGCGTCACCCGCACCGCCTCCTCGACCGAGGTGACGCCGGCCAGCACCAGGGCGCGGGCGCGGTCCCCGAGGGTCCCGCCGCGGGCGAAGGCGGCGGCGGCGATCTCGTCCTCGCTCGCCTCTGCCGCGATCAGCCGGCGGATGCGGTCGTCGATCCGGATCGTCTCGTACAGGCCGGCGCGACCGACGTAGCCGGTCTGGTTGCAGTGGGCGCAGCCGTGCGGTCGCCACACCGTCTGACCCACCTGCAGCCCGGCCAGCCGCGCCGTGGCGGGGTCGGCCGCTTCCGGACGGCGGCACCCGGCGCACAGGCGCCGCACCAGCCGCTGCGCCACGACCAGCCGCAGGGTCGAGGCGAGCAGGAAGGGCTCCACGCCCATGTCGCGCAACCGGGTCACGGCGCCGACGGCGTCGTTGGTGTGCACCGTCGACAGAACCAGGTGGCCGGTCAGGGAGGCCTGGACGGCGATCGCCGCCGTCTCCACGTCGCGGATCTCCCCGACCATGACCACGTCCGGGTCCTGACGCAGGATGGCGCGCAGTCCGGCCGCGAAGGTCATGCCGACCCTGGCGTTCACCTGGGTCTGGCCGACCCCGTCGATGGCGTACTCGACGGGATCCTCGACCGTCAGGATGTTGCGCGTCGCATCGTTGAGCAGCGCCAGGCCCGCGTAGAGCGAGGTGGTCTTGCCCGATCCCGTCGGGCCGGTGACGAGGATGATCCCGTTCGGTTCGCGCAGGGCGGACTGGAACGCCTCCAGAGCGTCGGGGGCCATGCCCAGCTGGTCAAGCCGCAGGTCGGCCTGGTCCTTGTCGAGGATGCGCAGCACGACGCGCTCGCCGCCGCGCGAGGGCAGGGTGGAGACGCGCACGTCCAGCGACTTTCCGCCCAGCGTCAGCGGGATGCGCCCGTCCTGCGGCAACCGGCGCTCGGCGATATCGAGCCGGGCCATGACCTTGATCCGGGAGACCAGCAGGGGCGCGATGCGGGGATTGAGCGCGTGCGCCTCGCGGAGCACGCCGTCGACGCGCATCCGCACGGTCAGCGCGCTCTCGAACGGCTCGAGGTGGATGTCGGACGCGCCGATCCGCACCGCCTCGGCGATGACGCCGTTGATGAGGCGGACCACCGGCGCGTCGTCGGCGCTGTCGAGGAGATCCTCGGCCGCCGGCATGGCGTCGATCAGGCTGTCGAGGCCGGACGGCATGTCGAGACCGTCGTCGGCCGCGGCGCCGACGCTGTCGTCGGCGTAGGCCCGCGACAGCTCACGGTCGAAGGCGGCCTGCGGCAGAGGCTCCACCCGGAGGGGACGGCCCAGCGCCCGCCGCGCCTCGACCAGCGCCAGCGGGTCGGCGCCGGCGCGCAACCCCACCACGGCCACTTCGCCGGCGTCCAGCAGGACGACGCCGTGGCGCTTGGCGAAGCCGTAGGGGAGGGTCGGATTGACGACGGTGATCATCGGGCGCTCGCCCCCTCAGCCGGCGGCAGCGGCGAGATGACGATGTCGCCCGGGGCGGCGGCCGGGGCCGGGGCCGCCGGCGGCTGGGCGCGCATGTACTCGCGCAGCATCTCGTCGAGGCCCGGCTCGCGGTCGGGGGCGTTGTTCAGCTGCTGCCGGCGCATGTAGCCCCAGCGGTCGGCGCTCAGTTGCTGCGCGTCGGCCGGGCTGCGGATGATGGTCGGGCGGATGAAGACCATCAGGTTGGTGCGGCCCCGCTGCCGGCTGGTCGACCGGAACAGCGCCCCCAGCCCCGGGATGTCGCCCAGCCCCGGCACCTTGTCGATCGCCAGCCGGTCGTTCTGGTCCAGCAGGCCGCCGGCCACGGCGATGTCACCGTCGTCGACCACCAGCGTCGTTTCGAGCTCGCGCTTGTTCAGCACCAGGTCGGTGGCCGCGTCGGTCAGCACCCCGTTGATGCTCGACACCTCCTGCCGCAGGAACAGGGTGATCGAACCGCCGGCGTTGATCTGCGGCCGCACCACCAGCTTCACGCCGATGTCCTGCCGCTGGGTGGTGCGGAACGGGTTGGAGTTGCCGTCGAGCAGGGTCTCGCCCGTCGTGATCGGCACCTCCTGTCCGACGAGGATGGTCGCCTCCTCGTTGTCCAGCGTCATCAGCGACGGCGTCTGCAGCAGGTTGGAGCCGTCGTCGGTCTTGGCCGCGTTGATGATGAAGCCGAACAGGCCGTCGCCGATCCGGCCGCCGCCGCCGCCGATGAAGCCGTTGGCGCCGAGCAGGCTGTTCAGCGCGAGGTTCTGCAGCTGCTCGCGCAGGGGATCGTCCTCGTCCAGCTGGCTGGCACCGACGCCGCCGGCGATGGGCAGCAGCGGCGCGGCGCGGTCGGAGTAGTTGGTCAGCCCGACCGGGTTGCCGTCCTCGCCGGCCAGCAGCCACTGCACGCCGAGCTCGCGCACGGCGTTGTCGGACAGCTCGACCACGATGGCCTCGATCAGCACCTGCTGGCGGCGCTGGTCCAGCTGCCGGATGACCTCGGCCAGCATCCGCTGGGTGTCGCCCGAAGCCGAGATGACCAGGGCGTTGGCCCCGGGGAAGCGGGCGATGGTGGCGCGCTGGCCGGGCAGCGGTGCGGCCGGCGCAGAGACGGCCGGAACGAGGGCCGGCGCCTCGGCTTCGCCGCCGTCGGCGGCCGGGCTGGCGTTGGCGCTCGCCGCGGTCGGCTGCTGGCCGACGATCTGCTGCAGCACCGGCAGCAGCTGCTCGGCGTTGGCGTGTTCGAGGAACACCACCTTCACGTCGTCGGCGGACTCGGCGCGGCGGTCGAGGTCCTCGATCAGCGGCCGCACCCGCGCGACGGCGGCCGGGTCGCCGCGCAGCACCACCGAGTTGGAGCTCTCGACCGGCGTCACCGAGACCATCCCCTGGCCCGGCTGCCCGCCCGGCGGGGCCAGCACGGCCTGCATCACGGCCGCGATCTCGCGCGCCGAGGAGTTCTCCAGCGTCACCACCTCGAAGCTGGCCCGGTCGACGTCGATGCGGCCGATCAGGGCCCGGATGCGGGACAGGTTGTCGGCGAAGTCGGCCACAACCACGCTGTTGGCGCCCGGATTGGCCAGCACCTGCCCCTGGGCGCCGACCAGCGGCCGGATGGTCTCGGCCGCCGAGGCGGCGTCGATGTAGCGGAGCTGGAAGACCTCGGTGGCGAAGCGCTCGGCGCCGACCGTGGCCGGGCCCTGCGCCGCCGTCGCCGCCGGGCTGATCCGGTAGGCGCCGGACGAGGTCGGCGTCACCACCAGGCCGTTGGCGCGCAGGGTCGAGAGGAAGACCTCGAACAGTTCGCTGCGGCTCAGCGGCCGCTCGCTGGTCACCGTCACCGTGCCCGTCACGGCCGGATCGACGATGAACGTCCGGCCGGTCGAGCGCGCCACGTCCTGGATGAAGGCGCGGATGTCCGCGCCCTGCACGTTCAGGGTCTGGCCGCCCTCCTGCGCCAGCGCGGGGACCGCCGCCAGCGGCCCCTGCAGGGCGAGAAGCAGCGCCAGCGCGCCGCCGGCGAGAGTGCGGTTCGATCGCTTCAACGCTGTGCCCCGAGGGTGAGAGTTTGCTCCCGGCCGTCGCGCTCGATGCGAAGCTCGACGGAGGACTGGCCGGAAAGGCGGTCGCGCAGACCGGCGATGCGGGCGGGATTGTCCAGCCGCTGGCCGTCGACGGCGACCACCACGTCGCCGGTGCGGAGGCCGGCCCCGGCGAGCGCGCCGTCGGCCGGTCCGGTGAGGGTGAACCCGTCCACCCGCAGGCCCTTCATGCGCGGACGAAGGCCGGCCGCGGCGGCCAGGGCCGGCGCATCGGGGGCGGGGGCGGGGGCCGGCTGCGGCGTCACCGTCTGCGGGGTTGCGGGGGGAGGCGGCGGCGCGGCGGCGCCGACCGGCACGTCGCTGAAGACCAGCCGCGTGACGGAGCCGCCGCGGGCCAGCACCACGTGGTCGGCGGCCACCGACTGAAGCACGAGGCCGGTGTCCACCGTCTCGCCCACCGCCACCGAGACCTGGCGGCCGTCGGCGAGGCCGATGATCGCCGAACCGCCGCCGGCGCCGTCGCTGCGGACGCCGTACAGCCGCATCTGGCCGCCTTCCGCCGCGGTGGCTTCGGCGAGGCTGCCCTGTGCGCCGGTCCTGAAGAAGGCGTCGAAACGCTGGAACACGGAATAGTCGACATCGCCGGACGTCGCGGGCGCGGGGTCGGCCGGCGGCGGCGGAGCGGGCTCGACGAACAGCCAGACAAGACGCCCCGCCTGAACCGCGAGCACCAGCGCCAGAACCACCTCGGCCCCGAAACGCAGCCGGTCCGGTCGGGCGCTGAGGCCCTCCCGAAAGTCGCTGCTCCAGTTTCGAATCGCGCCGATCACGTGGGCCGCCCCGTGGGCCCCGACGGCCCGGTCCGGGTTCTAGAACGATCGTCCGTGTGCGGGCTTCACGGCCGCATGACGCACCGGAGAACTTGCCGTGACGGTTGCGCCGCGACCGGAGCAGTTGTCGCGGAAGCGTCGCGGTTCGGGGAGGGGACGGCGTGGTCGCCCCCTCCCCGAACGGGGGTCAGAAGCGGGCCGTCAGCCTGGCGGAAGCGCTCGTGCCCAGATCGTAGCTGTTGATCCGGATCTTGTTGCCCAGCTCCTGGTGCTCGTCGAAGTCCGTCCCCAGCAGGTTCCGGAACTCCAGCGCCAGGCCCAGCTCGCGGCCCATCACGTCGAAGTCGCGCCGGTACACGAAGTCGAGGAACACCCCCGGCTCCTGCACGTAGTCGGGCTCCCGCACGCCGCCCTGGCCGGCGCCGCGGGCGGTGATGCGCTCGCTGACGTAGTTGACGATGAAGGTGGCCTGCGAGCGGGCGACGTCGTCCTCCCAGCCGAACTGCAGGTTGGCGACATGCTCGGACTGGCCCTGCAGGCGGCTGCCGTCGGCGACGAAGAATGCGGCCGGCGACGGCGCGCCCCCGCCCGACAGGTCGTAGACCACGTCGTCGGCGTCGGCGATCACCTCGGAGTCCGACCAGGTGTAGTTGGCCTGCACCAGCCAGCGCTTGTCGGCGATGAAGCTCATGCCGGCGTCCGGGAACTCCCAGTACTTCTTGGCTTCCAGCTCGACGCCGAAGATGCGGGCCTGCGGCGCGTTCAGGTACGACTGCTGGCGGGTGTTGCCGACGTCCACGACGACCGATTCCACCGGCCGGTCCATGTCCTTGTAGAACACGCCGGCCGTCACATACTGCTGCCGGGCGAAGTACCACTCCCAGCGGGCGTCGAGGTTCAGGATTTCGGTGTCGACGAGGTAGGGGTTGCCGATGAAGGTCCGGTCCGACTCGGGGTCGGTGTAGGCCTGCGGCGCCAGTTCGCGGAACTGCGGCCGCCCGATCGTCTGCGAGGCGCCGAAGCGGAGCTGCATGTCCTCGGCGAAGTTCCAGGTGACCGTCGCCGACGGCAGCCAGTACTGCTCCTCGATCGTGGTCGGCGCGTAGGGCGCGGCGCCGCCGAACAGGTCGCGCGGGGTCACCGACTGCTCGCCGTCCTCGTAGCGGACGCCCAGGGTGGTGCGGACCAGCGGCAGGAACTCGGCGTCCACCATCGCATAGGCCGCGTCGACGCGGAGATCGGCGTCATAGGCGCTGGCCCCGTTGGTGCCGGCGATCTCGCGGATCTCGAGGGTGTTCGGATTGATGTTGAAGTCCGAAAACAGGAAGTCGACGCGCGACTCGCGCTGCTCGTCGGTCAGTCCGTTGACGGCGGCGAACTGCAGGTCGCGACGCTCGGCTTCCCGGCTGTTGTCCAGCGAGGCCACGCCGACGCTGAACACCGCCTCGCGCGCGTCCGACAACGGCAGGACGTAGCTGAGGTCCACGCCGCCGGACAGCATGTCGTCGTCCAGTTCGGAGAAGGAGATCAGGTTGCCCTGGATGTTGTGGATGTAGTCGCCCGCGGCGTTGACCCCGTACTGGAAGCGGGTCTCGTACGGCGCCTCCCGCGAGGTCTTCGCCCAGGCCACGCGCCAGTCCAGGTTCACCGAACCGTCGCGGAACCAGTGCTCGCCCGCCAGCTGGCTGGTGAACAGCTGACGCACGAACCATTCGGTGTAGTCGTTGCGGATCACCGAACCGCCGGCGTCGAAGTCCGGACCGGCCTCGATGCGGGCTTCCTTGGTGGTGTTGCGGACATAGAGGTTGGTCCACTTCACCTCGTGGTCCGGTCGGGTCAGCGACAGGGAGGTGAGCAGGTTCAGCTGCACGTCGTTCTGGTTCGACTCGGTCGCGTAGCTGGTGACGGGCACCAGCACGTCGCCCTGGAACTGGCCCTGCTCCTTGAAACCGGCGCGCTGGCGCCAGCTGTTGTCGTAGCCGGCGGCGACGACGAGGCCGAGGACGCCCAGACGCGAGTCGGACGACAGGCCGCCCGCCAGTTCGACGCCGTAGTCCACCGGCGTGGTCTGGCGTTGCAGCAGGCGCAGGGGCGCGTTGACCAGCGAATGTCCGATGGTCTCCAGCTCGTTCGGCGTATAGGCGCCGCGGGTGATCTGACGGCCTGACTCGAAGGCGAGGGCCAGCGGGCCCGGCACGTCGCGGGTGCCGTCGTCGAAGCCGGTCCAGTCGCTGTCGGAGCCGTAGTAGACCAGCCCTTCCTCGTTGGTGGTTTCGGTGTTGCCGCCGACCGAGGCGCCGAAGCTGAAGAAGCTGTCGGACGGGGCGTCGATGGTCTCGAGATCCAGCACGCCGCCGCCGAACTCGCCCGGATAGTTCGGCGAATAGGACTTCTGGACCGTCACGCCGGCCAGAATGCTGGAGGGGAACAGGTCCAGCGGCACAACCCGCTGCAGCGGTTCGGGGCTGGGGAGGGGAGAGCCGTTGAGCAGCGCCGAGGAGTAGCGCTCGCCGAGGCCGCGCACGTAGACGAAGCGGCTGTCGACCACGGTCAGGCCGGTGACGCGGGCCAGGGCGCCGGCCGCGTCGCTGTCGCCGGTCCGCTGCAGATCCTCGGTGGTGAGGAAGGCGGCGACCTCCGAGCTCTCGCGGTTGGGCTCGGGGATGTTGCGGCCCAGCACCACGATCTCGTCCAGGGTGGAGCTCTCTTCGTCCTGGGGCGCCGCCGCCTGGTCGACGGGCTGCTGCGTGGTCGTCGGGGATTGGGCGAAGGCCGCCGGCGCCACCAGGGCGCTCGTGGCCAGCAGGACCCCGCTCAGGGTCAGGGAGAGAGTCTTCATGATCGACGCCTTGAAGGAAGTTCGGAAGGGGACGCGAAAGGTCGGCGGCGGCCCCCGGGGAGCCGCCGCCGCACGTCCGTGATCAGCAGGTCTGACCGTCGGTCAGGCCGCAGGTCCAACCCCGCCACCAGGTGTCGGAGGCGTTCTGGACCGCGCCGACGTAGGTAGTCGGCTGGAACCAGCTGTAGACCGCCGGCGCGTTGGTCGGCGTCATCGCCGTCTCGTTGGCGCCGTTGATGAAGGTCAGCGTCTGGTTCGACAGCGACGTGCCCGAGGCCGGCGCGGTCAGGGTCGAGGTTCCGTTCGCCGTATTCCCCGTGCCGGCCGTGAAGACCGCCTGCGAGGCGGCAGTGTTCGACGGGCGGTACGGAAGGGCGCAGGACATGAACACCGAGGTGAAGGTCGGCGCCACCGACTGGGTGTCGGCGTCCGCGATGGCGAGACAGCCCGCCGCCGAGCCGGCCACGTTGGTGAAGACCGAGTTGATGACCGTCGGATCGGCGCCGGTGTCGAAGTGGGCCACCGTGTGGGCGTCGGTCGGGGCGTTGCGGCCGACCAAGGTCCAGTTGGCGATCTTCGGCTGCGAGTTGTAGCGCGAGGCGATCGGCACCGAGGTCGGGGCCGACGAGAACTCGAACCCGGCCGAGCGGCTGGTCGAGTTCGGGGCGCGCTGGGTCACGATGCCGAACTGGGCGCCGCCGCGCCAGCCGGTGTCGGTGTCCAGGCCGTCGTCGTCGGCGCCGTTGATCACGATGTGGCGCAGGTTGACGTTGCCGCCGAAGATCTCGATGCCATCGTCGGAGCTGTTGTACGACTGCACGTACTCGATGGTGGTACCCGAGCCGACGCCGGCCAGGGTCAGGGCCTGAAGCTCGTTGCCGGTCGAGATCTCGAAGCCCGAGTATTTGATCTGCACATAGCGCAGGCGGCCCGAGTTATCGGCCGGCGTGGCGCCGCCGTAGAAGGCGCTGGTGCCCTCGACCTGGCCGGTGCAGGTGACCGGGGCGGTCAGCTGGCAGTTGGCCTGCGGCGCGCGGCCGGCGATGACGATGCCGCCCCACTGGCCCTGCGAGTTCTCGGTCGCCGTGCCTTCGACGTTCTGGCGGCTGGTGAAGACGATCGGATTGGTGGCCGTGCCTTCGGCGAAGATCTGCGAGCCGCGGTTGATCAGCAGGTAGTCGGCGCCGCTCGAGGCGAAGATGCGCACGCCGGCCTCGATGGTCAGGATGCCCTGGGCGCTGCCGGCGATCGGGGCGGCCGGATCGACGCCGCGGTCGCTGCCGACCGAGGTGCGGCCGCTAATGGCGTAGATGGTGCCGGCGCGCAGCGGCACCGTCAGGGCGCCGTCGATCTGCTGCGGCAGCTGGCAGACGCGCAGGGTGCCCGCCGCGCCCGCGGCGATGGTGCCGATGTTGGCGAAGCCCGTCGGGCAGTCGGCCGCCGGCTGACCCGGTCCCGGGCCCGGAGGCGGCGTGGAGCCGCCGCCGTTGCCGCCGTCGCCGAAGTCGCCTTCGCCGGGGGAGGCCACCTCGGCGCCGCCGCCGCAGGCGGCCAGGGCGAGGGCGCTGGCGGAGATCGCCAGCAGGGTCGTCAGTCGGAGGCCGGTCATCGTGTTCACCGTGTCTGATCCAGAAAAGATGGCTCGGCAGGTGTGACCCGACGCCCGGTCACGTCGTGACGACCGGGACCACCCCTGCCCGCAGCTTGGCTAGACGGACCATGTGACACCGGGGCCGCCGAACGGTGACGGTTGCGGCGCGCTTGTGTGAAGTTGTTTTCGCCGTTCGGTGAAACTCGCTCCCGATACGGCGCGATCGTCACAAACCGGCGATAGCACGGGGCCTTGGGGCGAAGGCACGGGTCCCCCCGCCGACGGCAGGAGGGCGTGAGGTCCGCATGGCTCTGGACAGGATACCGGTCGAAGCGGCCGCGGCGCTCGGCCTGGCCGGGGTGATCGCGGGACTGCTGATCGCCCGCATCAGACTGGCCCGACCCGCCGCGGAAGCGGCGTCCCGGGGCGGCGCCCGCGTGCTGTCGCTGACCGCCGGCGGGTTCGCGATCGGCCTGTGGTCGGCGCTCGGCCAGCCCTCCGTGACGGCGGCCCTCCTGACCGCCCTGTTCGGCTGGCAGCTGCTGCTGATCGCGGCGGTGGACGCGGAGCACTTCTGGCTCCCGGACCGGCTCACCTTTCCACTGGCGGCGACCGGCCTCGTCGCCGCGGCGGCGCTGGAGACGCACCTGCTGGCGGACGCTGTTATCGGCGCCGCGGCCGGATTCGCGGCCCTGTGGCTGCTGGCGTTGGCCTATCGGCAGCTGCGCGGCCGCGAGGGCCTCGGCGGCGGCGATCCCTTCCTGCTTGCGGCCATCGGAGCCTGGGTCGGCTGGGCCGGCCTGCCCGGCGTGCTGTTGTGGGCCGGCGTCGCGGGGCTCAGCGTCGTCGCAGGACGGGCGGCGGCGGGACGGCCGCTCTCCGGCGCCGACCGTCTGCCCTTCGGGGTCTTTCTGGCCATCGGCGGCTGGCTGACGTGGGTTCTCGGCCCGCTGGGCGGATGACGTCGCAAACGCGTGCCGAAAGCGACAACGAACCGTCAGCGGCCCGACGCAAATCTGCGGAACGGCCGCGCTAGGTCCTTCTCCGGGAGGCCCGCATGACGAGGTTGCCGAAAGCCGCCGCCGCCGCCGAGGCGCGCCACAACCGCCTGCTGGGCCACCGGCTGGCGCTGCTCCGCTCCGCCCGCGGCCTGCGCCTGGCCGAGGTGGCGGAGTCGGTCGGCGTCGGCCTGCAGCTGATCCAGCGCTACGAATCCGGGGAGATGGCCGTGCCGTTCGGCCGGCTCGTGCGGCTGGCCGAAGCGCTGGACGTGCCCCTGGCCACGCTGCTGGGCGAGGCCTTCGACGGCGCGGGCCGCGGCGGGGAGGAAACGGCCGCGGTGCTGCAGATCGCCCGCATCGCCGGTCGGCTGCCCCTCGCCAAGCGCGCCGCCCTGGCGGCCATGGCGCGGGAACTGGGACGACCCTGACCCTGGAGGCCCGGTCCGCCGTGTGAACAAGAGCTGGTGCGGGCGGTCCGGCTCGAACCGACACTCCTTTCGGGACCGGATTTTGGGTCCGGCCGCAGCCAGTGTTTTCAACTCGTTATCTGTGAGGCGGCGCTGTTGCGGCCCTATCGACATTCTCTCGCCGGTCCGCTCCTGATTCACTGCTGCCTTTCGGCGCGTCCGCTTGCGAGGAGACGCTCTCCAAACGAGTGATCCGACACCGATTTGGAGAGCCCTGTGGCCGCCGCAGGCAGGGATGGATGCATCACCGCTGCACGCCAGAAGCGACCCCAGCGGGGTAACAGCCTCCTGTTCGGGCTTCGCAAGGACGACTATCCGGCGGAGCTCGCCGTTGCCAGCCGGTCTCCCAGATGCGAGACCCGGTGCGTCTGGAGGCAGCGGGCTGGGGGATGGCGGGCGCAACAATCTACGACGTGGCCGCCCGGGCGGGCGTCTCGATCAAGTCTGTCTCCCGGGTCCTCAACGGCGAGGCGAACGTCAGCGAGGCGCTGCGCAGGAAGGTCGAGGGAGCGGTAGCCGAACTAGGCTATCGCCGAAGCCTTTCCGCGCGGTCCCTGGCCGGGTCGGCCTCCTCGATTATCGCCGCCTTGGTCGACGCTACCCTGACCATCGAGCACTGGCGCAGCGGGCGCGGCAACGACTACCTTAGCCGTCTCGAACTCGGCCTGCTGATGGAATGCCGCCAAGCCGACCACCACCTGATGGTCGAACTGGTCGATTACGACGCCCCCACCCTGCGTCAGGATCTCGCCAGCCTCCTGACCGCCATCCGGCCGCAGGGCGTGGTTCTGACGCCGCCGAACTCGGACAACGACGTGGTCCTCGAGGTGCTCAGTGAATTGGCGGTCCCTTTCGCCCGCATCGGGCCTGAGACCGCTCCGGATCTCGGAGTCCGCATCCGCATGGACGACGCCGGCGCAGCCGAGCAGATCACCGATCACCTGCTGGATCTCGGCCACGTGGACATCGCCCACATTTCGGGTCCCGCCGCCTATTCCGCCAGCCGATTGCGTCGGACCGGCTTCGAAGCGGCGCTACGCCGCCGGGGACTGACGCCGCGACCGGAGTGGGTGGCGGAAGGGCAGTTCACCTTTGGATCCGGCCTCGACGCCGCCGAGCGCCTGCTGGGCGGGCCTCGCCGCCCTACCGCCATCTTCGCCGCCAACGACGACATGGCCCTCGGGGTGCTGCAGGCCGCGGCCGCCCGGGGGCTGCGGGTGCCGCACGATCTTTCGGTGGCGGGCTTCGACGATACCCCCAGCGCGGTGTTCAGCACGCCGCCCCTGACCACGATTCGCCAGCCGGTCGCGGAAATGGCCGCTGCCGCGGCGCAGCGGCTCATTCCCCTGCTGAAGGCGCGACTGGACGCGAACGATGGTCTGGAGGAGGTCATCGTTCCCCATTCGCTGATGATCCGGGGATCAACCTCGCAGCCGGCCTAGCCATCATCTTGACAGCGCTGTCATTCGCCCCGCTAATGGCCTGAGCCGGCGGCGGCGGGGGGCCTCGGTCCCTGCCTCGATCGGGAGTGTCCTCAGCTGGAGTTCGCCATGCGCAGCGCCGCGTCCGCCCTGGTTCTCGCATTGGCCGCCGGCGCGGCTTGGGCCCAGACTCCGCCGCCGGAGATGCCTGTCGTCGCGGCCGAGGCCGCCCGGGCCGATCCGGCGCACTGGCCGCGCGCCGCCTCCCCTGAAGGATTCACCGACGCGGCCACGGAAGCCTTCATCTCGGACCTGCTCGGCCGCATGACGCTCGAGGAGAAGGTCGGCCAGCTGATCCAGGCCGACATCGCCTCCATCCGGCCTGAGGACCTGCTGACCTGGCCGATCGGCTCCATCCTGGCGGGGGGCAACTCCTCTCCCGGCGGCGACGAGAGGGCCCCGGCCCAGGCCTGGGTCGATCTGGCCCGCGCCTTCCGCGAGGCCAACGCCGCCCGGTCCGGGACCCCGATCCCGCTGATCTACGGCATCGACGCTGTGCATGGGCACAACAATGTGGTCGGCGCCACCATCTTCCCGCACAACATCGGCCTCGGCGCCGCGCGTGATCCCGACCTGATCCGCCGCATCGGCGAGGCGACGTCTCTCGAGGTGGCGGTCACCGGCGCCGACTGGACCTTCGGTCCAACCCTCGCCGTGCCCCGCGACGACCGCTGGGGCCGGACATATGAGGGCTTCGGGGAGGACCCCGAGATCGCGCGGAGCTACGCCGCGCCGCTGACCCTGGGTCTGCAGGGGCCGATCGAAGCCGGCCGCCCGCTTCAGCCCGGCCGCATCGCCGGCTCGGCCAAGCATTTTCTCGCCGACGGCGGCACGGCCGACGGACGCGACCAGGGCGACTTCATCGGGACCGAGCAGGAGCTCATCGGAATCCACCTCAGCGGCTATCCGCAGGCGATCGACGCCGGCGTGCTCTCGGTCATGGCCAGCTTCTCCAGCTGGAACGGCGTCAAGCACTCGGGCAACCACAGCATCCTGACCGACGTGCTGCGCGGACCGCTGGGCTTCCAGGGCTTCGTGGTTTCCGACTGGAACGCCCACGGCCAGCTGCCCGGCTGCTCGAACGAGAGCTGCCCGGACGCGGTCAACGCCGGCATCGACATGCTGATGGCGCCGGACAGCTGGAAGCCGCTGTACGAGAACACCCTCGCCCAGGTGCGCGCCGGCGAGATCCCCATGTCCCGCGTGGAGGAGGCGGTCCGCCGCATCCTGCGCGCCAAGGTCAAGGCCGGGTTGTTCGAGCCGGACCGTCCGCTCGAGGGCCAGCTGGAACACCTCGGCGCCCCTGAGCACCGGGCCCTGGCTCGCGAGGCGGTGCGCAAGTCGCTGGTGCTGCTGAAGAACGAGAACGGCGTCCTGCCTGTCCGCGGAAACGCGCGCGTCCTGGTGGCCGGGACGGCGGCCGACGACATCGGCCAGGCCTCCGGCGGCTGGACCCTGACCTGGCAGGGAACCGGCAACGCCAACGCCCACTTCCCGAACGCCGACTCCATCTGGACCGGCATCTCCGAAGCGGTCAGCGAAGCGGGCGGCCAGGCCGTGTTGAGCCCGGACGGCGACTGGCAGACCCGCCCGGACGTCGCCGTGGTCGTCTTCGGTGAAACCCCTTACGCCGAGTTCCAGGGCGACATCGACACCCTTGATTTTCTGCCGGAGGAGCCGCTGGCTGTTCTGCGGCGGCTGCAGGCGCAAGGCATCCCCACCGTCTCGGTCTTCCTTTCGGGCCGGCCGATGTGGGTCAATCCTGAGATCAACGCCTCGGACGCCTTCGTCGCCGCCTGGCTGCCGGGCACCGAGGGCGCCGGAATCGCAGACGTCCTGATCGGCGACTCCGAGGGGCGGCCTCGTCACGATTTCAGCGGGACGCTCGGTTTCTCCTGGCCGGGGGATGCGACGGGGCGCCCGCTAAACCGGGGCGAGCCCGGCTACGATCCCCAGTTCGCCTACGGCTACGGCCTCAGCTATGCACGGCCGGCCGCGGTCGACCAGCTGTCCGAGGAGAGCGGCGTGGCGGCAAGCGCGTCCAGCGTCGACATGTATCTCGTCGACGGCCGCGTGACCCCGCCGTGGTCCTTGGCGCTGGAGGATTCCGGCGGCCAGACCCGGGTCGGAAACGAACGGTTGGTCGCGAGCCCGCGTGGCGGCGTCCGCATGACCGTCGTCGACGACCTGGCCCAGGAAAGCGGGCGGCGGTTCGTCTTCTCGGCGGAAGGCGGCGGTGAAGCCCTGATCTGGGGCGGTCCGGTCGACCTTGCGCGGCAGGCCAACGGCGAGATGGCCCTGTCCTTCCGCTATCGCGTCGATCAGCACCCGCAGGACAGGCTGACCCTCGGCCTGGACCAGGCGACGCTGGACGTGACGGAGCTCTTCGGCGCCGCTCCGCCGGGCGAATGGCGCACGATCAAGGTCCGTCTGTCCTGCTTCCGCGACGCCGGGGCCGACCTGTCGGCCGTGGAGCGGCCGTTCCAGCTGGCCACGGCGGGCACCGCGGCGGTCTCGGTGTCCGAGATCCGGTTGGCGTCGAACGAGTCCGACACGGTCTGCCCGGCCGCCGCGCCGTAGCGGCTTCGCGCTTGCGCGGAGAGCGGGCGGCCGCAAAAGCTCCGGCGATGGACGAGCCGAGCGAGAATCAGGCAGGCGCCCCCGCCCTGGCGCCGGTGAGTCGGCCCTTCATGGGTCTGTTCGCCCTCGCCCATCTCGGCGCCTTCATCGCCTTCATCCCCATGCTCAACCTGCTCCTGCCCCTGAAGGCGGAGCTGATCGATCCGGCCGGCAAGGCCGTTCTCCTCAGCCAGGTCATGCTGTGGGGCGCGGCGGTGGCGGCGGTGACCAATCTGGCCGCCGGCGCGCTCAGCGACGTCACCCACGGGCCGTTCGGGCGGCGGAGGCCTTGGATCATCGTCGGGGCCCTCGCCGTGGCCGGGGCGCACGGCTTCGTCTTCGCCGCCGTCACGCCGCAACAGCTGCTTGTCGCAGTCCTCGTCTTCCAGGCCGCGGTCAATGTGATGTTCGGCCCTCTCAACGCGGTGCTGCCGGACGTCGTGCCGGGGCGGCAGAAGGGGCTCGCGGCGGCGCTGGCCGGCCTCGCCCTGCCGGGCGCGGGCCTCTTCACCGCCGGCGTCCTGGCGGTGGCGCTGGACCAGCTGGACCTTCGCTTCCTCGTCGTGGCGCTGGCTGTGCCCCTCCTGGTCCTGCCCTTCGCCCTGCACCTCAGCGAACCGCGGCGGCCGCGGCCCGCGGCCCGCGTCGGCCTGCCGTCGCTGGCGGCCCTCACGGACCGCGACTTCCTGATGGCCTTCGCCTCCCGCCTGCTGGTCCAGGTCGCCATCACCTTCAACGTGCTCTACCTGCTGTTCTACCTGCAGGAGACGGCGCGTCTGGGCTCCCTCGACCATCTGCGGCCCGAAGCGGTGCTGGGCGGCCTGCTGGGCCTCAGCACCGTGATCTCGCTCGCCGCCGGCTTCTTCGGCGGCATCCTCTCCGACCGGTTGCGCCGTCGGCGTTCGTTTGTGACGGCGGGCGGGCTGGCCATGGCCGGCGGCGCGGCGCTTCTGGCCGCCGCGCCCGGGTGGCCGGGGCCGCTGGCCGCCCAGCTCCTCTTCGGCCTCGGACTGGGCCTGTACTCGACGGTTGACACTGCGCTGGTGGCCGAGGTCCTGCCTGATCCGCAGGCGGCGGGCCGGGACCTCGGGCTCATGAACGTCGCGATCACGGCGCCGCAGGTGCTCGCGCCGCTGCTGGGGCTGGGTCTGCTGTCGCTGTCCGGCGGCGACTTCCGGTGGGTCTACGCGGCCTCAGCCCTCTTCGCCCTGTTCGGCGCGCTGGCGGTGACCGGCATCCGCCGCGTGCGCTGACCGGTGGCGTCAGTTAGTGGGCGGCGGGTTCATCCGCCGCAGCCAGGCGCGAACGAACAGGCCCGAGGGGCTGATCATCGCGTCGTCCCAGCCGCCTTCGCCCGGGGCGCCGGGGCGCAGGGCGGCGGAGGTCTCGTCCTTGTCGGTGATCGACCAGTTCAGGCTGCTGAGGTCGTTCGCTTCCATGAAGTCCCACCACAGGGCGGTCTCTTCCCGGTCGAGAATCCCGTCCCCCGTCGCCTCGCTGGTTCCCCATTCGGTGACGAACAGGGCGGCGCCCAGCTCCATCGCCTTCGCCGCCTTGTCGCGCAGCTCCTGACGGTGGGTGCCGGCGTAAAAGTGCAGGGTGTACGCGACGTTGGCGAAGGGCAGGGGATCCGCCGCCGCGATGTCGACGTCCTGGGACCAGCTGGGCGTCCCGGCGATGATCAGGTTGTCCGGATCATGGGCGCGGATCCGGGGGATGACCGCCATGTGGTAGGGCCGGACCACCTCGCCCCAGGAATGGGTGTTCAGCGGCTCGTTGTAAGTCTCGTAGATCAGGTTCGGCCGGTCGCCGTACTTCCGGGCGATGCGGGCGAAGAAGGCGCCGGCGGCTTCCGCCTCGGGCTCGTGGGCGTGCCAGTCGACGATCACGTACAGGCCTTCGGCGATGGCGGCTTCGATCACCGCCTCGGCCTTCGCCATTTCCCGTTCCGGATTGTCGAGGTAGCCGTCGTGATGAACCGCGACGGCGGCGCGAACCACGGTGACCGACCAGTCGTCCTTCAGCCAGCGCACCGCGTCGGCGTTGTAGTACTGCGGCGCCCACTGGCTCCAGAACAGCGACATGCCTCGCAGGGTCACGGGCTCGCCGTGCTGGCCGACCAGCCGCGTCCCCTCCAGCCGCAGCTGGCCGTGCCGCTCGACCGGCGTCTCGGCGAGAGCCGCGCCCGGCAGCAGCACGAGGAGGGCGAGGGCGAGCAATCGTTTCAAGGCCGTCTCCGTGCTGCGTGCGGACGGGTCGATCCGCACCTCAGAAGGAGGCGCGGAGGGTCACCGCGAAGCGGCGATCATAGACCCACCAGGAGCGGGTCTTCAGAGTGTTGGCGCCCATCAGCTGCCGGTTCTCGCTGTTGGCCAGGTTGTTGCCCTCGAAGGCCAGGCTGACGCCGTCGCGCAACTCCACGATCACCGACCCGTCCAGCTGGCCGTAGTCGTCCTGCCACATGGGCAGGCGCACGTCGGAGACGTCGCGGTTGGTCAGCAGGTACTTGCCGCGCCAGTTGTAGGCGAGGCGGGCCTGGATCGGGCCGCGCTGATACAGGCCGATGATGTTGAAAGCCTTTTCCGACAGCCCTTCCAGCGGCAGGCCGTCGATCACTTCGGCCGCGTCCCATTCGCTGATGTACTGCTGCGACGTCGACCCTTCGCTGTCGATGTAGGTGAAGTTCGCCTGCAGCCCGAGGCCGCCCAGCCAGCCCGGCAGGAAGTCGTAGAACTGCTGGTAGCCGATCTCGAAGCCCTGGATCGTGCCTTCCTCGCCATTGGTCGGCCCGCTGACGAGGAAGTCGCGCCCTTCGAAGGTGCGGGTGTGCACCCCCGTGGTGAAGAAGTCCTCGACGTTCTTGCGGAACGCCGTGAAGTAGAGCGAGTGGGTCGGCGACGGATACCATTCCAAGGCTACGTCGAACTGGTCGGCCCGCATCGGCTTCAGCTCGGGATTGCCCCGCGCGGCTCCGCCCCAGCCCTCGACCACCGTGCCCTGGGGGTTCACCGACGCGGTGAGGTCCACAAACGGGAACATCTGGTTGAAGCTCGGGCGGGCGATCGCCTTCGAGGCCGCGAAGCGGGCGATCAGCGAGTCGGTCAGCTGGAACTTCAGGTTCAGGCTGGGCAGCACGTCCGTGTAGGACTGCTCGCCCGAGACATCGAAGGCGGCGCCGGTGCCGAACGCACGGTCGTCGGCGGGCAGGTCCGGATAGGAGGTCAGGTCCGGCAGGAAGCCGGAGCCGCGGGCCGTGTTCTCGGTCCGCACGACGCGAAGCCCGATGTTGCCCTCGACGGGAACCGGGACGTTCTCCCATCCGAAACGGGCCACGGCGTACCCGGCCAGGGTCTTCTCGGTCTGGGTCGACAGGCTTCCGGCATCGAAGCCGCGCGGGCTCCAGCGGGCGTTGCCGCCGATGTTCTCGATGATGTCCGAACTGCGCAGGAAGCCGCGCGCCAACTCAATGTCCGGCATCACGACGGTCGGCGCCTGCACATCGCCGCGGAAGAAGTTGTCGAAGCTGTAGAGCATCGCGTACTCGGGCAGGACCGTGTCCATCCAGAGGAAGGGCTCGTTCCATGGCGCGCTCAGCGCCTGCCAGTTGTACTGGGTGTAGTTGTTGGTGACCTCCCGGTCGGTGAACCGGCCGCCGAAGCGGATCGAGTTCAGGACGGGGTGGTCGAACTCCCACGCCACGTCGACGCGTCCCGCGATCTGCTCGGCCTCGTTGTCGTCGATGTGATCCATCGCGGCGTGCCAGAAGTAGTTGGCGGGATCGCTGGTGAAGGTGTCGGGGCCCAGGCCGGCCGCGGGACGGCCGCCGCTCAGGTCGATCGTCACCTCGGGCACATAGGCCGAGCTGAAGATGGTGAAGTCCCAGCCGGCGCTGGCCGACTTGATGTACTGCAGGTCCGCGCTCACCGCGAGGCGGTCGGAGGGATAGTAGCGGACGCCTAACGACAGGTCGTTGCTGGACTCCTCGCGCTCCTGATGGCGCGTCGCCATGCGGTACTGGGTGCCCAATTCGCCGGCGACCGGCTGGCTGCCGCGCCAGTAGCTGATCTGGCGCAGCGAACCCGACTGGAAATAGCCGTCGTCATCGAAGGTGAACTGCGTGCCCGCGGCCGGAATGACGAAGTTGTTGTTGGCGTCGACCTGCGGGATGGCCTCGTAGTTGTCCCAACGGGTGTCGAAGTCCGAGCGCAGATACTGGAGGAACACCTCGGTCTGGTCGTTCGGCCGCCATTGCAGCGCCAGGGCGCCGCCCAGCCGCTCGCGTTCGGAGTCCAGGCGCCGCCATGACACGCCCTCCGGTACGTACAGCGTCTGGTCGGCAGTCAGCCCGAGATACGACTGGTCGATCCAGTCCTGGCCGCACGCGTAGGGGTCGCCGTTGGGGTTCTGCAGCCCCGCGCACAGGGCGTCGTCGCCCAGCCGGCGGGCGCGATAGGGTGACACCTGGATGCCGTCCGAACGGCTGGCCAATTCCGAGTAGGCAAGGTTGGCCAGAATGCCGAACTCCCCGGAACCGGTGTCGAACCGGTCGCTGAACAGGATCGAGCCCTGGGGCTTCCACTGCTCGGCGTGATCGGAATAGTTGGCGCTGAGCGAGCCCGCGATCAGACGGCCGCTCGACTCGAAGGGCATGCGGGTGCGCAGGTTGACCGTGCCGCCCAGACCGCCCTCGATCAGCTCCGCCGAGGGGTTCTTGTAGACGTCGACGCCGGCCATCAGTTCGGCCGGGACATCCTCGAAGCCGAGCGCGCGCCCGTCGAGCGCGCCCAGGGTGTCGCGGCCGTTCAGCTCCTGGCGCACCTGGGTCATGCCGCGAACCTGGACGCCGCTGCCTTCGGCCGAGAAGCGGTCGGGGTCCTCGCGCGCCTGGAGCCGGTCGATGGTCACGCCCGGAATGCGCTGGACCGCCTCCGTCACGCTACGGTCGGGCAGGGCTCCAATGTCAGTGGCCGTGATGGAATCGACAATCTGGTCTGCGTTCTCCTTGATCGACTGGGCCGACCGCAGGCTTCCGCGGATGCCGGTGACGATGACCTCGTCGATCTCGGTCGCCTCCGGGTCCTGCGAGGCGGGGGCCGTTTGGGCGAGGGCTGCCGCGGGCACAAGGGCCGCGCCCAAGGCGAGACACGAGACGCCGATTCGGCGCAGGCCGACGTGGCGCACAGCCTCGCGGCGGTTCCTGTTCATCGCGATCATGCCGTCCTCCCCAGCGACCGATTTGCTTATTGGACTGCGCTGACAGCGCTGTCATTTCGGAACGCTATCATGGCCCCCCCAGAGCGTCAACGAACCGGCCTCGCATGGGCGACCGGGCGTTACGGGGCTCGCGCCGTCCCGCGATGCCTCAGCAGCGGCTCCGACACCAGGCCAGGAGGCCGCTCACAGCGCATGTGCGACGCCGTTAGCCCGCCGTGCCCGCCAGGTTATCGCGACGAGCTTCGCGTCCTCGAAGCGCAGCGATGGTGGGCGGTTTCTCAGCAAGGCCTCAGCACAGGTGCGGTAGGACTCGGCGAAGTGACAGGCCCGTCGGTGTCGTGCGTTCTTCGTCGAACGGGTTCGCCCTCTGTCCCTGCATCATCGTCCAAGCTGGCAGGCTCGTCCCCGAGCCCACAACTGACGAAAGCATTTGGAGAAAAACGTAGCAGCCTTGCGACGCTCGCGCGGCGCTCGGAGAATGGCGGAGGCTGGCGGAAAGCAGGGAACAGTCAATAAAATCAAGAAACGGCGCGAACCGGTCGGCGCCTGCGGTTAGCCGCGATCTCGCCGTCTAACTGGTTCATTTTATTATGGTGCGGGCGGTCGGGCTCGAACCGACACTCCTTTCGGAACCGGATTTTGAGTCCGGAAAGAAAGCAGTTGCATCAGCAGGATATGCCAGACGCGGCGCTGCTGCGGCGTTGACGTCTCAATAGCGCCTTGGCGGGTGCCCGCGTTCTCGACGGCAGTTGCTGCGCCACTGTAGTGGCTAGGCTCGCGCTGCTGGGTCGCCGAAAGGTGCTGCTGGGGCCCATATTGCGGCTCCGCATGGTGCGTTCATTCACGAACAACCCCGTACGACTTCGCGATGTGTTCCGCCAACCGATACAACCTTGTGCCGGGGCAGCGAGAGCAGATAGACCAAGAGTTACAGCTCAGGGGGAGCGCGTGGCTGACGGCTTTTTCGACAATCCGATCCTCAATTCTCCCTACGAGGAGCCGCGGCGGCATCACGCGCTGAGTGAAGAGGGGCAGCCGCTGAACCTTCCGCCGAAGGATGGCAGACGGCGCTCCGAGCTGATCTCGCCCGTGCCGCCGGCGAAGAAGCAGAAGAAGCGGGACGCGCAGAGCGACTGGCTACAGCAGGAAGACGAGGAGGGCCAAGCCTACACCCTCCAGAACATCAATGAGATCCGCACCCACGTCTCCAACTGGCGGCGGCTGCCCAATCCTGCGGACTGGGGCGTTACCCCGGTTACCCAGCGGCTGCTGCAGTACTGGCGGCACCACAATTTCGAGACCGTCCGTCCCTTCTTCTGCCAGGTCGAGGCGGTGGAGACGGCGATCTGGCTGACCGAGGTCGCGCCGCGCCAGAAGCAGCACGCCCACCTCGTGGCGAACCTCCGGCAGGCCAACCAGGACGCCAATCCGGAGCTGTTGCGCACTGCGCTCAAGCTGGCGACCGGCGCGGGTAAGACCACCGTCATGGCCATGCTGATCGCCTGGCAGACGCTCAACGCGGTCCGCGCGGCCAACAGTGACCGCTTCAGCCGCGCCTTCCTTATCGTGGCGCCCGGGATCACCATCCGCGACCGACTGCAGATCCTGCAGCCCAGCCACCCGGACAACTACTATGCCCGGCGCGAGCTGGTCCCGCAGGACCTGCTGCCGGACATGCCCAAGGCCAAGGTCGTCATCGCCAACTATCACGTCTTCAAGCGCCGGGAGACGATGGAGTTGTCGAAGGTCGGCCGCGCCTTCCTCCAGGGCCGTGATGAGCCGATCCAGACGCTGGAGACCGAAGGCGCGATGCTCAAGCGCGCCTGCGGCGAACTGCTGGCGTTCAAGAACGTCGTGGTGATCAACGACGAGGCGCACCACTGCTACCGCGAGCGGACGGGCGGAGACGCCGAGGCTCCGGTGGCCGCGGAGGAGCGCGAGGAGGCCAAGCGCAACGCCGAGGCCGCGCGTCTGTGGATCTCGGGCCTCGAGGCGCTGAAGCGAAAGGTCGGGGTGCGGATGGTCTACGACCTGTCTGCCACCCCCTTCTTCCTGCGCGGGTCCGGCTATCGCGAGGGGACGCTGTTCCCCTGGACGGTGTCGGACTTCTCGCTGATGGACGCGATCGAGTGCGGCATCGTCAAGCTGCCGCGCATCCCCGTGGCGGACAACGCCGTGACCGGCGATGCGCCCATCTATCGCGAGCTGTGGGAGCACATCGGCAAGCGGATGCCGAAGAAGGGCGCGGGCAAGTCAGGGGATCTCGATCCCCTGTCCGCCAGCTTCCCGCCTGAACTGCAGACGGCGCTGTACGCCCTCTACAGCCATTACCAGAAGACCTACGACGAGTGGCAGCGGGCGGGCATCGACACCCCGCCGGTGTTCATCGTGGTCTGCAACAACACGGCCACCTCGAAACTGGTCTACGAATGGATCGCCGGCTTCGAACGTCCTGGCGAGGACGGCGAACCGGAGTTCCGGCATGCGGGTCACCTGGAGCTGTTCCGCAACTACGACCAGCACGGCAACCGGCTGACCCGGTTCAACACCCTGCTGGTTGACTCCGAGGCGCTCGAAGCGGGCGAGGCGCTGGACGCCAGCTATCGCGACTTGATGGGGTCCGAGATCGAGCAGTTCAAACGCGAACTGCGCGACCGCGGTCTGCACAAGGAGGCGGAGAACCTCTCGGACACCGACGTGCTGCGCGAGGTGATGAACACGGTCGGTCGCAAGGGCCGGCTGGGCGAACAGATCCGCTGTGTGGTCTCGGTCTCGATGCTGACCGAGGGGTGGGACGCAAACACCGTCACCCATATCATGGGCGTGCGCGCCTTCGGCACCCAGCTGCTGTGCGAACAGGTGGTCGGCCGCGGCCTTCGCCGTCAGTCTTACGAGTTGAACAAGGAAGGGCTGTTCGACGTCGAGTACGCCGACATCCTTGGCATCCCGTTCAACTTCACGGCCGAACCGGTGGTGGCGCCGGTCAAGAAGCCGGCGAAGAGCACGCGGGTGCAGGCGCTGAAGGAACGGCTTGTCGACAAGCCCGAACTGGAAATCGTCTTCCCGCGCGTCGAGGGTTACCGCTACGACCTGCCTGACGAGACGATCGCCGCCCACTTCACCGACGACAGCCGTTTCGAGCTGAACCCCGGCAACGTGGGCCCATCGAAGGTGCAGAACGAGGGCGTGGTCGGCGAGGGCGTGACGCTGACGCCAGAGATCGTGGAGGCCGCCCGGCCCAGCGAACTGTCCTTCAAGATCGCCAAGCGCCTGCTCTACACGCGCTACCGCGACGAGGGACAGGACCCGCCGATGCACCTGTTTGGCCAGCTGCAGCGGATCGCGCGACGCTGGATCACCGAAGGCTACCTGACTGCCAAGGGTGTGCCGCTCGGCTCTATCATGTATCCGGCGCTGGAGGCGCAGGCGGCGGAGCTTATCTTCATGGCCTGCCAGCGCGCCAACGATGGCGAGGCGCGGGTCAAGGCCATCCTGGACTCCTACAACCCGCGCGGCTCGACCCGCTTCGTCGCCTTCAACACCACCAAGTCCGTCTGGACTACGCGGCCGGACAAGAGCCACGTCAGCCACGTGGTGATGGACAGCGAGTGGGAAGGGGAGCTGGCGCGGGTGTTGGAGGACCACCCGAAGGTTGTCGCCTATGTGAAGAACCAGGGCCTGCAGTTCGAGGTCCCGTACCGCGACGGCGCGGTGGCGCGGCGCTACGTGCCGGACTTCATCGTGCGGCTGGACGACGACCACGACGAGCCGCTGAACCTCATCCTGGAGACCAAGGGCTACCGCGGCCTCGACGCCCAACTGAAGGCTGAGACCATGAAGACTCTCTGGGTCCCCGGTGTGAACGCCTTGGGCGCGCACGGGCGGTGGGCCTTCGCGGAGTTCACCGAGCCCTACGGCATGGAGGACGCGTTTGCCGCGCTCGTGGAGGCCATGGCCACGACCCGCCGGGAGGTGCCGGCATGAATGACTTCGTCGCGCGGCAGAGGCAGGCGCAGGCCGATTACTTCCGCAGGGCTGACATCGTGGCGGGGCATGGCGGATCGGCCTGGCGGCTCGCGAGCCGTACCGAGAATCTGACGCCAGACATCCGCCCGGTTGCCGAGGCGTACTTCCAGCAGCACGGAATCACCTGGCACCGGCACGCCAACCACGGGCTCTCGTCCCAGGTCTGCTGCCTGAACTTCCTCATGCCTCTGGCGGAGCGGTCTGATGTCCTGTCGCGGCTTGTCGGCCGGGCTCTGGAGATCACGCCGCCGAAGATGCGGGCGGTCGAGCCGGGCCCGGAAAGGCGGGACTGGTTCGTCGGCTTCGAGTGGACGGGGAAGGAGGACTATCTCGGCGAATGGCCGAAGGGTGGCCGCGCGACCCGCGGCGCCAACGCCACCAGCGCCGACGCCGTCATTCAATTCGCTGGTGATGACGGGCCCGAGACTCTCCTGATCGAGTGGAAATACACCGAGGCCTACGGCGCGCCGTTGCAGGACCGCCGTAGGCCAGACGGCACCGGCGGCAATGACATGCGCGCGCGCCGCTACGGCGACAAGGCCTTCGCTCCGGATGGCCCGATCCGGGCCGATATGAGCCTGCGGCTGGAGGATTTCTTCTGGGAGCCGTTCTATCAACTCCTGCGTCAGCAGATGCTGGCGTGGCGGATGGAGCGGGCGCTCGGGGAACGGGTGCGGGTGCTGCACATCTCGCCTGCCGGCAACACGGCCCTGCACCGGGTGACATCTCAAGCGATCGCAAAGGCGAGCGGTGAGGCTGACGCCTTCGAAGCCTTCAAGGCATTGCTGCAACCGCAGCCGGACGGCGTTCCGCGCTTCGTGTCGACCACGATCGAGGCGCTGTTCGGGCCGGAGGTAGAAGCCCTGCGGGGCGATCCCTGGGCGGACCATCTGCGAGAGCGGTATCACTTCCTCGGTGGAGCCTCGGTATGACGGAGGTAACGTTCGGCACGCTGGAGGACGTCGCGCCGCGTCAGGCCTGGGCGCACGAGGCGACGGTGTTCACGCCTTGGCTGGCCGATAACCTCGGCCGCCTCGGAAAGGAACTCGGGCTTGAGCTCCAGCTGGAAGGGCGGGAGGTCCGGGTCGGTCCCTTTTCGGCAGACATTCTGGCCGTTGATATTCGGACGAACGAGCGGGTGCTCGTCGAGAACCAGCTGGAAGAGGGCGATCATCGCCATCTCGGACAGATCCTCACCTATCTGACCGGTCTGGAAGCGCGGGTCGTGGTGTGGGTCGCACCCCGGTTCCGCGACGAGCATCTGTCAGCTGTGCGCTGGCTGAACGAGCACGCCAGCGACGGCGCCCGCTTCTTCGCGGTCCGCCTGCGAGTGGTGCGCATTGGCGACTCGCCGTTCGCGCCCCTGTTCGAGGTCCTGGAGCGGCCGAACGACTGGGACCGGCGGCTGCAGGAAGTCGCGCGCGAGGCGGTGGACGTGTCCGAGGTGAGCGCCCGCAGGCAGGCCTTCTGGGACATGGCGGTCGCCCGCCATCCCGACTCGGGCCTGACACCAGCGCAGTCGCCAGCCCGTTGGGTCCCAGTCGGCGTCGGCGATCTGGTGGTCTCCGCCTTCGTCGGGGAAGGCCGCGTGGGCGTGTTTCTGCGGGGAGGACGCGGCAAGGGCGCGGAAGTCGTGGCGAAAGTCCTGACGCCGCATGCGCCGGAACTTGAGGCCGCGCTGGGCGTGCCGTTCGGCGATCCCGCCTATCCCTTTACGAGCCGCCTAGAGACGGACCTTTCGACGCCAGCGGGTCAGGAGGCCGCTGCGGACTGGCTCGCGACCGAGGTCGCCCGCTACATCGCCGCCGTGCGAGCGGTCGTTGGGGACGCAGCGTGACGGATCGCCTTGCTTTCGAACATGACGCGGAGGTGGTCGACCGCCTCGCCGCCTTCCTCGGCGCCGCCCGCCCGCTGCTGCGTCAGGCGGGGGCCGAGCGCGAGCGGGGGCTGCGGACGTTGCAGGATCGCTGGGAATCCTTGGCGGACGGCGGCATGGCGCAGCTGATCAGCGATGTCGGTGGGGCGATCCGCACCTCGCGGTCTGCCGGAGCCTTCGC
The DNA here is from genome assembly GCF_900116065.1 of Brevundimonas viscosa. Classification (GTDB taxonomy): domain Bacteria; phylum Pseudomonadota; class Alphaproteobacteria; order Caulobacterales; family Caulobacteraceae; genus Brevundimonas; species Brevundimonas viscosa. The sequence continues at coordinate 80,884 of NZ_FOZV01000008.1, forward strand.
CAATCCTTGGCGCATCGCGGGGTTACGGCGCCGGGAAGTTCCGACCGCGACGGTGTTGGGCTGGTTTCTGAGCCCGGACGGGGATCACGGGGCGGGCGACGTTTTCCTCCAGGCCTTCTGGCGGGAAGCGATGGGGGAGCCGCCGTTCCCGCTCCGCGATGTTCGGCGATGCGGCACTGAGTTGGTTCCCCTCGCGGACGAGACCAATCGCATCGACCTCGTGCTGGAAGGTGACGACTGCGTGGTCTTCATCGAGGTGAAGATCGACGCCCCGTTTCAGCCGGGCCAACTGACGCGCTACCTCGACTCGCTTCGACGCCGTCGGGACCACCTCGGCAAGAAGCACAGCCAACTGATCCTCATCGGAGACCTCGTCATCCCCGATGGCGTCCACTGTATGCCGGTGCGCTGGGGCGGTGTAGCGCGAGCACTCCGCGCCGGCGCCCGGCAAGCCGCCGATAACGCCTACGCAGCTCGCCTCGCCTGCGACTTCGCGGACCATCTCGAGACACTGTGACATGGACACCTCTGAACTCGACCGCCTGATCGTCCAGAACCTCGAGGACCTCGACGCCGTCGTGCATAGAACGCACGCTATCGAGAAGGTGATCTGGAAGCATATCGGCGACGCCGGGCGCGGTTGGGCGCATCAACACGGCTGGCGGGCCTCTCCCGCAGAAGACGAGGACGAGTGCTGGGTCGCGCCTCCGGCTTGGCAGGCGCGGGGTCGCGATTTCTGGTTCGAGGTCCACTGGGGGCCCGGAGACGAGGATACCGGGGCGCCTGGCGAACCTTGGTTCAGCCTGTGCCGGCTGGCAGGCGTTGGCGGCGGACGGTTGTGCCTTTGGTTGCGATGGAACGGGCTGAGGCCCGGAGACTGGAAAGCGGCGGCAGTGCCGCGCATGGATGAGATCAGGGATGCCGGGTTCCGTCTCAGCGACGGGCGGCTGGTCCCATATCTCGATTGCACGCCCCAGCCCGGGGCCGTGGCCCAAGGTTTGGCCGAAGGGGATCTGTCTGTCGCCTATGCGCACCTGCGAGACGCGTTCGACGCCGCCGCCCGGGCAGTGGCCACTTTCGATCCCATCCTGAAGAAGGCTGCCCGCTGATGGACGATGCTTCCGTTTCCATCGCCAGAGCCCGGATCGTCGCCTGGCGGGATACGCTCCGGGGGACGCCGGGTCTGGCGGAAGCTGAGCGGCTGCGCGACTCCGTCGTGGATCCGGCGACGGCGTCAGTAGAGGAGGTCTGGCGGGCGCTGTGGGACAAGCCGCTCTACGCCTACACCAGGGTCGAGGTCGCGGAGAGAGGCATCGCGGCGCTTGAGCCCTGGATGCCCGGCGCCTGGGAGCATATAGGACGCGATCCCGCGGTGCTGCTGATCTCGTACGAGAGGCGAAGCGGCAAGGACGTCTATAGCGGCGAAGGGCATCTCCTGGCCAAGGCCCGGACGAATCCGCTGATCGGCCTCCACCGACTTTACCGCATCCAGAGCGGAGCCGCGGTCCTGCGGGACTGGGCTCGCCGGTATGGCGAGACACCGGCTCGCCATCTGGCGGGCGAGCCGCTTCGGATACTGGTCCCGCAACTGAAGAGCGAGCTCGGGCGGGGTTGGGGCCACATCACCGTCCTGCATTTACTCACCGATCTCGGCATCGCGGTGAAGCCTGACCTTCACCTCGCGCGAGCCGTCCGCGAGCTCGGTCTGTGCGACCCGAAAGTGGGTCGCGTGCCGTCCTTGTCACAGGCCATTCGCATCAACGAGGCCGTCGCGGCTCTGGCGGGCGCTTTCGGCGAGGGCCCCCAGGCTCTCCGCTATACGGACAAGGTGCTGATGGAGGCGTCCCGGCAACGCCTTTTCGCGGATGACGTCCGCCACGAAAGAGAGGTCGCCTGATGGCCCGCACCCCCAAAGGCCCCAAGCAGGTCACGACGCTGACGCACGACGAGGCGACGCGGAAGAACATTCCGACGGCGGAACTGCAGTCGACGGCGCAGTACATCGAGGAGATGAACCCGTCGCAGCCGGTGGCCTACCCGCGGGCGCGGTCACTGGCGGAGGGGGAGCGGCGCGAGCGGGACGAGGACCTGGACCCGCAGATCATCTGGAACGGCGTGCGCATCCGCCTGACCGAGGCGCAAGTGCGGCAGCTGCATCATGCCGGCGAGGTCGAGATCGGCGACGCCCAGCTGGTCTGGCGCGGCAAGGATACGCAGGACTGGTCGGACCTGATCGTCCAGACCCCGCCGCTGTACATCCAGGAGAAGATCCACCCGCGCGCCATCATCGACGACCTGCGCCGCCGCAGCGAGCAGGCCAAGGGCGACAAGGCGCCGGCCGAGACCATCGACCTGTTCGCCGACTTCAACGGCGTCGACCCCGAGGCGAAGACCGAGTTCTACCAGCACGACCAGCACTGGTCGAACCGCATGATCCTGGGCGACAGCCTGCAGGTCATGGCGTCCCTGGCCGAGCGCGAGCGGCTGGCCGGCAAGGTGCAGTGCATCTATTTCGACCCGCCCTACGGCATCAAGTTCAACTCGAACTGGCAGGTCTCGACCCAGAGCCGCGACGTCAAAGACGGCAAGCAGACCGACATTTCCAGAGAGCCGGAACAGGTGAAGGCCTTCCGCGACACCTGGAAGGACGGCATCCACTCCTACCTGACCTATCTGCGCGATCGGCTGACGGTGATGCGGGAGCTGCTGACGGACAGCGGCTCGATCTTCGTGCAGATCGGGGATGAGAATGTGCACCGTGTAAGGGCGGTGATGGATGAGGTGTTTGGGCCCCAGAACTTCGTTAGCCAGATCGCCTACCAGACCACGACGGGACGAGCTAACGCAACCCTTGCTGCCGCCTCGAACTACTTGCTCTGGGCCGCACGCAACATCGACCGGATGAAGTTTAGAGAACCGCTGCGGCCGAAGAGTGCGGGCTCATCTACTGACCAGGTATATCGCCTGGTGAGACGGCCAGATGGGAGCGCCTATCGGCTCGACTCGTCTCAGCGGCTGGAAGACGTGTCGGATGGTCGGCTGTTCGCGGCAGATAACATTACGAGTTCTCGATATGCCGGTGAAGGGGACCTCAAGCATTACTGGTACCAAGGACAGCAGTTCCCATCGGGCAAAGGCACCTTCAAGACCGATCTCCAGGGCTTGAACCGCCTTGCGAAAGCTGACCGGATATGGCGGTCGTCCAACAGTATCCGGTACGTGAGGTATCTCGACGATTTCAATGCGATACCATTCTCGAATGTTTGGACGGATACCCAGACTGGGAGCTTCACAGAAGACAAGGTTTACGTAGTGCAGACGGCGCAGAAGGTCGTAGAGCGCTGCATTCTGATGGCTACCGACCCGGGCGACTTGGTGGTTGATCCCACCTGCGGTTCTGGCACGACGGCCTATGTCGCAGAACAGTGGGGCCGCCGCTGGATCACCATCGACACCAGCCGCGTGGCCCTCGCCCTGGCGCGCACCCGGCTAATGAGCGCGCGCTATCCCTACTACCTGCTGGCCGACAGCCCCGAGGGGCGCAAGAAGGAGCAGGAGGTTTCGGGCCAGGCCCAGCCCCTATCGAACGCCCAAGGCGACATCCGCCAAGGCTTTGTCTATGACCGCGTGCCGAGGGTCCAGCTTGGCAGTATCGCTCGGAACGCCGAGATCGACGTCATCTGGGAGGAGTGGCAGGCGAAGCTGGAGCCGCTGCGTGAGGCGCTGAACGCCCGTACCGGCCGCGGGTGGGAGGAGTGGGAGATCCCGCGCGAGGTCCAGGCCGGCTGGGATGACGAGACCCTCGACCTGCACCGCCGCTGGTGGGACGCGCGCATCGCCCGTCAGAAGGAGATCGACGCCTCCATCGCCAAACGCGCCGATGTCGAGCTGCTGTACGACCGGCCCTATGTGGACAGCACGAAGGTGCGGGTGGCCGGGCCGTTCACGGTCGAGAGCCTGTCGCCGCACCGGGTAGCGCCGTCAGACGTCGACGCCCTGTACGACGAGATCGAGGCCGACGAGGGCCGCCGCAAGCGCCTCCTGGCCAGCGCACCGCCGACCGACTTCGCCGAGGTGGTGCTGGAGAACCTGAGGACCTCGGGCGTGCAGCAGGGCGCCAAGGCCGATCGTATCGAATTCACCAGCCTGACCCCCTGGCCCGGCCAGTGGATCGCCGCCGAGGGTCGCTATGTGGAGGGCGACGCCGAGCGCCGTGCCGCCATCTTCATCGGCCCCGAGTTCGGCACCGCCAGCCGTCCCGACCTGACCGCCGCCGCGCGCGAGGCCACCGAGGCGCGCTTCGACGTGCTGATCGCCTGCGCCTTCAACTTCGAGGCCCACGCCTCGGAGCTGACCCGCATGGGCCCGCTGCCGATCCTGAAGGCCAAGATCAACCCCGACCTGCACATGGCCGGGGAGCTGAAGAACACCGGCAAGGGCAACCTGTTCATCGTCTTCGGCGAGCCGGACGTGGAGATCGAAACCCTCGCCGGCGGCCAGCTGCAGGTGCGGGTGCTGGGCGTCGACGTCTTCGATCCCAACACCGGCGACGTCCGCTCCGGCGACACCAAATCCATCGCCGCCTGGTTCATCGACACCGACTACGACGAGGAAAGCTTCTTCGTCCGCCACGCCTACTTCCTCGGCGCCAACGACCCCTACAAGTCGCTGAAGACGGCGCTGAGGGCCGAGATCGACGAGGGCGCCTGGGCAACCCTGTACCGGGATGTGAGCCGGCCGTTCGACCGGCCGAGAAGCGGGCGGATCGCGGTGAAGGTGATCAATCACTTCGGGGACGAGGTGATGAAGGTGTTCAGGGTGTGACGCTGAACGAAGGGGCCAAGAAGAGGCGACGCAGGGGGCGGAGGCGCGTCTATGCGGCGTCGCCCTCAAAGCCCTGGACGCCCCCCGAGAAGAAGAGAATCTCGCCTTCAGCCGAGAAGATCATCGAGCGCCTGCCTTCGATGTCGCTGATGCAAACGGTCGGAGTGTGGCGAAACGCCATTCAGGCGCTGGGCGCCAAGGAGAAGGCGGCTTTCCACGCTGCGGCCCAGCAAGTGCTGGACGCCGTGGAGGACGAGTGGCTCAGGCGTCGACTGGAGCCCGCGTCACAGGATGGCTTCTTCAAGTGGCCTTCAACCGACGCGCCGGGAGGCGCCGGGTCGATTGTCTCTGAAGGCTGGGTCCAAGAGGGTGTTTTGGGCTTTCTCGGATATCGCGCTGGAAAGACTTCCGACCTGTCAGGCTCGGTTCGACAGGGCATCCTGAAGCAGGCCTTTGAGGGGGTAATCCCGCCCGCTTTCCCCAAGCCTTACCTGGACCAGTGGGGCGATCCCGGAACTGCCCAGCGCCTTCGGAAGATCGCCGAAAGCATCGCCGCCTTTGCGCGGAACGCAAAGCGACGTTCGGAGGATCGCTTAGACCAAGCCATCGCCGATTGGGAAAGCGATCTCGAATACCTCTATCTTGAGTTTTACGTTGGGCGGTTCGGATTCGGCTGGCCCTCGACCCAGTTGTAACGGTCGGATTGCGGTGAAGGTGATCAACCACTTCGGGGACGCGGTGATCAGGTGTTCAGGGTGTAGTCATGACCGACGATGAGTTCCGCGAGCTGATTGGCGAAGTGAAGCGGCAGCTCGTGTCTGTCGGGCTGCCTGAACTGGCAGACGACGATAGGTATCGCATTGGAGAGGGTGTTGAGTCGCGGTTGCCCACGCCACAGGAGCAACTTGCTAAGATGCTTGCGGCGTTCGAGCGGGTGATCGCTATCCACGACCGTCGGACCATCACCGACGCGATGAACCGTATTGCTGATGCAACGGACGGCCCTGCCCCGAGCGGCGCCGTCATTGTCGGCTTGGCAAGGGGGGGTGAAGAAGCGTCGGAAGTGAACTTGCTGGACGCGCCGGATCTTGGCGAGGTGAGGGCGTCGACCCATGAGCTTGTCGGTCAGCTTCTCGAGACGCCGCGGGAGCGCTGAGCATGGACAAAGCGGCTGCCGAGGCAAAGATCAAGGGAATATTCGGGACTTACACGTCCCTAGTCGGGAGCTGGAAGGCTGACGGGCTGACGGACGGAAAACTGTATGAACTCTACGTCTTGTCACGGGTCATCGAGGACCTTGCCAGCCGCGGCTTCCGCCTGAGGTTCATCGGTTCAAGCCTCAAGTTCAAGGCAGCACCGGGCTATGTCCATCAGACTGACCCGCACTTCGACGTGTTTTCACCTGGGTCCACTTCACCCGACTTCCAACTGTTCACGGATATCGAGATCGAGACCTTGGGCAGCGCACAGCTCTCCCACAAGGACGACGGGTGCCATCACGAACTCGATATTGCTGTCATAGATGCCGGGATAGCCGGCGGTCGGCCGACGCATGAACAAGTTGCGCTTGGCGTGGAATGCAAAGCGGTGGCGGGGTTTGGCAAGAACCTTGTCCGCGAGGCGCTCGGCCTCCGGCGCGAGCTCAGCCTCTTGGCTGGCGAAGCGCCGTCGAGGCTGGCGCAGGCGCTTCGACGCCTCCACCCGTTAGTTCCTGCTGAGCCGCCGTCTGAGCTCTGGGTTGCCTTCATCGATCCGAAGGGGATGAACTACTGGCGCAGTCCGGCGGTCTTCGGGGTCGATCTCCGGCACTGGCCGCCGACCTAGGCAAGGGACATGGGGGGAGCATGCTTCGCGAAAACTTTAACCACGGCTTTCGGCCTGCGGAATGGGAGGCCGCCAAGGCCGAAGCGCGGGAGATCATGATCCGCCGTGCCAAGGTCAGGGGCATGATCCCCTATTCCGACCTGGTGCGGGAGATCACACACGTGCGCATGGAGCCTCACGATCCGCGGCTGTTCCACTTTCTGGGCGAAATCGCGTCGGAGGAAGACGCCGCCGGGCGCGGCATGTTGACCGTCGTGGTCGTGCACAAGACGGGTGATATGCAGCCCGGTCCGGGCTTCTTTGAACTGGCCCAGCACTTGGGTCGGGACACGTCCGACATCCTTCAGTGCTGGGTGGACGAACTGAAGCGCGTCCACAAGGTCTGGGCTCCTGGGGGGCGTTCGTGAAGGCGGCTTTCGACTACGCTGGAATGACGCTGGAGCAGCTCAAGAATCTGCTCTCCAATGCCCGGCGCCTGCAGCGTGAGGATGTGGCGACGGAGGTGCTCAGGGAGCTCAGCCGGCGCGGCGCCGCCCGTTCGGATGACTTTGCAGCCCTTCGCTGGAACCAGCAGGCGGCGACGGAGGCATTGGCGCCCTTCATCGAGATCTCCAAGACCGTCCAGGTCAACAAGCGCACGACCTACACAGAAGCGGGCGGGCGAAAGATTGGGCGGTCGAAGGAAGATCCGGACTGGATGTGGGTCGACACCTACACTGCAATCAAGACCGCCAAGGTCAATGCGGTGTTCGTCTGCTACATCTCCCGTCCGGGTGACGAGGCCTTTTTCGAGCTCCACCTGAACGGCGAGACCGCAGCTCGCTACGGTCCCGACGATCTCCCCGCTGCCCTTGATCGCTGGCAAGCGCTCGCGGCCGAGGCCGCCTGATGGACTTCCGCCTCGCCGACACCTTCACCGACGCCCTCGCGCGGCTTCCCGCGCAGGAGCAGAAGGCGGTGAAGGTCAGCGTCATGGACCTGCAGCTGGATCCGTCCGCGCCGGGGCTGCAGATGCACCGGATAACCGCGTCGAAGGACCCCAACTTCTGGTCCGCGCGGGTCAATCGCGACATCCGGCTGATCCTCCACAAGACGGGCGCCAGCCTGCTGGTCGCCTATGTCGATCACCACGACGCCGCCTACGCGTGGGCCGAGCGGCGGCAGATCGAGACCCATCCGCGGACCGGGGCGGTGCAGATCGTCGAGGTTCGCGAGCGGGTGGAGGCGGCGCAGCCGGACCTCGCGCGCTGGTGGACGCCCGAGGAGACGACCCTGCCCATGGCCGCGGAGGCGCCGGCGCGCTTCCTGTTCGACGGGCTGGAGGACGAGGCCCTGCTGGGGGTCGGCGTGCCTGAGGAGTGGCTGACGCCGGTGCGGCGCACGGTCGAGGACGACTTTTTCGAGCTGGCCGAACACCTGCCGCGCGAGGCCGCCGAGGCGCTGCTGGAATACGCCTCTACCGGGCGGCTGGAGGCGCCCGAGCCGGCCTTCGTCGAGGCGGACCCCTTCGAGCATCCGGACGCGCGCCGTCGCTTCGTCACCATCGACAGCGCCGACGAACTGGCCGCTGCGCTGGACGCGCCGTGGGACCGCTGGTCGATCTTCCTGCACCCCAGCCAGCGGGCGGTGGTGGAGCGGCGCTACGGCGGGCCGGCGCGGGCGACCGGATCGGCCGGAACCGGCAAGACGGTCGTGGCCCTGCACCGGGCCGCGCGGGCATTGCGTTCCGATGCGGAAGCACGGGTGCTGCTGACCACCTTCTCCGAGCCGTTAGCGCGGCATCTGGAGGCCAAGCTGGAGGTGCTGCTCGCTCAGCATCGCGGCGCCGCGGGTCGCGTCACCGTGGCCTCGTTCGAGGCGGTTGCGGTGGAGCTGTACGAACTGGCTTTCGGTCACCGGCCGCGACTCGCGCGGCCGGATCAGGTGGAGGCGGCGCTGGCTCTGGCGTCCGCTGAAGTCGGTCTGAGCGGGTTCTCGCAGCGCTTCCTGGCGGTCGAATGGGAGCAGGTCATCGACCCGCGTCAGGTGACCTCGGCCGAGGCTTATGCCGTCGTCCCGCGGCTGGGCCGCAAGACCCGGCTCGGCGCCCGCCAGCGCGAGGCGCTGTGGCCGGTGTTCGAGCGCACGCGGGCGCGACTTGAGGGCCAGGGGCTGATGACGGCGCCGATGCTGTTCAACGCCCTGGCGGACCGCTTCGAGGCGCACGCCGACAAGCCGTTCAGCCACGTGGTGGTCGACGAGGCCCAGGACCTGGGGGTGGCCGAGCTGCGCCTGATGCGGGCGATCGCGCCGTCAGACGGTCCCGACCGGCTGTTCTTCGCTGGGGATCTCGGCCAACGCATTTTCCAGCAGCCGTTCTCGTGGCGCGAGCTGGGGGTCGACCTGCGCGGCCGCTCCTCGACCCTGAAGGTGAACTACCGCACCTCACAGCAGATCCGCGAGGCGGCGGACGCCCTTCTGCCGCCATCGGTTCGCGACGTTGATGGCGAGGAGGCAGACCGCCGCGGGACCATCTCTGCCTTCGAGGGGCCGGCGCCGGCGATCTCCTTGTTCGCCTCAGAGCGGGACGAGCAGGCAAGGGTGGGCCGCTTCATCCGCGAGGGGCTCGATCAGGGGCTCGCGCCCGAGCAGATCGGCGTCTTCGTCCGTTCGCCGCGCGAACTGCCGCGCGCCCGCGCCGCTGCGGCCGAAGCGGGGATCGAGGTGATCGAAATCTCCGGAGACCGAACCGAGGCCGAGGGACGGGTGTCGATCGGCGTCATGCACCTCGCCAAGGGTCTGGAGTTCCGCTGGGTCGCGGTAATGGCCTGCGATGACGACGTCCTCCCGTCGCCGGAGCGGGTCGACGCGGTGGTGGACCCAGCGGACCTCGACGACGTTTACGAGACCGAGCGGCATCTGCTCTACGTCGCCTGCACCCGGGCGCGGGATCGGCTGCTTGTCACAGGACTGGGGCCCGGGTCAGAATTTTTGGAGGATCTCGTTCGCTCGCTGAGGTGAGCTTCGGCTCGGCCGCCGCCCGCTGGCCCAGATCGACGACCCGGGCCAATACGACGCGCAGCAACTCCAAGTCGCTGGTCATTTGTGACCCGCAGAAGTCGACGACAAGCATATCTGGCGGGTACTCGGGCTCGTGCGCTTGCACGCCTTCCTTGCTCCGTCTCCGCCAGAGGCCGCGGCGTTTGGCTATTCTATGCGCAGTAGCTCGGCCGGCGACACTTTCAGGGCGGCTGCCAATCGGCCTACCGCCTTCACCGTCGGATTGCGCACTCCACGCTCCATGTCGCTGAGGTAGCTCCGCTTCATCCCGGCGTCGAAGGCAAGCTGTTCTTGGGACACGCCCGCTTCCTCGCGCAGCCGCCGGATGTTCCGCCCCAAGATGACCACCAGGTCCATGGAACGAGATGTCGCGATCGCGCTCGCTTGGGCTGTCCCCCAATCGTGTCATTTTGCGGTGAGCGAAGGGGGGCGCGATGTTTCGATGGTTCGGGCTGATCCGCCTGCGCATGAAGACGATCAGCGTGATTGAGCGGGAGTATCGACGCAGGTTGGAGGTCGCAGGCGGGCCTGACTCGGAGCTCTTCAACAAGACCACGCGGTTGGCGCAGGACTTCGGAGGCAACGAGTACGATGCCGCGGCGGTGTTCATGATTGCCGATGCCGCGACGCGTCTCCGTGAGGATGCAGACGCGGATATCAGGCTTGGTGATCAGCTCCAGATCACCACCGCGCGCATGCCATTAATGCGTCGGCCGCCGGTCGTCGAAGAGGCCATAGAGCGGGCGCTCGCCACAGCTGGCCGGTGACGGCGACAAGTTGTGGCGGTTCTCAATGCATGCGACCTGAATATACAGGCATAGCGGCATATCGATAAGCGATATGGCTTCGCCCGCGGGGGAGCTGGTGCTGTTTACTGAGCGGCGCTCCCGCGTCTCGCGTCTCACGCGGGTTTTCCGAAGAGCTCCACGGGGCTGCAGCTGGCTCACTAGGCTACTGATCACTACGAACTTTCGAATTCCGCCTAGAGAGACGAGACGCGAGATCACCAGGTCGGTTCTGCTCCGCTGCTCGGAGCGCCCGGTAGAGCGTCGCGCGCCCGACCTGCAGAGTCCGCGCGACGGCGGTGGGGCTTTCCCCATCTGCAACCAGCTTCTGGGCATGGGCGATCTGTGCCGGCGCGAGCACCGGCCGACGCCCCAAGCGAGCGCCGCGCGCCTTGGCGGCCCGAAGACCGGCTTGGGTTCGTTCGCTGATTAGCGCCCGCTCGAATTCCGCCAAGGCGCCCATCAGATGAAAAACCAGCTTCCCCTGCGCGGTAGTGGTGTCGATCCCGTCGGCTAGGGAGCGGAACCCGATGCCCTTGGCCCCGAGGGCCGACACAACGTCGATAAGGTGTGGCAGGGAGCGGCCGAGTCGGTCGAGGCGCCAGACGACCAGCACATCGCCTGGCTTCAATGCCGACAGCGCCTGATCGAGACCCGGCCGGCTCACCGCGCCTCCTGAGGCCCGATCACTGTAGAGCTTCTCCACCCCTGCCCCGCGGAGCGCCTGCTCTTGCAGGTCGAGGTTCTGGTCCCCGGTTGAGACGCGAGCATATCCGATTTCCATGCCGCGATTTTGAGACTGGATTTCGATACGCGCAAGCCATTGTTTTTCAACGGAGTCGCAAGTCGTCTCGCAAACGATCCTTTCCGGGATGATGGTGGCACGCTCGGCCTCGGCCTGCACTCAGGGCGCAGGAGAGGCAGCCCCGGCCCCCCGGGGGGGAGGGCAAAGCGGCAACGCAAATGCCCTGAACCATGCCCCGGCAAATTTTCTGCAGAAACGGCTGATCGGGCTTGGCAGACCGACCGACTCAATCAACGACTGCTCGCCAGACACCCGGCCCGACCAAGGTCGCGGTGGGAGGCGTAAAAGGCCCTTTCGCCTCAGGGTGCGTATCGGCCGTCGCGAGGCCTGGGGGCAGCTCTTGGAGCTGTCGAAACGCAACCATTCTCCTCACCCTTCCCGCATGACCAGGGACGGTGCGTCCGGGACGGCTGAGGAGCCTGAGGCCCTATATCATGAACCGCCGTTTCAGCGCCTACGATGGCGCCAACTTCACATCTGAGATCCTGCCGGTCATACCGCCCGGCTCCACAATCAGCCCCCAAAGCCCTTCATTCAGGGCACTGGAAAGGGGGCAGGGGAAGATCCCCGGCAAGAAGCGACCGCACGGCTGGGTCGGCTACGCGAACTGGTCGGATGCGCGATCAACATCCACCGATCTTGAGCTGTGGGCATCGTGGGGTGCGAGCATCGGGATGCAGGGGCGGAAATACCCTGCCCTCGACATCGACGTCGATGAACCCGATCTTGCCCAAGCTATTGAAGGCTTGGCCTTCGAGTACCTCGGGTCGGCCCCGGTCCGGTTTGGCAGAGGGGCGCGCCGCATCCTGGTCTATTCTGCCGAGGGGCTTACAAAACGGCGGGTGGCGTTCCGACCGATCAAGCCTCGGGTCGGTGGCGACGACCAGGCCGTCGAATTCCTCGGGGACGGACAGTACTACGTGGTGGAGGGGGTGCACCCCAAAACCGGCCAACCGTACTACTGGCGGGACGGCAGGTCTCCCGTGGAGGTGGGACCCACCGGGTTGACGTCCATTACCCCCGACCAGCTGGACAACTTCTATGGTCACCTGAATTCGTTCCTTGAACGGGAAGGCTGCCAAATTACGCAGCGTGTTGCCCACCAAGGTGGGCGGACGCGGAATGGGGTGTGGCAGGAAGGCCTGCGGGCACCGAACGTGGATGCTGTCGGGCGGGCCCTTGCCGCAGTTCCGAACGACGTCGACCGTCACACTTGGCTCAAGATCGGGGCAGCGGTGAAGGCCAGCGCTGGCCCGGAGGCCGAGGGCGAGGCCTTCTCGCTGTGGGAAGACTGGAGCCTGCAGTGGGCGGACAACACGCCGGAGAGTGTGGCCGACACCTGGCGTACGCTGACGGCACCCTTCGCGGTCGGATGGGATTTTCTGAGCGCCTACGCCACCTACGAGGGCGACGGCACCTTCCACGGGGCCGAGGAGGACTTCGACGCCGTGGCCGAAGCCCCGCCCGAGGGCGAGGAGTCGAAGGGTCCGCCTGTCGCCCCGAAGGTGGAGCGGATGTTCGAGAACTACGTCTGGGTGGAGCGGCTGGAGCGGGTCTGCGATCTGCGGACCAGCGAGCTGCTGACGCGGACCATGTTCAACGTGCGAAACAGCCACATCGGGCCGCCGACCTCGAACACCGAGTGCGCCTGGGCCGTGCTTGTCTCGTCCCCGAAGCGGCTGCGGAAGGTCAAGGGCGTGACCTACCGGCCGGGCGGCGAGCTGATCGTCACCGAGAACCTGCCGGGCCTCACCGGGCCGTGCGTCAACCGCTGGCGCGACCCGGCCCCGGACCTGCCCGCCTCGGCGACCGACGAGGACGTGAAGGTCTGGCTGGATCACGTCGCGTTCGTCGTCCCCGACGAGCGGGAGCGCGGGATCGTGCTGGATTGGCTGGCATGGATCGCCCAGAACCCCGGCGAGAAGCCTAACTGGTGCCTCGTCGTCGGCTCGACAGCCGAGGGCATGGGCAAAGACCTTATGCTGGCCCCTGTGCGCGCGGCCATTGGCCACGCGAACGTGCGCGAGATCGGCCCCGAAGACTTGGCGAGCGGCAACACCGACTATCTGGAGAACACTCGTCTGCTGCTCGTCGAGGAAATGGAGATGAGCGAGCGCAAGTCGATGATGAACAAGCTCAAGCCCGTCATCGCCGCGCCGCCGCATACCCTGCGGGTCAATATCAAGTACCAGCCCCAGTTCCATGTGCCGAACCTCATCGCTGCGGTCTTTTTCACAAACATGGAGAACGCGCTGTCGCTGTCGCGATTGGGCCGCCGCTATTTTGTGACGTGGAACGACGGCACGCCCATGCCCGACGAGTACTATGGCGCACTGGTGAAGTGGTTCGCGAACGGTGGCGCGGCGATGGCGGCCCGGTGGTTGCTGGATCGGGACGTTTCGGGGTTCAACGCCAAGGGCCGAGCTCCTGACACGCTCGCTCGGGAGGAGATGCGGAAAGCCGCCCGCTCAAGGCTGGAGGAACTGATCGAAGATGGCCTCGCCGAAGGTGACGGCGTCCTCGGGCGTCGGGTGATGAGCCTCGACGAGATCGGCGCTTACATCAGGGAGCAGCTTCACGGTGAACGCATCTCCAACGGCCGCATCGCGGCCACGCTTCGGAGGTGCGGATGCGTGAAGCTGGGGCGAATGATGGTTGGTCGCCCTCCCGCGGGCTGCGCTCCTCTTTGCGGGAAGCAGACGAGAGAACCGACCCTGCTCGTCAAGGAGGGGGACGACCTTCTGGGCGCGGATCGGGAGACCATTCTCGCGGCCCTCTGGGCCGAACGCCCGGCTACTGCAGATCCGGACGCGGTATTCGAAGGGGAGGCGGCGCAATGAAGGGCCGCCTCGATGGAGCCGAGGCCATCGCCGCCTACCTCGGCAAGCCTGCCCGCTGGGTCTACCAGGCTCGCGAGCGCCGCTGGCGGGTGCCGATCCGGAAGGCGGATGGCCTCGGCCTGTACGCCTTCGTGGACGAGCTGGACGCGTGGCAGCGCGATCCGGCGACGCTGGCGCAGTAGCGCAGGAAGGGCGGGGCGTGACGGCCCCGCCCGACCGTGCAAAAATTCACGATCAGCAGGGCAGGGCGCATGGCCAACGTTCGCAAGATCACGCATCCGCGCCGCAAGGACGGCTCGACGAAAACGAGCTGGCGGGCGACGTGGACGGCCCCCGACGGCAAGCGCCAGTCGAAGAACTTCCCGCGCAAGGCCGAGGCCGATGCCTGGCTGCGCGACGTGGGCGCGGGCCGAGTCGGCGGTTCGTCGGCCATGACCGTTTCCGAGCTGGCGGCGGCGCACATGCGGTACTTCGACAGTTTGGTGAAGGCCGGCGAACGAGAGGCGGTGACGCTCGACGGCTACCAGACAGTGTCCAGCATCCACCTCGCCGCCGATCCCGGCTTCGCGCGCCGGCGTTTGTGCGACCTGACAGCCCCCTCGATCCAGACCTTCCTCGATGAGACGTTCGCTCGCACGGGCTCCGCCGATCTGGCGACCCGCGTGCGCCGCACGCTGGTGACCTGGTGCAAGTTCGGCATGCGACGCGGCTGGCTGCACACCAACCCCGCACAGGCCTGCGTCGTGGAACGAACGCGCCGGACGAGCGACGAGGAAGGCGACGGCTTCAACCTTCCGGACAAGGCCACGCTGGCGGCCTTGATCGCCGCCGCTGGGCAAGGGCCGCACGCTGCAAGGGACACGGCGGTGGTGCGCCTGCTCATGTTCGGCGGCTTGCGCATCTCAGAGCTCCTCGGGCTCGCGGACGATGCGCTTGTGCTGAAGCCGAAGGGCGCGACGGTCCGTGTGCGCGAACGCCTTCAGCGGCGTCACCGCACGCTCGGGCCTCCGAAGTCGGCCAAGGCCCGGCGCGATGTGCCGGTCGGCGAGGCCGCCGCCCTGGCCGTGCGCGCCTGGCGGCTGGCGCGCGGTCCGGTGCGGGCGTTCAGCCACCGCAACGGACAGCTCCAGATGGTCCGCGCGAGCGGCCGGTTGTTCCCCGCGCCGGACGGTGGCCACGTCTGGTTCTACGACGACTTCATCAACGGGTGCTGGCTGCCGCTGATGCGTCGCGCGGAGCTGGTCGAGATGCTGCCGGACAGCAAAAGCAAGAACCGGCCGGTGACGGCGTTCAGCCCGCACACGCTGCGACACGTGGCGGCCAGCCTCTGGATCGCGCAGGGCCTCTCGCCGAAGAAGGTGCAGGACCTGCTCGGACACTCGACCATCCAACTCACGATGGATCTCTACGGGCACCTGTGGAGCGACCCGGACGCAGACGACGCGTTGGCGCAGGCGAGCGAGCGGCTGATCGCCAACCCCTGAACGGGGCGCGGAGGTCAACCGCGCATTAGCCGACGCCGGCGTTGGCGCTCACCGTTCCGTAGTCGGGTCAACTCATCCAACCGGACCAAATGCCGATGGTACTCATCGGTTACGGGCTGATCCATTCGGTCGCGAAAGTGGCTGGTAAATCCTCTATAATACGGACCGTGCAGAGCGGCCCATTCGGCTTGAAAACGCAATAAGGCCTCCCTCTCCACCTGCTCCCGCTTCGTGTTTTCGAATTCTCGCTCCCACGGACGGTGACCGTACTCGTTGTAGCTCACGGTTTCGCCGGAGGTGTAGGTCGCCCACATAGTTCCGCCCATGTGGACGTGTCTGGGGTCGGGCATCAGCAAGTAGCCATCGCCAAGCTTCCGCCAGTGATCGCAACGGATCGCTCGCTCGGGGTAGAGCCATTCTGGATCAGCAGCGGCGACGTAGCGGTCGGCGCGCTTCTTAATAATGAAATTGATTTCGACCACTTCCTCTTCCGACAACTGCCGGCCGATCTGGATGTCTCCGAAGTGGAACATGGCGTCGCGCATGAGCCGCCTGTTGGGGCCCAGCCGTGTCGCCGATTGATAGGGGTTGCGAGCCCACGTTAGGTTGGTCAGCAGAAGAACCTTCTGCGAGCTTAGCGGGAAGATCGTTTGAGTCCCGGCCAAACGGACATCAGGGTCATTCGGGAAGCGGCACTCCCGTGCACCCGGAAAGCAATCGCGGTTGTAGATGGTGACGGGGTTGTCGGAGAGGATAAACCGCGTCGGTGATGATCCCGCGTCTGCGATCTGCCAGACGCAATTGGTCCAAGTCGCACAAAAGAGGTTCTGGAGACGCTGGAGCTCTTGAAGCAGGGCGTTCCTGTCGGGTGTCCCGATCACGCTTCGCAGCCAAGCGATCCCTCTTGGAGTCCGAAGCTTCTGAACGCTCATGTTGCGCAGAAAAGTCTCGAACGCCCCCTCCTCGATCGTTCGGTGGTCGAAGTTGGCGAAGAACTCAACGCTCGACGGTGCCGTCCTGTCTAAGTTGCCGAAAAAGAACCGCTCGACATCTGTGTTTTCGCCATCCGTTCCGTACGTCGTGTATAGATCGTCCTGAGCGAAGCACCGTCTAGGTCCCCAGAAATTGAGGGCCCTGCGTGTGTGAATATGGCCGTCGCTCTCAACCCTATCTGGCCGAAGGTCGAGGTAGTGCAGCCGGTGCTGCCCTGCAGGGAGGAACCGCTTCTGGTACCACTCGGGTACATAGTGATTGTGCCGGTGACTTCTTGTGCTCATGGAGAAGCCGTCCCCTTCCCAAAGGCAACCGTTGAGCGGCCGCCCCAAGGACACAGGCCGATGAGATGATCAGCCTGAGAACGTTTTGGCAACCATGCGGCGCTGCGGCGGCGCTCGGAGA
This sequence comes from Brevundimonas viscosa, assembly GCF_900116065.1. Taxonomy (GTDB): domain Bacteria; phylum Pseudomonadota; class Alphaproteobacteria; order Caulobacterales; family Caulobacteraceae; genus Brevundimonas; species Brevundimonas viscosa. The sequence goes on from NZ_FOZV01000008.1 coordinate 97,883, forward strand.
ATGGCGAAAGCCGGCGAAATGCGTGAAAGCTGAGTGAAAACAATGGGCTTGCGTCGTGCCTCCGACGCCGCCCCTAAGCGGCGCCTGTTTGGCGCTAACCCATTGATTTGATTATGGTGCGGGCGGTCGGGCTCGAACCGACACTCCTTTCGGAACCGGATTTTGAGTCCGGCGCGTCTACCAGTTTCACCACGCCCGCATGGCGGGGGAGGTAGAGCCCCCTCGCGGGGAATGCAACTCGCTCGCCTTGCAGGATCAACTCCCCAGCCGGAAGCGCGCCGTAAACCGTATCACCTGACCGCGGACGTCCGCTCCCGACCTGGGCGGCGATATCTCGGCACGCTCCGCGGCCCGGATCGCGGCCTGCGCGAACCCGGCGCCCGGCGGCGTCTCCGTCTCGGCGCGGCAGTCCGCAAGTTCCCACGCCGGACCGATCACGCACGACACCTGCACCGTACCGCTGCCCGACTGCATGGCTTCCCGGGAAGGCGGGAACTCTGGCCGGGGCTGCGCCCGCCAGATCGGCGAATCGACGCCGGACGCCCGGCGCAACAGATCGCGGGGCTCATCGAGCGGCGTCCCGCAGGCTGCCAGCACCGTATCGACGGAGGCGGCCGAGGCCGGGATCGGCAAGCGATAGCGGTGCGGCCGCTCGCCTTCGGCCTCGGGTTCGACCCGCAGATCCAGTTCGCCGCCGGCGCGGAGCTGCCGGGCCAGGCGGGCGGGCTCCTCGGGGCCGAGAACCGGCTCTCCGGGACGGGCGAACCAGCGCTGTTCCTCGTCGGCGATCGCGCCGGCCGAAACCCGCACCATCCGCGACTCCCCGGTCGAGACCGGCAGTCCGGATACGAGCATGTCCAGCACGCCTTCCCGGCAGCGGAGGGCGAGGATGTTCTGGTCGAAGGTCAGCGACGCCGCCGTAAGCCCCAGCTCCGGCCGGATGGCGAGATCCCAGTCGCCTTCGGGGTCCGTCGCGGGGGCCGACGCGCCCAGAAGGACGGCGAGACCGAGGATCAGCGGGTCGCTCATGAGCGCATCCGTCGCGGGAGGGACGTCCGGGTCAACCTTCGGCCTCCCGCTCCTCGCGGCGTTTGCGGCGATTCTCGCGCATGCGTTCGCGATCCTCGCGGGTTTCATAGCCCTGGATGACGAAATTGACCCTGAAGGAGACCATCACGGGGGGCAGGTCGGTCAGTCCGCCGGTGTCGCGGACGCGGGCGCGACGCACCGCCTGGAGGGTCTCCCCCCCGAAGCCGCCGTCGCGAGGATGCTCGGTCTCGATGGTGCAGTCGCTCAGGGCCCCGTCGGGATCGACCAGGCAGGTGGTCACGGCGAAGCCGCGCGCGTAGCGCGAGCGGGACGGGAAATCGACCACCGGGCGGCGCGCCCAGACGAGGTTCTCGGGGAGGCCGCTCTCCGGCAAGGAGTCGAGCCTGGCGTCGCGGGGGTCGACCAGCGGACGCTCGCAGGCGGTGAGCGTCTCGTCGATGGAGCCGGGCGAAGCCGGCAGGGTGACGTCGTAGCGCAGCGCGCGCCCCGGCCCGGCCCCGTCGGGGACGCGGATCTGCAGCCGCCCGCCCTGGCGCAGTTTGCGCGCGAAGGGCGCCGGGAAGCTGCTCACCGCGATCGTGTCGTTGACGCCCACGTTCCAGGACTGCGGCGCAAGTTCGTCGTCGGCGAAGGCCACGTCCAGCGTCCGGGTCTCGCCCGCGCCGGCAGCCGGCAGGCCGGACAGGAAGGCCTCGTAGCCGCCGTCGACGCAGCGGACGGCGATGCCGAGGCCATTGTCGTAGACGGTGTAGGCCATGATCGCGTCGGTGCGGGTGTTTCGGTGCAGATCCCAGTCGCGGGCGGCGTCCTGGGCCACCGCGGGAAGGGCGACCGCGAGGGCGAGGATGGGCGGGAGCGACGTCAGACGCATGAAGGACTCCGTTCGGGCTCCGCATCCTAGACCTGTCCCGCGCCGCTTCGCTATCTCAGGTTCTGTCCAAAGCTTAATCCGCCGGCCGCATCCGTCTGCGGTCGCCAGCGCCTCCTGCCCCGCAAGGAGAGCGAAGATGCGGATGAAACGACTGATGGCGGCGGCGCTCGGCGGACTGGCCATGGCCTGCCAGGGGCCCGCGGCGGTGCTGGCGCAGGAGGCGGCGGCGAACGTCCCGGGCGCCGGTCATGCGGCGATCACCCGGGAGCACCGGATCCGGGCGCTGGACACCCTGGAACGGCGCCTGGCCCACTATGTGATGGCCGAGCGCACCCCGGCCATCCGGGCCCGGCTGGCGGCGCGGCGTGCGGCGCTGCTGGAGATCGCCGATCCGGAGGCGTTCCGGCAGACGATCAACGCGGAACTGCTGGTCGCATCCGGCGACAAGCATCTGCAGGTGTGGCTGGAGCCGCGCAGCCGCGACGAGCCGGCGGCCGCCGGCCCGCCGCCCACTCTGGAGCAGATGGCGGCCGTCGAGGCGGCCAACGGCTGGGGCGTGCGCGAGGCGAAGGTGCTGGAGAACGGCGTCGCCTGGCTGGATCTCGCCGCCTTCAGCGGCCACCCCGACTCGGCGGCGGCGATCGATGCGGTCATGGCGCGGCTGGCGGGGGCGCGGGCGCTGGTGATCGACCTGCGCGACAACCTCGGCGGCGGCGAGGTCGCGCTGCGCCAGCTGATGGGGCATCTGGCGCCCGAGCCGATGCGGCTGGAGGACATCTCGTTCCGCCGCTGCGCCCCCGATCCGGCCGATCCGGAGGGCTGTATCCAGGACGGCGGCCGCGACATCTTCGAACGCTACGCCAACCGGGTGGCGGCGCCGGCGTTTCCGGACCAGCCGATCCGGGTGCTGGTCGGGCCCGGGACCTTCTCCGCCGCAGAGGCGGTCGCCTATGCGCTGCAGGCGTCGGGCCGGGCGACGGTGATCGGCGAGCCGACGGGCGGCGGGGCCAACCCCTCGACGGGCATGGACCTGGGGCCGTGGTTCACGGTGATCATGCCCATCGGCGAAGCGCGGCGCCCGGTCACCGGGACCAATTGGGAGGGCGTCGGCGTCCAACCGGACATCGTCGTCCCGGCGGCGCAGGCGGGGGCGGAGGCGCTGCGTCGCCTGAACGCAGCGCCCCCGTCGGCCGGCCTCAACCCGTCAGGGCTGCACTGAGCAGTATGCTCGCGGGCAGTCCGAGGAAGAGAACCGCGGCGAACAGGGCGACCTCGAACCGATCGCCAGGCTGAATCTGTCTCATTACCGTCTCCTTCCGAACGACCGCAATGTCTGCGGTCTCAATAGCGCAAGGATAGGGGCGGTCGCGGCGTGACAGTGACGGAAGGTCGGTGGTTGAACCGCAGGATCTGCGGTACGCTGTCGGCATGACCGCAGAAGTGATGCTCGACCGGATCGACCGGCGCATCCTCGCCTCGCTGCAGGCCGAGGGCCGGATCACCAACCAGGCGCTGGCGGAGCGGGTGGCGATGTCGCCCAGCGCCTGCCTCGCCCGTGTCCGGAGGCTTGAGCAGGCAGGGGTGATCGACGGCTACATGGCGCGGCTGGATCCCCTGAAGCTGGGGCCGCGACTCGTCGTGTTCGCGGAGATATGGCTCGAGAAGCACCACCCGGCCAACTTCGCCGCCTTCGAGGCCGCGGTCGCGGAAATCCCGGAAATCGTCGAGGCTTCCCATGTCACCGGGGATTTCGACTACCTGCTCAAGGTCGTCGTCCCGGACATGGCTTCCTGGACCCGGCTAGCCGAGGCACTGGTGGCGCGGGACATCGGTGTCGACCGGGTGTCCACCCACGTCCTCATGACCAAGCCCAAGGTTTTCAGGGGTTACCCCGTACTACCCTGAGCCCGCGCCGATCAAACGGGCGCCACCGTCTGCTCGATGGCGCCGAAGATCGAGTGGTGCTTCTCGTCCAGCATCTCGATCCGCACGGTGTCGCCGTGCTTGAGGAAGCCGGTTTCCGGCTTGCCGCGCAGGATGGTCTCGACCGTGCGTACCTCGGCGATGCAGGAGTAGCCGAGGCCGCCCTCGGAGACCGGCTTGCCGGGGCCGCCGTCGGCGTCGCGGTTGGAGACGGTGCCCGAGCCGATGATCGAGCCGGCCCCGAGGCTGCGGGTCTTCGCCAGGTGGGCGATCAGCGTGCCGAAGTCGAAGGTCATGTCGACGCCGGCGTCGGCGCGACCGAAGTCCTGACCGTTCAGCTGCACCGACAGGGTGCCGTGCAGCTTGCCGTCCTTCCAGCGGTCGCCCAGCGCGTCCGGGGTGACGAAGACCGGCGACAGGGCCGAGGCGGGCTTGGACTGGACGAAGCCGAAGCCCTTGGCGAGCTCGGCCGGGATCAGGTTGCGCAGGCTGACGTCGTTGACAAGGCCGACGAGGCGGATGTGCGACAGGGCCTCCTCGCGCGACACGCCCTGGGGCACGTCGCCGGTGACCACCACCACCTCGGCCTCCAGATCGCAGCCCCAGGCCTCGTCCTTCAGCGGGATCGGATCGCGCGGGGCGAGGAAGCTGTCCGAACCGCCCTGGTACATCAGCGGGTCGGTCCAGAAACTCTCGGGCATCTCCGCGCCGCGGGCCTGCCGAACGAGGGCGACGTGGTTCACATAGGCCGAGCCGTCGGCCCACTGGTAGGCGCGGGGCAGGGGCGAGGCGGCCTCGCGCTCGTGGAAGCGGCCGCGCGGCACGCCGCCGTGTTCGAGGCTTTCGGCCAGGGCGCGCAGGTCGGGCTCGACCCGGTCCCAGTCGTCCAGCGCCGCCTGCAGCGTCGGCGCGATCAGGAAGGCGTCGGTGAACCAGGCGAGGTCGTCCGAGACGACGACGAGGCGGCCGTCCCGGCCGTGCTTGAGCGAGGCGAGTTTCATGCCCGAGGCCTAGCCGGTTTCGGCGGGCGGGGGAACCACCGCCGCCGGTCTCAGCCGCGGCTGAGGCGCGATCCGCGCTCCCCGACTCCGGTCAGCTCGGCGAGGGCGGCGCGAAGTTCGGCCACCCGCCGCGACTCGTGTCGCCAGTGCTCGTTGAAGGCCGCCACCGCGAGGCGCAGCGCGTCCGTCTGCTCCCGGGCGGTCATCTCGCGGCGGCGGGGGCGGCGGGCGTCGGGTCCGTCGCTCCGTCCCGGGGCTCCGGCGACGTTGATGGTGATGGCTGCCCCGACGGCCGACGCGCGCGGCCCTTCCGCCCGGTGATCGTCCGCCGCGGAAGAGCCGCCGTGCTCGCCCAGGTCCGGGGAGTCATGCGTTCCGCCGGCGCCGTCGTGATCGGCGTGGTCGTCGCCATCGCCATGGCCATGGCGGTGCGCGGGCCGCCCGGCCACGGCGGCGCGCAGGTCGCCGACCCGCCCGGCCAGTCCCGGGTCGGCCACGGAGACGGCGACGACCGCCGCGAGGGTCCGGCCCAGACGGCGATCGATCGTCTCGAGCAGATGCTGGGCCCGCCCGCGCAGCGCGAGATCGTCCGCCTTCATCGCCTCCTTGGCCGCCTTGTCTATGGCCCTCCAGATCGCGGGGGTGGCGTCGCCTTCGTGGGCGCGGGAGCTCACGCCGAGCCACCAGCCGAAGAGACCGGCGGCGAGCAGCAGCAGGCCGAGGGCCAGCCAGAGCACCGGATCCGCGCCGACCAGCAACGGCGGATCCAGCGGCGCGTTCGCCGGATCGGCCGAGACGAAGTCGCTGCCGTAAGACATGAAGCTCCCCGCCCATGCGCCCGCGGTCTGCGGCCGGCGTATTCTGCCGCGACGGCCACGCTTGGCAACGGGAAAAGGTTAACGCCTCAGACGTTCGGGGTGATCAGCGCCCGCGCCTCAGCCCCCTGCCGGGCCCCGACCGCACGCACCTCGACCTCCACCGCCACCGATCCCTCAGGCTCGTGGGCCCAGAGGTAGCGGCGCTCGATCTCCACCTCGCGGCCCGAGGGCGCGAAGCCCGTGAAGCTGTCGCCCCAGGGCGTGATCTTGCGGATGTCGGGCCACGGCAGGGCGCAGGCGGCGTCCAGTTCCTCCAGCGCCATTTCCGAGAGTTCATCATCGGACGTCATGGCATCGAGGCCTCCAGGGCGGCCCGGTCGGCGGCCGCCCACTGCGGCAGATACTCCCGCAGACGCGTCTCCATCCGGTCGCGCTCGGCCTGGGGCGCGCGCCAGACGTCGAGCGGTATTACTCCGGGGCCGTCGGGCCCGGCGGCGAGGGCGGCGGTCATGGTCCGCGCGCCGTGCGAGCAGATCCACCACGCGCTGGCCGTGCTCTCGAACACGACATCGCCGTCGCCGATGCGCTCGTAGGTCGGCAGGCGCACGGCGGGCTGGTCATGGCGCGCCACGAACTCGGGATCGGACTCGTTGAGGATCATGATCAGGATGGTCACGGCCTGACGCGCGGAGGTGTCTGCGCAGTTGAAGCCGGCCCACTGGCTGCGCAGAAGCCCGACGCGGTACCAGTAGGCGCCTTCGACCGGATCGGTCGCCGCGATCCTGCGCCCCATCTCCATCAGGTAGGGCGGAAGGGCGGCGTCGCCCATTGCCCGTACCTCTGCGATCACGGCCGCGTCCTCGCTGCGCGGCCGTGCGACGAGGGCGGTGAAGCCCTGCTGGGTCGCGGTCCAGTTGGCGACGAAGACGGTCCCCGGCTCCGGCTCACCCCGCACGGCCGGAACGACGACCTGCCGCCCGAACACCTCCTGCGCCGAAACCGGCGGAGCGAGGGCGAGCGCGGCTGCGAGCGCGAGGGCCGCATGCGGGTTCACGGGCGCGCCATTCCTCTTCACAGCCACCGCCGCACCCGGGTGCGATAGGCCTCGTACTCGGCGCCGAACTTCGCGGCGAGATAGCGCTCCTCGCGCCGGATGACGAAGCGGTCGACGACCCACAGGCAGGGGGCCAGCAGGACCAGCGCCGCGACGCTGTCCATTGCGATCGACAGGCCGACGTAGGTGACGGCGAAGCCGAGGTAGATGGGGTTGCGGCTCAGGCCGTAGAGTCCCTTCGTCGCCAGCGCCGTCGACGGCTTCCACGGCTCGACCGCCGTGCCGATGCGGCGGAAATAGCCGGCCGCGGCGCCGTCCAGCAGCAGGCCGCCGACGATCAGCACGATGGCGACGCCGCGGCGGACCGGGGTCTCCAGACCGAAGCCCCACGCCAGCCAGCCGAAGCCGGCGTCGATGCCGAACGGGCTCTGGCCGAGTGTCAGCAGCCCCCAGCCGGCCAGCAGGAAGGCGAAGTAGATCAGCGGCGGCGGCGCGATGACGCCCGGATGGTCGCGGCCGGCCATCAGACGGTCTGCCCCTGGGGCGCGGTGAACTCCGAGGCCGGCGCGTCGCCGGTGTTGACCACCTCCGACGGCTCGAAGATCAGCACCTCGGCCTCCTCGTCGGCGGCGGTGCGATGCTCGACGCCGCGCGGCACGACGATGAACTGCCCGGCTCCCAGCGTCTCGATCCGGTCGCGGAACTCGACCCGGAAGGCGCCCTTCCAGACCAGGAACATCTCCTCGGCGTCAGCGTGGCTGTGCCACGGGAAGACGCCCTGCACCTTCACCAGGCGCACGTCCTGCCCGTTCAGCCGGGCGGCGACCCGTGGTCGCCAATGGTCGGAGAAAGCGGCGAACTTCCCGGCCAGGTCGATGGTCGCGCCCTGGCTCACGGCCGCACGTCCTCGTCGGCGTAGATCGCGACGGCGGCGGCCCGGTCGCTGGCGACGCTGCCGCGGTACATGCCCGAGGTGTTCATGGCGAAGGCGGAGGTCCCGTCAGGGCTCATGACGATCACCCCGCCGTCCCCGCCGATGGAGCCGACGTCCGCGATCTCCGCCTCGGCGGCCGCCTGCACGGTCGCGCCGTCGCGGGTGCGCGTGCAGATGTCGCGCGCCACCGTCGAGCGGATGAAGTACTCGCCCGAACCCGTGGCCGAGACGGCGCAGCCGTCGGCGTTGGAGGCGTAGGTGCCGGCGCCGATCACCGGCACGTCGCCGACCCGGCCCCAGCGCTTGGCGGTCATGCCGCCGGTCGAGGTGCCGGCCGCCAGCCGGCCCTGGCTGTCCAGCGCCACGGCCCCGACGGTGCCGAACTTGCGCTCGTTCAGCGGGGGCGCGGCGGCGTCGAGAGCCGCTTGCGGAACCGGCGCGCCCTCGGGCCGCTCGGGGATCGGCTGCCCCGCCTCGGTCAGGGCGCGGACCAGCCCCTGCCAGCGACGCTCGGTGAAGAAGAAGGACGGCTCCACCTGCTCCAGCCCGACCGAAGCCGCGAAGCTCTCCGCCCCCTCGCCGATCAGCATGACGTGCGGCGACTGCTCCATGACCGCGCGGGCGGCGGCGATCGGGTGCCGGGTCCGGGTCAGGCCCGCGACGGCGCCGGCCTGCAGGTTCGAGCCGTCCATGACCGCGGCGTCCAGCTCATTGCGGCCGGCGGCGGTGAAGACCGCGCCGCGGCCGGCATTGAACAGCGGGTCATCCTCCATGACCTGGATGGCGGCCTGCACGGCGTCCAGCGCCGCGCCGCCGTTCGCCAGCACCGCCGAGCCCGCCTCCAGCGCGCGGTGCAGGGCGGCGCGGTAGGCGGCGTCCTGCTCGGGGCTCAGGCTGTCGCGCTCGATCACGCCGGCGCCCCCGTGGATGGCGAAGGACCAGCGCGGCGCCTCCTGGGCGGCCGCAGGCGCGGCGAGGAGGGCGAGGACGGCGGCGCCGACGAGCCAGGGGTTCATTGGCAGAGCTCCATTTTCACGCTATGTTCCGCCCATGTCAGAAGTGACCGACATCGTCGTTCCGGTGCTTCAGAAAATCCAGGCGCAGCTTGGACGGGTCGAAACCGACCTCGTCAACATCAAGGAAGACATGCACCACATCAAGGTGCGGCTGACCGGACTGGAAGCCAATGTGAACGGCCTGAACCGCCGGATCGACCATTTCGACCACCGGCTCGGCCGGATCGAACGCCGGCTGGACCTCGTCGAAGTCTGAGCGCGGTTGCGGCCCCGGCCGCCCCCGACGTTCACGCCAATTTACCCTTAACCCTTGTCCGGCTTTGCCCGCCGTGCTGCTTATGCGCCCTTGCGCGTCAGGTGGGGCGCAGAGTCATAGGGAGTAAGCCGTTGAACGGAACGGTCGCAGGGGGCGCGCGAGGCGCGTCTGACGGGCTTGAAGCCCGCCAAGGGGGAGCCCGGGCATGAACATCGTCATCATCGTCGGTCTGATCGTCACCGCCCTCACGGGCATCCCGGTGCTGATGCAGATCCTGAAGAACCACCCGAAAGGGCTGATCATCCTGTTCTTCGCCGAGATGTGGGAGCGGTTCTCCTACTACGGCATGCGCGGCATCCTGATCTTCTACCTCACCCAGCACTTCCTGTTCGACGACGCCATGGCCTCGTCGACCTACGGCTCCTACACCTCGCTGGTCTACCTGCTCCCGCTGGTCGGCGGCATCCTGGCCGACCGCTACATCGGCACCCGCAAGGCCATCGCCTTCGGCGCCCTGCTCCTGGTCGCCGGTCACGGGCTGATGGGCTATGAGGGCCGCCCGGCCACCGAGACCCTGACCTACGCCGGCGCCCAGTACGAGGTCGTCAGCGAAGGTCGCGGCGCGGCGCGCGAGGTCGGCATCATGGTCGACGGCCAGCGCTACGACTTCGGCCCCGCCGAAGGCGGCGGACTGCAGCTCGACGGCCTTCCCGCGGGCGCCTCGCTGCCCGCCGTGCTGCCTGCCGGCGAGTACGTCATGACGGCGACGCGCGACTCCAGCGGCGTCAACGTCTTCTATCTCGCCATCTCGCTGATCATCATGGGGGTGGGCTTCCTGAAGCCGAACATCTCCACCATCGTTGGCCAGCTCTATCCGCAGGGCGATCCCCGGCGGGATTCCGGCTTCACCCTCTACTACTACGGCATCAACCTCGGGGCTTTCTGGGCCGCCGTTCTGTGCGGCTACCTCGGACAGACCGTCGGCTGGTGGGCCGGCTTCGGCCTCGCCGGGGTCGGCATGGCGCTCGGCTTCGTCGTCTTCGTGCTGGGCAAGCCTCTGTTGCAGGGCAACGGCGAGCCGCCGAACCCGGAGCTGATCAAGCGCCCGTTGTTCGGGCCGATCAACCGCGAGTGGCTGATCTACCTCCTGGCCCTCCTCGGCGTGGGCATCGTCTGGTTCATGGTCCAGCGCAACGCGCTTGTCGGCTGGGTGCTGGGCATCTCGACGGTGCTCTCGCTGATCGCCATCGCCTGGATCATCGCCTTCGTCTGCAAGACCTGGGTCCAGCGCCAGCGGATGATGCTGGCGGTGGTGCTGATCTTCGGCGCCGTGGTGTTCTTCACCCTCTTCGAGCAGGCCGGCACCTCGCTGAACCTGTTCGCCGACCGGAACGTGGACCTGACCATCACCCCCGTGGCGATGCAGTTCCTCGGCATCACCATCGGCACGCCGGCCCAGCTGGCGGAGGCGGGCATCACCCCCTCGGGCTTCTGGATCGACGCCACCATCACGGCGGCGCAGGTGCAGTCGTTCAACGCCGGCTTCATCCTCATCTTCGCGCCGATCTTCGCGGCGATGTGGGCGTGGCTGGCCTCGAAGAAGATGGACCCCAACCCGACCATGAAGTTCGGCCTCGGCCTCGTGCAGGTCGGCCTCGGCTTCCTGGTGGTGGTGTGGGCCGCCGGGTCGGGCATGGTCGACAGCGCCTTCCAGATGCCGCTGATCATGCTGGCGCTGCTCTACATGCTGCACACCACCGGCGAGCTGTTCCTGTCGCCGGTCGGGCTGTCGGAGATCACCAAGCTGTCGCTGGCCTCGGTGGTCAGCTTCATGATGGCCGTGTGGTTCCTGGCCAGTTCGATCGCCCAGTTCGTCGGCGGCCACATCGCCGGCCTGATGGGCACCGAGACGGTCGGCGGCCAGGTCCTCGACCCGGCCGGCGCCCTGCAGACCTCGCTGGCCGGCTTCGATACGCTCGGCAAGTGGGGCGTCGGCATCGGCGTGGCCTTCATCCTGATCAGCTTCTTCATCAAGGGCTGGTCGCATGGGGCCAATGACGCGGACAACCATCCGGGGCCGGATCTGACCGATCGCGGGCAGGAGGACGGCAACGTCGCCCGGCCGCACGCCAGCACCCCGGCCTGATCACTGCACAGGGCTGAACACGAAGGGCGGAGCCTCGCGGCTCCGCCCTTTTTGCGTCGGCGTCCTGCGACGCCCTGAAAGAGCTTGGGGCGGCTCCCTTGCAGGAACCGCCCCAAGGGCGCGGGCGACGGGGGAGGCCGGTGTCCGCGCCTTCCTCCCCGCCCCGGGACGGCGGGCGGGGGAGGTCCGTCAGAAGGTCTTGCGCAGGCGCAGCGACCAGAAGGTGCGGGGGTCGATGTAGCGGCTCTCGACGAAGGCGATCGGCCGCGCCGGGGTGCGATCGGCGAAGACCGTCCGCTCGACCTCGAAGTCGTTCCACACGTTCACCTGGTGACGTGACCCCCTGAAACTCCTCCAGGAATAGCTAGAGTCCGCCCCTTGAAAGGACGGACAGAATGAAGCGGTCAAGGTTCACGGAAGAGCAGATCATTGGGATCCTGCGGGAGCAGGAGGCCGGTGTAGCGACGTCGGAGGTCTGCCGGCGGCACGGCGTCAGCTCGGCGACCTTCTACAAGTGGAAGGCCA
>NZ_FOZV01000010.1 GCF_900116065.1 Brevundimonas viscosa
ATCGCCGCCGTCAGCGTCGTCTTGCCGTGGTCAACGTGACCGATCGTGCCGATGTTGCAGTGCGGCTTCGTGCGTTCGAACTTTTCCTTGGCCATGGCCAAAACTCCTGCGGCCCGGAAGGGGGCGGTTGTCAGCGGTCAGAATCTGGAGCGGGTAGACGGGATCGAACCGACATCCTCAGCTTGGAAGGCTGCTGCACTACCATTGTGCTATACCCGCGCGGAGAATGCGTCGGATCGCTCCGTCGCACCCGGCCCTCATCGGAGGTCCGCTCCTTCCGGTCTTCACGGCGCGTGGTGGGGGAAGCAGGACTCGAACCTGCGAAGCTTACGCAGCGGATTTACAGTCCGCCCCCTTTGCCGCTCGGGACATTCCCCCGCGCGCGATGTGAAGACCGATCCGGAACGCCCGGGCGGGCCTTTCGGTCCGCTCGAACAAAGGCCTTCGGTCGGGGCACGCGCCGGGTTAGAGGGAGCGCCTCGACCGGGAAGCCCTTGGGCCCCAAATCGGAGCGCGCCTTATAGTGTCGTCGAAAAGAGAACGCAACGACCGTCAAAGCCCGAAAAAGCCGGGCTTCCGGGGTCGCCCCGAGGGCGCCGCCAAGCGCGAGCGCGGCGCGATTCCGGAGCGCGGGCCGGCCACCGATTCCACGCCGCGGCCGCCGCGCGGCAAGGTCGACGCCGACGGCTGGCTGTGGGGCCGCCATCCGGTGCTGGCGGCGCTGGCCAACCCGGCCCGCAAGGGCATGGGCCGGCTGCTGGCCACGCCCGAGCGCGCCGTCGAGATCGACCGCGACCGGCTGGCCCCGCACGGTCACCGCATCGAGACGATCGACCCCGCCGCCCTGGCCCGCCTGCTGCCGCCCGGCGCCGTGCACCAGGGACTGGCCTTCAAGGTCGCGCCGCTGGAGGGCGTGGCGCTGGAGGATATCGCGACCCCGGCCCGGGGCGTCATCGTCATGCTGGACCAGCTGACCGATCCGCAGAACGTCGGGGCGATCTTCCGCTCGGCCCTGGCCTTCGGGGCGCGCGGCATCGTGGTGCAGGACCGCCACTCCCCGGCCCTGGCCGGCGCCCTGGCCAAGGCGGCGGCGGGGGCGACCGAGCGGCTGCCCTGCGTTCGCGCGGTCAACCTCAGCCGGGCGCTCGAGCGGCTGGCCGACCTCGGCTGGCGGGCCGTCGGGCTGGACGGCGCGGCGGAACGGACGCTGGAAGAGGCGCTGGACGGCGGCCCGACCGTGCTGGTCATGGGCTCCGAGGGCGAGGGCCTGCGCCGGCTGGTCGCCGAGCACTGCGACGATCTGGCCCGCATCCCCATGCCGGGCGGCTTCGAGAGCCTCAACGTCTCCAACGCCGCGGCCATCGCCCTGTACGAGGCCGCGCGCCGGCAAACCGGAACCTGAGCCGCAGCCGACCGCTTGCCGAACCGACCCTTCCTCCCCTAGAGCGCGGCCATGGATTTCCTCAGCTCCCCCGAACTCGCCTCGCAGCTGGCCGCCCTCGGCCAGGTGCTGATGATCGACCTCGTGCTGGCCGGCGACAACGCCGTCGCCGTCGGCCTGGCCGCCGCCGCCCTCGCCCCCGAGCAGCGCAAGAAGGCCATCCTCATCGGCCTCGCCGCCGCCGTGGTGCTGCGCATCGGCTTCGCCCTGATCACCGTCCAGCTGCTGGCCATCGTCGGCCTCCTGCTGGCCGGCGGGCTGCTGCTGCTGTGGGTGTGCTGGAAGATGTGGCGCGAGCTGCGCGAGTCCGCCACCCACGACCAGGCCGAGGCCGAGGCCGAGCTCGAGCTGGCCATGCAGATCGAGCACGGCAAGGGCCCCTCTCCCGAGGAGCTGGGCCTGAAGCGCAAGTCCTTCGGCGCCGCCCTGCTGCAAATCATGATCGCCGACGTGACCATGTCGCTGGACAACGTCTTGGCCGTGGCCGGCGCGGCGCACGAGCATCCGTGGATCATGGTCTTCGGCCTGGTGCTGTCGATCGGCCTGATGGGCGTGGCGGCGACCTTCATCGCCCGCATCCTCACCAAGCACCGCTGGATCGGCTACGTCGGCCTGCTGATCGTTCTCTACGTCGCCCTGCACATGGTCTGGGACGGGGCCCGTTCGGTGATCGTGCGCACCGACAACCGCGAGGCCTTCAACGCCTCGGCCCCGGCCTTCCTCGACATCACCGAGAAGGAGGCGGCGAAGCACCTGCGCGGCACGCGCGGCGAGGAAGAGAGCGCGGCCCCGGCGCACGGAGCCCCGGCGGCGGAGACGCCGCCGCCGGCCCAAACGGTCCCCGCGCCGGGGGGCTGACGCGAAAAAGGCCCGGAGCGCGCTCCGGGCCTTTTGTCATTCAGGCGGAAGCCTCAGGCCTCGGCCCCGCCGAAACGCTCCGACCACTCCGCCACCTGGGCGTCCTCGATCTTGGCGAACAGGACCCCGGCGGCGGCCACCGTCTGGCCGCGCGGCAGGGCGTCCAGCAGGGGCGCGTCGGCCGCGGGCCACGACAGGTCGCTGGTCCCGACCGCCGCCGCGATCCTCTCCGCCGAGAACGGCGTCACCGGCGCGGCCAGTCGCGCGAACAGGGCCACAAGGTTCAGGCCGGTGCGCACCCCGACCGCGGCGCGGTCGACATCGGTCTTGAAGGCGGTCCACGGGGCCGCCTCCTGCAGGTACTCGTTGCCCGACACCCAGACGGCGCGCAGGGCCTGACACGCCTTGCGGAACTCCATGGCCTCGAACTGCGCCGTCGCCTCCGCGATGCCGGCCCGCAGGTCGGCCTCCAGCTTCGCCTCCAGGGGGCCGGGCTCCCCGCCGTCCGGCACGACGCCATCGAACTTCGATTCCGCGAACTTGACGATGCGGTTGACGAAATTGCCGAGCACGTCGGCGAGGTCCTTGTTCACCGCGCCCTGGAACTGCTCCCAGGTGAAGGCGGCGTCCGAGTGCTCGGGCCCGTAGGCGGTCAGGAACCAGCGCCAGTAGTCGGCCGGCAGCAGCTCCAGGGCCTGGTCCATGAACACGCCGCGCTTCTGGCTGGTCGAGAACTTGCCGCCGTACCAGTTCAGCCAGTTGAAGGCCTTCAGCTGGTCGACCGTCTTCCACGGCTCGCCCGATCCCAGGATCGTCGCCGGGAAGCTGACGGTGTGGAAGGCGACGTTGTCCTTGCCCATGAACTGGACGTAGCGGACGTCCCCGGCGCCCTCGTCGGTGCGCCACCAGTCGCGCCAGGTCCGCCCCGTCGCCTCGGCCCACTCCTCGGTGGCGCCGATGTATTCGATGGGGGCGTCGAACCAGACATAGAAGACCTTGCCCTCCAGCCCCGGCCGCGGCCCGCCGTCGGGGCCGACCACCGGCACGCCCCACTTCAGGTCGCGGGTGATGCCGCGGTCGATCAGCCCCTCGTCGAGGTGCTTGAGCGCGATCGACCTCGCCAGCGTCTGCCAGCCCTCGCGGCTGTCGATCCAGGCGCGGATGCGGTCGGCCAGCTTCGTCTGCAGCAGATAGAGGTGGCGGGTGTCGCGCACCTCGAGGTTCCGCGAACCGGACACCGAGGAATACGGATCGATCAGATCGGTCGGGTCCAGCAGGCGGCCGCAGTTGTCGCACTGGTCGCCGCGCGCGCCGACGTGGCCGCAGTGCGGGCAGGTGCCCTCGACGTAGCGGTCCGGCAGGAAGCGGGCGTCGTCGATCGAATAGATCATCCGGTCGACCCGCTCCTCGATCAGGCCGTTCTTCTCCAGCACCTCGGCGAAATGCTGGGTCAGCCGGTGGTTCGGCGCATTCGAGGAGCGGCCGAACCAGTCGTAGCTCAGGCCGAAGGCCTCGCCGGCCTGCTTCTGGATCTCGTGCTGCTCGTCGCAATAGGTGCGCACGTCCTGCCCGGCCGCCGCGGCGGCCAGCTCGGCCGGGGTGCCGTGCTCGTCGGTGGCGCAGATGTAGAGCACCTCATGCCCCTGGGCCCGCTTGAACCGCGCCCAGACGTCGGCCGGCAGCATCGACCCGGCCAGATTGCCCAGATGTTTGATGCCGTTGATGTACGGCAGGGCCGAGGTGATCAGGATGCGGGCCATGGGAGTCCGGAAGGCTTGGGAGGCGACCATATAGAGAGGCCCCGGGCCGGCGGCAAAGCCCCGACGGCCCGTCCGGCGTCAGGAAGCGTGGGTTCGCTCGGCGCCCTGGATCGTGCACAGTGACGCGTGAGGAGGAGGATCCCATGCGCCACCCCGCTACGCCGGCCGCCATCACGGGACTCGCCCTGGCGCTGACCGGCGCCGCCGCCGCGCCTTCGCCGGTCCTCGCCCAGGCGTCCCGCCCAAGGGCAGAAGCCTGCGCCGCGTTCCGGTTTCAGCCGGTGGAGTTCTGGGTCGACGCCGAGGCGGTGCACCCGGGCCAGACCCTGCCCCTGAGAGCCGTCTCGGGTCTCGCGCGAACCGCCAGCTTCATCCCGCCCGCCATTCCGGCGTCCTGCCTGGTCGACTGGCGCATCGCCCCAACCGGCGTCGCCACCCTGTCAGACGATCGACTGAGCATCATGGTGTCGCCGGACGCTCGTATCGGTGAAACCCTGACCCTCGAGGCCCGGGCGCCGGACGGACCCGTCGCCCGCCACGTCCGGGCCATCGAGGATCCGGCGAGCCCGCCGGCTGACGCCCCGCCGCCGGACGAGTCCGGGGAGCGGGTTCTTACCGGCCTGTGGCCCCAGGTCCAAATCGAGTGCTCCGGACCGCAGCCGACGGAACCGGTGCGGGAGCTGGAGTTCAGGGCGCCCGGCCGCTTCTGGGTCACCTTCCTGCCCTTCGAGAGCTACCGGGACTACTGGGGACAGGCGGATTTCGACCCCGTCACGAGCCGCCTGACCCTGACCGTCGAGGGCGGCAACAACGTGCCTGACAGCACCATCCTGTCCGGCCCCGCCCGGCTCGAGGACGACGGCCGCCGGCTGGTGCTGGAGGGTTTCAGCCTCGGCAACGCCCACCATCGCAATTCGGGCTGGCCCTGCCGGTACGTGTTCGCGCGGTGATCAGCCGGCGTCGGCCGGCAGCCGCCGCGCCACGCGCACGAACCGCCCCGTCAGCAGCGTCGCCGAGACCAGGCTGGCGACGATCACCGCCCAGACGAGGCCATCCACGCCGATCTCGTGCGCCAGCCACCAGCCCAGCGGCATCATGATCGCCGAATAGGCGACGAAGTGCAGGATGGTCGGCCACCAGACGTCGCCGGCGGCGCGGTTGGCCGAGGCGGCGACCACCTGGATGGCGTCGGCGACGAAGAACAGGGTGGCCAGCACCAGCGCCGGGACGACCACCGCCAGCAGGGTCGGGTCGCGGTTGTAGACCGAGGCCAGCCATGGGGCGGTCGGCCAGACGATCAGGGCGATCACGGTGGCCAGCGCCGCCACCACGGCCACCCCCACCAGCCCCGCGCGCATCACCCCGCGTCCGTCGCCGGCCCCGTAGGCCCGGCCGACCAGCACGGCGGTCGCGGCCGACAGGCCCATCGGGACCATGAAGACGATGGCCGAGATGTTCAGCACGATGGTCCATGCCGAAGTCTCGATCGCCCCGATCCGGCCGGCGAAGAAGGTCATGGCTCCGAAGGCGGCCACCTCGATGAAGTAGGAGCTGCCGGCGCCGTAGCCGACCTTGCGCTGGTCGCGCTCGACGACCCGGTCCCGACGCGGGCGGTCGAACACGCCCAGCGCCCGCGCCTCGGGCAGCCGGACGATGAACCAGACGAGGAACACCGCCAGCGACAGCCGGGCGAAGAAGGTCGCCCAGGCCGAGGCCGCCGCGCCCGACCAGCCGATGCCCAGCAGATCCGGAACCAGCAGCAGATTGAGGGCCAGATTGACCCCGTTGGCCACCCACATGGCCCACATCCCGGCCTTGGGCCGATGCAGGGCCTCGAGGAAGAACTGCGCCGCCACCGAGACCAGATAGGCCGGCATCGACAGGGCGAAGATGATCAGCGGCCGGCTGGCGCCTTCCGCGAGGCCGTCGGCCAGCCCGGCGTGGCGCAGGGCCCACGGCCCGATCAGGATCAGTCCGACCATGGACAGCACGCCGATCTGCAGGGCGTAGACGACCCCGCGGCGGAACACCGCCCCGACCTCGTGGGTGCGCCCCTCGCCCAGCATGCGCGCGGTCATCACCTGCACCCCCATCATCAGGCCGACGGCGGTGGTGACCAGAATGGCGGTCGGCGCCCAGGCGAGGGCGTGAAAGGCCAGTTGTTCGCCCGAGAAATTGCCGACCACGATGGCGTCGGTCAGGCCCATGGTCATGATGCCGATGCGCGCCAGCACCACCGGCCACGCGAGGTGCAGCAGGTCCTTCAGGGTGGTGCGGGTGGCGAGGCTGAGCGTGAACATGGGCCGCGCGACAGGCCACGGCGGAGGAGCCGGGTCAACTGGATTTGAGGCGGGCCGGGATAAGCTGACCTTCTCGCCGCGTGCGACGATCGCGTAGCTGGTTCATCACGAAGGACACGAAGGACCACAAAGGACACGAAGAGGCCTGCGCCCCTCGTCGCGCGAAGCGCATTCCGGTGCTGCGAGGAATGAACATGCCTGCGGCGCCACGCCCTCGCTCTCGTCGTGTTCTTCGTGCCGTCTTCGTGTCCTTTGTGATGAATCAGCGCCCTCAGCCACGGGCGCCGTCCCCGACGCGGTCCTGCGCCCGCTTCCCCCCGCGCCGGAACGCCCCTAAACCACCCGCATGCCCAAGCTGACTTCCGCCCTCGACAAGACCAGCGCCGCCTTCCGCAAGCTGGACGCCCACAACCGCGCCCTGCGCGACGAGCTGCACGAGAAGGTGGCGGCGGCCGCGCGCGGCGGTTCGGACAAGGCGCGCGAGCGGCACGTATCGCGCGGCAAGCTGCTGCCCCGCGACCGCGTCGAACGCCTGCTCGATCCCGGCTCGCCCTTCCTCGAGATCGGCCAGCTGGCGGCGCACGGCATGTACGGCGGCGAGGCCCCCGGCGCCGGGATGATCTGCGGCATCGGCCGGGTGTCGGGCCGCGAGGTGATGATCGTCGCCAACGACCCGACGGTGAAGGGCGGCGCCTATTTCCCGATGACGGTGAAGAAGCACCTGCGGGCCCAGGAGATCGCCGAGCAGAACAACCTGCCCTGCATCTACCTGGTCGACTCCGGCGGGGCCAACCTGCCGCACCAGGCCGAGGTCTTCCCCGACCGCGACCACTTCGGCCGCATCTTCTTCAACCAGGCGCGGATGTCGGCGAAGTCCATCCCCCAGATCGCCTGCGTCATGGGCAGCTGCACCGCCGGCGGCGCCTACGTGCCGGCCATGTCGGACGAGACGGTCATCGTCCGCAACCAGGGCACCATCTTCCTCGCCGGTCCGCCGCTGGTGAAGGCCGCCACCGGCGAGGTCATCTCGGCCGAGGACCTGGGCGGGGCCGAGACCCACGGGCGGAAGTCCGGCGTGGTCGACTACGTCGCCGAGAACGACGAGCACGCGCTGGAGATCGTCCGCGACATCGTCGCCAGCCTGAACACGGTCAAGCGCGTCGACATGGACGTGCGCGAGCCCCGGCCGCCGGTCTTCGATCCCGAGGAGCTGTACGGCCTGATCCCCGACGACGTCCGCGCCCCCTACGACGTGCGCGAGGTCATCGCCCGCCTCGTCGACGGCTCCGAGTTCGACGAGTTCAAGGCGCTGTACGGCACGACCCTGGTCTGCGGCTTCGCCCGCATCTGGGGCTATCCGGTCGCCATCCTCGCCAACAACGGCGTGCTGTTCTCGGAAAGCGCGCTCAAGGGCGCCCACTTCATCGAACTGGCCTGCAAGCGGAAGATTCCGCTGGTCTTCCTGCAGAACATCTCCGGCTTCATGGTCGGCGGCCGCTACGAAGCCGAGGGGATCGCGAAGAACGGGGCCAAGCTGGTCACCGCCGTCGCCTCGGCCGAGGTGCCCAAATTCACCGTCCTGATCGGCGGCAGCTTCGGGGCCGGCAACTACGGCATGTGCGGCCGCGCCTACTCCCCGCGCTTCCTGTTCACCTGGCCCAACAGCCGCATCAGCGTCATGGGCGGCGAACAGGCCGCCGCCGTCCTCGCCACCGTCCACCGCGACGCCGACACCTGGTCCGAGGAAGAGGCCGAGGCCTTCAAGGCCCCGATCCGCCAGAAATACGAGGACGAGGGCAACCCCTGGTACGCCACCGCCAGGCTGTGGGACGACGGGGTGATCGACCCGGCGCAGACGCGGGATGTGCTCGGTCTGGCGATCTCGGCCAGCCTGAACGCCCCGATCCCGGAGACGACGTTCGGCGTGTTCCGGATGTAGGCGCGCCGCAAGCGGGCCTCGGGAACGCCGGCTAGGGGTGGAAAGCGGACGTTGACAGTGATCCCGCGACATCTACCGTTTGGGTATGTGGCGAGCGGTCCTGATAGGCATTTCCATGGTCGTCTCGGGGTGCGTCGCCCCGCAGCCGCACAGCGGTCGGACCGTGGCGGCGTTTGAAGTCCAACTTCACACGCCATCTGACCGGGCGGAGTTCCTCGCTATCCTTCGGCAAGTATCGCAGGCGGAAGGTCTGCACGTCGATGCAGAGAACGACGAGAGCTTGAGATATACTGCCGAGGCAATCCCGGAGGCCAACCGAACGCTCCGCGCGGCAATATGGAGAGGCACCGAAGATGATCACGCAGAGGCGGTGATCATGGATGGACACGATCACCTCGGGCTTGTCTGGATAGCTTTTCTGGAAGGCGAAGATCCCGCATCAGCGACCCGATTTCGGGAGCGAGTGATGAACCGCCTTGTGCTTCGCTGGCCTGAAACCATGTCGCTGCCTGTGATGCCGACAGGGTCGATCCCGAACCCCCACCAGCTTGTCAAAACCCGCTCCGGCTACAAGCTCGATCCGGCTTACGTCTCAAGTTATGAGGTCAAGGCATCTTCGCGTCTGGTCTCTCACCCGCAAGCGGACTGAGCGGGCGTCCGGATAGGGTGGTTAGCGGACTCACGTGCAGTTATCGTTCGCTGATGGCGCGCGATAGAACAGTTGGAGCGTTTTCCCGCAGCGACGGCTTGGAACGCATCATCGTCGTCGAGCGAGAGGACGGCCTCTATACCTATAAGAAGCAGCCTGCTGACCGGGACGGGGCTTGGGGTAATCCGGGTCCAAGTTGCGGCGTCTACGACAGCCCAGAAACTGCTATTGCCGAGGCCCGGCAGCGGGTCTGGTGGCTAAAAGCGGGCATGCCCGACGTCGGCTAAGGGTCGAAAGCGGTCCATCAACGATGGGCCGGAAGCGGACGTCGCGCGGCCTGGATCAGTTCACCCCTTCCGCAGCACCTTCTCCATCGCCTTCCCCTTCGCCAGCTCGTCGATCAGCTTGTCGAGCTGGCGGACCTCGCGCATGAACGGGTCCTCGATCTCCTCCACCCGATAGCCGCAGATCACGCCGGTGATCAGGAACCGGTTCGGGTTCATCGCCGGCGCTTGGGCGAAGAAGGTCTCGAAGTCGGTCCCGTCGGCCAGCAGCGCCTCCAGTTGATGCTGCGAATAGCCGGTCAGCCAGCGGATAACCTCGTCCACCTCCGCCCGGGTGCCGCCCTTCTTCTCCGCCTTGGCGACGTAGTGGGGATAGACGCCAGCCACGCTCATCCGGCGGACCCGCTCGGCTGTGTTCGTCGCCATCCGGGAAGCTCCGTATTCCGTTCGGCCTTCAGGCGTTATAGGCCTGACGCGACAGGAGACCAGCATGGCCAAGCCCACCGACGCCGATCTGAACGCCCTCGACATCACCCCCGCCGAGGCGGCCGAGATCAACGCCATCGCCCATCCGCTGCTGGCCGGCGCGGCGCCCGACGCCGACGACAGGCTGGTTCGCATCGACTCGACGCCAGACGGCGTGGTCTTCGTCACCATCAACCGGCCGCAGAAAAAGAACGCCTTCGACGCCCCGACCATCGCGGCGCTGTACGAGGCCTTCGAGACCCTGCAGGGCGCCGACCATGTGCGGGTGGTGTTCGTGCGCGGCGCGGGTGGGACCTTCTGCGCCGGGGCGGACCTCGCCTGGATGCGCGACGCCGCCGACTGGTCCGAGAGCGACAACCGCGACGACGCCATCGGCCTGGCGAAGATGCTCAAGGCCCTGCACGACGTGCCGGCCCTGACTGTGGCCCTGGTCGAGGGCGCGGCCATGGGCGGCGGCGCCGGCATCGTCGCCGCCTGCGACATGGCGGTGGCGGTCAAGGGCGCGAAGTTCGCCTTCTCGGAAGTCAGACTGGGCCTGATCCCCGCGACCATCGCCCCCTACGTCATCGAGGCCGTCGGCCCGCGCGCCGCCCGCGCCCTGTTCACCACCGCCGAAGTCTTCGACGCCGACCGGGCGAAGGACCATGGCCTCGTCAGCCAGGTGCTCGCCTCGGCCGACGACATCGACGGCTTCGTCCGCACCCTGTCCGACGCCATGAAGGCCTGCGCCCCCGGCGCGGTGGGCGACGCCAAGCGGCTGGTCAACGATCTCGCCGGCCGCCACATCGACCACGGCATGATGGAGGACACCGCCCGCCGCATCGCCCGCGCCCGCGTCTCCGCCGAAGGCCAGGAAGGCGTCCGCGCCTTCCTCGACAAGCGGAAGCCAGGCTGGGCCGAGTGAGGGAGTGGCGAGTGACAAGCGGCCGAACTCGGCCCATCCGACCTGAGCCCAACTCGCCACTCGCCACTCGTCACTCGCCACTCTAAGAAACGGCCATGTTCAAATCCGTCCTGGTCGCCAATCGCGGCGAGATCGCCTGCCGCGTGTTCCGCACCGCCCGCCGACTGGGCCTGCGCACCATCGCCGTCCATTCGGAGGCCGACGCCGACGCCCTGCACGTGCGCGAGGCCGACGAGGCCGTCCTGATCGGCCCCGCCCCGGCCCGCGAGTCCTACCTCGACGCGGACAAGGTGCTGGCGGCGGCCAAGGCGACCGGCGCCGAGGCCATTCATCCCGGATATGGCTTCCTGTCCGAGAACGCCGACTTCGCCGAGGCCGTCGCCGCCGCCGGCCTGGTGTGGATCGGCCCGCCGCCGGCCGCCATCCGCGCCATGGGCCTGAAGGACGCCGCCAAGGCCCTGATGATCGAGGCCGGCGTGCCGGTCACCCCCGGCTACCTCGGCGAGGACCAGTCGCCGGAGCGCCTGCGCAAGGAGGCCGACGCCATCGGCTATCCGGTGCTGATCAAGGCCGTCGCCGGCGGCGGCGGCAAGGGCATGAAGAAGGTCGACCGCGCGGAGGATTTCGCCGACGGCCTCGCCTCGGCCCAGCGCGAGGGCCAGTCCTCCTTCGGCGACCCGCGCGTCCTGATCGAGAAATACATCACCCGCCCGCGCCACATCGAGGTGCAGGTGTTCGGCGACAGGCACGGGACCGTCGTCCACCTGCACGAGCGCGACTGCTCCCTGCAGCGCCGCCACCAGAAGGTGATCGAGGAGGCCCCCGCCCCCGGCATGGACGCGGCCACCCGCGCGGCCGTCACCGCCGCCGCCGTCCGCGCGGCGAAGGCGGTGAACTACCAGGGCGCCGGCACCATCGAGTTCATCGCCGACGCTTCCGAGGGCCTGAAGGCCGACCGCATCTGGTTCATGGAGATGAACACCCGGCTGCAGGTCGAGCATCCGGTCACCGAGGCCATCACCGGCGTCGACCTCGTCGAATGGCAGCTGCGCGTCGCCGCCGGCGAGCCGATCCCGCTGAAGCAGGACGACATCCCCCTGAACGGCTGGGCCATGGAGGCCCGCCTGTACGCGGAAGACCCGGCCAACGGCTTCCTGCCCAGCATCGGCACGCTGGAGCACCTCGTCCTCCCCGAGGACATCCGCGTCGACACCGGCGTCACCTGGGGCAGCGAGGTCAGCCAGTTCTACGACCCGATGATCGCCAAGCTGATCGTCCACGCCGACGACCGCGAGGCGGCGGCGGCGGGGCTGGCCGAGGCCTGCGGCGAGGTCGAGGTCTGGCCGGTCCGGGCCAACGCCGGCTTCCTCAAGCGCTGCCTCGAACACCCGCGGTTCGTCGCCGGCGACGTGGACACCGGCTTCATCGCCGCCGAGGAGGAGGCGTTGACGGTCACCGCGCCG
The DNA here is from genome assembly GCF_900116065.1 of Brevundimonas viscosa. GTDB lineage: Bacteria > Pseudomonadota > Alphaproteobacteria > Caulobacterales > Caulobacteraceae > Brevundimonas > Brevundimonas viscosa. The sequence continues at coordinate 12,085 of NZ_FOZV01000010.1, forward strand.
CCGCCCGCGGTGCAGGCCGCCGCGCTCGCGACCCTGGCCAGCGACGCCCATCACGAGGAGGAGTGGGTCCGCCCGTCCAACCTCCCCGGCCGCGGCGCCAGCCCGTGGGCCCCGACCGCCTCGGGCCTCTACGGCTTCCGCATGAACGGCGCACGTCCGGCGCCGCAGCGGGCCCGTGTCAACGGAACCGTGGTCGAGGGTCGGCCGGTCCCCGGGGAGCACGGCAGCTACTGGCAGGTCGACCTCGGCGATACGACCCTCGAGGCCTACGTCCTCACCGGCGGCGTCACGATGATGCGCGACGCCAAGCCGGACCGGGAGATCGGCCGCGTCGTCGACGAGCCGGTGATCTTCCATGACGGCGAAGCCTGGGCCTTCGAGGACCTGACCCACCACGGCGCCGCTCCCGGCGACGGCCCCGCCTCCGACGGCTCGCTCCGCGCGCCCATGCCCGGCAAGATCGTCGCCGTCCCCGCCGCCGCCGGCGACACAGTCGCCAAGGGCGCGCCCATTGTCGTGCTCGAGGCCATGAAGATGGAGCACGCCCTCGTCGCCCCCTTCGACGGCGTGGTCGACAGCGTCTCCGCCGCCGTCGGAGACCAGGTCGGCGAAGGCGCCGTGCTCGCCGTGGTGCAGTCGGGGGAAAGCTAGGGCAGCCCCACGCCCCCCAGCGGCTCCGTCTCCACCTGGCTGTCGAAGCCCGCGATCAGCGGCCTTCCCCGGGCGATGGCCGCCTGAACGGCCGGCAGCTGCAGCGAGGCGCGGTGGCTGTCGGCGCTGTCCCACACTTCGGTGATCCACAGGGCGTCGGCGTCGGCCGGGTCCTTCGCCACGATGTAGCTCAGGCACCCGGGCATCTCCCCGGTCCCCTCCAGCAGGATGGCGGCGAGCGCGTCGCGCTGGCCGGGGACGGCCTTCATCCGGCCGATCAGTCCATACATCGGCGTCTCTCCAGCAACAGGCGCGGCCACGGTCGCCGCGGCGAGGCCGAGGCCGGCGGCGACGATGTGGCGGCGGTGGGGGTCCATGGACCGATCCTGCCAGCGAGCGAGTAAAATGTCGCCGTGACGTCGCCGGAATTCCGGTGCTAAGCGCGGGGCATGCCTCTCCACATGATCAAGCTGTGCGTCGGCGTGTCCGACGTCGAGACGCTGGAGCGCAACGCCGCCCGCAGCGACTGGCGCATCGTGCACACCCGCATGTCTCCCAAGCGCGCGGCCGAGATCGAGGACGGCGGCTCGCTCTACTGGGTGATCAAGGGGACCGTCGCCTGCCGCCAGCCGATCCTCGACATCACGACCGTCGGCGAGGGCAAGGCCAGCCGCTGCGAGATCAAACTGGAGTCCAGGGTCATCCGCACCGCGCCGCTGGCCCGCCGCCCGTTCCAGGGCTGGCGCTACCTCGAACACCGCGACTGCCCCGTCGACCTGACCTCCGCCGGCGCCACCGACCTGCCGCCGGATTTGGTGCGCGAGCTGCGCGAACTGGGCGCCTGGTAGGACGTCGGGTTTCAGGTTTCAGGTTTCAGGTTCCAGGTTCTAGGTTCTAGGTTCTAGGTTCCGGGGTGCGAGTCGGGCGCCGCGGGCAGAGCCGTCCCCGTTGTCCCTCACGCCAGCCACCTGGCGCCCAGCACCTAGAACCTGGAACCTGGCGTCTCGCCCATGTCCCCTCCCCGCTCCGACCGCCTCGAGGACGCCCTGCACCGGATATTCGAGGGCGGGACCAACACCCCGGCCAGCTGGTTCGCCCTGACGGGCGGCGAGACCCTGTTTGGCGAGGGGGACCCGGCCGATACCCTCTATCTGCTCCGCTCCGGCCGCCTCGGGGTGTTCCGGCGCGACGGCGCGGACCAGCCGCCGCAGTTCGTGGGCGTCATCCGTCCGGGCGAGCCGGCCGGCGAGATGGCCATGCTGGCCGGCACCGAACACACGGCCGACGTGGTCGCCCTGCGGGATTCGGAGATCCTGGCCCTGCCCCGGACCGCCTTCTTCGAGGCGGCCCGCACCGAACCGGACCTCATGGTCGAGCTGTCGCGGCTGATGATGCAACGCGCCCGCGAGCGACGCTCCGGCGGCGGCGAGCCCAGCGTCTTCGGCTTCATCTCCGCCCGTCCGCGGCCGATCCGGGCCTTCGTCGATCGCATCGCCGCCGCCCTCGTCGCCGACGGCTTCACCTGCCAGGTGATCGACGAGAGCGCCCTGTCCTCTGCGGCCGAATGGTTCAGCCGGGTCGAAGACGCCCACGACTTCGTCCTCTACGTCGCCGAGATGGACCAGCCGGCCTGGGCGGCCCTCTGCGCCCGCCAGGTCGACCGGGTTTTCGTGGTCGGCCAGTGCCTGCTCGCCCCGCCGAACCGCCCCATGCCCCACACGGGCGCGCCGGACGCCCAGCGCCGCACCGACCTGATCCTGCTGCGCGACGCGCGCATGGCGCGGCCGGCCAACACCGGCGTCTGGCTGGACGCCATCCGACCCGGGCGCTGGTTCCAGGCCGTGGAGGGCGACGCCGCCGACGCCGCCCGCATCGCCCGCGTGGTCAGCGGCACGGCGGTCGGCCTGGTCCTGTCCGGCGGCGGGGCCCGGGCCCTGTCGCACATCGGCGCCCTGCGGGCCCTGAACGAGGCCGGCGTGCCGATCGACTTCGTCGGCGGCGCCTCCATGGGCGCCGTGGTCGCGGCCGGCCCGGCCATGGGCTGGTCGCAGCAGGAGCTGGAAGCCCGCATCCGCAAGTCGTTCGTGGAGAGCGACCCCCTGTCGGACATCACCTTTCCGATGCTGGCCATGACCCGCGCCCGCAAGGTCGACCGGCTGCTGCGCGAGACCTATGGCGACGTCGACATGGCCGACCTTGTCCGGCCTTTCTTCGCCGTCTCCACCAATCTGACCACGGGGCGGATCGAGGTCCACCGGCGCGGCCTGATGCGCCGGGCCATGCGCGCCTCGATCGCCATCCCCGGCATCATGCCGCCGGCGATCATCGACGGGCAGGTGCTCGTCGACGGGGCGGTGCTGAAGAACTTCCCCGGCGAGGTGATGCGCCAGATGAACACCGGCCCCGTGATCGGCGTCGACATGTCCCAGGCCCGCGGCGTCGACCCCGCCATGGTCGAGCATCCGCCCTCGATCTGGCGGCTGATCGCCACCGGCGCGTGGCGGCGCGGGCCGCCGATCGTCTCCATCCTGATGCGCTCGGCCACCCTCGTCACCGACGCCGAGCTGGAAGCCTCCCGGGCGGTCACCGACCTGCTGGTCCAGCCCACGCCCGACGGCGTCGACATCCGCGACTGGAAGGCCTTCGACCCGGCCGTCGAGGCGGGCTACCGCGCCATGCGCGACGCTCTCGCCGGACTGGACGGACCGGTCACCGGCCTGCGCCGCCGCCGGGCGATCGCCGACGCCGCGCCACCAGAAACAGACGCGGAAACGGCAGCAGCGTCCGCCCGTCAGGCCGCCGCGGAAACGCCGTCGAAAGGGCGTCGGCGAGCGCGGAAAGGTACGCCGTCCGCATAGCCGGATCGGCGGCCAGCGCCGTCAGGTGCGGCCGCAGCGCCGTGCCCTTCATCCACTCCAGCACCGCGCTCTCCCCCTCCAGCACGTGCAGGTAGGTGGTGGACCAGATGTCGATGTCCTCGCACAGGGCGGCGAGACAGTCGTAGTAGGCCTCAGGCGCCAGCAGCGGCGCGATGACATCCACGCCGCGCAGCCGTTCTGTCCAGGGCCCTCGGGCCGCCGTCTCCCGCATGATTCCGTGATGCCGGCTCTCGTGGGCCAGCGGCATCTGAACCGCCAGCGCCCCGCCGGGCGCCAGGACCTCCGCCAGCCGCGGCAGCAGGGTCTCATGCTCCGGCAGCCACTGCAGCGAGGCGTTGGCGAGGATCAGGTCGGCGCGCCGTTCCGGTCGCCAGCCGGCGATGTCCCCCTCCAGCCAGACCACGTCCGCGGCGAGCGCCCGCGCCTGCTCCAGCATCGCCGCGCTGGAATCCAGCCCGTGCACCCGCGCCTGCGGATGCCGCCGCTTCAGCAGCGCCGCGTGCTGACCCGTTCCGCAGCCGAGATCCCAGATCTCCCGCGGCTGCAGGTCGTCGGGCAGGCGCAACAGCAGGTCCAGCGCGGCGCGGTCGCGCTCGGCCTCGAAGCGGCGGTATTGTCGGGGATCCCAGGCGGGCGGCGCGTCGGTCATCTGATTCCCCTCCCTTGCGGGCGGGGATGGTACAGCCTCTCAGGATCGAACTGAGGACCTCCGGCTCCACAAACCGGCGCTCTAACCAGCTGAGCTAAGGCTGCACGTATCCGCGCGAGCGGGGTGTCTAGCGGGCTCCCTGCGCCGGGGCAAGAGGGGAAGGAAGGGAATAGGGATCAGGGATGAGGGATGAGGGACTAGGGATTGGGTGGCAACCGATGGCTGGCGCCATCGGGGTCGTAAACCTGCAGGCGCCAGACGCCGCGAAGCCACCCCTCATCCCTCATCCCTCATCCCTGCCTACGCCCACCCCTGGCTCTGGATATACTGCTCCAGCGCCGCGATACGGCTGGCGTCCGAGGGATGGGTCGAGGCGAACTCCGGGTTCGAACCCTGCCGCTGCTGGGCCATAAGCCGCCAGAGCGCTATCGCCTCTGAGGGCCGGTAGCCTGCCCGCTGCAGATAGTCGACGCCCAGCCGGTCGGCTTCCAGCTCGTGGCGACGCGAGAACGGCAGCAGCACGCCCAGCTGCGCGCCCAGCCCGCCGATCGCGCCCGCCGCCTGGGCGTAGTCGCCGGCGGCCCCCTGCAGGACACCCAGGCCGAGGTTCGTGGCGGCGGTCTGGGAATAGCGCTCGGCGGCGTGTTGGGCGACCGTGTGTCCCACCTCGTGGCCCAGGACGGCCGCCAGCTGGTCGTCGTTGCGGACCAGCGACAGCAGGCCGGTGGTCACGCCGATCTTGCCGGACGGCAGGACGAAGGCGTTCGGGCTGTCGCTGACGAAGACGGCGTACTCCCAGCGGCGGTCGCTCAGGCCGGCGGCCTGGACGATCCGGTCGCCCACGCGCCGGACGCGGGCGTTGGCCGCGGCGTCGGACGAGATCCTCTGGGTACGCAGGGCCTCGGCCCAGGCGGCGTCCGCCTGCTGGGTCAGGGCGCTGTCGTTCACGAGCAGGAACTGGTTTCGGCCCAGGGTCTCGTTGTAGGCGCAGGCGCTCAGGGCGGTGCCGGCGGCGAGAAGGGCGACGAGGGCGGTGCGACGCATCGGACTCTCCATGAAAACGTCGCCTTTCAACGCCGAGCCCCGGTGGTTCGCTCCCGGACAAACGAAAACGTCCCGGAGGCGGACCTCCGGGACGTCTCGTCTTCTGGCTGCCTCGCCGGTCAGTCCGGCAGGCGGAACCGGACCGTGAAGGTCACCCGCGCGCCGGTGGCGGCGCCGTCGACCTCGCGGGGCGACACCCGGGCCCGGCGGGCGCCGGCGAGGGCCGCCTGACCGAAGCCGGCTCCCGAGGGATCCTCCGACTCGATCCGGCAGTCCGTCATGCTGCCGTTCGGCTGCACCAGGCAGTTGAGGGCGACGGACCCGCTCTCCACGCCACGGGAAAGGGCGCGTTCCGGGAACTCCACGGTCGGCTGACGCGACCAGCTGGGGTTCCGGATCACCGACGGCCGCGGCGGAGCCGGGGGAGCCGGCGGCGGCGGCGGGCCGGGGACGATCACGGGCGGACCCGTATACTCGACCCGATCCTCCTTCTTGGTCGGCTCGATCGGCAGCGTCACCGGGGGCGGCGGCGCGTTCGGAACGGCGACCGGCGGGCGCACCTGCAGCTTGGGCGGCGGGGGCGTGTCCGGCGGCGGCGGCGGCGGCGGCGGAGGCGGAGGCGGCGGAACCGGCTCGATGATCTCCACGTCGACCGCCTCGTCCGAGTACTCCTTCATCTGGATCTCGAACCGGGCCTTCATGAAGTAGAAGGCCATGATCGCGAACAGGACGGAGACGACGACCAGGCTGGTGATCACGACGCCCATGGGCGCCTTGGTCTTCGGCGGGTCGTATCTGGACCGGTGGTATTCGATATCAGTCATGCTTTCACCCGGTCCTACTGCGTCGACGTGTCCTCGCCGACCAGGGCCACGGAATAGAAGCCGTTGTCCTGGAGCGAGTTCATGACCTGCATGAAGTCGCCGTAGCGAGTCTGCTGGTCGGCGCGGATGAAGATACGCTCATCCGCCGGGTTGCGACGTCCGATCTGCGAGGACAGTTCAGAGCCGACGGAGTCGATGTCCACCGGGAAGTCGCCGATGTAGGCCCGACCGTTGTCCTGGATGGACACATAGATCGGCACCGGCGGGTTCTCTGCGGGCGGCGCGACGGCCCGGGGCAGTTTCACCTCAACGTTCACGCTGGCGAGCGGGGCCGCCACCATGAAGATGATGAGCAGAACAAGCATGATGTCCACGAACGGCGTGACGTTGATCTCGCTGTTCTGCTCGATGGCGTACTTGCCGCCGCCGCCGCCTGAAATCTTGGCGGCCATCCGGGTTACGCCCCCTTGTCGAGGTTACGCGAGATCGCGTTCATCAGCTCGGCGTTGAAGCCGTCCGAACGGGTGCCGTAGGCCGCGATGCGCGTGTTGAAGTAGTTGTAGAAGATAACCGCCGGGATAGCGGCGAACAGACCGATGCCGGTGGCGAGCAGGGCCTCGGCGATGCCGGGGGCCACGACGGCCAGGTTGGTCGTGTTGGTGTTCGCGATGCCGATGAACGAGCGCATGATCCCGTACACGGTGCCGAACAGACCGATGAACGGACCGGTCGAACCCACCGAGGCGAGGAACTGCTGGCCGCCCGACAGGCGCTTGGCCAGGCCCGACTGCACCGCCGACACGGCGGTCTGGGCGCGGTAGAGGGCCGAGTCGCGGTGGTCGCCGGTCACGGACAGGCCGGCCTGACGCGACAGCTCGATCTCGTCGGTCGCCGCGGCGGCCATGTCGGCCAGCGGGTTGCCTTCGTACTCTTCCGAGATGGCCACCCGCCGCATGTCGGCGATGGTGCGGGCGCCGCGGAAGGTTTCGAGGAACTGGTCGGTCTTGCGGTTCAGGGCGCCGAACTCGAACAGCTTGATCAGCAGCAGGGTCCACGAGAAGACCGAGGCGAGCACGAGGCCGATCATCACGATCTTCACGACGATGTCCGCGTCCATGAACATGGTCGCGACGGTCAGTTCGCCGGCGTGCTCGCCGCCCACGCGGGCCGGTTCGCCGTCAGCCTCGCCGCCGGCGTCGGCCACGTCCGCCGGAGCGGCCGGGGTGGCGGCCGGAGCGGCCGGAGTGGTCGTCGCGGCCGCGGCGGCCGGATCGGCGGGCGCGGCGGCGTCCTGCGCGAGGACCGGCGTACCGGCCATCAGCACGGCGGCGCCGGCCATGGCCAGGAGGAGGTTGGTCTTCTTGATTTCGAACATAGGTCGCCAGTTCCTGCTTTGGTCTGACTCGTGGAACCCTGGAGACCGGCTGCAGATGCGGCCGCCCCCCGATGAAATGTCGCCCGCTTCGCCGGGGTTCGCGGAACCCCGATCTGCGGAACGCCTCCTGACGCTTCCGGTTGCCTGAAGGCCGCCGGGGCGGTGACGACGAAGCGCGGGAAACCATTTCCCCGCCCTCCCTCGGCCGCTCGCAAAGGAAAGCGGTCAAGCTCCTTTGGCGAACGCTTACCAGAGCGTCAAGTGCGCAACGGCGCTTTTCCCCCGACGGGGGAGCAAGCGCGTTCGTGGCCAAACGTTAAGGCCGAAAGCGACAATTTCATGTTGGGGCTACGCCGCTTTCCGACATGGGAAAGCGGGATGGTGCCTGGGGGCGGATTCGAACCACCGACACGCGGATTTTCAATCCGCTGCTCTACCAACTGAGCTACCCAGGCGAGCCGTCGCCTCGCGGGAGCGGCGTCTATAGGCGAGCCGTTTCCGGGAGGCAAGCGCTCTGATCAGTCTTCCTCGCCGGCCTCGCCGGGCCGTTCGTCGACGCTTTCGGGAATCGCGTAGCTGCCGGTGAACCAGCGCTGCAGATCCACGTCGGCGCAGCGCTTGGAGCAGAACGGCTTGTACTTCGGGACCGCCTCGTTGCGGCGGCAGATCGGGCAGGTGGCCATGGTCAGCCCTCCTCGATCAAAAAGGCCGCGGGGGCAATGGCCGCGTCGGCGCGGAGTTCCGCGCGCGGCCCCAGCCGCGCCGCGAGCGGCGCGGCGATCGCCGCCTCCTCCGGCGCGCACCTTGCCCGCACCCGCGGGCTGCCCGTCTCCGACAACAGCGCCAGGCGCAGCGCCCGGACCACGTCCTGGGCGCGATGCTCGACCTTTCTCCGCCCGTCGGGCCCGTTGAAGATCTCCTCCAGCGGCGTCCGGCCCCACGGCAGGCTGACCTGCAGCAGGCCGAAGCGGCTGACCGGGCCATAGCCGATGGCGGGGTCGTCGCCGAAGGCCCGCCGGGCGGCGGCCTGGATGGCGGGCCCGTCGTGCCCGGTTCCGATCAGGTCGATGACGACCAGGCCCGCCCACCGCTTCAGTCGCAGCAGTCGCGCCGTCTGCGCCAGTCCCTGCCGGTTGGCCCGCTCCCGCGCCTTGCCTCCCGTCGCCAGACCCCGCCCCGGCGCGAGATCGAAATCCACCGCCACCAGGGCGCGGGTGCGCTCAATCATCAGGTCGAGGCCGGTGTCGGGGAATAGCGCGCCGGGAGACGCGGCCTCCTCCTCCGCCTCGATCCCGGCCCGGATCGCGGCGGGGCCGGTCGCGGGCTCGACGCCGGGCGCCAGCGCCGCCAGCGTCTCGCGCACCCCGGGGGCGGGCCGCAGCAGGCGCGGCGGCCCTACGGCCGGCCCGACCAGTCGCAGCGTCGGCCCCTTCGTCTCGCGCGGCTCGGCGACCACCTCGACCTCGACCCGCGCCCCCTCTCCCGCCCGCGCGCCGCCGCGGAACGGGAGGAAGCCGTGGGCCGCCGCGCCCAGGTCGACGAAGGCGCCCTTCAGGCCGTCAGGGACCTCGACCACGCGCCCGGCGACGCGGGCGCCGAGCCGGTGCGCCGCCAGGTCGTCCTCGCGTTCGATCAGAAGGTGTTCGAAGCGGCCGTCGCGGGCCACCACGCCCCGGATCTCGCCGGGCGTCTCGTCGAGGAAGACCTCGACGTCGCTCACGAGGCGCGCCAGCCGGCTCCCGCCAGCAGGTTGACGGTCTCGGGCTGCGGCAGCCCCATGACCGCAGGGTAGCTGCCGACGATTCGCGTCACGAAGGCGCCGGCGCGGCCCTGGATGCCATAGCCCCCGGCCTTCCCCTTCCATTCTCCCGAGGCGACGTAGGCGGCGATCTCGGCGTCGGACAGGACCTTGAAGGTCACCCGGGTGTCGACCACCCGATGGCGCACCTTGCCTCCCGCGGCCACGGCGACCCCGGTCAGCACCCGGTGATTGCGCCCGGAGAGCAGCCTCAGGAACCGCTCCGCCTCGGCCTCGTCGGCCGCCTTTTCCAGCAGCCGCCGGCCCACCGCCACCACCGTGTCGGCGGCCAGCACCACGGCGTCGGGCGACCGTGCGGCGACGGCGCCGGCCTTGCCGACGGCCAGCCGGGCCGCCAGCCGCGGCGGCGTCTCGCCCTTCTGCGGGCTTTCGTCGATGTCGGCGGGTTCGATTCGGTCGGGAACGATCCCGACCAGCGCCAGCAGTTCCACGCGGCGCGGGCTGGCGGAGGCCAGCACCAGTTCCGGACGGGCGGACACGCCCCGTCCTTACTTGAAGCGGTAGGTGATGCGGCCCTTGGTCAGGTCATAGGGCGTCATCTCGACCAGGACCTTGTCGCCGGCCAGCACGCGGATGCGGTTCTTGCGCATCTTGCCCGCGGTGTGGGCGATGATCTCGTGGTCGTTCTCGAGCGTCACGCGGAACGTCGCGTTCGGCAGCAGCTCGCTGACGACGCCGGGAAACTCGAGCAGTTCTTCCTTGGCCATGCGGCCTCCCACGCCCGGTGGACACCTGTAATCGCCGCGCGCCGGGCGGAGCGCGCGTCGAAGGTGCGGGCATATGCCTTAAATCGCGCCAGTAGTCGAGGGAGGCGGCCGATCGGCCAATCCGGGCGCATGAAAAGTGGTTGGTGGCTGGTGGTTAGTAGCTGAACCGGCGACGCCCGTCTTGACGCCGCGGCCTGTCCCGGGCGACGTCCACTAATCACCGGCCACAATCACTAACCACAGCGGGCGCGCAGCGCCGTTCAGCGCCGGTAAAGCGCCGTCACCAGGGTGAACAATCGCCGCGCCGTCTCGTGGTCGACCACGATCTTGCCCTCCAGCCGCGACTTGAGCAGCTCGGCGCCGTCGTTGTGCAGCCCGCGCCGGCCCATGTCGACGGCCTCGATCTTGCCCGCGTCGGCCCCGCGCAGCACTTCATAGTAGCTGTCGCAGATGTCGATGTAGTCCTTCACCGCCTTCTTCAGCGGCGTCAGCGACAGGCCGTGGGCCCTCGAGAAGTCCGGGCCGGTCACGTCCAGCACCAGCCGTCCGTCCACCAGCGACAGGGTCAGGCGATACGGCCCTTCGGACGCGCCGACCGGCTGGAAACTGTTCTTCTCCAGCAGATCGAAGATCGCCACCCGCCGCTCGTGCTCGATCTCGGCCGAGGCCGGCGGCAGGGTGACGGGGTCGAGGTCGACGGAGACCAGCCGATGCCCGCTCACGAAGCCGTCGCCCCGGCGTCCGGCTCCTCGACGGGATGCGCCGGCGCGGTGTCCACCGGCCAGCGTTCCGACAGGTCGGTCAGCACCGCGTCAAGGCACTCGACGTCGATCCGCAGGTCGCCGCCGCCGGCGAACATCAGCAGCACCGCCCCGCCCGGCGCCTCGCCGGGCTCGAAGTCGATGGCCAGCAGCTCCAGCGCCTGCTCCGGGGCCCGCGGCAGGCGCCGGCTCTTCACCGCCTCGACGTCGCCGAACTGCATCGCGGCCCGCACCCGGGTCCCGCCGCACTCCCAGCAGAACCGACTCAGGGCGACCGTCACCCGCCGGGCGGTGCGCTCCCAGACGATGTCCACCGGCCGCAGGATGGCGTCCTGCAGGGCGGCCGAGATGATCTGCAGGTCGTCAGCGTCCTCCGCGAGCAGGCGCAGCGGCTCGATCGCCGCCTTGTCCGCCCCGTCCTTCGCCGTCGCCTCAGTGCTCATGACCCTCGTCCCTGATCCGCCGGATCTCCGCGCCGCAGGCGCCCAGCTTCTCCTCCAGGCGCTCGAAACCGCGATCCAGATGATACACGCGTCCGACGGTCGTCTCACCCTGCGCCGCCAGGCCGGCGATCACGAGGCTGACCGAAGCCCGGAGGTCGGTGGCCATCACCGGCGCCCCATGCAGGGCCTCGACCCCGCGCACCACCGCCTCGCCGGCGTGGACGTGGATGTCCGCGCCCAGCCGGGCGAGCTCCGGCGCATGCATGAAGCGGTTCTCGAAGATGTTTTCGTGGATGACGCTCTCGCCCTCGGCCAGGGTCATCAGCGCCATGAACTGGGCCTGCAGATCGGTGGCGAAGCCCGGATAGACCTCGGTGGCCACGTTCACGGCCTTCAGCCGCACCGCCGGGTCGCGGCGCACGATCACGCCGTCCTCGGTCGGAACAATCTCCACCCCGGCCTCGACCATCTTCTCGGTCAGCGCCTGCATCAGCTCCGGGCGCGACCGCGTCAGCCGCACCTCGCCGCCCGCCATGGCCGCGGCCACGGCGTAGGAGCCCATCTCGATTCGGTCGGCGATCACGGGCCATTCGGCGCCGGTCAGCGACGTCACGCCGGTGATCACCAGTTCGTCGGTGTCCAGGCCCTCGACCTTCGCCCCCATCGCCATCAGGCAACGGGCCAGATCCCCGATCTCGGGCTCGCGCGCCGCGTTCTTCAGCACCGTCACGCCCTCCGCCAGCACCGCTGCCAGCAGGGCGTGCTCGGTGGCGCCGACCGAGACGAACGGAAACTCGATCTCGGCCCCCTTCAGCCCGTGCGGGGCGCGGGCGATGACATAGCCCTCGTCCAGCTCGATCTCGGCGCCCATGGCGGTCAGCGCCTGCAGGTGCAGGTCCACCGGCCGGGCCCCGATGGTGCAGCCGCCCGGCAGCGACACCTTGGCCTCGCCCGTGCGCGCCAGCAGCGGGCCGAGCACGTTGAAGCTGGCCCGCATCTGCCGCACGAGGTCGTAGGGAGCGAAGGTCGAGCGAATCTCGGCGGCGTGGAACAGGGTCTCCTGCTCCAGCCCCTCCCCGCGCTCGGTCACCTCCACGCCCAGCTCGCGCAGCAGCCGGCCGAGGAATTTGGTGTCCGCCAGCCGCGGCATATTGGTGAGGCGCAGGGGCTGGTCGGTGAGGATGGACGCCGCCATCAGCTTCAGGGCGGAATTCTTGGCGCCGCTGATCGGGATGGTCCCGTTCAGCGTGGCGCCGCCGGTGATGGCGATGCTGTCCATGTCGTCTCTTGCAGCCGGCCCATGAAGCGAAATGCCGGGGCCGCCGGGGGATCGGCTATCTAGCGCGGTCGGCGGCGCTTGCGAAAGGCCGCGTCAGGGCGGAGCCGATGACTTTCAGTTGCTCTGTCTTGCCGGCCGCGCGGCGATCTTGCGCCGGCGCAGGTTGGCGCGAAGGGCGGCGGCGAGGCGCAGGGCCTTCTCCGACTTCGCCTTGGGCGCCACAGGGGCGGGCGCGACCGGCTCGGGGGCCGGCGGCGTTTCGGGGGCGGGGATCGGAGCCTTGTCCATGAGTCGATTGGACCCGCTGGCAAACTTTTCCGCAAGCTGCCGAATTGGGGCTTCCCCACTTGTCCCCGGTTGGCTATAGGGCCCGCTCCTCAGGTTTCGCCGCCGTAGCTCAGTGGTAGAGCGCATCCTTGGTAAGGCTGAGGTCGGCAGTTCAATCCTGCCCGGCGGCACCACCACAGCAACGGGGCCCGGCTCATCGCCGGGCCCCGTTCGCGTTTGAAGCGCCTGCAGATTGAGGCGGCCTCGATCATCCGGACGATACGGGTGCGAGCCGGCCGGCGGCTCAGCCGCCCCGTCGGTCTTCCGGTCCGCCGCGGCGCTCTCCGCCCCGCCGGTCGGCTTCGCGGCGACCGCCGTTCAGCATCATCAACTCCAGCCGGATCTCGATGAGCCGCTGCTCCAGCGATCCCAGCGCCAGCAGCAGGATCGCCGCGCCCATGGCCGCGGCTTCGAAGGCCAGCGCCGTAACCGGCACGCCCACCCCCACCAGCTCGCTGGCCAGCAGGGTCAGCGCCAGCACCGCCGCCATCAGGCCGACGCCGTAGGCCCCGAGCATCTTCATCAGCGAGCGCATCGGCGCTTCGCGGTTGACCCGGGTGCCCGGCTTGCGCCGATCTCTCCCGCGCCGTTCGACGCGCACGCGCCGGTCCTCGGCCTGTTCGCGATTCTCGATTCGCCCGGCGACGCCGTCGGCTTCCATGGCCATGGCCGTTCCGCTCCCTTACTCGATCAGGCGGGCGCCGCCGCGCGGCCCCACCCCCGCCGGCACCGGCACGTCAGTGGCGTCGTAGTCGGCGTTGATGAACAGGGACGGAGATCCCTTCATCTGCATTTCCTTGGCCACGATCACGGTCCAGGCGCTGTCCCGGGCCACGTCCGCCGTGCCGTCGACGATCAGCCGCGCCGACGGCACGTAGATCACCCCCAGGAGGCTCTCGACGTGGTCGGCCGAAATGATGAAGTCCTGCCGGTTGTCGCGCATGGCGCCCATGACGATGCCGGCGTAGGGCCCGGTCTTGCGGCCGTCGAGGTTGACCTGCGCCCGGTCGGTGAAGTCGAACTTCGAGGCCGTGTCGAAGAACAGCGCCACGTCCTCGCCCTCCAGCCGGCCGTCCTCCTTCACCACCAGCGACCCCTTGAGGAAGAAGTGCTCACCCGGGGCCAGCAGGACTCGCGCCGTACCGGAGGCCTCGATGCCGCCGCAGTGCCGGCCGGCGGGGACATGGTGGGTCCCCGATGAGACCTTCACCCGGTTGGCCATCTCGACCACGGTGCACAGCAACCCCAGCGGGCCTTGCCGCTCGAGGTCGAGGTCGGCGAACGGATCCGCGATCGGCGCGGCCCCGGTGCTGGCCGACGGGCTGATCGAGCCTCCGGCCGTGGTCACCGCCTGCACCGAGGCGGCCGAGATGTTGCCGCCCTCCACGAGGATGTCGCGGTTGGAGTGCACCAGGCACGCCGGCGCCTTCATCTGGCCCGCGTCCTTGATGTTCAGCAACTTGGCGCCGTTGGAGCCGCTGATCAGCACGCACAACGGCGTCAGGCCCGCGGTCGAGGCGGTGGCGTCGCCGACGAAGTTCCAGCCACCCGGCGGCAGCATGTTGGCGAAGAAGGAGGTGCGGTGCCCGCGCAGCAGCACGCGGATGGCCCGCTGTCCGCCGCGGTCCAGAATTTCGTAGCTGGCCTCGTAGGTGGGGGCCTCGGCCCATTCCTCCATCTGACCGCGGACGAACGCGTCGGCCCGCTCGCGCGCCGCTGAGCCGTCTGTGGCCAGCGCCAGCGCCGGCGCTCCGGCCAGCGCCGCCGCGTCGGCGATCGACTGCAACCGCCCCTTCGCCGTGTGCACCGCCATCAGGTCGATCCCGCCGACCCCGAGCAGCATCACGGCCGGTCCGATCATCGCGAATTTGAGCGCGATCGATCCGCGCTCCGACCGGCGCAGCCGATCGGCGAACCCGAGCACGCGGCGAAGGACTCGTGGAATCATGCCGCCTCCGCCGCGCGTTCGGCGGTGGCGCGGCGCTCGGCGCGCAGCACATAGCGGATCTGGTAGGTCAGCAGCCGCCAGTTCAGCGGCTTCATCACGAACGAGGTCGCCCCCAGGTGGAAGCAGCGGTCGATGGCTTCGACGTCCTCGCGCCCGGTCTGCACGATCACCGGCGCCTCGCGCAGCGCCGGGTCGGCGCGCATCCGCTCCAGCACGGTGAAGCCGTCCACGCCGGGCATCTCGAGGTCGAGCAGGATCAGGTCGTAGCGTTGCGAGGCCATCCGCTGCAGGGCCTCCTCGCCGCCGGCGGCGACGTCGACATGGGTGGCGGGCGATTCCAGGTTCACCTGGGCGAATTCGCGCAGGATCGGGTCGTCGTCGACGAACAGCAACCGCGCCTCGTCCTCAAGGACGTAAAAGAAACCACTCATCGGGACCCTCCTCGGGGCGTCGCACTGTTCGCCCCAGTCCCCCAATGGCACAACCATTAAGCGTCGAGTCATTAAGGGACGGTATAGCTTCGGTAATCTGAAGTCGGGGGGCGAAGCTTGACCGTAGTGAGACCCGCCAAATACCGGGGTTCGATCCGCCGAAAACTGGTCGGCCTGGTTCTCGCCGCCCTGACGACCACCGCGGTTGTTACGGCGACGCTTATGGGCTGGACCGACGCCCGCCGTCAGACCGATCTCGAGACGGAACGCCTCACCCAGACCGCCAAGGTGATCGGCTCCCTCGCCTCCGATTCCGTGCGCCAGGGCGACCGCGCCGGCGCCTTCGCCGCCCTCCGCTCCATCGCCCAGACCCCCGACGTCACCTACGGCCGCATCCAGCTCGAGGACGGCCGACTGGTAGCCGAGACCGGCGGCGGCGTCCGTCTGCAATCCGACACGCGCGTCGAGGACGGCGCCGGCGCCTCGGTCTGGTCGGTGCTCAACACCGGCACCATCGAAGTGGTCGCGCCCGTCGTCAGCCAGGGCGAAACCGTGGGCCGCATCACCCTTCTGGCCGAGACGCCCGGGCTGCGCGGCCGTGTGCTCGGCTCCGTGCTGATCTCCCTGCTCGGCGCCGGCGTCGCCGCGCTCGCCGGCCTGTTCATCGCCCTGCGCCTCGCCCGTCGCATCAGCGACCCGATCGTCCGCCTCGCGGCCTTCACCAACACCGTGCGCGTGTCGGGCGACTACTCGGCCGATCCCGACATCGCCGCCGACGGCGAGGTCGCCGACCTTGTCGCCGGCCTGCGCGACATGCTGGGCGGCCTGCGCGAGCGCGACCGGCGCATCGCCGACCACGTCGCCGGCCTCGAGACCCAGGTCGCCGAACGCACCGCCGAGCTGTCCGAGGCCAAGGCCGCCGCGGAGGCCGCCAACGCCGCCAAGTCCGACTTCCTCGCGGTCATGAGCCACGAGATCCGCACGCCGATGAACGGCATCCTCGCGCTCAGCGAACTGCTGGCGAAATCCGACCTGCCGGACCGCCAACGCCGCTACGCCGACGTCATCGCCAAGTCCGGCAAGTCGCTGATCA
Organism: Brevundimonas viscosa; assembly: GCF_900116065.1. Classification (GTDB taxonomy): domain Bacteria; phylum Pseudomonadota; class Alphaproteobacteria; order Caulobacterales; family Caulobacteraceae; genus Brevundimonas; species Brevundimonas viscosa. The sequence goes on from NZ_FOZV01000010.1 coordinate 28,315, forward strand.
GCATCATCAACGACATTCTCGACTTCTCGAAGGTCGAGGCGGGCAAGATGGAGCTCGAAAGCATCGAGACCAATCTCGCCGACGTCGCCGAGGACGTCGCCAGCCTGTTCACGGAACGAGCCGGGGCCAAGGGTCTGGACCTCGCCGTCTATGTCGACCCGCGCCTCGGCCCGGTGCTCGCCGACCCCACCCGCCTCCGTCAGGTGATCAGCAACCTGGTCAACAACGCCATCAAGTTCACCGAGACCGGCGGCGTGCTGATCCGCATCGAGCCGGCCGCCGACGGCGCCGGGATCGAGGCGGCGATCATCGACACCGGCCCGGGCATCCCGGCCGACAAGCTGCCCAAGCTGTTCGAGGCCTTCTCCCAGGAGGACCAGAGCACCACCCGCAAGCACGGCGGCACCGGCCTCGGCCTCGCCATCTGCGACCGGCTGGTCAAGGCCATGGGGGGCGACTGGAAGCTGGCCAGCGAGGAGGGCGTCGGCTCCAGCTTCGGCTTTGTCGTTCCCCTCGCCCCGGTCGGCGGCGCCCCCGAACTCCCCGTCTTCGCCCCGGACTGGACCGCGGCGCTGACCGGCGATGCGCCCCGCTCGGTCGAGGCGGTCGGCCTCTATCTCGACGCGCTGGGCGTGGCCCGCGCCGACGATCCCGCCGGCGCCGTGCTCGTCGCCGAGGCCGGGGCCCTGCGCCTGGACTTCCCCGGCGCCGACGACGCCCGGACGGGCTGGACCCTGTCGGCCCCGGTCCGCCGGGTCGAGCTGATCCGCGCCCTCGCCGCCCTGCAGGCCGGCGAGAGCCCGACCGCCGAAACCGCCGCGGCCGAGGCCGAGGCGCTCTCCTTCCCCGGCGCGCGGGTGCTGGTCGTCGACGACTCCGAGGTCAACCGCGAGGTCGCCGGCGAGGCCCTGTCGCGTCTCGGCGCGGCCGCGGACTTCGCCGAGGACGGCGTCGAGGCGGTCGAGGCGCTGCGGGCCGGCTCGTGGGATCTGGTCCTCATGGACGGCTCCATGCCCCGTCTCGACGGCTTCGAAGCCACCCGGCTGATCCGCGAGGAAGAAGCCCGCGACGGCCGGCCTCGCGCCGCCATCCTCGCCCTCACCGCCCACGTGGTCGGCACGGCGGCCGACGCCTGGAAGGCGGCCGGCATGGACGGCGTCATTCACAAGCCCTTCATCCTGCAGGATCTGTCGCGGGCCCTGCAGCAGCACTGCGGCCGCTTCGCCGTCGCCGGCGCGGTCCCCGAGGCGACGCAGCCGGACGCGACTCCGCCGCCGCAGGCCGACGACGACCTGTTCGATCCCGCCCTGCGCGGCGAGCTCAGGACTATGGCCGAGAACGGCCGCGCCGACTTCGTGGCCCGCGTCGAGGGCCTCTACGCCGAGAACGCTCCCCTCCGCCTCGCGGACGTCCGGGCCGCCGCCGACGCCGGCGATCTCGAGGCCCTCGCCCGGGCCGCCCACGCCCTCAAGTCGATGAGTCTCAGCCTCGGCGCCCGCGCCGTGGCCAGCGCCGCCTCCGCCATGGAGACCGCGGCGCGGCGTGGCGAGTGCGCGCCCGACTCGGTGGAGGCGCTCGCCGCCCTGCTGGACCGGACGCTCGAGGCCATGGGCGCCTCCGCGGCCGCCGCGCCCGCCGATCCCGCGACCGCCCTGCGTCGGGCCATCGCGGACGGCGAGCTCGACGTCGTCTTCCAGCCGATGATGGATCGCACGGGGGCCTTCTCCGGCAAGGTCGAGGCGCTGGTGCGCTGGACCACCGCCGCGGGCCTGCGCCGTCCGCCCGACGAGTTCGTACCCGAGTTCGAGGCCGCCGGCGCCATCGAGCACCTCACCGACTTCGTGCTGGAGCGGGCCATGCGGGTGGTCGGCGCCCGCGACGACGTCCGGGTCTCCGTCAACGCCTCCGCCGGCGAGTTCCAGCGCCCCGATTTCGCCGACCGGGTGCGCGCCGCCGCCGGCCGCGCGGACTTCCCGCTGGATCGTCTCGAGATCGAGGTCACGGAGACCGCCATCCTCGACATCGACCAGGCCCGGCCGACGCTCGACCGGCTCGGCGCGCTCGGCGTGGGCGTGGCGCTGGACGACTTCGGGGCCGGCTACACCAGCCTGCACGCCCTGCGCGAGCTGCGCTTCACGACGCTGAAGATCGACCGCAGCTTCGTCGAGCGCTGCGTGGACGACACCGCCTCCGCGGCGATCATCCATGCGGTCATCGCCGTGGGCCGTTCGCTCGGCATGCAGGTGGTGTGCGAAGGCGTCGAGACGCCCGAGCAGGCGCGCTTCCTGCGCACCGCCGGCGTCCACCTCATCCAGGGCTGGGTCTACGCCCGCGCCGGCGCCTTCGAGGACCTGCCGCCAGCCGGTGCGGCGGCCGCATGACGTTAATCAATCCCGTTTCGGAAATCGCAGGGCTTTCGGGCGATCCTTCGCTCCAGAGGTTAGCATGGCCATAGTTCTCGTAGTCGACGACGATCCCACCATCCGCGCCATCGTGACCGAGCTCCTGCGCGAGGAGCGACACGCCATCATCGAGGCGGCCGACGGCGACGAGGCCCTGCGGGCGCTCGACGCCACCCCGGCCGAACTCGTGGTGCTCGACATGCTGATGCCCAACCGCGACGGGCTGGAGACGATCATGGAGATTCGCCGTCGGCACCCGGCGGTGCGGATTCTCGCGATCTCTTCCGGCGGCAATATCGGGGTCGGCAACCTGCTCAACATGGCGCGGGTGTTCGGCGCGGACGAAACACTGGCCAAGCCCCTGTCGTTCACCACCTTCGCCGATACTGTGAACCGGCTGCTGAACGCGCCGACAACGGCCCCGAGCCCCTTCGCCAGCCAGGCCTGACCGGCGTCAGGGCGCGGGCGGCTGTTCCGCCGTCGTCCAGCGCCGCGGCGGCCCGTCCGGCCGCATCACCCGCCGTTCCCAGGCCGTCGCCGCGCCCGGCCGGTAACCGGGAAAGGCGTAGCCGGCATCGTCCAGCCGCGGATCGTCCCAGTCGCCGTAGCGATAGCCGTAATAGCCGTTCTCGACCTGCCGGAAGCTCACATCCAGCCGGCCGTCCTCGCCGATCGGCAGCGACACCGCCGCGCCGTAGTCGCGATAGCCCTCGCTGCCCACGGTCACGCTGAACTGGCTGTGCATCTCGCGATCGTCGGCCATGCCGCCTTCGATCCAGGGCGTGGCGGCGGGCGCGCGCGAGGCCAGCCAGCGTTCGATCTGTTGATCGGTGCTCAGGCCGTGCGGGGCGGCGTCCTGGGCCGCCCCGTCCACCGAGGGCGCCTCGGGGACGGCGGCGACGTCCAGCGTCACCGGCGTCTCCGGCGCTGTGGCCATCGCGCCCTGGGGGTCGCTGCCCAGGACAGCGGCCGCCGCCAGCAGGGTGATCAACATGCGCCGGACTCCTGTGTCGCTCCCACCCTGACCCCTAATGCGGCCAAAGTCAGGCTTTTCCGTCGCCGCGGCCCAGCGGGTCCGGCAGCGCCTCGCCATCCGCGACGAAGCTCAGGGCCACGGAATTGATGCAGTAGCGCAGCCCCGTCGGCGGCGGTCCGTCCGGGAAAACGTGCCCCTGGTGGCTGCCGCAGCGCGCGCAGCGGGTCTCCGTGCGCACCATGCCGTAGCTTTCGTCGCGCACCGCTGTCACGTGCGCGGGGTCGACCGGCTCGGTGAAGCTGGGCCAGCCGGTGCCGCTCTCGAACTTGGTCCGGCTGCGGAACAGCGGCAGGCCGCACTCGCGGCAGCAGAACACCCCCGCCCGCTTCTCGCCCAGCAGGGTGCCGCAGAACGGGGCCTCGGTGCCGTGGGCCAGCAGCACCCGCTTCTCCTCGGGCGACAGGTCGGCTTCCAGCCGGGCCCGCTCCTCGTCGTCCGGGGGCATGAGGTCGAAGCCGGAGGCGGAGCGCAGCGTGTCGGTCATCCCTCCCACATAGGCGCCGCGTGCCGGCCCTTCCACCCGTCGACCCGCGCCCCGGGTGAACCAAATCCCTCCTCACGGATTGCCCGAGGACTGCTCAGCTTCAGGAGGCGGCCCATGGCGCCCGTACGCATGATCGGCACGGCCGTTCACCGGATCCTTCTCGCCTTCCCCACGGCCCTCTTCCCGGCCGCGCTCGTCACCGACATCGCCTATCTGCGCACCGCCCAGATGCAGTGGACCAACTTCTCCGCCTGGCTGATCGCCGGCGCCCTGGTCTTCTGCGGCGTGGTGCTGGCGTGGAGCCTGATCGAGCTGCTGCTGGCCCTCCGCGTCGACCGCCGGCGGCGGCGCCTGATCTACCCGGCCCTGCTGGCCGTCCTGTTCGTGCTCGGCCTGCTGAACGCCTTCAAGCACAGCCAGGACGCCTGGAGTTCCGTCGGCGCCTTCGGCCTCGTCCTGTCGATCCTGAGCACCCTTGTCGTCCTTGCCGCCGCCCTCGTGGCCTACTCCGGCATCCTCAACCGGGAGGTCGCCCGATGATCCGTTCCCTCGTCTGCGCCGCCGCCCTGCTCGCCGTCGCCGCCTGCGGCCGCAGCGATCCCGGTCTGGACCAGACCGGGCCGCAACCCGACCTCCCCGATGTCCGCGAGACCCTGCTGCCGCCGATGAAGATCGCCAAGCCGGTCGGCTGGGGCGACGAGGTCCCGACCGCGCCGGACGGCTACATCGTCACGGCCTTGGCCACGGACCTCAAGATCCCGCGCCAGATGCTGGTCCTGCCCAACGGCGACATCCTCGTCGCCGAGGGCCGCGGCGGCGGCGCGCCCGCGCTGCGCCCCAAGGACGTCATCGCCGGCGTGATCAAGAAGAAGGGCAACACCCGGGTCGAAAGCGGCGACCGCGTCACCCTGCTGCGCGACGCCGACGGCGACGGCCGCGCCGAGGTGCGCACCGTCTTCGTTGACGAACTGAACGCCCCCTACGGCCTCGCCTTCGTCGACGGCTACCTCTACGTGGCCGAGCAGGATCAGCTGGTCCGCTTCCCCTATCAGGACGGCCAGACCCGCATTACCGCCGCGCCCGAGCGGGTCACCCGCCTGCCCTCGCAGATCAATCACCACTGGACCAAGGCCCTGACCGCCAGCGCCGACGGCCAGACCCTCTACGTCGGCATCGGCTCCAACTCGAACGTCGGCGAGCGCGGCATGGCGGTGGAGGAGGAGCGGGCCGTGGTCTGGGCCGTGGACCGCGTCACCGGCGCCCGGCGCACCGTCGCCACCGGCATCCGCAATCCCACCGCCCTCGCCATCGAGCCGAACACCAGCGCCCTCTGGGCCGTGGTCAACGAGCGCGACGAGATCGGCCCGCAACTGGTCCCTGACTATCTGACCACGGTGCGCGAGGGGGCCTTCTACGGCTGGCCCTACAGCTACTGGGGCCAGAACGTCGACCCGCGGGTTCGGCCGCAGAAGCCCGAACTGGTCGCCCGCGCCGTCCGTCCCGACTACGCCCTCGGCTCCCACGTCGCCGCCCTCGGCCTGTCGTTCGCCCGCGACGGCGGCTTCGGCGGCCCATTCACGGAAGGCGCCTTCGTCGGCCAGCACGGCAGCTGGAACCGCCAGGACCTGGCCGGCTACAAGGTCGTCTGGGTGCCGTTCTCCGGCGGACGGCCCAGCGGCGAGCCGGTCGACTTCCTCACCGGCTTCCTCGATGGCGAGCGCGCCCGCGGCCGCCCGGTCGGCGTGGTCTTCGACCCGACCCGCCGCATCCTGCTGGTCGCCGACGACCTGTCGAACACGGTCTGGCGCGTGGCCCCGCGATCCGCAACGCAAACGGGCGGGAGCGTCGCCGCTCCCGCCCGCTGACGGTCTCGATTCAGAACGCTCCGATCAGCCGCCGAACAGGCCGCTGACGAAGGCCCGCACCGCGGTCTCGTCGGCCGGGTTGCCGGTGTAGCGCAGGGCGCCGGTCGGCTCGAACGGCTCGTTGTTGCCGCGCGGGCGCGAGGTCCACGCCTTGTGGCCGTAGCTCAGGTCCGCATAGTTCGACGGCAGCCGCAGGATGGTCGGCTCTACGAAGATGGTGTCCGTCGCCGTGGTCGTGCCGGCGATGCGCACGTTCGGCAGCTTCGACAGCAGGTCCAGGGTGTCCAGGCAGCCGCCCGAGCAGCCGGCGTCGACCAGCACCACCACCGGGCCCTGCACGGGGTTCGGCGCGCCGGTGTCCGGAACGGCCGGGCGGCCGGCGAGGGTGAAGGTTTGCTGGCCCGCCGCGATGGCGGCGTCGAAGGCGGCGACGATCTCGCGGGTCTGCTCGATCACCGGCCCGGCCTCGGCCACGAACTGCGGATCGGCTTCCATCCGGCCCAGCGCCGCGGCGTACCAGTCGCGGTTGCCCTGGCTGGCGCGGTAGGTGATGTCGCCGGCGGCCGGCTGGCGGCTGACGGTGAACTCCGGCGTCCAGATGCGGTTGGCGAGGCCGTAGCCGCGCGCGGTCGAGGAGTTCAGGCCCGAGCCCGAGGCGGCGCGCAGGTCCAGCACGAAGCCCTGCGGGCCGCGGATCTGCGCCACCTGGGCCTCGACCTGGGCGTTGAAGGCCGGCCAGCCGGCCTCGTCCGAGAACGAATGCACGTGCAGCCACGGCCGCCCGTCGACCGTCTCCACCGCCAGCGGCGTGGCCGGCGGCATGTAGACGGTGGCGCGGTAAGCGGCCTCGAGGTCGCCCGGCTGCAGCGACACGGGCCGGATTTCGTACTCGCGCGGCCGGCCGCGGCCGGTGCGGAAGCTGCACATCGACGGCACGCCGTCGGCGAACGGGTTGTTGCGGTTCCACAGCAGGTACGGGGCCGAGGTCGTCCGGCCGGCCTCGGTCTCGAGGTTGCCCTCCCAGCGATCCAGCTTCTCGCGGGCGAATTCCTCGATCGGGCGCAGGTTGCACTCGACCACTTCCGAGCCGACCCGCGGCGCGTTGCGCGTGCCCGGCTTGACGTAGGTCACCACATACTTCCCGTCGCGCCAGCCGGTGGTGTAGCCGGGCCAGCTGATGCCGAAGAACGGCCCCATGCCCTCGAAGGTCGGGCTGGCGGCGATGTTCGAGTCGCGGAAGCCGCGGGCGTAGTAGCGCAGCAGGTAGGAGTGGGCGTCGCCGCTGTTGGCGCGCGAGGCCATGCCCAGCGATTCCTGCAGGCCGGCGTCCAGCCAGCTGCGGAAGGTCTGGCTGGCCTGGCCCTCGACCACGGCGGCCGGGTGGTTCGCGGCCAGTTCGTCATGCATCTTCTGCAGGTCCTGGCGGGCCAGTTCGCGGAAGTCCTGGGCCGTGACGGCGCCGGCGCTGACGGCGAGGGCGAAGGCGGCGGAAGCCGCGGCGGTGAGAAGTCGGTTCATCGGTCGGTCAGCTCCGGAAGCCTTGAACAGGGAGTGGCGGCTTTAAACCCCATCGGCGCACAGCTTGCCAACCCCGTCGCCTGTCGCAGGCGAACGCCCCCGTCGGTTTACTCAGCCCCGAACGCGGCCTAATCGGGGCGCTCGCCATCACGCGACGATCACGTTCGCTTCACAGCCGGGCCTGCATGTTCAAGAAGATACTGATCGCCAACCGCGGCGAGATCGCCGTCCGCATCATCAAGACCTGCCGCCGCATGGGCATCGCCACGGTTCAGGTTTACTCGGAAGCCGACGCCGGTTCGCTGGCCGTGGAGATGGCCGACGAGGCGGTCCTCATCGGACCCGCCCCCGCCAACCAGTCCTACCTGCTGGCCGACCGCATCGTGGAGGCCGTGCGCCAGACCGGCGCCGAGGCGGTCCATCCCGGCTTCGGCTTCCTCTCCGAGAACGCCGGCTTCGCCCGGCGGCTGCGCGACGAGGGCATCGCCTTCATCGGCCCCAACCCCGAGGCCATCGAGGCCATGGGCGACAAGATCACCTCCAAGCGCTTCGCCGCCGAGGCCGGCGTCTCCACCGTCCCGGGCCACATGGGGCTGATCGAGTCGACCGAGGAGGCCGTCCGCATCGCCCGCGAGATCGGCTATCCGGTGATGATCAAGGCCTCCGCCGGCGGCGGCGGCAAGGGCATCCGCGTCGCCCACTCCGACGACGACATGGCCGAGGGCTTCTCCGCCGTGAAGGCCGAGGCGCTCAACGCCTTCGGCGACGACCGCGTCTTCCTCGAGAAGTTCATCATCGACCCGCGCCACATCGAAATCCAGGTGCTCGGCGACAAGCACGGCAATGTGGTCCACCTGTTCGAGCGCGAATGCTCGATCCAGCGCCGCAACCAGAAGGTCATCGAGGAGGCCCCCTCCCCGCTGCTGGACCCTGAGACCCGCGCCGCCATGGGCGCCCAGGCCGTCGCCCTCGCCCGCGCCGTCAACTACGACTCCGCCGGCACCGTCGAGTTCGTCGCCGGCCAGGACAAGTCCTTCTACTTCCTCGAGATGAACACCCGTCTTCAGGTGGAGCATCCGGTCACCGAACTGATCACCGGCGTCGATCTGGTGGAACAGATGATCCGCTCCGCCTGGGGCGAGACGCTGGCCTTCGACCAGGACGAGCTGAAGATCGACGGCTGGGCCATCGAGAGCCGCATCTACGCCGAGGACCCCTACCGCGGCTTCCTGCCCTCCATCGGCCGTCTCGTCCGCTACGAGCAGCCGGAAGAAGGCCTCCACCCCGACGGCTACACCGTGCGCAACGACTCCGGCGTCCGCGAGGGCGACGAGATCTCGATGTTCTACGACCCGATGATCGCCAAGCTGTGCGCGTGGGCCCCGACCCGGGACGAGGCGGTCGAGGGCATGGCCCGGGCGCTGGAGGACACCCACCTGGCCGGCCTCGGCCACAACGTCCCCTTCCTCGCCGCGGTCATGGACCAGCCGCGCTTCCGCTCGGGCCAGCTGTCGACCAGCTACATCAAGGACGAGTTCCCCGACGGCTTCCACGGCCTGCCCCCCTGCCCGGCCCAGGCCCGGATCATGGTCGCCGCCGCCATGGCCATGCACGAGATCCTCTCGGAACAGGCCGGCGATCCCTCCGGCCGCACCGACTGGGTCGTGCTGGTCGACAAGACCCCGCATCCCGTCAGCCTCTCCTACGACGACGCCGAGGCGCTCGAGCTGGGGGTCGGCGACGACGCCGACCCCATCCGCCTCTCCGACATCGACTGGCGCCCCGGCCTCGCCCAGTTCCGCGCCGTGCTGGACGGCGAGCCTTTCACCGCCGAGGTCGCCCGCGCCCCCGACGGCTTCGTCATCCGCCACCGGGCGGCGAAGGCCCGCGTCCGCGTCCTCACCCCGGCCGTGGCCGCCCTCTACGCCCGCCTGCCCGAGAAACAGGCCGCCGACACCTCGAAGCTGGTCCTCTCCCCCATGCCCGGCCTCGTCGTCGCCATCCCGGTCGAGCCGGGCCAGGAGGTCAAGGCCGGCGAGACCGTCGCCATCATCGAGGCCATGAAGATGCAGAACATCCTCAAGGCCGAGCGCGACGGCGTGGTGAAGGCGGTGTCCGCGAAGGCCGGTGACCCGGTGGCCGCCGACGACGTGCTGGTGGAGTTCGCCTAGGCTTCCACGCACGCCGGCGATGCGATCTTTTGCGCTCGCGCAAAGCCGCCTCCGGCGATCCATGGCGACATGGCGTCGAACTGACGGGATGCCGACGTGACTCTCGAAGACCGACGCCTGCTGGCCACTGCGCTGCTGGCTCTCGCCCTCTCCGCCGCCGGCCTCGCCGCCGCGGCGGCCTGGATGGCGACCGCCCACATGGCCGCCATCGCCGCCCTGTGCGGGCCGCAGACGCCGCATTGCGGCTGGTGCGTGACGGCCGTCGCGGCCACGGCCGCCGCGCTGGGCGCCGTCGCCGCGGCCGGTCGCCTCCTCGCCGCGCCGATTCTCGCCCGAGGCCGCGTCCGGCGCTGATCCTTCAGACGCCGCACGGGCGCCGTCTGGCGCTCGCTCGCCTTCCTGCCTAGGTTCGCCGCTTCACACGGCGGAGGGGCTCGGCATGCGGCGGATCGGCCAGAAGGCGGTATTGGCGGCGGCGATGGCCATGGGGCTCGCCGGCTGCGCCACGGCCCAGGAGGCGCCCGCCGCTCCGCCGACGCCGGTCGAGGCTGTCGATCCCTTCATCGGCACGGCCGGCAAGGGCCATACCTTCCCCGGCGCCGTCGCCCCCTTCGGCATGGTCCAGCTCAGCCCGGACACCGACCACCGCTTCTTCCGCCAGAGCTACGACTGGGCCGCCGGCTACCGCTACGACGATCCGACCATCCTCGGCTTCTCCCACACCCACTTCTCGGGCACCGGCCACTCCGACCTCGGCGACGTGCTGCTGACCCCGATCTCGGGCGAGGTGAAATGGGATCCCGGCCAGGCCGACCAGCCCGGCTCGGGCTACCGCTCGCGCTACAACAAGGCCTCCGAGGTCGCCGAGCCGGGCTACTACGCCGTCAGCCTGACCGACTCCGGCGTGCGCGCCGAGCTGACCGCCGGGACCCGCGTCGGCCTGCATCGCTACAGCTTCCCGCGCAGCGCCCCGGCCCGCCTGCTGCTCGACTTCCGCAGCTCGATCTACGACTACCCCGGCAAGGTGCTGTGGTCGCGCATCCGGCTGCATCCCGACGGCACCGTGACCGGCTTCCGCGAGACGCGCGGCTGGGCCCCGGGCCGGCAGCTCTACTTCGCCATGCGCTTCTCCCGCCCCGTGGTCGGCTACGAGCTGCGCAACCGCGAGGAGGACGTCCCCTACAACGGCTTCCGCCAGCCGGGGCGGGACACGACCGACCGCGCCCAAGTGCAGGGCCGGGCGCTGGAGGCCGCCTTCGACTTCGGCCCCATCGTCGGCCCGCTGCTGGTCAAGGTGGCCGTGTCCTCGGTCGACGAGGCGGGCGCGATCGCCAACCTCGAGAGCGAAGGCGCCGGCTTCGACTTCGACCGCACCCGCGCCGCGACCCGCGCGGCCTGGCAGGACGCCCTGTCTGTGGTCGAGATCGAGGCCCCCGAGGACATGCGCACCAGCCTCTACACGGCGCTGTACCACTCTCTGATCGCGCCCTCGGTGCACAGCGACGCCGACGGCCGCTGGCGCGGCCCGGACCAGCAGGTCCACCGCTCGGACTTCACCGTCCACTCGACCTTCAGCCTTTGGGACACCTTCCGCGCCCAGCACCCGCTGCTGACCCTGGTCGCGCCGCCGGAGCGCAACGCCGACATGGTCAACTCCCTGCTGGCGGCGCAGCGGGTCAGCCCGTACGGCATCCTGCCGGTCTGGTCGTTCCATGGCCAGGAAACCTGGACCATGATCGGCTACCACGCCGTGCCGGTCATCGCCGATGCGTATCTGAAGGGCGTCCCGGGCATCGATGGCGCGGCGGCGCTGGACGCCATGGTCGCCTCGGCCACCTACCGCCCCTATGGCGGCCTCGGCGACTACATGGATCTGGGATACGTCCCGATCGACCGCGAGCCGGAAGCGGCCTCAAAGACGGTCGAATACGCCTATGACGACTGGACCATCGCCCGCATGGCCGAGCGGCTCGGCCGCGGCGAGGTGCAGGCCCTGTTCGACCGCCGCGCCGGCAACTGGCGCAACACCTTCGATCCGGAGACCCGCTTCGTGCGCGCCCGCCTCGCCGACGGGTCCTTCCGCGAGCCCTTCGATCCCACGGCCATCAACTACGGAAGCGACTACACCGAGGGCAACGCCTGGCAGTATTCGTGGTTCGTGCCCCACGACCCGGCCGGCCTGATCGCGGCCATGGGCGGCGACGCGGCGACGGTGGAGAAGCTCGACGCCATGTTCGAGTTCGACAACACCGGCCTCGACTACTCCCACGCCGAGGACATCGCCGGCCTGATCGGCCAGTACATCCACGGCAACGAGCCCAGCCACCACGCGGCCTACATGTACGCCTTCGCCGGCGCCCCGTGGCGCACGCAAGGGCGGCTGAAGCAGATCGTCGACAGCCAGTACCGCGCCGCGCCCGACGGCCTCAGCGGCAACGACGACGTCGGCCAGATGTCGGCCTGGCTGATGTTCACGGCGATGGGCTTCTATCCGGTGGCGCCCGGCTCGAGTCAGTACGTACTGGGCCGCCCCTTCGCCGATCGCATCGCGCTCAACCTCCACAACGGCCGCCGCTTCACCGTCACGGCCGAGGGCCTGTCGGACGAGAACCTCTACGTCCGGTCCGTGACCCTGAACGGCCAGCCCCTGACCCGCAGCTGGATCGGCCACGAGGAGATCATGGCCGGCGGAACCCTGCACTTCGTCATGGGCGCCGAGCCGAACACGACCTGGGGCGCGCCGGCCGGGGCGCGGCCGTATTCGATGTCGGCGCACGCGATGTTCGGCAGGTAAGGCAGGCCTCAGATGTTCCAGGGCCCTCCGGGAAGCGGTGGAATGCACGCCAGGGCGCTCGTGGGTGCGGGTCTGGCGGTCGTGATCTTGCTCACCGCGCTGGCGGCGGAATCCGGCAACGTTGCAGCTCGAGTCGTGTCGCTGCTCATCGGTGCGGTCGCCGTTCTCTACCTGGCAAGGATCACGGATCGCCGGCTACGCGCCCGCGGCATGAGCATCTGGTGGCTCTTGCTCTATTTTGGCCCACTGGTGACAGGCGCGGTGATCCTGGAGCGGCTCCCCCGCGACAACGAAAAGCTCATGGTGGTTGCCCTACTTGCGGTCTGCATCGTCTCCGCACCGTTTGCGATCTGGGGCGTGGTGAAGCTCACAGGTGCGGCTCCTGTGGCGGACGAATGATCATCCCGCCTACGTCCGCACAAACCCCCGCAGCACATTCGCCTCCGTGCTCAGCACCAGCCGGTCGAAATCCACCCGCCGCGGCTGCGCGAACATCAGCCAGTAGTATTTCATCTGCTCCGACCACCAGTAGCCGGGGCAGTTGTCGCCCTGGGTCATCGGCCGCGTGGTGATGTCGGCCAGCGCGGTGTAGCCGTACGCCGCCTTCGAGGTGGCCTTCATGTTGCGGTAGTGGGTCGCCGTCAGGGCCCGATAGCGGTCGTCGTCCGTCATCAGCCACAGGTGCAGGCAGGCGTCGGCGAACTCGGGCCGTAGGCCGGTGCGCACCCCGCGCGGCCGCCGCGTCCGCACGTCGATCGATTCCGGGATGACGGTGAAGGCGTCCTGCAGCTCGGCGTAGCTGGTCAGGAACAGGTCGGCCTCCTCGACGCGCCCCGCCTGGGCCATCAGCCCGGACAGGTAGCCGCCCAGCACGGTCTGCGACGTCCCGGCCACGGCGCCCGTCTCGTAGTCGACCATCGGGTACCATAGCCGCAGGTCGTAGCGTCGCCCCTGCTGGCGGCTGATGGCGCCGAGGCACTCCTCGGCCCAGCCCTTCATCTCGGCGTCGCCGAACAGCTCCCAGCTGTCCCACAGGTATTCGTAGAAGCTGTCGGCGTAGACATCGACCGAGGCGTTGCGGCTGGTGAACTCGCCCGTCTCCGCATGGATGTTGGCCGCCATCAGGCCGAGGTCGGAGCGCCGGTCCAGCGCATGCTTCATCGCCCGCTTCGCGGCCGCATAGTAGCGCTCGTCGCCGGTCAGCTGGCCCAGCACCCCGAACTCGGCGGCATAGGTGCCGATCTCGGCGAGGTTGGTCTCCGGGTCGCGCACCGCCCCGGTCCTCAGGTTCACATAGCGGTACGGCAGCCCGTGCGGCGAGGCCTCGAAGGCCTTCATCAGCCGGTCCGCGAGGTCTTTCGCCTTCGCCAGCAACACCGGGTCGCCGCTGGCCAGATGCGCCGACAGCAGGCCGCCGACGAGGCGGATGTTGGTCTCGAAGGTCTGGGCGAAGGCGTCGACGTCGAAGTCGAGACTCGTCTTCACCCAGTCCACCCCGGCCTGGAACTCGGCGTCCAGCTCCATCAGCCACAGGGTGTCCAGCGCCTCGACCAGCGACAGGCCGAGGTCGTGGCCCTCGATGAAGAAGCTCTGCGAGGTTCCCGAAACCGGATTGATCTCGTCCTTGCCCCACGCCCGCGCGACGTAATGGTCCCACGCCCACTTGAACTCCGCTCGCACGTCGGACGCCAGCGCGCTCCAGTCCTCGCTCCGGACATGGCCCTGAGCGGGCAGGCCGCCCAAGGCGGCGAGGGCGGAACCGCCGGCCAGGGCGAGGGCGGAGCGGCGGGAGAAGGTCTGGCGCATGAGGGCGAGACTGACCCGCGTTCCGCCGCCCGGCAAGCCGCACGGCCAAGCCTGTAAGCTCCCCGTGATCACCGGAACGCGGCCCCCGGCCCTGCTTTTCAAGGTCATCCCCAACCACGGAGGCGATGGCCATGCAGAATCCTTTCCGACAGCACCGACCGCAGGACGACTTCGGCCGGCGCGACGAGCATCAACAGGGCCGCTGGGAGGCCCGCGACCCGCGCTGGGACGAACGCGCCAGCTGGTCCGAGGGCGATGGCGGCCGCACTGCCGAGGCCTACCGCGACCAGGGCCAGTACGGCCAGGACCGCGAGATGTCCGGCTCCCGGGGCATGGGCTACGGGCAGTCGCAGCAGAGCCAGTACGGCGGCGGCCTGTCGACCGGCTGGACCGGGGATCGTCAGCCCCAGCCGGGCGGCTCCTTCGACCAGTACGGTTACGGCTCGCAGGCCTCCGGACAGCAGCAGCAATGGAGTCAGCCCCAGTACGGACGCGGCGACGCTGGCTCATGGAGCGGCCCCTCGAGCCACGGCGGCGCGTCGATGGGCGGCCAGGAGCGCTGGAGCCAGGGCGGTTACGGCCAGTCCCAGGGCTACGGTCCCTCCTCCGGCTACAGCCAGGGCGGATCGTACGGCGGCTCCAGCATGGGCGGCCAGTCCGGCATGCGCACCGGCTTCGCCGGCGGCTCTCAGACGCAGGGCGGCTACGGCCAGTCCTACGGCGGCTCGCAGGCGGGCTATCCCTCGCACGGCTACGCGCCGGGCGCCCAGATCTGGGAAGGCTCGGGCTCGGGCATGGGCGGCCAGTCGCACGAGCACCACGACTTCGAGCCGGACTACCTGCACTGGCGCCAGCAGCAGCTGTCGGCCTTCGACAACGACTACAAGAGCTGGCGTGACGAGCGGCGTCAGAAGTTCTCGTCCGACTTCTCGAGCTGGCGTCAGAACCGCCCGCGCTCCGAGGCGAGCGGCGAACACCACACCCCGGCCGAAAACCCCATCGTCGGCGACGTGTCCGACGGCGGCACCGGCAACGCGGCCGAGGCCAAGAAGCGCCAGTAGCGCTTCCCCCGCCTGACGAAAGGGCCCGGCGATCGCTCGCCGGGCCCTTTTCTGCATTCAGTTCCTCCCCCGCAGGGGGAGGGGGACCATGCGAAGCATGGTGGAGGGGGTGGAGGGATATCTCCGGATCATCCCCCTCCACCGCCGTTCCGGCGGTCCCCCTCCCCCTGCGGGGAGGATTGCTCGTCGGTCTGTCTCCCCTACCGCGCCGGCGCGTTCTTCACGTGCTGGTCCAGCCAGCGGGTCATCTCCCACAGGGTGTGGCCTACCGACTCCCGCGCCCGGTAGCCGTGCGCCTCCAGCGGCAGGACCACGTAGCGGACGTTCGCGCCATTGCCCTTCAGCGCCGCGTAGAACCGCTCCGACTGCACGGGGAAGGTGCCCGAGTTGTCGTCGGCCTCGCCGTGGATCAGCAGAATCGGCTCGTTGACACGGTTGGCGTAGGTGAAGGGCGACATCTCCGTATAGGTGTCGGTCGCCTCCCAGTAGGTGCGCTGCTCGGCCTGGAAGCCGAACGGCGTCAGGGTCCGGTTGTAGGCGCCGGAGCGCGCAATGCCGGTCCGGAACAGGTCCGTGTGCGCCAGCAGGTTGGCGGTCATGAAGGCGCCGTAGCTGTGCCCGCCGACGGCGATGCGGTCGCGGTCGGCCACGCCCATCTCGACCACCGCGTTCACCGCCGCCTCGGCCGAGGCCTTCAGCTGCTCGATGTAGGTGTCGTTGGGCTCCGCCCCGTCGCGGCCGATGATCGGCATCGAGGGGTCGTCCAGAACCGCATAGCCCTGGGTCAGCAGGAACAGGTGGCTGGAGCCGCCCGGCCGCACGAAGCGGTTGGCCGTGTCGACCACCTGCCCCGCCACGGCCGCGTCGGTGAACTCGGCCGGATAGGCCCACATCACCAGCGGCAGCGGCCCGTCGCGGTCCTTGTCGTAGCCGGCGGGCAGGTACAGCGTGCCCGACAGCGGCACCCCGTCGGCCCGGGTGTAGGTGACCAGCTGTCGCGTCACCCCCGCCAGCTGCGGGGCCGGATCGGGGAAGGTCGTCAGGGCGTCCGGCGCCTGCGCGTCCAGATTGCGGACGTAAAGGTTCGGCGGATCGTTGCGGGTCTCGCGCCGTGTCACCAGCCGCCGCGCGTCGTCGTCGAGGATGCCGACCACGCTCTCGTAGTCGCCGGTCGCCGAGGTCCACAGCCGCTCGCTCTCGCCGGTGGTCAGGTCCATGGCGGCCAGGAAGGGATACTCCCCCTCGCGCGTCGCCCCCGGCCCGGTCATCAGCACCCGGCCGTCGCCGGCGAAGCGCATCACCGGGAAGCCGGCGGCATTGGGCTCGGTCACCGGGAAGCCCGGATTGTTGTAGCGGTCCTGATAGTTGCGCTCGAGCAGCACCCGGCCCTCGCCCGGATTCGAGGGATCGACCACCAGCCGCGTCTCGTGACGGGTGTTGAACCAGCGGCTGTTCACCACCGCCGTGTCCGCGTCGCCCCAGGTCACCCCGGCGTAGCGCTCCTTCAGATCGACCAGCGGCGTCGGCGCATCCGTGAACGGCGCCGCCTGCAGGAACACCCGGTCGCGCACCTCCGCCTCCGTCCGCGGGTCGCCGCCGTCCTGCGCCTCCGCCCAGACGAGGGTCGCCGGCGCGTCCGAGCGCCACTGCACCGAGCGCGGCCCCGGCGCCACCGCGTCGAACGGCGTCGGAATATTGTCGCGCAAGGGCAGGTCGGCGACCCGGTGCAGCTCACGCCCCTGCAAATCCAGCACGCTGATCTCGGTCGGGAACAGCCCGGCCGGCACGACATAGCTGTAGGGCCGCTTCACCGCCGTGCGCAGCACATGGCGCCCGTCCGGCGAGATGCCCGCCCCCAGATGCACCGCCGGCTCGCCCAGCGTCCGCGCCCGGCCGTTCAGCGGCACGTACGTCAGCTGGCTGGTGAAATAGTGGTCGAACAGGGCCTCGTCGCCGGCGTTCGAGAGCAGGTCCTGGTAGGTCCGCGCCGGCGCCGTCCGGCCCAGGCTCTCCTCGACGATCGGGCCCGACGGCGGACGGCTGACGTCCGGCGCCGCGCCGCGGCCGTCCGGGACCATGCGCACCAGCAGGGCCGAGCTGTCGGGCGCCCAGTCGAAGGCTCCGCCGGCGGCGGCGTTGACCCGGGCGTCGGTCAGCTTGCGCGCCGCGCCGCTGGCCACGTCGGCGACCCACAACTCCAGCCCGGTCGGCGCGTCCATCAGCAGGGCCACCGACCGCCCGTCCGGCGACCACGAGGGCGACATGAACCGCGCCCCCGCCGGCAGTTGCACCGCCCGCGCCGGCCCGCCCGCCACCGGCTGGAAGCTCAGGCCCGTCAGCCAGGCGACGCGGCTGTTGGCCGGCCCGTTGTTGCGGGGATTGATCCGGTATCCGGCCAGCCGCAGCATCGGCTCGGCCAGCTCGGCGATCGGCGGCAGGTTGGCCCGGTCGTACAGCGCCAGCGTCGCCCGGTCCGGCGACAGGCTCGCCGTCGGCGTCGGCCTGGCGTCGAGGATGTCGGCGATCGGCGCGGGCGGCTGCTGGTAGGTCAGCGCCTCCTGCGCCAGGGCCGGCCCCGCGAGGGCGGCGATGAGCACGAAGGCGGGCAGGGCCCGGCCGAGCAGACGACGACGCATGTTCACTTCCCCAACCCCGCCCCGAACCGGCGGGCCGGGCACGCTAGGGTCCCGCGTCAGCCGCGGTCAAGGCCGCGCGGGGACGGCCCCCGTCATCGCGTAGCAACTGGCCCGGCTCGGCCGCGTCCCGTCCGGCGCGCCATAGGCCGCCCGCACCGAGCACACGTCCGCCTCGCTCAGCCGCCCCTGCCAGCGGTCGGCGTTGCAGTAGTTCATGATCGAGGCCTGGTCGTAGTAGGTCTCCCCCTGCACCGTGGCCTCGGGCGCCCGGGTCCGCGCCAGGCAGTCCGGCGCCCGCGGGCTGACGTGGTCGTGGCTGAAGCCCAGGGCGTGCCCCAGCTCGTGCAGCGCGTCGGCGCGGAAGCAGCCCTCGCGCCCGACGCTCCCCCGCCGCCCGCAGATCCGGTTGGTGACGAGGTATTCGGCGTTCAGCACGATCTCCCCGCCCTGCACCAGATGCACGCCCAGATGGCTGGCCGAGGCGAACAGCTCCGGGTCGTGAACGATGCGGATCGGGATGCGCCGCTCCGGCCCGCTGGTCGGCGAGCCGTCGCAGGCGGCGCGGATGTCGAAGTCCACCTTAGCCGCGGTCTCCCAGACCGCGGCCGCGTCCATCACCGCCTCGCGCGCCCAGGCGTCTTCCGCGGCGGGGCTGGCGAAGCACATCGGCACGCGCCCGTCCGGCCACTGGTCCTCGGGATCGGGCGGCGGCGCCGGCGGCGGGGGCGGCGGAGGCGGAGGCGGCGGAGGCGGCGGCGGCGCATACACCGGCGGCGGCTCCTGCAGCCAGCTGCACCCGGCCAGCGGCGCGACCGCCAGACCCGCCAGCAGCAGAAACAGGACGATCCTCAGCCGCTTCATGTCCAGCGCGTCTCCGTCAGCGTCAGCTTCAGCTCGATCCACGCCGCCTGCGGCTCCGGCCGCCCCGCTTCCGGCAGCAGGTCCTCCGCCGCGACGGACACCGACACCGGCCCCTCGCTCGCCGCCAGCAGGTTCAGCACCTCCTCCCCGAACCGGAAGGGCAGCACATAGGGCCCGCGGTGCGCATGGCGGCCGTCGGCCTCGGGGACGTGCACGAAGGTCGGAGACGAGCCCAGCGACCGTTCGCGCCCGCCGCTGGCCAGGCGGATCTCCAGCGAGCGATCCTCCAGCGCCGCCTCGCGCGCATAGCCGACCGCGCCCGCGGCCTCGATCATCAGCGTGTCGTCGGCGTCGCGCATCCGCACCGCCGCCTCGGCCGGCAGGGTCAGGCTCATGCGGCCCGAGCCCGGCTCCGCCGCCGCGCGCACGGTCCAGCTCCCCCCGCCCAGCGGCACGCGCCGGGTCGCCCCCGGCGGTCCCGCCTCCGGGACGTTGAACACCGGGAACGGATACAGCCGGTCGTAGCCGTAGCCGAGCGCGCCCGTCTCCAGCGCCCCCGCCACCGGCAGATCGCCCACCGCCTCGCCGTCCGCGTCGACGAAGCCGGTCACCGTCAGGGCTGTCCAGTCCGCCGGATACAGGTTCCTGCCGCGCAGCCCATGCCACGTCGCCCAGACCCGGTCGACGTTGCTGTGGTGCAGCCAGAACATCGGGTCGCGCGCCGAGGTGCGCGGATGCCGCATCGCGCCGCCGATCAGGGCGTGGATGTGGTTGTGGCCGTAGCCCTCGACCATCCCCTGCCCTTCCGGCAGCTTGCCGCAGAAGGTCTCGAAATCGTCCGACGCCAGCCGCGCCGTATAGGGCGACTCGGCCCACCGCGCCGCGGCGAAGTCCAGCTCGTCCACGCCCCGGGCCCGCTCGCGCTCGTACAGCGGCGAGTCACGATCCGTCACCCAGGCCGGCAGGAAGCGGTGCTCCTGCCAGTCCCAGTAGGGCATGGCGAAGCTGTCGTGCCCGGTCAGCCGCGCCACGATCCGCTCCAGATGGAGCAGCTGCAGCCGGTGCCACGGCAGGAAAAGTCCGTTGCCGTGCTGGGCGTCGACATGGTGGATGCGCACCTGCCGGTCCCACGACAGCCCGTCGCGCCGCCGCTTCATCAGCCGCACGGCCTCGCCGAAGGCGACCACGTCGTCGCTGGTCGCGGTCAGCTCGCCGACGCTCCGACGGATGCGCAGGGAGGGCTGGGCCCCCGCGGCGCCCGCCGCCAGTCCCGCCGCGATGGCCGCGCCGGCGCCGAGCAGGGTCGATCTGCGATCCAGCTTCATTCCGTCCCCCCGCGCCCCTCCGCGCGAGCGGTCAGGTTTCCTCAATCCGACGGCGAAGTCGACCCCGTCCGCTGCGCCGGCCCCTGACCGATGAACCGCGCCTCCCGCGCCGCATCCCAGCTCTCGCGCAGGCCGCGGCGCGGCATGTCGACCCCGAACACCGCCAGCTGTTCCGTCCACACCTCCGAAAGGCGCTCCACGGTCTGCGGGAGCCACCCCGGCGGTTGCTGTCGCGCCCAGTTCAGCGGCGAGACGGCGTTGAATACGATCAGGAACACCGTCGCCGTCACGATGGTCCGGCTTGTCCAGCGCCGGTCGCGGGCCGCCACGCCCTCGTCGTCCAGCGGCGGCGCCGGCGGGAAGGCGAACCGCCCCAGCGCGACGAGGGTGTTTTCGCGCGTCGGCAGATCGTGGGCGTCGGCGCTCTCGATCCAGTCGCTGGGCGGATCGGGCGGCGCCTCCTGCGGAGGCGGCAGGCTTTCGTACAGCGGCGGGAACGGCGACTCGGGCAGGTGCGTCGGGAACGGCTCCAGCGGCGCCGGAGGTTCCCCCGGTCCCTCGCCCTGCCCGCCCGTCTTGTCCCTGTCGTCGGTCATCGCGCTCTCAACGCCTCAGAACTGGAAGTAGATGAACGGCGCGACGCCTTCGGGGCGCACCGCCTCGACCAGCAGAACGGCCGCGCCGATCAGCAATCCCAGGCTCACTGACGGCGCCGCCTGCAGTCGCTCGGCCATGCCCTCCACCGCCCGCGGCGGCAGCCAGTGCATGGCCAGACCCCCGACGATCAGCGTCAGCAGCAGCGGCGTCAGCACCTCCACCGGCCCGATACGCCCCAGTCCCTCCAGCATGGCCAGCGCCAGTTCGAAGCTCTCGGCCCGGAACAGGATCCAGCCCAGGCAGACGATGTGGAAGGTGACCAGCACGCCCACCACTGTCGGGAGCACCTTGCGGTCGCCGAACGCCGCGCGGCCCAGCCGCTCGATGACCTGCACCCCGCCGTGCAGCGCGCCCCAGGCCAGGAAGGTCAGCGCCGCCCCGTGCCACAGCCCGCCCAGCACCATGGTGATGAAGACGTTGATGCAGCTGGCGAACAGCCCCTTCCGCCCCCCGCCCAGCGGCACATAGAGGTAGTCGCGCAGCCAGCTGGACAGGCTGATGTGCCAGCGCCGCCAGAACTGCTGCATCGACGCCGCCCGGTACGGCTGATCGAAATTGCGCGGGAAGGAATAGCCCAGCAGCGCCGCCAGCCCGATGGCCATGTCGGAATAGGCCGAGAAGTCGCAGTAGATCTGCACCGCGTAGCCGTAGACGGCCGCGGCGATGTCGAAGGCCGAATGCGCGCTCGGGTCGAAGAAAACCGGATCGACCAGGTTCACCGACAGCTCGGAGGCGACCACTGTCTTCTTGAACAGGCCCCAGACGATCAGCAGCAGGCCGTGGGTGGCCATCACCCGCGTCAGCCGCGGCGCCCGCTCGAACTGCGGCAGCAGGTCCGAGGCCCGCACGATCGGCCCCGCCACGAGGTGCGGGAAGAAGCTCATCAGCAGCATGACGTCGAGCAGGCTCTTCGCCGGCGGCGTCTTCCCGCGATGGACGTCGACCAGGTAGCTGATGCCCTGGAAGGTGAAGAAGCTGATCCCGACCGGCAGGATGACCTGCAGCAGCGGCAGGTCGCGCTCCCAGCCGAACCGCGCCAGCAGCTCCCCCGCCTGTTCGACGAAGAAGCCGTAGTATTTGAAGAAGCCGAGGATCAGCAGGTTGGCCGCCACGCCCAGACCGACCAGCCAGCCGTTCCGGCGTCCCGGCCGCCCGGCGATCAGCGCCGCCACCCCCCAGTTCAGCACCGCCGACAGGATCAGCAGGCCGACGAAGCGCCAGTCCCACTGGGCATAGAAGAACCAGCTGGCCAGCAGCAGGAACACCTTCCGCCGGCCATTCTCGCGGTCCAGCGACCAGGCGGTGAAGTAGACGAACAGGAAGAAGACGCCGAAGGCCAGCGTGGGGAACAGCATCTACCGCCCCGCCTTCCACGCCTCGTAGGCGGCCAGCAGGTCGTCGGCGAGGACGCCGCCGATCCAGTCCGCGCCGGCGCTGGTGAAATGCACCCGGTCGCCGCGCATCAGCGGCTCCGCCCGCAGCGCCAGGCGATCCGACGAACAGTCCCCTCCCATGCGCCCGTGCCAGTCCCAGAACGCCACACCCGTGTCGGCGGCGACCCGGCGCTGCACGTCCCGGACCACCGCCAGCGACGGCGGCGGCGCCCGCTGGCCGTCGGCGCTGCAGCCGCCCTCGACGCCGCTGCGCAGGGCGTCCGGCGCGCCCAGGATCATCAGCGAAGCGCCGGGAACCAGTCGCCTCAGGCGCGCGATCTGGCCGCGCAGCAGCGCCTCGTACGCGACCGGCTCCAGCCCGTCCTCGAACCCTTCGTTGGTCCCGAAGGCCAGTACGATCAGCGACGGGCGCCAGCTGGCCAGCTGTATCGCCACTACCGCCTCGTCCCGCGCGGCCAGGTCCCGCAGCGTCGCCCCGACGACGCCGAGGCTGGACAGGGTCACCCCGGCGCCCACCTGGCCCAGCCGCACGTCGTGCAGCATCAACGTCGCGTCCAGCGGCCGCAGCACGATCTCGCGGGGCCGGCCGTCGGCGATCATGTTGACGCAGGACCGCGTCGCGCCGTGCTCGTTGAACACGCGTTCGCTCCAGACCTCCCCGTCGGCCTCCACCCGCAGGCGACCGGCTCCCTCGCCGCAGACCGAGATCACATAAGCGAGGGCGTCGCGGCCCTCCGGCCGCAGTCTCAGCTCGGCGCCCGGCTCCAGCGAGATCGCCTGGACGCCGGCCAGGCCGACCCCGACGGTGGGAAAGCCCCCGGGCCCGACCAGCGGAGCCGGCATCGGCCGCCAGCCCACCGCCGTCATCTCCACCTGATAGGGGGCGAAACCCTCGTAGGGCGGGCCCGGCGGCAGCACGCCCCGTCCGGCGTCGCCGAACCGCGCCTGCAGCGAGGCCCGCACCTTGCCGGTGATCCGGTCGCCCGCCGTGTGGCTGTCGCCGATCTGGAGGATATGGACCGGCGCCATGCGGCGTCCGGCCTCGGTCGCGGCCAGGGCCTCAAACAGCCCCGCCAGCGCATCCGCCTGGCACAGGCCGCCGGCGCAGACCGGGAGGCCCGGCTGCGGCGGGCTCATCGGAACATAGGCGGTCTCCTGGGCCGAGGCGGCCGCGGCCAGTCCCCACAGCCCGGCGAGGAGCGACGCCGCGGTCCGGCCCATGCTCAGGCGGCGGGAGCGACCGCAGTCGCCGTGGGCTGCGGCCGGTCCAGTCCGGCGTCCCGTTTCAGCCGCACGACCACCGGAGCGCTGATCCGCAGGTAACCGGCCATCGACATGTGGATGCCGTCGTTGGCCCGCATCAGCACCCTGCGGCCGTCGTCGTTCGGCAGATAGGCCTCGTAGCCGCCGTCCTCGCCGGAGGTCAGCGACACGGTCTCGATATACGGCACGCCGAGCGCCCTCATCCGCGCCGCGACCACGCCGTTGATCAGCGCCATCCGCCCGTCGAACCGCTCGCCCTTCATGCGCGGCAGGCCGACCCAGTAGACCGCCACGTCGCGGCTCCTCAGCAGGGCGACGAGGTCGTCGATGCGCCGGGCGTAAGCGGCCTTCCAGCCGTCGCTGCCGAAGGGGTGCACCGTCCCGTCCATCTCGATGCCCTGGGCGTCGTTGGTGCCGAACAGGATCACCGCCGCGTCCACCGGCTGTTCGTCCAGCTGCCGGCGCGTCTTCTCCTGGATGTTCACGTAGTCGTACCGGGACAGACCCGTGGAGACCTCCGAGAACTTGCTCACGGTCACGTCCGGCTGGTCGCGCAGTTCGCGGTACAGCCCGGCGTACAGGCCGTCCGCCATGGAGTCCCCGAAGACGCCGATCCGCAGCGGGCCCTGCGCCAGCCGCGCGGCCAGCGGCGTGACCGCCGCGGCGGGGGGCGGCGCGACGACGTTCGGCGGCGGGGCGGGTTCGGGCGCGGCCGCGGGCGCCGAGGCGGCCGCCTTCTCGCCGAGCAGCAGGGTCGGCTCGCGCATCCACGCGCGTCCGTCCGGCGTCAGCGCCAGGCCGGCGACGACCCCGACCACGAAGGCCGCCGTCAGTGCGTTGATCCCGGCGCGCAATCCGTCCCCCGAACAGTGCTCACCCGAGCCTTTTACCGTATCGACGCCCGCTCGCCACCGCGCGCCCGCCTCGGGCGAACAAAAAGGTTAACGGCGCCGCCGCCCTGCGACCGGAACTGACGCAGCAGCGGCGTTTCATGAGGTCGGCGGCGGACGAAGCGGACGCTGTGGACGCATCGGACTATGTTTTTTTGCCGCTTCGACCCCGTCCGGTGGAGGCAGGCGGACGCGTCGGACACATCGGACTGTGTTTTTTGGTCGCCGGGACCGGGCTGGACCGACGCGGGCTTGCCCCCCACGGCGCCGCGCGTTACGGACCATCAAGGCCGTCGATATTCATCAGGCGGTGAAAAAACACGAGGAAGCGATGCGGAAGATCTTCCCCGACGCCCGGTCGGCGCTGGAGGGCCTGACCTTCGACGGCATGACCGTCATGTCCGGCGGCTTCGGCCTGTGCGGCATCCCCGAACATCTGATCGCCGCCCTGCGCGACAGCGGCGTCAAGGGTCTGACCGTCATCTCCAACAACGCCGGCGTCGACGGTTTCGGCCTCGGCCAGCTGCTCGGCACCCGCCAGATCGCCAAGATGATCTCGTCCTACGTCGGCGAGAACAAGGAGTTCGAGCGCCAGTACCTCGCCGGCGAGCTCGAGCTCGAGTTCAACCCGCAGGGCACGCTCGCCGAACGCATCCGCGCCGGCGGCGCCGGCATCCCGGCCTTCTTCACCGCCACCGGCGTCGGCACGCTCGTCGCCGAGGGCAAGGAGGTGCGCGAGTTCGACGGCCGCCAGTACATCATGGAGACCGGCCTCGTCGCCGACCTGTCGATCGTCAAGGCGTGGAAGGCCGACGAGCGCGGCAACCTCGTGTTCCGCAAGACGGCCCGCAACTTCAATCCGATGATGGCCACCGCCGGCAAGGTCTGCGTGGCCGAGGTCGAGGAGATCGTCCCCACCGGCTCGCTCGATCCCGACCACATCCACACCCCGGGCATCTACGTCGACCGCATCGTCAAGACCGTGCCCGAAAAGCGCATTGAACAGCGCACCGTCCGCACCCGGGAGACCGCGTAATGGCCAGAACCCGCGAACAGCTCGCCGAACGCGCCGCGAAGGAGCTGCAGGACGGCTTCTATGTGAACCTCGGCATCGGCATCCCGACCCTGGTGGCCAACTACATTCCGGAAGGCATGGAGGTCACCCTGCAGTCGGAGAACGGCATGCTCGGCATGGGGCCCTTCCCCTATGAGGACCAGGTCGATCCCGACCTGATCAACGCCGGCAAGCAGACCATCACAGAGATCCCCGAGACCAGCTACTTCAGCTCCTCGGACAGCTTCGCCATGATCCGCGGCGGCCACATCAACCTGTCTATCCTCGGGGCCATGGAAGTGGCCGAGAACGGCGACATCGCCAACTGGATGATCCCGGGCAAGCTGGTGAAGGGCATGGGCGGGGCGATGGACCTCGTCGCCGGCGTCAAGCGCGTGGTCGTGGTCATGGACCACGCCAACAAGCACGGCCAGTCCAAGGTGCTGAAATCGTGCACCCTTCCCCTGACCGGAACCGGGGTGGTCAGCCGCATCATCACCGACCTGTGCGTCTTCGACGTCAAGCCGGATGGCGCCGGCCTTGAGCTGGTCGAACTGGCCGACGGCGTGACCCTCGACGAGGTCGCCGCGAAGACCGAGGCCAGCTACACGGTCAAGCCCGGCGTCGGCTGACCTCAGACGGCCGCGAACAGCGGGGCGAGCGCCGCCAGCGCCCGCTCCGCGTCGGCCCGGTCCGGGGTCTCGTCCTCGACGCCGTAGCCGACCATCTGGCTGGAGCCGTTGGCCTGGATGACGATCCCGTCGGCCCGTGGGACCATGCTGATCGACCGGTACCAGAGGGCGTAGGTCACCTCCGGCTGCGGCGTCAGCCAGGCGATCTGCCCCCGCACCGGCACGACGCTCTCGTCCCCGAACAGCGCCCGCGCCCCGTAGCCCGTGCAGTTGACCACCACCGGCTGGGGCAGCTCCACCAGCTCCGATGGATGGTGGAACGTCCGCTCCACGATCCGCCCGCCCTCCATCAGGAAGGCCTCGGTCAGCTGCCGGGCGTACTCCGCCACGTTGAACGTCATCTGCGGGAACACCCGTGCGGACTCCACCGGAAACGGATGCTCCTCCGGCCGCAACGCGCGCGACGAGGGCGTCAGCCCCTGGAGACGGGGCTCGTAGCGGACGAAGTCGACCCGCCCGGGCGTCGGCTCCGGCCCCACCGACGCATTCCCGCCCCGCGGCCCGCGCAGGCTGTACTGGTCGATGAATTTCACCGGCTCGCCGTCCAGCCCGACGAAGGCGTGGTGTTCGGCCCACGACCGCCGCGCCATGGCCTCCCACCGGGCTGAAAAATCCGCCGAAACCGCGCTCTCCGCCGCAATCCGCGAGTCCGGCGACCACACGCCGGTCGCCCGCGCCGAGCGCGTGTGCGGCGTCCGCTCGGCGGCGTAGATGGTCGTCCGCGCCCCGGACCGCAGGATCTGCAGCGCGGCGGTGAGCCCCAGCGCGCCGCAGCCGATGACGGCGACCTCAGGCTGCCCGCCCTCCAGCGCCAGGTCGCGCGCCGCTGCGGCCGACCCCCACGACAGAGACCAGCCCGAGCCGCCGTGGCCGTAGTTGTGCACCACCCTCTTGTCGCCGATCGCCTCCGCCTCGATACGCGGCCCCGCCGCGCGGAACGGCCGCGTGCACACGGTGATGCGGCTCAGCCGCCCCGGATCGGTCAGCAGCGGCGCGAGCGGGGGCCGCTGAAAGTCGGGGCGCGAAGGCCGGACCAGCACGGCTGGCGAGGCGGCGCAACCCGCAAGTCCCGCCGCGCCCAGCCCGCCCAGTACCATCCGACGATGCAGTTGTGCGTTCACGGCGGATCACCCTCCCCTTCCGACCCGGCCATCCTCTGCGATCCCGCGTGGCAAGGCGAGCCCCGACCGCAACCGTTGCCGTCGCGGCCAAGTCGTAGTCATACTCGGCGCTCCGGCCGCAGAGCCGGGGGTGGGAGTTCACCTCATGGCCGACGGGGCCTATCGCTGGCAGGGTCATGCGCCTGAACCGGACGCCACGCGCGTCGAGGCCATCGACGCCGCCTTCGACGAGGCGCAGGTCGGGGCCTTCGCCGAGCCCGCCCGTGCCGCCGCCGTCGATCGCCTTGAGCGGGCGTTGGCCGCCGTGCGGACCGGCGACCTGACCGAGGCCGCGGCCCAGCTGACCCACGCCCGCCAGACCCTCGACGCCCTGCGTCCCGAGGCGCTGGAGCCCCGCCGCGGCCTCGCCGGCCTGTTCGACAGCCGCGGCCGACGCCTCAAGGGGTTCCGGGAGGGCTTCCGCCGCGGCGCCGCCACCATCTCTGAGGTCGCCGCCGACCTGGTTGGCCGGATTGAAACCGCGGCGCGCCGCTCCGGCGTGCTGGACGGCGCCTGGTCAGAACTCCGTGACGCTGTCGCCGAACTCGACGCCCACCTCCTCGTCGCCGCCCGCCGCCTGTCCGGTCAGCCTGCTGTCGAGGACGCCCCGCACCCGTTGGCGACCCGGCGCGCCGCTCTCGACGCCTGCCGTTCCGCGGCCCTCGCCGCCCTGCCCCTTCTCCGCACGGCCCAGAACGCCGACGCCCGCGTGACCGAACGGCTCAAGGCCTGCGCCGAGGGCGTCGCCGCCTGGCGCGAGGACTGGAGGGACGCCCTCGGGCTCGCCGGCCGCCGGCCGAGGAAGGTGCGCCCGGACCGCGAACGCCTGCTGCGCCTGCGGGACGACCTGTTGACGCGGATCGATCTGGCGCTGGCCGAACTGGGCGCCGCGCGTGAGAGGCGAAACGGAGTCGAGCGCCAGCTGGCGGCGCTGCGGAACAGCCTCTAGCGCGCGTTCTGGTCCGTCCAGGCCACGATCTGGCTGTTCAGATCCCGGGTCGCGGCGTCGAACGCCGCGACGATGGCGCTGACGCGGTTGGCCGTCGCCGGCTGCTCCACGGCGAAGATGCGCTCCGCCGCCACCGTCCGCTCCTGGGCGTTCAGCAGCCGCACCCGGGCGACGATCGTCACCGTCGGGATCGCCCCCGGCGCAGGATAGCGCGCCTCGAAGGTGCGCACGTCGACGTCCAGGGTCTGCCCGGCACGCGTCAGTTCGCGCGGTCCGATCAGCCGCACCCGCCGCGACTCGGCGGCGAAGGCGTCCTCCAGCGCGTCGCTGAACAGCACGTCGGCCGAGGCGACCCAGCGCGCGCCGGCGATGTAGGCCGCATCGGTGCCGGTCACGCCGAGGATGCGGTCGTCGCGGGCCGCCTGCACGAACTCCGGCCGGCGCATGGCCACCGGCACCTGGCCCGCGGGCGCGCCCGACGCCCCGATCTCCGCGTCCGGCGCAGCCCCGAAGCGATAGAGGCTGACCGGCTCGGGGCTCGACAGCAGGGCGCAGCCGCCGACAGCGGCGACGGCAGCCGCGGCGACGGCGGTTCTGGTCAGGATGCGGATCAAGGCTCGACCTCCATTTCGACCGACGGCGGACGCTGGATGAATTCGCGCGGGCTCTCGCGCACGTCGTCGATCAGCGACTGCAGCGAACGTGTCGCCTCCTCCAGTTGCTGGATCGTCTGCTGCAGCTGCGGCAGGCCGGTGCTGGCGAACTCGCCGATGGGCTGCTCGAGATTGGTCGCCGAGCGATTGATCGAAGCGATCGCCGAACGGGCGTCGGAGGCGGCGGCGTTGATCTCGGCGATCGCCTCCTGGCCGTCGGTCTCGACGATCCGTCGGGTGCTGATCGCCAGTTGCTCGTACTCGGCCACGGCCGAATTGGCGCGGGTCAGGGTCTGCTCCAGCTGCTGCAGCATGCCCTTGCGGGCCTCCAGCTCGGTGGTCAGGCTTTCGATATTCTTCAGGCTGGTCGAGAACGAACGCACATTGTCGTCCGAGAGCACGCGATTGATGCGGTTCAACGCGTCGACGGTCTGCGCCAGCACCGTGCCAGAACCCGACAGCAGCTCCGAGATCGGCGACGGCTGGCTCTGGATCACCGGCACGACGTTGTCCGGGTACTGGGTCTTGAGAATGGCGCTGTTCGGGTTGCCGGCGGTGATCTGGATGTAGTTCAGCCCGGTGATTCCCTGCGGCTCCAGCTGCGCCCGCGACGTGACGCGCACCGGCGTCGTCGCATCAACCCGGATGCGCGCGATCACCTGGTCGCCCTTGTTCGGGTCAAGGTTGAGGTCGGTGACCTCGCCGACGCGAATACCGTTGAAGTGCACCTCGCCGCCCTCCGACAGCCCCCGGACCGGCCCGTAGAAGACGATGTCATACTGGTCGAACTCCTCGTTGAACGACAGCCGGGCCAGCCACATGGCGAACACCAGCAGCGCCGCCATCAGGGCGATGGTGGCGATGCCGACGGCGGCGTAATGGGCGTCTCTTTCCATCTCGTTCCGCTCTCCTCAGGCGGCCTTGCGGACGGCGCGTCCGCGCGGTCCCAGGAAATACTCCCTGATCCAGGGATGATCGGACTGCTCCAGCTCCTGCACCGTCGCCTTGGCCACGATGCGCTTGTCCGCCACCACCGCCACCTTGTCGGTGATCGCGTACAGCGTGTCGAGGTCATGGGTGATCATGAACACGGTCAGCCCCAGATCGTCCGACAGCTGACGGATCAGGTCGTCGAAGGCGCCGGCGCCGATCGGGTCCAGCCCGGCCGTCGGCTCGTCGAGGAACAGCAGTTCCGGGTCGAGCGCCAACGCCCGCGCCAGGCCCACCCGCTTGCGCATGCCGCCCGAAAGCTCCGCCGGCTTCAGATGGTGCGACTCCGGCTTCAACCCGACCATGGCGATCTTCATCTCGGCCAGCTCGCGGATGACGTCCTTGGGCAACCGCGTATGCTCGACCAGGGGCGAGGCGACATTGTCGATGACGCTCAGCGAGGAGAACAGCGCCCCCTGCTGAAACAGGATGCCGGTGCGCCGCTCGATGTCCGCCGCCTGGGCCTTGGTCAGCTCGGCGCGGTCATGACCAAACAGCTTCACCGTTCCGCCCTCGGGCTCCTTCAATCCGATGATCGAGTTCAGCAGCACGGTCTTGCCGGACCCCGAGCCGCCGACCACGCCCAGCACCTCGCCACGCTCGACCGTCAAGTCGAGATCGTCGTGGATCACCCGCTCCCCGAACTGGCTGCGCAGGCCAGAAACCTCGACCACCGCGTCGCTCATATGCCGAGCTCCAGGAAAGTCATGGCGAACAGGGCGTCCAGCAGGATGATGGCGAAGATCGCCTGCACCACCGCCGCGGTGACCCGCCGGCCCAGACTGTCGACGTCTCCGGCCACCGCCATGCCCTGGCGACAGCCGATGCCGGCCACGACGATAGCGAACACCGGCGCCTTGGACAGGCCGACGAACAGGTGGTTGCCGACGTCCGGTATGTCGACCATGCGCTGGATGAAGAAGGCGGGGCCAAGCGACAGCTGCGTCCAGGCGACCAGCAGACCGCCCAGCAGGCCGGTGACCATGGCCACGAAGGTCAGCAGCGGCAGCATGACCAGCAGCGCCGCCAGTCGCGGGATGACCAGGGCCTGGAAGGGATCGACGCCCATCACCCGCATGGCGTCGATCTCCTGGTTCATCTTCATCGAGCCGACCTCCGCGGCGAACGATGAGGCGGAACGACCGGCCAGCAGCACGGCCGTGATCACCACCGCGAACTCGCGCAGCACCGAAATGGCGATCAGTTCGACCGCGAAGACGTCGAATCCGAACTGACTCAACAGGTCGGCGCCGATGAAGGCGACGACGGCGCCGATGAAGAAGCTCGTCACCGCCACGATCGGCAGGGCGTCGAGGCCCGCCCGCTCGGTCTGGCTGACCCACGCGGGCCAGCGGATACGCCCGGGGTGCTTCAGCGCCGAGCCGCTGGCGGCGATCAGACGGCCGAGGAAGGCCAGCGACAGGGTGGTCTCCGCCGCGATGTCCTGAACGCCGCGGCCGACCTTGGCGAAGCCCCGCACCCAGCCGGGCGCTCGCGGCGGCGGCGGTGCGCTCTCGCGCTCCAGCTTCTCGACCATGGCGTAGATGCGGCCGGCCTCAGGCCGTTGGGTCCAGGCGCTTTCAGGCAGGACGCAGTTACTCGCCTGCACCAGCGCGAGGGCGCCGGCCGTGTCGAAACGGCCCATCCCGGTCAGATCGACGGCGGCCACGCAGCGCTGTTCCAGCTGTCGGTCCAGCCGCTGCGAAATGCGGCCCAGCTCGGTCGCGGTCCAGTCTCCGGTCAGACGCAGGGTCAGATCCGGTCCGCCGTCGTCGATCTCGAATCCCGCTGCGGCCATGCCCCTACCTAGATTGCGCCGTTCGCCTTGCCTATGCCGAGCGTACGGCAAAGCTGCGGCGGGGATGACAACGCAGGCAAATCGTATTCGTTCAGCCACGCTTTCAGGGGCTTGCCGCTCAGAGCAGCGACCGCGCCTGCTCCAGATCGGCGACGAACCGGGCCCGTTCGGCCGCCCTGGCGGCCGGGTCGGGAATGCGCAGGAGATACGAGGGGTGAACCGTCAACAAGGCGGCCGCACCGTCAGATAGCGGAATCGGCCGCCCGCGTTCCTTCGTCACCGCCGGCTTGCGCCCCAGCACGCCGAGTCCGGCGGTCGCCCCCATGGCGAGGATGACCTTCGGCTTCACCAGCCGCCGCTCGGCGTCCAGCCACCAGCGGCAGGCGCTGACCTCCCCTGTGGTGGGCGTGCGGTGCAGTCGCCGCTTGCCGCGCGGCTCATGCTTGAAGTGCTTGACCGCATTGGTGACGAAGACCTCGTCGCGATCGATGCCGGCCTCTTCCAGCGCCGCGTCGAGGACCCGGCCGGCCGGTCCGACGAACGGGCGTCCGGCGAGGTCTTCCTGATCACCCGGCTGTTCGCCGACGATCATCAGCCGCGCCTTCTTCGGGCCCGCCCCGCAGACGCCCTGGGTGGCGTCCCGCCACAGCGGACAGCGCCGGCAGGCCTGGACGGCGGCGTCGAGCTCCTCCAGCGTCGACGGAACGAAGCCCTCGTCGAAGCTGGCGTCGCGCGCAAGGCGCGACAGCGTCTTCTCCAGACGCCGGTTCGGTTCAGGGGCGGGGGCGGCGACCATGGCTTCGGTCCGAACCGCCGACTGCGCCACCAGTTCCGGAATCAGCGCCGCCTCGGGCAGGTTCTTCCAGTAGCGCTTGGGCATTTCCGCCCGCATCGCTCCGGTCTTCAGCCGCGCCGGGTTGAAGGTCGAGGCGTAGTAGGTGCGCCAGAACTCCTCCATCTCGTCCTCGGCGGGGGCCATGTCGCGCGTCGCCGGCGGCCCGAGCTCCAGCGCCTCCCCATCCCAGTGTGCGCTGCCGTCCGGCGTCAGGATCGACCAGCGCATGGTCGCGAAGCGCCGCGCGAAGAAGGGGGCGGTCATCTCCAGCACCCGGTGCGCCGGCTCGAACCAGGCGACCCACGCCTCGCCCCGTTCGTCCTCGACCTGCCGGAAGCGGACGAATGCTTTCATCTTGTGGCTCGCGCGCGAGACGTTCTTCGCCCGCTCCAGGGCGTCGGCGACGTCGCGGTCCGAGACCACCCGCATCAGATCCGGCGCGTCGCGCAGCCGCCACAACAGCCGGTACAGCAGGTCGAAGCGGTCGTCCGAGCGGTGCAGAATCACCGACTGCGCGGTTTCCACAAAGGCGCGCGGGACCGCGAACGGCTTCCCCTCTCCGGCCGGGGCCTCGGCCGGCGCGTCGAACAGCCCGCCCTGCCCTGCTCCGCCGACCACGAAACGCGCCTCGGCCGGCGTCACGCCCGCCTCGCGGAAACGCCGCGCCGCCTTGCGCCAGCCGTCGAAGTCGGTCTCGCCCGCGAGCGCCGCGACCGCCATCAGAACAGACTCAGCTGTTTGGGGGCCCGCTCCGGCGCCAGCCGCGCGCGCAGATCGACCGCGTCGGTCAGGCCACCCGGCGTCCAATCCAGCGCGGTGATGAACGGCCGCACCTTGTCGACGCTGCGGCACAGCCTCGCCACATCCTCCAGCCGCAGGGTCCGGTACCGCCGCACCGAGACGATCCGATCCACCGTCTTAACCCCGAGCCCCGGCACGCGCAGCAGCATCTCCCGCGGGGCGGCGTTGACGTCGACCGGAAACAGCTCGCGTCGGTTCAGCGCCCAGGCCAGCTTCGGATCGACCGCCAGATCCAGCATCCCGTCCGTCGCCGCCTCGCCGATCTCCGGGGCCGAAAAGCCGTAGAAGCGCATCAACCAGTCGGCCTGGTACAGCCGGTGCTCGCGCATCAGCGGCGGCTTCGAAAGCGGCAAGGCCGTGGATGAATCGGGGATGGGGCTGAAGGCGGAATAGTAGACCCGGCGCAGGCCGTAGCCGCCGTACAGCGAGGCGCTGCGCTGCAGGATTTCCGTATCCGGCGCGCCGTCGGCGCCGACGATCAGCTGCGTGCTCTGCCCCGCCGGAGCGAAGCGCGGCGGCTTCGCCCGGTCGCGCTTCTCCGGCCTCGCCGCCTCGACCTTCAGCCGCACCTGGCCCATGGCCTTCTTGATGACGCCGACGTCCTTCTGCGGGGCCAGTCGCTGAAGGGCCTCGTCCCGGGGCAGCTCGATATTGGCCGACAACCGGTCGGCGTAAAGGCCGGCTTCCTCGACCAGCTTCGGATCGGCCTCGGGGATCAGCTTCAGATGGATGTAGCCGCGGAAGTCGTGCGCCTCCCGCAGCGTCCGCGCCACCCGCACCAGCTGCTCCATGGTGTAGTCGCCGGACCGGATGATGCCCGAGGACAGGAACAGCCCCTCGATGTAGTTGCGCCGGTAGAATTCCAGCGTCAGCCGCACCACCTCGTCCACGCTGAATCGCGCTCGGGCCACGTTCGACGACGCCCGATTGATGCAGTAGGCGCAGTCATAGATGCAGAAGTTGGTCAGCAGGATCTTCAGCAGCGACACGCACCGGCCGTCCGGCGTGTAGGCGTGGCAGATGCCCATGCCCTCGGTCGAGCCGATCCCCCGCCCGCCCGACGAGTCCCGCTTCGACGTGCCGGACGAGGCGCACGAGGCGTCGTACTTCGCCGCGTCGGCCAGGACCGAGAGTTTGCGTCTGAGGTCGAGCTGCGCCATCTGTTCGCATTATGTTCCACCTCGGAGACGCGCGTCCAGCGTGGCCGTTGCGGGCGATTTGTCGCGTCAGCGCAGATAGTTGAGCAGCGACACCTCGCGCAGCTGCGCGATCACCTGGGCCGAGGCCTGGATCGCGACCTGCGACAGCTGCAGGTCGGTCACCGCCTTGGCCATGTCGGCGTCCGTCCGCTTCGAGACCAGCTCGTCGAGGGAGATCAGCTGCGCCTTGTGGCCGACACTGATGTCGTCGATCTGGTTGTGCATCGATCCCGTGCGGGCGGTCTTGTCGATGACCCCGTTCGCCGCCTGCTCCAGCCGCGACAGCTGGGTGGTGAGGAAGGCCTTCTGGGCCTCGGTCGCCTTGCCGGTCAGCGGTCCCGAAGGTCCGGTGTGATAGGCGTGGATGTCGCGGAGGATGGACATCACCTCGGCGCCGACCTCGTCGGCCAGAAAGCCGGTCTCCAGCGTCGTGCCTTCGGCCACCCGGCTGACGGTCTTCAGGGTGTCGTTGTTGAACACGTCGGCGACCGTCGGTTCCGCCGCCAGCTCGGTCAGGTTGGCCGCCGCGACCGGGGCCGTGTTGATCTTGGCGCCGGAGAACAGATAGCTGCCGTGGTGGCGCATGTTCAGGCCGCCGCGGATGGTCTGGAAATGCCCTTCCATCTCCAGCATCAGCGAGCTCACGGAGTCGGTGGCCAGAACGCTGCCCACCGCTGCGCGCAGGCCCGCGATCCCGTCCCCGATCTGGTTGAGGGCGAGGTCCTGGGTGGTGAGACGGGCCGAGACGGCCTCCCCGGTGTCGATGAACCCCTGGATCCGGCTCTGCGCGCCCTTCAGCGCCGTCAGCGTCTCCGACTGCCGGCCGAATCCGGTCAGGTCGGTGGCGTTCTTCTGGGTCGAGACCCGTTCCTGCGCCTCCGCCGAACGGGTCTGGGCCTTCATCAGGTCCAGCAGGGCGGACTGGTAGTTTCCGAAGGTCGCGACGCGGGTCATCAGGTCATCCCCAGCAGCGTATCGTACATGTCCTTGACCGCCTGGATCAGTCGGGCCGACGCGTTGAAGGCCTGCTGGTAGGTGGTCATCAGCACCAATTCCTCGTCAAGGTTGACGCCTTCCTGGGCGGTCCGGCGTGCGGTGGCCTCGGTGTAGAGCGCCCCCGCCGACTCGGCCCGGTTTTTGGCCGCGGCGGCGCGCCCGCCGATCTCGCCCGACAGTTCCGAAGCGTACCGCGACACCGAAAGGGTCCCGCCCGCCGCGCCGCCGGCCGCCTGGAAACGGGCGGCGCGCTCGCCAGCGTCGGCGAGGAGAAGGGCGCCGCGGCCGTCGCCGGAGCTCAGGGCCGAGACGCCGGGGCCGGCCGCCAGATTCAGCTGCGCCAGGGCCAGCCGCGCCGGGCTTTGCCTGATGTCCGCCCGCATCGAGAAGCCGTCGGCCCGAGAGGCCCGCACGCCGCCGCCGATCCCGAACAGCTCCGTCACCGACACCCCGGACGGGATCTGGGTGGTGCGGTCCTCGAGCACCGACATCGTCGGCCCCGTGTCGCTGTTGCCGTTGAACGCGAGCGTTCCGTCCGCGGCCAGCGCAAAGGTCCCG
This sequence comes from Brevundimonas viscosa, assembly GCF_900116065.1. Lineage (GTDB taxonomy): Bacteria > Pseudomonadota > Alphaproteobacteria > Caulobacterales > Caulobacteraceae > Brevundimonas > Brevundimonas viscosa. Next base: position 64,163 of record NZ_FOZV01000010.1, read on the forward strand.
AACCGGCCGACGCCCGTCGCGGGATCGTTCAACGCGGTGATGAGGTCGCCGATCGTGCCGCCGGCCGGGATCGCCACCTGCAGGTCCCGCAGGGTCGAGCCGCTCTGACCGGTGAAGCGCAGCGTCAGGGTTTCGCCCGCGGTGAATCCATGCGGAGACGCCGCGGTCAGTCCGGTGTCGTAGATCGCGGGCCGGTCCGTGACGATCAGATCGTTCAGGCCGAAATAGTGCGAGAAGCCCCGTCCGGCCTTGTCCGAAGGCGAGGCCGCGTCGTCCGCGATGGCGATCCCGTTGGTCCCGCCGGCCGTAAGGCTCAGGCGCCCGTCGGCGAAGCTCGCCGTCGCGGCGCCGCCCAGCTGTGCGTTCAGGACGGTCAGGAAGTTCGCCGGCGTCGCCGCGACCCCGTTGATCGTCATGGTGGCGCCGCTGAAGACGATATCCGCCCGGGTCTGGATGACGCCGGCCGAGTTGGTGACGGCGATCGTCGTCTGGCCGGTGAAGCCGGCGATCGCGCTCTCCAGCGACTGCCCGAGATTGCGGCCGGTCAGGCTGGTCGGCGCCGGCACCGAGCTGTTGGCGTTGTGCGCGCGGTTCAGCTCGTCGGCCATGTGGCTGACCAGCTCCGCCAGCCGTTCGGCCGCCGCCGGCGCCTCGACGTCGCGCAGTTCGACCAGGCCCTTGATCTCGCCGGAGGTGATGCTGTCGAGCAGCGATCGCTTCTGGCCGCCGGGCTCGGTGATCCAGATCTCGTTGAAGGCGGTCTCGCCGGTCACCGTGCCGGCCCGGTTGTAGGCCAGGACCGCCGCGCCCTCGCCCGCCAGCAGGGCGCCGGCGCCGGTGCGGATCGACACGCCGCCGACCGCGCGGGTGGTCACGCGGATGTCCATCAGCTCCGCCAGTTCGCCGATCAGGGCGGACTGCGCCGTCTCGGCGCCGGAAGCGTCGCCGTTCACCACGGTGGCCCGCGCGATCTCGACGTTCAGGCTCTCGATCTGGTTCAGCAGGCTGTTGGCCTTCTCCACGGCGCTCTGGATGCGGCCGTCGGCGTCTTCGCGGACCGCCTGGATTTGCTTGCCGATGCGGGTCGCTTCGTCGAACAGCGCCTGTGTCCTGAACAGGGCGTCCTGCCGCCGGGGCGACGAGGCAGGATCTTCGGCGCTGGCGGCGAAGGCCGAGAACACCTGGTCGACCTGGGAGAAGAAGCCGCTGTCGGCGCCCGGATCCCCGAAAAGGGACTGGATGCGGTCGTAGAGTTCATGGCGCACGCCCTGGCGCGAGGCCTCCGCGCCGGCGTTGAGGCTGGCCGCCTGCAGGAAGCGATCGGTGGCGAGGCGGATCCGGGCCACCTCGACGCCGGACCCGATGCCCTGGCTGACGAGGGTCCGCTGCTCCGCGACCTTGCGGACATAGCCGGGCGTGTTGACGTTGGAGACATTGTCGGAAACCACGCGCAGCTGCGTCTGGGCCGTCGTCAGGCCTGAGGTCGCCGTGTTCATGATCGCGTTCAGCGACATTTTCAGTCCCCCATGGTCCCGGCGCCCGGCAAGCCCTGCCAGCCGCCGCGCGCTTTTTGCCCGGCGGCGGAGGCGGACCTTCCGCACAAGTCACTGATTTGTCGCGACATCGCGTTTTGCGCCTGCGTCATGACCAGTGAGACGCGCAAGCGGCGGGCCAATCCCGACAGGGCTCCTGGCGCCGGGCAAGAATCGACCGCGCACGGCAAGTTTCGACCGCATCGGCACCCGGCCTCGATCGCTGGCCGGTGCAGAAACATCCGTCCGCTCAATGACTTGAGGCCAACGACAGAAGTGGCCCGCGACTTGCGCCAGCGCTTCCGAATGTCCGGCGCAGCAGGCGCCTCGTCCCCGTCGCCCCCGGCGACCGACTGTCGAGCCCATGTCCGCCCAGATTCTGCTTTCGATGATCGCGCCTGGCCTCCCGGCGGCCCCGCAAGGGTCGACGGGCGAGGCTATGGGCGAGTTCGAGGCGCTGCTCGCCGGCATGACAGCGGCGGCGAAGCGGGGCGGCGAGGCCGAGGCGCTGCCGGCTTCCCCCGCCGAAGGCCCGGGGCAACCCGATGCGGCGGCCACGGGCGTCGCGATGCCGGCTACGATCGCGATGACGCCCACCGCGGCGACCACCCTCGTCCCCGCAGCGCCGGAAGCTCCGGAAGACGACGCCGCGCCTGTGGCGGAAGAGGGCGCCGGCTCCTCGATATCGACTCCGCTTGCGGCGGGCTCGCCGGTCGTCGCCGAGCCGACGGTCGGCGACCCAATCGTCGGTGAACCGGTCGCCGGCGCTGAAGCCACATCTCCCGCGGGGGTCGCAGCCGTCGCGCCGACGGGGTCGCCCCGACCCGCGCCGACCTCGCAGGCCGCCTCCGCCGCCGCTGGCGCGCCGGTGGTTCCGCCGCCGGCTCTGGAAGCCGTCCAGAAGCCGGACGGCGGATACGTTCCGATGTCGCCCGGGCAGACCGCGTCGGCTCCCGCCGGCGCCGCGACATTCGCCCCGGAGCCGGCCCCAGCGCCGGCCCCAGCGCCGGCCCCATACAGCGATGCGACGGCGTCGCCGACCGTCGCGGATGCGGCCGCGCCGATCCCCGCCATCGCAGCGCCCCCGCCTTCCGCGGCGGCTGCGGCGCCTGTGGCCTCTCCGGCGCCCGCGCCCCTGCGGGCCCAGGAGAGCAACGCCGCGTCCTCGCGCGACAAGGCGAGCGGATCGGACGCCAATCTCGCCGATCATTCGACGAGCCCTTCCACTCCGGCGACTTCGAAACAGGTGGTCGAAGGCGGCGCGGCGTCGGTCGGGCGGCCTGACCGGTCGGGAGAGGCTCCGCCCCGCATCCAGGCCGACGTCCCGACGCCGGACCAGGGAGGGTCCGCCGGTGAGGGCGAGCCCGGCCCCGCCCCCGCCCCGGAAACCGCCTCGCCGGCTGCCCGCGAGGCCTCGGCGTCCGCCCCGCTGGTCTCCCGCGTCGCGGTCGAGGCGACCGCCCAGATCGCCGCCCAGATCCTGCGCAAGCTCGACGGCCGTTCGACCCGCTTCGAGATGGCCCTGCTGCCCGAAGAGCTGGGCCGGGTCGACGTGAAGCTCGACATCGACTCCGACGGCCGGCTGGCGGCCCGTCTGGCTTTCGACAATCCGGCCGCCGCCACCGACCTGCGCGGTCGTGCGGACGAGCTGCGGCGCCAGCTGGAGCAGGCCGGCTTCCACCTCGCCGAAGACGCCTTCGAGTTCGCCGAGCGTGACAGCGGCTCCAGCGCCTTCGACCGCGGCGACGACCCGCGTCGCGGCTCAGGCCGCGCCTTCACCGCCGCCGCCCGCCTCCAGGCCGAAGCCGACGCGGTTCCGGTCGCCCGGTGGACATCCCTCTCCCTCACGCCCGCGGGCGTGGATCTGAAGGTCTGAACGATGGTCGACGCCGTCACCACAGCCAACAACGCCGCCGGGCGGATCAACTCCGGCCAGACCATGCTGGCCTCGAACTTCGAGACCTTCCTCAGCCTGCTCACCGCCCAGCTCAAGAATCAGGACCCGCTGTCGCCGGTCGACTCCAACCAGTTCACCGCCCAACTGACCCAGATGGCCGGGGTCGAGCAGCAGCTGCTCACCAATGAACTGCTCAAGGGCATGCTCGACGCGCAGGGAGGCGGCGGCCTCGGCGACGCCGCGGACTTCATCGGCAAGGAAGCCACCGCCGCCTGGCCCGCGACCCGCTTCCAGGACGGCGAGGCCACCTGGAGCTACGAACTGGCCGGCAACGCCGCCTCCGCGACACTGCAGGTCGTCAACGGCGCCGGGCAGGTGGTCTGGCAGGGCGAGGCGCCGTCGAAGACCACCGGCGTGCACGACTTCACCTGGGACGGCGAGACCACCACCGGCGGCGATGCCCAGGACGGCGAGGTCTACACCCTGAAAGTCGTCGCCACGAACGCCGCCGGCGACAGCCTCGACGCCCAGGTCCTGACCCGCGGCCGCGTCACCGGCGTCGAAATGTACGACGGCGAGATCTTCCTCACCGTCGGCCCGTCGGTGCTGCCGATGTCCAGCGTCATCGCGCTGGAGGAAGCACGCGCCGCCGCCACGCCCACCGAAGACGATCCCGGCCTGCTGGCCTCGGTCGCCTCCGCCCTCAATCCTCTCAAGCTGCTTTCCTAAGGAGCCCGCGCCATGAGCATCAACAGCGCCCTTCTGGCCGGTGTGTCCGGCCTGACCGCCAACTCCGCCGCTCTCGCGGCGATCTCGCAGAACATCGCGAACGTGAACACCGTCGGCTACAAGCGTTCGGCGGCCGAGTTCCAGACCGTGGTCAACGCTCAGAGCGCCGGCGCGGGCTATTCGGCCGGCGGCGTTCTGGCCAGCGCCCGCCACTTCACCAGTCAGAACGGGCAGCTCCAGCGCACCACCTCCTCGACCGACCTGGGCATCGCCGGCCAGGGCTTCTTCGTGGTGACCGAGAAGTCCGAGAACCTGACCCCGGCGGACTCGCGCCTGTTCACCCGCGCCGGCGCCTTCCGGGTCGACAACCTGGGCTACCTCAAGAACACCGCCGGCCTGTATCTTCAGGGCTGGCCGGTCGACGCCAACGGCGACATCACGACCGATCCTTCCGACCTCAACCGACTGCGGACGATCAACGTCGGATCGGTGGGGGGCGCGGCCGAACCGACCACCCGCGTCCAGCTGAACGCCAACCTGCGGTCCAGCCAGGAGCCCTCGGCCGAGGCCCTCGCGCGCGCCGCGCGGGACGCCGATCCGCTCGATCCGGCCGCCGCCGGCGCCTACGACGTCATGACCAACTCGATGGCCATGTGGGATCCCGAGACCGGGAACGGCGTGAAGCCCGATTTCGAGGTCACCATCCCCGTTTCCGACTCCAAGGGCGGCCAGCGGACCCTCGCCGTGTCCTTCCTGAAGAGCACCATCCCCAACCAGTGGTACGCCGAACTGCGCGCCATCCCCGCCGGCGACGTCACCACCGACGCCAGCCTCGGGACCGACGGCATCCTGAAGTCCGGGCTGGTGTCCTTCACCCAGGACGGCCGGCTGGACGTCGACGCCATGGCCGCCATGGCGCCCGGCGTGGCCCTGTTCTCCGACCCGGCCGCCGCCGCCCTAACCTTCCGGGCGTCGGACACGGACCCCGCCTCCCTCGGCGCCGGCGAGTTCATGTGGGGCAACGCCCTGGGCATCGACAACCAGACCATCACCTTCGACCTGACCGCCGCCGCCGGCGGCCTGTCCCAGTACGACAGCGCCTCGGTGGTTCAGGCGACCCTCACCAACGGCACCGCCTTCGGCAACCTGTCGGAGGTCAAGATCGACGAGAAGGGCTTCGTCACCGCCATCTTCGACAACGGCGTGACGCGCCAGATCGCCCAGGTCGCCCTGGCCACCTTCCCCAGCGCCGACGCCCTGTCCGAGGTCTCCGGCAACGCCTTCCGCGTCAGCCAGGGCTCCGGCACCTTCAACCTGAAGGCTGCGGGATCCGGCGGCGCCGGCCTGATCGGCGCGTCCCAGCTGGAGGCCTCGACCGTCGACCTGTCGGCCGAGTTCACCGGCCTGATCACAACCCAGCGGGCCTACTCCGCCTCGTCCAAGATCATCACGACGGCCGATGAGATGCTGGCCGAACTGATCAGTATCAAACGCTGATACCCGGTCAAGTAACGGTTAGGATCCATGAATCCTTCATTGAACAACGGCCGGGTCGACAGGAGCGGCATTAGCCTTTCCTTCACCACGACGCTTAAACGGCCTTTAGCCCGCCCCCGCTACCGTCAAGTCTCGATGGTGGTGGTGAATGAGGCATAAGCCCATGTTGCAAGAGCGACGTCTCAACAGTCGAGGCGAACAGTACGTAGTCGGCCCGACCGGCACGCCCCTGACGCTGCGGGACCTGCCGCCGGCCAACACCGACCGCTGGGTGATCCGTCGCAAGGCCGAGGTCGTCGCCGCCGTTCGGGGTGGGCTGATCAGCCTCGAGGACGCGCTCGAACGCTACCGCCTCACCGCCGAGGAATTCATCGCCTGGCAGAAGGCGATCGACAAATGGGGCATGCAGGGCCTGCGCACCACGCGCATCCAGCATTACCGCGGATAAGGTCTCTCCCCGACCGACGCGCGACGGCCGCTCCCGACGGGGGCGGCCGTCGTCGTTTGAGGCACGCCTCGAAATCGCGCGGCTTTGCCCCTAGATAGCGCGCCATGACCCTCGTTGAGGACATCTGCCCGGTTCCGACCATCGCACCCGCCGACACCGACGCGGCGATCGCCGCTGCGCGCGCGGCCGTGGGCCTGCCTGTCGGCACGCGGATCGTCGCCGCCATGTCGGGTGGCGTGGACTCCACCGTGGTGGCCGCCCTGCTGCACAAGGCCGGCTACGACGTGGTCGGCGTCACCCTGCAGCTCTATGACCACGGCCAGGCGCTGAAGAAGAAGGGCGCCTGCTGCGCCGGCCAGGACATCCACGACGCCCGGCTGGCGGCCGAGACCATCGGCATCCCGCACTACGTCCTCGACTACGAAAGCCGCTTCCGCGACGCGGTCATCGACCAGTTCGCCGACAGCTACCTGCGCGGCGAGACGCCGGTGCCGTGCATCCGCTGCAACCAGACCGTCAAGTTCCGCGACCTGCTCGACGTCGCCCGCGACCTCGGGGCGGAGGCCATGGCCACCGGCCACTACGTCCGCCGCGCCATAACCGCCGACGGCCGGGTGCAGATGCGTAAGGCGATCGATCCCTCACGCGACCAGTCCTATTTCCTGTTCGCCACGACGGCGGCCCAGCTGGACTACCTGCGCTTCCCGCTGGCCGATCTGGAGAAGCCGCAGGTCCGTGGCGTCGCCCTCGACCTCGGCCTGCGCATCGCCGCCAAGCCGGACAGCCAGGACATCTGCTTCGTTCCCAACGGCGACTACCGCACCCTGATCGACCGCCTGCGCCCGGAAGGCCGCCAGGCCGGCGAGATCGTGCACATGGACGGCCGGGTGCTGGGCGAGCATGGCGGCATCACCGACTACACCATCGGCCAGCGCCGCGGCCTCAACGTCGCCGTGGGCGAGCCCCTGTTCGTGACGAAGTTGGACCCGGTGAAGCGCCACGTGATCGTCGGTCCGCGCGAGGCCCTCCTGACCGCGGCGCTGACGCTCGAGGAAACCAACTGGCTGGGCGACCAGCCGTCGCTGGAGGCCGCCGCCGCCGAAGGCGCGCCGGTGCTCGCCCGCGTGCGCTCGACGCGCGCCCCCTCCCCGGCCCGGCTGGCGTTCGCGGACGGGGCCGTTTCCGTCGTCTTCGAAACCGGCGAGGAGGGCGTCGCCCCCGGTCAGGCCTGCGCCCTCTACGACCCGGCCGACCCCGACCGCCTGCTGGGCGGCGGCTTCATCAAGGCCACGACCGCCGTTGTCTGACGCCGCCGACCCGCTGGCGCTCGCCGCCCGCGCCGGCCTGCCGGCCGAGTTCCTCTACCTGCGCGACGAACTGCCCCGTGATCGCTGGACCGGCCTGCACGAGGTCGCGGCGCACTGGCTGCAGATGCACGCCAGCTTCCGCAACCACCAGGCGCACATGAACGCGCTGGTCGCCCGCTGGCGGGCCGACGACGACCTGAGCGCCCTGCACCGCCAGCTGACGCCGGCCCTGCAGGCCTTCCTCCAGCACCTCGACGGCCACCACCGCGTCGAAAGCGGCCATTACTTTCCGATGATGCGGGGCGTCGAGCCGAGGATCGCCGCCGGGCTCGACCTGCTCGACCGCGATCACGACGCCGTCCACGCCCATCTGGAGGCCCTGTTCCGGTCGGGCCTCGCCTTCCACCGCGCCGTCTCGGGGAGCGCGCCCGACGCCCGTGACCACGCCGCCCGCCTCGCCGACACCCTCGCCGCGGCGGGTCCCCCGCTGGCCCGACACCTCGACGACGAGGAGGACATCGTCATCCCCCTGATCCAGCTACGCGGCCTGCCGCAAGGCTAGCCCCGCGCTGGCAGTATCTTCCGCCGCTGCCGCACCACCGCCAGGGGCCGGCCGTCCGGGGCCCAGGCGGCGCCGTCCTCGACCGCCCAGCCGCCGCCGACGTCGCGGCTCCAGAAGTGGAAATAGGCCCAGCCCTCCGGCGAGGTCGCCGGCGTCGGCTCGGCCAGAAGGTCGGCGCGCAGGTCGACGCTGGTCGAGATCGCCGGCGGCGCCGGAAAGGCGGTGAAATAGGTCGGATAGAGGCCGTCCAGCAGGAACAGCAGCCGCAGCTCGTCCAGCGGCGCGCCGTCGACGCAGCGCATCCAGCAGCCCAGCTCCGACGAGCGCCCGGCGTTCTCGCCGAACAGCTTCGGCCCGTCGACGAAGCGGTGCTCGATGTGACGCGTGAACCACGGCCCGAACCTCGGGTCCATCGGCGTGGCCGGCAGCGTCTCCAGGGCAGGCGGCCGCGCCACGAGGGGCGTCAGCACGGGGCCGTCCACGTCGCGCCCGAAGGTGGCCAGGGCCTGCACCGCCGCGCGATCCCCCTGCCCGCCGCTCACGTGCGCATAGGCCACGTTGCGCCCGCCGCGGGTCAGGGTCGGCGTGAACCGCACCGCCTCGCCGAACCGCGCCGCCGCCAGATACTGGATCGACAGGGTCTGCAACGGGGTCTCGACCCCCAGCCCCTGCCGCGCCGCCCCGGCCGCCAGCGCCGCCATCAGGCCGCCGAACGGAGCCCCCTTCGTGGGGTCCATGGCCTGTGGCGCGTTCGAGAAGCCGGCGTCCAGACGGGCGACCAGCCCGCCGCCGTCTTCAGTCAGGGTGAGGGCTTCGGCGAGGCTCTGTGTCGTCATGGGGGAGCGGCTACCGCGAACGAAGGGTGGGCGGAAGGCCCACGCCTTCCGCCCGGAGTTCAAGTGATCAGGATCCGCCGCAGATAAGCCGCGACATGTCCGTAGCGAAACAAGACTGACCCAGTGCGTTCGGATTGGCAACCCTCTTGCCAAACAGCTGACGCAGGGTCACTTTCAGGTCATGGGACGCACCGCCGACTATTCGCGCCAGAGCTGCTCGATCGCCGCGACGCTCGAGGTCATCGGCGATCCATGGACCCTGCTGGTCATCCGCGACGCCTTCAACGGCGTCAGCCGCTTCGAACAGTGGCAGGAGCGGCTTGGCGTGGCCCGCAACGTGCTCGCCGCCCGCCTCAAGAGCCTGGTCCAGCACGGGGTGCTCGAGCCCCGCCTCTACTCCGAGCGCCCGCCGCGCAACGAATATGTGCTTACGGCCAAGGGCAAGGACCTCTACGGCGTGCTGGTCACCCTGCACGGCTGGGGCGCCAAGCACGTCTACTGCGACGCGGATGCGGGCGTCTCCATGCTGCACAAGACCTGCGGCCACGATCTGCAGCCGCGCATCGCCTGCGGCTGCTGCGGCGAACTGGTCAAGCCCCGCGACATCCAGCTGAACCTCTCCGAGAACCGCCCGACCGTCGGCGAACTGATGCCGAAGACGCAGGGCGAGGAAGCGTAAAGCCGCCCCTCCCTGGCCGCGACGGGAGGTGAGCCCCCCCTTCCTTCTCCGCTCCCCCTCGCCCACCCTTCGCGCATGCCCGACTCGCTTCATCGCTGCGCCTGGTGCGGGAACGATCCGCTTTATGTCGCCTATCACGACGAGGAATGGGGCGTGCCTGAACGCGACCCCCGCGCCCTGTGGGAGAAGCTGGTGCTGGACGGCATGCAGGCCGGGCTGGCGTGGATCACCATCCTGCGCAAGCGCGACGGCATCCGCGACGCCTTCCACGGCTTCGACCCCGAGATCGTCGCCCGCTACGGCGACGCCGACGTCGAGCGCCTGCTGGCCGACCCGCGTATCATCCGCTCCCGCGCCAAGATCGGTTCGGCGATCAAGGGCGCCCGGATCTGGCTCGACATGCGCGAGGGCGGCGAGGACTTCTCGACCTGGCTGTGGTCCATCGTCGACGGCCGGCCGATCCAGAACGCCTGGACCGACAGCGCTGCCCGTCCGGTCGCGACTCCGGAATCCGAGGCCATGGCCAGGGCGCTGAAGCAGCGCGGCTTCACTTTCTGCGGCCCTGTGATCGTGTACGCCTTCATGCAGGCTGTGGGCATGGCCAACGATCACGGCGTCGAGTGCTTCCGTCACCCGCAGGTTCGTGCGATGGCCGGTTCGTGAAGTCCGCGTCCCCGAAATCGAAGCCCAAGGGCAGGACCGCAGCGCCGAAGATCATGCGGCCGATCCCGACCCTCGCGCTGGAGACCCTGCTGGTCGACAGCAGCGGCGGCCCGGTGTGCGGGGTCGACGAGGCCGGCCGCGGCCCGTGGGCCGGCCCGGTGTCGGCGGCGGCGGTGATCCTCCACCCGGAGGACCTGCCGGAGGGCATCGACGATTCCAAGGTGCTGACCGCCGAGCGCCGTGAGGCGCTGGAGATTGAGATCAAGGCGCGCGCCGTCGCGTGGGGGGTCGGCTTCGCCTCGGTCGACGAGATCGCCGAGCTCAACATCCTGCACGCCACCGGGCTGGCCATGTGCCGCGCCGTCGAGGCCCTGTCGATCACGCCGGTCGCCGCCCTCGTCGACGGCAACTACCGATTCAAGCTGCCCTGCGAGGTGCAGACGGTGGTCGGCGGCGACGGCCTGTCGCTGTCCATCGCCGCCGCCTCCATTCTCGCCAAGACGGCCCGCGACCGGCTGATGATCGAGCTGGACGCCCTCTATCCCGGCTACGGCTTCGCCAGCCACAAGGGCTACAATGCGCCCGCCCACCAGCAGGCGTTGCGCGAGCTCGGCCCCTGCCCGGAACACCGGCGCGCCTGGGCGCCGATCCGGGCGCTGCTGGAAGGCTGACGGCCGTCCGGCCGGCGGACGGCGCAGTCAGCCCCGTCCGGGCGCGGGTCGGCACGACGCTTCGTCCAGATCGTCTTCGGCGACCCGATATCCGCCCGCGGGGTCGCGCACGATGCGAATGGCCTGGAAGGCGAGGTAGCTCCCGCCGTTCAGCGTCCGGTCCGAGAAGCAGGCGACGGCGCCGTCCGGCTCACTGCGGATGATCCTGAGACCGATCACCCAGTCATCGCGCCCGTCGAACCGCCGCGTCAGGTAGAAGGAGTCGCCGGAGGAGCTCGCCTCCGTGAAATCCCAGTCGGCGGGCCGCTTCAAGCCAGGCGCGCGGCGCGGCTGAAGCGAGTTGCGGAAAGACGTCATGTCCAGCCCTCGGAGAACCTCCTCGGCGGAAGGCTGGGCGACACACAGGCCGGCGGCCAGCGCAAGCGAGGCGAGGAACATGGGCGACTCGTTTTCGTGAGGCGGAACAGGCCTGGATCACAGCACGTCCGACAGCCGTGTCCAGTCACGAGCGGTTGTGCCGGCTCCCGCCCCTCGCGCGAGCTGGTCAGATCTGCAGCATGCCGCCCAGCAGCGCACCCGCCAGCGCCGCGAACAGGCCGCCGAACACGACCACGGCCCAGCCCGGCGTTTCGCTCCGCGCCGTCGGTCTCGACTGATACGGCATGGTCCAGCCCGTGTCGTTGGCCGGCCGATGATCGAAGCGAGGACTGGCGGGCGCGCGCCAGGCCACGGCGTCGAACGCGTCGGCGGCCCGGCCGTAGGCGCGATAACCCTGGAGGCGGTGCGAGGGGCTCATCGAAGCGTCTTCCATGGCTGGCGAAACGGACGACGAGTCGTCCCGTTCCGTACGCTTCCGCTCAGGCGGCGTCGGCCAAGCTTACACGACGTTCGGCGACCACAAAAAGGTATTCGACGTTCCGCAGCCGGCCCACCGCTCCGACCTTCTCGCCCCTCGGATTATGGATGCCGATCCGGGCGCCGACGTAGCGCGGCCGGGCGATCTCGATCACCTGCACCTGCCCCCGCGCGGACAGCATCCGCACCAGCTCCTCGCGCGACAGGTAACCCTCGTCGTTGAACGAGACGACCAGATTGGGCGCCTTCAGTGCAGCGATGGTCGCCTCAAGCGCCGGGCCGATCCCCGGGCGACTGTTGAAGGCGCTCTTGCGGGTGCGGACGTCGATCCGCTTGTTCGCCACGCCGTAGGTCTCCGGCTTGTCCCACAGCACCAGGCTCTCCCAGCAGTGGTAGTTCCCGAGGTAGGAGTGCTGGTTGTAGGGCGGGTCAAGATAGACGAGGTCGGCTTCGATCTCCGGCGCGATCTCGACCGCGTCGGCCCGCGTCGCCCGGCCTTCGCCCGGCAGCAGCTCCGGCAGCCGCAGCTCCAGCGGCTTCAGCGCCCGCGGGGCCCAGCGCTTCATGTAGGCCATCTGCAGTCCCGCCGTGGAATCGACGCGGTCGGCGGCCTCCATCAGGCTGACCAGGGCGATCGCCTCCAGCTCGGGTTCCAGCGCCATCGCCGCGATCCGCTCCCGCACGGCGTCGATGCGGGCGCCATTGTCGGGGTGGAAGAAGCGGGCGTCCTCGCAATAGGCGCGGGTGAACCAGCCCGCCTCCGGCCGCACGGTCCTGAGCTCGGCCAGCACGCCCCCGGCCTTCTCCAGCCACCGATTGCGGTCCGCCTGCACGTAACAGGTCGCCAGCGCGTGAGCGTAGGCGTTGTGGTCGTTCGACCAGACCCGGTAGCCCCCCTTCTTCAGCGCGTGGCCGACCCGCGCCGTGCCGGAGAACAGGTCGCACACCGTCCCGCCGTCCGGCATCGCCGCCGCGATCGCCGCCGTCACATGGCCCAGCAACGCCCGCTTGGAGCCGATGTATTTGATCATCCGACCCGTCTCCTCCCCCTCAGGGGGAGGGGGACCGCGAAGCGGTCGAGGAGGCCCTCGTCAGCGCTTCGCCTTCTTCGCCGGAGCATGCGCCAGCCGCAGCAGATTCGCAGCCCCCGGCGCTCCGAACGGCGTGCCGGCGAGGATCAGCACCCGCTGGCCCGGCTGGGCCAGCTCGTTGTCCATGGCCGCCTGAACCGCGTCCTCGGTGACCTCCTCCAGCGACGAGGGCTCACGCCCCAGCCGCGACTCCAGGCCCCAGACCAGCGCCAGCCTCCGGGCCGTCGACGGATTGGGCGTCAGCGCCAGAACCGGCTGCAGCGGCCGCTCGCGCGCCATTCGCCGCGCCGTCCCGCCCAGGGTCGTGAACACCACGATGCAGGCCGTGGACTGGGCCTCGCCGGCCTTGCGCGCCGCGGCCACCAGGGCGTCCACGTCGTGCTCGTCCATGCCCGCGTGCTCGGCGTCCATCAGTCCGGGCCACAGCGGGTCGCGTTCGACCCGCTCGATGATCCGGTTCATCACCGACACTGTCTCCAGCGGATAGTCGCCCGAAGCCGTCTCCGCCGAGAGCATCAGGGCGTCGGCCCCCTCGTAGGCGGCGTTGGCGACGTCCGACGCCTCGGCCCGCGTCGGAGCCGGCGCGCTGGTCATCGACTCCAGCATCTGGGTGGCCACAATCGCCGGCACGCCGCGTTGCCGCGCCGCCCGCAGGATCTGCTTCTGGGCCACGGGCACCTCTTCGGGGTCCAGCTCCACCCCCAGGTCGCCCCGCGCCACCATCACCCCGTCGCAGTAGTCGAGGATCGACTCCAGCTGGTGCAGCGCCTGCGGCTTCTCGATCTTGGCCAGACATGCGGCGCGGCCGTCGACCAGCCGCTTCAGCTCGGCCATGTCCTCGGCCTTCTGGACGAAACTCAGCGCCACCCAGTCGACGCCGATCCGGAGCGCGAAGGCCAGATCCTCGCGGTCCTTGGGCGTCAGCGCCGAGACCGGTATCACCGCCTCCGGCACCGCCACGCCCTTGCGGTCCGACAGCTTGGTTCCGCTTTCAACGGTGACGTCGGCCCACTCGTCGGTCCGTTCGCCGACCCGCAGCCGCACCCGCCCATCGTCGAGCAGCAGCAGCATGCCCGTGCGCAGCGCCCTGAAGATCTCCGGGTGCGGCATCTGCACCCGCGTCTCGTCGCCCGGCGTCGGGTCGAGGTCGAAGCGCATGGTGTGACCCGGCTTCACCTCGATCTCGACGTCCTGGAACCGGCCCAGCCGCAGCTTCGGCCCCTGCAGGTCAGCCAGCACCCCCAGCGGGCGCTTCAGCGCCATCTCCGCGCCGCGCACCGCCTTCAGCGCCGCCGCATGGTCCTCGTGCGAGCCGTGGCTGAAGTTGAGGCGGAACACGTCCACCCCGGCCTGGGCGAGGGACTTCACCATGCCGGGCGCCCGCGAGGCGGGCCCCAGGGTCGCGACGATGCGCGCGCGCCGGGCTCTCTTCATCGAATATCCATGCGGCTGGTGGGGACGATGTCCCCTTGTGCCCCTCAAAGCGTCTGCGAGTAAGGCCGGTTCATTCCGCGAAACACGAAGTTATGCGCTAGGCTGCGGCCCGCGGCGCCCAGCCGCCGCAGGAGCAGGACCATGGCCGGACTCAAGGACAAGCGCGGTTTCATCGACAAGGACCGGCTCGACCTGTCGGAGCGGCAGGCCGTCGAATACTGGATGAAGCGCTGGGGCGTCACCCGAGACCAGATCGTCACCGCGCACCGCAATGCCGGCCGCATGGTCAAGGACATCGCCGCCGAGCTGGGCAAGAAGCGCTGAGCCTCAGCGGAGGCTGCGGAAGGTGACCGAATAGCGCAGCTGCTCGCCCGGGACGATGCTGTGCTGCCACTCCCGGCGCGCCGGGCCGTCCAGCAGATAGGCTGAGCCCGGCTCCAGCCGCAGCGCCGCCCGCTCCCAGCCGTCCCCGCGCCGACGCCGGAAGCGCATCGTCGCCCCGGAGACGAACGACAGCCCCACCACCTTGTCGTACTCCGGCCGGTCGCGATGCCAGCCGATGCCCGCCCCCGGCGCGTACTCCGTGACCAGGGCCTGCGCCAGCGCCTCCGGCGACAGGGCGGCGAAAGCCGCCGCGGCCTCGCGGGCAGGCTGCAGGAATTCCGGGATCGGCTCTGCTGCACGCAACCGACCGGCCGAGAAGTCGTAGCGACCGCCATAGGAGACGATCCGCCGCGCGCCCTTGAAGCCATGGAAGTCGAAGGCCTCGAACGGCAGATCAGCAAACGTCTGCACCAGCCGTTGCGCCTCATCGGGGGCGATGATCTCCGGCGCATGCCGCAGGCCCCCCGGCAGCGGCGCGGGAGGTGGGTCGAACAGGGTCATCTGGTCTCCGCCCATGTCTCGCCAACGCGCAACGCCCGGTTCGGTGCGATCGGCGGCAGGCGCGACGCCGGGCCGCAACTGCGGCGCCCCCCGGCCGTTGACTTGCGCCACCGCCAAGCCCGACAAGGAGCCGCATGGACATCCGGATCTTCCTGCTGGGCGATCTCGGCGCCCGCTTCGGGCGCGAGCACCGTCTGGAGTTCTCGGAGGGGCTGACCGCGGGCGAGGTCCGCCATCGACTCATCGAGCGTATCGAGGGCTCCGCGGCCGCCCTGTCCGCGTCCGGCGTCCGCATCGCGGTGGATCAGACCGTGGTTCCCGACACGACCTGCCTCGCTCCCGGGCAGGAGGTCGCCCTCCTCCCTGTCTTCTCGGGCGGGTGAGATGTCGGTTTCCGCCATCCTGCGCTCCGGGCCGTTCAGGGCCGACGCCGAACTCGGCCTTTTCCTCGGCGGCCGCCAGGGTGACGGCGCCGTCGTCACCTTCGTGGGGCTCGCCCGGGACAGCGCGGTCGACGGACCCGTCTCCGGCCTCTATCTCGACCACTACCCGGGCTTCACCGAGCGCTCGCTGGAGACCATCGCCGCCGACGCTGCCCGACGCTTCGCCATCAGCGACATCCACGTCGTCCATCGCTGCGGCGGCGTGCGCCCCGGCGAGGCGATCGTCTTCGTGGCCGTCGCCGCGCCGCACCGCCGCGCCGCCTTCGAGGCCGCCGACTACTTGATGGACCGGCTCAAGACCGAGGCTGCCTTCTGGAAGCGCGAGGACGGTCCCGACGGTTCGCGCTGGATCGAGCCGACCGATAACGATCGCGCCGATCGCGCGAGATGGAGCGACTGATGCCCGGGATCGACGAACGCCTCGAGTTTCACCCGCTTCACATCGCCGTCCTCACCGTCTCGGACACGCGCACGCCCGAAACCGACACCTCGGGCGGCCTGCTGGTCGAGCGACTGACCGCCGCCGGGCACCGGCTGGCGGGCCGGGCGCTGGTCCCCGACGACGTCGACGCGATCCGGGCGCAGGTGCAGGCCTGGATCGACGATCCCGCCGTCGACGTCGTGCTGACCACCGGCGGCACCGGCTTCTCGCCGCGCGACGTCACACCCGAGGCGGTCCGCCCGCTGTTCCGCCGCGAGATGGACGGCTTTTCCGTGGTCTTTCACCAGATGAGCCTCGGCACGGTCGGACTGTCGACCCTTCAGTCGCGCGCCTTCGCCGGGCAGGCCGGGGACAGCTTCGTGTTCTGCCTTCCGGGATCGACTGGGGCCTGCCGCGACGCCTGGGACCTGGTGCTCGGCCAGGAGCTGGACAGCCGCTACCGGCCCTGCTCGCTGGCGGGCCAGCTGCCCCGGCTGCGCGAGGTCTGCGCGTGAGCGAGCTGAGCCATCTGGACGCCCAGGGGCGCGCGCGCATGGTCGACGTCACCGACAAGCCCGCGACCGACCGCACCGCCGTGGCCGAGGGCGTCCTCACCTGCGCCGCAGACACTGTCGCGCGCGCCGTGGCGGGCGACACGCCCAAGGGGGCGGTCATCGCGACCGCAGAGCTGGCCGGCGTCATGGGCGCCAAGCGGACGGCCGACCTGATCCCGCTGTGCCACCCGCTGCCGCTCACCCGCGTCGCCGTGACCATTCAGCCCGACCCCGCACTGCCCGGATTCCGCCTCCGCGCCGAGGTTGGCGCCCACGGTCCAACGGGGGTGGAGATGGAGGCGCTGACGGCTGTCTCGGTCGCGGGGCTGACGCTGTTCGACATGCTCAAGGCCATCGATCGGACCATGGCCATCGGTAAGGTGCGGGTGGTCGAAAAGCGCGGCGGCCGATCCGGCGACTGGACCGCCGGGAGCGCGGCGTGATCGGCTTCGACGAGGCGCTCGAGCGGCTGGCGGCCACCGTCGGGCCGACGCGTCAGGAGCGGGTTCGGCTGGCTGAAGCCCATGGCCGGGCCCTCGCCGCCCCTGTGATCGCGCGTCTCGACTCGCCGGCCAGCGACACCTCGGCCATGGACGGCTACGCCGTGCGCGAGGCCGACTTCGCCCTGCCCGCCCGACTGAGGGTGGTCGGCGAGTCCTTCGCCGGCCACGGCTTCGACGGCGCAGTGTCGGCCGGCGAGTGCGTGCGCATCTTCACCGGCGCGCCCCTGCCCCGCGGCGCCGATCGGGTGATCATGCAGGAGGTGGTCCGCCGCGAAGGCGATCTGGCGATCTTCGACCACGCGCTGGGCGGCGGCCGCCACGTCCGACCGCAGGGATCGGACTTCCGACGCGGCGACGAACTGCTGCCGGCGGGGCGCCGTCTGGACCCGCGCGCCATGGTGGCCGCGGCGGGGGCCGATGTCGCCGAGGTCGAGGTCTGGGCCCGGCCGACGGTGATCGTGCTGGGCACCGGCGATGAGCTGGCCGAGCCGGGGCGGGCGGCGGAGCGGCCGGGCATGATCCCCGAAAGCGTCTCCTTCGGGGTCGCCGGCATGGCCCGGGTTTTCGGCGCTGAGGTGGTCGACCGGCTGCGCCTGCCCGACGATCCCGGGGTTCTGCAGTCGGCCGCCGCCGCCGCTCTGGACCGCGCCGATCTGGTAGTGGTCACCGGCGGAGCCTCGGTGGGCGAGAAGGACTACGCCCGCGCCATGTTCACCCGCTCGGGCCTGGAGCTGATCTTCTCCAAGGTGGCCATCAAGCCGGGCAAGCCGGTGTGGCTCGGTCGCGCGAGGGGGCGGCTCGTGCTCGGCCTGCCCGGCAATCCGACCTCGGCCATGGTCACGGCCCGCCTGTTTCTCGCGCCTCTGCTGGCCGGCCTCGCGGGGGAGCCGCCCGGCGCCGCTCTCCGCTGGCGGCCCGCGCCGCTGGCCGGGGCCCTTCCGGCCTGCGGCGAGCGCGAGACCTTCCATCGCGCCGTCTGGCGCGACGGCGGCGTCGAGGCGATCTCCAACCAGGATTCCAGCGCCCAGAAGGCGTTGGCCGCCGCGGAGCTGCTGATCCGCCGTCGGGCCGGCGCGCCCGCCGCCCTCGCCGGTGAGACGATCGAGGCGCTGGCCTTCTGATCAGGCGAGCAGGGCTTCGGCCTGCGCCAGGTCCTCGGCGGTGTTGACGTTGAAGAACGGATCGACGGGCTCCACCGGCCAGTCCACCGTCGCGAAGCCGAGCGCGGCGGCGAAGCCCTTCAGCGAGCGCTGGCCGGTCCCGGCCCAGGCCGGCAGGGCGTCGACCGCCTCGACCCGCCACAGGCCGCAGACGGGGTGCAACCGGCCCCCGCTCGTCGCCAGCGCCGCGGCCCGGTCGCCGAGCGCCGTCGCCAGTCGCGGCGCGAGGTCCGGGGGGACCAGCGGCATGTCGCAGGGCAGGGTCAGCACCGCCGCCCGGCCGTGGGCCCGCGCGAAGGCCAGCGCCGCCGCGAGGCCGCCGAGCGGACCCTCCCACGGCGCGTCCTCGATCAGGACGAGACCCTCGAGACCTTCGACCTGGGCGGTGTCGCGGACCGCCACGGCCGCCAGATCGGAGACGCCCGATGCCTGCGCCGCGGCCCGTTCCAGCAGAGTCCGCCCTCCCAGCCTCCGCTGCGGCTTGCCGCCGCCGATGCGGCGCCCCTCCCCGCCGGCCAGCACCACGGCGGCGATCTCGTGCGGCCGCAGCCTCATGTGAAGATCAGCTTCGCGCCGGCGAGGGCCAGCACGAGTCCGAGAGTGACCAGCAGCGCGGCCTGCGGCAACCGGCGCACGCCGAGCCACGCTCCCAGCACCGCCCCCGCGGCCACCGCCCCGACGAAGATCGGCAGTTCCGGCGGCAGGGCCGGCAGCAGGGTCATCTGGCCCGCCAGCCCGGCGACCGAGTTGACGAAGATGAAGGCGGCGGCGACGCCTGAGGTATGACGCGGCGTCTCCCAGGCGAACAGCAGGATCAGCGGGCTGAGAAAGATGCCGCCGCCGGTGCCGGTGAGCCCGGCCAGCAGGCCCAGCGCCGCCCCACCGGGCAAGGCGACCTTGAGGCTCGGGGCGCGAACCGGTCGCGCCGCCGTGGCCGTCGGCCGCCATAGCATCCGCGCCGCGGCGAACCAGAGCACGGCGCCGAGCATCGGCCGGTAGATCTCCGGCGGCACCTGTATGCGACCGCCGATGAAGGCCATGGGGATCGCCGTGACCGCGAAGGCGAGGAACAGGCGCGGGTTGAACTCCCCGGCGCGGACGTAGCGCCAGGCTCCGTAGCCGGCGACCACCAGGTTCAGGGCCAGCGCCGTGGGCCGCATCACCTCCGGCGACAGGGAGAACAGGGCCATGACGCCAAGGTAGGCCGAGGCCCCGCCGTGGCCGACGGAGGAGTAAAGCGCCGCCGCCGCCCCCATCAGCAGGGCGATCAGCAGGATCGTGCTTGCGTCCACCCCCGCCCTTCCCGTCAGCCGCCCACGTCGGCCATCCGCCGAAGGTCTCCCGAGCGGCCCAGCATCAGCTCATGGCCGCGCTGCTTGGTCGGCAGGGCGTCGAGAATGCGCTGCTCGAGCCGCTCCGGCGCCACCGAGTCCGTCAGCAGATCGCGCAGGTCCACCCCGCCCTCCCCGAACAGGCACAGGCGCAGCTTGCCGCGTGCGGTCACCCGCAGCCGGTTGCAGCCGTCGCAGAAGCCGGCGCCGTAGGGGGCGATGACGCCGAACCGGCCGGCGTAGTCGGGATGGGCGTACTCGATCGCGGGGCCGTCGTCGGCGCGGCGCGGCCGGGCGGTCCAGCCCCTCTCCCGCAGCCAGCGTTCCAGCACCTCGGCCCGCACGTGCTGGGCGTCGAACCACGGGCCGTTGTCGAGGGTGCGCATCAGTTCGATGAAGCGCACGGTGGCGGGCCGGTGGCGCAGCCAGTCGGCGAACTGGTCGAAGGCGCTGTCGACCGTATCGCGCAGCAGCACCGCGTTCAGCTTAACCGCCCCGAAGCCCAGCCCCAGCGCCGTGTCGACGCCCCGGAGGATGTCCTCCAGCCGGTCGTGCCCTGTGAGGCGCGCGAAGGCGGCGGGGTCGAGCGAATCGATGCTGACGTTCAGGTGGCTGAGGCCGGCGTCCCGCCAGCCGCGCACCCGACGGTCCAGTCGCCAGCCGTTGGTGGTCAGGGCGACCTTCATCACCCCCGGCGTCGCGGCCGCGGCTGCGATGATGTCGTCAAGGTCCGCCCGCACCGAAGGCTCGCCGCCCGACAGGCGAACCTTGGTCACACCCAGGGCGGCGAATCCCCTGACCAGACGGGCGATCTCGTCGAGTTCGAGGAAGCCGTCGGCCTTCCCCCGGTAGCCGTCAGGCAGGCAGTAGGCGCAGCGGAAGTTGCAGACCTCGGTGACCGACAGGCGGAGATATCGGAAGCGGCGACCGAAGCCGTCGACCAGCGAGGGCGGGGCGGGCGACGGCGCGCGCGCCGCGTCCAGCTCCATCAGTCCGGCCTCCGCCATTCGCCCTCCCATGGCTTCGTAGCCCGAAGCAAAAACATATCGTGAGGCAACGAGTTCCTCTGGCAAGCGTCGCTTTGTCGCGCCAACATGGTTCGGGGAGCAAGGTTCGTACGATTCCGGGCGTGCATGCTGGAACCGTAGCGCAACCAGGCGTCTTAGTTGACGGAAGGGGGGGCCATGTCCCCGAAGGAAGCCGCGGAGGGCACGCTCGGGATGGAGACCCCGGCGGAGGGAGGCAGAACGGCGCTGTGGGCGAGCACTCTCGCCTTCACCATCTGCTTCGCCGTCTGGACGATCTTCTCGATCATCGGGCTCGGGATGAAGGACCAACTCGGTCTGTCCGAGACCCAGTTCGGCCTGCTCGTCGGCACCCCGATTCTCACCGGCTCGCTCGTGCGGGTCGCACTCGGCGTCTGGACCGAACAGCTCGGCGGCCGGCGCATGCTGGCGCTGGTCATGCTGACCGCCGCCCTGGCGACGCTGCTGCTGTCGTGGGCGGACAGCTATTCCGAGATGCTGCTGGCGGCGCTCGGCGTCGGCCTCGCCGGCGGCGCCTTCGCGGTCGGCGTCGCCTACGTGCCGAAGTTCTTCCCGCCGGGCCAGCAGGGCACGGCGCTCGGCATCTTCGGCGCCGGCAACGTCGGCGCCGCGGTGACCAAATTCCTCGCCCCCGTGGTCATGGTGGCCTGGGGCTGGCAGTCGGTGGCGCAGATCTGGGCCGGCGTGCTCGCGGTCGCCGCCGTCGTCTTCTACCTCGTCACCCGCGACGATCCCGAGACCCTCGCCCGCCGCCGCGAGGGCCGCCCGGCCCAGTCCGCCGGCGCCCAGCTGGCGGCGCTGAAGAACATCCAGGTCTGGCGCTTCGCCCTCTACTACTTCTTCGTCTTCGGGGCTTTCGTGGCCCTGGCCCTTTGGCTGCCGCGCTACCTGATCGGCGTGTACGGCCTCGACGTGAAGACGGCGGGCATGCTGGCCGCCTTCTATTCGGTGCCGGCCAGCCTGTTCCGCATCTATGGCGGCCGCCTCTCGGACAAGTACGGCGCCCGGGCGGTGCTCTACTGGACCTTCGGCGTGTCGGCGCTCTGCCTGTTCATGCTGTCCTACCCGCCGACGGACTACACCATCCATGGCGTCCGCGGCCCGATCAGCTTCTCCACCTCGATGGGGCTGATCCCCTTCCTCGTGGCCATCTTCGTGCTCGGCTTCTTCATGAGCCTGGGCAAGGCGGCCGTGTTCAAGCACATCCCCGTCTACTACCCGAAGCAGATCGGCGCCGTGGGCGGACTGGTCGGCATGGTCGGCGGGCTGGGCGGATTCATCCTGCCGCTGGTCTTCGGGGTGATGAATGACCTCACCGGAATTTGGACCAGCTGTTTCGCCCTGCTGTTCCTGATCGTGACCGTGTCGCTGCTGTGGATGCACTTCGCGGTCCGGCAGATGGAGGCCGCCGCCCTGCGCGAGGGCCGCGCGATCACCGGCCTGCCCGAGCTGCCGGAGATGGAGCCGATCCACGAGCCGGCGAAGCCGATGCTCGAGCGGCTGCGCAAGGCCCGCGCCGGCGTTCTGGCCGACTGGCGGCCCGAGGATGCGGAGTTCTGGCGCACCACCGGACGCGCGGTCGCGCGGCGCAACCTGTGGATCTCGACCTTCTGCCTGCTGCTCGCCTTCGCCGTCTGGATGGTGTGGAGCGTGGTGGTGGCGCAGCTGCCGCGGCTTGGTTTCACCTTCACCACGGACCAGCTGTTCTGGCTGGCCGCCCTGCCGGGGCTGTCGGGCGCGACGTTCCGGATCTTCTATGCCTTCATGGTGCCGGTCTTCGGCGGGCGGCTGTGGACCGCGGTGTCGACCGCCTCGCTGCTCATCCCCGCCTTCGGCATCGGCTACGCGGTACAGGACCCGAACACGCCGTATCTGATCTTCCTCGTGCTGGCCCTGCTGTGCGGCTTCGGCGGCGGCAACTTCGCCTCGTCCATGGCCAACATCGGCTTCTTCTTCCCCAAGGCCGAGCGCGGCAACGCCCTCGCGCTGAACGCCGGCCTCGGCAACCTGGGCGTCAGCCTGATGCAGTTCCTGGTGCCGATCGTGGTGACCTTCTCGGTGTTCGGGGCGCTGGGCGGACAGGCCCAGGTGACCGACGACGGGGCCCGCATCTG
Source organism: Brevundimonas viscosa (assembly GCF_900116065.1). GTDB lineage: Bacteria > Pseudomonadota > Alphaproteobacteria > Caulobacterales > Caulobacteraceae > Brevundimonas > Brevundimonas viscosa. Next base: position 86,821 of record NZ_FOZV01000010.1, read on the forward strand.
GGCCCAGAACGCCGGCTTCATCTGGGTGCCCTTCATCATGCTGGGCGCCCTGGCGGCCTGGTTCGGCATGAACGACATCGCCTCGGCCAAGGCTTCGTTCGCGGACCAGGCGGCGATCTTCCGGCGCACCCACAACTGGCTGATGTGCTGGCTCTACACCGGCACCTTCGGCTCGTTCATCGGCTTCTCGGCCGGCTTCCCGCTGCTCGCCCGGCTGGTGTTCCCCGAGGTGAACGCCATGCAGTATGTGTTCCTCGGACCGCTCATCGGAGCCCTGTCGCGGGCCGGCACCGGCTGGGTCTCGGACCGCTGGGGGGGCGCGCGCGTCACCCTGTGGGTGTTCGTCGGCATGATCGCCGCGGTGCTGGGCATGCTCTGGGCGCTGTCGATCGCCTCCTTCCCCGCCTTCTTCGGCAGCGTGCTGGCCCTGTTCTTCCTCACCGGGGTCGGCAACGCCTCCACCTTCCAGATGATCGGTCCGATCATGGCTCTGGAGACGGCCCGCCTGGCCCCCGCCCTGTCCCCCGCTGAGCAGCGCGTGCGGGCGGACCGCGAGGCCGCGGCCATCGTCGGCTTCACCTCGGCTGTCGCGGCCTTCGGCGCCTTCTTCATACCCAAGGCCTACGGCGCCTCGATCGACGCGACCGGCGGGCCCGAGGCGGCGCTGTGGGGCTTCCTGGCCTTCTACGTCACCTGCGCCGTGCTCACCTGGGTCGCCTACACCGGCCCGCGCGGCATCCTGCGCGAGGTCGAGCGCCGTCGCGTTCCTCCTCCCCCTTCATCCCAAGCCCAAGCGGAAGGCAGCCCGTCATGAGCCACTTCCTCGATCGCCTGACCTATTTCCGTCGCGACAGGGAGACCTTCTCCGACGGCCACGGCCTGACGACGCGCGAGAACAGGGACTGGGAGGACGCCTATCGAACCCGCTGGGCCGCCGACAAGATCGTCCGCTCCACGCACGGGGTGAACTGCACCGGCTCCTGCTCGTGGAAGATCTACGTCAAGGGCGGCATCGTCACTTGGGAGACCCAGCAGACCGACTATCCGCGGACCCGGCCCGACCTGCCGAACCACGAACCGCGCGGCTGCCCCCGCGGCGCCAGCTACAGCTGGTACCTGTATTCCGGCACCCGCATCAAATATCCGCTGATCCGGGGCCGCCTGCTTCGCCACTGGCGCGAGGCGCGCAAGACCATGACCCCCGTCGCCGCCTGGCGCTCGATCGTCGATGACCCCGCCAAGCGCCACAGCTGGGTGTCGCGGCGCGGGCGCGGCGGCTTCATCCGCGCCGGATGGGACGAGGCGACCGAACTGATCGCCGCCGCCAATGCCCACACGATCAAGGAATACGGCCCGGACCGCATCGCCGGCTTCTCGCCGATCCCGGCCATGTCGATGATCTCCTACGCTGCGGGCAGCCGTTACCTGTCGCTGCTGGGCGGGACCATCCTCAGCTTCTACGACTGGTACTGCGACCTGCCGCCGTCGTCGCCGCAGACCTGGGGCGAGCAGACCGACGTGCCGGAGAGCGCGGACTGGTACAACGCCGGCTTTCTGCTGGTGTGGGGCTCGAACATCCCGCAGACGCGGTCGCCCGACGCCCACTTCTATTCGGAAGTCCGCTACAAGGGGACCAAGAGCGTCGTCATCACGCCGGACTACTCCGAAGCGTCCAAGTTTGCCGACATGTGGCTGCACCCCAAGCAGGGCACCGACGCCGCCCTGGCGCTGGCTTTCGGCCACGTCATCCTCAAGGAGTTCCACTGCGACCGGCAGGCGCCCTATTTCGCCGAGTACGGTCGCCAGTATTCGGACTTCCCCCTGCTGGTGAAGCTGGTCGAGCGCGACGGCCGGGTGGTCGCCGACCGCATGGTGCGCGCCGCCGACTTCCGGGCCGATCTCGGCGAGAAGGCCAATCCTGACTGGAAGGCGGTCGGCATCGACGAGATCAGCGGCAAGATCGTCTGCCCGCAGGGCCAGTCCGGCCACCGCTGGGGCGACCCCGGCAAGTGGAACCTCGAGGAGAAGGACGGCAAGGGCAAGGACATCCGCCTGCGCCTGACGCTGGCCGAGGACCACGACGAGATCGTGCCGGTCGGCTTCCCCTATTTCGGCGGCACGGCCCCCGAGTCCTTTGTCTCGACCAGCCACGAGCAGATCCTCGACCGCAACGTGCCGGTGAAGCGGGTCAAGCTGAAGGATGGAGAGGCGCTGGTCGCCACCGTCTTCGACCTGTTCTGCGCCAACTACGGCGTCGACCGCGGCTTCGGCGGCGCCAATGTCGCCGCCACCTATGACGACGACGCGCCGTTTAGCCCGGCCTGGGCCGAGAACGTCACCGGCGTGCCGCGCGAGGCCATCATCGCCACAGCCCGCGAGTTCGCCGAGGTCGCCGAGAAGACCCGCGGCCGTTCCATGGTCATCCTCGGGGCGGGGCTTAACCACTGGTACCACATGGACATGGCCTACCGCGGCATCATCTCCATGCTGGTGATGTGCGGCTGCATCGGCCAGTCCGGCGGCGGTTGGGCCCACTATGTCGGGCAGGAGAAGCTGCGGCCCCAGACCGGATGGCTGCCGCTGGCCTTCGCCCTCGACTGGCTGCGGCCGACCCGGTTCATGAACGGCACCAGCTTCTTCTACGCCCACACCGACCAGTGGCGTTACGAGAGCTTGCAGATAGCGGAAATCCTGTCGCCGACCGCGCCCGAGGGCGACTGGTCGGGCAGCATGATCGACTTCAACGTCCGCGCCGAACGCATGGGCTGGCTACCGACCGCGCCGCAGCTGGAGACCAATCCGCTCAGCATCGGCAAGGAGATCTTCGACACCGGCGCCGACCCGAAAACCTTCGTCTCCGACCGGCTGAAGAGCGGCGGGCTGAAGCTGTCCTGCGTGGACCCGGACAATCCGCGGAACTGGCCGCGCAACATGTTCTTCTGGCGGTCCAACGTGCTGGGGGCCAGCGGCAAGGGGCACGAGTATTTCCTCAAGCACCTGGTCGGCGCCCTGCACGGCGTGGTCGGCGTCGACCTCGGCGAGGACGGCCGCGAGAAGCCGCAGGAAGTCGCCTGGCGCGACGAGGCGCCGGTCGGCAAGCTGGACCTGATGGTCAACATCGACTTCCGCATGTCGACGACCAGCATGTACGCCGACGTGGTGCTGCCCACCGCCACCTGGTACGAGAAGCACGACCTCAACACCTCGGACATGCACCCCTTCATCCACCCCCTGACGGCGGCGGTGGATCCGGTCTGGGAGGCGAAGAGCGACTGGGACATCTTCCGCACCATCGCGAAGAAATTCTCCGACGTGGCGCCCGAGGTGCTGGGGGTCGAGCACGACCTGGTGCTGACGCCGATCATGCACGACACGGCCCAGGAACTGGCCCAGCCCTATGAGCCGAAGCGCTGGGACAAGGGCGAGTGCGATCCGGTTCCCGGCCGGACCATGGCCAATGTCTCGCTGGTCGAGCGTGACTACGCCCAGACCTACGCCAAATTCACCTCGCTCGGCCCGGCGCTCGAGAAGCTGGGCAACGGCGGCAAGGGCATCCAGTGGAACACCGATTCCGAGGTGAAACTGCTGGCCGGCCTCAATGGCGTGGTCGCCGAGGAAGGACCGGGCAAGGGCCGGCCGCGCATCCTCACCGACATCGACGCCTGCGAGACCATCCTGACGCTGGCCCCGGAGACCAACGGCGAGGTGGCGGTCAAGGCCTGGCGGGCGCTGTCGACGGTCACGGGCCTGGACCACGTCCATCTGGCCGAAGGCAAGGAGGAGGAGAAGATCCGCTTCCGCGACGTCGTGGCCCAGCCGCGCAAGATCATCTCGTCTCCGACCTGGTCGGGGCTGGAGTCCGAGCACGTCTGCTACAACGCCGGCTACACCAATGTGCACGAGCGGATCCCGTGGCGGACCCTGACCGGTCGCCAGCAGCTCTACCAGGACCACCACTGGATGCGGGCCTTCGGCGAGGGCTTCGTCACCTGGCGACCTCCCATCGACACCCGCACCGTGCGCGCCGTGCACGGCAAGCTGCCCAACGGCAACGCCGAGATCCTGCTGAACATCCTCACCCCGCACCAGAAGTGGGGCATCCACTCGACCTATGCCGAGAACCTGATCCTGCTCAGCCTCAACCGCGGCGGGCCGGTGATCTGGATCAGCGAGACGGATGCGAAACAGGCCGGCATCGAAGATAACGACTGGATCGAGGCCTTCAACGTCAACGGCGCCGTCACCGCCCGGGCCATCGTCTCCCAGAGGGTCATGGCCGGCACGGCGATCATGTATCACGCCCAGGAGAAGCTGGTGAACACGGTCGGCTCCGAGCTGACCGGCCAGCGCGGCGGGGTGCACAACTCGATCACCCGCATCAACATGAAGCCGACCCACATGATCGGCGGCTACGCCCAGCTGTCGTACGGCTTCAACTACTACGGCACCGTCGGGGCCAACCGCGACGAGTTCGTGGTCATCCGCAAGATGAGCGCGATCAACTGGTTCGACAAAGCCGCTGAACCTGACCTGGAGGCCGCCGAATGAAGATCCGCGCCCAGATCGCCATGGTCCTGAACCTGGACAAGTGCATCGGCTGTCACACCTGTTCGATCACCTGCAAGAACGTCTGGACCAACCGCGAAGGCGTCGAATACGCCTGGTTCAACAACGTCGAGACCAAGCCCGGCATCGGTTATCCCAAGGACTGGGAGAACCAGAAGCGCTGGAAGGGCGGCTGGGTCCGGAAGAAGAACGGCCGCATCGAGCCGCGCATCGGCTCCAAGTGGCGCATCCTGGCCAAGCTGTTCGCCAATCCCGACCTGCCCGAGATCGACGACTTCTACGAGCCCTACACCTTCGAATACGAGTGGCTGCAGAAGGCGCCGGAGCTCGAGGCGCAACCCTCGGCCCGCCCGCGCTCGCTGATCACCGGCGACGTGATGACCAAGATCGAATGGAGCGGCAACTGGGAGGACGATCTCTCGGGCGAGTTCTCCAAAAGGTCCGCCGACGCCAATTTCGAGGGCATCGAGAAGGAGATCTACGGCCAGTTCGAAAACACCTTCATGATGTACCTGCCCAGGCTGTGCGAGCACTGCCTGAACCCGGCCTGCCTGGCGGCGTGTCCCTCGGGCGCGATCTACAAGCGGGCCGAGGACGGCATCGTGCTGATCGACCAGGAGCGCTGCCGCGGCTGGCGCATGTGCGTCTCGGGCTGCCCGTACAAGAAAATCTACTACAACTGGTCCTCGGGCAAATCCGAGAAGTGCATCTTCTGCTTCCCTCGTATCGAGGTGGGCCAGCCGACCGTGTGTTCCGAGACCTGCGTCGGACGCATCCGCTACCTCGGCGTCTTCCTCTACGACGCCGACCGCATCAAGGAGGCCGCCTCGGTCGAGGACGAGAAGGACCTCTACGAGGCCCAGCTGTCCCTGTTCATGGACCCGCACGATCCGGCCGTGATCGAACAGGCCCGTCGCGACGGCGTGCCCGAGGCCTGGCTGGAGGCGGCGGTCCGCTCGCCGGTCTATAAGATGGCCAAGGAGTGGCGCGTCGCCTTCCCGCTGCACCCGGAGTACCGCACCCTGCCGATGGTCTGGTACGTGCCGCCGCTGTCGCCGATCCAGTCGGCGGCCGAGGCCGGCAAGATGTCGGTCAACGACGGCATGCCGGACGTACGCTCGCTGCGCATCCCGATGCGCTACCTCGCCAACCTGCTCACCGCCGGGGACGAGGAGCCGGTGGCCCGGGGCCTCGAGCGCATGCTGGCCATGCGCGCCTACATGCGGGCCAGGACCATCGACGGCCGCGTCGACGAGTCGATCGCCGAGCGCGTCGGCCTGACCGGGGCGACCATCGAGGACATGTACAAGATCATGGCCCTGGCGGCCTATGAGGACCGCTACGTCATCCCGACCACGCACCGCGAGGACAACGAGGACGCCTACGTGCTGCGCGGCTCCGGCGGCTTCACCCTCGACCGCAACACCAACGGCAGCAGCAAGCTGAACATCTTCGGCGGTCCCAAGACCACGCCGCGGCGCTCGCCCTTCATGGACGTGTCGACATGATCCGCTCGCTGCGCGCCCTCTCCGCCCTGCTCGGCTATCCGTCGGAGGATCTGCAGGCCAACGTCGGCGCCATCCGCGAGGCGCTGGCCGCCGAGCGGCTGGTCCCGCCGGCGGGTCGCGAGGCGCTCGAACCGCTTCTGCGGGAACTCGAGACCCGCGACCTGTTCGAACTGCAGGAGGCCTACACCGACCTGTTCGACCGTTCGCGCAAGCTGTCGCTGCACCTGTTCGAGCACGTCCACGGCGACAGCCGGGATCGCGGCCCGGCCATGGTCGACCTCGGCCAGACCTACCTCGACCGCGGCTTCGTCATGGCCGTGTCCGAGCTGCCCGACTACCTGCCGCTCTACCTCGAATTCCTCGCCTGCCAGCCGTTCGGCGAGGCGCGCGACCTGCTCGGCGAGCCGGCTCATGTCCTGGCCGCCCTGCAGCAGCGGCTGGCCGAGCGGGACAGCCCCTACGCCGGAGTGTTCACCGCCCTGCTGTCCCTCGCCGAGGCGAAGCCGGACGCCGAGGCGCTGAAGGCCTTGCTGGAGCGCACCGTCGAGGACCCGGCCGACGGCGACGTCGACGACGAGTGGCGCGAGGCCCCGGTCACCTTCGGGCGGCCGGACCATGAGGCGGGCGGGCCGACCGGCCTGATCGCGAAAATCCGCGCGGGACGCCGCCCCGCGGCCCGGACCCAGGGAGGATGACGATGGAAGGGTTCCTCAACCAACTGGCCTTCGGCTGGTTTCCCTACCTCGCCGTGACGGTGCTGATCGTCGGCAGCATCCTGCGCTTCGACAAGGCGCAGTACTCGTGGCGCTCGCAGTCCAGCCAGTTCCTGCGCCGCAAGCAGATGCTGATCGGCTCCAACCTGTTCCACCTCGGCATCCTGGCCCTGCTCGGGGGGCATTTCGTCGGCCTGCTGACGCCGATCGGGGTGTTCGACTTCTTCGGCATCGGCCACGGCTTCAAGCAGATGATGGCCCTTGTGGTCGGCGGCATCGCCGGCGTCGCGGCCTTCATCGGGGCCAGCCTGCTGTTGCACCGTCGCCTGTTCGACTCCCGCATCCGGCGCAGCTCGTCGAAGATGGATATTCTGGTGCTGTTCCTGCTGTGGCTGCAGCTGGCCATCGGCCTGGCCACAACCTGGTGGACCATGCAGCATCTCGATGGGTCGGAGATGGTGCTGTTCATGGGCTGGGCCAACGGCCTGCTGACCTTCAACCCCGCGGCCGCCGACCTGATCATCGACGCCTTCTGGGTCTACAAGCTGCACATCGTGCTGGGGCTGACCATCTTCCTGATCACGCCCTTCACCCGGCTGGTGCATGTCTGGAGCATTCCGATCATGTTCCTTGTCCGGCCGGGCTACCAGCTGGTCCGCTCGCGCGGCGCAGTGCGGAAGCCGTCGACCACCCCGACCCACGGGCAGCCCGGCCAGGCTCCGACCTATGGCGGCCCCTCAGTGCTGCGCGGCGAGGCGGAGAGCGCCCAGTGACCACGGCCCGCTTCGTCCTCACCCGCTCCTCCGGCCGCAAGACGCCGCCGCCGCCGACTCCGGCGCCTGCCGCCGAAACCAGCGGCTGCGGCCATCGCCACCACGGCCCGCCCCCGACCCGGCCGTCTGTCCCCAGCTTCCCGGACGTGCGGGTCAACGGCGTGGAGATCGAGGCCGCCGCCATCGCCCGCGAGCTGCAGCATCACCCGGCGGAGGATCCCGTCGAGGCCTGGACCCAGGCGGCGCGGGCGCTGGTGGTGCGTGAACTGCTGCTTCAGGAGGCACGCCGTCGCGGCGTCGAGGCGGATCCTGACGACGAAGGCGGGGTCCGGGAGAGCGAGGAGGAAGCCCTCGTCCGGGCCCTGCTCGAACAGGCGCTCGTCCCCGCCGAGCCGGACGAGGCGGAATGCCTGCGCCTGTACGAGAGCCAGCGCGACCGCTTCCGCACCCCTGAACTGTTCGAAGCGGCGCATGTCCTGATCGAGCCGGAGGCCGACGACCAGCCCGGCTGGGCCGCCGCCGAAGCGCGGGCCCGGGCCCTGCGCGCCGACATCGGCGACAGCCGCGCCGCCTTCGTCGAGGCCGCGCGCGCCCACTCCACCTGCCCGTCGGCGCAGCAGGACGGCTCGCTGGGTCAGGTCCGGCGCGGCGAACTGGCCCCGCCCGTCCAGGCGGCGCTGGAGGACACCCCGCCCGGAACCAACCGCGCCGAGCCGGTGCGTTCGCGCTTCGGCTGGCACCTGATCCGGCTGGAGCGGCGCATCGAGGGCCGCGAACTGCCGTACGAGGTGGTGCGCGACCGGCTCCGCGACACGCTCGAGGCCCGGGCCTGGGCCGTGGCCGCCGGCCAGTACGTCGCCGAACTGGCCGCCGCGGCGACGGTCGAGGGCGTCGAGCTGGCCGCCCCGCCGGCGAGCCCGTGCGCCTCATGCTGACCCTCGGCGACCTCATGGCCCGCGCCCGCTCCGCCGCCCCCGTTCTGGAGGGCTGGCTGGACGAAGCTGCGCCCGATCTCGCCATGTCGGTGCGAAGCGCCGCCGCCGCGCGGGGCGAGAGTCCCGCCGCCTTCGCGCGCGCCGCCCTGGTCGAGTTCGATCGCTACGCCGGCCCGGAGGCGTGGACCCGCCTGACCGGCCGACTGCACGCCGCCGGGGACCCGGGCCTGGCCTGCCTTGAGGAAATGGTGCGCTGGCGTCTTTCGACCGCGCCGGCGCTGCCCATGGAGGACGCCCGATGACCGACCCGACCCCGCCCCGCGACGCCGAGCCCACCGGCCTCAATCCGGATCTGACCCAGAGCCGTGACGAGACCTACGCCGAGGACCAGCACGGCAGCACCCCTCTCGACACCGTCTCGGTCAAGCCCCAGGGACCCGCCGTCTGGCCGGTGATCTGGGCCGTGACCTTCGTCGTCCTCGTGGCGATCACCCTGTTCCTGATCTTCGCCTGAGGCGCCTACTCCACGCGCAGGAAGTCGATCACCACGCCTTGTTCGGAACGGTGACGGTACTCCACCTCGAAGCCGTCGCCGTAGCGATCCGCGATCTGGCGGAGGAGCGGCAGGGGATCGTGATCGTTCATGAAGCGCATCGTCTCGCCGGGCGCGAGGACATCGAGCGCGCCGAAGATGGCGGCGTGCCGGAACCGCCGCGCCACGCCGCGGGCGTCGAACGGATGCACTGCGTCAAGCATGGCGGACGCGGCCGGGCTGGCGGGAACATCTTGACGGACGTCGGTTGAGCTCATGGTCGTATCTCCTTGTCCCGTCTGTCCTGACCCAGGCCGCGGACCGGCGCCTTGTGCCGGCGCAACCCGGATCCACACTGTGAACATGAGACCTGAACGATGACCCCCGATTCGCATTTCCGGCAGCTCGTGGCCGCCGCGCTGGCGCAGCCTGAACCGCAGCGGATTCTGTTCGTTTTCGCCGCCGCCGAGTTGCCGGACGACGCGACGCCGGATCAGCGCGCGCGCTTCCTCGCCGGCGAGGGCGGCGTCCTGGTTCCGCTCATGTGCGTGGACAAGGCCCCGGGGGACGTCGCGGATTTCGCGGCGCTGGCGGCGGAATCCCGTCGGGCCGGCCCGCCCTGGACGATGGTCTTCGCGGCCTGCCTGGCGGGTCGGAACGGACAGCCTCCGGCCAGGGGCGACATCGACGCCGCGCTGCAGATCATGGTCGAGGGCGTGCGCGACGGCGGCTTCGGGCGCTTCGCCGCCTTTGACCAGGACGGCGACCCGGTGTTCTTCGAATAGGCGGCGCCGTCAGGCCGCCAGCGGCATGCGCGCCACGTTGCAGCGGGTCCAGAGCTTGTCCATGGCGCGGACGAGGTCGTCCATCATGGCGTCGTCGTGGTTGGGCGACGGGGTGAAGCGCAGGCGTTCGGTGCCCTTGGGCACGGTCGGGTAGTTGATCGGCTGGACGTAGACGCCGTGCTCTTCCAGCAGCAGGTCCGAGATCATCTTGGTGTGGACCGGATCGCCGACGAACACCGGCACGATGTGGCTCTCGGACGGCATCACCGGGATGCCGGCCTCGGTCAGCCGCGACTTCAGCGCCGCGGCGCGCTCCTGGTGGGCCGCGCGCAGCTCCGGGTGGGCCTTGAGATGCCGCACCGAGGCCAGGGCCCCGGCGGTCAGCGCCGGCGGCAG